>OZ244038.1:0-3669751 GCA_965215145.1 Rhodothermales bacterium | reverse complement strand
CCTCCTCATCGGGCTGGCCGCCCTGTGCCTCCGAGCCCGAGGCGCCATCGGCTCCGCCCCCCACCCAGGACCGGGCCGACGCCGCCTCGGCCGTTCCCGACCCGGAGCCCGTGGCTCCCGACGCCCTCGTGGCCGACAGCGTGGGCGCTATCGAGACGCGCGACCCCGGCGAGGTGCTGAACCTCGACACGGCGTACCTCACCCGCGCCACGGCCGAGCGCAACGGCGAGCTTTACGGGGTCGCGCGCCAGGAGCCGGGTGGGGCATGGCGGGCGCTCGACGGCGGCGCCGTGGACGAGGGCGCCGTCGAGGCATGGCTCGGCCGGCTGGCGCCGCTGGAGGCCGAGGGCCGCTTTGAAGGCGTGGCCTCGCGGGCCGTCACCGACGACCCGACCCACCGCCTCGTGTTCCAGTTCTCCGACGGCTCCGCACGCTCGCTCGCGCTCCAACGGCGCGGGGACCGCCTCGCCGCCGTCGCGTCGGTCGGCGGCCCCGTGTTCCAACTACCGGCCTCGATGTTGCCCAACCTCGTCCCCGCCCCCCGCGACGCTACGGGCGGAGTGACCGGCTACGCCCCCGCATACAGCCCGTGCTCGCTGGCGTAGCGTAGGACCGCGTCGGGGACGAGGGTACCGGGCGGAGCGGCCCGCGCGGAGCAGTGCTCGCACGGCTGTGCTCGACACGTCGAGGGCTGGGGCCTCGATGAGGGTGACGGCGTCGGAGAGCCAGCGCGGGAGCGCGTCGAGGTCCACCCGGTCGCCGGGGCGGCGGTAGACCACGGGCGGCGCCAGCGCGGCGACGGCCTCCGGCTCGTGCCAGCGCACGAAGTCCGCCAGGCTGTCCCCCCCGATCACGAGCCGCCATTGTGTATCGGGGCGCTCGGCGGCGAGGGCGCGGAGGGTATCGACGGTGTAGGAGACGCCGCCGCGCCGGACCTCGACCTCGGAGACCTCGAACGCCGCATTGCCGGCCGTGGCGAGCCGCGTCATCGCCAGCCGGTGCTCGGCGGCAGGCATCGGCTCGCCCTGCTTGAACGGGGAGGTCGCGGCCGGCACCCAGAGCACCCGGTCGAGCCCGGCCTGCTCGCGTGCGGCCTCCGCCACGGCGAGGTGACCGACGTGCGGCGGGTTGAAGCTCCCCCCGAAGACGCCGAGGGCGGGTTGTGAGTTCTGGGTTGTGGGTGGTGAGAGAGAGGGACTCATAACCCATCACCGATAACTCACGACTCGTCGCTCAGCGCGAGGCCGCCTGCTCGTCGTAGCGCCCGAGCGCCGCGTCGACGGCGGCGTACTCCGCCTCGGCCTCCCGGAGGAGGGGGCTGTTGGGGAAGAGCTGGAGGAGGCGCTGGTACTGCTCGTCGGCCAGGCGGTAGCGCTCCTCCTGCCGCTGCGGGATGCTCTTGGCCGCGTACTCCCGGTAGCTGCGGAGCGCGCCGAGGAGCGCGTCGTCGGCGAGGTCGGAGTCGGGGTATTCCTCGAGGACCCGGACGTAGGAGATGGCGGCGGCCTCCCAGAACTCACGCGTCTCGTACAGCTCGGCGATGTCGTGCTGCTTACGCGCGAGCTTCTGGCGCAGTGCGCTGAGGTGCTCGCCGGCCTCCGCGGCGTGCGTGCCCTCGGGGTACTTGGCGAGGTAGAGGCGGAGGTAGGTCAGCGCCGTCCGCGTGTCGGTCTGGTCGAGCTGGTACGGTGGCGAGAGGCGGACGTAGCTGAGCGCGCGGCGGTACTCCCCCTCCTCGACCCGCTCGTCCGTCCGGTAAAGCTCGACGAACCGGGTGAACTCGTTGGCGGCGAGGAGGTACTGCCCGTCCTGGAAATACGCGTCGGCGAGGTAGTACTGCGCGTCGTCGGCCCACTCGTGGGCGCGGCCGAAGTCGAAGACGTGCTGGAAGTACTCGACGGCGCGGTCGTACTTGCCGCGGTCGTAGAGCGCCTTGCCGCGCTCGAAGGCGGCCTCAGGCGTCGGGGACTGGACGCGGCCGGCGCCGGTGCAGGCCGAGAGCCCAACGGCGAGCAGGAGACCGAGGGCGAGCGGGAGGGACGAGGAGCGTCGGATCATCGAGGCGACAGCGGGCGGGGCGGGAGGGCAAAGGAACGTCGGCACGGGGTGCTTCTCAACCGGCAGCGCGGGAATGCGCCGAAACTTCGGCCCGCCGACGCCCTCCCCGAACGGGCTCTGCCAGCGCTTTCGTGTTACGGGGGAGGGCGCCGGCTTACTCCGCCGAGACGACATTACGGCCGTCGTAGCGGAGGAAGAACAGGGCCTGGTTCACCTGCCCCCCCGCGAAGTCGATCCGGTGGGCGAGGCCGGACCACGGGCGGGCCCGCCGCAGCGCCTCGGCCAGCGGCTCCTCGCTCCGCCGCTCCTCCATCACCTCCAGCAGCAGCCGCGTGAGGTCGTAGCCGATGAACGCGAGCCGGTCCGGGGCGAGGCCGGCGAGCGCGCGGTAGCGCTCGGTGAAGGCTCGGGTCTCCGGGCCGTCGTCCATGCGGAAGTCGGTGGTGAAGACGGTGCGGTAGCGCGCGGCGCGGGGGCGCGAGGCTTCGAGCCGCTGCCACTCGGCGGTGCCGAGCACCTGCGGGCGCGAAGCCGTCTCACCGAAATGGCTGTCGAGGCCACGGAGGGCGCCGGCGGCGTGCTCGTCGGCGTCGGAGCCGGAGACCGGGAAGTAGACGGCGTCCACGGCCGCGAGTTCGCCCGCGCTCACGCGCTCGGCGAGCTGGAACCACGCCTCCTCGGCGGGGAGGAGCTGGTACAGCCCGAGGTCCTCGCCGAGCCGAGCGGCCTCGTCGCGGAACGCCGCCGCCATCGTCTCCCCGTAGGTCCCCTCGGCGGCGACGGTCCCGAGCCGCCCGAGGCGCTCGCCGACGGCGTAGCGCGCCATCATCCGTCCGCGCGCGGCGAACGTCGGGTTGGCCTGGAAGACGTAGCGGCGCCCCTGGCTCACCCGCTCGTCGGTCGCCAGCGGCGCGATCAGCACGACCCGCTCGCGCTCGGCCGCACCGCCGGCCGCGACGGCCTCCTCGCTGTAGAGCGGCCCCACGACGACCTCGGCGCCCTCGCGCGCCAGCGCCACGACCGCGTCGGCAGCCCCCACCCCGCGCCCACCGGAGCCCCGGAAGACCATGCGGACGGGCGCGTCCGGCCGGGCCGCGTTGTACTCGTCCACGGCGAGGCGGACGCCGTTGAACAGCGCCTGCGTGAACACCGCGTCCTCGTCCCCCCTCGGTAGCGTGATCCCGAGCGTCGTCATCTCGGGAGCCTGCGTGGGACCATCCTCAAGCCGGGAGAGCGTGCGGCGGCGGACGCGGCGGGCCTCGTCGGCGTAGCGGGTGCGGGGGTACCGCGCCAGCAGCGTCGTCATCGCCGAGGCCGCGCCCTCGAAGTCGCCGGCGGCGTAGCGCGCCTTGCCGGCCATGAGGTAGGCCGCCGTTGAGCGCTGGTTGTAGCCGTACTCGGTGGCGGCGCGGATGAACCCGTCGTAGGCGTGGCCAAAGTCGCCAGCGCGGTAGGCGCGGAGGCCGCTCTCGAAGGCCGTCTCGGCGGCGGCCACGGTCGGCGCGCTCGCGGGTTGCGCCAGCGCGGGTGCCGCGGTGAGCAGGAGGAAGAGGAGGGGGAGGAGACGGGACATCAGAGGGCGGCGAACAGCGAGCAGGAGGCGGTGGTGGCAGCGGAGCGAGAACGGCTCGCTGTCCTCCGCTCGCTGCTCGCTGAAGCTACTCCCACTCGATGGTGGCGGGCGGCTTCGAGGAGGCGTCGTAGGCGACGCGGTTGAGGCCGCGCGCTACCACGTCGGCGGTTTCGAGACCTCGCGGCCGTTGGGGAGGAGGTAAGGGTCGGAAAGCTGGAACTTCGCGTATTGGCCCCGGCTGATCTCGAAGGAGTCCGGGGAGAGCTGTTTCAGCTCCTTGTTCTTCCGCTTGTAGGGGAATGCGAAAGCCACCGTCTTGGCAGGGAAGAGCGCCTGTGCGCCCCGGACGGCGGGCGCGAGATCGGTATCCCCCGTCACCAGAACCACCGTGTCGCAGGTGTCTTGCATGAGTACCTCCATCAGCTTCACCGCGAGGGCGACATCCGTCTCCTTCTCCTCGTAGCGGCTGAAGCGCTGACCGCAGTGCCGACACCGAATGGTCTTCTTCTTGAACCGGCTCAGGACCACGTCCACCCCCGTCGCCTCCAGACACTCGATAAAGGCGCGGTGTCGCACTGTCACGTCCGGTTTCGATGCCTCGAGGTGGTGGGCGAGCGCAGAGAAGTAGTGGACCTGTTCGAGCCGGGCCTCCCGTCCGAAGAGGTAGAGGTAGCTCTCGCAGAGCCGCCGGACGTCCAGCCACTTCGTGGAGGCACCATCGAGATCGCGCTGCGCCTGCCGAACCGAGTGGTAGAGGTTGAAGCCATCTGACCTGCTCCCCGTAATCTGATCCAGTCGCTACGATAGTGCTGCGCCCCATCCCGCAGCACCATGAAACGCCACTTCCCCGAGGAGATCGTCACCAAGCTCCGCCGCGTCGAGACCCTCACCGCCGACGGCTCCACCGTCGCTGAGGCCGTCCGAGAGATCGGCGTCACCGAGGTGACCTACTACCGCTGGCGCAAGAAGTACGCCGGCGTCGGCCAGCCGGAGGCCCAGCGGCTCCGTGACCTCGAGAAGGAGAACGCCCGCTTGAAGAAGCTCGTGGCCGACCTCTCGCTCGGCAACGACATCCTCAAGGAGGTCGCCAGGGGAAAGCTCTGAGCCCGGCGCGTCGGCGGACCGCTGTCGCCCACGTCCAGCGCGAGTTGGGTGTGAGCGAGCGGCGGGCCTGCCGCGTCGTCGGGCACCCTCGCTCGACCCACCGCTACGCGCCGGAGCGCCCGGCGAAGGACCGCGCGCTCGTGGCCCGCCTGCTCCGACTCGCCCGCGACCACCCACGCTATGGCTACCGCCGGGCGTGGGCCGTGCTGCGCGGCGAGGGCTGGGCCGTCAACCGGAAGCGGGTCCACCGGCTCTGGCGCGAGGCCGGGCTCCAGGTGCCGCAGAAGACGCAGAAGCGCCGCCGCGTCGGCACGGGCGAGAACTCGACCGTCCGGCTCGCCCCGGAGCGGCCGAACCACGTGTGGTGCTACGATTTCGTGTTCGACGCGACCGAGGACGGGCGCGCGCTCAAGCTGCTCCCCGTGCTCGACGAGTACACCCGCGAGTGCCTCGCGCTCGTGGTCGGCCGCTCGCTGACGAGCCAGCACGTCGTGGCGACACTCGACCGGCTCATCGCGCCCCTGCCCCTGGGGCGGGGGCAGCGCGGTGCGCCGACGTTTGTGCGGAGCGACAACGGCTCCGAGTTCATCGCCCACCGGGTCGGCGCGTACCTGCTCGCCGCCGAGTCGGACACGAAGCACATCGACCCCGGCGCGCCGTGGCAGAACGGCTACAGCGAGTCGTTCAACGGGAAGCTCCGCGACGAGCTCTTGAGCCAGGAGCTCTTCGCGACGTTGTCCGAGGCCCGCGTGCTCGCCGAGCGCTGGCGGCGCCACTACAACGAGTCGCGCCCTCACAGCGCGCTCGGCTACCTTCCACCGGCCGCGTTCGCGGCCACCCTCAACCCCGAACCGGCGATGGCACTGTCATAGCCGCTGGTACGAAGAACGGGGGCCGGCCAAATCCGTTTCGGGCAAGTTAGCGAGGCGACGTGATAGCGGCACTTTCAGGCCGGACAGGGGTTCCTCACTCCCACTCGTTCCCATGCTGCTATGCTCACGCTCGACTTACCCCCCGGCATAGAGGAAGCCCGCGCTCGACTGCTGCTCGCTATCGGGCTGTTCCAGGAGGAGGAGGTCTCCGTCGGAAAAGCCGCCGAGATCGCGGGGCTGAGCTACCGCGCCTTCCTAGACGCCCTCTGCGAGCGCGGCCTTCCGGCCTTCATCTACGACGACGATGAAGACGGTCGCCTCGAACTCGAGGCCATCCGGGAGATGATCCAAGAGAGGCGGAGCACGTCCGCATGAAGCGCCTCGTCGTCACCGACACGTCGTGCCTGATTGCGCTCGACCGGATCGACGCGCTCTCTCTACTTGCGGGTCTCCTCGCGGAGGTGCTCGCTCCGGCCGCCGTTGCGAGCGAGTACGCGCGCAAGCGAGCGGCGCCCCTCCCAGACTGACTCCGCGAGGTGGATGTCGAGGACCGGGCGGGGGTCCGTCGTCTGCTTCTCCGGGGACTCGATTGGGGGGAGGCTGAGGCCATCACGCTGGCTCGCACGCTTCCTGCCACCCGCCTGCTCATCGACGAGGTGAGAGGGCGGAGGGTCGCAGTTGGCTTCGGTCTTCGGATCACGGAAACAGCAGGCATCTTGGCTCTCGCCAAGGACGCCGGCCTCCTCCCTGCCGTCAAGCCAGCGCTCGACGCTCTCCGCGAGGAGCATGAGTTTCGGCTCTCGGACGTGATTTACCGCGCTGTGCTCCGGGAAGCAGGCGAGGCATAAAACGAGGGGCCGCCCCGCGAGAAACGGGGCGGCCCCTCCGGTACGGGCGGCCGTGGCGGCGGCCCTCCCGTCCGTTACCGTGCGCCGAGTCAGGTCCCGGCCGAGTAGTCCGTTGCGTAGGCCACCTGCTCCTCGGTGAGCCGGTCGATCTGGAGCCCCATCGTCTCCAGCTTCACCCGCGCGATCTGCTGGTCCAGCTCCTCGGGGAGGTCCATCACCCCGTTCGGCAGCGCCTCGCCGGCCTCGTGCTTCTGGACGAGGTTGAGGTGGGCCTGGAACTGGTTGGCGAAGCTCATGTCCATCACCTCGGAGGGGTGCCCCTCGGCGGCGGCGAGGTTCACGAGGCGGCCGTCGGCGAGGACGTAGATGCGGCGGCCGTTGTCGAGGGTGTACTCCCGGTTGTCCTCGCGGATCATCCGGGTGTCCTTCGAGGCCTCGGCGAGCTCCTTCAGGTTGAGCTCAACGTCGTAGTGGCCGGTGTTGCACACGATGGCGCCCTCCTTCATCGTGACGAAGTGCTCACCGCGGATGACGTCCTTCATGCCGGTGGCGGTGACGAAGATGTCGCCGACCCGCGCGGCCTCCTCCATCGTCATCACGCGCATTCCGTCAAGCGTCGCCTTGAGGGCGGCGGTCGGCTTCACCTCGGTGACGATCACGTTGGCGCCGAGGCCCTTCGCGCGCATCGCCACGCCGCGCCCGCAGTGGCCGTACCCGGCGACGACGAAGTTCTTGCCGGCGATGAGGACAGAGGACGCGCGGAGGATGCCGTCGAGCGTGGACTGACCCGTCCCGTAGACGTTGTCGAAGTCCCACTTCGTCTCGGCGTCGTTGACGGCGTAGACGGGGTAGAGGAGCTTGCCGTCGTCGGCCATCGCGCGGAGGCGGTGGACGCCGGTGGTGGTCTCCTCGGAGCCGCCGATGATGTCGTCGGCCTTCTCGGGGAAGGCGCTGTGGACGCGGAAGATGAGGTCGGCCCCGTCGTCGAGCGTGGTGTCCGGCGTCTTGTCGATGGTCCGGTCGATGGACCAGTAGAATTCGTCGGTGTCCTGCCCGTACCACGCGTAGATCTCGACCCCGTCGCCGTCGCCCTTCGGGCCGGCGGCCAACGCGGCGGCGACCTCGTCGTTGGTGGAGAGCGGGTTGCAGCCGCTCCAGGCGACCTCGGCCCCGCACGCCTTCAGCGTCTCGATGAGCACGGCGGTCTCCTTCGTGACGTGGAGGCAGCCGGTGATCTTGTAGCCGTCGAACGGCCGGCTCCGGCTGAACTCCTCGCGGAGCCGCATGAGCACGGGCATCCGGCTCTCGGCCCATTCGATCCGGCGTCGGCCAGCGTCGGCGAGGGCGAGGTCCTTGACCTTGTAGCGTCCTTCCTTGTGATCCATCAGGAGTAGGGGGTTGGGCGTGCTGAGTCGCGAGTCAGGGAGAGAGACGCTACAGCCGCCGGGAGGTTTGGGGGCGGGGGCGTATTTACCTAAACTCCGGCTAAGGTCTGTTATGTACGTCGGTGTTTGATCCGCCCGGTGCCGCCGCTCCGTGGAGCACGCCGGGGTAGCTCAGCGGTACCCGGCAGCCTGGAGCTCGAACAGCTCGGCGTAGCGGTCCCCGCGCGATAGCAGCTCCTCGTGGGTCCCGATTTCTTCTAGCCGCCCGTCCCCGAGCACGAGGATGCGGTCGGCCATGCGGACGGTCGAGAACCGGTGCGAGATGAGGACAGCCGTCTTCCCGGCGGTCAGCTCCTTGAAGCGCTGGAACACCTCGTACTCGGCGCGGGCGTCGAGGGCGGCGGTGGGCTCGTCGAGGATGAGGAGCTGGGCCTCGCGCATGTACGCGCGCCCGAGCGCCACCTTCTGCCACTCCCCGCCCGAGAGCTCTACGCCCGTTTTGAACCGTCGGCCGACCACCTGCTCGTACCCCTCCGGCAACTTCTCGATCACCGAGTCGGCGAGGCTCCGGCGGGCGGCGTCCTCGACCCGCGGCCGGTCCTCCCGCGCGTCGATCCGCCCGACGGCGATGTTCTCGGCGGCCGTGAGGTGGTAGCGCACGAAGTCCTGGAAGATCACCCCGACGTTGGCCCGGAGGCCGTCGAGGCTGTAGTCGCGGAGGTCGTGGCCGTCGAGGAGGATACGGCCCTCGTCGGGGTCGTAGAGCCGGGCGAGCAGCTTCACCAGCGTCGTCTTCCCCGCGCCGTTCTCACCGACGAGCGCCAGCGCCTCGCCTGCTTTCAGCGTGAAGCTCAGCCCCCGCACGGCCCACCGTTCGGAGCCGGGGTAGCGGAAGCCGACCCCCTCGAACACGAACCCCTCCCGGATCGGCTCGGGGAACGGGCGGGCATCCGGGGAGGAGGCGATGCGCGGCTGGATCTCGAAAAAGGAGAACAGGTCGTCGAGGTAGAGCGCCTGCCCGGCCACGGTCGAGAAGCTCGTGAGGAGCCCTTCGAGGAGGGCGCGGAGGCGGCCGAACGAGCCGGCCAGGAACGTGAGGTCGCCGATGGTGAAGTCGCCGCGGGCGGTGCGGAGGACGATGATGGCGTAGGCGGCGTAATAGCCGAGGCTCCCCACGGCGGCGAGCGCGGCGCCCCACCCGGCGCGGCGTACGGCGAGCTCGCGGTTTGCCAGATAGAAACCGTCGGCCAGCGTCCGGTAGCGCTCGGCGAGCCAGGCGTTGAGGCCGAACACCTTCACCTCCTTCGCCGTCACGTCGCTCGCGCCGGTGTAGCGGAGGTAGTCGAGCTCGCGGCGCTCCGGCGTCCAGGCGTAGGTCAGCGAGTAGCTCTGCGCGTTGAAGTGGGCCTCGCCGAGGAACGCCGGCACGAGGGCGACGACGAGCAGCACGATCAGCCACGGCGCATAGACGACGAGCCCGGCGCCGAAGCTCGCGATGGTGACGAGGTTCTGGGCCTGCCCGAACACCTGCCCCACGAGCACCATCCGCCCCGTCGTCTGCCGGCGCGCGCGCTCGAGCTGGTCGTAGAAGTCGGCGTCCTCGAAGTGGGCGAGGTCGAGGCTCGCCGCGTGCTCCATCAGCCGGACGCTCGTGGCGTTGGTGAAGAGGTCCCCGAGGAGGGCGTCGCAGAGGGCGACGGCGCGGCCGAGCGCGTCGGAGAGCACGGCCAGCCCGAACTCGACGGCGAGCAGCAGCCAGAGCTCGCTCAGCACGCCGCTCTCGACCCACGCCCCGACGCCGTCGAAGGCGTACCCCGCGCCGGCGACGCGGACGACCTCGTCGATGATGAGCTTCCCCACGAACAGCATCGCCACGGGGAGGACGGCGCGGACGAGCCGGAGCCCGAGGTTGGCGGCCGTGAGGGCGGGGCTCGTGCGCCAGACGAGGCGGAGCAGCGGCGGCAGGTTGCGCAGCGCGCCGAACCGCTCGCGCAGCGACATCGGCCCCTGGTCGGACGCCGCGCGGGCGGCCCGGCGGCCCCCGCTTCCGTTTTGGGCCGGGGGAGGCGAGAACAGCGACATGCCGCAGCACACGCCCGGCGCCGCTCCGGGTTCGGCGCGGGCTGCATCCTCCCGGGGCCGCCGCCGTAGGTTCGGAAATCACCGGACCCCCGAACCATGCGCCCGCTCCGTCTCCCCCTCCTCGTACTCTCCGCGATCCCGCTGCTAGCGGTGGGGTGGGCCGGCTGCGTCGAGGTCAACATGGGCCCGAGCGAGACCGTCGAGGGCTCCGGCGAAGCGGCCACCCGGACGCACGACGCCGACGGCGTCCGCTACGTCTCGTTCGCCGTGCCCGGCGAGCTCGTCATCACCGTCGGCGGCAAGCCGGGGCTGCGGGTCGAGGGCGACGCGAACCTCCTCGACCGGCTCGACATCGACGTCAACGGCGACGAGCTCGACATCAAGCCCGAGCGGGGCGTCCGGCTCCGCCCGAACCTGCCGCTCCGGTTCGCGCTCACCGTCGAAACGCTAGAAGGACTCGACGTGGCCGGCAGCGGGGAGGTCCGCGCCGACGGCGCCGAGGCCGACCAGTTCGAGCTGAACCTCGCCGGCTCGGGGGAGGTCGAGATGAAGGCGCTCCGCGGGCGCGAGGTCGAGGTCAGCACCGCCGGCTCGGGCGAGATCACGCTCTCCGGCGAGGCCGAGCGGCTCGAGATCAACATCGCCGGCAGCGGCGATGTGGACGCGGCCGAGCTCGCCGTGCGGGCCGCCGAGGTCAGCATCGCCGGCAGCGGCGACGCCGCCGTCCGCGCCAGCGACCGCCTCGAGGTCAACGTCTTCGGCTCCGGCGACGTGCTCTACTACGGCGACCCGTCCGTCGAGCGCTCGGTGATGGGCTCCGGCGACGTCACGCGGGCGGACGACTGACTTGACCACGTGGGGGCGGGTTTGGAACCCGCCCCTACATCACACGGCGGCGGGCACCGTCTTCAGCGCCTCAGTGAGGTCGCGCCATAGGTCGTCGGCGGCTTCGAGGCCGACGGCGACGCGGATGAGCCCGGCGCCGATCCCCCCGGCCGCCCGGCCTTCCTCGGAGACCACGCGGTGCGTCAGCCCGGCCGGGTGCTGGATCAGCGTGTCCACCGAGCCGAGGCTGACAGCCGGCGTCATCAGCCGGACCCGCCGCAGCACCTCCGCTGCAGCGCCGTACCCGCCCCCGATCTCGAAGGCGAGGACCGCCCCCGGCCCGGCCATCTGCCGCCCGACGAGCCCCTGCGGGTCGCCGCCGGGGAGGCCGGGGTAGTGGACGGCCTCGACGGCGGCGTGCTCGGCGAGCCGCTCGGCGAGGGTCTGCGCCGTGGCCTGCGCGCGCTCGACGCGGAGCGGCAGCGTGGGGAGGCCGCGGTGGAGGAGGTAGCCCGCGAGCGGGTGCAGCAGCGCGCCCGTCACGACGCGGACGTGGCGGAGCCGCGCGGCCCACGCCTCGTCCGCCGCGATCACCCCCGCGATCACGTCGCCGTGGCCGCCGAGGAACTTCGTCGCGCTGTGCCACACCATCGCCGCGCCGTGCGCCATCGGCCGCTGGAGCACCGGCGTGGCGAACGTCGAGTCCACGAGGACCGGAACGCCGCCCGCCTGCGCCACCACGGCGTCGAGGTCCACGAGCGCGAGGGTCGGGTTCGTCGGCGTCTCGGTGATGACGAGGGCCGTCTCCGACCGGATCGCGCCGGCGACGCCGTCGGGCTGGACGAACGTCGTCTCCATCCCCAGCATGTCGCACGCGAGGAGGTGGTCCGTCGTGCCGTAGAGCGGGCGCGTGGCGACGACGTGGTCGCCGCCGGCCTTCGCCGCGATCAGCGCCGCCGTGAGCGCCGCCATCCCCGAGCCGAACGCCACGGCGCCGTCGGCCCCTTCGAGCGCCGCGAGCCCGTCCTCGAACCGCGCGACGGTGGGGTTGTGGAGGCGGGCGTAGACCGCGTTCGGCGCCGAGCGCTGCCCCTCCACGAGCGCGTCGAGGCTGGCCGTGGCCTCGCCGAGATCCGTGAACGGATACGTGGTCGAGAGGTCGATGGGCGGGGCGTGGACGCCGAGGGCCCTGAAGTCCTCGCGGCCGGCGTGGACGGCGCGGGTGGCGAAGTTGGCGTCGGGGTTTGGGCGCGGCATCTCCATCGGGGTTCGGGGCGAAGGGCGTAGGATGTTGGGCGTGGGCACCGTATGCTATCGTCTGGCACCCGCCAATCTTACGTCTGCCGAACATCCTTCGGAAACCCATGCCCGACATCGCCCTCGACCGAACCGACCGGGCCCTCCTGCGCCATCTGCAAGAGGATGCGCGGCTCACCAACAAGGCCCTCGCCGCCGCCGTCGGGGTCGCGGCCTCGACGTGCCTGGAAAGAGTCCGGCGGCTCCGCGAGCACGGGGTCCTCCTCGGCGCCCACGCCGAGGTCGCGGCGGGGGCGGTGGGCGTGGGGCTCCAGGCCATCGTGGCGGTCACGCTGCGGCAGCACGCGCGCCCGCTCGTCGAGGCGTTCGAGGCGCACGCGCTCGGGGTGCCGGAGGTGGTGCAGGTGTTCCACACCGCCGGCGAGGCCGACTTCCTCGTCCACGTCGCCGCCCGCGACGCCGAGCACCTGCGCGAGCTGGCGCTGAGCGCGTTCACCCAGCGCCCGGAGGTCGAGCGGATCGGGACGACGCTGCTGTTCGCCCACCACCGCGGCGGCGGCCTCCCGATCTACGCGTCATCGGAGGGGCGGTAGAGCGTGACCGTCCGCCCCATCACCTGGATCACCTCGACGCCGTCGACGGCCTCGGCGAGCGCGGTGGCGGTCCCCTTCGGGCCGTCCGGCGCGGCCTCCAGCACGCGCACCTTCAGCAACTCCTTCCGGTTGAACCCCTCGCGCAGCGCCCCCGCCGCCGCCGTCGTCACCCCCTCCTTGCCGACGTGGAAGGCGGGCTTGAGCGGGTGGGCGAGCCCGCGGAGCTGGGCGCGTTCCTTCGAGGAGAGAGGCATTTCAGCAGCAGAGGGCGGCGGGCAGAAGGCAGAGGAAGCTACCGCCGACGGCCGGAGGTGCATCCGTAGGGGCGCGATTCATCGTGCCCTGCCGCGTCGGTGACATTCGACGGGGAACGTAGGGGCGAACGGCGTTCGCCCTGCCGAGGGATGGTGCTAATCTCGAACCGGGCGACCACATGGGGTCGCCCCTACGGCGTCCGTCGCCGGCGGACGGGCACGGCACCACGTGCCCCCACGTTCGTCGCCGCCGAACGCCGTCAGCCCGAACCTCGTCACGCCAGGTCGTGCGGGAGGGAGCCGCGGTGGGACCGGAAGTAGGCGTAGGGCGTGCTGTGGAGGAGGTTCGCCACGCGGCCCGTGTAGATGTCGGCGTAGCGCTCGACCTGCCGGGCGAGCAGGCTCTTGTCGTTGCCGGCACGCATCAGCAGCCCCCAATGCGGGTTGTTCAGCGCGCCCGACGCTTGCGCCAACGGCGCGATCTCGGCATCGAAGGCGAGCACGCGGCGGCGATGGGCGGCCATGTCCGCCTCGATCTCGGCCACGGGACGGGCCGGCTCGGCGAGGAGGTCGCCGGCGTAGTCGTCCTTCGCGCGGAGCAGCGCGAGGCGGTAGGCCGAGTACTCCCGCTCCATCGCGATCTTCTGCTTCATCATCTTCGCGAGCCGCCGCTGCTGCGGGCGGAATTCTTCGAGCGCCTCCAGGTCGTCCTCGAGCTCGCGGAGCACGAGCGCCGTGCGCCAGCGGTGGACGCTCTTGCTCACGTTCACGTCGGTGAAGAGGTGGTCGCCGACGTAGAGGATGTCCTCGCCCTTGAGCCCGAGGCTGGCCTCGACGAGCGCGGCGTTGCCGCCGACGTAGACGCGGCCCTCCTGCAGGGTGCCGTAGTGCTCGCGCAGCAGGCCGTCCTCGGAGACGACCTCGAAGGCCGGCATCCGCTGCGTGAAGAACGCCGGCTTGCGCGCCCCCACGATGGCGATGTCGAACAGCTCCCGCCACGTCATCCCCCCCGGCAGGAACGGGTCGAAGCAGTAGGCCAGCATGGGCGCGGTGTAGGCCCACTCCGAGTTCGTGATGAGCAGGAGCTTCTTGCCGGACTGCTTCTGGTCAAGCAGCGCCAGCGGCGTCTCGGGGTCGAGGTCCACGTAGGGCGCGGGGTCCCCGATGATCTCGCCCTTGAGGCGGCCCTCGGCGTGGGTCGCGTCGAGGGTGCGGCGGACGAGGTCGTAGAGGTCGGCGTAGTTCATCTTGTCGCCGGGCGCGCCCTTCTCCCCGATCTCGCCGGCGTCGAGGAGGTCCACGAGCTGCATGTACATGCAGGCCTCGGAGAGCGAGAACAGCGTGTTCAGGAACACCCACCGGGGCTCGCCGAGGTCGACGTAGAGGCGCCCGTAGAGCTCGCGCTTGAGGTCGAAGGGGAGCTGCTGGGTGCCGTGGTAGGCCTTCTTGACGTACCCGAACCGGTTGGCCTTGACGACGTTGCCGAGGACGGTGTCGATCACGAGGCCGCGGACGACGAGGTCGGGGTTGAAGGTGAGGTGCCCGACGGGCCAGCCGTCGCGGGCGAGCCGGTCGCGGACGTAGACGTAGGCCCGCTCCTCCCACACCCGGACGTGGTAGTGGATGAGGGTGTAGTCCATGTCGTACCCGACGGCCTGGATGGCGCGGAGGTTGAGCGTCCGGTTGGTGAAGACGCCGCGGGCGTGGCTCGGCGGCTCGGCGGGGACGGGCGGTGGGGCGGGGAGAGGCTGCTCCATGCAGAGGAAGTCGGTGGCGGAAGACGGCGGCACGCGGGGTGCCACGCGGAGTTTCGGCGGGCGGCCGGGATGATGAAGCGGTAACGCGGGCGTCGCGGCGCCGTTGCACGGGACCCCCCGCCGCGCTTGCAGTCGCTCGCTCTGCTCGCTATTGGCAGCGCGCGGCTGTCCCCCTTCAGAAGGGGGACAGTTCGGGTCGCGCATCGCTGCGCTCAGGCGCGACCCGAACAGGGGGTCCGTCCCGCCCCCTCGCCGTATCCTCCGCCCGCGAGGCCGACCGAAGCGCGACGCTCGGATCGAGCACCCCTACGCACTACGCAATAGACCCCCGTGCCCGACGTCGTCTTCGAGCCGTCGTTCGTCTCGCTGCTGCCGCCGCTGCTCGCCATCGTGCTGGCGCTGGCGACGCGGCAGGTCTACCTCTCGCTCGCCGCCGGCGTCTGGCTCGGGTGGACGGTCATCAACGGTTGGAACCCCCTGGCCGGCCTCGCCGACGCCGTCGCCGCGAGCGTGGCCGTGCTCGGCGACGCGGGCAACGCGCGGGTGCTCCTCTTTACGTTTGCCATCGGCGCGCTCATCGCCACCGTCGAGGCCGGGGGCGGGGTGCGGGGGTTCGTGGACTGGATCGAAAGAAAAAGGCTGGTGACGGGGCCGCGCTCGGCGCGGGTGCTCGCGTTCCTCACCGGCGTCGTGATCTTTATCGAGTCGAACATCACCGTCCTCGTCGCCGGCGCCGTGGCGCGGCCCCTGTTCGACCGGCACCGGCGGAGCCGCGAGATGCTGGCCTACCTCATCGACGCCACGAGCGCGGCCGTCTGCGTGCTGATCCCCCTGAACGCCTGGGGCGCCTACGTGCTCGCGCTCCTCGGCGAGCAGGGCGTGGACGACCCCCTCGGCGTGTTCGTCGCCTCGATCCCGCTGAACCTGTACGCGCTGGCGGCCGTGGCGCTGGCCGGGTTCGTGGCCGTCACCGGATGGCGCCTCGGGCCGATGGCCCGCGCCGAGCGCCGCGCCGAGGCGGGCGTCCTCCACGATGAGGGGGCGACGCCGGCCGTGGACGAGGGCGCCCTCGTCCCGGAGCCGACGACGAACATCCCGCCCCGCCCGCTCAACATGCTGCTCCCGCTCGGGGCGATGGTGGGGATGATGCCGCTCGCCCTCTGGATCACCGGGGGCGGCGACCTCCGCGCGGGCTCGGGCTCGACGAGCGTGCTGTGGGCGGTGCTGACGGGGCTGGTCGTGGTGTGGGGGCTGCTGCTGGTACAGCGGGCGCTCTCGGTGGATGAGCTCACGAAGACGGGGCTGCGCGGCGGCGGGGGGATGCTCGGGATCGCCCTCGTGTTGCTGCTCGCGCTGGCACTCGGTGGGGTGGCGCGCGAGATGGGCGCGGGGCTCTACGTCGCGCAGCTCGCGGCAGGGACGGTGCCGCCGGCGGGGCTGCTCCCGCTGGTCTTCGCCACGGGCGCCTTCATCGCCTTTGCGACGGGGACGAGTTGGGGGACGTTCGCCATCATGATCCCGCTGGCGGTGCCGGCGGCGGCGGCGCTCGGGCTGCCGGCCGCGCCGTTCCTCGCCGCC
This sequence comes from Rhodothermales bacterium, assembly GCA_965215145.1. GTDB lineage: Bacteria > Bacteroidota > Rhodothermia > Rhodothermales > JANQRZ01. The sequence goes on along the minus strand of OZ244038.1, from coordinate 3,653,565 downwards.
GCCCTCTCCGGCGGCATCTTCGGCGACCACGCCTCGCCGATCTCCGACACGACCGTTGTGTCGAGCCTCGCCGCGGCGACGGACCACATCGCCCACGTCCGCACGCAGCTCCCCTACGCCCTGCTCGCCGGCGGGGTAGCCGCCATCGGATTCGCCCTCGTCGGCGCGGCGCTCTAGCGGGGAGGGCAAACGCGGAGCGGGGCCGCCCCACCACAGGCGGCCCCGCTCGCGTTCAGCGCATTCGGTGAGCCGTGCGCTACCCGGTGTGCGCTCCTAGCGCACGAGTGTGATGCGCTGGGTCTCGACCGTGCTGCCCGCCCCGGTGCCGGGATCTGCGACCTCCAGCCGGACGAGGTACGTCCCCGACGGGAGGTTCGCCGCGTCGAAGACGGCCTCGTGACGACCGGCCTCGACGGTGCCCTCGGCGAGCACGGCGACGGTGCGGCCGAGCACGTCGTAGACGGCGAGCCGGACCTCGGTGGCCTCGGCCACGTCGAAGCCGACGGTGGCGCGGTCGGTCAGCGGGTTCGGGAAGGCATCCCCGAGCGCCGTCGTCGCCGGCAGGCTAGCCGTGCTCGAAGCCGCGGGTGGGTCCGTCGTCCCGTCATCCTCGGTGGCGAGAGCCCCGGCGGCGTAGGGAGCGCCGGGCTCGGGGGCGCCGTCGGCGACCCACGTCGTCGCGGTGGTCCCGGCGTCCGGCGCGGAGCGACCGGCGCTGCCCTGGTGCCAGAAGTCGTCGCCGGCCAGCGTGAAGCCCGCGCCACCGCTGCCGTAAAGCACGTTGACCGCGCCGGCCTCGTCGGCCCCGTTGATGCCCTCACCTGGGGCGCCGATGGCGACGTCGTCGCGGCCGTCGCCGTTGAAGTCGCCCGTTGCCACGGCGAAGCCGAAGCCGTCGCCCTGCTCGGAGACGTCGCGGATGCCGTTGGTGCTCTGGTAGCCCTGCTTGTTGCGCGGGGTGGCGAGCCCGCCGGGCGTGCCGAAGAGGCCGTTGGCGGCACCGGTGTTCGGGGTGGCGCCGTTGTCCTCGCCGAAGACGCCGATGGCGAGGTCGGACTCCCCGTCGCCGTCGAAGTCGCCCGCGGCCACAGAGAAGCCGAACTGGTCGAAGCTCTCACCCCCGCCGGCGATGCCGGGGGTGTCCTGGAACCACTGCTGGTTGCCGACGGCGGTGAGGCCGCTGGCGGAGCCATAGATCGCCTTGACGGAGCCGACGTTGATGCGGGTGGAGCCGTTGTCCTCGAAGGGCATTCCGACGGCGAGGTCGTCGAAGCCATCCCCGTCGAAGTCGCCGGCGGTGAGGGCGTAGCCGAACTGGTCGTTCTCCCCGGTGTCCCCGAGCAGGGGGCCCTCGGTCCAGAGCTGGTAGGTGGAGGGGCGGAGGCCGGTGGCGGTGGTCCCGTAGAAGACGGTCGCGGCGCCGGCGTCTGTGATCGACCCTACGTCTTCACCGGGCGCGCCGACGGCGAGGTCGTCGATGCCGTCACCGTCGAAGTCGCCCGCCGCGAGGGCGAAGCCGACCCGGTCCCCCGCCTCGGGGGTGTCGGGCTGGGTGGACTCCTGCGAGAGGTAGTCGATGCCGGTCGAGGTGAGGCCGGTGGTGCGGCCGTAGAAGACCATGGCGAACCCGGCGTCGAGGATCGTGTTACCGCCGAGGTCCTCCCCGGGGACGCCGACGGCGAGGTCGTCGCAGCCGTCGGCGTTGAAGTCGCCGGAGGCGAGGGCGGAGCCGAAGCCGTCGCCGGTCTGCGGATCGGCACCGACGCCGGGGCTGTCCTGGTTCCAGCGCTGGCTGCCCGCGCCGTCGAGCCCGCTGGCGGAGCCGTAGATCACGTTCATGGAGCCGGCATCGGTGACGGCCGTCCCGCCGGTCCCGAACGTCTCGCCGGGTATGCCGACGGCGAGGTCGTCGAAGCCGTCGCAGTCGAAGTCACCCGCGGCGAGGGCGGCGCCGAACTGGTCTCCGGCCTCGCTCGCGCCGATGACGCCGGGGCTGCCCTGGTTCCAGTCCTGGTTGCCGGCGGCGGTGAGCCCGCCGCCCGAGGCGGCCGAGCCTGGCGTGCCGTAGATCACGTTCACGACGCCCGCGTCCTGAATCGAGCCGAGGTCCTCACCGGGGGAGCCGACGGCGAGGTCGTCGCGTCCGTCGCCGTTGAAGTCGCCGGTGGCGAGGGCCGCACCGAAGGCGTCGCCCTTCTCAGGGGCGCCGATGAGCTGCGTCTGCGTAGGGATGCCGGTGCCGGAGAAGAGGTACGCCCGGCCGGCATTACTGGGACTCGTGCCGGGGTCTTCGTGGTACGCCCCGACGAGGAGGTCGGCGCGGCCGTCGCCGTCCACATCCGGGACCCCCGCCACGGAGCCGCCGAAGCGGCCGCCCGCCTCTGGGTTGGGCGAGGCGAGCTCGAAGAGGAGCGCCCCGGTGGCCCCGCTGAAGAGGTAAGCCCGCCCGGCGCTGCTGGGACTCAAGCCGGGGGTCTCGTTGTACGCCCCGACGAGGAGGTCGCCGCGGCCGTCGCCATCGGCGTCAGGTACCTCCGCCACGGAGCCGAAACGGCCGAACTCCTCTTCGTTGGGCGAAGCGAGTTCGTGGATCAGATCCTGGGCCGCCACAGTGGGCGCGAGGGCCAGCAGGGTGAGGGCCGCGAGGAGCAGGCCGGGGTGGAACATCCTGCGGAATGAGTGCTGTCTGAATGGGTGCTGCATGGTGTTGCCTCGTAGGGATAGAGGGAATGCGAGTCAGGGGCCGTCGGATGGCCCCTCACCCTGCACCACGTCATTTCGGCGCACCCGTAAACACCGGCACGAAAGTTTTTCGGACCCCCCGTTTCAGCAGCGCATCGGGCTACGCCCTCAGGCACTCCTGAAACTGTCCCCCTTCAGAAGGGGGACAGCTTCTGGCGCCCTGAGCGGAGGCGAAGCCGAAGCGATGGCACCGGAAGCGGGGGGTAGGCTTTTGAACAACTGATCCTCCCGATGGCTGGCCGAGAGGGGCTATCTTCGACGCCGTCAGCATCCTCCCACGCGGCGCCTGCTCCTCCCCGGCATGGACTCTGAGCCCCCGATCACCGAGCTGCTCCACCGCTGGGACGGCGGCGACGAGGCCGCGCGCGACCGCCTCTTCGCCCTCCTTTACGACGACCTCCACGCCCTGGCCCACCAGCAGCGCCAGAAGCACCGCGCGCCGCACACGCTCAACACCACCGCGCTCGTCCACGAGGTCTACCTCAAGCTCGCCGGCCGGGTCGGCGAGGGGGTGCGGGACCGGGAGCACCTGATGGCGCTGACGGCGAAGGCCCTCCGCTGCGTGATCGTGGACTACGCGCGGCGCGCGGGCCGGCAGAAGCGCGGCGGCGAGGCGCAGCGCGTGACGCTGGACGAGGGCGCGATCCCGGCCGTCGAGGCGGAGGCGCTGGAGATCCTCACGCTCGACGAGGTGCTGACGGACCTCGCCGCGCTCGACGCGCCGCTGGTGCAGACGGTCGAGATGCACTTCTTCGCGGGGCTGAGCTACGCCGAGGTGGCCGAGGTGCGGGGGGTGAGCCGGCAGACGGTCTACCGAACGGTGCTCAAGGCGAAGGCGCTGCTCCGGTCGCGCCTCAATGCCTAGGGGCGGCTCGCCGAGTCGCCCCTACCGGCCGAGCTTCCTCTACCGCTCCCGGCGTCGGGAGGTGCCGAGGGCCGCGAGCGCATCGCGGGCGGCCTCCTCGTCTTGGGGCCGCCCCTGGGCGCCGCGCTCGAAGGCCGCCACGACCTCTCGTAGATGCGTTTCGGCCTCCTCGTCCTGGCCCAGAGCGGCGAGGGCCTGGCCGAGGGCGACGCGCGTCCGCAGCGTCCGCCACTGATCCGCCCCCAGGGCCGTCTCGTAGGCGCCGAGGGAGCGGCGGAGGAGCGGCTCGGCCTCGCCCGGGCGGCTGGTCTCTATGAGCAGCATCCCGTACCAGTACCCGCTCTCGGCGGTGACGGGGTGGTCGGCACCGAGCAGCCGGGTCCGCAGGCCGAGCGCCTCGCGGTGGAGGGCCTCGGCCTCGGCGTAGGCGCCCCGCATCTGGAGCGGCACGGCGACGTTCGTGAGGCTCTGGGCCACGTGGGGATGCTCGTCGCCCAGCGCCTGGCGATGCACGGCCAGCGCCTCGCGGAAGAGGGCCTCGGCCTCGGCCCGGTCCCCCTTCCCGTGGAGGAGGAGAGCCAGGTTGTTCAGCTTGGCCGCGACCTCGGGGTGGGCGTCTCCGAGGACGCGGCGGTCGAGGGCGAGCGCCGCGCGGAAGAGCTCCTCGGCCTCATCGTAGCTGCCCCCGTCGTAGAGCGTCGAGGCCAGCCCGCTCAGGCTACGTGCGGTGGCGGGGTCGTCCTCACCGAGGAGCCGGCGCCGCGTCGCCAGGGCGGCGCGGTGGAGGGCTTCGGCCTCCCCGAAGGTCCCCTCGTCTCGGCGGAACTCCGCCAGGGCCTCCTGGCTCTGGGCCACGTCCGCGTGCTCCGGCCCCCACAACGCCCGGCGGACGGCGAGCGCCCGCTCCAGCAGCGGCTCGGCCTTGTCGTAGAGTCCCAGCCGGCGGTACGTCAGGGCGAGCACCTCCATCAGCTCGGCCTGCACGGCCGGCTCCTCCTCCAGCGCCTCGACCTGCGCCACGCCCCGCGCGAGCAGCTCCCGCGCCGTCATCTCGGTGCCCTGTACGTCCGCCGGGTTCTCCCACGGGTCCGACGCCGCAAACACGTCCACGAGGTAGTCCTTGACCTGCTCGGCCGTCGCGGCCTCGCGGCGAGCGGTGTCCCGCTCGCCGGCCGCCAGGCGGGCTTGCCACAGCGCCGCGCCCAGCCCGCCCACGAGCGCCAGCAGGACGGCCGCCGTCGCCCCGACCCCCAGCCGGTGCCGCGCGACGAACTTCCGCACCCGGTACCCCGCCGAGGCCGGCCGCGCCGTCACCGGCAGCCCCTCCCGGTGGCGCCGCACGTCGTCGAGCAGCTCATCCACCGAGGCGTAGCGCTCGGCCAGCTCCTCGCGCAGCGCCTTCCGGCAGATCACGTCGAGGTCGCCCCGGAGGCGGCGGCGGAGCCCGTCCGCCGTGGTCCCCCGTACCTCAGCCGCCTCGGTCGCTACGCCTGTGCTCGGCCGCCGCACGGTGGTCCCCGGCTGCGCCTCCGGCCGCCGCCCCGCGAGCAACTCGAAGAGCAGCACGCCGAGGGCGTACACGTCTGTCGCCGTCGTGACGGGCGCGCCGGCCACCTGCTCCGGCGCGGCGTAGGCCGGCGTCAACACGCGCCCGCCGGCTTCCGTCAGCGTGATCTCCTCTTCATCGCCCTCGCCGTGGAGCACCTTCGCGATGCCGAAGTCGAGCAGCTTCACCACCGGCCTGCCCTCGCCGTCTTCGGCGACGAGGACGTTCGAGGGCTTGAGGTCGCGGTGGACGACGAGGTTCTGGTGGGCGTAGCGCACCGCCCGACCCACCTGCTCGAAGAGCCCGAGCCGCCTCTCGACCCCGAGCCCTCGGCGGTCGCAGTAGTCGGTGATCGGCTCGCCCTCGACGTGCTCCATCACGAAGAACGGGCGGCCGTCCTCGGCCACGCCCGCGTCGAGCAGCCGGGCGACGTTGGGGTGCTCGAGGCGGGCCAGCACGCGGCGTTCATGATGGAAGCGGCGCAGCACGGCGCGGGTCTCGAGCCCGCGCTTGACGAGCTTGAGCGCGACGGCCTGCTCGTAGGCGCCGTCGGCGCGCTCGGCGAGGTAGACGGCGCCCATCCCCCCGCGCCCGATCTCGCGGACGATCCGGTATGCGCCGACCGCCTCCCCAGCCTCCAGGCCGTCGCTCCCCACGCCGACGACCCGGTCCCCCAGCGCACCCCCGAGGGGGCCGCCCTGCCAGAGGTCCGGTCGGGCGCCGGTTGATTCGCCCTCACGGACCGCGTCGATGTCTTTCCAGAGCCGGGCGACCTCGTTGCGCAGCGCGTCGTCGTCGCCGCAGGCCCGCGCGAGGTGGGCGTCGCGCTCCTCCGGGGGGAGGTCGAGGAGGGCGTCGAGGACAGCGCTGATCCGGGTCCAGCGGGCCGGGTCGAGGTCGAGCATCGGGGCGGCCGTTGGCGGGGATCGGGCAAAGTACACGTCCCGCCACGGCACAGAGAGAGGGCGCCTCCTCCCACGAGAGGCGCCCTCGGGTCTAGCGATCCGGAAGGGATGAGTCTAGGCCCGTGGGGAAGATGGCGCGCGGGCGCACGATCCGTGTTACCCACCCGTTACCGGATGGTTACCGATGAGCCACCCCAGCGCTGCCTCGGGCTCGGTTGCGCGGAGCCGCCGCGCAGGGGTATCGTTGCAGTCCCCTCCGCCCCCGCCTCTCTATGCACCAGCCGCCTCCCGCCGGCGGGTTCGACGCCGCCGCCCTACACGACCTCGCGCTGCTCGCCCTCGTCGTCGGGCACGGCGCCGACGCCGACCTCGACACCCGCGAGCTCGACACGCTCTCGGACCGCCTCCTCAACCTCGACCCCGGCCTCAGCGGCGACGACGTGATCGTCGTCTTCCGGAAGGCCGCCGCGGACTACCTCCAGGTCAAGGTCGAGGGGGCCGACGCCGTCGTGGCACGTCTCGGCGACCGGCTCGGGATGGCGGCGCGGCGGCGGGCCTTTGCGCTGCTCCGCGCCGTCGCCGAGGCCGACGCCGTGGTCCACCCGATGGAGTCGAACCTGCTTCGCAACATCGCTGAGGCGTGGGACGTGGACCCGGACAGCGTGCCAGCGCCGGGCGAGGTCGGGGGTCGGTAGCGCCGCGCCGGCCGCTACCGCGCCGCGCCGAGGTAGAGCGAGGCGATCCCGAACGTCAGCCGCTCCCACCGCACCGGCTCGAACCCGGCAGCCTCTAACTCGGCCAGGAACGCGTCGCCGTCGGGGAAGACCTGGACCGAGTCGTGGAGGTAGGTGTAGGCCCCGCCGTCGCCGGAGACGAGCGCGCCGATGCGCGGGAGGACGTGGCGGAAGTAGAACGCGAAGGCCGGCGCGATGGGCCCGCGCGGCTGGCTGAACTCCAGCACGACGAGCGGCGCCCCCGGCCGCAGCACCCGGCCGATCTCCCGGAGCCCCGCCCGCCGGTCCTCGAAGTTCCGCACTCCGAACGCCACCAGCGCCCCGTCGAAGGCGCCGTCCTTGAACGGCAGCGCCTCGCTCGCGCCGACCTCCAGACGCACCGTGTCCGCGAGCCCGCGCTCGGCCACCTTCTCGCGCCCCAGCGCGAGCATCCCCTCGGACGGGTCGACCCCGACGACCTCGGCCGGGCGGAGCCGGACGGCCTCCAGCGCGAGGTCCGCCGTGCCCGTCGCCACGTCGAGCAGCCGGAGGCCGTCGGCGCGGCCGTGTGCCCGCCGCAGCGCGTCCTCCAGCACCCGCACCGCGCGCCTCCGCCAGCGCACGTCGATGCCGCCGGAGAGCAGGCGGTTGAGGAGGTCGTAGCGCGGCGCGATCCGGTCGAACATCGCGGCGACCTCGGCGCGCTTGCCGTTGGCGGGGCCTACGGGGGGGGCGGAGGGCATCGGTCCAGGAGGGGCTCGGGACGGGGGGCAGTCCGCACGCACACGGCAGCGGGGGCGGAAAGTTCGGGGTGTCGGGTGTAACTTTCATTCAAAAGTGAAACCAGCGTCTAATCCCCCCGTTCAGAGGGGAGTCGCTGCCCCGGCCCGATCCCGCCGTCCCGTGCCTGCCCCCCCGACCTCCGAACGTGCCGTCGTCCCCGAGCGCTTCCTTGCTGCCGTCCGGCAGCGGCTCGGAGGGATGGCGGGGCCGTGGCGGGTGGATCGCGTCCGCGTGCCGCTGGAGACCGACGACGCGCTTGGCTGGCTCGCGGCGCAGCCATTCGGGCAGAAGCTGTACTGGCATGGCCGGGGGGAGGTCACCGCCGTCGCCGCCTGCGGCGTGGCCGACGGCTGCACGGACCTCGCGCATCTCGGGCGACGGCTCGACGCGCTCGCGGCGGCGGGCTCCGACGCGCGCTACCTCGGGGGGATGCGGTTCGACCCGGCGGTGGAGCCCGCGCCCGAGTGGGCCGCGTTCGGCGCCGTCCGGTTCGTGCTGCCGCGTTTCGAGGTCGAGGTTTCGGAGCGCGGTGCCACGCTCACCGCCAACCTCATCCCCGAAGACGCCGGCCGCGTGGAGCGGGTGCTTGGGGAGATCGAGCGGCTGCGTTCCCCTGAGGCTCCCGGCGCCGATCCGCTCCCGTCACCCGTCTCCCGCACCGACGTCCCAGGCCACGACGGATGGTACGCTGCCGTCCGGGATGCCCTCGTCGCGTTTGGGCGAGAGGAGTTGGAAAAGGTCGTATTGGCCCGCCGGACCACGCTCGGCTTCGAGCGCAGGCTCGGCTCGACGGCGCTGCTACGGCGGCTAGGAGCAGCGGCGCCCACCTGTCATCACCTCCTCGTGCAGCCCGCGCCCGGCACCGCGTTCGTCGCGGCGACGCCGGAGCGGCTGTTCCGGTGGGAGCGCGGCCGGGTGCTCACCGAGGCCGTCGCCGGCACGCGTCCGCGCCCGGCTGACCCCACCGAGGCCGACGGGCTGCGCCGCGATCTCCTCGCGAGCGACAAGGACCGCCGCGAGCACGGCTTCGTGCAGGACCACCTGCTGGAAACCCTCGCCCCCCTCTGCGCCGACTGCACGGCCGGCGACACCGAGGCGCTGGCGCTGGCGCGGACGTGGCACCTCCGCACGCCCGTCTCGGGTACGCTGCACCCCGGCGTCGGACCGCTCGATCTGCTGCGGGCGCTGCACCCGACGCCCGCCGTCGCCGGCACGCCGACGGGCGCGGCGCGGGCGCACATCGCTGCGGCCGAGGGGTTCGACCGGGGGTGGTACGCCGGCCCCGTCGGCTGGGTCGGCGCCGAGGCGGCGGAGTTCGCCGTCGCCATCCGCTCCGGGCTCGTCCGCGACGGCGGCCGGGCGCTCGACCTCTTCGCCGGCGCCGGCCTCGTTCCCGGCTCCGACCCCGCAGCCGAGGGGGCCGAGGTCGAGGGGAAGCTCGGCGCCTTCGCCCGCGTGTTCGGGCTGGGGACGGAGGCCTCGGCCGAGGTGCCTGTCCATGCGTGACGCGCCGAACCTGAACCACCTCTGGGCCGACCTGCTCGTCGAGGAGCTGGTCCGGTGCGGCGCGGGGCTGTTCTGCCTCGCGCCCGGCTCGCGGAGCACGCCGCTCGCCGCCGCCGTCGCCGCGAACCCGGCGGCCCGTCACCTCGTCCACTTCGACGAGCGGGGGACGGCCTTCGCCGCGCTCGGCTTCGCGCGGGCTACGGGGCGTCCGGCCGTGTGGATCACCACGAGCGGCACGGCCGTCGCCAACGGGCTGCCCGCCGTCGTCGAGGCGAGCACCGACGCCATCCCGCTCATCCTCCTCACCGCCGACCGACCGCCGGAGCTGCGCGAGACCGGCGCCAACCAGACCGTCCGGCAGCCGGGGATCTTCGGGGAGGTCGTCCGCTGGCAGTTTGACCTCCCGGCCCCGACGGCGGAGATCGACCCCGCGTTCGTGCTGACGACGGTGGACCAGGCCGTGCACCGGGCGACGACGAGTCCCGCCGGGCCGGTCCACCTCAACGCCCCCTTCCGCGAGCCCCTCGCGCCGGACCCCGACGGCCGCGTCCTCCCGGAGCCGCCCGCGCGGTGGCTCGGGAGTGCCGGGCCGTACACCCGCTACTCTGCAGGCACCGCTGCCGACCCGGAGGCAGTACGGGGCGTGGCGGCAGAGCTGGCGGGGATCGAACGCGGCCTCGTCGTCGCGGGGCGGCTGCGGACGCGGGAGGAGGGCGAGGCTGCGCTGGCATTGGCCGAACGCCTCGGCTGGCCGCTCCTGCCGGACATCGGCTCGCAGATCCGGCTCGGCAACGACAACCCCCTCATCTGCTCATACTTCGACCTCGTGCTCGGGAGCGCGTCGTTCCGGGAAGAGCACCGCCCCGAGGCCGTCGTCTACCTCGGCGGCCGGGCCACCTCGAAGCGGCTCGCGCAGCACCTCGCCGCCGCGCCCGACCCGTTCGTCGTCGTCCGCGACGACCCGTTCCGGTTCGACCCCGATCACCTCGTCACCCACCGGGTCAATGCCGGCGTGGTAGAGGCGTGCCAGGATCTCAACGCGGAGGTTGGAGGGGGAGGGCGTGGGCCTTCGGCGTGGGCGGCCTCGTGGCGCTCGGCCTCCGACGCCGCCGCGTCCGTGCTGGCCGAACGGCTGGAGGAGGAGGTCAGCGAACCCGGCGTCGCCTGCACGGTGAGCCGACAGATCCCAGCCGATCACGGCCTCGTCCTCGCCGCCTCGATGCCCGTCCGCGACGCCGATGCCTTTGCCGTCCCTGACGGCGCTGCGGCCCTCGTGGCGAGCAACCGCGGCGCGAGCGGGATCGACGGGACGGTGGCGACGGCGGCTGGCTATGCCCGCGGGCTCGGCGCGCCCGCCACCCTCCTCATCGGGGACCTCGCGCTGCTCCACGACCTGAACAGCCTCGCCCTCCTCCGCGACCCCCAGCAGCCGCCCCTCACCGTCGTGGCCGTCAACAACGACGGCGGCGGCATCTTCCACTTCCTCCCCGTCGCCCGTCACGAGGAGATCTTCGAGCCCTACTTCGGGACGCCGCACGGGCTCCGCTTCGAGCACGCCGCGCGGCTGTTCGGCCTCGACTACCATCACCCCGACGCGGCCTCCGACTTCGCCGAGGTCTACGCCGCTGCCGTCGCCTCCGGCCGCTCCTCGCTGATCGAGGTGACGACGGAGCGGGAGGAGAACCGCGCCCTCCACGCCGAGCTGCTGGAGGCCGTGGCTGCCGCCGTTGATGAATCCGTAGGGGCGTATTGCAATACGCCCCTACCGCAAGGGTAACACTATGCTGAACTACACCGAATGGGGACCGCCGGACGCGCCGCCGCTCGTGTTCCTCCACGGGTTCATGGGCAGCGCCGCCGACTGGGCCGCCGTCGTCGAGCGCTTGGCGGGGGACTTCCGCTGCGTCGCGCTCGACCTTCCCGGCCACGGGCGGTCGCTCGGGCGCGCTCCGGCGGCGTACGCCTTCGACGGCGCCGTGGCGGCAGTGCATGAGACGCTGGGTGAGTTGGGGGTCGAGCGGCTCCGGCTCGTGGGGTACTCGATGGGTGGGCGGATGGCGATGGCCTACGCGCTGCGGCACCCCCGCCGCGTTGGCCGGGTCGTCGCCGTCTCGGCCTCCCCCGGCCTCCGCACCCCGACCGAGCGGGCGGCCCGCGCGGCGCTGGACGAGGAGCGGGCGCAGGCCATCGAAACCGACCTCTCGGCGTTCCTGGAGCGGTGGTACCGGATGCCGCTGTTCGCCGCGCTCGCGGCCCGGCCGTCGCTGCTGGCGGCCACCCTCGCGGCCCGGCGCCGGAACGACCCCGCCGAGCTTGCCCGCGCGCTCCGCGGCCTCAGCCCCGCCCGGATGCCGTCGCTTTGGCACCGCCTCGACGACCTCGGCGCGCCGACGCTGGCGGTGGCCGGGGCGGACGACCCGAGGTACGTCGGCGTCGTGCACCGGATGGCGGCGGAGGGGCGGCCCGTGTCGCCGCTCGTCCTCCCCGGCGCCGGCCACAGCGTTCCCACCGAGGCGCCGGAGCGGTTGGCCCCCGTCGCCCGCCACTTCTGCCGCGACGCCCTCCTCGCTCCGCAGGCGGCCGTCTTGCAGGCCGCGTGACCCGTGGGCACAACCCCACCCGACCGGCGTAGGGGTGTATTGCAATACGCCCCTACCACGTCTTCCAGCATCTGACTGAATATGGCCGAGGTCAAGCGCCATCACACCACCGACCGCCCCGAGGTCGCCGGCCCCTTCCGGTGGGAGCCCGCCGGCGACTACACCGACGTCCGCTACGAGAAGGGGCGGCCCGGTACCGACACCGCCGGCATCGCCCGCGTCACGATCAACCGACCGGAGGTCCGCAACGCGTTCCGGCCGCTGACGGTGCGGGAGATGCAGGACGCCTTCAACGACGCCCGCGACGACCCGAGCATCGGCGTCGTCGTGCTGACCGGTGCGGGGGACCGGGCGTTCTGCTCCGGTGGCGACCAGCGCATCCGCGGCGAGCACGGCTACCGGGAGGTCGCCGAGGGGACGGGCGCGGAGCACCGCGGCAAGCAGCGCCTCAACGTGCTCGACCTCCAGCGGCAGATCCGCACGATCCCCAAGCCCGTCATCGCCGCCGTCAACGGGTGGGCCGTCGGCGGGGGCCACGTGCTCCACGTCGTCTGCGACCTCACGATCGCGAGCGACAACGCGCGGTTCATGCAGACCGGCCCGAAGGTCGGCTCCTTCGACGCCGGCTACGGGACGGCGCACCTCGCCCGGCTCGTGGGGCAGAAGAAGGCGCGCGAGATCTGGTTCCTCTGCCGGCCGTACTCGGCCGATGAGGCGCTGCGGATGGGCCTCGTCAACACCGTCGTCCCGCTGGAGGAGTTAGAGCGGGAGGTCGTGCAGTGGGGCCGGGAGATCCTCGCCAACTCGAACATCGCCATCCGCATGATCAAGGCCGCCGCCAACGCCGACGAGGACGGCGCCGCCGGTTTGCAAGAGCTGGCCGGCCACGCGACGATGCTGTTCTACATGACCGAGGAGGGGCAGGAGGGTCGGAACGCCTACCTCGAACGCCGCCCGCCAGAGTTCGACGCGGACGGATATAAACCCTGACGATGCGCGGCGTCCCCTTCACCATCGACAAGGTCCACAACGGCTTCTCGCAGGCCACGGGGGCGGTCTACGTCGAGGGCGAGGACCTCGTCGTCGAGATGCAGGTCAAGACGCTCGGGTTCTTCCACCGCGCGCCGCGCGTCTACCGCTTCGACCTCACCGACCTCGAGGCCGTCCGCCACAAGCGGGGGCTGATCAAGGACGAGCTCACGCTGCGCACGCGCCCGCTGGAGCTCGCCGCCCGCGTCCCCGGCGCCGCCGACGGCGCGCTCTGCCTCCGCATCGCCCGGCGGGACCGCGCCGCGCTCGACGCCCTCCTCGACCGTCTGGAGCTGTGGCGCGTCGAGGAGACGTGAGGGCCGAGGCCTCGATGCACCCGGCGCGGGTCTGGGCGCTGGCCGCCCGCCCGAAGACGCTGCCGGCCGCGGTCGCGCCGGTCCTCGTCGGGACGGCGCTGGCGCTGCGGGCGGGGGCGTTCCACCCGGCCGCCGCGCTGTGCGCCCTCCTCGGCGCCGTGCTGATCCAGGTCGGGACGAACTACGCCAACGACTACCAGGACTTCCTGAAGGGCGCCGATACGGAGGCGCGGCGGGGGCCGCTGCGGGTGACGCAGGCCGGGCTCGCCTCGCCCACGGCCGTGCGGCGCGCGGCGGCACTCGCGTTCGGGCTGGCCGTCGTAGCGGGGGTGTACCTCATGGTCCGCGGCGGCTGGCCCATCGTCGCCGTCGGAGCGGCCTCCATCGTCTGCGGCGTGTTCTACACCGGTGGGCGCTTCTCGCTCGCCTACCTCGGCGTCGCCGACCTGTTCGTGCTCGCCTTCTTCGGGCCGGTGGCGGTGGCGGGGACGTACTGGGTGCAGGCCGTGGGGAGTGACGCCGCTTCTGGCTGGCCCGTCGCCGCCATCGCTGGCCTCGGCCCAGGCTTCCTCGCCACCGCGATCCTCCTCGCCAACAACGTCCGCGACGTGCGGGAGGACCAGGCGGCGGGGAAGCGGACGCTGGTCGTACGTCTCGGCCGGGCGGCGGGCGTGCGGCTCTACGCGGCGTGCGTCTCCGGCGCCGTCGTCGTGCCCGCCGCGCTCGCGCTCTGGCTGGACGGCTCGGCGTGGGTACTCGCCGCCTCGCTCGCGGCGTCGCTGCTCGGGCGCCCGCTCGTGCGGACGCTGGCGCGGACCGAGGACCCCGCCGTGCTGAACCCGCTGCTCGGGAAGACGGCGCAGCTCCTCATCCTCTACAGCACCCTCTTCGCCGCCGGGTGGCTCCTCGGGTGAGGCTTTCGCTCCACCCCTATCGGCTCCCGCTGACGGCGCCGCTCGTGCTGAAGGGCGTCCGCCACGCCGCGCGCGCCGGGGTCCTCCTCCGCTTGGAGGACGCTGCCGGCCGCATCGGCTGGGGCGACTGCGCGCCGCTACCGGGGTTCTCTCCGGAGACGCTGGAGGAGGCGACGGCGCAACTCGACGGACTCGAAGGATGGGCCGATGCGCGCGCGCCGGAGCCGTCCTGGGGCGACGCCGGCCACCCGATCCACGAGGAGGTCGCCGGTCTCGGGCTCGTGCTGTCGGCGAAGTTCGCGGTAGAACTCGCGCTGCTCGACCTCGCGGCGCAGGCGGCTGATGTCCCGCTGCCGAACCTGCTCCACCCGGACCCCGCGGCGGAGCTCCCGATCAACGCGCTGATCGTAGGGGGGGACGACGCCGCGGTGATTGCGGAGGCGGAACGGCTCGCGGAGGCGGAACGGCTCGCGGTGGCGGGCTACGGGACGCTCAAGCTGAAGGTCGGCCGGCGGCCGGTGGGCGAGGAGGCCGCGCTCGTGCGGACGCTCCGCGCGCGGCTTGGCCCTAGCATTGCCCTCCGCCTCGACGCGAACCAGGCGTGGACCCCGGCCGAGGCGACGGCCTTCGCCGAGGGCGTCCGGGAAACGGGGATCGAATACGTCGAGGAGCCGCTGCGCGATCCGACCGGGCTGCCGGCGTTCGCGGAGGCCACGGGGTTGCCGGTGGCGCTCGACGAGTCGCTCCCGGGGACGGAGCCGGAGCGACTGCGGGGGCAGCGTTGGGCTGCGGCCGTCGTGCTGAAGCCGACCCTGCTCGGCGGGGTGATGCGGACGCTCCGGTTCGCGCAGGCAGCCGGGGCTGTCGGCGTGAGGGCCGTGCTGAGCGGGGCGTTTGAGAGCGGCGTCGCCATGCGGGCACACGTCGCCCTGGCCGCCGCCACCGGCGCCGCGCCCGCCGGCCTCGACCCCTACCGCCGCCTCGCCGCCGACGTGCTGCACCCCCGCCTTCCCCTCGACCGCCCGACGGTGGACGTCCCCGCCCTGTTCGCCACCGCACGTGCCGTCGCCGTCCCGACGTAGGGGCGCACGGCCGTGCGCCCCCCACCACCGCCCCCTTGTCCGCATCCATCCCCGACCCCGTCCACGCCACGGTCACGACGCGGCCCGATGCGCCTGCCGTCGTAGGGCCGGCGGGGGCGGTGACGTACCGCGCGCTCGACCGCCGCGTCGCGTTCGCGGCGGGGCGGCTGTGTGTGGAGGGGCTCGGGACGGGGGACGTGCTGGCGCTGTACCGGGCGCAGGACCTCCGTTCGCTCGTCCTGATCCTCGCGGCGCTCCGGGCCGGGCTCATCGTCGTGCCCGTCAGCACGCGGCAGCCGGCCGGTGCCGTGCCCGCCCTGCTCGACCGCGTCGGCGCAGGGGCCGTCGTGGCGGACCCGGAGGGGGGATGGGGGAGCCGGACCGTGCTCAGTGCGGAGGCGCTGACGACGGGCGAAGCCGACCCCCGCGAGGCCCCCCTCTGGACGCTCGACCGCCCGGCGACGGCCGTGTTCACCTCCGGCAGCACGGGCGAGCCGAAGGCCGCGCTGCACACCCTCGGCAACCACGTCTGGAGCGCGCGCGGCTGGCGCGAGCGGACCCCCGTGCGAGGATGGGGCCCCGGCGACCGCTGGTTGCTCGACCTCCCCCTGGCCCACGTCGGCGGACTGGCCGTGCTCCTCCGGTGCGTACTCGCCGGGGCCGCCGTTGTGCTGCCCGAGCAGGGCGCGCCGGTCGCGGAGACCGCCCGGCGCTTCGGCGTCACCCACGCCTCGCTGGTCGCCACGCAGCTCCGCCGCGCCCTCGACGCCCCGGACGCCGACGCGCTCGCGGGGCTGCGCCTGATCCTCCTCGGCGGCAGCGCCATCCCCGCCGCCCTCCTCGCCGAGGCTCACCGGCGCGGCATCCCCGTCGCCACCTCCTACGGGCTGACCGAGGCCGCCTCGACGGTCACGGCCACCGCGCCGGGCGCCCCGCCCGAGGCGCTAGCGACGGCCGGCGCCGTACTGCCCCACCGCGAGGTCCGGCTCTCCTCCGAGGGCGAGATCCTCGTCCGGGGCCGGACCCAATTCGCTGGCTACCTGGGTCCCGCCGGGCTCGAACGCCCCTTCGACGCCGCCGGCTGGTTCGCCACCGGCGACCTCGGGGCGTGGGCTGAGGTGGGCGGGCAGAGGATGCTGCGGGTCGTAGGCCGGCTCGGCAACCGGTTCATCTCCGGCGGGGAGAACGTGCAGCCCGAGGCCGTCGAGGCGGCGCTGCTCCGTCAGCCGGGCGTGCGGCAGGCTGTCGTGGTCGCCGTCACGGACGAGGAGTTCGGGGAGCGGCCGGCGGCGTTCGTGGATGCCGAGGCGTGGCGACCGGGGACTTGGCGCCGGGTGATCGCGGCCGAGCTGCCGCGTTTCGCCATCCCCACCGCGTTCCACCCGTGGCCGGAGGGGGAGGACGGGCTGAAGCCGAGCCGGGCGCGACTGCGCGAGCGGGCGGAGCGGCTCCGGAAGCAGGGAAGCGCGAGGTGACCAGCCGTTTCGGGAGCCGGCTGGAGGGTGAGCCGTTTGCGCCCCTCCTCTCTCCTCCTGCTCCTCTCCCCGATGGCCCCCCAAGACGCCTCCGACGGTCAGAACGAGTACCACATCAGCCTCAAGCATGCCGCCGTCGGGGGGGCCGTCGTAGCCGTCGTCATGGGCGGGATCGCGCTCGCGGTGGGGCTCGTCGGGGCGGGCGAGGCGCGGCGGCTCCTCCAAGACACGCTCCCGACGACGCGGTTCATGTGCTACGCCGTGATGACGACGAGCGCGACGACCCTCGCGCTCATGCTCACTCTGGTCAGCCTCAGCACGGATGACGACCGCTCGCTCAAGAGCACCCACTTCCAGCGGATCCGCCGGATCGCCCTCCTCGCCGTGGTCGTCTTCGTCGGGGCGACGGTGCTGCTGGCGGCGCACGCCTTCCCCTTCGGTGAGGCCGCGAGCATCCCCAGCGGGTGGTACGTCGCGCTCTACTACGTCATCACGGGCGGGGCCGCGCTCCTCGGCGGCACCATCGTCTCCGTGATGATCATCCTCTACACCGCGGCGCGCGACCTCATCGTGACGCTGGACCCCGGCACGGAGGCGCACCCGGTGGAGGAGGATTCGGCCTGAGCGGGACGGCCTGAGGGCGTAGTTGGAACGTGAGGCTTACGCCGTCGAGCGGTGTAGCCTCCGGGTCAGAGCGGCGGCACGGTGCCGGCCGTGTCGGGTACGTCCCCTCGCCCTCCTATGCCCCGATGGCAGGCTCCCCCAAAACGCTGTATCGCCAGGGTCCTCGGCACCGGCTTGCCTGGATGGCCTACCGCGTGCGCAGCCGCATCCGCCCCGTGGCACGTCGGACGCGGGCCGAGCTCGTTGCGGGTGCCACCCGTGTGCGGCGGCAGATCCTGCGCCGCCGATAGGGCCCCGGCCACGCCGGCGTTACGCCAAAGGCGAGCGGCGGGCGCGAGCTTGACCCCCCACCCCCGACGGCCGATCCGAGAGACACCATCCACAGACGCCCCATGCCCAACAGCGCCCTCTCCGACACCCTCCGCTGCACCCGCTGGAGCGCCTGGCTCCGCAACCGGATGACCCGGTGCGGTCTCTCCGTGGCCGACCTCGCCGCCGCCTGCGGGTGCAACCCCTCGTGCGTCGAGCGCTGGCGCACGGGGGCCGACCCCGGCCTCCGTTACGCCCACGCGCTCACGGTCGCCCTCGGCGTCCCGCTCGGCGAGCTCTCCCACGCCGCCGCCGGCGACGACTTCGTGGAGCTGTGAGGCGGTGGAGCGGTACCCAGGGTGGGACTCGAACCCACACGGCCTCGCGGCCAGCGGTGTTTGAGACCGCAGCGTCTACCAATTCCGCCACCTGGGCAGGGCGCCCAAAGATAACCCCGCCTCAGCCGCCGTTGCCCTAGCCGCCGTTGCGGCCCTGGCGGCCGTAGGCGTCGAGGAACCGGACGGAGGCGGCGATGCCCTGGTGGAACCGGTCGAGCCCGAACCGCTCGTTCGGCGAGTGGATGGCGTCGGAGTCGAGGCCAAGTGTTGGGTGGTGATGGGGGTTAAACCTCAGTACGGTTTGTTTTCCAATCTCTCCTTCACCCGGCGCCACTCGGGCAACACGGTGGTGAGCATGCGGTAGAATGCAGGGCCGTGGTGTGCGTGCTTGAGATGGCAGAGCTCGTGCAGGATCACGTAGTCCACGCACGGCAACGGGGCTCGGATCAATTCCGGGTTGAGGAGAATCCGCCCGGAGGGCGTGCAGCTTCCCCACCGCGTACGCATGCGCCGTAGCTGCCATGGCGGCGCAGCAATGCCATGCCGCCGCACGCGGGCGGCGCATACGGCCATGCGCTGAGCGAACTTGGCCTGCGCGTGCGCCCGGTACCAATCGCCGAGAAGGACTTTGACGCGCTCCGGCTCCCGGCCTCCGGCGGTTACCTGGAAGAACCGCCCGCGCAGCTTGACCGACTCGGCGGCCCGGCTTAGGGCATCGTGGACACGCAGACGGTACTGGCGGCCGAGGTAGCGGTGGGTGGCTCCGCTCACGAACAGGCGCGGTGTTGAGCGTCCGAGCGCTCGGAAGGCGTCCTGCTGTCGAGCGATCCATCGGGCCCGTCGCTGGACGAGACGCCGGACGGCCTCCTCGCTTCGGTCATGCGGCGCGCGGACGTGGACCGTCGCGTCCGGGTGGACGCTGATCTCGACGGTGGCCCGATCCGATACGGTGAGGTGGTACGGGATGGACCGCCGCCCGTACTGGATCATGCCGTCGGGGATAGGCTGGGCGTGCATCAGCGCTTGCGCTCGCGCGTGATCTTGAGGAGGTCGTCGAGGACCAGGTCTACGTCGGCGTAGCTCAGGCTCAGGCCGTGCTCGCGGCCGAAGGCGAGGAGGTAGTCCTCAACGGCGTTCTGGATGGCGGCCTCGACGTTCGGGTTGTGCTGCCAGTCGACGATGAGGAGGTCGTCCACGAGCGCTTCGAGGTCGAGGGCCGTGCGGGCGAGCGCCTCGCGATCAGGGCTGCCGGCCTCGCCGTTTGCTCGGTCCTCCAGGGCACCGACGAGCGAGGAGTAGTAGGCCGCCGCGACGGTGTGCGGGCGGAGGATGGAGGGAGCGTCGCGGTCGCCGTGGACGAGCTCGTCGTAGACGGCGCGGACGCGCGCGAGGTACTCGGCGGCTTCGAGCTGCTGCTGGTGGAAGGCGGCGATGGCCTCTTCGAGCCGCTGCGAGAAGGCGCGGTAGCGGGCCGGGTCCTCGTCCATGCGCAGCCGCAGCGTCCGCTTGACCTGGCTGGCGATGATGTCCGCCCGCGACGCCTTCGTGTGGCCGGCGCGCTCGACCTCCTGCAAAAAGGCCTCCGGGTCGAAGATGTTGATGGGCCGCTCGGACAGCGGCGTCACGTCCTCGACGTAGACGTGGCGGTCGAGGAGGGTGCGGATGCGGGGCTCGTAGGCGCGGTGGTCGAGGCGCTCGGCGTTGCGGTTCTGGACGGAGAGGCGGAGGCTGCGGTAGAAGGCGAGGTCGCGGTCGTAGCGCGCGATCCGGGCCTCGGGCGTGAGGCGGTAGAAGTCGAGCGTGGAGCGGGCGAGGTGGAGCGTGCGGGCGAAGTCGGCGAGGCGGTCGTAGAAGCGGTGGCGGCGCTCCTCGTCGGCGAGGAATTGTTCGAGGGCTTCGGCGTCGTCGGGGGTGGCGACGGGGGCGAAGACCTGGACGAGGGCGGCGTGGCGCTGCGGCAGCTTCTCGACCTCGGCGCGGATCTCGGCTAGCGTGCCGGAGAGGTCCTTCTCGTCGAACTCGGCGAGGGCGGCGTACTCGGTGAGGGCGCGGTCGAGCGGGCCGAGCAGGCCCCAGTAGTCCACGATCAGCCCGAAGTCCTTCCCGTCGAAGACGCGGTTGACGCGGGCGATGGCCTGGAGGAGCGTGTGGCTCGTCAGGCTCCGGGCCACGTAGAGGATCGTGTTGCGCGGCGCGTCGAACCCGGTCAAGAGCTTGTCCACGACGATGAGCAGCTCGACGCCCTCGGGGTCGTGCGTGAACGAGCCGATGAAGTGCTTCTCGTAGTTCTCGCGCGTGCCGAACCGCTTCATCATCTGCGCCCAGAACGCGCGGATCGTGCCCGGCTCCTCCTCGTCCGCGCTGTCGTCCCCTTCGGAGGGCTCGGGCTTGCCGGGCGGGGAGATGACGACGGCGGCCTCGATCCGGTGGGCGGGGTCCATCGCGCCGATCTGCTCGAACGCCCGGAGGTAGCGGAGCGCCGTCTCCTTCCGCGCCACGGTGAGCTGCGCCTTGAAGCCCGTCCCCTTCCACGTCGCGGCGTAGTGCGCGGCGATGTCGTGGGCGACCTCCTCGACGACCTGCTCGGAGGCGTAGAGCTTCTGCTTGCGCGCGGCGCGCTCTTGCAGCTCCCGCTTCTGGTACGTCGTCAGCGGCTCGGTCACGCGCTCGAAGCCCCGGTCCACCTGCGCTTTGTTGACCGAGAGCTCGGGCGCGCGCGACTCGTAGAGCAGCGGGACGACGGCCTCGTCGCGGACGGCCTCGTCGATGGTGTAGGTGTGGATAAAGTCGCCGAAGCGGGCGGCGGTGTGGCGGTCGGGCCGGGCAATGGGGGTGCCGGTGAAGGCGATGAAGCAGGCGTTGGGGAGGGCCTGCCGCATCCGCGCGTGCATGGCCCCGTACTGGCTCCGGTGCGCCTCGTCCACGAGGACGAAGAGGTCGTCCGAGGGGTCCTCGAAGCTTTCGGTCTTCAGCGCGGCGTTGAACTTGTCGAGGACCGTCGTGACGACGTCGGCGCGGCGCTCGCCGAGCAGGCGCAGCAGGTGTCGCCCGCTCTCGGCGCGGACGGGGACCTTGCCGCAGTGGCGGAACGTGCTCTCGATCTGCTCGTCGAGGTTGATCCGGTCGGTGACGAGGAGCACGCGCGGGCGGCCGAGGCCCTCCATCAGGGCGAGCGCCTTGAAGAGCAGCACCATCGTAATGGACTTCCCGCTGCCCTGCGTGTGCCAGATGATGCCGCCGCGCCGGCGCCCCTCGGCCGTGCGCTGCTGGATGCGTTCCAGGGTGGCCTCGACGGCGGCGACCTGCTGGTGCCGGGCGACCTTCTTCTGGCCCGCGTCGAAGAGGACGTAGCGGTAGGCCATTTCGAGGAGGCGCGCGGGGCGGAGGAGCGCCCACAGCGTCCGGTCCTGCTCCGTCGGCGTCCGGTCGAGGAGCGGCGCGAGGGCGTCGGCCTCGGGTTCGCGCCAGACGGAGAAGAAGGCGGGGTCGGTGCCGGAGGTGCCGTAGCGGACGGCGTTGGGGTGCCCGCCGAGGACGAGCTGCGCCGTCCAGAACAGCCGCGGGATGCCGTCCTCCTGCTGGTAGCGGTGGAGCTGATTGAGCGCCTGCTCCAGCGCCTCGGGCTGGTCGCGCCGCTTGCACTCGACGACGGCGAACGGGATGCCGTTGACGAAGAGGACGAGGTCCGCGCGGCGCAGCCCGCTCGGCCCGCGCACGGCGAGCTCGTCGGTGACGTGGAAGGCGTTGCGCTCGGGGTGCTGCCAGTCCACGTAGTGGAGCGTGAACGCCTTGCGGTCGCCGCCGATGGTTTCCTCGAAGCTCTTGCCGAGGGTGAGGAGCTCGTAGGCGGCCTGGCTGGTGGGGCCGACGCCGCGGTCGGGGAGGTCGCGGAGGGCGGCGAGGGCGGCGCGGCGGCTGGCCTCGGAGAAGGCGGCCGTCTCGCCCCGGTGGTGGATGGTGTTGATTCGGGCGAGGGCGTCGTCGAGGACGGGTTCGAGGAGGACGCGGCGGAGGTTGCCGCCGCGGAGGGCGCGGGCCTCGTCCGGGGGGAGGTAGGTGTAGCCGAGGCGCTGGAGGAGGTCCAGGGCGGGCTGCTGCGCGTCGGCGCGTTCGGCGTAGGAGCGCTCGGGCATAGGACCGGCCTCAGGTGTTGTAGGTGCCCCGATAGGTAGAGAGGTGCGGGCCGCAGTAGCCCACCGCGAACCGCTCCCTCTCGTCGTCTGCGTCGAAATAGATCTGCACGCAGTGCTTGCGGGTGCCCTTCGCAATCGTGAGGTGCTTCTGCATCTCGCGCTCGCGGTCGCCGTCGCGGAACTGTCGCTCGTCACCGTGCATGTTCATCGTCATCTCCGACTCTCCGACAGCATACTTCAGCCCTCGCTCAGCGAAGAATGTCTCCCATGGACCGGTTCGGTGATCCGGCGAAGCGAAATAGAGCTTCGCTAGTGCGAGAGTCAGGTAATCGTAAGCTGGTAGCCGCTATGCTCGATCCAACGCTGCACCTCGACGCGCTCGACCGCCGAGAGCGCCTCGGCCACCGCCGAGCGCAGCGCCTCCCGCGTGCGAGCCGCCACCGCGCGCAGCCGCGCTTTCACCTTCGACCAGCACAGCTCGATCGGGTTGAGTTCGGGGCTGTAGCGCGGCAGGTAGAGCACTCCTACGCGGGCCTGCTCGAACGCGGCGCGCACGGCCTTCGTCTTATGCGAGGAGAGGTTGTCGAGCACTACGACCTGCCCCGGCTTGAGCGCAGGGAGCAGCACCTCGCGCACGAAGGCCAGGAACGCGGCTCCGTCCATCCCCCCGTCGAGCGCCCGGTGGCACACGACGCCATCGGCCGAGATCGCACCGACGACCGTGAGGTTCTTCCCCCGCCGATGCGGCACGCGACCGTAGACGCGCTGTCCCCGACGGGCGCGGCCGTAGCGCCGGGTCATGGCGATGTTCGTCCCCGTCTCATCGAGGAAAACCAGGCGCGAAGCCTCGAGGGTGGGCTGCTCGCTCACGAAGGCCTCCCGCTCGGCTCGAACGTCGGGGCGGTCGCGCTCGTTGGCCTGGAGCGTCTTTTTTTTAGCGTCAGCCCCATCGCCACCAACGTTCGGTTGACTGCACGCGCGCTCAGGCGGAGGCTCCGCTGCTCAGCAAGGCGGCGGCTGAGCTCCTCGCCCGTGGCATCGGGCTCGGCCTCGACCCACGCCGCGAGCGCGGCGCGGTCGTCGTCGGAGAGCGTCGGGCGAGGCCCGCGTGGAGCCGTCGAGGGGGCAATCGAGCCGGTGGTGCGGTGGAGGCGCTTGAGCTTCTGGACGAAGGAGCGGCTGACCGAGAAGCGGTCGGCGACGGCCTGTTCGGTGGCGTCGCCTCGGAGGGCGGCCGAGAGGACGCGCTGTCGGAGATCGGGAGAGAAGGCTGCCATGAGAGGAGAGCGGGTAGGTGATCCGTCACAGCTTACGAAAAATCGCCTCGCGCACTAGCTCGGCAATCGCGGCGAGCGCGTCGTAAACCTCCTCAGCCCTATTTGATGCAGATATTTGGGCCGAGTCTGTAGCCGAGTCCCATACATCGAGCCGTCCGTCGAACGTCGTATTTGCTTGCTTCAGCGCTTCCTCTACGGTCGTCGGTTCCTCAGGCTCGGCCAAGTCCGCTGTCTCGTCGAGCGCTGGTTGGTCGGTATGCTGCGCGATGGCGACGAGGTTCTCATTCAGCCGCGCGTTTTCGCTGCGAAGCTGGTCGTTCTCTTCGCGCAGTTCTTCCACATGCGCGAGGGTTTCTTCGTAGTCCGAGAGGAACTCCTCGTATTCCTCGGAGACGGCGGCTCCTGCTTCCGCTTCGTGAGCTCGCTCACGGAGACGGTGGATTTCTTCCTGGCGCTCGCGGTTGGCCCGTGTGCGGAGGCGACGCCACACGGCACCCTCGTTGAAACGGGAGGCGGCGATGCCTGCGAGGAGGCGGAAGAGCACGCCCTCAACATGTGGACCTCGCTCCGTGAGCGCTCGGACCTTTTCCGGCAAGTACAACGGATGCCGCGGCCATTCCTCCGGTTTAAACCTCGGCCAGTACACCCGGACGGCCCCGTTGAAGCATGAGGACTTCTTGCCTAGCTCGTCGGTTAACTCGTAGCTCGCCGCGCGCGTGATCTCGTAGACGTGGGCGAGCCCAACGAGGCGTCCCTGTACCTCAGCTGGCGGGCGGAGGGGCTCGCCCGTCGCGGCATCCTGAGAGACGAGTACGATGGGGAGGGCGCGGCTCTCGTCCAGTAGAAACGGGACAAGGAGGTCGATTTGGCCATCCTGGACCTGCGTGGGCCGCCCAGCAATCTGGACCGTAGCGGCGCGACAGCGGTGATCGGCGAGGAGCATGCGGACGATGCGAGGGGCGCCGAGCGAGATCGAGCCGATGGGGGCCACAGTGAATTCCGGCGAGCCGACGCGAACGAGGCAGCCGAACTCGATGTCTTCGCCGTCCGCTGCGAGCATGAGCCGGGTGTTCCAGACGAAGTCGGGTTTCCGGTTGTCCGGGTGTTGCCATTCGAGCTCGAAGGCGCGTCCGTCCCCGATGGTTCGGTCATGCGCGCGGAGGGTATGACCGTCGAGTGGATGGGTGGTCTGGCCGTCGAGCGAGAGCGCAACCTCGGCCCCTCGTTTTTTCAGGCTGCCTGTAGCCCAGGCCGTGATCTGGTCACGGACGATGTCGAAGTTGGCATCGTCGAGGTAGAAGCGAGTAGCGTATACGGGGCGCATGTTCGAATGAGAGTCAGAGTCGAAGCGGTTAATGGGTAGATCAGGCGGGGACGGGGCAGCGGCCGGTGAGGAGCTGCTGCATGAGCCCTTTCTTCTGCTCGGCGACGGCGGCGCGCTGGGCCTCCGTGGCGGCGATCTCGCGGTCCCCCGCCGCCAGCACCCCGGCGATGCGCCGCTGCTCTTCGAGAGAAGGGAGCCGGAGACTCATCGGGCGGAGATGCTTGTAGTAGATGCGGACGCGCACGCTGCCGCTACCGGTGGATTCGACGCATTGCTTCCACGCCCACGACTGTCGGACATAGTTGAAGTAGTCTGCGTCCAGGTGCTCGGGGCGGCACTCGAAGACGATGTAGTCGGGACTGACCATCACCTCGCGTCCTGTCTCGTTTCTCGCGATGGAGCCGACGTTCAAGCGCATCGGGTTGTAAGCGAAGGCTCGGGGCTTTACGAGCTTACAGGCAGCGACGCTCTTTCCTTTCACGCGGTCACGCATGGGTACCATGCCCTCTGATTTCAGTACCCCGTAGAGATCGGTGTCGCCGTACTTGCCCTTGTTGCGCGTGCGCTTCTCGACGGTCACATCACCAAGCCGCACCTCGCGCCACGGCTGGCCCTCGAACGCGGCGAAGCGCTCGGCGCCGGTGAGCAGCCGCTGCATCAGGCCGCGCTGGCGCTCGCGGAGCGCACCGAGGCGGTCGTCGAGCAAGGCGAGCGCGCGGTCCCACGTCCCGAGGACGGCCGCGATCCGGCGCTGCTCGGCGAGGGGCGGGACGGGCACCTTCAGCTTACGGAACGCCTTCATCGAGAGCTTCTTCATGCTCCCGCTCGTGCCCGTCACGACCCGCTGCAAGTCAGTGCGCACGGGTCCTGATGCGAGTACGTAGTTCAGCCAGCGCGCCGATATGCCCTCCCGCACCGTGAGGAGCCAGAGCGTGTCCGGGAGGAATAGCGTCAGGTAATCCGCATCCACGTACACGCACGCACCGACCAGATCAAACGTGTTCGAGCGGCTGATGATGAGGTGGCCCTTTCGAGGAGAGACGGTCGCCTTTGCCCGGTCCTCATAGAGCGCCTTGTGCTCCTCGGGCAGGAAACGCCCGTACGAAACGGCGCTGACTTTCAGCACCCCCGCCTCGCCGTCTTCCGCAGGCCGGTCCTCACCCTTGAAGCTGTAGCCGGACTGGATCGATTCGAGCAGGCTTCCGATGGGGCGAGACGGCCACGCAGAAGCTTCCGCGTCTCCTTCCGAGTCATCCCCGACCCCGATCGGGAATCCATTCCGCGTCTCGGCTTGATGATGAGCTGGATCCCCGCCTTCGCGGGGATGACTGGTTTGGAGGCGAGGTGCCTCATCCGAAGCTGATCTCTGGTCTACCGCGTCAGGCATCGGGGACCTCCGCGAGCAGGCCGAGGGCGTCGAGGTGCTCGTCCATCTCCCGGCGCACGGCCGCCAGCTCCCGGTCTAGCTCCACGAGCCGCTGCTGCGCCGCCGCCACATCCACCTCGGGTTCGGGCTCGAACGTATCCACGTAGCGGGGGATGTTGAGGTTGAAGTCGTTGCCGCGGATCGCGTCGAGGTCGGCGCGGGCGCTGAACTTATCCACGACGCCGCCCTCGGGGTCCGCGCGGAAGGCGCGGTACGTCTCGGCGATGTGGGCGATGTCCTCCTTGCGCAGCACGTTCTGCTTCGAGCCCGCCTCGAAGCCCGAGCTGGCGTCCACGAACAGCACGTCCCCGCTCGTCCGGTCGCGGTTGAAGACGAGCACGGCCGCCGGAATCCCCGTCCCGAAGAACAGCTTCTCGGGTAGCCCGATCACAGCCTCGATCAGCCCTTCCTCCAGAAACGCCCGGCGGATGCGCCCCTCAGCCCCGCCCCGGAAGAGGACCCCGTGCGGGACGATCACGGCCGCGCGCCCGTCGTGGGGGTCCATCGTCGCCACGATGTGGCTGAGGAAGGCGTAGTCGCCTTTCGACTTCGGCGGGAGGCCGCGGTGGTAGCGGTCGAAGGGGTCGGAGGCGGCGGCCTCGTGGCCCCAGCGCTTCAGCGAGAACGGCGGGTTCGCCACGACGACGTCGAACGTCATCGGCCGGCCCGTGTCCTTGTCGAGCAGCTTCGGCGTCGTGAGCGAGTCGCCCCACGCGATCTGGGCGGCGTCGAAGCCGTGGAGGATCATGTTCATCTTGCACAGCGCCCACGTGGCACCGTTGGACTCCTGCCCGTAGAGCGCCACGTCGCGGCTGCCGACGGCCTCGGCCACGGCAATCGCGAGCGAGCCCGAGCCGATGGCGGGGTCGGCGATGCGCTCGCCGGGCTGGGGGTCAAGGAGGCGGGCCAGCAGCGTCGAGACCGCGCGGGGCGTGTAGAACTCGCCGCCCTTCTTCCCCGCGTCGGCGGCGAAGTGGGCGATGAGATACTGGTAGGCGTCGCCGATGAGGTCGCGCGTGCCGGTGACGGAGGGGCGGAAGTCGAGGAGCGGCCGGTCGAAGTTGGCGATGAGCTCCTGGAGCCGTCGGTTCCGGTCCTTCGGCGCGCCGAGCGTGTCGTGGTTGAAGTCGATCCCGCGGAAGACCCCTTCGAGCCGCTGGTAGTTGGCATCCTCGATGGCGGCGAGGGCCACGTTGATGCGCTGGCCGAGCTCGGGGTCGTTGCGGTTCTCGGCCACGTCGTAGAACGACTGCCCCTCGGGGATCACGAACGGAAGCCGCTTCATCTTGCGCGCCACCAGCTCAGGGTCATCGAACTCGGCGGTGTAGCGCGCCTCGGCGTCGCGCCAGACATCGGAGACGTACTTGAAGAAGAGGAAGGTGAGGATGTAGTTCTTGTACTGGTCCGGGTCGATGGCGCCGCGGAAGGTGTCGCAGGCAGACCACAGGGCGCGGTTGACCTCGGCCTGGGAGGGCGGAGCGGGAGGGGTTTCCATCAGAGATCAGTCGGTGTCGAGGAGGGAGCGGAGCAGGAGCGTCTCGACAAGTTCGAGGCGGTGGTCGGCGCGGGCGTGGGCGAGGCGGGCCTCGTCACGGGCGAGGTGCCCGGCGCGAGCCACATGCTGCTGTTGGTCGAGCGGCGGGAGAGGCACGGGAAGCTCGGCGAGGACGCCCTTCGCGATGAACGGGACATGGCCGCCACGGGCGAAGGCGTCGAAGTAAGACTTGGCTGTGGCCGTGTTGAGAAACCAGGCGAGGTAAGCTGGGTCGAGCCGGTCGTGGCGGGCGCGGAGTACGAAGAGCTGCGAGGTCGCCACGACGTCGGCCCCCGCATCGTCTGGGACCAGGGCGGCCGGCCGGCTCGTGCCACGCGAGCCAAAGAGGACATCGCCAGGGCGGACGCGGTGGTGCTTCGACGGCGAGCCCTCGTCCGTGCGCGTCACGCCGTCGAGGTCTAGCCGGAGCGGTTCGAGATCGCGGAGCTGGATCATGGAAAAACGCCCCCTCTGCACGTCCTCGATCCGGCTGCCGACGTGATACCCCGATGAGATCGAGGCGAGGTCGGCGAGCGGAGCAGAGGCGTTCATGCAGGGCGAGGCGGCGGGGCCTCGCAAGCTACGAGGCCCCGCCGTGCCTGCGGTTAATAGACCGTCCGTGCGGCGGCGACGTTGCGGTTACCGTGCGCCGTTACTACGCATTTGAGACGACCGTCGCTCTTGGCAATGTTGTTCTGCCACTGGAGCGGCCGGCAGTTCGAGGCGACGTAGGGGCCGCCGGCTACGATCCGGTCGATCTCCCAGCCGTAGCTGGAGTTGCGGTTGCCGTAATCGACGCGGCGGATCCAGGCGCCGCACTGGTCCTTCCGCCATGCGGCGGGATCTACACCAGGGACGGTCTTGCCCTTGCGCCAGACCTGGTTGATGAAAACGGGGGAGTGGGCCACAGTGGTCCTCCTTGGTTGGTGGAAGAAAGGAGAGGGACCGCCGATCCGCGAACCAAACCGCTGATGCCACCGTTGACCACTTTGCCCAAGAGGAACGGGGGCGGCTGCTAGGGCTTCGGCTCGGCGGTCGCCCCTTTTCCATACCCACGCCTGCCAGAGGACGTGGTTCCCGACGTTCATAATCAGGCAACCTGATAACGCACTGTGGTAGAATTGGTCTTGCCTCCCTACCTTCCGAGGCATCTCTCCCGGTCCTGACGCGGTACACCTGCCTCGTCCACCCGTCCTGACCGCTTCTCGACCCCGGCACAGGAATAGCCGCCTACCTCGAGTCCTCACCAACCCGCTTTCTCGTTATGCCGAACACGTCTAAGCGCCGCCGTGCCCCCCTCCAGCTCAAGAAGTCCTCGGTCAATGTGCCCGTGTTCGATAAAGAAGAGATGCGTCGGTTGCGGGAGGAGGGCGAGGAGTTGAGCCGCCGCGCCTGGAAGGAGAGCGAGGCGATGAGCGTGCTGGACGACCGCATCCTGCGGATGCGCTTCCGCTAGAGTGAAGCCCGAGCGTCCCCACTGAGGAGACTAGCAGGCCGCCCGTGTCCGCACGTCCTACGAACGAGGTCTCCTTCGTCGCCTTCTCCCCCAGTGCCTTCCACAGCCAGGTCCACTGGCGTAGTCACCGCCGAGGCTCGCACGATCCCAACACGCAGACGGAGTACCTGGGCCGTTATCTAGATGCGCTCGGGGCGGAGGGCCTCGTGGTCGAGCACCACTACGTGGATCGACACTTCGTTGAGGAGTATGGCGCGTATTACGCGCGTGGGCTCGTCCAGCGCTCCAACGCCTGTGCCCGCATCCATGCATTCTCCGAGGCGTGGACCGAGGAGGGCTTCGAGCGGCTGTGCGGCGCCGAGGATTATGAGGCGGCGCGGAAACGGCTAGACGAGAGCTATCTCGGGTACGTCGTGGTCCGCCCCGTGCCGTCGGTGCCCATCGGGCGAACCGTGCTCCGCCCACTCGACGACGATCCGAATCGGTACTTGAAGTCGGTCGTCTCGTACCCCGTGCATCTCATGGGCTTCCGCCTTGAGGTTGAGGGGCTCGCCTTTCAGCAGCAGGACCGCGCCGTGGCTGCGTGCGCCACGACGGCGACGTGGACCACCCTTCAACGGGCGCGCCGCCGCGAAGGCGCCCGGTGTCCCTCTCCGTTCGAGATCACTGAAGCCGCGACGCGTAACGTCCTGGAGGGGCGCCCCTATCCCTCACAGGGGCTGGATGTCCTCCAGATCACCGACGCCTTCCGGCACTTCAATTTCCCCCCGGATGTACTCCGCGCGCAGCCGGATCCGGCGCTCTTCTGGATGCTGCTCCACGCCTATCTGCGCTCGCGCATCCCGGCTGTGCTTGGATTGCCCGCTGTAGCCGGGCAGCCTGTCGGACACGCTGTTGCTGTCGTCGGGTACCGGAAGAGCGAGCCCCTCTTTTCACACCGGCTGGCGGGCGGAGTTCTCCTTCATAATGCCGCCTTCGACCAGGTTTACTTGCACGATGACCGGCTTGGCCCCTACGCCCGAGCCGGTACCGCCGTTGAGCAGCATGATGTGGGGTGGGGTCCAGAAGCGTACCCTGCTCTACACCTAGAGTGGCCGGGCAAGGAGGTCAGAGAGATCATCACGGAGGTTCGGCCCGTGCAGGTCGCGGTCGTTCCGCTCTACCCGAAGCTGCGAAGCAGCGCGCGGGAACTATGGACGAGCGCGCTCAGACTGCTTCCTTTCGTGCAGGCGTACACGCGAGGCACTCCGCACGAGGTCGGGCTGGAGTTCTTTTCCTCCCGCTCTGGCACATACACGCGGCGGATGCATCGGAAGGACATTGAGCCCGCCCGTCTGTTCCGCTTCCTCCAACAGATAGCCCTGAGCCGCTACGTCGGGGTGACACGCTACTACGTGGACGGCCATCCGTTTATGGATGGGCTCTGGGACACCACCGACACCGTGCGGGAGGAGACCCGCTACGACGAGCACCTCCTCGCCCTAGTCGCTCTCCAGCCCGCTGCGATCCCGCTCGTAGATACCCTCGCGGAGGAGTTCAGTGCGTTGGCCGGCTGACGATGCGGCCCGGCCCACAGCGAGAAGGATAGTCGGAGTGGAAGCTGGAGGGGAAGAGCACCTTCAGCCGCCGTGGCGGCCCTGGCGGCCGTAGGCGTCGAGGAACCGGACGGAGGCGGCGATGCCCTGGTGGAACCGGTCGAGCCCGAACCGCTCGTTCGGCGAGTGGATGGCGTCGGAGTCGAGGCCGAACCCCATCAGCACGGTGTCGAGCCCGAGCAGCCGCTTAAAGTCGGCGACGACGGGGATCGAGCCGCCCTCGCGGGTGAAGTGCGGGCGCTGCCCGAAGACCCCTTCGAGCGCCTCGGCGGCGGCCTGCATCGCCGGGGCTTCGGTGTCCACGATGGCGCCGTGGCCGCCGTGGAGGTTGCGGAAGTCGAGCCTCATCGTCTCCGGGACGTGCTGCTCGAAGTGGCGGCGGAGCTTCTCCGTGATCTCGTCCGGCGTCTGGTCCGGGACGAGGCGGCACGAGATCTTGGCCGTGGCCTTCGACGGGAGCACGGTCTTCGCGCCCTCGCCGGTGTAGCCGCCCCAGATGCCGTTCACGTCGAGCGTCGGGCGGGCGGTGGTGCCTTCGAGCGTGGTGTAGCCCTTCTCCGTCTTCGGCGCCTTCACGCCGGCCTCCTCGCGCCAGGCGTCCTCGTCGAACGGGAGCTCGCGGAAGGCGGCGCGCTCGGCGTCACTCAAGCCGCGGACGTTGTCGTAGAAGCCCTCGACGGTGACGCGGTGGTCGGCGTCGTGGAGCCCGGCGATCATCCGGGCCAGCGCGTTGATGGGGTTCTCGACGCCGCCGCCGTAGACGCCGGAGTGGAGGTCCCGGCTCGGCCCCGTCAGCTCGACCTCGACGTAGGCCAGCCCCCGCAGCCCGTAGGCGATGCTCGGCACGCCGGGCGCGAACAGGCTCGTGTCGGAGACGAGGACGACGTCGGCGGCGAGGAGGTCCTTGTGCCCCTCGATGAACGGGGCGAGGTGGACGCTCCCGCTCTCCTCCTCCCCCTCGATCAGAAACTTGAGGTTGACCGGGAGGCCGCCGCCGGTCTGGAGGTACGCCTCGACGGCCTTCACGTGCATGAACGCCTGCCCCTTGTCGTCGGAGGCGCCGCGGGCGACGAGGTGGCCGTCCTTGACGACGGGCTGGAACGGCGGGCTCTCCCACAGCTCCATCGGGTCCGGCGGCTGGACGTCGTAGTGGCCGTAGACGAGGACCGTCGGCTTGTCCGCGTCGCTGCCGTGCTCGGCGTAGACGATGGGGTGGCCACCCGTCTCCATCACCTCGACGCGCTCGACGCCGATCCGGCGGAGGTCGTCGGCGAGCCACTCGGCCGCGCGGCGGGTGTCGTCGGCGTACTGCGGGTCCGTCGAGATCGAGGGGATGCGGAGGAGGTCCTTGAGCTGCTCGACGAAGCCGTCGGCGTGCTGGTCGGCGTAGGCGAGGGCGTCGGTCATGAGAGATGGGGGGTGGAGTGCGGAGGTGGGGTGCGCCGGCGCCGAAGCTCACCGGCTAGGCGCCCTCTGGCTTGCGCGCGTGCAAAATAAGCCGGGGGCTTTCGGGCGTGTAGGGGCCGCCGTCGTAGTCCCCGAATGTCCCGACGAGCTCCAGCCCCGCGCCCGCGTACATCCGCTCGAAGTCGGCGCGGGTGAGGAGGCGGACGGACTCGGTGAAGACGTGGCGGTCGGGCTCGCCGGCGGCGTGGTCGAAGCAGCAGAGCTCGATGCGCTTGTTGATCCGCGGGGTGGCGCCGTCGCTCAGCCAGCGCCGCTGAAGGATGCGGACCCCGGCGGCGTCGCGCTCGTCCTCGGGGATGAGCGTGGCGGCGGCGTACTCGGCGTTCAGGAAGTCCTGCACGAGCCAGCCGCCGGGCCGGAGCGCGCGCGCCATCTCGCCGATGGCCTGCGCGTGCTCGGCGTCATCGTCGAAGTACCCGAACGAGGTGAACAGGTTGACGGCGCCGTCGAAGGCGGCCTCGAACGGGAGGGCGCGCATGTCCGCCACGCGGAAGTCCACGGCGAGCCCCTCCTCGGCGGCGCGGCGGCGGGCCGTGCGGACGGCGTTCTCGGAGAGGTCCACGCCGGTGACGCGGTAGCCGCGCCGGGCCAGCGAGCGCGCGTGGCGCCCCCGCCCGCACGCCACGTCGAGGACCTCAGCGCCGGGCGCGGGCGCGGCCACGCGCTCGACGAGGTCGAGGAGGCGGCCGGCGTCCGAGAGGTCGCGCTGGCGGTAGACGACCTCGTAGGCGTCGGAGTCGAACCAGTCCTCGTACCAGGCCACAGGGGGAAGGGGGATCGGGGAAGAGGGACTAGGGAAGGGGAGCCGGCTCCGCGACGATGCGCTAGCCCCTGCTCACTGCTCACTGCTCGCCGCCTCGAACGGGGCGAGCACCTCCTCGACCGGGCGGATGTCCTCAGGCTCGAACCACCCGAGCACCCGCTGCACGACGCCGTCGAGGAGGGCGTCCGGGCACGAGGCGCCGGCGGTGAGCACGATCTCGACCGGGCGCTCGGCGGCGGTGGCCCAGGGGAACCAGCCCGCGGTCTCGCGCACGGCGCGGTCGTGGAGGTCGAAGTGGCGGACCGCGTCGCGGCCGACGTCCTCGGGGCCGGAGACGAAGAACGTCGGCATCACCTCGCCGCAGAGCTCGACGAGGTGGCTCGTGTTGGAGGAGTTGTAGCCGCCGACGACGAGGGCGAGGTCGGCGCCGCGCGCGATGAGGGCGTAGGTCGCGTCCTGGTTCTCCTTCGTCGCGTAGCAGAGGGTGTCAGACGTGTCGGCGAAGTGCTCACTCAGGTCGGCCTCGCCGTAGCGCTCGCGGACGGCGGCGCGGAGCAGCGCCGCGATGGCCTCCGTCTCCGTCGCCAGCATCGTCGTCTGGTTCACCACGCCGATCCGCCGGAGGTCGCGCGCGGGGTCGAACCCCTCGGAGAAGCGCTCGGAGAACTCCCGGAAGAAGTACGCCGCGCCCTCCCCGCCGCGGACGACGCGGGCCAGCTTCTCGGCCTCGGCGAGGTCGCGGACGACGACGACGGGGGCGTTGGCCTGGGCGTGGCTGAACGTCGCGCGGGTCTCCTCGTGGAACCGCTTGCCGTGGACGACGATGGTGTAGTCCTTCCGGCCGATCTGCGCGCTCCGCTTCCACACCTTCTCGACGAACGGGCACGTCGTGTTGTAGGCCCGGGTGTCCACGCCCCGCGCCTCCAACTCGGCCGTGATCTCGCGCGTGGTGCCGAAGGCGGGGACGATCACGGTGTCGCCCGGCCCGAGCGCGTCGAAGGGGATGAGCTGCTCGCCGGCCGTCGTCCGGAGGAACCGGATGCCGCGGGCCTGGAGGTCCTCGTTGACGTGGGGGTTGTGGATCATCTCGGAGAGCAGGAACAGCCGCCCGGCGGCGGCCCGCTCCGGGTGCTCCTCCAGCGCGCGGTACGCGATCTCGATGGCGTTCTCGACCCCGTAGCAGAACCCGAAGTGGCGCGGGACGAGGAACCGCACCGGCCCGAAGTCCAGCACGCTCGGGGCGAGGTCCCGCTTGCGGGGGTCGGCCGCGCGGCGGGCCTGCTTGACCGCCGTGATGACGGGGCTCTGGTAGAAGGCGGGGACGTCGAACTCGCGCATGGCTCGGCAGCGACCGGGAGGGCGGCCGTGGTACCGCGCCTGCCGAACCGGGTTCGTGGGGATTGGGGGGAGAGTCAGCGGAGAGGCGGACCGAACGGGGTAAGGTTAGGCTTAGGGACAATGGTGGGCTAGATGCATCGGTACTCAATGAGTAGGAAAAGGGTGCGCAACCAGGTGCCTCAGGAGTTTGCGCTCTGCTCCACGGGTAGATCAAGGTGTTCGCCAAACCCCCCACTTCTCTCACCCGAACCCGATCGCCGGGCCGCCACCGTCGTCCTCGACCTCGGCGCCGCGGCGCTCGTGGGGCTGGAGGTGTTCGACGTGCTCGGCCGGCGAGGTGCTGACTGCAACGGGCAGGCTCACCGTCGTTCGCTAGGCCCCCTCACACCGCTGCGACGGCGTGAGCAGAGCGCCCTGCTCGCGCCGCCCACGGACGGAGAGGGTCGTATGGGCGGGGGTTACGAGACGCTAAAGTCCGGACTCCTAGGGACCATCGGGGCGGGGTCCTCAGTAGGTGAAGGGCGCGGTTCGACACGGGCCGCGCCCCTCGCCCCTCACCCCCCGCGCCCTTCCTCCTCTCCTAACCCGTGCTCATCATGGACATGGCTACGGTCTCTACTTCACGAAACAGCGCGCTCCGTGTGGGCCCCGCGCTCCTGCTGGCGTTCCTCCTCGCTACGCCGGGGGCCTCGGCGCAGTGGATCAACGAGCTCCACTACGACAACGAGGGGGCCGATACCGGCGAGGCCGTCGAGGTCGTCCTCCCCGCCGCCGCCGACCCCAACGACTTCGACGTCTTCTTCTACAACGGGACCTCTAGCAGCGGCGCCTCCTACGGCAGTGCGAACGTCGGTGCCGACGGTACGGCCGGGGTGACAGAAGGCGGCTTCACGTTCCATTCTGTGCCTTTCAAGGGCATCCAAAACGGGAGCCCGGACGGGCTCGCCCTCGCCGAGGGGGGGGCGCTGGTCCCCGGCCAGTTCCTCTCCTACGAGGGGTCGTTCACGGCCGTCGGGGGGCCGGCGGACGGCGAGACCTCGACGGACATCGGGGTCGAGGAGGAGAGCGACACGCCCGAGGGGCAGTCGCTCCAGCTGACGGGGTCGGGGACGAGCTACGGCAGCTTCATGTGGACCGGCCCGTCCGACGCCTCCTTCGGCGCGCTCAACGCCGGGCAGACGTTGACCTCCGGGGGCGGGGCGCGGGTGCAGGTCGTCCACAACGCGCCCGACCCCGACCTCGCCGTCGTCGACGTCGCCTTCGACCTCATCCTCACCCCGCAGGACGGCGCTTCCCGGGGCGGCCTCACCCCGCAGGGCGGCGCGGCGGCGCGCGGCGGCGACCCGGCGCTGGCCTTCGACGACGTCGCCTTCCGCGAGGCCACGCCGTACACGGGCCTCACCGCCGGGCCGTACCAGATCCGGGTGACGCTGCCCGACGACCCCGACGCCATCGTGATCGACAGCCTCGTGACGGTGGACATCGGGGACACCCTCCAGGTCGTCATCATCGGGGTGGTCGTCGGCGCGCCGGGCGGCGGGGGGGACCCCACGGCGGAGCTGATCCTCAACGACGACGCGCGGGAGGAGAGTGAGGACCCCCTGCTCTTCACGCTCAACGCGGCCCACGGCACGCCGGACGCCCCGACCATCGACCTCCGCCGCGCCCAGAGCACGTTCGTCCTCTTCGACGACCTGGAGTACGGCGAGAGCACGGATTACATCGAGATCCAGCCCGTGGACGGGTTCATCGAGGTCACGTCGGCCGACGGCGACGAGGTCCTCGCCACCGTCCGCGGGGACTTCCGCGGCCTCGGCGGCGAGGCGGCGACCGTGCTGGCCTCGGGGTTCCTCACGCCCGGCGACGAGCCCCCCGGTGCTCCCGACTTCGCCCTCCTCTTCGCCTTCGCCGACGGGGGCACGCGGGTCGTCTTCCCGATCACGGTCTCGAACGAGGGCGGCCCGACCCCGGCGGCGTTCGCCGTCGAGGCTCCGCACCCCAACCCCTCGGCCGCGCACGCCACCCTCCGCTACGACCTCCCGGCCGCCGCCGACGTCCGCCTCGAGCTCTACGACGTGCTCGGGCGCCGGGTGCTGGCCGTGCCGGCTCGGCCGGTGGCGGTAGGCGCGGGGCTCTCGCTCCGGTTCGAGACGGGGGGGCTGGCCGCGGGGACCTACCTCTGGCGCCTCGCAGCCGAGGCCGAGACCGAGGCGTTCCACGAGAGCGGCCGGATAACCGTGATCCGCTAGTCAGTACGAGACTCAAACCCGCTTGCCCCAGGACGCACACGCGTCAGCTCTCAACCCCGACCCCCTCTCTCATGACTTTTACGATCCTACGAACCACCCTCCTCTGCCTTGCGTCCGCCGCCGCATTGTGGCCCGCCACCGCGCAGGCGCAGGGGAACGAGGCGCGGGTGCAGGTCGTCCACAACGCGCCCGACCCCGACCTCGCCGTCGTCGACGTCGCCTTCGACCTCATCCTCGCCCCCCCGGACGGCGCTTCCCGGGGCGGCCTCGCCCCGCAGGGCGGCGCGGCGGCGCGCG
This sequence comes from Rhodothermales bacterium, assembly GCA_965215145.1. GTDB lineage: Bacteria > Bacteroidota > Rhodothermia > Rhodothermales > JANQRZ01. Next base: position 3,616,958 of record OZ244038.1, on the reverse strand, counting down.
GCGGCGACCCGGCGCTGGCCTTCGACGACGTCGCCTTCCGCGAGGCCACGCCGTACACGGGCCTCACCGCCGGGCCGTACCAGATCCGGGTGACGCTGCCCGACGACCCCGACGCCATCGTGATCGACAGCCTCGTGACGGTGGACATCGGGGACACCCTCCAGGTCGTCGTCATCGGCGTCACGCTCGACGGCGCCGCCGGCGGCGCCGAGCCCACCGCCCGGCTCATCCTCAAGGACGACGCCATCGAGGAGGGCACGGACGAGCTGCTCCTGAGCGCCAACGCCGTCCACGGCACGCCGGACGCCCCGACCATCGACCTCCGCCGCGCCCAGAGCACGTCCGTCCTCTTCGACGACCTGGAGTACGGCGAGAGCACGGATTACATCGAGATCCAGCCCGTGGACGGGTTCATCGAGGTGGTGCCGGCCGAGGGGGGGGAGCCCGTCGCCACGTTCCGCGGGGACTTCCGCGGCGAGGACGGCAACGTGCTGACGCTGCTGGCCTCGGGCTTCCTCACGCCTGAGGATGAGGTCGAGGGCGCCCCGGCTTTCGGGCTCCTCGCCGTCCGCCCCGACGGCGAGACGTTCCTGCTGCCCCGCGTGCTCGACATCTTCGAGGCGCGGCAGCTCCCGCTCGGGACCACCGTCGAGGTCGAGGGCATCGTGACGCGCGCGCTCGGGGACTTCACCCGGATGCAGGACGACACCGGCGGCATCACCATCCGCCAGACCTCCGGCGAGTTCAACGAGGACGTCGCCGACGGCACCATCAACACCGGCACGCTGCTCCGCGTCACCGGTGAGACCTCGGAGTTCCGCGGCCTCTTCCAGATAAATGGCGACGACCTCACGGACTACCAGATCATCGACACCGTGCTGCCGCCGCAGCCCCAGGCCGTCACCCTCTCCGACATCGCCGACGACGGCGAGCAGTACGAGAGCGAGCTGATCGAGGTCATTAACCTCACCACCAACGCCACCGACGAGACGTTCGCCGCGGCGACGACCTACGGGGTCTCGGACGAGACGCTTGGCTTCGGGACGGTGAGCCTCCGCATTCCGAACGCGGACGACACCGAGATCGACGGGGAGCCCATCCCGGACGACCTCTTCACCTTCACCGGCGTCCTCAGCCAGTTCACCTTCAGCGACCCGGCCGACGACGGCTACCAGCTCTTCCCGGTCTACGAGGAGGACATCGAGGAGCAGGACACGGAGCTCGCGCAGATCCAGGTGATCCACAACGCCCCGGACCCCGCGCTCGACGAGGTGGACGTCTACATCGACGGCGAGCGGATCCTCGACGACGTCCCGTTCCGCAACGCCTCGTCGTTCCTCGACGTGGCCGCCAGCGCGCCCGTCGAGGTCGTCGTCACGCGGGGCGCGGACGAGGACACGAGCGACCCGCTCTTCAGCGTCACCCGGACGTTCGACCCGGACGTGCTCTACCAGCTCATCGCGGTGGGCGTCGAGGAGCCGGACGATTTCGAGGCCAACCCCGAGGGGATCGACACCGACTTCACCGTGCTCGTCAACGAGGGCGCCCGCGACACCGGTGAGAACGGGGAGGAGTTCGTGGACGTGAACTTCGTCCACGGCACCCCGGACGCCTCAGCCATCGACGTCTTCACCCTGGCCGATGATGACACGCGCGGCGATCCCGATCCAACGTTCGAGGACCTCTCGTACACGGACATCGCGCCGTACCAGCCCGTCGAGCCGGCGCTGACGGAGGTGGTGGTCACAAACGCTGGTGGCTCTACAGTAGCTGATCCCATTGCGACGTTCCAGGCCGGCCTCGCCAGCTTCGGCGGGGAGGCGCTGACGCTGCTGCTTTCGGGATTCCGCTCAACGGACGACGAGCCTGAGGGCGCGCCGGGCTTGGCGCTCCTCGCCGTGTTCTCGGACGGGACGACGCAGATCTACCTCCCGGCGCCGGTCTCGAACGAGGGCGGGCCCGTTCCGGCGGCGTTCGCCGTCGAGGACAACTACCCCAACCCGTTCGCCCGCACGACGACGCTCCGCTACGACCTCCCGGCCGACGCGGAGGTCCGGCTGGAGGTCTACGACACGCTCGGCCGCGAGGTGCTCCGCGTGCCGGCCGGGGCCGTCGCCGCGGGCGCCGCGCGCACGCTGTGGCTCGACGCGGCGGGCCTCGCCGCGGGGACGTACCTGTGGCGCCTCACGGCGGAGGCCGGCGCCGAGACGTTCACCGAGACGGGCCGGCTCACGCTGGTGCGCTAGCCGAACCGGGGGCGCGTTCAGGACCGGGGGGCTTGCCGAGCGCGGGCCTCCCGGTTTCTCCATACCCTTCGCCGAAATCGAGGTGCATCCTCGGCAGAGCCAGCGTGCGGGCGGACACGTGGGTCCGCCCCTACGCAATGCGCCACCAATCCGGAGAGGCGGTATTAGGCCCGGCCTCAGATCCGGCGGTCGAGCCGGGGCAGGGTCTCGGCGCGCCACGCGGCGAAGCGGCCCTCGCGGATGGCCGAGCGCATCTCGCGCATGAGCCAGGTGTAGAGCGCGAGGTTCTGCAGGCTCGCGAGTTGGAGGCCGAGCACCTCGCCGGCGATGATGAGGTGGCGGAGGTACGCCCGCGAGTGCCCGCTCGCGTAGGTGTCGAGGCCGGGGTCTACGGGGCCGAAGTGACGCTTCCACTTCGCGTTCTTGATGTTCAGCACGCCCTCCGTCGTGAAGACCGTCCCGTTGCGCCCGTTCCGCGTCGGCATCACGCAGTCGAACAGGTCGACCCCCCGCGCGACGTTCTCAACGAGGTTGGCCGGCGTGCCGACGCCCATGAGGTAGCGCGGCTGCTCCTTGGGGAGGACGGCCGTGCAGACCTCGACCGTCTCGTACATCACCGGCGCCGGCTCGCCGACGGAGAGGCCGCCGATGGCGTACCCCTCGAACCCGATCTCCACGAGGGTCCGCGCGCTCTGGCGGCGGACCTCCGGGTACGTCACCCCCTGCACGATCCCGAACTGCGCCTGCCGGTGCCCGTAGCGCGGCTCGGTTTCGAGGAACCGCCGCCGCCCGCGCTCGGCCCACCGTAGGGTGAGGGCGTTCGAGCGCCGCGCCGCCGCCTCGTCGGTGTCGCCCGGCGGGCACTCGTCCAGCACCATCAGCACGTCGCTCCCGATGCTCCGCTGCACGTCCACGACGTGCTCCGGGGTGAAGAGGTGGTACGAGCCGTCGAGGTGGCTCTGAAAGCGGGCGCCCTCCTCGGTGATCTTCGTCCGGTCGGCGAGGGAAAAGACCTGGTAGCCGCCGGAGTCCGTGAGGATCGGCCCGTCCCAGCCCATGAAGCGGTGCAACCCACCGGCCGCCTCCAGCACCTCGGTGCCGGGGCGGAGGTAGAGGTGGTACGTGTTGCCGAGGATGATCTGCGCCCGCACGTCCTCGGCCAGCTCCCGCTGCTCGACGGCCTTCACGCTCCCCACCGTCCCGACGGGCATGAACACCGGCGTCTCGACGCTCCCGTGGTCGGTGTCGAGCCGGCCGAGGCGGGCGTCGGTCGCGGCGTCCTCGTGGAGGAGGGTGAAGGGCATGGGAGGGGGGATGGGGGATGGACAAGCAAAACCGCAAAATTTACTGACCCTAGAGGCGCCCGTACGGGTGAGCGGAGCGCAGGTCGCTCCGCTGGGTGGTCGCCCGGTGGAGGGGCTGGCGTCGCGTCCTCCATAGGCACCCGTAGGGGCGCGACATGTCGCGCCCGGCTCAGAGCTACCGCCGTGCCAGGCATGAGGACATAGGGGTACGCCGCTGGCGTGCCCGACGACACGTGCCACGTGTTCCCCGCAGGCGAGCCCCGGCCGCTACGCCGCGATGCCGACGGCCTCCTCCACCGCCACCTCCGCGAGCGCCGCTTCCAGCGCGTCCAGCGCGTCCGTCGGCAGGGCGAGCACGACGGGCGCGCCGTCGGGGAGGCGGAAGACGAGGGCCTCGCCCGAGCGGCCTATGAAGGCGCGGGTGCGGGCATAAAGGCGCCAGTGGGTGTGGACCTCGGCGGCGTCGGCGCGGCGCGCGTCGGCCAAGGCCCCGATGCCGACGGCGAGCGCGTCGTCCCCCTGCCGGACGTGGAGCGCGCCCTGCCGCAGCGACACGTGCAGGGCAGGCCGCCACCCCCACAGCGCGAGCAGCGCGAAGCCCAGCACCCCGGCCGCCTGCGCGGCGAAGTACAGCGAGGCCGTCGCGGCGTCGGGGGTGCGGACGAAGGCGAGCCACGTCCACTGCCCCGCCAGCATCCCCACCGCGCCGAGCAGCACGACGGCCGTGAGGTAGCGCGCCTCGGCGTGCCGCGCGTCGGCGGCGCCCCGGCGGAGCGCGTGGCCCAGCACCGAGCGCGTCGGGTCAAACCGGCGGGGGACGGTGCAGGAGAAGGACGGCGCGGACACGGGGGCGGGGCCGGAGCGAGAGGCGAAGATAGCGGACGGGCGGGTTCCCCCCGTCACGTCGGGGTCACGTCCACGGGCGCGGGCTCCGAGAGCGCCCGCGGCTCGGGCTCCGCGGGCGCGGCGAGCTCCGTCAGCTCCAGCGTCATCGCCTCCCGGTAGCTCTGGTAGAACGTCACCGCCAGCGCCGTCACCGGCACGGCGATCAGGAGGCCCACCAGCCCCATCGCCGCGCCGAAGACGAGGAGCGACAGGATGATCAGGATCGGGTGGAGCCCGACCTGGTGGCTCATGATGTTCGGCGCCAGCACGGCCCCCTCCAGGAGCTGCTGCGCGCCGACCACCCCCAGCACCGCGACGGCGTCCACCGTCGTCCCGAACACGAGCGCGATCAGCACCCCCACCACGTTCGTCAGCACGGCCCCGACGTTGGGGATCATGTTGAACAGCCCCGCCAGCAGCCCGATCAGCAGCGAGAACGGCACGCCGAGCACCGTCAGGAACAGCCCGATGTTGAAGGCGGCGATGGCCGAGATGATGATCTGCCCCCGGAGGTACGACCCCACGATCCCCGCCGCCCGGCCGAGGTACGCCCGCCGCCCGCCCACCGTCGGGAACAGCTCGATGATGGCGCGCTCGATGGTGGGGTAGTCGCGGAGGGTGTAGTAGAGGAGGACGGGGATGAGCGTGAGGACGGTGACGAGCGCGAGGATCGTCGAGACCGAGTTGAACACGGCCTGGAGCGCGAGCGGGATCTGCTCCACCACGGCGCCGACCTCCGGGAGCGCCTCGCCGAGCTGCCGCTCGAGCTCGGCCCGCGTCGTGAATCCGTTCTCCTCGAGGTACCCCACCAGCCGGCTCTCGAGGATGAACGCCTCGACGTCCGCCACGCTCTCGAGGAGCCCCGTCGCCAGCGCCTCGATCCGCCCGAGCACGTTCGGGACGAGGAACACGAGGACGCCTACCAGCGCGCCTACCGCCAGCAGCGTCAGCACCAGCGACGACACCCAGCGCGGCACGCGCCACCGCCGCGCCGCCGCCTCAACGGCCGGGTTGAACAGCCACGCGAGGATGTAGACCACGAGGAACGGCGCCAGCACGCCGCCGAGGGTCACCGCGAACCACCACAGCAGCACGAGCCCCCCGGCCGCCAGCAGCGCCCGCACCGGGCGGTGCGCCCGCAGCGGCCACAGCAGCACGCCGCCGACGGCCCCCAGCACCAGCGGCGCGTGCACCACCCCGAGCCCGACCGTCAGCGCCGTCAGCGCGAGGAGGCCGCCGACCAGCAGCACGGCCTGGAAGACCAGCGTGCGCGTCGGCGCGATGGGCTCCGGCTCGGGAGGAGGGGGCATGGGAGGGGGGTGGGGAGGGGGCGCCCCTACAACCCCGAGGGCGACCGGCGGTTGCTGCTACTCCGAGCCGCCGGCCTCCGTGTCCTCTCCATCGGCGTCTGACGTGTTCCGCTCCGCCGGCTCGGGGTCCGCATCGGGCTCCAGGGCCACGTCGGGCTCGAGGGCCGGCACGAGGCCGAGCTCCGCCTCGCGCGCCTCGACCTCCCGCTCGCGCTCGTACAGCTCGCGGTCCCGGTCCTCCAGCGCCTTGAACGTCTCCGAGAGCGCCTGCTCGCGGATCTCGAAGGCGGCCTGCTCGCGGTAGCCGCGCTGCTCGTAGTACCCCTTGAAGAACCAGTTCTCCTTCAGCGCCTCCATGTTCTCGGCGAGGCGGAACATGGCGAGCCCGGCCCAGCCGGCGGCGTACTCCGCCCGGTCCGTCACCGTCTCGATGTCGGCGGCGGCGGCGCTGAACGCGGTCGTCGCCGTGCGGAGCTCCTCGTAGATCGCGTCGTCGTTGAGGATCTGGGCGAGCGTGCCGTCGCCGGTGTTGACCTTCTCGATGATGTCGTTGAGGTTCTCCGAGGCCTCGCCGACGAGGCCCACGATGGCGTCGGCCTGGTTGCCGAGGCGCTGCAGCGTGGCGCGGGTCTCCTGCGTCGTCAGGACCGTCTCCTCGTAGAGCCGGTCGTCGTAGAGGAACGAGCCGAGCGTGCCGCGGCCGGCGCGGACGTCGGCCATGATCGCCGCGAAGCCCACCGTGAGGGTGTCGACTCGGGCGACGGACTCGAACAGCCGGTCGGTGACGGCGGTGAAGTTGAAGGGGTCCACGCCGGGGACCGTCCCGCCCTCCTCGACGATGGAGCGCGTCCGGCTCCCGCCGGTGAGCACGACCATCATGTTGCCGACGAGGCCGTCGGCCTGGATCACCGCGCGGCTGTCCTCACGGACGAGGGGGCGCGCGTCGGTCTGGAGCGCCATCCCCACCGTGATCGGCCCGCCGGGCACGTCCGGCAGCTCGACGTACTCCACGCGGCCGACGCGGACGCCCTGGTACTGCACGGGCGCCCCGGAGATCAGCCCGCCGACGTCGTTGAACTCGGACTGCAGGCGGTACGTGTCGGAGAGGAGGAACGTCCGGTTCGCCAGGACGAACAGGGCGGTCATGAAGGCGACGAGGCCGCCGAGGACGATGAGGCCGAGCCGGGCTTGCTTACTCATGGCGGGAGGGGGAGGGCGGACTGGAAGTATAACGGGCCGGCGACGCCGACGTATTGCGCAGTGCGTATTGCGTAAGGGAGCGCAGGATGGTGGAGGGAGCACCTGATGCCCACCCACGACTCACAACCCACGACTCACTACGCCGTTGGCGTGTAGGCGTCGGTGCCGTAGAAGAACTCCGCCATCGTGGGGTTGTCGGAGTGCTTGAGCTCGTCGAGCGAGCCGCTCATCAGGAACCGGCCCTCGGCGATGAAGTGGGCCTCGTCCGTGATGATCTCGGCGCAGAGGAGGTCGTGGGTGATGGCGACGCTCGTGATGCCGCGCGTGTCGCGGAGCTTCACGATGAGGTCCGAGACGACGCGGACGCTGACGGGGTCGAGCCCGGTGGTGGGCTCGTCGTAGAGGATGATGTCGGGCTGGAGGATCATCGCGCGCGCCAGGGCGACCCGCTTCTTCTGCCCGCCGGAGAGCTCGGCCGGGTACTGCGAGAGCGTCTGCGGGAGGTTCACCTCCTCCAGCAGCTCCCGGATCAGGTCGGCCTTCTCCCCCTTCGAGCGCTTCGTGTGGCGGTCGAGGTAGAACCGGAAGTTCTCCTCGACGGTCATCGAGTCGAAGAGGGCGCCGCCCTGGAAGAGGTAGCCGATCTTGAGCCGCTGCCGGTCGAGGTCGTCGCCGTCCATGAGATCCACGCGCTCGCCGTCGACCCAGACCTCCCCGCGGTCCGGCTGGAGCAGCCCGACGAGGTGGCGGATCAGCACGCTCTTGCCGGTGCCGGAGCCGCCGAGCACGACGGCGCTCGACCCGCGCGGCACCGTCAGCGAGATGCCGCGGAGGACCTCCTTCTGCCCGAACCCCTTGTGGAGCCCGCGGATCTGGATCATCACGTCCTCCGGCGGCGGCTCGGAGCCGCCGGTGATGGGCTCGGCGGTCCTGCTGGTCTGAGAGGGTTCGAGCATGGGCGATGCTATGGCGGTGGAAGGAGGGTAGAGGATAGAAGATGGAGCCGCTCTCCTCCATCCTCGATCTTCCATCCTCCAGAATCACCCGCCGGAGATGTCGCCGAAGATCATCAGCGAGATCCGGACGACGATGACGTCGGCGATGAGGATCAGCAGGCTCGACAGCACGACGGCCTGCATCGCGCTCTGCCCGACCTCGCGGGTGCCGCCGCGGACGGTGTAGCCGAGGAAGCACGCGACGATCCCGACGATGAACCCGAAGATGCTCGTCTTCAGCGTGTCGACGACGATGTCCACGAAGCGCATCGAGGAGAAGGCGGTGTCGATGAAGACGCGCCAGTCCATGTTCGAGGAGAGGCTGCTCTCCATGAACCCCCCGCTCATCGCGAGGAAGTCCACGAGGATCGTCATCAGGGGGAACATGATGACGCAGGCGAGCACGCGGGTGACGACGAGGTAGTGGAACGGCTTGAGCGCGGCGGCCTCCATCGCGTCGATCTGCTCGGTGACCTTCATCGAGCCGAGCTCGGCGGCGAACCCGGCGCCGAGCCGCCCGGCCAGCACGAGGCTGGTGAGGACGGGGCCGATCTCCTTGAACACCGAGAGCGCGAGCATGCTCGGGAGGAACGCCTCGGCGCCGAAGCGGGCGAGTGTCCCCCGGCTCTGCATCGCGAGCACGACGCCGATGGCGAGGCCCGTCACGCCGGCGAGCAGGAAGCTCTTCGAGCCGGCCTCGTCCATCTGGTTCAGGAGCTCCCGGAACTCGAACGGCCGCCGCCAGAAGCGCGCGAAGAACTGCCCGGTGAAGGCGAACAGCCGGCCGGCCTCGTCGAGGAAGGCGTAGAGCACGCTCTGCGAGTGGCGGAACCGCTCGACGGCCCGCTCGGCGAGGCTCTTCTCACGGAGGATCTTCTCCTCGACCTTCGCCTTGCGTACCGTCGCCCGGCGCTCGGCGAAGGAGCGGCCCTCGGCGCCGGGCTCGACGGCGGTGACGCGCGCCACGGCGCGGTCCGGAGCGTCGCTGACGTGGCGGCGGCGGCCGGCGAGCATCCCCCCGCCCTCCGGGGCGTCCGCAGCGTCGGTGCCCGGCGTGTCGGCGGCCGGGTCGGGGCCGGGGTGGGGGAGCTCCTCCGGGCCGGGGTCGTCCACGGGCCGGGGGAACGGCTCGTTCCGGCGCGGCGGCGGGTCGAGCGGGGCGTCGGGCATCGGCAGGCGGGGCAGCGGGGGCGAAAGTATACGCCGAACGCCAGAGGTGGCCGGCTCCGTGCAGGCCGCCAGCCCGACTCGTCGGGCTGGGTCAGTAGTCGAACTCGAACAGGAGGCTGCCGCCGCGGCCGTAGACGTTCTGCTGCTCGAGCCGGAGCCCGAGCCAGTCGAGCAGCTCGTATTCGATGGTGATCTCCGGCAGCCGCGAGGTGTCCTGCGCGCCCGGCGCCGTCGCGTTGGCCTGCGTCACGGGCTGGCTCGCGGCGGCGTAGAGCCGGTCGCCGAGGTAGGTCCCGAAGGTGACGACGATCTGCCCCGTCGGCCGCTGCTCGACCTCGACCACGTCGAGCCCCAGCCCGCTCGAGGCGAGGCCCTCGACGATCCCGCCGAGCTGGCTCACGAGGAGGTCCCCAGCGATGTCTGGGTTGATGTCGCCGCAGGGGCGGCCGGAGGCGAGGACGCAGGCGATGTCCCCCTGCTCCATCGGGGGGTTGGCGCTGAGCGTGAGCTCGGGGTTCTCGGCGAGGCGCCCCTGGAAGGCGAGGTAGATGGTCGCCGAGGTGCCCTGCCCGCCCGGCGCCGGCGCCTCGAACCCCGCGCGGAGGTCGATCACCGTCTCCGGCACGGGGCCGTTGAAGACGAGCCGCCCGTAGGTCCCCTCCTCGTCGCCGATCCGGAAGGCGCGCCCCACCGTCGGGATCTCGACGCGCCCGCGGGTCACGTCGATGGTGCCGAAGAGCTGGTTCTCCCCGCCGGGCTCCTTCTCCACGTCGATCGTCCCCGCGAACTCGATGTCGAACGCCGGGTTCTGGTTGCTCCGCAGCCACACGCCCCGGCTGATGTCCACGGCGAGGTCGAGGTCGAGGCTCTCGACGAACGCCGACTGCGCCGTGTCGGCCTCGGTGATGCGGACGCCGAAGGTGGCCTCGACGCGCTGGACCTCGGCCTCGGAGAGCTCGATGTCGGCGAGGTCCGGCCCGGAGAGCTCGTCCGTCAGGTAGATGTCGCCGGAGGCGAGGGTGACGGCGCCCGTGAGGACGGGCTCGGAGAGGGTGCCGGTGAAGGTGAGCGCGTCGAGGGGGGTGGCCGTGAGGCGGAGCTCGTCGTAGGTCCGGGTGTCCATCGCGCGGAAGGCGTCCATCGTCATCGCGATGGCGAGCTCGCCGACGGAGAGCTGCGGCAGGGTGATGGTGCCGTCGGCCTCGAACGTCCCCCCGGCCCCGTCGCTCAGGCGCGCCTCGGCGATCCGGGCCGTGTTGCCGTCGAGGTCGAGGACGAACGTGGCGTCGCGGTAGACGGTGCCGGTGGTGATGAGGCCGAGGCGGCCGTCGCTCAGCCGGAGGCTCCCGCCGAGCTGGGGGTCCCCCTGCGTGCCGGTCACGCGGGCGTCGACCGTCAGCGCGCCGCCGACCTCGGTGAACCGGTCCGGCGGGAGGAACGGCTCGGCCCACGCGACGGGGAAGGAGTCGGCGCGGACGACGAGGTCGACGTCGGCCGACGGCTCGGCCTCGGCGGCGCCGACGGCGGTGCTGTCGGTGGCGAGGCGGAGGTCGATGGGGAGCGAGCCCTCGGCCGTGAGCTCCTGCCCGGAGACGTGCTCCAGCAGCATGGCGAGCGTGAGCCGGCGGTCGTCGTAGGCGAGGTCGAGGTCGAGCGCGCCGACGGTCTCGCCGCCGCTGGTCACGTCCTCGATCCGGATGTCGCCGTCGACGTTGGGCTCGGCGGCGGGGCCGGTGAGGCTGAGGTTCGTCGTCAGCACGCCGCCGACGCCGTCGTAGCCGACGAGGTCGGTGAAGGGGTCGAGGCGGACGCCCTCGGCGGTCAGCACGAAGCTCTGCTCGCCGTCGAGGTCGATTACGCCGTCGGCGGCGATCTGCTGGTCGTCGGAGAAGAGGAGGAAGTTGCGGACCCGCACCCGGCCCTCGGCCAGCGTGATCCGCGCCGGCTGGAGCAGCTCCCACCGCTCGCCGTCCACGTTCAGGCCGAGGCTCTCGAGGCGGATCTGGTTGCCCGGCCCCTCCTCGTCCGAGAGCCCCTCGGTGCGGAGGTTGAACGCGAGGTCGCGCGTGCCGTCCACGACGACCTCGCCGTCGGCGACGAGCGTGCTGTCGAGGTAGGCGAAGTCGACGTCGCCGGACTGGAGGTTGAGCTGCGGCAGCGCGAGGAAGCCGAACTGGACGCGGGCCTTGCCGCGGAAGGGCACGTCGGCTGCGGGGACGTACTCCCCGTTGACGCTGGCGTCGAGGCGGGCCGCGCCGAGGTCGCCGTAGGTCAGCCGCTCGGCGGCGGTGCGCACGTCGAGGGCGATGGGGCCGCCGGCGGGGCCGGAGATGCGCCCCTCGGCCTCGGCCGACTGCACGGTGATGGGCTGGGCGAGGAAGGCGTTCAGCGGCCCGCCGTCGCGGATGTCGGCGCGGAAGGCGAGGTCCGTCGTGGCGGTCGAGTCGAACAGGGCGACCTGCCCCCCGGCGGTGGCGTCGGCGAAGTCGGCCTCGAGGTCGAACGCGCTCAGCGTGAGGACGCCCGAGGCGAGGGCCACGTCGGCGACGAGCGTGTCGACGCGGGCGTCGGGCAGGCGCGAGCGGCCCATCCGGGCCTCGGCCACGAGCGTCATCGTCTCCGGGTCGAACCCCTCGCCCTCGACGTCGAACTGGAGGTCCACCCGGCTCTCGCCCGCCGGCTCCCCGGTGAGCGCCACCACGTCTACGCCGTCGAGGAAGCCCTCCACGTCGTAGCTCGGCGTCTCGTCGAAGGGCCGCCCCGCGAAGGCGAGCGCGGCGGCGCCCTCGGGGAAGTCGAGCCGGGCCTCGGCGTCCGCGAACCCGCGCTGGAGGTCGAGCGTGACGAGGCCGCCGGCGAGCGGGGCGCCGTTGATGGTGGACGCTGAAAGGACGATCCGGCCGCCGCCGTCGGAGAGCCCCGGATCGCGCCCGGCGAAGTCCCCGGTGATCCGTCCGTTGAGGCTCGTCCCCAGCGCGGGGTTGCCGGTGAGCGCGGCGAGGTTGAGCCCGCGGAACGAGCCCTCGCTGAGCTGGAAGGTGAGCTGGTCGTCGAACGGCCGCCCGGCCACGGCGAACGTCAGCTCGCCCTCCGGCGTCGTCGCGTCCACGGTGAGGTCGAGGTCGCCGGAGCGGAGGGTGCCGCGGACGGTGGCCTCGGTGATCTCCTGGTCCCGAAAACGAGAATCGCGGAGGTCGAGGCGGAGGTCCGCCGCGAGCGACGCGGGGTCGGTGCCCGTGCCGTCCACGGCGAAGGAGCCCGTGAGGTCGCTGTCGTTGGCGGGGTCGCCGGTGAGCGCGCCGAGGTCGAGGCTCCGCATCGTGCCGGTGGCCTCGTAGGCGAGCGGCTCGGCGAACGGCTGCGCGGTGCCGACGGCCGCCAGCGCCCCCGCCGCGCCGAGGTCGGCGTCGACGTGGAACCGGGCCTCGCCGCCGCGCAGCCCCCCGGAGAAGCCCACCGACTCGATGAAATAGTCCCCGTAGCTGGAGTCCGTGAGCCGGGCCGAGAGGTCGAGCGTCATCGTCTCGGGGTCGGTGCCGCGGCCGTCGAGGGCGAACGTCCCGGTGAGGTCGGTGTGGGTGGTGTCGCCGGTGACGGCGGCGAGGTCGAAGCCCCGGAGCGTGCCCTCCTCGACGGAGTAGACGAGGGGCTCGGCGAAGGGCCGTGCGGTGCCCTCGGCGGCGGCGAAGGAGCCGTCGGCGAGGGTGGCCTCGGCGGCGTAGACGAGGTCGCCGCGGGCGAGGCTGGCGCCGATCTCCGCCTCGGCGAGGTCCACCTCCCCGAACGTCCCCTCCTCGACGCGGAGGGCGGCCTGCGCGATGATCGCCTGCGGGTCCGTGCCCCGGCCCTCGACGGCGAAGGTGGCGCGGCGGATCCGGCCCGGCTGCTCGGGATCGCGGAGCAGCCGCGACAGGTCGAGGTCGTTCAGCTCGCCCTCGACGTCGTAGCTCGGGACGGCGGCGAACGGCAGGGCGGTGCCCTCGGCGAGGACGCGCGCGCCGGGCACGGCGGCGCCGAGCGTGAAGTCGAGCCGCCCCTGGTTCATCTCCCCCACGAGGTCCGCCCGTTGGATCAGCCGGTCGCCGAGCTCCGAGCCGCGCACGGCGAGGTCGAACTCGCCGCTGAGCGTCTCGCGGTCGGCGCCGGCGAGGTCCACGTCGAGGTCGGCCGTGAGGCGGCCGGCGAGGGCGGGGTTGCCGAGGAGCTCGCCGGGGTCGAGGTCCACGACGCTCCCCTCGGCGACGTAGCGGACGGGGCCGTCGGCGCCGGCGGAGAAGGTGCCGTTGACGTTGAGGGTGCCGTTCCCCTCGAAGTCGGCGTTGAGGCGGGCGAGGACGTCCTCGGGCGTGCCCTGCGCCTGGAGCCGGACCTCGGCGGTGCCGTAGAGCGGGACGGGGGTGAACTGCCGCACGTCGGCGAAGGCGAGCGGGCTGGCCTGGAGGTCGGCGTCGAAGGTGAGTTGGTCCCCGCCCCAGTCGGCGCGGCCGGCGGCGCGGAGGTCGGTGCGGGGGGATTGGACGGTGAGGCTCGACAGTTCGGCGCCGGTGGCCGTCACGCGCCCGGCCCCCGCCACGTCGAGCGGAACGCCGTCGTCCACCGGCGGGCTCAGCCGGGCGGTGAGCGCGTCGAGCGTGGCCTCGGCGCCGTCCTCGCCGGAGTAGATGCCGCTGAGGTTCAGCGCCAGCGGGGCGGCCGTGAGGACGGAGTCGCGGCGAGGATTATAGAAGTGGGCCTCGACGGCGGCGTCGCGCACGGCGGCCTCGGCGATGCGGATGGTCCAGCCCGCCGCCTCGACGGTATCGCTTGGGATGTCGTCCTCGGGGGCGGGCTCCAGGATCCGGGTGAGGTTCCACGTCGAGTCGGCGCGCTGCCGCGCCCAGACCCGCACGCCGGCCGCCGCGAGGTCGTCGGCCGAGAACTCCCGGCTCAGCACCGTGAGCAGGTTGTAGTTGAGGCTCAGCGTGTCGATGGCGACGGCCGGCTCCCCACCCTCGCGAACCTCGAGCCCGAGGATGCGGACGCCGGTGAGGAACGAGCCCTCGACGCGGGCCACGTCGAGCTCGGCGCCCTCGGCCAGCAGCGCCCGGAGCTGCTCGACGGCGATCCCCTCGACCTTCTGCCGCCCCCACTCCGTCCGCAGCAGGATCATCCCCACGACGACGAGCAGGACGACGAGCGCGACGAGCCCGCCGAGGAACCACCCGATCCCCCGGAGCACGCGCCGCCCGAGCGAGCGCTTGCGCTCGCCCGCGGCCTCCTCCGCGGGGGGCGGCGGCGGCTGCTCGATGGGGTCGTGGGGGCGGTAGGTCTGGGCCAAAGGGTATTGCGTGTTTCGTATTGCGTGTTTCGTATTGCGTGTTTCGTATTGCGCGTTGGCTCAGCCCGAGGCAGCCAACACGCAACACGCACTACGCAACAGCATCAGAACGTCTGGCCGATCTGGAAGTGGATGTGGAGGCGCTGCCAGGGCCGGGTCGGGACGTCGCCGAGGCTCTCGTAGAGCGGTCGGTCGAAGTCGGGGTTCCCCGCGTCGTCCGTCATAAAGCAGGTCGCGTCCGTCGTGTCCCGGCCGAGGAGGGCGCAGCCGACGTCGTCGGCGCGGCGGACGTCGAAGGGGGAGGGGTTCAGCTTGTAGCCGACGGCGAGGCGGAGGGCGCCCACCGGCGTGGCGATCTCGATCCCCCCGCCGGCGCCGAAGTAGAGGCGGGTCCGGCTCTCGGCGAAGTCCTCGGTCAGCACCGTCGCCGAGTCGGGGCCGGCGGTGAGGAAGTCGTCGTAGCGGTCGTCCACCCAGAGCCGGCCGGCGTCGAGGAAGGCGAACGTCCCGAACGTCTCGGAGAGGCCGGGGAAAGGGAGCCGCGCCTCCAGCGTGGCGGCGACCTTCGAGTACCCGCCGAACGGGACGTAGCGGTCCAGCGGCGTCGCCACGACCGTCGTGTCGCCCGTCATCTCGTCGACGACGGTGCTCTCGGAGAAGTCGGGGAGCTTGGGGCCGACGAGGCTCTGGCCCCAGCCGCGCACGTCGGTCGTGCCGCCGGCGTAGTAGGCGGCGTTGCGGAGGCGGAGGTACTCGGCCGCCACGTCCTCGACGCCCCCGCTCGGGAGGCTCTTGCCGAAGGGGGCGAGGTGGCCGCCGCTGACGCGGCCGAACAGGCCGACCCGCTCGGTGAAGGGGAGGAACAGGCTCGCGCTGCCGCCCAGCCGGCCGTACTCGACGCGCGTGGTCGGGAAGGGGACGGTGACCTCGGCGGTGGGGCGGAGCACGAAGCCGCGGCGGGGGTCGAGCGGGCGGTCCGTCGAGCCGTAGGTGAGGTCGAGGCCGAGGAGGCTCCGGTTGAGGTTCGTCCCGACGGAGTCCTCGAGGGCGGCGCCGAAGAGGTCGAACACGCTGCTGAAGAGCGACGTCGAGCGGAAGTCCGAGACGCGGCGGAGCTGGGTGCTGTAGCGCACCGAGGCCGTGCGGAGCTGGGACCGCTCGAACAGGAGCGCCAGCTCCCCGCCGACCGACTGCGACTGCTCGATCCGGTCGTCGCGCTGCTCGGCGAAGACGGAGGTGCTGGCCGCGAGGCGGCGGTCGAAGAAGTACGGCTGCCGCAGCGACACCGAGCCGCGGTAGCGCCGCTCGGGCTGGCTCGCGAAGGAGGCGACGCCGGTGTTGGCGATGGCGCCGGCCGTGAACGTCCGCGCGCCGCCGAAGAAGTTGCGGTGGGTCCACTGCGCCGTGGCCGTCGCGCCGGCCTCGGAGAGGTAGCCGACCTGGGCGGAGAGCAGGCGGGGGTCCCCCTCGCGCACGCGGATCCGCACGGCGACCGTCGAGTCCTCGGGCTGCCCCTCGGGCACGTCGGCCAGGGCGATCTGGAACAGGCTCAGCCCGAACACCTCGCGCTGCCCCTCGACGAGCTCCCCCTGCGAGAAGAGGTCGCCCTCGCGGAACGGGAGCTCGCGCCGGACGATCCGCTCGCTCACGCTCTCGGCCCCCTCGACCTCGATCCGCCCGACCCGCGCGCGCGGCCCGACGTCCATCACGACCCGCACGGCGGCGCGGTTGGCGAGCGAGTCGACGGTGCTCTCCGCGCCGACCTCGGCGAAGGCGAAGCCACGGTCGCGGGCCCACGAGCGGGCCTGGTCCTCGAGCTGGATCAGCTTAAAGGCGTCGAGCCGCTGGCCGGTCTGCACCTCGGCGCGCTCCTTGAATCGCGCCCACCCCTCCTGCAGCTCCGCCGGAAGCTGCTCGGCCACCGGCGCCCCGCCCGGCCCCACGTAGGCGAGGTCCGTCAGCAGCAGCGGCGGCCCCTCGGTGACGACGAAGAGGACGTGCACCACGTTGGCCGCCGAGTCGAGCCTCGGGAGCCAGTCGGCGTCGGCCTGGAGGAACCCGTTCTGGGCGTAGAACCGCTCGATCCGCACGGCGTCGCGCGCGAGCTCGATGGGGACGAACGGGCGCGGCTCTAGGTCGGAGACGAAGGGGAGGAACGCGAGCCTCTTCCGCAGCCCGACCGACCCGAACAGCCCCTCCTGCTCCGTCAGCGCGATCTGCTCCTTCAGCGCGGCCGGCTCGAACGTCTGCGTGTCGGTGAACTTGAACCCGATGCTCCGCACCTGCGTCCGCTCGTCGACGAGGGTGAGCGGGGCCTGCGCGGCGGCCGGCCGCCCCACGCCGAGGGCGAGCCCGAGAAGCAGGAGCAGGGCGGCGGGGGGGCGGCGCATCGGCCGGCCGAGCGGGGCGGTGGGAGGGGCAGAGGGGCGGCCGGGGAGGGGGGAACGCCGCCCCGGCGGCGCGGCGGAATCTACACCTCCTCGCGCGGCGCGACGGGGGGGGCGCCATCCCCCTCCCCGTTGGGCATCCCCACCTCGGCCCGGCCGTTCGGGGCCGGCGTCTGGAGCGGCGCCTCCACGGGCGGAGGGGCCTCGGGGAGCGGCTCCGCGGGCGGCTCCGCCGCGGCGGCTTCGACGCGCTTGCGCTGGAGGATCTTGCGCACGACCCGCCGCAGCCGGCTCCGGTCGGGGCGGTGGCGCTTCTCGTGGAGCCTCGTCATCCACGCCCCGATCACGAGGACGAGCCCCGAGAAGTAGACCCAGAACACGAACGCGATCAGCACGCCGACCACGTTGCCGATGGCCTCGTCCCCCGAGGCGTAGCGCTCGAACTGCCCGGAGTACGTGGCGTAGAGGGTGAACCCGTTCTTGGCGAGCTCGAACAGGAGCGCCGTGAAGCAGGCCCCGAAGAGGGCGCTCTTCGACGGCGGGTGCGGCAGCGGGATGAAGTAGTAGAGCTGGGTGAACATCGCCACCGAGATCAGGAACGGCACGAGCAGCGAGACCGTCCGGAGCAGGAACGACTCCCCCCGCGCGAGCAGGTCCGTGTCGAACCCCCAACTCGCGAGGAGCTCCTGGCCCGTCGTCGAGAGGTAGTTCACCGAGAGCGTGAGGGCGAACGAGAGCAGGAACAGCAGCCCGACCTGCACCGCCATCCGCGCGTCGAAGGCGTAGCCGCCGAGGAGGGGCCGGTAGGTGTCGAGCCCGCCGCCCATCGCCGTGTGAATCACGTAGCGGAGCGCGGAGAACAGCGTGATCACCGTGACGACGAGGGCCGCGCCGCCGATGATGGTCAGCGTCGAGCTCGCCTGCTGGAGGTTGAAGAGGAGCTCGACGAGGGCCTCGCTCTGCCCCGGCGGCAGGAACGTCCGGAGGTACGTCGCCACGGCCTCGAAGGGGTCCCCCTGCCGGAGCACGAGGCCGAAGACGCCCGTCGCGATCAGGATCAGCGGGACGATGGTGACCAGCACCTTGAAGGCGATGGCCTGCGCCCAGATGAAGATGGGCTCGGTGTTGAGCCGCTTCCATAGCCCGGCGCCGTAGTGGCGCGGGGCCGAGGCCAGCGAGTCGAGCGAACGGGGGAGGGTGATGGGCATCGGGGGGCACGGAGCCGCAATACCCGATTATAGCACCCGACTCGGGATTAGGTCCGCCCGCTCAGTAAGGAGCGCCCAGGAGCAGAAGGCCGAGGGGCTCCTGCCGGCCCCCTACTGCACGCTGCCTCCTATCCGCTGCTCGCTGTCCTCAGGCCGTCGCCTTGCGCTCCTCCAGCAGCGGGGGCATCTCGCCGTGGACGGTGGCCGCCGGGACGTGGCACGTCCCGACCGTCCGCAGCCCCGGCAGCTCAAACATCACGTCGAGCATCGTCTGCTCCATGACGCTGCGGAGCGCGCGGGCGCCCGTCCCGAGGGCGAGCGCCTTCTCCACGATGGCGTCGAGCGCGCCGTCGTCGAAGACGAGGTCCACGCCGTCCATCGCGAGCAGCTTCTGGTACTGCCGGACGAGGGCGTTCTTGGGCTCGGTGAGGATCCGCTTCATCGCCTCGGCCGAGAGCGGCTTCAGGGTCGCCGCCACCGGGAGGCGCCCGACGAGCTCGGGGATGAGCCCGAACTTCAGGAGGTCGTCCGGCTCGGTGTGCTGGAGCAGCGCGGGGTCCTTCGGGTTGACGCGCTTCGAGGCCGCCGAGGCGAACCCGATGGGCGTCCGGTTCATCCGCCGCGCCACGATCGGCGCGAGCCCGTCGAAGGCGCCGCCGACGATGAAGAGCACGTGGCGGGTGTCGAACGAGATCAGGCTTTGCTCGGGGTGCTTCCGGCCCCCCTTCGGCGGCACGCCGGCCACGGTCCCCTCCAGCATCTTCAGGAGCGCCTGCTGCACGCCCTCGCCGGAGACGTCCCGCGTGATGCTCGCGTTGTCCCCCTTCCGCGCGATCTTGTCGACCTCGTCGATGTAGACGATCCCCCGCTGCGCCCGCTCGACGTTGTAGTCGGCGGCCTGGAGGAGGTGGCTGAGGATGGACTCCACGTCCTCGCCGACGTAGCCGGCCTCGGTGAGCGCCGTCGCGTCGGAGATCGAGAACGGCACGTCGAGCACCCGCGCGAGCGTCCGCGCCAGCAGCGTCTTCCCGGTGCCGGTCGGGCCGATGAGGAGGATGTTCGACTTCTCGAGCTCGACGTCGTCGTGGTCGACGAGGTACTCCTCGGCGTCGATCCGCTTGTAGTGGTTGTAGACGGCGACGGCGAGCGCGCGTTTGGCGGCGTCCTGCTCGATCACGTACTCGTCGAGGGCCGCCTTGATCTCGGCCGGCGCGAGGCGGTGGTGCCGGGGCGCCGGCCGCGGCCGGCGCGGCACCGGCCCGAGCTCGCCGCGGACGATGCCGGAGGCGTCGTGGATGCAGCGGTCGCAGATGTAGACGTCCGGCCCGGCGACCATCGAGTCCACCTCCTGCGCCGTGCGGTTGCAGAACGAGCAGCGGATGAGGTCGTCGCCGGGGGACATCGGGTGAGGGGCCGGGTGAGGGGAGGCCGCGCAGGGTTCCGCCGCCTAAGCTCTCACATCGGCCGCGGGAATGCAACCGTTAAGGTAGGGCTGCGGGCGCGAAAGCGCCCCACAGCTCCGGCGGCCCTCCGGCGCTCTGCCCCGGCCCCTCAGTTCCCCCGGCCTCTCAGTAGAAGAACCGGACGAAGACCGAGCCCGTCGTCTGGATGGTCGAGACGTCGGCGTCGGACTCCTCCCCGTTGAACTCGGAGCCGAAACTCTGGTAGAACAGCCCGGCCTCGGCGCCGAGGCTGAACCGCCGCGAGAAGAAGTACTCCCCCCCGACGACGGGGCCGATGGCGAGCACCGACGAGACCAGCTCGTCCGTGTCGTCCCCCCCGTCGGGGAACCCGAAGCTCGGCTGTTCCGAGCTCTGGCGCGTGTAGCGAACGCGGCCCCCCGCCGTGAAAGTCAAGTCGGGCTGCTGAAGAAGCGCCATCACGCCGAGGCCGAGCCGGACTCGGTTGGCTGAGCTCTCCACGTCGTCCTCGCCATCGACCTCAAGGTTGAGGGAGAAGCTGCTGAACCCCAACTCGGGCTCGATCCGGATGACCCCGTTGAGGTCGATGGGGAGGAGGATGGCGATGCCGAGGGCACCGGCCGTGCCAAGCTCGCTGTCGTCGTTGAGGGCGAGGAGGTTGTCGAGCACGTCGTTGACGCGGACACCGATGCCGATGCGGGTCTGGGGAGTTGCGTCCTCCTCTACCATCATGACATCCTGCCCAGAGGCCGGCGCGGCGAGGACGGTGAGGAAGACGATGCAGGCGAAGGCGACGCAGGCGGAGAGGGCGAGGCGCATGGTGCTGGAGATGGGTTAGGCGAGCGCTAGCGAAGTCGAAGCGCTTTCAAGATAGACAGCCGAGCCGAAATAGATGGCCTCCAGGCAGCATAATATTTGGGAAACGCAGGTGGTGGGATCGGCGCGCCGGGCGGGGACGTAGGCCGGGGCCCGCTCATTCCCCCGCCATGGAAGCCCCCGCCCCGCCGCCCTCCCCCGCCCCGCCGCGCGGGGGCCTCGGCGAGGTCGCCGGGCTGTTCCTCAAGCTCGGGCTGATCGCCTTCGGCGGCCCGGCGGCCCACATCGCGATGATGGAGGACGAGTTCGTCGAGCGGCGGCGGTGGATCTCGCGGCAGCACTTCCTCGACCTCATCGGCGCGACGAACCTCATCCCCGGCCCGAACTCGACGGAGATGACGATGCACGTCGGCTACGAGCGGGCCGGGTGGCGGGGGCTGTTCGTGGCGGGGGCGTGCTTTATCGGGCCGGCGGTGCTGCTGACGGGGCTCGCGGCGTGGGCCTACGTCCGGTACGGCGCGCTGCCGGCCGTCGAGCCTTTCCTGTACGGGATCAAGCCGGCGGTCATCGCGGTGATCCTCGGGGCGCTGTGGAAGCTGGGGAAGAAGGCCGTGAAGGGGTGGCGGTTCGCCGTGCTCGCCGTCGCCGTGGCGGCGGCCGTGCTCGGCGGTCTCGGGGAGATCTGGGCGCTGCTCGCGGGCGGCGTGCTCGGGACCGTCTGGCTCCGCGCCGTCGGCTACGACTCGTCCCGCTCGGCCGACCGGCTCCTGCCGATCCTGTTCCTCCAGAGCCGCCCCGGCGCGGTGGGGGCCGCGGCGGCCGGTGCAGCAGCGGGCACGGCCGCCACCGTCTCGCTCCCGAAGCTGTTCTTCTTTTTCCTCAAGATCGGCGCGGTCCTCTACGGCTCGGGCTACGTCCTCGTGGCCTTCCTGGAGGGCGGGCTCGTGGACGACCTCGGGTGGCTCACGCAGGGGCAGCTCCTCGACGCCATCGCCATCGGGCAGTTCACGCCCGGCCCCGTGCTCTCGACGAGCACGTTCATCGGCTACGTCGTCGGCGCGGCCGGCGGGGTGGGGGCCGTGCCGGGGGCCGCCGTCGCCACGCTCGGCATCTTCCTGCCGTCGTTCGTCTTCGTGCTCATCCTCAACCCGCTCATCCCGAAGCTCCGCCAGAGCGTGTGGCTCTCGGCGTTCCTCGACGCCGTGAACGCCGCGGCCGTCGCGCTGATGCTGGCGGTCACGATCCAGCTCGGGGTGGACGTGCTCGTCTCGTGGCCGGCGTGGGTGATTGCGGGGCTCGCAGCCGTGGCCGTGCTGCGGTTCCGGGTGAACGCCGCGTGGATCGTGCTCGGCGGCGCCCTCTTCGGCTGGCTCCTCGCATCCTGGGCGGTGTAGCGGCGTTCCTGTGGACCCAGTGGGACCCCCGTTTTTCTTGCATCGCTCCGCTCCGGCTGCGAAAAACTGTCCCCCCCCGGCAAGCGGGACTTGCAGCTTCAGAAGGGGGACAGCCGCGCGAAGCCGGAAGCGCAGCGACCGCAAGTGCGGCAGGGGGTCCGCTCCCGAGCCGCCGAATGATGGACCCGTCCACCACCGAAACCACCGAGGCTGTCCTGTCGGAGGCTGCCACCGAGCAGGCCACGCTGCCCGTCTCGGGGATGACGTGCGCCGCCTGCGTCGGCCGCGTCGAACGCGCGCTGGCGAAGGCGCCCGGCGTGGCGGAGGCCAACGTGAACCTCGCCACCGAGCGCGCCGCCGTCCGGTTCGACCCGGCGCAGACCGACCCCGCCGCGCTGGCGGAGGTCGTCCGCGCCGCCGGCTACGGCGTGGTCGAGGTTGCGCCCGAGGCCGACCGCGCCGACGCTGAGCGGGAGGCCCGCGAAGCCGAGCGGCTCGCCATCCGTCGCCGGCTGCTCGTCGCCGCCGCCTTCACGGTCCCCATCCTGCTCCTCTCGATGGGGCCGATGCTCGTCCCCGGCGGGCATGCCTGGCTGGAGGGGCTCGTCCCGCAGCGCGTGCTGTTCGTGGTCCTGTTCGTATTGGCGACGGCGGTGCAGTTCGGGCCGGGGGGGCGCTTCTACCGGACGGGTCTGGCCGCCGCGCGCCACGGCAGCCCGGACATGAACACGCTCGTCGCGCTCGGCACGACGGCGGCCTACGGGTACTCCGTCGTGGCGACGTTCGTGCCGGGGCTGCTACCCGACGGCACGGCCCACGTCTACTACGAGGCGTCGGCGACGATCATCACGCTGGTCCTCGCGGGGAAGTACATGGAGGCGCTGGCGAAGGGGCGCACGAGCGAGGCCATCCGGCGGCTCCTCTCGCTCCAGCCCCCGACGGCGCGGGTCGTCCGCGGCGGCCGGGAGATCGAGGTCCCACTCGCGGAGGTCGGGGTCGGGGAGGAGGTCGTCGTGCGGCCGGGGGAGCGGGTGCCGGTCGACGGCGCCGTCACGGCCGGGCGCTCGTTCGTCGACGAGGCGATGCTCTCGGGTGAGCCGATCCCCGTCGAGAAGGCGCCCGGCGCGGAGGTCGTCGGGGGGACCGTCAACGGGACGGGGAGCCTCCGCTTCCGCGCCGAGCGCGTCGGGGGGGAGACCGTGCTCGCGCAGATCGTCCGGATGGTCGAGGAGGCGCAGGCCACGCGGCCCCCCGTGCAGGCCCTCGCCGACCGCGTGGTGGCCGTGTTCGTCCCGGCCGTCCTCGTCGTCGCGGCGGCGACGGCGGGGACGTGGCTGCTCTTCGGGCCGGACCCCGCGCTGCCGCTCGCGCTCGTCGCCGCGGTCAGCGTCCTCATCATCGCGTGCCCCTGCGCGATGGGCCTCGCCACCCCGACCAGCATCATGGTCGGCACGGGGAAGGCGGCCGAGCTCGGCGTCCTGTTCCGCCGCGGCGACGCGCTCCAGACGCTCGCCGAGGCCGACGCCGTCGCGCTCGACAAGACGGGCACGCTCACCGAGGGCCGCCCCCGCCTCACCGACCTCGTCGTTGCTGAGAGGTTTGAGGAGAGCGAGGTGCTGCGGCTCGCCGCGGCCGTCGAGCACCACTCCGAGCACCCCATCGCCCGCGCCGTCGTCGAGGCCGCCGAGGAGGGGGGGATGAAGCTGGAGGAGCCCGAGGGGTTCGAGGCCGAGCCCGGCTTCGGCGTGACGGGCACCGTCGGGGGCCAGCGCATCCACGTCGGCGCCGACCGCTACATGGGGCGTCTGGGGCTCGGCGTCGGCCCCTTCGCCGAGGCCGCGCGGCGGCTGGCCGACGAGGGGAAGACGCCGCTGTACGCGGCCGTGGATGGGCGCCTCGCTGCCGTCCTCGCCGTCGCGGACCCCGTCAAGCCTGAGGCGCTGGCGGCCGTCGCCGCACTCCACCGCCTCGGCCTGGAGGTCGTGATGGTCACGGGCGACGACCGCCGCACGGCCGAGGCCGTGGCGCGAGGGCTCGGCATCGACGCCGTCCGGGCCGAGGTGCTCCCCGGCGACAAGGCCGCCATCGTCGCGGAGCTTCAGGGGGAGGGCCGCACCGTCGCCTTCGTCGGCGACGGGATCAACGACGCCCCCGCCCTCGCGCAGGCCGACGCCGGCCTCGCCATCGGGACCGGCACCGACGTCGCCATCGAGGCGGCCGACGTGGTGCTGATGGCCGGCGACCTCCGGGGGCTCCCGACGGCGCTGGGGCTCGCGCGGGCCGTGCTGCGGAACGTCCGGCAGAACCTGTTCTGGGCCTTCGCCTACAACGTCGTCTTGATCCCCGTGGCGGCCGGCGCGCTCTACCCCGTCGTCGGCGTGCTGCTCTCGCCCGTCTTCGCCGCCGCGGCGATGGCGGTGTCCAGCGTGTTCGTGCTGGCGAACGCCCTCCGCCTCCGCCGCTTCGCCCCGGCTACGCTGCCCCCGGAGGGCCCTTGAGGTCCGATGCGAGGGGCCGCCGCCCGCTGCTACAGCCGAGGTGGTTCGGCACAGCCGGCAGGCGCGGGGACGGCCGCGCCGCAGCGGAGCTTCTCGAGCAGCTGCGAGAGCTGGCTCTGCTCCTCGGCCGAGAGCGCGGACATCACCTCGGCGGTGAACCGGCCCACCGGGGCGTCGAGCGCGCGGAGGCGCTCCTGCCCCACCTCGGTGAGGCCGACCTCGACGACGCGGCCGTCGTGCTCGGCGCGTCGGCGCTCGACGAGGCCGGCCCGCTGGAGGCGGTTGAGCAGCCGCGTCACGTCCGGCGTCCGGTCCAGGAGGCGCTCGCCGATGTAGGAGCACGGGACGCGCTCGGGGTGCGCGCCGCGGAGGATCCGGAGGACGTTGTACTGCGACGGCGTGAGGCCCTCGTGGACCATCGTCGCCGTGAGCCCCGCCGTGAGCCAGGGGTAGGTGACGAGCACGTTCAGCATCGCCTCCTGTGCCGGCGAGGCGAAGGTCTCCTGCTTGATGAGCTCGGCAAGCGTGGGCATGGCGGCGTTACGGGGGGGCTCGGGTGGAAGCAGCCCCGCCGCTCATTGTTCCAACGAGGGTTGGATAGGCCGCCCCCGCCCGCCGACCGCTGCGACCGCCGCGCTGAGCGAGGCGTGGGGGCCGGCCGCACGTCCCGCCCGGACCCCCTCTGCCACAGGAAGCACGAACGAGAACGCCGAGCCGTACTGCGGGCGGCTCTCGACGCGGAGCTCCTGCCCGTGCGCTTCGAGGACGTGCTTCACGATGGCGAGGCCGAGGCCGGTCCCGCCCTGCCGTCGGCTCCGGCTCCGGTCCACGCGGTAGAACCGCTCCGTCAGCCGGGACTGCGCCTCGGTCGGGATGCCGATCCCGTCGTCCACCACCGCCACGCGTAGCGACGCGCGCCCGCCGGCCTCGACGCGCCGCGCGGCGATCTCCACGCGCCCGCCCTCGCGGTTGTACTTCACGCCGTTGTCGACGAGGTTGGTGAGGACGTGGCGGAGCTGCTCCCGGTCCCCGAAGGCGGGGGGGAGCCCGGCCGGGACGCTGAGCAGGAGCCGCACGCCGCGCCCCTCGGCCACGGGCTCGATGGCCTCGATCACCTCCTCGGCCAGCCCCCGGAGGTCGAACGGCGCCAGCGTCATCTGGAGCTCGCCGGACTCGATCTGCGAGATGGCGAGGAGGTCGCGCGCGAGGTTGTTGAGGCGCTCGGCGTTGCGCCCGATTTTTTCTACGAACCGGCGGTTCACGGCGGGGTCGTCGAGGGCGCCGTCGAGGAGCTGCTCGGCGAACCCGGAGATGACGAAGATCGGCGTCTTGAGCTCGTGCGAGACGTTGCCGAGGAACTCCCGGCGGTAGTCCTCGAGCTCGACGAGCCGCTCGATCTCCTGCTGGAGCACGCGGCCGGCGCGGTAGACCTGCCACAGCAGCTCGTCGAGGTCGTCGCGGCGCTCGTCGGCGCGGAGCCGGGCGAGCCCATCGAACCGGCGCTTCCGGGCCTGCCGCAGCGTGGCCCGCGCCAGCTCCAGCCGCCGGGCGACGAGGGCGTTCACGGCGGCGTACGTCGCGAGCCCCGCCGCGAGCCCCACCGCCGGCACCCCGAGCCACACCCACGGGCCCGTCCCCACCAGCACGGCGGCGACGAGCAGCCCCAGCGCCGCCGCCGCGCCGCCGGCCGCCCCGAGCGCGGCGATGCGGAGCGCGAGCCGGTTCAGCCGCGGCTCGGCCTCGGGCGGCGGGCGGTCCGGGAGGGCCATGCGAGGGGGGCGGAGCGAGGGCCGCAAGGTAGCGCCGGGCCGGCTGCTCCTAGAGCCCCTCGCTGAGCTTGTAGCCGACGCCCTTGACCGTCTCGATGTAGTCGCTCCCGACCTTCTCCCGGATCTTGCGGACGTGGACGTCCACCGTCCGGTCGACGACGTAGACGTCCGGCCCCCAGACCTGGTTGAGGAGCTCCTCGCGGGAGAACACGCGGCCGGGGTGCGAGGCGAGGAAGTAGAGGAGCTCGAACTCCTTCCGCGGCATCCGGAACTGCTCGGTCTCCTCGCCGCCCGCGACGCGGGAGACGAGGTAGCGGTCGCGGTCGATGACGAGGTCGTGGACGCGGAGCTGGCTCGTCGTCGCGGCCTCGGCCCGCTCGGAGCGGCGCAGCAGGGCGCGGACGTGGGAGACGAGCAGCTTCGGGGAGGTCGGCTTGGGGAGGTAGTCGTCGGCGCCGGCTTCGAGCCCCAGGATCTCGTCACCCTCGCCGCTCTTGGCGGTGAGCATGAGGATCGGGGTGAGGCGGAGGCGGGCGTCCTCGCGGAGCCGCCCGCACAGCTCGATCCCGTCCATCTCCGGCATCATGATGTCGAGCACGATGAGGTCCGGGTCCTCGGCGCGCGCCTGCCGGAAGCCCTCGGCGCCGTCGGAGGCGGTGACGACGGCGTAGCCCTCCTTCTCGAGGGCGTACTGGAGGAGCTCGAGGAGGTCGTCCTCGTCGTCCACGAGGAGGATCTTCGCGGGGGCGTCGGCCACGGTGGGAGCGTGCGGGAGGGGCGAACGGAGCCTCGAAGCTACCCTGCCCCCGGCGCCCCCGTGTAAGCGCAGCGTTAAGCCCGCCGCGGGCCCCGGGCCGCCGCGCTACCCCTGGAGCGCCTTGCGGATCAGCTCCTCGGCGGAGACGGGGCCGTCCGCGTCGCGGAGGACGCGGCGGATCCGCTTCTCCGCCTCGGCCCGCGCCAGCCCGAGCGCTTCGAGCGCCGCCCGCGCATCCGCTCGCACGGAAGCCGTGTCGTCCCCGCCTGCGCCGGCGCCGCTCATCTCGAACCCGTCGAGCGTGGCGAGCCGGTCGCGGAGCTCGACGACGAGGCGCTCGGCGGTCTTCTTGCCCACACCGGGGATCCGGGTGAGCACGCCCGCGTCGCCCTCGAGGATGTGGTCGCGGAGGGCGTCCGGCGCCATCGCCGAGAGCGCCGCCAGCGCCAGCTTGGCCCCGACACCGCGGACCCCGATCATCGTGCGGAACAGCGTCCGCTCGGCCTCGGTGGCGAAGCCGTAGAGGGTCTGCGCGTCCTCACGGACCTGGAAGTGGGTCAGCAGCTTCGCCTTCTTGCCCTGCGCCGGGAGTCGGTCGAAGGAGGAGGCCGGGATGAGCACCTCGTAGCCGAGCCCACCGGCCTCGATGACGACGGCGGCGGGGGTCTTCTGGGCGAGGGTGCCGGAGACGTAGGCGATCACGGAGGGGCGTGGCGGGTGCGAAACCGGGCGAAGCTACGGCCCTCCGCTGACACCGCCGCGTCAGCCGCCTGAGGAGGCCGAGACACGGGGGCGGAGGGGGCACGCCAAAATTATTTGTTCCAACAAATAGTTCCTAACGCCGTTGCACGCTCCCTTCGCCCAACCCCCGCTCCCATGAGCACACTCGACCGGGCACAGATCGGGAGTCTCGGGCGGTCGGCGGGCTCGGCGGCGCGGCTCTACACGCTCCTTCAGCGGCAGCCGCTTCTATCCATCGCCCAGGCCGCCGAGACCCTCCAGATGTCGCCGACGGCCGTAGGCCGGGCCTTCGGGAATCTGGAGCAGTTGGGGATCGCGCAGGAGATGACGGGGAAGCGGCGCAACCGGCTGTTCGTCTATAAAACGTACCTCTCCATCCTGGACGAGGGGACCAAGCCCCTCCCGCGCTAGCCACGCTCGGCCGTCACCACCCCAGCGTGCTGGGGCCGCCCTTGAACGGCCCCACGACGCGCGCCGTGACCCACCCCCCGTAGAAGTCGCCGGCCTGCGGGTCGACGCGCTCGTCGCCGACCCAGCAGGCGCCTATCCTGCTGGCGTAGAAGGCGAGGTGGTTCTTGAGCCCAGCGTAAGGCGGCGTCGGCTCGGGGTAGGCCCAGGCGGCGCGGCGGGCGCGCTGCTCTCTAACCACTACGTCGAAGTAGACGGCGCGGCCTTTGAACTCGCAGAACGTCCCGTGCCCCGCCGGTTCGAGGAGGCCCGTGCGGACGTCCTCCGGGGGGACGTAGTACGTCGGCGGGTGGCTCGTCTCCAAGACCCGCTTGGCGCGGGTCGTGTCCGCAACGGTCTCTCCGCCGAACTCGACGCGGACGCGCTCGGGCACGTCCTCCAGCGCAGGAGGACGGGGGTAGTCCCAGACCGATTCCTGGCCGGGGCCGGGCTCGATGCGGGCGCGGCGGTCTCGGAGCTTCATGGGGAGGGGTCGAAGGAGGAGGGGGTCCATCTCGTTCCGGCGGGGAGGGTTCCCCCTGCCAGCCCGGCGGCTCTTGTGAAGCCGTCGCGCATCCGACGGCGGTAATGGTTCGGTTCGATCCGCCCGCCGATAAGCGGGCTAATCTCCAGCCGTGGTCCACCGCCCACCCCCAGCCGCTTCCGCTCTGTCTCCCGTGCCTACGCTCGCCCTTCGCTTCGTCGCCCGCCGCCGTTGGGACCTCGTGCGCCGCGCCGCGCGCCCGGCCCTCCGCCGCGCCCTACCCGCACTGCTCGCGCTCGCACTCCTCGCCGGTGCCTTCGCCCTCGCCGCTTACCTCGACGCCCGGAACCCGCCGCCGATGGGGGAGCACGCCGCGCCGGCCCCGTGACGGCTCAGCCGATATGGGCGAAGCCGTGCGACTACAGTTGCACGAGGCCATCGCTCAGGTCTGTCAGCTCCGGGTTCGTCTCCCGGACGAGGTTCCACTTCCAGCCGCGGTGCCAGTTCTTGAGCTGCTTCTCCCGCGCGATGGCGTCGTTCACGTCGGCGAACGCCTCGAACCACAGCAGGTCCCGGACGCGGTAGCGCTCCCTGAAGCCCTCGACCGCACTCGCCTTGTGCTCCGTAACCCGTCGCGCGAGGTCGTTCGTCATGCCGATGTAGAGCACCGTCCGCCGCGCGTTCGAGAGGATGTACACGTAATAGCGATGCTCTCTCACAGTCTAAGTCGAGGCTCAAACCCAGAAGGTGTCATCCCGGACTCCGATCCGGGATCTCTAATCTCTGGTTTAGCTGTCCTCTGGAGATCCTGAAACAAGTTCAGGATGACAAAGGATTCGGGATGACAAGGGGTGGGGCTCAGGGTGGTGACAAGAGGAGCAGAGCTGGAAGGGGAAGCGCAGGGTTTAGCCAACGCGGGCGAAGCCGAGGCTCTTGGGGGCCGTCCGCGCGAAGTAGCGCCGGAGCGCGACGTGCTCGGCCTGCCGCAGCGGGGGGTCCTTCGCCGCGACCTCGAAGGCGGCCTCGCGGGCGAGCAGCAGCAGCTCCTGGTCCTGCACGATGTCCGCGATCTTGAAGGCCGGCAGGCCGCTCTGCCGCGTTCCGAAGAAGTCGCCGGCGCCGCGGAGGCGGAGGTCGGTCTCGGAGATCTCGAACCCGTCGTCGGTGCGGAGCATCGCTTCGAGGCGCTCCTCCGACTCGGCCGAGCGCTTGTAGTCCGCCATCAGCAGGCAGTGGCTCTGGTCGGCGCCGCGGCCGACGCGGCCCCGGAGCTGGTGGAGCTGGCTGAGCCCGAACCGCTCGGCGTGCTCGATCATCATCACCGTCGCGTTGGGGACGTCGACGCCGACCTCGATCACGGTGGTCGCCACGAGGATGTCGGTCTCGCCGGCCTTGAAGCGCTGCATCGCCTCGTCCTTCTCGTAGGCGAACATCCGCCCGTGGACGAGGTCGACGCGGTACGGCCGGAACTGCTCCCGCAGCCGCTCGAACCCGGACTCGGCGTCCTTGAGGTCGAGCTTCTCGGACTCCTCGACGAGCGGGTAGACGACGTAGGCCTGGCGGCCCTCGCGGAGCTGCTCCTTCAGGAAGGCGTACGCCTCGTCGCGGCGCTTCTCGGTGAACAGCCGGGTCTGGATCGGCTTGCGGCCGGCGGGGCGCTCGTCCATGATCGACACGTCGAGGTCGCCGTAGACGGTCATGGCGAGGGAGCGGGGGATCGGTGTCGCCGTCATCAGCAGCATGTGGGGCCGCTGGCCCTTCCGGAACATCCGGGCGCGCTGCATCACCCCGAAGCGGTGCTGCTCGTCCACCACGGCGAGGCCGAGCCGCTGGAACTCGACCTTGTCCTCGATCAGCGCGTGCGTCCCGACGGCGACGGCGGCGCGGCCCTCGGCGAGGTCGGCGAGGATTTCTTCCCGGAGCAGCTTCCGCTGCCCGCCGATCAGCAGCCGGACCTCGACGCCGAGCGGCTCGAAGTAGCGCTGGAGGTTGGCGTAGTGCTGCTCGGCGAGGATCTCGGTCGGCGCCATGAAGGCGCTCTGGAAGCCGGAGTCGAGCGCCTGCATCATCGCCGCGACGGCCACGACGGTCTTGCCGCTGCCGACGTCGCCCTGGATGAGCCGGCTCATCTGGCGGCCGGTCATCGTGTCGCGCGCCACGTCCTCGATGCAGCGCTGCTGCGCGCCCGTCAGCTCGAACGGGAGCACGTCCTTCACGAACCGCCGGGCGTAGTCGCTGGGGGCTTCAAACTTCGGCCCCTCGACGTCCTGCCGCTGCTGGTGGGTGAGGGCCAGCAGGAGCTGGAGCACGAAGAGCTCCTCGAACTTCAGCCGCCGCCGCGCCCGCCCCAGCTCGCCGCGGTCCTTCGGGAAGTGGACGGCGCGGACGGCGACGCGGCCGTCGATGAGGTCGTAGCGCTCGCGGATCCAGTCGGGCAGGACCTCCTCCAATTCGAGGCCGTGCTCCTTGAGGGTCTGGTAGATGAGGCGCCGGAGGCCCCGGCTGTTGAGGCCGACCTTGTCGAGCGCCGCGCCGCCGGGGTAGAGCGGGATGATGCGCCCGGTGTCGAGCGCGGCCGAGGCGTCGTCGAGCTTGTCGAAGTCGGGGTGGGCCATCGAGACGGTGCGGCCGTACTGCTCGGCCTTGCCGTGGAACGCCACGCGCTCGTCCTTCTCGAAGAGCCGCTGGAGGTAGTTCGCCCCGCGGAACCACACGCACTTCAGCGTGCCCCCGCTGTCGTCCTGCACGCGGAGCTCCAGCCGGCGCTTGCCGCCGCGCCCGGGGACCATCCCCTTCGCCTTCACCCACCCGACCACGGTGACGGCCTCGCCGCCGCCGTCGAGCTGGGCGATGGGGGTGACGGTGCTGCGGTCGAGGTAGCGGCGGGGGTAGTGGCGGAGCAGCGCGCGCGGCGTGGCGATGCCGGCCTTCTTGAGCGGCTCGGCCCGCCGCGGCCCGACCCCCTCCAGCTCGGCGATGTCGGCGTCGAGAACGCCCATGTGGGAAAGGGGGAGTGGGGGAGAGGGAGAGAGGAAGGGACAGCCTGACTCCTCCTCCCTTTCGTCCTTTCTCAGAGGGTGGACCCGGTAGGATTTGAACCTACAGTCTACTGGTTATGAGCCAGCTGCTTTAACCATTAAGCTACGGGTCCGGGCAGGCGGGAAAATAAGGCCGGGGGCTGCCAACGGCGCGGCGCACGCGAGCCGCGCGGAGCGGGGCGTTACCTGGAGGCACCCCCCTCGGCATCTCCGCAGTCGTTCCAGCGTAATCCCCTCATGCTGCCTTCTGGGCTCCGCGTGCTTCTGATCGGGCTCGTGCTGGCGATGCCGGCGGGGGGGGGCGCCCACGCGCAGATCCGCCCGCTGCCGGTTCCGGACTCCAGCGCCGGCACGCACTTCGGCGCGGCCGTCGCGCTCGACGGGGGGCGGGCGCTCGTCGGCGCCTCGGGCGAGGCGGGGTGCGGGGCGGATGCCGGCGCGGCCCACGTCTTCGAGCGCGACGCCGAGAACCACTTCGTCCCCGTCGCTCGTCTCGCGCCGCCGGCGTGCGAGGCGGGACGATTCTTCGGCCGGGCCGTGGCGCTGAGCGGGGACCGGGCCGTGGTCGCGGCCGGCGGGGAAGTCGTGGGCACCGGGCAGTCGAACGCGCTGCACGTCTTCGAGCGGGCGCCGGGCGGGGCGTGGCGCGAGGCGGCGGTGATCCTCCCGCCGGGCGGGCACGGGGAGCGGCCGTTCGCCCTCTCCGTCGCCCTCGACGGCGACCGCCTCCTCGCCACGGCGGCGGGTGAGGCCAGCGGTACGGCTTACGTCTTCGAGCGGACGCCGGCGGGCGGGTGGACGCTTGCCGCGACGCTCGTCCCCAAGCAGCCGCTCCCGGCTACCGCGTTCGGGACGGAGGGCACGCTCGACGGGGACCGGGCGGTCGTCACGGCCTCGCCGCTGGGGGAGGGCGCGGCGGGCGCGGCCTACGTGTTCGAGCGGGAGGCGGACGGGACGTGGCGCCCAGCCGGCGGCGTCGCACCCATCGCGGCGCGTACCGTCCATGCTGCGCTCGACGGCGACCTGCTCCTCGTCGGCCACGGCCACGGCGGCGCCGACCGCACCGGCTCCGCCGTCCTCTACGCCCCGGGCGGCGATGGGGACTGGCGCCGCCTCGCCACGCTCCGCCCCGACGTGCCGTACCGCGGCGGCATCTTCGGCAGCGGCGTCGCGCTCGACGTGGGGCCGGAGGGGACGCGCGCCCTCGTCGTCGGCTACACCGAGCAGATCCGCATGGAGACCAACGTGGACCGCGTCGTCTACGTGTTCCGCTACGCGGGCGAGGCGGGGTGGGTGAAGCAGCAGGTGCTGGACGTGGGGGAGTGGGCCTTCGGCGCGGCCGTGGCGCTCGACGGGCGGACGGCCCTCGTCGGCAGCGCCTCCGACGGGGCGCCCGGCGCGGCCTACGCCATCGATCTGCTGGAATGAGGGAGGAGTCGCCGGGAAGCTTATAAACCTTGGTCGTTGTGTTAAGGTAGCGTAACTTTATTAGGCAGCCACTTGGATCGGTGGTGGAGTGAGCGGTACTTTGTGCGTGTCACCTAAAAAGCGCAGGCCGCGCCTAGTGGAAAAGCTCGACGACATCGACGTCCAGATCCTCCACCTCCTCCAGACCGAGGGGCGGATCAAGCGGAACCGGATCGCCGAGGCGGTCGGGCTCTCGCTGCCGTCGGTCTCGGACCGGATGCGGAAGCTGGAAGAACGCGGCGTGCTCACCGGCTACCACGCCACCGTGGACGCCAAGCGGCTCGGCTTCGACGTGGCCGCCTTTATCCGCGTGCAGATGGCCGGGAGCGAGCACTACCCCGCCTTTATCGACGCCGTGACCGCGATGCCCGAGGTGCAGGAGCTGCACTCCGTCACCGGCGAGGGCTCCCACATCCTCAAGGTCCGCGTCCGGAACACCGGCGCGCTCGAACGCCTCCTCGCCGCGCTCCAGCGGCTCGACGGCGTCCGCGGCACGCAGACGAGCATCGTGCTCTCCTCGCTCAAGGAATCGGCGTACCTCCCCGCCGAGCCGATGACGCTCCACCCCAACGGCCGATAGACCCCAAGGCCCCCCTCACCGCAGGTTCCCCTTCACCGAACGCCCCGGCCCCATGCCCACCGCCCCCACGCTCGCCGTCCCCAAGCTCCCCCGCGACCTCCTCAACGGCTTCCGCGACGAGCCGATGGACGTGGAGGAGATCTTCGGCCAGAACACCTTCGGCCTCACCGAGATGAAGGCGCGCCTGCCGAAGGCCGTCTACCGGCGCGTGCTCGCTACCATCGAGGAGGGCGAGCCGCTCGACGAGTCCGTCGCCGACGCCATCGCGCTCGCCATGAAGGAGTGGGCCGTCGAGCACGGCGCGACGCACTACACCCACTGGTTCCAGCCGCTGACGGGGCGGACGGCCGAGAAGCACGACAGCTTCATCACCCCGAACGAGGGCGGCGGCGCCGTCGCCGAGTTCTCCGGGAAGAACCTGTTCCAGGGCGAGCCCGACGCGTCGAGCTTCCCGTCGGGCGGGCTCCGGGCGACGTTCGAGGCGCGGGGCTATACGGCCTACGACCCCACGAGCCCGGCCTTCATCATCGAGCACAACGGCGTCGCCACGCTCTGCATCCCGACGGCGTTCGCGTCGTGGACGGGGGAGGCGCTCGACCACAAGATCCCGCTGCTCCGGAGCATGGAGGCGCTGAACCGGCAGGCCCGCCGCGCCCTCGCCCTCTTCGGCGACGACGTGCGCCGCGTGATCGCGACGTGCGGCACGGAGCAGGAGTACTTCCTGATCGACGAGGCGTTCTTCCTGGAGCGGCCCGACCTCATGGTGGCCGGGCGGACGCTGCTCGGCGCGGCGCCCCCACGCGGGCAGGAGCTCGACGACCACTACTTCGGCTCGATCCCCGAGCGGGTGATGGCGTTCATGAACGCGGCCGAGGAGGAGCTCTACAAGCTCGGCGTGCCGATCGCGACGCGGCACAACGAGGTGGCGCCGGGGCAGTACGAGTTCGCCCCGATCTTCGAGAACGCCAACGTCGCCGCGGACCACCAGCAGCTCGTGATGATGACGCTGCAGCGGATCGCCACGCGGTTCGGGCTCGTCTGCCTGCTGCACGAGAAGCCGTTCGCCGGCGTCAACGGCTCGGGCAAGCACTGCAACTGGTCGATGGCGACGGACGCGGGGGCGAACCTCCTGGAGCCCGGCGAGACGCCGCACGAGAACCTCCTCTTCCTGTTCTTCTGCACGGCCGTGATCCAGGCCGTCCACCGCCACCAGGGCCTCCTGCGCGCCACCATCGCGACGGCGGCCAACGACCACCGCCTCGGGGCCAACGAGGCGCCGCCGGCCATCCTCTCGGTCTTCCTCGGCGACCAACTCACCGACGTGTTCAGCCAGATCGCCGAGCGCGGGAAGGCGTCGTCGTCGAAGGAGAGCGGGTTCCTCGGGCTCGGCACGCCGGTGCTCCCTCAGCTCCCCCGCCACGCCGGCGACCGCAACCGGACGAGCCCGTTCGCCTTCACCGGCAACAAGTTCGAGTTCCGCGCCGTCGGCTCGTCCCAGAGCATCTCGCTCCCGCTGACGGTCCTGAACACCATCGTCGCCGAGGCCATCGACGATCTGGCGACGGAGGTCGAGGAGCGCCTCGGCAGGCAGAAGCGCTCGAAGAAGGCGCTCCAGGCCGCCGCGCAGGAGGTCATCGCCGACGCCATCCGCGCCCACCGCGCCATCGTCTTCAACGGCGACGGCTACTCGGACGCCTGGCACGCGGAGGCCGAGGAGCGCGGGCTGCTGAACCTCAAGACGACGCCGGACGCGCTCGGCCAGATCACCACCGACACGGCGGTCGCCGCGTTCGAGCGCTTCGACGTCCTGAGCCGCGCCGAGCTGGAGAGCCGCGAGGAGGTCCTCACCGAGCAGTACGTGATGACGCTGAACATCGAGGCGGCGACGACGGAGGACATGGCGACGACGCTGGTGCTGCCGGCCGCCGTGCGCTACCTCTCTGAGGTGCTGGAGGCGGCGCGCGGCGCAAAGGACTTCGGCCTCGTCGCCGAGGGCATCGTCGCCACGGCGCGCGAGGTCTCGGCCCTCGTGGACGACCTGAAGGCCGCCGCCGGCAAGCTCGGCAAGGCCCGCACCGCCGCGCACCGCGCCAAGGACGAGGCCGCCGCGATGAAGGGGAAGGTGATCCCCGCCATGCGGAAGGTCCGCGCCGCGTGCGACGCGCTGGAGCGCCTCGTCCCCGCCGACCTGTGGCCGTTGCCGACCTACCGCGAGATGCTCTTCGTGAAGTAGGGGCCCAGCGTGCTGCGCCCCTACGACAGGCTGAGGTGAGTGCAGAGCGTACCTTGAGCCACAGTCCCCCGCTTCCATGGAGACCTCGTCTCTCGCCATAGAAACCACCGGCACCCTCGATCCGGAGGGGCGCCTCCTCCTGGACGGCCCCATCCGGGGGGCCGCGCCCGGCCCCGTCCGCGTGATCGTGCTTTTGACGCCGGACGAGCCCTCCGAGCCGGACTGGCTTCGTGCCGCGAGCCGGAGTAGTGCGTTCGATTTTCTTGACGACGAAGCCGAGGACATCTACACGGCCTCCGACGGCGCCCCCTTCAGCGGGCCGTGACGCGGGGGAAAATCGTCCTCGTCCCGTTCCCCTTCGACGACCTCTCGGCGTCGAAGCTCCGCCCGGCCGTGTGCCTGACCGATCCGGTCGGTCCGTACCGGCACGTGGTCCTCGCCTTCATCACCAGCCGCCGCCCTGCGGACCCGGAGGAGACCGATCTCCTGATCGAAACGGGAAGCGAGGGGTTCAGCACGACCGGCCTCAAGGTCACCTCTGTCGTGCGGCTCCACCGGCTGTTGACCGTGGCCGAGTCGCTCATAGTGCGTGAGCTTGGGCGTCTCACCCCGACGCAGCAGCGCGCCGTGGACAGTCGGCTGCGCCAGCTCTTCGCGCTGTAGCGTCCGCGCCGCTCTCGAGCGCCTCGTCCCGGCCGACCTCTGGCCGCTGCCGACCTACCGCGAGGTGCTGTTCGTCAAGCGACGCGACACCCGTAGGGGCGACCGGCCGGTCGCCCCTGCAAGCGTCAGAGGCGATCAGCGGATGATCGTGAGCCGGCGGCTTTGCACCGTGCCGCCGGCCCGGTTCCCGAGATCTGCGACTTCGAGCCGAACGAGGTAGGTCCCCGCCGGGAGCGTGGAGCCGTCGAGGGTCGTCGCGTGTCGGCCCGCCTCCGCCTCGCCGTCCGCCAGCAGGGCGACGGCCCGGCCGAGCGCGTCGTAGACCGTCAGCCGCACCAGCCCCGCCTCGGGCAGCGCGAACGCCACCGTGACCGCGCCCCGCGCCGGGTTCGGGAAGACGGCCTCTAATGTCACCGCCTCCGGCAACGCCTCGTCCGCGTGGCCCTCGCCCGGCTCCGCCGTCTCCGTCCCGGTGCGGAGGTCGAGCGGCGCGTCGGCGTCGAGCGGGTTCCCCGCGGCGTCGAAGGCGAGCCACGCGCCGGGGCGGTCCGCGTCCTGGAGCGCAGCCGCGCCGGTGGGCGGGACCAGCGTGACGGTGAAGCCGTCCTCGGCGAGCACGGAGTTCGGGAAGGTGCCCACACGGACCCGGTAGGTGTAGACGCCCAGGGAGACGTTCGTCGGTGCCCGCTGCGAGAGCCGGATCGTCTGCGACGTGCCCGGCGTGAGGGCGACCGTCGTCGGGCCGATGATGGGGCTGACGACGTTGCCGCTCGGGGTCACGGCCTCCGTCCAGTACTGGAACGACGAGGGGCCGGTGGGGCCGACGGCGAAGGTGACGCTGAAGAACAGTCGCTCGCCGAGCGGGAGCACGAGCGGCGGCGTCTGGCTCGTCGGGGTGATCGTGACGGCCAGCGGTGCGCTCGTCCCGCCCACGACGCGCACCGCCTCCGAGAACTCGCTCGTCCCCCGAAAGCCCGTCGGCGTGGCCGCATCGATGGGCGTGGCGGTCGCCGCGATCCAGGCGCCGGCGGGGACCTCCGAGGGCACGGTGATAGTCTCCGCTCTGAACCCATTGGCGCCGGTCGTCACGGTGGTCGCGGCGACAAACGACTCGCCCTCGCCGTACCCGCGGGGATCAGGTGCCGCGTTAGCGAAGAACTCAACGCGGTACGCCTGATTCGGGAGGGCGTCCATGAAGAACGAGAGCGTGAGCGCCGCCCCGTCGCTCTCTGCGGCGGTGATGACGGGGAAGTTGGTGAGCCCGTTGGCGCCGCTGTCGCCGTCGCCGGGGTCGTTCGGGGCCACCGGCTGCGGGAAGAGGTCGATGCCGAGGCCGTCGTTCCGGTAGATGCTGTTGCCGAGGATGGCGATCCGCTGGCACGGCGGCTTCAGGAAGACGCCGTCGCCATCGGTGAAGGCGTCGGTGTTGAAGGCGACCGTGTTCCCCTCGCCCGGCCCGGTCCCGCCGACGAGGGCGTCGGTCGCGTCCTCGCAGAAGATGCCCGCGCGGCCGTTGCCGAGGTCGAGCGTACCGGCCGCGTCGGTGCCGACGACGTTGCCCTGGATGGCATCTCTGCTCGTGCCGTCGAGGAAGACGCCGATGTCGGCGTTGTCGCTGACGAGGTTGCCGCGGACGACGGTGCCGGCGGCGTTCAGGACGCTGATACCGCTGGCGCCGTTGCCGCGGCCCACCGTCCCCGCTGCGCTGACGCCCACCGTGTTCGCCTCGATGCGCGCTCCGACCCCGCCGTCGAGCACGATGCCCGGGCCGGCGTTGTCGCCGACGACGTTGCCCGCGCCGGGCTCGCCGAGCCGGACGGTGAGCGCCGGGGCGCTGACGAGGATGCCGATGCCGTCGTTGCCGAGCGCCGCCGCGCCGTCGGCGCCGAGGCCGACGGTGTTGTCCCGCACCACGACGAGGCCGCCCGAGGCCGCGCTCGTCACGGCGACCCCGTCGCCGAGGTTAGCCGCGACGACGTTCCCCTCGATGGTGAGCCCGCCGCACTCGGAGGCCGCGAGGCCCGCCCCGCCGTTGGCCCGCGCGACGAGGCCGTTCTGGCGCGTGCCGATCCGGTTGTCCGAGACCGCGAGGTCGTCGCACCCCGTGGCCGTGACGCCGCCGAAGCGGTTGCCGGAGATCGTGTTGCCGGAGAGGCTGACCCCGGAGACGGCGCCGACCACGACGCCGAGGTCATTGGCGCGCGTGGCGCCCGAGGCTGCGAGCCCGATCACGTTCCCCGTCACGGAGACGTCGTCGGCGCTGACGACCACGCCGT
Organism: Rhodothermales bacterium; assembly: GCA_965215145.1. Lineage (GTDB taxonomy): Bacteria > Bacteroidota > Rhodothermia > Rhodothermales > JANQRZ01. The sequence continues at coordinate 3,578,352 of OZ244038.1, read as the reverse complement.
CCCCGCTGTTACCGGAGATCACGTTCCGCTCCCCGGCCGCCCCGCCGCCCAGGACGTTCCCCGCCGCGGTGATCTCGACGCCGACGGCGTTCGGCGCCGCGCCGTTCCCAGCCGCGAGGCCGATGGTGTTGCCGAGCGCGGTGTTGCCCGGCCCGGCAAGGCGGAGGCCCGCACCCACGTTGGCCGCGACGGTGTTGCCCGCGCCGGCCTCGCCGATGCGGTGGCCGTTGGCCCCCCCGCTGACGGCGATCCCATCGCCCGCGTTGCCGAGGCCGAGGCCCGTACCGTTGCGCGCGAGCCCGACGAGGTTCGCCGTCAGCACGGCCCGCTCGGCGGTGAGTGCGCCCGCGGTGCTCAGCGTGATCCCGTCGGCGCCGTTGGCCGAGACGACGTTACCGTCCAACACCACGTCGTCCCCCACCACGAAAACACCGCCGCCGCCGTTGCCGAGCGCGAGGCTCCCGGTCTCGTCCGTCCCGATGAGGTTGTGGCGGACCTCCGTGCGGTTCCGCGCGAGCACGACACCGGCGCCGAGGTTGCCGGAGACGAGGCTGTTCTGCACCGTGACGACGCCTGCGGAGGGGCCGGCGCCGACGAGCACGCCGTCGGCGTTGGGCACCGCCGCGGCCGTGTCCACCTCGACCCCGACGTTGAGACAATCGAGGAGGCTACCGGCCCCGCCGCCGACGAGGCCATAGCCGGGGAAGCGCCGTACGAGGAGGCCGCGGAAGGTGACGCCGGCGGCCGCGTTGGAGGCCGCGAGGCCGTTGCCGGCACCCGTCAGCAGGCTCCCGTCCAGCGCGACGCGGAGGTCGTGCGGGACGCCCTCGGTGAGGGCGCCGCAGGAGGCGCCGCCCTGCGTCTGCCCGTCCACGGTGACGGCGGAGCGGGTGACGGTCGGGAGGGGGCCGAGCGAGCCGGCGCTCGTGAGGTTCGGGAAGATGGTCCACACCCCCGTCTCGGGGTCCGGCTGGCCCACCGGCCCGAACGCGAGGGCGAACTCGATCCGGATCGGGTTCGTGCCGGGCGTCGCGTTGGCCTCCTCCAGCGCCGCACGCAGCGTGCAGTCGAGGAAGAACGTCGAGCAGAGGCTGTCGCCGGGTGCCGTGTCGGGGTCGTCGAAGGCGTTGTCGACGGTGAAGACCGTGGCGCCGCCGCGCCGCTGAGGCGGGGTGGCGGTCGCGCGGCGCGGCCGGGGCGCCCGCTCCAACTCGGCCAGGAGGCTGGCGCGGCGGGCGCGCTGGCCGGCGAGCAGGTCCGCCGTGAGCTCCGGGGCGAGCGTCGGCACGCCCGTGGTGGCGTCGGCGGCGTAGCGAGCCTCAGGGCCGTCTAGCCTCGGGGCGTGCTGCCCGAAGACCGCAGGCGTCGGAGCCACGACGAGGAGGAGCGCGAAAAAGGCGAGAAGGCGATACATGAGCGTTAGGAGCGGGAAAAGGGCGGCCGGCGCCCGGCCTCCAGCCCCGATCCAGAGGCGATGCCAGACGCTGCAAACCGTGATTATGCAGGAGGATCTCCCGGTCCCGCCCTCCCGACACATCAATTTACACACATCCCGAGCCGGATGTGCGAGCGCGCCCGCCCCAGCCTCGGCCGGGGCGGGCGCGCCACATCCTCCTCGTGCTTCGCTACCGGACGGGGGTCAGCCGCTGCGTCTCGACCCGGTCGCCGGCCCCCAGCCGGACGAGGTACGCCCCCGCCGGCAACACCTGCGCGTCGAGCCGCGCCGCGTGGCGGTCCGCCTCCACCTCGCCGCCCACCAGCACGGCCACCTCGCGCCCAGGCACGTCGTAGACGGCCAGCCGGACTGGGCTGGCCTTCGGCAGCGCGAACGCCACCGGCGCCGCGCCCTGCGCCGGATTTGGGAAGAGGGCCTCCAGGCTCACCGCCGGGGGCAGCGCCTCGTCCGTGCGGCTCGCCGCCTCGGCGTCGGGCTCGGTCACCCAGCCCTCACCGAACGGAGTGCCCGCGCCTGCATCCCCGCGCGCTGCCACACCGCTGCTCGGCAGGACGCTCATGGGGAAGCTGTCCTCGGCGAGCGCGGTGCCGGGGAAGGTCCCGGCGCGGAGGATGTAAACGTAGTTCCCGAACGGTGAGTTGTTCTGGACCGTCTGGTTGAACGAGAGCGTCTGGGGGGCGCTTGGCCGAGGCCGAGCGCTACCGGGCGATGCTGGTAGGCGGCGGGGAGGGCACGGCCCACGGACAGGCGCACTAGCGCGCGGGCGTAGATTCCGCCGCGCCCGCACACCCGTCCCCGCATGGCCCGTACCCCCGACGATCCCCCCTCCAGCGCCGCCGGCTCCGCCGCGCCCTCGGCGTCGAGCGAGCAGGACCGCGCGCTCGTGGAGGAGGCCCTCGCCGGGGACCAGGGCGCCTACGACCGGCTCCTCCAGAAGTACCGCGAGCCGATCCGCCGCCACGTCGGCCGGATGGTCCGGGACCAGGGGCAGGTCGACGACCTCGTGCAGGAGGCGTTCATCAAGGCGTTCACCTCGCTCGCCTCGTACTCCAGCGCCTACGCCTTCTCGACGTGGCTCTACAAGATCGCCACGAACCACACCATCGACTACCTCCGGCGCAAGAAGCTCCGGACGTTCTCGATCGACCAGCCCGCCCCCGGCCGCGACGCCGACGACCGCCCCTACGAGCTCCCCGACACGACGTACCGCCCGGACCGCCACGTCGTCGCGGACCAGCGGCGGGAGCTGATCCAGGAGGCCATCGAGCGGCTCCCGGAGAAGTACCACCGCGTGATCGTGATGCGGCACCAGCAGGAGATGAGCTACGACGAGATCGCCACCGCGCTGGAGCTCCCGCTGGGCACCGTGAAGGCGCACATCTTCCGCGCCCGCGCCCTCCTCTACCGCTTCCTCCGCGACCGCCGCGAGGACCTCTGAGGGGAGAGAGAAGAGGGGCGCGCCTCAGTGAGACGCGCCCCTCAGACCTCAGCCGAACCTGAGTTTAGAAGCTCAGCGTGATCTCGTTCGAGCAGAGCGACGAGGCGGTCTCGCAGACCTTCACGGCCACGTTCGCCGCGGCGGCGGGCGCATCGAAGGTGAACGTCTGGCTGCCATCGTTCGGCGTCTCGACGCGGACCTCGCCGTTGGCGTAGACCTCGACGCGCGCGCCGTTGGCGCCGGCCCAGTCGAGCGCGGCGCGCCAGCGGCCGTCAGCCAGCACCTGGCTCGCACCGCTCAGCGTGATCTCCGACGGCGGCGTGCCGTCGAGGAGGCTGTAGAGGAGGTGGGCGTTGACGGACCGCGCGTTCTGGACGACGTCCCGCGTCGTCGCGGCGAAGAGCGCGTCGCTGACCTCCTGCGCCGTCGCCGTGGGGTCGGTCTCGAGGAGGAGCGCCACGACGCCGGCCACGTGCGGGGCCGCCATCGAGGTCCCGCTGATCGTGTTCGTCGCGCCGTCGTTGTCCTTCCACGCCGAGGTGACGTCGACGCCGGGGGCGAAGAAGTCCACGCAGTCGCCGAAGTTGGCGAAGCCGGCGCGGCGGTCGTTGAGGTCCGTCGCGCTGACGGTGAGAACACCGGGGATGTGGGCGGGGGCGGCGCTGCAGGCGTTCTGGGGGAAGAGGCCGAGGAACCCGTTGCCGGCGGCGACGGTGGCCTGGATGCCCCGGCCGAGGAGGGTGGCGATCGCCGCCTCCAGCGCCGCGCTCTTCGAGGTGCCGAAGCTCATGTTCGCCACGGCCGGGGTCACCGCGTTGTCGACCGTCCAGTTGATCCCCGCGAGGGTCGTGCTGGCCCTGCCCCTGCCCGCGCAATCGAAGGCGCGGACGGCGACGGTCTCCGCGTCCTTCGCCACGCCGTAGGTCGTGCCGGCGATGGTCCCGGCGACGTGCGTGCCGTGCCCGTTGCAGTCGTCGGCGACGGGGTCGTTGTCGTAGACGTCGTAGCCGTAGGAGGCGCGCCCGCCGAACTCCGTGTGCGAGATGCGGACGCCGGAGTCGATGACGTAGGCCGTCACACCCTCGCCCGTCACGTTCCACGAGTACGAGCCGTCGCGGCCGGAGCGGGCGTCGATCCGGTCGATGCCCCACGTGGCGCCCGTCTGGCTGCCGGGGCCGCCCGTCAGGCGCGCGACGCGGTCGGGCTCGACGTACGCCACGCGGGGGTCGTTGCGGAGGTCGGCCACCTCGGCGTCGCTCAGCTCCGCGGCGAAGCCCGTCAGCGCGGCCTCGTAGGTGTGGCTCACGGCGTCGGCAGGGAGGTCGGCCGTGAGGGAAGTGAGGGCGTCGGCGGCGCCGCGGGCCTGGGCGGCGGGCTGCTCCGAGAGCACGACGATGTACTGCCCGGGGATGACGTCGTCCTCTGCCGGCGTGGCCGTGCCGGTGGCGGTGACCGCGTTCTCCGGAGCGGCGGACGTGGCCTCGAAGGGCTCACTCGCGTCGCAGCCGGCGAAGACCGCGAGGCAGAGCGTGAAGGCGCAGGCGAGGGCGCGGGAAAGCTTGGGGAGCATCGGGGGTGGGGAATGCGGCGCGCACGTCGTGCTGATCTTGGCGCGCCGGGTGATTGGATGAGGGCGGTAGGTACGGGGAGGAGGCCGCCGGACGCAACCGTGGAAGTTAAGGGTTCACTGATGGATGGCCGAGGAAGCCGATCCGAGCCCCTTTCGGGAAAGGACGATCCCGCTGTCGGGAAAGAGAACGGGGGGTGCGCCTCGGATGAAACACGCCCGCCGTCTGTGCAGCGAGGCCGGAGCTTAGAAGTTCAGCGTGACCTCGTTCGAGCAGGTCGTCGTCGAGCCCTCCTCGCAGACCTTCACGACGACGGTCCCGCTCCCGAAGGGGTTGACGACGAAGACCTGGTTGCCGTCGTTGCTCGTCCGCGCGCCGAAGACGCCGTCGCGGAGGATGTCCACCTGACTCCCATTGGCGCCGCTCCAGGTGAAGGTGGCGCGCCACCTCCCGTCCGAGAGCACCTCGCCCGTCGCGTCGAGCGTGAACTCATCCGGCGGGGTGGTGCCACCGCCGAGGTCGCGGCTGTAGAGGAGGTGGTTGTTGGCCGAGTTCGAACTCGTGACGGCGTTCTTCGTCGAGGCGTCGAAGATCGCGTCGCGGACCTCCTGCGGCGAGGCGTTCGGGTTGTCCTCGAGGTAGAGCGCGGCGACGCCGGCCACGTGCGGGGCCGCCATCGAGGTGCCGGTCGAGATAGCGGCGGCGAAGTCGCCCGTGTACCACGCCGAGGTGATGTTCTCGCCCGGGGCGAAGAGGTCGATGCAACTCCCGACGTTGGAGTGCGCGGCGCGGCGGTCCGAGGTGGTCGTCGAGCCGACCGTGATGGCCTCGCCCACGCGGGCCGGCGAGTTGTTGCAGGCGTTCCGGCCGTAGCCGTTGCCCGCCGAGATCGAGACCTGGACCCCCGCGTTGATGAGGTTCCGGACGGCCGAGTCCAGCGGGGAGTAGCCGCCGCCGCCGAGGCTCATGTTCGCCACGGCCGGGAGCGTCGCGTTGGAGATGGTCCAGTTCACGCCCGCGATGATCACGCTGAACGGCGCGCTAGGGCCACAGCCGAACACCCGGACGGCGACGAGGTCGACGTCCTTCGCCACGCCGTAGGTGCTCCCGCCGACGGTGCCGGCGACGTGCGTCCCGTGCCCGGTGCAGTCCGAGGCGATGTCGTCGTTGTCGTAGAGGTCACGGCCGTAGGAGGCGCGACCGCCGAACTGGCTGTGAGAGATCCGGATGCCGGAGTCGATGACGTAGGCCGTCACGCCCTCACCGGAGGCGTCCCACGAGTACGAGCCGTCGCGGCCGGAGCGGGCGTCGATCCGGTCGATGCCCCACGTGGCGCCCGACTGGCTGCCGGAACCGGTGGTGTACGCCATCCGGTCAGGCTCGACGTAGGCCACGCGCGGGTCCGCCTCCAGCGCGGCGGCCTCGTCGGCCGTGAGCTTCGCGGCGAAGCCCGTCAGCGCAGCCTCGTAGGTGTGGCTCACGGCGTCGGCAGGGAGGTCGGCCGTGAGGGAAGTGAGGGCGTCGGCGGCGGCGCGGGCCTGGGCCGCGGGCTGCTCCGAGAGCACGACGATGTACTGCCCGGGGATCACCTCGTCGGCCACCGGGGCCATGGTCGCGGCTTCGGCGGCGCGGGTGGCGCCGCTCTCGCCGAGGGCCGTGTCGGGGCCGACCTCGTTGGCGGCGTCACAGCCGGCGAAAAAGACGAGCGCTGCGGCGAGCGCGGTGAGGCGAAACGAGCGGAACATAAAGAGCGGGGAATGCGGGCGGGGGAAGGAGCCGGGGGGCCGTCCAGAATCAAGCGGCGTCAAGGTCCAGTGAGCGGACGGCGACGATTTCAAGAAGGCGTTGTAACAATAAGCATGTGCGTCACCCGTGTCAAGCGCGGCGCCCTGTTTCACTTCCTCACGGGGAATTGCCCCCCGCTCAGCCCGCCCAGGGCTAGACTCTCCTCCTGCCTTCACCCCCTCTTCGCTTTCCGTAAGCCCCATGATCGCCCGTTATACCCGCCCCAAGATGGCCGCTCTGTGGAGCGAGCGCGGCCAGTTCCAATCGTGGCTCGACGTGGAGTTGGCAGCATGTGCGGCGTGGAGCGAAGTCACTGGCGTCATCCCCCCCGAGGACGTCGAGACGCTCTACCGCGAGGCGGACTTCGACGTGGGCCGGATCCACGAGATCGAACGTGCCACGCGGCACGACGTGGTCGCCTTCACGCGGGCCGTCTCGGAGACGCTCGGCGAGGAGCGGAAGTGGGTCCACTACGGCCTCACCTCCTCCGACGTGGTGGACACCGCGCTCTCCGTCCGGCTCGCGCGAGCGAACGTGCTCATCACGGAAGCGCTCGACCGGCTGATCGAGGTCCTCGCGGCGAAGGCGCGCGAGCACAAGACGACCCTCACCATCGGCCGCACCCACGGCGTCCACGCCGAGCCGACGACGTTCGGGCTGAAGCTGGCGCTGGCCTACGACGAGATGACCCGGAACCGCGAGCGCCTCGAGCGCGCCGCCGAGGAGGTCCGGGTGGGCAAGCTCAGCGGCGCCGTCGGCACCTTCGCCAACATCCCCCCGGCGGTCGAGCGGGTGACGATGGAGAAGCTCGGCCTCGCGCCCGCGCCGATCTCGACGCAGGTGCTCGGCCGCGACCGCCACGCGGTGTACCTCGGCACGCTGGCCGTGGTCGGGGCGGGGATCGAGCGGCTGGCCGTCGAGGTCCGCCACCTCCAGCGCTCCGAGGTGCTGGAGGCCGAGGAGGCGTTCGGGAAGGGGCAGAAGGGCTCGTCCGCGATGCCGCACAAGCGGAACCCCGTCGGGAGCGAGAACCTCACCGGCATGGCGCGGCTGCTGCGCGGCTACATGGTCGCCGCCTACGAGAACGTGGCGCTCTGGCACGAGCGCGACATCAGCCACTCCTCCGTCGAGCGCGTCATCCTCCCCGACGCCACGACGGTACTCCACTACGCCCTGCACCGGATGGCGAACATCGTCGAGGGCCTGCAGGTCTACCCCGAGCGGATGCGGGAGAACCTGGAGGCGACCCACGGGCTCGTCTACAGCCAGCGCCTCCTGCTGATGCTGGTCGAGAAGGGGCTGAGCCGGGAGGCCGCCTACGACATGGTGCAGCCCCGCGCGATGCAGGCGTGGGCCGAGCGCCGGAGCTTCCGCGCCATCCTCGAGGCCGACCCCACCATCACGGAGCACCTCTCGGAGAACGAGATCGCCGAGGCGTTCGACCCGGCCTACCACCTCCGGCACGTGGACGAACTGTTCGAGCGTGTCGGGCTGTCGTAGGGGCACCCCGCGTGGTCGCCCTGTCCGGCGGCGGGCATGCCCTGGGCGAGGGCAGACACGTGGGTCTGCCCCTACGGCTCCTTCCTTTCTACCCCTCTCCATTCCCCCTTTCTTCCTTTCCCCCGCTCTCACCCCCACCCGTACCTTCCCCGTCCCCTCCCGCCGCGCCCCCCGATGCTCGAGAACTTCGGCCCCATCTTCCTGATGATCCTGCTGGCCCTCGGGCTGGCGATGACGCTGCTGAAGGGCGCCGAGTGGCTCGGCCCGCGCCGGCCGCGCCGGACGAAGGCGGCGCCCTACGAGAGCGGCATGGACCCGGTCGGCACCGCGCGCGACCGGTACTCGGTCAAGTTCTACCTCGTCGCGATGATCTTCATCGTGTTCGACGTCGAGGTCGTGTTCATGTACCCGTGGGCCGTGGCCTACGGCGACTTCCTCGCGGCCGGCGCCGCCCTCGGCGCCATCGGGGTCGCCGTGGTGTTCATCCTGATCCTCTTCGTCGGCCTCGTCTACGACATCAAGAAGGGCGGGCTCGACTGGGACTGAACCGGACCCAGGCTCGCCGCGACTACGGAATCGCCGGGCTTTCACCCATCGCTGAAAACCGCCCCCCGGCCCGCGCGTACACGCCGACCCCCGCACCCACCGGCTCCCCATGTTTGGCTCCGAAGGAGGCTTCCTCACCACGTCCGTCGACGCCGTCGTCAACTGGGCGCGCTCGAACTCGCTGATGCCCATGCCGCTCGGGCTCGCGTGCTGCGCCATCGAGATGATGGCGTTCGCCGGGACGAAGTACGACGTGTCCCGCTTCGGCGCCGAGGCCATGCGGTTCAGCCCCCGCCAGGCGGACCTCATGATCGTGGCCGGGTGGTGCTCCTACAAGATGGCCCACGCCGTCCGCCGCATCTGGGACCAGATGCCCGGCCCGAAGTGGTGCATGGCGATGGGCGCCTGCGCCTCGACCGGCGGGATGCACCGCTGCTACGGCGTCGTCCAGGGCGTCGACAACTTCCTCCCGGTCGACATCTACATCCCCGGCTGCCCGCCGCGCCCGGAGGCCGTGATCCACGCGATGATGGACCTCCAGGAGAACATCCGGAACCAGCATTCCGTGGCCCACGACGAGCGCGAGCCCGTCGGCGGGCCGGTCGCCACGGCGCCCGTCGCCCCGGCGCCGGCTGTGCGCCCGGCCACCGCCGAGGAGACCGCCCGCCTCACCGTCTAAGTTCACCCGAAGCCCGCCATGATCAAGGAGCCCATCGGGAGCCCGTCGGACTCGACCGCGACGGTGGACCCGGCGCAGGACAAGCAGACGCTGAAGTTCCTCTTCACCCCGCAGGCCCCGCCGAAGGAGGAGCTCGCCCGGAAGAACCCCCTCGCCCGGCAGACGACGTTCGTGCCGGAGACGGTCGCCGCGCTGCAGGAGCGGTTCGGGGAGGCGCCCGGCGGCGCCGTCGGCCCCGTGACCGAGTACGCCAACGAGCACACCGTCTACGTCGACCGCGGGCGGATCGTCGAGGTCGCCCGGTTCCTCAAGGACGACCTCGGCTTCACCTACCTCTCCGACCTCGGCACCATCGACCGGTTCACCGAGGACGAGCGGTTCGAGGTGTTCTACAACCTCGTCAACATGAGCGAGCGCAAGCGGCTCCGGGTCAAGCTCCGCGTCGACGACGGCGAGGAGGTCCCGACGGTGACCGGCGTGTGGCGCGCGGCGAGCTGGCACGAGCGCGAGGCGTGGGACATGATGGGGATCCGGTTCGCCGGCCACCCGGACCTCCGGCGGATGTTCATGCCCGAGGACTTCGACTTCCACCCGCAGCGCAAGGAGTTCCCCACGCTCGGCATCCCCGGCTCGCTGCCGCTGCCGCCGCAGAGCACCGACGGCACCCTCACGCCCGACCCCTTCGCCCGCGCCCACGGCAACGTCCCGAAGGACTAGTTCTGAGTGATGGGTTCTGAGTTTTGAGCTCTCTCTACTCACAACCCACGACTCACAACCCACGACTCCCATGGAACCCCGCACGAGCCCGTTCGACACCGTCAGCGACCGCGTGGCCGAGCGCGTGCCGACCGCGCCGCGCCCCATCGGGCGGGGGGAGGAGCAGGACGTGTTCACCTTCTGGCCCGAGCACAACCGGCGGATCTACGAACAGCTCGAGAGCAAGCACGCCTTCGTCGAGCACGACGCCGACCCGCTGGAGGCGCAGATGACGCTGAACATCGGGCCGCAGCACCCGGCGACGCACGGCGTCCTCCGCGTCGTCACGAAGCTCGACGGCGAGACCATCGAGACCTGCCTGCTCGACCTCGGCTACCTCCACCGCGGCGTCGAGAAGCTCTCGGAGGTCAAGACGTACCAGGAGTTCATGCCGTACACGGACAGGATGGACTACCTCGGGCCGTACATGAACAACGTCGCGTGGTGCCTCGCCGTCGAGAAGCTCGCCGCCGTCGAGGTCCCGGAGCGGGCGCAGTGGCTCCGCACGATGCTCTCGGAGGTCGCCCGCATCCAGGCCCACCTCCTCTGGCTCGGGACGATGGTGATGGACGCCGGCGCGATCTCGGTCTTCCTCTGGACCTTCAAGTACCGCGAGGAGATCTACTCCATCATGGACGAGATCGCCGGCGCGCGCTTCACGGTCAGCCACTGCCGCATCGGCGGGCTGACGACGGACGTGAGCCCGAAGGCGCTCCGGATGATCGAGGAGTTCTGCGACGCCTTCGAGGCCGACGTCCCGCGCTGGCGCGGCATCCTCGACCGCAACCGGATCTGGGTCGAGCGCAACGTCGGCGTCGGGACCATCACGGCCGAGGAGGCGCTGGAGTACGGGTTCACCGGCGCCAACCTCCGCGCCTGCGGGATCGACTACGACATCCGCCGCTTCGAGCCGTACCTCGTCTACGAGGACGTCGACTTCAACATCCCGATGCGCACCGAGGGCGACGCCTTCGCGCGTTACATGGTCCGCGTCGAGGAGCTGATCGAGTCGGTCAAGATCATCCGGCAGTGCCTCGCGCGGCTCCCCGAGGGCCCCGTCCGCGCCGACAACGCGAAGGTCACCTACGCGAGCAAGGACGAGGTCTATTACTCGATGGAGGGGATGATCCACGACTTCATGATGACCGACACCGGGGTCGCCCCGCCGCAGGGCGCGGAGTCCTACCACGCCGTCGAGGGGGCGAAGGGCGAGCTCGGCTTCTTCTTCGTCTCCGACGGCACCGGGAGCCCGTGGCGGATGAAGCTGAACTCGCCGTCGTTCAAGAACCTGCAGGGCCTCGAGTACATGCTCGAAGGCGCGATGGTGGCCGACACCGTCGTCCTCATCGGCTCCATCGACCCCGTCATGGGCGAAGCGGATAAATAGTTCGCCGTCCGCAGTTTGCAGTTCGCAGTTGATGAGAAACGACTGACTGCGAACTCCGAACTCCAAACTGCAAACCCCGATGTCTACCCCCAACGCCCCCGGCGTCTCGCCCAAGCCGCAGTACCTCCCGACCGAGGAGCCCGAGCGCCACGTCGCCGAGGCCGACCTCGTGTGGACGGACGACGAGCGGGACCGGATCGCCGCCTACGTCGAGCAGTACCCCACGGCCGACGGCGCGGTGATGCGCGCGCTGTGGATGGCGCAGGAGAAGTTCGGCTGGCTGCCGGCCGAGGTGATCGGGTTCGTCGCCGAGACGCTGGAGCTGCCGTTCCCGAAGGTCTACGGCGTCGCCACCTTCTACACGCAGTACTACAAGACCGAGATGGGGCGCTACGTGCTCGACGTGTGCACGTGCTTCTCCTGCCAGCTCTGCGGCGGCTACGACATGCTCCATTACCTCGAAGAGCGGCTCGGCATCACGCGCGGGCAGACCACCGACGACGGCCTCTTCTCGATCCAGGAGGTCGAGTGCCTCGGCGCCTGCGGCTCGGCCCCGATGCTCCAGGTCACCAACGGCCCGTACGTCCACAACCTCACCCCGGTGAAGTGCGACCGGCTGCTCGAAGGACTCCGGGCGGGGAAGATGCCGGCCTTCGAGAGCGTGACGCTGCCGCAGGACGAGGACGACCTCGGCGGCAACCGCCGCTCGGACGTGACGGAGACGGAGACATACCAGACGCCGCCCGTCTCGCAGACCCTCGAATAGCCGTGTCGTTTGTCGCCCCGCCCCCGCCCGGCCTTCAGCGCGCGCCGGCCCCGCCGCCGGGGTCGGACGCTCGGCCGTATCGCTGGACCGTGGAGCAGTATCATCGGATGGGTGAAGCGGGTGTGTTTGAACCCGGCACGCGGGTCGAACTCATCAATGGGATGATCGTCGAGCAGGACGTCCGCGGGCAGCGCCATTCGATCCCCCCGGAGGAGCGCACGGCCTCGGCCTGGGAGTACCGTTGGACCCGCACCGAGTACGACCGCCTCATCGCGGCCGGCGTCTTCCCCCCCGACACCCACGCCGAGCTCCTCTACGGAACGGTCTACGCGATGAGCCCCCAGGGAAGCAGGCACTCCGTCACCCTCCGCGCCGTCGAAGACGTCCTCCGCGGGGTGTTCCAAGAGGGCTTCGACGTGCGCACGCAGCTCCCGTTTGCCGAGCCCGGCGGGGCGGAGCCGGAGCCGGACGTGGCGGTCGTCAAGGGTCACTTCACCGACTACGCCGAGCGACATCCCTCCGAGGCGGTCCTCCTCGTCGAGATCGCCGTGACGTCCTACATCACCGACCGCGACTTTAAGCTCCCGCTCTACGCGATGGCGGGGGTGCCGGAGTTCTGGATCGTGAACGTGAACGCTGCCCGCGTTGAAGTCTACCGTGGCCCCGATGGGTACGTCTACCGCGACGTGACGATGCTCGAGGTCGGCGGCACGCTCACGCCTCTGGCGGCCCCCAACGCCGCCATTCCCATCGCCGACCTCCTTCCCTAGAACCGTCCCCCGATGGAGCCCCCCCCGATCACGAACGGACAGACGAAGGCCGGCGACTGGCGGAGCTACGAGCGCGTCCTGCTCCCGCCCGTCCGCGACCTCCACCGGCTCTCGGTCTACGAGGAGCACGGCGGCTACCGGGCCCTCCGCGCCGTCCTCTCGGAGAGCAAGTTCGACCCGAAGGGGCTCACCGACGAGGTCAAGGCGAGCGGGCTGCGGGGGCGCGGCGGTGCCGCCTTCAATACGGGGCTGAAGTGGAGCTTCATGCCGCCCGTCGACCCCGACGTCCCGCGGTTCCTCTGCTGCAACGGCGACGAGTCCGAGCCCGGCACGTTCAAGGACCGCCAGCTCCTCGAGTTCAACCCCCACCTCGTGATCGAGGGGATGCTGCTCGCCAACTACGCCATCACGGCGCGGGCGTGCTACCTCTACATCCGCGGCGAGTACGCCGACTGGATCGTGCAGTTCGAGCGTGCGCTCGCCGAGGCGTACGAGCAGGGGTACGTCGGGGAGGACATCCTCGGGAGCGGGTTCACGACCGACATCGTGGTCCACAAGGGGGCCGGGGCGTACATCTGCGGGGAGGAGACCTCGTTGATGGAGAGCCTCGAAGGCAAGCGGGCGTACCCCCGCGTGAAGCCGCCCTTCCCTGCGCAGAAGGGGATCTGGGCGCGGCCGACGACGATCAACAACGTCGAGACCCTCGCGCACGTCCCGCTGATCGTCAACCGCGGGTCGGACTGGTTCAAGGGGGTCGGCGCGGACACCCACCCCGGCCCGACGATCTACGGGATCTCCGGCCACGTCGTCCGGCCCGGCGCCTACGAGTACCCCACGGGGATGCTGATCTCCGACCTCATCGAGGAGGTCTGCGGGGGGATGCGCGGGGGGAAGCGGCTGAAGGCGCTCGTCCCCGGCGGCTCGTCCACGCCACCGCTGACCGCCGAGCTCTGCGAGGGCACGACGATGGACGCCGACAGCCTCCGCGACGCGGGCTCCATGATGGGCACGGCGGGGATGCTCATCATGGACGAGGACACCGACATGGTCTCGTACCTCCGCCGCGTCACCCACTTCTACCACCACGAGTCGTGCGGGCAGTGCACGCCCTGCCGCGAGGGCTGCGGCTGGCTCGAAAAGCTCGTCACCCGCATCGACAACGGCGAGGGCAACCTCCGCGACCTCGACCTCCTGCTCGACCTCTGTGACCAGATCGAGGGGCGGACGATCTGCGCCCTCGCCGACGCCGCCGTGTGGCCCGTCCGCTGGACGATCCGCCGGTTCCGCGAGGACTTCGAGGCGAAGTGCCGCCCGGCCACCTTCGCCGGGGCCAGCCTCGAAGGCGACGGCGCCGGCCTCGCCACGGCCGACCCCGCGCCCGTAACCTGAACCCCTCCCATCCACCAACCGACCGAGGACTGTCATGGCCGACAAGAAAAGCAAGCGCGAGCTTATCGAGCCCCACGAGGGCGACAAGCGGTACGTCCGCCGCGATGAGGACGGCAAGTTCACCGAGAGCGACGACGTCACGAAGTCGCTGCGACAGGACGTGAAGAAGAAGGCGAAGACGACGGTGCCCTCGGGCCAGGGCGACCGCGGCGACCAGAAGCGCAAGAAGTAACCCCCGTCACCACCTGACCACCGTAGGGGCACGATGCATCGTGCCCCTACCACGCCGAAGCCATGCGAATCCTCCTGCTCCTCCCTCTTCTCCTCATCGGTTGCGCCGCGCCCGAGCCCGACGAGGGCGCCGTCGTCGCCGGCGAGCGCACGGTGAACGCGGCGGAGTCCGTCGACCTCGACGGCTACCTCGCCCTCGGTGACACCCCGATGGGCGACGGGGCGACGTTCACGCCGGCCGCCCTCGCCGCCGATCCGACGGCCGTCGACGGCGAGGCCGTACGCGTCGAGGGGACGCTGGCGCAGGTGTGCATGCAGAAGGGCTGCTGGATGACGCTCGAGAACCCCGGCGGCGAGCCCGTCCGCGTGCAGGTCCCCCGTGGTGACGACGGCGACTACCTCTGGACCTTCCCGATGGACCCGACCCCGCGCCACGCCGTGATCGCCGGGACCGCCCGCGCCGACACGGTCAGCGTCGAGACCCTCCGCCACCTCGCCGAGGACGGCGGGCGGTCCGAAGCCGAGATCGCCGCGATCACCGAGCCCGAGTTCGCCGTCGTGATCGACGCTACGGGCGCGCTCCTAGAAGAAAGCCCCGCCGACGTGCAGCCGTAGGGGCGTGATTAATCACGCCCCTACCACCCTTCACCCGAATCCATGCCCACGGTTACCATCGACGGCCAGCCCCTCGAGTTCGAGGAGGGCACGAAGCTGCTCCAGTTCTGCCTCGACCTCGGCGTCGAGGTGCCGCACTTCTGCTACCACCCGGCGATGTCCGTCCCGGCCAACTGCCGGCAGTGCTTGGTGAAGGTCGGGACGCCCGCGCGGGACCGCGCCACGGGGCAGCTCCAGACCGACGACGAGGGCAACCCCGTCATCAACTTCATGCCGAAGCTCCAGCCGAGCTGCGCCGTGGACCTCACCGACGGGATGGTCGTCCACACCCAGCGCTCGGACGAGGAGGTTGAGGAGGGGCAGGTCGATAACCTGGAGCTGCTGCTCGTCAACCACCCCCTCGACTGCCCCATCTGCGACCAGGCCGGGCAGTGCCCGCTCCAGATCCAGGCCTACAAGTACGGCCCCGAGGGCAGCCGCTTCGAGTTCCAGAAGGTCCACAAGCCCAAGCGCGTCCAGCTCGGCCCGCACGTGATCCTCGATGCCGAGCGCTGCATCAACTGCACCCGCTGCACCCGCTTCACCGAGGAGATCTCCGAGAGCCACCAGCTCACGATCCACAACCGCGGCGACCGGAACTACCCCATCACCGCGCCCGGCGTCGAGTTCGACGAGCCGTACTCGATGAACGTGTGCGACATCTGCCCCGTTGGCGCGCTGACCGAGGACTACTTCCGGTTCAAGGCCCGCGTCTGGGAGATGTCGAAGACGCCGAGCGTCTCAACTCTCGGAAGCCGGGGGACGAACGTGGACTACTGGGTCCGCAACAACCTCGTCCTCCGGATCACCCCGCGCCAGAACCTCGACGTCAACGAGTACTGGATGCCCGACGCGGCCCGGCTCGTCTACGACACCTTCAACACCGACCGCCCCGCGGGCCCGCAGGTCCTCTACCGCGACGGCGACTTCGGCCCGGCGAGCTGGGAGCAGGCCCTCGACGGCGCGGCCTACCTCCTCAAGGAGTTCGGCGGGAACGATGTGTTCTTCCTCGGCTCGCCGCACGCGACGGTCGAGGACAACCACCTCCTGATGAAGCTGGCCGAGGCGGTCGGCGCGCCGGCCCCGCAGTACCTCCCCCACGTCGAGACCGGCGCTGGCGACGACTGGCTCCTCACCGACGACCAGGCCCCGAACGCGGAGGGCTGCGAGCGGCTCGGGATGCGACAAGTGGACGCGGAGATGCTGCGCGCCCGCCTCCGCGGCGGCGAGACGAAGCTGCTCTACGTGATGGAGGACGACCCCGTCGGCCGCGGCCTCCTCACCGCCGCCGATCTCGAGGGCGTGCAGGTGGTCCTCCACCACCACCACGCCTCGAACCGGACCCTGCCGTTCGCCAACGTCGCGCTGCCGGCGGCGATGGCGGTCGAGACCATCGGGACGTTCGTGAACCGCGACGGCCGCGCGCAGCGGCTCCGCCCGGCCAAGACGATCCGCGGCGTCAACCGCGCGCTGATGATGGAGACGACCGGCATGAGCCGGCTCGACCGCCAGGGCACCCCGTTCGACCGCTGGAACGACGAGTCCAACAAGGTCGACTGCCGCCCGAGCTGGGATATTCTTCCTGAGGTCGCCCGCCGCCTCGGCGGCGCTGCCGCCGCCGCGCTCGACTACGACGGCCCCGCCGCCATGATGGCCGAGCTCGCCGAGACGCCCGCCTTCGCCGGCGCCACCCACGCCGCGATGGGCTACCACGGCGTCCCCCTCCAAGACGTCGGAGAGCCTGCTTAATCCGAATGCCTCGTAGGGGCGGGTTTGAAACCCGCCCCTACCTCTTCACCCGCACCCGATGGCTACACTCGCCACGATCTGGGAGTTCGTCGACCTCCCGCTCGCGATCTTCGGCATCCTCAACTTCTTCCTGATCTCGGCCTCCGTGCTCGTCTACTTCGAGCGCCGGGTGGCCGCGTGGATCCAGGAGCGGACGGGGCCGAACCGCGTCGGCCCGCAGGGGGTGCTGACGCCGTTCGCCGACGTGTTCAAGCTGATCTTCAAGGAGGACCTCGTCCCGGCCCTCTCGACCCCGTTCCTCCACTCCCTCGCGCCGACGCTGATGGTGGTGATCGCGATGACGACGGGGAGCGTGATCCCGTGGGCCCGCCTCCCCGACGCCTCCGGTCCCCTCGCCATCGCCGACATCGGCGTGGGCATCCTATTCGTCCTCGCGCTGACGAGCATCTCCGTCTACGGGGTGACCCTGGCCGGGTGGGCGAGCAACTCGAAGTACTCGCTCCTCGGCGGCCTCCGAAGCTCGGCGCAGATGATCTCCTACGAGCTCGCGATGGGCGCGGCTGTGCTCTCGGTGGTCCTGTGGACCGGCTCGCTGCGGATGTACGACATCGTGGAGGCGCAGAACGCGGGCGGCGCCTGGGGCATCCTCGCGTGGAACGTGTTCCGTAACCCCGTCGGGTTCGTGATCTTTGTGATCGCCGCGTTCGCCGAGACGAACCGGGCGCCGTTCGACCTCCCGGAGGCGGAGCAGGAGCTCGTCGGCGGCTACCACACCGAATACTCAGGGATGAAGTTCGGGATGTTCTTCCTAGCGGAATACGTCAACTTCTTTATCGCATCGTTCATCATCGTGATCCTCTTCTTCGGCGGGTACCTGCTGCCGTGGGAGGGGGCCTACGGGCCGTGGTTCTACGAGAACGGCCTCGGGGTACTCCTGACGATCCTCCAGATCGGGGCGCTGCTGCTGAAGGTGGCGTTCTGGGCGTTCGTGTTCATCTGGGTCCGGTGGACGCTGCCGCGGCTGAAGTACAACCAGCTCATGACCGTCGGCTGGAAGTACCTGCTGCCGATCTCGCTGGCGAACATCATCGTGATCGCCGTCGTCGTCGCCGTGTTCTTCGCCATCGCGACCTGAGACAGTGCGACAACTCCGGGCGCCGGCAGGCATATCACCTGCCCACCGCGCTCTGCTCGCCATGCCCGATGCCGCTACCGCCTTCGAGGCGTTGACGTGGGAGACCCTCTGCACCGACCCTCGCTTCGCCTTCCTGGATGACCTCCCGTTCAAGGTCGAAACCAACGGGCGGGGGCAGCTCGTCATGAGCCCGACGTTCCAGCGCCACGGTTACCTCCAGGTCCAGACGGCCCTGCTCCTCGACCGGCTGACGGGCGAGGGCGCCGTCGTCACCGAGAGTGCCGTGCGGACCTCGGAGGGGGTGCGGGTGCCGGACGTGGCCTGGTACGACGCCGGGCGGTGGGCGCGGGTCAAGGACAGCTATGACGCCCCGCTCGCGCCGAACGTCGCCGTCGAGGTGCTCTCTCCGACAAACCACCCCGACGAGATCGAGGAAAAGCGGCGTCTCTACTTTGAAGCCGCCGCTGATGAAGTGTGGGCGTGCGAGAGCACCGGCCGGATGCGATTCTTCGACCGCGACGGGGAGCGGGAGCGCTCCGCCGTGCTACCGGACTTCCCGGTGCAGGTCGGGGAGTGAGGCGCCGTGCCTGAGCCAATGGAGCATGGTTCCCCTATCAGGCTGATCGGGGGGCTGGGCTGCTGGTGGTCGGGACCATCATTGGAGCATCGGTGTGGGGCCTGCGGCGCATCTTTCGCTGAGCGCGCGGCTACCGCCTTGCGTCGTTTTCGCCGACCGCCGCGCCGGCGCGTTCTTATCCTCCCCATCCCCTCCACCACCCCCGCCGCCCGTCATGGCCGAGTCCCTCGCCGCACACACCGACGCCGACGTCCGCGAGGCGATGGCCCTCGCCGCCCGCACCATCCGCGGCCTCACCATCGACGCCGTCGAGGCCGCGCAGTCCGGGCACCCCGGCCTCCCGATGGGGATGGCCGAGGCGTCGGTCGTCCTGTGGTCGAAGTTCCTCCGCCACAACCCCGCCGCGCCCGACTGGCCCGACCGCGACCGGTTCGTGCTCTCGGCCGGGCACGGCTCGATGCTCATCTACAGCCTCCTCCACCTCACCGGCTACCGGGACATGCCGTTGGAGCAGCTGAAGGCGTTTCGGCAGTGGGGGAGCCGGACGGCCGGCCACCCCGAGAACTTCCTCGCCGACGGGATCGAGACGACGACGGGGCCGCTCGGGCAGGGCATCGCCACGGCCGTCGGGATGGCGATCGCGGAGAAGCACCTCGCCGCCCGGTTCAACCGCGACGGCTTCCCCGTTGTGGACCACTACACCTACGTGATCGCCTCCGACGGCGACCTCATGGAGGGCGTCACGAACGAGGCGTGCTCGTTGGCCGGCCACCTCGGCCTCGGCAAGCTCGTCGTGCTCTACGACGACAACGAGGTCACCATCGACGGCTCGACGGAGCTGGCCTTCACCGAGGACCGGCTGCTGCGCTACGAGGCCCTCGGCTGGCACACCGTCGGCCCCATCGACGGGCACGACTTCGAGGCCGTCGAGCGGGCGCTGGAGGAGGCCCGCGCGGAGACTGACCGACCCAGCATCATCGGGTGTCGGACGGTGATCGGGAAGGGGGTCCCGGAGATCGCGGGGACCCACGAGGTCCACTCCGACCCGCTCGGCGAGGAGCGGCTGCGCGCGACGAAGGAGCACCTCGGCATCCCGCTGGAGCCGGCGTTCTTCGTACCCGACGCGGCGACGGGATTCATGCGCGAGGCCGCCTGCGACCGCGCCGCCGCCCACTCCGCCTGGAGCGACCTGTGGGAGCGCTACCAGGAGGCGCACCCCGACCTCGCCCAGAAGTGGGAGCAGATGCACCGGCCCGCTCCGCCCGAAGGGTGGGACGACGCGCTCCCCGAGTTCGAGCCGGACCCGAAGGGGATGGCGACGCGGGCCGCGAGTGGGAAGGTCCTCGAAGCCATCTTCGAGCGGGTGCCGCAGCTCGTCGGCGGCTCGGCCGACCTCACGCCGTCGAACAAGACGATGACGAAGGAGGCCCAGAGCTTCGAGGCGTCGAACCCCGAGGGGCGTTACCTCCGGTTCGGCGTGCGCGAGCACGCGATGGGCGCCGTCTGCAACGGGATCGCGCTGCACGGCGGCCTCCGCCCCTACGGCGGCACGTTCCTCATCTTCTCCGACTACATGCGCCCGGCCGTCCGGCTCTCGGCGCTGATGGGGATCGACCCGATCTGGATCTACACCCACGACTCGGTCGCCCTCGGCGAGGACGGCCCGACGCACCAGCCCATCGAGCAGCTCGCGGGCCTCCGCGCCATCCCCGACCTCTACGTCGTCCGCCCCTGCGACGCCAACGAGACCGTCGCGGCGTGGCGGATGGCGCTCGAACGGACGGGCGCCCCGACGGCGCTCGCGCTGACCCGCCAGGCCGTCCCCACCCTCGACCGCTCCGACCTCGCCCCGGCCGACGGCCTCCGCCGCGGCGCCTACGTCCTCGCGGACTCCGAAGGCGAGCCGGACGTGCTTCTGCTGGCGACGGGCTCGGAGGTCCACCTCGCCCTCGAAGCGCGGGAGATGCTGCGGGGGGAGGGCGTCCAGGCCCGCGTCGTCTCGATGCCGTGCTGGGAGCGGTTCCGCGAGCAGGGCCGGGGCTACCGCGACGAGGTGCTGCTGCCGTCCGTCACCGCCCGCGTCGGCATCGAGGCTGCGCACCCGCTCGGGTGGAACGAGTGGGTGGGAATGAATGGCGCGACGCTCGGGCTCCGGCGGTTCGGGGCGAGCGCGCCGGGGGAGGAGGTCTACCGCCGCCTCGGCTTCACCGCCGAGGCTGTCGCCGAGGCCGCAAAGCAACAGTTACGCGGCGAGACCGGACCCGACCGCGCTCCGAGCGAGCATGCCGAGCACCCCGCCCGATGACGCTCTCCGCCTCCGTCCTCTCGGCAGACTTCGGCCACCTCGAACGTGATGCCCGCCGCGCCCTCGATG
Source organism: Rhodothermales bacterium (assembly GCA_965215145.1). Taxonomy (GTDB): domain Bacteria; phylum Bacteroidota; class Rhodothermia; order Rhodothermales; family JANQRZ01. The sequence continues at coordinate 3,557,592 of OZ244038.1, read as the reverse complement.
CCGGTTGCGGGTGGCTCCACCTCGACGTGATGGACGGCCACTTCGTCCCGAACATCTCATTCGGCCTCCCCATCGTCGAGGCCCTCCGCCCGCTGGCCGACGAGACCGGCGCCACGCTCGACGTCCACCTCATGATCGCCGAGCCGGAGCGCTACGCCGCCCGCTTCGCCGAGGCCGGCGCCGACGTGGTGACGGTCCACTGGGAGGCGTGCACCCACGCTCACCGGGTCGTGCAGGAGATCAGGTCGGCGGGCGCGAAGGCCGGGATGGCGCTCAACCCGGCCACCCCGGCGTACCCCCTCGAAGACCTCGTGGCCGACCTCGACCTCGCGCTCGTGATGTCGGTCAACCCCGGCTTCGCGGGACAGGATTTTATTCCCGCGAGCGTGCGGAAGGTCCAGCGGGTACGGCGTCTGATAGACCAGCTTGGGACCGGCGCGCACGTCGAAGTCGACGGGGGGGTCAAGCCAAAAAACGCTCGGCGGCTCCTCGAAGCCGGGGCCGACGTGCTCGTCGCTGCCAGCGCCATCTTCGGAGGGACGGGCGACGTGGAGGCCAACGTCGAGGCGTTCCGCGAGGCCACGCGGCTGACGGCGTAGCAGCGCGAGACCCCGTAGGGGCGACCCCATGGGGTCGCCCCTACGGGGTCTCGCGCTGCCGGATTCTTCGGCCGAGCCGCCTGAACCGGACGGTAGATTCCGGGCATGGCTGCCACCGCCCGCGTCGTCCCGCTCACCCCCGTCGAGGGCACCTACACGTACCGCGTGCCGGAGGCCCTCGACGCCGAGGCCGCACCGGGCGCCCGCGTCGTCGTCCCCTTCGGGCGGCGGACGATCACGGGGGTGATCGCCGAGCGGACGGACGAGGACCGGCCCCGGCTGAAGAGCATCCGCGACGTGCTCGACGAGCGTCCGGCGTTCAGCCCCGTCCTGCTCCGGCTGACCCGCTGGATCGCCGAGTACTACGTGTGCGCGTGGGGCGAGGTGCTCAAGGCGGCGCTCCCCGCCGGCGCCACCGTCGAGAGCCAGCGCGTCGTCCACCGCACCGGCCTCCCCGTCAACGGCGTCAGCCCCGAGGCGCGGCGGGTGCTCGCGGCGCTGGAGGAGGGCGGCCCGCTCCCCGTCGGCACGCTCCAGGGCGACGGCGCGACGGCGAGCCTCCTCCGCCGGCTCGAACGCAATGGCTACGTCCATATCGAGCAGGAGCTCGCCGACCCATCGGTGCGGATGAAGACGGAATTCCGTCTTCGGCTGGTGGATAGCGTTGATTCCGCCGAGGCCATCGAGGCGCTGCGGGGCGCACGGCAGCGGGCAGTGATCGAGGCGCTCGCGCGGCGACGGGGTGGGGGAGAGCCGGAGCCCCGACAGGCCGACGTCCTCGCCGAGACCGGCGCGACGAGCAGCACCGTCAACGGCCTCATCGAGAAGGGCCTCGTGGAGAAGGTCGAGCGCGAGGCCGTGCGGACGCCGTTCGACGCCCCGCCCGAGGCGCCGAAGGTGATCGAGGCGCTGCACGCAGGGCAACAGACGGCGCTCCAGGCCATCGGCGCGGCCATCGAGGCGCGGGAGCCCGAGACGTTCCTGCTCCACGGCGTCACCGGCAGCGGCAAGACGGAGGTCTACATCCAGGCCCTCAAGCAGACGCTCGCGCAGGGGCGGACCGGGATCGTGCTCGTCCCCGAGATCGCGCTGACGCCGCAGACCGTCCGCCGCTTCCGCGCCCACTTCGGCGACCGCGTGGCGGTCCTCCACAGCCGGATGAGCCCCGGCGAGCGGTTCGACGCGTGGCGCCACCTCCAGGGCGGCCGGTTCGACGTCGCCATCGGCCCGCGCTCGGCGGTGTTCGCGCCGCTCACGGACGTCGGGCTAATCGTGGTGGACGAGGAGCACGAGGGCTCCTACAAGCAGTTCGACCCGGCGCCGCGCTACCACGCCCGCGACGTGGCCGTGATGCGAGCGCATCTGGAGGGGGCCGTCTGTGTCCTCGGCAGCGCCACGCCGAGCCTGGAGAGCTACCTCAACGCGAAGGCCAAGAAGTACACCCTCCTCCGGATGCCCGAGCGGGTGCCCGTCCCCGGCCGCGCTGCCGCATCCCTCCCCGAGGTGAAGGTCGTGGACCTCCGGCGGGAGCGGAGGGTGCGCCGCCTCAAGGGCGCCCTCTCGCACCCCCTCCGCGAGGCGATCCGCGAGCGGCTGGAACGGCAGGAAGGAATCATCCTCCTCCAGAACCGCCGCGGCTACAGCCCCATCGTCACCTGCTCCGACTGCGGCTTCACCCCGCACTGCCGCGACTGCGCCGTCACGCTGACGTACCATAAGGCCGGGCGGCACCTCCGATGCCACTACTGCGGGCGGGTCGAGCGCATCACCGCGCGGTGCCCGCAGTGCCAGGGGGAGCTGGAGCAGGTCGGGGCCGGGACGCAGCGGGTGGAGGAGGAGCTGGCCGAGGTGTTCCCGCAGGCCCGCGTCCTCCGGATGGACCTCGACACGACGGGCCGGAAGGACGCCCACCGAAAGCTCCTCGACGCCTTCGGCCGCGGCGACGCGGACATCCTCATCGGGACGCAGATGGTGGCGAAGGGGCTCGACTTCGCGCGCGTCACGCTCGTCGGCGTCGTGGACGCAGACACGGGGCTGCTGCTGCCGGACTTCCGCGCGGCGGAGCGGACGTTCCAGCTTCTCATGCAGGTCGCGGGCCGGGCCGGCCGCGGCGGCCTCGCGGGCGAGGTGATCCTCCAGACCCGCAGCCCCGAGCACGCCGCCGTCCAGCACGCCGCGCGGCACGACTTCCTCGCCTTCCTCCGCGACGAGCTCCCCGACCGCCACGCCTTTGGCTACCCCCCCTACGGCCGCCTCGTCGGCGTCGAGTTCAAGGGGCCGGACGAGCGGGCCGTGCAGCGGGAGGCCGAGCGGTGGACACGGGTGTTGCGCGGTCTCGCGCCGCAGCACGAGGTCCTCGGCCCGGAGCCGGCGTTCGTGGGGCGGGTGAAGAGGCAGTTCCGGTTCCACACCATCGTCAAGGCTGGCCGCGAGCACGGGGCCTACGCACTCCCGAACCTCATCCGCGCGGCCAACGAGCGGTTCGGCACCCCGCCGAAGGGCGTCCGCATCAACGTGGACGTGGACCCCCTGGGGCTGCTGTGAGCGGGAAAGGAGACGCTGTAGTAGGGACAGGGCATCCCCTGTCCCTACAGACGTTGAGGTGGACGGGGAGCCCAAGCCACTGAACGCTAAACGGCCGGAAGGCATAGAGCCCTCCGGCCGCTCAGGTAATTGCTATCGAGCAGGTGGGTTACTCCACGAGCGCGCGCAGACGCTCAGCAGCACTGAGCCGGCGGAGGTTCTTCACGTCGGTCGTCTCGCCGCGCTCGATCAGCGCCTGCCGCGCGGCAGGAGGAAGCTCGCAGTCGGCGCACGACTCAAGGCCGGCGACGTAGGCCTCCGCCACCTCGGCGCCGCCGAGGGCGACGCGGCGGAGGTCCTCAGGGGACCACTCGTCCGCGAAGGTCTGGACCGTTTCGAGGAGCGTCTCGACCTCCGGGCTCTCGCGTTCGACGAGGAGGTCGGCGTAGGCGAGGGCGCGCTCGGCGACCCCCTCCTCCGCCTCGTTCGGGAGGAGGTACACGGCGAGCATGAGCTTCGCGGTCGACTGCTCGATGAGTGAGCGCTCTAGCTCAGACGTAGCATCATCAGCAACTGCCTGAGCCAAGGCGTCCGCCTCCCTCCAGTCACTCCCCGCTCGGCCCATGACATCGAAGGACGCGGTCAGAGCAGACTTAGCTGCTGCAAAGTAGGCCTCCCTTTCTGCTTCCGTCGGCCCTACCTCCGGGTCCGCAAGTGAGGTGCGCGCATAATCGACGCTGGCAAAGGCGCCGAAGTCTACGGGTTGTGTGAGTTCGGCAGGTGGGGGCTGCTCCTGCTCACAGGCAGTGCAGAATAGGAGGAGTGCGATTGCGAATAGGGTGCGCATAGGTTTGGCGTCTAACGCGATGGTTCGATAAAGATGCCCAGGGCCCGCGCGGTGTTCGGGTCGGTCGTCGGCGAGGCCTTTCCGAGGAGAGGCTTAGCAAGGAAGCTTGAAATTGACGAGGAGCGGACCCGCGCGGTGGTCTCCCCGTATATTGCGCCACTGGTACTCGGCCGGTCACCCCCGCGGGGGTCTGCCGGCGAAGAAGGGCAAGTCCCGTACGACCAGCTCCCTCTGAACTCCGTCAGGGCCGGAAGGCAGCAGCGGTAGGAGGTCGAAGCGGTGCGATGCGGGTCGCTTGCCCTTCTTCTGTTTCCGGCGGCGCCCGGTAGTTACGGGCGCCCACCACCCGCCTCCTGCTCATGGCTCACAGCTCCTACGACGCCGTCATCGTCGGCGCCGGCCCCGGCGGGGCGACCGCCGCGACGTTCATGGCGCGCGCCGGCCTCCGCCCCCTCCTGATCGACCAGGCCGAGGCGTTCCCCCGCGACAAGATCTGCGGCGACGCCATCAGTGGCAAGAGCGTCGACGTGATGAAGCGGCTCGGGATGATCGGCCGGGTCGAGGCGGCCGAGCAGGTCGGCTCCTGGGGCGTCACCTTCAGCGGGCCGTTCGGCGACGAGGTCGCCATCCCGTTCACGAAGATGCTCGATCAGCCTACGGCGCCTGGCTACGTCTGCTCCCGCGTGGACTTCGACGTCCTCGTCGTGGACGTGGCGCGCGAGGCCGGCGTCGAGATGTGGCTCGGGGCGAGGGTCACGGGGCTCCTCCGCGAGGGCGACCGCGTCGTCGGCGTGACGGTCGAGCACGAGGGGGAGACGAAGGAGGTCCGCGCGCCCGTCACCGTCGGCGCCGACGGGGCGTACTCCGTCGTCGTGCGCGAGCTCGGGATGGACCAGCTCGAGGAGAAGCACTACTGCGCCGGGCTCCGCGCCTATTACCGCGGGGTCACGGGCTTCCACGAGCGCAACCACGTCGAGATCCACTTCGTGGACGAGGCCATCCCCGGCTACTTCTGGATCTTCCCCATGGCCGACGGGATGGCGAACGTCGGCGTGGGGATGCTGTCGAGCGTGATCAAGAAGCAGGGCGTGAAGCTCAAGCCGCTGCTCAGGCAGCTCGTAGAGCACCCCCGCTTCCGCCACCGCTTCGAGGGGGCCGAGCTCGTCGGCGGGATCAAGGGGTGGGGGCTCCCGCTCGGCTCGAAGCCCCGGCGGATGCACGGCGACGGCTGGCTCCTGCTCGGCGACGCCGCCTCGCTCATCGACCCGTTCACCGGCGAGGGCATCGGGAACGCGATGGTCTCCGGCGAGAAGGCCGCCGAGTGGATCGCGAAGTCGAAGGCGGCGGGCGACACGACGGCCGCGTTCTTCCAGGGGTACGAAACGGACGTGCTCGACTACCTCGGCGACGAGCTCAAGCTCTCGCACGCGATGCAGCGGCTCGGCCGCTGGAAGTGGCTCCTCAACACGACCATCCGCAAGGCGGCCCGCTCGCCCGAGGTCGCCGACGCCATCAGCGCGATGTTCGACGACGAGAGCGAGCGGCAGAAGCTGGTCTCCCCGCTGTTCTACCTCCGCGTGCTGACGGCGTAACGGATTGCCGCAACGGATCGGGGCGGGCGGCGTTCGAGGCGCGTGACCTCCGACGCCCTCCCCGATAGCACCTCCTGCGCCGTCGTCGGCGGCGGCCCGGCGGGGCTGTTCCTCGGGCTCCTCCTCGCCCGCCGCGGCGTGCCCGTGACCGTCCTGGAGCGGCACGCCGACCTCGACCGGAGCTTCCGCGGCAACACGCTCAACCCCGCCGCGCTGAACCTCCTCGATGCCGTCGGCCTCGCCGAGCGGACGCTCGCGCTCCCCCACGCGAAGACGACCCACTTCACGGCCGTAGATCCACGTGGCTCGGCCCGCTTCGCGGACTTCGGCGCGCTGGCCGAGCAGGGCGAACGGTTCCCGTTCGTCGCCCTCGTGCAGCAGGCCGATTTCCTTCCGCTGCTCGTCGAGGCAGGGCGGGAGTACGAGCACTTCCGCTTCGTCACCGGCGCCGGGGTGACGGGGCTCGTTGAGGAAGGCGACGAGGTGCGCGGCGTCGAGGTCGAGCGGGGCGGCGGGCGCCGGGCGCTACCGGCGGAGCTCGTGGTCGGCTGCGACGGGCGGCACTCGGCCGTGCGAAGGCTGGCGGGGTTGGAATCCGTCGCCATCGGCGCGCCCATCGACGTGCTGTGGTTCACCCTGCCGCGTCGACCGGATGACGACGCCTCGGCGGGGGCCTACTTCCGGTTCGGGCCGGGGGGGATGCTCGCGCTGATGGACGCCGGGCCGTGCTGGCAGGTCGGCGCCATCATCCCGAAGGGCGCGTTCCCCGCCCTCCGCGAGCGGGGCCTGCCGTCCTTTCGGCGCGACGTGGCCGCCACCGCCCCCGAGCTCAGCGGCCGCGTCGAGGCGCTCGGGAATTGGGATGGGGTGGCGCTGCTCCGCGTGCAGGTGGACCGGCTGCGGCGGTGGTACCGCCCCGGCCTCCTCTGCCTCGGCGACGCCGCGCACGCGATGAGCCCGCTCGGGATGGTCGGGATCAACCTCGCGCTGCAGGATGCCGCCTGCGCCGCGGCGACGCTGGCCGAGCCGTTGCGGGCCGGCACGCTTCACGAGCGCGACCTCCGAGCCGTGCAGCGGCGCCGGGAGCGGCCGGTGCGGATGCTGCAGCGGGCGCAGGCCCTGGCCCACGCCGCCGTGCTGGCGCCGGGGCTGCGGGCGGGCCGACTGCCGGGGTGGGTAGGGTGGGCGATGGAGCTACCCCCGCTCCGACGCCTCGCTACACGGCTGATCGCCTACGGGCGCTCAGCGGCGGCGTAGGACACCCAAACTTCACCAAAAAGGCCGAGGCCCCGACGCGGTGTCGGAGCCCCGGCCTGGAAGGCTAGGGGTTAGCCTAGCGGGTCGGCCTGCTTAGTCGGCGCGCGAGAACACGATGTTCCGGTCACGCGCGTCGCCTTCGCCAACACTGTCGCTAATGGTAGCCTGGATCGTGGTCACCGAGGCGTCCACCGTGCCGCGCACGTGAGCGATGAGGGTGCCGGCCGTGTCCTGCACCTGGAAGGAGACCTCTCCGTCCGTGCTCAGGGTCCCATACTGGACGACGCACTGCTGGGACGTCCCGATATCGAAGCCGGAGCCGAAGCTGGAGCAGGTCCCGGACCCGCCAAAGGAGAGCCCCTGAGCGGGCGCCGCGGAGGTCCCCCGGCCGGCGATTTTATCCACCTCGAAGCTGAGGTAGTAGCCCTCGGCCTCGTCCGCTCCCTCCCATGCGGCGAAGAAGGTGGGGGGCTCGACGACGACCTCGGGGTCCTCGTCTTCGAGGCTAGGAGGGTCGGCATAGGTGCCCATGGGGAAGGCGTCGCGGGGGCTGTCCAGTTCGGGCCCGGCGAGGTCGTCGGCGGTGCAGCCCGTGAGGGTCAGGAAGCCGGCGAGCGCAAGGAGTGTCAGGAATCGGGGCATAACGTGGGGTGGTGGGTGTGTGGTGGTAGATCGAATGGGGGTCCGTCTCTGCGGGGAGTATTGCGCTGAGCCGAGGGGTCGGTGAGTGTCGGCGGGGCGCTCCGGTCCCACATGGCCTGCTGTCGGATGGGAGCTGGGGAATCGAAGCGCTGACGTGTTCACAGGCTCCCTTTGGTCACGTTCGCTCTGCGAGGTGAGCGTCTGAGGCGCCCCTGCGTATTTTTGGCCTCCCCCCTTGCCTACTCCACCATGCCCCTCTCTCCCTTCCAGCCCGTGCTCGCCCAAGCCACCGGCGGCGGCAGCCTCGTCGGGCTGTTCCTGCCGTTCCTCCTCGTCTTCGTCGTCTTCTACTTCTTCATCATCCGCCCGCAGAAGCGGCGCGAGGACCAGCGCAAGGCCATGATCGAGGCGGTCAAGAAGGGGGACCGGATCATCACGATGGGCGGCATCCACGGGACGGTGCTGAAGGTCGAGGACGCGAGCCTGCTGGCCGAGGTGGACGACAACGTCAAGCTCCGGCTCGACAAGAACGCCGTCGCCTCCGTCGGGACGAAGGGCTGAGCGCCCGCACGACGGGTCGGCCGCGCCTTCACCGGCTCTCACCGAACCGCCCCCGGCAGCCCCCGTACCAGCGCCCGACCCCGTCCAGCCCCCGAGGCCCATGCCCGAGCAGCGCGACGCGCAGGACCGACCCACGGCGCCCAAGCGTCCCACCTTCGACGCCGTCGAGGCGGCCATCGCTGACGTCCGCGCCGGCCGGCTCGTCGTGGTGGTGGACGACGAGGAGCGCGAGAACGAGGGGGACTTCGTCGGGGCCGCCGCCGCCGTCACCCCGGAGCTCGTCAACTTCATGGCGACGCACGGGCGCGGGCTGATGTGCGTGCCGCTCACGCGCGAGCGCGCCGCCGCCCTCGACCTGCCCATGATGGAGCAGGTCAACACGTCGCTCTTCGACACCCCGTTCACCGTCTCGGTGGACGCCCGCGAGGGCACGACGACGGGGATCTCCGCCGCCGACCGCGCCCGCACCATCCGCCTGCTCGCCGACCCCGCGGCGCGGCCGACGGACCTCGCCCGGCCCGGCCACATCTTCCCGCTGCGCGCCCAGACCGGCGGCGTCCTTCGGCGGGCCGGCCACACCGAGGCCGCCGTGGACCTCGCCCGCCTCGCCGGGTTCGCCCCCGTCGGCGTGCTGATCGAGATCATGAACGCCGACGGGACGATGGCGCGCGTGCCCGACCTCCGCCGGATCGCCGACGAGTTCGGGCTGCGGCTGATCACGATCAAGGACCTCATCGCCTACCGCCTCCGCACCGAGCAGCTCGTCCGCCCCCTCGTCGACGTCGAGATGCCGACGCGGTTCGGGCGCTTCCGCCTCCACGCCTTCGAGGAGGTCCTCACTGGCGACACCCACCTCGCCCTCACGAAGGGGACGTGGACCGAGGCCGACCCCGTCCTCGCCCGCGTCCACAGCCAGTGCGTCACCGGCGACATCTTCGGCTCGAGCCGGTGCGACTGCGGCGACCAGCTCGCGACCGCGCTCCGGCGGGTCGAGCAGGAGGGCCGCGGCGCCGTGCTCTACATGAAGCAGGAGGGCCGCGGGATCGGGCTCGTCAACAAGCTCCGCGCCTACAAGCTGCAGGAGGAGGGCATGGACACCGTCGAGGCCAACGAGGCGCTCGGGTTCGAGATGGACCACCGCGACTACGGCACGGGCTGCCAGATCCTCCGCGCCCTCGGCATCCGCAAGCTCCGGCTGATGACGAACAACCCGACCAAGCGCGTCGCGCTCTCCGGCTACGGCCTCGAGATCGTCGAGCGCGTCCCCATCGAGATCGCGCCGAACGCGGACAACGCCCGCTACCTCCGCACGAAGCGGGACCGGATGGGCCACCTCATCCTCGGCGACGCCCACGACGCGGCCGTCTTCGGGGGCCTCCTCGGGGAGCCGGAGGAGTAGGACGCCCGCTAAGGGCTGGCGGCAGCGGGGCCGATACGGAGGGCCCCGGCCTCGACCTCCACTCATGCCGCGTCCCCTCGCCGCCGCTAGCCTCGTCGTGCTCGGCGCCACGTTCCTGCTGAGCACGTGCGTCCGCGTCCACGTCCACGTCGAGATGCCGGAGTGGCTCCGGGGCTCCGATCGTACGGGCACGGCAGCGGCGCCCGCTGGAGCCTCGCCGGTCGCAACCGCTCCGGCCCCGGTCCCGGCCTCGGCACGTTCGGAGCCGGACCGGGCCGCCCAGCAAGCTGAGGACGCCGCTAGAGCAGAGGCTCGGGCGGAGGAGGTCCGGGCGGCCGCCCTCCGAGAAGCCCGTCGGGAGGCCGAGCAGCGCGAGGCAGCGCGCCGGCAGGAGCAGCTCGACGCCCTCATCGAGACGACGCTGCGGATCGCGGGGGAGGTGCAGAGGTGGGCGCTGAAGCCCCGCATCTTCGGCGGCGGCGACGGCCACCTCGGCGGGGTCACGTTCGCGTGGCTCGGCCACAACGCCGACGAGGAGGGGGTCCTCCACACCGTAGACGGGCGGTTCCGTCTCGAGGCCGACAGCGCGGCCGTCCGCGTGGTCGGCCGGGCGGACGGGCTGAACCAGCGTGTGGTCGCCGTGGTGACCGGGAGCGGGGCCAGCGGGCTCGACGTAGGCGTCGAGGTCCACTAGCACCACCGATGGCAGGGTTCAGGAGATGAGCGTCCGGTACAGCGCCCCGACCTGCCGGTGGAGGTGGGCGAGGTCGCCGCCGTTCTCGATCACGTAGTCGGCGCGGCGGCGGAGTTCGTCGGGGGGGAGCTGGTGGCGCATCCGGGCGAGGACGGCCTCGCGGGGCACGCCGTCGCGGGCCATCACCCGCGCGATCCGGGTCTCCAGCGGAGCGTCCACGACGGCCACCGCGTCGAGGTGCCGCTCGGCGCCGGCCTCGAAGATGAGCGCGGCCTCGTAGACGAGGAGCGGGACGCCGTCGGCCTCAGCTTCTTGTAACAGCCGGAGCATCTCGGCCCGCACGCGGGGGTGGACGAGCGCGTTCAGCCGCGCCACCGCCTCCGGGCTCCCGAACGCCTGCGCCGCGAGGTGCGCCCGGTTCAGCTTCCCCTCCGCGTCGTAGCTCTCCGGCCCGAACGCCGCCGCGATCTCCCGCCGCAGCTCGGGGCCCTCGTGCATCAGCCGCTTCGCCACGCGGTCGGCGTAGACGACGCGGGCGCCGAGGGCTTCGAGGTGGCGGCAGGCCGCGCTCTTGCCGCTGCCGATGCCGCCGGTGACGCCGAGGGAGGTCATGGAAAGAAGGGGGAGAGGTGGAGGAATCTAAAGTCCGGCCTGCTTCCTTTCCCCCTCTCTTCCTCTCCTAGCCGAAGGCCTCCTCCATCAGCCGATCCGTTCGTGCCGCCACGTCCTCCGTCGCGGTGATGTGGCTGAAGGCGGACTCCAGCGACGGCGCCTCGGTGAGCGCCTTGAGCTCCTCCGGCGAGCCCTGCCCGACGATCCGGCCGTCGCGGATCACGACGACGCGGTCGGCGACGCGCTCGACGGCGTCGAGGAGGTGGGAGGAGTAGAGGACGGTGTGGCCGGCGTCGGCCCAGCGCCGCAGCAGCGCGCGGACGAGGAGGACGGCCTCGGCGTCGAGCCCGGCCAGCGGCTCGTCCAGCAGGAGCACCGGGGGCTCGTGCAGGAGCGCGGAGGAGAGTACCACCTTCTGCTTCATCCCCTTCGAGAACCCGACCATCTTGCGCTCGGCCGCGTCGTCGAGCCGCCAGTAGCGGAGGAGCGCCGCGATCCGCGCGCGGGCCGCGTCCTCGTCGAGCCCGTAGAGGCGGGCCACGAACAGGAGGTACTCCTCCGGGGTGAAGCTGTCGTAGAGGTGGCCGTGCTCGGGGACGAACCCGAACCGCCGCTTCGCCGCCAGCGGCTCCGCCGCCACGTCGACCCCCGCAACGGCGACCCGCCCGGCGTCCGGGGCGAGCGTCCCCGTCAGCAGCCGCATCGTCGTCGTCTTCCCCGCGCCGTTGGGGCCGACGTACCCCGCGATCTGCCCCGCCCCGACATCGAAGCTGACGCCGTGCAGCACGGGGTTCCCGCCGAGGGCGACGTGAACATCCTGAACGTGGATCATGGGCGGTTTCAGCCGGGCGGCCACTGCAACGGGCGCCCGCCGAGGAGGTGGAGGTGGAGGTGGAACACGGACTGCCCCGCACCCTCCCCGTTGTTCATCACGAGCCGGTAGTCCGAGAGCCCCTCCTGCTCCGCCACCCGCCGCGCGACCGTGAAGAGGTGCCCGACGAGGGCCTCGTCGGCGAGCTCGATCTGGTCGGCGCGGGGGATGGGCTTGCGGGGGACGATCAGGACGTGGGTCGGGGCCTGGGGGTCGACGTCGCGGAAGGCGACGGCGCGGTCGTCCTCGAAGAGGATATCGGCAGGCACCTCCTGATCTGCAATCTTCTGGAAGAGGGTCTTTTCCATGACGGCGGGGGAGGGGGTGGGCCGGCCGGAACGTCGCCGGGCGGGTCGGGTTCAGCCTGCCCGATCCCCGTTCCGACGAGCACCGCCCCCGTGCCCACCGTCTACGTCACCCGCGTCGTCCGCTTCAACGCCGCGCACCGGCTCCACAACCCGGCGCGCTCGGACGACTGGAATCGGGAGACGTTCGGGAAGTGCAACAGCCCGAACTGGCACGGCCACAACTACCGCCTCGAGGTCACCGTCGTCGGTGAGCCCGACCCCGAGACCGGCTACGTGATCGACCTCGGCGCGCTGAAGCGGATTGTGCACGAGCGCGTGGTGGACCACCTCGACCACCGCAACCTCAACCTCGACGTGGGCTTCCTCGACGGCGTGATGCCCTCCACCGAGAACCTCGTCGTCGCCATCTGGGATGAACTGGCCGGCGCGCTCCCGGGCGGGCGCCTCCACCGCCTCCGCCTCTGGGAGACCGAGAACAACATGGCCGAGTACCGCGGCGAATGACATGAGCGACTCCCCCGACGGCCGCAGCCCCGGCGCCACCGACCTCGCCGTGGACCTCTACTCGCCCGAGCACTACGAGCGGCGCGACCTCTACCACGAGGAAAAGACTGCGCGGCTCGCCGAGCACCAGCGCGAGGTGCTCCGCCTCATCGGCGAGGACCCCGAGCGAGAGGGGCTACTGAAGACGCCCGAGCGGGTCGCGAAGGCGCTCCAGTTCCTCACCCACGGCTACGGCCTCGACCCCGAGCTCATCCTCCGCTCGGCGCTGTTCGAGGAGGACTACTCCGAGATGATCCTCGTCCGGGACATCGAGGTGTACAGCCTCTGCGAGCACCACGCCCTGCCGTTCTTCGGGAAGGCCCACGTCGCCTACATCCCCGACGGCCGCATCGTCGGGCTCTCGAAGATCCCGCGGGTCGTGGACGTGTTCGCGCGGCGGCTCCAGGTCCAGGAGCGCCTCACGATCCAGGTCCGCGACGCCGTCGAGCGCGTGCTCCGGCCGCAGGGCGTCGCCGTCGTCATCGAGGCGCAGCACCTCTGCATGATGATGCGCGGCGCCGAGAAGCAGAACTCCGTCACGACGACGAGCGCCGTGAGCGGCGAGTTCCTCGACAACCCCCGCACCCGCGCCGAGTTCATGCGGCTCATCAACGGGCGGTGACGGCCATGACCGTCATCGTTACGGGGGCGAGCCAGGGCATCGGCGCCGCGATCTGCGCGGCGTTCGCGGCGGAGCCGGGCGCGCGGATCGCCCTCGTCGCCCGCTCCGAGGGGAAGCTCGCCGCCGTCGCGGAGCGGTGCCGCGCCCTCGGTACTTCGGCCGAGGCGTTCCCCTGCGACGTGACCGACGACGCGGCCGTGGCCCGGATGGCGGAGGCCGTGCTGGAGCGGTTCGGCGCACCGGACGTGCTGGTCAACAACGCTGGGCTCTTCCGGCCGGGCGGGCTCTTGGAGACCGAGCCGGCCGCATTCCGGCAGCAGGTCGAGGTCAACCTCACGAGCGCCTTCCTCGTCACCCGCGCCTTCCTCCCAGCGATGCTGGAGCGCGGCCGGGGCGACCTCTTCTTCATGGCCTCCGTCGCGGCGATCCGCGGCTACCCCGGCGGCGCGGCCTACTGCGCGGCGAAGCACGGGCTGCTCGGCCTCGCCCGTGTCGTGCGCGAGGAGACCAAGGAGCGGGGGCTCCGAGTGACGACGCTCCTCCCCGGCGCCACGCTCACCCCGAGCTGGGAGGGGACCGACCTCCCGGAGGAGCGGTTCATGCCGCCAGAGGACATCGCCCGCGCCGTCGTGGACCTCCACCGACTCTCTGGCCGCACGGTCGCCGAGGAGGTCGTCCTCCGCCCGCAACTCGGCGACATCTGAGCGGCGCTACTCCGGCTCTGTGGCGCGGAGGTCGGCGTCGAGCAGCCGTCCCCAAAGGCCGTCGAAGGGGTGGACCGCCTCAACGCGCTCATCGTCGCGGTAAACTGGGCGGCCCTCGTTGGCCCACCGGAAGAGGGACCCCTCGAGGTTCGAGACGTTCGTGAACCCCATCCGCCGCAGCCGCTCGGCCGTCCGCGAGGAGCGGTACCCCACCGAGCAGTACGTCACGACGGGCGCGTCGCGCGGAAGGTCGGCCAGGTCCGGGAACTCCTGCCCGTCCGGGTCCACCCGAACCGCGCCTGCGAGGTGGCTCACGGCGAACTCCTCCGGCGTCCGCACGTCCAGCAGCAACGGCGGCGTGGCCTCCTCCCCGAGCCGCGTCGCCAGCGAGTCCGTCGAGATCTGCCGGACCTCGGGGAAGTCGGCGCGGACGTTCTGAAGCACCAGGCTCCACGCCCGCTCCTGCGTGCAGCCGGCCGGCGCACCGAGCGTCAGCAGAAGCAGGGCGGGCGCAAGCCGAGAGGCGCTCATGGCGGGGGCTGCAAGTGGGACGACGGGGGCTGCAAGTGGGACAGGAGGCCCCACCCGTCCCGGCCGTGGCTGGTTCCTGAAACGCGGCCAGCCTCAGCCCCGGGCCGTCTGCGCCTCGGCACCGCCGTGCCCCTACGGCGTTCTGCTGGCTGGCCCCCCGCTCCCCGCTCACTCCCGATGTCCGACCTCTTCGACGCCGCCGCCGACGCGCGCCGCGCCGCCACCGCCCCTCTCGCCGACCGGATGCGGCCCCGCACGCTCGACGAGTTCGTCGGGCAGGAGCATGTGCTGGGGGAGGGGCGGCTGCTGCGCCGGGCCGTCGAGGCGGACCGGCTGACGAGCGTGATCCTGTTCGGCCCGCCCGGCACGGGGAAGACCACCATCGCCCGGATCGTCGCGGGCACGACCCGGAGCCACTTCGCCACGCTCAACGCCGTGCTCGCAGGGGTAAAGAACATCCGCGAGGAGATCGCGGCGGCGCAGGAGCGGCTCCGCCACCACGGCCAGCGGACGATCCTGTTCGTCGACGAGGTCCACCGGTTCAACAAGGCGCAGCAGGACGCGCTGCTGCCGCACGTCGAGAACGGCACCGTCACGTTCATCGGGGCGACGACGGAGAACCCGTACTTCGAGGTCAACAAGGCGCTCGTCTCGCGCAGCCGGATCTTCGAGCTGCGGACGCTCACGGAGGACGACCTCCGCGCCGTCGTGGCGCAGGCGCTCGCCGACCCCGAGCGAGGCTACGGGAGGCGTACCGTCGAGGTTGAGCCGGACGCGCTCGACCACCTCGTCTCAACTGCCAACGGCGACGCCCGCTCCCTGCTCAACGCGCTCGAGCTCGCCGTCGAGACGACCGGGCCGGGCGCCGACGGCGCGGCGCGCATCGACCTCGCCGTGGCGGAGGATTCGATCCAGCGGCGGGCCGTCCTCTACGACAAGGAGGGCGACGCCCACTTCGACACCATCAGCGCCTTCGTCAAGAGCCTCCGCGGCTCCGACCCCGACGCCGCGCTCTACTGGATGGCGCGGATGGTCTACGCCGGCGAGGACCCCCGCTTCATCATCCGGCGGATGCTGATCTTCGCCGCCGAGGACGTCGGCCTCGCGGACCCCCGCGCGGTGCAGGTCGCGGTGGCGTGCGCGCAGGCGTTCGACTACGTCGGGATGCCGGAGGGGCGGTTCCACCTCTCGGAGTGCTGCCTCTACCTCGCCACCGCGCCGAAGTCCAACAGCGCCTTCGCCTTCTTCGACGCGCTGAAGCACGTCGCGGACGAGCAGACGGCCGACGTGCCGAACGTGCTCAAGGACGGGAGCCGCGACAAGGCCGGGCTCGGCCACGGCGAGGGCTACCAGTACCCCCACGCCTACCGCGACGGGTACGTCCCCGAGCAGTACCTCCCCGAGGAGATGCAGGGGCTCTACTTCTACGCCCCCCGCGAGCAGGGCTACGAGCGCGAGGTCGCCGAGCGCCTGGCCCGGTGGCGCGCGCGTGACGCCGAGGAGTCCATCGAGAAGCGCGCCCGCCGCTACGCCGACGAGGGGTAAGCGGGCGCAACAAAGCAACAAAGAGGGGCCGGCCGAGCGTCCGCCCGGCCGGCCCCATCCGACGTTATCCGTCAGCTTCGGTCGCGTCAGTGCGTGATCGTGAGCTGGCGGGTAGCGGTCTGACCCTCCGAGACCATTCGGACGAAGTACACCCCGGCTGGGAAGTCAGCCGCCGAGAGGTACGTGCTGTGGCGCCCGGCCGAGACCGGCCCGTCCACGAGGGTCTGGATCTTCCGGCCGAGCACGTCGAACAGCGCGATCTCGACGTCCTGCGCCTGGTCCATCTTGTAGTCGACGTAGGCGCCGATGGCCGTCGGGTTCGGGTACGTCGGCTCGAGGCGGAACGCCTGCGCCACCGAGATCCCCTCGTTCGAGATATCGGTGATGTCCGTATCGGTGAGGATAGCTTCGGTCGTGAGGTTGTTGTAGTCGAGGAAGCGGTAGTAGCCCGCGCCGCCCGGACCGGCCACCGAGTCCCGGTAGGTGTAGAACCGCTGCGGGAAGTACTCCGGGTCGAAGTTGCAGAAGTTCTCCGGGTCCTCGCAGCCGGCGTCGATGAGGAAGCGGATCTGCGCCCGCGGATCCGTCGACTGCGTCTCCTCGCGGATGATCAGCGAGACGACGAAGTCCGTCGAGATGAAGTCGATGATCTGCGTGTCGTAGGGCACTTTGGGCAGCGAGTCGCCCTCGGCGTTATCCGACGCGAAGTCGAAGGTGGCGGCCGGGAGGATGTCCGGGTTATCCAGCGTGTCGGCGACGTAGTCGTCGTTGATCTCGGACACGGAGGTCTGGATGGTGCCGAGCTTCATCGTGGAGTCCGGGAGGTAAGCGATGGTGCCGCTCCCGAAGACGACCTCCTGGACGCGCCAGACGGCGACCTCGATCTCCCCCTCGCCCTCGATCGGCACAGGGTCCCCGCCCGCGTTGTTCACGATGAACCAGTTGACCTCGCGGAGGAAGGCGTCGGGGAGGACGGTGTTGGAGTACCGCATGAAGGGGTACTCCCGCCCGATCTCGTCGGTGTTGTTGAAGAGGGTGGTGAAGAAGGTGACGTTCTCGCCGTAGACGAGCGTGTCGACCATCTCCCCGCCGCGGTCGTTCCCGCTGAGCGGGAAGGCATCGGCGGGGCCGAGCGTCGCGGCGTCCATGTCGAAGTCGACGGGGGCCGTCGCAGACTGTGCGAGGGCGGGGGCCACCCCGAGCCCGAGGAGAAGGGCGAGGGCGGTGCAGTAGCGAAGAAGTCTCATGAATGGGGGGGTTAGGGTGGTGAGAGGGATGCGCGCGTGCGCGCCGAGCGTGAAGGCTCGTTGAACCCCCAAGCTACGGACCAGCCCGTTCCCACGCAAGCATTGTTTCGCCGCGGGCGCCGGGGTCGCTGCGTTTTGCCCTTTAGGTGGTCCCCCACGAGGGTGGGGCATGGGGCACCGCCCGACTCGTCAAGGAGCGCCGAGCGTTCGAGGAGCATCGAGTGCGCTCCCGATCCATCGGGCTACGGCATCGGCCAGCGCGACGCGGCGCGCGGAGAAGACGTGGTCGGCGTCGAGCGTGCGGGCCGTGAGCGCGCGGGCGCCGGCCGCCTCCATCGCCTCGACGAGGGGGGCGTGGTGGAGCAGCGGCGGCCCCGTCGCGTCCCGCTCGGCGGCGACGAGGAGGACGGGGCGCCCGGCCAGCGCGGCGGCGCGGTCCCGGATGTCCCACGCCGCGCGATGCTGGTCCATCTCGGCGACGAGGGCCTCGGCGGTGGCGCCGGCCAGCGGCGGCATCAGCGGCGCGAGCTGGTCGAGCGTCTGCTGCCGGACGGCCGGGACCTGCCGCATCATCCGGGCATGGACGCCGAAGTTGAACGCGGCCAGCCCCGCCACAGCCGGCACCGCCGGGTCGTCGGCCGCGGCCATGAGCGCGCAGAACCCACCCATCGAGTGCCCCACCGGGATCACCCGCTCCGGGTCGATCCGCCCCGCCTCGGCGAGGGCGTCGGAGCGGAGGAAGGCGAGCGCGGCGCGGGTGTCCTCGACGGCCCGCCCGATGGTGAAGCGGCCGGGGCTCCCCCACGCGCCCCGGTAGTGGACGAGCGCGACGTTCACGCCCGTGCGCCGCAGCGCGTGGGCGAGGTCGAGGTGGCGCTCGTTGCCGGGGCAGCCGTGGAGGAGCAGCACCGTCGGGTGCGGGCCGGGGCCGTCGGCGACGTAGAGGCAGCCGAGGAGGTCGGCGCCGTGGCTGGGCGCGGTGAACGCCAGGAGCGTCGGCGGGTGGCTCGGGTGGACCACCTCGGGGTCGCGCACGAGGAGGTCGGTGCGGAGGGCGGGCGGCGCCGGGGGTCGAGGCTGCATCGTCGGTGCGTGCTGAGAGTCCGGGCGGGGGCGCAACGGCCGTGCCGCGGCGGGCTCCGTCACCACCCCTTCGGGCGGAGGGGGCGCATCATCACCTCGGAGACGAGGTAGTTGCGGGGGGCTTCGAGCGTGTGCATCACCGTGGCGGCCACGTCCTCCGGGCGCATCGCCCCGGCGGCGCCGCTCGTCCCCGCCACGTCGGCGAAGTGGGTGTCCACCGAGCCGGGGTAGATGCACGTCACGCGGATCCGGTCCTCGCGGAGCTCCTTCATCAGCGCCTCCGAGAACCCCCGCACGCCGAACTTGGTCATGTTGTAGATGGTGAGGTTCGGGTTGCCGACGAGGCCGGCCACGGAGGCGACGTTGACGATGTGGCCGCCGAGGTCGCCGGAGGCGCCCTGCCGCTTCATCACCGGGACGGCGGCGCGGGTGCAGAGCACGACGCCGCGGAGGTTCACGTCGAGCTGGACCTCCCACTTGTCCGGCTCCAGCTCCTCGACCGGCCCGAACTGCCCGAGCCCGGCGTTGTTGATGAGGACGTCGCAGCGCCCGGCCTCGCCCTCGACGCGGGCGAACGCGGCCTCGACGGCGTTGGGCTTCGTGACGTCGCAGGGGACGGGGACGAAGGCGTCGCCGAGGTCGCCCCGGACGGCGCCGAGGTCGCCCTCGGAGCGGGCGAGGCCGAAGACGCGGCCGCCGCGCTCGACGAGGGCTTCGGAGAACGCGCGGCCGAGGCCCCGGCTAGCGCCGGTGACGACGGCGGTCTTTCCGTTGAGGTCCATGTGGAGGACGGGGGGGAATGGGAGGGTTGGAGGGATGAGGAGAGGGAACCGCGCTGACAGCAATGCGCTAGCCCCGGCTCACGGCTCACGGCTCACGGCTCACGGCTCACGGCTCACGGCTACACGGCTCACCGGGGTAGCTTCGAGGGCCGGTTCCAACGGCATCTGCCCCCCTTTGTTCAGGCCGTGCCCACCTCCCGATTCCCCCATCCCGACTCCGTCGCGGCCGGCGGCCGGCGGCTCCCGGCGGCCGAGGCCGTCCGGCTGCTCGCGCCGTTCGTGAGCGAAGCTCGGCGGGTGCGGATCGCGGGGGTGGTGGCGTCCCGGACCTACACGGTGGTGCCGGCGCTCGAAGGCGTCCACGACCTCGGCAACGTGAACGCCGTGCTCCGCAGCGCCGAGGGGCTCGGCTACGGCGCCGCCCACCTCGCCGGCCTCCAGGGCGATGCCGCCACGTGGGCCGAGCGGCTGCACGAGGACCCCGCCGCCGACGCCCTCGCGCCGGAGCGGGTGCGCCCAGCCAAGCGCCAGAGCCAGGGCGCCGACAAGTGGCTCGACCTCCGCCTCTGGCCCGACGCCGACGCCCTCTGCGGCGGCCTCCACGCCGCCGGCTACCGCGTCGTCGCCACGTCCCTCGGCCCGGGCGCCGTCCCCATCGCGGAGCTCGACTTCACCCGCCCGACGGCGCTCGTCTTCGGCAGCGAGGCCGACGGGGTCTCCGAACAACTCCTCACCCGCGCCGACGCCATCTGCGTGCTCCCGCTCGACGGGTTCGTCGAGAGCTACAACGTCTCCGTCGCTGCGGCGCTCGGGCTCTACCACGCCCGGCAGGACCGGCTCGCCCGCCAGGGCCGCCACGCCGACCTCTCGGCCGAGGAGCGGGAGGCGCTCGCGGCGCAGTACTACCTCCGCTCGGTGAAGGAGGCGGACCGTGTGCTGGCGCGGCTGGCCGCGGGCTGATCGAGTCGGCCGTCGCGGCGGGCGCGGAGCGCCCTGAGGTGGCGAGAGGCGATCCGGGTGAAGCGGTGGTCCGGGTGGCGCGCTAGCCCTCGTCCGGGACTGTGTTCTCCCCATCGCCCCGGCCCCGATTCTCCATGCGGTCGAGCAGGCGCTGCGCCCGCTGGACGTACTCGCTGCCCTCGTCGTAGTGCTGTGTCAAGGCTGAAGTGACGGGGCTATGCGCGAGAACGCCAGGACGATGACAAGGCGCCGGAGCGCGTCGCAGCCCCGGCTACGGCAAGCGGCGGCAACGCCGTCAGCGGCCGGGCGGGCCGCGTAGAGCCCGTCAGAGTAGGGTTGACGCAGCAGTAGTGCTGGAGGAGGATTGGGAGGGCCTGGCCCGTCGCCTCCAGGGCGACGGTGATGTCCTGGTGCGCGGCGGGGAGGTGGCGGCGGAGGGCGAGGGCCTCGCAGAACAGGGACTCGGCCCGCACGGACCATCCCCGCTCTCCGGGCACCCCCTCCTCGGGTGAGGAGCGTTACCGCCGCTCGCCGGGGGCCTCGGACTCGGGCGGGCGGCCTCGCGTCTGGTGGAAGGCGGCGAGCCGTCCCTGCGCCTCGACGGTGCGGGGGTGGTCGTCGCCGAGGGCGGCGCGGGTGCCGTCGTAGCCCCTGCGGAGGAGGCGCGCGGCCTCGTCGTCGCGGCCGAGCTGGGCGATGCAGCTACCGAGGACGTTCTCGTTATAAGCGAGGAGCCAGTGCTCGGGGGGGAGCATCGCGCGCCGGGCCTCGAGGCTCGCCTCGACGAGCGCGGCCCCGCGGTCAGGCTCGCCCGCGTTGCAGAACACGGTCCCGACGACGACCTGGGCGTAGGCGAGCATCGGATGGCCGGCTTCGAGTGCGGCCTCGGCCGTAGCGAGCGCGGCCAAGCCCTCGCGTAAGGCGTCGTCGGTTCGCCCGGCCCGGCCCAGGTGGGCCGTGAGCGAGGCGCCGATGGCGATGGTTTCCGGGTGCTCCTCGCCGAGCAAGTCGGCCGAGAGCGCGTGAGCCTCGCGGAAGTCCGCGACGGCCTCGTCGGAGCGGCCGAGGTCGGCGCGTGCATTCGCTCGGTTGACGAGCGCGTACTGCAACCGGTAGGTGGCGGCGGGGCCGTCTTCCTGACGGAGGGCGGCGACGAGGTCCGAGAACGCCTCGGCCGCCCGCTCGGGGTCGCCGCGCTCGAGAAGGAGCACGGCGAGGTTGTTCAGCACGTTCGCCGTCTCGATGCCGAGCGCGCGCCGGAGGGCGAGGGACTCGCGGTAGGCTGCCTCGGCCTCGCCGAGCCGGCCGAGCGTGGCGAGCGTCCCCGCATAGTTGTTGAGAGCCGTAGCGAGCTGCGGCTCGTCGCCGTGTTCGCGGAGCACGGCGACCCCGCGGCGGTGGTACGGCTCGGCGTCGGCAGGGCGGCCCGAGTTTTTGAGGGCGAAGGCGAGGCCGTCGAGCGCCCACCCCCGGCGGCCGTCGCCGTCGGGGAGCAGGGCGAGGGCGCGGCGCGCGTGATGCTCGGCGCGGTCGTAGAGGCCGCGCCCGTTGTAGACCGCCACGAGTGAGGTGTGGATGGCGCCGGCGACCTGCGGCGAGGTCGCCTCGGCCTCGACGCGCGCCGCCGCGCTGTCGAGCACGGCGCTGAGGGGGAGGTCGGGGTCGCCCTCGGCCGGGTTGCCCGAGAGGATGGTGTCTTCGAGAAAGCCGAGGGTCCCCTCGGTCTGCGCGAGTGCGGCGGCCGTCCGGTCACGCTCGGCCGCGGCGATCCCGGCCTGCCACAGCGAGACGCCCGTCGCCGCGACGAGCGCGAGCGCCACGAGCGCCGCCGCCGCCGCCGCCACGCGGTGCCGCCGGACGAACTTTCCGACCCGGTACGCCGCCGTGGCCGGGCGGGCCTCGACGGGGAGGCCGCCGAGCCAGCGCCGGAGGTCGTCGGCGAGGGCGTCGGCGCTGGGGTAGCGCCGCTCGGGCTCCTTGGCGAGCGCCTTCATCACGATCTGGTCGAGGTCGCCGCGGAGCGCGCCCGCCCGGCCCGGCGCAGCGGCGGTGCTCGGCGGCGGCGGCTCGTGCTCGGCCACGACCCGCTCGACCTCGGAGGGCGTCTTGCCGGCGACGTCGTAAGGCCGCCGCCCGGCCAGCAGCTCGTAGAGCAGGACCCCGAGGGCGTACACGTCCGTCGCCGTCGTGATCGGCTCGCCGCGGACCTGCTCGGGGGCGGCGTAGGCCGGCGTGAGCGCACCGAGGGCCGTCCGCGTCGCGGTGCCGTCGTCCTCGTCGAGGAGCCGGGCGATCCCGAAATCGAGGAGCTTCACGCGCGGCTCGCCGCCGGCGCCCGCCTCGGCCTCGGCGGCGAGGATGTTCGAGGGCTTGAGGTCGCGGTGGACGACGAGGGCGCGGTGCGCGTAGGCGACGGCCTCGCAGACGCGGACGAACAGGCGAACCCGGTCCCGAAGCGGGAGCGCCCGCGCCTCGGCGAAGTCCGTGAGGGGCTCGCCGCGGACGAGCTCCATCGCCAGGTACGGCAGGCCCTCCTCCGTCACGCCGCCGTCGTAGAGGCGGGCCACGCCGGGGTGCTCGAGGCGGGCGAGCACCTGCCGCTCGGCGCGGAGGCGCCCGGCGAGGTCGGCCGTGGGGAGGCCCGGCCGGAGCAGCTTGAGGGCGACCTCGCGCTCGTAGAGCCCGTCGGCGCGCTCGGCGCGGTAGACGGCGCCCATCCCACCCTCCCCCAGGAGCTCCCCCAGGCGCCACGGCCCGACGCGGCGCCCGGAGAGCGAGGCCGGCGCGGCCGAGCGGCCGAAGAGGGGGCGGTCGAGGAGGGAGCCCGACTCGGCCTCGGCGTGGGCGGCGAGGAGGCTGCGGACCTCGGCGCGGACGGCCTCCTCGTGGCTGTGCTCGTCGAGCCAGGCGTCGCGCGCGGCGGCCGGCTGCTCCAGCGCTTCGGCGAAGAGCGCCTTGACCGTCTCGCGGCGGTTGCTCCCGGTGGCGGGCGCGCTCATGCGGCCGGCCGCATCTCGCGCTGGAGCCACGCCCGCGCCACCGTCCACTCCCGCTTGATCGTCGCAGGAGAGAGGTCGAGTACGTCGGCCGTCTCGGCGATGGTGAGCCCGACGAAGTAGCGGAGCTCGACGATCTCGCCCTGGCGAGCGTCAGTCTGGCCGAGGCGGGCCAGCGCCTCGTCGAGCGCGAGCACCTCGTCGGCGCGGACCTCGGCGGCGAGGGCGCCCTCCTGGAGGGGGACCCGGAGGCGGTCGCCGCCGCGCTTCTGGGCGGCCTGCGCGCGGGCGTGGTCCACGAGGATGTGCCGCATGGCGCGCGCGGCGTAGCGGAAGAAGTGGGCTCGGTCGTCCCACTCCGCCCCGGACCCGAGGAGGCGCTCGTAGGCCTCGTGGACGAGGGCCGTGGTGTTCAGCGTCTCGGCGGCGCCCTGCCGGCGGCGCTGCCGGTGGGCGAGCGCCCGGAGCTCGTCGTAGACGAGCGGCAGCAGCGCGTCGAGCGCCGCCGCGTCGCCGTCGCGGGCGCGGGCAAGCAGGACGGTCACGTCGGACGAGGGCATCGCGGTAACGGTCGGACGCACGGAGGTTAAGCCTGCCGGGCTGAGAAGGAAAGGGCCAAACCCGACAAAGGCCCACCCGCTTTGGAGCCAAACGATGTCCACCGGGCGAGCCGGCACCGCGGGGTGAAGGGCGCACCGTGCGCCGAGCCGAAAAAAAGCCGGGGCGATGAGCCGCCCGGCGATCCGTTTCCGTCTATGTTATTGAAGCCCTTCACTTCCAAGCCCTCCACCAACCCCCGATCCCATGCTCCGCTTCACCGCCTGCGTCGCGCTGGCCGGCCTGCTGCTCGCCGCGCCGGCCTCGGCCCAGAGCACCTTCACCGTCACGAACACGAACGACATCGGGGCGGGCTCGCTCCGCCAGGCCCTCCTCGACGCCAACGCGGACGCCGACGCGAGCACCATAGTCTTTGACATCCCCGGCGACGGGCCGCGCGTCATCCAGTCCCTGTCGTTCCTCCCGCCCGTCACGGCGCCGGTGACCATCGACGGGTTCACCCAGCCGGGCGCGAGCCCCAACACGAACGCCCTCTGGGGGCCCTCGAACGCCGACCTCCGCATCGTCCTCGACGGGACGTTTGCCCTGGGCGCGAACGGCCTCTCCATCCAGGCACCGAACAGCACGGTGCGCGGCCTCGCCGTCGACGGGTTCGACTTCCACGGCATCGTCTTCCAGGACGCCGACGGGGGGCGCGTCGAGGGCTGCTACGTCGGCACCGACGTGGCGGGGACGGGGGCCGACGGCAACGGCTTCTCCGGCGTGTGGCTGAACAACGCCCAGGCGACCATCGGCGGGCCTGACCCCGAGGACCGGAACGTGATCTCGGGCAACGGCACCTTCGGCGTCCTCGTCTACGGCGCGGGCGCGAGCGGGAGCGTGGTGCAGGGCAGCTACGTCGGCACGAACCCCGCCGGCACGGCCGCCCTCGGCAACGGCGCTTCCGGCATCTTCACCGGCTCGAACGCCGTCTTCGACGACCCCAACCCGAGCGAGGCCCAGGACGTGCTGATCGGAGGGAGCGGGGCCGGCGAGGGCAACCTCATCTCCGGCAACGGCACCCGCGGCATCGAGGTCGTCGGGCGCAGCGCCGACGGCCCCGTGGTCTCGCTCGGCGACACCCGCGTCGCGGGCAACCGCATCGGGACGGACGCGGGCGGCGCGGCGGCCGTCGGGAACAACTTCCCCGGCGTCAGCCTCTTCTTCGGCGTCACCGGCGTGACGATCGGCGGGGACACCGAGGCCGCGGGCAACGTCGTCTCCGGCAACGACGACGACGGGATCATCGTGGACGGCTCCGAGGGCATCGTCGTCGAGAACAACCTCGTCGGGACGGACGCGGGCGGCACCGAGCCGTTGGGGAATGCGCAGACCGGCATCCTCGGCCTCTGCGCCGACGAGACCGTGGTGCGGGCGAACGTGGCCGGCGCGAACGGGACGGAGGGCGGCCAGAGGGTCGGCGCTGGGGTCGGGGTAACGTGTATTGGCGCCTCGGGCAGCGGCAGCCGCATCGTCGGCAACTGGATCGGGACGGACCGCTCGGGGACGGCGGACCTCGGCAACGGGCCGGCGACCGTGGGCTTCGGCGGCGTCGTCGTCTCGCGCGAGCACAGCGACGCGACCGTCGGCGGCACCGACCCCGCCGACGCCAACGTGATCGCGTTCAACAACGGCGCCGGCGTCGTCGTCCGCTCAAGCATCGCCGGGCCGGTCGCCGTCCTCGGCAACCGGACCTACGGCAACCGCGAGCTCGGGATCGACCTCGAACCCGCCGGGCCGACCGCCAACGACGATGGCGACGGGGACGACGGCGCCAACCGGTTGCAGAACTACCCCGAGATTGCCGACTTCAGCGTCTCCGGCGGCGAGGTGACGGTGACGTACTCGGTGGACACCGACCCCTCGAACGCGGCCTTCCCGCTGCACGTCGAGTTCTTCCGGGCCGGCGAGGGGGGGGAGGGCGAGGCCTTCCTCGGCGCCGACGAGGTGACGGCCGCCGAGGCGCAGCAGACGCTCACGGCCACGCTCACACCGGCCGCCACCCTCACCGCCTCCGACGACGTCGTCGCCACGGCCACCGACGCCGACGGCAACACGAGCGAGTTCACACGCCTCGGCAGCGTCGCCGCTGAGCCCGGCGCCGAGGTGGCGGGCCTCGCCCTCACGGCGTCCCCGAACCCCGCCTCGGACGCGCTCACGCTGACGCTCACGCTGCCGGAGGCGGGGGCCGCAACCGTCGAGGCGTTCGACGCGCTCGGCCGGCGGGTGGCGCTCCTGCACGACGGCCCCCTCGCGGCCGGCGAGCACCGGCTCCGCCTCGACGCGGCGGCATTGCCAGCGGGTCTCTACGTCGTCCGCGCGGCGGCGGGCCTGGCGGTCGTCACCCGCCGCGTGACGCTTCTCCGGTAGCAGTGGACCATGGACCGGCGCGGCGGCCTGACGTGGTGGAGGGCCTGCCACGCCGCGCGCCCGGCTGGGGGCTCCCCTGGCCGGGCGCGGTTGCGTCCGCCGGAGGCGCGATCTTCGGGGATGGACTTCTTCACCCTCCGCGCCCTCACCGCCGAGTGGGACGCCGTGCTCCGCGGCGCCCGTCTCGCGGACGCCTGGACGCAGAACCCCGGCGAGCTCAGCCTCGCCTTCGACGGCGGGGCCGGCGCCTCCACCGTCCGCGTCCACTGCGAGGGCGCGCTGCCGCTGCTGTTCCGCACGGGCGGCCACGGCCGCGCCCGGCGCAACACGGCCGCCGTATTCGAGGAGGCTCATGGCCGC
Organism: Rhodothermales bacterium; assembly: GCA_965215145.1. Lineage (GTDB taxonomy): Bacteria > Bacteroidota > Rhodothermia > Rhodothermales > JANQRZ01. Next base: position 3,531,347 of record OZ244038.1, on the reverse strand, counting down.
ACCGTCGCCGGCGTCCGCACGGCCGAACGTGACCGGTTCGTGTTCTTCGACTTCGAGGACAGGACCGCCCTGCAGCTTCGCCTGTTCGGGCCGCAGCCGAACGCGTTCCTGGTGGATGGGGCAGAGCGGGTGGCGGAGGCGTTCCTGTCGGACGCCGAGTGGCGCGGCGAGCCTGCGCCCGCGCCGAGCCCCGCGCCGGCCGTCGAGACATTCGAGGCGTTCGCCGCGCGGTGGCGCACGAACCGGAAGACGCTCGGGCAGGCCGTCGCCTCGGCCGTCCCGCTCCTCGACCGCGCCCTCGCCGCCGAGGCCACCCGCCGCGCCGACCTCGACCCGGACGCGCCGCCCGACGCCGAGGACACCGAGCAGCGGAGGCTGTTCGACGCAGCCCGCGGGCTGATCGCCGAGCTGGACGAGCCCCGCCCGCATCTCTACTGGCGCGGCGGCGTCGCCGAGGCTCTTTCTCTCGTCCCCGTCACCGAACCTCCCGAGACGTGGCGGGGTGAAGCGTTCGAAACCGTGGACGGGGCGGTGTCGGTCTGGGCGCGGCGGCGGCTCGCGCAGCGGGCGTTCACGGCGCGGTACCGGCCGTTGGAGGCGCGGCTGCGGAAGGAGGCCACCCGCCTCACCCGCAGCGCCGAGCGGATGCTGGAGGAGCTGAGCCGGCCGTCGCGCGCCGAGCGGTACGAGCGGTTCGGGCACCTCCTGATGGCGCAGGCCACCGGCGAGCCCGCCGGCCGCGACGGAATCCTCCTGCCCGACCTCCTCGGCGACGGGGAGCCCGTGAGTGTCCCGCTCGATGCCTCCCTCACCGGCGTCGAGAACGCCGAGCGTTTTTATAACAAGGCCCGCCGCACCCGCGCCGCCCGCGCCCACGCCGAGTCCCGCTGGGAAGCCGCACAGGCCGACGCCGAGCGCGCCGCGTCGCTGCTGGCCCGGCTCGAAGCCGTCGAGCGTTTGCCGGAGCTGGAGGCGCTGCTATGCGAGGAGGCCGACGCGCTGCAACGGATCCTCGGCGGTGCGGCGGGGGGGGAGGAGGCGCTGCCGTACCACCGCTTCGAGGTGCGCGGCTGGGAGGTCCGCGTCGGGAAGAACGCCCGCTCGAACCGGGCGCTCACGACGCGCCACGCCGGCCCGCACGACCTCTGGCTGCACGCCCGCGGCGTGCCCGGCTCCCACGTCGTCATCCGCCGACCGAGCCGGACGGTTGCGGTGCCCGCCCCCGTGGTCGAGGCCGCCGCGCGGCTCGCCGCCCACTTCAGCAAGGCGAAGACGCAGCCGCTCGCGCCCGTCACCGTCACCGAGCGGAAGTACGTCCGGCCGGTCAAGGGCGGCCCGCCGGGGCTCGTCCGCGTCGACCGCGAGGAGGTGGTGATGGTCGAGCCGGCGGCGCCCGCAGCGTTGGGGGTCGGGTGAGAGGAAGAAAGGGGTAACGGGGAGGGGTGAAGGGTGGCAGCCGTAGCTTCGCCGCACGCCGGGGCTCTCCGATCCCCCTTCCTCTCCTCCTCTCCCCCTTCTCCCATGTCCTGGTGGGAAGCCATCGTGCTCGGCCTCGTGCAGGGCCTCGCCGAGTTCCTCCCCGTCTCCTCCTCCGGCCACCTCGTGCTCGGGCAGTACCTGCTCGGCATCGACGAGGCGGACATCACCTTCGAGGTGTTCGTCCACTTCGGGACCGTGCTCTCCATCGTGACGGTCTACTGGGGGCGCATCCTCGTCATCTTCCGCGAGGTGTTCCGCGCGCTGGCCCGGCCGCGCCTGCTCCGCACGGCCTTCAGCCCCGGCCCCATCGAGCACGCCACGCCCGAGCCGTTCGCGGCGGAGGTGGGGGCCGCCGGGGCGCCTGCGGGGGACGAGCCCTCCGGCGCTGCGCGCCTCGCCGCGCTGATCCTCCTCTCGATGATCCCGACGGGGATCGTGTACGTCCTCTTCAAGGACCCCCTCGAGGCCGCCTTCGCCGACCCCCGGCTCGTCTGCATGATGCTCCTCGTGACGGGCGGGCTGCTCCTGCTGATCCGGTTCCGCCCCGACCCCGACGGCGCGCTCGCCCCGCTGAAGGCGCTCTCGATCGGGCTGGCGCAGGGGGCGGCCATGATCCCCGGCATCTCCCGCAGCGGCTCGACCATCTCGGCGGCCATCCTCCAGAACGTCAACCGCAAGGACGCCGCCGACTTCTCGTTCCTGATGTCGCTCCCCGTCATCGTCGGGGCGACGCTCCTGAAGGTGCTCGACCTGTTCGAGGTCGAGGCCGAGGTCGACTGGCTCCCGCTGGTGCTCGGTACGCTCGTCGCCTACGCCGCGGGCGTGTGGGCCATCCGGGTGGTGATCGCGTTCGTCCAGCGCGGCGACCTCAAGTACTTCGCGTACTACGTGTTCGTGGTCGGCACCCTCGGGCTGATCCTGATCTGATGGGGTACAAGGCGGTGCTCGGGCTGCCAGAAGAGATCCCCCTTGAAGGAGATCCCCCTTTGAAGGGGGTGCCCCGGAGGGGCGGGGGATGTCCGTGGAGGGTGCCTTGTGCAACGTCCCCCTGCTCGCTGCGCGAGCCGTCCCCCTTCGAGGTGGGACTCCGCTGCGCCGGTCGGCGGCGCTGGGAAAAAGCGGGATGCGGCTTTATCAATCTGAGACGGGGCCGATACACGGCCCAGGGCGAGGCACGCCTCGCCCCTACGGGAAATCGCCGAACCGCAGCGCCTATCCCCGGCCGCCGTGACCACGCGCCGGGGCAGCGCGTGGCCCACGGTCTGCCCACGGTCTCACCGTCCCCCGTCTTCCGTCTCCCGCCCTATGACCTACCGCCTCTTCGTCGTCGACGACGACCGCCACTACGCCCGCCTCCTCTCCTACCGCCTCGGCAAGCACGACGACCACGAGGTCGAGGTCTTCCACAGCGGGGAGGACGCGCTCCAGGAGCTCGGCGCCGGGGTCGGCAGCGCCGGCGGGCGCCCGGACCTCGTGCTCCTCGACATCATGATGCCCGGCATCGACGGGGTCGAGACGCTGAAGCGCATCCGTAAGCTCTACGCGGATCTGCCGGTGGTCATGATCTCGGCGCAGGGCAACGTCGAGACGGCCGTCGAGGCGATGCGGCTCGGCGCGCGCGACTACATCACCAAGGGGCAGGACGACCTCGTCAAGCTCGACAAGGTGGTCGAGCAGGTGAAGGAGCGCGTGGCGCTCGCCCGCGAAGTCGAGGCGCTGCGCGGCGAGGTCGCCGAGAAGTACGGGCTCGACGAGATCGTCGGCAGCTCGCCCGCGATGGAGGGCGTCTACCGCCTCGTCCAGAAGACCCTCCGCGGCGACCTCACCGTGGCGATCCAGGGCGAGAGCGGGACCGGCAAGGAGCTCGTCGCCCGCGCCATCCACTACAACTCCAGCCGCAAGGACGGCCCCTTCGTCGTCGTCAACTGCGCCGCCATCCCGCGCGAGCTGATGGAGAGCGAGTTCTTCGGGCACGAGAAGGGCTCGTTCACCGGCGCCCACGCCCGCCACATCGGCAAGTTCGAGCAGGCCGACGGCGGCACCCTCTTCCTCGACGAGATCGGGGAGCTCGACCTCGACCTCCAGGCGAAGCTGCTGCGCGCGCTCCAGAACCGCGAGGTCACCCGCGTCGGCGGCGACAAGACGATCCGCTTCGACTGCCGCGTGATCTCGGCGACGAACAAGGACGTGCTCCAGATGATCCGCGACGGCGGCTTCCGCGAGGACCTCTACTACCGGCTCTTCCAGTTCCCCATCACGCTGCCGCCGCTGCGCGAGCGCGGGCAGGACCTGCTCGTCCTCGCCCACCACTTCGTGACGCGCTACAAGGTGGACCACGACGGGTTCGAGGAGAAGGTGCTCTCGAAGGACGCCTGCCGCGCGATCCTCGGCCACCCGTGGCCCGGCAACGTCCGCGAGCTCAAGAACACCGTCGAGCGCGCCATCCTGATCTCCGACGAGGACGAGATCGCCCCCGACGACCTCATGCTCGGCCTCGGCGCGGGGATCACCCCGTGGGACGAGCGCGGCCAGGCCACCCCCGACGGCGAGGAGACCCCCGCTGCGGCCTCGCAACCTCAGCACGCCGGCGACGGTATAGGCTCCGCGCCGGTCTCCGGCGACGTGCCCGTGCTCGCCTTCGACGACGCCGACCAGATCGTGCCGTTGGAGGACCTCAAGCGCCAGGCCGTCGAGCGGGCCTACGCCCTCTGCGAGGGCAACGTGGACCGCGCCGCCGTCGAGCTCGGCATCGGCCGGGCCACGATGTACCGCCTCCTCAAGAAGTACGAGATCAACACGGAGTAGGGTTGTGAGTCGTGAGTTCTGAGTCGTGAGTTTTCAGACCGCCTACTCACAACTCATCACCCACAACCCACGACTCAACCCCATGCGCCTGACCGAGTACGAGCGACGAGCCCTCCGCGAGGTCGAGCGCTGGGAGCAGGGCGAGGCCGCCGACCCCACCACCGTCGCCGGCCTCACGGGGATGCTCCGGCAGGCGGCCGACTTCGTGATGAAGCCCGTCGACTGGGCCGTCGAGCAGGTCGTCCCGGACTCCGTCGTGGACGCCCTCTCCGACGCCATCGCCGAGGCGCTGGGGTACCTGAACGAAGCCTCGCGCTGGACGATCGACGGGGAGGACGTGCTGCGGAAGGCCCGCGCCCGCGGCCTCGACGCCGCCACCCTCGAAGACCTCCGCGACCAGCCCCTCGACGAGCTCGACCCGCTGGCCCGCGACTTCTTCGGGCAGAACGCGCTCCTGGCCGCGCTCGAAGGCGGCGGCACCAGCCTCGGCGGCCCGCTCCTCCTCGCCGCCGACGTGCCGCTCCTGTTCACGATCAACTTCCGGCTGATCCAGCAGGTCGGCGGCGCCTACGGGTTCCCGCTGGCCGCGCCGGAGTTCAAGCCTCTAGTGGTCGCCATCTACAACGCCGCCGCCTCCGGCAGCCGCGACGCCAAGCACGCCGCCATGCGCGAGCTCTCCGTCGCCGCCGCCGCGTTCGCGCACGACACGGAGTACCGAGGCCGCCGCGCGGGCGACACCTTCCGCGAGCAGAACCGGCACGTCCCCCGCGAGCTCGCCAAGAACCTCGCCGCGCGGAAGCTCGGCCAGCTCATCCCCCTCGCCGGCGCCGCCGTCGGGGCGGGCGTGAACTACTGGTTCACGGAGGGGACGGCGCGGACGGCCTACATGCTGTTCCGCTCGCTCTACCTCGAACGCAAGGAGCGGATCTGATGCCCTTCGGGGAGATCCCCGGCTACCCGCCGGGCTCGCTGTTCGAGAACCGCCGGGAGCTGATGGCGGCGGGCGTACACCGGGCGCGGACGGCGGGCATCGCGGGCCGCGCGGCCGAGGGCGCGGAGTCGGTCGTGCTGGCGGGCGCCTACGAGGACGACGAGGACCGCTGCGACACCGTGCTCTACACCGGCTCCGGTGGGCGCGACCCCCGCACGGGGCGCCAAGTGATGGACCAGCAGCTCAGCCGCGGCAACCTTGCCCTCGCCAACGGGATGCGGCACGGCCACCCCGTCCGGCTCGTCCGCAGCGCCCACCCGAGTCTCTGCGACCCCCCGCCGAGCGGGTACCGCTACGACGGGCTCTACCGCGTCGCGGACTACTGGCAGGAGGTGGGACGGAGCGGGCTCCGCGTGTGGCGATTCCGCCTCGAACGGGCCGATTGACATCAGGGAGCCATCCTGTAGGGGCACGATACATCGTGCCCCTACAGGATGGCTCCCGCTCGCCTTCGCGTTCCTAGGGACGCAGCGCGCTGCGTCTCCCGGCTCACCCCTCGCGCTCGAACAGCGGCAGGTACTCGCCGTAGCCCTCGGCCTCCAGGTCCTCAACGGGGACGAAGCGGAGCGCGGCCGAGTTGATGCAGTAGCGGAGCCCCGTCGGCGCGGGGCCGTCCTCGAAGACGTGGCCGAGGTGGGAATCCCCGAGCGCCGAGCGGACCTCGATCCGCGTCATCCCGAGCGAGCGATCCGCGTGCTCCTCGACGTACTCCTCATCCACGGGCCGGGTGAACGACGGCCACCCGGTCCCCGACCTGAACTTGTCGGTAGAAGAGAACAGCGGCTCGCCGGAGACGACGTCCACGTAGAGCCCCTCGCGCTTGTCGTCCCAGAACTCGTTGCGGAACGGCGGCTCGGTGCCGTCCTCCTGCGTGACGCGGAACTGCATCGGGGTGAGGCGCTCGCGGAGCTCGGCCTCGCTCATCGGCTCGTAGCGCTCGCGCCACGCCGGCGGGTCGTCCATCGAGGCCGTCCGCACGGGGGCCTCGCCGAGGGGGGTGGCGCTGGAGTGGCCGGCGTCGGCGCCCCAGATCTGCTCCAGGCGCTCGTCGCGGCGGCAGCCGGCACGGTAGCTGTAGTAGCGGTCGGGGTCCTTCAGCCAGAAGTCCTGGTGGTAGTCCTCGGCGGCGTAGAACGGGGCATCCGGCAGGATCTCCGTCACGATCACCCCGTCCTCGAAGCGCTCCTCGACCTCCTGCTTCGACGCCTCAGCTAAAGCGCGCTGGTCCGGGGTGACGAAGAGGGCGGCGCGGTACGAGTCGCCCCGGTCGCAGAACTGCCCACCCGCGTCGAACGGGTCGATGTTCGTCCAGAAGATGTCGAGCAGGGCGTCGTAGCTGACGGCGCCCGGGTCGTAGACGACCTCGACGACCTCGTAGTGGCCGGTGTCGCCGCCCGTGACCTGGTTGTACGTCGGGTTGGCCGTGGTGCCGCCGGCGAAACCGGAGACGACGGAGGCCACGCCGTCGACGCCCTCGAAGGCGGTCTCGGCGCACCAGAAGCAGCCCATCGCGAAGACGGCTGTGTCGGCCTCGGCGGGGTCGAGGTCGAGCGAGGCAGGGGCGGCGAGGCGCTTGTCCTCACCCTGCGCAGCGGCGACGGCCTCGGCGTCGGTGCAATTGGCGCCGGTGAGGACGAGGAGGGAGAAGACGGCCGCGACGAGGGCGGCGGGGAGTCGGGGGCGCATGGAGCTAGGGGGCAGTGAGCGTGCAGCTTGAACGTCGGGTGGGCGCCTCCCGGTGCGGCTTAGCTGTCAATTAACGATCACAAGTGGACCCCCCGCTTTCCCTCCCATCGCTGCGCTCAGGGGAGAGAAAGCTGTCCCCCTCGATTGAGGGGGACAGCCGCGTGAAGCTGGGAGCGAAGCGACCGCAAGCGCGGCAGGGGGTGCTGGCTGAGCAGAAAACTCACCAGCCCACGCGGCCTCGGCGCTCGCGGTCACGCTTCTCCGGGGGCTCGCGGTCCTGCGCGAGGCGGCGGTCCCGCTCCTCCCAGCGCTGGAGCAGATCGCGCGCCGGGCGGTCGTCCATGCCAGGCGGCGGGGGCGGCGGGGCCGGGGGGACGTACCCGTCCGGCTCCTCGAACCGGCGCTCGGGCTGGAGCCGGACGGATGGGTTGTCCGCCTCGGCCAGCCGCTCGGCGAAGTCGCCGACGAGGTGGAGCGCGTTGTGGGCGCCCTGCCCCCACCAGTCCGAGCGGAACGCCACGCGCCGGTCGTTCCAGCCGACCCACGCGCCCACCACGAGGTCCGGGTGCATCAGGATGAACCAGCCGTCGGCGCTCTCCTGCGTCGTGCCGGTCTTCCCGGCGAGGTCGTACTCGTTGAGGCCGAACTTCCAGCGCATCCGCTGCCCCGTGCCGTCGTCGATCACGCCGCGCATCATGTCGACGACGGTGTAGGCGGTGCTGGCGGAGAGCGCCTCGCGGCCCTGCGGGAGGAGCTCCGCGATGGTGTTCCCCTGTCGGTCCTCGATGCGGGTGATCGAGCGGGCGCGGTGGTAGACGCCGTCGTTGGCGAGGGTCGCGTAGGCTGTGACCATCTCCAGGAGCGTCACGTCCGAGACGCCGAGGCCGATCGAGGGTACGGCCTCGACCTCGCTCTCGACGCCGAGCCGCTCGGCGTAGCGCCGCACGGTGGCCGGGCTGACCTCCTGCGTCAGCCGCGCGGTGGGGATGTTCTTGCTCTGCGAGAGCGCCGTTCTCAGGGTCACGTAGCTGCCGCTCGTGCCGCCGGAGTTCTTCGGCCGCCACGGCGGGAGCCCCGCCTGCCGCCACACGAACGTCGAGTCCATGACGCGGTAGTACGGGGAGTACCCGTTGTCGATGGCGGCGATGTAGACGAACGGCTTGAACGTCGAGCCCGGCTGCCGCCGGGCCGTCTTGACGTGGTCGAACTTGTCGGTCACGAAGTCCCGCCCGCCGACCCACGCCCGGACGAACCCCGTCTCCGGCTCGACGGCGACGAGGCCGGCTTCGAGGCGGGTCTTGACGGCGTGGAGCGAGTCCATGAACGCCTCGTCGGCGCGGAGCTGCGCGGTGGCCTCGCTCCGGTCGAGGCCGCGCTCGCGGAGGGCGCGCCAGCGGTCGGTGTCGCGGACGAAGGCGTCGGAGAGGCGGGTGTTCCGCTGCCAGAAGTAGGACCACGGCTCGACGTCGCCGCGGGCCATCCGCGCGGGGTAGGCGTCCTCGCGGTCGCGGTAGTTGCCGAGGAGGCCGGGCCGGGCCACGCCCCACTCGTAGTCCACGACCGCCTGGAGCTTCGCCGTCTGCTCCTCGACCGCCTCGCGGGCCATCGCCTGGATGCGGCTGTCGAGGGAGGTGTGGACGACGAGGCCGTCGGAGTAGATGTCGTAGCCGTTCTCCTTGCCCCACACCTCCAGCTCCTTGCGCATGATCTCGGCGAGGTGCGGGGCGAGGTTGTCGGTGTGGGAGTACGGCCGGAAGGCGAGCTCGATGGGCTGCTCGCGGAGCCGGGCGTAGTCGTCCGAGGAGAGTTTGCCCTCGCGGACCATCGAGGCCATCACGAGGTTGCGGCGGTCCTGGGCGCGCTCGGGGTGGCGGACGGGGTTGTACCCGCTCGGCCCCTTCAGCATCCCGACGAGCATCGCGGCCTCCTCGACCGTGAGCTCCGCGGCGGGCTTGCTGAAGTAGGTCTCCGCGGCGGCCTCGATCCCGAAGGCGTTGTAGTTCCACGCGACCGTGTTGAGGTACATCTCGATGATCTCGTCCTTCGTGTACCGGCGTTCGAGCTGGACGGCGGTGAGCATCTCGCGGGCCTTTCGGATGGGCGTGCGCTCGGTGCCGATCTGGTCGTAGAGGTTCCGGGCGAGCTGCATCGTGATGGTCGACGCGCCGCGGAGGCCCTGCCCCGTGAGGAACCCCTTGAGCACGGCGGCGAACCCCCGCATGTCCACGCCCCAGTGCTCGTAGAACCGCCGGTCCTCCAGGCTCACGAGCGCGTCGTACATCACCGGCGAGATCTCGTCGGCCGTCACCCACGTCCGGTTCTCGCCGAGGTAGTACCGCGCCATCTCGACGCCGTCGGCGGTGTAGACGACGGTGGCCTCGAGGTGCTCGGGGTTCTCGATGAGCTCGGTCGAGGGGAGCGTGAAGCTGAGCACGACGACGGCTAGCAGTGCGAGGCCGGCCAGCACCCCGATCCCGACCCCGATCCGCTTGAGGACGAGGAGCGTCTGCGCCCGGGCGTCGCCGTCGGCGGCGGGCGTGGCGGCAGCGCGGCGGGCCTCCGGGTCGTTGAAATAGCGCTGCAACTCGTCGTCGCTGTAGCGGTCGTCGGGCATGGGTGGCGGGTCAGGCGTCGCGGCGGGAAACGGCGTCCGGGGCGGCGATGTTGCTAGGAAGGGCGGCGGGGTCGGTGGAGCTTTCGGGGATCGTCGCCTCCGGTCCCGCAGGCGCCGGCTCCGTGGCAACCGTCTCGGCGCGGCCGTCGGCCCACCGCAGCAGCCGCACGCCGTCGGCCCCGCGAGCGGGATCTGCGATGTCGAGCCGGGCGAAGGTGCGGTCGGCGAACCAGTAGCCGGGGTTGAGGTACGTCCCGCCGGGGAGGGCGGTCAGCTCGGCTTGGTGGCTGTGGCCCATCACCGCGAGGCTCGCGGCGGTGGTGGCGAGGACGTGGCGGGCGTGGGCGCGGACGCCCTCGACGACGGGCCGGCGGGCATCGCCGGTGTCGCGGGCGGCGACGCGCTGGGCCAGCCGGAAGCCCCAGTCGCCGGGGAGGGCCGTGCGGAAGAGGCGGTAGGCCATGCCGCTGCGGAGGATCGGCCGGAGGAGGTTGTACGCGCGCTCGGAGGGGACGCGCCCGTCGCCGTGGGCAATATACAGGGCGCGCCCGGCAGCCCGCCCCGTCCACGCCTCCCGCACGAGCCGCACGCCGAGCTCCTCTTCGAGGTACGAGAGCTGCCACGGGTCCCGGTTCCCGACGACGTAGGTGACCGGCACGCCGGCGTCCGTCAGCGCGGCCAGCGCGCCGAGGAGCCGGACGCCGCCCTTCGGCACGAGCGTGCGGTACTCGATCCACGCGTTGAACACGTCGCCGAGCAGGACGAGGCCGGCGAGGTCCTCGTCCTGGCTCCGATTCGCGGCCTCCCGAAGCTCGTCCGCGTGGGCGTCGAGCAGCGCCACGGCGTCGTGCTCGGCGGCCCGCGTCTCGGCCGGCGCGCCGCGCCCGAGGTGGAGGTCGGAAAGGAAGAGGAGCACGGGGGGGAAGGAGGGGGAGTGCAGGGGGCGGAGGGGATGGGAACCGCGTAGGTGGCGGTGCGCTAGCGATTGCTCACTCCGCAACTTCGCTGCGGCTGCGGCCGTTCTGCGGGGGCGGCACGCGGCTTCCGGCGGCGGCTGCAAGGTAGCCCCTCCGCTCTCGCCCGAACGCTCCCGTGGCCCAGACCGCCTACCGCCCGCCGACCACGTGGTCGGTGATGCCGCCCGTCGTCAAGAACCTGCTCATCATCAACGGGCTGGTGTTTTTCGCCATGTACGGGCTCTCGCTCGGGGCGGCGCTGAACCCGCTCGGCGTGGCGCTCCGGGACTGGGCGGCGCTGTGGCCGGCGGGGACGCCCGATGTGGCGCGCTCGCCGGACGGGCTGCTGCCGGTGCCGTCGTTCTTCCCGTGGCAGCTCCTGACGTGCGGGTTCCTCCACGGCGGCTTCGGGCACCTGTTCCTCAACATGTTCGGGCTGTGGATGTTCGGGATGCGGATCGAGAACGTGTGGGGGAGCCGGCGCTTCGCCGTCTACTACTTCGCGTGCGTCCTCGGCGCCAGCGCGATCCAGCTCCTCGTCACCAGCGCGCCGTTCCTGTTCGGCATCGGGGACCCCGTGATCGTGCCGACGCTCGGCGCCTCGGGCGGCGTGCTCGGCGTGCTGCTGGCCTTCGGGATGATGTACCCCGACGAGCCGATCTACCTGTACTTCTTCGTCCCCGTCAAGGCGAAGTACCTCGTCGTCGGGATCGCCGTGCTCGACCTCTTCTTCGGCGTCACGGGCACGCAGGCCGGCGTGGCGAACTTCGCCCACCTCGGGGGGATGCTGACGGGGTTCCTCCTCATCCAGCACTGGCGCGGCCGGCTCATCCCCCGCGGCGCCGCCGCGCGCTGACGCGCGGCTTGACCCGCAGCGTAGATTGACGACCCCCTCCATGCCCCGCCCCGCTTCCGCCCCTCCGAGGCCATGACCGGAGAGAGCCCGCTCGACCGTTTCCGCCTGTGGTACCGGGCGCTGCCGCCCGCGATGCGGCTGATCCTCACGACGCACGTCGCGGTCTACCTCGTGTGGATCGTCGCGGCGCAGGTGTCCGAGGCGGCGCAGGGCGTGGGGCTCGCGCTCACGCTGCGGCCGTCGTTGCCGGGCGCGCTGCTCCAGCCGTGGCAGTTCGTGACGTACTCGCTGATCCACCTCGACATCAGCTTTTTCGGGCTGATCGGGTTCGCGTTCAACATGCTGTGGCTCTACTGGATCGGGCGGGAGTACGAGGAGACCCACGGGAGCCACCGGTTCTTCGGGCTCGTGGTGCTCTCCATCCTCGGGGGCGGCGTCCTCGCGGCGCTGCTGGGGACGGCGGCCGGCGGCGGCTGGGGCGTCGTGTGGGGCGCGACGCCGGCCGTGCTCGGCGTCCTCTTCGCCATCGCCACGCTCTACCCGACGCGCGGGATCGGGCTGCTCTTCCTCGGGGTGATCCCGATCAAGTGGGTGGCCGTGGGGTTCCTGGTGCTCGTCTGCCTCTTCAGCCTCGGCGCGCCGTGGCTGCTCGTGACGTACCTCGGCGCGGCGGGCACGGGCGTCGTCTTCGCGCGCGCGCAGCAGCGGGGGACCGACCTCGCCGCGTGGGCGAAGGGGCTCTTCCCGTCGCGCACCGTCGGAGGCGCCTACGGGGCGCGGCGCGAGAGCAGCGGCGGGTTCGTCTCCCGGATGAAGGAGGGGCTCAGCCGCCGCGCCGCCGCCGCCGAGCAGCGCCTCAGCAAGCAGCAGCCCTCGGGTAGGCCCAAAGGCGGCCCGAAGAGCACGCCGAAGCCGCCGGGCAAACGCCGCCCCGCCCCGAAGCGCGACGCCCCGGCCGTCGGCATCGACGAGATCCTGGACAAGATCAACGAGCGGGGCTACGACGCGCTGACCGAGGAGGAGAAGCGGATCCTCTACGAAGCCAGCCAGCAGTGATGGGGCATGGAGGATAGAGGGCGGCGGGCAGCGGTCCTATTCTCCATCCTCCATCCCCCATCCTCCACCGCAGTGAGGCGTCTCCTCTGGCTTCCGCTCGTGCTCGCCTATGGGCTGCTGGTGGCGCTCGTCGCGGCGGGGTTCGCGGGGGCCTACCTCGACCCCGGCCCGTTCTGGTGGGCGGCGATGGCGGCGGTGGTGCTCCCGTTCACCGGCGCCGCGTTGGCGGTGGCGGCGCTCGTCGCGCTGGGGCTCAAGAAGCGGGGGTGGGCGGCGGTCGGGCTCGGGCTGGCCGCAGCCGTGGCGCTCCGGGCCGCGCCCTTTGGGCAGGTGGGGGCGCCGGCGGCGGGGCCGGACGACCTGGAGCTGATGACGTTCAACGTGCCGCGCCACGGACGCAGCGCCGAGGAGCTGGCGGCCAACGTGTACGGCCTCATGGCTGAGGAGCAACCGGACGTGCTCGCCCTGCAGGAGGCGCTGGCGTGGGTGCCGCCGCACGGGCGTCGCCGGACGCGGATCACCGGCTACCTCCTCCCCGCCACCGAGGTGCTCGGCTACCGCGTCGCGCTGCCGGCGGCGATGGAGCGGGGGGGGCGGCTCGACGAGCCGCTCCTCATCCGCCGCGACGGCGGGCCCGTCGTGCTGGAGCAGGCCGAGGGCGCGCTGCCCGCCTTCGCCGGGGACTCCGCGGCCTCGTCGTACCTCCGCACCCGGCTCCGCTGGCGCGGGCGCGAGGCCGTCCATTACAACGTCCACCTCCGCTCGTTCGGCGCGGCGAAGCCGTGGGAGGGCGGCTTCCACGCCCTCCGCCCCGCGACGTGGCGGTCGTTCCTCCGCCGCTACCGCGCCGCCTACCGCCACCGCGCCCGCGAGGTCCGCGCCCTCCGCGCCCGCCTCGACGCCGAGGCGCTCCCCGTGATCGTCTCCGGGGACTTCAACGCGACGCCGGACAACTGGGCCTACCGCCAGCTCGCCCGAGGCCGCACCGACGCCTTCCGCGCCGCCGGCTCCGGGTGGGGCGGGACGTACCGCTCGGACCTCCCCCTCGTCCGCATCGACCACGTCCTCGTGGACCCCGCCTTCGAGGTCGTTGCCGTGCGCGTGCCGGACGTGCGGTTCTCGGACCACCGGCCCGTCGTCGCCCGCATCCGCTGGCGCGATGGCGAGGCAGCCGAGGGAGATGCCGACGGTGAAATCGACGCGGGCAGGGGAGCGGAGGCGCCGGGCTCGCCGTAGACTCGGGCCCGTTATCCGCACCGAACGCCCATGCGCACCGCCTGCCTGCTCGCCCTCGCGCTTCTCGCGGCGCTGCCCGCGGCCACCCCGGCCGCCGCGCAGTACTACAACCAGGACCGCCTCGCGGCGCTGCTCTACGCCCGCCAGGATGCGCTGGAGGCGATCCCGGAGGTGACGTACCGCTACCACATCCTGGAGCACCCCACGGGCAACTCCATCTTCGCCCGCCACGCGCTCTATCAGGCGATGGGCGGCGGCGACGTGCAGCGGGGGAAGGCGCAGATCCCGCTCCTCGAGTTCCTCACCCGCACCGACGTGGACCGGCTCGGGATCGGGGACACGCTCGTGCTCCCGGACCCGCTCGGGCAGGACCTCCGGGCCTACGCGCCGTTCCCGCGCACCTACCCCGGCGCGACGCCGCTCGGCAAGCTCGCCGTGATCCACAAGGGGGCGCAGGCGTGGGCGGCCTACGAGGACGGCCGCCTCGTCCGCTGGGGCCTCGTCAACACCGGCGCCCCCGGCACCGAGACGCCCGGCGGGCGCTACAACTTCAACTGGCAGACCGAGGAGCGCGTCTCCAGCGAGAGCCCGCCCGGTGAGGAGTGGCTGATGCGGTGGGTGTTCAACTTCCACCGGGACCGCGGCTTCCACACCCACCAGTACGCCATGCCCACCGGGGCCCCCGCGAGCCACGGCTGCGTCCGCATGATCAACGCCGACGCGCGGTGGCTCTACGACTGGGCCGAGCCGTGGACCACGACGGCCGGCCGCGGCGCGATGGGCGGCGAGGTGATCGCGCAGGGCACGACGCTGCTGGTCCTCGGCGATGGGGAGGAGCCGGACGGGCCGCCGGCACGGTTCCGCCACACCCCCGCCGGCCCCGAGCTCGTCGTGGTGGACCTCCCGGCGGACCCGCTGAGCGTCCCCGCCGGCACGGCGCAGCAGGAGCGCTTCGACGCGCGGCGCGCGGAGGCCGGCACCCGGGGCGTGGGCTCGTAAGAGTGAAATCGGCTTCACAGGGGCTTCGCGCGGCAACCGGCGCGCGGGGTCCGGCGTCAGGGGCCGCTCCCCCCGGCTGGACGGGCGCCGCCCGCCGGCTCACTCCCCCGCGTAACCACCCCTCCCGCGCCTATGCAGACGCTGGAGTACGCCCTCGCCTTCTCCGTCGTCTGCCTAGCGTCCTACCTCATCGGGCAGGGGTTCAAGTGGCTGCGGCTCCCGACCATCACGGGGTACCTCTTCGCCGGCGCCCTCGTCGGCTCGTTCGGCCTCGGCTTCCTGCCGTCGAGCGCGGCCGAGCAGCTCCGGTTCGTGGACGAGCTCGCGCTGGCGGTGATCGCGTTCGTGGCCGGCGGCGAGCTCTACCTCAAGGAGCTCCGCCCGCGGCTCCGCCCGATCCTCTTCAGCACGGGCGGCATCCTCGCTGTGACGTTCGCCCTCGTGGCCGCGGCGACGTACGCGCTCACGGCGTACCTGCCCTTCACCGCGGGGTGGCCCTTCGAGGCCCGCCTCGCGACGGCGCTGCTCGGGGCGGCCGTGCTGCTGGCGCTCTCACCGCCCTCCACCATCGCCGTCATCAAGGAGGTCCACGCGCGGGGGCCGTTCACCCGGACGGCCCTCGGGGTGACGGTCCTCATGGACGTCGTCATCATCGTCCTCTTCGCCGTGGCGACGTCGCTGGCGAGCGCGCTGCTGACGGGGGAGCCGCTGGGCGCCGGCTTCCTCGGGCTGCTCGCGCTCGACCTCGGGCTGGCCGCCGCGGTCGGCCTCGCCGTCGGGCAGCTCCTGAAGCTCGTGCTCGGGCAGCGCTGGCCGCACCTCCTCAAGATCGCTCTCGTGCTCGGGATCGGGTACGGGGTCTACGGGCTGGCCGGCTGGGTGAAGGCGGCGAGCGTGGAGCGGCTCGGGTTCGAGGTCTACATCGAGCCGCTGCTGATCGCGATGATCGGGGGGTTCATCGTCACCAACTTCTCCCGCTTCCGCGCCGAGTTCGACCGGATCCTCCACGACGTCGGGCCGGCGGTGTACGTCGCGTTCTTCACCATCACCGGGCTCGCCCTCAAGCTCGACATCTTGTGGGCGACGCTCCCGTTCGCGGCGGCGCTGTTCGGCGTGCGGATGCTGGGGATCGGCGTCGGCGCGGCGGCGGGGGCAACGTTGGCGGGGGAGCCCCCGCGGATCCGGCGGATCTCGTGGATGGCGTTCATCACCCAGGCCGGGATTGCGCTCGGGCTCGCGCGCGAGGTGGCGGTCCAGTTCCCCGACCTCGGGACGGCGTTCGCCACGCTGATCATCTCGGTCGTCGTGCTGAACGAGATCTTCGGGCCGCTCTTCCTCAAGGCCGCGCTCAAGCGCGCCGGCGAGGCGCACCTCCCGGAGTCGGCCCCGGCGGCGGCGGCGCGGGACGTGCTCGTGCTCGGCGTCGAGGGGCAGTCGGTGGCGCTGGCCCGCGCGCTCGGGGCGCAGGGCTGGCGCGTCGTCCTCGCCGACCCCGACCGCGAGCACGTCGAGCGCCTCGCGGCCGAGGACGTGGACGAGCGGCACGTCCCGGCCGTGGACGAGGCCGTGCTGGAGGGGCTCTTGTCGGAGCGGACGGCGGCCGTGGTGGCGCTCCTCCCGGACGACCGCCAGAACCTCTTTGCGCTCCGCTACGCCGCCGAGCGGTTCGGCGTCGAGCGCCTCGTCGTGCGGCCGGCCGGCGGGCGCCACCTCGCGGCGTTCGAGGAGCTCGGCGCGTTCGTCGTGGACCCCGGCCTCGCGATGGTGACGCTGTTCCAGCAGGCCGTGCAGGCGCCGGAGTCCGCCGCGCTCCTCCTCCGCCAGCGCACCGACCGGGCCGTGGCGCAGGTGCCCGTCACGAACCGCGACCTCGACGGGCTCCCGCTGCGGGACCTCCGCCTCCCCCTCGACGTCCTGTTCCTCGCCGTGACGCGCGACGGCAGCGCCATCGTCCCGAGCGGCCACACCGTCCTCCGCCGCGGCGACGAGGTCACGCTGGTCGCCGAGCCCGGCTCGCTCGACGAGGTCCGCCTCCGCCTCGGCGGCTGATCCCGCTCCCCTCCACTCATCCCGCTGCACGATGCGCCTCCCGCTCCTCGCCGCTCTCCTCTGCGTCCTCCTCGCCGCCCCCGCCGCGTGGGCGCAGGAGGACCCCCGCTCCGTCGAGACCAGCACGGGCGACGTGTCGCTCCGGCTGAGCGGGACGTTCCAGCCCCGCCTCAGCTTCGGGCTCTCCGATCTACAAGAAGAGGACGGGGCCGAGGTCGCTGAGGACGTGGCCCGCCTCGGCTTCGGGATCCGCCGCGCCCGGTTCCGCGCGACGGCCACGTTCGGGAGCGGGTTTGGGGTCCACTACGACGTGGACGTCGGCTCGGGCGACCTCGCCAGCGTGGACCTCTACGGGTTCTACAGCCCGTCGCCGCGGTGGCGCCTCCGCGCCGGCTACCTCGCCGGGCCGCAGCCGCGCGCCTACGTCTTCACCTCCCACACCCGCATCGACGCCGTCGAGCGCGCCGCCATCGCCGAGCGGTGGTCGCGCAGCACCATCGGCTCGCGTGGGCGGACGTTCGGCGCCGAGGCCCGCTACCAGACCGACGAGTTCACCGTCGAGCTCCACGTCCACGGCGGCGACGACAGCTTCGACCGCACGCGCGGCAACTTCCGCCAGGGCATCAGCGGCAACGACGCCACGGGACTGGGATCCAGCGCGGTGGACCGGCTCGCGCAGGCCGTGGGCGCCTACGCCGCCTTCGAGCCCTCCGGCTTGCCGGGCGTGGAGGTCGGCGGGTTCGTCGGCTACAACGGCTCGCGGAACCCCCACACCGCCCCCGACGCCGCCCTCTTCCCGACGCTCTCGGAGGGGGCGCTGGACGAGGGGCGGACCTACGTGAGCTACGCCGCCCACGCCTACTGGGGCCGCTACCCCGGCGACCAACCCCTCCGCTTCAAGGCCGACGTGCTGGGCATCCAGTACGAGGAGGTCGGCGGCCTCGGCGGGCAGCACGCCCTCGGCTACGCCCTCCTCGCCGCCGCGGCGCCCGTCGCGCACGGCGAGGTGTTCGCCCGGTTCGAGCAGTTCCTCCCCGACGCCGATGGACCGGCCGACACCTACGTAACGGCGGGGGCGAGCTACAGCCTCAGTGACCGCCGCGGCCTCGCCTACCGCCAGAACCGCGTGACGCTCGCCTACGCCAACGCCCTCCCCGACGCGGGCTCCGACGAGCACCTCGTCGTGCTCCAGTGGCAGTTCGTGTTCTGACCTGGCCCTTGAGAGGGTCACACCCCATGCGCCGGATCGCCCTCGTCGTCGCACTCCTCGCCGCGGGGCTCCTCGCCCTGCTCACCCCGGCGTGCGCCACGGCGGAGCGGGCGGCGCGGCCAGGGCCGGGTGAGCCGGCCTACCCCGTCTGGGTCGTCGAGCACGGCTGGCACGCCGGCGTCGCTGTTAGGCAGGCGAGCCTCCGCGCGGCGGGCGTCGCGCCGGCGGTCTGGCCCGAGCGAGCCGACTTCCCGCGCGGCGGCTATGTGGAGGTCGGCTGGGGCGAGGCGGGCTACTACCCCGACCCGGACCCCGGCGTCGGCGACGCCCTCCGCGCCGGGCTGTGGCCGACGGCGAGCGTGCTGCACGTCACCGGGTTCGTACGTCCGCCGCCGGAGGCGTTCCCCCACCGCGAGGTGCTCCGCCTGGAGGTCTCGGCCGAGGGCCTCCGCGCGCTGGCCCGGTTCGTCCACGACGCCCACCTCCGCGGGGGGAGCGGCGCCCGCGCCGAGCCGGTGCGGGAGGGGCTCTGGGACGGAAGCCTCTTCTACCCCGGCGCCGGGCGCTACCACGCCCTCCGCAACTGCAACACGTGGGTGGCGGCGGCGTTGCGGGCGGCCGGGCTGCCCGTCGCGCCCGGCGGCGCCCTCACCGTGGGGGCGCTGATGCGGCAGCTCCGCCCACTAGCGGAGGAGCCGCCGCCTCCGGGCGCTCCGTCTCCGGGCGCTCCGTGAGCGCGAGCGCGTTACCCAGGGTGAAATCGGCTTCACGCGGCCTCTGCGTGGCAACCGGCGGATAGAGGAGGGCGTCTGAGCGCCGACCCGACCCGAAGCCATGATGCCCCCGCGTTAAGCGCGCCGTTCCGATCTTCGGGCGTCTGCCCACGCCCTCCGGGCCCCGGCGCCGGGGGCCTCCCAGCACAGCCGCCCCGGCGGGCCTTCCCCTCCACCCCGACCACCGCACCCCGCGTCCGATGGCCGTCTCTCCGTCCCCGCTCCCCCCCGCCTCCCGGTCCACGGCGTCCCGCCTGCTCCGCCCGATCCAGGAGTTCATGCGGCTCGAAGCCGCCGGCGGCATCGTGCTGCTGGCCTGCGCCGCCATCGCGCTCGTCTGGGCGAACTCACCGTGGGCCGAGGGCTACTTCGCGCTGTGGCAGACGCCGGTCACGCTGGGGGCCGGGCCGCTCGTGATCGACAAGCCGCTGCTGCTGTGGATCAACGACGGGCTGATGGCGCTGTTCTTCTTCCTCATCGGCCTCGAGATCAAGCGCGAGGTGCTGACGGGCGAGCTGAGCTCGCCGAAGCAGGCGTCGCTGGCGCTGGCCGGCGCGGCCGGCGGGATGATCGTCCCGGCCGGGCTCTACTACCTCCTCAACGTCGGCGGCCCCGGCGCCGCCGGCTGGGGCGTCCCGATGGCGACGGACATCGCCTTCGCGCTCGGGGTGCTCGCGCTGCTTGGGAGCCGGGCGCCGCTGGCGCTCAAGGTGTTCCTCACCGCCCTCGCCATCGTGGACGACCTCGGCGCGGTCCTCGTGATCGCCCTGTTCTACACGGCCGAGGTGAAGGTGAACGCGCTCGCCATCGGCGGCGCCTTCCTCGCGGTCATGATCCTGATGAACAAGCTCGGCACGCAGCGGACGGTGATCTACGTGCTGCTCGGGTTCGGGCTGTGGGTGGCGCTGCTGAAGAGCGGCGTCCACGCCACCATCGCCGGCGTGCTGGCGGCCCTCACCATCCCCGCCCAGCGCCGGATCGACGCGCCGGCCTTCCTCGACCACGCGAAGGCCGCCGTCGCCGAGTTCGCCCAGGACCTCCGCCCCGGCTCGACCGAGCCGAGCGACGACCAGCGCGCCGCCGTCCACACCCTCGAGGTCATCGCGCGGAACGCCGAGACGCCGCTGGCGCGGATGGAGCACCACCTCCACGGCTGGGTCGCCTTCTTCATCATGCCCGTCTTCGCGCTCGCCAACGCCGGCGTCGCCCTCGGCGGGGGGGAGGGCGGCCTCGTTAACCCCATCTCCATCGGCATCGTGGCGGGGCTCTTCATCGGGAAGCCCGTCGGGGTCACGCTGTTCGCGTGGTTCGCCGTGCGGACGGGGGTCGCCGCGCTGCCGACGGGGGTCGGCTGGCGGCAGGTCATCGGGGTCGCGGCGCTCTGCGGGATCGGGTTCACGATGGCGCTGTTCATCGGCGGCCTCGCCTTCGCCGACCCGGCGATGCTCGACAGCGCGAAGGTCGGCATCCTCGCGGCGTCGCTCCTCTCGGGCCTCCTCGGCTGGGTCCTCCTCAGCCGGGGCGCCCGCCGCAGCGCCCCCGGCCCCGCATAGAGGCCGGCCCGCCGGCGCCGCTCGTCGCAGGCGCCGGGCTCAGAGCTGGAAGAGGGCGTCGAGGAGCGAGAGGTTCTCGCCCTTCTTCTTGACCGCCACGATGGGCACGTCGAGCCGGGCGATGAGCCGCTCGGTGACGCTGCCGAGCAGGACGGCGGCCCCGGCCGAGCGCCCCCGCGCCCCGACCACGACGAGGTCCACGTCCTGCTCCTCGGCGGCCTCACGGATCGCCTCGGGCGGGGAGTCGTCGAGGGCGAAGAGGGGGCGGAACGGGAGGCCCCGCGTGTCGAGGTCCTCCATGAACCGCTCGAACCGGTCCCACGCGTAGCCCTCCATCATCCTGGCGAAGGCGTCGTAGCCCTTGCCCGTCTTGTAGTACCCCACGGGCACGCAGTAGGCGTGGTGGGCGATGACCTCCTCGACCCCGGCGGCCTCGCCGAAGGCGGCGGCCACGTCGACGGCGAGGGCGGCGTACTCCGAGAAGTCCACGGCCACGAGGATCCGGCGCAGCCGGAGCGGCGCCTCGGCCGGCACGACGAGCACCGAGCACGGCGCCTTCCGGGCGAGCTTCTCGGGGAGCGTCCCCGCCTCGTGCCGCCGCCGCCCGACGATCACGAGGTCGGCCTCGCGGTCGCGCGCGAGGCGGAGCAGCTCCGGGAGCGGGCTGCCCTCCTCCGTCGTCACGTCCCGCTCGACCTCGGGGAGGTGCCCGAAGGCGCGCGCGGCCTCGTCGCGGACGTACTCCTCGACGGGCTCGCGCATGTGCTCCGTGAGGGCGACCCCGCCGAAGCTCTCGGTGAGCGCCTCGATGGGGTAGTCGAGCTGGGGGGTGACGTGGACGAAGTGGGCCTCGGCGGAGCCGGCCATCTCGGCCACGTGGGCGGCCCAGCGGAGGGTCGAGCGGTCGGTCTCGCTGCCGCTGAGCCCGACGATGAGGCGGTTGTAGCGGTACATGGCGTCCTCGGGGAGAAGGTGGGGCGGCGCGTTGCCAGAACCCCCCGGTAGCCGCTCGCCGGGACGATACCTCAACGGGGCGAAGGGCGGACGGTTCTGAGCCCTCGCCCGATTCCGCTCCGGGCTCGCCGGGCGAACCCCTGATCCAGCCGGACGTTGGCGCCCGCCGCCCGCAGTCCCTGACGAGTCGTGGCCCGTAGCTTCCGGCCTCGCCCACCCCTTCCCCCTCTCGCTTGTACCTCGCCGCCGCCACGCTGCCGTTCCTCGGTGAGCTCGTCGCCCTATTCGTCGCGAGCGTCGGGGTGGCCTACGTCTGCTACCGCCTGCGGATCGTGCCCATCGCCGGGTTCCTGCTCGCCGGCGTCCTCGTCGGGCCCGGCGCGCTCGGGTTCGTCGAGGACCTGGAGTTCGTGCAACAGGCGGCCGAGGTCGGGGTGATCCTGCTGCTGTTCATCATCGGGATGGAGTTCTCGCTCGCCAAGCTGGCGAAGCTGCGCCGGGCGATCCTCGTCGGCGGCGGGCTCCAGGTCGGGGTGACGACGGGGATCGTGGCGGTGCCGCTGCTGCTCCTCGGCGTGGACGCCGGGGCCGCCGTGTTCACCGGCTGCCTCGTCGCGCTCTCCTCGACGGCCATCGTGCTGACCCTCCTCGCCGACCGCGCCGAGACGGACACGCCGGTGGGGCAGCTCACGCTGGCCGTCCTGATCTTCCAGGACCTCGCCGTCGTGGGGATGGTGCTGCTCGTGCCGGTGATGGCGGGCACCGCCGCGGGTGCCGGGGGGATCGCGCTGGCGCTCGGGACGGCCGCGCTCGTCGTGGCCGTCGTGCTCGTGGCCGCCCGGCGCTTCGTGCCGTGGATGCTGGACCAGCTCGCGCGGACGCGCCGACGGGAGCTGTTCCTGCTGGCCGTCGTCGCCGTCGGGCTCGGGACGGCGTGGGCGACGGGGCTCGTCGGCGTCAGCCTCGCGCTCGGCGCCTTCCTCGCCGGCCTCGTCGTCTCGGAGAGCGAGTACGTGGACCAGGCCCTCGCCGACATCATCCCCCTGCAGACCGTCTTCAACGCCGTCTTCTTCGTCTCCATCGGGATGCTGCTCGACCCGGCGTTCCTCCTGGCGAACCTGCTGCCGGTGGCCGGGATCGCCGTCGGCGTGCTCGTCCTCAAGGCTGTCATCACGACGCTCAGCATCCGCGTGCTCGGCTTCCCCCTGCGCACCGCCGCGACGGCCGGGATCGGGCTGGCGCAGATCGGGGAGTTCTCGTTCGTGCTCGCCCTCGCCGGCGCCGCCCTCGGCCTCGGCCCGGCGGGGCTGGGGGACGTCGGGCAGCAGGGGTTCATCGCCGTCAGCGTCGTGCTGATGCTCGCGACGCCGTTCCTGATGATCGCCGCCCCACGCGTGGCCGGCTGGCTCGACCGGCGGGCCCCCACGCCGGAGCCCGAAGCGGTGGGTGAGGGGATTGAGGAGTTGGAGGACCACACCATCGTCGTCGGCTACGGGCCGGCCGGGCGGCGGCTCGTCCGCGTCCTCCGCGACACCGGCATCCCGTTCGTCGTCTCGGAGCTGAACCCCGAGAGCGTGGACGAGGCGCGCAGGGAGGGCGTCCCCATCGTCTACGGCGATGCCGCGCAGGGGCACATCCTCGAACGCCTCGGCGTCCACCACGCCAAGCTCCTCGTCGTCGCCATCAACGACCGCGAGGCCACCGAGCGGATCGTCGGGCGCGCGCGGTTCGAGAACCCCACGCTCCAGATCCTCGCCCGCGTCCGGTTCCTCGCCGACATCGGCCCGCTGGAGAAGGCCGGCGCCGACGTCGTCGTGCCGGAGGAGCTGGAGACGACCGTCCGGCTGTTCAGCCACGTCCTCGGCGTGTACTTCGTCCCAAAGGAGGAGATCGAGCGGCAGGTCTCGCAGGTCCGCGCCGGGGACTACGCCGTGCTCCGCGGCTCCATCCAGGAGGCCCACCTGATGGTGCTCCAGGGGCTCGACGAGGAGGGGCTGCACACGCGCGCCGTCGCCGTGCGCGCGGGCGCCCCCGCCGCCGGCGCCACGCTGGCTGAACTCGCGCTCCGGCAGCGCCACGGGCTCACCGTCGTCGCCGTCCGCCGCGAGGGCCGCACGCTCGCCAGCCCCGCCGGCGACTTCCGCGTCGCCCCCGGCGACCGCCTCATCCTGATCGGCCTCGCCGACGAGTTCGCCGCCTCGGCCGACCTCTTCCGCGCCCCGCCCGCCGTCGCCCTGGAGGGGGCCGGTTGAGCGTTCACGCCTCGCCCGCCGTTTCGAGGATGTGGCCGTAGAGCTTCTCGCTCAGATGAAAGTCATGCTTCCGGACGAGCGCGTCCAGCAGCGGGCGAACCGCTGGGATATGCCCCTGCCGCTTCGCCTCCACCAGGATGCCGGCTGTCCCGGTGACGTGGAGCCCGAGCTGCAAGGCCACCTTCCGGCCCAGGGCTTCATCGATCAGCAATTGCGCGTCGGGAATCGTGAGCGCGAGCGCTATGGCCTCCGCCTCGCCCCGGTCGATCACCTCCAGGAGCTCGGCGACTTGCGCGCCGTCCGGCGCCGGACGCACCGTCAGCCAGTCGGGATGCCGCCCGAACTCTGCGACGGCGGGTGGGGCGAGCACCTGGAACAGCGCTGGGAGCAGTTCGATCTGCCCGATGCGGTCGAGCGCGATCAAACACGAGGTGTCCGTGACGACGAGGGTGCTCGTCCCCCCTCCCGCTCGCGCTGGCGACGGAGGAAAGCCAAGTCCTGCTCCCACATCTCCTCGGTGTACACGTAGGCGGGGATGTCGCGTTCGCGGAGCGCGTCGAGGAACGCCCGGTACGAGAGCCCTGCGATCCGAGCGGCCTTCCCAACGGAGACGGCCTCTTCCTGGAACAGCCCGATGGCGAGCACGAGCCGAGCGTGGGCCTCATCTACGCCGGGCGGGAGATCGAGCGTGAGCATGGGTTCGGAGGGAAGAAGATGGACGATGAGAACGCCCCGACGCCCCCGAAGTGCCTCTCACCTCCGCGACCTCCTCTGTGCCCCGCCCGTGCATCCCCAACCCGGCGGGTGCAGGAGGCTACGGGACGGCCCGCTCGGCGGAGAAGATGTCGTGGGCGGTCTGCACCGCCTCGCCCGGCCCGACGAACACGACGTGGTCGCCGCCGTGGATCTCCGTGCTGCCGCGCGGCACCACGAACGCGTCGCCCCGGATGACGGCCGCCACCACGCACTGCTTCGGGATGCCGATCTCCTGGATCCGCCGCCCGACGACCTCGGCCCCCTCCGGCACCTCCATGTCGATGAGGCTCGCCACGCCCGTCCCGACCTCGAAGAGCGCGGCCACGCCGGGGCGCTCGAGGTAGTTCTCGACCATCGCGGCCGTGGCGTAGGGCGCGCTGATGCATACGATCCCGCTGTCCTCCATGAGCGAGACGTAGTCCGGGTCGCGCGCGATGGCGATCACGCGCCGGATGCCGAGCCGCTTCGCCTGGAGCGCCACGATGGTGTTCCGCTCGTCGTGGTCCGTCGCGGCGATCGCCACGTCCATCTTGCGCGGCTCGACCTGCTCCAGGATCTCCTGCTTCGTGCCGTCGCCCTGGAAGACGGGCACGTTGTAGCGGCGCCCCAGCTCCTCGCAGCGCGCCTCGTCCTGCTCGACGAACGTGATCTGGTACTCCGCCGTGCGGAACACCATCCGGATCTCGTCCTGGCGGAGCAGCCGGTCGGCGATGTTGCTCCCCTGGTTCCCCCCGCCGACGATGAGCACGTTCATCCGAGACCTCCAGTAGGCTTTGATTCTGAGTTTGAGCCGGTGGTAGACGGCCGGGAGCGCGCCGAGGTCGGCGCGGTTGGCCGGCTGGACAAGGTAGAGCAGGGCGCCGACGGCCGTGAGGCCCCCGCCGAGGAGCAGGCTCTGCGGCTCCAGCAGGGGCACGAAGAACCAGCACCCCACGATGCCCAGGACCGGGATCGTGGGGTAGAGCAGGATCTTGAACGGGCGCCGCAGGGCCGGCATCTTCCGGTGCAGCGCGATCACGGCGTAGTTCACGACGCCGATGGCGACGAGGTAGCCGAAGCTGCTCGCCGAGGCGAGCAGGCGCACGACGCCCGAGGCGCCGAGGACCGTGACGAGCCCGGCGCAGACGAGGAGCGCGACGTGCGGCGTGTTGTGCTTCGGGTGCAGCCGCGCCAGGACCTCCGGCACGTGGCCGTCCCGCCCGAGCGCGAAGAGCACCCGCGCGCTCGCGCCCAGCGTCACGCTGAAGGCCGAGAGGCTCGCCATCACCGTCGCCAGGACGCCCGCCCAGCGCCCCCACGCGCCGAACAGGTGGTCCGCCACGAAGATGAACGGCGTGCTCGTCTGCGCGAGGTCGGTGTAGTGGACGACCCCCATCATCACGTAGAGGACGAGGACGTAGATGGCGATCCCGACGCCGAGGGTGATGAGGATCGCGCGGGGGATGTTCTTGGCCGGCTCGACGATCTCCTCGGCGGCCACCGTGATGAGGTCGAAGCCCACGTAGGAGATGTAGATGAGGCCCATCGTGGGGAGGAGCGGCCCGAGCCCCATCGGCGCGAAGGGCTCCAGGTTGGCCGGCTCCACCCGGAAGGCCCCGAGCACCCCCACGCCGACGAGCACGACGAGCTCGACGATGTTCATCACGGTGATCGCCTTGAGCGCCTCGGCCTGCCCGCGGTAGTTCGAGGCGGTGAACACCGCCGTCGTCGCCAGCACCACCAGCACCACGCTGAGCCCGGGGAAGAAGTAGTTCTTGATCGTGAGCGCGAAGATGACCGCGTAGAGCGAGCACGCCAGCGTGTTGCCGATCCAGAAGAACCAGCCCGTGAGGAACGCCACGGGGTTGGGCAGCGTGCGGCTCACGAACGAGTAGCCGCCGCCGGCGATGGGGATGGCCGCGCCGAGCTCGCTGTAACTGAGCGCGGTGAAGAGCGTGAGCCCGCCCATGAGCAGGTACGCGACGATGCCGAGCGGCCCCACGGACTGCGCCACCTCGCTGGGCAGCGCGAAGATGCCCGGCCCCATCATCGCGCCGATCCCGATCATCACGGCCATGAAGAGGCCGATGTTGCGCTCGAACCCTGCCTGCTTAGCCATCGACGGAGCGGGTGATGATCGAACGGGGCGGGTGATGGGCAGGCGCCGGAGCGGGCTGCGCTTCAGAGCGACAGCCGAACCCTGTCACGACGGCAGGCAGAGCGAGGACCTCGAACAGCGCCGGAAGCCGTCCCACCCGGCTGATCCGGCCCAGCGCAATCAGGCACGAGGGGTCCGTGACGACGAGGTCCCTCAAAGCCCCCGCTCCTCCTCAGACTGCCGGACGAACGCGAGATCCTCGGTGTGGGCCCCGTCTGCGTCGGGCGGGAGGTCGAGCGTGAGCATGGTAGGGGAGGATAAGCCACGACAACGCCCCGCTTCCCCTGAGGTGCCCCCACCGCCGCGAGCGCCGACCTCTTCCGCGCCCCTCCCGCCTTCGCCTACACCTCGCCAGCTTCCCGGAGCACGCGCTCGTAGTGGCGCTCCCCGAGCCGAAACTTGTGCTGCTCCCTCAGCACATCGAGAAGGGGTCGCACGGCGGGCACTAGCCCCGCCGCCTTCGCCGCGAGCAGGATGCCCGCCGTCCCCGTAATCCGCAGCCCAAGTGCCTGCGCCACCCGGCGCCCCTCCTTGTCGTCGATCAAGAGGCGCACATCGGAATACGAAGCTGCGAGGACGATGGCCTCCGCCTCTCCCCGGTCGACCTGCTCCAACAGCGCCTCCACCTGATCAAGGTCCGGCACGGGCTCGACATGGAGCCAGGCCGGCCGTTGGCCGAACTCTTCAACCACGGCCGGCGGGGCGTGTACTACGAACAGAGCTGGCAGCACGTCGAGGTGCCCAACCCGGTCGAGCGCGATCAGGCACGACGTATCCGTGACGACGAGATCTGTCAAAGCCCCCGCTCCTCCTTGAACTGATGGACGAACGCGAGGTCCTGAGCGAGCGCCTCGTCGTCGTACACATAGGCGGGGATGTCGCGTTCGCGGAGCGCGTCGAGGAACGCCCGGTACGAGAGCCCTGCGATCCGAGCGGCCTTCCCAACGGAGACGGCCTCTTCCTGGAACAGCCCGATGGCGAGCACGAGCCGCGCGTGGGCCTCGTCGACGCCGGGCGGGAGGTCGAGCGTGAGCATGGAAGGAGAAGGAGCGTGGAGGGAACCAAACGCCCCGCCGCCCTCGAAGTGCCCAGTCCCCTTCACCCGGCTGCTTGCAGTGCCCACCTGCCCTCTCGGTCATCCCGAGCGCAGCGGAGCCGAGAGACCTCTGACTCGGCCTCCCCGCCACCGGGGGCGACAAGAACACCGACGCTGGGGTATCCTTGCTAACCGGCCTAAGACTCCGCTCCTCGTGACTGACACGCTTCCTCGTGACTGACACGCTCCCTCTCAGCGACCCCCTCCGCGCCTTCGCCGACCGCCTCCGCGACGCCTACGACCTCCCGCCCGGCGCCTCCGCCTGGCCCGAGGAGCAGCTCAAGCGTCACACGGCTCAACTCATCGAGGACGCCGCCGCCGCACTCGGCGTCACCGACGTTCTCGTCCTACCCGAGGCGCCCGTCGAAGGCATCGGCCGGCCTGACCTCGGGGTCTACGTCGGCGGCCTCCTCGTCGGGCACGTCGAGCTCAAGAAGCCCGGCACTGGTGCCAACGCCCCCCGCTTCAAAGGCCGCGACAAGAAGCAGTGGGAAAAGTTCAAGCGCCTCCCCAACGTCGTCTATACCGACGGTCTCCAGTTCGCCCACTTCGCCCGCGGCGAGCGCGAAGGCCCCCTCGTCAAGCTCGACGGCGACCCCCGGGACGACGGCGCCGAGGCCGTCTCCGACGCCGACGCCCGCGCCCTCGGTGACCTCTTCCGCGCCTTCCTCGGCTGGGAGCCCGCCGCGCCGAAGAGCCCGAAGGACCTCGCTGAACTCCTCGCCCCCATCGCGCGCCTGCTCCGCGAGGACGTGGAGGAGGCCCTGAAGGACCCCGACTCCCCGCTCTCCCACCTCGCCCCGGTGTGGCGGAGGCGGCTCTTTCCGGACGCCACCGACCACCAGTTCGCCGACGCCTACGCCCAGACCCTCACCTACGCCCTCCTCCTCGCCCACTTCTCCGGCGCCGACGACCTCTCCACGGACGACGCGGCCGAGGCCCTCCGGCCCGGCCACTCCCTCCTCTCTGAGGCCCTCCGCGTCCTCGGCGACCCCCGCGCCCGCAAGGCCCTCGGCTCCACGGTGAGCCTCCTGGAGCGCGTCATCAGCGGCGTCAACCCCGCCATCTTCGAGAAGCAGGGCGCCCTCGTTGAGGATGGCCCTGCCCACGCCGCCGACCCCTGGCTCTACTTCTACGAGGACTTCCTCGCCGCCTACGACCCCAAGATGCGGAAGGACCGCGGCGTCTACTACACCCCCTGGCAGGTCGTCCAGGCCCAGGTCCGCCTCACCGCCCGCCTCCTCGACGCCGCCTTCGACAAGCCCTACGGCGTCGCCTCCGACGGCGTCGTCACGCTCGACCCCGCCTGCGGCACCGGGACCTACCTCCTCGCCGCCGTCCGCCACGGCCTCGACCTCGTCGCCGCCCGGGGCCGCAGCGTCGGGCAGGCCGCCACCCGCGCCGCCGAGGGCACCCACGCCTTCGAGCTCCTCGTCGGCCCCTACGCCGTCGCGCACCTCCGCCTCACCCAGCAGGTCCAGGCCGCCGGTGGCACCCTCCCCGCGGACGGCGCCCACATCTACCTCACCGACACCCTCGAGGACCCCGACCACGTCCCGAGGGTCCAGGGCGTCGGGCTCAACGAGAAGGAGCTCGCCGAGGAGCACCGCCGTGCCCAGCGCGTCAAGGCCCATGCCCCCGTCCTCCTCTGCCTCGGCAACCCGCCCTACGACCGCGAGCAGGCCGAGGACGGCCGCGAGATCGTCCAACGCAAGGGCAGGTGGGTCCGCTTCGGACACGTCATCACGAAGGCCGGCAAGGACACGAAGGAGGTCCGCTCCCGCCCCATCCTCGACGACTTCACCGACCCCCTCACCGCCTCCGGCGACGGCGTCCACGCCAAGAACCTCTACAACGACTACGTCTACTTCTGGCGCTGGGCGCTCTGGAAGACCGTCGGCCCCGCCTCCCGCTCCGACGGCGGCATCGTCTCCTTCATCACGGCCTCCTCCTACCTCCGCGGCCCCGGCTTCAAGGGGATGCGCGCCGTGATGCGCGAGACCTTCGACGACCTCTGGGTCCTCGACCTCGGCGGGGACAACCTTGGTGCCCGGAAGTCCGACAACGTCTTCGCCATCCAGACCCCCGTTTGCGTCGCCACCGGCGTCCGCTATCGCGACGGCGACGCCCGCCGCACCGCCGAAGGCGAGCCCGCCCGCGTCCATCATGCCCGCGTCGAGGGCGCGGAGGCCGAGAAGCTCGAACGGCTCCGCCGCATCGGGGACTTCGAGGACGTGGACTGGGACGCGTGCCCGACCGGCTGGGCCGCCCCGTTCCTCCCCGCCCGCTCCGAAGCCTACCTCCGCTACCCCGCTCTCACCGACCTCTTCCCGTGGCAGGCAGGGGGCGTCAAGATCGGCCGCAAGTGGCCGATGGCCTCAGACTATAGCGCGCTTGAACGTCGGTGGCATTCTCTCTTGAGCACAGAAGACCGAACGGAAGCTTTCGTGAACCGGCCGACGGGCCGGAAGGCAGACGACGAGCCTGACGTGAGTTACCTGCCGGCTGGTCCAGCCATAGCTACCCTGCCGAAAGACGCCCCAATCCCCGAGGTCATCCCGTATGCCTATCGGAGTTTCGACCGCCAGCACTTGATTGCTGACGCTCGGCTTATTGATAGAGCAAGCCCAACGATCTGGAAGGCCCTGGCCGGCCCCCGTTCTTCGTACCAGCGGCTATGACAGTGCCATCGCCGGTTCGGGGTTGAGGGTGGCCGCGAACGCGGCCGGTGGAAGGTAGCCGAGCGCGCTGTGAGGGCGCGACTCGTTGTAGTGGCGCCGCCAGCGCTCGGCGAGCACGCGGGCCTCGGACAACGTCGCGAAGAGCTCCTGGCTCAAGAGCTCGTCGCGGAGCTTCCCGTTGAACGACTCGCTGTAGCCGTTCTGCCACGGCGCGCCGGGGTCGATGTGCTTCGTGTCCGACTCGGCGGCGAGCAGGTACGCGCCGACCCGGTGGGCGATGAACTCGGAGCCGTTGTCGCTCCGCACAAACGTCGGCGCACCGCGCTGCCCCCGCCCCAGGGGCAGGGGCGCGATGAGCCGGTCGAGTGTCGCCACGACGTGCTGGCTCGTCAGCGAGCGGCCGACCACGAGCGCGAGGCACTCGCGGGTGTACTCGTCGAGCACGGGGAGCAGCTTGAGCGCGCGCCCGTCCTCGGTCGCGTCGAACACGAAATCGTAGCACCACACGTGGTTCGGCCGCTCCGGGGCGAGCCGGACGGTCGAGTTCTCGCCCGTGCCGACGCGGCGGCGCTTCTGCGTCTTCTGCGGCACCTGGAGCCCGGCCTCGCGCCAGAGCCGGTGGACCCGCTTCCGGTTGACGGCCCAGCCCTCGCCGCGCAGCACGGCCCACGCCCGGCGGTAGCCATAGCGTGGGTGGTCGCGGGCGAGTCGGAGCAGGCGGGCCACGAGCGCGCGGTCCTTCGCCGGGCGCTCCGGCGCGTAGCGGTGGGTCGAGCGAGGGTGCCCGACGACGCGGCAGGCCCGCCGCTCGCTCACACCCAACTCGCGCTGGACGTGGGCGACAGCGGTCCGCCGACGCGCCGGGCTCAGAGCTTTCCCCTGGCGACCTCCTTGAGGATGTCGTTGCCGAGCGAGAGGTCGGCCACGAGCTTCTTCAAGCGGGCGTTCTCCTTCTCGAGGTCACGGAGCCGCTGGGCCTCCGGCTGGCCGACGCCGGCGTACTTCTTGCGCCAGCGGTAGTAGGTCACCTCGGTGACGCCGATCTCTCGGACGGCCTCAGCGACGGTGGAGCCGTCGGCGGTGAGGGTCTCGACGCGGCGGAGCTTGGTGACGATCTCCTCGGGGAAGTGGCGTTTCATGGTGCTGCGGGATGGGGCGCAGCACTATCGTAGCGACTGGATCAGATTACGGGGAGCAGGTCAGCCCACAGCGGCAAGCAGACTTACCTCGTCAGCTTCATCACCGAAGTAGCGGGTAAGGGGCCGATGTCCGTTGTGTCGAACCTGGTCCCGGACCTCCACCACTTCCGCGGCTCCTTCGGCGGCAAGCACGTCGTCCCGCTCTACAAAGACAAGGAAGGAGCCCACGCCAACCTCACCCGCGACGTCCTCCCCCGCCTCGCCCGGGCCTACGGCGCGGCGCCAGAGCCGGAAGACGTGTTCGCCTACGCCTTCGCCCTCCTCGCCGCCCCTGCTTACGTCGAGACCTTCTGGGAAGCCCTCGAAACCCCCGGCCCACGCCTCCCCGTCACCACCGACGCCGCCCTCTTCGAGGAGGCCGCCGCTCTCGGCCGCGAGCTCCTCTGGCTCCACACCTATGGCGAACGGTTCGTCCCCGAGGGCACCCGGACGGGCAAGCATGGCCTCCCCCGCGGCAGCGCCAGCATCCGCCGCGACACCCCGCAGACCCCTGAGCGCTACCCAGACGTTTGGGCCTATGACCCCGCCACCCGCAAGCTCCGCATCGGCGAGGGCGACGCCGCCGGCATCGTCGCCGACGTGCCCCCGGAGGTCATGGCCTTCTCCATCTCCGGTTTCTTCCCCGTCAGTCCTGGCTGGACTACCGCAGGAAGTCCGGCGCCGGCCGCACGTCGTCCCCGCTCGACGACATCCGCCCCCGGTCCTGGTCCTTCGACGACGACCTCCTCGACCTGCTCTGGGTCCTCGAAGCCGTCCTCGCCCGCCACGGTGCAGCCAACGACCTCCTCCGGCGCATCCTCGCCGCCCCCACCATCCCCGCCGCCGACTTCCCCGCTCCCACCAAGCAGGAGCGCAAGGGCCCCGACGGCATCCTCGCCCCCGACGACAAGACGCCCCTCGGCATTTAGGGCGACCCCATCACCGCTGCGGCGTAGACCCGCCCTCGTATCCTGAAGCTGCACCGGCAGCAGGTGGAGGCAAAAACCCTCGGAACGTGCTGGAGGTCTCACGAGCCATCATCGTAGCGGGGCCGAACAGGGCGGGGAAGACCACGTTCGCGCTGGAGTACCTCCGCACCGACCCGCTCCCGTTCCTCAGCGCCGACGCCATCGCCTCGGACCTCGCGCCCGACGACCCCGCGCGAGTACGTGTCGAGGCCGGGAGGATCTTCCTCCGTCGGCTCCGCGCCCACATCAAGGAGGGAGCGCCGTTCGTCGTCGAGACGACGCTGGCGGGGCGCGGCTTCGAGCGCCTGCTGGACCGGATGCAGCGCGGCGGCTACGACACCACCCTCGTCTTCCTCTTCCTCGATGCGCCGGAGACCTGCGTGGCGCGCGTCCGCGAGCGCGTGGCGAAGGGCGGCCACCACGTGCCCGAGGCCGATGTCGTCCGGCGCTACACCCGCAGCAAGCGCAACTTCTGGAGCACCTACCGATTCAAGGCCGACCGCTGGCAGCTCTTCTTCAACGCGGCGACGGGCATCGAGGAGGTCGCTGCGGGGGACCCACGGCACGTTCAGGTCTACAACCACAGGCTGCTCGACCTCTTCACCTCAGACCTCCGCGACGATGCAAGCGCCTGACGCCTTCGATCCCGCCCTGTGCGAAGAGACGCTTCGGCTGAAGCGCATCGGCAACCGGGCTGTGCGGCGGGCGCAGGAGGAGAGCCGCCGCCTCGGCGTGCCCAATGTCTACTCCATCGGCGGCGTCCTCCACTACGAACGTCCCGACGGCTCGCTCACGACGGAAGACCCCTCAGCGGAGTTGCCGAGCGCGGAAAGCTCCTCCCCCCAGCCGGGGGGAGGAGCCCGCAGGGCGGAGGGGGGCTGACCAGACCAACGCCTCGGCTAGCGCATTCTTAACCCGCGCCCCCGAACCCCCGTCCCAGGCCCCGGTTTACGGCCCGATCCGCACGCCCGCAGCCCCATGCAGACGCCGAAGACCGCCGAGCGCCCCCGCCGCCCCAGCCGCCAGGTCAACGTCGGCGGCGTCCTCGTCGGCGGCGGCGCCCCGATCTCGGTCCAGAGCATGACGACCGGGAAGACCCACGACGTAGAAAAGTGCGTCGCCGAGATCACCCGGCTGGCCGAGGCCGGGGCCGACATCGTCCGCGTCGCCGTGCCCCGCCCCGAGGACGCCGACGCCCTCGCCGAGGTCGTCGCCGGCAGCCCCGTCCCCGTCGTCGCCGACATCCACTTCAACTACCAGTACGCGCTCAAGGCGCTGGAGGCCGGCGTCGCGAAGGTCCGCATCAACCCCGGCAACATCGGCAAGCCGGAGTGGGAGCGGGAGGTGCTGCTGGCCGCCAAGGAGCGCGGCGTCCCCGTCCGGATCGGCGTCAACTCCGGCTCGCTGGAGAAGGACATCCTCGACAAGTACGGCTACCCCCAGCCCGAGGCCCTCTACGAGAGCGCCATGCGCCACGTCGAGGTCTGCGCCCGCGAGGGGTTCGAGGACGTGGTGATCTCGGTGAAGCACTCCGACGTGTTCTTCATGATCCAGGCCTACCGCCTCCTCGCCGCGCGCACCGACTACCCCCTCCACCTCGGCGTCACCGAAAGCGGTTCTCTGCAAACCGGTACCATCAAGTCCTCCATCGGGATCGGGAGCTTGTTAGCTGACGGCATCGGCGACACGATCCGGGTCAGCCTCGCCACGGACTCCGTGCACGAGGTCGAGGTCGGGCACCAGATCCTGAAGAGCCTCCGCCTCGGCCGCCCCGGCGTCAACGTGATCGCCTGCCCGACGTGCGGGCGCCTCGCGGGGGACCTGTTCTCGGTGGTCGAGGAGGTCGAGGCCGCCATCAACAAGCGGGGCTTCGAGAAGGACCTCAACGTGGCGCTGATGGGCTGCGCCGTCAACGGCCCCGGCGAGGCCGCCGGCGCCGACCTCGGCGTCTCGCTCGGCCGCGGGCGCGCCCACCTCTTCAAGCACGGCGAGATCGTCGGCACCGTGGACCAGGAGCACATCGCCGCCGCCGTGATCGAGCTGATCGAGGGGTGGGAGGACGAGCCGACGGAGACCCCCGCGCAGGCCGCTTCAGCGTAGCTCTGGGCTGCGACCGCGCAGCCGACCGGAGAGCCGACCGGAGAACAGCTCCTCCCCCAGCCGGGGGGAGGTCCCGCGCAGCGAGGGAGGGGGGTTGACCTGCCGCCTGCACCGCTAATCCCGCGAACCTCCCCCTTCACGCCGGAACCCTCCGGGCCGCGCGCGGTGCATCCCCGCCATGACCGACCCCGCTCCGCCCGTGAGGCCGCTGCGCCTGCTCCTGCTCGCCCTTCCGCTCCTGCTCCTCGCCGGCTGCGGCGGCTGCGGCGACCCCAACGCGCCGGACGCCCTCGCCGAGAGCGAGCCCGAGGCCCTCGCCCGCCTCGCCGTCGTCGCCGACTCCTCGGCCGACCGCGAGGTCTTCCTCGCCGACGGCCGGGGGACCTACTACTACGACGCCCTCGCCGACCCGCAGCGGAATCCCGCGATGGGCCTCGTCGCTGGCGGCTTCCGCGTCCTCGACGGCTGGCGCTGGGGGTTCCCCGCCGACCTCGACGGCGACGGCGAGCCGGACTCCACCGGCCTCGGCCCGGCCGACATCGTCGAGGGCGTGGCGCGGCCGGACTTCGTCGCGCGCTCCTACGCCGAGGCCGACACGAGCGGGTTCCTCGGCGGGCTCGTCCGCCGCTTCCAGGGGCCGGACCTGAAAGAGCTCACCGAGGTCGTCACCCTCGGCGACGGCGCCCTCGTGGTCAGCGTCCCCGACAGCGTCGGCACGCTCGACTTCCTCCCCGCCCTCAGCGACCGCCGCGCCGACGGCTACCAGACCGAGGCGCGCGGCAACACCCTCCTCGTCGCCCGGACGGACTACACCGCGCCGCGCGGGACGAGCCGCCGGCCCGTCTGGCTCGCCGTCGCGGCCGAGGGCGGCGAGGCCCGGACGCGTGGGGTAGACCTCGCCGAGCGCTACCCCCGCGACCTCGGCGCGCGAGACCGGGCTCTCGCCCCCGGCGCCGTCCGGTTCGAGAGCCCCGGCACGGTCGCCCTCGCCACGGGGATGACGCCCGAAGCCGCCGCCGCCGCCGCCGAGGCGGCGCTTCGCAGTGCGGGGTCAACGCTGGAGCGCCGCCAGCGGCGGCTCGCGGCCGTGGTCGAGGACGTCGGGATCGAGACCGAGGACGAGGACTTCGACCGGGCCTTCCGATGGGCTCGACTCACGCTCGAAGAGCTCGTCGTCGAGGACACCTCGGGGTTCGAAATCGCCACGGGCATCCCCGGCGCGCAGGCGCAGCCGGGGTGGAACATGCTCCAGACGCTGCGCGGCGCGTTCCTCGCCACGGGCGAGTGGGAGCGCGCCGCCGACCTCCTCAAGCGCTACGCCGGCAGCCAGCGCTTCGACCGGCGGATCGACATCTTCGGCCGCGCCCCGAGCCGGTTCGAGAACGGCCGCCCGGTCTACGAGACCGCCGACGCGCAGGCCGTCCTCGTCGCCGCCCTCGGCGACTACCTCCGCACGACGGGGGACAACGACCTCGTCCTCGGCAACCGGACGCTGTTCTGGCGGAACCCGGTCTACGTCCAGCGCGGCTACGAGGACCGGAACCAGCTCCGCGCGGCCTCCGGGCTCGTCCGCGCGCCGGAGAACCAGACGTGGGTGCAGGTCCCCGAGGGCCGGCGCCGGGAGCGCGCCCGCGGCCCCGAGCCCGTCGAGGTCCAGGCCCGCTACCTCGCCAACCTCCGCACGATGCAGCGGCTCGCGCGGATCATGGGCGTCAGTGCGCAGTCCCGCGCCTACGCCGACAGCGCCCGCGCCTTCGGCGCCCGCGTCGAGCGCGCCTTCCTCGCCGACGACCGCGGCGGCCCCGTCCTCGCCGACGCCGTTGGCCGACCGAACCCGACCCTCCGGCCGAGCGGGCTGCTCGCGCTCGATGGCCTCAACCTCGACCCCGAGACCGAGCGCGCCGTCGTCCGCCGCCTCGCCGAGGCGCTGGCTTATCCCCACGGCGTCTCGACCCGGCCGCAGACCGACTCCACCTTCTACCCCTTCCTCACCGAGCCCGAGTTCTACTCGCCCGCCGAGGCCCGCTACGAGGGGGCTGTTTGGACGGCGCTCTCTGGGCCGCTCGTCTCGGCCCTCGTGGACGCCGGCGCGCCGGACCGGGCCTACGAGCAGACCGAGGCGCTCATCCGGCAGCTCCTCGACCGCGGCGTCGTCGGGGCCATCTCCGAGAACCTCGACGCGCACCCGCGCCCGACGGCGGAGGGGGACGAGGCGCTGCCCGACCCTGGCGGCGCGCCGGTCCAACCGTACACGCTGGCCGAGTTCGTCCGCAACGCCTACGAGGACTACGCCGGCGTCCGCTACCGCGCGGGCAACGATGTGGTGCTCGCGCCGCACCTCCCCGAGAGCTGGGGCGAGACGGCCATCACGTTCCGCGTCGGTGGCGGCTCCGTGCGGGCGGTGATGGCGCAGGGCGACGGTCGCCTCGAAGCCGCGCTCACCCCGCAGGGCGACCTGCCGCGCGGGGCGACGGTCCGTGTCCGCGCCTTTGGGCAGGAGGTCCGCGTGCCGGTCTCCCAGCCCCAGGGCGACACCCTCACCGTCGCCGCAGAGCCGACGACGGTGGTGCTCACCGCCGGCGGCGCCGAGCGCGACGGCGAGAGCGTCCGGTCCGACAGCACGTTCACCCCGCCGGACCCCGCGTTCTGGGAGGGGTTCGCGTGGGCCGAGCCGGAGGTCCAGGACGAGTACCCCGTGATGCGGGCCGTCCGCGCCGAGCGCCGGCTGACGCCGGAGCAGGTCACGCGGAGGAGCCCGATGGCCGTGCCCATCCTCTCCCGCACCGACCCCGAGGGCGACGACTGGGGCACGACGGCGACCTACACCTACCCCGTCGGCTTCCCCGAAAGCGTCCTCGACGCTGTCTACTTCGAGGTCGCCGAGGACGACTCGGCGACGTACTTCCGCATCGAGCTCGCCGCCCTCGCCGACCGTTCGGCGCTGGGGTTCCAGCCGACGTTCGCGGCCATCGCCTTTGACAGCGAGGAGGGCGGGGAACGCGACGTCGAACGCGGCGCCGGCTACCGCTTCCCGACGGCCGACGCCTACGAGTACATCGCCTACGTCGGCGATGGCCTCCGGGTCGAGGACAAGCGGGGCCGCGTGCTCGGCGAGTTCGACCGGCTCGGCGACGCCATCGCCGACGTGAGCGAGGGGAGCCTCCAGTTCTCGCTCCCGAAGTTCGTCCTCCCGGAGCTCCCGCGCGGCACGCTCGTCACGCTCATGATCGGGGCTAACGAGGGCGGCGCGCTCGGCGCCTTCCGCCCCGTCCTCGAAGACGAGGCGACCGAAGCCGCGGGCGGGGAGAAGGTCAACGAGGGAGACCCGAACATCTACGACATCGTCACCGGCCGCGTCGAGTGATGACCGGGATGCGCCTGATCGGCGCGCTCGTCGCCGCGCTGGCCGTCGCGCTGACCCCGGCGGCGTCGGCTCAGCCGGGACGGGTGGAGGTGCTAGCAGGCTATGGCGGGATCAACAAAGACCGTTCGACACTGCGGCCGACTTACCACGTGAACGTCCGGCATCGTCTCGTCAATACGGAGTCCGTTCCGCTGCCGGCTCCGCTCTCCGTTTTTCTCGGCAGCATTCCGCCGCTGACGATCTCGGCCGACGGCTTCTTCCAGTACGGCGATGGCGGACGAGCGCGTGATGCCTGCGCCGACCCACTGTTCTCGTACTGCACGCGGGAGGCCGCCCCGTACTGGCTGCTCGGCGCCGGCCTCGTCAGCCGCCGGGACGTGACGAGCGACGAGCGACCCGTCCGGCTCTATTTCCTGCCCGTTACCGCTGCGCTCTATCTCCGCGGCTTCGACGCCCGCCGGCCGCCGGCCGACGACCCTGTCGGGGAGCCGGAGGGGGAGGTGCTGGCGGGCATCGGACTCGGCAACGGGTTCGGCTTGCGGGCGCGCATCGGGGAGGTTGCTGTGGTGCTCGAGCTCCGGACCATCCTCGTCTTTGATGCCGAGGGGTTCGAAGGGGGAGGGCTGCCCGTCAGCATTGGCGTCGCCTTCTGAGCCCTCGGGATCCTCCGACTCTACTGGTAGCCGCCGCGGATGAAGCTCTGGAGGTCCTGGACCTGGGCGTCCTTCGCCGCCATCACCGCCTTCACGCAGTCGCCCAGCGAGATGATGCCGGCGAGGGCGCCGTCGCGGAGGACGGGGAGGTGGCGGCACTTCTGCTCCGTCATCATCGCCATGCACTCGCTGACGGTGTGCTCCGGGCGGGCGCAGACGACCTCGGACGTCATCACCTCCCGGACCTCCGTGGTCTTCGAGGTCCGGCCCTGGAGGACGATCCGGCGGAGGTAGTCCCGCTCGGTGAAGATGCCCTGCAAGGAGCCGCCCTGCGTGACGCAGACGGCGCCGACGTTGTGCTCGACCATCCGGGCGATGGTCTCGTAGACGGTGGCGTCCGGGTGGATCGTGATGACCCAGTCGCCCTTGCGCTTGAGGAGGGTGGAGACGGGGGTGTCCATGACAGTTTCCGGTTTGCAGTTTACAGCTCGGCGCTCGGGTCAATGTAGGGCAGCGCCCGCTTTCCATCCCCGCCTCCCTTCCCATCCTCCCATCCTTTCCTCCACTCTCCCTTTCCCCCATTCCCAACCGGCGCTATCATCCCGGAGCCCTCCCGACGCTTGCCGACCGATGCGCACGTACCGCCTCTTCGACGCCCCCCCGCCCACCGACGCCGACGCGCCGCCCGAGGTGCGCGCGCAAGCCGCCGCTGCCGCGCAGCCGCTGCCGGGCGTGGACCCCGACGAGGTGCTGGCCGGGCTGAACCCGATGCAGCAGGAAGCCGCCTCCGCCACCGAGGGGCCGGTCCTCATCATCGCCGGGCCGGGCTCGGGGAAGACGCGGACGCTGACGCACCGGATCGCGTACCTCCTCGCCGCGGGGAAGGCCCGGCCCTACCAGGTGCTCGCGCTGACGTTCACGAACAAGGCCGCGCGCGAGATGAAGGAGCGCGTGCTGGAATTGGTCGGGCCGGCGGGGGCGAGGGGGATCTGGATGGGGACGTTCCACTCGGTGTTCGCGCGGATCCTCCGCCGCGAGGCCGACCGCGTCGGCTACACCCGCGACTTCTCGATCTACGACACCTCCGACTCCGAGAACGTCGTCCGCAACCAGCTCGCCCGGTTCGGGATCGACGCCAAGCGCGTCAGCCCGCGCGCCGTGCGGCAGCGGATCTCCGGGGCCAAGAACCAGCTCGTCTCCCCGGCCGAGTACCAGCGCCTCGCCGCCGACCCGTTTGAGGAGGCCGCGGCGAGGGTCTACGGCGGCTACAACGCCGCGCTCCGGCGGGCCAACGCGATGGACTTCGACGACCTCCTCATCAAGCCCATCGAGCTGTTCCAGCAGCACCCCGACCTCCTCGGCGAGTACCAGCGGCGCTGGCGCTACGTCCACATCGACGAGTACCAGGACACCAACCACGCCCAGTACCAGATCGCCCGGATGCTGGCCGCCGAGCACAAGAACCTCTGCGTCGTGGGGGACGACGCGCAGAGCATCTACGCCTTCCGCGGGGCGGACATCCAGAACATCCTCTCGTTCCAGAAGGACTACTCCCAGGCCAAGACGATCCGGCTCGAGCAGAACTACCGCTCGACGGGCAAAATCCTTCAGCTCGCCGACGCCGTCATCGGACAGAACAGCGCCCAGCTCGACAAGAAGCTCTGGACCGAGAACCCCGAGGGCGAGCACGTCATCCTGATGGAGGCGCTCTCCGAGCGCGACGAGGCCCAGAAGGTCGAGCGCCGGATCCGCGACCTCCACGTCCGCTCGGGCGTGCCGTACCGGGAGGTGGCCGTGCTGTACCGGACGAACGCGCAGAGCCGCTCCATCGAGGACGCGCTCCGGCGCGGCGGCATCCCGTACCGCCTCGTCGGCGGGCTCTCGTTCTACACCCGCAAGGAGATCAAGGACGCGCTGGCATACCTCCGCCTCGTCGTCAACCCCAACGACGCCGCGAGCATCCGGCGGGCCATCAACAACCCCACCCGCGGCATCGGCGCGAAGTCGATGGAGCGGGTGGAGACGTTCGCGCGTGACGAGGGGCTCACGCTCTGGCAGGCGCTGGAGCGGGCCGGGGATGCAGGGGTCGGGAGCCGGGCGGCGAAGGCCATCGAGAAGTTCACGTTCCTCATCGGGCGCCACGCCGCGAAGGCGGAGTCCACGGCCGCCGACGAGGTGGCGCG
Source organism: Rhodothermales bacterium (assembly GCA_965215145.1). Classification (GTDB taxonomy): domain Bacteria; phylum Bacteroidota; class Rhodothermia; order Rhodothermales; family JANQRZ01. The sequence continues at coordinate 3,490,762 of OZ244038.1, read as the reverse complement.
CTCGCTGCTCGGGGAGAGCGGGCTGCTGAACGCGCTCCGCGAGGAGAACACCGTCGAGAGCCTCCAGCGCTGGGAGAACGTGCAGGAGCTGATCTCCGCCATCGCCGAGTTCGCCGCCTCCGGCGGCCCCGACGAGACGCCGACGCTCTCGGAGTTCCTGCAGCAGGTCTCGCTCGTCACCGACGCCGACGCCGACGAGGGCGACCCGAACCGCGTCACGCTGATGACGCTCCACGCCTCGAAGGGGCTCGAATTCCAGGTCGTCTTCGTGACGGGGATGGAGGAGGGGCTCTTCCCGCTCGCCGCCGCGTCGCAGGACCCGACGGAGCTGGAGGAGGAGCGGCGGCTGTTCTACGTCGGCGTGACCCGCGCCCGCGAGCTCCTGTTCATCTCGTACGCCCGGAGCCGCTACCGCTTCGGCGAGCAGCAGCCCGGCATCCGCAGCCGGTTCCTCGACGAGGTCGACGCCGACGACGTGATCCGCACGGAGACGGGCCGGAGCTTCCGCGGCAAGAAGGACCGGTTCAGCGTCTCCGGCGGGGGCACGGCGGCCTTCGACGAGATGGACCCCCACTACTACCGCCAGAACCTCCGCGAGGAGGCGACCCGCTCGCGCCGCCCGAAGCGCGCCGCCCGGAGCGCCGCCGCGCCCGACGGCAACGCCGGCCGCCGCGTCGTCTACGACGAGGGGGCGATGGACGTCGTGCCCGGCGTCGAGGTCGTCCACGGCACGTTCGGCCAGGGGAAGGTGCTCGCCGTCGAAGGCCAGGGCGAGCGCGCGGCGGCGACGGTGTTCTTCCCGGCCGTCGGGCAGAAGAAGCTGAAGCTGAAGTTCGCCCGCCTCCAGGTCGTCGGCTGAGGCCGTAGCTTGGTCGCTCCAACCGAGAGAGCGATGGACTACCGCGAGCGGATCACGATGGAGCCCGGCAAGCGCGGCGGCAAGCCGTGCATCCGCGGGATGCGGATCACGGTCTACGACGTGCTGAGCTACCTTGCCTCCGGGATGACGGTCGACGAGGTGCTCGCAGACTTCCCGTACCTGGAGCGCGAGGACGTGCTCGCCGCGCTGAGCTACGCCGCCGACCGGGAGCGCACAACGGCGGCAGCTTGAGAGGCGTGGGTCCTAAAAACCGGAAATCAGTTGAGGAAAGCGGAAGGAGCAGCGCATAATCCGGAGAGACCCCTTTCCTGCTCCCTATGAAGCTCCTCTTCGACCAGAACCTCTCCCCGCGCCTCGTTGCCCAGCTCGCCGACCTCTTCCCGGAGTCCAGTCACGTAAGACCCCTCGGCCTCGGTAGAGCCTCGGACCGGGAGGTGTGGGAATACGCGCGGCAGCACGGGTTCGCCATCACCGGCAAGGACGTCGACCCCAGCGAACTGAGTCCGCTGCTCGGCTTCCCGCCGAGGTACGTGTGGATCCGCACCGGCAACTGCAGCACCGACGTCGTCGAGCGTGTCTTGAGAGAGCACCACGAGGCGCTCCTCGCCTTCGACGCAGATCCGAACCTGGGCGTGCTGGAACTGCGGTAGCGATGTGGCGACGGTGTTCTTCCCGGCGGTGGGGCAGAAGAGGCTGAAGTTCGTCCGCCTCCGCGCTGTCGGCTGAAGTTGCCCGCATAGCCATCCGCGCGGTTGTAGGGACGCAGCATGCTGCGTCCCTGCGAGGCTAAGGGCTGGACTTGGTCTCGATGGAGTGCAGTCGGGGGTGGGCTGTGGGGGAGATCACGAAAGCGTACCTTCCGGCTCGGCCCCGCTCGCCCCGACCATCGGCATTCCATGGACCAGGCACCCCCGGACACCGCGCTCAAGGAGGCGCTCAAGGAGGCCGTCACCGAGGCGCTCCACGACCAGCGCGAGTGGCTCCAGGACGTCGTCGCCGACGTGCTGGAGGAGATGGCCCTGGCCGAGGCGCTCCGCGAGATCGAGGCGGCGGCGCCCCCGGCGGCGAAGCAGCACGGCTTCGGCCCCGTCGAGGGCGAGGCGTAAGGGCTACGCCGGCTCCAGCGTCTTGGCAGCCTGCTCGCGGTTCTCGGCGCGGCGGCCGAGCTCGGCCAGCATCCCCTTGAAGATGGCGGGGTGGACCGGGACGAGGGCGTACCAGTAGGCCAGCCCCGGCAGCCCCTTCGGCTCGTAATAGGCCGTCTGGGTGATGCGCGAGCGCGGCTCGCCGTCCGTCCCCGCCGCCTCGGATTCTGCCCGGAACTCCAGCCACGCCCGGCCCGGCATCCGCATCTCGGCGCGGAGCCGCAGCAGCGTCCCCTCCGGCCCCGACTCGACCGTCTCGACGCGCCAGAAGTCGAGGGCCTCCCCCTCGCGGACCTCGGCGCGGTGGCGCCGCCCCCTCCGCAGGCCCGGCCCGCCGACGAGCTGGTCGAGGAGGCCGCGGAGGTGCCACAGCGGGTTCGCGTAGAGCCAGCCCGTCTCGCCCCCGATGCTCTTCGCCACGGCGAGCACGCTCTCCGGCGAGGCCCGGACGACGCGCTCGCGGCGGTCCATGATGAGCCCCTCGGCCTCGGCCTGCAGGTCCTCGACGTGGCCGACGGTGGAGGACGAGAGCGCGCTGTGCCACGCCGTCTCGACGCGGTCCTCGCGGAAGTGCCGGAGCGCCAGCCGGATCGCCGCCTCGTAGGCCGTCGGCTCCACGTCGAACAGCGCCATCCCGCTCGGGTCCGTCACCACGACCTCGTTGCCGAGCCCGGCAATCAGCGGCTTCACGACGCCCGAGGAGACCGGCGTCAGCAGGCTCGCGCCGAGCGCCGAGAGCCGCGTCCCGACGAACGGCACGGGGACGACGGGCCGGGTCAGCCCGCGGACCCGTGCGTATTCCCGGAACATGTCCCCGTAGCTCATCACCTCCGGCCCCCCGATCTCGACCACGCGCCCGACGGTCTCTGGGAGGTCGAGCGCGTCCATCAGGTAGCACAGCACGTCGGCGATGGCGACGGGCTGCGTCCGCGTCCGCACCCACGGCGGGGTGAGCAGCACGGGGACCCGCTCGGTGAGGTGGCGGACGAGCTCGAACGACGCGCTCCCGGCACCGACGACGACGGCCGCGCGGAACTCCGTCAGCGGCGGCCCCTCCTCACGGAGCATCCGGCCCGTTTCGAGCCGGCTCTTGAGGTGCTTCGAGGGCTCCCCCTCCGGCTCGATCCCGCCGAGGTAGATCACCCGCTCGACGCCGGCCGCCTTTGCGGCGCGGGCGAAGTTGCGGGCCGCCCGCCGGTCGCGCTCGGCGAAGTCCTTCCCGCCGCCCATCGAGTGGATGAGGTAGTACGCCGCGCCGATGCCGTCGAGCGCGGGCGGGAGCGTGTCCGGCTCCAGCACGTCGCCCCGGACGACCTCGGCGTCGTCCTCCCACTCGACGCCGCGGAGCCGGTCGGGGTCGCGGGCGAGGCAGCGGACGCGGTGGCCGCGCGCGGCGAGGCGCGGCGCGAGCCGCCCGCCGACGTAGCCCGTGGCGCCGGTGACGAGGAGGTGCATGAGCGTAATTCGTAGTGCGTATTGCGTAGGGGTGCTCGGGGCCGCATCTGAGCAGCGAACGCGGCTGGCACGAGTGGGAGGCCGGGAGGTTCTGAGCAGCCGCTCCGTATTTTCTGCCCTCTGCCTGCCGCCTGCTGCCGATGCGCCTCCCCCTTCTCTGCTTTGCCGTGCTCCTGCTCGCCGGGTGCGACGACCGCGAGACCCTCGTCGTCTACTCGCCCCACGGCAAGGACCTGCTGGAGGCCTACGAGGAGGCGTTCGAGGCGGAGCACCCCGACGTGGACGTGCAGTGGCTCGACATGGGCAGCCAGGAGGCGTTCGACCGCGTCCGCACCGAGGCCACGAACCCGCAGGCGAGCGTGTGGTGGGGCGCGCCGCAGACGATGTTCGCCGAGGCCGCCGAGCAGGGGCTCCTCGAACCCTACCGCCCAACCTGGGCCGACGCCGTCCCCGCCGAGGCGCGCGACCCCGAGGACCGCTGGTACGGCACGTACCGCACGCCGGAGGTCATCATGTACAACCACGAGGCCGTGGACTCCTCCGAGGCGCCGACCGGCTGGGACGACCTCCTCGACGCCCGGTTCGCCGAGCGCGTCGCCATCCGCGAGCCCGTCCGCTCCGGCACGATGCGGACCCTCTTCGGGGCGATGATCGAGCGGGCCGGGGGAGAGGAGGCGGGGATGCGCTGGCTCGCCCGGCTCGACCGGAACACGAAGGCGTACCCCGCCGACCCGACGCAGCTCTACCTCATGCTCGCACGCGGCGAGGCCGACGTGACCCTCTGGAACATGCCCGACGCCTACCTCCAGGCCAGCCGCTTCGGGTACCCGTTCTCGTGGATCGTCCCGGAGGAGGGGACGCCGGTGCTCGTGGACGGCATCGCCATCCCCGCCGGCGCGCCGAATCCCGAGCGCGCCCGCGAGTTCTACGAGTTCGTGACGAGCGAGGAGGCGCTCCTGGACCAGGCCCACCGCTTCCACCGCCTCCCCGTCCGCACCGACCTCCCGGCTGGGGACCTCCCCGATTGGATGCGGGACGAGATCCCCGCGATGGAGATGGACTGGGAGCGGCTGCGAGAGGAGGGGCCGGGCTGGATGCGCGCCTGGAGCGAGCGCGTCAAGGGTCGCGGCCCGGCGTTCCTCGACGCGAACCCGGCGCCGGACACCGCAGCCGCAGCGGGCTGAGCGTGGAGCTCCGAGCCCTCCTCGCCGTCGCTCTCGGTGGCGCCGTCGGCGCGGTGGCGCGCTACGGCGTCGGCCTCGTGGCGCTGCGGCTGTGGGGCGGGCCGTTCCCGGTGGGGACGTGGGCCGTCAACCTCGCCGGCTCGTTCCTGATCGGCCTCGCGCTGCCGACGCTCTTGGAGCAGCCTGTTGCCGTCCGGCTCGCGCTCGTGACGGGGTTTCTCGGGGCGTTCACCACCTTCAGCGCGTTCAGCCTCGAGACGGCAGCGCTGTGGGAGGCGGGGCGGCCGGGGCTCGCCCTGCTCAACGCCGCCGGCAGCGTCGTGCTCGGACTCGCCGCCGTCGGTCTCGGGCTGTGGATCGGGCGGGCGCTGGCCTGATGCTATCTATGCCCGGAGGTGGCGGTAGGGGCGTATTGCAGTACGCCCCTACGGTGCGTCAAACGTCCTCGGCCCAGAGGGGGCGCCGGTCTCACCCGAAGAAGTAGTACAGCAGCAGCCCGCCGACGGGGAACAGCACGATCAGCGCCGTCCACAGCACCTTGCTGCCGTCGCTGCGCCCGCTCCGCCAGACCTGCAGGAGGGCGAGCACGTCGAGGATGACGAGGACGAACGTGCACGGCCCCCACGCCCACGGCCGGCTGACCAGCTCGACGAGGTTGCCGTCTGCGCAGCCCGTTAGGACGAGGGCGAACGTGCCGAGCAGGAGTGCGGGAAGGAGGGCTTGGAAACGGCGCATCGGCTGAAGTGGGGGCGAAAGGAGAGGGGTCAGCAGCGAGCCCTTCTGCCCTCTGCCTTCGTTTGCTGAACCTCACCGTGCCTCGCGGACCTTCTTCTGGCCCCACACGACGTAGATCAGGATGCCGACGATGGGGATGCAGATGAGGACCGTCAGCGCGACCTTCGCGCCGACGACGAGGTAGGTCTTCCAGACGGCGATGGAGGCCAGCAGCGCGAGGACGCCGTTGAGCACGGCCAAGAGCGCGATCAGGACGGACTTCGAGAGCCCGAGGAGGGAGGCGGCGGCGACGAGTTCGAGCATCGGGGGAGGCGGCAGAGACGGGGATGCCTACGCCGCCCAGCCGCGTGAGGTTACGGCAGAGGCGGAACAGGGGGACTCTATTGCGTATTGCGTGATGCGTGTTGGCTCAGGAGTAGGCCAACACGCAATACGGGACACGCAACAGCCTCCCCATGACCATCGGCCCGATCCGGCTGCCCGCGCGCCCGCTCCTCCTCGCCCCGATGGAGGACGTGAGCGACCCCCCCTTCCGGCTGCTCTGCAAGCGGCTCGGGGCGGACCTCGTGTACACCGAGTTCATCTCCTCGGGCGGGCTGATGTACGGCGCGCACGACTCCGTCCAGAAGCTCGACATCTACGACGAGGAGCGGCCCGTCGGGATCCAGATCTTCGGCGGCGACGTCGAGCAGGTCCGCGAGGCCGCCCGCATCACCGACCGCGCCGGGCCGGACCTCATCGACATCAACTTCGGGTGCCCCGTCAGGAAGGTCGTCTGCAAGGACGGCGGCGCCGGCATCCTCCGGAACCTCCCCAAGATGCAGGCCATCACCACGGCCGTGATCGAGGAGGCCACGCGGCCCGTCACCGTCAAGACCCGGCTCGGCTGGAACGACGACTCGATCCGGATCGTGGAGGTCGCGCGGATGCTGGAGGAGACGGGCATCGCGGCGTTGGCCGTGCACGCGCGGACCAGGGCGCAGATGTACCGCGGCGAGGCGCGCTGGCCGTGGCTCCGCCGGATCAAGGAGGAGGGCGTGAAGGACATCCCGCTGATCGGCAACGGCGACGCCTTCGGGCCGGAGCAGGTGAAGGCGATGTTCGACGAGACGGGCGTGGATGCGGTGATGATCGGGCGCGGCGCCATCGGCAACCCGTGGGTGTTCCGCGACGCCCGCGCGTTCCTGGAGACCGGCGAGGTGCCGCCCCCGCCGACGTGGGCCGAGCGCGTCGCCGTCGTCGCCGAGCACGTCCAGATGAAGGCCGAGTGGCTGGGCGAGCGGAAGGGGGTCCTGGAGATGCGGCGGCACTACGGCGGCTACTTCAAGGGCCACCGCAACGCGAGCCAGCTCCGCCAGCTCCTCATGCAGCACGAGGCGCTGGACGGCGTGCTGGAGGTCCTGCTGAACTGGCGCCCGGAGGACGCCGCGCCCCGCGTGCCGGTGGCCCGCGCCGCGACGCCCGCCAAGCTCCCGGAGCGCCCCGCCGCCGTCCGTGCCGCGAAGGCCGACCTCCCGCAGCCGGGGCAAAAGCCGAGCAAGAGGGCAGAAGCCCCTGCCCAGGCGTAACGCGCAGACCCCCCGGCGCGTTGGGGGGCGCTCAAGCCTGAACCCCCCGCCCTGCCTTTCCATGCCTCGACTCCTCCTCGCCCTCGTGTTCGTCGCCGCCGGCTGCGACAGCGACGGCGACGACGCCCCGGCCGGCTTCGCCGACGCCGCCGGCCTCGCCGCCGCCGAGAGCGGCTTCGGCGTCGGCGCCACGGCCGACCGGATCATGGACCTCCTCGACGGGAACGACGCCGTCTCCGTCATCGCGCGCGTGGACCACGCGCAGAATGCGATGGGCGCCGGCCTCAGCCTTCCGCCCACCGAGGTCATCCTCTTCGGCAACCCCGCGCTCGGGACCCCGCTGATGCAGGCCGAGCAGGGCGCCGGCATCGACCTCCCGCAGAAGATGCTCGTCTACGAACACGGCGACGGCGACGTGATCGTGGCCTACAACACCACCGAGTACCTCGTCCGCCGCCACGACGTCGGCGGGGTCCCCACGCTGGACCAGATCGCGACGGCGCTGGAGACGTTCGCCGAGGGGGGCTCGGACGGGACGGTCACGGAGAACCCCGCCACGACCATCGACAGCGGCGAGGGCCTCATCGCGGTCGAGAGCGACGCCGACGCCGCGACCACCTTCGGGCGGCTGCGGAGCGCCGTCGAGGCCAACCCGGACCTCTCGATCATCGCCGAGCTCGACCACGCGGCCAACGCCGCGGGCGTGGGGATGGACCTCCGCCCAACGCGGCTCCTCGTCTTCGGCAACCCCGCGCTCGGGACGCCGCTGATGCAGGCCGAGCGGAGCGTCGCCGTGGACCTCCCGCAGAAGGCGCTCGTCTACACCGACGCCGAGGGCCGGACGTTCGTGGTCTACAACCGCCCGTCGTACCTCGCCGAGCGCCACGGCATTGAGGGGCAGGACGACGTGCTCGGACAGATCGCCACGGCGCTCTCGGGCCTCGCCGCGACGGCGGCCGGAGCGGACGGGTAACGTCGGGAAGCGTTGCCGGGTCGGTGGGAACGGGCGTATCGTGCCCGCTCCCACCACCGCCATGCTCTGATGAAGCGCCTCCTCCCGCTCACCCTCTCCGCTGTTCTGCTCGCCCCCGCCGCGCTCGCGCAGGGGCGGACGCTCCTCCACTGCGGCACGCTGCTGAACCCCGGCGTCTCGATGGAGCCGATGCCGCAGCAGACCGTCGTCGTCGAGGGCGAGCGGGTCGCCGCCGTCGAGGCCGGGTTCGCGGAGGCGCAACGCGGCGACCGCGTGGTCGACCTGCGCGACGCGACCTGCATGCCGGGCCTGATCGACAGCCACACCCACCTCGGCGGCGAGAGCCGCAAGGGCGGCTACATCGACCGCTTCCGCATGACGCCGGCCGACCAGGCCCTCCGCGCGAGCCAGTTCGCCTACGTCACCCTCATGCACGGCTTCACCGCCGTCCGCGACGTGGGCGGCCTCGAGGGCGTGGACCTCGCGCTCAAGCGGGCCGTCGAGCGCGGCGACATCGTCGGGCCGCGGATGTTCGTCGCCGGCAAGAGCCTCGCCGTCACCGGCGGCCACGCCGACCCCACGAACTCGTACCGCGAGGACATCCTCGGCGTCCCGACCGAGGCCGACGGCGTGATCGACGGCGTCGACTCCGCCGCCCGCGCCACGCGGATCGCCGTCAAGCGCGGGGCCGACCTCATCAAGATCACCTCCACCGGCGGCGTGCTCTCCCTGCAAGGCGACGCCGGCGGGCCGCACTTCAAGGAGGACGAGATCCGCGCCGTCGTCGAGACCGCCGCCGACCACGGGCTGAAGGTAGCCGCCCACGCCCACGGCGACGAGGGGATGCAGCGGGCCGTCCGCGCTGGCGTCGCCTCCATCGAGCACGGGACGTACATGAGCGAGGAGACGATGCGGCTGATGCGCGAGCGCGGGACCTACCTCGTCCCCACCATCACCGCCGGCCGCAGCGTCGCCGACTCCGCGCGGATCGAGGGGTACTACGCCGACATCGTCGTGCCGAAGGCGCTAGAAGTAGGCCCGGTGATCCAGGGGACGTTCGCGAAGGCGTACCGCGCCGGCGTGCCGATCGCGTTCGGGACCGACGCCGGGGTGTTCCGCCACGGCCGCAACTGGCTCGAGTTCGCGTACATGGTCGAGGCCGGGATGCCGGCGATGGAGGCCATCCGCGCCGCCACCGTCCACGCCGCCGACCTCCTCGGCGCCGACGACCTCGGGACGCTGCGGGCCGGCGCCCTCGCCGACGTCGTCGCCGTCCCCCGCGACCCGCTCTCGGACATCACGGCGATGGGGGAGGTGGCGTTCGTGATGCAGGGCGGGCGGGTCTACAAGGAAGGCGGCGAGCCCGTCGCGTTCCCGCTCCGCCCGCAGTAGGGGCGCGATTCATCGCGCCCACGTGATGATCTGGGGCGTGATGATCTGGGGCGTGATGATCTGGGGCGTGATGATCTGGGGCGTGATGATCTGGGGCGTGATGAACCACGCCCCTACGGGTTGCAGACGTGCCATCCGCGCGTTTAGCAGGCATGCCGCACTCCCGCTTCGATCCTGCCCGTCACCACCGCCGCGCTGTCCGCCTGCCGGGCCACGGATACGCCGGCGGCTGGTACTTCGTCACCGTCTGCACCCACGAGCGGGCGTGCCTCCTCGGGGAAGTCGTAGACGGGGCGATTGTGTTGAGTGAAGCGGGGCGCGCGGTGCAGCAGAGCTGGAACGGCCTGCCCGCCCTGTTCGAGGATGTCGTGCTCGACGCCTTCGTGGTGATGCCGAACCACGTCCACGGTATCGTCGGCATCATGGAGGACGGTGGCCCCGACCGTAGGGGCGTGATTGATCACGCCCCTACTACGCCGATCCTAAGCGCCTTCGGGAGGGAGCGTGGGCTGATGGCCGATTCGCGGACGACGCTGGGAAAGGTCGTGCGCGCCTTCAAGGCACGGGCCACCCGGAACATCCGCCAAGAACGGGGTCTCCCGTTTACGTGGCAGCGAAGCTACTGGGACCGCGTCGTCCGCGGCGAGCGCGCTGCTGCTGGCGCGGCGGTACGTCGAGGAGAACCCGCTGCGGTGGTACCGTGATTCGCTCTATCCGCTGAGCGCTCCCTGTCCCCGGTGACTCAGGCCGGCGCCGCCTCGCCCTCGACGAGGCCGCGGCGCTGGAGCATCCGCTCGGCCTGCCAACACAGCAGCGCCCACGCCGCCCCGATCGTCCAGCCCGCCAGCACGTCCGTCGGCCAGTGCACGCCGAGGTAGACGCGGCTGACGCCGACGGCCAGCGCCAGCAGCGCGCCGAGCCCGACGACGTAGACCTTCATCTCGTGCCGCGGCAGCGACCGCGCTAGGACCACCGCGAGCGTGAGGTAGACGATGGTGGCCGCGGCGGCGTGCCCGCTCGGGAAGCTGGGGTCGCCGGGGAGCACCTCCGGCGGGAGGAGGTCCGGCCGCGTCCGGTCGTAGAGGAACTTCAGCCCGTAGCTCAGCGCCATCCCCCCGCCCACGGCCGCGACGACGTAGGCCGCCATGCGCGGGCGCCGGCTCAGCAGGAAGAACCCGACGGTCGTGAGCGTGAGGAACACGATCACCGTCACGCTGCCCAGCGCCGTCACGTCGCGGACGGCGCTCTCGACGGCGTGCGAGCCGATGGGGTCGTCGGGGTCGCCGTCGGCGCGGAAGGCGAGGAGGAGCTGCTCGTCCCACGTCAGCGTGTCGCCGTCCGAGACGGCGTCGCCGAGCTCGACGAAGCCCCACGCGGCGCCGGCCAGGAGGACGAGGAGCAGGAGCGGGCGGAGGTCCCGCCGCTTCGCCGTCTCCTGCGCCCGCTCGGAGAGAGGGCGTCGGGACAGGGGGGGCGGGTTGGGGGTGGGCGGGGCGTGCGGTTCGAGAGAGGGAGGCGTGGGAGCCGGCATGGGGCGTGGGAGGGGTGGGGGTGCCGGAGGGTCCCAAACTACGCCCCCAGCCGCTTCGGGTCCCGTCAGGCCGCGCCGCCGCGCATCCGGTAGAGCGCCTCGTCCAGCCCCCACAACCCGAGCCCAATGGTCGCCAGCACGGCCAGCGCGAGCACCGGCTCCCAGATCACGAACCCGCCGACGACGCCGAGCAGCCCGCCGAGGTACTTGATGTAGTTGAGCTGCTCGTTCGAGGTCTTCTTCAGGAGGTTCTCGAGCTGGGCCTCGTCGAACCCCCGCGCGTTCTCGACGATCATGGCGTACACGTCCAGCCGCTCCACGAAGCCGAGCACCGTCCGCGTCGCCATCCCCTCGATCTCTTCGCTCTTGGCCTCCACGAGCGCGGGCACGCGGTCGAGCGCGTTATCGAGGTGGTCGAGCGCGGGGTCGAGCGCGGCGGGGAGCTCGTGGATCGCCTTCTCGACGCGGCGCTGGAAGTCGGCCTCGTTGAGGGTGCGGTAGGCACGGAGGGCGAGGCCGCCGAGGCCCTGCCCCGCCTGCTCCTCGACCTTCTCGACGGCCAGCGCCGTGAGCTTCCGCCGCATCTCCTCGGAGCCGAGGACGGATTCGACGTAGTCGGCCGTGAGGGCCTTGAGGTCGGCGCGGAAGTCCTCGTCCTCGACGACTCCTTTGAGGACCCCGACGGCCTGCTCGCGGTAGCGGCGGATGGCCCCGCTCTCCTCGATCTTCGCCTTGATGATGTCCTCGTTGATGAGCTCCTGCGAGATCGCCTGGGCCAGCCGGAAGATCACGCGCTCGCGCTGCGCGGGGATCAGCCCCTGCGGCACGATGGGCCGCTTCTCGCGCGGCTGGAACAGCATCGTGATGGCGAGCCAGTTGGTGAGGAACCCGATCAGCCCGCTCACCGAGAGGATCCGCAGCAGCCCCTCGACGGGCACCTCGCGGCCGAGCAGCCCGACGGTGGCACCGGGGAAGTCCCACCCGAACGACACCGCGAACAGCGCCGCGAGCAGCCACGGAATGGCGCGCATCACGGGGAGCACCTGCGCCAGCCGGCCCGCGAGCTTCGGGGGGACGGGGACGTCGGACGGCGCCCGGGGCTGGCGCTCGGGGAGGTGGCGGCGGACGTACCGCGCGATCAGCGCGCCGAGGTCCTTGGCCCGCCGCTTCGTCTCGGCCTTCGCCTCCTCGACCGTCCGGGCGGGGAGCAACGAGGCCGGCTCGGGGTCATTGGGTAGTTCGCCGTCCAGCTCCTCGGCGGGCTCACCGACCAGCTCATCGGCGGGATCGATGGCGGGCGGCGGATTGTCGGGGACGGGCTCGGCTTCTGGCGCCTGCGTGTCCTCAACCACGTCCTGTGGCTCGATCTCGTCGGGGCCGACGATGCCGGGGACGGGGGTGATCGTGGGGCGGCGGGGCTTGGCGTCTTCGGGAGTCATGGGCGCTCCTACGCGAACCCGAGCCGTTCGGCTTCGCGCTGCATCCCCGCGATCACGGTTTTGATGTGATCGTCTAGCTCGACCCCCAGCTCCTCGGCACCCTGCCGGACGTCGTCGCGGCTGACGGCGGCGGCGAACCGCCGGTCCTTCAGCTTCTTCTTGACCGACTTCGGGGTGAGCCCGTCGAGCCCGGTCGGGCGGACGTGGGCGACGGCGGTGACGAACCCCGCCAACTCGTCCACGGCGAACAGCGTCTTCGCCATCGGCGTCTCGCGCGAGGTACCGGTGTAGGGCGCGTGCCCGAGGATCGCCGTGCGGATCTCCTCGTCGAACCCCGCCTCCTCCAGCGCCCGCACCCCGACGGCGGGGTGATCCTCCGGCGACGGGTGTCGCTCGTAGTCCATGTCGTGCAGGAGCCCCGCCATCCGCCACCGCTCGACCCCCTCCGGCGGCAGCCCGAAGTGATGCTCGGCGTACTCCCGCATCGCGGCCTCGACGGCGTAGCCGTGGCGGCGGAGGCTCTCGCCCTCGGTCCACCGGTGGAAGAGGGCGAGGGCGTCGGCGTAGGAGGGGGGTGGGTTGTGAGTCACGGGTTGTGGGTCGGGACGGTGTGGAGCAAGGAACTCAAAACTCATCACCCGTGACCCACGACCCGATGATGCGGGCGAGCTCCGGGCCCTGGTCCTCCTGGATGAAGTGGCCGGCGCGGCGGACGCGCGTGTGCGGCTGCCCGGCGGCGCCGGGGATGCGGCGCTGGAGGACACGGTCCATCTCCCGGAAGATCGGGTCGCCGGTGGCGAAGGCGGTGAGAACCGGCCGCTCGAACTGTTCGAGCCCCTCCCACGCCCGCCGGTTCTCGGCCGCGCCGGGGTCGTCGGGGCTGGTCGGGACGAGGACCGGGAAGGCCCGACTGCCGGCCTTGTACTTCGATGACGGGAACGGCGCGTCGTAGGCGGCGCGAACATCTGGGTCGAGCGGCTTCGAGGCGCAGCCCACCTCCACGATCCGGCCGACGGGGAAGACCGGCGACCACCGGGCGAACGCTTGCCACACCCGGAAGACCAGCGGCAGCTTCCCCTTTCCCTCGGGTAAAAAGCCGTTGGCGACGACCACGCGGGCGAACCGCTCCGGCCGCTCGCCCACGAGGCGGAGCCCGATCAGCGAGCCCCAGTCCTGCACCACCGCCGTCACGTCCCGCAGGTCGAGCCGCTCCATGAAGCTCGCCACCCAGCCGACGTGACGGGCGTAGGTGTAATCGGAGACGGCCGCCGGCTTGTCGCTCTTCCCGAACCCGACGAGGTCCGGCGCCACACACCGGAGGCCGCGCCCGACGAGGACGGGGATCATCGTGCGGTAGAGGTAGCTCCACGTCGGCTCGCCGTGGAGGAGCAGCACCGTCGGCCCCTCGCCCTCGTCCACGTAGTGCATCCGCAGCGGCGGCGCGCCCTCGGCCTCGACCTCCACGAAGTGCGGGGCGAAGGCGTAGCCGGGGAGGCCGTCGAAGCGGTCGTCGGGGGTGCGGAGAATCGTCATGTCAAAACACGTCTACGAGCCGGAGCTCCTGGAGATAGCGCCTGGGGTTCTCCTGGAAGTCGGCGAGGAGGGCGTTGAGGTTGGCGAGGGCGGCCTCGGCGTCGCGGTAGAGGCCGGGCTCGGTGAGGAGGAGGCCGAGCGTGCCCTCGCCCCCGTTCAGCTTCGCCAGCACGTCGTCGAGCCCTGCGGTCGTCTGGTCGAGTCCGTCGAGCGAGGCGTCGACGCGGGCGAGCGTCCGGTTGAGCTGGGCGACCGTGGCGGCGAGGCTGTCGCCGTTGTCGGCGGCGAACCGGCTGGCGGCGTCCGACAGCTCGGCGGCGCTGGCCGAGGCCGCCTCGAGGCTGGCGAGGGTGGCGCGGAGCCGGCCCCGTTCGGAGCGGAGGAGGGCGTCGGCCGAGGTCGCCGCGCCGCGGAGGGCGGCGAGCGTCTGGCGGAGGTCGCCCTCGGTGTCGGCGAGGAGGCCGTCGACGGTGGCGAACGTGCCGGCGGCGCTGGTGACGAGGGTGTCGGCGGCGCCGACGAGGCGGCCCCCGTTCTCCTGCAGGAGCCCGAGAAGATCGCCACCGGGGCCGGCGTAGACCGTGTCGCCGTCGGCGAGCGGAGCGTTCCGCGCGGGGCCAGGCGTGATGGCGACGTTGACGTCGCCGAGGGCGCTGAGGCCGCCGGTCCCGAGGGTGGCCCCGCGGGGGATCTCGACGCCGGGGTCGAGCGCCATCTCGACGAGGACGCCCCGAGCGTCTGGGCCGAGCCGGACCGCCTCGACGGTGCCGACGCGGACGCCGGCCACGCGGACCTGGCTCCCGGCCGTGAGCCCCTGCGCGTCCTCGAACACGCCGACGAGCCCGAACCCGCCGCCGAAGAGGGGGCGGCCTTCGAGGAACCGGATCCCGAAGACGGCGATGGCGACGGCGAGCACGACGGCGGCGCCGACGAGGACCTCGTTCTGGAAGCGCATGGGGCGGGGGGCTAGGGGACCGGCGCGCCGGCGGGGGGCGCGCCGATCTGGTACTCGTTGGCCTTCACGAAGGCGAGCACCGCGGGGTCGGTGCAGGCGTGGAGCTCCGCCATCGTCCCGACCCAGTGCATCCGGCCCTCGTGGATGAACCCGGCGCGGTCGGCGACGGTGAGCACGGAGTGCATGTCGTGGGTGACGACGACGCTCGTGACGCCGAGCCGCTCGGCGAGGCTGAGGATCAGGCGGTCGATGGTGTTCGAGGTCTGGGGGTCGAGGCCGCTCGTGGGCTCGTCGTAGAGGATGTACTTCGGCTCCAGGGCGATGGCGCGGGCGAGGGCGACCCGCTTCTGCTGCCCGCCCGAGAGCGCGTTCGGCTTCTTCGGCCCGACCCCCGGTAGCTCCACCATCTCCAGGCACGCCGCGGCCCGGCGGAACGCCGCCGCCTCGCCCATCCGCGCGAACGTCCGGAGCGGGAAGGCCACGTTCTCCTCGGCCGTCAGGGAGTCGAAGAGGGCGCCGCCCTGGAACAGCACGCCGAACCGCTGGCGGAGCCGGCGGAGGTCGTCGTAGCGGAGCCGGTTGATGTCGGTCCCGTCGACGACGACGCGGCCGGCGTCGGGCTGGAGGAGGCCGACGACGTGCTTGAGCAGGACGCTCTTGCCCGAGCCGCTCCGCCCGATCACGGCGAACGTCTCGCCCTCGCGGACCTCGACGTCCACGTCCCGGAGGACGGGCCGGCCGTCGAAGCTCTTGGAGAGGCGCTCGACCTGGATCATGGTTCAGCCGTGGGGCGGTCGGAGGAGGGGCTCAGAGGAGGACGACGGCGCAGACGTAGTCCGCGATCAGGATGAACAGGCAGGAGAGCACGGCGGCCTCCGTCGTGCCCCGCCCGACGCCCTCGGCGCCGCCGCGGGTGTAGTACCCCTTGTAGCAGGCGATGCTCGTGATGACGAACCCGAAGGCCACGCTCTTCACGAGCCCGAAGAAGACGTCGTAGGGGCGGAAGAACTGGCGGGCGCCCTCGAAGAACAGCGGCACCGTGAGCGCCCCCGTCGCCTCCGCCACGAGGGCGCTCGCGGCGACGCCGACGGCGGTCACGAGGAGGTAGATCACGGGGAACATCACGACGCCGGCGAGGACCCGCGGCGCCACGAGGTAGCTCACCGA
This sequence comes from Rhodothermales bacterium, assembly GCA_965215145.1. Lineage (GTDB taxonomy): Bacteria > Bacteroidota > Rhodothermia > Rhodothermales > JANQRZ01. The sequence goes on along the minus strand of OZ244038.1, from coordinate 3,474,805 downwards.
GTTCAGCCCCATCACCTCCAGCGCGTCGATCTGCTCCGTGACCCGCATCGTCCCGAGCTCCGCCGCGATCCGCGCGCCGACGCGGGCGGTGAGGATGAACGCCGTCACGAGCGCGCCGAGCTCGAGCACGAGGGCCGGCACGACGAAGGCGCCGATGATGCTCGGCGGCAGCAGCGGGTTCTCCAACTGGTAGACGGCCTGCACCGTCGTGACCCCGCCGGAGAACGCGATCGCCAGCGCGACGATGGGCAGCGACGCCACGCCGACCTCGACCATCTGCCGGAGGAGGCCGCGGTAGTAGAGCCGGACGTCGCGCGCGGAGCGGAAGGCGGTGGCGAGCAGGAGGACGAACCGGCCGAGCCCGGCCAGCCACCCCCCGACCCGCGCGCCGGCCCGGGCGGGGAGGGCGACCATGGGGTGTCACAGGGAGAGCGTAAGTTGCCGAGCCGGCGCTGCCGCCCGCCGACGCTGCCCGTAACGGACCGCCCCAGCGGAAGTTGCCCACCGGCGCAGACGGTCACCCCGGCCGACGAACGGTCGCCGGGCGGCCCCTCCCGAGACCCCCTCCCCGATGGCGAAGGCCAAGACCCTCTTCGTGTGCCAGACCTGCGGCCACGAGTCGCCGCGCTGGCTCGGCAAGTGCCCGGAGTGCGGGGAGTGGAACTCGTTCGTCGAGGAGAAGAAGGCGTCGGCCGTCAAGGCGCCCGTGATGCAGGTCGTCCCGAGCTTCCGGCGCGGCGCCACGACCGGCGGGCGGGCGCAGCGGATCGCCGAGGTCGAGGTCTCGGAGCAGCCGCGGCTCGTCACCGGCCGCCCGGAGTTCGACCGCGTGATGGGCGGCGGCATCATGCTCGGCAGCCTCACCCTCGTCGCCGGCGACCCCGGCATCGGGAAGAGCACGCTGATGACGGAGCTCGGCCGGTTTTTACCCGCGCACACCGTCCTCTACGTCACCGGCGAGGAGAGCCCGCGCCAGGTCAAGCTCCGCGCCGAGCGGCTCGGCGTCGACGCCGGCGAGTTCTACCTGCTCGCCGAGACCAACGTCGAGGAGATCGTCGCCGCGGCCCACGAGATCGGCCCCGACGTGATGGTGGTGGACTCGATCCAGACGGTGTACCGGCCGGACCTCACGAGCGCGCCGGGCTCCGTCAGCCAGGTCCGCGAGTCCACCGCGGCGCTGCTCAGCCTCACCAAGCAGATGGCGACGGCGACGTTCCTCGTCGGCCACGTCACGAAGGCCGGCTCCATCGCCGGACCCCGCGTGCTGGAGCACATGGTGGATACCGTCGTCTACTTCGAGGGCGACCGCCACCACGCCTACCGCATCCTGCGGACGGTCAAGAACCGGTTCGGGGCGGCGGGCGAGATGGGCATCTTCGAGATGCGCGAGGACGGGCTCCGCGAGGTCGAGAACCCCAGCGAGATCTTCCTCTCGGAGCGGCAGTACGGCCAGAGCGGGAGCGCCATCGTGTGCGCCGTCGAGGGGACGCGCCCGATCCTCGTCGAGATCCAGGCCCTCGTCAGCCCCGCCTCCTACGGGACCCCGCAGCGGACGGCCACCGGGTTCGACCCGAAGCGGCTCCAGGTGCTCCTGGCGGTCCTGGAGAAGCGGGAGGGGATGCGGCTCTCGCAGCAGGACGTGTTCCTCAACGTCGCCGGCGGCGTCCGCCTCGACGAGCCGGCCGTGGACCTCGGCGTCGCCGTCGCCGTGGCGTCGTCGTTCCGGGACCTCCCGGCGGACTCCGGAACGGTGCTGGCCGGGGAGATCGGCCTCGGCGGGGAGGTCCGGGCCGTGAGCCGGATCGAGTCGCGGCTGGCCGAGGCGGCGAAGCTCGGGTTCGAGCAGGCGCTCGTCCCGAAGTCGAACCAGAAGGGCCTCCGCGCGCCGAAGGGGCTGAAGGTCACGGCGGTCGAGCGGCTCGGGCAGGCGTTGGAGGCCGTGCTTTAGCTCGGGCCGCGGACGCCTCCAACGACGGAGGCCCGACCGTCGCGGGGACAGTCGGGCCTGGTCGTGGTTCGGGAGCCAGAAAGGCGGGGCTCCTGCCGGCGCCGGGAGCGGAGGAGAGGGGAAAGCGCGTGGGGTCGAACAGGGGTGCGGGAAGGACCTATTCGGGCGCTTCAGACGCTTCGTGGCGGCGGGCGGATGGGATGTCAAGAGAGGTGCAACCTTCCTATTGCCCGCCTGAGGGGTCAGTTCCCGGTGGCCCCGCTGGACGTGTGCACTTTCGGGACCGACCGGGGGGGCGCATGGGGGATCGCCTTATGTGTCGCCAAGCCCCCGGCCGGTCCTGCCACGGGCCGAGGCCGCGCCGCTATCTTGGCGGTCCGCCGCCGCGCTCACAATAAGCCGGAGGCGGCCCCGTTATCGGAGCGCCTCGCATCCCGCGGGGCGCGCTTGCGCAGCGCTCCCTCCGCATGACCGACCGACCCGACGAAGACCTCGTCGCAGCCTACCTCGAACGCGGCGATGAGCGCGCCTTCCGCACGCTCGTCGAGCGTCACCAGGAGCGGATCTACGGGTTCCTGGTGGGGATGGTGCGCGACCGGGACGTCGCCAACGACCTCTTCCAGGAGACCTTCCTCCGCGCCGTCCAGGCGATGCAGCGGCGGCGGGGCTCCTACGAGCAGCAGGGCCGCTGGGCCGGCTGGGTCATGCGGATCGCCCGGAACGCCGCGCTCGACCACCTCCGCAGCCGCAAAAAGTGGCAGGACGTCGAGCGCGACGGCGACGAGGGCACCCCGTTCTTTGAGCGCCTCGCCGCCGAGGGCCCCGACGCCTTCGCCGACCTCCACTCGGCGGAGCAGCGCGAGGCCCTCCGGGCGGCCGTCGAGCAGCTCCCCCCGGAGCAGCGCGAGGTCGTCCTCCTCCGCCACGAGTCCGAGCTCACCTTCCGCGAGATCGCCGAGATCACCGACGTCTCGATCAACACCGCCCTCGGGCGGATGCGCTACGCCCTGATCAACCTCCGCAAGATGATGGTGCCGAACGCCTCGCAGTGACCCCGAAGCTGCCTCCGGCCCGGCGCCCGCTCCCTCCCTCCACCGATTCCCTGCCTCTGATCCCTCGATACCCCCACCCCGATGCCTGACCGCCTGCCCCCGAACGCCGGGGCACTCACCCCCCTCCGCCGGCTCTACGACGAGCCGCGCGGCGACGACCGGGGGGACCCGCAGGACGCCCCGCCGCTCGCCGAGGCGGAGGCCGCTGAGCTCGCCGCCCTCGCCCCGGTGAAGGGCGCGCTCGATGCGCTGCCGCCGCGCCGCCCCGATCCCGCCGTGCTCGACGCCACCGTTGCCGCGGCGACGGGTGCACTGCTCGGACCCGTCCGCGCCCTCTACGACGGAGGCGATGACGCGGAGGGCGCCGCCACCGCTGAGGCCGCCGCGCTCCGACCCGTCAAGGCCGCGCTGGACTCGCTGCCGCGGCGCCGCCCGCCCGCCGCCGTCGTGGACGCTGTAGTCGCCGCTGCGGTGGCGACGCCGGCTGCCCGCCCGCGCGCCGAAGACCGCCCGCCGGAGCGCCGCCGCCGCCGCCTCGGGGCTGTGGCGGGGTCGCTCTTCGCGCTCGCCCTCGTCGCCACGGCTGCGCTGTGGGTGGGGCAGGAAGCCCCAGAGGCTGAGGTGTTGGTCGAGGCACAGCCGGCTGCGGATGAGGTACAGGCCGAGAACGCCGAGGAAGGCTTGACGTCGGGCCTCTCAGCTGCAACCCCGACCGCAGCCGACCTCGCTCCGGGCGAGGCGGCTACGAGCCCGGAGCTCGCCGCGCGTACTGCCGCGCCGCGAGCTCGCATCGGCGGGGCATCGGCCGCACCGCCGGGGGCGACCCCCCGGCCGGAGGCCGAGGCCGTCGCGCCCCCGGTGGCCGCGTTCGCTGCTGCCGACCAGGGCACACCCCCGAACGCCGAGGTCGTCGCCCGACTCGCCCGCGCGGAGGCCGACGAGGAGGCGCTCCGCCTCTCGTACCTCCGCCTCGAAGCCATGCGCGGCAGCGGGCTTGGCTGGGACGAACCGCCGGCCGCGCTCGGCGCCCCGCCGGACTCCACCGCCCCGCCCGCCGCCCGTGGCTGGATGCAGGTCCGCGTGCAACGCTGAGCCCTAGCCGACTCTACCGACTCGATCCCCGCTCCTTCTATGTTCCGTGCTCTCCCCGCCACCCTCCTGGTGATGGCCGCCGCGCTCGCGGCCCCGACCCCGCTCGCGCAGGTGCCCGAAGGCGTTGCACGCAACGCCGAGGTCCACCGGCTCGAGATCCGCGACGGCCGCCTCCACCACGACGGCCGGCCCCTCCCCGCCGAGGCCATCCCCGCCGAGCTCGACGTCGAGGGCCTCACGCTCACGTTCGAGTACAGCGGCCCGGTGATGCCGGCGCTCACGCTGAACGGCCGCGTCTACGCCCTGGAGGGCGACCGGCTGATGCCGATGGACGAGGCCGCGACGGCGCGGCAGGCGCAGGCCGTCGCCGTGGTGCCACCGACCCGGCTCGGCGCCGATCCGGCTGCGTCGCGGCAGCAGGCCGCGCAGGCGTACCTCGACGACCTCTCGGAGCGCGACCGGGCGCTCTACGAGCGCATCGTCCGCGAGAGCGACCTGGAGGTCGCCGCGCTCCGCCTCGCCTCCCGCATCCGCACCTCGACCGACGAGGCCGAGCGCGCCGAGCTGCGCGCCGAGCTCCGCCGCCGCCTCGACGCCATCTTCGAGCTCAAGCAGGAGAACCGCCGCGAGGAGGTGGCCCAGGTCGAGGCCATGCTCCACGCGATGCTCGAGCAGCTCCGCGAGCGCGAGGCGATGCGCGAGGCCATCGTCCGCGAGCGGATGCGCGAGCTCACCGGCCAGTAAAGCCTGCCCGTCCGACGGCGGAGCGCGGGGGGTGCACCCGCGATCTCCCCACCCCGAGCCGCCCTTCCAGCTCGTCAGCCCCGTTGAACCATGCGAAACGTACTCCTCCTGCTAGGCGCTCTCTCGATCCTCGCCGCGCCCGCGCTCGCTCAAGAGGCCACCGTCGTCCGCGACGGCACCACCCTCACCGTCACCCTCCCCGACGGCACCGTCCAGACCTTCACCCTCGCCGCCGACGCGCCGCTGCGCATCCGCGTCGAGGACGGCGAGGTCGAGGTCGAGCGCGAGTGGGACACGGGCGACGTGATCTACGACGGCCCCGAGAAGGGTGACATCCGCACCCGTCGTGAGCGCCGCGTCTTCCGCCTCGGCGACGGGCGGACCCGCGACCTCGCCCTCCGCCACCGCCGGCCCCACGGCGACGGAGACGTGGAGAGCGAGATCGATGGGGAGGCGGTGATAGACTCGCTCGCGGAGGCGCTGCCGAGGCTCCGCGCTGCGCTCACAGAGAGCATGGTCGCGCTGCGCGACGGCGAGGTCTTCGAGGTGCTCGGAGACGACGGCTCCTTCGGGGCGATGGCCGGCGCCTCGGCCGAGACCCGCCGCGCCGAGCGCGAGGGGGACGCTGCCGAAGCGGAGCGCCTCCACGCCGAGCTTGCGCAGACGCTCGGCGAGGTGTTCGACCTCAAGCAGCAGGCCCGCCGCGAGGCGCTCGACCGGCTTCGGGAAGAACGGGCTGAGCAGGAGGCCGCCCTCGCCGAGCGCGAGCGGAACCGCCGCGCCATCGTCGAGCGCCGCCAGCGCGAGCTGCTCGGTGAGGACGACGCCTTTGATTGGTAGCCGCCCGCCCGCATCCGCTTTACCTTCCAGCTCAGAACGCCGCCCGCCCGTCGACCTCACGGGCGGAGCGCCCCACCACCCCCGCTGCTCGTCTATGCGTCCCGCCGTCCGGTTCGCGCCCACGCTCGCCCTCCCGCTCCTCCTCGCCGCGTGCAGCCTCACCGGCTCGGCGACGGGGTGGAGCGGGGGGGATCCCCCAACCGCTGAGGCCGTCGAGGTGACGGCGGAGGTCACGCGCGTCTCCTTCGCCGCGCGCTCCGACGGGAAGGGCTACGTCGTCCGCCTCCACACGACGGGCCGTGTCCCGGCTTACCGCGTCGAGCAGGAGGAGCCCGGCCGCGTGGAGCTCACGCTGTTCCAGACGGGGCTCGCCGGGAGCGTCCGCCGCGGGGACCCCCTCGGCCCGATCCGCGGCTACGAGTTCAGCAGCGCCGGCGGCCACACGACGGTGGCGTTCGAGACGGACCCCGCCGTGCCGCTCCACGCGAAGGCCTACCCCGACCGCGACTCCGACCACCTCCTCCTCGGCGTCACCCTCGACACCCCCACCGCCGACCCGGCCGCCGGCGGCGACCACTGGGCGCTCGACTGCATCGTGGTCGATGCGGGGCACGGGGGGAAGGACGGCGGCGCCACGAAGTTCGGCGTCCGCGAGAAGGACGTGGCCCTCGGCATCGCCCTCAAGCTCGGGGCCTACGTCGAGGACCGCCTCGGCATCCGCGTCGTCTACACCCGTGACGACGACCGCTTCATCGAGCTCCACGACCGCGGGCGCATCGCGAACGAGTCGTGCGGGAAGCTGTTCGTCTCGATCCACGTCAACGCCGCCGGGAGCGGGCGGGCGCGCGGTACGGAGACGTACTTCCTCGGCCTCCACCGCACCGAAAGCGCGCGGGGGGTGATGGAGCGCGAGAACAGCGTCGTCGCCCTCGAAGGCAACCCCGACCTCTACGCCGGCATGGACGACGCCGCGCTGGTCATGCAGACGATGGCGCAGGCGACGTACCTCCGCACCAGCGAGCAGCTCGCCGCGCTGATCCAGGACGAGTTCGAGGGCCGCGCGGGGCGCCACAGCCGCGGCGTCAAGCAGGCCGGTTTCCTCGTGCTCTGGCGCGCCTCGATGCCGGCCGTCCTCGTCGAGACCGGTTTCGTGACGAACCGTGAGGAGGCCCGCTTCCTCGCCAGTGACCGCGGGCAGGACCTCATCGCCAGCGCCGTCTTCCGCGCCATCCGCGACTACAAGGCCGTCTACGAGCGCGGCCTCGCCGCGACGCAGTAAGCCCCGAGGGCCCTCGCGTGACCGACAAGCTGCTCGCCGCCCTCCGCACCGTCCCGGACTTCCCCGAGCCGGGCGTCCGGTTCAAGGACGCCTCCCCGATCCTCGCCGACGCGATGCTCCTGCGCGAGGCGCTGGCCGCGTTGCAGGCGCCGTGGGAGGGCGAGCGGGTCACCCACGTCGTCGGCGTCGAGGCGCGCGGGTTCCTGTTCGGGACGATGCTGGCCGAGCGGCTGGGGACGGGGTTCGTGATGGCGCGGAAGCCGGGGAAGCTGCCGGCCGAGACCGTCCGCGAGGAGTACGCGCTCGAATACGGCGCCGACGCCGTCGAGCTCCACGCTGATGCCGTCCGCGCCGGCGACCGCGTGCTCGTCCACGACGACGTGGTCGCCACGGGCGGGACGGCAGCGGCTACGGCCCGGCTCGTGCAACAGCTCGGCGCCGAGGTCGTCGGGCTCTCGTTCCTGATCGAGATCGCGGCGCTCGGCGGGCGAGGAGTGCTGCCGGAGGGCGTGCCGGTGGGGGTCGTGCTGCGGGTCTGATACCCGGAGGCCGGATGCAGCGGCACAGGGCGTGCTACCTTCCCGCTTGCACGCCGGGACCCCCTCGCGCCGCCCTTCTGTGCGGCCTCCAGCACACCGACCGACTCCGACGATGAACATCCGCCGCCTCCGCTTCGCCACGCTCCTCGCCCTCCTCCCCCTCCTCGCTGCCTGCGACAGCGCCGACGGTGGCGGGGGCGATAACACGTTCGAGCTCGACCCGCAGTCGGTCTTCTTCGAGTTCGACTTCACGGGGGCCGAAATCGCCGCCGCTGAGATCACCTCCAACGGCACCGAGGACCTGACCGACTACGTCCGCAGCCGCGGCTTCCAGCCTGAGGACATCGTCGGGGTTCGGATCGTGTCGAACTCGGCGGAGCTCTTCGTCACACGACCTCCGGGCGCCGGGGTGGAGATCTTCGAGAGCGCCCAGGTCCGTCTGGCGCAGGGCACCTCCCTGACCGGCGTCGTTGTCCGCAACGACGACCTCCCGAGCAGCGGTGACCGGGCGGACCTCACCGTGGCCTCCGACGACTTCGCCAACCTCGTCCGCAACGGCGAGTTCAGCGCTCAGCTGGCAGCAGCGCCGTCCAGCACCATCGATCCGGACGCCTCCTACGAGGTGGAGGTGGAGTTCGACGTGCTGATCGAGGTCGAGGGGTAGCGCGCCTCGCCGGCCGGCCAGCATCAGCGGACGGCGACGCAGGTGACCTCGACGCGGGCGCCGCGCGGCAGCGCCGAGACCTCGACGGCCGCCCTGGCCGGCGGCGACTCGTTGAAGTACCGGGCGTAGACCTCGTTGACCTGCGCGTAGTCGTTGATGTCGGTGAGGTAGACCGTGCAGGTGACGGCGTTCCGGTAGTCCATTCCCGCCGCGCGGAGGACGGCGCCGAGGTTCTCGAGCGCCCGCGCCGTCTCCTCCTCCACGTCCCCCTGCAACAGCTCCCCCGTCTCGGGGATGAAGGCGATCTGGCCGGAGCAGTAGAGCGTGTTGCCGGCGAGGACGGCCTGGCTGTACGGGCCGATGGCGGCGGGTGCCTGCGGGGAGTCGATGATCTCGCGGCGGGTGCGGGGAGCGGCCATGCGTCGGGGCGGAAGGGGAGGGCAGAGAACCGTGCCTAAGCATCGTCGCCGCAGCCGCCCGACCACAAGCGAACTTTCCGGCAATAGGCCCTGCCCGCGCCGAACCCGGCCTGCCTTGCCCGGAACGCCGCTCCCGAGCCCCGATTCAACCTCGCCCTTGAACCTCCTGCACGCCCCGATGAGCACCCACGGCCGCGTCCTCGTCGCGATGAGCGGCGGCGTCGACTCCTCCGTCACCGCCGCCCTCCTCCACGACGCCGGCTACGACGTCGTCGGGGTGACGATGAAGACGTGGGACTACGCCACGAGCGGCCCCGCCCGGCCCGGCAAGCAGGTCGGCTGCTGCTCGCTGGACGATATGAACGACGCGCGGGCCGTGGCGCTGCGGATGGGGTTCCCCCACTTCGTGGTGGACATCCGCGAGGAGTTCGGGGAGTGGGTGATCGAGCGGTTCACCGGGGAGTACCTCGCCGGGCGGACGCCGAACCCCTGCGTGCTCTGCAACACCCACATCAAGTGGGCCGCCCTCCTGAAGCCGCGCCGACGCGCTCGGCTGCGAGCACATCGCCACGGGCCACTACGCCCGCGTCCGGCAGGATGAGGAGCCCGGCGGGACCGGCCGGTACGTCCTCAGCCGCGGCCTCGACCGCGACAAGGACCAGAGCTACGCGCTGTGGGGCGTCGCGCAGGAGCACCTCGCCCGCTCCCTCTTCCCCCTCGGCGAGCACACCAAGCCGGAGATCCGCCGGATGGCCGCCGACTACGGCTTCGCCCGCGTCGCCGATAAGCCGGACTCCTACGAGATCTGCTTCGTCCCCGGCGACGATTACCGGGCCTTCCTCCGACGCCGCGACCCTCGGCTCGACGAGCGCGTGGCCGGCGGCGCGTTCGTCCTCCCCGACGGCACCGAGGTCGGCCGCCACGCGGGGTACCCGTTCTACACCGTCGGGCAGCGGCGCGGGCTGGGGCTCGCCCTCGGCTACCCGGCCTACGTCACCCGCATCGACCCCGACCGGAACACCGTCACCGTCGGGCCGCGGGAGGCGCTGCTGCGGCAGACGCTGACGGCGCGGGGGCTCACGTTCGGGAAGGCGCCGGACCTCCGCGACGAGCGGCCGGTCACCGCGCAGATCCGCTACCGCGACGGCGGCGCCCCCGCCCTCGCGTGGCAGACCGGCGACGACGAGCTCCACGTCGCCTTCGCCGAGCCGCGCGCGGCCGTCGCCCCCGGCCAGGCCGTCGTGCTCTACGAGCCTGCCCCCGCGGAGGCGGGGGGCGACGACGTGCTCGCGGGCGGGTGGATCCACGCCGCCGAGGGCGCCGGCGCGGACTGATGGCGGCGCTCCGCGAGTGCCCCGCCTGCGCGATGGAGGGCGACGCCGAGGCCGCCGAGTGCCCGTTCTGCGGCTACGAGTTCCCCGAGCCGAAAACGGGCGTGGGTGCGGTGGCGTGGCTGATGGCGGCGCTGCTCGTGATCCCCCTGCTCTGGCTCCTCGCCCGGCTGCTTTAATCGCGGGCTCGGACGAAGAAGGCCCGCCGCGTCCCCACCAGCGGCGGCACGAACGCGGCGAGCGGGGTGAGGTTGATCATCCACACGTTGAACGCGGCCCCGTGCGCGAGCGAGAGGGCGGAATGCACCACGAACCAGAGGAGCAGCGCGCCGAGCGCAGCCCACCACGCCCAGGGCTCGCGCCGGGCGAAGGGGTAGCGCGCGATGGCGGCCTGGAGGAAGTACGACCCCGCGATGGTCCCGCCGAGGGGGACGAGGACGAAGGCGCGGAACGCGGCGGCCCCCTCCGGCTCCGCGCCGCCGTAGAACGTCTCGGCGCCGGCGGCCGTTCAGGGTACCAGGAACGGGGCGTTCGGGAGGAGGGCGACGGCGATCCCGAAGAGGCAGAAGAACACGCTGGCGCCGAGGAGCCACCGCTGCCAGAACCGGAAGGCGCGCTCGTCCATCGGTCCGGCCGAGTTAGGCGGCGCCCTCCGGAGCGGAGGCCACCGAGCGCCCGTTGTCGCCGTCGCCGTCGTAGAACCGGCGGGGCAGCACCTCGTCCAGCCGCTCCCCGCCGACGACGCCGAAGTCGAGCGTGCGGATGGGGAACGGGATCGTCACGCCGGCCGCGTCGAAGGCGCCCTTGACGGCGATGATGGCGTCGCTCTGCGCCTGGAGGAAGTCGGTCTGCTTCTGGAAGTCCACCCAGAACCGCAGCACGAAGTTGATCGAGCTGTCGCCGAACTCCTCGTAGTGGAGGTCCACCGGCCGGCTCTGGTCCACGGCGCCGAGCCCGTTCACGGCGTCGAGCGCGACGCGCTTAGCCGCTTCGAGGTCGTCGCCGTAGGCCACGCCGCAGCGGAGGTCCACGCGCCGCTGCCGCGTGCTGTAGTTGATGAGGGCGCTCTGGAGGACGTTGCTGTTGGGGATGATGACGGTCTGCCCCTGGAACGAGCGGAGCACCGTCGAGCGGAGGTTGATCTCGACGACGGTGCCGAAGTGGTCGTTGGTCTCGACGATGTCGCCCTCGGCGAAGGGGCGGCGGATCGAGAGGAGCACGCCCGAGATGAAGTTGCTCGCGAGGTCCTGGAAGGCGAACCCGAGCGCGAGCCCGATGATGCCGGCCCCCGCCAGCAGCGACGTCACCGCCTTGTCGAGCCCGACGACGCCGAGCGCGACGAAGACCCCCACCGCCAGCACGACGGCGTAGGCGATCGTCGCGAGGAGGTTGTTGACGGTCGTGTATGAGGAGGCCCGGCTGAGGACGCCGTGGACACCACGCCGCACCAGCCGCGCGATCACCGCCGCCACAACCACGATCAGGACGGCCGCGACGAAGTTGGGGAGCAGGAGGATGAGGGCTTCGATCCACTCCTCTAGCTTGGCGAGGAGGTCCGAGGAGACGCCGCTGAGATCCATACGAAAGGGGGGATAGAGGAGTGGAACGCGGCCCTGGTACCGGCACTCCCGGCGCCGGTTCACACCGCCCTGCCGATGCGCAAGAGCGACGGCAGAGCGATCCAAAGGAGACTACGGAAGGCCCGGTCCGCACTCCGCCGAGATTTCCTGTACATTACTTCCATGTTACCGAATCATTAACAGAGGGGCCTGCCATGCATATGCGGATCGCCACGCTCGCGCTGGTCCTGCTCGCCATGACAACCGCCGGCGCCGCGCGGACTCTCACGCCGCACGTCCTCACGACCCTCAGCCGCGAGGCCGTCGCGGTGGGGGAGACGTTTGCCCTGGAGGTCGAAGCGCTGGTGGGGGCGGACGGCGACGAGGCGGCGCTCGTGCGGGGGCTCGGCGCGCCGCTGCCGGAGGTGCGCGGGATCGAGGTCGTCCGGGACGAGGGGGTGCGGGTGACGACGCTGGAGGGGGCGCGCCTGCTCACGCGCCGGCTGCTGCTGCGTGCCCTCACCGAAGGCGCCCTCACGATGCCGGGTCTGAGCCTGACGCTGGACGGGGCGACGGTACACACCGAGCCCTACCGGATCGTCGCGTACCGGCCTACCAGCGACTTCTACGAGGCGACGCGGGCGGTGCTGCCGGTGGCGGCCGAGGGGGACGGGTTCGTCCGGCTCGGCTCGGCGTTCCTCGTGGAGGAGGACGCCCTCGTGACGGCCTACCACGTCGTCGTCGGGGCCGACCGGGTGCGCGTCCACCTGCCCAACGGCCGGCGCGTCACCGTGAAGGAGGTCTGGGCCGTCGACCCCGTGCGCGACGTGGCCGTGCTCCGGGTGGACCCGCGGGCCGTCCGCCGGGCAGGACTGAGCCCGCTCACGCTGGCGCCCTCTCGCAGCAACACCTCGGGGGTCGCGCTGACGGCGGGGTGGGCCGGCGGCGCGCAGCGCACCGCCGCCGGCGTCCGCTACCCCGACCTCGACCTCGGCGCAGGGGAGGCCACGCTCGTCTCCTCCAACCGCGTGGAGCCCGGCGACAGCGGGGGGCCGCTGCTCGACCCGCAGGGCCGCGTGCTGGGCGTCGTGACCTCCGGCCGCGCCGCGCCGACGGGGCACGACGTGCTACCCGAGGACGTCTGCCTCGCGGCGGACGCGCGGCCGGCGCTCGCGGCTCGACTCCGCGCCCGCGCGCCCCGCGCGCTGCGCCGCGCTCTCGCCGAGGCCGAGGCGGCGGTGCCGCACGCCGCCGCCTTCGGCGCCGTCTCCGCGCTCTCGCTGCGCGCCCGGCAGGATCAGCGCGCCGACCGCCTGGACGCCCTCCGGCTCGTCGCCACCGAAGCGCCGGCCGACGCGCCAGCCGCAGCGGCGCTCCATTTCCTCCTCGGCTCCGCACTCGACGCCGCCGGCGACTCCGAGCGCGCCGCCCGGGCCTTCCGCGCGGCCCTCGACGCCCACCCCGATTACTTCCCCGCGGCCTACGCCCTCGGGCACCACCACCTGCGCCAGGAGCAGCTGGGCGCAGCGGAGCGCTACTTCCGGCGGGCGCAGGGCCACCCCGCCTACGCCCGCCTCGCGGCCCTCGCCCTCGCCCGCTCCTACGCCGCCGGGCTCCGCTACGCCGAGGCCGAGGGCGAGCTGCGGACGGTGCTCCACCGGGAGGCCCGGTTCGCCCCGGCGCTGTACCTCCTCGCGCTGTGTCGGCAGGCGCGGGGGTGGCCCGAGGAGGCCGCCGCGCTCGCGGCCCGGCTCGAACCGCTCGACGCTGGGTGGGCCGAGCGGGTCCGCCTCCACCTCCGCGAGCCCGTCCTCCAGCCGACGGTGCTGGCCGCGCTGCCACCGGTCCACCCGGTCCAGCGTTGAGAGGGGGCGGTTGCTTTTCTCGGGCGGGTGGCGGATATTCCCCCCGCCGCGCAGCCCCACCGGCAGCCCTCCCCCAGCGCATGAGCACCGACCGCCACCCCGACGGCGACCGCGAAGAGGTCTTCTCGAAGCGCGTCCCGGCCGGGCGCCGGACGTACTTCTTCGACGTCAAGACGACCCGCTCCGGCGAGGACTACTTCATCACCATCACCGAGAGCAAGCGCGACGGCGACGGCTACCGCAAGCACAAGCTCTACCTCTATAAAGAGGACTTCGGGAAGTTTGCCGCCGCGCTCCACGAGACCATCGATCACGTGCGGGAGGAGTATCTTCCCGACTACGACTTCCGCGGCCTCCCCGAGGTCGCGCTGACTAGCGACGAGGGCTGACGCCCCCCCCGACGCCCTCGACGCTCCGAAGGCCCATCGTCCTCGCGACGGTGGGTCTTCGTTGTTTTAGGGACGGGCCGCCGCCGGCCAGGAGGGGGAACCGGCTACCGCATCCGGCGTGCCCGCCCCTTCGTTCGTCGAGACCGTGCCGTCGCAGGCCCCCCCTTCCCGAGTAGAGCCCCCCCATGCCCTTCCTTGACGAGATGCAGTGGCGCGGCTGCGTCTACGACGCGACGCCGGAGCTCGACGAGCACCTCGCCGCCGCGCCCCGCACGGCCTACATCGGCTTCGACCCGACGGCCGACAGCCTCCACGTCGGCTCGCTCCTGCCGGTGATGAACCTCGCGCGGCTCCAGCGCGCCGGCCACCGCCCCGTCGCCATCGTCGGCGGGGGGACGGGCCTCATCGGCGACCCGAGCGGGAAGACGGCCGAGCGGCAGCTCCTCGACCGCGAGGCCGTCGAGCACAACCTCCGCGGCATCCGCGCCCAGCTCGAGCGGTTCCTCGACTTCGACGCCGCCGAGAACCCCGCCGCCATCGTCAACAACGCCGACTGGCTCAGCGCGGTCTCGCTCACGGACTTCCTCCGCGAGGTCGGCAAGCACTTCACCGTGAACTACATGGTGGCGAAGGAGTCCGTCCGCCGCCGGCTCGACGGCGAGGACGGCCTCTCGTTCACGGAGTTCAGCTACATGCTCCTCCAGTCCTACGACTTCCTCGTCCTCCACGACCGCCTCGGCTGCACGCTCCAGATGGGCGGGAGCGACCAGTGGGGCAACATCACCGCCGGCGCCGAGCTCGTCCGCCGCGTCCGCGGCGAGCGCGTCCACGGCCTCGTCTTCCCCCTCGTCACCAACGCCGCCGGGACGAAGTTCGGCAAGACCGAGGCCGGCACCGTCTGGCTCGACCCCGCGCGGACCTCGCCGTACCGGTTCTACCAGTTCTGGCTCAACACCGACGACCGCGACGTCCTCGATTACCTCCGCTACTTCACGTGGCTGACGCGGGAGGAGGTGGCGGAGCTAGAGGCGGCCGTGCGCGAGCGGCCCCACGCGCGCGAGGCGCAGCGGCGGCTGGCCCGCGAGGTCACCCGGACGGTCCACGGCGCGGACGCCCTCGCCGCCGCCGAGCGCGCCGCCCAAGTCCTTTTCAGCGGCGACGTGAGGTCGCTCTCGGCCCCGGAGATCGCCGAGGTGTTCGAGGACGCGCCCTCGGCCGACGTGGCCGCGAGCGAGCTGCCGCTCGGGCTCTCGGAGCTCCTCGTCCGTGCGGAGCTGGCCGCCTCGAAGGGGGAGGCCCGTCGGCTCATCCGCAGCGGCGGCGTCTACCTCAATGGCGAGCGCGTCGAGGACGAGCAGCGGAGCCCCGGCGCAGACGACGCCATCGGCGGCGAGGTCCTCGTGCTGCGCCGGGGGAAGAAGGCCTACTCCCTCGTCCGCATCGTCGATTAGAGACAGCCTTCCACAAACGGGCTTGGCCCTCCATGAACGGATTCGACCTCTACGAGCGCTTCTTCCAGGCGCCCCCCGAGCTCATCGTCGAGTGGCACGACCGCGAGACCGACGCGGCCGGGTGGCTCGCCATCGACTCGCTGCGGGGGCACGCGGCGGGCGGCGGCACGCGGATGCTCCGGATGCCGGCCGAGCAGGCCCGCGACACCGCCGTCATGCTCGCCAAGAAGATGGCCGTGAAGTTCACCGTCGCCGGCCCGGCCATCGGCGGGGCGAAGTCCGTGATCAGCTTCGACCCGGACTCCCCCGATAAGGAGGGCGTGCTCCGGCGCTGGTTCGCCGCCATCGCCCCGTACCTCCGCAACCACTACGGCACCGGCAGCGACGTGAACACGACGGAGGCCGAGGTGACCGACCTCCTAGAGGATGAGATCCAGGTGCATCACCCGCAGGAGGGCATCGTCCGCGGGCACTACGGCGAGGGCGCCGTCGAGCAGGCCGTCGGGCAGCTCCAGCGCGGCGTGGGGATGGAGGTCGACGTGCCCGGCTTCGGGACGGTCGAGGCGGGGGACCTCGTGACGGGATACGGCTCCGTCCGCGCCCTCGCCCATTACTACGCGGCCCGCGGCGAGTCGCTCGCGGGGAAGCGCGTGCTGCTCCAGGGCTTCGGCAACGTCGGCGCCGCAGCGGCCCACTACCTCGACCAGGAGGGCGCTCGCGTCGTCGGCATCACGACGGGGCGGCGGCGCGAGGGGGCCGGGGAGTTCCAGCTCGCCCACGCCGAAGACGGGCTCGACGTGGCCGCCGAGCTGACGGCGCCCGGCCGCCCGCGCGGCGTCCTCCACCCGGAGCGCTGGCCCTGGCAGCCCGCGCCGCCCGGCGCCTTCTGGGACCTCGCCGCCGACGCCTTCCTCCCCGCCGCCGTCTCCGACATCGTCACGCGCGACCACCTCGACCGCCTCCAGCAGGCCGGCGTCCGGGTGATCTCCTGCGGGGCGAACGGCCCCTTCCACGGCTCCAGCAAGGGGAAGACCTCCACGGCCCAGTACGCCGACGATCACTTCGCCGTGCTCCCGGACTTCATCGCCAACTGCGGCGCGGCCCGCCTCTTCGCCTACCTCATGCAGACGACGCCCGAGGTCGCCGCCGCCGTCCGCGACGGCGATACCGACGCCTTCCTCGCCGACGTGGACCAGACGGTCGGCCACGCGCTCGCGGAGGTGTTCGACGGCGAGGCCCCGGAGACGGAGCTGCTCGACCGGGCGTACCGGACGTTCATCCCCCGCATTTAACGCCGGCCCCCATTCAGCGCCGCCGGGGAGCGCCGATCTCCTGAGAACAGCGCCCCGCCGGTCGCGTTAGACCGCCTGCCTCCTCCCGAGCCCGCGACGCGTCGCCTCGCCCCGTCGGCGCCCTTCCTTCTTTTTAGCCGCTTTCCGTTCCCGATGGACCCCATCCAGGTTGACATCATCGGCCTCTCCACGAGCCCGGCGAGCGGGGGGGCCTACGCCCTCGTGCTCGGCGAGGTCGGGGGGAACCGCCGGCTCCCCATCATCA
The DNA here is from genome assembly GCA_965215145.1 of Rhodothermales bacterium. Taxonomy (GTDB): domain Bacteria; phylum Bacteroidota; class Rhodothermia; order Rhodothermales; family JANQRZ01. The sequence continues at coordinate 3,458,076 of OZ244038.1, read as the reverse complement.
TCGGCGCCTTCGAGGCGCAGGCCATCGCCCTCGAGCTCGAGAAGATCCAGCCGCCCCGGCCGATGACGCACGACCTCCTCCGGGACCTCTTCGACGCCGTCGACGCCGACGTCACCGACGTCGTCATCAACGACCTCCGCGAGGGGACGTTCTTCGCGAAGGTCCGCTACGTGATCGGGGGCCGCGAGGCCGAGCTCGACGCCCGCCCCAGCGACGCCGTCGCGCTCGCCGTCCGCACCGACACGCCGATCTACGTCATCCCCCCCGTGCTCGACGAGGCCGGCATCCTCGCCGAGGAGGAGGCCTCCGCCCCGATGCCGAAGGCCGAGCGCGCCGAGCGCTCCAGCCCGAAGTCGCAGATGGAGCGGGCGCAGGAGCAGCTCGACAAGGCCATCCAGGCCGAGGACTACGAGCGCGCCGCCCAGCTCCGCGACGAGATCGAGCGGATGCAACGCGAGAACTAGCGGGCAGCGAACGGACGACCGTTGACCGTAGGGGCGACCGGCCGGTCGCCCCTACCCATTTGAACCCCGCCGATGCCCGAGACCGCCCCCGCCGAGGCCCCGCCCCTCGCCCCCGCGCGGCGGGTGCCGTTCGGCCGGCTCGGCGGCTTCCCCGACCTCTTCCGCCGGTACGCCACTGGCGAGCCCGAGGCCCTGGCGTTCTTCGCCCACGACTGGCGCTCGGCCGCCGACCGCGCCGCCGCGGCCGAAGCCGCCGCCGAGCTCCCCCGCGACCGGGAGGCCCTCGCCGACGTGCTCCGCGAGCAGAACGCCGCGTGGGGCAACGACGGCGCCGACGTGACCGACGGGATCGAGGCGCTGCGAACAGAAGACAGCGTGGCCGTCGTGACGGGGCAGCAGCTCGGGCTCTTCGGCGGACCGCTCTACACCGTCTACAAGGCCGCCACCGCCGTCCGGCTCGCCCGCCAACTCGCCGAGGAGACGGGGCGCCCGGCCGTGCCGGTGTTTTGGATGGCGGGCGAGGACCACGACTGGGAGGAGGTCCGTGCCACCACGGTGCTACGGGGCAACGACCCGGAAACCGTCGCGCTGCCGCCCGACGATGAGCGCACGCCCGTCGGCCGCCGCGTGCTCGGGGAGGAGGTCGAGGCGGCGCTCGGCGAACTCGAAGAAGCACTCCGGCCGACGGAGTTCAGCCCAGACGTGCTCGGCGCGCTTCGAGCTGCCTACCGCCCTGGCGCGACGATGCGCGAGGCGTTCGGACGGTGGATGGCGGGGCTGTTCCGGGAGACCGGCCTCGTGCTCATCTCCCCCGACGACGTCCGCCTCAAGCGGCTCGCTGCTGATGTCTTTCGGCGGGAGATCGAGCGGCCGGGCGAAACCCTGGATGCCCTCGAAGCAGCCAGCACCCGGCTCGACGCCGCCGGCTTCCACCGGCAGGTCGCCCCGATGCCGGGGCAGCTCTTCCTGATGGAGCCCGAGGGCCGGTTCACGCTCGACCCCGTCGAGGGCGGGGACGCCTTCACGCTGCGCGGCCTCGACCGCCGCTACTCCCGCGCCGAGCTGCTGGCGCTGCTCGACGCCGAGCCCGAGCGGTTCAGCCCGAACGTCGTGCTCCGCCCCATCGTCGAGGACCGGCTGCTGCCGACGGCGGCCTACGTCGCCGGTCCCGGCGAGACCTCTTACTACGCCCAGCTCGGCGGGGTCTACGAGCTCTTCGGCGTGCCGATCCCGGTGGTCTACCCCCGCGCCAGCGTGACGATCGTTGAAGGCAAGGTCCAGAAGGTGCTCGACCGCCACGGCCTCGGCCTCGCCGACTTCACCGAGGGGCTCGACGCGCTCCACCGCCGGCTCGTGCTCGGCGGCGACGGGCCGGACGTGGACGCCGCGTTCGGGGCGGCGGCGCGCGCGCTGCACGAGGCCGTGAACGGGCTGAAGCCCGTCGCGCAGGACGTGGACCCCACGCTCGGCAAGAGCGCCGAGGCGACCCGCGCCGCGCTGCAGAAGGAGCTCGACGGCCTCAAGGCCCGCGTCGTCCGAGCGGCGAAGCGGAACGAGGAGGGCGTCCGCGAAGGGCTTGACAAGGCGCACGCCAACCTCTTCCCCGCAGGCAGCCCGCAGGAGCGCGTACTCTCGCCGGTCTACCTCCTCAACAAGTACGGCCCCGACCTCGCCCCCCGCATCGTCGGCGGGCTCGACCTCGACACCGCCGAACATCAGGTGACCGAGCTATGACGCCGCTCTTCTCTCCGATCATCGAGCGCGCCATCGAGGTGGCAGCGGAGTGGCACGACGGGACGTACCGGAAGAGCCGGTGGCGTATCCACCCTTACGAGCCGCCGGGTGAGGCCGCCCTCCGCATCCCCACGATGGCTCACCTCGCCGCCGTCGCTCAGATCGTGCAGCGGGCGGGGTGGGACGCCGAGACCGTCGCCGCCGCGTTCCTCCACGATGCCATCGAGGACCCGAACCGGTTCGGCGACCGGCTGACGGCGGAGCGGCTGACGGAGCTGATGGGCGAGGCCGTCGCCGAGCGCGTCCTCGGCGTCACCGAGCCGAAGCTCGGCGCTGGCGGGGCGCCGCTGCCGTGGCAGGAGCGGAAGGAGGCCTACGTCGCGCACCTCCGCACCGCCTCCGACGAGGCCGCCGCGATCTCGCTGGCCGACAAGCTCCACAACGCGTGGACGATGAACCAGGGCATCGAGGCCGGGCTCGACCTCTTCGGCGGCGGCCCCGGCAGCCTCTCCGCCGGCCCCGAGCGGCAGCGGTGGTACTTCCGCGCTGTCCTCGACGCCACCGCCGACCATGCCGACCCCCGCCTCGCCCCGATGCGCGAGCGGCTCCGCGCCGAGGTCGAGCGGTTCGAGGCGCTGACCACGGGGGCGCCCCCGGCTTGACGCCGGAGGTCCCCCACCGGTCGCGCCGAGCGCGGCGTGGGGAAGGCGAGCTCGTCACTGGCCTCGGAGCCGGCCGCATCACCGCGTGAAGACGAGCCGCCGCGTCAGCGCCAAGCCGTCGCCGTCACGCCACGGCGGCGTGGTCCACCATGATGCAGCGGTTGGCGATGTACGGGAAGCCGGCCTCCTCGGCGAGCCGCTGCGCCTCGGCGGAGTGCACGCTGAGTTGCGTCCAGATCGCCGGGTGGCGCCCCGTCTCCTCGGCCCGCGCCGCCGCGTCCCGCACCACGTCGGCGGTGAATTCCGAGCGGCGGAACACGTTGACGATGTCGATCTCCGTCTTGGCTGGGATGCTCTGGAGGTCGGGGTAGCAACGCTGCCCGAGGATCTCCTCGTGGTGCGGGTTGACGGGGATCACGTCGAATCCGGCGTCGAGGAGGTAACGTGCGATGCGGTGGCTCGTCTGGAACCCCCGCGGCGAGCAGCCGACGACGGCGATGGTGCGGGCTTCGGTGAGCAGGGCGGGGATGTTCATCGGCGGCACGGATGGGCGAGGCGAGCGTTACACGAGCGGACCTGCCCCCGTTCCGCCATGCCGAAGCCTACCCGAACGGCTGCACCGCCGGCTCCCTCCGTGCAGGAGGCGCCGTCGCCGAGCCGACTCGCGCGGGTGAGCGGCGCCGCGCAGGCCACCCTCCGGCGTGCGCTCTCGGTAGCGGTGACGTCCGCCGTGTCGGCGGTCGTGCTGTGGGTGCTGCTCTGCTGGGTGCCGGTGCGCAACGGGGAACTGTACCCGTGGGTCGCTGGGCTCCTGCTGATCGTGCTCCTGCTGCCCGCCGCCGGGACGTGGCTCGGCGTGGCGACGGTGCGGGGCGTGCTCGGCCTGCCGCGGTTCCTGAGGAGCGCGGCGTCCGAAGGGCGCGGGCGGATCGGCGAGCTGACTGAGGCGGCCGGCGGGAAGGGGAGAGCCCGTGCGCTCGGGTTCGTCCGGCTGCTGTGGTCGCTGCGCGGGCTCGCGCTGAACGCGCGCGGGCGATGGGCAGCGGCGTGGGGGCTATTCCGGCTCTCGCGGATCCCTCTGCTGATCGGCCTCGCCGCTGCGTTCGTGCTGAACTTCGCCGTGATCGCGGCGGCCGTGGTGGCGGTGCTCGTCGTGATCGCCTAATCGGTCGCCGGAGGGGGGCCGTGGCCGTCCCCCGGCCGTGAGCGATGGCGGCCGACGGCGATGGTCTTGTTCCGAACCCGGAGCATCCGCTTGGCAAGGGGGGCCAGGGCCCTCACGACGCGCTCGTTCCGAAAGAGCTTGCGGAGGTAGTACTCGACGGGGAAGGTCAGCTCATGGACCCTCCTCACGAGTTCGACGTCGAGCCCCGCGGTCTCCATGAACCGGGCTACCTCCTGCTCCGACATGATCTGCTTGTGGCCGTACGGGAGGTGCGAGTACATCACGTTGAGTAGCGTGGGCCAGCGTCCTCCACTGAGCTTATACGTCAGCGCGCCGATCTTGTGAAACGGGGCGTCACGGCACGGGGTGTCGAGGGCGACGATGCCCCCGGGTCGGAGGAGGCGTGCTGCGGCGGCGAGGGTCCGGTCTGGGAAGTTCACGTGCTCAAGCACATCCCATAGGGTCACCACGTCGAAGGCCCCGGAATGGCTCTCCTGCCAGTACTCGTGCTCCACGGGCAGCTTCGAGATCGGGACGCCGTATCTACGGTGGGCCACCGCGGCCCGCACGGGATCGAGTTCGATCCCGTGCGGGACAGCCCCAGCTTCCAGCAGCCCTCCTATGAAGGCGCCGCCGCCGCACCCCACGTCGAGGACCCGGAGGCCTCGGAGGGCGTCCGACCCTGCAGGGCGGACGTATTGCCGGACCAATCCGACCTCCTGGGAGACGCGCTCCGAATTCGACTCCAAACCGGCTCTGAGGCGCTTCTCGATCTTCGCGGCGGATACGCTCTCATCGGATTCCGCCTCTGCTAAAGGGGGAGCGAGACAGTCCGCATAATGGAAGCCGCACGATTTGCAGACGTGGACGTTCACGTTCCGGAGCTCGTAGTCTGGGGCTCCCGCGAAGCCTCCGCAGACCTTGCATCGTGAGAAGTCGTGGGCCTCCGACCCGGTGAGCGTCGAAACCTCGTTGGGATGCGAGTCCATGGGATAAAGGGGGTAGAGGTCAGCAGGGAAAAGGGCTCCCATCCTAGACCTAGGCGTCGGCAGCAGAAGCGGTTCGGAGAGGGCGTGAATATAAATATAATGGTGTGAGCTAAGGCTTCAGGAGCTATCGCCACAGACGTCCCCGATACCCCTCCACCGCTGCGAGGTGCGAACGCTGCGAGGTGCGGACCCCCGCCCCGCGACTCTCGTAGCCCGGCGCTCCCTCGCTGACCACGGCCCTTTCTCCTCCTCACGGTCTCTTCCCCAGGGTCAACGGGCCCCCATGATCCCGAGACAGCGTCGGCGGTACCTTCGTCCTCCTGTTGCTTTCTACATCCCCACTCCGATGCGCCCCTCCTTGCTCGTCCTCGCGCTCTCTTTCTGCGTGCTCCCAGCTCGCGCTCAGGTCTCCGAGGACCTCGCCGAGGCCTACCTCGACGCCACTGGCCTCGATGACCAGGCCGAGCAGATCGCCGGGCAGCTCCAGCAGCAGATGCAGATGCAGGCCATGCAGATGCCGGAGCCGTTGCAGGAGCCCTTCGCCGAGTCCCTCGCCAGGGCGCTCAGCGCCGAGGCCGTGATGGAACGGCTGGAGGCCTACGTTGCGGCTAACGCTGAGGAGGCGGCCCTGCGCGGCGTGATCGAGCGCTACGAGGACCCGACAGTGCAGCGGCTGCAGGCCCTCCAGGATTCCGCCTCCACCGACCCCAACGCGCAGGTGGCGCTGCAGATGTACGCCATGTCCGGCCAGTTCAACTCCTTCGAGGTGACGACTGAGCGGGAGGCGCAGATCGACCGATACATGGAGGTGACGGGCGCGCAGGACGCCGCCGTGGACCTCTACCTCGAACTCGTCGTGGCCTCGGCCGTCTTCAATGCCGACCTTTGCGGCGTCGAGTCCCCGCCGGCCGACTCCGTTCGCGCCCGCGCCCGTCCGCAGCTCGAGGGCATGATCGGCTCCGCGGCGCGCGGTACCCCGCTCTACGCCTTCCGCGAGCTCTCGGACGAGGAGGTCGAGGCCTTCATCGTGGCGAGTGACACAGAGGCTGCCCGGTACGGGAGCCGCCTCGGGATGGGGGCGCTCAGCGCCGCGCTGGCTGACGGCATTCGCGAAGGCGGCGCCGAGTTCGTCGAGGCCGCCCGCGCCGCCGACGCGGCCGGCGAGGTGGACCTCTCGGCCACCCTCTGCGAAGGTGCCGGTGGGGAGGATGAGACGGAGGACGAGGGCATCGGGGCGTTCCGCGACGGCGTCGCCTGGGCCACCCAGGAGGGGGAGCAGGTGCGCATTGACCGAGAGGGCAGGCTGCTCCCGGCCCCCCGCTTCGATGCTGTAGGGCCACGGACGGAGGGCAGCGACCTGGTGTGGGTCAAGAAGAACGGGGCCTACGGGATCTACAACGAGGCGGCGGGCGAGGTCGTAGTCGAGCCCGCCTTCCTCGGCATCGCGCTGGACGACGTGGAGGAGGAGCGCCCGCTGATCCGAGCACAGGCGGGGACGGGGCAGGAGCCCGGTTTCTGGGGCTACGTGGAGCCGTCGGGCGCCTGGGCCATCCCCCCGGCGTTTGCGGCGGCGGGGCCGTTCGAGGACGGAACGGCGCTCGTTCTCCTCGCCGACGCTACGGCGCCGCGCTGGGGAGCGGAGTCGGTGCCCCCTCGCCTCGCGCGCATCGACCCGGCCGGCCGCGTGCTCGACCGGCCACTGCTGGAGCCGCTGGCTTCGGTCGCCGCGCCGCCGCTCGTGTTCCCCGACAGCCTGTTCGACCCGCCGAAGAGGCCGTGGCGGACGTTCCTCAGGCGGTTCGCGGCGGCGCGAGCAGGGGCGCCGCTGTCGGAGACTCAGCTCGGGGTGAGATCAGAGCGGGGCGCACCTCGAAACGGAGGCGAGGGGTTCCGCCTCGCGCGCGTCGCCTTCTATCCGGGCGGCGAGCGGTTCTTCGGGGACTACGGGTACGAGTCCGTGGACGAGGCGCTCGACCTGCCCGGACTCGACTACGAGGAGGTGCTCCCGCGCGTCCGTGCGCTCGCCGGGCGGCTGTTCGAGGGGGAGGTGGAGGAGCGCCCGGATGGGGGCGGCGTGTGGTTCCAGGACCCGACGGCGACGTACTACGTCATCGGGCTGTGGCCGCTGGAGGGCGGGGTCCGACTGCGGATCGCCTTCGGCACCTGAGGGGGGCGGCTTCACGGGAGTCCGGCGAACCGGACGGGGGCCGTCCTCGTAGCTTCGCGCTCCTCTCCGCACGCAGCCCCTCCCCCCGATGGCCGGGTACCCCCACGACGAGATCGAGCCGCGCTGGCAGCGCTACTGGGACGCGCACGACACCTTCCGCACCCCCGGCCCCGGCGACGCCGGCTTCGACGCGTCGAAGCCGAAGTACTACGTCCTCGACATGTTCCCGTACCCGTCGGGCGCCGGCCTCCACGTCGGCCACCCCGAGGGGTACACCGCCACCGACATCCTCGCGCGCGCCCGGCGGATGCAGGGCTACAACGTGCTCCACCCCATCGGGTGGGACGCCTTCGGGCTGCCGGCCGAGCAGTACGCGCTCAAGACCGGTACGCACCCCCGCGAGACGACCCGACGCAACGTCCGCCGCTTCCGCGAGCAGCTCAAGATGCTGGGCTTCTCCTACGACTGGAGCCGCGAGGTCGACACCACCGACCCGGAGTACTACCGTTGGACGCAGTGGATCTTCTTGAGGCTCTACGAGCGCGGGCTCGCCTACGAGGCCGAGGTCCCCGTCAACTGGTGCCCCGAGCTCGGGACCGTCCTCTCGAACGAGGAGGTCGTGGACGGGAAGAGCGAGGTCGGCGGCTTCCCCGTCGTGCGGAAGCCGATGCGGCAGTGGGTCCTCAAGATCACCGACTACGCCGAGCGGCTCCTCGATGGGCTAGAAAGACTCGACTGGCCGGAGTCGCTGAAGGAGATGCAGCGGAACTGGATCGGGCGGAGCGAGGGGGCCGAGGTGGACTTCCCCGTCCACGGCCACGCCGAGGAGCGGCTCCGCGTGTTCACTACGCGGCCGGACACCCTCTTCGGCGCGACGTTCATGGTGCTCGCCCCCGAGCACCCGCTCGTCGAGGCCATCACGACGGAGGCCCAGCGCGAGGCCGTCGCGGAGTACCGCACCGCCGCCGCCCTCAAGAGCGACCTCGAACGCACCGAGATTCAAAAGGAAAAAACCGGCGTGTTCACCGGGGCCAGCGCGCTCAACCCAGCCACGGGCCATCACATCCCGATCTGGGTGGCCGACTACGCGCTCGCCACCTACGGCACCGGCGCCATCATGGCCGTGCCGGGGCAGGACCAGCGTGACTGGGACTTCGCCACGCAGTACGGCCTCCCCATCACCCGCACCGTCGAGCCCCCGGAGGACTTCGACGGGGAGGCGTACACCGGCGACGGCCCCGCCATCAACTCCGACTCCTCCGACCGCGCGATCCCCGGCATCGCCGACCGCGGCGTGGACCTCAACGGGCTGCCGGTGGAGGAGGCAAAGGAGAAGATGACCGCGTGGCTGCAGAGCGAGGGCGTCGGGCGACGGCGGGTCAACTACAAGCTCCGCGACTGGCTCTTCAGCCGGCAGCGCTACTGGGGCGAGCCGTTCCCCGTCGTCCACGTCGGCGCCGAGCCGCGCCCGCTCCCCGAGGACGCCCTGCCCGTCCGTCTGCCGGAGGTCGAGAGCTACCGCCCGACGGGCACCGGCGAGAGCCCGCTGGCCGCGATCCGCGACTGGGTCGAGACGACGGACCCCGAGACCGGCGAGGCGGCGCGGCGCGAGACGAACACGATGCCGCAGTGGGCCGGTTCGTGCTGGTACTACCTCCGCTACCTCGACCCCGGCAACGACCGCCGCCTCGTGGACCCCGAGAAGGAGCGGTACTGGATGCCGGTGGACCTCTACGTCGGCGGCGCCGAGCACGCGGTGCTGCACCTGCTCTACGCGCGGTTCTGGCACAAGGTGCTCTTCGACGCCGGCGTCGTCTCGACCGAGGAGCCGTTCCAGCGCCTCGTCAACCAGGGCATGATCCTCGGCGAGATGGAGTTCACCGTCGAGCGCGACGGCACGGCGAGCACCGTCGAGGACGGCCGCGTCGAGAAGCGCGGCGACCACTACGTCCTCAAGGCCGACCCCGACGTGACGGTGGAGGCGCGGGCCTACAAGATGTCGAAGAGCCGCGGCAACGTCATCAACCCCGACGACGTGGTCCGCGAATACGGCGCCGACTCGCTCCGGCTCTACGAGATGTTTATGGGGCCGCTGGAGCAGACGAAGCCGTGGAGCATGCGCGGCGTCGAGGGCGTCCACCGCTTCCTCGCCCGCGTCTGGCGCCTCTTCACCGAGGGGGAGCGGACGGACAACGAGCCGACGAAGGAGCAGCTTCGCGCGCTGCACCAGACCATCGCCGGCGTCACGGAGGACATTGACGGGCTCCGGTTCAACACGGCCATCGCGAAGATGATGGAGTTCGTCAACGCGGCTTACAAGTGGGACGCCGTGCCGAAGGCGGTGTGGGAGCCGTTCGTGCTGCTGCTGGCCCCGTTCGCCCCGCACCTCGGGGAGGAGCTGTGGCGGCGGCTCGGGCACGCGGACAGCCTCACCTACGCCCCCTGGCCCGAGGCCGATGAGCGGTATCTCCAGGAGGACGAGGCCGAGATTGCCGTGCAGGTGAACGGGAAGCTCCGCGCCACCGTCACCGTCCCGGCCGACGCGCAGAAGGACGCGGTGCTGGAGGCGGCACGGGCCGAGGACAACGTCGCGCGCTACCTCGCCGAGGGGACGGTGCGCAAGGAGATCGTCGTGCCCGGCCGGCTCGTCAACTTCGTCGTGAACTGAATCCACCGGTGCCGTAGGGGCGACCCTGGTGGTCCCCCTGCTCCGGGCGGGTACAAGACCCGCCCCTACGACCATCTCAACCTTGCGTAGGGACGAGGCAGGCTGCGTCCCTGCCGTCGCCCCGGCCCAACGTGCCCGACCTCCGCCGCGTCTGCGTCTACTGCGGCTCGCGCCCCGGTGCGAGGTCGGCGTACCTCGCGGCGGGCGCGGCCGTCGGGCGGGTGCTGGCCGAGGCGGGCGTCGGAGTCGTCTATGGCGGGGGGAGCATCGGGGTGATGGGGGCCGTGGCGGACGCCGCGCTCGCGGCCGGCGGCGAGGTCGTCGGGGTGATCCCGCACGGGCTGGTCGCGCGAGAGGTCGACCACGGCGGGCTGACCCGGCTCGTCACCGTGCGCACGATGCACGAGCGGAAGGCGGCGATGGCCCGGCTCTCCGACGCCTTCGTCGCGCTGCCCGGCGGGCTCGGGACGCTGGAGGAGCTGACGGAGACGTGGACGTGGGCGCAGCTCGGCATCCACCGGAAGCCGCTGGCGCTCGTCAACGTCGGCGGCTACTTCGACGGGCTCCTCGCCTTCCTCGACCACGCCGTCGCCGAGGGGTTCGTCCGCCCCGCGCACCGGGCGATGCTGCTGGAGGCCGAGTCGCCGGAGGAGGTCCTGGCGCAGCTCCACGCCTACGAGCCGCCGGACGGCCCCCGCTGGCTGGACCCAGACGAGACGTAACGACGGGGCGCGCCGGGAACCGGCGGGGACAGGCGGTGGTGAGCGGGCGCCTCCCCCTCCCCGAATGCCCTTCTCCCTCTGGTTCGTCGTCGTCGGGCTGCTGCTGACGCTGATGGCGCTGGCGAGCTCGTTCCTCCGGCGCCTCCCGCTCTCGACGGCGCAGCTTTACCTCCTCGTCGGCGTCGGTATCGGCCCGCTCGGGCTGGGGCTGCTCGCCATCGACCCCATCGAGCAGGCGGCGATCCTGGAGCGGCTGGCCGAGGTGGCGGTGATCCTCTCGCTGTTCGCGGCGGGGCTCAAGCTCCGGACGCCGCTCGACAGCGGGCGCTGGAAGCTGCCGCTCCGCCTCGCCACCGTCTCGATGACGGTGACCGTCGGGCTCGTGGCGCTCGCGGGGATGTGGCTGCTCGCGCTGCCGCTCGGCGCGGCCGTCCTCCTCGGGGCCGTCCTCGCGCCGACCGACCCCGTCCTCGCCTCGGACGTGCAGATCGAGGACCCCGACGACCGGGACCGCCTCCGGTTCAGCCTCACCGGCGAGGCCGGCTTCAACGACGGCGCGGCGTTCCCCTTCGTGATGCTCGGCCTCGGGCTGCTCGGCCTCCGCGAGCTCGGGGAGTACGGGTGGCGGTGGTTTGCGGTGGACGTGGTGTGGGCCGTCTTCGGGGGGATCGCCATCGGCGCGCTGCTCGGCCTCGCCGTGGGCCGCCTCGTCGTCTATCTCCGCCGGGAGCACGAGGAGGCCGTCGGGCTCGACGACTTCCTCGCGCTCGGGCTCGTGGCGTTGAGCTACGGCGTCGCGCTGATGGCCTACACCTACGCCTTCCTCGCCGTCTTCGCGGCGGGCCTCGCGCTCCGGTTCGAGGAGCGGCGCCACACCGGCGACCGCGCGGCCGAGGAGGTCGAGGAGATGGCGCGGAGGGGGGCCAAGGAGGAGGTCGCCGTGGACGAGGAGGCGGCCCCGGCCTACATGGCCTCGGCCGTGCTCGGGTTCGCCGAGCAGCTTGAGCGGATCGGGGGCGTCACGCTCGTCGTCCTCGTCGGCGCGCTGCTGACCTACGCCGACCTCTCGCTGGAGGCGTTCCTGTTCGTCGGGGTGATGTTTTTCGTGATCCGCCCGGTAGCCGTCTTCGCCGGCCTCTGGGGCTCAGCCACGACCGGCCTCCAGCGCGAGCTCATCGCGTGGTTCGGGATCCGCGGGATCGGCTCGATCTACTACCTCATGTACGCCGAGGTCCACGGCGTCTTCGACCTCTTCTCCGGGAAGATCCTCGGCGTCGTCCTCCTCGCCATCACCGCGAGCGTCGTCCTCCACGGCGTCTCCGTCACCCCGGTGATGAACTGGTACGCCCGCCGCTCCGACCGCGAGGAGCGCACGGCCGACCGGATGGAGACTTGACGGGGGTGCGCGGCGCGGTTAGCTTGAGGGGCTAACCCCTGAATCCTTGCCCCTGTCCTTATGTGCCTCGATCTGGCTACCCGCCCCCGCGGCCTCGCCCTGCCCCTCCTGCTTGTGCTCCTCCTGGCCCCGGGCGCGGGCGCGCAGGTCCTCCTGAGCGAGGACTTCGAGAACGGCGGCAACCTCCCGGCCGGCTGGACCAGCCAGCCCACCTTCACGGGCGAGGAGTGGCTCTTCGGTCAAGACACCGACCCCACCGGCAGCGGCCTCCTCTACGGGGCCGGGCAGGACCATACGACCGGGGCCGGCTTCTTCGCCTTCATCGACGACTCGCCGTTCGACTTCGGACAACCGGGCCTGCTGACGCCGCCCGTCAACCTCGTGGGCACCGAGGGCACGGGGCTCGCCTTCTGGTACCAGAACGCCGGCCCCGACACCGACCCGGACGGGCCGATCTCGGTCCTCGCCGTGGACGTGTCCGTCAACGGCGGCGCCACCTTCGAGACCATCAACGCCAACCGCCTCGTGATCTCCGAGCGCGTCGAGGAGTGGACGGAGTTCGTCGTCTCGCTGACCCCGTACCAGAGCCAGAGCAACGTCGTCGTCCGCTTCCGCGGCATCGAGAACGGGAACAACGTAGACAACAGTGACCCCTCGCTCGATGACGTGAGGATCGAGGAGGATCTGGTGGACGACGACCCGCCCATCTTCGTCGAGACTCACGTCTTCGAGGTCAACTCGCTGGGTGACGACGCCGACGAGACGCTGCTCGACGGGCGGTGCCTCACCGCGAAGGCCGAATGCACCCTGCGCTCGGCCATCGCGCAGGCCAACGCCAACGGCAACCGCCCCGGCGGCCCCGGCGGTCCCATCGCCGACTCGATCCGGTTCGGCGACATCCCCACCGTGGACGGCGTCGCCCGGCTCCTGCCGAGCCAGCCCTACGTCTACGTCGACGACCTCGTCGTCATCGACGGCTACACGGCGCTCGGCTACGACGACTCGGACCCGACCGCGCTCGTGGACCCCGTCGTCGTGATCGACGGCAGCGACCTCCCCGGCGACCTCGACGGCCAGGTGGGCGGGCTCTCCATCGGCAACGGCGCCGACGGCTCGGTCATCCGTGGCCTCGTCATCAACAACGTCCCGAACGACGGCATCATCGCGCTCGGGGCCGCGACGAACCTCACCATCCAGGGGAACTACGTCGGCGTGAGCGTCGACGGGGCGACGCCGCAGCCCAACACCCGCGTCGGCGTGCGCATCAACGGGCAGGGCAACCTCGTCGGGCAGCGGGTCTTCGCCGATGGCGCGGTGCAGGGGCGTGGCAACATCATCGCCGCCAGCGGCGGCGAGGACCTCGGCGGCGTCGGCCTCCAGTTCAACAGCGACGGCAACGAGGCCCACGGGAACTACATCGGCACCAACCCGGCGGGGGACGACCTCGGCAACGACGCGGCCGGGATCCGGATGCCGGGGGGGATCGTCTCGGCCGACGACAACCGGATCGGGGCGGAGAACGCGCCGAACACGATCGCCTTCAACGGCGGCGCGGGCGTGGTCCTCGCCGGGGGGCAGAGCTTCGTCGGCGCGCCGGCGATGGGCAACGCCGTCCGGTTCAACCGCATCTTCGGCAACGCCGGCATCGGCATCGACATCGGGAACCCCGACGTCGACGCCGGCGACGGCGTCACGCCCAACGACCTGGGCGACGCCGACGAGGAGCTGAACAACCGCGGGCAGAACTTCCCGGAGATCGACGAGGCGGCGTTCGGCGGCGACAGCCTCACCGTCCGCTACGGCGTCGACTCGGCCCCCTCGAACGCGGCGTACCCGCTCTCGGTGGACTTCTACGCGGCCGGCAGCGCGGAGAGCCGCGAGGGAGAGCTCTACCTCGGGACCGCCGTCTACGACCAGCCCCAGACGCTCGTCACGGCCACCGTCGCCGTGGAGGGCGGGGCCCCGGACGGGGCCTTCGTGGTCGCCACGGCCACCGACGCCGACGGCAACACGAGCGAGTTCAGCGCGGCGGCCCCGCTCCCCGTCGCTGCCGAGCCGGCGGCGGCCCCGGGCGGGCGCTACGTGCTGCACCCGGTCTACCCCAACCCCGTCGGCGACGAGGCGACGGTGACGTTCGCCGTGCGCACGCCCGAGCCGGTGACGCTCGCGCTCTACGACGCGCTCGGCCGGCGCGTGCAGGTCCTCTACGAGGCGACCCCGGCGGCCGGCCGCACCGAGGCCGTGCGGCTCGACGCGGCCGGGCTGCCGAGCGGGCTCTACCTCATGCGCCTGGAGGGCAGCACCTCCAGCGTGGCGCGGCCGGTGGTGGTCGTGCGGTAAGCCGGCATTCAGTCGGGGGAGCCGGCGGCGCGGTGCCGCGTTGACGGCGCCCCGCCTCGCCCCCCCGCCGTGCCCGACGCCCCGAAGCTCGATGTCCTCGCCCTCGCGGCCCACCCGGACGACGTCGAGCTCTGCGCCGGCGGGACGATGTGCGCCCTCGCCCGCGCCGGCCACGCCACTGGCGTCGTGGACTTCACGCGTGGCGAGCTCGGCAGCCGGGGCACGCCGGAGGTGCGGATGGAGGAGGCCGCCGCCGCCGCCGAGGTCATCGGCCTCACCGCCCGCGACAACCTCGGCCTCCCCGACGGGGACATCCAGAACACGAAGGCGAACCAGCGTGCGCTCGTCCGCCTCGTCCGCCGCCACCGCCCCCGCGTCGTCCTCCTCAACGCCCCCGTCTGCCGCCACCCCGACCACTGCGCCGCCGCCGAGCTTGCCACAGCGGCCCTGTTCTACGGTGGCCTCCGCAGGCTCGAAACGTTCGAGGACGACGGGAGCCCGCAGGAGCCGTGGCGCCCGAGCCACGTCCTCCACTACATGCAGTCCGTCCCCTTCGAGCCGACCCTCGTCGTGGACGTGTCGGAGGTGTGGGAGGAGCGGGTCGCGGCGTTGCGGGCCTTCAAGAGCCAGTTCTACAACCCGGACTACGAGCCGGGCGAGGAGGAGCCCGAGACGTTCATCTCAAACGAGGGGTTCTTCGAATGGATCGAGGCGCGGGCGCGGACCTACGGCCACCTCATCGGGGCGCCCTATGGCGAGCCGTTCCTGTATCGTCACGGCCCGCTCGGCACACGGGACCTCATGGGGATGCTGGGCTCGGAACGGCCGTTCCGGTAGGGGCGGGTCCGGGCGCCTCCGGCCACGCGAGGTCCACCTGGTAGGTCCGGTAGCCGCCCGGCTCCAGCGGCCCGACCGCGAGGCGCAGCATCAGCCCATCCTCTTCCAGCGTCACCGCCGGCTCCGGCGCGCCGACGAGCTCCGTCCGCACCCGCACGTCGGCGACGGCGTGGCCGAGGGCGACGGCAACGGCGGCGCGGTCCGTGCGGCGGGCGCCCTCGTTCGAGACCCGGATGCGGAGCCGCCGCGGACCGACGCGCTCGACGGCGGTGCGGAGGCCGTCGCGGGCGGCCCACCACGCGGCGAGGTCCCGCCCGGAGGCGAGCCAGAAGCCGCGCGCCCGCAGCGTCCCCAGCGTCTCCCGGAGGAGGGCGAGGTGCTCGGGCTGGGCGAGGGCGTCGGCATGGAAGGCGAGGGTGTAGAGACCGCCCTCGGCCTCGGTGCGGGCCACGTCCTCGCGGAGCATCGCCGCGCGGATGGCGGCCGTGCCGGCGGGGGTCCGGGCGAGCACCTCGCGGTCGGTGCGGGCGGTCTTGGGGATGACGACGAGGCCCTCCTCGATGACAGCGGGGGCGAGGCTGCGGGCGAGCGTGTCGGCGAGGGCGTAGGCGAACCCCGCTCGGACGAGCGCCTGCGCCGCTTCGGGACGGACCGCGCCGGCTCGGCTGGGACGGAAACCGGCGGGTGCGTCGCCTGCCGTCGCGGCGAAGCGGTGCCGGGCCTGCCGGAGCGCGCCCGCCGGGAGACCCGGCGCCGCGAGCAGCCCGAGGTCAGCCGACGCGGACAGGCGGCGGGCGAGCTCGGGGTAGCCCTCGGCGGCGTCGGCGGTGAGGAAGAGGGTGGCCGGGGCGTCCGCCTCACGGAACGGGCCGAGGGCGTCGGCCAGCGGGCGCGGGTCGCCCTCGGCGATGCCGGCGACGAGCGCGGCGTGGCGGTGGGGCGCCGGCCACGGCTCGACCCACGCCACGGGCCTCCGGGCGAGCCATGCCAGCGCGTTCTCGAAGAGCCGCGCCAGCACGCCCTGGTCGGCCGGGTCGTAGCCCATCGCCGAGAGCTCGTGGCCGAGGAAGATGAACCGGCCGGCGCCGTAGGTCCCGAAGACGCTCGCCGCGCTCGTCGGCAGCGCCTCGGCCGCCGGGCGGTCGTCGGCGGCGAAGTCGAACCACGAGGCGAGCGGGGCCGTGCGGGGCTCGGCGACGCGCATCGTGAGGGGGGCGTCGAAGGTGCCCGTGCGCATCCGGTACGAGGCCGGGAGCCCAGCCGTCAGCGGCGTCCCCGTGCGGAAGCTGACGCGGCGGAACGAGCCGTCGAGCGCGGCCTCGGCAGCGGCGGCGGGGTCGCCGCCGAGCCACGCGAAGAACTCCACGCGCGTCGCGCTCCCGAGCGTGTCGGCCAGCGCGAAGTCCGCCGCAGGGCGCTCGGCGTCGAGGGGGCCGGCCCAGGCGTACCCCGAGAGGGGCGCGAAGCCGCTCGCCGCATCGCCCTGTGCTGCGGTCTCGTAGAGCCCCGGCCGGGCGAGGCCGGGGAAGGTGTCGGCGTAGACGCGGAAGCCGGCGTGGCCCCGCTCGACGAACCCCTCGACCCCGACGCCGAACGTCTCCTCCACGAAGGCCCACCCGCGCCACGACCCGTCGGGGCGGTAGATGCCGGGCGTCCACGTCGCCAGCACGCTCCGGCCGTCTTCCAGAAACGCCTTGACCCGCTCGACCTGGAGGTCGGAGAGGGCCGAGGCGGCGGGGAGCACGAGGAGGCCGTAGTCCTCCAGCCGTCCCGCCTCCACGTCGGCGTCGGAGACCTCGTCGAACTCGGCGTCGGCCTGGCGGAGGAAGGCGCGCCACGTCTCGGCGTTGGCCGCGAGCCAGCCGGGTGCGAGGCCCCGCGCCCCGCGCGCCGCGTTGACCTCCGCGGTGTATCCGCTGACCAGCAGCGCCACCCGCCCGCCGTCGAGGGCTGGGCGCTTAGGGTCGGCCGTCGTGAGCGGGCCGAACGTGCTCGTCAGCAGGGCGAGGTAGACGCCCCCGGCCGCGGCGAGCAGGGCGAGGCCGGCGAGCAGGACGAGGGGGGCCGAGGAGCGCACGGGCCCTAGCGCCACGCGATGCGGTCGCCGGCCGGCGGCGTCGGCGCGCGGCGGGGGCGGCCGGGGGCGGCGGGCACGTAACCCTCGGGCGTGTACTCGAAGAAGACGGGTGTCGGTGGGGCCGTGGGAGCTGAGACGTCCGGCGCGGGTTGCTCCGGCTGAGGCGAGGACGGCGAGTGCTGCGGAGCGGGCGGGGGGGCAGCTCGGTGAGGAACCCGCGGGCTCTGCTGGGCCGGCGCCGTGAGGACGTAGGGCTGGGGTGCTACGGCCGGTCCGGTCGGCAGCGCCCGCGCCTTCCGCTCGCGGAGCTTGTAGAGCACGTAGGCCGCCACGGCGAGGATCAGCGTCGCGACGGTGCCGACGAGGATGATGGTCGAGAGGATGGGGAGGATCTCCATGGAGCGCTCGCGGCGGGATCAGGATGAGAATACGGACAGACCAACCCCCGTACCCAGCCCCGCGTCCCAGCTGCTCTCGCCGGATGTTCCGGCCGACGGGCACGCCCCCGTGACGCTTGGCGCGGGGTGGAGCCCCCGCAGGGCCTACCTGCCTCCGGATCTGAGTCCCGGCTTGGGTCTCGCAGCCTCGGGCATACCCTGTCCCTACGCAGACCTGGAAGGGGGGCCGCCGTCCGAGGTCGGCATCATCCCCACCGTAGGGGCGCAGCGCGCTGCGCCCACATCGCAATCTCCCCAGCCGCTTAAGACACCGCCGTCGCCGGGCCGCCGATCCGCTCCAGCTTCCCCCAGCTCATCCCGAACCCCAGCAGCTCCTCCAGCGTCGCGAGCACCTTGCAGACGTCGATGGTGAGGGCGAAGAAGATGCGGTAGGGGAGGACGTAGAGGAGCAGCCGCGGGTCCTCGCGCTCGGTCGCCACGCAGTAGAGCGCGGCGGCGGCGTCGAGCAGGGTGAGGGAGAGCCACCACAGCACGAGGTAGTACGAGTAGCCGAGGAGCGCGGCGGCCACGAAGTAGACGTGGGCGAACACGCTCATCACCGGCCAGATCAGGCTCTCGAACGCCATCGACCACAGCACCACCGTCCCGCCCCAGTTGGCGCGGCCGTCGGCGAGGGGGTTGAAGAAGAGGGCCTTGTGCTTGCGCAGCGCCTGGAGGATGCCGCGCGTCCAGCGGTAGCGCTGCTTCAGGAGGTCGTGCAGCCGCTCCGGCGCCTCCGTCCACGCGACGGCCTCGGGCTCGTAGACCACCCGCCACCCCGCGCGGATCAGCTTCAGCGTCACGTCGCAGTCCTCGGCGTAGGTGTCGGCCGAGTACCACCCGGCGCGCAGCAGCGCCTCCTTGCGGAAGAGCCCTACGGGGCCGGGGATGATGTTGACCAGCCGGAACGCGCTCTGCGCCGCGCGCACCATGTTCAGCCCCTCGACGTACTCCAGCGCCTGGAGCCGGGCCCACAGCGTACGGCGGTTCTTGACCTTCACGTTCCCCGCCACCGCCCCGATCCGCGCGTCGCGGAGGTGGCGCACGGCGCGGCGGAGCGCCTGCGGCGCGAGCTCCGAGTCGCCGTCGACGCACAGGACGACCTCGGCGCGGGCGGCGTGGAGGCCGGCGTTCAGCGCCGTCGCCTTCCCCCCGTTCGGCTTCTCGACGAGGCGGACCTCGGCCGTGCCGCCCCCGGCCGTCCGGTAGCGCCCCACCATCGCCCGGATGATCTGCGCCGTCTCGTCCCGTGAGCCGTCGTCAATCACGATCACCTCGAAGTCGGGGTAGTCGAGCGCGAGCGCAGCAGCGACGGTCCGTTCGATCAGCTTGGCCTCGTCGAAGGCGGGGATGAGCACGGAGACGAACGGGAGGTAGGCGCGCGCGGGGTCGTACTGGTCGGCGTAGCCGTCCTCCTGGGCGGTGTAGCGCGCGGTGTGGGCGTAGCTGAAGAAGAGCACCCCGAAGTAGCGCACGAGCAGCACCGCCAGGAACGCCGCCAGCGCGACGACGGAGGAGTAGACGAAGAGCCCCTGCCACGAGAGCCGCACCCCGAGCCCCCACCCGAACGGGTCCGCCATCGTCACCCCGATCAGCGCCGCGAGCGCGGCGGCGAGCCCCGTCAGCCACCCGATCCGGCGACGGTAGCGCGGCGCGTCGAACGGGCGCGGCACCTCCTCGTCCCCCCGGCGCTCCGGCACGAACGTCGTCCGCGTGACGGGGGGGGAGGAGGGGGGAGGGGCCGGGGATCGGGGCATGATGGGTTAGAGCCCCACGTAGAGGGAGCCGGTGAGCGCCACGATGCCGTAGCGCGAGAACGCCCCGTCGTCGAAGGCTCGGCTCGACTCGCTCAGCCGGAGGTTCAGCCCGAGCCCGAGGTTCTCGACGAGCGGGTAGATCAGGTCGGCCTCAACGCGGCGCGAGAGGAACCCGCCGGCGCTGGGGACGACGCCGAGCGCGGCGAGAGCGCGGACGTACGGCCGCTGCCCCCGCCCCCGGCTCTCGTACTCCACGAACGCTTCGAGGAGCTCGTAGGCCGGGGCCTCGGGGGAGAAGTAGAACGGGGAGGCGTCGGCGTACTGGAGGCGGGCGTAGGCGGCGCCGGCGTAGAGCCCGTCGAACCCGGCGCGGACGCCGGCCTCGGCGCGGACGCTGTAGCCGTCGTTGGCGCCCGCGGCGTCGCTCGTGATGCGGTGGTAGGCGGCGCGGCCAGCGAGCCGGAAGAGCGAGTCGGCGGGGGTCGCCTCGGCGTGGGCCTCGGCCTCGTAGAGCGCGAGGTCGGCCGTCGGGCCGGCGGGCGCCCAGAGGGCGACGGCGGCGGAGGTCCGGCGCAGCGCGGCCTCGGCGCGGAGCCGCCCCGGCTGCTGGTGGAGGTAGCGGAGCGCGGCGTAGGGCTCGGCGTCGCTGCCGTCCCCGTCAATCCCGAAGTCGCTCTCGGCGAAGCCGCGGTAGGCGAACGCCCCGGCCTCGGCGACGAGGCGGTTGGTGTAGTTCTGCGCGTAGCCGAGCGTCCGGTCGCGCGGGGTGAGGTCGAGGATGGCGCCCGCGCCGAGCTGGTGGGCGGTGAAGCTCGGTACGTCCGGCAGCGCCCCGTCGTCGCTGAGTTGGACGAAGGCGGTCCCGCCAATGCGGTGGGCGCGGTACGTCCCCGTAAACGTCACCGGCCAGCCGACCGGGAGGACGACCTGCGCGTCGAGGCCAGGCGAGAGGCGCCGGTAGTCGATCCCGTCGCCGCCGGCGCTGACGAGCTCGGTCGTCGGGATGAGCAGCACGCCGAGCCCCGTCCCGAACCCGGTGATCCGGTCGAGGAAGGCGAGGCGGTCCTCGATGGCGCCGGCGGTGCCGGGTGCGGCCTCGGCGACGGCGGCGAGGTACTCCTCCTCGGCCTCGTCGTAGCGGCCGAGCTCGCGGAGGGCGTCGCCGAGGAGCACCCGCGCCTGCACGTCGGCGGGGTCCGCATCGAGGGCGATGCGGACGGCGGCGAGGGCCTCGCGGTAACGGCCGGCGTCGAATAGGAGCCGCGCCGTCGTCCGCTGCACCTCCGGCGTGAACCGCTCGGTCTGCGCCTCGGCCAGCAGCGCCAGCGCGGCGTCGGCATCTCCGGCGGCGGCGTGGTACTGAGCCAGCTCGATCCGGCCCTCGCGCGTCATCGGCCGGTCGGAAAGCTGGTGGTACTCCACGACGCCCGCGACGGCCTCGGCGTAGCGACCGGCGCTCGCGACGGCGCGAGCAGCTTCGAGGATCCGGTAGTGGCGGGCCTCGCGGATCATTTCTGCTCGCGCCTCGACCTCCGGCGCTGGCGCCCCGGCGAGTGCGGCCCCTTCCAGCAGCGCCTCGGCGCGGTCGAGGTCGTCGACGTCGGTGTGGAAGGTGACGGCGGCGAGGAGGAGGCCGGGGTGCTCGGGGTGGCGGCGGAGGGCGTCGGCCAGCGCCCGCTCGGCGTCGGCGGGGATAGGGTCGCCGAGGAGGGCGGCGTAGGCGAGCTGCGCGGCGAAGCGGGGGTCGTCGGGGTCGGCCGCGAGGAGCCGACGCGACTCGTCGAGCGCGGCGGGCTTGCGGGCCTGGGTGAGCACCTGGGCGTACTGAAGCCGAAGCTCGTGGTCCTCAGGGTCCTCGGCGAGCAGCTCCTCGAAGAGCGCGATGGGCTCGTCGAGCGCGCCGAGGTCGCCGGCGGCCTGAAGGACGGGGTAGGTGGCGGCAAGCTCGCGTGCGGCCTCACGATCGGTCGAGTCGCGGCGGAGGCGGCGGGCAAGGGCGGTCTGCGCCGCGCGGGCCTGCTCGAGGCGTTCTTCCTGTAACCGCCGCAGGCGGATCTGGTAGGCGGGGTCGTCTGGGCCGAAGCTCCGTCCCCCTTCGAGCAGGGTCTGGTAGGCCTCGTTGTAGCGGCCCGCGTCGGCGAGGGCGTCCACGAGGTCCGAGCGGGCGGCGCGGCTGTCGGGGTCGAGGGCGAGGCGGTAGGCGAGGCGGTCCACGCGGTAGACCTCGGCGTCCTCCGGGAGCGCGGCGTCGACGGCCTCGAACAGCGTCCGCCACCGCGCCGTCCGGCCGAAGGCCGGCTCCAGCGCCTGCAGCTCGCTGAACGCCTCGACGTGGCGGCCGGCCGCGGCCAGCGCCTCGACGAGCTCGAAGCGGACCTCCGGCCGGTCGGGCTCCGCTTCGAGCGTGCGGCGGAGGTCGTCGGCGGGGTCGGCGGGAGCGGCCTGGGTGGCGAGGGCGGCGGTAGCCTGAGCCAGCCCGCGCCGGGCCTCGCGGTGGCCGGCGTCGCGGGCGAGGGCCTGGCGGAAGGCGTCCTCGGCGCCGGCGTGCTCGCCCTGCCACAGCCGGAAGTAGCCGAGCCGCATCCAGAGGTCGGCGGAGCCGGGGTAGAGGGCGAGGTAGCGCGCGGCCTCGGCGGCGCCGCGCCGGTGGCGGCTCTGGCCGGCGAGGAGGACGAGATAGGCGGTCACCACGTCGGGCGTGCCCTGCGTGCGGACGAGGTGGGCCTCGTACTGCTCGATGGCGGCGTCCGCGCGGCCAGCGTCGCGGAGGGCCTCGGCGTAGCGGAGCCGGTGGGCCGGGTTCTCGGGGTCGGCGCGGACGCGCTGCTCGTGCGAAGCCAGAGCCGCTTCGCGTGCCAGCCGCAGCCGCTCGCGTGTTCGGCCGAGCCCCTCGCGGGCAGCTTCGGAGCCCGGACGCAGCGCGAGCGCGCGTTCGTAGTCCGCCGCCGCCTGGCCGAACTGCCCCCGGCCCTCGTGGGCCTGACCGCGGAGGACGAGGAGGCTGGCGTCGGCGGGTCGGCGGTCGAGGGCGGCGGTCAGCAGCGCGGCGGCCTCCGCGTAGCGGCCGTCTGTCAGCGCGGCGCGGGCCTGCTCCTGCGCCGACGCCGGCTGAGCCTGCGCGTTCCGGAACGGGACGAGTAGGGCGAGGACGCCGTAGGCGAGAGCGAGGGCCCTCAGCAAGATCGAGCGCGGGCGGCCCCTCATGGCTCCTCGAAGGCGTAGGCGAAAAACTCCTCGGCCGAGCGGAACGGCTCCCCGTTCGGCACGACGATCGTTGAGAGCGACCGGAGCACGAGGGTGGCCTCGGCCGGCGCCACGCGCTGGAGGTGGTGCTTGAGGCGCCCGAACACCCGCGACGTCGCCTCGGCCCGGCGGCCGGGGAGCAGCACGGCCAGCCGCCGCTGGGCCTCGTCGAGGGCGAGCAGGTCACCCTCCTGGAGCCCCTCGCTGAGCCCTCCGGCTATCAGCCGGAAGTGACCCGGCGCTGAGGACGAGAGGCGGAGGGCGAGCACGAGGAACGGCGTCTCCGCACGTTTAATTGCAGCGTCCAGGGCATCAGCGAAGGCAGCGACCGAATGCTGCGGCGCGAAGGCGGGTGCCGGAGAGGGAATGAGGGTGACGTGGCGGAACGGCTCGGAAGGCCGGCGGGGGGCGGCGGTTGCCTGGGTCGGGATCCCACGGGGGCGACGCGGCGGGCGCTCCTCGGCGGCCCCGGCAGCCTCCGGGGTGCCCGAGGGGATGAGGGGGCGCGTCGCGCGGGCGAAGGGGTCCGCCGCGAGAGGCGGAGTGCGCGCGGGGCGGCCCGGATCGGTGGCTCCCGTTGCGAGGGTACGGGCAGTTCCGATCTGCGCCGGCACCTGCCGCGTGCGCGCCTCGAAGGTGTCCACGCGGAGCGGCAACGCCTGAAAGGGCGTGCGCGCGTCGACGTAGCGGATCGGAGAGGCCGACTCCGCCGGCGGCGTCTCGGCCTCATCCACGGGCTCCGCCGGCTCAGTCGGTTCATCATCCGAGGCAGGCGGCGTGGCGTCCGGGGCCTCTTCCTGGACCGGCTCCGAGAGAGCGTCTTCGGGCTCACTGGGGGCGGGCGGGGTCACGCGGAGGTCGGGCTCGGCAGCCCCACCGCCGGCGTGTCCGTCGTTCCCCGACACGGGGGCGATGTTCGGAGGGGGCGCCTCGGTCGGGTTCCAGGCGTCGAGGCGGAGCGTCGCCTCCGTCTCTGCCCGGAGAAAAGCGACGAGCTGCCGGGCAGCCTCGCTCGCCGGCTCGCCAAGCAGGAGCACAGTCGTCACCCCGCCCTGGTGTAGCGCTCCGAGGAGGGTGCGGAGCGCCTCCCGAAGCGCACCGGGTTGCTGGAAGCGGAGGAGCGGGGCGAGGCCGTCGAGGACGGTGAGGTCCGGCGCGGCCTCGCAGACCAGCCCGGCAAGCTCGGCCAGCGCGTCGCCGAGCGCCTGGTCGTCGGCGGCGCTGAGGGCGGCGGGGTCGGTCGCGAGCAGCCGCAGGCGGCCCCCGGCACAGGCGGCCTCGACGTCGAAGCCGAGGGCCTCGCCGCGCCGGGCGATCTCGGGGGCGTGCTCGGGGGAGACGAAGAGGCAGGTGCCCCCGCGCTCCACGGCCGCCCACGCGAGGTGGAGGGCGAGCCGGTCGCGCCCGCTGTCCGCCGGGCCGTAGACGAGGTGAGCGGCGCCGGGCCGTAGGCCGCCCCAGGCGCGGTCGAGCACGTCGAGACCGGAGGAGGTCGGTTCGGGGACCATGAGGGGAATACTGCGGAGCGGGGCGTTCAGAGGGGGACGCAGGCAGCCCGCCGGGCGAGGGGAGCGGGTCTACAGAGACTAGATATGGAAACCGAGCGGGGCTGCGCAACCCGCCATCCCCCAAGCTCGCCTGCTGCCGGCGGTGCCCGGCCGTCGAAGTTAACCGCATCGCCGGCAGCGCTATGGAGCAGTCTGACCGGGCGCGGTAGCTTGTCGCCTCCCGACGCCTCCGCACCTCCCGATGGACGCCGACCTCCGCTCGATCCAGCAGGCCCGCGACCTGCTCCAGCGCGCCCACGACGCTCAGAAGCGGTTCGCCACGGCGGACCAGGAGGCCGTGGACCGCGTCGTCCAGGCGATGGTCGAGGCCGGGGCGGCAGCGGCCGAGCGGCTCGGGCGGATGGCCCACGAGGAGACGGGGTTCGGGCGGCCCGAGAGCAAGAAGGAGAAGAACCTGTTTGCCACGCGCACCCTCGCCGAGCGGATGGCCGGGATGCGCACGGCCGGCATCGTCCGCAAGACCGACGGCGGCGCCGTCTGGGAGGTCGCCACGCCGATGGGGGTCGTCGCCGCGCTCGTCCCCAGCACGAACCCCACGAGCACGGCGCTCTACAAGGCCATCATCGCGGCGAAGGCGCGGTGCGGCGTCGTGATGAGCCCGCACCCCCGCGCGCAGGCGTGCACGGCCGAGGCGCTCCGCGTCGTCGCCGAGGCGGCCTACGGGGCGGGCGCGCCCGAGGGCCTCTTCGGCTGCATGACCGACGTCACCCTCGCCGGCACCGACGCCCTGCTCGAACACCCCCTCGCCGACGTCATCCTCGCCACCGGCGGGATGCCGATGGTCCGCGCGGCGTACTCGAAGGGGAAGCCGGCCTACGGCGTCGGCTCGGGCAACGTCCCCGCCTACGTCGACCGCTCGGCCGACCTCCCGAAGGCGGCCGAGGACCTCCTCATCGGGACCGCCTTCGACTGGGGCACGCTCTGCTCCACCGAGCGCTCCGTCGTCGCCGACCTGCCCGTCAAGAAGAAGCTCGTCGCGGAGCTGGAGCACGCCGGCGGCTACTTCTGCGCGGGCGACGAGCGGGAGCGGCTGCGGCGCGTTATCCGTCCACCCGGCACGCGCGGGCTCAACCCCGAGGTCATCGGGCAGAGCCCGCGGCGGA
The DNA here is from genome assembly GCA_965215145.1 of Rhodothermales bacterium. GTDB lineage: Bacteria > Bacteroidota > Rhodothermia > Rhodothermales > JANQRZ01. The sequence continues at coordinate 3,432,747 of OZ244038.1, read as the reverse complement.
TCGCGGAGTTGGCCGGCTTTCGGGTGCCCGAGGGGACGCGCGCGCTGATCGCCGAGGTGGAGGCGGTCGGGCAGGAGGAGCCGCTCTCGATGGAGACCCTCAGCCCCATCCTCAGCTTCTACACCGTCGACGGCTGGCAGCAGGGCTGCGACCGCTGCATCGAGGTGCTGAACCACGGGGGGATCGGGCACACGCTCGCCGTCCACGCCCAGAGCGAGCGGGTCGTCGAGGCGTTCGCCCTCGAGAAGCCGTCGATGCGGATCGTCGTCAACACCGTCGCCGCGCTCGGCTCGGTGGGGATGACGACGGCGCTGTTCCCGGCGATGACGCTCGGCCCCGGCACGCTCGGCGGCTCGATCACGTCGGACAACATCTCGCCGCTGCACCTCCTGAACGTCAAGCGCGTCGCCTTCGAGACGGCCCCGGTGAACCCGGCGGGCGAGGGCGCGTCGCGTCGGGAAATGGAGGACGGGGAACGGAAGACGGAGAACGGTGAACGGAGAAAGGAGGGCAGCGGGCAGGGGGGACAGAGGGCGGCGGATGAGCCCATGCGAGCCTCCGGCGACGGGAGCTGGATGGACGAGATCGAGCGCCGTCTCCGCGCCCGTGCCGGCAGCCCTCCCACGCCACGCGCGCCTGCCGCCGAGCCCCGCTCCGCCGACCTGCCCCTCCCCGACGCGGAGATCGACGCGCTCATCCGGCGGTTCAGGAAGTAGAGGTCCGGCCGTACCTCGCTCGCCGACCTGCTGGGATCAACGGTTGTAGGGACAGGGCATGCCCCGTCCCTACGATTACAAACGCGCGAGGGCTTGTGTGGCGGGCAACCTCGCGCCCGTCGGAGCGGTAGAACCACGGCCGCGCGGTTGCGGCGCCCCCTCTCCTCCCTCCCCTCTACCGCCATGTCCGTTCAGCTCAAGCCCCTCGAAGAGCAGACCCTCGTCATCACCGGCGCCTCCAGCGGCATCGGCCTCGCGACCGCGCTCGAAGCCGCCCGCCGCGGCGCCAACCTCGTCCTCGTCGCTCGCGAGCCGGAGAGCCTGGAAGAAGCCGGCGACCGGTGCCGCGCCCTCGGCGCCTCCGTCGAAACCGTGGTCGCCGACGTGGCCGACCGGGCCGTGGTCGAGATGGCGGCCGAGCGCGCGGCCGAGCGGTTCGGCGGGTTCGACACGTGGGTCAATAACGCCGGCGTCTCCGTCTACGGCGAGATGAAGGACATCCCCGAGGAGGACGCCCGCGGCGTCTTCGAGACGAACTACTGGGGCACCGTCCACGGCAGCCTCGCCGCCGCCGCCCACTTCCGCGACCGGCTCTCGCCGAGCGCCGGAGCCGGCGCCGCGCTCGTCAACGTCGGCAGCGTGCTCTCGGACCGGGCCATCCCGCTCCAGGGCCACTACTCCGCGAGCAAGCACGCCGTCAAGGGCTTCACCGACGCGCTCCGGATGGAGCTCGAGAAGGAGGGGGTCCCCGTGTCCGTCACCCTCGTCAAGCCGTCGTCCATCAACACGCCGTTCCCGGAGCACGCGGGGAACTACATGGTCCGCGAGGCCAAGCTCCCCGAGCCGACCTACGACCCGGATGTCGTGGCGCGGACCATCCTCGGCGCGGCCGAGAAGCCGATCCGCGACGTCACCGTCGGCGCGAAGGACGGGATCATGGGCGTCCTCGGCGGGCTGCTCCCCGGCGTCACGGACAAGATCATGGAGGCGGCGATGTTCGAGCAGCAGAAGGGGGACGCCCCGTTCACCGGCAACCGGCACGGCTCGGTGCAGGAGCCCGGCCCGGCCGGGAGCCACCACGTCAGCGGCAGCGCCGAGGGGTACGTGATGGAGTCGAGCCTCTACACGCAGGCGCAGCGGCACCCCCTCGCGACGACGGCCCTCGCCGTGGGCGCCGGGCTCGTCGTGGCGGCGCTGGCCCGGCGGTAGACGCACCAATGGGGAAACACGCCGCCGGCGTGCCCTTACGGGCGGCTCGGTAGCTCTGGGAGGCGCCGGACCCACCGGGCCTCCGAGAGCGTCCGCTCGCCGCCGCTCAGTCCAGTGAAATAGGCTGTGTGGCCCGCCCCCTCGTCGAAGTCGGCCGCCTCGTACACCTCACCGTCGAAGCTGGTGAAGGCGGGGTTGTCCACGGCGCCCCGGAACGACGGGGCGAACGCGACGGCGCCGGCCGGCGCCGGGCTGCGGTCGTGGTAGTCGAACGTGGAGGCCACGGTCACGCCGTCCACGTGGATCTCCAGGAAGAGCTCGTCGTAGGTCGCCTCGACGCGCTGCCAGCCGCCCGCGCGAACGGCGCCCGGTCCGGACTCGACGGTGTACACGACCGGCTCACCCAGCGAGCCGTACCCCGGCATCTCGAACCGGACGCGCCCGTCGGCGCCGATGCCGAGGAGCAGGCCGGCGTCGGACTGGAGGACGACGTGCGGCCGGCGGAGGTCGTCCGGCCGGAGGTCGAGCGCGATGCGGACCGTCTGGTCTTGGATGACGGCAAAGCTATCCTCGAACGCCGACCCGCCCGGCCCGAACCACAGCGCGTAGTTCTGAATGTGCGGCAGGGGAATGGGAGCTGGGGCGACGGTGAGGTTCGTCTCACCCGAGATCGGCACCGCGTCGCCGAGCATGGGGTCGGCGGCGTCGCAGCCGGTGGTGAAGAGGCAGACTACGGCAAGAAGCGCGACGGTAGGAGTGGAGAGAAGGCGCATGGTGTCCAGGGGCTGAGTTCGGAGTGGAGGCGCCGCGTTTGCGTGCGCCTTTGACCTGTAGACACTGAGGGCGCCGGAGCGCAACCTGCGCCTGCTACTTTTTCTACCTTCGTGGGGAGGCGTGTTGCGACAGCCCCCTACGGCCTCGGGCGGTGACCGCGGGTGACAGGCGGGTGACAGCGCGGGGGGATATCCTCGGCCCCCTCCACCCGCCGCCGCTGCCCATGCGCCGCCAGGTCATCGAGAAGCTGGAGATCCTCGCCGACGCCGCGAAGTACGACGTCTCATGCGCCTCCAGCGGGAGCAAGCGCAAGAACACGCCGACCGGCCTCGGCAACTCGAACGGGATCGGCATCTGCCACTCGTACACCGAGGACGGCCGGTGCGTCTCGCTCCTCAAGCTCCTCTTCACCAACCACTGCATCTACGACTGCGCCTACTGCGTGAGCCGCCGCTCGAACGACGTGCAGCGCGTGGCCTTCACGGTGCAGGAGGTGGTGGACCTCACGCTCGGGTTCTACCGGCGGAACTACATCGAGGGGCTCTTCCTCTCGTCGGGCATCTTCAAGGACGCCGACACCACCACCGATCGGCTCGTCCGCGTCGCCCGCGAGCTCCGCGAGACGCACGGCTTCAACGGGTACATCCACCTCAAGGTGATCCCCGCGGCGAGCCCTGAGCTGCTGGAAGAAGCCGGCCGCCTCGCCGACCGGCTCTCGGTGAACCTGGAGATCCCGAGCGAGGAGGGGCTGAAGTACGTGGCCCCGGAGAAGGACTACCCCTCGGCGCTGGAGCCGATGGACTACCTCGCCGGGCGGATCGCGGAGAACAAGACGGAGTGGAAGGCGCAGCGGAGGACGCCAGGGAGGAAGGCGACGCCGCTGTTCGCCCCCGGCGGGCAGAGCACGCAGGTCGTCGTCGGCGCGACGCCGGAGGACGACCGGACCGTGCTGAAGCTCGCCGACGGGCTCTACCGCGAGCGCCGCCTGAAGCGGGTCTACTACTCCGGCTACCTCCCCGTGAGCCAGGACGCGCGGGTCCCCCAGATCGACCGCGCCCCGCTCCGCCGCGAGCACCGGCTCTACCAGGCCGACTGGCTCCTCCGCCAGTACGACTTTACGCTCGACGAGATCGTCTCGGACGAGGCCCCGATGCTCGACGAGGACGTGGACCCGAAGACGAGCTACGCGCTCCGCAACCCCCACTTCTTCCCCGTCGACGTGAACACCGCCGACTACGAGTGGCTGCTGCGCGTGCCCGGCCTCGGCGTCCGCTCGGCCAAGCGGATCCTCGCCGCGCGCGAGCACGGCACCGTCCGCTGGGAGCACCTCCGCGCGATGGGCGTCGTGCTGAAGCGGGCGCGCTACTTCCTCACCGTCCCCGAGCACACGCCGCGGCTGCTGGATAAGGACCCCGGCCTCGTCCGGCTCCGCCTCGTCGGCGGCAAGCAGCAGGCGAAGCAGGCCGACCAGCTCACCCTGTTCGCGGCGGCCTAACTGAGGCGCGGGCTTACTGCCATTCCGGGCGCGGCACGGCACCGCCGTGCCCCTAAAGAGCTTTGCCCATTCTGCGTTATGACCGTCTACAGCTACGACGGCTCCTTCGACGGCTTCCTGTCGGTCGTCTTCGAGGCGTACCGGCGGGGGGAGGTCCCGGCCGCCATCGCGGTGGGCGACGCCGCGCAGGCCGGGCTGTTCGGCGGGGTGGTCGAGGTCGAAGCCGACGAGCAGCACGCCGAGCGGGTGCGGCGGGGGCTCCGGCGCCGCGCCTCGGCCGAGGCCGTCGAGACGTTCTACCACGCGCTCCTCAGCGAGCGGCCGGAGATCGAGATGACGCTGTTCCGGCTCGTCCACGCCGTCATCGAGCGCGGGGGCTCCGTGATGGAGGACCTCCGGTTCCCGCCGGCCCTCGCCACGCTCCGGCTGGCGGGACGGACGCGCCGGGAGCGCCACCGGATGCACGCCTTCGTCCGCTTCGAGCGCCGCGCCGGCGACCTCTGGGCCGCCCCCGTCGAGCCCGACTGCAACGTGCTCCCCCTCATCGGCGACCACTTCGCCCAGCGCTACCCCGCGCAGCGCTGGCTCATCACCGACGTCCGCCGCCGCTACGGGCTCCTCCACGCCCCGGCGCCGGAGGGGGACTCACTCCCGCCCGCGGCGCGGCTCTCGTTCCTCCCCGGCCCCGACCTCCCCGCAGCGGCCGACGAGGAGGCGCGGTTCCAGCGGATGTGGCAGGCGTACTTCCGCGCCGTCGACATCCCCGAGCGGAAGAACCTCAAGCTCCACCTCCGCCACGTCCCCCGCCGCTACTGGCCGTACCTCACGGAGAAGCGGGGAGGCTAGGGGGAGCGGCACAAAACGACGGCGCCCGCGCTCCGGTGGAGGAGCGCGGACGCCGCAGCTTGCCGCAGGGGCCGGTGCGCTAGCGGAGGACCGTCACCTTCTCCGTCTCGACGCGGTCGCCGGCCTGGAGGCGGACGAGGTACGTCCCGCCCGGGAGGTTCGCCGTCTCGAAGGCGGCCTCGTGGCGGCCGGCCGGGAAGGCGCCCTCGGCGGCGACGGCGACGCGGCGGCCGAGGAGGTCGAAGACCTCGAGGCTCACGTCCCCAGCGTTGGCGAGGGTGAACGCGACCGTCGCGGCCGAGTGGCCGGCGGGGTTGGGGAACACGGCGTCGAGCGCGGTGGCCGTGGCGGTGGCCGTGCCCTCGTTCGCCACGCTGTCGCCGGCCTCGAGGAGCAGGAAGTCGTCCACGAGGGCGTCCACGATGCTGAAGCCGCCGGCGGGGCCCTCTACGACGAAGCGGACCTGCACCTCGTCGGTGGCCGAGACGTAGTCCTCGACGGCGAGGACGAACCGCTCCCACTCGTTGGTGTCCCGCGCGAGTTCGAGGGCCGTCGTCCACGAGTCGCCGCCGTCGTCGGAGAGCTCGATGACGAGGGGGTAGCTACCGACGGGGAGGCTCCGGAACCACACCCAGAACGAGAAGGTCGGGTTCTGAACGCCCTCGACGTTGTAGGTCTCCGAGGTCAGCGTCGTCGCGCCACGCTTGACGCCGCTCAGGAAGGGCGAGCCGCCGATGGCCCCGGTCACGAAGGCCATCGTGCCGTCCTCGGTGTGGTCGTCTTCGGGCTGGTAGACGTTGGCGGCGCTGGTCGAGACCTCCTCCGGGTCGGCCCGCTCCCACGCACCCTGCATCTCGACGTCGGGGTCGTAGGGGTCGGCCTCGGCGGTCCAGCCGGTCTCCTCCTCGAACGCGTTGGACTCAAGGGTGTCGAAGGCGATGAGGAAGGTGTAGTAGGCCTCGGGGGCGCCCTCCGGGAGGAACACCTCGGCGCCGCTCCCGCTGTCGATGCGGATGTAGTAGCGGACGATGGTGCCGGGGCCCTGCCGTGGGATCTCAGCGACGTAGTCGCCGCCGTCGGCCGTGGCCGTGAGGGTGGCCGAGGTCTGGAAGTCGTCGGTGGAGTAGACCACCTCGACGAGGCCCTCCGGGCCGACGGCGAGGTCATCGACCTCGACCTCGACCTCGTAGGGTCCGCCGTCGCGGGTGTCCGTGAGCGGGTCGTGCTCGGCGGAGGCCACGAGGAGGAGGCTGAGCCCGATGCCGTGCTGGTCGAAGGCGCCGACGATGGCGTCGTAGTTCGGCGTCCCGTTGGAGAGGTCGCCGTCGTCGTCGTCGGCGGTGAGCACGGCGACGAACCACTCCGAGAAGGCGACGGCGGTGTTCGCGTCGTCCGGCGTCGAGTACTTCGAGAAGTGGGCGAGGCGGCGGGCCGTCTCGAGCCCGGCGCGCTCGCGGAGCTCCCAGAAGGCGCCGCTGAGGATGCGGGAGTTGTTGTAGGCCGCGCCGAGGTCACCGTCCGGCCCCTCGTCGGAGGGGTCGTAGTCGTCGGGGTAGACGAAGGTGTTGTCCGCGTCGCGGAGGAGGGTCCCGGCGCCGCGGAACCCGCGGCCGAGGTCCGGGCTGTCCTCGAGCATGATGGCGAGGACGTCGGCCGTGGCCTCGTTGGCGGCGCGGTTGCGCATGAAGAAGGAGCTGAGCTCCCGGTAGAGCCGCTGGTTCACGCCGTGGCCGTACTCGTGGTAGACGACGGAGGCGAGGAGCGCGATGTCCGGGCAGCCCCCGCCTGCGCGGTAGAAGCTGATCGAGTTCCCGTCCCAAAAGGCGTTGCAGGCGTTGGAGGTGAGGCCCACGTTGACGGGCATCTGGTAGTCCATGTACGTGAACTCCTGGTCCTCCTCGGCATAATCCTCGTAGAGCCTCTCGAGGTAGTCCCGCACGCGCATCGAGCTGGCGTACCCGTTGCGCTCGTTGGCGGCGGAGTTCGAGTCGTCCCACTCGAGCGTGAAGGGCTCGCCGGGCGTGGCCGTCCCGGTGAACGAGGCGTCGGCCCCGTTCCTCCGGTCGACGACGTGCCACTCCCCCCTCATCGTTGCCGTCACGTCCTGCGGCCCGCTAACGCCGCTCCGCATGAACTCGCCCAGCTCGTCCGTCGTGACCCGCTCGCCGCCGACGGTGACGTAGAAGTCGGGGAAGGGCTCCTGCTCCTCGCTGCTGATGAAGGGGTTGACCTCGTAGACCCCGCCGGTAACGGTGCCCGTGATGTCGTCCTCCCCCGCATGGCTCGCCAGCGCGGCCGCAGCCTGCTCCGCGACGGCGGCCTCGACGAGGGCCGGGGCGTCCGCGACGGCGTAGGGGGCCGGGAGGGAGTGGTTGTGGTTAACGACGAGGTTCTGCCGCATGAGCACGGCCCCGCTGTGAGCGTCCACGAGCGTCCACCACTGCCCGAGCGGCTCAGCCGTCTCGACGAGGACCTCGTAGGCGAGGTGGTAGCGGACGTCGCTGCCGTCGCGGACGGGGACGACGTAGAGCTGGCCGTCGGCCGCGGTCCGGTCCGTCGCCGCGTCGAAGGCGAGCCCGGCGGTCGCGGCCGTCTGCGCAGCGGCGGCCGAGAGGGCCGGCGCCGTGTCGACCTCGATGCCGGAGTAGATCACCGAGCCGATCATCGGGACGCGGCCGTTCTCGAAGATCGCGAGCTCGACCTCGGAGAACAGCACCGGCAGGCCCTGGTGGAGCTGCCGGAAGCCGAGGTACGTCCGGTCTCCGGCGGCGACGGACTTCGTGAGCTCCAGGTCCTCCATCTCCGCGCGGAGCACGTCGGCGTGCGCACGGAGGAAGGCCTCCGCGGCGGCGGTCACGTTGGTGCCGGTCACGTTGTTGAAGCCCGGAATCCGAGCGCTGCCGATGGCGCGCTGCGGGGTCCCCGTGGCCTCGTTCCACTGCACGAGCCACCGGCCATGCTGCGCCGTGAAGTCCTGCCAGGCAGGCCGTTGCGAGAGGGCGCGCTGGCGGGCGGCGTTCAGCGGCGTCGCGTCGAGCTCGTGGGGGAGCAGGACGGTGCCGTCGGCGAGGCGGAGTTGGTCTTGAGCCGCCGCGTCGTCCGGGCTCACGAGGAGCAGGGCGAGGGCGGCCATCATCAGGGTAACGGCGTTACGCATCGGTCGGTAGGCGCAGATGGAAGGGGGAGACGCGGCGTGGATGCGGAGTGGGGACGCGAGCCCGCGCAGCCTGGAAAATCTAGGGAACGAAGCCTCTGAGATCAATGGGAGTAGAGGGCGGAAACCCGATGTTACCGTTCTGTACGGTATCGGAGGGGCGGTGAAGGGCGATTGAAGCACGTGTGAGGGGGTATGTGCGAAGGGGTGTGTGGGGAACCAACGCAGTCTTCACGAGCCCCGCGGGGTTAGACCTCCGGCGCCCTCGGATTTCGCCCTCGAGGTGGCGCGCCGGTTCCGGACGAGAGGCGCCAGCGAGGGCCGGCCGTTGCCCGCGTTCGTGGGGGCTGGGTATATTCCGCCCCCTCTACCGAGCCGCCCTCCGGCGGCTCCCTTCTTCCTCTCTGACCCTCCGGTATGGCGAGCACGCAGGACTTCCGCAACGGCTTCACCTTCATCTGGAACGACGGCATCTGGCAGATCGTCGAGTTCCTCCACGTCAAGCCCGGCAAGGGCGGCGCGTTCGTACGGACAAAGCTGAAGAACGTCCGCAACGGGAAGGTCGTCGACAACGTGTTCCGCGCCGGGGAGAAGGTGGACGAAGCCCGCGTCGAGCGCCGTTCCTTCCAGTTCCTCTACGAGGACGAGCTCGGCCTCCACCTCATGAACACGGAGACCTACGAGCAGACCACGCTCCCGGCCGACCGCGTCGAGGCCCGCGGGTTCATCAAGGAGGGCGGCGACGTCGACATCCTCGTCCACGCCGAGACCGAGGAGCCCCTCGCCGTCGAGGTCCCGCGCCAGGTCGAGCTCGCCGTCTCGGAGACGGAGCCGGGGATGAAGGGGGACACCGCCACCGGCGCCACGAAGCCGGCGACGCTCGAGAGCGGCGCCAGCGTCAACGTCCCCCTCTTCATCAACGAGGGCGACGTCGTCCGCGTCGACACCACCTCCGGCGAGTACCTCACCCGCGTCAGCGCGAACTGACGTCCCCCCATCGCTCCGCCGGCCCGGCGCTCCCCCGGCGCCGCCCACCCATCTCACCCCCGGTTATGGATCTCGACAAAGTGAAGGCCCTCCTCCAGATGGTCAACGAGAGCGGCGTGGCGGAGGTCGAGGTCGAGGAGGACGGGTTCCGGCTGACCATCCGGCGCGACGCCCCCTCGGTGACGATGCAGCCGGCGATGCCGCAGCCGTTCCCCTTCCCGATGCCGATGATGGCGCCGATGCAAGGGGGGATGCCGGCTGCGATGCCGAGCGCACCGGCGTCGCTGCCGAGCGCGCCCGCCGCGCCGCCTGTCGCGGCTGAATCTGCGACGACGGCCCCGACCGAGGCCACCGAGCCCGGCAGCGGCGAGGGCGAGACGCTCGTCCGCGCCCCCATCGTCGGGACGTTCTACCGCGCCCCCTCGCCGGACTCCGACCCCTTCGCCGAGGTCGGCCAGCGCGTCGGGCCGGACGACACGCTCTGCATCATCGAGGCGATGAAGCTGATGAACGAGATCAAGGCCGAGGCCGCGGGCGTCATCAAGGAGATCCTCGTCGAGAACGCCGAGCCCGTCGAGTACGACCAGCCGCTCTTCGTGCTTGAAGCGTAGTGCGTGGTGCGTGTCGCGTGTCCGGCCCGGCCGAGACCAACACGCAATACGAAACACGAAATACGTACTACGCCATGATCCAAAAAGTCCTCATCGCCAACCGCGGCGAGATCGCGCTCCGCATCCTCCGGACCTGCCACGAACTCGGCATCCGCACCGTCGCCGTCTACTCCACCGCCGACCGGGACTCGCTCCCCGTCCGGTTCGCCGACGAGGCCGTCTGCATCGGGCCGCCGCCCTCGGCCGAGAGCTACCTCAAGATGGACCGGATCATCGCCGCCGCCGAGGTCACTGGCGCCGACGCCGTCCACCCCGGCTACGGCTTCCTCGCCGAGAACGCCGACTTCGCCGCCATCTGCGCCGACCACGACCTCACGTTCATCGGCCCCTCTCCGCAGACGATCCGCGCGATGGGGGATAAGAGCGTCGCCAAGGCCACGATGCGCGACGCCGGCGTCCCCGTCGTGCCCGGCTCCGAGGGCGAGATCGCGGATGTGAACGAGGCGAAGCGGCTCGCCGCCGAGATCGGCTACCCGGTGATGATCAAGGCGTCGGCCGGCGGGGGCGGGCGCGGGATGCGGTTCGTGGACGACGAGGCCGACTTCGAGAGCCAGTTCCGCACGGCCAGCCACGAGGCCGAGACCGCCTTCGGCCACGGCGGCGTCTACCTCGAGAAGTTCGTGGAAGAACCGCGCCACATCGAGATCCAGCTCGTCGGCGACGGGCAGGGCACGGCGATCCACTTCGGCGAGCGCGAGTGCTCGATCCAGCGCCGCCACCAGAAGCTCCTGGAGGAGGCCCCCTCGCCCGTCGTGGACGCCGACCTCCGCGCGCGGATGGGGGAGGCCGCCATCGCCGGCGCCCTCGCCGTGGATTACGCCGGCGCGGGGACCGTCGAGTTCCTGCTCGACAAGCACGGGGAGTTCTACTTCATGGAGATGAACACCCGCATCCAGGTCGAGCACCCCGTCACCGAGGAGGTCACCGACACCGACCTGATCGCGCTCCAGCTCGACGTCGCCGCGGGGGGCAAGCTGGAGGCGCGCGACCCCGTCCTCATCGGCCACTCCATCGAGTGCCGGATCAACGCCGAGGACCCGTACCGCAACTTCTCGCCGAGCCCCGGCACCATCGCCGGGCTCCACACGCCGAAGGGCCACGGCGTCCGCTGCGAGACCCACGTCTACGCCGGCTACCGCGTGCCGCCGTACTACGACTCGATGATCGCGAAGCTCATCGTGCGCGGGAAGGACCGGCCCCACGCCATCCGCAAGATGCGCCGCTGCCTCGACGAGTTCGTGGTCGAGGGGATCAAGACGACGGTGCCGTTCCACCGCCAGCTCATGGACGACGCCCGCTTCCAGGCCGGCGACTTCGACACGACGTTCCTCAGTACCTTCGAACTGAAGCCCCCAGACGAGGTGTAGGGGCACCCCTCGTGGGTGCCCGTTATCTCGACGAGGGCGGGTACAAGGCCCGCCCCTACTCCACTCCCGACCCCGATGAACTTCCCCGACGACTGCCGCTACACGAAGGAGCACGAGTGGGTCCGCCTCGATGACGACGGGCTCGCCGCCATCGGCGTGACGGACTACGCCCAGACCGAGCTCGGGGACATCGTGTTCGTCGAGCTCGAGGAGGGCTTCGAGGGCGACGCCGACGACGTGTTCGGCACCGTCGAGGCGGTGAAGACGGTCTCGGAGCTGTTCCTCCCCGTCGCCGGCACTGTGGAAGAAATCAACGACGCGCTCGAAGGCGACCCCGAGCTCGTCAACCGCGACCCCTACGGCGAGGGCTGGATGGTGAAGCTCCGCCCCGCCGACCCCGCCGACCTCGACGGGCTCCTCTCGGCCGACGAGTACCGGCACCTCATCGGCGCCGACGCCTGACCCACCACCCGACGCACCGCCACCCGTAGGGGCGCAGCGCGCTGCGCCCCTACCGCGTTTCTGAAACTCTCCTCCCGATGCACGAGACCATCGTCATCCTCGACTTCGGCAGCCAGTACACCCAGCTCATCGCGCGACGCGTCCGCGAGGCCGGGGTCTACTGCGAGATCCACCCCTGCACGACGCCGACCGCTGACGTCGCCGCGATGGAGCCCCTCGGGGTGATCCTCTCCGGCGGGCCGTCGTCGGTCTACGACCCCGGCGCGCCGCCCCTCGACCCGGCCGTGTTGGAGCTGGAGCGCGGCGGCGGGCCCGTCCCCGTGCTCGGCGTCTGCTACGGCCTACAAGCCATCGCCCACGCGCTCGGCGGCGGCGTCGAGCGGGCCGACCGCCGCGAGTTCGGGCGGGCGCACCTCATCGTGGACGACGCCGACGGCCTCTTCGACGGCGTCCTCGACGGCTCGACGGTGTGGATGAGCCACGGCGACCACCTCACCCGGCTCCCCGACGGGTTCCGCACCATCGCCCACACCGAGAACGCGCCCATCGCCGCCGTCGCCGCCGAGGGCCGCCCGCTCTACGGCGTCCAGTTCCACCCCGAGGTCGTCCACACCGAGCACGGGCGGCAGGTGCTGGAGAACTTCGTCCGGAACGTCTGCGGCGCCACCGGCGACTGGTCCGCCGCGAGCTTCATCGAGGACAAGACCCGCGAGATCCAGGAAGGAGTCGGCGACGCCCACGTCGTCCTCGGCCTCTCCGGCGGCGTGGACTCGTCCGTCGCGGCCGTGCTGCTCCACGAGGCCATCGGCGACCGGCTCCACTGCGTGTTCGTGGACACCGGGCTGCTGCGGAAGGACGAGCGCGAGGAGGTCGAGCGGACGTTCCGCCAGCACTTCCACATCGACCTCCAGGTGGTCGACGCGAGCGAGCGGTTCTTCCGGGAGTTGGAGGGCGTCGAGGACCCGGAGCGGAAGCGGAAGATCATCGGCGGCGCCTTCATCGACGTGTTCGAGGAGGCCACGGAGGCGCTGACCGGGCGGCTCGGCGAGCGCCCGCGGTTCCTCGCCCAGGGCACCCTCTACCCCGACGTCATCGAGAGCGTCTCGTTCAAGGGGCCCTCCGCCACGATCAAGAGCCACCACAACGTCGGCGGGCTCCCCGAGGAGCTGGGGTTCGAGCTCTTGGAGCCGTTCCGCGAGCTGTTCAAGGACGAGGTCCGCGCCGTCGGCCGCGAGCTCGGCGTGCCGAAAAAGATCATCGAGCGACACCCGTTCCCCGGCCCCGGCCTCGCCGTCCGCATCCTCGGCCCCGTCGTGCCCGAGCACGTGGCGCTCCTCCAGGAGGCCGACGCCATCTTCATCGACGAGCTCAAGGCGAGCGGGCTCTACGACGAGGTGTGGCAGGCGTTCGCCGTGCTGCTGCCGGTGCAGTCGGTGGGGGTGATGGGGGACGAGCGGACGTACGAGAACGCCTGCTGCCTCCGCGCCGTCACCAGCGTGGATGGGATGACGGCCGACTGGGCGCGCCTCCCCTACGACTTCCTCGCCCGCGTCTCAAACCGGATCATCAACGAGGTCCGCGGCCTGAACCGGGTCGCCTACGACATCTCCTCGAAGCCGCCCGCTACGATCGAGTGGGAGTGAGGGTGGCTGAGGATTGAAACCGAGTGTGGCATGGTGTGTATCATACCATGCATCATCCCCAGTGGGCCTCACGAGGTCCCTGGCCCCCGCCGGGTTACGATCCGGCGGGTTTCTTATTTTCGGGGCATGGTTACGAACCGAGTCCGCTTCATCGTAGATTGGCCGGCCCCCGTTCTTCGTACCAGCGGCTATGACAGTGCCATCGCCGGTTCGGGGTTGAGGGTGGCCGCGAACGCGGCCGGTGGAAGGTAGCCGAGCGCGCTGTGAGGGCGCGACTCGTTGTAGTGGCGCCGCCAGCGCTCGGCGAGCACGCGGGCCTCGGACAACGTCGCGAAGAGCTCCTGGCTCAAGAGCTCGTCGCGGAGCTTCCCGTTGAACGACTCGCTGTAGCCGTTCTGCCACGGCGCGCCGGGGTCGATGTGCTTCGTGTCCGACTCGGCGGCGAGCAGGTACGCGCCGACCCGGTGGGCGATGAACTCGGAGCCGTTGTCGCTCCGCACAAACGTCGGCGCACCGCGCTGCCCCCGCCCCAGGGGCAGGGGCGCGATGAGCCGGTCGAGTGTCGCCACGACGTGCTGGCTCGTCAGCGAGCGGCCGACCACGAGCGCGAGGCACTCGCGGGTGTACTCGTCGAGCACGGGGAGCAGCTTGAGCGCGCGCCCGTCCTCGGTCGCGTCGAACACGAAATCGTAGCACCACACGTGGTTCGGCCGCTCCGGGGCGAGCCGGACGGTCGAGTTCTCGCCCGTGCCGACGCGGCGGCGCTTCTGCGTCTTCTGCGGCACCTGGAGCCCGGCCTCGCGCCAGAGCCGGTGGACCCGCTTCCGGTTGACGGCCCAGCCCTCGCCGCGCAGCACGGCCCACGCCCGGCGGTAGCCATAGCGTGGGTGGTCGCGGGCGAGTCGGAGCAGGCGGGCCACGAGCGCGCGGTCCTTCGCCGGGCGCTCCGGCGCGTAGCGGTGGGTCGAGCGAGGGTGCCCGACGACGCGGCAGGCCCGCCGCTCGCTCACACCCAACTCGCGCTGGACGTGGGCGACAGCGGTCCGCCGACGCGCCGGGCTCAGAGCTTTCCCCTGGCGACCTCCTTGAGGATGTCGTTGCCGAGCGAGAGGTCGGCCACGAGCTTCTTCAAGCGGGCGTTCTCCTTCTCGAGGTCACGGAGCCGCTGGGCCTCCGGCTGGCCGACGCCGGCGTACTTCTTGCGCCAGCGGTAGTAGGTCACCTCGGTGACGCCGATCTCTCGGACGGCCTCAGCGACGGTGGAGCCGTCGGCGGTGAGGGTCTCGACGCGGCGGAGCTTGGTGACGATCTCCTCGGGGAAGTGGCGTTTCATGGTGCTGCGGGATGGGGCGCAGCACTATCGTAGCGACTGGATCAGATTACGGGGAGCAGGTCAGATGGCTTCAACCTCTACCACTCGGTTCGGCAGGCGCAGCGCGATCTCGATGGTGCCTCCACGAAGTGGCTGGACGTCCGGCGGCTCTGCGAGAGCTACCTCTACCTCTTCGGACGGGAGGCCCGGCTCGAACAGGTCCACTACTTCTCTGCGCTCGCCCACCACCTCGAGGCATCGAAACCGGACGTGACAGTGCGACACCGCGCCTTTATCGAGTGTCTGGAGGCGACGGGGGTGGACGTGGTCCTGAGCCGGTTCAAGAAGAAGACCATTCGGTGTCGGCACTGCGGTCAGCGCTTCAGCCGCTACGAGGAGAAGGAGACGGATGTCGCCCTCGCGGTGAAGCTGATGGAGGTACTCATGCAAGACACCTGCGACACGGTGGTTCTGGTGACGGGGGATACCGATCTCGCGCCCGCCGTCCGGGGCGCACAGGCGCTCTTCCCTGCCAAGACGGTGGCTTTCGCATTCCCCTACAAGCGGAAGAACAAGGAGCTGAAACAGCTCTCCCCGGACTCCTTCGAGATCAGCCGGGGCCAATACGCGAAGTTCCAGCTTTCCGACCCTTACCTCCTCCCCAACGGCCGCGAGGTCTCGAAACCGCCGACGTGGTAGCGCGCGGCCTCAACCGCGTCGCCTACGACGCCTCCTCGAAGCCGCCCGCCACCATCGAGTGGGAGTAGCTTCAGCGAGCAGCGAGCGGAGGACAGCGAGCCGTTCTCGCTCCGCTGCCACCACCGCCTCCTGCTCGCTGTTCGCCGCCCTCTGATGTCCCGTCTCCTCCCCCTCCTCTTCCTCCTGCTCACCGCGGCACCCGCGCTGGCGCAACCCGCGAGCGCGCCGACCGTGGCCGCCGCCGAGACGGCCTTCGAGAGCGGCCTCCGCGCCTACCGCGCTGGCGACTTTGGCCACGCCTACGACGGGTTCATCCGCGCCGCCACCGAGTACGGCTACAACCAGCGCTCAACGGCGGCCTACCTCATGGCCGGCAAGGCGCGCTACGCCGCCGGCGACTTCGAGGGCGCGGCCTCGGCGATGACGACGCTGCTGGCGCGGTACCCCCGCACCCGCTACGCCGACGAGGCCCGCCGCGTCCGCCGCCGCACGCTCTCCCGGCTTGAGGATGGTCCCACGCAGGCTCCCGAGATGACGACGCTCGGGATCACGCTACCGAGGGGGGACGAGGACGCGGTGTTCACGCAGGCGCTGTTCAACGGCGTCCGCCTCGCCGTGGACGAGTACAACGCGGCCCGGCCGGACGCGCCCGTCCGCATGGTCTTCCGGGGCTCCGGTGGGCGCGGGGTGGGGGCTGCCGACGCGGTCGTGGCGCTGGCGCGCGAGGGCGCCGAGGTCGTCGTGGGGCCGCTCTACAGCGAGGAGGCCGTCGCGGCCGGCGGTGCGGCCGAGCGCGAGCGGGTCGTGCTGATCGCGCCGCTGGCGACCGACGAGCGGGTGAGCCAGGGGCGCCGCTACGTCTTCCAGGCCAACCCGACGTTCGCCGCGCGCGGACGGATGATGGCGCGCTACGCCGTCGGCGAGCGCCTCGGGCGGCTCGGGACCGTCGCCGCCGAGGGGACCTACGGGGAGACGATGGCGGCGGCGTTCCGCGACGAGGCCGCTCGGCTCGGCGAGGACCTCGGGCTGTACCAGCTCCTCCCCGCCGAGGAGGCGTGGTTCCAGCTCGCCGAGCGCGTGAGCGCGGGCGAACTCGCGGCCGTGGACGCCGTCTACTTCCCGGTCTCCGGCTCCGACGCCGACGAGCACGCCGCCGGCGCCCTCCGTGGCCTCGACAGCCATTTCGGTGAGACGGCTTCGCGCCCGCAGGTGCTCGGCACCGCCGAGTGGCAGCGGCTCGAAGCCTCGCGCCCCCGCGCCGCGCGCTACCGCACCGTCTTCACCACCGACTTCCGCATGGACGACGGCCCGGAGACCCGAGCCTTCACCGAGCGCTACCGCGCGCTCGCCGGCCTCGCCCCGGACCGGCTCGCGTTCATCGGCTACGACCTCACGCGGCTGCTGCTGGAGGTGATGGAGGAGCGGCGGAGCGAGGAGCCGCTGGCCGAGGCGCTGCGGCGGGCCCGCCCGTGGTCCGGCCTCGCCCACCGGATCGACTTCGCGGGGGGGCAGGTGAACCAGGCCCTGTTCTTCCTCCGCTACGACGGCCGTAATGTCGTCTCGGCGGAGTAAGCCGGCGCCTCCCCCGTAACACGAAAGCGCTGGCAGAGCCCGTTCGGGGAGGGCGTCGGCGGGCCGAAGTTTCGGCGCATTCCCGCGCTGCCGGTTGAGAAGCACCCCGTGCCGACGTTCCTTTGCCCTCCCGCCCCGCCCGCTGTCGCCTCGATGATCCGACGCTCCTCGTCCCTCCCGCTCGCCCTCGGTCTCCTGCTCGCCGTTGGGCTCTCGGCCTGCACCGGCGCCGGCCGCGTCCAGTCCCCGACGCCTGAGGCCGCCTTCGAGCGCGGCAAGGCGCTCTACGACCGCGGCAAGTACGACCGCGCCGTCGAGTACTTCCAGCACGTCTTCGACTTCGGCCGCGCCCACGAGTGGGCCGACGACGCGCAGTACTACCTCGCCGACGCGTATTTCCAGGACGGGCAGTACCTCCTCGCCGCCAACGAGTTCACCCGGTTCGTCGAGCTTTACCGGACGGACGAGCGGGTCGAGGAGGGGGAGTACCGCCGCGCGCTCAGCTACGTCCGCCTCTCGCCACCGTACCAGCTCGACCAGACCGACACGCGGACGGCGCTGACCTACCTCCGCCTCTACCTCGCCAAGTACCCCGAGGGCACGCACGCCGCGGAGGCCGGCGAGCACCTCAGCGCACTGCGCCAGAAGCTCGCGCGTAAGCAGCACGACATCGCCGAGCTGTACGAGACGCGTGAGTTCTGGGAGGCCGCCGCCATCTCCTACGTCCGGGTCCTCGAGGAATACCCCGACTCCGACCTCGCCGACGACGCGCTCCTCGGCGCGCTCCGCAGCTACCGGGAGTACGCGGCCAAGAGCATCCCGCAGCGGCAGGAGGAGCGCTACCGCCTGGCCGACGAGCAGTACCAGCGCCTCCTCCAGCTCTTCCCCAACAGCCCCCTCCTCCGGGAGGCCGAGGCGGAGTACGCCGCCGTCGACGCGGCGCTCGGGCGCTACGACGAGCAGGCGGCCTCGCGCTGAGCGACGAGTCGTGAGTTATCGGTGATGGGTTATGAGTCCCTCTCTCTCACCACCCACAACCCAGAACTCACAACCCGCCCTCGGCGTCTTCGGGGGGAGCTTCAACCCGCCGCACGTCGGTCACCTCGCCGTGGCGGAGGCCGCACGCGAGCAGGCCGGGCTCGACCGGGTGCTCTGGGTGCCGGCCGCGACCTCCCCGTTCAAGCAGGGCGAGCCGATGCCTGCCGCCGAGCACCGGCTGGCGATGACGCGGCTCGCCACGGCCGGCAATGCGGCGTTCGAGGTCTCCGAGGTCGAGGTCCGGCGCGGCGGCGTCTCCTACACCGTCGATACCCTCCGCGCCCTCGCCGCCGAGCGCCCCGATACACAATGGCGGCTCGTGATCGGGGGGGACAGCCTGGCGGACTTCGTGCGCTGGCACGAGCCGGAGGCCGTCGCCGCGCTGGCGCCGCCCGTGGTCTACCGCCGCCCCGGCGACCGGGTGGACCTCGACGCGCTCCCGCGCTGGCTCTCCGACGCCGTCACCCTCATCGAGGCCCCAGCCCTCGACGTGTCGAGCACAGCCGTGCGAGCACTGCTCCGCGCGGGCCGCTCCGCCCGGTACCTCGTCCCCGACGCGGTCCTACGCTACGCCAGCGAGCACGGGCTGTATGCGGGGGCGTAGCCGGTCACTCCGCCCGTAGCGTCGCGGGGGGCGGGACGAGGTTGGGCAACATCGAGGCCGGTAGTTGGAACACGGGGCCGCCGACCGACGCGACGGCGGCGAGGCGGTCCCCGCGCCGTTGGAGCGCGAGCGAGCGTGCGGAGCCGTCGGAGAACTGGAACACGAGGCGGTGGGTCGGGTCGTCGGTGACGGCCCGCGAGGCCACGCCTTCAAAGCGGCCCTCGGCCTCCAGCGGCGCCAGCCGGCCGAGCCATGCCTCGACGGCGCCCTCGTCCACGGCGCCGCCGTCGAGCGCCCGCCATGCCCCACCCGGCTCCTGGCGCGCGACCCCGTAAAGCTCGCCGTTGCGCTCGGCCGTGGCGCGGGTGAGGTACGCCGTGTCGAGGTTCAGCACCTCGCCGGGGTCGCGCGTCTCGATAGCGCCCACGCTGTCGGCCACGAGGGCGTCGGGAGCCACGGGCTCCGGGTCGGGAACGGCCGAGGCGGCGTCGGCCCGGTCCTGGGTGGGGGGCGGAGCCGATGGCGCCTCGGGCTCGGAGGCACAGGCGGCCAGCCCGATGAGGAGGGCGAGGAGGAGCGCGGGTCGGAGGGACATGGGGGAGGGGGAGGGAGGATACCCTCCTACGCCCTCCTCAGACCGAGGCTTCCGATCAGACGGAGGCTTCCGGGTGCTTCGGCGTGACCACCGCCGCACGGTGCCCGTTTAGCCTCCCCGCGCCGTCGCCGCTGGAGTGGCCGTCGCCATTAGAGTGGACGTCCTGGGCGGCGCCTCGCCGCGCCTTCTCCAGATTCCGCTCCAGGTTCGGGAAGGCCCGCTCGAACATCTCGTGGACGCGCTGCGGGTCGCGGACCCCCCGGCCGACGGCGCGGGCCTTACACGCTTGCCACGCCGCCTTGCGCAGCCCCCACCGCTCGACCGAGAACGACGAGACCGACCGCTTCCCCCCGGCGATCCAGTTCGCCTCGACGTAGGCCGAGCCGTTCTTGAAGGCGAGCCGAACGCCGGCCACGCCGGACGTGCTCCGGCTCTGCGCCCGCCGCTCGACCGGCCCGTCCTCCGGCCCCGGCCGCTCGGCGAGGAGCCGGTCGCGGTGCTCGATGGCGAGGGCGAGCGCCTTGTCACGCCCGCCGTACTTCCGGTCGGCGAAGAACTTCGTCCGGCGCTTCCCCTGGAAGCTCACGCGGACCTGCCAGCCGTGCGTGGCGCTGCGCTTCGGCTGCTCCTCCGTCGGCTCGATGTCGATGCGGACAACGTGGTGGTTGGGGTTCATCGTCTTGGGGGTCAGGCGGATGCGGATGGAACGGCGGGGCGCGGCAGCGCTCCGTTGAAGCGGGGTAGGTCCTCGAGGGCGGGGACGACGGTGTCGAGCACGCGGGCGGAGGAGAGCACGCCGGGCATCCCCGCCCCTGGATGTGTACCCGCACCGACGAGGTAAAGCCTATCCACGTCCTCGCTCCGGTTGTGGGGACGGAAGTAGGCGCTCTGCGTCAGCACCGGCTCGAACGAGAACGCGGCGCCCTTGACCGAGAGGTAGTCGTCGAGGAACCCCTGCGGCGTGAGCATGCGGCTCGCGGTGACGTGCTCCGAGAGCCCCGGCAGCACGGTCGCTTCGAGGTGGGCCTCGACGCGGCGGCGGTAGCGCTCGGCCTCGACGGACCAGTCCGTGCCGCTCTGGAGGTGGGGGACGGGGGAGAGGACGTAGAACGCCTCGTGCCCCTCCGGCGCCATCGAGGGGTCCGTCGCCGTCGGGCGGTGGAGGTAGAGCGAGAAGTCCTCGGCGAGGCGCTTGCCGTGGAAGATGTCGTCGAGGAGCGCGCGGTAGCGGGGGCCGAGCAGGATCGTGTGGTGCGCCACGTCCTCGTACTTGCGATCCGTACCGAAATACCACACGAACAGGCTCATCGAGAGCTTCGCCCGGTCGAGGCGGTCGTCGGTCCAGCGCCGCCGGTGTTCGGGGCGGACGAGGTGGCGGTAGGTCCACGCCGCGTCGGCGTTCGAGACGACGAGGTCGGCCGCGACGTGCTCGCCGCTCGCCAGCCGGACGCCCGTGGCGCGCGGTCGCTCGCCGGCTCCGTCGACGGTGATCTCCTCGACCGTCTCGCCGAGCCGGAGCGTCCCGCCCAACTCCTCGACCAGCCCGGCCATGCCGCGGACGACGGCGCCGGTGCCGCCCATCGCGTACCACACGCCCCACTTCCTTTCGAGGAACGCGATCAGCGCGTAGATGCTCGTCGTGGAGAACGGGTTGCCCCCGACGAGGAGCGGGTGGAAGGAGAAGACCTGGCGGAGGCGGTCGTCCTCGATGTACTTCTTGACGAGGCCGTAGACGGAGCGGTAGCTCTCGAGCGCCACCATCGCGGGGGCGATCCGGGCCATGTCCGTCGCCCGCCCGAAGGGGACGTGCCCGAGCTCCTCGAAGCCGACGCGGAAGATCCGCTCGCTGTGGCGAAGGAACCGCTCGTAGCCCGGGACGTCAGTCGGGTTGAACCGGGCGATTTCTTCCTGCATCGCCGCCGCATCGCCGGTGTAGTCGAACGCCTCGCCGGAGTCGAAGCGGATGCGGTAGAACGGGCTGATCGGGACGAGCTCGACGTCCTCGGCCATCTCGCGGCCGGCGAGGTGCCACAGCTCCTCGAACTGGAACGGCGCGGTGATCAGCGTTGGGCCAGCGTCGAACACGTAGGTGCCTACGTCCGTCGTCTCGCGGAACACGCGGGCGCGCCCGCCGGGTTGGTCGAGCCGGTCGATCACCGTCACTCGGTAGCCCCGCGCGCCGAGGCGGATGGCCGCCGCCAGCCCCCCGAACCCCGCACCGACGACGACAGCGTGCGGGGCGTCCGCCGCGACCGGACGTGGGGCGCGGCGGGTGTTGAGGCGGGCGTCGGAGCGCCGGGCTATCCGGGCGGTCCAGCTCATCGGGGGAGACGACAGTGGGGAGGAGACGGCGTCGAAACGTTCAAAACGTTCACGCTGTTCCGGAAGATACTGAAATGATGCGGGGTGGGCGCACCTGCGCGGAGGTTGCAAAGCGCAGCCAGGAGCGTCTAGGGAGCCACCTAGCCGACCCGCTCCCATGAAGCCGCTCGTTCTCCTCTTCGCCCTCGCCGCCGCGCCTGCCGGGGCGCAGGCCGTGGACACGCTCTTCACGTGGCAGACCTACGCCCAGGAGGCCCACGCCCGCGTCCGGCTCTTCGACGCCCCCGACGACGCCCGACCGCTCACCGTCGTGGTCGACGAGTTGGCGGCGAACCGTGCTGGGCTCGTCACCGACGACGTGCGCTACTTCGTCGAGACCGTCGGCCGCGCGCTCGGCCACGATCCCGCGACCGCGACCTACGTGTTCCGCTTCACCGCCCGCAGCTTCTCGGCGGAGGCCGATGCAGGTGGGAAGATGCTGCTCTTGCGGGCGACCTTCAACCGGACCAAGTCCGGCCGGCTCTCGGCTCCGTCGTGGCGCGTGCTCACCCGCGACGAGGTGGCTGAGCTGACGGACCGTGCGCTCTACTGAGCCGCCACGCCGGGCGGCGCGGCCGGGGGCGGGGAGGATCTTTCGGAGCGCCTCGCCCGTGTAAGCGCCCACGATTCTGCGCTCCCATCCCCACCCTCTCTGCATGGCCTACGACACCCTTACGCCCGAAGACGAGGCCCTCGAGTTCGAGCTCGACCGGCTCTCGGAGGACCTCAAGATTTCTAAGCAGACCCTAGTCCGCTGGTCCGACCGCGGCCTCGTCGAGGCCACCCTGCACTGGGGCATCACCGACGCCAACGAGGAGGTCCGGCTGATCCGGATCGCCCCGCCGTCGCTGGAGCTCCTCCGCGGGTTCGCCTCCGTCTACCGGGAGGACACCGTCACCCGCACCGAGGCCCGCCGCATCCTCAAGCTGATCGATCGGAGCCAGGTCCAGAAGTTGATCCGCCACGGTGACCTCGAGGCCAAGAAGGTGGACGACGAGACCCGCGTCGTCGTCGGCAGCATCGAGGACCACCTGATGAGCGTCGAGGCGGAGTAACCACCTCTCGGACCTCGCCGACCCTGTGGCTCGAATCACTGATCTGCTCCGCGGCGCCGCAGGGGTTGCGCGGCTCGTCCGGCCGCTCAACGTGGTGTTGATGGCGGCGGGCGCGGCCGTGGGGGCGCTGCTCGTCGGGGGCGGCCTCGCCGGGCCGGTGCTACTCGCGATGGCGAGCGCGGCCCTGATCGGTGCCGCCGCCAACTCCATCAACGACGTCTACGACCTCCCCATCGACCGGGTGAATCGGCCAGGCCGCCCGCTCCCCTCAGGGCAGATCTCGGTGGGGGCGGCGCGCTCCGCGGCGGTGGCGGGTGCGGCGCTCGGGGTTGGGCTGGCGGCGCTGATCTCGCCGCCACACCTCGCCATCGCGGCGGCATCGGTGGGGCTGCTGTGGGGCTACAGCGCGCGGCTCAAGCGGATGCCGTTCGTCGGCAACCTCGCCGTGGCGCTCGTTGTGGGGGCGGCGCTGCCCTTTGGGGGGGCAGCGGCACTGGAAGCTGCCGGGGCACACGGCGGGCTCGGCCCGGCGATGCTGGGCGGGGCGTTCGCGTTTGGGAGCACGCTCGCGCGCGAGGTGGCGAAGGACATCGAGGACGCGGCGGGTGACGCGGCGGTGGGGGCACGGACGCTCCCGCTCGTGACCGGCGTCCCGACGGCGGCGGCCGTGGCGGCGGCGGCTACGGTGGCGACGGTGGCGGTGATCCCGCTGGCCCCCGCCTTCGGGCTCGGCCCCACCTTCCTCGCGCTCGGGCTACCGGTGGCGGCCCTGCTGCTGGCCGCAGCGTGGGCCGTGCTGGCGGCGGATGACGCCCCGCGGTCGGCGGCCCGCGCGAGCGGGCTCCTCAAGGCGGCGATGGCGGTGGGGCTCGTGGCGCTGGCGGTGGTTTGAGAGACCGTTTGGGAAACGAAGTCCAGGCTACGAGCGGCTACCCGGGCGCGCCTGCGGCGTCACCCTGCATCGCCGATGCTGTAGCAGCCGTCCCGCTCGCGCGCTCTCGCCTTCGGAGGTGCTCCCCAAACAGTCTCTGAGGCGCCGCGTCGGGTATCCTATCTTCCCCTGTGACCTCGCGCGGCTGCGCGGCGGCTCTACCCTCGGACGCCCCCGGACGGGGCAGAATCTGCACTATGGACGCCTTCGATCCGGCCGTCGTCGAACGGGCTCAAGCGGGTGACGAGCGGGCGCGAGCGCGCCTGCTGGCCCGGCTGGAGCCGCTCTTCCGGCGGTTCTTCCTCGGCCGCATCGGCCGCCGGGAGGCGGTGGACGACCTCGTGCAGAACGCGCTCCTCCGCGTCCACCGCGGCCTCGATGCGCTTCAGCGCCCGGACCGGCTGAAGGCCTTCGCGATGAAGGCCGCCGTGTTCGAGCTCCAGGACTTCTACCGGGGCCGCTACTCCGCCCGCGAAGCCCTCTTCGACCCCGACCTCCCGACGCCCGGCACCACCGACCCCGAGCCCGCCGGCCTCCGCGTAGACCTCGACCGCGCGCTCGCCGTGCTGACCCCGAAGGCCCGCTGCATCATCGAGCTCCGCGAGATGGGATACCCCTACAAGGAAATCGCCGAGATGGTGGACACGACCGAGGCCGCCGTGAAGATGCAGGTCAAGCGCGCCTTCGAGCGGCTGCGCGACGCGCTCACCGCCCTCCTGATCGCTCTCTCGACCGCCTGGTTCGCCTGACCCGAGACCGATGCCCGACCGCCCTGAAAACATGGATCTCGACCGCCTCCTCGACATGGTGGAGCCGGAGGAACGGGAGGCCCTGGCCGCCGCCCTCGGCGGCGCAGGCGAGGACCCCTCGGCGCAGGCCATGATCGCCACCTGGGCCGCGCTGCGCCGCCGCCTCGGCGCCGACCTCCGCCGCGACCTCCCCGACCCCGACCTCCTCGTGCTCTACGCCCTCGGCGACGACCCGAGCGCGCTGACGCCCGCCGAGGAGGCCCGGCTCATCACGGCTCAGCCGGCCATCGAAGCCGCGCTGGAAGCCCACCCGTCGCTGGGGGACGTCGTCGCCCGGGTCCACGCCGACCGCGCGGCCTTTGAGCGGGCGTGGGCCGGCGGCGGGCAGGAGCCGGCGGTGAACGGCACCGCACCATCCCTCTCCGACGCCGTCGCCGAGCAGATCGGGCAGCGGGCGATGGACCGGGAGCCGGCGCGCCCGGCCCGACGCTGGGCGTGGCGCGCGGTCACAGCGGTGGCCGTCGTCGCGTTCGCGGCGCTCGGCGTGTTCCTCGTCCAGCGCGACGCCGGGTTCGAGACGGTGCAGGCGGCGGAGGAGCGGCGGGAGCTCAGCCTGCCGGACGGCTCCGGAGTCGTGCTCGGCCCCGGCGCGCGGCTCGCCTTCGAGGCGGGGGACGACGGCGAGCGCCGCGTCCGCCTCACCGGTGAGGCCCTGTTCGACGTCGTCCCCGGCACCGAGCCGTTCGTCGTCGAGACGCCGGTGGCGCTGGCGACCGTGCTCGGGACCACCTTCGGCGTCCGCTCGGACGACCGCGCGACGGAGGTGGTGCTCGCGAGCGGGGCCGTCGCGCTGACGGCCCGCGCCGCGCCGACGGCGGTGGTGACGCTGGCGCCCGGCGAGCGCAGCCGCGTCGTCGCCGGGCGGCAGCCGGAGGCGCCAGTGCAGGCGGACGTGACGGCGGCGCTGGCGTGGACGGGGACGTGGTACTTCCAGGCCACCCCGCTCGCCGCTATCGCCCGCCGCCTCGCCGACCACTACGGCGTCGCGGTTGCGGCACCGCCGTCGCTCGCCGGGGACCCCGTCACCGGAGCCTTCGACGTGAGCCGGCCCGTCGAGGAGACGCTACAGACGCTGGCGCTGGCGCTGGGCGTCGAGGTCGAGGGCGACGCCGATGGCGGCTTCCGCTTCGTCCCCCCCGGCGGCTGAAATCCGCCCGCGTGAGGCCCAGCAGCGAAGTCCAAGCCGGGGAGGGGATGGGGCCTTGGCGGGGGCGGGATTTTTGTGGCCCGACCGTGCAACGCCCCGGCCGCCCCGACCGTCTACTCCTGCATGCGCCGCCTCTTCCACCTGACGCTGCTCGCCGGGAGCCTCGTGCTCGGGGTGGCGGTGGGGGTGCAGGCGCAGCCCGCGCCGGACGGCCCGCCGATCCTCCTGGAGGCCGACGACACCCCGCTCGCCGAACTCCTCCTCCTCCTCGCCGAGCAGACCGGGGTGGACGTGGTGTTCGCCGAGCGGACGGTGGCGGGGAAGGCCGTCCGGGGGCGCTACATCGGGCGCGACGTTGAGGGCGCGCTGCGGACGGTGCTCCGGGGGAGCGGCCTCCGCGCGCAGCGGGTCCGCCCCCGGCAGTACGTGATCGTCCCCACCGCGCCGGCGCCGCCGACCGAGCCGGAGCCGCTGCGCGAGACGCTGCGCGGCACCGTCGTAGACGCCGAGACGGGGGAGGTCCTGCCCGGCGCCCACGTCGTCCTCGCCGGGCTCGGGCTCGGGACGGTGACGAACGCCGTCGGCTACTTCGCCGTGCCGGACCTCCCGGCGGGCACGTACCGCGTCCGGTTCTCGTTCGTCGGCTACCGCGCGGCCACGCTCGAAATCCCCGTCTACCCCGAGTCGAAGCTCGAAGCGCCGGCGGTCCGGCTCCGCGCCGAGGCCGTGCTCGCCGAGGGGGTGATGGTCGAGGGCAGCGACGGCGAGCGGAGCGACCTCGAAGCCATCCCGGGCGTGGCCGCCGTCGGGCCGCAGCAGGCGGCGGCGATGCCGGGGGTGTTGGGGGAGGGCGACGCCCTCGGCGCGCTGGCGTGGCTGCCGGGCGTGCTCCGCTCCGGCGAGGCCGGCGGCGAGCTCGTCGTCCGCGGCGCCCCAGCCCCGTACAACCGCTACCTCCTCGACGGCGCGCCGGTGCTCCAGCCCTGGCACGCCTTCGGCCTCTTCTCCGCGTTCCAGCCTGAGGCGCTGAAGTCGACCCGGCTCTACCGGGGCTCGCTCCCGGCCGAGTTCGGCGGCGCGCTCTCGGCCGTGCTCGACATGGAGATGCGCGACGGCGAGCGCGAGGGGGCCAACGGCATCATCGCCGTCAGCCCCCTCGCGATCCGCGGGGTGGCCGAGGTGCCGGTCGGCCCGCGGCTCTCGCTGATGCTCACGGGGCGGCGGACGTGGCTCGGCGCCCTCATCGAGCCGCGGCTCCAGCTGGGGGCGGGGGCGCCGGCGCTCGGCTTCGCCGCGCCCGGCCTCGCGTCCGAGCGCACGGCCGGCGAGCCGGTCGAGTTCGGGTTCTCGGACCTCGGGGTGAAGGGGACGTGGCGGGTGGCGCGCGGGCAGCGGCTCTCGCTCAGCGTCTACGGCGGCGGCGACGACCTCGCCGCCCGCCTGCCGCTCCCCGACGGCCCCCCCGGTGATTCGCTCGCGCTCGGGTACGGCTGGGGAAACCGGGTCGTCTCGGTCCGCCACCGCGCCCTCCTCGGCCGCCGCCTCTTCGTGAGCACCACGGGCTATCACTCCCGCTACCGCGCCGCCGAGCGCGCCGCCACCCCGACCCTCGGCTCCGACCACCGCCTCCACTTCGCCGAGTCCGGCCTCCGCCTCGACGCCGACTACTACGCCGCGCTCGGCCACCAGCTCCGCGCCGGCCTCCGCCTCATCCACCGCGACTTCGAGCGTGCGCTGACCGAGACCGCGCTTGCATCTGGGGACGCGCGCCCCGGGCGCGAGGCCGTGCAGGCCGTCGATGTGGCGGGCTACGTGCAGGACACGTGGCAGCCGGCGGCGGGCTGGCAGCTCCAGCCCGGCCTCCGCATCGAGCTCTACGGCCTCGGCGGGCACCTCCGCCTCAGCCCCCGCCTCCACCTCCGCCGCGACCTCGTGCGCAACCGACTGTTCCTCCGCGCGGGCCTCTCGCAGCAGACGCAGCCCGTCCATCACGTTCAGCGTCGGCCTGGCCGGTCTGCTCTCGGCGGCCTCATCGGCGAGCGGTGGGTCCTTGCGAGCGAGGGGGTCCGGCCGGCGTCGGCGTGGCAGGGGGCGGCGGGGCTAGAGTGGCATCCCCGCGCGGGCCTCGCCCTCGGCGCCGAGGTCTACGGGCGCCGCCTCTCGGACCTCCTCCTGCCTCTGGGGGAGGGGGAGCGGGTCGTGGTCGGGGAGGGGCGTGCGTTCGGGGTCGAGACGTCGGCGGCGGCGGAGCGGGGGCGGTGGCGGCTCGGGCTGGCCTACACCTACGGCCGCGCGCTGGAACGGCGCTCGGGCGGCTCGTTCGGAGCGGCGCGCTACGACGCCCCCCACCAGCTCCAGACCTCGCTGCTCGGCGGCGGGCGGCGGTGGTCGCTCGCGCTCGGCGCCGTCGTCCGCAGCGGCTACCCCGACGGCGACGGCGCGCGGCTCCCCGTCTACGCCCGTCTCGACCTCGCCGTGGGCTACCGGTTCCGGCTCGTCGGGCTGGCGTGGGACGCGCAGGCGCAGGCGTACAACCTCCTCAACCGCCGCAACGTCGTCGGGCTCGACCCCGAGGCGGCGGCGTTCGCGGCGGAGGCTGTCGGCGTCGAGGGCCTCCCGATGCTGCCGATGCTGAACCTCCGCGTGCGCTGGTAGAGACGCAGCATGCTGCGTCTCTACGGGATGTTGCGGGGCGGCGCCGGCGGCTGACACGGCGGCGGCAGGCGGCCCCCCGTAGCTTCGCCCATGCGACGCCGCCGACGCCCTGACAGCCCCCAGGAGGACGAGGCCCCACGCGCGCTCCGCGAGGGTGCCGTGACCTCGGTCCAGGTCCAGAAGCGCGACGCCGAGCGCGTCTCCGTCTTCATCGACGGCGCCTTCGCGTTCGGGCTCACGCTCGACCTCGCCGTGCGCGAGGGGCTTCGGAAGGGGCTGCGCCTGACGGTCGCCGAGCAGGAGCGGATCCTGGAGGCCGAGGAGCGCTTCCGCGCCCGCCGCGCTGCGCTCGACTACATCGCCCACCAGGCGCGCACGGAGGGGGAGGTCCGCCGGAAGCTTCGGACCAAAGGCTTCGCCGAGGGGGCCGTCGAGGAGGCCGTCGCGCGGATGCGGGAGCTGGGCTACCTCGACGACGCGGCCTACACCCGCGCCTACGTCCGGGGCCGGCTGGCCGGGCGCGGCCACGGCCCCCAGCGCCTCCGCGCCGACCTCCGCCGCCGGGGCGTCGCGCCCAAGGTCATCGACGAGGCGCTCGACGAGCTCGTCGAGCCGGACGACCTCCGCGAGACGGCGCTCCGCCACGGCCGCCGCCGCTGGCTCCGCCTCGCCCGCGAGGCCGACCCCCAGCGGAAACGGAAGAAGCTCGCCGACTTCCTCGCCCGGCGGGGCTACGGCTACGACCTCATCCGCGAGGTGACGGAGGTGCTGGAGCGCGAGGCCGAGGAGGGGTAGGGGGTTGCAAGAAGGGAACCGGAGTGTTATCGTTATTTGAGATCACATTCCCCATCCTGCCATGCGACCCCTCCGCTACGCCCTCGCCCTGATCCCCCTCGCGCCCCTCGCTGCCGTAGCGCAGGAGGTGGCTCCTCCGCCTCTGCCCGTCCTCGACGGTGCCTTACCGGCCGGCGCCCCGGCCTCGGCGCTGCTCCCCGTCCTCCGCTCTGGCGGGATGGACTCCCTCTCGCTCGGCGGCCCTCTCGGAGAGGCCGTGTTTTACACCGCCCTACCGGGGGCGCCAGACGGGCCCGACGGCTTCGACCGGAGCGGTTACGAGACCTACTCGGTCCGGTTCACCTACGGCGAGGCGTCCTTTGACACGGCCTACGTCCGCCGCGTCTACTTCGCCCAAAACGCCGACGACCCCGATGAGGGGGAGGCGGGGTCGGGGGACGAGCACGCCGCGATTGAGGGGGCAGGCACCCTCCGCGTTGGGATCTACGGCGTGAGGTCGGCTAATCCGCCGGTCAACACGCTCCTCGTCCCCGACAGCACCGACGAGCGCGCCCTCGCGGAGCGGCCCATCGCGAGCTTCCGCTACCCCGAGCAGGACTCCGCGCGGCGCTACGAGGCGTTCATGCCGTTCAGCGGCCCCGCCCCGTTTGTCCGGGCCGGCGAAGACTTCGCCGTGACGTTCCGCGTGGTGGACTTCTCCGAGGAGCCCCGCGCCCGCTTCGAGTTCCTCCTCGACGACGGCTGCGGTGTTGAGCCGGAGGACGACACGTGTTTAACCGCCCCTCCCGAGTACTTCCCTGCCCGCACGCTGCTCTACGTCACCGAGCCCTCGGTCCCCCCTAAGGGCTCGGAGGGCTGGTACTGGTGGAGCACCCGTGCTAACCAACTCGTGAGCGTGGTGCTGAGCGGAGAGCCCGGCGGGGGCGTGGGGAACGCGCCGCTGGTGGTGACGCCGGCTCTCTCGCTCGACCCCGCCCGCCCGAACCCGACGGCGGCCGGAGCCTTCCTCGACTACCGGCTCGACCGGGCCGGCCCCGTCCGGCTCGACGTGCTCGACGTGCTCGGGCGCGTCGTGCTCCGTGTGGCGGAGGGGACGCAGGCGGCCGGCGCGCACAGCGCCTACGTCGAGGCGGGGCGGCTGGCGCCGGGGCGCTACGCCGTCCGCCTCGTGGCGGGGGACGCTGTGGCCGTCCGGCCCCTCACCGTCGTCCGCTGAGTGACGAGGGAGGGCGGTAGCGGGCGGGGTAACTTCTGCGGCTCCCGCCCGCTATCACAGGCACCCGCCTGTCGCTCCGCGCCGTGACCCCATCCCGCCTCGACCGTACCGACCTCGTGCTGGTCGCGCTCGGCGTGGTGGGGTTCGCGCTGTTTTTCCTCCTCCTGCCGCGTCAGCACCCCGACGCGGCGGGCTCCTTCGGCATCGGGGCGGAGCGGGCGGTGGAGGCGGCGGAGGCGTTCCTGCAGCGTTCGGGGTACGAGGTGCCGCCGGGCGCCAGGGTTTCGGCCCGGCTCGCCCGCGAGCGCGGCCTGCTCGACTCGCTCCAGCTCGACCTCGGCCGGCCGGCGGCGATCCGAGCGCTTCGGGAGGGCGCGCGCGAGGTGCTCCCGACGCACCACTGGCTCGTTGAGTGGCGGCGGGGGACGGGAGGGCCGGCGAATCCGGACCCGGCGGGCGACCGCCCCTTCGCCGTGCGGCTGACGGCGGGGGGGGAGCCGTGGGCCCTCGCCAACACCGCCGGCGTGCTGCCCCGCGCCGGCGTGGACCGCGCCGCCCTCCGCGCCGCCTTCGGGGGGGACGACGCCGACGTGGCGTCGATGCTGAAGATCCCCGCCGACTCCGTCCTCGGCGCCATGGTCTACTTCGACCTCCCCGAGCCCGTCGCCGTGGAGGCCGGCGCCCTCCCGTCGGTGGCGGCCGACGTCGAGCGGTTCGGGCGGGCCGCGACGACGGGGCAGCCGCAGGGGCTCTCGGCCGGGGCCGCCGCCGCCATCGCAGAGGTCCACCTCCGGGAGACGGCGCTGGCCGCGCTCCCACTGGAGGTCACGGCCGTCGAGCCGATCTCGGAGCGGGGGGCGGCGGTCGCCCGGGTCCGCTTCGCCACGGCCGAGCCCGTGCTCGGGCAGCGCGCCGAGGCCGCCATCACGGTCACGGCTGGGGGCGCGCTCCTCGCCCTCGACCCCGAGTTCAACGGGGCGCAGGGAGACGAGCCGGCGCCGGGCACCCTCCGCTTCGGCGAGAGCGGAGCGCCGGTCCGGGAGGCCGCGAAGTGGGTCGGCTACGCGCTCCTCCTCATCGTGCTCATCGTCGTGCTGCTCCGGCGGCTGTCGGCCCGCGTCCTCGACGCCCCCGCGGCCCTCAAGGACGCCGTCCTTGCCGCGCTCCTCATCGTGTTCGCGACGGTCCTCTCGATC
Source organism: Rhodothermales bacterium (assembly GCA_965215145.1). Classification (GTDB taxonomy): domain Bacteria; phylum Bacteroidota; class Rhodothermia; order Rhodothermales; family JANQRZ01. Next base: position 3,401,438 of record OZ244038.1, on the reverse strand, counting down.
CCCTACCTCCAGACCGGATTCAACACGTGGTGGGTGATCGTGCTGCTCGTCGGGCTGGGGAGTCTGTTTTGGGCGGCCGGCGTCGGGGTCTTGACGTTCATCGCCTCGGGGGCGTCGGACGCGCTGGCGCGCGAGCACTGGCCGCGCGCGATCCGCACGCTCTCGCTGGTGCGGCAGAGCGCGTGGATCAACGAGCCGGTCGGCCGAGCGCTCGTCCGCGGGGTCGGCCTCGGCGGGGCGGTCCTCGGCGGGGCGGTCCTCGCGCTCTGGCTCTTCCCGCATAGCTACCTCCCGCACCGCACGGCTCGCGCCTTCGTCGAGAGCGAGAACACCCTGTCGCTCGTGGGGACGGCGGTAGGGGGGGCAGGGTGGTACGCGCTCGTGCTCGTCCTCGCCGCGTTCCTCGGGCTCGGGGCGCTGCTCAGGAAGTGGCGGCCGGCCGCCGTGGTGCCGGGGCTGACGCTGGCGCTCGCGGTGCTCCAGGTCGAGGTCGTCCGCCTCCCGGTCGGCACCCCGGCGGTGTCCTGGGGGGTGGCACTCGCCGTTGGGCTCGGCCTGGCGTGGGCCTTCTGGCAGACCGACGCGCTGACGGTCCTCGTAGGCCTCTTCGCGGCGGGGATCGTGTGGGGCACGGCCGAGGGCCTCCTCGTGGCCGGCTCCCCAGCTTGGCTCGATCACGCCATCGCCGTCGGGCTTGTCGTGGGGATCGCGGGGGTGGGCGTGGCCGGCCTCCGCAGCGGGCGCGCGGCCGAGGCGCTGCCGACCTACGAGCCGGACTTCGTCGTGGAGCAGCGGGAGCGGGGGCGGCTCCAGCGCGAGCTCGAGATCGCCCGCGAGGTCCAGCGCTCGTTCCTCCCCGAGCGCGTCCCCGAGGTCCCCGGCCTCGACATCGCCGCGCGGTGCGTGCCCGCCGAGGAGGTCGGCGGCGACTACTACGACCTCCTCCCGCTCGGGCCGGGCCGGCTGGCCCTCGTGGTGGGGGACGTGAGCGGGAAGGGCATCCAGGCCGCCTTCTACATGACGCTCGTGAAGGGCTTCCTGCAGTCGCTCGCGCCGGAGGTCGGGAGCCCGGCCGAGGTGCTCCGCCGCGTCAACCGCCTCTTCCGCGCCAACGCCCCGCGCGGCACGTTCGTCTCGCTGATCTACGGCGTCGTGGACCTCAGCGCCGGGACGTTCACGTTCGCTCGCGCGGGGCACAACCCGCTCATCGTCCGCTGCGGCGACGCCGGCGCCGACGTCCAGTTCCTCCAGCCCCCCGGCCTCGCCGTCGGGATGCCCGACCCCGAGGCGTTCGACCGGACCATCCATGAAGAGGCCATCGGCCTCCGCCCCGGCGACACCCTCGTCTTCTACACCGACGGGTTCTCCGAGGCGATGGACGGCGCCCACGACGTCTTCTCCGACGAGCGCCTCGCGGACGTCGTCGCCGACGCCCCCGGCTCGGCCGCCGACCTCCTCGACGCCGTCATCACCGACGTCCGTGCCTACGCCGCGCCGGGCGGCCTCCACGACGACATGACGATGGTCGTCGTCCGCGTCGCCACCAGGACCGACGGGCAGCCCCGCCGCGTCGGACCCGCCGCGATCACCCCCGCCACCGTCCCCACCGATGCCGTCGCCTGAGACCGCCACCGCGTTCGACCCCACCGCCGCGGCCGAAGCCGTCCGCCGCCACACCGACCGCGAGCCGGAGCTGGTCCTCGTCCTCGGCTCCGGCCTCGGCGCGCTTGCTGAAGAGGTCGACGATGCCATAGCTGTGGGGACGGAGGAGATCCCCGGCTACCCGCAGTCCACCGTCGAGGGCCACGCCGGGCGGCTCGTGTTCGGGGAGATGGCGGGGCGCGAGGTGCTGTTCGTGCAGGGCCGGGTCCACCTCTACGAGGGGCACCCGCCGGAGGCGCTGACGGCGCCCGTCCGGCTGGCCCACGCGCTCGGCGCGCGGCGGCTGCTGGTGACGAACGCGGCCGGCGGGCTGAACCCCGCGTGGGAGCCCGGCACGCTCATGCTCATCACCGACCACCTCAACCTCGCCCTTGCGAGCCCGCTGGCCGGGCCGCCGCGTGAGGGCGAGCCGCGCTGGCCCGACATGGCCGCGCCCTACGACCCCGCCTGGACCGACCGCGCCGAGCGGGTCGCGCTGGAACGCGGCATCCCGACGCAGCGGGGCGTCTACCTGTGGACGGCCGGGCCGAGCTACGAGACCCCCGCCGAGATCCGCTTCTTCCGCCGCATCGGCGCCGACGCGGTCGGGATGAGCACGGTGCCGGAGGTGATCCAGGCCGCGGCGCTGGGGATGCCCGTGCTCGGCATCAGCGCCATCACGAACCTCGCCGCCGGCCTCTCCCCCGAGCCCCTCGACCACGCCGACGTGCTGGCCGTCGGGCGACGGGTCCGGGGCCGCTTCGCCGAGCTCGTCCGCGCCGTCGTCGCCGCGGGGTGGTGAGCGGCTACTCGCCCAGCAGCTCGCGGAGCAGGTCGAATTCGTTGGGGAGGGGGTCCTGAAAGAGCGCCTGCGGGTCGAGGTGGAAGCCGGGGACAGCCTCGCTCTCAAACCGGCCGTCCTTCAGCGGCACCGCCCTGTAGATCCCCTCTTCGAGCCGATAGAACGCCGCCTCGCGCCGCGCCGGGTCGACCAGCCAATACTCCGCCACGCCGGCTCGCTCGTACCCCTCGAACTTCGTCACCCGATCCCGTTTCCCCGACGAGGGCGAGACGATCTCGACGGCCACGTCCACTGGCCCCCGAATGTCCTTGTCACCGAAGATGTCGAGGCGGTCTTCTCGGAGGAAAAAGACGTCGGGTTCGAATCCCGTCTCATCGTCCACCCGCATCGTCGTCTTCGACCCGAGCACCTCGCCGAGGCCCTTTGAGCGAACGTAGAGCCGGAGGACGGAGAGCAGGAAGGCTTGGATGCGCTCGTGTACCTTGGTGATGGACATGTCGATGATGGCCTCCCCTTCGATGAGGTCGCCCTTCATCCCCTCGGGGAAGGTGTGGTAATAGCGCTCGTAGGGTGTGAGCGCAGGGGCGCCGTCGCCGCTAGGCTCGGTCGTTCGCGTCGCAGGGGGTGTCGAGGGCATGGCCGGAGGAGGCTGGTCCGCACCTGAATGTACGGGGCTCTAGCGGCGAGGCCGGAGGAGGTCCACGCGGAGGGCGACCCGCGTGGCGAGGTGCGTGCTCGACGGGTTCACGACGGCCATCGTCTCGCCGCCGAGCCAGACCCGCCCGCCGAGCCGGACGAACCCCTGCACGCTGCCCGCGAGGCCGAGGTCGAGGTAGCTCTCCCTTTCACCGATAAGGATGGCAGGGCAGACGCTGGCGCCGCCGCACGTGTCCACGGGGCGTAGCCGGCTCCCCCACGTCACCGCCGGCCCGGCGGCCACACCTCCCATGAACCATTTGCTCTGCGCCAAGGGCCCACCCAGCGCGTAGACGGTGCGGTACGTCGCGGCGCCCTCGCGCTGTGGCTCACCGAAGGGAAAGGGGAGGGGGAAGCCCTCGGGAAAGTAGTCGCTGACCTGCACACCGGCGCGGGCCATCCACCGCCGGGAGGCCGCCGTCACGTTGAGATCGCTGACGAGATTGTCGGGGCTCTCGGTGAAGTAAGCGGGCTGAGGGGCCCACACGAGCCGGCCCGTGCTGAGCGTCACCCATACGCCCGGATCGGCGAGGGGGCTCTGGGCACGCAGCGGCGCCGCGAGCAGGACGAGGAGCAGGAGGGGAGTGAGAAAGCGCAGCATCGGGGCTCGGATCGTGGAGCGGTCACCGCATGAATTTGCGGCGGTTGCGGACGTAGTCCTCGAAGATAAACCCGCCGAGGTCGTTGAGGCTCGCGTAATACGCTCTGCCCTGGTTCGCCTCAGTCAGCAGGCGGACGAAGTTCTGGAGGTACGGGTCGCGGGCGATCATGAACGTCGTGATGCGGACGCCCTCGCGGCGGCAGATCGCGGCCTCGTCGAGCACCTTGTTCACGATCTTCCGGTCGAGGCCGTAGGCGTTTTTGTAGAGGCGCCCCCCCTCGAAGTGCGCGCTTGGCTTGCCGTCGGTGATCATGAAGATCTGCTTGTTGCGGTTCTTGCGGCGGCGGAGGATGTCGCGCGCCCGCTCGAGCCCCGCCCGGGTGTTCGTGTGGAACGGGCCGACCTGGAGGTACGGGAGGTCCTTCATCTCGACCTCCCACGCCTCGTTCCCGAAGGCGACGATGTCGAGGGTGTCCTTCGGGTAGCGCGTCGTGATGAGCTCGGCGAGGGCGAGGGCGGTCTTCCGCGCCGGCGTGATCCGGTCCTCGCCGTAGAGCACCATCGAGTGCGAGAGGTCGATCATCAGCACCGTCGCGACGGAGGCGTGGTGGTCGGTCTCGAACACCTCGAAGTCGTCCTCGCTCAGCGAGAACTCGCCGAGGCCACCGCGGCGGAAGGCGTTCGAGAGGGTGCCCGTCACGTCGAGGTTCCGGAGGTCGTCGCCGAACGAGAACGGGCGGGTCTCGGGGAGGCGCTCGTCGCCGGCCCCGGCGAAGGGGGTCTTGTGGCCGCCGCGCCCGCCCTTGCGGAGCTGGCTGAAGATCTCCTCCAGCGAGCGTTCCCGCAGCCCGCGCTCGGCCTTCGCGGTGATCTGGACGGTGCCGGTCTCGTCGTCGCGCTCGATGAGCCCGCGGTTCTTGAGCTCCTCGATGAAGTCCCCGATCCCCATCCCCTCGTCCGTCAGGCCGTACTGCTGGTCGAGCTGGGTGAGCCAGGAGAGGGCCTCGTCGGCGTCGCCGCCGGTGTGGTAGAGGAGCTGCTGGAAGAGGTCGAGCAGGCGCTCGAAGGTGGACTGCTGCGCGCCGTGACGCGCCTCGTCCCACTCGGAGTAGCGGAAGAACATGGCGGGATGGAGTTTGCAGTCTGCGGTTTTCAGTTTCCAGTTCTCCCTCAGCCGCGAACTGCAAACTGAGAACAGGAAACTGAAGACAGGTTCGGGCTCATCCCCGGAAGGGGCGTTCGAGGTAGCGACGGGCGCGGTCGTGGGCGCCGGAGATGTCGCGGAGGCGGAGGGTCTCGCGGTAGCGGCGGCGGGCGGCGTCGCGCTCGCTGCGGGCGTCGTGGGCCATCCCCTGCCGGAGGCGGCCGAGGGTCTGGAACGCGCTCGGGATCTCGCGCCCGGCGGCGATCCGCTCGAGCTGGCCGAGCTGGCGGAGGGCCTGGTTGTAGTTGCCGCGGCTGAACTCGCGGCGGGCGAGGTAGTAGAGGGCTTGCTCGGCGGTAGCCTCGTTGTAGCCCGTTCGGCCCTCGGAGCGGCGGCGGAGCACCTCGCGGAACACGTCGGCCGAGGCGTTCCAGTCGCCGAAGCGGGCGAGGAGGCGGCCCTCCATGGTGTGGAAGAACGCGTTGTCCGGGTACTCGTTGCGGAGCCAGGAGATGAACTGGCGGGCCTTCGTCTCCTCGCGCTCGTAGAGGTAGTAGATCTGGAGGAGGAAGTACGCCGCCTCGGCCTGGAGGTAGCTCCCCTCGCGGAACGTCCGGTGCAGCGCGGCCAGCCCCCGCGCCTTGCTGCCGTCGGGGAACATCGCCACGAACGGCCGGCTCCACGGGTAGCGTTCCGGCGTGGCGGCGGCGTAGTAGTCGTAGATCCCCCGGCCGAACAGGAAGTCCGCGTTGCTGGGGTCGCTGTCGGCGACCTCGATCACGTGGTCCATCGCCTTGAGCCCGTTCTGCGCGGCCTTGAGCCAGCGGCGGCGGTTGGCCTCGAGGCGCCCGCGGAAGCCGAGCGCGGCGCCCTTAAAGAACCGGGCGTCGAGGTCGTCGTGGTCGCGGCGGAGGCGGCGGTTCGAGCGCTCGATCACCTCGTCCATCGCGTCGAAGAAGGCCGCGTCGTGGCGGGTGTCGGCGAGGTCCATGAGGATGCGCCACCACGGCACGAGGGCCTGGAGGAACGGCCCGGCGGGGTGCTCCGGGTGCCGCGCCGCGAGCCGGTCGAAGATGGCCTCGGCCTCGGCGAACTCCATGTTGTAGAGGTGGTCGAGCCCGCGCTCGGCCGCAGCCTGGAACGCGGGGTCCTCGATCACCGAGTCCTGCCCCCGTGCCGGCACGGCCAGCGTGAGGGTGAGGAGGAGGAGGAGCGGGAAGAGACGACGGAGCAGCATGGAGAGCGGGGGAGGCGGGTGGGTACGGCAGCCGCGGGGGGCCGTTCCTAAACGCGGGTCGGAGCGGGGATCGTGCCGGGCGGGCGCGCGGAGGGCGCCGCCCCGCGGCCGGAGCGGCGCCCTCCACGGTCCTTCCCGTAAAGAGGCTGAGGCGTCAGTCGGGCAAGCCATAGGCCTGCTTCACCGCTTCGAGGTCGGTGTGATCGAGCCCGCGGATAAATGCGCCGCCTGAGATCGTTGTGAGTTTGAACTCGACGTCATCGGGGATGTAGGGCTCCGTCGTGCTGGCGTCTGGGGCGGAAGTCACCACATCGAGGTACAGCGCGCCAACAGCGTAAGAGTAGCCGTAAGTCACGGTGAACTCGACGTACGGAAAGCCCTCGTCGTCCAGTACCTCGACCCCCTGTGAGAACGGAAGCCCGGCCCACGTCTGGTTCGCTCCGGTTCCTACAAAAATGAGGTCTCCCCGCGCCTCCACGATCACGGCCCCGTTGTTCACCACATCGGGGCCTAGGAGGTCAGAACTGTAAACGTAGGTCGCGATGTCGCCTTCCCTGTTGAGGTCGAAGTCGCGCTCCTGGACGAAGAACGTCTCGACACGCACACCGCCGTCAGCGAAGACAGGGCCGTCGGGGTCGCTGTCGCAGCCGGCGAGGACGAAGAGGAGCGCGAGCAGGCCGAGCACGAGGAGCACGACGTGGCGCGCGGAGCGGTGGCGTTGCCAGGAGCGGATGCGGCGGAGCGGGGCGTTCGACATCGGGGAGGCGTGCATGGCGAGCATCGGTGGGGCGGTTGGTCTGGAGTCGCCCCGGAAGCCGCTGCGGCGGCGGGCCGGGTAACGACCCCGTTCACCCGTCCTTCTCGCCAACCCGGTGCCAAGCAGCCGGCGGCTCCTTACAACCCTCTTTATAACTGAGGCGGGGCGCCGCCTCCGGTGGGCGGCGCCCCGCGAGAGCGCTCTGGGTTGTGCAGGATAGTGGTCAGTCGCGCGCCGTCAGGCGGCGGGCGCCGCTGTAGGCGAGGGCCACGAGGAGCACCTTCGCCGCGTCGAACAGCACGAACCGCAGCCACCCCTTCTCGATCGACTCCGCCCACGTCGCGTGCTCGGCGATGACGTGGAGGCCGACGACGCCGCAGGTGAAGAGGACCGCCGAGCCCGCGAACACGGCGAGCACGGCGCCGGCCGGCGCGTTCCACCGCCGCGAGAGCCAGCCGATCACGGCCGCGGCGAGCGGCGCCCCGAGGAGGTACCCCGCCGAGGGTGCGCCGAAGAGGTACGCCGCCCCGTGGCCGTCGCCGGCGAAGACGGGGAGGAACAGCCCGAGCCCGAGGTAGAGCCCCATCGCGAGGAGCCCGTTACGCCAGCCGAGGAAGAGCCCCGAGCCGTAGATCGCCACGGTCTGCAGCGTGATCGGGACCTCCCAGAGGAAGATGCGGACCTGCGCGCCGGCCACGGCCAGCAGCGCGAACCCGACGACGCCGAGCACCTGCGTCAGCGCGGAGGCCCGGTCGCTACGGAGGAGGTCGAGGGTGGAGGAGCGGGGGGAGGTGAGGGCGGTCATGGGGCGGGCGGGCGGGGTTCGGGAGGGCGCCGGCAAGATACGGAGGGGGTGGAAGGGGTGGAAGGGGTGGAAGGGGTGGAAGGGGTGGAAGGGGTGGAAGGGGTGGAAGGAAGCAAACCAGCCAAGGTAGTCACCCCAGTAAGACTCGCTCCCCTCCGTGCCCTCTTTCCCTCCGCCCTTTCCATCCCCTCCTTTCCCTATTCTGTGTCTGTCCTCTCCCTACCTTCCGCGCTCATCAGCTCGCTCCCCCATGCCAACCGCCACCGACGCCGCTATCCGCACCGACCTCGACGGGGGCGTCCTCCGCGTCGAGATCCGCCGGCCCGAGAAGAAGAACGCCCTCACGGTGGCGATGTACGAGGCGCTCACGGCGGCGCTGCGGCGGGCGGAGGGCGAGGCCGCCGTCCGCGTCGTGCTCCTCCACGGCAGCGAGGGCGTCTTCACCGCCGGCAACGACCTCTCGGACTTCGTCCAGAACCCGCCCGCCGACGAGTCGAGCCCGGTGTTCCGGTTCCTCGACGCCGTGAGCACCTTCCCCAAGCCGCTCCTCGCGGCCGTCGCCGGGCCGGCCGTGGGGATCGGGACGACGCTGCTGCTCCACTGCGACCTCGTCTACGCCGCGCCGAGCGCGCGGCTCGCGCTGCCGTTCGTGAACCTCGGCCTCAGCCCTGAGGCGGCGTCGAGCTACCTCCTGCCCCGGACCGTCGGGCCGCAGCGCGCGGCGGAGTGGCTGCTGTTCGGCGAGCCGTTCGGGGCGGAGGAGGCGGAGCGCGCTGGGCTCGTCAACGAGGTCGTCCCCGAGGACGAACTGCTCGACCGCGCCGCCGAGCGGGCGCGCACCCTCGCGCAGAAGCCGCCCGCCGCCGTTCGGCTGACGAAGGCGCTGCTCCGGGGGCACGACGCCGAAGCCGTCGAGTCGACCATCCGGGACGAAGCCGGCCACTTCCTCCGGCGGCTCCAGAGCCCCGAGGCGGCCGAGGCGTTCCAGGCGTTCTTCGAGAAGCGGAGGCCGGACTTCTCCGCGTTCGGCTGATCCCCGGCTCGGTGCTAGCGGCGCGGGCGCAGGGTCGGGCCGACGGCGGGCTCGGAGGGCGGCGGCCAGGCGGCCCCGGTCGTGCCGCCGTGGCGGGTCTCCCGGTCGAAGGCGTCGTTGCGGCTGGCGTAGACCTCGATGATCTCGCCGACGGCCTGACGGGCGGCGGCCTCGGCGTCCTCGCACGTCGGCGTGCGGAACGAGGCGAGGCGCCAGCGGATGGCCTCGGCGGCCTCATCGGCGAGGCGGACGTGGCCGGCCTCGTGCTCGGCCAGCGCGGCCTCAAAGGCTCGCCAGGCTTGACGCAGCGGCCGGGAGGCGCCGAGCGGTGGGCGCCAGCGCGGGAGCTGCACCGTCACCGCCAGCCGCACCGTGAGGTCCTCCACCGAGCAGCCCGTCGCGCGGCCGACCCAGCGGTACTCCGCGTTCACCTCCCACTCCGTCAGCCCGAAGAACCGCTGCCCCTCCGAGGCCGGCCCGCGGGCGCGGAGCGAGCGGGCGAGCTCGCCCGCCGTTTCTCCCGCGACGTCGTAGTAGACCTCCTCGACGTGCCGCTCCACCGTGCCGACCTCCGGCGGTCCGGGGACGACCAGCGCCGGGCTGCGCGAGCCGGGCTGCGCGAGAGCCAGCGTGGCAGCGAGAAGGAGCGCGAGGGGGACGAGGCGCACGGAGTTGAAAGCGGGTTCAGCCGAAGCATCGGCGGGGGGAGAGGCCGGCTTCAGCGGTACAGGATCTCGACGGCCTGCGTCGGCGGGAGGTCGGCGTTGCGGATCGAGACCTGCTGCGCCGTCCGCTCGGCGATCCCCCGGAGCGCCACGGCCGACGTGCTCTCGGGCTCGGCGACGACGATGGGCGTCCCCCGGTCCCCGCCCTCGCGGACGCTCTGCTCGATGGGGACCTCGCCGAGGAACGGCACCGACAGCTCCTCCGCCAGCCGCCGCGCGCCGCCCTGCCCGAACAGGTGGTACTTGCGGTCGGGGAGGTCCGGCGGCGTGAAGTACGCCATGTTCTCCACGATCCCGAGCACCGGCACGTCCACGTCCCCGAACATCGCCACGCCCTTGCGCGCGTCGGCCAGCGCGACGGGCTGCGGCGTCGAGACGATCACGGCGCCGGTCAGCGGGATGGTCTGGACGATGGTGAGTTGGATGTCGCCCGTGCCCGGCGGGAGGTCGAGGATGAGGTAGTCGAGCTCGCCCCAGCGGGCGTCGTTGAGGAACTGCCGGACGGCGCTCGACACCATCGGCCCGCGCCACACGACGGCGTTCGTCGGGTCCACGAGGAACCCCATCGAGAGGAGCTTGACGCCGTGCTTCTCTAGCGGGATGATCTTCCGCTCCTCGTCCACCCGCGGCTTCTCCCCCTCCGGCACCCCGAACATCGTCGGGATGCTCGGGCCGTAGATGTCGGTATCCACCAGCCCGACGGCGGCGCCCTCCTGCGCCAGCGCCACGGCGAGGTTGGCCGCGACGGTGCTCTTGCCGACGCCCCCCTTCCCGCTCGCCACCGCGACGGCGTTCTTGATGCCGCCGAGGATGGGCGGCTGCGGCCCCGGCCCCGCCGGCGCCCCCGCCCGCGTCGTCACGTTCGAGGTCATCTCGACCTCGACCTCGGCCTCGCGGTCGACGAGCTCGTGGACGGCGTTGACGCAGGCCCGCCGGATCTGCTCCTTGAGCGGGCACGCCGGTGTCGTCAGCACGACGGTGAACGCGACCCGCTTCCCCTCGACCCGGACGTCCTCCACCATGTCGAGGGTGACGAGGTCCTTGCCGAGGTCGGGCTCGATGACGTTGCGGAGGGCGTCGGTGACCTGCTCGGGGGTCATGGCGGCGGGGGATCGGCGGGAGGAGATCGGGGCCGGATGCACGGGGGGCCCGCCGGGCGGTTCCGGCTTGGCGCCATCCTCACCGCGCCGGGGTGCGCACGGCCGTGCTACGCAGCCCGTCCTCCCTGCTCCTCGACCCACCGCAGCGCCAGCCCATGCCGGAGCCCGCGCGGGCTCGGGTGCAGCGCCGAGAACCCGAACCGCCGCATCACCGCGTCCACGATCAGCACCCCGGCGGCGAACACGTCGGCGCGGCCGGCCATCACGGGGTCGAGCGCGCGGACCTCCTCGGCGGTGAGGCCGAGGAGCCGCTCGCGCCACGCGCGGACCTCGCCGGCGGGGATCGGGACGGCGGGGGCATCCGGCTGCGCGAGCCGCGCCAGCGCGACGGCCGTGCCGGAGGCGCCGAGCAGCGGCACGTCGCCGCTGAGCTCGACCGGCGCCAGCGCCTCGGCCACCATCGCCTCGGCCGCGGCGACGGTCTCGGGCGGTGGGGGCAGCGCGGGGAAGCACCGCTCCGTCACCCGCACCGAGCCCACGTCGAGGCTGACGCGGAACGCGGGGTCCCCGCCCGTCGGCCCGGCGACGAGCTCCGTCGAGCCGCCGCCGACGTCGATCACGCAGGCGCGGTTCAGCTTCGGGAACGCCGAGCAGGCGCCGCGGAAGCTCCACCGCGCCTCCTCCTCGCCGGAGATCACCTCGTAGCCCAGCCCGGCCTCGCGGCGGACCCGCTCGCGGAGGTCGTCGAGGTTGGCGGCGTCGCGTGATGCGCTCGTGGCACCGACGGTGACGACGGGGGCGCCGAGGCGGTCGGCCGTCGCGCGGTAGTCGCGGAGGGCAGCGACGGCGCGGTCCATCGCGGTCGGGCTCAGCCGCCGCGCCGCGTCCACGCCCTCGCCGAGCCGGACGAACCGCTCCTCGTCATGGACCGGCACGAGCCGCCCGCCCTCCACGTCGGCGACGAGCAGCAGCGCCGTGTTCGTCCCGATGTCGATGGTGGCGACGCGCATCATCCCTCCCCCTTCAGGACCACGCTCCACCACTCGTCCTCCGTCGCCTCGTCGTAGGGGGCGAGGCCGGCTGCGCGGGCCGCGTCGAGCGTGGCGGCGCGGTCGGTGCGGAGGAGGCCGGCCAGGACGACGGCGCCGCCGGGCGCCAGCTTCGCCGCGAGGCTCGGGAGGAGGGCCAGCAGCACGTTCCGGTTGATGTTCGCGGCGATCAGCCCGAACCCCGCCTCGGGGACCACTTCGAGCGAGCCCTCGCGGACCTCGAACCGGTCGGCCAGCCCGTTCCGCGCGGCGTTCTCCGTGGCGTTCGTGACGGACCACGGGTCGATGTCGAACCCGACGGCCGAGGCGGCGCCGAGCCGGAGGGCGGCCAGCGCGAGCACGCCCGTGCCGGTCCCCGCGTCGAGCACCCGCTCGCCGCCGCGGACGAGCCCAGGCAGAAACCGGAGGGCCAGCCGCGTCGAGGCGTGGTAGCCGGTCCCGAAGCTCATCTTCGGGTCGATCTCCAGCACCGTCTTCGCCGCGTGCTCCGGCGGCACAGGCTGCCACGTCGGCTTGATGAGGAAGGGGCCGACGGCGAGCGGCGCGACGCTCGCCTCCCAGCGGGCATTCCAGTTCTCGTCCGGCAGCACCTCCTCCGAGAGCGCCGTCGGGAGCCCCACCGCGCGGAGCCACCCCTCGACGCGCTCGCGGCTCACGTCGCCCCACCGCTCGGCCGGCGCGAAGGCGCGGATCTCCCCGTCGCCCTCCTCGAACGCCGTGAAGTCGAGCTCCGCCAGCTCGGCGATCAGGACCTCGTGGTAGCGGTCGGGGAGGCGGACGGTGAGGGCGAGCGTCTTCAACGGCGGCGGGCTTGAGGGGCCGCCGCTACGCCTGCGCCGAGTCGGGGTTCGCTGGGGACGGTTCCGGGGGAGGCGGGGGAGCGGTTTCCAGCCGGTCGCCCGCGTCCTCGTCACCGGGGAGAGGCGGCGTCGGAGGCGGCAGAGGGGGCGCGTCGGAGGCCCGCTCGACGGCGATGCCCCACGCCCGCGGGTCGTTCGGCGGGCTGCCGAAGTCGCCGTAGGCGTGGGAGCCGTCGGTCTTGTAGCGGAGGGTGTAGGCCCCGGCCGGCAGCGTGACCGTGCCCTTGAACCGGCGGTTCTTGTCGGCCCCGCCGGCGGGCTCGGTGTTTTCGCGGGTCATCTCCCAGACGATGGCGCCGTCGGCGTCGGTGATCCAGCCGTAGTCGTAGCGGTCATCCCGGATGATCTCGCCGAGGGCGTAGACGGCGAGGGGCGTCTCCTCGCTCAGCCGGAACGCCCGCGCCAGCTCGTAGTCGTTGCCGACGGGGGCGAGCCGGAGGGGGAGCGCGGCCACGTCGTCGCCGAGGGCGTCGGGCGGCGGCGGCACATCGCCGTTGAACATCGTGGCGGCGTTGACCTCGCCCGTCCGGGTCACGGCGACGGGCTCGAAGCCGGGCGAGAGGGCGAACAGCGTGACGCCCCAGCGCTCGGGGTGATCGGGCGGGTCCTCGTTCCAGTCGTCGTAGGCGTGCGAGTCGTCGGTCTCGTAGTGGAGGGTGTAGGCGCCCGGCCCGAGTGCGAGGGCCGTTTCGACGAGGCGGTTCTTGCCGTCGCCGCCGGCCGGGAGGCCCCCGTCGCGGTCCATCTCCCAGACGGTCTCGCCGTCGCGCGTCAGCCAGGCGCGGTCGTACCACGTCCGGTGGAGCCGCTCGCCCTCGGCGTGGAGCCACACCCGGAGGGAGTCGGTGAGCGTGAAGGCGGCGGCCTCGACCCGGTCGTTGCCGACGCGCTCGATGGCGGCGACGGCGGGGAAGCGGTCGAACGGGTCGATCCCGGTGAGGGCGCTGGCGTCGGCGGCCGGCTCGGCGAAGGCGAAGAGGCCCCAGCCGGCGGGGTCGAGCGGCGGCGGGCGGCGCCAGTCCCGAAAGGCGTGGCGGCTGTCGGTCTCGAAGGCGGCGCGGTACAACCCAGGCGCGAGCTTCAGCGTCCCCTCGAAGCGGCGGTTGCGGTCGGCGCCGCCGCCGGGGGCGGTGTTGGCGCGGGTCATCGTCCAGGCGCGGCGCCCCGTGCGCACGTCCTCGATCCAGCCCGTGTCGTGGACCTCGCCGGGCTCGATCTCGCCGTTGGCGTAGAGCCGAAGGACGACGGGGCGCTCGACCTCGAAGAACTGCGCCCGCACCTCGGAGTCCTCGGCGGGGCCGGCGGCCCACACGAGGCCGGGGCCGGCGGGGGCGGCGTCCTCGATCCGCTCGCGATCGAGGCGCTCGGCGGCGTCGGGGTCCACGTGGAGGCGGAGGCGCCACTCGTCGCGGTCGCTGTGCCAGGGCTCGGCGCCGAACCGGAGGAGCGCCCCCAGGCGCTCGCCGAGGGAGCCGCCCTCGAGCGTCTCGCGGTCGGGGTCGCCGAAGGTCGAGAAGTAGGCGTCGTAGGTGCCGGCGCCGAGGCGGAGCGTGTCGGTGACGGCGGCGAGAGAGCCGCGCTCGCGGCGGGCCGCGGAGGGCGTCATCTCCCACACCACGGCCCGGTCGGCGCGGCGGACGATCCAGCCGCGCGCCGCCAGCGACGTGTCGGTGTCGAACGAGCCGACGGCGTCGACGGTGACGGCGGCGGGCCGCTCCAGCCGGAAGGCCTCCCAGCGGAGGCGGTCGACGTCCCAGTCGTCCCCGAAGTCCACGAACCCGTGGCGGTCGTCGTGCGCGCTCGTGAGCCGGACGGCGGCGGCGACGCCCGCGAGGGCGACGAGGACGAGGAGGAGGCGGGAGACGCCGTCGCGGCTCATGCGGCGGGGGGAGGTGGGGGAGGCAGGCGGCTCTACGACGCCGCCGTGGCGAAGTTACCGGGGGCGCGGCCCGTATCTTTAGCGCGTTCGCGCCTGGCCTGGCGAGCCGGCGGCGGGGGCGACGTGCAACCCCGTGGGCTCTTGCACGATATCCTCGGGGCCCCTGCTCCCCTCGCCCGGACGCCACGCGTCCCTGCGAGGCTCCCCCGCGCTCCGTGCCGCTCACCCTCCCGTCCCTGTCCCGATTCCGCCTCGCCCGGCCGGGCGGGCGGCTCCAGCACGTGCTGCTGTGGACGGCCGTGGCGGTTGGGTTCGCGCTGCTCGTGGCCTACCAGAGCTGGGTCACCGTCACCGAGCAGCAGCCCCCCGTGATGATGCGGGCGCTGTCCGACCTCGCCGTGGCGGCGTGGGGCGGGCTCCTCGGCTGGCTCGTGGCGCGGATGCTGGTGGCGCGGCAGGTCCACCCCGTCCGAGCGCTGTGGGTGCCGCTCGTCGTGGCCGCCGTCGGGCTCGTCGCCGCCGGCATCCTCGTCGCCGCGCAGGGCGGGCCCACCGAGGTCGACCCCGAGGTCGGGCTGCCGGGCGGGTTCGGCGGGGCGTTCCAGGTGTCGGCCCTCGCGCTGATCGAGGTGGCCGTCGCGGCGGTGCTGCTGTTCGCGCTCCGCTCGCTCGTGCTCTTCAAGCGGACGACGGCGAGCGTGCGGAACTGGCGGCTCATGCTCGGGCTGATGGTGGCCGCCGCCCTCGTCCTCGTGGGGAACGGCCCGCTCGACGGCGTCGAGGGCTTCATCCCCCACGTCGTGCTGCTCGTGCTGGCGGTCCTGTTCATGATCGCCAACGCGTTCCGGCTCTCGTGGATCGTCTACCTCCCGACGCGGCAGAAGCTGGCGACGGCGGCGCTGGCGGTCGGGCTGATCGCGGCGCTCTCGGTCTTCCTCAACAACCGCGGCTCGACGGGGTGGATGGGGGCGCTGGTCTACGAGGGCGGGAGCCGGATGGGCGACGGCCACGTGATCCCGCTCTCGGCGCTGTTCTCGCAGCCGCTGAGCCAGTTCGTGACGGTGGCCTTCGCCTTCGGCGTGCTCTACGCCGTGACGGCGCTGCTCTCGCTACTGTTCCACCTCCCCACGGCCGGCGCGCTCCAGCAGAAGACCGGCGAGCTGGAGGCGATGGGCGCGCTGGCCCGCCTCTCCGGCGAGGTCTTCGACCGCGACCGCCTCGTCGACACCATCGCGGGGGCGCCCGTCGAGGCCGGCGTGGCGCAGGCGGCGTGGCTCGCCGTGATCGAGCCCGAGACCGGCTCGCTCCGCCCGAAGCTCGCCGCCGCCCACGGCCTGACGCCCACGCAGATCCGCGCGCTGACCGACTTCGAGGCGCTCGCCACCGCCGCGCTCGGCGGCGACGGCCCGCTCCTGCTGCGCGAGGCCCCCGCCGACCACCGCGTCCGCGCCCGCCCCGGCGACGGCGTCGGGACCCTGCTCGTGCTGCCGCTGCGCGCCCACGAGGACGCCCTCGGCGCGCTGTTCGCCACGCGCGCCGTGAGCGAGGGGTTCGAGGACGACGACGTCGCCGCGCTCCAGACGTTCGCCGGCCAGGCCGCCCTCGCGCTCAACAACGCCGACCTCTTCGCCGAGCGGATCGAGCGGGAGCGGCTGGAGCGCGAGCTGACGATCGCGCGGGAGGTCCAGCAGAAGCTGCTCCCGCAGCAGCTCCCCGGCGCCGCCGGCGGGCCGTTCCACCTCGCCGCCCTCAGCCTCCCGGCGATGGAGGTGGCCGGGGACTACTACGATGTCGTGGATCTCGGCGACGGCTGCTACGGGATCATCGTGGCCGACGTGGCAGGGAAGGGGACGAGCGCCGCGTTCTACATGGCCGAGCTGAAGGGGATCTTCCAATCGGTCTCGCGGCTGACCCGGAGCCCGCGGGAGTTCCTGATCCGCGCCAACGAGGCGCTCTCCGGCTCGCTCGGGCGGCAGGCGTTCATCTCGGCCGTCTACGGCGTGCTGGACTCCGAGGCGGGGCGGTTCACGCTGGCGCGCGCCGGGCACTGCCCCGTCGCCTTCGCCCGCGCGGGGAGCGGCGGAGGGGCCCCGGAGGTCCGGCTGCTCCGCTCGCCGGGGCTCGGCCTCGGGCTCGACCGCGGGCCGCTGTTCGGGCAGGCGCTCCGCGAGGAGACCACGGAGCTCCGCCCCGGTGATACCTTCGTGCTCTACACCGACGGGCTCGTCGAGACCCGCGACGCCGCCGGCGAGGAGTACGGCTACGAGCGCCTCGCCGAGGCGCTCGGGCGCCACAGCCACCTCGGCCCCGAGGCCCTCCGCGACGTGCTCCTCCGCGAGCTCCGCCGCTTCGTCCACCCCCACGGCTCGAACGAGCCGGACAGCTGGGACGACGACCTCACCCTCGTCGTGCTGAGCTGGAACGGCGCCGAGGCGGCCGAGGCTACGGCCGCCGCCGCCGACCGCGACGCGCCCCCCCCGGCCCGCGCCACCGCCTGACCCATCCGCCCCCCCTCCCGTGAGCTCCTTCTCCGTCACCTTCCGCAGCACCGAGGCCCCCGGCGCCGATGGCGTCTGCGTGCTCGACCTCAAGGGCGAGCTCGACGCCCACACCGCCGCCGAGCTCGAGGCCGCCTTCCAGAAGTGCCTCGACGACCACCACCCCCGCGTGATCGTCCACGGCGGCGACCTCCACTACATCTCTTCGGCCGGCCTCGGCGTCTTCATGGCCTACATCGAGGAGATCCGCGAGCGCGGCGGCGACATCAAGATCGCCGCGCTCCAGCCGCGGGTCTACAACGTGTTCGACCTCCTCGGCTTCCCCGTCCTGTTCGACATCACGGACACCGAGGCCGATGCCGTCGCCCGCTTCGACAGCGGCGCCCCCGCCGGCGCCGCCTGAGGCCCACGTTTCGTTCCTCCGATGGCCTTCCCCACCCTCACCATCCCGAGCGCGACCCGGCACCTCTCCGAGGTGCGCCGGTTCGTCGGCGAGCGCGCCGCGGCGGCGGGGCTCTCGGAGCGGGCCGTGGGCGAGGTCACGCTGGCCGTGGACGAGGCGTGCGCCAACGCCATCGAGCACGCCTACGGCGGACGCGACGACGGGACGGTGACGGTCGAGACCCGGCACGAGGCCGCGCGCTTCCGTGTGGTCATCCGCCACACCGGCGTCCCGTTCGACGCGTCGCGTTACCAGCCGGTGGGGGTGGAGGAGGCGGCGAAGAAGCGCCGCGCCGGCGGCTTCGGCGTCTCGCTGATGCGGCGGCTGATGGACGAGGTCGCCTACCGCGAGCGCGGCGGCGTCTCGGAGGTCCACCTCGTCAAGCTCCTCAACGGCGAGGGTGGCGCGGCTCCTACCGCCTGAGTGCGCCCCGGCCACGGGAGGGGCATAGCATCTGTAGGGGCGCAACATGCTGCGCCCCTACAACGTGAAAACCTCTCAAGCCTAACTAGATATATGATTATGTATCACATGTTATTGTACACGCTCAAGCGAGTCTGGAAGGGCATCCACGCTGACGGCGGCCGAGAAGAGCTTCCGTCGCGGTTGGGCCGAGGCCATGCGGGGCAAGGCGCGACCAGTCTCGGAACTGTGAGACGACGCAGGCTGACATCCGCTAGCGCAGACTGTGCTATGGCATTGCGACCGTGAAGTGCGCCCTCCCCTTCCTCCTCTGAGGAGGGGTGCCCGAAGGACGGGGGTGGTGGGTCCGCTACTCCTTGGACCTGCCGTCTCAACCACCCCGCGCCGTCGCTGCGCTCGGCGCTGCCCCTCCTAGTCTAAGGAGGGGCGGATCGTGCAGCACCGTCCGTGCTAGCTGAGGACGGCGGAGAGGTTGAGGAGGTCGTAGTCGATGGGCTTCTTCCGGTCGGCGACCTGCCGGAGCGGCGTCACGCGGGGGTCCCCGTTGACGAGGCCAACCATCACGCTCTCGTGGCCCTCGAGCAGCGCGTCCACCGCGGCGGCGCCGAGGCGGCTGGCGAGCACGCGGTCCCGCGCGCTGGGGGCGCCGCCGCGCTGGATGTGGCCGAGCACGCACACCCGGAGGTCGATCTCGCCGAAGGCGGGGTCCGCCTCCAGCGCCTGCGCGATCTTGAACGCGCCGCCCATCTCCTCGCCCTCGGCGACGACGACGATGGAGGAGCGGCTTTGGCTCGCCATCAGCGTCAGGATCCGCTCCTTCACCGACTCCATCCGCGTCAGCGTCTCGGGGATCAGGACCAGCTCGGCGCCGCCGCCGACGCCGCAGTTCAGCGCGATGAACCCCGCGTCCTGCCCCATCACCTCGACGAGGAACAGCCGGTCGTGGGCGTCGGCGGTGTCGCGGATCCGGTCGATGTTCTCGATGGCCGTGTTCAGCGCGGTGTCGTAGCCGATGGTCTCGTCGGTCCCGAAGAGGTCGTTGTCGATGGTGCCGGGGACGCCGACGACGGGGATGCCGCGCTCCTCGTGGAGCAGCATCGCCCCGCGGAGCGTCCCGTTCCCCCCGATGGCGACGAGCGCGTCGATCCCGGCCTGGCGGACCTGCTCGGCGGCGAGCGCGCGGCCCTCGGGCTCGGTGAACCGCTGGCTCCGGGCGCTCTTCAGGATGGTGCCGCCCATCTGGAGGATGTTCGAGACGCTCTGCCGGCTCATCTCGACGAAGTCCCCGTCGATCAGCCCGGCGTAGCCCCGCCGCACGGCCACGACGTCCAGCTCCTCCGAGACGGCCCGACGGACGACGGCGCGGATGCAGGCGTTCATGCCCGGCGCGTCGCCGCCGGAGGTGAGCACGCCGATGCGGGAGAGGTCGGCCATTGGAGGCGGGTAGCTAGGCGGGTGTGGAAGATAGCCGGCCCGGCCGTGCTGCGTGCCGGCCTCCGCCCGCTGGAAGCGCTACCGGCCTACCGGTTCGCGCCGTCTTCGCCGTCCATCTGCTGGCTCGCGTCGAGCGGGGCGTCGGCCGCCGGGACGTCCTCCGGCCCGAGCCCCTCGCCGATCCCCCCGGCCGCGCCGACGCCGGCGCCGGGCGGGGGCGTCACCGGCCGCGCGACCATGATGCCCGTCTGCCCCCCGTTGCCCTGGACGTAGCTCGCCAGGTCGTCCACCACGACGGTCTCCCCCGTGGTCGAGGCGTGCATGAAGCCGGTCCGGCCGTCGCCGTGTTTGAAGACGAACCCGGTGTGCGCGATGTCGAGCCCGCCGACGGACGAGGTGATGGCGATCACGTCGCCGGCCTCCAGCTCGCCGTAGGTGGCGGCAATCCGGTCTTCGGGGACGTAGTAGAGCTCGCGGCCAGCCAGCCGCCGCTCGACCTCCTCGACGCAGGCGTAGAGGTCATCGTCGGCGAGCTTGGGGTAGCTGTCGCGGTGGCCGCTCATGAAATCGATGGTCTCCTCGTAGGGGACGGCGCCGGGGAGCCCGCGCGTCACGTCGAGGACGTTGCCGCGGCGGGCGTTGTCGCTGATCCACTCGGAGAAGTAGTGGAGGCGGCTGCAGTAGCCGTCCATCTCGCCGCCGCGGTAGCGGAGGTCCTCGATGTTCAGGGCGTAGGTGGCGTAGTCGTACTGCCCGGCCTTCACGCCCTGCGCCAGCGCCAGCACGTTCTCGACGTAGAGCACGCAGTCGAACCCGGTCAGCCCGGTGACGAGCACCTCGTCCTGCTCCTTGTCGAGGAGGCCCTCGACGTAGGGGACGCCGAGGAGCTCCTGCCCGATGGCCTGCACGGCCTCGCCCATCGGCCGCTCCTGGAGCCGGTTGTTGACGGCGAAGTCGCCGATGCGCCCGAAGGCGCGGGCCGTGGCGGAGTCCGGCGGCGCCGGCGTGAGGATGCCGCCCTCCGTCGCGGCCGGCGCCACGGCGAACGCGTCGGGGTCGGGCTCGATGTCGCGCTCGGCCTGGTCGGCGCAGGCGGCGAACAGGGGGAGGAGGGCGAGCAGTAGAAGGGCGCGGAGAGGCGGCATGGTGGGAAGAGTCGGGAGGTGGGGCGGGGTCAACGCGCGGCGGGCCCGAAGTGTCCGGGGCTGGAGGGTCGGAGGTGGTGAGTTTTGAGTAGCGACCGGTAGGGAGGGGCGCCGGAGCGCCGCCGCCCGCGAGTCCCGATTCCCCTTGGCGGAGCGCACGGTCCTTTCGTATCGTGCGGGCCCTTTCCCTCAGCCTCCCACCGCTATGCGACTCCGCTACGCGCTCCTCCCGCTCCTCCTGGTCGCCGCCCCGGCCGCGCTCGCGCAGCAGGCCGCCGACACCACCCTCACCGCCCCCGGCGGCGGCACCGTCGCCATCGACCGCGACGAGTACGGCGTCCCCGCCATCACCGCCGACACCGAGGCCGCCGTGTTCTACGGCCAGGGCTTCGCCGCGGCGCAGGACCGGCTCTTCCAGATGGAGGCGTTCTGGCGCGCCGCCACCGGCCGCACCGCCGAGCTCAACCCGACCGAGGAGGCCATCGCCTTCGACCAGAGCATCCGCACGGTGTTCTACACCGAGGCCGAGCGGCAGGAGCTCTTCGACGCGCTCTCGGAGCCCGTCCAGACGCTGCTCTCCTCGTTCGTCGACGGCGTCAACGCCTACATCGCCCTCGCGCAGTCCGACCCCGACCGGTTCAAGCCGTTCGAGTACACCCAGCCGCCGTTCTCCCTCGGCGTCCCCATCGAGCAGTGGGACACCGACAAGGTGGTGGCGGTGATGCAGTTCTTTATGCGCCGGTTCGGGCAGATCGGCGGGCAGGAGCTCGAGCGTCTGGCTGAACTGGAGCTGTTCGGCGAGGAGTGGTTCGCCGAGAACCGCCCCGTCAACGACCCCTCGGCCCCGACGACGATGGAGCCGAACGCGCCGGGCGCCGC
The DNA here is from genome assembly GCA_965215145.1 of Rhodothermales bacterium. Lineage (GTDB taxonomy): Bacteria > Bacteroidota > Rhodothermia > Rhodothermales > JANQRZ01. Next base: position 3,380,288 of record OZ244038.1, on the reverse strand, counting down.
GCCGGCCTTCGCCCCCTACGCCGGCCCGGCCGTGGACCCGGCCGTCGCCGAGCAGGTGGCCGAGGACCGACGCCGGCTGGAGGCGCAGCTCGCGGCGATGGAGGTCCCGCGCAAGCTCGGCTCGTTCGCCGCCGCCGTCGCCGGCTCGCGCACGGAGTCCGGGAACGTGCTCCTCCTCGGCGCCCCGCAGATGGGCGAGCCGACCGACAGCACGAAGGCCGTGACGTGGGAGAGCGAGCTCCTCGTCGGCGACGCCGGGAGCCCCGCGCTCCACGTCGCGGGGATGACCGTGCCCGGCATCCCCGGCGTCATCATCGGCCGCAACGCCGGTCGCGCGTGGACCCTCACCACCGGCGTCTCGGACAACACCGACACCTTCGTCGAGGTCACCGACGCCGCCCTCACCGAGTACCTCTACGAGGGGGAGTTCATCCCCTTCGAGACCGTCACGACCACGATCGACGTGTTCGGCGGCGACCCCGTCGAGTACACCTCTCTCCGCACCGTCCACGGCCCCGTCTACGCCACCGACCCCGAGGCGCAGCAGGCGTTCTCGTGGCAGTTCACGTTCTGGCGCCAGGAGCTCGACATGGTCGAGGCGTTCTACGACGTGTGGAAGGCCGAGAGCATCGACGACTTCGAGGCCGCCGGCCGCCGCGTCCCGATGTCGTTCAACCTCTTCTACGCCGACAAGGCGCAGAACATCGCGTTCTGGCACGTCGGCTTCTACCCCGTCCGCCCCGGCTCGGCCGACCCCCGGCTCCCGCTCCTCGGCACCGGCGAGCAGGAGTGGGCCGGGATCGTGGCGTTCGACGCGCTGCCGCAGGAGACGAACCCGCCGAAGGGCTACTTCGTGAACTGGAATAACAAGCCCGCCGCGTGGTGGAACCACGGCGACGTCACGCCCTGGACCGACGGGGCCGGGCGGAGCTACGACGGCGTGACCTACCTCGAGGACCACCTCCAGGAGAACTTCCCCCTGACGTTCGAGGAGCTCCAGGAGCTGACCTGCGTCGTGCGCACCAACAAGGCGTACCCGGAGTACCCCGGCACGTACCAGCAGGTGCTGGAGTTCTCCCGATTCGGGAGCTACGCCGAGAACCTCGTGCCGCCCGGCCAGAGCGGGTTCATCAGCACCGCCGGCGTGCGGAGCCCGAACTTCTCGGACCAGTGGCCGCTCTACGAGAGCTCGGCCGGGGAGTGCGAGCCGGAGATGAAGCCGTTCACGTTCCTCGGCCGCACGCCCGTCTCCTCGGAGCCCGGCGCCGGCCCGGTCGCGGCGCCCGTCCTCCGCGCCGCCTACCCCAACCCCGCCGCCGACGTGCTGACGGTGCTCTGGGCCACGCCCACCGCCGGCGACGTGCGCCTTGACGTCGTGGACCTCCTCGGCCGGACCGTGGCCGCCCTCGCCGACGGCGAGGTCCCGGCCGGCGAGCACCGGGCGTCGCTCCAGACGGGCGGCCTCGCGGCCGGCGTCTACGTCGTCCGCCTCACCGCTGACGGCGCCACGCAGACGCGGCGGCTGACGGTGGTGCGTTGAGGGACCACGGGTGACAGACCGTAGGGGCGTGATTAATCACGCCCCTACGGCCCCCTCCGTCAATACAGTTGCCGCCGTTTGTTGAGGTAGGCCGTGAGCGCGGTGTCGTAGGGCTCGGCCGTGTCGAGCTCCACGAAGTCGACGTGGTACTCGCGGCAGCGGCGGCGGAACCGCTCGGCGAAGGCGGCGACGGCCTCGGCGTAGCCCTCGCGGAGCTGCGCCGGCTGGAGCGTCACCTCCTCGCCCGTCTCCACGTCGCGGAACAGCATCGGCACGTCGGGGAACCGGAAGGCCCGCTCGGTCTCGCTCTCGAGGACGTGGAAGACGAGGACCTCGTGGCCGCGGTAGCGGAGGTGCTGGAGCGCCTTGATGAGGTCGTCGTGCTCGGCCACGTTCTCGAACAGATCGGTGATCACCACCACAAGCGAGCGGCGGGCGATCCGCTCGGCGACCTCGTGGAGCGCGGCGGCGGCGCCGGTCCGCTTCCCGTTCGCCTTCGGCTGGGCGGGCTCCGTCACGATCCCCTCTAGCCTAGCCAGCAGCGCGCGGAGGTAGCCCTGCGTCGCCTTCGGCGGCATCAGCGTGTGGACCCCCTCGTCGAAGGCGATCAGCCCGGTCGCGTCGCGCTGGCGGACCATGAGGTAGTGGAGCGCGGCCGAGAGGTAGGCGCCGTACTCCAGCTTCGAGAGCCCCGCCGCGTGGCGGTACCGCATCGACGCGCTGGTGTCGAGCACGACGTAGTGGCGGAGGTTGGTCTCCTCCTCGTACTGCTTGACGTAGTACCGGTCGGTCTTGGCGTAGACCTTCCAGTCCACGTGCCGGAGCTCGTCGCCGGGGTTGTAGGGCCGGTGCTCGGCGAACTCGACGGAGAAGCCGTGGTAGGGGCTCTTGTGGAGCCCGGTGATGAAGCCCTCGACGATGAGCCGCGCGCGCAGCTCCATGTGGTCGAGCCGGGCGACGACGTCGGGCTGGAGGAAGCGGGTGTCGGCGGCCACGGAGTCAGCGGGAAGAGGGCAAAAGGACGGGCAACCTAGTCGAGGCAAGCAACTGTAGGGGCGCAATGCATTGCGCCCTGCGAAGGGCTGGCGCTACCCCTCGGGCACGGCACCGCCGCGCCCCTACGGATGTTTCCTCGAAGGAGCAGCGGGACCGGATCGCGGGGTTGAGGGGCCAACGCCGGGGCCGATACCGTTCGTGCCGTGCTTCTGCGTCTGCGCGCCCTCTCCGCCCGTCAGCAGTACCTCGCCCGCCGCTGCGGGCCTTCGGCGCTTCTGCTGCTGCTCCGCGCCGTGTTCGCTGCGCAGGGCGGCGGATTCTGGCTCGGCGAGGCGGTAGTGGGGGCTCGTCAACTCGGCGTGGCTCCTCATCCCCCTGCGGTCGACTGAGGGGTGGCGCCCGGCCTCGGGCGCGGCGCCGCCGCGCCCCTACGGGCTCCGGGCGGTGCGGGACCGCAGCAGGGCGCTGAGCCGAGTGCCGGTCACTTGACTGCGCGCCCCTACGGGTGCCTCAGTTCACGACCCCACCGCCTGCTGTCCTCTGCCTCCTGTCTTCCGTCCACCGACCCCGCCGGCTCCGTACCTTCCGGCCCCTTCCGTCCTGCCCGTCCGCCGCCATGCCGTCCGAGAGCCCGTCCGAGATCGGCGCCGAGATCGGCGGGGGGCGCGTCAAGGCGCAGCTCCTCGACGCGGCCGACCTCGACCGGACGCTGAACCGGCTCGCCCGCCAGATCGTCGAGCACCTGGATGAGGACGCCGAGCCGGCCGAGCGGCTGGCGCTCGTGGGGATGCAGACGCGCGGCGTCCACCTCGCCCGGCGACTCTGCGACAAGATCGAGGGGTTCGAGGGGCTCCGCCTCCCCTTCGGCGTCCTCGACGCGACGATGTACCGTGACGACGTCCGCCGCCGCCACCTCGCCGTCCACCCGACGGACATCCCGTTCGACGTGGACGACCGCCGGCTCGTCCTCGTCGACGACGTGGTCTACACCGGGCGCACGACGCGGGCCGCGCTCGACGCGCTGATGGACCTCGGCCGCCCCGCCAGCGTGCGGTTCCTCGCCCTCATCGACCGCGGCCTCCGCGAGCTCCCCGTCCGCCCGGACTTCGTCGGCCGGACCGTCCCGACGACGCCCGGCGAGGAGGTCCGCGTCCGCCTCCGCGAGCTGGACGACCGCGAGGGCGTCTGGCTCGTCGAGCGGCAGACCGCCGAGGCCGCCCGATGACCGAGACGACCGCCGTGCCGCCGGCTCTGACCGCTGAGCTCCAGCACCTCTGCCACCGCCATCTCCTCGGCCTCGCCACCTACAGCGCCGAGGAGATCCGCCTCATCCTCCGCACGGCCCGCGAGTTCCGCGAGGTCCTCGACCGGCCCATCAAGCGCGTCCCAAGCCTCCGCGGCGTCACCGTCGTCAACCTGTTCTTCGAGCCGAGCACGCGGACGCGGCTCTCGTTCGAGCTCGCCGAGAAAAGGCTCTCGGCCGACGTCGTGAACTTCTCGGCCTCGGGCTCGTCGGTGTCGAAGGGGGAGACGCTGAAGGACACGGCCCGGAACATCGAGGCGATGAAGATCGACATGGTCGTCATCCGCCACCGCTCGCCGGGGGCAGCCCACTTCCTCACGCGCTGCGTGGACTCCGTCGTGCTCAACGCCGGCGACGGCGCGCACGAGCACCCCACGCAGGCGCTCCTCGACCTCCTCACCATCGCCGACCTCCGCCTCCCGCGCTTCCCCGAAGACCGGCTCCGCGCGGGCGACTTCTCGGGCCTCCGCGTCTCGATCATCGGGGACATCACGCACAGCCGCGTCGCCCGCTCGAACGTGTACGGGCTGAAGGCGCTCGGCGCGGAGGTCACGATCTGCGGGCCGCGGACGATGCTGCCCGTCGAGGCCGAGACCCTCGGCGTCCGCGTCACCGACCGGCTCGACGCGGCCCTCGACGGCTGCGACGTGGCGATGGCGCTGCGGATCCAGATGGAGCGGCAAAAAGGCGGGCTCTTTCCGAGCACGCGCGAGTACCACGACCGCTTTGGCATCCGCGAGGAGCACCTGGAGAACCACCCCGACCTCGTCATCATGCACCCCGGCCCCGTCAACCGCGGCGTCGAGCTGGCGAGCGAGGTCGTGGACTCCGACCGCTCCGTCATCCTCGACCAAGTCACCAACGGGGTCGCCGTGCGGATGGCGTGCCTGTTCCTCCTCTCCGGCGGCATCGGCACCGACGGGGCGGACGGCGCATGAGCGATTCCGAGGAACGTCTCATCGTCGGTTGGAGGGAATGGGTGGCGCTGCCGGCGCTCGGCCTGCCCGCCGTCGAGGTGAAGGTGGACACCGGCGCGAAGACCTCGGCACTGCACGCCTTCGCGATGGACCTCTTCGAGGAGGGTGGGCGGCGGCGGGTCTGCTTCGGCGTCCACCCCCTCCGGGGGAACGAGGGCGTCGAGGTCTTCGCCTGCGCCGACGTGGTCGACGAGCGGACGATCGTGTCGTCGAACGGACAGGAGGAGCACCGCGTCGTGGTCCGCACTCCCCTCACCCTCGGCGCCGCGCCCGACGGCGAGCCCTGGCCCGTCGAGCTCACCCTCACCGACCGCCGCGCGATGCGCTTCCGGATGCTGCTCGGCCGGGAGGCCATGCGGGGCCGGCTCGTCGTGGACCCGCAGGCGCTCCACCTTCACGGCCGCGTCCGCCACGCCGCAAGGCTCTACGAGCCGTCTTGAGTTATGAGTGATGAGTCTCGAGTAGGAGCTCTGAACGCACAACTCAAAACCCACAACCCAATCCTATGAACCTCGGCATCCTCACCCGCAACGAAGGGCTCTATTCTACCCGCCGCCTCGTCGAGGCCGCGGAGGCGCGCGGCCACGCCGTCCGCACGCTCGACACCCTCGCGTGCACGATCCACCTCGCCGCCGCCGGCCCCGAGCTCCACCTCCACGGCCAGCACGTCGAGGGCCTCGACGCCGTGATCCCGCGGATCGGGGCGAGCATCACGTTCTACGGCCTCGCCGTCGTCCGGCAGCTCGAGGCGATGGGGGTCTACTGCCTCAACGGCAGCGTCGCCATCACCCGCAGCCGCGACAAGCTCCGCGCGCACCAGCTCCTCGCCAAGCACGGCATCGGGCTGCCGGTGACGGCCTTCGCCCATGAGGCCGACGCCGTCGGAGATGTCATCAAGGCGGTCGGCGGGCCGCCGCTGATCGTGAAGCTGCTGGAGGGGACGCAGGGCGTGGGCGTCGTGCTGTGCGAGACGAAGAAGGCGGCCGAGAGCGTGATCCAGGCGTTCCGCGGGCTCAAGGCGTACCTCCTCGTGCAGGAGTTCATCGCCGAGGCCGGCGGCTCGGACCTCCGCTGCCTCGTCGTCGGCGAGAAGGTCGTCGCGGCGATGGAGCGGCGCGGCGCCGAGGGCGAGTTCCGGAGCGAACCTCCACCGCGGCGGCTCGGCGGCGGTGGCGAAGATCAGCCCGGCCGAGCGGAAGACGGCCGTGCAGGCGGCGAAGGCGCTCGGCCTCCGCGCCGCCGGCGTGGACATCCTCCGCTCGGCGCGCGGCCCGCTGGTCCTGGAGGTGAACTCGTCGCCGGGGCTGGAGGGGATCGAGCAGGCGACGGGGAAGGACGTGGCGGGGCTCGTCGTCCAGCACATCGAACGGGCGCTTGAGCAGCGTCCTCCCTTGAAGCGTCAGCCATCGGCGTCGGGGTAGAGCTGGTCGCGCTCCCACCGCAGCGGGTTCTCCTCGACATAGCGCCGCGCCAGCCGCAGCTCGCGCTCGCCGCGGACGACGCGGTCCCAGTAGCTCCGCTGCCACACCGCCGCGCCGGGCGTCCCGCGCAGCCGGTTGATGCGTTTGGTGGCGCTCGATTTGAACCCGGCCATAAGGGAGCAAAGCGAACGTGGTGGGGGGCCGGGTCGTGCATCTGGGCCTCGCCGTAGGGGCGACCGGCCGGTCGCCCCTACAGGGTTGGCGATGGGATCGGGACCGCCGCCCACGTCGGGACCGCCGCCCACGTCGGGACCGGTGGCGCCCTCCCGGATGCCGACGATGCCGTGGACGTGGTTCGGCATCACCACGAAGGCGTCGAGCACGACCTCCCGCCGGACCTCTCCCGTCCGCAGCCACTCCTCGCGCACGACCTCCCCGAGGGCGGACAGGAGCATCTCCCCGCCTACCACCTTCCCGAGGGTGCAGGCCCGTTCGTAGGTGCAGACCGTCACGAAATACCACCCGCCCGCGTAGCCGTGCCCCGGCAGGCGGACGGAGCGGCGGTGGTGGATGCGGGGGTTGAACTCGACGGGCGGCATGTCTACATAGACGACCAGCCATCCCAAGTGCAACCGTCACCCTGCCGTGCGCAGCACCTCCAGCGGAGGGCGGCCGAGGACGCCGCGGCTGCCCGAGAGGCCGACGATCACCGTCAGCAGCGGAACCACGACGAGTGCCAGCGCGAGCGCCCCCCACGACGGCACGAACGGCGCGTCGAACACGAACGCCGCCAGCGCCCACGCCCCGCCGACCGCGAGCACTACCCCGACGAGTGCGCCGAGGAAGCCGAGCAGGGCGTACTCCGCCACGAGGATCCGGCGGACCTGCCTCCGGCTCGCGCCGAGCGTCCGGAGCAAGACGCTCTCCTCGATCCGCTGGAGCCGCGCGATCAGCACCGCCCCGGCCAGCACGACGAGCCCCGTCGCGATCGAGAACAGCGCCATGAACTGGAGTACGAACCCGACCCGCCCGAGCACCCCCTCGATCAGCCCCAGCACGAGCCGGACGTCCACCACCGAAACGTTCGGGAAGGCGCGGACGATGGAGCGCTGAAGCTGCGCGGCGGCCTCCGGCCCCTCCGTCCTGGTCAGCACGATGTTGAACTGCGGCGCGCGGTCGAGCGGCCCCTGGGGGAAGACGGCGAAGAAGTTGGGCTGGACCTGCCCCCAGTCCACCAGCCGCAGGCTCCCGACGACGCTCTCGACCGGCACCCCGCCCACGTCCCACGTCAGCCGGTCCCCGACTCCCACATTCAACTCCTCCGCGATGTCGGTGGAGAGGGAGACGGGGACGGAGCCGTCGCCGTCGTACTGGCCGGTGAACGTGCCGGCCGTCAGCTCCTCGGTGTCGGTGAGCGAAGCGCGGTACGTCGAGCGGTACTCGCGGCGGAGCGCCCAGTCATCGATCTGGCTGGCGGAGTCGGCGCGGATCGCGGCGGCGGGGCGGCCTTCGATGGCGGCCAGCCGCATCGTGACGACGGAGACGCGGTCGAGCACAGGGGCGCCCTCGGCGCGGATCGCGGCCTCGACCTCCGCCACCTGCTCGGGCTGGATGTCGAACAGGATCATCCCCGGCCGGTCGTCGTCGCCGCCGGGCAGCGCGAGGCGGTCGAGCAGCGAGAACTGGACGAGGTAGAGGGTGAGGATCAGGAACGTCCCGAGGCCGAGGGTGAGCAGCAGGATCAGCGTCTGATTGCCCGGCCGGTAGAGGTTGGCGAGGCCCTGCCGCCACACGTACGGGATGCCGCGCGGCGCGAGCCGGCGGACGGCCCACATCGTCGCCCGCGCCACGAGGGCGAGCAGCCCGAGCGCCGCCGCCACCCCGACGGGGAAGCCGACGGCCGCCCGCGCGTCGCCCGTCTGCGCCCACGCGAACAAGCCGACGCCGACGGCCAGCACGGCGGCGACGAGCCAACGCAGTGGGTCACGCCCGCCTTCTGCTGCGGCGTCCGAGCGGATCGCCATGAGCGGGGGGATGCGGCGGACGCGGAGGAGCGGGAGCAGCGCGAACCCCAGCGCCACCGCGAGCCCGACCGCGATCCCCGTCAGCACCGCCGGCCACGACACCGCGAACGGGACCTCGACGGGGAGGAACGGCCCGAGCACGCGCGGCAGCAGCGTCTGCACCGCGAGTCCGAGCGCTGCGCCGGCCACGGACGCCGCGAGCCCGAGCGCCGCCGCCTGCGCCACGTAGGCCCGGAGCGCCTGCCCCGCCCGCGCGCCGAGACACCGCAGCGTCGCCACGGTGTCGGCCTTCTGGCGGACGTACACCGTGACCGCACTCGCCACCCCCACCCCGCCGAGCAGGAGCGCCACGAACCCCACCAGCGCGAGGAACCGGCTGAGGTCGCCGAGGGCGTTGTTCCAGTCGCTCTGCACCCCGCCGGCCGTCCAGCCGCGGAGGTTCATCTGGGTGAGCGTCGGGCGGATGGACGCGAAGACCGCCTCGGCGTCGGCGCCGTCGGGGAGGCGGAAGTAGGTGTTCCGCTCGACGCGGCTGCCGAAGCCGACGAGCGTGGAGTCGAGCCCGGCGAGGGGGACGTAGACCCGCGGCGCGACGAACGCCCCGATGCCCGGCTCCCCGGCCGCCTCCTCGACCCGCCCCGCGATCCGGTACGTCCGCTCCCCGACCCGCACCGAGTCCCCGACCTCCGCCTCGAACTGGAGCATCAGGGAAGCATCGACGAGCGCTTCCCCCTGCTGCTGGTAGACCTCGTTCTGCCCGGCCGGCGTCGTGACCACCTCGCCGTAGAACGGGAAGGGGCCGTCGGTGGCGCGGGTCTGTACGAGCCGCGAGCCGCCGCTCTCTGGGAAGTACGCCATCGAGGAGAACACCCACTGCTCGGCCGTCTCGGCGCCGGTGGCGCGGGCGAGCGAGTCGGTGAGCGCCTCCTCGGCGGGGGTCAGCGGGCGGACGGCGTAGACGTTGAGGTCGGCGCTGGCGAGCGCCTTCGCCTCCTCGGCCACGGCCGCCGAGAGGCTGTCGCCGAACGACTGGATCGCCACGAGGGCCGCCACGCCGAGGGCCATGGCGGAGACGAAGAGGAGGAGGCGGCGCCGGGCGCTCCGGCTGTCCTGCCACGCGAAGTTCAGGGCGAAGGGCATGAATGGAGGAGAGGAAGAAGGGGGGAGTGGAGGAGGGGTTGACGGGAGGCTGAGGCAGCAGTCCTCCTCTCATCCACTCTTCCGCTCGTCCTTTCCTAAAGCCGGCACCTGCCCGTTGTCGCGCTCGGCTTCGGGCAGCCGGGACCCGATGGGCTCGTCCGAGACCAGCCGGCCGCCGTGGAGCCGGAGGATCCGCTCGGTCTTCTGGGCGAGCGCGGCGTCGTGGGTGACGACGACGAGGGCGGTGCCGGCCTCCCGGTTCAGCCCGAACAGGAGGTCCTCGATGGTCGCGCTCGTCTCGGCGTCGAGGTTGCCGGTGGGCTCGTCGGCGAAGAGGATGCGGGGGCGGTTGATGAAGGCGCGCGCGAGGGCGACCCGCTGCTGCTCGCCGCCGGAGAGCTGGGTCGGATAGTGCCCGAGGCGGTCGCCGAGCCCGACGCGGTCGAGCAGGGCCGCCGCCTCGTCGCGGGCGCCCCGGCCTCGCAGCGCCAACGGCACCTCGACGTTCTCCAGCGCCGTCAGCGTCGGGATCAGCCTGAACTGCTGGAAGATGAACCCGACGCCCTTCCCTCGGACCTCGGCGCGGTCGTCCTCGTCGAGCGCCGCGAGGGGTTCGCCACAGAGCGTGACGGTGCCCGCCGTCGGGCGGTCGAGCCCCGCGGCGAGGCCGAGCAGCGTCGTCTTCCCGCTCCCGCTCGGGCCCACGACGGCGCACGTCGCCCCGTCTTCGAGGTCGAACGAGACACCGTCGAGCACGGTCAGCCGGCGGCTCCCGCTCTCGAAGGTCTTGGTGAGATCGCGGACGGAGAGGGCAAGGGACACGGCAGGGACGGGCGAAACCTCGTAGGGGCTGAGCGGAGTGACCGGCACTCCGCGGTGCCGTGCCCATCGTCGGGCCAGCACTCGCGCGGGATAACGCCGGGGTGAAGAGCCTGTTGCAACAAGATTCCGCCGGAACCGCCGCCGCCCCGCTCGGTGGACGGACCCCGCCGCCCCCCGAACCATGCGTCTCCTCCTCCCACTCCTGACCGCGCTTCTGCTGACCGCGTGCGGCGGCGAGCTTGAGGCTCCACCGGCCCCAGCCGAAGCCGCCCCGGCTGCCACCCCCGCTGACCCCGTGCCCGCCGACGCCCTCACCGTCCTCTACCTCGGCGACAGCCTGACCGCCGGCTACGGCCTTCCCAGCGGCACCGAGGGGGCGTACCCCGCGCTCCTCCAGGCCCGGTTCGACTCGCTCGGCGTCCCCGTCCGCACCGTCAACGCCGGCGTCAGCGGTGACACGTCGGCCGGCGGGCTCAGCCGGATCGGGTGGTACCTCGACCAGCACCGGGTGGACGTGCTCGTGCTCGCGCTCGGCGCCAACGACGGCCTCCGCGGGCTCTCGCCGCGGGCGCTCCGGCAGAACCTCACCGCCCTCATCGAGCGCGCCCGCGCGGCGAACCCCGACGTGCGGATCGTGCTGGCCGGCATGATGATCCCGACGAACATGGGCGGCGCCTACGGCCGCGAGTTCAGCGCCGTCTACCCCGCCATCGCCGAGGCGAAGGGCGTGACCCTCATCCCGTTCCTGCTCGACGGCGTCGGCGGCGTCCCCGCGATGAACCAGCCCGACGGGGTCCACCCGACGGCGGCCGGGCAGCGCGTCATGGCCGAGACGGTGTGGGCGGCGCTGCGGCCCGTGGTCGAGGAGGCCCGCGCCGCGCGCGCCGGGTGATGGAGAAGGGCGGGGGACGCCTAGCCGCGCTTCGTGGTGATCCGGCTCTCCTGCCCGTGCAGCAGCCGCCCGATGTTGGTCCGGTGCGTGAACAGGATCAGGAACGGGATCACCGCGCAGAACCACATCATCGGCGCCGGCACGTCGATGCCGAAGACCCACTCGCGGACGAGCTGCGTCAGCGGCAGCGACGAGGCCGCCACCATCGAGGCGAGCGAGACGTAGCGCGTTAGCGCCACGATGGCCCCAAAGAGGACGGCCCCGACGAGGACCGGCACCGGCGCCAGCGCCAGCGCCACGCCCGCCCCCGTGGCGACGCCCTTGCCGCCCTTGAACCCCGCGTAGATCGTGTAGATGTGGCCGAGCACGGCCGCCGCGCCCGCCGCCACCATCAGCCACCCCGTCGCGTTCGGCGCCATCCACGCCGGCTCGCCGTCGATGCGGATCAGCGCGATCAGGCCGACGGCGACGACGCCCTTGAGCAGGTCGAGCACCATCACGCCCACGCCGAGCTTGGGGCCGAGCACGCGGAAGACGTTCGTCGCCCCGGCGTTGCCGCTGCCGTGGGCGCGGATGTCGACGCCGCGCGCGCGAGAGACGAGGATGCTCGTCGGGATCGAGCCGACGAGGTAGCTGAGCGCGAGGATGACGGCGAAGGTGAGCATGGGCAGGGGCGGAGGCGCTCGCGGGGAAGGGAGCCCGGAGCAGGGGAGACGGCCAGAAAAGATAGTACGCCGGGGGCTCCTCCAGGATCGGCGCAAACGCTATCAGCCTGAAGAACCGTTCAGGGCGCCGACCCATCGCCTACCTTGCTACACGGATGCCTCCCCCACCGCCCCGCTTCGTCATGCCCCGCCCGCTCGCCGTCTGCCTCTGCGCTCTCGTGGGACTCTGCCCCCTCACCCCCGCCGCGGCGCAGGATGCCACCGACCCCTTCGAGGTCCGGTCCGTCGAGCAGGGGCACGCGCTCCGCTACGCGTCCGGCGGCCCCACGGCCAGCGGCGAGCCCTACAACCCCGAGCGCCTCACCGTCGCCCACGCCTCGCTCCCGTTCGGGACGCTCGTGCGGCTCGAGAACCCGCGCAACGGCGCCGCCGTCACCGCCCGCGTCAACGACCGGCTCCCGGAGGGCGAGGGGCTCGTCCGCCTCTCCGCCCGCGCCGCCGACCAACTCGGCCTCCCGCCGCGGGGCGCCGCGCTCGTCCTCCGCCTCGACCCCGACGAGGTGGCGTACCTCGAAGCCCGCGTCGAGCGTCTCCGCCGCCAGGCCCAAGCCGCCGAGCGCGAGGCCACCGTCCCCGTGCAGCCGGCCCTCGCCCGGAGCGTCAGCGGCTACACCGTGCAGGTGGCCTCGTTCTCCGAGCGGCCCCGCGCGATGGCCCGGGTGGCGGAGCTGCGCGGCGCGTGGGTGCACCCCGTCGCCGTCGAGGGACGGACGGTTTACCGGGTCTGCTACGGGATCTACCCGACGGTTGAGGCGGCGGCCGAGGGGGAGGGGCGGCTCCGCGAGCGGGGCGTCGAGGGGTTCGTCAAGGCGCTGCCGGAGTAGGCCGCCGCACCCCCGCGTCACCCCTCGTTCCAGACGTAGTCGAACAGGAGCACCGAGGCCGTGATGACGGCGCCGGCGTAGGCGGCCAGCGCGACGAGGTCGTCGGTGGAGGCGGCCCAGTGCCCGCCGGGGGGCGCGGCCAGGAGCGCCCGCCGCGTCGCCCGGACCACCGAGGTCAGCAGGGGGACGAGCATGGGGAAGGCGAGGACCGCCAGGAGCGGCCCCCGGCTCGCCGTCCGCGCGATCAGCGCCGAGAGCAGCGTCGTCGCCCCCGCGAGGCCGACGGCGCCGAGCCCGAGCGTGAGCGCGAACAGCCCCGCCGCCTCGACCCGCAGCCCGAGCACGACGACGAAGCCCGCCGCCGCCAGCGCGTTCATCGCCCCGACGAGGAGGACGTTGAACAACAGCTTGCCGGCGTAGACCGCGCTCCCCCGCACGGTGAGTTGCAGGAGCAGCACCGTCCCCCGCTCCTCCTCCGCTACGAACGCCCGCCCCAGCCCGACCGCCCCCGCGAACACGATCACGATCCACAGCAGCGCCGCGGCCACCTGCGCCCCGGCCCCGCCCGCACCGACGGCCAGCGCCACCAGCAGCAGCGACGACGCCACGAACATCGCCAGCGCGTTGAGCGCGTAGCGCGTCCGCAGCTCCAGCCGGAGGTCCTTGAGGAAGACGGCCCAGGCGCCGTGGAGCCAGTCCATGAGGGGGACGGAGGATAGAGGGTGGAAGATGGGGGAGGGAGGGGGACCCGTGCTATCCTCCACCCGCTATTCTCCGTCCCCTCCTCCAAGGGCAGCATGATCGATCCCGACCGAATCAAGGGTGCTCTCCTCGGCGCCGCCGTCGGGGATGCGCTGGGGATGCCCGTCGAGGGCCTCAGCCACCAGAACGTCCGCACCTATTACAAGGGGATCAAGGGCTACCGCGCCGACGAGCACCGCCGCGACCTCGGGGCGGGGCAGTGGACGGGGCGCACGCAGCGCACGTTCGCGCTCGCCCACGTCTTAGCCGAGGCCGCGCCGCACGCCACCGTCCGCCCCCGCTACGCCGAGGCGCTGGCCCCCATCGACCTCCGCCGGCCGCCGACGCCGGGGAGGGGAGCGGGCGGGACCATAGCCGCCGTCACGCCGCTCGCCGTGTGGTGGAGCCGCGAGGGGCGGACGGACGAGGAGATCGCCGAGCTCGTCGGGTCCGCATTCGAGGCCGAGGCCGATGGGGCGGTGCTCGCCGCCGCCGTCGGGCAGGCGGTCGCCCTGAGGGGCCTCTTTGCCTCTGCGCCCGCCGACCTCGACGGCCCGACCTTCTTCGACGCCGTCACCGCGGCAACGGCGCGGGCCGAACGGACGCTCGGCCTATCCTCGTCCGTCTCCGACCGGCTCCGTCTGCTGGCCGGCCACCTCGGCGCCTTCCCCCTCGACCTGCAGGACCTCTGCGACGGCACCGGCCCGGCCGCCGACGAGGCGTGGCCCTTCGCTGTGGCGATGCTCGCTCGCAACCCAACCCTACTGGAGGCCACGCTCCTCCCCGCCATCAACGTCGGCGGCGACGCCCCGACGGTCGGGGCCTGCCTCGGCGCGCTGCTCGGCGCGCTGCACGGGTGGGCCGCCTTCCCCGACGACTGGCGGGAGGGCCTCGAAGACCGCGCCCGTCTTGAAGCCGCGGCGGACGCGCTGGTCGCAGCGCTCCCCCCACGGTTCGCTGCTCAGTGAACGCTGTTCGCTGGACTACCGGCGCTCGGCGTCGCGGTGGGCCTCGGGGTGACCGCCGGGCGGGAGCCCGCCCGTGAAGCCGTCCTCGTCCTCCCACCCCCGGTGCGGCACGCCCGGCAATGCGCCGAACTCCCCGACGAATCCGATCTCCGGCGCGAGCCGGTAGCCCTGCTCCCGCTCGACGGTCTTCTGCACGTACCCGATCAGGTGGCGGATGTCGGCCGCCGTCGCGTCGCCGGCGTTGATCTGGATGTTCGCGTGGCGCGGGGTCACCTGCGCGCCGCCGATCCGCGCCCCCTTCAGCCCGGCCCAGTCGATCAGCCGCCCTGCGCCGACGCCCTCGATCTTCTTGAAGATGCTGCCGGCCGAGGGCTCGGTGTCGAGCGGGGGGTGCCGCTCCTGGCGCCACCGGAGGTTCGCCGCCATGATCTCCCGCATCCGGGCCTCGTCCTTCGGTTCGAGCTGAAACGTGGCCGAGAGGACCACGTCGCCGGTGTCGTGGAGGGTCGAGTAGTCGTAGCCGAAGTCGAAGTAGCCGTGGCCGACGGTCTTCCGCTCGCCAGCCGGGGTGAGGATGTCGGCCTCGAGGACGACCTCCTCGATGAACATCGTCCGCTCGCGCTCGGGCGGGGGGGAGAGGAAGTGGAGGTTCTGCCACAGCGCGCCGCCCACCGTCGAGGGGATGCCGACGTAGTGCTCCAACCCCGAGAGCCTCGCCGCGACGGCCCGCTCGATCACGTCGGGGTAGACGACGGCCCCGCTCTCGGCGCGGAGCGTGCCGGCCTCCTGGTCGATGACGACGTGGTCGGCCTTGTTGCGGATCACGAACCCCCGCACGCCGAGGTCCCCGACGAGGATGTTGGCGCCGAGCCCGAGCAGGAACGTCGGGAGCTCGAGCTCCCGCGCCAGCAGCAGGGCCTCGGCCAGCTCATCGGCCGTGTGGGCCTCGAAGAAGAGGTCCGCCGGGCCGCCGACGCGGAACGTGGTGTAGGGCGCGAGGACCTCACCCACACGGACTCGCTCGGCCCCTAGCGCGTCGCGCAGCCGCTCGAAGAGAGGGTGGAGGTGCGGAGACGGAGCAGGGACGGGAGGGAGGGAGGACAACGAGCTTTTGATAAAGGCCGGGGGAGGACGGGAGGGCTGCGTACAGCGCAGCGGGGCTAGGGTTCACGGTGAAGCCACGCATCTGCGCTGCCCTGCGTATCTTCGAGGAGTCTCATGAGACTGGCATGGCCCACGCAGGCCTCCCTTAGAGCTCCAACGGGGTCAAGCCCGGATTAACGGCGGTTTCAAAAGATTATTGCCGTTTCCCTCTTTACGTTTATTTTATGCCGAGCGGCAACCCCCCCACGAGAGACGACGCCGCACTCCAACTGCCAGCGAGCCATTGCAGTCCGCAGTTTTCTGCATTGCCCCCTGCGCCCCTGTGGCGTACCCTGGGAGCACTGAAGACGCTCGCTAGACCCTGTTCGCGAAAGACCGACTCAGGGAGCCTCCTCGGCGGCCAAGGCTTTAGCGCCAACGCTTCCCTGAGCGTAATCCACGCCAACGACCACCACCGCTCGACCTAATTAGAGGAGGTCCCCGTGGGACAGCCCGCTCAGCGTGGGGCTCTCCCGCTCACAGGAGGCTTACGAGGAGGCCAGCACGCCGCCACAGCTCCAGGGGCTGCCCCCGATGCTTGGTCGGAAGCCGACGACCTTCCCCCTCTGCTACTCACGCAAGACTCGCAGCACGCGCTGCCCAACCCCACCCCATACCTTAGAAACACATGAAGAAGCTCTTTCTGCCTCTCATGGCGTTCCTGCTCGCGTTCGCCGTAGGCTGTGACACCGCAGGCCTTGACGACGAGGTCATCCCCGGCGCCGAGGACCCGGACTTCGTCCGCTTCGCTGGCGAGACCGTTACGTCGGGGGTCGTCCGGACGTTCGCCGCCCCCGTCGGGCTCCGGGTCCTCGTGCCGAACACCGTCCGCAACGACGTGACGGTCACCTTCGAGCTCAGCGGCGATGCCGTGCTCGGCGAGGACTACGAGGTCGCAGGCGAGGGCGTCAGCCTCAGCGGTACGACCGGCACGCTCCTTATCCCCTTCGAGCCTGAGGACGGCCTTACCGACTTCGGCACGATCCTGATTGTCCCGCTCGACGAGGGCGACGCTACGGAGGAGGCGGAGAACGTCGTCGTCACGCTGACGGGGGCGACGGCCGGGGGCCAAAGCCTCCAGGTCGGCGAAAGCGTCAGTGAGGAAGAGTCGACGACGCGGACGGTCGTGCTCGTCCCCTCGGCGGGCGCGCTCATCGTCGGCGGGGAAGACGCGGTCTCCGAGGAGGACGACCTCGACCCGCCGGACGACGTCGAGAACGACGATGACATCGACCCGGTCACCCTGACGGATTCCGTCGACGTCGGCATGGAGACCGACCTCGACTTCACCATGACGAACTTCGCGCCGACCCGGGCGGTGACGCTGACGGACTTCATGATCGTCGGTGCCGGGGCAGAGCAGTACGAGCTCGAAGGCCTCGGCGAGGACAGCGAGGTCACCATCGCCGCGGGCGAGACGGAGGCGTTCACGATTGCCTTCGAGGCCGACACCATCGGCCTCGCCCCGGCGGACCTCCTCTTCACCACGATGAACCTCGTCGCCGACAGCTCCGAGGTCCGCGTAGACAGCGTCGTGGACGGCACCGTCTACGCCCGGCTCCCCCTCGAGGCCACGGGCCTGAGCGGCAACCTCGTCGCCAGCACAGACACGCTCAGCTTTGAGGACCTCACCCCGAACGAGGAGGCTCGGCAGACCGTTACCCTCACCAACAACGGGAACGCTCCCCTGACGGTGACCGGGCTTACAGTCACGGGTGACGATGCCGACCGGTTCGAGACCTTCCTGTCGCCGCCCTTCACGCTTGCCCCAGACGAGTCTCGCGAGGTGGAAGTAGAGTTCAATGCACCTTCGGACGCAGGTGACGAGGCCGCAGCCACGCTCACCTTCACCACCGACGGGGCCTTCTTTACGCCTAGCGTAAGTGTCCAACTCGTCGGTAACGTAGAGGAAGAAGAGGAGGACCGCTAGCGCGCTCCATACTCGCGCCGGGTCGCCGTTCGGGGCCCGGTGCCTCCCCACCGCCTGACCACTCACCTCACCTGAGAGACTACCATGCGTAGACTGTACTCTCTGTCCCTGCTCGCGCTCTTGCTCACCGTGCCATCTACGGCGTGGGCACAGGGTACCATCCGGGGCACCGTCACCGACGCCGCGACCGAGGACCCCCTCCCTGGTGCTAGCGTCGTCCTCCTCGACACGCAGTTCGGCGCGGCCACCGGGCCGAACGGCCAGTACACCATCTCGAGCGTCCCTGCCGGCGAATACCTGATCCGGGCTAGCTTCGTCGGCTACGACGAGGAGAACCAGACGGTGACCGTCCAAGATGGGCAGACCCTCACGCTCGACTTCGCGCTCCCGCTGAGCACCCTCGAGATCGGCGAGATCGCCGTGACCGCGCTCGGTTTCGCCGAGGATCGCGACACGCGGGGCTCCACGAGCGAGAACGTCTCCGGCGACGAGATCGCCCAGAGCGGCGAGGTCAGCGTGCTGCGTGGGCTCTCGGCGAAGGCGGCGGGCCTTGACGTCTCCGCCTCCGGCGGCGACCCCGGCTCCTCGACCCGCATCGTGATCCGCGGGCAGAGCACGATCTCCGGCAACAACCAGCCGCTCATCATCATCGACGGTGTCCCCGTCGATAACAGCTCGGTCGTGACGACGAGCGGGCCGACGGGCGGCTCGACGCAGGGCGTCCAGGAGCAGAGCCGCCTGAACGACCTCAACCCCGACGACATCGAGTCCGTCGAGGTGCTCAAGAGTGCGAGCGCGGCGGCCCTCTGGGGCTCCCGTGCTCAGGGCGGCGTCATCGTCATTACGACGAAGCAGGGCACGGCGGGCGCCGCTGGCCGGCCCAACGTTTCCTACCGCTCGACGCTCTCGATCGACGACGTAAACGAGCTGCCGGATCTCCAGAACGAGTTCGGCCGTGGCCTCAGCGGTCTCTTCTTTTTCACCCCGCCGGGTGGCCTCTCGTGGGGGGACCGGATCGCCACCCGCGAGGGCGGTGAGGATGAGTTCATCACCTCGGGTGCGGCGGCGATCGGCCAGCAGACGGGGAGGGTCTACTACCCCATCGCCAACGGCACGCTCGACGACCCCCACGGCGGGAAGAACTCGCGCCAGACGTTCAGCACGCCGGGGCGGATCCTCGGGAATGGGCTGTACTGGGACAACAACGTCTCCGTCTCCGGCGGCGACGTTAACGGCCGTTACTACCTCAGCGTCGCCAACCTCGCCCAGGAGGGCATCGTCGTCGAGAACTCGAATTACGACCGGACCTCGGTTCGCCTGAACGCCGAGCGGTTCCTCTCGTCGAAGGTCTCGGTGCAGGGTATCGCGAACTACATCCGGACGGTGAGCGACCGCGTCCAGCAGGGCTCGAACCTCTCCGGGATCTTCCTCGGCGGCCTCCGCACGGCGACGGACTTCGACATCGACGACTACACGGTGGATTACTACCCGCTGGGCCTGGAGGGGCCTGCGGAGCAGGGGAAGCACCGCTCTTACCGTAACCCCCTCGGGGCGAGCGCCTTCCCCATCTACGACAACCCGCTGTTCACCATCAACAAGAACACGAACGAGTCTACGGTGAACCGCTTCCAGGGGAAGGTCGGTCTCACCTACGACCCGCTGAACTGGCTGAATATCACGGCGCGGACCGGCGCGGACTACTACGCCGACCGCCGTGCGATCCTTTTCCCGCAGTTCAATGCCGCACTCGGGAGCGGGATCGAGACCGAGGAGGAGATCTCGGAGTTCCAGGTCAACGGTGACCTCATCGCTCGCGCCTCGCGAGACCTGAACGAGGACATCGGCGGCTCGCTCCTGGTGGGCCTCAACATCAACCACCGCGAGTTCGACCGCCTCGGCGCCGACCTGATCAACTTCTCGAACCCCGTCGAGATCAGGAACCTCGGTAACGCCGAGAACGCGAACGTCACGGCCTTCACGACGCAGTCGGTCCGCCGCACGGTCGGGTTCTTCAGCGAGCTGGACACGGACCTCTACGACCAGGTGTTCGTGAAGCTGACGGGCCGGCTCGATAATGCCTCGACATTCGGCCCCGACGCTGAGGACACGTTTTTTTACCCCTCGGCCTCGCTGGCGTGGCAGTTCAGCGACCTCCTTCAGGGCAGTCAGGACGTCCTGAGCTTCGGGAAGCTCCGCGCCTCCTACGGTGAGGTCGGCCGCGAGCCCGACCCGTACCTCGCCTTCACGTACTTCTTCCCCGCCGTCGTCGGCGACGGCTACACCGGCTTCGACACGCTCGAAGGGGCTGCCTACGGCGGCGGCTTCGGCCGGAGTGCCCGCCTCGCCTCCACCGACATCACCCCGGAGCGGAAGCGGGAGTTCGAGGTCGGCGCCGACCTCCGGTTTATCGAGGACGCCCTCTCCCTGAGCGGGACGTACTACTTCAACCGCACCACCGACGCCATCTTCAACGTCGACGTGGCGCCCTCGACCGGCTTCACGGTCACGACCGCCAACGCGGCCGAGATCGAGAACACCGGCGTCGAGTTCACCCTCGACGCGAGGTGGCCCGAGGTTGGGGATTTCGCCTGGAACACCTACGCGAGCTGGTGGACGAACGAGAACACCGTCACCGACCTCGCAGGCGTCACGGAGTTCAGCCTCAACGGGTTCACGAGCCTGACCTCGAGCCTCGTCGAGGACGAGCCCTTCGGCGTCCTCTTCGGCAACCGCTGGCGCCGCGGGACGGAGGACGGCTGCGTCCGTGAGCCCGACCCAGAGACCGGCGAACTGGTCTGCGTTGACGCGAACCAGCAGAGCTACCAGCCGATCTCCGAGGCGGAGGCCGACGCCGGCTTCACCCTCGCCACCGACGGCCGCGTGCTCGACCCCGACGGCTTCCCGATCCAGGCCGCCACCCAAGGCATCGTGGGCGACCCGAACCCGGATTGGCGCGCCTCCATCGGCAACACGCTCCGGTACAAGGGCGCCTCGCTCAACGTCCTGTTCGACTTCAAGGCGGGTGGCGACGTGTGGAACGGGACGAAGGGCGCGCTCTTCTTCTTCGGCCGCGGCGGCGAGCAGGACTGGTACACGACGGTTTCGGCAGACGAGGCCGGCAGCCTCACGAACTACTTCGGCTGCACGCTCGTCCAGCTCGAGACCGGCGTCTGCCTAGACGACCCCAGCACCCCCAACAATGAGGGCTTCGGCAACGGCACCGTCGTCGCCAACGGCGACGGGACGTACAGCTTCCGCGGCTTCGTCGAGGACTTCGGCGCCGGCGACGTGATCGTAGACGAGTACTACTTCCGCTCCGGCCCCGGCTCCGGGTTCACCGGCCCGTCGGAGCAGTTCATCGAGGACGGCAGCTACGTCCGCCTTCGCGAGCTCACGCTCTCCTACAACTGGGCGGACCGCTACGTGCAGCGCCTCGGCCTCCAATCCATCGACCTCGCGCTGACGGGCCGCAACCTCTGGCTCTCGTCGGACTACTCCGGCGTCGACCCCGAGACGAACCTCACCGGCCCCTCCAACGGCCAGGGGCTCGACTACTTCAACAACCCGGCCACGCGCTCCTACCAGTTCTCACTCCGGTTCAACTACTAGGCCCAACCTGGATGAACCCAGCGGGGCTGCGCCTCCCGCTTGCACCCGAGCGCGGCCCCGCCTCCGAGAACTTGACTCCACCTTCCGACACGACACCATGAACTACACCTTCCGGTCGCTAAAGACCTCGTTGGCCCTGTTCGCCCTCGCGGGCTTCGTCCTCGCGGGCTGCGACTTCACGGACGGCTTCGACAAGGACCCCAACCTCGCGGACGACGCCCCGGCGGACCTCGTTCTGACGGCGGCCGAGGTCGGCCAGATCCAGCTCCAGGAGGGAGACTTCGCCCGCCTCGCGGGCATCTTCTCCGCCCAGTTCACCGGCTCCGACCGGCAGTACTCCCGGATCGAGAACGCCGAGGTCAACACCGACGACTTCGTCAACACCTGGAACCTCGCCTACCAGCAGGTGCTCGCTCAGCTCATGCTGGCGCGCGAGCGCTACGAGGAGGCGGGTGACGAGGCCGCCGTCGGAGTGACAGAGACGCACTCTGTCCTCGCGTGGCTCACGATGACCTCCCTCTTCGGGGACATCCCGTACAGCCAGGCCCTCAACCCGGACGAGTTCCCGAACCCGGCCTTCGATCCCCAGATGGAGATCTATGACGACCTCCGCAGCCGGATCGACGGTGCGATCACCAGCCTCCAGGACGGCAGCGGCGTCCCAAGCGGCGATGTCTTCGGCCTCTCCAACGACCAGTACATCGGCGTCGCCAACACGATCAAAGCGCGGATCTGCCTCCATATGGGGGAGTACGAGTGCGCTGAGGACGCCGCCGAGAACGGGATTGCCTCGCCGAGCGGCAACCTCGCCGCACCGCACGGCGGCAACGACGACAGCGACGCCAACGTCTACTACTACTTCACCGTCGTCCAGCGGGACGGGTATCTCACGGCGAACAACTCCTTCGCTGTCCGCCTCCTCACCCCGGGCACGGCGGAGTTCGATGGACGTCCGGGGCGGGAAGGCACGGACGAGACCGACCGGGCGAACAGCTACTTCGACTTCGCCACGTCGCAGAACCCCAACAGCGTCGTGCTCAACGCGAGCGACGGCGGAACGCCGGACGATACGGACGACGACGGCTTCTTCGCTCCTAAGTCCGACTTCCCCATCGTGACCTACGCCGAGAACCAACTGATCCTGGCGGAGGCCCTCTTCCGGCAGGGCGACGAGGACGGCGCGCGTGAGGCCCTCAACGAGGCCCGCGACGCCATCGATACCGAGTTCGGCGCGGGCGACGACTACGACGATCTCGACGAGGACCTCGCCGGGGACGACCTCCTCGAGGCCATCCTCATCGAGAAGTACCTCGTCCTCATCGGCAACATCGAAGCCTTCAATGACGTCCGGCGGACGGACAACTTCATCGGCATCCCGGGCAAGAACGGGGGTTCCGTTCCGCAGCGGTTCCTCTACGCCCGGAGCGAGCTCAACGCTAACAGCAGTGCTCCGGCCGTCCGGGGCGTAGGCCAATCGGTCCCGGTCTTCCCGGCTCTTGGGTACTAGAGCCACTCCATAGCGGAGACGCTCCTGAGGGCTCCGGGCATCCTGCTCGGAGCCCTCGGTGTATAAGGACGGGACTGGACACAGGCGCTGCACGGGTCCATATTGTAGGGAGACTAGCTTCGCCCCCTGCGCGTCCTCGGAGGCACCCCGATACCCGTCAGAACGATGAACCCTCCCTCCCGCATCCACCCCGCCCGCCGCTCTCGCTGGCTACGCCGAGTCAGTGGGCTCACTGCGATGGTCGCTCTAGGGGTCGCGGCTGCATACGCCCAGAGCCTGTCGCCTAGAGCTTCGGAGGCAATGGCGCGCGGGCTCGCAGCCTACGAGGGCGGGGAGTACACAGAGGCCGAGCGGTCGTTACGCGCGGCGTTCGGGGAGAACCCCGCGATGACCGGCCCGGGTGAGGAGGGGTCGGCCGCGTACTGGCTGGGGCGGACGTACCAACGGCAAGGCCAGACTGCGGAGGCTCTCGCGGTGTGGCGCGCCGGCGTCCAAGCCGCGCTCCGCAGCGAGGCCCTCGACGTCCGCGCCGCCGACGCCTACATCCGCAGCGTGTTCGGCTCGGGCCGGCCCGATCGGTACGAGGAAGCGCAGCAGCTCTACCTCCTCCTGCTCGCTGCGACCGGCCTCTCGTCGTCGTCGGCCGAGCAGGCCATTGCAGACCGTCACACGGAGCAGGCCATGCTCGTGGTGCCTAGCCGGGAGCGGGGCCGCATCGACGGAGGGAGTAGTCTAGCGCGGTGGTGGCCTCGGCAGGACCCCCTCCCGGCGACCGGCCTCAACGAGCGCCTCGTCGAGCACCTCGAGCGGGTGGCCTTCGCGGAGGCGGAATACGCGAGCCGCGAGAAGCGCGGCTTTGATGACCGGGGTGCCATCTACGTACGCCTCGGTCCCCCCACCAATCAGGACGCCGTGGACTTCTTTACCCCGCGGATCGTACAAAAGATCAACGACCTCCGCCGCTCGATGGGGAACAACCTCCTTATCAGCCCTAGCGACTTTGCCGAGAACGAGTTCTGGCTCTACAACGGCGTGGAGCCCTACTACTACCTCTTCGTCCGGAAAGGGCGGGGTTTTCGGATCGGCGAGACCAAGGACTTGATCCCGCTCCACCTCCAGGGCGGGGTCGAGCAGGACACCGGCCGCGGCGGGGCCAAGGCCGACATCCTGCTCGAAGCCTACCACGCCATCTACGAGCAGCTCGCCCCCTATCACCTCGACTTCGGCCTCCGGTACAGCCGTGTCGGCGGCTATATCGGGCGTGTAGACGAGATCAAGGTGAGCTTCGATCAGGATTATGGGGGGGAGGTGTTCTACTCCACCGATAAGCGCTCGGACAACAGCGCGTACCTCCAGCAGGAGGGGGTGGTCTTCTCGGGGATGGACTCGCCGGACGTGATCGCCCGGCAGATCGGGGCCGAGGCCCGTCGGGAGGACGAGGTGGCCCGGTTCCGCCGCGACGAGCGCGTCCCGCCCCACGTCTCGCGGACCCTTGATGCCATCGTGCCGATCCCCGTCGCGGTGCGCGCGGCCCGCTTCCTCGACCCGGACGGGACGACGCGTACGGAGGTCTACTGGGCGCTCAACGGCGACGACGGCCGCGACCTCGACGCCTTCCGACAGGCGCTTTTTGTAGACATCCACGCTCGCCACCTCGGGCCGGGCGGTGAGGCCCGGTACGCGCAGCGACTCGTGGTACCCGACCGTCTGCCCGGCCGTACCGGCTTCGTGGCGCCGCAGCAGGGGCTCGTCGTGCCAGCGACAGGGGGGCGGTACGGGCTGCACCTCCAGTGGGACCTCTGCACCGAGGACGCCGCGGCGGTCGAGGGAAGGGCTTGTTTCCGCACGGCTGTCGCCCGCCTCGACTCGCTGTCGGCCCTGGCGGGCGTGCCGGGGCGGCTCGAGATGAGCGACCTCGTGCCGGCCCTCGAAGGGCCAGGGCTCTATGACGACCCCGCTACATTTACTCCCTACCCGTTCGATACTCTGACACCGCAGACACAACTCGCGCTCCTGTTCGAGGTCTACGGACTGAGCTACGGCGCCGACGATGAGACCGCCTTCACCATCGCCTACGAGGTGCGCAAGAAGCGGGAGGGGCGCTTCCTGGCCCGTGACCGCACCGAGACGGCCGCCGTCGAGATCCCCACGACCAGCCCGGCGAGGACCTCGCGCGAGGTCCTCGCCCTCGACCCCGCTAACTGGGCCGGCGCCGACGAGGTCGTCATCGAGGTGACGGTGACGGACGAGGCTACGGGCCGCTTGGTGATGCGCTCGCTCACCTTCCAGGTAGAGGACGTGCAGGCCAGGTAGAGGACGTGCAGGGATGAGCGGCGAGCCAGCAGACCGGAAGGACTTTTTCGAGCGGGTCTACGCCGTCGTGGCGCAGATCCCGCCGGGGCATGTAACGACCTACGGGCGCATCGCCGAGCACCTCGGAGTCAGGAGCGCAGCGCGGACGGTGGGGTGGGCGCTCAACGGCGCCGTCGGGACGGGGCTGCCGTGCCACCGCGTCGTCAATCGCCGGGGCGCGCTCAGCGGCGCCCGCCACTTCGAGACGCCGACGGCGATGGAGGAGCGCCTCCGCAGCGAGGGCGTCAGGTTCAACGAGCACGGCGAGGTCTCGCTTAACGATCACTTGTGGGAGCCCGGGGAGGGGGACGCAGCGTAGAGACACAGCAAGCCGCGTCCCTGCTAACTCGTTTCTCCGGCCAACTCTGCTAGCGCATTCCAGAAGCCCGGGAATGAGACACTCGCCGCGTCGGCGCCGTGGATCGTGGTCTCGCCTTGGGCGCCGAGCGCAGCCACGGCCGCGGCCATCGCGATCCGGTGGTCGCCATGGCTCTCGACCTCGGCGCCCCGGAGCGGACGTCCGCCCTCGATCAAGAGCCCGTCGGGGCGCTCCTCAACGGAGGCCCCCATCCTGCGCAGGAACTCCGCCGTGGCAGCGATCCGGTCGGTCTCCTTGACCCGCAACTCAGCGGCATCGCGGATGACCGTCGTGCCCTCTGCGTAGGCCGCCGCGACGGCCAGCACGGGCAGCTCGTCGATGAGGTTGGGGATGAGGGCGCCGCCGACGGTGAGGCCCGTAAGCCCCGACCCGTCATTCTGGATCACGAGGTCGGCGCGGGGCTCGCGGTGGTGCTCGCGCTCGTTCCGGACGGAGATGCGCGCGCCCATCGCGCGGAGCACGTCGAGCAGCGCCGTCCGCGACGGGTTCAGCCCGACCCCACGCAGCTCGATCGCGCTCGGGGAGACGACCGCGCTGGCGACGAGGAAGAACGCCGCTGCCGAGAAATCGCGCGGCACGATCCACGGGCCGCCCGGCATGGGCCGCCCGCCCGACACCGCGACGTGGCGCACGCCAGCGAGGTCGAGCACGTCGAGCCCGAGCATCCGCTCGGTGTGATCCCGCGAAGGTGTCGGCTCGGCGACGGTCGTCTCGCCCTCGGCGAAGAGGCCGGCCAGCAGCACGCACCCCTTCACCTGCGCCGACGCGACGGGGAGGCTGTACTCGATGCCCCGGAGCCGCCCGCCGGAGATCTCCACGGGGGGGCGTCCATCCTGCAAAAGCACCTCGGCGCCCATCCGCCGCAGCGGCTCCGCGATCCGCTCCATCGGCCGCTGCATGAGGGAGGCATCGCCAGTGAGTACGGACGGGAACGGCTGCCCGGCGAGGACGCCCGCGAGCAGCCGCATCGTCGTGCCGGCGTTGCCGCAGTCGAGCGAGGCCGCGGGCGCGTGGAGGCCGTGCAGCCCTAGGCCCTGCACGAACAGGGCGTCGTCCCGCTCCTCCCACTCGACCCCGAGCGCGCGGAGGCAGGCAAGCGTCGAGCGGGGATCAGCCGCGTCCGAGAACCCGACGATCTCGCTCTCGCCCTCGGCCAGCGCCGCGAAGAGCGCGGCGCGATGCGCGATGGATTTATCCGCCGGCAGCGTCGCCCGGCCGACCAGCCCCATCGCCGGCCGGACCGTGCGCGTCGCGGCCGTCGGGCGGGGGAGCGAAGTCGAAGGGGTCGGGGTCATCGAAGGGGTTCGGGGCCTCGCTGGTCGGGAAGTCGAAGGACGGCACCTGGGGGGCCTCGTCGCCGCCTCGGTCCGCCGAGGTGGGGTTGGGGATGAAGTTCGGCGGCAGGAACTCGTCCGGAGACACGGTCGGGAACGACGCCTGCGCCGACGCGGATTCCTCCACGGCGCGGGCTCCCGCGACCGGAACGCCCTCGGCCAACGCCTCCGCTGGGCTCGGCTGATCCGATGGGCTCGGCTGATCCGCCGGGCGCGGGTACTCCTCCGGCTCCGCTTCCGCGATGGCCGTGTCCGGCGCGTCTTCCTCGCCGAAGGACGGCAGCACCTCAGCGGGGGGGGCAGGAGAGGGCTCGGAGAACGTGGGGTGCGGGACGTGCGCCTCCGACTCCACGGGCTCCGCCGGAGCAGGCGGAGAGGCCTGTGTCGCGTCGTCGAAGCTCCCGTCGAGCACGGCCTCCAGGTCGGCGACGGGCTCGGCGGGCTCGGCCGCTGCGACCGCCTCCTCGACGGCGGCGCGGAGGGCCTCCTTCCGGTACGGCTTCGAGACGTAGTCGTCGAACCCCTCGCCGAGGAAGCGCTCGCGGTCGCCGGGGAGGGCGTAGGCCGTCACCGCGACGGCCGGCGTCTGGGCGTAGCCCTCGAGCTTCCGGAACTCGTGGAGGAGGTCGATGCCGGTGGCGTCGGTGCCGAGGTTGATGTCCACGAGGAGCACGCCGTACTGGAACCGCCGCGCGAGGTCGAGCGCCTCCTCGGGCGTGTTGGCGATGTCGGTCGCGTAGCCCTCCAGCATGAACTTCGCCATGTAGGCGTTCTGCTGGTTGTCCTCGATGAGGAGGAGGTCGCGGGCGGGGCGCTCGTGGGCCGGCGGCGGCGGCTCGAAGGTGGGGACGGAGGCGGCGGCCTCGCGCGGCTCACCGGCCCCCCACTCCTCGCCTTCCGAGGCGCTCGGCAGAGGCAGCGCGGCCTCCTCCACGGGGACGCGCTCAAACCGGGCCGTGAAGGCGCTCCCGAGCCCCTTCACGCTCTCGACGGCCATCTCGCCCTCCATCATGTCCACGAGCTTCTTCGTGATGGCGAGGCCAAGGCCGGAGCCCTCGTGGCTGCGGCGGAGCCCGGTGGACTCCTGCTTGAAGTCGTCGAAGAGGTGGGGGATGAACTCCTTGTTGATGCCGATGCCAGTGTCGCGCACGGTCAGCACGGCGTCGTCGCCGTCGCCCTCGATCTCGATCGAGACGGCCCCCTCCTTCGTGAACTTGATGGCGTTGCCGATGAGGTTGTTGAGGATCCGGTTGAGGCAGGTCCGGTCGAGCTGGGCGCAGACGCGCTGGCCGCCCTGCGGGGCGTAGACGCGGAGGGCGAGCCCCTTCTTCTCGGCGAGCGGGCGGAGCACCCGCGCCACGGCCTCGGCCTCCTCGGCGAAGTCCAGGACCTCCATCTCCGGCTGCACCTCGCCCGCCTCGATCCGCGCCATCTCGAGCACGGAGTTAATCGTGTCGAGCAGGCGGTTGCCGGCGTCCTCGATGATCTCGGCCAGCTTCCGGTGCTCGCCCTCAACGACCTCGGCGAGCACCTGCGCCGAGCCGAGGATGCCGGTCAGCGGCGTGCGGATCTCGTGGCTCATGTTGGCGAGGAAGGCGTCGCGGAGCTGGACCATCCGCTCGGCCTCCTCCTTCGCCTCGATCAGCTCCTGCTCGCGCTGCTTCTGCTCGGTGATGTCCTTCGCCACGATGACGAGCCCCTGCACCTCGCCGCCCGTGCGGACGAGGGCGCTGGAGAGCGAGACCGTGATGGGGCCGCCGGACTTCGTGCGGAACTCGGAGTCGATGTGGCCGGAGAGCGCGCGCTCGATGTCCTGCTTGATGGCGTTCCCCCGGTTCCGGCCGGTGTGCGCGAAGATCTTCGTCACCGACGCCCCGATCACCTCCTCGGCCTCGTACCCGAGGAGGTCGAGGAGCGCCTGGTTCACCATCGCCACGCGGACGTCCGGGGCGACGACGACGAGGGGGTCCGCCATCGAGTGGACGATGTTCTCGACGTAGGTCCTGGAAACCGTCGCGGTGGAGAGCTGGCGGACGACCTCGTTGAGCGCGTCGGTGAGGTCGCCGAACTCGTCCTCGGAGGTGGAGCGGATGGGGCCGGTGAGGTGGCCGGCGGCGATGGACTGCGCCGTCGCCACGGTCCGGCTGAGCCCCCGGTTCACGTAGCGCACGGCGAACACGCCCGCGGCGACGACGATGAGGAGCAGGAGCAGGGCGGCGCCGAGGCCGAACCGGCCGGCCCACTGCCGCGCGTCGTCGGCGGCGGCGGCGCGCTCGGTGAGCGCGGCCTGCACGGCCTCGCGGTGGCGGGCCAGCAGCGGCGCCAGCGCCTCCTCGTAGTGCGGGCGCGCCTCGCTGGAAAAGAGCGACCTCGCCTCGGCAGCGGCGGCGCCCCCCTCCCCGAGGCCCTCGGCGACCCGCGTGGCGAGGAGCCGGTACTGCCCGAACGCGCTGGCGAGCGCGCCGACGCGCTCGGAGGTCGCGCGCCCCTCGGTGTCGGCCAGCTTGCGGCTCCGAGCGAGGTGCTGGTCGAAGGTGGCGATGGCCTCGGCGAGCACGCTCTGCGGCGGCGCGGCCGCCGCCTCGCTGCGCGCCTCGCCCGAGGCTTCCCCGGTGACCGACCCGGCCACGGCCGCCTGCAGGGCGAGCTGCATCCGGTGCGCGGCGGCCTCCATCCCGGCGGCGTGCTCGTTGTTCTCCAGCGCGGCGCTTTGCAGCGCGTCGATGCGCCCGGCCTGCCAGCTGTCCATCGCCAGTGTCAGCCAGGCGAGGCCGCCCACGAGCAGGGCGAGGACGACGAAGGAGAGGGCGAGGCGGTGGGCGACCTTGAGCTGGGGCATAGCCGGGAGCGTGAAAACGCCGGAGGTGCGCGTCGGGCACCCCCCGCGTTTCGTGCGAGCGCAGGGCCGCCGCGCCGAATCCGCCTGGGGGACGGAGGGGGCAGCCGGGGCTCTCCTTATCGGGGCGGGTTTCGGCGCCCTTAAGCCGTCGTGACGACCGCCGTGGCCTCCTCCAGCAGCGCCCGCTTCTCCTCGTGAGGGAGGAACGCGTGGCGGAACCCGTTCAGCACGATCTCGCGGAGCTCGCCCGCCGGCACCCCGCAGCGTGTGTGCACCAGCCACAGCTCGTCGGTGACAGTGGTGTGGCTGAAGAGCCGGTTGTCCGTGTTCACCGTCACCGCGACGCCGGCCGCGACGTACTCGCGGATCGGGTGGGTCCGGTAGCCGGTCACGACGTGCGTCTGCACGTTCGAGGTCGGGCAGACCTCCAGCGGGATCTGGTGGTCCACGACGTAGCGGAGGAGGTCGGGGTCCTGGCGGAGCGTGACGCCGTGGCCGATCCGGTGGGCGCCGCAGTGGAAGAGCGCCTGCCGGATCGACTCCGGCCCGTAGCTCTCGCCGGCGTGGACGGTGATGCCGAGGAGCCCGTTGCGCGCGTGGTAGAACGCCGAGAGGTGGTGCTTCGGGGGGTTCCCCGCCTCGCCCCCGGCGAGGTCGAACGCGGCGACGCCCCGGCCGCGGTAGCGCACGGCGAGCTCGGCCTGCGCCAGCGACGCGCTCTCGAACCGGTCGCGGAGGCCGCACACGATCAGGTTCGTGCGGATGCCAAAGTCGCGCTCGGCCGCGCGCAGCCCCGCCAGCACGGCGTCGTTGACCTCCTCCAGCGATAGCCCCTCCTCGGTGTGGAGGATGGGGCCGTAGCGGACCTCGAGGTACCGGACGTTCTCGGCGGCGTTGTCCTCGGCCAGCTCGTAGGCCACGCGGCGCAGGGCCTCCGCCGTCTGCATCAGCGGGATCGTGTAGCCGAACCACGCGAGGTACTCCTCCAGCGTCTCGGCGTCGTCGATCTCGCGGAGCCGATCGCGGAGGCCGTCCTCCGTCGTGGCAGGGAGGAGGCTCGTCCGGCCGTGCTCCTCGGCCAGCTCCAGCATCGTCCCGAGGCGGATCGAGCCGTCGAGGTGGCAGTGGAGCTCGGCCTTCGGCCAGGCGAGGATGGCGTCGCGGGTGAGGGGCGTCTCGGGCATAGCCGGCGAAGCTACGGCGGGAGGATGGAGGGCGCTGCGGGAGCGCAGGCGTTCCGATGCGGACGGGCAAAGGAGCCGGTCTACGGCCCTCCCAGCGTCTTCCCGAAACCGGCACGGGCTAGAAGCGTGTGCTCGGAGCACCACGCGCAGGCCCGCGCTCTCCAACCTCCCCCATCGTCCTTCCCCATCCTCACGAGGTGCCGCCATGGGCAGCTTTGGACCGCTCGAGATCGGTATCATCTTCCTCATCGTCCTCCTGGTGTTCGGCGCCAAGCGCATCCCGGAGATCGCCCGCGGCATGGGCAAGGGGATCCGCGAGTTCAAGGACGCCACGTCCGACATCAAGCGGGAGCTCGACGTGAACGAGCCCGCCCCGGCCCGCCGCATCGAGCCGCCGCGCGCCCCAGCCCAGGCCCCCGCGCCCCGCGCCGACTCGCCCGCGCAGCAGGTGCCGCCCGCCGCGCCGGTCGAGACCGTCAAGCCGGACATCGAACACACCCCGCCCGCGCGGGGCTGACCCCTCTTCCGTGATTCCGCCTTGTAGGGGCGACCGGCCGGTCGCCCCTACGTTCGTTTGGGCGCCGCCCCTCATCTATAACTCATCCCCCGGACGCCACCGGGCGTGCTAGCTTCTCCGCTCCCCTCACCCAACCCCCGCCGCACCCATGAGCATCCTCGTCGATAAGAACACCCGCCTGATCGTGCAGGGCCTGACCGGGAAGGAGGGCTCGTTCCACGCCGAGCAGATGATGGAGTACGGCACCGAGATCGTCGGCGGCGTGGTGCCGGGGAAGGGGGGGCAGGAGCACCTCGGGCAGCCCGTGTTCAACACCGTCCGCGAGGCCGTGGACCAGACCGATGCCAACGCGTCGGTGATCTTCGTGCCGCCGGCCTTCGCGGGCGGCGCCGTGATCGAGGCGGCCGAGGCCGGCGTCGAGGTCATCGTCTGCATCACCGAGGGGATCCCCGTGGCGGACATGATTCCGGCCTACCACTACGTCCAGAAGAAGGGCGCCCGCCTCATCGGCCCGAACTGCCCCGGCGTCCTCACCCCCGGCGACTCCGTCAAGGTCGGCATCATGCCGACGATGATCTTCTCCGACGGGCCCATCGGGGTGATCTCGCGCTCGGGCACGCTGACCTACGAGGCCGTGGACCAGCTCACCCGCCAGGGCCTCGGGCAGAGCACCGCCGTCGGCATCGGCGGCGACCCGGTGATCGGGACGCAGTTCATCGACGCGCTCCGGCTCTTCAACGACGACCCGCAGACGGAGGCCGTCGTGATGATCGGCGAGATCGGTGGGGCGGCGGAGGAGGAGGGGGCCGCTTTCGTCCGGGAGCACATGCAGAAGCCGGTCTTCGGGTTCATCGCGGGGCGGACGGCGCCTCCGGGCCGCCGGATGGGCCACGCCGGCGCCATCGTCTCCGGCGGCAGCGGCACCGCCGAGGCCAAGCTCGACGCCATGCGCGCGGCAGGCATCACCGTCGTCGAGAACCCGGCCGAGATCGGGGAGACGGTCAAGGCCCACTTCGAGCAGGTCGCGTGACCCCCTGCCTCGCTCGCCCGCGCTCGCTCAGTTGTCCCCCTTCAGAAGGGGGACAGCTCCCGACGGTGCCCCACGGCGTCGGAGGGAGCAGGGGGTGAAGATCCGCGACGTCCGCTTCGTCAAGAGCGCGCCGGGCTGGGCGACGCTGCCGGACGACGGCCGCGCGGAGGTCGCCTTCGTCGGGCGCTCGAACGTCGGGAAGTCGTCGCTGCTGAACTACCTCGTGGGGCGCCGCCAGATCGCCCACACGAGCGGGACGCCGGGCAAGACGACGGCGCTCAACTACTACCTCGTCAACGCAGATGAGCAGGGGCGCGGCGGGTTCTACCTCGTGGACCTCCCGGGCTACGGCTACGCGAAGGCGTCGAAGGCGCAGCGCGCGAAGTGGCAGCAGCTCATCGGCCGCTACGTCACCGAGCGCGAGCCGCTGCGCACGGTGTTCCACCTCGTCGACAGCCGCCACCCGCCGACGAAGCTCGACGAGGAGCTGATCGCGCTGCTCCGCGGCGGCCCCGTCCCGTACGTGATCCTGCTCACGAAGGCCGACAAGCTCTCCAAGAACCAGCAGCGCAGCCGCGTCGCCGAGGTCAAGCGCGGGCTCGCCAAGAGCGGGCTTGACCTGCCCGTCATCCTCACCTCCGCCGAGAAGAAGTGGGGCGCCGACGAGGTCTGGAACTGGGCCGAACTCCTCGCCGACCTCGGCTGACCCCTCCGAACCCCGACCAATGCGCGTCCTCATCACCGACCCCCTCGCGCCCGTCGCCGTCGAGCTGTTGAAGGCGGTCGGGCACGAGCCCGACGTCCAGCTCAAGAAGAGCCCCGAGGAGTTGAAGGCGCTCGCGCCCGGCGCCGCCGGCTGGCTCGTCCGCAGCGGCACCCGCCTCACGGCCGACGTGATCGACGCCGCCCCGGACCTCCGGGTGATCGGCCGCGCCGGCGTCGGGGTGGACAACGTGGATCTCGGCGCCGCCACCCGCCGCGGCATTCTCGTCCTCAACGCCCCCGACGGCAACACCATCTCGACGGCCGAGCACACCTGCGCCATGCTGCTCGCGCTCGCCCGCCAGATCCCGCAGGCCAACGCGACGCTCCGGGCGGGGGAGTGGGCGCGGAAAGAGTTCTCCGGCGCCGAGCTCGACGGGAAGACTCTCGGCGTCGTCGGCGTCGGCAAGATCGGGCGGACGGTGGCCGGGCGGATGCAGCGCTTCGGGATGCACACGGTCGGGTTCGACCCCGTGCTCTCGGAGGAGGCCGCCGAACGCCTCGGCATCGAGCTGGTCGGCCTCGACGCCCTGTTCGAGCGGGCGGACTTCATCACCCTCCACACCCCGCTGAACGACGCGACACGCGGGCTGCTGGACCGCGAGACGCTGGCGCGCTGCAAGCCGGGCGTCCGAATCGTCAACTGCGCGCGGGGGGGGATCGTGGACGAGGCGGCGCTGCTGGAGGCGTTGCAGGCCGGGCACGTCGGCGGCGCCGCGCTCGACGTGTTCTCCGAGGAGCCGCCGGAGTCGGACGCGCTCCGCGCCCTCATCGCCCACCCGGACGTCGTCGCCACGCCGCACCTCGCGGCGTCCACGGGCGAGGCGCAGGAGAAGGTCGCCGTGCAGGTCGCCGAGGGGATGATCGACGCGCTCGCCGGGCGGCCCGTGGCGACGCCGGTGAACGCCGGCGCCCTCCGCGCCGCCTCGCAGCCCGAGGCCCGCCCGCTCATCGCGCTCGCCGACCGGCTCGGGCAGGTCGCCGGGCAGTTGGTCGAGGGGGCGGTGCAGAGGGTGGTCGTCGGCTGCTACGGCGAGACGGCCCGCCGCTACGCCGAGGTGTTGACGGTCGCCGCGCTCCGTGGGCTCATGGCACGCTGGGCCGAGGAGCCGGTCAACCTCATCAACGCCCCGCTCCTCGCCCGCGAGGCCGGCCTCCGCGTCGAGGAGCAGCGCCACTCCGAGCCGGCCGACTTCACCAACCTCGTCGAGGTCCGGCTGGAGACGGCCGACGGCGCGCGCACCGTGCGCGGCGCCGTCTTCGGGAAGGACGACCTCCGGCTCGTCGAGGTCGACGGGTTCCGGTTCGAGGTCCGGCCGGAGGGGCACCTCCTCTTCTACCGCAACGTGGACCGGCCGGGGATGGTGGCCGCCGTCGGCGCGCTGCTGGCCGAGGCCGGGGTCAACATCGCCGCGCTGGCGCTGGGGCGGACGGAGCCCGGCGGCGTGGCCCTCTCCGCCCTCAGCGTGGACGAGCCGATCCCGAACGCCGTTCTCCGGCAGGTCGAGGCGCTCGAAGGCGTCGAGGACGTCCGGCTCGTCGAGGTGTAGCCCCCGCCCCGTTGGGCTCCGGCTCCGCGATCTTCGGGGGCACGCAGGAGAGTTCGGGGTAACGAATGAGGAAGGGGCTTCCGCGTGCCTTGACATATTCTTGCGCTGCCGGGTATATTCGCCACGTCGTCCGACCGACGACACCCCCCCACCCGCTCGCCCTTCGCGCCCGACGTTGCTATCCACGCTCCTCTCGCCTCGCGCCGTCCGCTGTGGGACGGCCCCGGCCGCGCCGCCAAGGTGCCGCCCGGAGCGGGAGCCCTCGGGCATTGAGCTTCTCCCACTGGGACCCCGCCTTCAGCGGCACCGCTGTGATCGCCGCACGCCACGCGCGCACGGTCCCACCCGAACGTCCATCCCGTACCCCCTCTTGGGTCTCATCACACTAAAGGAGGTCGCCATGCTCCGCAACCTCGGCTCGCTAGCGTTCGCGCTTGTGCTCGCCTGCCTCGTCGCCGCGCCGGCCGTTCTGGCCCAAAGCACCGGCAAGCTCTCTGGCCGCGTCACCGACGAGCTCGGAGAGCCCCTCCCCGGCGCCAACGTCCTCATCGAGGGGACGCAGCTCGGCGCCGCCACCAACATCGACGGCGAGTACTTCGTGATCGGCATCCCCGTCGGGGAGTACACCGTCACGGCGTCGTTCGTCGGCTTCGGGACGCAGACCATCGAGGGCGTGCAGGTCTCCTCGGGGTACACGACGGAGCAGAACTTCGAGCTCGCCAGCGGCGAGCAGCTCGGCGAGATCGTCGTCGAGTACGAGGCCCCGATCATCCGGAAGGACGCCATCGGGGTGCCGAAGGTGATCACGGGCGAGCAGATCCAGAACCTCCCCGTCCGCGGCGTCACTAGCGTGGCGGCCCTCCAGAGCGGGATCGTCTCGAACGAGGGCTCCGGCACGCTCAACGTCCGCGGTGGCCGGGGTGAGGAGGTCGACTACTACGTGGACGGCGTCCGCGTCACGTCCGGGGCCATCGCCGTGAACCAGCAGGCGATCCAGGAGCAGGAGGTCCTCATCGGCACGATCCCCGCCCGCTACGGCGACGCCATGTCCGGCGTGATCTCGATCACGACGAAGTCCGGCGGGAACAAGTTCTTCGGCTCCTTCGAGGCCATCACGAGCGAGGTCCTCGACGACTTCGGCTACAACGTCGCCACGCTCTCCCTCGGCGGCCCCATCCTCCCGGAGCGCGCCAGCTTCTTCTTCTCCCTCAGCGGCCAGCTCCTTCGGGACGCGAGCCCGTACGGCGTCAACACGCTCCGCCTGAGCGACAGCGACTTCGGCGCGTTCCAGCAGAACCCCCAGGTCTTCCGCGTCGTCAACGCTCAGGGCGGCGTCGACTACGTGCCGATCCCGACGGACATCCCCTCGGGCACTCCCCTCTCCGAGGTCATCGCCGACCCGGACCGGTTCGACCTCGACATCCCCGACGGCTTCGTCCTCGACGTCAACAGCGTCGGCACGACCCAGATCATCCCGCGGAGCGAGACGGTCACGCGGGGGCGGTACGACTTCGAGGAGCAGCTCGGGAAGGACGACCCCCGCCGGGAGCTGACCTTCAACGGGAACGTCACGCTCAACCCCCTCAGCACCGTCAGCCTCCGCCTCGGCGGCGTCTTCGAGCTCTCCGACACTCAGGGGTACAGCTTCGGTCGCTCGCTCTTCGCCCGGGACCGGTACTACAACAGCGATAACGAGACGTACCGCGGCTACCTCACCTTCCGCCAGCGCCTGACCGACGCCGCCTTCTATCAGGTGCAGGCGGAGTACCAGAACTACCAGAACTGGCTGTTCCCCGAGGGCTGGAACCGTGACATCGAGAACACCCTCTTCTACGGCGACGTCGAGGCCCCGCAGAACGCCGTCGCCCGGTCCTACTACAGTCTCGCGGGGAGTTCGCTGATCCGGCCGCAGGACGGCCGGTTCATCGGCGGCGGGAGCCAGTTCTTCTCCGGCCCCGGTTCGGTCCTCACCTTCTATCAGAAGCGGGACTTCGAGCAGTTCCGGTTCTCGGGCAGCGCCACCGCCCAGCTCGGCCTCCACCAAGTCGAGTTCGGCGCAGAGTTCGAGCAGCGGACGAACCGGTTCTTCAGTCTCGCCGCCAACGAGCTCTCGCGCTACTTCAACGACGGGGATGCTGAGGCTGCCAGCGACGATGACAACGGCGGTCTCGGCTACGAGAGCTACGACGAGCTCCCGTTCGACGCCTTCGGGAACGGCTCTGCCAGCCGCTCCATCGTCTACCGCTACTACGGCTACTCCTACAACGGCCTTGAGGAGGTGAACAGCCAAGACATCGACTGCTTCGGCGGCTGCGACACCGACGGCGACGGCGAGCCCGACGAGTTCAACTACGACGTGGAGCCCTACAAGCCGATCTACTACGCCGGCTACGTCTCCGACAAGATCGAGTACCGCGACCTCGTCATCCAGCTCGGCCTCCGCGTCGACGTCTTCGACAACAACACCCAGGTCCCCTTCGACCTCTACACCCCGTTCCCCATCGTCCGAGCCGGCAGTGGGCTCCTGGGGAACCCGGACAGCGACTTCTACAACCCCAACGTCGATACGAACGGCGACGGCATGCTCGATGGGTACGCGCAGCCCGGCGGCGTGGGGGACGACGACGCCGTCTACTTCGACGGCTCCGGCAACGTGGTCGGCTACCGCGACCTCGACGGCAACTTCTTCGACGCCGACGGCGAGGCCATCGACTTCGACGTCGTCGTCGACGACCTCGCCGGTAACGTGAGAGCGCTGCCGGGCGAGGTCCTCGGGAAGGTGGACTCCGACGCGTTCGTGGACTACGAGCCGCGGGTGACCGTCATGCCGCGCGTGGGCGTCTCCTTCCCCGTCACCGACCGCGCCCTCTTCTTCGCCTCCTACAACGTGACGAGCCAGCGGCCGAGTGAGGCAGCGTTCACCCCGTTCTCGTCGTACAACGCCCTCGGCACCGACCGCCTCTCCAACTCCAACCTCAGCCCCGAGACGACGACGCAGTACGAGCTCGGCTTCCGGCAGCGCGTCGGCGAGCGCGCCGCCGTGACGCTCTCCGGGTTCTACCGGACGCAGGACAACAAAATCCAGGTCCGCACCCTCTTCGGGAGCCGCCCTGAGCAGTACGACTCCTTCCTCAACACCGACTTCACCACGACGAAGGGGGTGGAGGTGGAGTTCGACCTCCGCCGTACGCAGAACCTCGCCGTCAACGCGAACTACACCCTCTCCTTCGCGCAGGGCACCGGCTCCGACGCTGGCAGCGCCGGCGCCATCGCTTGGCGCGGTGGGTTCCTCCCCAACTTCATCTCCCCGACCGACTTCGACCGCCGTCACACGGCGAACGTCTCGCTCGACTACCGCCTCGGCGAGGGGGAGGGGCCGGAGGTGCTCGGGGCGCGCGTGCTCCAGAACTTCGGGTTCAACGTGCTGACCCAGTTCCGTAGCGGCCAGCCCTTCACGCCACTGGCCGCCACAGGGCCCCTCTACAGCACGAATAGCGCGACGCAGATCCTCGGCGGCGTCAACGAGGTCTACCTCCCGAGCTCGACCCTCATCAACCTGCGCCTCGACCGGAGCTTCAACCTCGGCCCAGCGTCGCTCAAGGCGTACCTCTGGGTCCAGAACCTCCTCGACGACCGCGCCATCCTCAACGTCTACCGGTTCACGGGGCAGCCCGACGACGACGGCTTCCTCCAGACGCCGGCAGGGCAGGAGGCAATCGAGACCTCCATCGACTCCGAGGCCTTCCTCTTCGGCTACGACCTCGTCCAGACGGGGCCGCTCAACGAGACCGCCGGCGGGTTCGGCGCTTCGGGAGGCGGGGGCGCCCCCCTCTACGGGCTCCCACGCCGCGTCCGGCTCGGCCTCCTCATCGACTTCTAGCTGCTGAAGGGGGCAGAGGCTCCACACCCGGCGTCTACTCCCCCCTGCGTCCACTCTAGTCCAACTCGAAGCTACCGTGCACACACAACTGCTCAAGCGGCTCGCCCTCTGGCTTCTGGTGGGGGCCTTCGGGCTCTCGTCGGCTGCCCTCGCCGACGAAGACAAGCGGGTCCGTTCTAATGCTCCCGATCGGGGACCCGAGTGGGAGGCCGAGATGCGTGCCCGGGCGCCTGAGACGGGGAACTGTCGCATCGGCACGGCGGAGAAGGACCTCGACGTCAACAACGTCCAGGCCCGGATGTACAACATCGGCAACCTCTTCTTCCGGAGCGGCTCGCCGATCTACATCGTCCCCAAGGACGGTGGCGTCTCCTCCGTCTTCGCCCACGGCCTCTGGATCGGGGGGAAGGTGGACGACGAGATTCGTGTGGCTGGGGCCACCTATGCGCAGTTCGGGAATACTTACGAGTATTGGCCTGGCCCCCTCAACGACGACGGGACGCTCCCCTTCCCCAACGACTGCGCCCGCTTCGACCGACTCTATAAGGTCGGCCGGGACGACATCCTCGACTACGAGCAGACGGGGACGGCGACGGCGGACCTTCAGGACTGGCCGGTAGAGCTCGGAGCTCCCGTGGTCGACGGCGACGGCGACCCCGACAACTACAGCCTCGCGGGCGGTGACCGCCCGGACCTGGAGGGGGACCAGGCCATCTGGTGGGTGATGAACGATGTAGGCAACGTCCACGGCACTACGGGGAGCCTCCCCATCGGCCTCGAGATCCAGGTCAAGGCCTTCGCCTTCGCCCGTAGTGACGCGCTCAACAACACCACGTTCTATCGGTACAAGATCATCTATAAGGGGGACACGCCGCTCGAAGAGACCTTCATGGCCCTCTTTTCGGATCCCGATGTCGGATATGCCTTTGACGACTACATCGGTAGCAACCCGGATCTCGGCCTAGGCTTCGCCTATAACGGGGACGACTTCGACGACGCCAGCGGCGACGGCAGCTACCTCGACAACCCGCCTGCCGTCGGATACGACTTCTTCCGGGGTCCCATCACAGACGTAGACGACGACGGGGAGCCCGATACGCTGGGGATGACCCGGTTCACCTACTTTACTAATGGAGCGGCGGATGCGGTCTCGGACCCCGATAACGCTCTGGAGTACTACAATTACATGACGGGGTTCTGGGCGGACGGCCTCCCATTTCTCTTTGGAGGGAACGCTCGCGAGAACGCCTCCGGTGGCCCCACAGACTTCGTGTATTCTGACTTCCCGCCGAACTACTGGAGCGAGTTCTGCACCGAGGGCGAGATTCCAGGTACCACCGAGGGCTGCAACACCGACGAACCCGACAACGAACCCGGTGACCGCCGATTCCTACAGTCCACCGGCCCGTTCACGCTGAACCCCGGCGAGACGCAGGAGATCGTGTTCGGGATCGTATGGGCACAGGGCGGGGGGGGGACGCTCCCCCAGATCGCGTCGGTGGATGCCCTCGAGCGCGCCGACGTCCTGGCACAGACAGCCTTCGACATCGACTTCGAGCTGGCCCGCCCCCCGGACCCGCCGCAGGTCAACGCGGTGAACCTCGATAGGCAGGCGGTGATTACGTGGTCTTACTCGCCCACGAGCAACAACTACCTCGGCCAGTACGAGGAGGTGGATCCCCTCCTGCGAGGGCAAGACGTGGAGGACAGCACCTACACGTTCGAGGGGTTCAACGTTTACCGGTTCCCGAATGACGACTTCAACCCGAACGCTGCGGAGCGCGTCGCCACCTTCGACATAATCAATGATATCACCCGCGTCATTGATACGAGGGGGGACCCGGAGACGGGGGAGGAGCTCTTCGTTGCAGCCGACGGTAGCAACACCGGGCTCCAATACTTCTACGTCATCGAGAGCCTGACGAACTACACGGACTACTACTACGGCGTGTCGGCATACGCCGTCAATGACGAGTCCGTCCCCAAGGTGCTTGAGAGTCCCATCGCAGCGGTGACGCTCCGTCCCTCTATGATCACGGCGGCCGGCGGAGGGGCCACCGCGTCGGAGGACGAGCTCGGCGAGTTCATCGTAGCTGACGTCTCCAAGGGCTCCGGAGGTGGGACCATCCGAGCACGCCTCGTGGACCCCCTCTCTGTTCCGGCCGATGCCTCCTATGAGGTCGAGTTCTACTCCGTAAGCACGTGCGACGAGGGGGGGAATATTACTCGGACTGCTCCGAGCTATAGCAGCCGCAGCCAGAGCCGCCTTGACGAGAGCAACAACCGAGGCGCAGCAGCGGCCTCGGCGCGGCGAGTCCAGACGCGGCAGAATCTGAAGGACGGCCTGGCTTCGGCCTACCGTCACCAGCTCGCTCCGGCTCAGACTCAGGAGGCCATCCTCGGGGAAGGGAGAGGGATAAACCGCGGCTTGGCCGCCCGGGGAGGCGAAGACCCAGACAGCCTCCTCAACGTTCTCACCTACACCTTAACTAGAGTAACAGAGTCTGGCACGCAGGTCCTCCTCGACGGGTGTGCCTACTTCCAGGAGACGGGCGAGACGCTCCCGACGGGAGAGGACTTCTTCGTCGTGGACGGCCTCTCGTTCACGATCCTGAGCCCTGACCCTGGTCCCGTCCTGCTTGGTTTCGCCGACGACGGCGACCCGATCTACGCCTTCGTTGAGGTGCAGGGGCCGGGGGGGACGGACCCATGTGCCCCGGATGAAGGCGGGTTCATCCCATTCGGGTGCCAAGAAGGGTACGGCGACGTCGTCTATGGCGACTCCCGTGTCGCTCTGAGTGAGTCGAGTCTGAACGACGAGGGCGTCTACGCCGTCTTCAACCGAGACGGGGAGTTCGGCGACTTCTTCGTAGACTCCGCCCCTGATATTGAGCCCAGCCCCGACGACCCTGACGGCCAGGTGGTGATTGATCCCGGTGGGCCTGAGGAGTACATCGCGCCTTTCACGCCGAACGAGTTCGACATCCGATTCACGGAGGATGGGTACGCGCTCTCCCAGCCCGGCACTCTCGTGAGGGTGCCCTTCACGATCTGGGACGTGGGCGAGGTCAGCGCGTTCGAGGAGAACGACCCGTCCGACGACGTCCAGCTCATCCCGGAGCTCAACAGCGACAACGGCACCCCCTGCGTCTTCAGCTACGGCGACACCAACATCTTTACCGGCGCGGATCCAGCCCGAGTCATCACGTTCGATGTCGGAGGCGAGCTCCTCGTGGGCGTGCCGGCGACAGATGCCATCGCCAACGCGTACTACGTCAAGGATGGCGATCCTGACTCCCCCAGCAGCTATGCCGGGCGGTACGACGAGTTCGAGGCCGAGGCCGAGATGCTGCTCGATGGTGATGAGGACGCATGCATCACTCTGCCAGTGGGTGGCCTCGTCTTCCGCAGGCAGTTCATTGGCTTGGGAGATGACGCAGAGGCGAATCAGTCTCCCGTGAAGGACGTCATCTTCCTGGATATCACGGGCGAGTCGCAGTCGATGGAGGAGCCCGTGCGCCCGCCTGACGGCATCATCGTCCGGTTCTACACGATCAACCCCATCCGAGCCGGGGACACGTACGTGATCGACGCGAGCGAAGTAGCATTCAACCCGGACAACGAGGAGGAGGTCACCGACGAGGAGGTGATGGCTCTCATCGGTGCCGTCCCGAACCCCTACAAGGGCCGGTCGGCTTACGAGACGGGCAACCTCGACCGCGTCGTCCGATTCGTCAACCTCCCGGACCGGGCGACCCTCCGGATCTTCACCCTCGCCGGCACCCTCATTCGGACGCTAGAGAAGTCGAGCTCCGAGGGGCGGTCGCTGGATTGGGACCTGACGACGCAGACGGGCCTCCCCGTTGCTAGCGGGATGTACCTCGTCCACGTCGAGACGGACTTCGGCGAGAAGGTCATCAAGCTGGGCGTCGTCAACCGCCGGATCCAGCTCCAAAACTTCTAGCCTCCTTGTGCTTGCTGCGGGGCCTAGGCTCCGCACTCGCAACGCCTCCAGACAACAAAAGTCATGACGAAGCGCACCGCCTTCGGTGTCCTTGCCGTCCTCCTCGCAGGAGTCGCCGCACCGGCGGCGCAAGCGCAGGACGAGCGCGCGGGGACGGACGCCTCCGCATACCTCCGCATCCCCCTGACCGCGCGAGCAGCCGCCCTCGGAGTGAGCATGACGAGCGGCGTGACGGGGGTCACGGGTGTCGAGGCACTCCAGGCAAACCCCGCCGCGCTCACGCTGAACACGGGGACGAACGCGCTGTTCAGCCGGGTGGAGTACTTCGCCGACGCGGACATCGGCGTCAACTTCTTTGGTCTCGCTCAGCGCGTTGGAAATAACCAGATCGCCCTCTCTATCTCCGCGTGGGACTTCGGGGACATTCAGCGTACGACGGTGACCAGCCCGGAACTGAGTGGTGAGACCTGGGATGCCCCACACGTCACGATCGGCCTTTCCTACGCCCGGCAGTTCACGGACCGCATCGCGGCGGGCCTCACCGTCAAGGGCATCAGCGAGACCATCGACGACGTGAGCGCCACCGCCGTCGCCTTCGACGCTGGGATGACATACCAAGTCGGTGAGAGCGGGCTCCGCTTCGGCGTTAGCCTCAAGAACTTCGGTCCTCAGATGCAATTTGGCGGAAGCGGCTTGAACGCGTCCATCCCCCTCGGCAACGAGGGAGGGGGTATTCCCGGTGCCGTGGATGCCTCCCGCGCTGAGCTCCCCTCGATGCTCAACTTCGGCGCCGCCTACACGCGGCAGTTCGCGGGCGACGTATCGGTGACGGGCCTCGCCAACTTTCGCTCGAACGCCTACGACCAGGACCAGTACGCCGTCGGCCTGGAGGCGGGGTACGCCAACCTCGTCTACGTGCGCGGCGGCTACCAGATGATGGCCGACATGGACTTCACGGCCTTCCAGGGCTGGAGCGTCGGCGGTGGGCTCAACCTCGACCTCGGCGGCAACCGCCTCGGCTTCGACTACGCCTACCAGGGCGTCGACTTCCTCGGCAGCA
The DNA here is from genome assembly GCA_965215145.1 of Rhodothermales bacterium. Classification (GTDB taxonomy): domain Bacteria; phylum Bacteroidota; class Rhodothermia; order Rhodothermales; family JANQRZ01. Next base: position 3,336,875 of record OZ244038.1, on the reverse strand, counting down.
CCAACTACTTCACGGTCGCCGTCACCATCTGATCGGGCGCTACGGTTCCGCTGGAAACGGTCAGGGCGAGGTCGCTTCGGAGGCCTCGCCCTCTTTGTACCTTGCCGCTTCAGCCGGAGGGACGAGATGAGCCGTTGGAGAATAGGGACCCTGCTCGGCGTACTCGCAACTGCCGTAGCGTTGGCCGGGTGCGGCACGGGGAATGAGCCGGCGGAGAGCCCCTCCCCTGACGCGTTCGCCAACCTAGACCCCGCGGTGGAGTACGTCGGGAGTGAGGCGTGCGCGGACTGCCACGCGGACCTATGGGCGAGCTATCAGTCCCACGGGATGGCGCAGTCGCTCTACGCGCTGACGCCGGAGCGGGCTGTAGAGGACTTCGACGGCGTCGAGGTCGTAGACCCGAACAGCGGCCTTCGGTATACCGCCTACGCCCGCGATGGTCGGTTCTTCCAGGAGGAGTACCTGCTAGACGATCGCGGTGAGCGGGTGCACCGCCTCGTGCGCGAGATGGAGGTCGTCGTCGGCAGTGGCTCGGCCGCGCGGACGTACCTGGACGAGGAGAACGGGCGCTACTACGAACTCCCTCTGACGTGGTACACCCAGGCGGAAGGGGGAGAGGGGCGGTGGGACTTCAGCCCGGGCTACCGCGAGCGGAACGACCGCTTCAGCCGGACCGTCCCGGCGCGGTGCATGGCGTGCCACACCGGCGTCGCCAACGACGGCGTCACCGAACCCGTCGCGCTGGCCGACGGGAAGTTCGACGGGATCGCCCACGGGATCGGGTGCGAGCGGTGCCACGGCCCGGGCGCCCTCCACGTCGAGGCCCGCCTCGAAGACCCCGAGCCGGCCGACTCCGTGGACTACACCATCGTCAACCCCGCCCACCTCCCGCTCGACCTCCGACTCGACGTGTGCCAGCAGTGCCACCTCAACGCGACGGTGTCGCTGCTGCGCGAGGGGAGTGGACCGTACAGCTACCGCCCCGGCGAGCCCCTCGCCGCCCACGTCGCCCTCTTCAACGCGGACGGCGACGTGGACGACGGCCGCATCGCCGTCATCTCCCACGCCGACCGGATGCGGCAGAGCGCGTGCTTCATCGAGTCCGGCACGATGGACTGCGTGACGTGCCACAACCCGCACGAGGGCTTCCGCGACGCCGGCGCAGCCTACTTCAACGCGACCTGCCAGGGTTGCCACGCGCCGGCTGCATTACAAGCCACAGTTCCGACGACGCTGCAGGAACAGCACACCGACGGGGCCGACTGCTACTCCTGCCACATGCCGCGCGTCGAGGCCGATGACGCCCCCCACGCCTCCTTCACCGACCACTTCATCCGGGTCGTCCGGCCGGAGGAGCGGACCGTGCGGGCGGCGGCGGTGGAGGAGCCGGGCGAGCTGGCGCCGTACTTCGAACGAGACCGGGGTGGCGCCGAGGCGGCCGTCTACGCCGCGATGGCCGAGGTCGTCCGAGGGCGGCAGGAGGGGGACCGTGACGTACTGGCGCGTGGGGCGCAGCGGTTGGCAACTGCGCTCGGAGAGGCGCCGGGCATCGGGGAGGGGCACTTCCTGCTGGGATGGGCGCGGCTCCAGGTTGGGCATGCGGCAGAGGCCGTCGGCCCGCTGGAGCGGTCGCTGGCGGACGGGCGCATCCCCGAGCGGTTGAACGCGCTCGCGCAGGCGTTCGAAGCCACGGGCCGCGCGGCGGAGGCCGAGCCGCTCTACCGCGAGGCGCTTTCGCTTCAGCCCGCGCTGGCGGACGTGCGGGTGAACTACGGGCGGCTGCTCGAAAAGCGAGGCCGGCTCCCCGAGGCCGTCCAGCAGTACCGCGCCGCCGTGCAGGAGGAGCCGTGGCTCGTCGAGGCGCAGTACAACCTCGGCACCGCGCTGCTTCGGCAGGGGGACGCCGCTGCGGCCGAGGCGCCATTGGCGGAGGCCGTTCGGCTCGACCCCTTCCACGCCGACGCGCTCCTGAACCTCGGTGTGCTTCGGGCACAGCAGGGCGATGGCGAGGCTGCGGGGCAGCTCTTCGAGCGAGCCGCCACAGCAGCACCGGACGACCCGGCGGTGCAGGCCAATCTCGGCACATTCCGGCTCCAGCAGAACGACCTCGCTGGAGCGACCGAGGCGTTCCGCCGCGCCCTCGCTGCCGACCCCGCCCGGCCCGACGCCAACGCGGGCCTCGCCGCCGCTCTACTCCAGCAGAGCGACGTTGCGGGCGCCCGCCGCCACGCCGAGATCGCCCTCCGGGCCGATCCGAGCCAGCCCCTCGCCCGACAGGTTCTGACGGCGCTGGGATAAGTCAGGCGGTGACGGCTTCGTCCTCGCGCGCGGCGATGTGCCGGGCGATCTGCTGCGCGTGGTGCCGCCCGTTCTCGATGAACCACTCGCTCGTGTCGAGCCCGCCGAGGATGGTGCCGGCCATGTAGAGCCCCGGCCGGTTCGTCTCAAACGTCTCGTGGTCGTAGACCGGCTTGCGGTCCGGCCCCTCAAACGCGATCCCCAACCGTTCCAGGAGCGGGTAGTTCGGGCGGTAGCCGATGAGGGCGAGCACCCAGTCGTTTCCGATCTCGACCTCGCCGTCGGGGGTGCGGAGCAGCAGGGTGTCTGGCCGGATCTCCTCGACGGTCGTGTCGAAAAAGGCGCGGATGGCGCCGCCGGCGATGCGGTTGATGAGGTTCGGGCGGATCCAGTACTTCACGCTCGGCGAGACCTCGGGGCCGCGATGGATGAGGGTCACCTCGGCGCCGTGGCGGAGGCACGAGAGCGCCGCCAGCGCCGCCGAGTTCTTCGCCCCGACGATGGCGACGCGCTGGCCGCTGTACGGGTACGGTTCGCGGAAGTAGTGCGCCACCTTCGGAAGCTCCTCGCCGGGCACACCGAGCCGGTTCGGGACGTCGTAGAAACCGGTGGCGACGACGACGTACCGGCAGGGGTACGTGCCCTGGTCGGTGACGACGGTGAACTGGCCGATCTCACCGTCCACGCGCTCGACGGTCTCGTAGAGTCGGACCTCCAGCCCCTCGGCCTCGGCCACGCGGCGGTAGTAGTCGATGGCCTCCTCGCGGAGCGGCTTGTAGCCGCGCGCGACGAGGGGGTAGCCGCCGATCTCCATCAGGTCCGGGGTCGAGAAGAACTCCATCCCCGTGGGGTAGCCGAGGAACGAGTTGATGAGGGCGCCCTTGTCGATCACCAATGCGCTCATCCCCGCGCGCTGCACCTCGATCCCGCACGCCAGCCCAATGGGGCCGGCCCCGACGATGACGACATCGTGCATCTCCGCTTGCGCTCCGCTGATGAGCGCCGTCAACCCGAGCGGGGCGGGGGCCGTTCCGCGCGGCGCTGCCGGAAGAACGCCCGCAACAGATCGCCCGCGGCCTCCGCCTCGACCCCCGAGACCGTCTCGATCTGGTGGTTCAGCCGGCGGTCCTGCGCGATGGCGTAGAGCGTCTCGACGGCGCCGAGCTTCTCATCGAGCGCGCCGAAGACGAGCCGGGGCAACCGGGCCAGCACGAGCGCGCCCGCGCACATCGGGCACGGCTCCAGAGTGACGTAGAGGGTGCAGCCGTCGAGCCACTTCGAGCCGAGCGTCTCGCAGGCCGCCGTTACCGCCAGGATCTCGGCGTGGGCCGTGGGGTCGCCCAGGCGCTCGACCGCGTTCCGCCCGCGCCCGACGACCTGCCCGCCGCGCACGACGACGGCGCCGACGGGGACTTCGCCCTCCTCGGCCGCGCGCTCGGCCTCGCGGAGCGCCTGCCGCATCCACCGCCGATCCTCGCCGAGGAGCGATCCCAGCGCCATCAGGACGTGGTGCCGTTCGCCCCTGGGAGGGGGCCGCGGAGGAGCGGCATCGTCATGCAGCGCGGGCCGCCCCGGCCGCGGCTGAGCTCGTGGCCGCGGAGCTGGATCGCCACCTTCCGGTCCTGCGGGATCGGCCCCCCGCCGTGGTAGTCGAGGAAGGCGCCGGCCTCGACAGTATGGTAGCCGTGGTCGCGGAGGGCGGCGGCGGTGCGCTGGTTCCGCTCGTAGCTCACGACGACGCCCGGCGCGAGCGCGAAGAGGTTGGCCCCGTCGGTCCACTGCTCGCGGCGCTGGTGGATGAGCTCCTCGCCGCCGCAGCGGATGAAGGTCATCTCGCGCTCGGTGAGGGCTTCGAGGGCCGTCTTCACGTCCGGCCACATCGCCGTGTGGAACCGCTCAGCGGCGGGCCGCTCGGGGTCCGCGTCGGCCTTCGTGAAGTGCATGATGTGGCTGCGCCCGCCCTCAATCACCGGGGGGAACTCGACGCACTCCGTCGGGCTGGCGAAGGTGAACACGGTGTCGAGGTGCATGCAGTAGCGCGCCTTCGGGAGGTTCACCATCACCACGTTCTCGATGCCCGTCCGCTCGAAGAGCGCCTGCGTGATCGCCATCACCCCGCCGAGGCTGGTCCGCTCCGAGTTGCCGACGAGGACCGTCCGCTCGTCGACGACGAGGAGGTCCCCGCCCTCGAACGAGACGTGCGGCGGCAGCTCGATCAGCCGGTCCCGGACGCCGGCGAAGCGGGGGTGGTGGCGGAGCACGACGCGGACGACGATGCTGTCGCGCGCGCGGGCGAGCGTGGCGGCGTGGCTGAGGATGATGTGCCCGCCCACGACCGCCGCGAGGTCGCGGGTGAACATCAGGTTCGGGATGGGCTGCGCGCGGATCGGCAGCGGGCTCCGGCCCGTCAGCGCGAACCGGTGGAGCTCGTCCGGGCTGAGCCGGCGGAGGTCGTCGGCGTAGGCGGCGTAGTTGCGCTCGGGGATCCGCTCGGCCAGCAGCTCCACGAACTCGTCCCGCGCGGCCTCCTCGTCGAAGGCCTCCCGCAGCAGCCCGCCGATCTGCACCACCGCGTCGTCCTCCCCAACGGCGGCGTGGAAGAGCCGGCACATCACGGCGTGCTCGGCCTCGGCGCGCTCGGTGAAGAGGATGTCGTCGAAGAGGAGCTCGAGCTTGTTCTCCGGCGAGACGAGGGCCATCTCCTCGCCCGGCGTGTGGACGACGACCTGCCGCAGGGGGGCCGTCTCGCTGGTGACGCGGAGCACGCCTTCAGCAGCGTCACGTCCGCGGGCGTTGTTGGCGACGACGGGCTGGTCCATGCGAGCGAGGGGTTAGCGGGGGCGGTCAAGATACCGGCGCCAAAAGCGAGAGGGACGCAGCGTGTGCGTCCCTCTGGGCGATGAGAGCGGGGGAGGGGGCCTCAGTAGCGCCGCTCCCGCAGCAGCTCGAAGAAGCGCAGCACGGCCGCGATCACGAGGAGGATCACGAGCAGCTTCAGCCCGATCCCGAGGAGCACCTGCCCGATCTTGAGCAGGAAGGCGAGCAGCGAAAGCGCCACCATCAGCACGATGGCGACGAGGACGACCTGGAGGATGCGCTGGATCAGCATTGGAGGCGGTGGGGGCGTGCTAGCGCGTCGGTGGCGAAAAGAGCTCGGTGCGTCTCAGAGCGGATCCGTCAGCCTGGAATCCGCCCGCGACGAGTATTCGGCCGTCGGCGAGGATTGTTGCGGTGTGGCCCCAGCGCGGGGTGAGGAGCCGCTGTGAATCCGGGAGGCGGAAGAAACGGGCCGGCCCAAGTTCATCCTCCTGATAAGCAAACACCTCGCCGGTCGGGAGCGGGGCGAGCTGGCCGCCCTCCCGGCCCCCGGTGATGACCACGGTGTCCAGTAACGGCGCCGCGGCGTGGTCCTGCCGCGGTGCTCCCATCGGCCCGACGGCCGTGGCCTCGATGGTGGTGGGGCCGAAGTCGAAGGCGAACGGCGCCTCCGGCCGCCCGAGCTGTGCCGGGCCAGACGTGCCGGCGACGAGGTAGCGGCCCAGCCCGTTCGGCTCCGTGCTCAGCGGCGTCATCGTGTGGTATGCAATGGGGGCGTATCGGAAGAGCTGGCGTGGCCCCTCGGCCACGAGGCGCGGCCCCGCCTCACCGTCCTCGAACCGGAACACGCGGATGAACGGGAGGCGGCCGAGCGCGGGCTCGCCCGAGAAGCTCACGTCGCCCTCGCCGCCGTAGACGTACAACCGCGGCCGTCCGTCCGACCTGACGAGCACCGCCGCCGTGTGGCCGGCGCGGAGCAGCGGCTCGGCCGGCGTCCCGTCCTCCTCCGTCACCGCCACCTCCTCGAACTGCTCGGTCGCAGGCTCGAACAGCTCGACCGTGGCGACGAGGTCGGAGACGGCGTCTGGGGAGAGGCGGCGGGCACCGCCGGTGAGGAGCACGCGGCCGTCGGGCATCACGGAGGCCGCATGCCCCACCCGCGGTGTTCGGAGTGGGAGGGGGGCGGCTGTGGCCGTCAGCTCGGCGGGGTTCAGGAGGACGGCTGTATCAAGGGCGGGGTCGGTGAACGAGCGGGTTCCGCCGGCGACGAGCACGCGGCCGTCGGGGAGGCGCGTGGCGGTGTGGCCGGCGCGCGGGGCCGGGAGGTCGAGCAGGGGGGCCGCCTCGAATCGGCGGGGGAGGTAGACCGCCCAGAGCGTGTCCTCCCCTACGACCCCGCCCGCATCAAACGCCGCGACGAGAATCGGATTGGGCCCCTCACGCAGCCGGAGCGTGTCGAGGTAGACGTCGTCGCTGCGGCGGTACGTCGCGGGCTCGCCGTTGACCTCGACCCGCTCGACGGCGCGGAACGACGATGCCCGCAGCGTCAGCGGCAGCACCGGCTCGGTCTGCACCACGTCGAGGTCCGGCGTGACGGCCTCGACCGTCGGCGCCTCGACCTCGACGAACGGGCGCTCGCAGCCCGGCGAGAGGGCGAGCAGCGCGAGGAGCAGGGGAGGGGGGAGCCGCATCGGTGTGAGCGGGGAGCGCGGTGAACGAAGCTTCAGGGCCGTTGTTGCTCCTCAACTGACGCCGCGTTACGCCGAGTTAGCAGGGCGCCGAAGCCACCGGGGTAGCTCACGCGCTCCAGCACGAGCCCGTGGGGCGGCGCGGCGGGGCCGGCGGCGCGGCGGTCCCCCGAGGCCAGCACGGCGGTGACGCTGTCCGGCTCGCGCTTCCCGAGGCCCACCTCCACCAGCGTCCCGACGATGGCGCGGACCATCCCGTGCAGGAACCGGTCGGCGGTGACCTCGAACCGCCAGTCCCCCGCCCGCTCCTCCTCGACCCACACGGCCCGCCCGACGGTGCAGACGCAGTTCTCGGTCTCGGAGCGGGTGAGGCAGAACGCGCTGAAGTCGTGGCGGCCGAGGAGGGCGGAGGCGGCGCGGTTCATCCGCTCCCAGTCCGGCTCGGGCCGGACCACCCAGCGGGTGCGGCGGTCGAGGGCGCGGGGGCGCCCCGTGGCGTGGTAGTGATAGAGCCTGCGCTGCGCGTCGTAGCGGGCGTGGAACCCGTCGGCCACGCGCTCGGCGGCGAGCACGGCGACGGCGCCGGCGGTGCGCTGGCCGAGCACGCCGTTGAGCTGCCGGCGGAGCCGATGGGTATCGACCTCCGCCCCGGCGTCGAAGTGGGCGACCTGCCCGCGCGCGTGGACGCCGGCGTCGGTGCGGCCGGAGCCCGTGACGCGAATGGGCTCGCGGAGCACGGTCGCAAGGGCGTCTTCGAGCGCAGCCTGGACCGTCGGCTGGCCGGGCTGGACCTGCCAGCCCGCGAACGGGGCGCCGTCGTATTCGACCAGGAGGCGGTATCGGGGCACCGGCGGAAGCGGTACATTGCAGGAGAAACCGGGCGCGTCACGCGCTATCGTTCCGGCTCACCCCCGAAGATACCGGCGCCCCCCACCCCGCCCCGCCGTGCCATGACCTCCTCGCGTCTCTTCCTCACCGGCCCGATGGGCAGCGGGAAGTCCACCGCCGGCCCCCTCGTCGCCGACGGCCTCGGCTACCGGTTCGTCGACCTCGACGAGCGCGTCGAGCAGGCGGCGGGCCGCTCCGCCACCGAGCTCTTCGCCGACCGCGGCGAGGACAGCTTCCGCGCCCTCGAAACCGCCGTGCTCTCGCAGGTGCTCGCCGAGGAGGGCGTCGTGATCGCCACGGGCGGCGGCGCGCTCACCTCCGAGGCCACGATGGCGATGGCGCAGGACGGCGGCATCGTCGCCTACCTCCGCGTCCCCCCCGAGACCCTCGCCGCGCGGCTCTCGGCCGACGAGACGCGCCCCCTCCTCCGCGACGCCGACGGCCCCCTCGTCGGCGAACGGCTCCTCGAACGGATTCAGGCCATCCTCGACCGCCGCGAGCGGTTCTACAGCCGCGCCGACGTCGTCGTCGAGGCCGACGGGCTGACCCCACCCGATGTGGCCGCCAACGTCGTTGCTGCCGTGCTCGCGCTCGACCGCCCGGTGGGCAGCGAGGAGGGGTGAAAACCCTGTTTCTGAGGGGGCCAGTCCACCCCCGCTTTCACCCCCTTCTGACACGTCGGTGACACGGGCGGGCCGTACCTTCTTCCGATTGGCCCCGGACCACGACTCCCCGCCCCGATGGAGCCCCACGACCGCCCCGAAGGCACGCCCGACGACGCCAACGAGAACGCCGGCGCCGGCGGCGCCTACGACCGCCGCGAACTCCCCGACGTGACCGGCGACGCTGGCGGCGACGGCGCCCCGCCCGATGGCGCGCGCATCATCCCGATCAACATCGAGGAGGAGATGCGCTCCTCCTACATCGACTACTCGATGTCGGTGATCGTGAGCCGCGCGCTGCCCGACGTCCGCGACGGGCTCAAACCGGTGCAGCGCCGCGTGCTCTACGGCATGAGCGAGCTCGGGCTGACGCCCGGCAAGGCCCACCGCAAGAGCGCCCGCATCGTCGGCGAGGTGCTCGGCAAGTACCACCCGCACGGGGACCAGTCGGTCTACCAGGCGATGGTCCGCATGGCGCAGGAGTTCTCGATGCGGACGCCGCTGGTGGACGGCCAGGGCAACTTCGGCTCCGTCGACGGCGACGCCGCGGCGGCCATGCGCTACACCGAGGCCCGGATGACGCCGGCCGCGGCGGCGCTGCTGGAGGACATCGGCAAGGAGACCGTCGACTACGAGCCGAACTTCGACGACTCCCTCACGGAGCCGACGGTGTTCCCGGCTGCCCTCCCGAACCTCCTCATGAACGGGGCCAGCGGCATCGCCGTCGGGATGGCGACGAACATCCCGCCCCACAACCTCTCCGAGCTCGTCGACGGCATCGTCGCCTACGTCGACAGCCTCCCGGCCGACGGCGGCGAGTCCCCGCTCACCGACGACGACCTCGCCGAGCACATCACCGCGCCGGACTTCCCGACCGGCGGCACGATCTACGGCTACGGCGGCATCCGCCAGGCGTACCGGACCGGGCGCGGGCGCTGCATCCTCCGCGCGAAGATCCACGAGGAGGAGTTCAAGAGCGGCCGGATCGCGCTCATCGTCACGGAGATCCCGTACCAGGTCAACAAGAGCGCGCTGATCGAGAAGATCGCCCACGCCGCGCGCGACAAGCGCGTCGAGGGCATCTCGGACCTCCGCGACGAGAGCGACCGCGACGGGATGCGGATCGTGATCGAGCTCCGGCGCGACGCCGTCCCGGCCGTCGTCCAGAACCAGCTCTTCAAGTACACCCAGCTCCAGCAGACCTTCGGGATCAACATGGTCGCCCTCGTCGGCGGCCGGCCCCGGACGCTGACGCTGAAGGAGATGGTCGGCCACTACGTCGACCACCGCCACGAGGTCGTCGTCCGGCGCACCCGCTACGACCTCCGGCGGGCCGAGGAGCGGGCGCACCTCCTCGAAGGGCTCACCCTCGCGCTCGACCACCTCGACGAGGTGATCGCCATCATCCGCCACTCCGCCGACACCGACGCGGCCAAGCGGAACCTCATGGCCGGCGTCTACCCCCAGCGCCTCACCCCCGAGCAGCTCGACCGCCTCGGCCTGAGCGCCGTGCCCCCCACCGAGCGCGGCGGCGAGCGCAAGGCCGGCCTGTTCGCCGGGCAGGACGAGGTCGAGGAGCGGTTCGTCCCGCGCCCGTGGCTCTCCGAGGCCCAGGCCGAGGCCATCCTCGCGCTGCGCCTCAGCCGGCTGACGGGGATGGAGCGCGAGAAGATCCTCGCCGAGTACCGCGAGATCCTCCAGGAGATCGAGCGGCTCCGCGCCATCCTCGCCTCGCGCGGGCTGCGGATGGAGATCATCAAGGACGAGCTCCGCGCTATGAAGGAGCGGTTCGGCTCGCCGCGCCTCACCGAGATCGACCTCGTCGGCGGCGGCGACATCGACATCGAGGACCTGATCGAGGACGAGCCCGTCATCGTGACCGTCAGCCACCAGGGCCTCGTCAAGCGGACCTCGATGGCGGAGTACCGCCAGCAGGGCCGGGGCGGGCGCGGCCTCCGCGGCGCCGGCACCCGCGACGAGGACTTCGTCGAGCACCTCTTCATGGGCTCGACCCACGACTGGCTCCTGTTCTTCACCGACGCCGGGCAGTGCTACTGGCTCCGCGTCTTCGAGGTGCCGGAGGGCTCCCGCACGGCGAAGGGCCGCTCGATCCGCAACCTCATCCAGATCGCCCAGGACGACCGCGTGCGCGCCGTCCTCTCGATCCCGAAGGCGGACTTCGAGAGCGACGAGTTCCTGGAGAACCACTTCGTGCTGATGGCGACCAAGCGGGGGCAGGTCAAGAAGACGGCGCTCGCCGCGTTCCGCCGCCCCCTCGTCACCGGCATCATCGCCATCGACGTCGTGGACGGCGACGAGCTCCTCGAAGCCCGCCTCACCGACGGCGATACGGAGGTCCTCCTCGGCGCCACGAACGGCCGCGCCATCCACTTCCACGAGTCCGACGTCCGCCCGATGGGCCGCAACACGCGCGGCGTCCGGGGGATGAGCCTCGGCGACGGCGACGAGATCGCCGGGATGATCGCCGTCAAGCGCGACGGGGCCAGCGTGCTGACGGTCTCGGAGAAGGGTTACGGCAAGCGGAGCCCTGTGGACGACTACCGCCTCCAGAGCCGCGGCGGCAAGGGCATCCTCACGATGAAGACGACGCCGAAGACGGGCCGCCTCGTCGCGCTCAAGAGCGTGGTCGACGGGGACGACCTGATGATCGTGACGGAGGGCGGCACGGCGATCCGGATGCGGGTCTCGGACATCCGCGAGATGGGCCGGAACACGCAGGGCGTCCGGGTGATCAACCTCAAGGGCGCCGACGCCATCGCCGACGTGACCCGCCTCATCCTCGACGAAGACGACATCGTAGAGGTGGCGGAAGAGGCACAGCCCGAGGCCGCCTAGACACGAGAGCGCCCCGCTAGGCCTGGGCCCGGCGGGGCGCTCTGCTCTACCGGCGCTCCGGTCACCGAACGACCGTGAGCCGCCCGCTTGCCCGCTCCATCCCGCTGGGCAGCGCCGCCTCGACGCGGTAGACGTAGACCCCGGCTGGGAGCGCCCCCGTGTTGAGAAGGACCGCACGCCCGGCCCCCGCCGCCATCGGCACCGGCGCCGTGGTGAGCACCTCGCGCCCGAGCACGTCGTAGAACGCGACCGAGACCTCGGCGGGCTCGGGGAGGTCGAATCGGACCGTCGCCCCGCCGCGGGCCGGGTTCGGCGCGGCGCTGCGGAGGGCGAAGGCGGTCGGGACCGTCGCCCCATCCTCGGCGCTCACCGAGCCGACGGTGAACGTGCCGCCCTCGGCGAAGGGGCCGCCGTTGAAGGCGTTGTCGATGGCCTGGACCCGCCACTCGTACTCGCCCTCGGGGAGGTCCCGGAGCGTCCACGCCGTGTTGAGGCTGGCGTTGCCGGGCTCCGGAAGCATCCGGGTGCCGTTGCCGCGCGACATCGGGCTGACGATGTCGGAGCCGAAGAGGGCGCGGACGTGGAGGTTGTAGGTGAGCGCCTCGGCGGGGGTGTGGTCGTCCGCGGCCGGCCCCCACGCGAAGGTGGCCTCGCTGCCGGTGACCTCAGCCGCGAGGGCGCTCGGAGCCGTGGGGGCGGCGTTTGAGGTGGGAGCGTCGTTGCGGAGGAAGAGGGCGTCGGTCTCCATGGTGATGGACGTGCTGCCGGGCTCGAGGACCACCTCCGTGATGAAGAACCCGCTCACGGTGTAGTCGAGGTCGCCGTCGCCGTCGTAGTCCGCCCACGAGAACGTGCCCGAGCCGTCGGAGGCGTCGACCTTGACGCCGTCGAAGACGAAGGTGCCGCCGTCGTTGCGGTACACCCGAGAGATCCCCTCCGTGTAACCGCCGGTGCTGCCGTCGGCGAACACGGTGTCCACCCGGACCGTCCCGGAGACGAAGAGGTCGCCTTGGCCGTCGTTGTTGTAATCGGCGAAGGTCGCGGTCCACAACCCCTGGAAGGCAGGCTCGACGGCGGGGAGTAGGTCCGTTTCGACGAAGCCATCGCCCTCGTTGACGTACATCCGTGCGACGGTCTCCCTGTCCCCCGGAGAGTTCCCCAGTTGACCGAGGACGAGGATGTCCAGGTCGCCGTCGGTGTCGGCGTCGGCAAGGAGGGCGGTGCCGTAGTCCGTCACCGTCTGGAGCTCGACGCCTGCATCGGTGAAGGTGCCGCCGTCGTTGCGGAAGAGGGTCGTGAACGGCGTCAGCGGCTGGATGAACCCGGCCGTCTGGATGAGGAGGAGGTCGAGGTCGCCGTCGTTGTCGTAGTCGCCCCACTCGGCGTGACCGTTCGCAACGGTGGGGAGGCCGGCCTCAGCGTCGGTAAAGGCGCCGTCGTCGTTGCGGAAGAGGATGGCGGTACGCTGCCCCTCCACGAAGGCGGCTGGGAAGAGGAGGTCGAGGTCGCCGTCGTTGTCGTAGTCGGCCCACGTGACGGTCTCGTCGTCGAAGGCGCGAGACTGGCCAAGGTATGGCGGCAGCTCGACGACGGCCTCGAACGTGCCTCCGTCGTTGGCGTAGATCCACGAGGAGCTGAAGGGGGCCGTCACGACGACGTCCACGTCGCCGTCGTTGTCGTAGTCCCCCCACGCGATCTCGCGGTCCTTTAAGGGAAACGAGGGGATGGGGGGGGCCGGGAACGGTAGAGGCTCAAAGCCGATCCCGTCGCCGACGTTCCGGTACAGCTCCACGATGTCGCCCTCTTCCCCGTCGAAGAGCGAGCGCTGGATGAGGACGTCGAGGTCGCCATCCTCGTCGTAGTCGGCCGCGCCGAAGGCGAGGATGTTGATGCCCTCGGGGAAGGCGGGCACCTCGGTGAAGGGCTGCGCCTGCGCGGGGAGCGCGGCGAGGAGGAGCGCGGCGGTCAGGAGGTAGCGGTGGTTCATGGCTCTGAGGGGTTGCGTTTCGAGAGGTGCACTCAAAGGCTACGAGCCGAGGGGCCCCTCGCCAATAGGGCCGAGGCCCCAATCTGCCAGGGCTACGGCCCCATGAGCCCGCTCCGCCACGCCCAGGCCACGGCCTCGGCGCGGGAGCGGACGCCGAGCTTGGCGTAGATGTTCGTGACGTGGTTTTTCACCGTGCTCTCGGAGATGAAGAGGCCCTCGGCGATGGCGCCGTTGTCGAGGCCGTCGGCGATGAGGCGGAGCACCTCGCGCTCGCGCGGGGAGAGCGGCTGCGCGGCGGGCTCGGCAGCGCGGCGGCGGCGCGCCTTCTCAGCCACCCCGTCCGAGAGCCACCCGTCGCGGCCCTGCGCCACGCCGCGCACGGCCGCGACGATCCGCTCCGGCGCCTCGTCCTTCGTGAGGTACCCGTCCGCCCCGTTCGCCAGGAGCTCGGCCACGTACTCGTCGTCGTCGTAGGCGGAGAGAACGAGGATACGGACCTCAATCCCCGTGGCGCGCAGCCGTCGGGCTGCCTCGACCCCCGTCATCCCCGGCATCTCCATGTCGAGCACGAGCACGTCGGGGGAGTGCTCGCGGATGAGGGCCAGTGCCTCGACCCCGTCCGCGGCCTCGGCGACGACCTCGACCCCCCCGGCCCGCTCCAGGAGCGTCCGCACGCCCGCCCGGAACAGCGGGTGGTCGTCGGCGAGGACGACGCGGATCGGCCCCTCATCCATCGGCTCTCTCCGGCTGCACCTCGGGGAGTGGGACCGCGACGCGGACGGCCGTCCCCCGCCCCGGCGCCGACGCGACCACCAGCCGGCCGCCGAGGGCCTCGGCCCGCTCGGCCATCCCCAGCAGTCCGAACCCGCCGGAACGCGCGCCTTCGAGCGGGCGGTCGGGGACGCGGAAGCCGCGGCCGTCGTCGCGGACTTCGAGGGCCGCCGTCTCGGCGTCCACGGTGAAGGTGACGCGGACGCTGCGGGCGCTGGCGTGGCGGGCGGCGTTCGAGAGCGCCTCCTGCGCGATGCGGAACAGCGCGAGCCGGACGGGCTCCGGGAGCCGCTGCCCGTCAGCCGCGAGGTCGAGGTCGAGTCGGAGGTCCGGGTGGGCCGCGCGGAGGGCGTCGGCGTGGCTGCGCAGGGCGGCGGCGAGCCCGAAGGGCCCGAGCGCGGGCGGGCGGAGCTCGCCGCAGATCCCCCGGAGCGCGGCGTTGACCCGCCCGAGCGCCTCGTCCACCGGCCGCAGCTCGCCGTTGAGCCCGGCGGCCTCGGCGGCGAGGGCGAGCCGCAGCTTCGCCGTGTAGAGGTCCTGCACGGGGCCGTCGTGGAGCTCGCGCGCGAGGTGGAGCCGCTCCTGCTCGCGGCCCTCCGAGAGCCGCCGCTGCGCCTCGGCGATCTCGTCCCGGCTCCGCTCGACGATCCGCATCCGCCCCCGCTGCCACGCCCACGCCACCCCGAACCCGAAGAGCAGCACGGCGAGCGCGAGGCCGAGCCGGAACGGGACCGTCTCCCAGTACGGCGGGACGACGACGAGGGGGACCGCGAGCCCGTCCTCGTTCCAGACCCCGTCGTTGTTCGAGCCGCGGACGCGGAACGTGTAGCGCCCGCCGTCGAGGTTCGAGTACGAGACGTACCGCCGCGTGCCGGCCTCGTGCCACTCGGTCTCGAAGCCGTCGAGGCGGTACTGGTATCGGTTCCGGGACGGGTTGGTGAAGTCGAGCGCGGCGAACTCGAAGGCGAAGAAGCCCTCGTCGTGGCCGAGCCGGATGGCCCCGTCTGCGGTGCGTTCTGGCTCGACGGGCCGGTCGAACACGCGGAACTCGGTGAGGGCCACCGGCGGGACGTGGGGGTTGTCGGCGATGGCGGCGGGGTCAAACCGGTTGTACCCACTGATCCCGCCGAAGAGGAGGCCCCCGTTGCGGGCGCGGTAGAAGGCGCCCTGGTTGAACTCGTTGCTCTGGAGCCCGTCGGAGGCGTCGAAGGGGCGGAACGTCTCGGAGGTGGAGTCGAAGCGGGCGAGGCCGCGGTTCGTGCTCAGCCAGAGGCAGCCGTCCCCGTCCTGGAGGATGCCGTAGACGAGGCCGTTCGGGAGCCCGTCGGCCTCGGTGTAGCGGCGGAACCTGCCGGCCGCCGGGCCGAGACGGTTGAGCCCGCTGTTCGTGCCGACCCACACGGCGCCCACCGTGGGAAGTACGGAGAACACGCGGTCGTTCGAGAGGCTAGCGGCGTCGGCGGGGTCGTGGCGGTAGCGGGTGACGCGGCCGGTGCCGAGGTCCACCCGGTTGAGGCCACCCGTTGTGCCGGCCCAGAGCACCCCGGTCGGCCCCTCCGCCAGCGCGATCACCTCGTCGTCGGTGAGCCGTGCCCCCCCGGCGCCGTCGGCCGCAGTGAACCGGCGGACGAACCGTTCCGCCGCGCGGTCGAACCCGTAGAGCCCGCTCCGCGTCCCGACCCACAGCAGTCCGTCGGTGCCGTCGAGCAGCGCGTAGACGCGGTTGGCGTTGGCGTCGGCGGGGTCGTCGGCGTGGGGGAAGGCGGTGAACGTCCCGGCGCCGTCGTAACGGGCGAGGCCGGCGGCGGTCCCCGCCCACGTCACGCCGTCGCGGTCGGTGAGGAGGGCGCGGACATAGGAGTGGGGGAGCGAGCCCGAACGGCCGGGCTCGTGTGTGAACGTCTCGAACCGCCCCGTCTCCGGGTCCTGGCGGCTGATCCCGTCGCGGGTACCCACCCACAGCGCCCCGGCGGCGTCCTCGGCGAAGGCGCGGACGTAGTCGGCCACGAGCCCACCCGGGGTGCCGTCGGCTCGGACGTGGCCGAACCGCTCCTGCGCCGGGTTGAACACGGCGGCGCCCCCGCTCACCGTCCCCACCCACACGAGCGCCGAGGCGTCGGGGCTCTCGGCGAGGGAGCGGACGTAGCCGTCGGGGAGCGACCGCGGGTCGGCGGGGTCGGGGGCGATCCGCTCGGCGCGGCCCGTCGCGGGGTCCAGCCGGTTGAGGCCGGCGCCCCACGTCCCGGCCCACACGTCCCCGCGCCGGTCCACGAGTACGGCGGCGACCCCGTCGCTGGAGAGGCTGTGCGGGTTGGCAGGGTCGTGGTGGAACCGGGTGAAGCCACCGCCGTCCCCCTCAAACCGGGCCAGCCCCCCGCCGAAGGTCCCGACCCAGAGGTGGCCGTCGGCGTCCTCGGCCAGTCCGAGCACGTCGTCGGCCGGGAGTGAGCGGGGGTCGGCGGGATCGTGCTGGAGCCGGGTGAAGCCGCCGTCGGGATCGCGCCGCGCCAGCCCCCCGCCGCGCGTGCCGACCCAGAGCCGCCCCCGCCGGTCCACGAGGAGCGCCCACAGCTCGTCGCTCGGGAGGCTCCGCGGGTCGGCGGGGTCGTGGCGGAGGTGGGTGAACGTGCCGGTCGCGCGGTCGAATCGGTTGAGGCCGCCGCCGCGCGTCGCCGCCCACAGCGTCCCCTCCTGGTCCTCAACGATGGCCGTGACGCGGTCGTGCGAGAGGCTCGTCGGGTCCCCGGGGTCGTGGCGGAGGGCGGCGAACCGGCCGGTCTCGGGGTCTCGGCGGTTGAGGCCACCGTCGGAGGTCCCCGCCCAGAGCGCCCCGTCGGCCCCCTCGTGGAGCGCGATCACGTAGTTATCCGAGATCGAATGGGGGTCGGCCGGGTCGTGCTTGAAGACGGTGAAGCCGTAGCCGTCGTAGCGGTTGAGCCCGTCCTCGGTGGCAAGCCAGAGGTAGCCCTCGCGGTCGGTGAGGGCCGCCATGACCGTGCTCTGGCTCAGTCCGTCCTCCAGCGAGAGCTGCCGGAACCGCGCCGGCTGCGCCGCGGCGGAGACCGCGAGCGTGAGGGCGAGGAGGGCGGTGGAGAGCAGGCGCATACCCCCGAAGGAAAGGGCTGCGCTGGCCTCCGGTCAATAGGCCCCCCGCCCTATGTCACCGAGGTGCCCACTCGCCGTGCGCAGCTAGCGCGCGACGGTCAGGCGGCGCGTGGCCGAGGCCGTCGCGCTGCGGGCGCGGACGACGTACATCCCGCTGCGCAGCGCCCCGGCGTCCACCGCGAACGGGTGCGTCCCTGCTGCCAGCACGCCGTCGTACAGCGTCGCCACGCGGCGGCCGAGCACGTCGAACACCTCGACGCGGACGGGCTGGGGCGTGCCGAGGCGGAGCGTGACCGCCGCGCGCTCGACGGCGGGGTTCGGCGCGGGCGGAGCGAGCGCGAACGTAGCTGCGGAGGTCGAGCCGTCGTCCGTCGAGGCGGGGGGGATGCGGTTGAACGTGAACGTCCCAATCGGCTCCAGCTTCCCGTCGACTACGAAGGGCGACTCCTCGATCAGGAAGACGGGCTCTTGCGGGTTCGTGTCCTGGTTCGACGAGGTGTAGTTCGGGCCGCTGTCGGTTCCGGCGTCATAGGCGAAGAGCGTTACTGTGATCTCATCGGCCCAGCCTTCCTCACCGTCCTCATCGCGGAGGTCGAGGTCGCGGACGCCCACGAACCAGTCCGGGCTCGGCGCGATCATCGTCACGAGCGAGACCAGCGGATGCGTCTCTGCCACCTCGAACGTCATCGAAACGGAGCCGGGTGAGAGGCCGACCCCGCTGCCGGAGAGCGCCGTCGCCGCCCGCCCGTCGGCGATCAGCGCGTTGACCTCGGCGAGAAGCGTGGACTTGCCACCCGTCTCGGCCATCACCTCGATCCCCGGCGAGGCCAGCTTGCCCGGCGCCCACAGCGAGGTGGTGGCGTCGTGCGTCGCACCGACGAGGCCGGAGAAATGCGGGTTGGGGGGGAACCCATCTGGGTGCGTCGCGGCGCTCCAGTCGGCCTCGAAGGTTACGCCGTATGTCGCATCGCCCTGTGCCAGCGCGGCGGGCGCGGCGAGGAGAGCGAACAGGATGGGGGCCAGAAGGGAGCGGCGCATGGGGGTGCAATGCAGGGCAGGGTCGGCAGGGACAGGATGTTACCCGTA
This sequence comes from Rhodothermales bacterium, assembly GCA_965215145.1. GTDB lineage: Bacteria > Bacteroidota > Rhodothermia > Rhodothermales > JANQRZ01. Next base: position 3,318,717 of record OZ244038.1, on the reverse strand, counting down.
GGGGCAACCGGGAGTTCTCACGCGCGCGTCACTCCTCGCGGCGCGCCGCCTCGGGGCTGAAGGCGGGGGCGCAGACGGCCCAATATTCACACGGCTCGGCCGCCGGGTTGGAGTAGCGGACGCGCTCGCCGGCCTCGCAGAGCACGGTCTGCCCAGCCCGAACGTCCGTGTGCCCGCCGTCGTGCTCGACGCGCATCGTGCCGCTGAGGACGATGGTGACCTCATCGAAGTCCGGCCGCTGGAAGGGCTCGTCCCACCCCGGCGGCGCGGCCATGTGGGCCACGCTGAGCGCCGCCGTCCCCGTGCTCACCCGCCCGACGTGCTCCTCGATCCGCTTGTCGCCGGGAGCGGGGACACGGGTGGGCTGGGTGATGAGCCGGGGCATCGCGGTGCGGTCGGGGCGTCAGCCCCCGATGACGTTGGCGAGGGCACCCTCCAGGATGCCCAGCCCCTCGTCCAGGCCGTCCTGCGTGATCGAGAGGGCGGGGCGGAAGCGGATCGTGCGCGTGCCGCAGCCGAGGATGATCAGGCCGTCCTCGAACGCCCGCTTCAGCACGAGGTCGCGGAGGCCGGTGGTGCGGAGGTCGAAGGCGCGCATGAGCCCGCGACCGCGCGGGTTCTCAACGCCCTCGAACCGCTCTGCGAAGGCGTCGAGCCGCTCCTGGAGGTGGGCCCCCGTCCGCCACGCGTTGCCCACGAGGTCGTCCTCCTCGATCACCTCGAGGATCCGGTCGAAGCGGACCATGTCGACGAGGTTGCCGCCCCAGGTCGAGTTGATCCGGCTCGACTTCTCGAACACGTTGTCCTGGACCTCCTCCAGGCGGCGCCCGGCGAGGATACCGCAGACCTGCGCCTTCTTCCCGAAGGCGAGGATGTCGGGCGTGACGCCGAGGCCCTGGTAGGCCCAGAACGAGCCCGTCAGCCCGACGCCCGTCTGGACCTCGTCGAAGACGAGAAGCGCCTCGTGCTCGTCGGCGAGGTCGCGGAGTTTTTCCAGGAAGGCCGGCCGGAAGTGGTTGTCGCCGCCCTCGCCCTGGATCGGCTCGATGATGATGGCGGCGATGTCGTCGGGGTGCTCGCGGAAGTGGACCTCGGCCTGCCGCACGGCGAGGGCCTCGCGCGCCTCGACGGTCTCGGCGTCCTCGGGGCCGTTCATGTGCGGGTTCAGCACGCGCGGCCAGTCGAACTTCGGGTAGAGGGCGACCTTGTTGGGGTCGGTGTTGGTGAGGCTCATCGTGTAGCCGCTGCGCCCGTGGAAGGCCCGCTCGAAGTGGAGCACCCGGTGGCCGCGCTCGGCGCGGTAGCCCTTCTGGAAGTTCTTCCGCACCTTCCAGTCGAACGCCGCCTTCAGCGCGTTCTCGACGGCGAGGGCGCCTCCGGCGACGAAGAACGCGTGCGGCAGCGCCTCCGGGATGCCGACCCGCCCGAACGTCTCGACGAACCGGGCCATGTGGCGGGTGTAGACGTCGGAGTTCGAGGGCTTGTTGAGGGCGGCGTCCATGAGCCGCTCGCGGAACGCCTCGGCGGCCTCGCCCGGCCCGGCCAGCTTCGGGTGGTTCATCCCGAGCGGGTTCGAGGCGAAGAACGTGAAGAAGTCCACGTAGTCCCGGCCGGTGACGCGGTCGCGGAGGTGGCTGCCGCGGCTGTTCTCCATGTCGAGCACCATCTCGAACCCGTCGGCGAGGAGGTGCTGGCTGAGGGTGCCGCGGACGGCGTCGGCGTCGGGGAGGAGCTTGGGGGCTGCGGCGATCATGGGCGTGCAGGGCAGGGGGACGAGGCAGGCGGAGTATAGCATGGCGCCCGAGGCGCGGCTACCCCGGTAGCGGCGGGCGTCGGCGGAGACTCGGCAAATTGGGCGTCCAGGGCGGGGGCGGGGCGAGCTACACGCAGACCGTAGGGGCGGCCCTGCGTGGTCGCCCTTCAGCGGGCGGACACACGGGTCCGCCCCTACAAAGATGGTCGGGGGCCGCGGATCAAGCCTGCACCGGGCGCAATGCATCGCGCCCCTACGGGTGCATCTCCTCTTCGTGGGTAGCTTTCCGTCTCCCATCTCCTGTCCCCCATCCCCCGTCCCCATGCGCCGCGTCATCTTCAACCAGAAGGGCGGCGTCGGCAAGAGCTCCATCGCCGTCAACCTCGCGGCGATCAGCGCGGCCCGCGGGCGCCGCACGCTCGTCCTCGACCTCGACGCGCAGGCCAACGCGACGCGCTACCTCCTCGGCGACGCCGAGCCGGAGGTCAGCGTCGCCGGGTTCTTCGAACAGTTCCTTGCCTTCCGCCTCCGCTCCGACAACCTCGACGAGTACGTCCTCCGCACGCCCTACGACGACCTCGACCTCGTGGCGTCGAGCCCGGCGCTGCTGGAGCTCCAGGCCCGCCTGGAGGCGAAGCACAAGATCTACAAGCTCCGCGAGGGCCTCGACGCGCTCACCGACGGGGACGGCGGCTACGACGCCGTCTACATCGACACCCCGCCGGCGCTGAACGTCTACACCCTCAGCGCGCTCATCGCCGCCGACGCCTGCCTCATCCCCTTCGACTGCGACGCCTTCAGCCGTCAGGCCATCTACGGGCTGCTGGAGGCCGTCGAGGAGGTCCGCGCCGATCACAACCCCGGCCTCGAAGTCGAGGGCATCGTCGTCAACCAGTTCCAGAGGGGGGCGAACCTCCCGCGCCGGGTCGTGGAGGAGCTGCGCCAGGAGGACCTGCCGGTGCTGGAGACGCTGCTGCCGCAGTCGGTGAAGATGCGGGAGTCGCACGAGGCCGCGAAGCCGCTCGTCCACCTCGCCCCGAAGCACGGGCTCGCGCGGGCGTTCGAGGCGCTCTACGATGAGCTCCCGCAGCCGGCGGCCTCTAGATGACGGCGCCGTTCGAGGGCCTCGTCGTGCTGGAGCTGGCGAGCGTGCTGGCCGGGCCGAGCGTCGGGCAGTTCTTCGCCGAGCTTGGGGCGGAGGTCGTCAAGGTGGAGAACGCGGCGGCGGGAGGCGACGTGACCCGGCGGTGGAAGCTGCCGGAGGAGGACGCGGACACCGACCGCCCAGCGTACTTCGCCGCCGTCAACTGGGGGAAGCGCTCCGTCGCGCTCGACCTCACGGACGAGGACGGCCGCCGCATCCTCCACGACCTCGCCCGGCAGGCCGACGTCGCGGTGACCTCGTACCGCCCCGGCGCGGCCGAAAAGCTCGGCGCCGACGCGGAGACGCTGCGGGCGGTCAACCCCCGCCTCATCGTCGCGGAGATCACCGGTTACGGCGCCGACGACCCCCGGCCGGGCTACGACGCGGTGATCCAGGCCGAGGCCGGGTTCACCCACATGAACGGCCACCCGGACGGCCCCCCGACGAAGCTGCCGGTGGCGCTGATGGACGTGCTCGCCGCGCACCAGTTGAAGGAGGCCATCCTCGTGGCGCTCCTCCGGCGCGAGCGGACGGGGGAGGGCGCGACCGTCACCGTCTCGTTGCTGCAGGCCGCCGTGGCGGCGCTGGCGAACCAGGCGTCGAACTACCTCACCGCCGGGCACGTCCCGCAGCGCACCGGCTCGGACCACCCGAACATCGCCCCCTACGGCACCCCCTTCCGCACGGCCGACGGCGGGGCCGTCGTGCTGGCCGTCGGGACCGACCGGCAGTTCGCGGCGCTCTGCGGCGTGCTCGGCCTCGACGGGATCGCCGAGGCACCGGCGTTCTCGACGAACCAGCGGCGGGTGCGGAACCGGCCGCTCCTCCACGGAATGCTCGCGGAGGCCATCGGACAGCAGGGGAGGGACGCGCTGCTAGAAAAGCTCCGCGCGGCGAACGTCCCCGCCGGCGCCGTCCGCGACCTCCGGGCCGTGTTCCTCGAGGCCCCGGCCGCTGAGCTCATCGTGCGAGACGACGGGCTCGCGGCCGTGCGAACGGCGGCGTTCACGATGGACGAGGTGGCGCTGACCGCGCTCACGCCCCCGCCGCGTTTCGCCGCCGACACCCGCGCGGTGCTGACAGAGCGGCTGGGACTCGCATCGGAGGAGGTGGACCGGCTCGTACAGAATGGGGCCGTTTCGGAGGGGTAGTGGACCCCCCGCGCTTCTACCCATCGCTCTGCTCAGGGGTAGAAACGCTGTCCCCCTTCAGAAGGGGGACAGTTCGGACCGCGCTTGAGCGGAGCGATGCGCGGCACGAACGGGGGGTCCGGGACCGGCCGCACCCTCGGCGCGTTGCTCCCGGCCCGCCCATCGCCAGCCCTCCCCCCATGCCCGCCACCACCGACGCCCCCGCCCACGCCGCCGGCACCTTCGCCATCGGCGGGAGCCTCACCGTCCACCGCCTCGGCTTCGGCGCGATGCGCGTCACCGGTGAGGGCGTGTGGGGGCCGCCCGATGACCCCGCCGAGGCGCTCCGCGTCCTCCGCCGCGCCGCCGAGTTGGGGGTCGACTTTATCGACACGGCCGACTCCTACGGGCCATTCGTCTCTGAGGATCTGATCGCCGAGGCGCTGCACCCTTACCCCGACGGGCTTACCGTCGCCACGAAGGCCGGGCTGGTCCGTCACGGGCCGGGGGTGTGGAAGGCCGTCGGCCGGCCGGACTATCTCCGGCAGTGCATCGAGCTGTCGCTGCGGCGGCTGAAGCTCGACCGGATCCCGCTGTGGCAGCTCCACCGGATCGACCCCGAGGAGGACGAGCGCGCGCAGTCCGAGGTGCTCCGCTGGGCGCTCGACGAGGGGAAGGCGCAGCACGTCGGGCTCAGCGAGGTCGGCGTCGCGGAGATCGAGCGGGCGCGCGAGGTCGTCCCCGTGGCGACGGTGCAGAACCGCTACAGCCTCGGCCACCGCGAGCACGAGGACGTGGTCGACTACTGCGAGCGCGAGGGGATCGGGTTCATCCCGTGGTACCCCCTCGACGCCGGCAAGCTCGCCGACGACGGCACGCTCGACGAGGCCGCCGAGGAGCTTGGAGCCACGAAGGCGCAGGTGGCGCTGGCGTGGCTGCTGAAGCGCTCGCCGGTGATGCTCCCCATCCCCGGCACCTCCAGCGTCGAGCACCTCGAAGAGAACACCGCCGCCGCGGCGCTCGACCTCCCCGATGAGGTGTTCGACCGGCTCGACCAAGCGACGGCGTAGGGGCGGGTCTTGTGCCCGCCCTCGGCGAGGCGACCACGAGGGCCGCCCCTACGACGGATCGGGTGCCATCATGCAAGATCGAATCAAGACGATCGTAGCATTCCTTCGTTCTCCAAAGGCGCTGGGATCAGCCGGGTACGTCTGCGAGGCAAGCCCGGAGTTCATCTAGGATCGGAACTGGGGCTGCGTGAAGCCTCTCTTCTTCGATCCACTGCTCCTGGACAAGCTGCCATTCGACTTGCTGGAACCTTTTGTATAGCGGAAACGGCAGTCACTTCAGTGCGCCGACGTTTAGCTCGACGGCGGCGGCAAGATCACCGAGAGAGCACGCTCCTGCTTCATGCTTAGCTATCATGTGGTGCAAGCGATGGACGATGTCCGAGTTAGCCATCTCTGTTCTCAGGACTCGCGGTGGCGTCACCCCGTAGGCTCGATAAACATCGGCGCGCCCGGCCCGAGGGGGAGGCCGAACACGAGCCACACAACGAGCAGCACGATCCAGATCACCAGGAACACGAACGTGTACGGCAGCATCGTCGCCACGACGGTCCCGATCCCGGCCCGCTTGTCGTAGCGCTCGACGAAGGCGATGATCAGCGCGAAGTAGCTCATCATCGGCGAGATGATGTTCGTCGCCGAGTCGCCGACGCGGTAGGCGGCCTGGACGAGCTCCGGGGAGTAGCCGAGGAGCATGAACATCGGGATGAACACGGGCGCCATGATGGCCCACTTCGCCGACGCGCTCCCCATCGCGAGGTTGATCAGCGCCGAGAGGAAGATGAACGCGACCATCAGCGGGATCGGCCCGAGGTTCAGGGCCTGGAGGCCGGCGGCGCCGTTGATGGCGAAGATCAGCCCGAGGTTCGTCCACTTGAAGTACGCCACGAACTGCGCGGCGAAGAACACGAGCACCATGTAGATCCCGAGGGTGGACATCGCCTCGCCCATCCCGTTCATCACGTCGGCGTCGCTCTTGAGCGTCCGCGCGCCGAGGCCGTAGGCGATGCCGGCGACGCTGGCCACGATGAAGATGATGGCGACGATCCCCAGCATGAACGGCGAGCGGAGGACGCCGCCGGTCTCGGGGTCGCGGAGGAAGCCGCCCTCGGGGATCAGCCCCCAAAGCGCCAGCGCCGTGAGGACCACCATCGAGATCAGCGCCCACCACAGCCCCCGCTTCTCCAGCGCCGTCAGGTCGTGGATCTCCTCGGCCTCCACGTCCCCCTCGAACGTGCCGAGCCGGGGCTCCACGATCCGCTCGGTCACCCACGTCCCCGCCGCGGCGATGAAGAACGTCGAGACGAACATGAAGTAGTAGTTCGCCGCGGGGTTGACGAGGTAGGTCGGGTCGATGATGTGGGCGGCCTCCTCGGAGAGCCCGGCCAGGAGCGGGTCGATCGTGCCGAGGAGGAGGTTCGCCGAGTACCCGCCCGAGACGCCGGCGAAGGCCGCCGCCAGGCCCGCGATGGGGTGCCGCCCGACGGCGAGGAAGATGATGGCGGAGAGCGGGACGAGGAGCACGTAGCCGACCTCGCTGGCCGTGTTCGAGAGCACGCCCGCCATCACGATCACGAACGTCAGCAGCCGCGGCGGCGCGCTCAGCACGAGCAGCCGGATGCCCGTCCCGATCAGCCCGCTCCGCTCGGCCACCCCGATCCCGAGCAGCGCCACGAGCACCGTCCCCAGCGGCGCGAACCCCGTGAAGTTGTCGATCATCTCGGTCAGGATGAGGTGGAGCCCCTCGGTCGAGACGAGGTTGACCGGGCGGATGACCTCGCCCGACTGCGGCATCACGGCCTCGATGTCGAGCAGGCTGAACACCCACGAGAACACGATCACGAGCCCGGCGAACAGCGCGAACAGCGTGGCCGGGTGCGGCAGCGCGTTGCCGACGCGCTCGATCACGCCGAGGAACCGGGCGAAGCCCTTCTGCGGGGGGGCGACTTCCATGCGGGTGGGGGTCCGGGAGGAAAGCGCCGAAGTTAGCCCCGCCGCCCGTAGCCCATGCGGCTAGTCCTGCGGCGCCCAGCCCTCGACGCGGTCCTCGACGTAGGGGCGGACGTTCGCCATCGGGATCCGGTCCTGCTGCATCGAGTCGCGGTCGCGGACGGTGACGGTGCCGTCCTCGTGGGTCTGCCCGTCCACCGTCACGCAGAACGGGGTCCCGACCTCGTCCTGCCGGCGGTAGCGGCGGCCGATGGCGCCCTTCTCGTCGTAGAACACGTTGAACTGGCGCCGGAGGTCGGCCTCCAGCGTGTGCGCCGTCTCCGGCATCCCGTCCTTCTTGACGAGGGGGAAGACGGCGACGGTGTAGGGCGCGACGGCGGGGTGGAACTTCAGCACCGTCCGCTTCTCCGTCTTCTTCCCCGTGTCCACCTCCTCCTCGCGGTAGGCGTCGCAGAGCAGCATCAGCACCGTCCGGTCGAGGCCGACGCTCGTTTCGACGACGTAGGGGACGAAGCGCTCCTGCGTCTGCGGGTCGAAGTACTCCATCTTTTTGCCGGAGAACTCCTGGTGCCGCGCGAGGTCGTAGTCGGTCCGGCTGTGGATGCCCTCGACCTCCTGCCACCCCATCGGGAACTCGTACTGCACGTCCTGCGCGGCGTCGGCGTAGTGGGCGAGCTTGTCGTGCCCGTGCCAGCGGAGCTTCGCCGGGCGGACGCCGTTGTCGAGGTGCCACCGGAGCCGCTTGGCGGACCACTCCTCGTAGGCCGCCATCTGCTCGCCGGGGCGGACGAAGTACTGCATCTCCATCTGCTCGAACTCCCGCATCCGGAAGATGAACTGCCGCGCGACGATCTCGTTGCGGAAGGCCTTCCCGACCTGGGCGATCCCGAAGGGGACCTGGAGGCGCGCCGTCTCGCGGACGTTGTGGAAGTTGACGAAGATGCCCTGCGCCGTCTCGGGCCGGAGGTAGATCCGGTCGTCGTCGGTGGCGAGCGCGCCGAGGCGGGTCTCGAACATGAGGTTGAACTGCCGCACCTCGGTCCAGTCGAAGGCGCCGGAGTCGGGGCTCCGGATCTCCTCGTCCTGGATGAGCCCGTACAGCGCGGCCGGCGCGTCGTCGGCGTGGAGGGCGTCGACGAGGCGGGCGTGGACGGCCTCGGCGCGGTCGTCCTTCCCCTTCTTGCGGAGCTTGGCGACATGGCCCTCGATGAGCTGGTCGGCGCGGTAGCGCATCTTCGAGGCCCGGTCGTCGATCATCGGGTCGTTGAAGGCGTCGACGTGGCCGCTGGCCTCCCAGACGGTGGGGTGCATGAGGATCGAGGCGTCGATGCCCTCGACGTTGTCGTGGCGGTAGACCATCGCCTCCCACCACCGCTGCTGCACGTTCCGCTTGAGCTCGACGCCGAGCGGGCCGTAGTCATAGGCGGCGGCGAGGCCGCCGTAGACCTCGGACGACTGGAACACGAAGCCGCGGCGCTTAGCGAGGGAGACGATGGTGTCGAGGTCGGCCATGACGGGCAGGGAGGCGGGGGAGAGGGCGAGGCCGGGAAGATGCAGGACGGGAAGCGAATAGTGCCGCGAAAACCGGGAAAAGACGGCTGCGGCGCAGGGTGCGACGGGCGGGGGGAGCCGGGGGTGCGACCTATCTTCGCCGCTTCCGGCTCCGCCGCCCCATGCCCGCCCTCGCTCCCACCAGGACAGCTCCGCCGCTCCTCGTTCCCCCGCGCCGCCTGTGGGTGGAGGCCGCGGCCGTGGGCACCGCCGCGCTCGCCCTCTACGCCGCGACGCTGGCGCAGAACTTCGCGCTGGCGCACGACAGCGTCTCGTACCTCATCGAGATCGAGCGGGGCGCCGTGGACGGCCTGTTCCACCCGCACCACCTCCTCTACAACGCCCTCGCTGCGCTGTGGCTCGGCGGGCTCCGCGCGCTCGGGCTCGGCGCCGACGGCGGGCTGCTCGTGGCGTTGCTGAACGCGATCTTCGGTGCGGCCGGCATCGCGGTGGTCTACGCGTTCCTGCGGCGGCGGGCGGCGCTCCCGCTCGGCCTCGCGCTGGCGGCGACGGCCCTCGTCGCGTGCTCGTTCGGGTACTGGTTCTACAGCGTCAGCGTCGAGGTCTACCTCATCCCGCTGTTCTTCCTGCTGGCCGCGCTGTACGTGCCGATGGGGGGCGGCTCACGCCCCGGCGGCTCGCGGTGGTCGGGCTGCTGCACGGGCTGGCGATAGTGTTCCATCAGGAGCACGTGCCATCCGGGGTGGTCGTGCTCGCGGCGCTGTGGCTGCGCAGGAGGACGCTGGGGGAGCCGCCGTGGGAGCCGCCGGCCCGCTCCTCTTCCTGGGGATCAACCACGCCGGCACGGTCGGGGACGGCGCAGGACCCGCAGCGGAACGTGTACCGCTACGCCGTCAGCCCGCTGACCGCCGACGCGGGGTCGGGCGACTTCGTCGTGCTTGGCCGCGCCCACATTCCCCACAGCTACGTCGAACGCGGGGTCGGCGTCGACGTGTGAGCGCAGGACCGCACGCTTCGGGCTGCGGGTGCCGTGTGGGCAGAGGTGGACCGGTACCCTGCACCTCGCCGCCGCGTCCTCGGCGGGGCCGAGCCGGAGGTGGAGGCGCTCTCGGAGTCCGTGGGGGCGCTGAACCGTGCGGGCTGGAGCCGCCGCGAGTTTGCGCCAAGCGTCACTTACTTTATCCTCCCCCTTAACTACACCCGCCGCCCCTCGCCGCCCCCCACCGTATCTTCCGGCCAGAAAAGCGCCGCGCGTCTGCGGCCGGCGTTCCCTCTTAGCTACGGTCCCTGTCATCTAGTTATCTGCGGCCGCTGCGGGTCTCTCCGCCCTCCTCGAGTCCGCTAGGAGTGCCGAGGGAGCCGGACGTTCTGGGCGCCATGCACCTAGCTTCTCCTACCCGTCCGGGCGACGCGTCTCGCCTTGGCACGTCCGCGGGTCGGGGCTCCGTCGGGTCGTGGCGGTGGTGGGCGTGGCTTTTCCTCGTGGCTCTGCTAGTTCGGCTGGCGATGGTGGTGGCCTGGGGAGGGCTGCCCCTCAGGAGCGATCCGGCCAGCTATGCTAGCATGGCTTGGGAGGTAGCCCAGGGCCAGTTCGGCTCCGGGCCCCTCTTCTGGCCGCCGGGCTGGCCGCTCCTCATCGCTCCGGCGATAGCGGCGCTGGGGCCGGATCACGCGGCGCTGGCGGCCCGCCTCACGACCGCGATCGTGGGCGCGCTTACCGTCCTCTGCGTGGCTGTGCTGGCGCGGCAAACGCTCGGGGAGGGAGGGGCCATGCGTTGGAGCGGCTGGATCGCGGCTCTCTACCCACCGGCTGTACTGGCGACGGGCTTCCCCCACGCGCATCACGCCACGGGCCTCTGCCTCGTCCTCTTTACCATCCTCCTCGTGAGGGGATACCGGCGCCAACAGCACCTCCCGTGGCTCCTCGCGGGCCTCACCTTAGGAGCGGGTGCGCTGATCCGACCGGGCATGCTCTCGATCCTCCCTTTCGTCGCCCTCCTCGGCCTCGTGATCTACCTCCGGACGCGCGCCCGCCGGAGGCACCTCGTCGTTGGGGGGGTGCTTCTCCTGGGCGGGGCCTTACTGCTCGTGGCGCCGGTCCTCCACCTCAACGCTGAGCGGGGCGGGGGCTACACCATCTCCACTAACAACGGGCAGAACGTCTTCTACGGCAACAACCCCTACACCCCGCTCTATAAGACGAGCCACTTCGGGCAGCGCCCTAAGAGCGCGTGGGCGCCGGAGGTCCGGGCCTATATCGACCGCTTCGCTGAGGGTCCGGACGCTCAGGGCGCGATGCGGCGCGAGACGCTACGTTACGTGCGGGAGGAGCCGGCGCTCACCCTCCTCCGGACTGCCAACCGCATCCGTGCCTTCTGGGGGTTCGACTTCGTGACGGCGCGTCACCTCCGACAGTTGGGGGCGGTGGGGGCTCCCGGCACGATCCTCCTCCTCCTCCTCCTCCTCGAGGCGGGGGGGTACTTCGTGTTCATGGTCCTCGTTATCGCGGGGCTGTGCTCCGGGCCCCGCCTCCGGCACGGCCTCCGATACGGGTGGCTCCTGCTCGCCCTCGTCGTCGGGTACCAGCTCCCCTACGCCTTGGCCTTCTCGAGCAGCATATACCACTTCCCCCTGATTCCCCTCCTGTGCCCTCTCGCGGCCTTAGCGGCCTCGCGGCTGGCGGCCCGCGAGGAGCGATGGCTTGCCCACCCTCGCCTCTTCGTCGCGGTGCTGGCGCTGCTCGTGGTGATCCAGGTCGAGTACGCGTACTTCACGTTACATCACAGCCCCGACGACTCGCTGAGCGGGGGAGGCGCCCCCGGATCTTCTCCGGTCCCGCACCGCTCCGCACCACTCCTGCTACGCCCATAGTCCCTTGCCCTCCGTCACCGCTCCCGTTCCCCCCCCCGCGCGCGCGGGCCGGCTCTCGGCGCTGAACCGGGCGCTCAGGACGCACCAGTGGGTCAAGAACGGGCTCCTCTTCGTGCCGATGCTGATGGCGCACGAGGTCGGGAACGCCGCGGCGTGGCTCGCGGCGGGCGCGGCGTTCGTCGCCTTCAGCCTGTGCGCCTCGGCCGGCTACGTCGTCAACGACCTCCTTGACCGCGAGGCCGACCGGGCGCACCCGACGAAGCGGCACCGGCCCTTCGCCTCGGGGGCGCTCTCGCCCGGTGCCGGGTTCGTGCTCGTGCCGGCGCTCGTCCTCGGCGCGTTCGGGATGGCGTGGGCGCTGCTGCCGGGTGCCTTCGTCGTGCTCCTCGCCGTCTACCTCGCCGCGACGCTGACGTACTCGCTCCGCCTGAAGCAGATGCCCGTCGTGGACGTCCTCGTGCTGGCGGGGCTCTACACGCTGCGCATCCTCGCGGGCGGCGCGGCGACCGGCGTGCCGGTCTCCGAGTGGCTCCTCGCGTTCTCCGTGTTCTTCTTCCTCTCGCTCGCCCTGCTCAAGCGCTACGCCGAGCTCCACCGCCTCGAGCTCGACCCGGCGGCGTCGCTGAAGGGCCGGGGGTACCGGGGCGAGGACCTCCCGCTGCTCCGCTCGGCGGGGCCGGCGGCGGGGTTCCTGTCGGTGCTCGTGCTCGCCCTCTACATGACGAGCCCCGAGGTGGTCCCGCTCTACGAGCGGCCGGCGTGGCTGTGGTTCGTGGCGGCGCTCCTGCTCTACTGGGTGCTGCGGGTCTGGATGATCGCGCAGCGCGGCGAGATGGACGACGACCCCGTGCTGTTCGCGGCGAAGGACCGGGGGAGCTACGTCGTCGGCGCGCTCATCGCGGCCGTCGTCGTGGCGGCGACGCTGGGGGGGGGAGGATGAGCGGCTCGAAAGAACGGTACGCCTCGTGGGGCCGCACGCCCGCCGCACGCCCGGCCCGCGTCGAACGCCTCGACCCGGCGGCCGACGCGCTGCCCGACGCCGCCGGGCTCCCGACGCTGGCCTACGGCCTCGGCCGCTCGTACGGCGACGCCTGCCTCAACGACGGCGGGCTCGTCCTCGACACCGCCGAGCTCGGCCGGCTCCTCGACTTCGACCCCGAGCGCGGCGTGCTCCGCGCCGAGGCGGGCGTGACGCTGGCGGAGGTGCTGGCCTTCGCCGTCCCACGCGGGTGGTTCCTGCCCATCACGCCTGGCACGCGGTACGTCTCCCTCGGCGGCGCCGTCGCCAACGACGTCCACGGCAAGAACCACCACCGCGACGGCACCCTCGGCCGGTTCGTCCGGGCCCTCGAGCTGTGGCGCTCCGACGGCTCGAAGACCGTCTGCACGCCGGAGGAGAACGCGGAGCTGTTCCGGGCCACCGTCGGCGGGCTCGGGCTGACGGGGCTCGTCCGCTGGGTCGAGCTCCAGCTCACCCCCGTCGCCAGCGACCGGATCGACCTCGTGCAGACGCGGTTCGGCTCGCTCGACGACTTCTTCTGGATCAACGAGGAGGCGAACCGGCAGCACCGCTACACCGTCGCCTGGATCGACACGACGGCGACGGGGCGCGGCCTCGGCCGGGGGCTGTACATGGCCGGCGACCACGCGCCCGGCCCGCCCGACGGCCCGCCGCTCCCTGCGCGCGGCCGGCCTGCGGAGCCGCGCGTAGGCGTCCCCCTCGACGCGCCGTCGGGGCTGCTGAACCGGTTCACCGTGCGGGCCTTCAACGGGCTCTATTGGCGGCAGCAGCGGCGACGGGTCGTGCGCAAGCGGGTGCCCTACGGCGGGTTCTTCTACCCCCTCGACGCCGTCGGCGGCTGGAACCGGCTCTACGGGCAGCGCGGGTTCTTCCAGTACCAGTTCGTCGTCCCCTTCGCCCACGGCCGGGAGGCGACGCGCGAGGCGCTCGGCCGGATCGCCGGGAGCGGGGAGGCCTCGTTCCTCGCCGTGCTCAAAACGTTCGGGGACCTCCCCTCGCCGGGGCTGCTCTCGTTCCCGATGCCGGGGATCACCCTCGCCCTCGACTTCCCCAACCGAGGCGCGCGCACCCGCCGGCTCTTCGCCGACCTCGACCGGATCGTCCGCGAGGCCGCCGGCCGGCTCTACCCGGCGAAGGACGCGTGCATGACGCCGGAGGACTTCTGCGCGGCGTACCCGCAGTGGGAGGCGTTCCAGGAGCACATGGACCCGGCGTTCTCGTCGGGCTTCTGGCGGCGGGTGACAGCAGGGCCGTAGGGGCGGGTTCGAGACCCGCCCCTACGAGCGACGCGGCTCACCGTTCGGAGGTGCATCCGATGGCTCAGCGCACGACCGTGGCCTGCTGTGCCTGCGCCTCACCGCCCGCAACGAGCCGGACGACGTAAGTCCCGGCGGCGAGGCCGGCGGCGTTCCACGTCGCCTCGTGGGTGCCGGCCGGCTGGACACCGTCGGCGAGGACGGCGACCTGGCGGCCGAGCACGTCGTAGACAGCGAGGCGAACGGGGCCGGCCTCCCGCAGCGTGTACGCCACGACGGCCCGGCCGGCGACGGGGTTCGGGGCCGGCGCGTCGAGCCGGAGCGCCGCCGTCGCGGTCCCGCCCTCCGACGCCGTCGTCGGGGTGACGGTGAAGGGGATGTCGAAGACGTTGTTGCTCTCGGAGCTCTCGGTCACGTCGTTCCCATCGTCGGCGACGACGAGGATGAAGTAGTCGCCCGGCGCGGTCGAGGCGGGGATGGTGAGGGTCTCCTCGCCGTCCTCGGAGCTGTTGGCGTCCACCTCGTCCACGTTCTCCGTTGCGAGGAGCTCGTCGCCGCTGCTGAGGAACCGGTCGGTCGAGAGGTAGAAGCCGACGAGGGATCCGCCGGCCTGCTCCGTCCCCTCGTTGACGAGGGTGTAGTCGACCTGGACTTGGTCGCCTGGCTCGGCGCTGTTCGGCTCGGCCGAGGCGGAGGTCACCACGAGGTCGGCGTCGCCGCCGCCGCCGCCGCCGCCGCTCGTGACGGTGAAGGGAATAGCGAAGGTGTTGTTGTTCTCGGAGGTCTCGGCGACGGCGTTCCGGCCGTCGGCGACGACGAGGAGGAAGTAGTCCCCGGCCGAGAGGCTGTTCGGCACGGTGAGCGTCACCTCGCCGTCCTCGGAGTCCCCGGCGTCGACCTCGTCCACCTCCTCGCGCTCGGCGAGGACGTCGCTGGAGCTGACGGCCCGGTCGCGGGAGAAGTAGAAGGCGACCTGGGACTCGCCGGCCTGCTCGGAGCCCTGGTTGGCGAGGGCGTAGTCGACCTGGACCTGGTCGCCGGGGGCGGCGCTGTTCGGCTCAGCCGAGGCGGAGGTCACCACGAGGTCGGCGTCGCCGCCGCCGCCGCTACCGCCGCCGGTCACGGTGAAGGGGATGGCAACGGTGTTGTTCGTCTCGTCCGTCTCGGCTACGACGTCCAGGTCGTCCACGACGACGAGGAGGAAGTACTCACCGGGGTCGAGGCTCTCGGGGATGTCGATCTGCTCGTTGTCGCTCTCGGGCTCGTCGCTCTCGGCGTCGACGTCCTCGCGCTCGGAGAACACGTCGTCGTCGCTGAGGGTCTGATCCTCGGAGAAGTAGAAGCCGACGGGGACATCCTCGATCTCCTTGGCGCCGGTGAGGGTGACGGTGTAGTCGAGGGTGACGCGGTCGCCGGCCTCGCCGGAGTCGTCCTCGGCGGAGGCCGTGATGGAGAGGTCCTGCGCGAGCGCGGTTGGGGCCAGGAGGGCCAGGAGGAGGATGGGGAGGGGGTAGCGGAGGGGCATAACGCTGAGGAGGGGTTGAGGGGGGAGGGGACGCCGTGGGGCTAACCTTACGGCGAATGGTTAGATTCTGCGGCGGCGGCCGATGTTCCACACCTCCCACGGAGGGGCACCCCCGCGCGGGCGCCGCTATCTTCGCCGGGCTGCCCGTAAGATC
This sequence comes from Rhodothermales bacterium, assembly GCA_965215145.1. Lineage (GTDB taxonomy): Bacteria > Bacteroidota > Rhodothermia > Rhodothermales > JANQRZ01. The sequence goes on along the minus strand of OZ244038.1, from coordinate 3,303,334 downwards.
TTGTTGCCGCACACCCTCGCCCCACCCCCGCCGATGCGTCGCCTGTCCCTCCTCGTCCTCTTTTTTCTGCCCTCCATCGCCCTCGCGCAGCCCGAGCCGCTGCCGACGATCGCGGAGAAGACCGAGGGGCTGGAGCGGCATGATGGCCCCTTTCCCGTCTACTGGGATGCGCGAGAGGGGAAGGTCTGGCTGGAGGTGCCACGGATGGACGAGGCGTTCCTGTACGTCGTCTCGCTGCCGGCCGGGCTCGGCTCGAACGACGTGGGGCTCGACCGCGGGCAGCTCGGCGGCGCGCGCGTCGTGCGGTTCGAGCGGGTGGGGCCGCGGGTGCTGCTGGTCCAGCCGAACCTCCGCTTCCGCGCCGACACCGACAACCCCGCCGAGGCCCGGGCCGTCCGCGACGCCTTCGCCGAGAGCGTGGTGTGGGGGTTCGACGTGGCGGCAGAGACCGGGGGCCGGGTGCTCGTGGACGCCACGCCGTTCGTCGTCCGCGACGCGCACGGGGTCGTGGAGCGGCTCAAGGGGACGGGCCAGGGCGCCTTCCGCCTCGACGCCGACCGGAGCGCGCCGGTGCCCGCGATGCTCAAGGCGTTCCCGCAAAACACCGAGTTGGAGGCGCGGCTGACGTTCGCCTCCGACGAGCCGGGCCGCTACGTCCGGGACGTCGCCGCCGACCCGACGGCCGTGACGGTCCGCGTCCGGCACTCGCTGGTGCAGCTTCCCGACGACGGCTACCGCCCGCGCCGCCTCGACCCGCGCTCCGGCTACTTCGGCGTCTCGTGGCAGGACTACTCCAACCCCATCGGCGAGCCCATCACCGAGCGCTACATCGCCCGGCACCGGTTGGAGTGCGCCGGCCCGCCGGACGCCGAGGGGCTCTGCAGCGCCCGCGAGCCCATCGTCTACTACCTCGACCCCGGCACGCCCGAGCCGGTCCGCAGCGCGCTCCTCGACGGCGCCCGCTGGTGGGCCGACGCCTTCCGCGCCGCCGGCTTCCGCGACGCCTACCGCGTCGAGGTGCTGCCGCCGGACGCCGACCCGATGGACGTCCGCTACAACGTGATCCAGTGGGTCCACCGCGCGACGCGGGGGTGGAGCTACGGCGCCTCGGTGACGGACCCGCGGACGGGCGAGATCCTGAAGGGCCACGTCTCGCTCGGCTCGCTGCGCGTCCGGCAGGACTACCTGCTGGCCGAGGGCCTGCTCGCGCCGTACGTGGGCGCCGACGCCGCCGGGCTGCCACCGGGGCGCGACCCGATGCGGGCCCTCGCGCTGGCGCGGCTCCGGCAGCTCTCGGCCCACGAGGTCGGCCACACGCTCGGGATCGCGCACAACTTCGCCGCGAGCGCGGACGGGCGGGCCTCGGTGATGGACTACCCCGCGCCCCTCGCCACCGTCGCCGCCGACGGGTCGGTGGACGTGGGCGACGCCTACGCCGTGGGCGTGGGGGCGTGGGACGTGCAGGCCGTCCGCTACGGCTACACCCCGTTTGCGCCGGACGAGGAGGCGGAGGGGTTGGAGGGCATCCTCCGGGAGACCCGCGAGCGCGGCCTCCGCTACCTCTCCGACTACGACGCCCGACCGCCCGGCGCCGCCGCGCCCGAGGCGATCCTGTGGGACAACCTCGAAGACCCCGTCGGCGCGCTCCAGACGGAGATGGCCGTGCGGCAGGCGGCGCTGGCCCAGTTCGGCGAGGCCGTCATCCGCGACGGGCAGCCGATGGCGACGATGGAGGAGGTGCTCGTGCCGCTCTACCTCCGCCACCGCTACCAGGTCGAGGGCGTGGCGAAGCTCGTCGGCGGCGTCCGCTACGCCTACGCCGTCCGCGGCGACGGCACCCCGCCGCCCGCGCCCGTCTCGGCCGATGCCCAGCGGGCCGCGCTCGCCGCGCTGCTCGAAACCCTCCGCCCCGAGGCGCTCCGCCTCCCCGACGCCGCGCTCGCGCTGATCCCCCCGCGCCCGCCCGGTTTCTACGACACCCGCGAGCGGTTCGATCGCCGCACCGGCCCCACGCTCGACCCGTACTCGCCGGCCGAGACCGTCGCCGGCCTCGTCCTCAGCCTCGTCGTGAACCCCGAGCGCGCCGCCCGGCTCGTCTACCAGCATGACCTCGACCCCTCGCTGCCGAGCCTCACCGATGTGTTGGAGGAGGTCACAGCTTTCACCTCTGCTGACGTACCCGCCGACCCCCACGAGGCCGAGCTACAACGGACGGTGCAGACGGCATGGGTGCGCGCGCTGATCGGCCTCGCTGGCGATGCCTCCGCCGCGCCTGCCGTCCAGGCCCGTGCGTACCAGGCCTTGGAGGCGTTGCCGAGGAGATGGGGCGGGGAGTCGGACGACGACGACGCTGAGAAGACGGCACATCGTCGCTGGCTGGCGACTAAGATCGGCCGCTTCCTCCAACGCGACGCCGAGGCGGCCGGCGAGCCGGAGCCGCTGCGGGTGCCGCCGGGCTCCCCCATCGGGCAGTTTTAGGAGCGGAGGAACGGAAGAGGGGAGGAGCGAAGGAGGGCTTCCCGCGCTCACGGGGGGCGGACGTACCATTGGTCGGGCCGGTTCATCATGGCGATGAGGCCGCCGGTGACCTCCCGGTACCGCTCGGCGAATTCCGCCGCGTCGTCGCCGACGCAGTAACCACACCGGACCGCGAAGCGAAGCCACGTCAGGGTCTCCTCGGCCTCGCCGTGCGCGTCACTGAGCTTGCTGACGAAGTGCTTCGGGTACCGCCGCTTTGCCCACGCCTCGGAGAGGTTCGCGCAGACCGACCGCGAGGACCGCCGCACCTGATCGGTCAGCGCATACCGCTCCTCCCTCGGCCACCGCTTCGACCACTCGAACACCTCCGTCGCTGCCTCGAAGGCCCGCCGGTACACCCGCAACTCCTCGACGCGATCAACCCGCATGACGTTCTCCGTTCGTAAAACGCTCTTCCCTTCTTCCACTCTTCCTCTCCTCTCACATCAATCCCCGCTCGGCGAGCGAGGTGAAGCCGGTGCCGGCGATGATGAGGTGGTCATGCACCGGGATGCCCATCAGCTTGCCTGCCTCGACGAGCTGCTTCGTGATCTGCACGTCCTCCCGGCTCGGCTCGGGGTTGCCGCTGGGGTGGTTGTGGAGGCACACGATGGCGGCGGCGTTCTCCAGTACGGCGCGCTGGAACACCGCCCGCGGCTCGACGATCGAGGCGGCGAGCCCGCCCTCGCTGACGGTGTGGTCTCCGGTGATGACGCCGGCCGTGTTGAGGTAGACGACGACGAACACCTCCTGCTTGAGGTCGCGGAGGCGGGGGCCGTAGGCGGCGGCGACATCTGCGGGGCCGGTGACGCGGACGCGCTCGCCCCGCCCGCGCTGCGCCTCGGCGCGGCGGCCGATCTCGAAGGCGGCGAGGAGCTGGACCGCCTTCGCCGGCCCGATCCCGACGACGCGCTCGAGCTCCTTCCGCTCGCGACGGCTGAGGCCGTCGAGCGAGCCGTAGGCGCCGAGGAGCGCCTGCCCGAGCTGGACGGCCGAGAGGCTGCCGGCCTTCGTCCGCGTCCCGTTCCCGAAGATCAGCGCGATCAGCTCGGCGTCGGAGAGGGCGGCGGGGCCGCGGGCCATCAGCTTCTCGCGCGGGCGCTCGCCCTCGGCCCACTCGCGGATGGGGACGTGGTAGCGGATCTCGGGCTCGGCGGCGGGGCCGGCCTCTTGGGAGAACTCCGGGCGGATCGGGGCGAGGGGCTGCATCGGCGTCGGGGGCTGGTTTTCCCGTCAGACGCCGTGCGCCCCGAAACGCAACCTCCCTAAGCGAAGTAGGGCGACCGGCCAAACGAAGTAGGGGCGACCGGCCGGTCGCCCCTACAGATTGCTGCGAGTCCGGGACCGAGCGTTAGATCTCCGTCGGGATGAGCTCGTTGAGGAGGTGGACGTTGTCCGGGCTCTGTTGGACGTGCCGGATCAGCGCCTGCATCGCCTCAACGGGGTGGCGCGAGTTCAGCGCGCGCATGAGCATGTGGTGGTACTTCGTCATCTCCCCCAGCAGCCGCTCCTCGTTCCGCGTCCCGCTCTTGCGGAGGTTAATGGCCGGGAAGATCCGCTTGTCGGCGAGCTCGCGGTCGAGCACGATCTCGGAGTTGCCGGTGCCCTTGAACTCCTCCATGATCACGTCGTCCATCCGGCTGCCCGTCTCGATGAGGGCGGTGGCGACGATGGTGAGGCTGCCGCCGTGCTCGATGTTGCGGGCGGCGCCGAAGATCTTCCGCGGCATGAGCAGCGCGCGGGCGTCGAGGCCGCCGGACATCGTGCGGCCGGAGTTGCCGCCCCAGAGGTTGAACGTGCGCCCGAGCCGCGTCAGCGAGTCGAGCAGCAGCACGACGTCCTTACCCATCTCGACGAGCCGCCGGCTGTACTCGAAGGCGAGCGTGGCGACACGGATGTGGTTGTCCTCCTGGTAGTCGTTGGAGGAGGCGAAGACCGTGGCCTCGGTGGTCCGGCGGAAGTCGGTGACCTCCTCCGGGCGCTCGTCGATGAGCAGCGCGACGAGCTCGACCTCGGGGTGGTTCTCGGCGAGCGACCGGGCCATCTGTTTCAGGATGACCGTCTTGCCCGCGCGCGGCGGCGCCACGATCAGCGCCCGCTGCCCCTTCCCGATCGGCGCCACGAGGTCGATCACCCGCATCGTCACGTCGGCGGGGCCGGTGATGAGGTTGAGCTTCTCGTTGGGGTAGATGACGAGGCCCTCGTCGAAGGGCTCGTAGTCCTTCCAGTCCTCGGCCGGCAGCCCCATCACGGTCTCCACGTCGGTGACCTGCCAGGCGCCCTTCCGGCCGGGCTTGATGGTGCCCTCGAGGAGGACGCCGTCGCGGAGCTTGTACTTGTCGATCAGCGGCGGCGGCATGAAGGGGTCGTTGTCACCCTTCGGCAGCGAGGGGTGCATCTTGCGGATGAACCCGAAGTTCTTGTCCCCGATCATCTCGAGGACGCCGGTGAACGGCTCGCCGGGGTGCCCCCCGCCTCCGCCGCCCTTCTTCTTTTTCCTCTTGTTCCGGTTGCCGCGGCTGTTGCGGTTACCGCTGCGGCCCCCGCCGCCCTGGCCTTCATCGTTCTGGTTGCCGCCGTGGTTCTGCGGGCTCCCATCGCCGTTGCTGCTGGGGTCCCCGGACTCGGGCTGGTCGTCGCCGCTCGCCTCCTCCTGCTCATGGGTCTCTTGCAGCGAGGCGTCGTCGCTGGAGGCGACGGGCTCGGCACGGCGGGAGCGGCGTCGGCGTGGCTTGGCCTCCTGGCCGTTCGTGTTGCCGGCGTCGTCCTGCGCGTTGTCCTTACGGGGGCGAGAACGGCGGCGGGAGGGGCGCTGCTGCGGCTCGTCGGCTTGGCCGTTCGCGTCGGCGCGCTCGTCGCGCTGGTCCTGATCCATCGGTTTGGGAGTGGGTGGAAGGGACGGTCGCGACCGCGCGGCGGTCGCTTGACAGGGAGGGATCCCGGGATGTCTGCCGGCGGGGACGGTCAGCGGCGCGTTGGGCCGCTGGGAGCCGGTGCGGGAGTAGACGGTCCGGCGCGGGCCGGGGGTGCGGCTGCAGAACCGCGTCGTGTGCGGGCTAATGGGCCGGGGCCGCGAGCACGGCGGGGCCGTGCCTTGCGGAGCCGCCGTCGGGCTGCGACGTATGGGGTTGCCCGGCAAGAAGCGGGCCGCGCGACGGCACCTGCGTGGTGCCGGACGAGGAGGGGGCGTCACGCTCCGAGCGGGGCCGGAGTTCTCTGACACGACCTCTGGGGGACCCTCTCCTCGTTGCGGCGCGGCCTCAGACTGCGAGGGCCGCCGGCCCGATGCTGCGGTGGCGTCACATCGCTGACGCTGCGTGAACGAGGGGGAATATAGCAGGTTTCCGCTCCCTCATCAAGCGGGGCGCCATCCGGCAGTCTTCGGGGCCCCTTCACGCCCGAGGTCAGTCGCTCGTCAGCCGGACGGCTCCGGCATGCTCGGCGCGCTGCGCCGCCCGCAGGGCCTCGCGGGCCAGCGCGCTCGGGATGAGCCGGTGGTGGACCTTTGCGCGGAGGTCGCGCGCCGCCTGCCGGCGCCCGAACGCGTCGTCGCCTGCCAACGCCCGCTCGTACCAGGCGAGGGCCGCTTCCGCGTTCGGCTCCGTGCCCTGGCCGGCCGCGTACATGCCGGCGGCGGCGACCTGCGCGTTCGGCTCGCCCATCTCGGCGGCGGCCTCGTAGAGCCCGAGGGCGACGCCGTAGTCCCTCCGCAGCCAGTGCAGCATGCCCGAGAAGGCCACCGCCCGCGCCGAGCCCCTAGCGCCGGCCCGCGCCAGCAGCGCCGCCCCACGCGCCGAATCACGAGCTACGACCGTGCTGTATTCGGCGGGGAAGAGGGCGGGCAGGGTGTGGAGCACCCCGAGCGTCGTCATGGCCTCCGCGTCGCCCTGAGCGGCGCGCGCGCGCATCATCTCCACGGCCTGCTCGAAGAGGACGCCGTCGGCGACGGGGCTCGCGCCGGGCGCGGACTGCTGACGCGCGAGCAGCGCGGCCGGGCCCTCCGCGGCACATACGGCGACGAGACCGATGAATGCGACCGAGACGGCGATGCGGAGCACGTGCATAGGGCTGGGGGCTTGGGCGAAGTCTCAGAGTGAGTCCCTGACGGGGCGTAATCTCTCACACGTCGCGGTCACACGCCCTACACCCCCTCACTACGTCGCCCCTCCATGCCGACCCTCACCATTGAACGCACGCTGTGGGAGAAGGGGCACCCCCGCATCGCGGGCGTGGACGAGGCGGGGCGCGGCTGCCTCGCCGGCCCCGTCGTGGCGGCGGCCGTCGTGCTCCCGCCTGAGGCGGCGCTGCCGGGGCTCGACGACTCGAAGCGGCTGAGCCCGGAGGCCCGCGCCGCGCTGCTCCCGGAGATCCGGCGGCAGGCCGTGGCCGTCGGCGTCGGGCGGTGCGAGCCGGCGGAGATCGACCGGCTCAACATCCTCTGGGCCGCGATGGAGGCCATGCGCCGCGCCGTGCTCGACCTCGCCGCCACCCCGAACTACCTCCTCATTGACGGCAATCGGACGATCCCGGACGCCCCGTGGCCGCAGAAGACCGTTGTAAAGGGAGACGCCAAAAGCCTCTCGATCGCCGCCGCCTCGGTGGTGGCGAAGGAGACGCGCGACCGGATCATGGAGGGCCTGGACGCGGCGTTCCCGGCGTACGGGTGGGCGCAGCACAAGGGCTACCCGACGGCTCAGCACTACGCCGCGCTCCGCGCCCACGGCCCGAGCCCCCACCACCGCCGTTCCTTCCGGCTTGTGTGAGCGAGCGCCGAGGTTGCGTTCAGTACGCCAGCAGCACGAGCGCGGGGCGCGGCGTCAGGCGGATGGCCGGGGCCGGGAGATGGATGTAGCGCAGCCACTCCACCGCCGCGTTCCACACCGGGTGGTCGATGGGGAGCCCGCGCAGCTCCAGGTCGAGGCCGAGGTAGACGTAGGGCGTGGTGAGGAACTCCCGCTCGTCGAGGTCGCGCGCGGCGTAGCCGACGGCGAGGTTCAGCCACGGCGGGAAGGCGTCGCCCGTTCGGCCCGGCAGCGCGCCGCGGAGGTTCGCCGTGACCCACCACGTCTGGCCGGCGTAGTCGTCGGTGAGGTTCTTCCCCTCCCAGCCGCTGGGCCAGTAGCTCGCCTTCAGGTCGAAGGCGCGGAGGTACGGCTCGCGGTGCTGGGCGTAGGTGAACCCCGCGCCGACGGTGTTGAAGAGGAGGTCCCCCGGCGAGAACCCCCAGATCGGGCCGAAGCCGTCGAGGGCCTCGTAGTAGAGGAGCTGGACCCACCCGGCGACGGCGCCGTAGAGCGCGGCGTCGTCCCGGCTGAACCCGCTCCACCGGAGCGAGGTGGTGTAGAACCGGGAGTAGAGGGAGGAGGAGAAGACGTGCCCGAATTTGTCCGACCACAGCACGTACTCCCAGTCGTTCTGGATGCGGAAGCGGGGGCTCCGCTCGGTCCACCACCGCCGCCGCTGCACGTCCATCACCGCGAACCCCACGCCGAGCGCGCCGCCGCCGACGAGGGCCAGCCGCCACGGGCGGATCTCCGTCCGGTCCACGCCGAGCCCGACGCCGGCCGAGTCCACCAGCGCGAGGCCGCCGGGGGCGAGGCCGGAGGAGTCGGGGAGGGCGTCCTGCGCGTGCGCCGTCGGGGCCCCCTGAAGGGTCAACCACGACAGCAGCGTCACGACCGCGGCGCCGCGCGGAGCCTGCGTGCGGAGGCGCCGTAAGAGCAGGACCCCCCGCCAGAAAGCCATCGAGATGAAGCCGTCGCTCACGCTGTTCGCCGCCATCGTTGCCATCGTCGGGTCGGGCCTCGCCGGGTGCGCCGCCCAAAGCGCCGACGTTATCCCCGAAGCTACGCCCCCCCCGATCCCGCTCGACGCGGACTTCCTCCAGCAGTCGCTGTGGGACGATGGGCGGTCGGAGGTCGCCTTTTACCGGGTCGAGCGGGCGCGGAACCAGTACGGCCGCGCGGAGGGCCAGGCGTTCACCGTCGGGACGTACCTCGTCCGCCACGAGTTCAGCCCGGCCCGCATGGCGAAGGCCACGGCCGGCGACGCCGACGCCGTCTCCGCCTTCAAGTACGCCTTCTTCTACGAGCTCGAGAGCGGGAGCTACCAGTACAAGCGCTCCTTCGTCGCCAACGCCCGGCAGGCGGACCTCGCCCCGCTCAAGGCCAGCTTCACCCTGTTCGACTGGTGCTCGAACGCGTACCGCGAGCTCGCCTTCGGTGCGGACGGCGTGGACGCCCTCTACCGCAGCGACGACTACGGCAACAGCGCCGCCTCGTTCGAGGCCCCGGCCGACGCCGTGCCCGCCTCGCTCGTCCCCCTCGTCGTCCGCGCGCTCGCCTTCGAGGAGAATGACACCGCCGCGTTCGCCGTCCTGGCAGACGACGGGGGCGCGGTCCCGGCCATGGCCACGCGGACCGGCCGCGTGATGGTAGAAACGGAGGCCGGGCCGCGGGAGGGGGAGCGGATCGTCGTGCGCTACGCGGGCGAGGCGCCGTCGCTCGTCGGCGCTCAGCAGCGCGCCGCCGCTGAGGAGGTGTGGGTCCGGGGGACCGACCCGGCGCGGCTGCTCCTCTCGGTCGAGGCCGCCTCCGGCGAGTACGCCGTGACGCTCGTCGAGGCGCTGCGCTCGGCGTACTGGGAGGAGGACTTCTGGCCCCGCCTCGACCGCATCGCCGCGCGGCCCTGATGGGGAGGCTCTGACGGGGAGAGGGCCACGGTCAGGGGGCCCCTGGCGCCTCTCAGCTTTTACGGTCGGGGACGGACGCGTCATTTATATTCCCTTAGACGCCGCCGGAGGGTGAGGAGTCGGCCCGCGTCTGCCCAGCAATAAACCCGTCGCCCCCCGTCGCCCCATGAGCGAGTCTCAGACGCGCATCCTCATCGTTGATGACCACCCCATCGTCCGGCACGGGCTGGCGCAACTCATCGAGCAGCAGCCGGACCTCACGGTGACGGCGCAGGCGAACACCGCCCCGGAGGCGCTCGACCTCGCCGTTCAGGGACCGTACGACCTCGCCGTCATCGACGTCTCGCTCCAGGGCGTCAGCGGGCTCGAGCTCATCAAGCAGATCCGCGAGCGCGGCGTCGAGACGCCGATCCTCGTGATGAGCATGCACGACGAGACGTTCTACGCCGAGCGCGCGCTCCGCGCCGGCGCCCAGGGCTACGTCATGAAGCAGCGCGCCACGACCGACATCGTCACGGCCGTGCGCCGCGTCCTCGCCGGCGACCTCTACCTCAGCCCCGAGCTCGCCGACCAGTTCCTCCGCCGGGCCGTGGACGGCGGGGGCACCGAGAAGCTCGGCCCCGAGCAGCTCTCCGACCGGGAGCTCGAGGTGCTCCAGCTCCTCGGCCAGGGGATCTCGACCCGCGAGATCGCCGAGAAGCTCCACCTCTCCGTCAAGACGATCGAGAGCTACCGCGCCAACGTCAAGCGGAAGCTCGACCTCAAGAACGCCTCCGAGCTCATGCGCTACGCCGTGGACTGGGTGCGCACCGAGAGCATCGGCGGGGCGGAGGCCGACGAGGCGTAGGGGGCCTACCGGGGCCCACGGGGATTTCCCCGTTGCGACAAGGAGCGGCCCCCCGGTTGCGCTCCGCGCGGACACGTTCGTTATTGGTGAGGTGCACGGTGAGAACCCGGCCGGCACGCCAACCGAGGGACGAACCATGAGCTGGCGCATCCACGAAGTCACCCGCCTCTGGGCCCCACGCGTAACCGCACGGTCATCCGGCGAAGCCGCCGCGCCTCAGTGGGCGCGCCGTACCTTCCGGGCGCTCTCCACCGCCTTCGAGCCCCTCTTCCGGCCGCGCACATGGACCGTCGCACCAAGGTCGTCGTCACCCTCGGCCCCGCCTCCTCCTCACGCGAGGTCATCCGTGGCCTGATCGAGGCGGGGATGGACGTGGCGCGGGTGAACTTCAGCCACGGCACCCACGACGAGCACCGCGAGCGGATCCGCCTCGTCCGCGAGGAGGCCGAGCGCGCCGGCCGCATCGTCCCGATCCTCCAGGACCTCCAGGGCCCGAAGATCCGCCTCGGCCCCGTCGAGGACGGCTGCGTGCTGATCCAGGGGGGGCGCCCCCTCACGCTCACCACCGAGCCGCTCGCCGTCAGCACGGCCGAGCGGGCCTTCGTGTCCTACGACGACCTCGCCGCCGACGTCGAGCCCGGCGGGCGGATCCTCATCGACGACGGGCTCATCGAGCTCGAGGTCAAGGCGACCAACGGCACCGAGGTCGAGACGGAGGTCGTCGTCGGCGGGCCGCTCCGCTCGCACAAGGGCGTCAACCTCCCGCACATCCGCACGAGCCGCCCGTCGCTCACCGAGAAGGACATCGCCGACCTCGAGTTCGGGCTCGCGCTCAACGTCAGCTTCATCGCGCTCTCGTTCGTCCGCACCGGCTCCGACGTGGCGGCCCTCCTGGAGCGGATCGGGGCCAGCGGGCGCGACGTCTCCGTCGTCGCGAAGATCGAGAAGCCCGAGGCGCTCGACCACATCGACGACATCCTCCGGCGCGTCGACGCCATCATGGTGGCCCGCGGGGACCTCGGTATCGAGATGCCGATGGAGGAGGTGCCCATCGTGCAGAAGCGGCTGATCCGCCGGTGCCTCGAGGGCGCCAAGCCCGTCATCACGGCGACGCAGATGCTGGAGTCCATGATCGACAACCCGCGCCCGACGCGGGCCGAGGCCTCCGACGTGGCGAACGCCGTGCTCGACGGCTCCGACGCCGTGATGCTCTCCGGCGAGACGGCCGCCGGCAAGTACCCCATCCGCGCCGTCGAGGCCATGGTCGGCATCATCCGCACGGCGGAGGCGAACCGCCGCAAGCTAGGGGGCTGGCAGGCCGCGCAGGCCGTCCACCTCGACGAGCACGACGCGGGCCGGCTCACGCAGGCCATCTCGTACACGGCCGTCCAGCTCGCCGAGGAGGTCGGGGCCGTCGCCATCGCCTGCCTCACCCACTCCGGCAACACGGCGCGGGCCATCGCGCGGCACCGCCCGAGCGTGCCGGTCTTCGCGTTCACGGACAACCAGCGCGCCGTCAGCCAGCTCGCCCTCGTCTGGGGCACGCAGGGCATCGGGATCCCCTTCCAGCACCACACCGACGACGGCGTCGGGACCGTGCGCCGGCTGCTGACCGAGCGCGGCGTCGCCCGGCCCGGCGACCGCATCGTCATCACCGCCGGCCTCCCGCTCCCGGCCAAGGGGATGACGAACATGGTCCACGTCAGCCAGGTCTGACGCCAGGTTCGGCTGACACGTCAGCCCGGCCGGAGCCGCCCGTCCCGCCGCGGGAGGCGGAGCCGCGCGCGGAGCCGGCGGAGCGGGTTGCGCCCGGCGGGGTCGCGGCGCTCGCGCCAGAAGAGGTACAGCCCGGCCACGCCGACGAGCGCGTTCGCCGCCCACATCCCGACCCACGGGTCGAGCAGGCCGCGGTCGGCGAGCTTCTCGCCCTGCACGAGGGAGATCCAGTAGAACAGGAAGATCCCCACGGCCAGCAGCGCTGAGACGCCGAGGCCGCCGCGGCTGGAGAGCCCGAGGGGGATCCCGATCAGGACGAACACGACGCACGCCACGGCCATCGAGTACTTCTTGTAGATCTCGACCCGGTAGCGGTCGGCGCGCTGCCGCTCGAAGCGGACGGAGGCGGCGGCGCCGTCGGTGGCGGCCCGCGCCGCGCGCATCCGCTGCGCCGCGACGTCCACGACGGCCTCCCGCTCGTCGGGCGGCAGCCCGTCGAGGGCGGGGCTCGGGTGGGGCTGCCCCGCGGAGTCCACGGCGGCCGAGTCGGCAGAGGCGGGCGGCGGGGCGCGGTCGGCGTCGGCGCGGCGGAGGCGGGCGAGGTCCGCGCGGAGGTCGCCGAGGCGCCCCTCGACCGAGGCGTCGAGGGAGTCCACGAGGCGAGCCATTTGGGAGGCCCGCATGGTCCGGTCGGTGCGGGAGGGGGCGTCGCCGTCGGTCCGCTCGAAGCTGAGGTCCGAGAGGTCGAACGTGAGGCGGTGGCGGTCGAACCCGATCCGCTCGTAGCGCTCGACGCGGTTCCGGCTCCCGGTGGCGTCGTCGTCGCGGACGCGGCGCTGGCGGTGGATCTCGCCGTCGGCCAGCGCCATCTCCAGGGCGAGCCCGCCCGGCAGCGTCGTGAGCTCCCCCTGCTCGGCCACGATGACCGTCTCGTCGCCGGAGGTGCTGTGGTCGAAGACGAGCACGCCGCGGAGCCGGTTCGACTCGGCCGGGGCGTCGTCCACGCGGAGGGTGTAGCCGCGGAGGCCGTCGTAGAACACGCCCGGTTGGAGCTCGAAGCCCGGTTTGCTCTGGCGGATGTCGCGCCACAGCGTCCGCACCCGGTGGCTCGACTCCGGCAGCATCACCGTGTTGAAGTAGACCATCCCGAGGGCGACGACGGCGCCGGCCGCGAGCGCGGGCCACGCCAGCCGCCCGAGCGAGATGCCGGCCCCCTTCGCCACGGCGTAGGCCCGCGACTCCGCCAGCCGCCCGAACGCCAGCAGCGTCGTCACGAGCACCGCCATCGGGACCGCCAGCGACACCATGTAGGCGAGGCTGTAGACGATGAGCTCGACGATCACCGCCGCCGGCAGCCCGCGCCCGACGAGGTCCTTGAGGTAGGTGATGAGGAACTGCATCAGGAGCACGAACACGAGCGTCCCGAAGGCCGCGAGGAACGGCCCCGGCAGGCTCTTCAGGAGCATCGCGTGCAGCTTCTTCATCGCGCGGGGAAATCGGACGCGGGAACGGGGAACGCGCGTGTAGACAGGTCTATCGCTCCTAAGCTTCTTCCGTCATCCCCGCGCAGGTGGGGATCCATGCGAGGTGCAGGACTTCGCCGCCGCATGGATCCCGGATCAAGTCCGGGATGACAGAGGGGTAGTTTCCGCCACGCCCGCCGCCCCAACGCGAGCGCCCGGCGGAGGTTCAGGGCAGCTCCGCTCGGATCGGTTCGGGCGGCGGGGGGTTGGAGGGGCGCCCCGTCGTCCGCCCCGGAGATCCGCCCGCGCCGCCGTGACCGTCAAGCCCTTCGTCGTCAGCCCCTTCGCCGAGAACTGCTACGTCTGCCACGACGCCGGCGAGGCCGTCCTCGTCGACCCCGGCACGGCGACGGACGCCGAGCGCCGCGCCGTCGAGGACTACGTGACGCGGAACGGGCTCACCGTCCGCCACCTCCTCCTCACCCACGCCCACCTCGACCACATCTTCGGCTGCGCCCACTTCGCGCGCGTCTTCGGGATGCGGTGGCGGCTGCACCCGGACGACCTCCCGCTCCTCGACGGCGCCGAGCTCCAGGCCCGCGCCTTCGGCGTCGAGCTGGAACGCCCGCCCGCGCCCGACGCCACGCTCGCCGAGGGCGACGAGATCCGGTTCGGGGGTGCTACGTGGGAGGTGCTCCACACCCCCGGCCACTCGCCGGGCTCCGTCTGCTTCTACGACCGCACGAACGGCCTGGTGATCGGCGGCGACGTGCTGTTCCAGGGCTCCATCGGCCGCACCGACCTCTGGGGCGGCTCGATGCCGACGCTGCTCGCCTCGATCCGCGAGAAGCTGTTCGTGCTCCCCGACGAGACGACCGTCCACCCCGGCCACGGCCCCGCCACGACCGTCGGGCAGGAGCGCCGGACGAATCCGTTCCTCGCCGGCCAAGCCGCGTAGCCACGCTCGTCGCGGAGGGCGTCGAAGGGCATCGGACGCACCACGAATGAGAACCTGTATACAAGACCGGGTCGCGCGTATACCCTTGCTACAGGAGGCGAGGCTCAGATTTGAGCGTGGAGAGCCCTGAGCTTAATGCTTAAAGGTGGCTGCGGCAGGAGTGGTCGCCGCCCGCTATCTTCCTGCGCCAACAGATCCTCTCCCTTCTAATCAGGATGAGTAAGTATCAAGATACTCCCGTCCGGGACCTCTCTCTCGATCTGCGGAACTACAGAACGAGACCCCAACCAGATGAGGAGGCCGAGCTTCAAGCGCTCATCTCCGTTAACCCTGAGCGGTTCTGGAGCCTGACGAACAGCTTGCTTGATTCAGGCTACCTCCCCACGGAGAACATTATCGTCCTTCGATCTCCAAACGACCCCTTGTACCTCGTCGTCAGGGAGGGCAATCGGCGTGTCGGCGCCCTCAAGATCATCTTGGGTCTTGTGGATGCGAAAGCGGCAGGCGTGGACGTGCCAGAGGACATTCGGGTGGCGATCAAGAAGAAGGCGAAGGCATGGAAGGACGAGAACGAGTCGGTGCCCTGCACTATCTACGACGCGAGTGAATCGGCCACGGTGGATCGTATCGTCGCTCTCGTCCACGGCAAAGGCGAGAAGGCAGCCCGAGCCCCCTGGAGTGCTGTTGCTAAGGCTCGCCTCTCGCGAGACCGGGGAGGCCGCGAACCCGCTCTCGATCTGCTAGAGCACTTTCTTGATGCCGCCAAGAACATTACGACTCACCAGAGGGAAGCATGGTCGGGTGACTTCCCTCTGAGCGTACTTGACGACGTGATGAAGCGAACGGCTACGAGGTTCGGAGCGAAGAATGCTCCCGATCTAGCCAACAGGTATCCTCAGGTGTCGCACAGGACGGCGCTTGATGCTATCATCCGAGACATAGGAATAGGCACCCTCGACTTTAAGAAAGTTCGGTCTGACAAGGACTTCGCGGCCGAATACGGGGTGCCCAAAGCGACTACGCAGAGCAAAAAGTCCACCCCTCCCAAGACCAAGAAGAGGGCAACCAAGAAAGGGAAAGGCGGTTCATCCCCCTCGCCCGCAATGGCCACGAACGACCCCGCAGGCGTCAAGCGAACGTTGAGGGGTTTCAAACCGTTGGGCAATAACCGCGAGAAGGTAGTAGCGCTCTTGAAGGAAGCGAGGGCGCTTGACATGCGCAAAACCCCCTTGGCGTTCTGCTTCGTGCTCCGCAGTATGTTCGAGATATCAGCGAAGGCGTGCTGCCAAGATCACGGGATCAAGACCAAGCGGTCGGACGGGAAGGACCGCAATGTCGTAGACATGCTACGGGACGCGACGAACCACCTGACGGGATCTGGCACGAAAGCGGCGAACATGAGCATGACGCGGGCACTGCATGGTGCTATGGCGGACCTGGCGAAGCCTGATGGGCTGCTGTCGGTCACGTCCATGAACTAACTCGTCCACCATCCCACCTTCTCCTTGACCCCCGGTGATGTCAGCACGATGTTCCAGAACATCTTTCCGCTTCTCAGAGAGATGAACCAGTAAGCTGATTCGCGCTCTGCTCGTAAGAACTCGCGTGAGGGCAATGTGAAGACAGTGTGGTGGCCACGAGAGCAACCTCTTCGATATCGTTGCTCCTAGGCTAACCGAGCGCACCGATGAAACCTCGACCTACCGAGCGTTACCCTTCCCCCCTCCGCTATCCCGGAGGCAAGGGAAAGGTGGCGAACTACATCAAGCTCCTTTTTATCGCAAACGATCTAGTTGATTCAGAATACATCGAGCCCTTTGCAGGAGGGGCGGGCGTAGCTCTCTCTCTACTATACGAGGGGTATGCGTCTCACATCCACATCAACGATTTAGACGGAGACGTATATGCCTTCTGGGATGCAGTGCTCAACGACACTGATGCTTTGTGTAGCCGAATTACAGATACTCATGTTGTTATCGAGGAATGGCACAAGCAGAGAGCGGTGCTTGATGCAGACTCGCCTGATTCGATAGATTTAGCCTTTGCCACATTTTTCCTAAACAGAACCAATAAGTCTGGTATTATCAGGGGGGGGGGTGTAATTGGGGGTCAGAAGCAGCAGGGTCAGTGGGAGCTGCATGCTCGATACAACAAGCCCGCACTTATTAAGCGTATTCAGCGGGTGGCTGACCACAGGGACAAGATAACTCTGACGCCTTACGATGCGGCGTACTTTATCAGGTGTATCCTGCCTACGATCACTGAACACGCCCTGGTCTACTTAGACCCTCCCTACTTCGTGAAGGGGCAGGGGCTGTACCGGAACGCCTATGAGCCGGGGGGGCACCTAGAGATCGCCCACTTGGTCCCGCTCATCAGACAAGATTGGCTCGTCTCCTATGACGCTGACGAGGAAATCATCAACTACTACGGCGACTACGTGCCACTGCGCTATGACCTCAGCTACAGCGCTCAGTCGCGGTACAGAGGGCGTGAAGTGATGTTCTTCAAGCCGGGTCTCGACCGCCCGCAGGTGGGCTCTCCGGCCAACATAGGGCTACCTGTGGTGAACCGTGCTCTCCAGGGCTTAGATTGCTACGAAGCAAGAGCCGCAGGGGCGGTGTAAGCTACTATGAGTGAGCCCGATCCACGACCGGACCCGCCGCCACCCGAAGGGGTGAATGGAGACGGATGTGAAGGGGATGCCCCCGAATCATCTTTGCTGGCGAACTCCGACTTCCCTCCTGCTCTCCGAGAAACGCTAGAGGGGATGCTCAAAGAGGAGGGCACTAGCGAGAGATCCGATTTAGCGGAGTCCGATTTCAGGGAAGCGTTGCAGAAGGTTGTCCGGCAACGGCAATCTGACTGAGCATAGCTGAGAACATCGGCTGCTCGTCTTTCCGGTGGCTGTAGCGGAAGGCAAACTCGTCCACGTAGCGCTGTAGGTAGCGCGGGGTGACGCCCCGGTGGACGTTGAGGACGCCGCCCTTCACTTGGCTCCAGAAGCCCTCTATCGCGTTCGTGTGGACATTGTGGACCTCGCCCGTCTCCTCGTCTACGGCCTCATAGGCGTACTGCTTCGCCTTGTGCCGCACGAAGTCGTGCCGGTAGCCCCGCTCCTCTAGCGGACGGTAGATGCCGTACTCGTCCGTGTAGACGCGGCTTCCCGGCTCTACCGTCGCCTCGATGAAAGGCATCACCGTAGAGCGCTTCACGTCAGCAGTGACGCGGGCGCGAACCCGAAGGGGCATCCCCTCGGCGTCCCGTTCCACGATCCCAACAACGGGCGTCTTGGGAACCGTGCCGCTGATCGCGCCACGGCCTCGCTTGCGCTGACCGGGGCGACGAGGCTTGCGGGAGCCCATGTAAACCTCGTCCACCTCCACGGTGCCCGTCATCGTCTCGAAGTCCCCCTCAGCCAGCGCCGCCCGCACAAGCTGGCACATCCGCCACGCCGTCTTGTAGGTCACACCCGTCTGACGCTCGATCTCCTTAGCGGAGACACCGCACCGAGTCTGCGCCATCTGGAAGACGACGTAGAACCACACCGTCAGCGGCGTGCGGCTCCGGTAGAAGATGGTCCCCTTCGTGGGGTACGTCTGCGTTCCACACCCCTTGCACTCGTAGCACTTCCGGCTCTCGATCAGGTAGTGCTTGGTAGCTTCTTCGCACTCGGGACACTCGATCCCGTCAGGCCAGCGGAGCGCGACGATGTGCTCTAGGCAGGCGCATTCGGTGGCAAACTCTCGGATGAAGCGGGCGACCGTATACTTCTCCATCGGGACGAGCAGACGTGCTCGGAAGTGACTGCCCTAATGTACCTAACCGCCGTGCCATCCGCCTGTCACACCTGTAACAAGGGGATAGGCGCGGACCGGGTTAGGAGACCCCTTCGGGGTGACGCCGCGCGTACCTTCGCTCTGACTACTCTAAAGAGGGGGACGATGCAGGCGGAGTCGAACGGGGAGTGCCGGTACGCCATTGACCAGGATCTCGGGCTCGCGCTCGTCCGCATCGCGGGGGACGTCACCGCAGGGGACATCGTGCGCTGCGCGAACGCGCTCCAGAGCGAGCCGTCGTGGTCCCACGACTTCGCGGCGATCTGGGACGAGCGCGGCCTCACCGCCCTCGAGGTGACGCTGGAGGGGATGGACGCGATGGTGGAGGCGCAGGCCACGGGCGAGGTCGGCCCCGACATCATCATCACGGATCAGGAGGACTACGAGATCGTGATGAGGCTCTACGCCTGGCGCGTCCGAGTAAGGGGGCGCCCGGCGAAAGTCGTCACCACGCTGGAGGAGGCGCTCGGCTGCCTCGGGTTGGAAGAGCTCCCGGCGAGCGTCCGGGGGCTGGCCTTCCAGGAGCCCGCCTAGTCGAAGCGGCGCGCTTCGGCAGGCCCGAGGTGGGGCGGCGACCCGGGCCTGCCCGATGGGGGTGTCGGGTAACGCCGGGCAGCGCTAGATTCGCGGCGCCCACTCAGCCCCGACCCCGATGACCACGCCCCCCGTCGAAACGCCCGCGCCGAAGGGCGGCCTCGTCAGCCGCCTCCTCGGCGGCATCGAGACGCTCGGCAACAAGCTGCCGGACCCGGCGATGCTGTTCCTGCTCTCGCTCTTCATCGTGTGGGGGCTCTCGGCGCTGCTCGCCCCCGTCTCGTTCGCCGACATCGACCCCCGGACGGGCGTGCCCATCGAGGTCAACAACCTCCTGACCGGGACGGCGCTGGCCGGGTTCATGGCGAACATGGTGGACATCTTCACCAGCTTCGCCCCGCTCGGCGTCGTGCTGGTCGCGATGCTCGGCGTCGGCGTGGCCGACGAGGCGGGGTACTTCAACACGAGCATCAAGCTCCTGCTCGGGAGGACCTCGACGGCGCTGCTCACGCCGGTGGTCATCCTCGTCGGGCTCATCAGCCACAGCGCCGTCGACGCCGGCTACGTCCTCGTCATCCCGCTCGGCGGGATCATCTTCTACGCGGCGGGGCGGCACCCGCTGGCCGGCATCGCGGCGGCGTTCGCGGGGGTCTCCGGCGGGTTCAGCGCCAACCCCGTCCCCTCGGCGCTGGACCCGCTGCTCATGGGGTTCACCCAGCCGGCCGCCCAGATCATCGACCCGGACCTCCTCCTCAACCCCCTCAACAACTACTTCTTCACCTCGATCTCCAGCCTCCTCATCATCGCCCTCGGCTGGTACATCACGGACCGCGTGATCGAGCCGCGGCTGCGGGCGACGACGCCGGTGGACGGCGACGCCGAGGAGGTGCCGGACGTGGGGACCATCGAGCCGCGCGAGCGGCGGGCGTTCTGGTGGGCCACGTGCGTGCTCGTGCTCGGCCTCGGCCTGCTCGCGCTCTCGCTCGTCCCCGAGGACTCCGCCTTCCGCGACCCCGAGACCGGCTCGCTCAACTCGTTCTCGGCGCCGATCATGCGGTCGATCGTGCCGCTGATCTTCCTGCTCTTCCTCATCCCCGGCGTCGTCTACGGCTTCGTCGGCGGCGTCTTCAAGGACTCGAAGGGCGTCGTGGACGCGATGACGAAGGCGATGAGCGGGATGGCCTACTACATCGTGATGGCGTTCTTCTGCGCGCTCTTCGTCAACGCCTTCGCCGTCTCGAACATCGGGGCGCTGCTGGCGGTGAAGGGGGCGGCGCTGCTCCAGGGGCTGAGCCTGCCGGGCGGCGTCACCGTCGTCGGCATCATCTTCCTGACGGCGTTCGTGAACCTCTTCGTCGGCTCGGCCTCGGCGAAGTGGGCGCTGCTGGCGCCGATCTTCGTGCCGGTGCTGATGCAGGTCGGCATCTCGCCGGACCTCACGCAGGCGGCCTACCGCGTCGGCGACTCGTCGTCGAACATCATCACGCCGCTGATGCCGTACTTCCCGCTCGTCGTCGTCTACTGCCAGCGCTACGTGAAGGGGACGGGGATCGGGACGCTGACGTCGCTGATGATCCCGTACGCGCTGGTGTTCCTGGTGGTGTGGTCGGCGTTCCTGATCCTGTACTGGACGTTCGGGATCCCCCTCGGCCTCGGCGCCTCGTACGCCTACCCCGCGCCGTAGTCAGCCAGCCTCCAGAGCGCCGTCCCGGCGCAGGCGGACCTTCTCGGCGTCGAGGGCGAACAGCTCCACGGGCCGCTCCCTCCCGCGGAGCGCCTGCTCCCCCAACGATCGGAAGGACCACTCGTTATGCGCGCCCAGGCGGGCCCGCAACTCGTCCCCTACCAGCACGTCGACGCCGAGCGCGTTGCACAGCCCCTGGATCCGGGCGGTCTGGTTGAGCACGTCGCCGGTGAACACGATCTCCCGCTTGAGCGCGCCGATCTCGCCCGTGGTGACGGCGCCCACCTGGAGTCCGGCCTTGAAATCCGGGGCGACCCCGAAGCGCTTCTCAAACGCGGGGGCCTCTCGCTCCAGATCCCGCTTCATCCGGAGGACGCAGCGGATGCAGTTGCCGTCGCGGAGCCCGGCCTCCTCGGGCCACGACACGACGATCTCGTCGCCGATGTACTGGCTAACCTCCCCGCCGTGGTCCACGATGGCGTCGGCGAGGGCGTCGTAGTAGGCCCGGAGCAACTCGAAGTAGCGGGCGTGCCCGAGCCGCTCGGCGATGCGCATGGACGACTTCATGTCGGAGAACAGGAAGACCCGGCGCTCCTCCTTGGGGGTGTGGTAGCGCCCCGTCAGAAAGTTGGTCAGCACGTGGGGCCCCATGTGCTCGCTGACCTCGGCGTAGAACAGCGAGGCGACGAGGGAGGTGCCGAGTTGCACCCCCGTGGCGAAGCTCGTCTTGCTGACGAGGAACCCCCGGAGCCGCTCCCAGACCCGCTCGTCCGTCAGGCCCGTGCCCATCTCCATCGCCGCGGCCGCCGGGAACGTGACGAGGATCACCGCCGTCAGGAGCGCGGCGTAGAAGAGCGTCTTGGCGATCAGCTTCGCCCCGAGGCTGAGCGAGGAGAGGCGCCGGTTGAGGTAGAGGAGCTCGACGGCTCCAACCAGGCACCCCACGACCGCGACGGCCAGACTGGCGAAGAGGTAGATGGCGGGGCTCAGCTCGATGGCCGTCTCTGGGACGTTGGCGAAGCCGCCGGCCGCCGCGTAGTCGGAGACCAGGAACACCTGCGCCAGGAGGAACCAGATCACCCCGAAGGGGATGATCCTCAACGCGTTGCGTCGGGTCCTCGGGGGGAGCCGTGACCACATAGTTGCCGGGGCGACGCGGGTTCTGGGTGCATGGTACGGATTACGGCAGGTGCTGGCCCGCACGGCGGCGGGCTACCGTCGCGCCGAGTGCGGCCCCAGACGTGGAGACCGGGTGGAGGCCGCCGCCGGCCGGAAGGGTCGGGCGCCGACGGAGTAGGAGAGGACGACGCCCCTCCTCACCCATCCCTCCGCCCGATGAAGTCCGTCGACGCCGCCGAGGCCGTCTCCGTCATCACCTCCCGCGACCGCGTGTTCATCCACACCGCCGTCGCCGCGCCGCAGCGGCTCGTGGCGGCAATGACGGCGCGGGCGGCGGAACTCCGCCACGTCGAGGTCTGCCACCTCCACACCGAGGGCGATGCGCCCTACGCCGCGCCGGAGCTCCGTGAGAGCTTCCACACGAGCGCGTTCTTCATCGGCGCCAACGTCCGCGCGGCCGTCGCCTCCGGTGAGGCGGACTACGTCCCCGTCTTCCTCAGCGAGGTCCCGGCGCTCTTCAAGCGCGGCATCCTCCCGCTCGACGTGGCGATGGTGCAGGTCTCGCCACCGGACGAGCACGGGTTCTGCTCGCTCGGCACCTCCGTGGACGCCTCGCAGGCCGCCGTCGAGACGGCCCGCCACGTCATCGCGGAGGTGAACCCGAACATGCCGCGGACCCACGGCGACGGGTTCGTCCACGAGAGCGCCTTCGACTTCGCCGTCGAGGTGGACTACCCGATCCCCGAGATGCCGCCGGCCGCGCCGACGGAGGCGGCCCGCGCCATCGGCCGGAACGTCGCCGACCTCGTCGAGGACGGGGCCACGCTGCAGATGGGGATCGGCGCCATCCCCGACGCCGTCCTCGCCGCCCTCACCGGCCACCGCGACCTCGGCGTCCACACGGAGATGTTCACCGACGGCGTGATCGACCTCGTCGAGCGCGGCGTCATCACCGGGCGCGAGAAGCGGGTCCACCCCGGGAAGCTCGTCAGCAGCTTCCTCATGGGGAGCCGCCGGCTCTACGACTTCGTCGACAACAACCCGCAGGTCGTCATGCTCGGTGCCGATTACGTCAACGACACGGCCGTCATCCGCCGGAACCCGAGGGTCACCGCCATCAACAGCGCCGTCGAGGTGGACCTCACGGGGCAGGTCGTCGCGGACTCGATGGGGACGCGGATGTACTCGGGCGTCGGCGGCCAGATGGACTTCATCCGCGGCGCCTCGCTCTCGCCCGGCGGCAAGCCCATCATCGCCCTGCCGAGCGCGACGCGGCGCGGCGAGAGCCGGATCGTGCCGACCCCGAAGCCCGGCGCCGGCGTCGTCACCACGCGGGCCCACGTCCACTACGTCGCGACGGAGTACGGCGTGGCGAACCTGTACGGGCGGAGCCTCCGCCAGCGCGCCCGCGCCCTCATCGAGATCGCGCACCCGGACCACCGCGAGGCCCTCGAGGCCGCGGCGCACGAGCGGTTCAACCACGTGCCGGACTGAGGGGGCTAGGTTCAGAACGACGCCGTGGGGCGCATGGGGAAGCGGACGCTCGTCCGGTCCCACCGGATGCGGAGGTCGAGGCCAGCCTCGGTCGGGACGAGGTCGATGGTGAACGCCTCGACGGGCTCCGCCAGCGTCTCGGGCACGGCGTCCACGGTGAGGACGTCGTAGTCGGGGTCGTACTCGTCGGCGAGGTGCATCCCGAGGCGGCGGTTGACGTGGAGCGTCCAGCGATCCGGTCGTGGCGTCGTGAACAGGCTGTACATCCCCGGCCGCAGTGGGAGGCCGTCCATCTCTACGGGCGTGGTCAAGGCGATCTCGGTGGCGTGGTGCGCGCCGGTGGCCCACACCCGACCCCACGGGACGAGCCCGCCGAACACCTCGCGGCCCCGCTTGAACGGCCTGCCGTAGGTGACGTGGATGTAGCCCCGCCCGAACAGCCGCGCCCCCGCTCGGCCGACGGCGCTGCCCGGCGGAGGATCAGCCGGATCCACCCGGAGGCCATCCACGACGAACGCCTCGGTGGTCCCGGCTCGCTCGTGCTCGGGATTCATGACGTGCCCTCCGTGATCGTGATCGGGCGCGGGCGCCGCGTTTGACGCCGGGGTGCGCTCCTCTTGTTTCTGTTCCGTCAGCGCGGGGTGGTCGTGATTCTGAGCGAACGCCGTTGCAGCGACGAGGGTGGAGAGCAGGAGGGGAGCGAGGGGGCGCATGGGGAGGGGGGGCTAGCGGGGGGTACTCAACGTTGCCCGGTGGGGGCGTGGTTCGCGGACAGGACGGTGAGGGGTGGGAGCTTGTGTAGCTTTGCGGTCAAAAGTACATTGCATCGCCAAAGGCAGTGTCGCTCAGCTAACCCCACGACCATGACTAAAGCCATCGTCCCCCGGCGGGCCGTCGCCGCAGGGCTCGTCGCCCTCGTCCTCGTCGCCGGCTACCTGGTCGTCGAGCAGGGCGACGAGTCCATCGCGGTGGCTGCGCCTGCGATGACGCCCTCGGCAGCGGGGGAGCCGGAGGAGGCCCCCGGCTTCCTCTACGGCCGCGTCACCACCCACGGCGGCGACACCTACGAGGGGCGGCTGCGGTGGGGGGGCGACGAGGAGGCGTTCTGGAGCGACTACTTCAACGGCCGCAAGGTAAAGAATCCCTGGGCCGTCCACGTGCCGAATGAGCGGTTGATCGGAGAGCGGCCCCCCGCCAGGGTCTTCGGGTTCGAGATCTCCCGGGGCGAAGGCAAGGTCGACCTCGGCCGGCCGTTCATGGCGCGCTTCGGCGACATCGTCCGGATCGAGTCGCGGGGGGACGGCGTGCGGGGGGTCATCGAGAACCGGGGCGAGCTCGACCCCGAGGTGCGGGTGACGCTCAAGAGCGGCACCACGTCAGCCTCGACCGCCTCGAGGCCAGCGACTTCGACGACGGCGTCCGGGTATGGGACCCCGAGCGCGGCGTCGCCGACCTCGGAGCAGGTGACATCCGCACCATCGAACTCCTTCCGACCGCTCCGCTCCGCGGCGTCCCGGACCGGCTCCACGGAACCGTCCGCTCTCGCGGCGGCGACTTCACTGGCTTCCTCCAGTGGGACCGTGAGGAGGTCGTCGGCACCGACGCGCTCGTCGGCCGCACGGACGACGGGGAGCGCGGCGTGCGCTTCGACAGCGTCCGGTCCATCGCCCGTCATCCCGAAGGCGGCTCGGTGGTGACGCTCATCGACGGCCGCGAGGTCGCCCTCTCCGGCACCCGCCAGGTCGACCGCGGAAACCGCGGGGTCTACGTGGGCGACCGGCGCTACGGCCGGGTGCTCGTCTCCTGGGACGCCTTCGAGCGCGTCGGTTTCAGCGCGCCCGGCGACAGCCTCGGCAGCGGCCCCGCCTACGGCGACTTCCACCCGGGCTTCCCGCTCGTCGGCACCGTCACCACGCGCGACGGCCGCCGCCTCGCCGGCCGGCTCGTCTTCGACCTCGACGAGAGCGAGACAACCGAGACGCTCGACGCCCCGGCCCGAGGCGTGGACTACACCATCCCCTTCGGCCTGATCGCCTCCATCCTGCTCCCCGAAGCCGCTGGCCGTGCCGCCGTCACCCTCCAGAGCGGCGAGGAGCTGCGGCTCGAACGTGCCGGCGACCTCGGCGGGGAGAACGCGGGCGTGCTGGTCTTCGGCGGCGGCCGAGAGAATCCCGAGTACGTTGCGTGGGCCGACGTCGAACGGATCGCCTTCACCCACCCACCGCCGATCTCACCCACCGCCGAGCGCTAAGCAGGGATGCATCTGGGGGGCTCGGAACGAGCTACGACCGCTACTGCACGCCGTGAGGAGGAATCAGGACGGGAGGCGCCGCTGCCGGACTCGCCCCGGCTCGGTCACGGTGAAGTAGCCAATCAGCTCCCGCTTCGGGTCCTCGATCACCTCCAGCACAGCGGCAGGCGCCCAGGTCGGCGGTGCGGCGCCGGGACGGAGGCGGATCACGCCGGAGGGAACAGGCCGACCTCGGGCAAACACGAGCGTTCCGAAGTCGCGGTCGGACGTGATCAGCAGGCGGCGCTCGCTGCCGGCTCGGGACAAGACCTCTGGGTCGAGGGAGCCCGAGGCCACCTCGGCGATGTCTGTGACGTCGTAGTCGGCTCCGCGCAGGGCAGTGACCACGGCGGCGGGGACGTCTTCGTCGGCGAGGAAACGCATCAAAGTGAGGGTGGCAGGATGGGCGTCGGCTACCACCTCAGTATGCGTTGGCCCCGATCCTTCACCGTCCGCAGGATGGAACGTGAGACGCTCGGTTCAAACGGCGCGCGGCTGCGCGGCCTCGTCGTGCAGGACCTCAGCGGCGTAGGCGAACGCGGCTTGCAGCATCTCCGGCGTGAGCGTCGGGTAGTTCTCCAGCACCTCCTCCCGCGTCCAACCCCCGGCGAACAGGCTCAGCACGAGTTCCACCGAGATACGCGTCCCCTTCAGCGTCGGCTTGCCGACGAGGATGAGGGGGTCGGAGACGACGTGGTCACGCCAGTCCATGCCCGATGATACGGCGAGCGGCTGCGCCGGTGCCACAGGACGGGTCAAGCATCGCCCCGCTCGGCGCGGGTGTGGTACTCGGCGAGGGGGTCCTCCTCCGGCTCGGTGAGGAGGCCGGCGCTGGCGGGGGCCGTGTGCCGGAGGAGCCGGCCGAGCGAGGCGTCGAGGAGCTCCCCCATCGTGAGGCAGTCCGTGAACACGCGGTCGTCGTAGTGCTCGGCGAGCTGGGCGCCGAGGCGGCGGACGTGCTCCGGCGGCGCGATTAGGTCCTCGCACATCACGTCGATCAGCGCGCGGTAGCGGCCGTGGCTGACGCGGAGGCGGTTGGCGATCAGCGCCCGCTCCTCGCGCTGGTACTGGTCCGCCGTCGTCGGGCTCATGTGGTCCATGCCGAGGCGGATGATGGGGTTGTTCTGGGGGTAGAACTGCGGGAGGTAGACCTGCTTCTTCCAGTGGTGGCTCTGCTGGTCGAAGTCGAGCGGGCGCATCCGGTACTGCATCTTCTCGAAGTCCGGCGTGATGTCGATCACGAAGTTGCCGGAGTGCATGTCGCCGAGGAGGCGGACGAGGCAGCGCTCGTTGAACTTCACGAACTCCTTCGCGAGGCGGACCTGATCGAACCGGTTCTCGGGCATGGCCTCGCGCATGAACGCGTCGCCGGGCATCCCGATGATGTGCTCCTCGATGAGCGTCCCCCCCGCGCCGCCCTCGGCTGAGCCCCCGTCGGGGTTGCCGCTGACGAAGTAGTTGATCCGGTTGGGCGAGAGGACGTGCTCGAGCTCCAGGCCGTAGACGCGGTTGGCGTCGACGCGCTTGACGTAGAAGTAGTCGAAGTTCTCGTTGAGCCGGTTGACGATGCGGACGCGGAAGGGGAGGGTGTTCCCGTAGAGGCAGAGGTCGACGCGCTCGATGAAGAGGTGCTCGACGGTCGAGAGATCGCCGTCGGACTTGAGCAGCGCGTAGGTCAGGCGGAGGGCGTCGTGGAGCTCCCGCTGCTCGGCGGGGCCGTAGTAGACCGTGCTCCAGAGGGTGTCCGTGCCGGCCTCGTCGTAGAGCGCGACGGCGTTGTCGTAGCGGAGGAGGTGCTCGTAGCGGACCCCCTCGGCGTGGAGGCGACCGTAGCGGGCGAGGTACTCGGCGAGGTAGTCGCTGACGGGGTACGTCGGCTTCTTTTTCGAGATCAGGTTGCGGACGGGGGGGAGCGGGGGCATGGGCTCGTCAGCAACCGGGGGCGGGCTCACCAGCCATCGTCCGCTCGATCACGGCCTCGTAGTGGTCCTCGTAGGCCGGCACGATCCGGTCGAGGTCGAAGACCCCCTCGGCGCGGGCGCGGGCGGCGGCGCTCATCCGGGCCAGCAACGCGTCGTCGCGGAGGACGCGGCGGGCGGCGCCGGCGAAGCAGTCGAGGTCGCCGACGGGGCAGAGCACGCCGGTCTCCCCGTCCACGTTCAGCTCCGGGAGGCCGCCGACGTCGGAGGAGATGACGGGGACGCCGCAGGCCATCGCCTCCAGCGCGGCCAGCCCGAACGTCTCGCTCCCCGACGGCATCAGCATGAGGTCCGAGACCGACAGGATCTCCTCGATGGGCTCCTGCTTGCCGAGGAACCGGACGCCCTCGAACACCCCGAGCTCGCGGGCGAGCGCCTCCGCCGCCGGCCGGTCCGGCCCGTCGCCGACGAGGAGCAGCTTCACGCCGGGGCCGACGCCCTCGGCGGCGTCGTCCGCCAGCCGCGCGAACACGCGGACGACGTCGGTGGCGCGCTTGACCTCGCGGAAGTTCGAGACGTGGACGAGCAGCTTCTCGCCGTTGGGGCAGATGGCCCGCTTGAAGTGGTCCTTCGCCTGCCGCCGGAAGCGCGCGGTGTCGACGAAGTTCGGGATCACCGCGATCTCGCGCTCGACGTCGAACTCGGCGTAGGTCTCCCGCCGGAGGTAGTCCGAGACGGCGGTCACCCCGTCCGAGCCGTTGATGGCGTGGGTCACGACAGGGCGGAACGAGGGGTCCTGCCCGACGATGGTGATGTCGGTCCCGTGGAGCGTCGTCACGACGGGCACCCGGACGCCCTCGCAGGCGAGGATCTGCCGCGCCAGCACGGCGCTGGTCGCGTGGGGGATGGCGTAGTGGACGTGGAGCAGGTCGAGCCCGTTGTGCTTCACGACGTCCACCATCGTGCTCGTCAGCGCGAGCGCGTAGGGCGGGTACTCGAAGAGGGGGTACGTGTTGACCCGGACCTCGTGGTAGTAGACCCGCTCGGCGATGTGGGCCAGCCGCTGTGGCGGCGCGTAGGCGATGAAGTGGACCTCGTGCCCGCGCGCGGCGAGCGCCTTCCCCAGCTCGGTGGCGACGACGCCGGAGCCGCCGTAGGTGGGGTACCCGGTGATGCCGATCTTCAAGGGGCTGCGCGGTTGCGTGGTAGACGGGGCAACGGGATCGGGTCTCGCGTCTGTACGCCGTCGCCGACATCGGCCCGGAAACTCCGGCGTGGGGGAGAAGTTGCGGGGGCCGTCTCGCCCCTCCGTCAAGCCGCCACCGCCCGATGCGCCTCCTCCGCTCCGCCCTTCTCGGCTCTGTCTTCGTGCTCGCCGCCCCCCTCGCCAGCGCCCAGCTCGTCCCGAGCTTCGGCGTCACCGGCGGCCTCAACTTCGGCTCGCTCTCCGACGCCGCCACCGCCGACCTCGACCAGTCCACCGGCTACCACATCGGCATCTACGGCGACTTCAGCGCGCCGCTCCTCCCCGTCGCCCTTCGCGCGTCTGTGCTCTACGTCCGGGTAGGGGAGTTCGGCTTCGAGGCTGATACCCCAGGCTTTGAGGTCGATGCGGGCGACGCCGACGTGTCCTATGTCTCCGTTCCACTAGACTTCCAGTTCCGGTACCCGCTCCCCATCGTGAAGCCGTATGCCCTCGTCGGTCCCGAACTCCGCTTCCCGACGGGCGACCTCGCCGACTTCGACGGGAGCCGGAGCGTGAACGTCGCTGTGAACGCCGGCATCGGCGCCAAGCTCGGCGCCCTCATCGGCCCGGAGGTCTTCGCCGAGCTCCGCTACGCCTTCGACGTGACGGGCTTCTTCGACGAGGACGAACTCCCGTTCGTGGGCACGGTGGACGAGGGGGGCACGTTCGACGTGAACGTGTTCTACCTCCGCGTCGGCGTCGGCCTCTGAGGCGCGGGGCCAGCCGGAACGCCGTGGGGGCGTATTGCAATACGCCCCTACAGGTCTACCGCCGAGGTCGAGAGGTTAGAACCGGAGCAGTGCGGCGCAGGGGCCGAGGCTCTGGAGCTCCTGCCGCGCGGCCTCGCTGCGGACGAGCTCGATGGAGGCGCCCTGCTCGAGCGCCCGCTCGACCATGACCTCGAAGAGGTCGTCCTCGCGGAACACCTCGTTGCCCGTCGCCTCCAGCGTGCCTTCGGTCTGGGTCGTCAGCATCCCCGTCTCGCGGTCGATGCCGCCGGGGATCTGGAGCTCGTCGTCGAGGAGCAGCGTCATCACGCGCTGCTGGTTCAGCATGTCGAGCGTGTCCTCGAGCCCGGCCACGGCGCGGGTCGTGAGCAGCTCGCGGACCTTCCCGATCGTCTCCGTCTCCTCCCGCGCCTCGACCTCCCGCTGCACGGGCTCCGCCTTCTGCGCGACCTCCGCCGGCGAGGCCAGCGTGTCGCATTGGAACGAGGCCGAGATCCGCTGGCGCGTGGCTTGGTCGAGGTCGTCGAGGAACGGCGCCTCCATGTCCGCCGGGGCGGAGTAGATGAGGTGGCGGACGTCGAGCTGCTTGGCGAGGAGTTGGGTGGCATGGGCAGCGCGCTGGGCCTGCTCCTTCCGGTACTCCTGCTGCTTGTCCTGCCGCTGGTCCTTGCTCTGGTAATCGTTGGTGAGGATCTCGCGGCCGTCGAGCGTGAACACCTCCTCGACGAGACCGATCTGGCTGAAGAAGAACCGGACGTCCTTCTGCGAGAGCAGGACGATCCCGAACCGGTCGTGCTCGTCGCGGACGCGGACGAGGGGGCGGACGTAGGGGCGGCGGTCGACGTAGGTCGTGTTCGGGAGCTCGATGGCGACGCCGAACTGGCGGAACAGCCCGATGGCCTCGCAGGCGTAGAAGACGAGGCCGCGGCCCGTCCGCGGGATGCCGCCTCGGAGCGCCTCCTCGACGCGGTCAAGCTCGCGCTGGACGGCCTCGGGGGCGTAGGTCCCGTTGACGCCTTCGAGCGCCTGCCGGGTGAGGTCCTTGAACGCGATCTGCCACCCGTCGCCGACGCGCATCTCGGGCGAGAGCTTCATGAAGAGCGAGAGCACGGGGGCCTCCTCGCTCTCGATGGCGGCGAGCTCCGTGAGATGGTCGGCGTCGAGGTAGTGGTAGCCGGGGGTCGTCGTGCGCTCCCGCATCTCGCGGATGAGGGTGTCGCGGACTTCGGGGGAGAGGGCGGTGCTCATGCGGAGGCGTTCGGTTCGTCGTTCGGGAAGGAGTCGGGGGCGCCGGGGTTCTCGGAGACGGGCCGGCCGGTGTAGCTGTCGATCCGGTCGTCGCCGGTCATCTCGCGGACGTCCGTCGAGCCGAGCCAGTGGCGGACGTGGACGCGGGCCTCGTTGAGCGCGCTCGCCGTGTCCTGGAGGGAGTAGTCGAGGATCTGGGAGACCTCACTCAGCGAGAGCGCGAACTCGTCGTGGAGCTCGACGACCTGCCGCTGCTCGGGGCGGAGCTCGGCGCGGTCGAGGAACTCCCGCTCCTCCTCCGTCAGCGGGCGCCGCGCGTCGATCTCGACGTCGGCCGGGGCCTGGGCGGGGATGAGGTCCTCGTAGGTGACGACCTCGAAGGGCTGGTTGAACTCGTAGAACCCCTCCTCGACGGCGTCGTAGCGGTCGCCGAAGGGGACGGGCTCGTCGAGGGAGATCGCCTTCTGGCCGGCGTAGCGCTGCTCGTCGGCGGCGATCCGGTTGAGCGCGCGCTGCTGGAGCAGGAGGAGCCACGCCCGGAGGCTCATCCCCCCGGGGTCGTAGCGGTCGCGCCCGTCGAAGGCGCGGACGAGCGCCTCGCCGACCAGTTCCTCGGGGTTCAGTGCCGTCTCGCCGAGCTCGCCGTTGGCCTTTCGGGCAGCGACGCTGGTGCGGGCGGCGCCGAGCATCGCCTCGCGGTGCGGCGCCACCGCCTCCTCGAATGCGTCGCGGTCGCCGTCTAAAGCACGTTGCCAGAGGTCCGGGTCAGGTCGCGCGGTACGGGGGGAGTCTGCCATCGGTGGGAGGCGGGTCCGGGGGAGGGGAGAGGGGCCGGTTTGTATGTACCGCCGTCGCAGAGGGTCCCGAGGGCAGAGAGGGCTTAAACGGCGAAAGCTACCGACGCCGCCGCGACAGGCACCCGTAGGGGCGCAATGCATTGCGCCCTGCGAAGGAATGCTACCACGTCCGCACCGACTCCCCCGTAGGGGCACGCCACCGGCGTGCCCTCCGCTGGTGGCATCGCCTTCCCGAAAAGATGCCCGCCCCGTTCAGTTCAGCCCCAGCGTGGCGACGACGGGGAAGTGGTCCGGCCCGCGCCGCGGGTCGTGGGCGTGGACGAACGTGACCTCCCGGAGCGCCCCGTACAGCCGCGGCGAGAGCAACACGTGGTCCAGCGCCGAGAGCTCCCCGGCGTCGATGGCGTCGTTCCGGTTCCGGTCCCAGAACGCCGTGAACCGCTCCGCCTGCGGCACCTCGCCGATCACGTTGATCAGGTCATCCTCCGGCCCCGGTCCCGCCTCTGCGACAGTCTCAAGCACGTCGGTAATGGGGGCGCTCCCGGCCCGGTCTGGAACAGCGCTGTCGAAGTCGTTGAAATCCCCCAACACGGCGACGGCGCGGCCGGCGGTCATCTCCGCCTCCACGAGCCTCCGGATCACCTCGGCCTGCGCCTCGCGCCTCGGCTTCCGCTCGGCGTCGTCCGGACGGGCGAGGAAGTGGACGCCGACGACGGTGGTCGGGACGCCGCCGAGGTCGAGGCGGGCCCAGACGTTCTTGCTCACGCCGTACTCGTCGCGCGTGCCCGCGACCCGCGCCCGCTCGTCGGTCCGCCCGACGGCCTCGACCGGCACCCGCGCGAGGACCGCCACGTCCTGCCCCGTGAACGTGTCGCGGCCGGGGACGAAGTGCGCCGCGTAGCCGAGCCCGCCAAGGGACTCCGCGATCATCATCTCCAGCACCTCCCCGTTCTCGACCTCCTGCATCACGACCATGTCGGCGTCGAGCATCCGGACGATCTCGGCGACGCGGTCGCGGTGGGCGCGGGCGGCCTCGGGGGCCCCCTTCCACGGGAAATCCGCCTGCCCCTCCCCATCGAGGCCGTCGAAGAGGAACTCCGCGTTGAGCGTCGCCAGCCGGACGCCCTCGGCCTCGAACACGGGGGGACGGGCGACGAAGGCGCCGAGGTCCTCGCCCGCCATCGGCTCCGGAGGTCGGTCCGTGGCCGGCTCCGTGCGGAGGCAGCCGGAGGCCAGCAGGAGGAAGACGGCGAGCAGGCCGAGCAGCGCGAGGATGAGGAGGAGGTGACGGGGCATCGGGCGGCGGGGCGTGGGAGAGGCGCCAACATAAAGCGAGGGAGCCCACCGCGCGGCGGGCTCCCTCGGGGAGATTGGGGAAAGGGCCTCAGCCTAGAAGACGCCGGAGTAGAACCGGAACCGGCGGGGGTCCACCTTCCGGCTAAGCGAGACCGGCCGCTTGCCGTCGGCCCAGACCGGCTTCACCCGGCCGACCATCGAGCGCTCGCTGTAGAAGTGGCGGGTCTTGACCGGGAACGGCCGCTCGTAGGCCGGCGCGCTGAGCACGTCGTAGGCGATGAAGAGGGCCGTCTGCCAGCCCCGCGCCTGCGAGTCGAACCCGAGGGCCGAGTAGTAGCGCCGCTTGGGGCTGTTCGCGTTGAAGGCGCTGAACTGCCACGGGTCCACGACGGCCTCGCGGTACGACCCGGCGCCGCGGTAGCCTGTCTCGACGCGGTTCCGGATGACCCACGCGACGAGCTCCTGCTCCTCGGGCCGCTTCGTCTCGGAGTAGACGGCGCGGGCGAGCCACAGCACGTCGTCCTTCATGTCCGCGTCAGCGAACGGCGGTAGGGCGACGGAGACCTCCTGGGTGAGCGGCGCTGCATTTACGGCAGGCAGCGTCTCGGCCAGGACCTCTCGGTCCACCGCGTTGAACGCGAACGTATACACGAGGAAGAGCGCGGAGAACAGTACGCCGAGGGCGCCGATCAGCCGCTTGCTCGTGAAAACACTCATGGGCGTGATGGTGGGTGAGCAGGAGCCGGAGGTGGGCGGCGGTGAACCACTTCTGGTGGATAGTGCCATAGGTGCCAACACCCTGCCTAAAGGCACTCTAAACTATGAAGTCCGCGCGGCGATCGTGTGAAGGCAGCCGAGGAGGCGCGAAACGTCGCCGGGGGGAGGGTTTGGCACCGATTGGGTCAAGCTAGGGAGGGTTACAGGCGGGCCCGATAAGGAACAGCAGGGGCCCTGCGAAGATTGCGCTGAGCCTCATAGTACCGCCCCTGTGCCGCGAGGTTCAAGCGTCAGCTATGCTGGGCGCTCGCGTAGGCTCAGCGTTCCCCTGACCGGCCCTATGTCCTCGTCCCTGAACATCGTCGCCGATGCCAACATCCCTCACGCCGAAGCCGTCTTTGGGGGAGCGGCCCGTGTACGGTCGCTGCCAGGCGCGGCCATCGATTCGGAGGCGGTGGCGGACGCCGATGTCCTCCTCGTGCGCAGCGTCACCCGCGTCGACGAGCGATTGCTAGCGGGCAGTTCAGTCCGATTCGTCGGCTCCGCGACGATCGGGACGGACCACGTGGACCGTGCTTACCTGGACGCCCGGGGGATCGCGTTCGCCCACGCGCCAGGCTCGAACGCGGAGTCGGTGGTCGAGTACGTGATGGCGGCGCTGCTCGCCGTCCACGCCGAGCGGGGGGAGCGTCTGCGGGGCAAGACGGTCGGCGTCGTCGGATGCGGGCAGATCGGGGGGCGCCTCGCGCGGCGGCTCCCGGCCCTCGGCGTGCGGGTACTGCGGAACGACCCGCCCCTCGCCGCCACGGCGCCCGGCGGCGGCTTCCTGTCGCTGCACGTGCTCCTAGACGAGGCGGATATCGTCACGCTCCACCCCCCGCTGACGCGCTCCGGTCCCCACCCCACCCACCACCTCATCGGCGCGGCCGAGCTGGCGGCGATGCGGCCGGGGGCGTGGCTCGTAAACGCCTCGCGCGGGGCGGTAGTGGACAACGCGGCGCTTCGCGAAGTGCTCGGGACGGGGCACCTTGGGCCGGCCATCCTCGACGTGTGGGAGGGGGAGCCGACGCCGGACCCCGAACTGCTCGGCCGGGCCGCGCTCGCCACCCCGCACGTCGCGGGCTACTCCCACGACGGGAAGGCGCGGGGCACGGCGATGCTGGCCGAGGCGCTGGCCGCGTGGCTCGGCCGCGACCCCGAGGAACTCACAGCAGGGCTGCCGGCGTCCGAGCCCCCGGCCTCGCTCTCTCTCCCCTCAGCGGGGTTGGAGGAGACGGCATGGCTCGACGCGCTCGTCCGGCAGGCCTACGACGTCCGAGAGGACGACGCGCGGATGCGCGGGCTACTCGCGCCGCCGGAGGTGGAACGGGGCGACGCCTTCCGCGACCTCCGCCGGACGTACCCCCGCCGCCGCACGTTCGGCGCACACCGCATCGAGGGGGACGTGCCGGAGCCCTTTCGGCGCGTCGTCACCGAGGGGCTCGGGTTCAAGACCGAGCCGTCGGGTCAGCGCTCGTAGCCGAAGTCGCGGAGGAAGCCGCGGCGGTTGCGCCAGTCGGCGCGGGCCTTGACGTGGAGCTGGAGGTAGACCTCGCGGCCGAGGAACGCCTCGATGTCCTGCCGCGCCGCCGCGCCGAGCCGCTTGAGCCCGCGCCCGCCCTTCCCGATCAGGATCCCCTTCTGCGTGTTTCGCTCGACCACGACCTCGGCGTCGATGAAGTCCTTCCGGCCGTCGCGCTCCTCGTACGTCACCACGTTGACCTGCGTCGAGTACGGGATCTCGGCGCGGTACTGCTCGAACACCTTCTCCCGGATGATCTCGGCGACGAAGAACCGCTCGGGGTGCTCGGAGAGCTGGTCCTTCGGGAAGTACGGGGGGCTCTCGGGGAGGCGCTCCAGGATGAGCCGGAGGAGGCGGTCGAGGTTGAACCCCTTCAGCGCGGAGACCGGCACGATCTCGTCGAAGGCGCGGAGGTCCTGGTAGCGCTCGACGAGCGGCAGCGCCTCCTCCTGCGCGATGAGGTCCACCTTGTTCAGGACGAGGAACAGCGCCGCCTGCCCCGCGACGCGCTCGGCGATGCGTGTGAGCTCCTCCTCGCGCAGCCGCTCCTCCGAGGCGTCGGCGAGGAACAGCACCACGTCGGCGTCGGCGACGGCGTGCTCGGCCGCGCGGACCATGGCCTCGTGGAGCCGGTACATCGGGCGGACGATGCCGGGGGTGTCGAGGAAGACGATCTGGAACGGCGGCGTTGCCTCCGCCTCGTCCGCGGCCGGCGCCCCGTCGCCGGAGAGGATGCCGAGCACGCGGTGCCGGGTCGTGCTCGGCTTCGGGGTGACGATGGAGAGCTTGCGCCCGACGAGGGCGTTCATCAGCGTGGACTTCCCCACGTTCGGCGGCCCCGCGAGCGCGACGTAGCCCGCCCGGTGGTCCGCGCTGTCGTGCTCTGGCTGGAAGGCAGCCGGGCCGAGGGTCGCACCGTCGGCGCCGTGGAACTCGGCGGGGTCGAAGTCAGGAGGGGGGCCGGCCATGTGGAGGGGGTGAGATACGAGGAGCGGGGGTCCCCACCGAGAGGACCCCCGCTCCTACGCCGTCCTGGCGTTGTGGCTCCTGCCTATGACTCAGTCGTCGTCGTCGTCGTCGTCGTCGTCGTCGTCATCGTCGTCGTCGTCATCGTCGTCGTCATCGTCGTCGTCGTCGTCGTCGTCGTCGTCGTCGTCGTCGTCGTCGTCGTCGTCGTCGTCGTCGTCGTCGGGGCAGGCCCCGAGGGTGGTGTGGTCGATGTGGTCGAGGTACTTGCTCATCTTGAACCGCTTGGTCTTACCGCGGTGACAGACGACGATCTTCTCGTCGTCATCGTCGTCGGGGCAGCCCCCGAGCGTAGCGCCCTGGTCCAGGAGCGGAGGAAGGTCGTTGGGGTCCACCTGCTCCTCCTCTCCGAGGTAGCAGACGAGGACGTCGCCGCCGGAGCAGGCCCCGAAGGTGTCGCCGTGGCTGAGGTGGAGGGGGAGCGAGAGCGGCGTCGGCGTGATTGTCTCGCGCCCTCTGTGGCACACCGGGCGGGGCTCCTCCCCCCCGACCCCCGGAACCGCGCCGCCGCCCCCGACGGAGGCGAGCGCCGGGCCGTCCGTCCGGCCGTGCTGCGTAAACGAGTCGACGAAGTCGAGCCCCTGCGAGCTGAACCCGAGCCGCCCTGCGATGGGCTGGATAGCATCGGCGCTGTAGTGGATGCGGACGTCGTCGCCGAAGTCGAGCCGGAGCCCGAAGGCCTCGCCGTCTCGGATCCGGTCGCGCCACGCCTCCTCCTCGGCGGCGTCGGCGTCGGCCTCGGAGTGCTTCCAGTGCCAGTACATCGAGGCCTCGTAGAGTAGCCCGTCGTCGGCGGCGTCGCGGAGGCGGAGGGTGAAGGCGCCCCGGCGGTCGCGGCTGTCGGCCACGCACTTCGGCTGGTCCGGGCACGCGTCGTTGTTCGGCTTGTAGCTGAGGAGGCGCAGGCTCCGGACGTCCACCGTCAGGTCCACGAGGTCGGCGGCCCGGAACGGAACCGTCTGGTAGGGGCTGGTGGAGCCGGCCAGTTCGCCGGGCACGCCCGAGCGCGGGGCGAACGAGAAGCGTCCGAGCGAGGCGATGGACGTCGTCACGCGGGCGAGCCCGTCGGTCTCGGGGTGGACGAACTCGAGGTAGACCTCCTGGTCGGCGCCGAGGCCGTCGAGGGCGGCGCGGAACCCGGTGTGCTCCTCGTGGCGGTCCTCCCCCTCCTCGAGGAAGTACACCGTCCGCTTCTCCGGCACCTTCTGGTCGAACTTGTGCGTGTGCCGGTAGCCCTTGACGCCCCAGCCCGAGGGGGTCTGGATGGTCTTGCCGTTGGGCTTCGTCCACACCTTCGTGAGGTCCCGGAACGTCGTGAGGTCCATGTGCCCCCCCGGCGGGGCGCCCTCCTGGTAGCTGAGGAAGGCGCCGTAGATGGTGACCTCGCCCTCGAGCTCGACCTCGACGTGGTTCTCGTCGGTGGTCACGAGGACGAGGCCGTTCCAGACCATCTCCGCGCCGGCCTCGACGGCGAGGCCGCCCTCGACGAGGAGGAGGCCGAAGCCTTCGAGGTCGGCGCCGGCGGTCAGGGTGAGGTCGCCCCGGACGTGGGCGATCACGGGCGCCTCGAAGCTCCCGAGCGTCCGCCGCCCCCCGAAGGCGAGCGGGCCGGTCAGGGCGACGTCCCCGTCCCCGAACGCGTCGAGTGCGGCGAACCGGATGCCCTCGAGGGGCGGGGTCTGGGTCCGGCCGAGGAGGGTCGGGAGGTCGTCGGGGAGGTGCACCGTGGGGTCGTCCGTGCCGGCCGCCTCGAGCGCGGTGACGAGGCCGGCCTTCATGGTCGGGAGGCTGAGGAGGCTCGACAGGCGGAGGTCGTGGAAGGGGCGGGGGTCGACCAGCATCGCCGGGATTGAGGCGCCGTGCTCCGCGTCGAGGGTGACGTAGGGGGCCTCGATCCAGGTGGGGCTGGGGAAGCCGAACCGGCGCCACGCGTACTCCCCGCTGACGGTGTGGGTGCCGCCGCCGGCCGCCGCCGTGACGGTGAGGACGGCCGAGTTCTCGGAGAGGTCGGGCTCGTAGGCCAGCGTGACCCTCCCGCCCTCCAGCGCGAGGGTGTCGAAGGGAGACGCCGAGCGGAACCCCGTCGTCGTCACGGCGCGCTCCAGGGCGAGGGCGAGGCCGGAGTGGGCAACGTCGCGGGCGAGCGCGCTCTCCTGCACGATGCGCTGCTGCCCCGCCGAGGCGAAGCTGCTCTCGCGCGCGCTGAACGTGAGCGACGCCGTGACGACGGTGAGGGTAGCGGCGATGAGGAGAGCGAGGCGGCCCATGGGGGTGGAGGGCTGGTTGTGGGGTCGGAGTTCGGCGGGCTAGCGGAGGCGCTAGCGGGTGCGGGTGAGCCCGGAGGGGCGGAACGTGCCGCCGAAGCGCGTGAGGTTCGAGGTCCCGAGGTTGCGCTGGTCGCCGGTGAGGCGCTCGGGCGTGGGCGCCGCGAAGGCGTAGGCGACCCGGACCTCGCGGAGGTCCGCGGGGGCAGGCCCGTCGGTCACGGTGTCGCCGTTCTGACCGACGAGCGCGACCTCCAGCTCGGCGAGGAGGGCGGCCCCGCCTTCGGGCTCGGGGCCGCTGCCCCGATCCACGCTCCGGCTCAGGTGGTACGTGGGCATCCAGCGGGCGCCGACCCGGACGGAGTCGTCCGTCGGCGTGACGGCGTAGGTGACCTGGACGACCTCCGCGGCCGTGCCCGGCGCGGGGCGGTCGAGGGTGGGGAAGGTGAACTGCGTCGTGAGCCCGCCGTCGGCCTCGACCGCGCAGTCGTAGGCGCCGAGGGCGGCCTCGGCGCGGGGCTGGCCTCGGAGGTTGTCGAGGTCGTACCCGAGGAAGTCGGCGAAGCTGCGGGCCTGCGTCTTGGCCGCGTAGGCGGCCGCGGCCGTCACGGCCTGCTGCTGGCTGCGCTGGCGCACCGTCAGGAACGCCACCGACAGCGTGGCGACGACGAGGAAGGCGATGAGGTGGCCGAGGTACTCGCTCATGTTTACCCGTGGATGGAGAGGCCGGCCGGGGTCAGGACGCGGCGGAGGGTGACGGGGGCGAGGAGGGCGCCGCCCCTGCCCCGGTTCTCGACCCGCACCTCAACCTCCTTGGCCAGCTCGGTCCCGACGGCGGGGACGCCGGGCGAGCTGGGGGACGTGTAGCGGACCGAGATGCTGAGGGTGAAGGGGAGCGTTCCCCCTGCTTCCGAACCCCACGGGTGATCCACGGCCAGGCTGAACCCGTCGAGGTCGTCGAGGTCGTCGGCCTCGGCGATGCCGTCCTCGTCGGCCTCGTCGGCGCGCCGGCCTCCGAAGGCGGCCCCGTCGGTGAGCCCCGTCGTCGTGAGGCGGAAGGCGTCCTCGCCCACGTCCGCCTCGTCGAAGGCGAGGCGCTCGGCCCGGCTCATCCACGCCTGGGCGAGCTCGAGCGCCGCCATCTCGACCTCCTGGCGGACGGCGGTGGTCTCCACCTGGGAGGCGCTCTTCTGGTGGGTGAGCGCGGCGAACCCGAAGGCGCCTAGGGCGAGGACGGCGAGTAGAACCTGTTGCATGTCGGGGGGCGGGTTGGTGCGCCCTCCCTCGCCGGCCAGCACCTCGCCAGAGTGAGGAGCGAGGGGGTCGCCGCCGCGATATGCAACGGCCCCTTCCCTACCTCCGCCGCTGAAGTGGCGTCCTCCAGCCCGCGTCTCACCCGCAGGGGTGCTCCTCAGCGGGCCCCCGGGGCGGTTGCATCCGGTGGAGAGTCATCTCGACCCGGTAGCCACGCGGTGGTAAGCCCGCACGGCGGCCTCCAGCCCCATCCATAGGGCGTCGGCCGTGAGGGCGTGGCCGATGGAGACCTCGAGCACGCCGGGTACGGCCGCGAGGAGGGGGCCGAGGTTGTCGAGGTTGAGGTCGTGCCCGGCGTTGACGCCGAGGCCGGCGGCCTGCGCGGCCCGCGCCGCGGCGGCGTAGCGGATGAGCTCGGCCTCGGCTCCGCCTTCTAAGTGAGCGCGCGCGTAGGGCTCGGTGTAGAGCTCCACGCGGTCGGCGCCGGCTGCGGCAGCGCGGGCCATCGCATCGGGCACGGGGCCGAGGAACAGGCTGACCCGGCACCCCAGCGCTTGAAGCTCCGCGACGACCGGGCGGAGCCGCTCGGCGTCGCGCGCGAGGTCCCAGCCGTGGTCCGAGGTCGCCTGCCCCGGCGCGTCGGGGACGAGCGTGGCCTGCGCTACGCCGCCCGCATCGCGCGCCCGCCGCACGAGCTCGGTGAAGCCCGGGTAGCCGAAGGCGGCCCCCGGCGCGTCGGCCCCCGCGAACGGGTTCCCCTCGACGTTCAGCTCCGCGCCGGGGTACTCGGCGGCGAGGAGCGCGGCGAGCGCCGGCACGTCGGCCGGGCGGATGTGGCGGCCGTCGGGGCGGGGGTGGACGGTGACGCCGTCGGCGCCGGCGTCGAGCGCGGTCCGCGCCGCCCGCTCGACGCTCGGGAGGCCGAGGTCGCGCGCGTTGCGGAGGAGCGCCACCTTGTTGAGGTTGACGCTGAGCGCGGTCGGGGAGGGCGGGGAGGGCAACGGCGGCGTCGGTGGCGCGTCCTACGGGGGCGAAGCGGGAGGGGATTTCTCAGAAGCGCTCCCGCCGTATTTTAACCCCGCCCCGGCCGTCACCCCGCCGGGGGCTCCCCCCTCACCCGGCTTCTCAGCAACGGTCCCGCGTCATGGCCCTTCTGGCGAGTAATGCAGTTCGTACCGGCCTGCAGGTCGTCCTCGCAATCGTCATCCTCGTGCTCGGCTACCTCCTCTACCAGACGATCGTGGGGCCGCAGCAGGAGTTCGAGCGGGAGCAGGCGCTGACCGAGACCTCGCGCGAGCGGATGAGCTACCTCCGCAAGGCCCTCGTGGGCTACGAGCGGGAGTACGACGCGTACCCCGCCTCGCTCGGCGAGCTGGAGACGATCCTCCGCTCGGACTCCCTCTTCGTCGCCTCGCGCGACAGCATCCTCGAGGTCGAGGAGGGCGAGGCCGTCAACCTCGACTCGCTGACGTACTCCTCGCGGGGCGGACGCTTCGAGTACCGCGTCGCCGAGGACGACAGCGCGGGGACGAGGGTGTACCTCCTCCGGGACCCCGTCACGGGCGACTCCATCGGGACGAGCAACCCCGCCCGCGCCACCGGCCTCCTCAACGCGGCGAGCTGGGAGTAGCCCCCGGCGAGCCCCCTTTGGAGTAGCCCCGCGCCGGCTCCCTCCGGCGACCGAACCGCACCCGCATGAACGGCGGCCCCCCCCGCGATGCCCGCGTGCGAGCCGGCATCGAGCTCGCCGGCCGCACCCTCCGCTACGCCGAGGTCGACGTCGGCGCGCGGTCCGGGGAGGGGGCCCGCCCGCGCCTGCTGCGCCTCGGCGCGTGCGACTTCGAGTTCGACGTGGCCGAGGCCATCCTCGACCTCGCTGGGCCGACCCACCTCGACACCGTCGCCACGGCCGTCCGCCAGATCTTCGAGCGCTCGCGGGTGGACCTCCTCCGCGTCGCCGTCCACCCGTGGCACGCGACGAGCTTCTTCGCGCCGCTGCCCGAGGCGATGCCGACGGCCGAGAAGTTCGAGCAGCTCCGGCAGGAGGCCGCCATGCTC
Organism: Rhodothermales bacterium; assembly: GCA_965215145.1. GTDB lineage: Bacteria > Bacteroidota > Rhodothermia > Rhodothermales > JANQRZ01. Next base: position 3,262,068 of record OZ244038.1, on the reverse strand, counting down.
GCCGACGCCCAGGTCGCCCGGCCCGTCCGTGTGGCGGCCACGCCCCTCCGCGTCGAGGTGCTGCCCGGCGGCCGGCGCGCGCACTGGCACCACGTCCTCCGGCTCTCGGAGTCCGTCCACGCCCGGATTGCCCACGTCGCCAAGCCCCTCGGGGATGCCGAGGAGAGCGACCCCTTCGCCCGCGGCGTGCCCCACGAGTTCGTGGACGCGGCCGGCGCGGCGGCGACGGTGGCGATCCGCCTGCGCCCTCCGGCCGAACGGGAGGCCGAGGTCGAACGCCCTGAGGACGTGCCGTTCGCCCTCTCGCTCGGGTACTACGGGGACCGCATCGAGTACGCCCTCAGCCGCGGCGAGGCGTGGCACTTCGGCCACTGGGCCGAGGCCGGCGACCCGCTGCACCGCGACAGCGCCTACTTCGCCGCGGCCCTCCTCGACCGGCTCGGCGTGGCGCCCGCCTCCGTCGGGCGGCTGTACGTCTACGGGGCGAGCCCGGAGCCGGAGGCGCTGGAGGGCATCGAGGCCCTGCTGGGCGTGGAGGCCCGCGCGCTCAACCCGCTCGACCTCTTCCCCAGATCGCCGGGCGAGGTGGACCCGCCGGCGCTGGCCGCCTTCGCCCCCTGCGTCGGCGCCGCGCTGCGGTAGGGCCGCCCGGCGGCCCGTCATGAGTTCTGAGAGATGGGTCATGGGTGAGGGGCCTGACTCAACACTCATCACCCACGACTCGTAGTTGCGAGCGAAGCGAGCCACAGCCATGCGCATCGTCGGAGGCCGGTTTCGGGGGCATCCGCTGCGGGCGCCGAAGGCCGGCACCCGCCCCACCACCGACCGCACGCGCGAGGCCGTCTTCAACCTCGTCGGCGCACGGCTTGGTCTGCGCGGCGCGCGCGTGCTCGACCTCTTCGCGGGGAGCGGGGCGCTGGGGCTGGAGGCCCTCAGCCGGGGCGCGGTGCACGCCGCGTTCGTGGAGAAGCGGGGGGAGACGGTCCGCGTGATCCGCGCCAACGCCGAGGCCCTCGGCGTCGCCGAGGGCTGCGCCGTCCACCGCGCCGACGCGCTGCGGTGGCTGCCGAAGGCGACGGAGCCGTTCGACCTCGTCCTCGCCGACCCGCCCTACGCGCTCCCGGAGATGGGCCGGCTGCCGGACCTCGTGCTGCCGCTCGTCGCGGCGGGCGGGCTGCTGGTGCTGGAGCACGATGCCAACACGGACTTCGGCAATCACCCGGCGCTCGTCACGAGCCGCGCCTACGGCCGCACCGTGGTCAGCCTGTTCCAGCCGGCGTAGGGGCGTGATTAATCACGCCCCTACCGTCACACCGCAGCGGTGCGGCCGAGCCCTTCGGCGATCTCGTCCTGGACCTGCTCGATGAACGTGACCGTCGGGACGGCGCCGCGGTCGCCCTCGCCGTGGCGGCGGACGGCGACGGTGCCGGCCTCGGCCTCCTGCCGTCCGACGACGAGCATGTACGGCGTCTTCGCGACCTCGGCGTCGCGGATCTTCCGGCCGACCTTCTCGCTCCGCCGGTCCACCTCGACCCGCAGGCCTGCCGCGCGAAGTTGCCCCGCGACTTCGTCCGCGTAGGCGTTGAGGTCGTCGGAGATGGGGAGGACGGCGACCTGCGTCGGGGCGAGCCACACGGGGAAGTCCCCGCCGCAGTGCTCGATCAGCACGCCGATGAACCGCTCCAGCGAGCCGAACGGGGCGCGGTGGATCATCACCGGGCGGACGCGCTCGTCGTTTTCATCCACGTAGGTGAGGTCGAACCGCTCGGGGAGGTTGTAGTCCACCTGCACGGTGCCGAGCTGCCACTCGCGGCCGAGGGCGTCCTTGACCATGAAGTCGAGCTTCGGGCCGTAAAACGCGGCCTCGCCGATCTCCTCGACGGTGTCGAGCCCCATCTCGGCGGCGGCCTCGCGGATGGCGGCCTCGGCCGAGTCCCACAGCGCGTCCGCGCCGATGTACTTCGCGGTGTCCTCCGGGTCGCGGAGGGAGACCTGCGCCTTGAAGTCGTGGAAGTCGAGCGCGGCGAAGACGTGGAGCGTGAGGTCGATCACGTCCTTCAGCTCGGCCTTCACCTGCTCGGGGGTGCAGAAGATGTGGGCGTCGTCCACGGTGAACCCCCGCACGCGCGTCAGCCCGCCGAGCTCGCCGGACTGCTCGAACCGGTAGACCTGCCCGAACTCGGCGAGGCGGACGGGGAGGTCGCGGTAGGAGCGGGGGGCGTGGGCGTAGATCTGCGTGTGGTGCGGGCAGTTCATCGGCTTGAGGAGGTAGCCCTGCTCGTCCTCGTGGCCCTCGTGGGAGCGCGCCTCCGGGCTCTCGCCGCTGGGGAGCGGCGGGCCGCCCGTACCGTCGGCGGTGCGTTCCAGCATCGGGGGGAACTGGGAGTCGGCGTAGTACGGGTAGTGCCCGCTCGTCCGGTACAGCTCCAGCCGCCCGATGTGGGGGGTGATGACGGGCTGGTAGCCGCGGCGGAGCTGCTCCTCCTTGAGGAAGTCCACGAGCGTCTCGCGGAGCGCGGTCCCCTTCGGGAGCCACATCGGCAGCCCCGGCCCCACCTTCGGGGAGAACATGAACAGCCCGAGCTCGCGGCCGAGCTTCCGGTGGTCCCGCTGCTTCGCCAGCTCCAGCCGTTCGAGGTGCTCCTCCAGGAGCTTCTGCTTGGGGAAGGAGACGCCGTAGATGCGGGTGAGCTGCGGGCGCGTCTCGTCGCCGCGCCAGTAGGCCCCGGCGAGGTTGAGGAGCTTGACGGCCTTGATCCCCTTCGTGCTCGGGATGTGGGGGCCGCGGCAGAGGTCGGTGAAGCCGCCCTGGCGGTAGAACGTGATCGTCCCGTCCGCGAGGTCGTCGATGAGCTCGAGCTTGTAGGCGTCGCCCTTCTCGCGGAAGTAGTCGAGGGCGTCGGCCTTCGCGACGGCGGAGCGCTCGTAGCGGCTGTCCTGCCGCGCGAGCTCCTTCATCTTCTGCTCGATGGCCGGCAGGTCCTCGGGCGAGAGCGCGGGCTTGTCGGTCTCCGAGAGGTCCACGTCGTAGTAGAACCCACCCTCGACGGCCGGCCCGATCCCGAACTGCACGCCGGGGTAGAGCTCTTCGAGCGCCTCGGCCATGAGGTGCGCCGTCGAGTGCCAGAAGGTGGCCTGCCCCTCGGGGCTCTCCCACGTCAGGATCTCCACGGCGGCGTCGCCCTCGATGGGGCGGTGGAGGTCGCGGACCTCGCCGTTCACCCTCACCGCGAGGGCGGCGCGGGCGAGGCCGGGCGAGATGGCGTGGGCCACGTCGTGCCCGGTGGCGCCGTCGTTGAAGGCGCGGGCGGAGCCGTCGGGGAGGGTGATCTGCATGGGGCGGGGGGCGGGAGGGGGGAACGAGACGATACCGCCCCGGCGGCCCCGGCGCTCCGCCCGGCTCCTTGAGGACCGCGTGAAACGGGGCCGACCGGACCGCGCGGCCCCGAGCCCAGTCCAGCGCGTCAGCGCAGCAGCGTCACCCGGCGCGTCGCGGCGAAGGTCTCTCCCGTGATCCGGACGACGTAGGTGCCGCTCGTCAGCGGGGCCCCGTCCAGGACGAACGCCTCGGGGGCGCGCGCCGGGAGGGCGCCGTCGTGGAGGAGCGCGACCCGCCGGCCGAGGAGGTCGTAGACCCCCACCTGCACGTCCTGCGCCTCCGCCACGGCGAGGGTGAGCCGCGCCGTCCGCCCGGCCGCGCCGAACGGGTTCGGGCTCGGCCCGACGAACAGGTACGGGCCGGCGAAGTCGAGTCCGGCGGCGTCGAGCCCGCTGGGGTCCGGGTTCGTAGCGGCGGCGGCGCCTGGCGGCGTCACCGTCAGCGAGAGCGGGATCGCGACGGCGGGGGCGGCCGGGTCGTTCGTGGCGACCCGCATCTCGGCCGCGTACTGGCCGGGCGCGAGGCCGACGGCGTCGAACCGCAGCACCACCGGCTCCGCCGTGCCCGAGGCGAGCCGGCCCTCCTGCGGGTCCGCCGAGGCCCACGGCGCCAGGATCCGCACGGCGAAATCGCTGCGGATGCCGGGGCCGTTGTGGACGATCCCGAGACCGTCGGAGGCGCCCGCCGCCTCGACGCCCACGGTGGCGCTCTCGAGGTCGCCCTCCATCTCCTCGTACTCGAAGAGGATCTTCCCGCTCTCGTGGAGCACGACCTGGAACGTGTAGCGCCCCGTCGGCGGCCCCTCCGGCCCGCTCTGCTCCACCTCCGTCCATTGCACCACGAACCGGCCGTCGCCGAGGTCCTGGTGGTAGACCTTCCCGCCGCGCTCGTAGTCGAAGTCGTCCCAGAACGGGACGACGAGGTTGTTGGGCGGGTTGGGGTCGGGGATGGGGCGGTTGTGGAAGATGAAGAAGAACGGCGACGGCGGGCCGAACTGGAGGAAGCCGTTCTCCCACACGGTCACGTCCCGGTGGGGGGCGCCGTAGAAGGGGAAGGCGAACGGGAGCCGCAGGCGGGCGCCGTAGTCCTCGAACGCGATGCCGGCCCCGGTCCCCGAGATGTCCACGAAGCCGGGCCGCGGGCCGCCGAGGTCGTCGGAGCCGATCCAGGTGTAGCCGAAGGCGTCGGGCCCGCCGCGTTGGAGGGCGCCTGGCGCCCCCCGGTCTCGCCCAGGCAGGGCGAGGGGCCCGGCGAGGGAGCCGCCCTCCTGCGGCGGGTCGTCGAACACGACGGCGTAGAGGAGGTCGCTCGGGCCGTCGTTCCCGACCGAGAGCTCCGCCGTCGCGTGCCCGCCGCTCGGCGCCGTCGCGGCGATGGGCGCCCGCGGCACCACGGCGGCCGGGGCCGCGAGCGTCGTCGTCGAGGCCGGGTTCGAGAGGCCGGAGGGGTTACCGCTGTCGTCGATGGCGCGGACGGAGAAGTGGTACCGCGCCGCGAACCCGAGGTCGAGGATGACGAGGTGCTCCTCGGCCCCACCCGGGCGCGGACGGGGGGCGTCCTCGACCCGCCGCGCCGCCGCGAACGCGGCGTCGGTGAGGATCGGGCCGTCGGCCGAGTACCGGACGTCGTAGCGCTTGGCGGTGCCGGCGGGGCCGTCGTCGCCCGTGGCCGTCCACGAGACGGCAGCGCCGAGCGGGGCCGGCGCCGCCGCGAGGTCCGTGATCGGGGCCGGCGGGATGGCCTCGGGCACGGTGAACTCCGCGGCGTTGTCCGTGTTGACGAGCGACGAGCCCTGCTCGGCCCCGACGCCGAGGCCGCGGCGGGCGAACGCGGCCCAGAGGAGGTCGGTGTGGCGGCCGTCGTAGAGGGCTTGGTCCGCGGCGAGGATGGCGTCGCGGGCGTCCACGAAGCCGGGCTCGCAGGGCGCCAGCTTCATCCCCTCCACCACGAGGTTCAGCATGACCTGGTTGCCGGCCGTGCCGTCGGCGCGGTAGAAGTCGGGGTCGAACCCGCGGGCCTCGATGAGGTCCCACGTCACCTCCCACAGGATCGTCGCCCAGACGGTGCCGACGCGGTGGGGCGCCGTCATCGTCCGGGTGTCGCCGTAGGTGAGGGGGTTCACGCCGAGGTCCGCGGCGTAGGGGTACTCGCGGGTGCCGGAGCCGGAGGGGGGCTGACCGAGGACGAAGGTGCCGACCCCGCGGGGCGTCGCGCGGGTGTCGCCGGGGCGCATGGTGAGGAGGACCGAGAGGTGGTCGCTCCAGCCCTCGCCCATCTGCTCGAGGACCTGGAAGGTGCGGAGGCAGTTGATGGTGGCCGGCCCGCCGACGAGCCGGTTCGAGAGGCCGTGGGCGTACTCGTGGAGGATGATGCCGTTGTCGAAGGCGCTGTCGCGGAGGGGGCCCCCGTAGTCCCAGAGGTACATCTGCATCCGCGGCGCCGTGCCGTCGTTGAGCGTGGCGAAGTTGGCGTTGTTGAGGCCGCCGCCGTCGTGGACCTCGGCCCGGAGGGCGTCGCCGCCTTCGCCCCCGCGGCCGTAGTTCTTCTGCTGGAAGTTGCCGGCCGGCTCGTCGAAGCCGTAGTGCCAGAGGAGGTCGTGGACGGCGTTCGACCAGAAGAACACGTTCGTCGCCGCCGCCGGCGCGAAGAGGCGGGGGTCCTGGGCGAGGTCGAGGGGGAAGTCGAAGACGAGGCCGGGGCCGCCGTCGGGCGCGCCGTCGCCGTCGGGTCGGTTGTTGTCGCTCCGGTCGGGGTAGGCGTGGACGTTGTTCCCCCGCGTGGCGGTGAACTCCGGCTCGACCCCGTCCGTCTGGCTGTGCCAGCCGAGGGGCGAGGCGAGCGGGTCCGGCCGGGCCGCGACGAGGGCGCGGCCGTCGGCCGGCGGGGCGGGGGAGGCGTGCGACGGGCTCTCGGCCGGCGGGGCGTAGACGCGGTAGAGGCCGTCCGCCAGCGGAGCACCCGCCAGCGGAGCACCCGCCAGCGGGGCGTCCGCCAGCGGGGCCACGGGAGGTGCCTCCGGGAGCGGCCCCATGCGCGGAAGGGTCTCCCCCTCGGCCGCCGCCTGCTGCGCCGGGCCGGGCGGGCCGAACCGGTCGTGCACGACGAGGTCGGCTCGTTCGAGGACCTGCCCGGTGCGGGCGTCCACGTACCCGAGCCAGTAGTGTGGCCGGTCCCGCTCGTAGAGCCCGACCTCCCAGGCGAGGTGGAGCCGGTCGGCCGCGTCGAGGTGGTAGACGAGGCGGGCCCGCAGCGGCTCCTGCGCCACGCCCCCCTCGGAGAGCCGGAGCCGCGGCGGCCCCACGCCCTCGGAGGCCGTCACCCGGAAGGGCGCCGTCGGCCGGAGGCCCGCGTCGCGGGCGAGGGCCGCGGCCGCGGCCTCCGCCCCGAGGGCCGGGGCCTCGGCGAGCCCTCGCGCGGTGAGGCCCGCCGCGCCGCGCCCGGCGCTGTGGAACACCCGCCCGCCCCGGTCCAGGGCGACGGTGAAGTTGGCCTCCGCGATCTCGATCCCGCCGGCGCGCTGGCGGAGGTAGACGTGTGTGGTACCGGAGCGGCGGCTCGCGTACGTGTCCGTCACCACGAGGTCTGCGAGGTCAGCGGCGGTGAGGCCGTAACGGAAGGCGTTCCGCTGGAGGTGGGCCTTCGCCTCCTCGGTGGGCGCCTGCGCCGCCGCCGTGAGGCCGAGAAAGGACGAGGCGAGCAGGGCGAGCAGGGCGGAGCAGCGCATGGCGGGCGGAGAGGGGTGGGACCCACGCTAACGATACCGCTGCGGGCTCGCCGCCGCAAGGGCCGGTGGGGGGAGCGGCGTGGGGCGGCGGCCGTGCTCAGGCGCGGGCGCCGAAGAGCTTGGCGAAGTCCCGCTGCTGCTCGTCGTCGCCGAGCATGAGCAGCTGTGTGTCGGCGGTGAGCACCGTGTCCCCCGTGAGGTCGGTGCTGACCTCCCCGTTGCGCTGGAGGGCGATCACGGTCAGCCCGGTGCGCGCGCCGATCCCGGTCTCGGCCAGCGCCTTCCCCCGGAGCGAGCGCGGCAGCGGGGCCGAGAAGAGGTTGACCCCCTCGCCGAGCATGAGGAGCTCCTTGCCCTGGAGGATCGAGAAGACCGCCTCCGCCCCGAGCGAGGCGTAGCTCAGCACGAAGTCGGCGCCGGCGCGGTGGATGGCCTCGACGTTGCGCTCGTGCGTGATCCGGCTGACGATGCGGAGCTCGGGGTTCAGCCGGCGGCAGTACGAGGCGAGGTAGATGTTGACGGCGTCGTCGTTCGTCGTCAGCACCATCGAGGGGGCGCCGAGGATGCCCGCCCGCGTGAGGAGGTGGTAGTCGGCCGCGTTGCCGGCGAAGACCTCGTTGCACGTCTCGGCGAGCCGCTCGCACAGCGCGGCCTCCTGCTCGACGAGGTTCACCGGGGCCCCCCGCTGGCGCAGCGCCCGCACCGCCGCTCGCCCGACCCGGCCGCCGCCGATCACGACGACGGGGTTCGGGTTGACGTTGTAGATGATGAGGAGGTCGTCGAGGGCGCCGAGCTGCTCCTCGGTCCCGACGACGACGAGGACGCTGGAGTCGGTCAGCGGCCGGTTCGGCCGGACCGAGAGCAGGCGCCCGCGCTCCCAAACCCCGATGATGCTCACGCCCGTGCTCCGGCGGAGCCGCGTCTCCCGGACGGTCTTCCCCGCCAGGGGCGTGTGGAGCACGGGGAGCTCGGCGATGAGGAGGTCCTCGTACCGGCCGATGGCGTTGAGCCCGGCGTGGAGCGCGCTGACCCGGTTAGCGAGCTGCTCGCCGAGCCACTTCTTGAGCGGCAGCACGCGGGTGGCCCCGCTGAGCTCGAGCACGTCCACCGAGTCCTCGTGGTTGGCGACCGCCACGACGGGCTCCTCCGGCTCCACCTCCCGGATGGTCAGGACGATGTTCGTGTTGACGGTGTCCTCGCGGTTGACGAATACCATCCGGGACTCGGCCAAGCGCAGCGCCTCGTAGGTCACCCGGCTGTCGACCTCGCCGAGGATCACCGAGGTGCCCTCGACATGCCGGTTCACGGCGGTCTCGGCGTCCTCCTCCAGGACGAAGTACGGGATGCCTGCCCGTTCGAGCCGCCGGATGAGGTTCGGGGCGATGGAGTCGTAGGCGCAGATCACGACGTGCCCCTCCGTGCCCGGCGGGACCTCGCGCGGCGCCCGCAGCCGGAGCCGCGCCTCGAGCCACGGCGCGTAGAAGAACCGGATGAACGCGAACGGCAGCACGATCAGCAGCAGCACGACCCCCGAGAGCAGGACGAGGATGCTGAAGAGCCGGCCGAGGTCGCTCTCGAACGTGATGTCCCCGAAGCCGAGCGTGCTCATCACCGTGAGCGTCCAGTAGAACCCCGTGACCCACGAGTGCTCCTTGCCCTCGTAGAGCATGATGAAGTGGAACACCACGGCGAAGAGCACGATCACCGCGCTCACGAACGCCACGTACTTCAACAGCGAGCGGACGTTGCGGCGGACGTCCCGGTCGCTGAGGAAGTAGGAGAGCTGTACGCTGACGAACTTCATCTGGCGCTGACGGACTTCATGGGCGGCCTACCCGGCGGCCAACTCCGGTGGGGCGGACGCGGATGCGCCCGCCGCACGGATGATAGCGCCGCCGACCTCCAGCGTGCCCCCTACCTTGCGGGGTACCGCTCGGGGTCGTTTCTTCCTTGGACGCAGCGGGTGCATTCCGACCAGCGTCTATCGCTCACGTAGAGCGCCTAACCTCGCTTAGCCTTCCCCTCGATCCTCCTCGCCACGTGCGCCTGCGCGTCTGGGCCCTCCTCGTCGCGGTCCTCAGCCTGGCCTCCCCGGCCGGGGCGCACTCCGCCGTGGACAGCCTGGAGGCGCGGCTCACCGGGGCGGAGGGCGCCGAGCGGCTGACGTTGCTGGCCGACCTCGTCGAGGCCACCCACCGCGACGCGCCCGAGCGCGCTCTGGACTACGGAGACGAGGCGCTCGCCGCCCTCGACCGACAACCCGACCCCGAGCTCCGAACGCGCCTCCTACTCCGGCTCGGCCAGGCCCACTTCTACCGGGGGGACCTGGACGCCGTCCGGGCCACGGCCGAACGGCTGACCGCGATCAGCAGCCCGCAGGCGCTCGGCAATGCCGCTCTCCTCGAAGGGATGGCAGAGAACCGGACGGGGGCACCGAGAAGGCTCAGCGGTCGTTCGAGCGGGCCATCGCGCTGTACGAGACGACCGGGGACGACGCCGGGCGGTCCCGGGCGCTCACCAACCTCGGCTTCGTGCTCAACCGGCAGGGCGAGTGGGGCGAGGCCCGGCGGGCGTTCCAGACCTCGCTTGCTCTCAGCGAGCGGCTCGGCGACGCGCGCGGCGTGGCGGCGGGTCACCACAACGTCGGCAACACGTACCGCTACGAGGGGGACTACGCCACCGCCGCCCGCCACATCGAGCGGGGCTTCGGCTACTTCGAGGCCGAGAACGACCTCGGCGGGATGGCCTACGGGCTCACCGACCTCGCCCTCATCCGCTACTACCAGGGCGATTACGCCGCCGCGCTCGGGCTCCTCCGCCGGGCGCTCCCGGTCCGCGAGGGGCTCCCGGACCCGGGCAAGGTGGTCGTGGTCCACACCCGGATGGGGATGGTGCACGGGAGGCTCGGCGACCTCGATGCGGCGCTCGCATCGTACCGGAGGGCGCGGGCGGTGCAGGAGGAGAACGGAGAGACTGTGTTTGGGAACATGGGGGAGGGGATCGGGAACGGGGCCGCGCTGATGCTGGATAACAGTGTCGTCGCCGGTAACACGGAGCTCGACTGCTCCAACAGCTTTGGCACCGTCACAGCGTTGCACACGCTCGTCGAGGATGGCACCTGCATCACGCCGGGCCAGGACGGCAACCTCGCGGGCGACCCGCTCCTCGGCCCCCTCGCCGACAACGGCGGCCCGACGTTCACCCACCTCCCCGAGCTCGGCAGCCCCCTCGTCGACGCCGGCAGCGCGGCCACCTGCCCCGACACCGACCAGCGCGGCCTCCCCCGCGACGACCAGGCCTGCGACATCGGCTCGGTCGAGCGCCAGCAGGCCGTCGCCGACTACGACCTCGAAGCGACGCCCACGACCCCGCTGACGGTCGCCCCCGGCGGCTCCGTCTCCTTCGCCTACGCCATCACGAACAACACGCCCTCGCCGGTCTCCGGCGACCTCTACTTCGTCGCCGAGACGAGCACGGGGCAGGTGGTGCAGGGGCGCATCCGCTCGGGCACGCTGCCGGGCGGGGGAACGATAGCCGGGAGCTACACGCAGGCGGTGCCGTCGAGCACACCGGCGGGGGTCTACACGTACCGCCTCGTGATCGGGCAATTCCCGTCGGGCTCGGTGGACGCAGAGGTCTTCGCGCTGACGGTGAGCCAGCCGACGGCGCGCCAGGCGGCGCAAGGCGGGGTAGCGGCCGGTGACGCGGTGAGTACCCCCCGCTCGGCTCGCGCCCCGCAAGCGGGACTTCCAGCATCGCTGCGCTCAGGCACGAGCCAAGCTGTCCCCCTTGCGAAGGGGGACAGCCGCGAGCGACCGCGAGCGGCAGGGGGTACGGTCGCCACGGATGCACTGACCTCCGCCGAGTCGGTCGCGGCGAGTTATGGAGCGCCATGGCCGGTAGTCGAGGCGGAGGCGGTAGCCTCGTCGGCGGCGCTGCCGACGGAGGTGGCGCTCCACGCCGCCTTCCCGAACCCGACGAGCGGCCGGGCCACGCTCGGCTTCGACCTCCCCGAGGCCGCCCGCGTGCGGCTCGTGGTCTACGACGTGCTCGGGCGCGAGGTCGCCCGCCTCGTCGACGGGGAGGTCGCGGCGGGCCGGCACCGAGCCGTGCTCGACGGGGCGAGGCTGGCGGACGGGACGTACCTCGCCCACCTCACGACCAAGGGCGGCGCGGCCTTCACGCGCCGGCTCACGCTGCTCCGGTAGGGGGGCGCGCAGGGCCGGGGACGGGGGCGGGCCGCCGAGGGGCCCGCCCCCGCTCCTTAATCCTTACCCGAGCCGGCGGAGGAAGACGACGAGCGCGGCGGAAACGCGCGCCCTACAGCGTCTGGCGTCCGCCTCGCCCTGAATGAACGAGGGAAGGATCTCAAGGCGCACGTCCGAGACTGTCTGCGCCGGCTCCGGCGAGCGCCAACCCCGAACCAAGATCCCCGCGCTCACTCGGGGCGAAGAAGCGAGCGCCACCGATACGAAAGAAAGCCCTTCCGCAATCTGCCGCGGAAGGGCTAGTGGGCCCTACTGGATTCGAACCAGTGACCTCACGCATGTCAAGCGTGCGCTCTAACCAACTGAGCTAAGGGCCCGGGGTGGCGCACAGGCGGCGCCGAGCGGGCAGGGGTCGAATATATCCCCCGCCTCAAAGATGGGCAACCAACCCCTTCGTGGAAGCCGGTGAAACTTCAGTGACGGGTGCCGTCCGTTACGAATCGGACTCCGGCTGAGGGAGAGCCTGCAAGCTAGCGTACGGGGGCGAGACGGAGGCGCAGGTGGTCGATTCCGATGACCCCTGGACGAACGGGCGCGGTTAGAGATGGAGGCTAGGCCAAATCAGGCAGGGGACGCACGCAACTGGCATGTGCTTTGGTTGAGTCGGTGCCGATGCCCCGCGCATCCCCGCGAACTACCCGCGCCTGCGATCCCGCATGACCCTCTCCCAACACCTCCGGGACCCCTCCCTGCCCCCCGGCATCCCCACGTCGGGGGCAGCGCTCCACGCTGCGCTCCGGCGGGCGATGGAGGCGGCCGATGATGTCGGAGCAGGTGCGCGGCCGTGGCGGCTCTACGTGCTCGGGCCGGAGATGGCGGCGGCAGGGGCGTGGCTGGCCGCGCGGCGGATGGAGGCGGAGGTCGGTCCCGAGGGCGCGCGCGCGGCCTACGAGCAGTGGCGGGCCGTCCCCGGCTGGATCGTCGTGACGACCCCGCGCCCCGCCGACCCCGAGCAGGCCGAGCGCGACCGCGAGGCCTGCCTCACCGCCGCGCAGCGGTGCTCGCTCTCGCTCTGGAGCGACAACGTCCCATCGAACTGGTCGCCTGACCTCGTGGCCGACGACGACGCGTTCTTCGGGCTGATCGAGGCGGACCCGGCGCGGGAGGTCCCGCTCGGCGTGCTCCTCTACGGCCACCCGGAGCGGGCGGGTTAGCAGAGCAGGGACCGGCGGCGAGCCTCGGGGATAGAAGCCGAGTTCCTGTCGCTCAGCCCCCGTCACCGTGGACTTCGCCCTGCACCACGAGCACCCCTGGGACGTCACGCCAACGGAGGCCGTCGCCATCCAGAAGGAGCTCGCCGGCCTCGTCCGCTTCGAGCCGCTGCCGGAGGACCTCGGGACCGTGTGCGGGGTGGACGTGAGCGTCCGCGAGGACCGGGTCCGCGCCGCCCTCGTCGTCGTCCGCCTGGAGGATCTGGAGCCGGTGGACACGGCGACGTGGGAGGGGCCGACCGCCTTCCCCTACGTGCCGGGGCTGCTCTCCTTCCGCGAGATGCCCGCCGTCCTCCCCGCGCTCGAACGGCTCTCGACCGAGCCCGACGCCTTCATGCTCGACGCGCAGGGCTACGCGCACCCCCGCCGGTTCGGGCTGGCCTGCCACCTCGGCGTGCTGCTCGACAAGCCCGCCATCGGGGTGGCGAAGACGCGGCTCGTCGGGCGCCACACCGAGCCGGGGCCGGCGAAGGGCGACCTCGCCCCGCTGGAGCACAGGGGTGAATCCATCGGGGCGGTGGTCCGCACGCGCGAGGGGGTCAAGCCCGTGTTCGTCTCCGTCGGCCACCGGGCGAGCCTGCGCACGGCCGTCGCGCTCACGCTCCGCTGCGCGACTCGCTTCAAGCTCCCCATGCCGACGCACCTCGCCCACCGGCTCAGCAAGTACGGCAAGCTGTAGGCGAACCGGACGATGCCGGTTGGGTTCAACACTCGAACCAGCGCTTCCTGCCATGACTGTCGTGATAGACCTTCCTGACCTCGAAGCCCGCCGAGTGCGTGCGCTTGCCCAGGAACTCGGCCAGAGCGTTCAGGAGGTCATGCTCGCTAGCCTGGTTGAGCGATTGGAAAGGGAGAGGGCGTTTGAGGCTACGGCGCAGCGGGTGTTGACAAAGAACGAGGAGCTGTACCAGCGGCTCTCGTGATCCGTTACCTCACCCGCGCTGAAGTCGAGCGCCTGCACACGATGGTGTTGGCGCAGACGGGGGGAGCCTCAGGGCTGCGTGATGCCGGGGCGCTGGAATCGGCGCTGGCTCGTCCACAACAGACGTTCGCCGGGGAGGATCTCTACCCGGACCTCATCGGCAAGGCCGCCGCGCTGGCGCACGGGCTCGTGATGAACCACCCTTTCGTGGACGGCAACAAGCGGATCGGACACGCCGCGATGGAGGTGTTTCTCGTCCTCAACGGCCGGGAGGTCGAGGCGCCGGTCGACGAGCAGGAGCGGCTGTTTCTTGGGCTGGCCGCTGGAGAGGTGGATCAGGCCGAGCTCGCGGCGTGGTTGCGGGAGAACAGCGCCTCAACGCTGTAGGGGCGGGTCTCAAACCCGCCCGCACACCGGTCGCCCTCAGAAGCGCACGCGGAGGCGGACGTTGACTTGGCGCGGGGTCAGCCGCGTCGGGATCCGCTGCCAGACGCCGTCGGAGCCGGCGATCCAGTCGTAGTCGATGGTGTTCGTCATGTCGAACACGTTCAGCACCTCGCCGGTGAGCTCCAACGTGACGGGCCGCCCGGCGGGGCCGGAGGGCGTAAGCACGGCCTCCTTCGTCACGCCCATGTCGAACCGGCGGTACTCAGGGTAGCGCGAGGAGGCGCGCGGGCCGGGGTCCTGGAGCTCGACGCCGCCGATCTCGGCGCCGGGCTCCGGCGCGGTGTACGGCGTGCCGGAGCCGAAGAGGGCGCGCATGTGGAGCCGCCACGACTCCGAGCCCGGCACGTAGTCCTGCACGAACAGCGAGAGGTTGTGCCGGCGGTCGGTCGGGCGGGCGACGGCCGAGCCGCCGCCGCGCTGCTCGAACGCCTCTAGCTCCTCGGGCGTCGCGTCGGGGCCAGGCGCGAAGAACCGCTCGTTGGAGACGAGGAACCCGTAGTTCAGCCAGCTCTCGAGCCCCGGCACGAACTCCCCGCGGAGCTGGAGGTCGAACCCGTAGGTCGTGCCCTCAGCGTCGTTCTCGCCGGAGTAGACCGTGCGGACGTTCTCGACGTCGTAGGAGACGAGGTTGTCGAACGCCTTGTAGTACGCCTCGGCGCGGCCGTAGAACCGGACGCTCGGGAAGAACCGCTCGGCGCCGACGACGAGCTGCGTCGAGCGCTGGCTCCGGAGGTCGCGGTTGAGCGCGTCGAGGACGAGGTTCTGGCTAGCCGGGCTGAAGATGGGCTCGCCGCGGAGCTCGCGGTACGTCGGGGCCTGGTGGTAGACGCCGGCGGCGGCCGTGAGCGTGGTGACGGGGTTGAGCTCGTAGCGGGCCGAGAGCCGCGGGCTCACCGTCCACTCCTCGTTGAACGAGAAGTAGTCCGCCCGGACGCCGCCGGTGATAACCAGCTTCCCGGACTCCTTCAGCAGATCCACGGTGTCCTGGAGGTAGAGGCCCGCCTGCGTCTCGGTGAAGTCGGCCGAGCCGGTGAGGGCCTGCACGACGGAGTCGGGCCCGCCGTCCTCGTTCCGGCCGAAGAGGGTGCTCCCCTCGTTCAGGGAGTCCTCGAAGGCGAGGCGGCGGAGCGTCCAGCCGGCCTCGGCGGCGTGGCGCCCGGCGGCGAGGCGGTACCGGCCGCCGCCGGCGAGCGTCCCCACCCGGATGCGGTTGTCGGCGAAGTCGCTCTGCGTCGCTGCCCCCGTGGAGATCCGCTCTTCGGGATTGTCGGGGTCCTCGAAGGGGTCAATGCGGAACAGGGCTACGTTGCCGGAGACTTCGTACTGCTCGAACTCGATCACGTCGAAGTACGACACGTCGTGCTCGACGCGGACCCGGTCGGAGAGGCGGTTGACGAGGCGGAGCCCGCCGAAGCCGAGGTCGTAGCCGTCCTCCTCGAACCCGGAGTACGCGAACGACACCGAGCGGAGGTTGTCGAACGAGCCGAAGAACGTCGTCCGCTGCCGGGGGTCGAGCTTGAAGCGGTGGTTGAGGTAGAACCCGAGGGCCTGGAGTTCGTGGCCGTCGGCGAGGCGGTAGGTGGCCGTGCCCTGGACGTCGGTGAAGACGGGGTCGTAGTCGCCCTTGAGCTCCTGGCTCCCGAAGAACCCGCGCGGCCGGGCGCTCCGGGCGGCGAGGGCGACGCCGAGCCGGCCGCCGGGCGTGGCGCCGTAGACGGAGGCGCCGGCGTCGAGGCCGGAGGCGTAGGCGGAGCCGCCCCAACCCTGCTGCGGGCGGAGGTAGTCCACGAGGAGGGCGCTGGCGAGCTTGCCGCCGTAGCGGGCGGGGAAGCCGCCGGCGTAGAGCGTGAGCCCCGCCGCCATGTCGAGGTTGACGAGCCCGAGCCCCTCCTGCTCGCCCTGCCGCGTGCGGAACGGGGTGAACACCTCGAAGCCGTCGATGAAGTAGAGGTTCTCGTTGTAGCCGCCGCCGCGGACGCTGTACTGGTACGAGGTCTCCGTGCTGCTCGTCACCCCGAGCAGCACCTTCACCGCGCGGAACCCGTCGTTGAGCGGGGTCGGGATGTCCTGCGCCGTCCGGGGGTCCAGCGTCGAGACGCCGACCTCGGTCGCCGTCTGGTCTCCCTCGACCAGCACCTCATCCATCTGCACGTCGACGGGGGCGAGGGCGACGTCGTAGCGCGTCGTCTCGTCCTTCCGCACCACGACCGAGTCCTCGCGCGTCTCGAAGCCCACAGCCGTCACGCGGAGGAGGTAGCGCCCCGTCGGCAGCCGGATGCCGAACTCGCCGTCGGCGTTGGCCGCCGTCCCGAAGTTGGTCCCGTCGATGAGGACGTTGGCGCCGGGGATCGCCCCGCCGCCGGCCTCGGTGACGGTGCCTTCGATCTCCCCCCAGTTTTGGGCGAGGGCGGCGGGAGCCAGAAGGAGGCTCAGCAGAAGGGGGAGAAACGCGCGGGTCGGTCGCATACCGAGTTCAGGTGCGGGGTTCGGGGAACGGCGGTCGGCGTAGCGAGGGACCGGGGCGGGGGGGGCTGAGCGTCGGGGCGGGAATATACACGGCGCACATACCCGCGCGAGACGGGAGAGCGGGAAGTGAATCCGAAGTGACCACCGGTGGGGACGGAGGGGATGGAAAGGTGAGCCGGATAAACTATCGGCAGCACCGGGAGGCACCCGTAGGGGCGCAATGCATTGCGCCCTGCCGAAGGGTTGCCGCTAACGCTCACGCCAGCCCCAGCGCCCACACCACCAGCGTCAGCTCCGCGTAGGGCACGACGAGCCCGAACACGGCCCCCGCCGCCACCTGCCCCGGCGTGTGCGCCCCCACGCGCACCCGCGCCCACATCAGGATCGGCACCAGCGCCAGCAGCGGCGCCACCGTCACCACCTCCAGCGCCGCCTCGGCCCGCGGCGGCAGCGCCTCGCTCACCAAGAGCGCCGCGAACAGCAGCACCGAGACGAACCCCGCGAGGCTCGTCATGTGGATCGAGATCTTCCAGCGGAGGTTGATCAGGACCAGCACCGCCGTGTTCAGCGGGTAGAGCAGCGCCAGCGCCACCAGGAGCGGCACGGCCGTCTCGCCCGTCGCCGCCATGACGCCCACGCCGACGGCGTAGGACCCGATCCCCACGAGGAACGGCTTGAGCCGGCGCTCGCGCTCGCGGACCTCCAGGCTCTCGGCCTCGCCCCGCCGCACCATCCGCACGACGTAGGCCAGCGGGACGAGGCAGAAGAACACCAGCGACACCCCCACGATCCACGCGATCTCGCCCCCCGCCGCGCCGAAGTGCCACAGGATCAGCCCGAACCCCACCGGCGGCAGCACGAGCGGGTTCAGGACGTACGACAGCGTGTTGGCGACGTGGTACCCCGCACCCCGCCGCCGGGCGTCAGGCGCAGAAACGAAGGCCGGACCGGTGCGCATGGGAGTAACGGGGTAGCAGGGGAGCGGAATTTAGGCTCCGTCCCTCTCCCTCTCTCAAACTCAGTACGCCCGCGCGAACACCACCCGCCCCTCCGACGGCCGCCCCGTCAGCGGGTCCTCGCCGGCCTCGCCGTCGCGGTCGAGGGGGACGACGCGGATGGTCGCCTTCGTCTCGGCCTTGACGCGGGCCTCCGTCTCGGGCGTGCCGTCCCAGTGCGCGAGCACGAGGTTCCCGCCCTCGACGGCCTCCTTCAGCTCGTCGTAGGAGTCGGCGCGGACGGTGCGGCCCTCGCGGAAGCTCTTGGCGCGGTTGAACAGCCCGCGCTGCACCTGGTCCAGGATGTCCGTCACGGTGTCGGCGATGCCGTCGAGCGGGGCGGAGTCCTTGCCGCCCCGGTCGCGGCGGGCGACCTCGGCCTGCCCGTTCTCCACGTCGCGCGGGCCGATGGCGAGGCGGACGGGGACCCCCTTCACCTCGTACTCGGCGAACTTCCACCCCGGCCGCTGCTCCTCGCGGGCGTCCACGTGCACCCGCACCCCGGCGACCTCTAGCTCGCGGCGGACGCGCTCGACGGCCTCCAGCACCCGCTCCTTGTCGGCGTCCTTCCGGTAGATCGGCACGATCACGCACTGGATCGGGGCGAGGCGCGGGGGGAGGACGAGGCCGCGGTCGTCGGAGTGCGTCATGATGAGGCCGCCGATGAGCCGCGTCGAGACGCCCCAGCTCGTGGCCCAGACGTGGACCTGCTCGTTGTTCTTGTCGGTGAAGGTGCAGTCGAACGCCTTGGCGAAGTTCTGCCCGAGGAAGTGGCTCGTCCCGGCCTGGAGCGCCTTCCCGTCCTGCATCAGCGCCTCGATGGCGTAGGTGTCGACGGCGCCGGGGAACCGCTCGCTGGCCGTCTTCACCCCGCGGAGCACCGGCATCGCCATGTAGTCCTCGGCGAAGGTGGCGTAGACGTCGAGCATGCGCCGGGCCTCCTCGACGGCCTCCTGCTCGGTGGCGTGCGCGGTGTGGCCCTCCTGCCACAGGAACTCGGCGGTGCGGAGGAACAGCCGCGTCCGCATCTCCCACCGGACCACGTTCGCCCACTGGTTGATGAGGACGGGGAGGTCGCGCCAGGACTGGATCCAGCGGCTGTAGGTGTCCCAGATGATGGTCTCGGAGGTCGGCCGCACGATGAGCGGCTCTTCGAGCTTGGCCTCGGGGTCCACGATCAGCTCGCCGTCGTCGTCCGTCATCAGCCGGTAGTGGGTCACGACGGCGCACTCCTTGGCGAAGCCCTCGACGTGCTCGGCCTCGCGGGCGAGGAAGCTCTGGGGGATGAACAGCGGGAAGTAGGCGTTCTGGTGGCCCGTCGCCTTGAACATCCCGTCGAGCACGCGCTGCATGTTCTCCCACAGCGCGAACCCGTAGGGCGGGATGATCATGGAGCCGCGGACGGGGGAGTGCTCGGCGAGGCGGGCGGCGCGGACCACGTCGATGTACCACTGGGCGTAGTCCTCGGAGCGCGGGGTGATCTTCTCGGCCATCGGGCGGGGGAGGTGCGGGGTGCGGCGTCGTGTGGGCCGCACGGCGGGTGATCTAAAAAGCAGGCGCCCCAGCGGCGGCGCTGAGACGCGGAGGGGAAATGGAGTCTCGGAAGGCGGCCAAACGGCTGCCGGCGCAGCGTTTGCACCGGGAATACTGCGGACCGCGACGCCTCCGGTGTTACTCTGCGGGCGGGGGCAGCGGCTGAGCCCCCGAAGCCCGGCGGAGCCAGCACGGGCCCCGCAATGCCGCCGAATATACCCCGCCACGCCTAAGGTGCTTGGGACCCGCCCCTCGCCCTCGCTCGTACTTCTCCGTCAGTTCCGTAGCCCAATCCAGACCATGAAGCCGCTTCCGTCTCCCCGCTTCTCTCCGCGCCGCGCCGGCTGGAACGTCGCGCTCCTGGCCGTCTTCGCGGTGATGATCCCCGGCTGCTACACGCAGCTCGGTGCCCCGCGCGCGACGGACGACGGCTACCGCCTCCCGGCCGACCACGCCCAGCAGACTGTTGCCACAGCGCCCGCGCCGGCTCCGCGGACGTGGAGCGGTGAAGCGCTCGGCGCAGCACCGGCCGCGCGCGTCGGTCTCGGCGGCGAGGCGCACGAGGACTACGCCACCGAGTACGCTTACGAGGCGGACTACGAGGAGGCGTACTACGAGGACGGGTACGGCGGGGGCTACTACGACGAGCCCACCGTGACGCGCTACCGCGACGACGACTACTACGATGACCCTGGGTACCGCTACGGGGCGTACTCGGTGAGCCACCATTACTACAGCCCACGCTGGCGCCACCACTACTACCGCCCGCACTTCTACGCCCCGCCGTGGGGCGCCTTCTACGACCCGTTCTACGGCCCCCGCCGCAGCGGATTCCACTTCTCGATCGGGTTCGGCTACGGCGGCTACAGCGCCTACTGCGACCCGTTCTACTATGACCCCTACTACTGCGACAGCTTCGCCGGCTTCGCCGGCTTCTACTACGGCTCGCCGC
The DNA here is from genome assembly GCA_965215145.1 of Rhodothermales bacterium. Taxonomy (GTDB): domain Bacteria; phylum Bacteroidota; class Rhodothermia; order Rhodothermales; family JANQRZ01. The sequence goes on along the minus strand of OZ244038.1, from coordinate 3,242,171 downwards.
TGCCGGCCTACGCCTACCACCGCCTCTGGCCGGCGTACGCCTTCGGCTACCGCCACGGCGGGTACGGCTACGGGGGCTACCGGAGCGGCTACCGCGACGGCTTCTACAACGGCTACTACGCCGGCAATAACTACGGCGGGTACGGCAACTACGGCGGAGGCTACGCCTCCGGCGGGCCGCGCGGCAGCATCCGCAGCGCGCTCAGCCCGAGCCGTGACCGCGATCGCCGCCGTGGGCTAGCTAGCCTGACGCGCGCACGCCGCATCCCCGTCCTCGATGCTCCGACCGGGGCACCCGGGGTCCGGCAGCTCGCGCAGGACACCCGCCAGCACGTCCTGACCAAGCGGAGCGCAGCGCTCGCCGAGGCCAGTCGCACCGGCCGCATTCGGTCCGCCCGCACGGACCGCGTCCGGGAGGAAGACCCGCGCACCGGGCGTACCCCGGCGATCCGCACCGTCCCGACGGCCCCGGTCACGCGCGCGCCTCGGACCGGCGTGACGACCGACGCGCCGACGCGGACGACCCGTCCGCAGCGCACCCGCCGCGCCGAGCCGGCGGACGACCGCACGCCGCGCGCCACCGCCCCGGCCCCGCGGGAACCGCGCACGGCCCGCTCTCCGCAGCCCACCCAGACGCCGCGCGCGACGCCCCCGCGCCGCGAGCGCCCGCAGCGGACCGAGCCCCGGGCACGTCCTGAGCGCACGGAGCGCCCGGCCCCGCGCCCTCGCACCGAGCGGCCCGCCCCGCCACCCCGCCGCGAGCGCACCCGCCCCGCCGAGCGCCCGAAGTCCGGCGACAACGCGCGCCCCACGCGGCGCTCCGGCGACAACGCCCGGCCCAGCCGACCCGCGACGCGCGCCACGCCGAGCCGGCCTGCGCCCAAGCGGGACAACGCGCGGCCGAGCCGCTCGCGTAGCGGCAGCAGCAGCGCCCGTCCGAGCCGCTCTGGCAGCTCTCGCGGCAGCGCGCGGCCGAGCCGGTCCTCGGGCTCCAGCAGCCGCGCCAGCCGTCCGTCGCGGTCGTCCGGGAGCAAGTCCTCCGCCGGCCGTTCCTCGTCCGGTTCCTCCTCTTCGAAGTCGAGCGGGCGGAGCAGCCGCAGCCGGCGCGGCGGCAACTAGCGCCCTTCGCTCTCTTCATCCGGGTCCTTACGCCCGACAGGAGGCCCGTGCATCGTGTGCGGGCCTCTCCTGTATCTCCCGACCATCGTCATCGCTATGCAGCCGCTTCGCGTCTCCCTTCTCCTGAGCCTCGGCTTCCTCGTGGGTACGCCCGCGCTCGCGCAATCGGGGGAAGACGTCCTCCGCTTCGGGCAGCGCGACCCCGGCGTCGGCGCGCGGGTCGTCGGGCTCGCGGGGGCGGCGGTCGGGGGGGTCGGGGATTGGGGCGCCGCGGCGGCGAACCCGGCCGCGCTCGGGCTCATCGGGCGCTCGCACGTCGTGGTCGCGTTCGGGGGCGACTCGGCCGAGAGCGAGGCGTCCTACGCGGAGAGCCCGTCGGATACGCGGGGGACGCAGGGCGGGGTCGGGAGCGCGGCCTACGTCGCCGCGCTGCCGACGCGGCGCGGCTCGTTCGTCGTCGGCGTCGGCTACAACCAGCGGGCGGCGCTCGAGCGCGACCTCGTCTTCGGCGGCCGGTCCGACGTGCCCGGCCTCCCGGGCCTGTCGGGGGAGGTCTACGAGGAGGGGCTGCTCGGCGAGCTCTCGGGCGTCGTCGCGGCCGAGGTCGCGCCGGGGATCTACGTGGGGGGCGCCGCCAACCTCGTCATCGGGCGCTACGGCTTCCGTCAGTTCTACGCCACCGAGGCGGTCCCCACCGGCGACGTCCTGAGCGAGCTCGACACGGACCTCGCCGGGTTCAACCTGCGCACGGGCGTGGTGGCCGAGACGCTGCCCGGCCTCCGGTTCGGCTTCGCCCTCGAAAGCCCGACGTGGCTCTACGCCGAGGAGGCGTTCGAGCGGAGCGGGGGCGAGGAGCTCTTCGACTACACCCTCCAGACGCCGTGGCGCGCCGCCGCCGGCGTGGCCTACGAGCAGCGGGGCCTCCTCCTCACCGCCGACGTTGCCGTGGCGAACTGGTCGGAGGGGCGGCTGCGGCCCTCGGAGACCTTCGGGCCGGAGAACATCGAGATCGAGCGGGACTACCGCGAGAGCGTGGAGGTCCGCGTGGGGGCGGAGTACGCTATCGGCCTCGGCGCCGTCCGGGCGGGGTACGCCTACCAGCAGGACCCGCTGCGCGACCTCGTCGAGCCGGACCGCGCGCGACGGACCGCCGCGGCGGGCCTCTCGCTCCACGCCAGCTCCCGCCTCACCCTCGACGTCGCCATCGCCGTCACCGACTTCGAGGACCGATTCTTCGTGCCGTTCGAGAATCTCGGGTCGGTATTCGAGGAGGTGCTCATCACGCGCGTCCTCGTCGGGGTCACCGTCGGGCTGTAGCGCGGGCCGGCCGATCCGCTACGCGAGCGCCTGCTGCGGCAGCGGCGTGGTCTCCGCCGGTGCCATCTTCGAGAGGCCGCCGAGGACGAGGCGCCCCAGCCCCGCGTGCAGCACGAGGAGCCCGATCACCATCAGCGCCGCGCTCGCCACGCTCCCGAACGAGGCCATCTGGAGCAGCAGCAGCCCCAACGCCGCCGGCACGGCCATCACCAGCGGGATGAACCGCTCGGCGGCGGAGAACCGGTCCGAATGCCGTGAGAAGGGCGCCTCCCGCTGGAACAGCGCCTGGAGCCGCGTCAGCAGCATGCACCCGGCGAGCCAGAACGCGACGGTGACGGCGGCGTGGAGCAGAGGCATCGAGAGCGCCAACAGGAGGGCGAGCCCGGCGTGCAGCGGGACGAGCACGCGCGCCACGAGCGCCTGCTGCGCGCCGAGCTGGAGCGCGCGGCGGCTCCGCACCGGCAGCACCCCGAACACCCACGCGCCCTCGACGCTGCTGGAGAACTGCATCGCCTGCATCGCCGCCTGCGCCGAGAACAGGAGGACGGTGAGCACGGAGGCGTGGAGCTGCACGGCCGGCTCGAAGAGCACGCTCGCGGGGCCGTAGACGAACAGGTCGCCGAGGCCGCCGACCCACCACCCGAACGCGGCGAAGATGAACGCGAGCAGCGTCGCGGGCCAGACCCGCCCCCGCACGAGCCGGTCGGCGCGGAGCGCGGACACGGCGAAGCCAAAGGCGGCGCGCGGCTCGGGCGCCCGCACCGCCATCCGCTCCCAGCGGTTCGGCGCGGAGGGGGAGGGGGCCGCGTCATACTCGTCGCTCTCCGCCTCCGCCGTGCGGGTGAGAACGCGGACGTACCGGCCGGGGAAGACGAGGCCGAAGGCAGCGGCCAGCACGAGCCCGAACACGCTGAGGGCGGCGGCAGCGGCGGCATCCCCGTGCCAGAGCGCGTCGATGGTCCAGCGCGGCGGCCACCACGGCGCCGCGGCCGAAAGGGCGTCCTGCGTCGCTACCCACTGGTAGCCGAGCACGAGCGCGCCGATGAGCGCCGCCCGCGCGCCCGAGAGCGCCGTCCGCAGCGTGCGCACCGGCGCCGCCAGCGTCAGCGCCCAGATCACCCCGAGCACCGCGAACGTCGTCGCCAGCATCACCCCGACCACGGCGCCGCCGACGGTGAGGCCCGTCGCCGCGCCGTGCTGCCAGCCGGCGAGGGCGGCCAGCGGGAGCGCCGCGCTCCCGCTCATCACGGCCGCGAGCCCGCCCACGTTCAGCAGCCGCGCCACGTAGAGCGTCGCCTCGGAGACGGGGAAGGCGGCGATGCGGGCGTGGTCACGCGGGCGCCCCATGAGGTCGTCGTAGGAGCCGGCCACGCCGAAGGCGGCCAGCACGATGGCGAACGACAGCCCGGAGAAGAGGACCTCCTCCAGCCCGGCCCCGCGGTCGGCGAGGGAGAGGACGAGGATGACGGAGGAGAAGAGGTAGGAGACGACCGTGAGCGCCGCCCGGGAGGCCCGCACCGCACCCGTCCGCGGGTGCCGGAGGTCCAGCCGGAGCTGGGCGCCGACGAGCGTGCGGATTTGGTGGGGGTCGAGGCTCACGGGGGCAGGGAGTAGGGGCGGGTCTTGTACCTGCCCTGCGTGGGCGACCACGAGGGGCGCCCCTATGGATTATTCAGAGGATTGCTCGCGGCGGCGCTCGCGCATCAGGGCGCGGTACGCGGCGGCGGCGTTGTTGTGCTCGCGGAGGGTCCGGCTGAAGGTGTGCGTGCCGTCTCCCCTCGCCACGAAGTAGAGGTAGTCGTGATCCTCGGCGTCGAGGACGGCCCGGATGGAAGACTCCGAGGGGTTGTTGATGGGTCCGGGGGGGAGGCCGTCCACTTGGTAGGTGTTGTAAGGGGAGTCGAAGCGGTAGTCGGCGAAGAGGAGGCGGCGCATCCGGCCGTCGTCGGCCTGCATGAGCGCGTACTGCACGGTGGGGTCGGCCTGGAGGCGCATCCGCCCGGAGCGGGTCCGCCCGAGGAGGCGGTTGAGGTAGACCCCGGCGATGCGGGGGCGCTCCGCGCGGTCCCGAGCCTCCCATTCCACGATGGAGGCCAGGGTCAGCACCTCGTCCTTCGAGAGCCCGAGGGCGTCGGCCTGGCGTTGCATCTCGTCCGTCCAAAACGCCTCCCACTCCCGTTTGAGACGGCGCACGACGCCCTCGGCGTCGGTGGTCCAGTAGATGTCGAACGAGTTCGGCCGCATGTAGCCGAAGAGGTGGGCGGGGTCCGTGCCGAACTCGGCGGCGAGCTCCGGGTCGCGGAGGGCCTCGACGAACGCGGCTGAATCAGTGTCGAGGTCGCGGCGGAGCACGGCGGCGAGGACGCCGGGGCGCGTGCCGGGCGGGACGGTCACGCGGACGGGGTCCTGGCGGCCCTTCCTGATCTTGTCGAACATCTCCGCGTTGCTCGCGCCGGCCTCGAACCGGTAGTAGCCGGGCTTGAGCTGCCGCCCCCACGGCGTCGCCCCGCCGACGACCTCGAACGAGGTCCGGGACGCGAGCAGCCCCGCCGCCTCCAGCGAGTCCGCCGCCTGCTCGAACGAGGCGCCGGCCGGGAGCTTCACCCCGCGGAAGCCCTCGTAGTCCGGCGTGTTCGGCGCGTAGAGCAGCCAGTACCCCACACCACCCGCCACGAGCGCGAGCAGCACGGCAACAATGAGAAGGGGTTTGAGGAGCTTCATTCGTTGGGGGCAAAGAGGGGGAGGAAGACGACGGTGCCGGCCATCTCCTCGGGCTCCATCACCTCCGCGATCAACACGAGGTCGTCTATGCACGGGCCGATGAGGAGACGACGTTGATGCACGTAGACCACCCCGCCGAAGGGCTCACCGGCGCGCTGGCGTCTGGTCGCCTCCCGCAGGAGGTCGTCGTCGACCGAGAAAAGCGTGCGTTGCAATTCCGAGGCGCGGTCGAGTAGGGGGCCGTCTTCCCAGTCCGCTGTGCCGTCCTCGTAGCTCGTCAGCACGTCTACCCCGCGCTGACGGATCCCTTCTACCACGGCGCGGTGGACGCAGTGATCGGTGTAGAGGCGGACGCTCACCCAGAGTCACGCTCACCGCCGGTGATGGAGCGACGAGTGGCCCGAGCATGTTGCCGAAGGGCCTTTACCGTCTCGCTCTCGTCGATGGTAGCCCGGATCCCGTCTACAGCCTCCAGCTCCGCATCGAGCGCCGCGTCGAGCGCCGCGCGGTGATCCCAGTAGTAGGCGAGGGCCGCATAGACCTGTGCCATCGAGAGCGATGGATACTGGGATTGGAGTTCCGCCGCGCTCCAGTTGTAGGCCTGCTGAGCGGCGACGAGGTGGAGCACCTTCAACCGGCTGCCCCCGACGCGCGCGACGCCCTGCGCGTCAACCTCGATGTGCGGATAGGTGGTGATCATGGGCGTGGGGTTTCTCAGGAAACGGCCCAGCCCAAGGCCGGATCCGCTCAGGTCTGGATGACGCCGGGGTTGAAGGCCGGGACCTCTGGGTTGTGGTCGGCCATCTCGACGCCGAGGGCGAGCCACGCCCGCGTCCGCACCGGGTCGATGATCTCGTCCACCCACAGCCGCGCCGCCGCGTAGTACGGCGAGGTCTGGCGGTCGTAGCGGGCCTCGATCTCCTTGAGGAGCGCCTGCTGCTCCGCCTCCGGGACCTCCTCGGCCTTCCGCTTCCGCGTGCCGAGCTCGATCTGGAGCAGGGTCTTCGCCGCCTGCGCCCCGCCCATCACCGCGATCCGCGCCGTAGGCCAGGCGAGGATGAGGCGGGGGTCGTAGGCCTTGCCGCAGAGGGCGTAGTTCGCCGCGCCGTACGAGTTGCCGACGACGACGGTGAGCTTCGGGACGACGGAGTTGGCGACGGCGTTGACCATCTTCGCGCCGTCCTTGATGATCCCCCCGTGCTCGCTCCGCGTGCCGACCATGAAGCCGGTGGCGTCCTGGAAGAACACGAGCGGGATCCGCTTCTGGTTGCAGTTCATGATGAACCGCGCGGCCTTGTCGGCGGAGTCGGAGTAGATGACGCCGCCGGCCTGGAGCTCGTCGGTGTGGGCCTTCTTGCCGGCGCGCGCCTTGACGACCTCGCGCTGGCTCGCGACGATCCCGACGCTCCAGCCCTCGATGCGGGCGTAGCCGCAGAGGAGCGTCTTGCCGTAGCCGGCCTTGTACTCCGTCCACGAGCCCTCGTCCACGATCCGCGCGAGGACCTCCCGCATGTCGTAGGGCTGCTGGCGGCCCTCGGGGAAGACGCCGGGGATCTCCTCGGGGTCGAAGGCCGGTGGCGCTGGCTCAGCGCGGTCGAACCCGGCGCGGTCTCGCTCACCGAGGTGGCTTACTAGGTCGCGGATGGTGTCGAGGCACGTCTCGTCGTCCGGCATCCGGTAGTCGGTGACGCCAGAGATCTCGGAGTGCGTGGCGGCGCCGCCGAGGGTCTCCTTGTCGGTCTGCTCGCCGATGGCGGCGCGGACGAGGAACGGGCCGGCGAGGAAGACGCTGCCGGTGCCGTCGACGATCAGGGCCTCGTCGCTCATGATGGGGAGGTAGGCCCCGCCCGCGACGCAGCTCCCCATGATCGCGGCGATCTGGGGGATGCCCATCGAGGACATCCGCGCGTTGTTGCGGAAGATGCGCCCGAAGTGCTCCTTGTCGGGGAAGATCTCGTCCTGCATCGGGAGGTAGACGCCGGCCGAGTCGACGAGGTAGACGATCGGCAGCCGGTTCTCCATCGCGATCTCCTGGGCGCGGAGGTTCTTCTTGGCCGTCATCGGAAACCACGCCCCGGCCTTGACGGTGGCGTCGTTGGCGACGATCATGCAGAGCCGCCCGTGGATGCGCCCGAGCCCCATCACCGTGCCCGCCGACGGCGCCCCGCCCTCGGCCTCGTACATCCCGAACGCCGCGAACCGCCCGAGCTCGAAGAAGTCGGTGCCCTCGTCAATGAGCCGGGCGACGCGCTCGCGGGCGGTGAGCTTGCCGCGGCTGTGCTCGCGCTCGATCCGCTTCGGCCCGCCGCCGAGCTTGACGGCCTCGCTCCGCTCGCGCCACTCGGCGAGGAGCCGCTCCATCTGCGCGGCCCGCCGCTCGGAGGCGTCGTCGCGGGTGGCCGGTCGGCCGAGGGCGGGGGGCGTGGCGGTTTCGGGCATCGGGAGGCGGCCGGGCTGGTTGAGAGGGCGCGCGAAGTTAGCGGCGCTCGGGGCAAACGCAAAGCCCGGCCGCCGTGGGGGCAGCCGGGCTCTGCGTTCGAGAGAGGGGCGGGCGTTTACGTGACCGCCATCACCTTGCGGCGGATCTCGGGGCGCGGCTCGCCGGTCTTCTCGTGGATGAGGTTCACCATCTTCTGGAGGTTGCCGCGGGTCTTCTTCATCTCCTTGTCCGTGAAGTCGGCGTCGGACCAGACCTGCTTGATGCGGTCGCGGATGCGGTACCACCGGTCGTTCATGCGCTGCGTAGCCATCTGCACCTCGGTGCTCAGTTGGGGGTGGGGTCATAACGGACTATCGGCCGCGGTTGTTTCCTTCTTGAGCGTGCGGGGGGTGGAGCAGTGAGGCCCGCCTCCTCGGGGGAGCGCGGGCCTCGAATGCGGCGGTCCGAAAGACGGCTCAGATGACGGCGGCCATCTTCTGCATGATGAGGCTGCGGTCCTCGCCGGTCTTCTCGTGGATGAGGTTCACCATCTTCTGGAGGTTGCCGCGGGCCTTCTTCAGCTCCTGCTCGTCGATCTCGCCCCAGACGGCGTTGATCTGCGCCTTGACGCGCTGCCAGTTCTGCTCCATTCGCTGCTTGCCCATAGGTTCGGTTCCTTAGCTGGTTGCGGGGTCTGGGGCCACGAGCCGCAAGCGACGGAACGGACGGGGGCTCGTAGGCTGCAAATTTACAACGAACCGGCCCCCGCCTCAAGTACGCCCGCCCGCCTCGGGCGTTGTCCACCCAGTCTTCGCGCCCGCCATGCCTGCTCCCCCTTCCATCGTCGTCGGCGCCGGCATCGCCGGGCTGGCCGCCGCCGACCGGCTCCGGCGGAGCGGCTCCGCGGTGACAGTGTTCGAGGCGTCGGAGCAGGCCGGCGGTGCGATCCGCACCGAGCGCCACGGCGGCTACCTCGTGGACCTCGGACCGAACACGCTGGTCGCGCGGGCGCTGGAGCTCGAAGCGGCCATCACCGACCTCGGCCTCGGCGACGAGCGGGTGTGGGCAGATGATGCGGCCGAGCACCGCTACGTCGTCCGCGGCGGCCGACCCGTGCCGGTCCCGACGAACCCGCGCGCCCTGCTGCGCTCCCCGTTCCTCTCCGCGCGCGGGAAGCTGCGGCTGCTGGGGGAGCCGTTCGCCCGGCGGGGGAGGGCGGAGGACGAGTCGGTGGGGGCGTTCGTGCGGCGACGGCTAGGGGCGGAGGCGCTGGCCTTCGGCGCGGACCCGTTCGTGGCGGGCGTCTTTGCCGGCGACCCGGAGCGGCTCTCCGTCCGGCACGCCTTCCCGGCGTTGGCCGAGATGGAGCGGGCGCACGGGTCGCTGCTGCGTGGCGCGGTGGCACGGCGACGTGCGGGCAGACAAGGCGGAGTGCCCCCATCGGCCCGACGGCCGTTCTCGTTTCGGGAGGGGATGCAGACGCTGCCGGATGCGCTCGCTGCTCGGCTCGGCCCGGCGCTCCGGCTGAACGCGGCGGTGACGGCGCTGCGGCGCGGGGATGCCGGTTTCGAGGTGACGGCGGCGGGCCCGGCTGGCCCCAAGACCCACCGTGCGGGGGCCGTCGTGCTGGCCGTTCCGCCCCATCGCCTCCCGGACCTCGACGCGCCCGTAGATCTCGCTCCCCTGCGGGCGGTTCCGTTTCCACCGGTCGCCGTGTTCGCGCTCGGGTTCCGACGGGCGGAGGTGGCGCACCCGCTCGACGGGTTCGGGGTGCTGGTGCCGTCGCGGGAGCCGTTCCGGATGCTCGGCGCGCAGTTCTCCTCGACCCTCTTCCCCAGCCGCGCGCCCGCCGGGCACGTCCTGCTGACGCTGTTCTTCGGCGGCGCCCGCCACCCCGAGGACGCCGACCTCCCCGACGACGCGCTGCTCGACCTCGCCCTGACGGACCTCCGCCGGCTGCTCGGCGTCCGGGGCGCGCCGACGTTCGCGCGGCGCTACACGTGGGCGCGAGCGATCCCGCAGTACGAGCTCGGCTACGGGCGGGTGCTCGCGGCCATCGAGGACCTCGAAGCCGCTTGGCCGGGGTGCTTCGTCGCCGGCAACGTCCGGGGCGGGATCTCGGTCGGGGAGGCGCTGGCCTCCGGCGTCCGCGCCGCCGAGCGGGCGGCCGAGCGGTTCGGCTAGGCCGCGCCCATCGGGCCGCCGAGGGCGAGGGCTTCGAGGAGCTTCCGCTTCGCCACCGGCAGCACGGTCGCCTCGACGGGGAACGCGATCTCGGTCTCGACGCGGAAGGCGGCGGGGTTGGGGAGGTCGGGGTGGCGCGCGGCGAGGTCCCGCTTGAGCTGGGCCGGGAGCGCGGCGGCGGGGACCTCGTCCACCTCGGCCGTGCGGAGGCTGCGGTACCGCTCGTCCGCCTGCTCGAACAGCAACGCCGAGTAGCGGATCACCCGGAGGCGCGGGCCGTCCGGCACGAGGAGGTACCCCTCGTCGCGGTACGCCGGCACGATCCCGACGGCCCGCAGCGCGGCGCGCTCCTCCACGAACTCGTAGAGCGCCCGCCCCTCCTCGATCGTCGCCTCGATGTGGGGCAGCGCCCACCGCGCCAGCGCGTCGAACAGCAGCGGCTCGTCGGAGGAGGTGTCGTACCGGAGCTCGCCGGCTTCCAGGTCGATCCCGCTCAGCGGCCCGCGCTGGCCCCCGCGCAGCGCCTCGGCCTCCTCGGTGATCCGCCGGAGGTCGGCGCGGAGGTGGATGAGCTCCGAGAGGTGGGGGTAGACCTCCGTGCGGCCGAACGCGCCGCGGGCGTGCTGGAGGCCGTCGAGGACGCGGTAGCGGCTGGCCTCCTCGTCGCAGGCCATGGTGAAGAGGTCGAGCGTGAGCGTGGGCATGGTGGGGTTCGGTGCGTGTCGCTTCACCGAACGTTCGCAAATCCCACGCCGCATCTCCCAAACGCACCGACCCCCCAGAGCGAACTGCCGAGTGCTCCGGGGGATCGGGCCGCGGCGCGGGCTGCCGCGGGATCGGGACTGGCGACGACGCCTACATGCCGAGCCAGTACGAGAGCTTGACGAGGAACACGTTGCTCACGTCCTCCCGGAAGATGGCGCCGAAGTCGCGGTCGAGGTCGAAGTCCCCGAACGGCTCGAACCCGTTGCGCTGCTGCTGCCAGACGACGAAGAGCGCCGAGCCGGGGCGGTACTCCCAGCGCAGCACCGCGTTGCCGCGGAGCGAGCGGAAGTTGAAGTCGGGGTCGCCGATAGTGAACGAGCCCCCGCCGTCGCCGGGCTCGATGAGGAAACTGCCGTCTTCCGTTTCGGAGATGGCGCCCGCATCCTCGCCGTAGACGGTGAAGTCGTAGGTGCCGGGCGCGGCGAGCTCCTTGAAGCTCGAATACTGCCCGGCGGTGATGAACGGGCGGGCGAAGAGCTGGAGCGAGAGCTCCGGCGTGAACGTCCAGTTCGCTCGGAGGCCGAGGGAGAACGACCGCTGCCGGATGTTGGCGAACACGTACCGCGCCCCGAACGTCTCGGCCGCCGCCGCGTCGTCCACGCGCGTGACGTACTGGTCGGTGTCGAGCTCCGAGCTGAAGTTCGGGCTGAGGGTCAGGTCGAGCCGGTCCGAGGGACGGACGGTCACGTCGAGGCCGAAGTTGCGGTCGAACTCGGGGTCGCCGTTGAACTCGGTGCGGAGGAAGGTGTAGGCGCTGCCGGAGACGGCCCTCCGGCTGTCCGAGTAGACCCAGGTATTGAAGCCGAGGTCGGCCGGGCGCTTGGCGAGGGGGCCGCCGCGCGTGAGCCGGTCGTTGTAAACCTCAGCGGGGTTGCCGCCGAGGTAGATCCCCCCGCCCCAGAGGTTCTGGAGCTGGAGGTCGGCGTTGAAGTTGACGTTGCGGTTGATGAGCTGGCCGTCGCCGTTGAAGGAGGTGTTCCAGTTGACGTTCGTGCCCCACCACCGCAGCCAGTCGGCCTCCGGCTCGTTCTCGTTGTAGAGCACGATGCCGGAGAGGGCGTAGCCGTCGGCGCGGAACTGGAAGCCGAGGTCGTTGGTGTCGAAGCCCGGTGAGACGGCGTTGAGCGAGAGGGAGCCGATGAGCTTGCCGCCCGTCTTGGCGACCGAGAGTTCGGTGAAGGCGCCGGTGAGGCTCGTGAGGGTCGAGTCCACCGAGAGGTGGTCCGCGTCGGGGCGCTGGTAGTAGCGCTGCGGGGCGCGCTGGAGCCGCTCGATCAGCGCGGCGTCGCCGCCGACGTAGCTCCCGGCGACGACGCCGCTGACGGCCCACGTCCGGTCGGCCCAGGTGTGCTCGAAGTCGAGCCCGCCGACGTAGGCCTGCTCGGCGACGACGGAGGCGAAGGCGTCGTCGGTGAGGTTCCGGTTGGTGGCCGTGAGGAGGCCGCCGACGAAGGAGCCGCCGCCGCGGAAGTCCCGCTTGACGCGGCCGACGAGGTAGTTCGAGAGCGGCTCGACGGGCTCGGTGGCCTCGGCGCCGTCGGGGCTGACGTAGCGGGCGGTTTCCTCCAGCGTCACCGCGTCGAGCAGCCCGAGGCTCCACGGCCCCACCTTCCCCGAGAGCTTCGCCGCCGTCGCGATGGTGGTCTGGTCCGGGCGGTCCACGAAGGCCACGGCGTCGCCGCCGAGGAACCGCTGCGGCGGGCGGCCGACGCGGCGGGAGTAGAAGAAGGTCGGGCGGAAGCTGACGTTGTAGGCCCGCGTCCGCCCGAACTGGAACACGTCGACCCCCTCGACGAAGAACGGCCGCCGCTCCTGGAAGAAGTTCTCGAACTGGCTGAGGTTGACGACCGCCGGGTCGGCCTCGACCTGCCCGAAGTCGGGGTTGATGGTGGCGGAGAGCGTGAGGTTGCTGGTCAGCCCGTACTTCACGTCGGCGCCGACGGAGCCGGAGAGGTCGTTCTCGCGGTAGAAGGGGTTCTCCCCGTCGCCGGGCTCGCGGACGAGCGTGCTGGCGACGTAGGGCTGGACCTCGAGGCCGCGCGGAGCCTGGAGCCCGTCGAGCCCGTCGAGCCGCCCGAAGCGGCTGACGGTGCCGTCGACGTCGGGGAGGAGGGGAGCCCAGAACGCCTGCTCCTGGTTGCGGGCGAGGTCGCGCTGGAACTCGATCCCCCACGTCTGCGGGCCCTCGCCGCTGCTGAACCGGAGCTGGGAGAGCGGGATGCGGAACTCGGCAGTCCACCCGCCGCCCCGCAGCTCGCCGATCGCCACGTTCCAGACGGCGTCCCAACTCATGTCCTCGTCGGTGTCGTTGTAGATGAGGAAGTCCACCTTCACGCCGGCGGCGTTGACGCCGAAGGCGAAGGCGGTCCGGCCGTCGCCGTAGGAGTCGACGCTGACGAGGACCTTGTCGCTGACGGTCCACTCGTCGCGACGGGCGAGGCGGCGGACGGCCCGCTCGGGCTCGGTGTCGTGGGCGCGGAAGCCGACGTAGAGGGCGTCGTCGTCGTAGAGCACGAGGGCCTCGGTGCGCTGGCTGGCGGGCTCGCCGGGATCGGGGCGGAGCTGCGTGAAGCCGCTGGCGACCTCCGCCCGGCCCCAGGCTGCCTCGTCGAGCCGGCCGTCGAGCATGGGCCGCTCGGCGGGCGCGACGCGGACGGCGCGGACGGCGAGTTCGCGCGGATCGTCGCCCATGCCCTCGGCAGGCCCCTGGGCGGAGACGGAGAAGGCGGTCAGCAGCAGGCAGGTGGTGAGTAGCAGCGTGCGCATGGGTGCGGGGGATGGGGGCGGGCCGAGCAGGCACAGCTCACCCAGGGAGACGGGCTCCCGGTAGACAGACGGGGGTTAGCGGAGTTGCTGGGTCTACTCCTCGGGACAGGCGTCGCGGTCGGCGCAGGCGGCGCGGTGCTGGCGGACTTCGTGGAGGGCCCGCTCGATTTCGCGCTCGACCCCGCGGAGGGCGGCTTCGGCCCGGCGGCGGTTGCGCAGGTCGTCCCACTCGTCGAGATCGTCCAACTCGTCGCGGATGTCGTCGAGGGCGTCTTCGAGGTCCGCCTCCGCCTCCTCCCACGCCTCCTCGCGGTCGACCGTCACCTCCCAATGGGCCTCGTCGAAGGCGGCCTCCATCTCGGCTTCGATCTCGTCCCAGTCCACGGCGTCCATCGCCATGGCGATCTCGGCGCCGAAGTCGATCTCGGCCATCGCCGCGCCCGCCTCCTCCAGCGCCAGCGCGACGATGTCGCCGATGCCGTCGAGCGCTTCGGCGGCGAGCGCCTCGCCGGTGTGGCCGTCGTAGACCTGGATCAGCTCGTCCCGGTCGCGCCGACGCTCCTGGCGCTCCTCCGCCTCCCCGCGCAGCCGCTCGGCCCGCTCCCGGAGCTGCTTGGCGCGTCGTTCCATCTCCACCTCGCGCTCCCGGTCGATCTCCCGGTCGGAGTCGTAGCTGAACGAATACGAATAGGAGCGGGTGGAGGACCCGGCGCCGAGGGCGGTGCCGGCGCGGTGGAGCTTGATGCTGCCGTTCTGGGCGTCGAGCCGGAGCGTCCGGCCGCCGCTGCCGAGCCGGCCGCTCGCGCGGGCGCCGGTGTGGCGGCCCTTGACGACGTCGAGCGGGAGGTCCGTGCGGATGCTGCCGTGCGCGACGCGGGCCTCGACGTCCGCGTCGAAGTCGTCCGGCACCTCGACGGTGATGCTGCCGTTGACGGTCTCGAAGGCGATGGTGCCGTCCCAGTCGTCGCTGCCGAAGCGGGCCTGGATGGAGCCGTTGACGGTCTCGGCGCGGACGGGACCGCCGCCGGCCGTGCTCTTGATCGAGCCGTTGACGGTGCGCGCCCGCACCTGCCCGTTCCGGGAGGCGACGTGGACGCTGCCGTTCACGCTCACGGCCTCGATGTCGCCGTCGAGCGGGTCGTCGGTCTTGACGGAGCCGTTGACGGTGTGGGCGACGAGGCGGACGCCGTCGGGGACGGCGAGCTCGAGGTGCACGTTCACGTCGTCGCCGTCGCGGACGTTGCCGGAGGGGCCCTGGCCGGGCTTGCACCCGCTCTGCCCCGGCCATACCGCGCAGACGACGACGCCGTTGGCGAACTCGTTGACGACGATCTCGACGCGGTCGCGGTCGCCGCGGCCCTTCTTCTCGGCCTCGACGCGGAGGCGGTCGCCGGAGGCGGGGCGGGCGCGGACGGGGCCGTTGAGGTTGTGGACCTCGACGAACCCGCCGGCAGGCACGCGCCCCTCCCAGGTCCAGTCGTCGTCCGCACTCATCACCCGGACGCCCTGCAACCCGACGAGGGGCGGGGCCGGCGGGGCTGGGAGCTCGGCGACGGTCACGAACGCAGGCTCCGCCTCGGCCGCGACGGGGACCGGCTGGAAGGCGGCCAGCGGGAGGACGAGGAGCGCGGCCAGCGCGCCGGATGCCACGAGGGTCCGGCGGCCCACCCCGGCCCGGTTCTGCTCGGGGTTGAGGATGGAGAGGATGCGGCCTTCGAGGTTCGAGCGCCGTGCCATCGGCGCGACGGCCAGCAGCGCCAGCGACTCCTGCCGGCACCGCCGGGCGATCTCGACGAGGTGGTCGGCGTAGGCCGAGGCCGGGGCGCCCTGCGCGATCACGTAGTCGTCGCAGGCGTGCTCGCGCTCCAGCATGAACCGGCGGTAAGCCATCCACGCGAGGGGGTTGAACCAGTGGGCGACGAGGGCGGCCTGCGCCACGAGCTGCGAGAGGCAGTCGCGCCGGGCGATGTGGGCGAGCTCGTGGGTGAGGACGACCTCGCGGCGCTCGTCGTCCCACTCGTCGGCGTCGCCGGGGAGGACGATGGCGGGGCGCCCGAGCCCCCAGGCGATGGGGACGCCGAGGCGGTCGCTGCGGAGGAGCCGGACGGGCCGCTCCAGCCCTATCATCAGGGCCACGCGCTCCTTCTGCTCGTGCCAGCCGAGGTCCACCACCGGTTCGGCCATACCGAGCAGCCGCCGCGCGCCGACGAACGCCGCCACCCACCGGGCGCCGACGAACACGGCCCCGGCAACCCACAGCATCAGCACCCACAGCCAAGCGTCCCGCAGCCCCTCGGGGACCAGCGATACGGCCTGCTCGACGAGCGAGACCGGCGCGGCAGCGGCGTCCGGGAGCACGGGGGCCGTCGCGGCGTCGCGGGGCTCCAGGAGGATCACCCGCCCGTCCTCCTTGAGTAACACTGGCGGCGCGGGCGCCGGGGGCGGGGCCGGGGGCGCGGGCGCAGCGATCCCCGCGGGGGCCGGAGGTGCGGGAGGAGCCGGTACGGCGAGGGGGGCTTCGGGAGCACTCTGGGCCGGGAGGAGCGGCACCTGCCACCCCGGCACCGCGACGGCGAGCACGGGCAGCACCAGCGCGGCGGCGAGTGCGGCGGTCCACACCGCGTGGCGAGCGGCAGCCGAGGCGCGGCGCATCAGCGCCACGACCACGAAGGCGAGGGAGAGGACGAGCGCGCCCTTGAGCGCGAGGGAGAGGAGCAGCGCGGCGGCGTCAGCGGTGGTGAGGTCGAGGAGGGGCATGAGGGCGGGGGGTTAGCAGCTCTGGCGGCGGGTCCGCTCGATGAGTCGGGTGAGGCGGTCGAGGTCGGCGTCGTCGAGGTCGGCGCCGTCGAGGAGCGCGGCGACAGCGGCGGTCGGGGAGTCGTCGAAGAAGGTGCGGAGCACGTGGCGGAGCGCGGAGCGCCGGGCCTTCTCCGGCGCCACGCTCGGGGCGTAGACGTAGCGCGGCCCCTGCTTCCGGTGGCCGACGTGGCCCTTCTCCTCGAGGATGCGGAGGTGGGCGCGGACGGCGGAGTAGCTCGGCGGGTCGGCGAGCGCGTCGAGCACCTCGGCGGCCGTGGCCTCGCCGAGGCGGAAGAGCACGTCCATGATCTGGCGCTCGCGGCGGGAGAGGTCGGAGGGGTTCATCGCTCGGGGGAGGGGCGTGGGAGGCGCTACGGGGGCCGGCGGCGGGGTGTTGCGGACTGGTGCTAATTTTTTAGCACAGCCCCAAGGTAATGGCACGTCGGCACCTACGCAAGCCTCGTGCTAAAAATTTAGCATACGCCCGACCGAACGGCCGCCACCCCGTAGGGGCACGATATATCGTGCCCCTACCTCAACCTCAGCCCCCGCGCCATCACTTCCCCCCCTTCATCGTCGCCATCACCTGGAGCACCCCCTCGCGCGGCATCCGGATGAGGTCGTTGAACTGCCCGCCCGAGGTGATGGCCTCGGCGCCGTCGAGCGCGACGACCTGCCCGGTGAGGTACGTCGAGGCGTCGGAGAGGAGGAACGCGGCGAGGTTCGTCAGCTCCTCCGGCTCCCCGAACCGCTCCAGCGGGACGCGCCGCTTCCACTGCTCCTCCATGCTCGGGTCCGGCACGAGCCGCTGCCACGCGCCCTCGGTGGGGAAGGGGCCGGGGGCGATGGCGTTGAGCCGGATGCCGTAGGTGCCCCACTCGGCCGCGAGGCTCTTCGTCATCGCCGCGATGCCGGCCTTGCTGACGGCGCTCGGCAGCACGAACGCGCTCCCGGTCTCGGCGTAGGTCGTGACGATGGAGAGGACGGCGCCGGCCGTCTCCCGCTCGATCCACTTCTCCCCGCACCAGCGGGTGCAGAAGAACGAGCCGTAGAGGTTCGTCCGCACGATGGCGTCGAACCCGCCGGGGGAGAGCTCGTGGCTCGGGGCGAGGAAGTTGGCGGCGGCGTTGTTGACGAGCCGCGTCACCGGCCCCTGCCGCTCCTCGGCCTCCTCGAAGAAGGCCGCCACGCTGTCCCACTCGCGGACGTTGCAGGAGATGCCCTCGGCCGCGCCGCCGGCCTCGCGGATCATCCCGGCCGTCTCGGCCAGCGGCTCCTCCCGCCGCCCGCAGACGGTGACCGCCGCGCCGAGGGCGCCGAGCCGGAGCGCCATCTCGCGCCCGAGCCCCGAGCCCCCACCGGTGACGGCGACGTGGTGGCCGGCGAGGAGGTCGTCGCGGTAGATCGAATCGGGCATCAGCGGGGGAACGAGAGGGAAGGGCGTAGGGGTGCAGCATGCTGCGTCCCCTGGAGAGGTTTAACGCGGCCACAGCCGCCCTACGTCGAGCCCGGCGGCGCACGGACCGAAGTCGATGTCCACAGGGTCGGCGGCGGTATCGAACTGGCGGCGGTAGCGGCCGTCATGGGGCTCCAGCCCCTCGGCGGTCTCCGCCTCGGGGTCGATCATCACGTAGTGGCGGACGCCCTGCTCCTCGTAGAGCGCCCGCTTCACCGTCCGGTCCTTGAGCGCCGTCGAGGGCGAGAACACCTCGGCGATGAGCACGGGCGGCTCGGTGAGATAGACGCCTTCGAGCGGGCGGTCGGTGCAGACGACGAGGTTGTCGGGAATGACGACGGTGTCGTCGCTGATCCGCCAGTTCGCGGCCAGGAGGGCGACGCATGGACCGCAGTCAGCAAGGGCCTCTTCGAGCAGGGTGTGCAGACGCCCGCTGATCCGTTGGTGGCGGAGGTTCGGCGCGGGGCTCATCGCGTGGGGGACGCCGCCGAGCAGCTCCCACCGGTCCTCCCACGCCTCCAGGTCGGCGACGGTGTAGTGGGGGATGAGGGCGGCGCGCGAGGCCATGACGGCGGAGGAGGGCTCGCCGGAAGTTACGGCGCCGCGCCCGCCCCTCAGCGCATGACCGCTACCCGAGCCGACACCTCTGAGCCGCGCAGCCGCACCGTGTACGCCCCCGCCGGCAGCGCGCCGACGGCCACCGTCACCACGGCCTCACCCGCCGCTCGCGGTCCGGCCTCTTGCACCAGCACCCGCCGCCCGAGCGCGTCGAACACATCGAGCGTGACGGCTTGCGATTCGGGCAGGGAGAGGCGGACGGTGAGCGCGTCGCGCGCCGGGTTCGGGAAGACGTTGAGGTCGAGGGCGAGACGTGGTGGCGTGAGCCCCTCCGTGTCCGTGGGGAAGGCGAAAACGGGCTTGCCGTACTCGGTGTCGCCGACGCGGGCATAAGCGATAGGGTAGTCCACGGGGGTCGCATCACCCGCAAACCTCGTGGGGCCTACACCAGCGAGGTATTCCGCGCCGCCCCCGATGTTACCGATGGATTTGAAGGTTCCGTTCACCTCAGAGCCCGGCAAGGGGAGTGTGGCTCCGTAGCTCCCAAACGAGAACCACTGGTCGAGAAAGCTCTCGATCCCGCACTCGTACTCGACCTCGACGTTGAACGGCATTCCGAGATCGCAGGCTAGCAGGTAGTCGTAGGGCTCACCGCCGTTGCCTTCAGCGACGACGAGCCGGGCGTCCTCGTCGTAGCGGACGCCCTCCGCGAGCCAGCACGTGATCTCCCCGGTCCCGCGCTGGCGGCATCGCTGGATGGAGTAGAGCATCTCACCATCGACCTCCTCGGCGTCTACCACCCGGCGGCCCGTCGCCCGGTCGTACTCGTCGTGGCAGAAGCCCTGGCACTCGTACTGCCAAGCGTTGCCGACCTCCAGCGGGAAGTAGCTCCGCCAGTCGGTGGTGTCGGGGCAGACCTCGCTCGTGGCGGCAGGGTCGCAGGGCTGCGCGGCGAGGGGCGCGGCAAAGAACAAGAGAGCGAGGGGTAGTAGCGGAAGACGCATGACGGTGTGGGGTTAGGGAACGTGGGTCAGAATACGGCACGGAGCACGGCCACGCAAGCGGACGCTATCTTCGCCGCCCATGCCCGACGCGCCCCTCATCCTCGGCATCGAGACCTCGTGTGACGACACGGCCGCGGCCGTCGTCGCAGGAGGAGCGCTGCGCTCGAACGTCCGCTCCTCGCAAGAGGTGCACGGGCGGTTCGGCGGCGTCGTGCCGGAGCTGGCGAGCCGGGCGCACCAGCGGCTGATCGTGCCCGTCGTAGAGGCCGCCCTCGATGATGCGGGCGTGACGGCTCAGGACCTCGACGCCGTGGCGGTGACGTACGGGCCGGGCTTGGCTGGCTCGCTGCTCGTCGGGCTCTCGTTCGGCAAGGCGATGGCGCTCGGGCTCGGCGTCCCGCTCGTCGGGGTGAACCACCTCGAGGGGCACGTCTACTCCGTGTTCGTCGAGGCGCCGCACCCGCCGCTGCCGTACCTCTGCCTCACCGTATCCGGCGGCCACACCCAGCTCGACCTCGTCCGCGCGGGGTTCGTCCACGACAGCCTCGGGCGGACGCGCGACGACGCCGCCGGCGAGGCGTTCGACAAGGTGGCGAAGATGATGGGGCTTCCGTACCCCGGCGGCCCCGCCATCGACCGCCTCGCCGCCGAGGGCGACCCCGTCTTCCTGAAGCTCCCCCGGACGCGGCTGAAGAACGAGAATGGGCCGTTCGACTTCTCGTTCAGCGGGATCAAGACGGCGGTGCTCTACGCCCTCGGCCGGATGGACGACGCCGAGCGCGCGGCCTACCTCGACCGGCACCGCGCCGACGTGGCGGCCTCGTTCCAGCAGGCCGTGGTGGAGGTCCTCATCGGCGCCATCCGCGACGCCGTCCGGGCCACGGGCGTCGGCGCCGTCGCCGTCGTCGGCGGGGTCTCGGCGAACCGGCAGCTCCGGCAGGCGGCCGAGCGGGCTGCGGCCGAGGACGGGTTTGCGCTGTTCGTGCCGGCCCTGAGCCTCTCAATGGACAACGCCGCGATGATCGCCGTGACGGGCCAGTTCAAGCTGGCTGCGGGACACACGAGCCCGCTCTCACTCACGGCCGTCCCGAACCTCGCCCTCGGCGCGGCGCCCTCGGGGTCGGCTCGGTAGCGGGGGGCGCGAAGGCGATGCCAGCGGCGTTGTAGAAGCTCAACCCCCACGCCCCCGTCCGGCCGGCGCCGCGGGGGCACACCGTATATTTCGCGCGCCCACCCGACCCCGACCCGATGGCCTCGCGCTTCGCCAACAGCACCCTCTCCCGCGTGATCTTCGCCGTGGCGCTCTTCGGCGTCCTCGTCGTCACGCACCTCGGCTTCCAGCAGGCGGCGGACTTCGCCGCCGGCTGCACCGGCTTCGGCGACCTCTCCGGCGGGCCGCTGGAGGCCGAGCCCGGCTGCGCCGCTGTCACCACGAGCGCCTACGCCGACTTCCTCGGTGTCTCGAACATCTTCTGGGGGCTCCTCTTCTACGTCGGCCTCGCGCTGCTGCGGCTGGCCTACGCCGTGACGGCCCGCGAGCCGCTGCGGCTGGCGAGCTTCGCCCTCGCCGGCGCCGGGCTCCTCTACACCCTCTATCTCGTCTACCTCCAGGCCGCCGTGATCGGCGCGTTCTGCCCGCTCTGCATGACCTCCGCGCTGACGGTCCTCGTGCTGTTCGTGCTGCACGTGCTGGAGCACCGGCGGGCGCCCACGACCGAGCCCGCCCCGAAGGGGAAGAAGGCTGCGCCCGCGCGCCCGGCCAGCGCCGCACTGCGGCCGTTTGCCGTCATCGCCGGCGTCTTCGCCGTGCTCCTCGTCGCCGACGTGGTGATCGCGGGGAACGTCCTGGACGAGGCCGCGCCGACCGGCGTCGCCGCCGACGGGACCCTCATCCGCGAGGCGGCCGACGGCGCCGTGGACGGCTGCACCCTCGACGCCGAGCGGCCGACGTTCGGCGCGTTCGAGACGTTCGTGGGGGGGCGGACGGCGTTCGAGGGGAGCCCGTCGGCGCCTGCCCGCGCGCTCAAGGTGTTCGACCCGAACTGCCCCCACTGCAAGACGCTCCACGACGTGATGGAAGAGGCGCCCGCGAGCGTCGCCGAGGACGTGCGGATCTACTACCAGCCGTGGGCGATCTGGGGGATCTCGGTGCCGCACGTGCAGGCGCTCTACCTCGCCCGCGAGCACGGGAACGAGGCGTTCCTCGCGATGATGGACCGGCAGTTCGAGGGGCAGCGGACCGGCGGGCTCCCCGTGGACACCCTCGTCGCCTACGCCGCCGAGATCGGCCTCGACCCCGAGGCGTTCCGCCGCGACATGGAGGCGCAGAAGTACGTCGGGATGATCCAGCAGGAGAGCCAGATGCTCTCGGGCTCCGGCATCACGAGCGTGCCGAAGCTGATCTTCGAGGGGGAGGTGATGGCGAGCACGAACGAGGCGATGCGGCCGGAGTGCGTCACCTACTTCGCTGAGCGCGCCGCCGAGCGCCGCGGCTCTTGATCCCCGCTGCCCATTCCAGACCTCGCGTAGGGGCACGATATATCGTGCCCCTACTCTTTTTCCCCCGACTCATGCGCCTCCTGCCCTTCCTGCTCACACTCCTCGCCCCGGCTGCGTTCGCCCAGTCGGTCCCCCTCGCCGCGGAGTTCGCCGCGCCCGGGACGGCGGGCTACGACGCGGCCGTCCCAATGCCCGAGGCGGTGCTGGGCTACACGGTCGGGGAGCGGCACACGCGGCCGGAGGAGGTCGCCCGCTACTTCGAGGCCGTGGCCGAGGCGAGCCCGCGGGTCACGCTCGGCGAGCACGGGCGGACCTACCAGGGGCGGCCCCTCATCCACGCCTTCGTGACGGCGCCGGGCCGCGACCTCGACGCCGCGCGCCGCGCGAACGTCCGCCTCTCGGCCGAGCCCGACGCGGTGGGCGACGCCGAGCTCGCCCGGATGCCGGCCGTGGCGTACATGGGCTACAGCGTCCACGGCAACGAGGCCAGCGGGACCGAGGCCGCGATCCTGCTGCTCTACCACCTCGCTGCCGGGCGGGGGCCGGCCGTCGAGGACGTGCTCGAGAACGTCGTCGTCCTCATCGACCCGATGCTGAACCCCGACGGCCGCGACCGCTTCGTGGACTGGGTCAACGGCAACCGCGCCGTCGTGCCAGACCTGTTCACCACCGACCCCCAGGACCGTGAGCACTCGGAGCCCTGGCCCAACGGGCGGACCAACCATTACCTGTTCGACCTCAACCGCGACTGGCTCCCGATGCAGCTCCGGGAGTCGCAGGCCCGGATGGCGCTGTGGCACGCCTGGCGGCCCCAGCTCTCGACGGACTTCCACGAGATGGGCGGCGACGCGACGTACTTCTTCCAGCCCGGCATCCCGTCGCGCAACAACCCCAACACGCCCGAGAACACCTACCTCCTCACCAGCCGGATCGCCGACTACCACGCCCGCGCGCTCGACCGCATCGGCAGCCTCTACTACGCCGGCGAGAGCTTCGACGACTTCTACTTCGGGAAGGGCTCGACGTACCCCGACGTGAACGGCGGCGTCGGCATCCTCTTCGAGCAGGCGTCCAGCCGCGCCCGCGCCGCCGAGACCATCAACGGCGTGCTCGACTACGGCTTCGGCGTCAGGAACCAGCTCGCCACCTCGCTCTCGTCGCTCGAAGCCGTTGTGGCGATGCGCGAGGACCTCCTCCACCACCAGCGCGATTTCTACGCCTCGGCCGACGCCTTCGCCCGCGAGGCGCCGGTGAAGGCGTACGTGTTCGACGCCGCCCGCTACCCCACCCGCGCCGCCGACCTCGCCGCGCTGCTCGGCCGCCACCGCGTCCGCGTCCACCGCCTCGCCCGGCCCGTCGAGGCCGGCGGCGAGCGGTTCGAGCCGGGCGAAGCCCTCGTCGTGCCGGTGGACCAGGAGCAGGGCCGGCTCGTCAAGGCGATGTTCGAGCGGACCATGACGTTCCAGGACTCGCTGTTCTACGACGTCTCGACGTGGACGCTACCGCTGGCCTACGGCCTCCGCCACGCTGAGGTCGAACGCGGCCCCGCCGGGCTGCTCGGGCCGGCGGTCGAGGCGGAGATGCCGGCAGGCGAGGTCGTGGGGGGGCGGGCGGGCTACGCCTACGTGTTGCCGTGGGGGCGGTACTTCGCGCCGCGCGCGCTCCACCGGATGCAGCGGGCCGGCGTCCGCGCCCGGCTGATGCTGGAGCCGTTCGAGGCCGCCGCCGGCGGGGCGCGTCGGACGTTCGAGCGGGGTGCCGTCGTGATCCCGGTGACGCAGCCCGACGTGGAGGCCGACGAGGTCCACCGGCTCGTTGAAGAGGCCGCGCGCGAGGACGGGGTGGAGATCTTCGCCCTCTCGACGGGGTTGACGCCGGCGGGGCCGGACTTCGGCAGCCGCTCGGCGCCGGTGCTGGAGCGCCCGACGGTCGCCGTCGTGTCCGGGGCCGGCGACGGGTACACGAGCCCCTACGGCGTCGGCGAGGCGTGGTTCGTGCTCGCCGAGCGCGCCGGCATCCCCGTCTCGCTCCTCGACCTCGACGCCCTCGCCCGCGCCAACCTCGACCGCTACACGACCCTCGTGATGGCGGACGGGAGCTACGGGGGGCTGGGGGAGGAGGCGGCCGAGAAGCTGAAGGGGTGGATCCGAGAAGGCGGCGTGCTCGTCACGATGGAGGCCGCCACCGGCTGGGCCGCCGAGCAGGGGCTGATCGAGCTTGAGGAACGCGAGGCCGAGGACGACTCGACCCGCTACGCCTACGCCGACGTGGCGGCGGTGCGCGGCGCGCAGGTCATCGGCGGCAGCATCTTCGAGGCCGCGCTGGACACGACGCACCCCATCGCCTTCGGGCACCCGGAGCGCGTCCCCGTCTTCAAGGCCGACGCCGAGGCGTTCGACCTTCCGGACGCGGCCGGGGTGACGGTCGCCGCGTTCGCGGAGGAGGCGCCGATGCTGAGTGGGTACGCCTCGGACGAGAACCTCGACCGGCTCGCCGGGGGCGCCGCGCTGGTGGCCCAGCGGCAGGACCGGGGCGCCGTCGTCGCCTTCGCCTTCAACCCGAACTTCCGGGCGTTCTGGTGGGGGACGCAGGGGCTCTTCCTCAACGCCGTCCTCTTCGGCGGCGCCTTCTGAGCGTTGATGGCAGAGCCAGTGGCGGAGCGGGTCTACATCGAGACCACCATCCCCAGCTTCTATTACTCCGGGCGGAGCGATCCCGAGAGCCGCGCCCGGCAGATCTGGACGCGCCGGTGGTGGCGCGACGAGCGTGAGCGCTATGCCCCCGTCGCCAGCGTGGCCGTCTTGGACGAGTTGAGCCGGAGCAGCCGGGCGGCGCTGCGAGAGCAGAGGCTCGGGCTAGTCGATAGCCTCCCGCTGGTGCCGGTCACGGCCGAGGTCATCCGCACCGCCCGCGTCTACGTCGGGCGCCGGGTGATGCCGCACGACGTGGGCGGCGACGCCCTCCACCTCGCCCTCGCCTCGCACCACCGCTGTGGCTTTCTGCTGACCTGGAACTGCAAGCACCTGGCGAACGCCAACAAGGTGGGCCACATCGAGCAGGTGAACACGGAGCTCGGGCTGCACGTACCCCGCCTCGTCACCCCCCTCGAACTCGTCAGCGAGCAGCCCGATGAGTGATCCCATCATTGAGCGGGTCCGCGCCGCCCGCCGTGCCATCTCCGCCGAGTGCCGTCACGACCTCGACCGCCTCGGCGCGCACTACGCCGAGCTCCAGGAGCGCTACGCCGACCGGCTGGTGGCCGAGCCGGCCCCGAAGCCTGAGGAGGCGCAGAGCCCACCCCGCGCTGCCGACGCCTCCGACTGACGGGACGCCGGGTTCGACTCGAACTTCCGGGCGTTCCGGTGGGGGGCGCAGGGGCTCTTCTTCAACGCCGTCCTCTTCGGTGGTGCCTTCTGAGCCGCAACCGTGCAGCGGCCGAGCCGAAAGACAGGGGTGGCGAATCCCCCATGACGCTCTCCCGCCCCACGGCCTTCACCGGCTTCGCCCTCTCGACCGCTGCGGTCTACGCCGCGTCGGCCTATGTGACGACGCGGCTGGCGGAGTCGCCGGAGGTCCTGGCGGTGGCGCTGACGCTGGACCTCACCGTCCTCGTCCCGCTGCTCTTCTACGGGCTCCTCGTGCGCGGGCGCGGCTGGCCCCCCGCCTCGGTGGGGCTCGCGTTCCTCGTCAGCCTCGGTGCGGCGGCGCCCGTGATCCCGGAAGGACACCGGGCCCCGCTCCGGGTGATGCAGAGCCTGGCCGTCGTGGTCGAGCTGGGGCTGACGGGGTACGTCTTGGTTCGGGCCGCGCGGGCCGTCCGGCGGGCGAAGTCTGAGGCGGCCGAGGGGGACGTCGTCGCGTGGCTGCGAGCGGGCTTCCGGGAGAGGCTCGGCGTGGGCTGGGTGGCCGACGCGGCGGCTTACGAGGTGGCCGTGTTGTACTACGCGCTGATGGGGTAGGGGAGCGTGATGGCAGAAGGGGCGCGGGAGTTCAGCGTCCACCGCGCGGGCGGCTACGGCGCCGTGGTGGGCGCGGTCCTGCTGGCGGTGCTCGTCGAGGGCGTGGCCGTGCACGTGCTCGTCGGGCAGTGGAGCCCGGTGGGCGCGTGGGTGCTCACCGGACTCGGGGCCTACAGCGCGGTGTGGGTGCTGGGCGACTACCACGCCATGCGGCACCGCCCGCTCCGCATCGAACCCGACCGCCTCGTCATCCGACTCGGGCTGCGGTGGGAGGCCACCATCGGCTTCGAAAGCATCGAGGCCGTGACCCCGGTAAGGCAGGCCCCGCCGAAGAAGCCCGGAACGCTCGTCGCCACGGCCCTCGGCCAGCCACGGTACCTCGTCCGGCTCCGCCGGCCCGTCGAGGCGCGGGGGCCGTACGGGTGGCGTCGGCGGGTGACGAAGATCGCCTTCGGGGTGGACGACGCGGAGCGCTTCGAGGCCGCCGTGCGGGAGGACTTCGGGGCATGGCGACGCGGGCGCCTGAGCGTCCGGACGGGCGGCTCGTCGTAGCTTCGCCGGCTCCCGCCGCCCGCCCCACCCCGCGTGTCCGAGGCCCTCGCTGCCGTCTACGGCTGGCTCCTGGAGGCCACCGGCCTCTCCGGGGCCGCGCTCAACCGCGTCCTCACGACGCTGGCCGTCGTGCTCGTGCTGTGGGTGCTCCGGATCGTCGCGCTCCGCGTGATCCACCGGCGCACGGACGACGTCCGGGTCCAGTACCAGTGGCGGAAGACGGCGAGCTACACGACCGTCTTCCTCACGATTCTTCTCCTGGGGTGGATCTGGATCGAGGAGTTCGGCGCGTTCGCCACGTTCTTCGGTCTCGTCTCGGCCGGCGTCGCCATCGCGCTGCGGGACCCACTCGTGAACCTCGCTGGGTGGATGTTCATCGTGTGGCGCCGCCCCTTCAGCCCCGGCGACCGCGTGGGGCTGCTCGGCGTGGCCGGCGACGTGATCGACCAGCGGATCTTCCAGTTCACCCTCCTGGAGATCGGGACGCCGACGGGGGCGGCGCAGTCCACCGGCCGCATCATCCACGTCCCCAACGGGAAGGTCTTCACCGAGCCCATCACCAACTTCAACCGGGGGTTCCAGTACATCTGGAACGAGGTCCCCGTCGTGGTGACGTTCGAGAGCGACTGGCGGCGGGCGAAGGCGCTGCTGATGGGGATCGCCGAGGAGCAGGCCGAGCCGCTGAGCGAGGACGCCGAGCGGAAGGTCCGCGCCGCGGCGCAGGAGTTCATGATCTTCTACTCGAAGCTGACCCCGACGGTCTACACCGACGTGGTGGACGTGGGCGTCCGCCTCACGGTCCGCTACCTCGTCGAGCCCCGCCGCAAGCGCGGCTCGGAGGAGACCATCTGGGAGGCCGTCCTCGACGCCTTCGCCCAGCACGACACGATCGACCTCGCCTACCCGACGACGCGGTTCTTCCACAACCCCGTGGAGGGCAAGCCCGGCGCCCGCGCCGAACCTGCTGCGCCGTGGACGGAGAACGGAGGACAGGGGACGGAGGCAGGGGCCCACGCGCCCGATGCGCGAGGAGAGGAGCCGTAGGGGCGCGATGTACCGCGCCCGCGCGCCGGCTCAGGCGTCCGGCGCAGCAGCCAGCGCCTCGTAGCGCGCGAGCACGCCCGCCGCCTCCAGCGAGTCCAGCACGGCCACCGCCTCGGCGTGGCCCGCGTCGGCCGCGGCGCGGAGCCCGCTGAGCCGCTCCTCGACGTACTCCAACTGATCCAAGCTGATGGGGCAGTCGTCGAGCGTGTCGAGGTAGCGTTCGAGCCCCGCAGCCGAGTAGAAGTCCGCGCGCTCCTCGTCGAAGAACCACGCGCGGAGGTAGCAGACCTGCGGATGTCCCGCCTCCTGCGCCACGCCTAGCCACCGCTCGGCGGCCTCGGGGTCGTCCTCGCGGAGCTGGAGGGCGAGCGTGAGGGCGGCCAGCGCGTGTCCGTCCTCGGCGAGCGGCTGTAGCAAGGCGAGCGCCTGCTGGCGGCGGGCCGGGGTGCGCTCGTCGGGGTGCGGGAAGAGGAGGCGGTTCGCCTGGAGCATCGCCGCGTTGGGGCTGCCGATGGCGAGGCTGTCGGCGAGGAGTCGCCCGAACCGGCGCTCCCACCGCCCCGCCTGCCCCGGCCACACCCGGACCGGCAGGACGATGGCGCCGCCCACGCGCTCCCACTCCCCGTAGCCGACGGGGCCGTACAGGCTCCCGCGCTCGTAGGCGTCGGCGAGGACGGCCGTGGCTACGAGGTGCCCGCGCTCGGCCGCCGAGCGGAGCAGCGCCACGGCGCGGTCGGCGTCGTGGTCGAGCATGGCCTCGTGGGCTTCGGCGTAGGACGTCTCGGGCGAGAGGCCGGCGCCGGGGTCGGAGCAGGCGGTGAGCGAGAGGAGGGGGATAAGGAGGAGCCAGCGCATGATGATCCGGAGGGTGCGGGTGCGCCTTCGGTATCGGCTGCCGGGTATGGGATTAAACAAGGCGGAACGCAGGTGCGCCGCCCCCCGTCCACCGTCCCCCGACCCACCGTCTACCGGAATGAACCGCCTCGCCGACACCCTCAGCCCGTACCTCCTCCAGCACCAGGACAACCCCGTCGACTGGTATCCGTGGGGCGACGAGGCGTTCGAGAAGGCCCGGCGCGAGGACAAGCCGGTGTTCCTCTCCATCGGCTACGCGACGTGCCACTGGTGCCACGTCATGGAGCACGAGAGCTTCGAGGACGACGGGGTGGCGGCGCTGCTGAACGAGCACTTCGTCGCGGTCAAGGTGGACCGCGAGGAGCGGCCCGACGTGGACGCCCTCTACATGGCCGTCGCGCAGGCGCTCACCGGCCGCGGCGGGTGGCCGCTGACGATCCTGATGACGCCGGAGAAGGAGCCGTTCTTCGCGGGGACCTACCTCCCGAAGCACGACCGCGCCGGCCACGCCGGGCTGATGACGCTGCTCCGCGAGGTCGCCCGCGCGTGGGCCGAGGACCGCGCCCGCGTCGAGGGCTCGGCCGGGAAGATCGTGGCGGCGGTGCGGGAGGGGATGGGCCGCGACGCCGGCTCCGGCGGAGCCCCGGACAGCACCGCGCTCGCGAGCGCCTACAACGGCCTCGCCGCCAGGTTCGACCCGGAGTGGGGCGGGTTCGGCAGTGCCCCGAAGTTCCCGACCCCGCACCACCTCCTCTTCCTCCTCCGCGAATCCCACCGTCTTGGAGTTGGCGACATGGCGGGCGCCCGCGCGCTCCACATGGCCGAGCGGACGCTGACCAAGATGCGGCTCGGCGGGGTCTACGACCACGTCGGCTTCGGCTTCCACCGCTACTCCACCGACCGCGTCTGGAAGCTGCCGCACTTCGAGAAGATGCTCTACGACCAGGCCCTCCTCGCGATGGCCTACACCGAGGGCTGGGAGGCCACGCGCAACGCGCTCTTCCGGCAGACCGCCGAGGAGGTCATCGCGTACGTCGGCCGCGACCTCACCGGCCCCGAGGGCGCCTTCCACTCCGCCGAGGACGCCGACTCGCTGACGCCGGAGGGGGAGCAGGAGGAGGGGGCGTTCTACGTGTGGGACTTCGAGGAGCTGATCGATGTGCTCGGCCCCGAGGACGGACCGCTCGCCGCCGCGCTGTTCGGGGCGGAGCGAGGCGGCAACTTCCGCGATGAGGCCACCCGCCAGCCGACGGGCCTCAACGTCCTCCACCGATCCCTCCCCGACTCGGAGGCTGCGGAGAAGCTCGGGATGAGCGAGGACGCGCTGCGCGAGCGCGTGGAAAGCATCCGGCAGCGCCTCTTCGACCGCCGCGCCGGGCGCCCGCGCCCCCTCCTCGACGACAAGGTGCTCACCGACTGGAACGGGCTGATGATCGCCGCGCTGGCGAAGGCCGCCCGCGCCTTCGGCCGGCCCGAATATGCCGAGCAGGCCGCCCGCGCCGCCGATTTTTTCCTTTCGACGATGCGCACGGAGGAGGGTCGGCTGCTCCACCGCTACCGCACGGGCACCGCCGGCCTCACCGCCCCGGCCGACGACTACGCCTTCCTCGCCTGGGGCCTGGTCGAGCTCTACGAAGCCGCCTTCGACCCCGCCCACCTCCGCGCCGCCATCGAGCTGACGGAGACGCTGCTCGAACGCTTTTGGGACGACGAGCACGGCGGGCTCTTCCTCACCCCCGACGACGCGGAAGAGCTTCTCGTCCGCCAGAAGGCGTACTACGACGGCGCCGTCCCCTCGGCGAACTCGGCGGCGGCCTACGTCCTCGTCCGCCTCGCGCGCCTGACGGGCCGGACCGAGTGGGAAGACCGGGCGGCCCAGATTCTGGCCTCCAGCGCTGAGCTCCGCCAGCACCCGAGCGCGCACACGATGGCGATGCTCGCGCTCCAGATGAGCGAGGGGCCGGCGCAGGAGGTCACCGTCGCCGGCGAGCCGGGCGCGGCCGACACCGACGCGCTGCTGGCCGTGCTGCGCGAGGGCTACTACCCCCTCGCCACCCGCCACCTCCGCCCGCCGGGCGACGCGCCGATCACCGAGATCGCGCCGTACACCGCGGCGCAGACGATGCGGGACGGGCAGGCCACGGCCTACGTCTGCGAGCGGTTCGCCTGCCGGCAGCCGGTGACCGAGCCGGCAGCGATGCGGGAGCAGCTAGAAGCGGCCGTGCCGTCGTAGGGGCGTGATTAATCACGCCCCTACGGAGCGTTACCGCGAGGACAGGGTGATCCGCCCGCTCCCGCTCCGCACGCGGACGGTCTCTCCGCCGCTGCCGAGGGCGCCGCGCGCGGAGCGCCGCTCGGTCTCGCCGCGGAAGCCGAGGTCGGAGGCGATGCGGATCGAGCCGCCGCGGAGGTCGAGGTCGGCACCCATGCCCTCGGGCAGGACGAGGTCCACCTCGCCGCTGCCGGTGCTCACGGCGACGGGCGCCGCCTCGGTCATGCGCACCTCCACGTCGCCGGAGGAGGTGTCCACGGTGAGGGGGCCGGCCACGGCGCGGAGCTCGACGTCGCCGGAGGACGAGTTGACGTTGGCCTCGCCGCGGACGTCGCCGAGGATGATGTCGCCGGAGGAGGTCGAGGCGCTGAACCGGTCGGCCTCTACGTCGTCGCCGTCGAAGTCGCCAGAGGAGGCGGAGAACGAGAGGGTGCCGGCGCGGAGGCCGTCGGCGTCCACGTCGCCGGAGGAGGTCGAGAACGAGGCGTCGTCCTTCGCCAGCACCCGCCGCAGCTCGATGTCGCCGGAGGACGTGCTGACCTCGATGCCGTCCCCCTCCACGTCCGCCAGCTCCACGTCGCCCGAGGAGGTCCCGACATTGACGACGCCGCGGAGGCCGCGGATCTCGACGTCGCCCGAGGAGGTCCCGATCTGCGCGTCGGCGCGGGCGGGGACCGTCACCACGATGTCGAACGACGGGGAGCGCCCCATCGTCCAGCGCCCGCGTCGCTCGGTCCTGACGCGGAGCACGTCGCCCTCCCGGTCCACGGAGAAGTTCAGCCGCTCGAACCCGTCGCGGAGGTCGCCGCCGCGGCCGAGCACCTCGACGCGGGCCTCGGAGACGTCGGCGGCGCGGACGAACACGTCGGCGCTGGAGGTGCCGACGGTGAGGTCGTCGCTGGGCGAGAAGGCGAAGGTGCGGTCGTAGACGGACTCGCCGCGTTGAGCCAGGGCCGGGACGGCGAGGGCGCCGATGAGGAGGGCGAGCAGGAGGTGGCGGGTGCGCATCGGTCGGGGCGTTGGGTGGGCAGAACCGGGAGCCGCGGCGGCTCATACAGGAGTCTTCCGCGCTACGGCCCCTCCTGCTAAAAAGTTACCACGCCCCCGTGCAGATCCTCGACCGCGCCTACTTCGCCCAGCCCGCGCTCCACGTCGCCCGCGACCTGATCGGGAAGCGGGTCGTCCGGGAGGAGGACGGCGGGCGGCTCGTCGGGCGGATCGTCGAGACGGAGGCGTACACCCGCGACGACCCGGCCATGCACGGGTGGAAGGCCACCTTCGGCGCCGACGGCGTGGTGCTCCCGGAGGGCCGCGCGTCCGACCTGTTCCGCCCGCCGGGCACGGCCTACGTCTACCTCATCTACCACACGAACTGGCTCTTGAACGTGGTGACGGAGCCGGAGGGCACGGCCGGTGCCGTGCTCATCCGCGGCATCGAGCCGCTCGAAGGGGAAGAGGCGATGGCCGCGCGCCGCCCCGCCGCGAAGCGCCGCCGCGACCTCACCAACGGCCCCGGCAAGCTCACCCAGGCCCTCGGCATCAACGACGTCCGGTTCCACCGCACCGACCTCACGCGGCCCCCGCTCTACTTCGCCGCGCCGGACGAGCCGGAGGAGCCGCTGCCCATCGAGACCTCCAGCCGGATCGGCCTCTCGCGCGGGGTGGACCGCCCGTACCGGTTCTTCGTGCCGGGCCACCCGTTCGTCTCGCCCGGCGTCCCGAGCGACATCGCGCAGGCCCGCCGGCGCGCGAAGCACGGGACCCCCCGCTCGTCCGGCCATCGCTGAGGCTCCGCCTCCGCTCAGGGCCGAACAAGCTGTCCCCCCCCGCGGAGCGGGACTTGCAGCTTCTGAAGGGGGACAGTTCGGGCCGTGCCTGAGCGAAGCGATGCGCGGCTTGAACGGGGGGTCCGTGAACGCGCCGCGATGGGAGCCCGCCGGGACCGCTCCGTACCTTCCGACACGGCACTTCGGGCTCAGTCAAAACCATGAAGTCATCCCCGCGCAGGCGGGGATCCATGCAGGTAGAGGCTGGCTCGCGGAGGTCGCATGGATCCCGGATCGGGGTCCGGGATGACAGGATTAAGAGCGGTGCCGGAACGGGCCGCCCGCGCTCTCAAGCCACCGAGTACCCCCCATGCCGCAGCCGAAGCCCGCCGACCGAGTCAGAACCTCCTCGGAGGTCCGCCAGGAGTTCCTCGACTTCTTCCGCGAGAAGGGGCACGAGGTCATCGAGGGCGGCTACCCCGTCGTGCCGCAGGACGACCCCACGCTGCTGTTCATCAACGCGGGGATGAACCCGTTCAAGGACGTGTTCCTCGGCGAGGGCACCCGGCCGTACTCCCGCGTCGCCGACACGCAGAAGTGCCTCCGCGTCTCGGGCAAGCACAACGACCTCGAAGAGGTGGGCCTCGACACCTACCACCACACGCTCTTCGAGATGCTCGGCAACTGGAGCTTCGGGGACTACTTCAAGCGGGAGGCGATCACGTGGGCGTGGGAGCTGCTGGTCGAACGTTGGGGCCTCGACCCCGACCGGCTCTACGCCACCGTCCACGAGGGCGACGAGGGGCTCGGCCTCGCGCCCGACGACGAGGCCGCCGGCATCTGGCGCTCCGAGACGACGATCCCCGACGACCACGTCCTGTTCGCCCCCTCGAAGGACAACTTCTGGATGATGGGCGACACCGGCCCCTGCGGCCCGTGCTCCGAGATCCACTACGACGCCCGCCCCGACGCCGAGCGCGAGCAGACGCCCGGCGCCGAGTTGGTCAACCAGGACGACCCGCGGGTGATCGAGGTCTGGAACCTCGTCTTCATTCAGTACAACGCTTCTCTGGAGGATAGAGGAGGGAAGATGGAGGATGGCGAGCGAAGGACGCAGCTTGAGCCGCTGGCGGCGAAGCACGTCGACACGGGGATGGGGTTCGAGCGGATCGTGGCCGTGCTCCAGGGCAAGACGAGCAACTACGACACCGACCTGTTCGCCCCGCTGTTCGAGCGGATCGCGGAGCTGTCGCCGCGCCCGGAGGTCGGGGGGTACGACCGGATCGGGGGGCTGCCGGAGCCGGAGGCCGAGCGGGTCCGGATCGCGATGCGGGTGATCGCGGACCACGCCCGCGCCGTGGCCTTCGCCGTGGCCGACGGGGCGAGCCCCGGCAACACCGGGCGGGGGTACGTCGTCCGGCGGATCCTGCGGCGGGCCGTGCGCTACGGGTACCAGGCCCTCGGCCTCCGCGAGCCGTTCCTGTGGCGCCTCGTGGAGCCGCTGGCCGAGACGATGGGCGACACGTTCCCCGAGCTCCGCGAGCGGCGGGAGTACGTCGAGCGGACGATCCGGGCCGAGGAGGAGGGCTTCCTGCGAACACTCTCTGAGGGGATTGAGTTGTTTGAAACCTTTGTCGCGTTTGCTGAAGCCATTCTGAAGGAGAGGGAAGAACTCAGCCGCGTTCTGAGCTCCTACGAGGGAGGGGAGGATGAGGGTGATGTGGTGAAGGCATATATCGAGGTGGTAAACTCGGATGCTGACGTTCGGCAAGCGCTAGGAGATAGGAAGCTGAGAGACCTGCTTCAGAATGCGTACGGCGAACCCTTCAGCTATCAACTCGCTTTACAAGCGTCCTTGGGGGTGCGGCATCTTCAAGAGGTCCCCGGCGAGATCGCCTTCCTCCTCCACGACACCTACGGCTTCCCCGGCGACCTCACCGCGCTGATGGCCCGCGAGGAGGGGCTGACGGTGGACGAGGCCCGCTTCTCGGAGCTCATGGAGGAGCAGCGCGAGCGCGCCCGCGCCGCCGGCACCTTCGGCGCCGACCTCAGCGATGTCGCCGCGTGGCACGTCGTCTCGGAGGGGGAGGACTCCGAGTTCACGGGCTACACCTGCACGGAGGACAAAGGAAAAATCCGCCGGACCCGCACCGTCGGGGCGGGGGAGAACGCGCGCCATGAGGTCGTCCTCGACCGGACGCCGTTCTACGCCGAGAGCGGCGGGCAGATCGGCGACACCGGCGTGCTAGAGGTCGGCGACGAGGCCGTCGAGGTGCTGGACACGCAGCGGCTCGACGACGGCACCGTTGCCCACATCGTCCGCCGCCTCCCCGAGAACCCGATCCAGCCCGTCACCGCCCGCGTCACGAGCCGGCGGCGCGAGCAGATCAAGAAGCACCACTCCGCCACGCACCTCCTCCACGCCGCCCTCCGCGATGTCCTCGGCGAGCACGTCCAGCAGAAGGGCTCCCTCGTCGCCCCGGACCGCCTCCGGTTCGACTTCTCGCACTTCGAGCGGGTCACGCCCGAGGAGCAGCGCGTGATCGAGCGGCGCGTCAACGAGTGGGTGCTGCAGAACGTCCCCGCGAGCATCGAGGCCGACGTGCCGATTGCCGAGGCGAAGGCGCGCGGGGCGATGGCCCTGTTCGGCGAGAAGTACGGCGACACCGTCCGCGTCGTCACCTTCGACCCGGCCGTGTCGGTCGAGCTGTGCGGCGGCACGCATGTCGGGGCCACCGGCGAGATCGGGCTGTTCCGGATCACCAGTGAGGGGAGCGTCGCCAGCGGCGTCCGGCGGATCGAGGCCGTCGCGGGCGAGGCCGCGCTCGACTACGTGGACCGCGAGCGCGCCGCGCTGGAGGCCGTGCGCGGCCAGTTCAAGGCGCTCCAGAAGCCCGTCGAGGAGGCCGTCGCCGAGGTGATGGAGGAGCGGAAGGCGCTGGAGAAGGAGGTCGCCGCGCTGAAGCAGCAGCAGGCCGCCGGCGACCTCGACCGCCTCCTCGACGAGGCCATCCAGATCGACGGCGTCCGCCTCGTCACCGGCGACCTCGGCGCGGCCGGGATGGACACCCTCCGCGACGTGACGGAGAAGTTCCGCGACAAGCTCGGCGCGGGCGGCGTCGCCGTCCTCGGCGCGACGGACCCCGAGGGCGGGAAGGTGTACCTCGCCGCGGCCGTCGCGGACGACGTGGTCGGGCGGGGCGTGCAGGCGGGCAAGCTCGTCGGCGCCCTCGCGAAGCGCGTCGGCGGTGGGGGAGGGGGCCGTCCGCAGCTCGCGACGGCCGGCGGACGCCAGCCCGAGAATCTCCCCGACGCGCTCGCCGCCGCCGAGGACGAGGTGCGCGGGCTGCTGTCGTAAGGGGAGTGTTATGGTTTGCCAAGGTTGACCTGAGGTCGCCGGAGCGTGACCGAACCGTGAGGAGTGGGGGATGGGGTAGACCTATCGTGCAGCCCGTTACGGCCGCTCGCTGCCCTCTCCCCCTACCCCCTTCCAGCTATGCTTCTCTTTTCCCGTGCCCTCGCCTTCGGGCTTGTGCTTCTGCTCGCCGCGCCCGTCGCGGCTCAGGACGCTCCCATCACCACCCGCCTCCTCTCCGACGCTGACCCCGGCACGGGCGACGGCGCAGCGTTCGAGCGGTTCTTCGACGCCACGCTGAACGAGGCCGGTGACCTCGTCTTCGCCGCCGCGCTCGACGGCCCCGGCGTGACCTCCTCGAACGACCGCGGGCTCTGGCTCCTCACGCGGACGGGCACCCTCACCCTCCTCGGCCGCGAGGGGGACCCCGCCCCCGGCGGCCCGCCCGGCGCCGTGTTCCGCGACTTCTCGACGCCGGTCCCGATCAACGCCGCCGGCACCGTCGCCTTCCGCGCCCGCCGCACCGGCCCTAGCGTGGACTTCGGCAACGACGAGGTGATCTACCTCGGCACGACGGCCGGCATCGCGCCCGTGCTCGTCGAGGGGAACGCCGCGCCCGGCTTCCCCGGCCTCACCATCAGCGACCCCCGCAACATCACCGGCGCCCTCGACCGCCCCGCCCTCAACGACGCCGGCGAGCTCGCCTTCCGCGCGCAGCTCTTCGACCCGGCCATCAACAACCTCACCGACGGCGTGCTCTACGCCGGCCCTCCGGCGGCGCTCGTCGCGCTCCTCCAGACCTCCGAGCCCGTGAGCGGGACCGGCATCGCGGGCGCCACGCTGTTCAACTTCGGGAACGTCCCCGAGCTCCTCGACGGCGGCACCGTCGCCACCAGCGCGCGCGTGGACGGCGCCGGCGGCCGGACGGACCTCCTCGGCTTCGTCGAGGGCAAGGACGACCTCGACCCCGTGGCGCGCCAGGGGGACCCCGCTCCCGGCGGCGGCACGTTCGGCGGCGGCACGTTCGGGACCTTCGACGGCTTCACGACGAACCAGCAGCGGGACGTCGCCTTCCGCACCTTCGTGAACACGGGGGGCGGTTCGGAGCGGCGGATCGTCGCGGGCCAGCCCGGTGCCCTCCAGGAGGTCGCCACGACGGGCGACCCGGCGCCGGGCGTGCCCGACAAGACCTACGCCTCGGTGGCGAACCTCCGCCTCGGCTACGACGGCGAGGTCGCCTACGCCTCGTTCCTCGTCCCCACCGGCGTCCTCGACAACCAGGCCGTCTTCGCCACCGCCGACGGGGTGCCGACGCTCGTGGCCCGCGAGGGCGATCCGGCCCCCGGCGGCAACGTCTACCGCGAGCCCGACGACCCCGTGATCGGCGACGGCGTGGTGGCCTTCCCCACGGGCAACCCCCCGTTCGAGCTCGAGCGCATCTACGCGTGGACCCCAGAGGGCGGCGTCCGCCTCGTCGTCGGCGGCGGCATCACGGTCGCCCCCGGCGACCTCCGGGGCGTCGACGACCTCGACCTCGCCACGACGGGGAGTGGCTTCGAGGGCGGGGAGGAGGCCGGCGGCCCCGGCGAGGGCCGCACGATCAACCACCGGAACGTGCTGGCCTTCACGGTGGAGTTCTCCGACGGCACGGCCGGCGTCTTCACCGCCGCCCTCGGCGGCGGCGCCGGGAGGGGCCTCGATCTCATGGCGGAGGCGACGAGCCCGCTCACCGTCGCCCCCGGTGGGCAGATCTCCTTCAGCTACTCGGTCACCAACCCGACCGACGCACCCGTCACCGGCGACCTCTACTTCGTCGCCGAGCAGGGCGGCGCAGTCGTGGCGCAGGGCCGCGTCCGCTCGGGCACGGTCCCGGCCGGGCAGACGGGCCGTGGGACGTTCGTGCAGCAGGTGCCGGCCGGCGCCCCGGCGGGCGATTACGACTACGCGCTACGGATCGGGAGCTTCCCCGATGGCGCTGCCGACGAGGAGCTGTTCACCCTAACGGTCACGAACACGCCGGTCGCAGCGGCGGCGGCATCCGTCTGGACCGTGGCGGGTGCCACCGCCTGGGCGGAAGAGCCTGCGGCGTCCGACGCCGGGATTTTGGCCCACGCAGTCGCTGAGCAGGTTACCGCATTCCCCAACCCCTTCACCGCCACAGCCACGATCCGGTTCGCGCTCCCTGAGGCCTCAGAGGTCCGTCTCGCCGTTTACGACGCGCTCGGCCGTGAGGTCACTGTGCTGGTTGACGGCGCGCTAGAGGCAGGGGCGCACGCGGCGGCGTTCGACGGGCGCGCCCTGCCGAGCGGGGCCTACACGTGGCGGCTGGAGGCCGGTGGGGCCGTGGAGAGGGGCCGTCTCGTCCTCGTGCGGTGATTCCGCCGCGTGGGGGCGGGTGGGGCGATGAGCCGCTTGGCTTCGCTACCAGGAGGCCGTAGCTTCGCCCGCCCCTGCCCCACACCATCCGCACATCCATGCGCCTCCTCCTTACCGCTCTCCTGCTCGCTGCGCTCGCCACCCCCGCGCTCGCTCAACCAGACGCCCACAAGCGCGCCGCTCCCGAAGCGTCCGCGGCCCCGCGCGGCGGCGACGCCCTCAACGCCACCCTGCTCGGCCAGCTCGACGAGCGAGACAGCTACGGCGACATCTGGGGCTACGTGGACCCGAGCACCGGCCGGGAGTACGCACTCCTGACCTCCCAGTCCCAGGGGCTCAGCGTGATCGACCTCGACGGCCCGACGCCGGTGGAGGTCGGCTTCATCCCCGACCTCGAAGTCGACTTCGGCCCGTTCAGCTTCTCCGCCGACTCGAAGGACGTGAAGACGTACGGGCAGTACGCCTACCTCGTCCACGAGCTTGCGGACATCCTCGTGATCGACCTCGCCGACCCGACGGACCCGCAGGTGGTGAGCCGGCTCGAGGTGCAGCCGGGCAACACGGGCGGCTCGCACAACGTCCTCGTCGAGGGCGACTACCTCTACGTCGTCGGCGGCCGGAGCCCCGGCGGCCTCCGCATCTACGACCTCGCGGCGAGCCCGACGGCGCCGCCGCTCGTGGGGACCTACGAGCCGACGTACTTCCACGACCTCGACGTCGTCGGCGACGTCGCCTACGCCGCGGCGATCTACGACGAGGGCGTCTTCGTCCTCGACCTCCGGGACCGCGCGAACCCGCGCGAGATCGGCGTCTTCACCTACCCCACGAGCGGCACGATGGGCGCGCACAACGTCTGCGCGACGGCCGACGGCAACACGGTTTTCGTCGGGGACGAGATCGGCTCGGAGCCGTGGACCCGCGCCTTCGACGTCTCGGAGGTCGACGCCGGCGACGCCGACCTCCCGGACGTCGAGCTCCTCTCGGAGCTCATCGTGGACACGCGCGCCGCCGTCCACAACTGCTACGTGAAGGGCGACTTCATCTACATCGCCCACTACAGCGAGGGGCTCCAGGTCTTCGACGTCTCCGACCCGGCCAACCCCGAGCGCGCCGCGTTCTACGACACCTACACGGGGAGCGGGTTCGGCTTCAACGGGGCGTGGACGGCGTACCCGTTTCTCCCGAGCGGGCGCGTCATCGTCTCCGACCGGCAGAGCGGCCTCCTCGTGATCGACGTGGACGTAGACGGCGGCACCGGCGGGGAGGTCGCGCTCACGGCCTCGGCGACGACCCCGCTGACGGTTGCGCCCGGCGGGAGCGTCTCGTTCAGCTACACCGTCTCGAACGACGGCGCCGACGCCGTCACGGGTGACCTCTACTTCGTGGCCGAGCGGAACGGCTCGGTCGTCTCGCAGGGGCCGATCACCTCGGGCACGCTCCCGGCGGGGCAGTCGCTGAGCGGGACCTACACGCAGCGGATCCCGGCCGGCGCTGCGGCAGGCACGTACACCTATTCGCTCAAGATCGGCAGCTTCCCCGGCGCCGAGATCGACGCGGCGGTGTTCACGCTCACCGTCACGGGCCCTGCTGCCACGGCCGCATCTCAGCCCACGTGGGCCGTCGCCGACGCGACGCCGTGGGCGCCCGCCGATCCCGCGTCTGCCCGAGCTGGAGAGGCCGCCGCCGAGGTGGAGGTCTTCCCCAACCCGTTCTCCTCCGAGGCGACGCTGCGGTTCGCGCTGCCGGAGGCCGCTGAGGTCCGGCTGGCCGTCTACGACGTGCTCGGCCGCGAGGTGGCCGTGCTCGTGGACGGCCGGCTGGAGGCGGGACCGCACGCGGCCATGTTCGACGGGCGCTCGCTGCCAAGCGGGGTCTACGCCTGGCGGCTCGTCGCGGCGGGCGCCGTGCAAGCGGGGCAGCTCTCGCTCGTCCGCTAGCGCAGCGGAAAGCCGTGCTTGTCCAACCGGGCCGGGCGGGCTAGCTTTCCTCCTTCCCGCCACCCTCTCGCCCGTGACTCCTCCCGCCACCAACGGCGCCCCGAACGGCACCGCCGTCTACGACCGGCTGCTGGCCGCCGCCCACCGCCAGGGCGCCGGGTTCGTTGTGCTGATCGACCCGGACAAGCTGGCGCCGGAGGCGCTGCCCGGCTTCGCCGAGGGGTGCGCGGCGGCGGGCGTGGACGCCCTCTTCATCGGCGGCAGCCTGATGCACGCCGGCGCCTTCGACGGATACGTCCGCACGCTCAAGGCGGCGACGGCGCTGCCGGTGGTGGCCTTCCCCGGCACGCTCAGCCAGATCGCCCCGTCGTTCGACGCCGTCCTCTACCTCTCGGTCGTCAGCGGGCGCAACCCCGAGCACCTCATCGGCCAGCACGTCCACGCCGCCCCGATGATCCGGCGGATGGGGCTCGAGCCGATCCCGACGGCGTACCTCCTCATCGAGAGCGGGCGCCCGACGACGGCGCAGTACATGAGCGGCTCGCTGCCGATCCCCCGCGACAAGCCCGAGATCGCGGCGGCGACGGCGCTGGCGGCGGAGATGATGGGGATGCGGCTGCTCTTCACCGACGCCGGCTCCGGCG
This sequence comes from Rhodothermales bacterium, assembly GCA_965215145.1. Taxonomy (GTDB): domain Bacteria; phylum Bacteroidota; class Rhodothermia; order Rhodothermales; family JANQRZ01. The sequence continues at coordinate 3,201,805 of OZ244038.1, read as the reverse complement.
CCGAGCACCCGGTCTCCGAGGCGATGGTCGCCGCCATCACCCGGACGTGCCGGGCCCCGCTCGTCGTCGGGGGCGGGCTCCGGACGCCGGAGGCGGTGGCGCGGCGCGTAGCGGCCGGCGCGCGGTTCGTCGTCGTCGGCAACGCCATCGAGCAGCGCGGCGGGGACCCCGGATACATCGCCGACTTGGCGGCGGCGGCGCACGCGGCGGTCCCGCAGCCGCTCGGGTGAGGAACCCGCTGCGGGCTCACTTTAGGGGATCTTCGACGGGGCGGGGTTGGGGGGGGCCTCCCGACGTGGTACTTTGGTCGCTGCCGCCGTGCCTCCGGCGCGTGCCTCTCGGAGGGGTGCCAGAGCGGTTGAATGGGCCGGTCTCGAAAACCGGTGTGCCCTCCGGGGTACCGTGGGTTCGAATCCCACCCCCTCCGCTATAACGCCGACGAAGACCCGAGGGCGCCCCACGTGAGGCGCCCTCGGTCGTTCACCCCCGCGCCGAGCGCCGCAGCGAGCGGACGAGCGCCAGCGCGGGCACGGCGCCGCCGAGGCCCCACAGCGCAGCCAGCCCGACGGAGCCGCCGACGTAGGCCACCGTGGCGAGGGCCCCGGCCCCGAGCGTGCCGAGGGTGTAGACCACCTGCCGCCTCGCCGCGGCGAGCGCCGCCGTCCGCGCGGCGGCCTCCTCCCGCCGCACCGCCACGAGCGCCGCCGTCGCGTCCGTTGCAGCGTCGGGCGTCGGGGCGGGGAGGCCGAGGAGCGACCGCGCGGCGGACCCGTCGAACGTCCGCGCGAGCAGCCCCCGCAGCACCGACGGCACGGAGCCGCGGGCGAGCGGGGCGACATAGGGCCACAGCACCCGGAACGGGTTGAGGTCCGGCGCCAGCGCCGTGCAGAGGCCGAGGAGCAGCAGCGCCGTCCGTTCGAGGAGGATCCAGTCGCGGGGGACGCGGAACGCCCCGGCGAGGTCGCGGAACGAGACGCCGAGGGCGTCCATGTCGCGGAACGTCTCGGCATGGGTCGCGAGGGTGTGCTCGGGGGTGATGTCGGCGAGGCGGAAGCGCATCGGGTCGAGGCCGTGGAGGACCCGCTCGTGGACGCCGTGGACGAGCTCCTCGACGGCGGCCTGCGCGGCGGAGCCCGGCGCGGTCGGGGTGAAGCCCATCGCGGCGAGCGAGGCGGTCACGCGCGCGGCGTCGCGCTCCATCGTCCCCATCAGGAACTCGGCGAGGCCGGCCTGCATCTCCGGCGTGAGCCGCGCCACGGCGCCGAAGTCGAGGAACACGACGGTCCCGGCGTCGCGGACGAGGAGGTTGCCGGGGTGGGGGTCGGCGTGGTACAGGCCGTCGCGGAAGATGAGCTGCCCGTAAGCCCGCATGATCCGCTCCGCGAGGGCTGTCCGGTCGAGGCCGAGGTCGGCGAGCGCGGCGAGGTCGTCGGCCTTGACGCCGCGCTCGAACGTCGTCGTGAGGACGCGGCGGGAGGAGCGCTCGGGGACGACGTGGGGGGCGTCCACGCGAGGCGCCTCGCGGAGCCGCGCGCCAAGGGCTTCCGTGTTCTTCGCCTCCTGCTCGAAGTCGAGTTCGGCCAGGATCAGCGCCTCGATCTCGGCGAACTGCTCATCGAGGCCGCGGACGCCGAACCACCGCCCCGCCACGCGGAGGATGGTCCCGATGGCGCGGAGGTCGAGCCGGGCGATGGCCTCGATGTCGGCGTGCTGCACCTTGACGGCCACGGCACGGCCGTCGGGCAGCGTGGCGCGGTGGACCTGCGCCAACGACGCGCTCGCAATGGGTGCCAGGCCGAAGTGGGCGAAGAGCGCCTCGGGCTCGGCGCCGAGTTCTTCCACGATCCGGCGTCGGACGTGTTCGTAGGGGCCGGCGGGCACGCGGTCCTGAAGCCCTTCGAGCTCGCGGCGGAAGGGCTCGGGGAGAAAGTTCGTGAGGGCGCTGGCGAGCTGACCGGCTTTGATGAACAGGCCCCGCAGGCGGAGCATCGCTCGGCGCACCCGCTGCCCGTTCCGCGCGTGCAGCGCCGGGCGCCGCCGTTCGGCCCAGCCCTCGCCCCAGAACCTCCTCATCAGCCCGAACCACCCGTAGCTCAGCGCGACGCGCGCCGCCACGGCGTAGGCCCGCGCGAGCCGGAACCGCCGCGACGCCGGCCGCGCCGTCGGGATCGGAGGGGGGGCCGGAGCGGCGGCCGGGAGCGGAGGCGCCGTCGGGACGAGGGAGCCGTCGCCGCTCGGGGCGCGGTTCGCGGGGGGGCGGGTGAGGCGCGCGGGCATGAGACCCCTACGCGCCGGCGGGCCGGAGGCTTCAGCGTGCATCGAAGCTTCCCAGAGGCCGAGGCCCCTGCGCATCCTCAGTCGAACGCTTTACCTTCCAGGCATGTCCGCCAGCGCCCCCATCCGCCGCCGCCTCCAGCAGTCCGTGCTGGCCGAGCTGGGTCTCCGCGTGATCGGGCAGGACGGGCCCGCCGCCCTCGCCGACTACGCCGCCCACGCCGTCGCCGACGCCCTCGGCACGCCCATCGTCGGCGTGTTCGAGGCGGAGGACGACGCGCTCGTCCTGCGGGCCGGGGTGGGGTGGTCCGCGGGCAGCATCGGGGTGACGGTCTCCACGGACAGTCCCCACGTGAGCGCCGCCCTCGCCTCCAGCGATCCCGTTGCCCTCGGCGCCGACGTACCGGAGTTGCTCCGCGCGGCCAGCGTGCGGGCGGGGCTCACCGTCCGCCTCGGCGGGGCTGGCGAGCCGGCCGGTGCCCTCGGAGCCTACGCCCCCGAAGCGCTCCACCTCGACGACGACGAGCGCGCCTTCCTCGCCGCCGTCGCCGCCGTGCTCGCCGGGGCACTGGAAAGGGCGCGCACGGAGCAGGCCCTCCGCGAGAGCGAGGCCCGCGCCCACGCCGTCCTCGAAACGACCGTCGACGGCGTGATCACCATCGACGCCGAGGGCGCCATCGAGTCGTTCAACCCGGCTGCCGAGCGGATCTTCGGGTACGCCGCGCGCGAGGTCGTCGGGCGGAACGTCCACGTCCTCATGCCCGAGCCGTACCACGCCGAGCACGACGGCTACATCCGGGCCTACCACGAGACGGGCCGCCGCAAGATCATCGGGATCGGCCGCGAGGTGGTCGGGCGCCGCAAGGACGGCTCGACGTTCCCCCTCGACCTCGCCGTGAGCGAGGTCCGCCTCGGCGGGCGGACGATCTTCACCGGCCTCGTCCGCGACATCTCCGAGCGGCGGGTGCTGGAGCAGGAGGTGCTCCGGATCGCCGAGGCCGAGCGGCGACGGATCGGGCAGGACCTCCACGACGGCCTCGGCCAGATGCTCACCGGCACGGCCCTGATCGCGCGCGGCGTAGCGCGGAGGGTGGAGCGCGGAGAAACCCCGACGCCGGAGGAGGCCGGGGAGGTCGTCGGGCTCATCAAGGAAGCCGACGCCTACGCCCGGAGTCTCGCCCGCGGCCTCGTTCCCGTGGACGTCGAGGCCAACGGGCTCGCCGCCGCGCTCGAACGGCTCGCCGCCAACGCCGAGCGGCTCTTCGGTATCCGGTGCACGGTCGAGTCGGTGGGGGAGGAGGACACCGCGGGCGCGATCCCCCAGGACGCCGCCGTCCACCTGTTCCGGATCGCCCAGGAGGCCGTCTCGAACGCCGCCCGCCACGGAGAGGCCGGCCGCGTCGGCATCGCCCTAGCACGTGGTGCCGAGCAGGTCCGCCTCCGCATCCGCGACGACGGCCGCGGTTTCCCCGAGGACGCGGCCGATAGCCTCCCCCGGGATGTGGGGGCGCCCGCCCGGCCGGAGGACAACCGCGGCATGGGCGTCCGCATCATGCACTACCGCGCGCGCGTGCTCGGCGGGCGGCTCGACATCCGCCCCGGCGCGGGCGGCGGCACCGTCGTCACCTGCACGATCCCCCTCACCCCCGAACCCCTCGCCCCGTGAAGACCACGATCCTCCTCGTCGACGACCACCCCCTGATGCGGAAGGGGCTCGCCCTCACGCTCGAGGCCGAGCCCGACCTCGAGGTCGTCGGGCAGGCCGCCGACGCCGAGGAGGCCCTCGACCTCTTCGACCGGCTCGACCCCGGCCTCGTGCTCGTGGACGTGTCGCTGCCGGGGATGAGCGGGATCGAGCTCACGAAGCACCTCGTCGCGCGGCAGGAGGACCTCCACATCCTCGTCGTCTCGCGCCACGACGAGGCCCTCTACGCCGAGCGCGCCGTCCGCGCCGGCGCCCGCGGCTACGTCTCGAAGCTGGAGGCCGACGAGCAGATCGTGAAGGCCGTGCGCTACGTGCTCCGCGGGGGGATCTACCTCTCCGACGAGCTCAAGGACCGGATGCTCTTCGGGGCGGCGGCCGGGCGGAAGGACGCGATGCAGTCGCCGCTGGAGGTGCTGAGCGACCGGGAGCTGGAGGTGTTCGAGCTCACCGGCCGCGGGCTCCCGACGCGCGAGATCGCCGAGCGGCTGCACCTCTCGGTCAAGACGGTCGAGAGCTACCGCGCGCGGATCAAGACGAAGCTTGGGCTGGAGAGCGGGACGGAGCTGATGCAGCACGCCGTGCGCTGGGTCGAGGGGGAGGGCGCAGGGTGAAACTCGAGGCTACGTCGAGCCCTACGCAGGGTCAGCGTTGTCTCCCTTAGTGAGGGCCTGCCGATGGACAAAAGCGAACTGACAGGCGAGAGCCTCGTCTATGGTAAGGTGACCGTACCCCTCTATCCCCCTCCGGACATGCCTTAAGTTGACATTGTTGCCAGCAATCATTTCGGTAGGATAAAATGTCTTGATAGCACGCATGACATCTTCGGGATCGACGAAAGATGTGGCATCATCATAATTCTTTTCTCCAAAGTCCAGAGGAAAAGGCTCCGGATTGCCATCGGTCATACCGAACGAGGTTAGGCAGAAGAGCAGATCTTTTACCTCCGCCGGGTCTGAGAGCAGCCTATCACGGAGGTACGAGGCCACTTCCTCCTTTGAGTGGCCTCTAGCCCATGCGCTGTAGAGCCAAGATGCTTCGGTCACGTCTCCGAGATGAGGGGGGCGCTCTACTGCAAGGGCGGCTATTCTGTCAGCGATAATCCCTATGGCGGTCTTGTCTGCCTCCTCAGAAAGATAGCCTTCTCCTCTTGCGTCCGGGACAGCCCACCACCGCAGTTGCATTCCGAACGTGATCGAAACTGACTTGTGGAGTACATCCAATACGAGTTCGTCTCTTCTGCTTGGTGGATCGACTCGCTGAATCATGGAACATACTGCCGCTGCTGCTGTGTTCTCAGTTGAGAAATGGAAGAAGCGATGCTGGGCCAACAAGCCATCCGATATCGAAGCGATAGCACGGCTGAGTGTCGGAATTGCAACCTGTGGCACAGAGTCAGCACGAATGTGCAGCATCTCGACAAGGCGCTGTTCGGTTGACTCTCTTAACAGAGAGCGTAAATGCTCTATGCATCTCGGCAGGTCACCGCTCTCGGCGATCGATATGGCCTCTGCGAGTGCCCGATCCGCGATGGAGTCGGAGGGAACAGCATAATTGAAAAAGCGTTCGAAGTACCAATCCGAGGCGACTCTCTGATCCTTGCGAGGATCTCCATTAGTGCCTCGATCGTATACTTGAGGGAAGAGATGGTTGAGCAATCGAGATGCCGCTACAGAGTGTTGGGTCACTCGTTCGGAAATGACGGCTTCGATAGAGCAGAGACGTTCGTCCTCTCCCTCTTTGGTGCGTGATATTATGTAACTATCAGGTTCATTTCGCAAATAGATCTCTGGATGAGAACGAACGTGATCATAGAGCCTTGGATACATAACCCGCATGCCCTCAATGAGAAGTTGATCCGATACATTAACCTCACCAGCCAGAATAGGTAGCGCGAAGCGAACAGCATTTCCATATCGCTTCGCCATTCTCGGTGTCCTCATGGCTGGGAGGAGTCCTAGTCTAAATGCATTCACAAAGTGGTACTTATCATCAGAAATGTCCAAGCCTGACAGACTAAGGGCTTCTTCGATTGCAGCGAGACTTAAGTTGAAGAGAGACTGTAGGCGAGCGGGTGGGATCTGCAATGGGACCGTCACGATTTTTTCTAGGAAGTCGTATCCTGCCCTTGGCTGACCTGGTCCATATCGCTCTTGGAGCGCCGCGGCCACCACGTCGGGGTCGAATGCCAACACGTACGCAACGTTTTCGAAGTCGGCTGACAACTTCACGAGGCGGAATACAGCTTGTACCTCGTCCTTGTCGAGGCGGTCGATATCATCTATGCGAACCACGACCCGCAAGTCGGCCTCATGAAGGATGGTGGTGAGTCGGTCACGCAGCTTCTCAAGATCAACCTCAGCGTGAACCTGAGCCGCGCTCGCGGGGTCAATATCGACGCCGAACCCTCCCAGCGACACGGCTCCGGCATACTTTACTATAGTCGAAGCGAAATCTTCCTTGCTTGTTGTCAACTTCCCGCCTACGGCAGTCGCAAGCGCGTCGAAGAAGCTTCGGATCAGTGCTGACTCATTGCCGAATCGCCACGGGTTGAAGCGCACGACGACTACGTTCTCAGCATCCTCAAGCGCCTCCTCAATGAAATTGAGAAGAGTAGTCTTGCCCTCTCCCCATGTCCCGTATAGTCCGATGACTAAACTTGACGCCTCACGCCGGTTACGAAGGACGTGAGCAACGCGCTCGGCGAACGGCCACCGATCAAACAGGTCGCCCTCTCTAGTCGTGAGAGGGGCATCGGAGGAGTAACTAAGGTCTGAGGGCATGGCAAGTCAGGATGGTAGGGAGCTACGATAAGCACGTCATGGTGACATCCTTCGTGTCACTCATAAGTGATGCAGCAGCACGCCGTGCGCTGGGTCGAGGGCGAGGGCGCAGACTGAACGGGAGGGCTGTGGGGGATTCCCTGCCGCAGCGGCGTGGGTGGTCCCGCTAGCGGCGGCCGGGGAACGGTCCGATGCTCGGAGTCGGACCCAACGACCCTCCTTGCCATGACTGGTTTCCTTGCCGTCGAGTTCGAGTCCGAGGCTGACCTCCGCTCCGCCATCAGCGCGCTGCGCTTGCCGTCGCTGGTCGTCACCACGCTGGAGCTGTGGCGCCGCGAGGCGGTTGCGCTCATCGAGGTCAAGAGCGCCGAGGCGCTGGCTGCCGCGTCGGCCGAGATGGCGCGGCGGCCGGGCGTCCGGTCGAGCACGGCGATCCCGGCGTAGGGAACGCCCCCACAGCCGCGGGCGGAGCGGCCCGGCCGGGCCGGCGGGGTCGGGCCGTCACCGCAGAACCGTGGGGGCGGGGAGCTTGGCTGCTATCACCCCACCCACGCCCCCCGCCCGATGGCCGAACCCCCCGTCGCTGCCGTTGCCGCTGCCCAGGCAGCGCCGCGGCCCGCGCTCGACGTCTTCCGCTACGACGACCGGATCGTCCGGCACTTCACGCTCGCGACCATCCTGTGGGGGTTCGTCGGGATGCTCGTCGGCGTGGTCATCGCGCTGCAGCTCCCGTTCCCCGAGGCCAACCTCGGCCCGTACCTCTCGTTCGGCCGGCTCCGCCCGCTCCACACCAACGCCGTCATCTTCGCCTTCGCCGGCAACGCCATCTTCGCGGCGATCTACTACAGCACGCAGCGGCTGTGCAAGGCGCGGATGTTCTCCGACGGGCTGAGCCGGTTCCACTTCTGGGGCTGGCAGGCCATCATCGTCGCCGCCGCCATCACGCTCCCGCTGGGCATCACGACGAGCAAGGAGTACGCGGAGCTCGAGTGGCCCATCGACGTCGCCATCACCGTCGTGTGGGTGGCCTTCGCGGTCAATTTCTTCGGGACGCTCTGGCGGCGGCGCGAGAAGCACATGTACGTCGCGCTGTGGTTCTACATCGCCACCATCGTGACGGTGGCCGTGCTCCACATCGGCAACTCGATGGCGATCCCCTCGGGGCTCTGGAACTCGTACCCCATCTACCGGGGGGTGCAGGACGCGCTCGTGCAGTGGTGGTACGGCCACAACGCCGTCGCCTTCTTCCTGACGACGCCGTTCCTGGGGCTGATGTACTACTTCCTCCCGAAGGCGGCCGAGCGCCCGGTGTTCTCGTACCGGCTCTCGATCGTGCACTTCTGGAGCCTCGTCTTCATCTACATCTGGGCCGGCCCGCACCACCTCAACTACACCGCCGTCCCGGAGTGGGCCGCCACGCTCGGGATGGTGTTCTCCGTGATGCTCTGGATGCCGTCGTGGGGGGGGATGATCAACGGGCTGTTCACGCTCCGCGGCGCGTGGCACAAGCTCCGCGACTCCGTGGTCCTCAAGATGTTCGTCGTCGGGATCACGTTCTACGGCATGGCGACCTTCGAGGGCCCGACGCTCTCGGTCAAGACGGTCAACGCGCTCAGCCACTACACCGACTGGAACATCGCCCACGTCCACTCCGGCGCCCTCGGCTGGAACGGGTTCATGACGTTCGGGATGATCTACTGGCTCGTGCCGCGGCTGTGGCGGCGCCCGCTGTGGAGCGACCGCCTGGCGAACGCCCACTTCTGGACGGGCACCATCGGCATCCTCCTCTACGTGCTGGCGATGTACACCTCGGGCGTGACGCAGGGGCTGATGTGGCGGGCCTTCGACGACGCCGGCCGCCTCCTCTACCCCGACTTCATGGAGACCGTCATCCAGATCCGCCCGATGTACTGGGTCCGGCTCATCGGCGGGACGATGTACCTCGGCGGCGTGGTCCTGATGATGGTGAACGTGTGGCAGACCGTCCGCCGCGCGCCGAAGGACCTCCCCGACCCCGCCGTCGCCGTGCCCGCCGTAGCGGCCACGCCCGCCAAGGAGATCCCCGTCTCCTAAATCCACCGTACGGGCGCACGGCCGTGCCCCCTACCACCGACCCCCATGTTCAACCGCTTCATCAAGCCGAACGGGCGGCACCGGCGCCTCGAGGGGTGGCCCCTCGTCTTCACCGTCCTCACCACGCTCGCCATCCTCGTCGGGACCGTCGTCGAGTTCGCCCCGCTGTTCCTGGTGGACGACAGCATGGCGGCCCCGGCGGGCGTCGAGCCGTGGACGCCGCTGGAGCTCGCCGGCCGCGACCTCTACATCCGCGAGGGCTGCAACAACTGCCACAGCCAGATGGTGCGGCCCTTCCGCCACGAGCTCGAGCGCTACGGCCCCTACACCACCCCCGCCGAGACGGCCTACGAGACGCCGCACCTCTGGGGCTCGAAGCGGACCGGCCCGGACCTCGGGCGCCTCGGCGGGAAGTACCCCCACCTCTGGCACGTCCGCCACATGGAGAACCCTCGCTCGACGAGCCCCCGCTCGCTGATGCCGGACTACCCGTGGCTGCTCAGGGACGAGCTCGAGCTCGGCGACCTCTCGGCCAAGATGCGCGCCGTCCGCGTCGTCGGGCTCCCGTACTCAGACGAGGAGGTGGAGAACGCCGAGGCCCTCGCGCGCGCCCAGGCCGAGGCCCTCGCCGCGGAAGTCGTGGAGCAGGGCGGCCCCGACGGCCTCGCCGACCGCGAGATCACGGCGCTCGTCGCCTACCTCCAGCGCCTCGGCACGATGGGCGCCACGCCGAACCGCGACGACCTCCCGGCGGAGAACGACCTCGAAGAGCACGAGCGCGAGGAGGTCATCGAGACGATGCAGGGCGAGCAGCCCGGCGACCTCCCCGGCACCGACATCGAGGTCGAGGACCTCCCGCCGGGCATGGACCCCCGCGACGTCGACGTAGTCCCGACCGACACCGGCTCCGCCGTGATCGACCCCGCGCTCGACGACATGGAATCCGATCAGCAAGCCCCGAACCAGCCATAGGGAACCGCCATGATGAAAGAAGCCGTCCGCGCCCTCGAGACCGGCGCCTTCGCCGAGGTCGGGCTGATCGCCTTCGTCGTCGCCTTCGTGCTGATGGTGCTCTACGCGCTGACCCTCTCGCGGGAGAAGCGCGACGCCGCCAAGCACCTCCCCCTCGACGACGCGCCGGAGTTCTTCCCAGAGCACACGAACGGCGCCGGCACCGGCGCCCACCCCAACGGAGCCCCCGCATGAGCGACCCCCAGTTTCCCCACCAGAGCGTACCCGACCCGGACTCCCCGCTCCGCGACCCCGCCGAGCCCACGCTGCCCGAGCCCCTCGTCGGCGAGGCCAGCGACCGGAACATCCTCGGCCACAAGTACGACGGCATCCGGGAGTACGACAACCCCATGCCGGGGTGGTGGACGTGGCTCTTCGTCGCCACCATGGCCTTCGCGCCGGTCTACGTCCTCGGCGTCCACGCCTTCGACTGGATCGACGACTACGGCGACGACCTCGCCGAGGGGCAGGCCGAGCTCGCGGCCATCCGCGAGGCGTACCGCGCCAGCGGCGTCTTCGACGACGACCCCCGCGCGCTGGCCGCCTACGCCGCCGACCCCGCCCACGCCGAGGCCGGCGCGGCCGACTACCAGGCCGTCTGCGCCGCCTGCCACGGCGACCAGGGCCAGGGCCTCATCGGCCCCAACCTCGCCGACGACTACTGGGTCCACGGCGGCACCCCCGCCGACATCTACGAGATCCTCGCCGTCGGCGTGCCGGCCAAGGGGATGCCGGCGTGGGAGGGGCAGTTCTCGGAGGAGGAGCGCGCCGCGCTGATGGCGTTCGTCGTCTCGCTCCAGGGCACCGACCCGCCGAACCCGAAGGCGCCGGAGGGCGAGCTCGTGGAGAGCTTCTAGCGCCGACCGCCTCACCAGCCCCCCGCTTCCCTCCCGGTCGCTCCGCTTCCAGGTCGGGAAGCTGTCCCCCTTGACAAGGGGGACAGCAGTCTGGCGCAGCCGGAGCGGAGCGACGCAAGCCGTACGGGGGGTCCCCCCCGAGCGGAGCGTCAAGGCCCCGAGCAAGAGTTGAGCGCTGTAGGGGCTGCCCCGGCAGCGGGGGGCGGGAGCGTCCGGCGGGGGCGGGGGTGAGGGGCCGTCGCTGCTGGGGCCGGGGGCAGCGTTTCATGGAGGACGCCCGCCACCCCGCCCGCCCTTGGCCTCGAACTTCGTCCCCGCCGACACCGTCGCCGTCCTCGAGTCCCCCGAGGAGGTCCTCAGCACGCTCCGCAGCGACGGGCGGCGGCGGTGGCTCTACCCGACCCCCAGCACGGGCCGGTTCTGGCGCCGGCGGCAGGCGCTCGGGTGGGCGCTGATCGCGCTGTTCGTCGCGCTCCCCATCGTCCGCATCGGGGGGAAGCCCGCCGTGCTGCTCGACGTGGTCCGCCGGGAGTTCACCCTCTTCGGGTTCACGTTCTACCCGACCGACACCTTCCTCCTGCTCCTCTTCGGGATCGCCGCGCTGGTGAGCATCGCGCTCTTGACGGCGCTGCTGGGGCGGGTGTGGTGCGGGTGGGGCTGCCCGCAGACGGTCTACCTCGAGTTCGTCTACCGCCCCATCGAGCGTTGGATCGAGGGGAAGGAGCACGTCCGCGCCCGTCGCGACGCCGGGCCGTGGACGCTCGACAAGGCGTGGCGGAAGGGGGCGAAGTGGGGCGTCTACGTCCTCCTCTCCGTCGCGCTCGCGCACGTGTTCGTCAGCTACTTCGTGGGGTGGGAGGACCTCCTGCGTTGGATGACCGGGCCGCCGGCCGAGCACTGGGGGTTCTTCGTGCTCATGGCGGTCACGAGCGGGCTCGTGCTGTTCGACTTCGGCGTCTTCCGCGAGCAGATGTGCACGATCACCTGCCCCTACGCCCGCTTCCAGAGCGTCCTCCTCGACGAGGACTCGATGATCGTCTCCTACGACCCCAACCGCGGCGAGCCCCGCGCGAAGCGGTCCAAGAAAAAAATCGCCGAGGAGCAGGCCGGCCTCCGGCCCCCGAAGGGCGACTGCATCGACTGCTTCGCCTGCGTCCGCACCTGCCCCACGGGGATCGACATCCGCGACGGGCTCCAGATGGAGTGCATCGCCTGCACCCAATGCATCGACGCCTGCGACGCGATCATGGACGCGACGGGGCAGCCGCGCGGGCTCATCCGGTACACGAGCGAGCACGCCCTCGAAGGCCAGCCCACGCGGGTCGCCCGGCCGCGGACGCTCGTCTACACCGCCCTCCTGCTGGCCGTCGCGACGATGTTCACCGTGGCGCTCACGACGCGGGGGGCCTACGACGTCGAGCTCGTCCGGGCGACGGGGGCGCCGTTCACGGAGCTGCCCGACGGGCAGGTCGCCAACCGCGTCCGCGTCCGGGTCCAGAACCAGACCGCCTCCGCGACGGCGTTCCGCATCGAGGTCGTCGAGCCGGCGGGGGCGACGCTCCGGGTCGGGGCGCGGCAGCCGGTGGCGCTGGCGGCGGGGGCGCTGGAGCGGGTCGAGGCCTTCGTCGTCGTGCCGGCCGCGTCGTTCGAAGGGGCGGCCCAGCAGGAGGCCACCGTCCGCGTCGTCTTCGAGGACGGGCAGGCGGAGACGCTCGCGTTCCCGTTGCTCGGCCCGAGCCGCTGACTCTTCCTCTTGTTCTGTTGCAAACCTATCTGTCATCCCGAGCGCAGTCGAGGGATCTCTGCAGGCGCTTACCACGCTGCACCAAAGATCTCTCCACTCGCTGCGCTCGGTCGAGATGACGTGATTCGAGCTTTGCAACAGAGCAACCCTTCATCCCCGCCCGCTCACCCCGCCCATGTCCAACGTCCGCCCCGTCGTCTGCGCCCTCGACTTCTCGGAGGGCTCCGAGGCCGCGCTCGTCCGCGCCGCCGACCTCGCCGAGCGGCTCCGCACCCGGCTCCACCTGCTGCACGCCTCGCCGCTGTTCCGGACCGAGCTCGGGAGCCTCCCGCAGCCCGACGAGCCGGACGCCATCCTGAAGGGCCGCGTCCGGGAGTTCGCCGAGCGCGTCTTCGGCGGGGCCGACGCCCTCGACGTGCTCGGGCCGGAGGTGGCGGCGCGGCGGGGGGAGTACGCCGCCGACGCCATCCTCCGCTACGCCGAGGAGGTCGGCGCGGGGCTCCTCGTGCTCGGGACGCACGGGCGCCGCGGCGTCCGCCACCTCATCGTAGGGAGCGTGGCCGAGGAGGTCCTCCGGCAGGCGGCGTGCCCCGTGCTGACCGTCCCAAACGCGGCGCGGCGGACGGCCCCGAGCCCGACGGCCCCGGTCCTCGCGCCGGTGGACTTCTCGGACCCGAGCCGCGAGGCGCTCGGCGTGGCGAAGGAGATCGCCGCGCTGTTCGAGGCGCCCGTCGAGGTCGTCCACGTGCTGGCGAGCACGGAGCCGTACCCCTCGTTCTACTTCGAGACGGGGATGATCCAGGGCGAGCACCTGACGGCCCTCGCGCAGACGACCGAGGAGTACCTCCGCGCCTTCGACACCGAGGCGGGGGGCGGGCCGGCGGCGGCGTTCCACGTCCTCAGCGGGGCGGCGCACCGGGAGATCGCCCGGCTGGCCGAGGGCGGCTACGGCCTCGTCGTGATGGCGACGCACGGGCTGACGGGGCTGAAGCACGCCCTCCTCGGGAGCGTGACCGAGCGGACACTCCGGCTCGCCTCGTGCCCCGTCCTCTCGATCCGCGTCGAGGGTGCCGGCGGCGAGGTCGTGTCCCAGCGGGCGACATGAGCGCGCTCGCCCCTCCCATCGAGGCGTGGCCCGAGCCGGGCTCGGCGGAGGAGCTCGCGCGGTTCGCCGAGCTCCAGGCTGGGTTCCGCCAGCAGTTCGAGCGGGTCTTCCCCGACCCCCTCGCCCCCCGCACCGTCGTCGTCGTGCCGAGCCTCTCGATGCCGGCCGACGAGCTCCGCAAGATCAGCGGCGTCCACCACTACGAGGAGCGGATGCTGTTCACGCTGATGCTGCTCCGGATGCCGCACACGCGGCTCGTGTTCGTGACGAGCCAGCCCGTCGCGCCGGGCATCGTCGACTACTACCTCCACCTCCTCCCCGGCATCCCGAGCGTCCACGCCCGCGAGCGCCTCGTGCTGCTGGCCTGCCACGACGCCTCGGAGGTCCCGCTGACCCAGAAGGTGCTGGAGCGCCCCCGCCTCGTCCGCCGCATCCGCGACCACGTCGCCGACGCCGGGGCGGCCCACCTCACGTGCTTCAACGCGACGGAGCTGGAGCGGACGCTGGCCGTCCGCCTCGGCATCCCCCTCTACGCCTGCGACCCCGCGCTCCGCCGCCTCGGCACGAAGAGCGGGAGCCGGTGGGCCTTCCGCGAGGCCGGCATCGAGCTGCCCGACGGCGCCGAGGACCTCCGCGACATGGACGACGTGGCCGAGGCCCTCGCCGACCTCCGCCGCCGCCACCCCGCGCTCCGCAAGGCCGTCGTCAAGCTCGACGAGGGGTTCAGCGGGGAGGGCAACGCGGTGTTCTCGTTCGAGGGTGCGCCCGGCGGGGACGGGATGACGGCGTGGGTGCGGGACGCGCTCCCCGAGCGGCTCCGGTTCGAGGCGAAGACGGAGACGTGGGAGCATTACGCCGCGACGTTCGCCGAGATGGGCGGGATCGTGGAGGCGTGGGTGGACGGGGAGATGAAGACGTCGCCTTCGGTACAATGCCGGGTGGACCCCGCCGGCCGGCCCGCCGTGATCTCGACGCACGACCAGGTCCTCGGCGGCCCGAGCGGGCAGGTCTTCCTCGGCTGCACCTTCCCCGCCGACCACGTCTACCGCCGGGAGATTCAGGACGCCGGACGGCGCGTGGCCGACGTCCTCGCCGGGCAGGGCGTGCTCGGCCGGTTCGGCGTCGACTTCGTCTCGGTCCGCGAGGGCGCCGGGTGGCGGCACTACGCCATCGAGGTCAACCTCCGCAAGGGCGGCACGACCCACCCCTTCGACATGCTCGACTTCCTGACCGACGGGGACTACGACGAGGCCAGCGGGCTCTACCGCACGCCGAGCGGGCAGCCCCTCCACTACCTCGCCTCGGACAACCTCACGAGCCCGCGCTACCGCGGCCTCACCCCGCGCGACCTCGTGGACATCGCCGTGGAGCACCGGCTGCACTACCACGGGGGGACCCACGAGGGCGTCGTGTTCCACCTCATCGGCGCGCTCTCGGAGTTCGGCAAGCTCGGCGCCCTCTGCATCGGGGCCTCGCCGCCGCAGGCGCGGGCGCTCTACGACGAGGTCGTCCGCGTGCTCGACGCGGAGGCCGGGGCGGAGCCGGCGTAGGGCCGTCCCCCACACGGCGGCGGGCCGTCGCCCGGCCCGGCGGGCACCCCCGGCACCGGCATCCTCCGGAGCCCCGTCGCCGCACCTTCGCACCGTGCCCTCCCCCGCTCCCGTGACCGACGCCTTCTCCTCGAACGCCCACGCCGGCGACGGCGCCCCGGCCGCCCCTCAGCCGCCGCCCCGCCGCCCGCCGCTCGTGCCGCCGCACATCGCGTGGCCCGCGTTCGTCGTGTTCCTCCTGCTCCTCAGCGTCGCCGCCGCCGTCGGCACCGTGATCGCGGCGAACTCCGACGGCGGCGTGCAGGTCATCGAGGGCTCGCCCTACGACACCGGCCGGTGAGCGCGGCCGTGGCCGATACCGCCCGGCCGCCGAGCATCGCACGGGCCGCGCCGGAGACGCCGTGCGCGCACTGCGGCCTCCCCGTCGGCCCCGCGCCCGTCTTGCAGAACACCGGGGCGTTCTGCTGCACGGGCTGCGCCGTCGTCCACGAGGCGCTCGGCTCGGCCGGCTTCGGGGAGACCTTCTACCGCCTCCGCGCCGTGGGCCGCGAGCGTCCGGCCGCGCGGCCCGCGGCGCCCGACGCGCTCCAGCTCGCCGAGCTCGACACCGCGCGGTTCCTGGAAGAAGAGACGCGGCCCGCCGACGGCGGCCTCCGCGCGTGCGAGCTTTTCGTGGACGGCGTCCACTGCGCCGCGTGCGTGTGGCTCGTCGAGCGGCTGCCCTTTGAGATGGAGGGTGTGGCGGGCGCCCGGCTCGACCTCCCCCGCGCCCGGCTCGCGCTGACGTTCGACCCCGCGCGCGTCCGGCTCTCGGCCGTGGCGGCGTGGCTGGCCCGGTTCGGGTACGCCGCGCGGCCGGCGCGCTCCGAGGCGCTGGGCCGGCGGACGGAGGCCGAGCGGCGGCTGCTCGTCCGGCTTGGCGTTGCGTGGGCGCTGGCGGGGAACGTGATGCTCGTCGCCTTCGCGCTCTACTCCGGGCTCGACGTGGCGGGCGGGCCGATGGCGACGGCGGCGCGGTGGGCCTCGCTGGCCCTCACCGTCCCGGCCGTCGGCTACGGCGCCGCCCCGTTCTTCCGGCGGGCGTGGGCGTCGGTCCGCGCCGCCGTTCGCGCCCGCGACGGCCGGCGGCTCCACATGGACACCCCCATCGCGCTCGGCGTCGCCGTCGGGTTCGGCCACAGCGCGTGGGCGACGGTGACCGGCCGCGGCGAGGTCTGGTTCGACTCCGTGGCCGTCCTCGTCGCCGCGCTGCTGACGGCGCGGTACCTCCAGCTCCGCAGCCGCCGCCTCGCCGGCGAGGCCGCCGAGCGGCTCCTCACGCTCGTCCCGACGATGGCCCGGAGGGTGGGGGAGGGCGGCACCGTCGAGGTCATCCGGCAGGACGAGCTTCAGCCGGGGGACGTGGTTGAGGTCCCGGCCGGCGAGGTCGTCCCCGTGGACGGCGTCGTGGTGCGGGGAGAAAGCCGGCTCGACAACGCCGTGCTGACGGGGGAGGCCCGGCCCGTGCCCGCCGCCGAGGGCGCGCGCGTGGCCGCCGGCGCGACGAACCTGCAAGCCCCCCTCCGCGTCCGCACCGACGCCGTCGGGGAGGCGACCCGCGTGGGACGGCTGCTGGCGTGGGTCCGCGAGGCCGACCGCCGCGCCCCCGTCGTGCTCCTCGCCGACCGGCTCGGGGGCGTATTCGTCCTCGGCGTGCTCGTGCTCGCCGCCGTCACGGCCGCGCTGTGGCTCTGGCTCGACCCGAGCCGGGCCGCCTTCCACGTCGCCGCGCTGCTCGTCATCACCTGCCCCTGCGCCCTCGGCATGGCGACGCCGCTGGCGATGGCCGTCGCCGCCGGGCGGGCCGCGCGCGCCGGCCTCTTCGTCAAGACCGACGAGGCCACGCAGCGGCTGACCGACGTGGACGCCGTCGTGCTCGACAAGACCGGCACCCTCACCGAGGGCCAGATGGCGCTCGTCGAGTGGGCCGGCGACGCCGAGGCGCTCCGGCTCGCCGCCGCACTCGAGGCCCACTCGAATCACCCCGTTGCCGCCGCGCTCGTGCGGGCGCAGGTCGCCGACCCGAGCGTGCTCCCCGTCGAGCGGTTCGAGGCCGTCGCGGGGAGCGGCGTCCGGGGGGAGGTGGCTGGAAGGACGGTCGTCGTCGGGCGGCTGGCGTGGTGTGCGGAGCAGGCGGAGGGGGAGCCGCCGCCGGAGCTCCGCTCCGCGTTCTGCCGGTTCGCGGGCGAGGGCCACACCCCCGTCGCCGTGCTCGTAGGTAAAACGTGGGCCGGCGTCGCCGCCCTCGGCGACCGGATCCGCGACGACGCCGCGCCGCTGATCCGCACGCTGGAGGGGGAGGGGAAGGCGGTCTACCTCCTCTCCGGCGACCACCCCGCCGCCGTCGCCGCCGTGGCCCATCGCCTCGGGCTCCCGCCGGAGCGGGCGCGCGGGGGCGTCTCGCCCGAGGGCAAGCGCGCCGCCGTCGAGCGGCTCCAGGCCGGGGGCCGCGTGGTGCTGATGGTGGGGGACGGGGTGAACGACGCCGCCGCCCTCCGCGCCGCCGACGTGGGGGTCGCCGTCGGGGGCGGGGCCACGGCCAGCCTCGTCGCGGCCGACGTGTTCCTGACGCGCCCCGGCGTCGCGGCCGTGGCCGAGCTCCTCGGGGGCGCCCGCGCCGTGATGCGGACGGTCCGCCGGCTCCTCGCCGTCTCGCTCGCCTACAACGCCGCCGGCGCGGCGGCGGCCGTAGCCGGGCTCGTGACGCCGCTCGTCGCGGCCGTCGCGATGCCGCTCTCGTCGCTCGCCGTCGTCGGCCTCGCCATCCTCCAGCCCTCGTTCCGCCGGCCTCATGCTGGCTCCGGGTGATGAGCGCCCGCCTCCTATGACCGTCCTCTTCGTCCTCGTCCCCCTCGCGCTGCTCCTCGCCGGCCTCGGCGTGGGCGCCTTCCGCTGGGCCGTCCGCGACGGGCAGTTCGACGACGTCGAGACGCCCGCGCTCCGCATCCTCCTCGACGACCCCCCGCTCCGCGAGCCCGCCGCCGACGACGGGGCCGCTCCCTCTCGAACCTCCAACCCGAACTTGCCATGACGGCCACCGCAACGTTTTCCCCCTCGACGCCCTCCCGACCCCTCGACGCCGCGCCGCCCCGGCCGCTCTCGCCCCTCGGCGGGGCCGTCGAGGATGGGGCCGCCGTGACGTTCCTATGGGCGGGCGTCCCCGGCGCCCGGCGCTACCACCTCGAGGTCGGGCCGGACCGGCAGTTCGTGCGGGGGACGACCGCGTTCGGCGCTGGCGACAGCACGGCGTTCACCCTGCACGACGCCCTCCCCGCGGCCGACGCCCCGCTGTTCTGGCGCGTCCGCGCCGAGCTCGACGGCGGGACGACCCGGTGGAGCCCCTACGGCCGCTTCCACGTCGGCGGCGACGCGGCCGTAGACGCCTTCCGCGCCCGCCGCGAGGCCGAGCGCGCCGAGGCCCGGAAGGCGCGGCTCCGGCAGGAGGCCGAGGAGGCCGCCGCCCGCGACCGCGTCCCCCACTGGGAGCGCGGCGACACCGTGCCATCCGACTTCGAGATCGCCAGCTACGGGGTGCTGATGCTGGCCTCGTTCGTCGTCCTCTGCCTGATCCTGTTCGCCGTCTACGTCGTGAGCTAGCGGGCAACCCCCGTCCGGCGCGGCTACTGCGGCAGGCAGAGGAGGTCGGCGCCGGTGGCAGCGGCGGCCTCGGGGGCGGCGAGCGCGAGGGCCGCGCGGGCAACGGTGACGAGGCCGAGCGCGACGACGAGGACGCCGCCGGCCCGCTGGAGCCACAGCCGCCGCGCCGCCGGCAGGAGGGCGCCGGCCGCGCCGGCGAGGGCGAGCGCAGGGACGGTCCCGGCCCCGAAGGCGGCGAGCGTCAGGGCGCCGCCGGCCGCGCTCCCCACCGTAGCGGCCTTGGCGAGCATCCCATAGACGAGCCCGCAGGGGAGGAGCCCGTTTAGCGCGCCGAGCCCGAACAGCGCCTCCGCGCGGTCCCGCTGGACGAGGCGGCGGACGGCGGGGCCGAGCCGGACGGCGGCCCAGGCCCCCACGCGCCCCGCCCCCGGCAGCCGCTGCGCAACCCCGCACAGCCCGAGCCCGACGGCGACGAGGACGAGCCCGAGCGCGACGCTCAGCGCACCCTGGGCGCCGGGGACGGTGACGGCCGCGCTCCCGGCCCACCCGGCGAGGGCGCCGAGGGCGGCGTAGGTCGCCGTCTTGCCGAGGAAGTAGGCTGCTTGGCGCCGCCGCGCGCTCCGGGCCGAATCCGCCGTGTGCCCGAGCAGCGCGACGAACCCGCCGCACATCCCGACGCAGTGGGCGGAGCCCAGGAGCCCGATAAGGAAGACGACGGGGAGGTCGAGCACGGCGGCGGAGCGGGGGAGGGGGTCAGTGTAAGATGGCTCGCGGCGGACATGCTCCGGGACGGCCAGCCGAGGGGGCGGGCGTAGGGGGATCCCCCGCCCCGGCGTGGGCCGCCCCCCGTCGAGGGGTTCCGGGACCGGCCGCCGCCGCCTGATCCATCGAGCGGTAACCTCCGGCACGAGACCGTGCCCCCCACCGCCATCTGCCCCCGCCTGTGTTCGCCCCGAACCGCATCCTCGCCGCCGTCGACTTCTCCGACGCGTCTCGCGCCGCGCTCCGCCGCGCCGCCGACCTCGCCCGCCGCGCCGACGCGGACCTCCACGTGCTCCACGTCGTGCCGGGCCTCGACGAGGCGGCCTACGGCGACCTCCCCCCGAAGGAGCAGGCGTTCTACCGGCCGCTGTGGGAGCGCGCCGAGCCGGAGATGAGGAAGATGCTCCGGAGCGTCGGCGTGGACGCGGCCACCTCGGCACTCTCGTTCGGGCCGGCCTCCCGCGAGATCCTCGCCTACGCCGACTGCGAGGGCGCTGACCTCGTCGTGGTGGGGACGGCCGGGCGGCGGGGGCTCCGGCGGTTCTTCCTCGGCAGCGTCGCCGGCGAGGTGCTCCGCCGGACGGAGCTGCCGGTGATGGTCGTGCCGGAGTCCTCCGCCGAGCGCGACGCCCGCCGCCTCGTCCTCGCGCCGACGGACTTCTCGAAGGCGTCGCGCCTCGCGCTCCCGCTGGCGGCCGGCCTCGCCGGGGCCTACGGCGCCGACCTCGACCTGCTCTACGCCGTCGAGCCCGTCCCGCTCCTCGAAGCGATGACGGGGGCCGAGGCGGCGGCCGGCGTGCTGCCGGAGCTCCACGCCGAGGCCGAGCGGCACCTCCGGGCGCTCGCTGAGGAGCCCGCGCTGGCCGAGGCGCTCGCCGGGGACGACGCGCCGGCTGAGGCCGGGGGCCGCGTCCTGGCCCGCATCGGCTACCGCCTCGTCGAGGGCCGCGCCGCCGAGGCCATCGTGGACGCCGCCCGTTCCAGCGGCGCCGACGCCGTCGTGATGGCGAAGCAGGGGCTCCACGGGGTCGAGCGCTTCCTGATCGGGAGCGTGACCGAGCGCGTCTGCCGGCTCGCCCCCTGCGCCGTCCTCGTCGTGCCCGTCACGTGAGGGGAGACTGAGGGAGCGGCGCCTGGAAGCGCCCTCCCCGAGGCATTCGGACCTCAGGCCACGGCAGTAGCTTCTGGGTCTGAGCTAAACCCCTGCTACCATGCGTCCCCTGCCGCGTCTCCTCGCCCTCGCCGTCGTCACCGCTCTGCCGGCGCTCGCGCAGGCCCCGTCGGGCGGAGTGCTGGAGGGCCACGTCGTGGACGCCGAGAGCGGAGAGGGGCTCGCCGGCGCGCACGTCTTCCTCAGCGGCACCTCGCGGGGCGCGGCCACCGACGCCGAGGGGCGGTTCCGCCTCGACGCCGTGCCGGCGGGTCGCCACGAGGTCGTCGCCACGATGGTCGGGTACGCGCCGGCCACGCAGCCGCTGCAGGTCGGGGCCGGTGGACACACGCTCGCGTTCCGGCTCCGCCCGCAGACCGAGGAGCTCGGCGGCATCACCGTCACCTTCGACCGCTCGGCGTGGCTCCGGCAGCTCGACCGGTTCGAGGCGGCGTTCTTCGGGGAGAGTGAGAACGCCGCCGAGGCCGAACTCCTCAACCCCGAGGTGCTCGCGTTCGAGGAGGACGGGCTGCTCCTCCGCGCCCGCGCCTCCGCCCCGCTGGAGGTGGCGAACCGGGCGCTGGGCTACCACGTCGCCTACACGCTGACGGCGTTCGAGTCGCGCGGGGCCGAGGCGTCGCTCCGCGGCCACGCCCGGTTCCTCCCGACCGAGCCGACCGACGACCGGGAGGCTCACCGCTGGGCGAGGGCCCGCGAGCG
Source organism: Rhodothermales bacterium (assembly GCA_965215145.1). Classification (GTDB taxonomy): domain Bacteria; phylum Bacteroidota; class Rhodothermia; order Rhodothermales; family JANQRZ01. The sequence goes on along the minus strand of OZ244038.1, from coordinate 3,180,438 downwards.
GGCCTATGAGGGGTCGCTCCAGCACTTCGTCCACGCCCTCGCCGACGGTGACTTCGGCCGCTTCCGCGTGTACCAGGCCAACACGCGCCACCGACTCTCGACCTCCGAGGCGCGGGGCCAGGACGCCCTCGCGCGCGTCCGACGCCCGGGGGATCTCCTCCGCCCCGTTCCCGGCGGCACCGAGGGCGCGCTCTGGCCCGACGCCCCGCTCCTCCGGGTGGACTACACGGGCGAGCGCGAGGAGCGCGCCTATCTCCGCCAGGCCCCCGACGGCAACCGCCGCCCCGGCGATCAGGTGTCGTGGCTCCAGGCGCCGGCCGGCGAGGCCCGCGTGGACCTCCGCACGGGGCAGGGCTACGACCCGTACCCCCTCGTCGTCAGCGGCTACTGGGGCTGGCACGAGCGGCTCCCGAACTGGCTCCCCCACGACTACCGCCCCGCCCTCGACGCCGAGCCACTCGACCCCCGCCTAGACGCCGCCCTCGCCGCGGCCAACGCTCCCGACCTTCCCTCTTCCTTCTCTGAGCCTCCGGAGATGGAGGTCGTACGCGCCCTCGGCCAGGTCGAGGTCGAGGCGGAGGGGCTCAACGCGGCCCTCGCGGCGGCGGGCTTCTACGACCGCCAGGAGGCCGGCTGGGGCCACTTCGTCGGGCCCGAAGAGATCGAGGCCCGGCAGCCGCGGACGATGACCGACCTGCTCGGGCGCGTCCCCGGCCTGACGATGCTCCGCGAGGGCGACACGCAGCAGCCGCGCGGACGGTCGTTCCTCCCCTCGGGCCGCACGAACCCCGCCGAGGCACCCCCCCAGACCGGCTCCGACGGGCGCTTTATTGAGAACCCCCGCCCGACTACCCCCGAAGGGCGCGTCTCGGCCCACGGCACGCAGAAGGCCGAGTGCCGCCCATCCGTCGTCGTGGACGGCGCCCTCGTCCGGGGGTTCGGGCAGGGGGACCCCACGGATGACCTCGGGCGGCAGGGCGACAGCGCGTGGGCGCTCCGGCTCGACGGGCTCGTCCGGGCCGATGAGGTGGTGGGCGTCGAGGTCTACACGAGCGCGAGCACGACGCCGGCGCAGTTCGGCGGGCTGGCGAGCCCGTGCGGCGCCATCGTCATCTGGACCCGGCATTCCGCGGGGCGGCGGCGCTAGCGGGTGGCGCTGGGGCGCCGCGGGTGAGGAGTGCGCGAAGGCGCGGCGGCCGGGCGGCCCCGTAGATTCCGCGCCGGAGACGGCACCACCCACAGCGGACCCGGACGGCGGGCCTATGGACGGACGGCAACTCGTGATCGGGATGGGGACGGGGCGGTGCGGCACGGTCTCGCTCGCCACCCTCCTCGACGCTCAGCCCGCCGCGTGGGTCCTCCACGAGGGGGTGCTCGACGGCGCCCACCGGATGCTCCCGTGGCAGCCCGACCCCGACGCGCTCGACCGGTGGCTCGGCACGCTCCGCGCGCGCTCCGACGGCCACGCCCTCTTCGGCGACGTCGGGCCGTATTTCCTGCCCTACGTCGAGCTCCTCGCTGAGCGCGAGCCGGAAGCGCGGTTCGTCTGTTTGAAGCGGGACCGCGCCGAAACCGTCCGCAGCTTCCTCCAGAAGACCGAGGGCCGCAACCACTGGTACGACCACGGCGGCGACGGCTGGGCCGAGGACCCCCTATGGGACCCCGCCTTCCCCTCGTTCGACGAGCCCGACAAGGCCGCCGCGCTCGGCCGCTACTGGGACGCCTACTACGCCGAGGCCGACCGGCTCGCCGCGCGCCACCCCGACCGCTTCCGGGTCTTCCCGACCGAGACGCTCAACGCCGCCGAGGGCCGTGCCGCGCTGCTCGACGCCGCCGGCTACACCGGCGAGCGCGTGCTCGACCTCGCGCTGCGGGAGAACCGGACGCCGTGGTGGAAGCGCTGGCGGCGGGCCCGGTGATGGGGGCTCCGACGGGGTCGGATGCTTTAGCCTTCACCATCGCCATCTGCACCCACAACCGGGCGCGGCACCTCGAGCAGAACCTCGCCGCGCTCGTCGAGCAGCCTGGCATTGGGGGCGACACCGAGGTACTCGTCGTGAACAACGCCTCAACCGACGCCACGGCCGAGGTGGCGGCGGCGTGGGCCACGCAGCACCCGTTCATCCGGGTGCTCTACGAGCCCGAGCCGGGGCTGAGTCACGCCCGCAACGCTGCCCTCCGCGCCTCCGCGGCCGACTACCTCGTCTATGTCGACGACGATGCCACCGTAGAGCCGGGCTGGCTGGACGGGCTCCGCCGCGGCGTCCGCGCGCTCGGCGCGACGCCCGGTGCCGTGGGCGGACCGATCTACCCGCTCTTCGAGACACCGCCGCCGCCTTGGTTCGACCCTGCATCGGTCGTGCGAGCACAGCGGCAGGAAGCTGGGCCGCTCGGGGAGATGGAGGCGATGTTCGGATTTCCCGGGGGCAACATGGCCATCGCGCGGGTGCTGCTGGAGGAGCTGGGTGGGTTCGATCCAGAGCTCGGGATGCGGCCAGGGCGGGCGCTCTTCAGCGAGGACACCGATTTCTTTGTCCGCCTCTACCGCCGGTTCGGGAACCGAACATACTACGTCCCCAAGATGGCCTTGCGGCATGTCGAGATGGCTGAGAAGCAGCGACCGGGATACGTCGCCCGGCGGACGTTCATGACGGCGGCGAAGTACCCCGAGCTCGCGGTCTACGCGCTTGGGAGGCCGCGCGGGGCGGCGCTCGCGGTGGGGAAGGCGGTGAAGCGAGCGGGGCAGACGCTCGTGGCGATCCCGGCCGCCCCCTTCCGCCGGCACGGCCTCTTTCGGCTCGCCCGCCACGCCGTCACGGCAGCGGGGACGGTCTGGGGGCTCGGCCGGCTCCTACGCGGCGAGGGGCGGGGCTGACAGGTTCTCATCCCTGCCCCTCGCCTTACCGAAACGGTCAGGCTACCGAAGGAGCGTTAATCGTCCGGTCTGAACCGCATTCCCGGTATCGAGACGCCAGAGATAGACTCCACTCGGTAGCTCCGACCCATCGAACGTCATGGCGTGCGTTCCCGGCGCGAACTGGCCTTCGGCGAGCCGGGCTACTTCACGACCGACGACATCGAAGACGGCGAGCCGGACGTGAGCCGGTGCTTCGAGCGCGAAGGCGACCTGGGTGCTCCCGGTGAACGGGTTCGGATAGGCCGTCGCCCCGGAGGGGGCTTCGGCGGAGACGGCGTGGCGTAGCTGCGCGCTCCCCCATCCCGCAACGTTGGTAACCCTCCATGCCCCGCCCATGGGGCGACCTTGCGTGTGGGCATTGGCGGAGCCAGTCACTGTACCCGTCGCTGTAACGGTGAGGGTGTCGGAGTCGACCGGGTTACCGGGGAAGGTCCCGATGTTGACTACGTAGGTGTAGGTCCCTGCGGGCGCGTCCTCCGGTATCCGCTGTGTGTAGACGCCTGTAACGACCTCGTCCGCCCCGAGGGTGCCGGAGACAATAGGCCCCACTGTGAGCCTCGGCCCTGAGGGTGCCCGTTGCGCTATGGCCCAGAGGTCGCCCGCGGCGGCCTCGTCGGTGTTGTTGGTGATGGTGTACGATAACTCGACAAAGCCACCGGGCGCGACGGTGAGGGAAGAGAGGGGGGTCACTTCAAGCTCGTAACGTGGGGGAGCATCCCCGCCCGTGAAGAGATAGGCACGGCCAGCGCTGAAGACGCCTCCCGTCTCTTCATAGGCGCCGATCAGAAAGTCGCCTCGTCCGTCGCCGTTGGCGTCCGGTACGCCGGAGACGCCGAAGCCGAAGAACCCATCGAACTTGGGATTGGGAGAGACTAGTCCGGCTAGCAGGGTGCCCGTTGCACCCGAGAACACGTAAGCCCGCCCGGAGTCGATCGCGCCGCCGCTCTCAGTGAATGCGCCGACGAGGAGGTCCCCGAAGCCGTCGCCATCGGCGTCGGGCACTTCGGAGACATCAAACCCAAAGTTCCCAGCAAAATTAGGGTTAGGGGAGGTGAGCGTGTGGAGGAGGGCGCCGGAGGCGCCGCTGAAGAGGTAGGCCCGCCCGGCGTCCGGCGCGCCGCCGTTCTCGCTCCGCGCACCGACGAGGAGGTCCCCGAACCCACCGCCATCTGTGTCGGACACGCCGGAGACGGAGACGCCGAAACGTCCATCGAACGCTGCATTGGGGGAGGCGAGGGTGTGGAGGAGGGCGCCCGTCGCACCGGAGAAGAGGTAGGCCCGCCCGGCGTCCGTCGCCCCGCCGTCTTCGAAGGGGGCTCCCGCGAGGAGGTCGCCGAAGCCGTCGCCGTCGGCGTCCGGCACGCCGGCGACCCCCGTGCCGAACCGGCCGAAGGCCTCAGGGCTCGGCGAGGCGAGGGTGTGGAGGAGGGCGCCGGAGGCGCCGCTGAAGAGGTAGGCCCGCCCGGCGTCCGCCGCGCCGCCGTCCTCGAACTTCGCTCCGACGAGGAGGTCGCCGAAGCCGTCGCCGTCGGCGTCTGGCACGCCGGCGACCCCCGTGCCGAACCGGCCGGGGGACTCGGGGCTCGGCGAGGCGAGGGTGTGGAGGAGGGCGCCGGAGGCGCCGCTGAAGAGGTAGGCCCGCCCGGCGTCCGGCGCGCCGCCGTCTTCGAAGGGGGCTCCGACGAGGAGGTCGCCGAAGCCGTCGCCGTCGACATCTGACACCCCGTTGGCCCACGCTCCGAATCGACCGTTGGTCTCCGGGTTGGGGGAGGTGAGGGTGTGGAGGAGAGCGCCGGAGGCGCCGCTGAAGAGGTAGGCCCGCCCGGCGTCCGGCGCCCCGCCATTCTCAGAGGACGCTCCGATGAGGAGGTCCCCGAAGCCGTCGCCGTCGACGTCCGGCACTCCGGCCACGGAGTAGCCGAAGTCGCCGTCCGATTCGGGATTAGGCGATTGGAGCGCTTCGAGAAGCCCTTGGGCGGGGGCAACCGGAGCTAGCCAGGAGAGAAGCAACGCAAGAACGCCGACGTACCGGCGACGAGGGGGGTGGTTCATCATAGAGGCGCCGGCCCGGCGCGGTCGGTGAGTGGGCGGAAGTGGAGGGTCCAATCTAAGACTCACGATGGAGATTAGGCGAGAGCTACAAACTCGAGCGCATTGATTTGCGCCATACCTCCCTGCCTATTTGCGCCGCCCTAGACTCTGGCGCTAGGCCGTGTGAGACAAATCGCTTCGGCGTGACGTTGCCCCGGCTCCAGCCCCCCCCGCCATGCCGCTCCTGACTGACCCCGAGTGGGCCGCCCTCAAAGCCGCCCTCGACCACGCTCGCTCCGGTCGAGGCCGCCCCGTCCGCGACGAGCGCGCCACCGTCGAGGGCGTCGTCTGGCGCCTCAAGAACGGCCCACCCTGGCGCGCCGTCCCCGCCGAGTTCGGGCCCTGGTGGCGCGCCGCCCAACTCCACAAGCGCTGGTCCCGTTCGGGCGTCTGGGAGCGGGCCTTCGAGCACCTCCGCGACACCGGGCACGCCGACCTCGCCGCGGTCATGCTCGACGGGACCGTCGTGCGCGCCCACCCCAAGGCGGCGGGGGCGAAGAAGGGGGCTCCCGACGCTACGGCCCCCTCCGAGACGTAGCGCTCCGAGACGTAGCGCTCCGAGACGTAGCGCTCCGAGACGTAGCGCTCCGAGACGTAGCGCTCCGAGACGTAGCGCTCCGAGACGTAGCGCTCGGGCGCAGCCGGGGCGGCTTCGGCACGAAGGCCGTCGTCGCCTGTGACCGCCGGGGCCGGGCGCTCGCGTTCCGGCTGCTGCCGGGGCACCGCTCGGAGCTCCGCGTGGCCGACGCGCTCCTGGTCGCCGTGGTCGGGCTCGGCCGCGTGGGCCGGGTCGTCTGCGACCGGGGGTACTCGTCGGCCTCGTGGCGGGCGGGGATCCGGATCGCCGGAGCCGAGCCCGTCGTCGCGGCCAACCGGACGCACCCGGCCGTGGCCTACGACCGAGCGGCCTACGACCGAGCGGCCTACGACCGAGCGGCCTACGACCGAGCGGCCTACGACCGAGCGGCCTACGACCGAGCGGCCTACGACCGGGGGGCCTACCGCGAGCGGCACCGGGTAGAGCAACTGTGGGGCCGACTCAAGGAGTGGCGGGCGGTGGCGACGCGCTACGAGAAGACGGCCGAGAGCTACCTCGGCGCGCTCCACGTGGCGGCGGCGGTGGACTGGATCAAGCATGGATTGTCTCACACGGCCTAACGCAACCCATCCTCACAGCAGCCCTGTAGAGAGGCGTATCCTCCCCGCCGCGATGCCCCCTGCTTTCCCGCATGCTCCGACGTTCCTCAGGTGCACCGGCACGCCCGGCCGTCCGTCTTCTCCTGCAGAGCGGGATCTACTCGCTCGGCAACCTCGCCGTCAAGGCGGCGGGGCTCGTCCTGCTTCCGCTCTACCTCGACCCGGCGCGCCTCCCCGTCGCCGACTACGGCTACCTCGGGCTGATCGAGACGACGGCCGCGCTCGCCATCGCGCTGGCGGGGCTCGGCCTCGCGCCGGGGCTGCTCCGCTACGCCGCCGGGGCGTCCTCGGAAGGCGGCGCCTCCGCCGCCGACTACGCCGGCACCGCGTTCCTCACCACCCTCGCCACGGCGGCGCTCGTGGCAGCCCTCGTCGTGCTGCTGGCCGAGCCGCTGGCGGGGGTCCTCCTCGACGACCCCGCCCGGGCGGGCGTGATGCGTTGGGCCGGCGCCTACATCGGGCTGAAGACGGTTGGGGCGCTGCCGTACGTACTGCTGCGGGTGCGGGAGCGGGCGGGGCTGTTCCTCATCGCCCTCGTCGCCGAGGCGGCCGTGCTCGTCGGCGGGGTGGGGGTAGCGCTCGGCGTGCGGGACGCCGGGCTGGAGGGGGTGATGGGGGCGTTCGCCGCCTCGGCGGCGGTGCCGGCGGTGCTCCTGAGCGCGGCCGTGCTCAGGAGCGCGCGGTGGCGGTGGCGGCCCGCGCTGGCCCGGCAGCTCCTCACGTTCGGCGTGCCGCTGACGGGGTCGGTGCTGGCGAGCACGCTGCTGAAGGTCGGCGACCGGTTCGTGCTCGACGCGCTCGTGGGGCCGGAGGTGCTCGCCGTCTACGTCCTCGCCGCGCGGTTCGGGGGGCTCATCAACATGCTATTCGTGCAGAGTTTCAACGCGGCGTTCTCCGTGCTCGGGGTGAAGACGCTCACGCGGGGGGAGGACGCGGCCGGCGAGAACGAGGCATCGGGCTTCCACAGCCGCGTGTTTCGGCACTTCGCCGTCGGGGCCGGCTGGGGGGTGCTCGCGGTGTCCGTGCTCGCGCTCGACCTCACGGTGCTCCTCTCGCCGGACCCGGCGTACCGGGCGGCCGAGCCGCTGATCCTCCCGATCGCGCTCGGCTTCCTCGCCTACGGCGTCTACTTCATCCTGATGAACCTGCTGTTCGTGGCCGAGCGGACGCGGCAGATCGCCTCGGCCGTCGTGATGGCGGCGGTGCTGAACCTCGCGCTGAACCTCGCGCTCGTGCCCGCGCTCGGCGCGATGGGCGCGGCGCTGGCGACGGTGGCCTCGTATGCCAGCCTCGTCGGGCTCACGCTGGTGCAGGCGCGGCGGGCCACGACGGTCCGGCTGCCGTGGGCGGCGCTGGCGGCGGCCGTGCTCCTCGTCCTCGGCCTGTGGGCGCTGGCGCAGCCGACCTGGGACTGGGCGCAGGGGCCGCGCGTGCTCGCCCGCCTCGGCCTCGTCGGGCTCTACCCGCCCCTCGTCGTCGCCGCCGGGGTCTACCGGCGGGACGAGCTCCGCGCCGCGCTGGCGATGGTGCGTCGTGGGCGCAACTGACGGATCAGCCCATCTCCACGGTGATCGCGCAGTCGGCGGTGGTGAGCTCGATGGCGCGGCCGTCGTCCGCGAGCCGGTAGTCCTCGATGGCGTCGGGGAAGACCGAGCGCGGGGTGTCCATGCGGAACAGCGCGTCGGCGACGACCTGCCAGTCCTCGGGCGTGAGGGCGACCGTGGCGCAGTCCCCCTCCTGCACGTAGGGGTAGTAGGCGAGCACCTTGTTGAGGTGGTTGACGGCTTGCTTGACGTGGAGGCCGGGGTCCATCGGGCAAGGGGGCAGTGGAGGCGGCCAGGCTCAACCCGGAGGCTCAATGCGCGTTCCGCGTGTGGATGTCCATACCGGTTGCGCGCGGCGGTCGAGGGCCAGTAACCTCCGCCCGTCCCCGAACGCTACCCGCCGCCGATGCAGCCCGCCGCCGCGCCCACGCTCGCCCCGCCGAACCCGGCCGACCTCGCCTACCTCGACCTCGTCCGCCGCGTCCTCACGACGGGGACCCGCAAGCGCAACCGCACCGGCACCGACACGATCTCGTCGTTCGCCGAGCACTACCGGGTAGATCTCGCCGCGGGCTACCCGTTGCTGACGACGAAGCGGGTCTATTTCGACTCGATGCTGCGCGAGGTGCTGTGGTACCTCTCCGGCGCACCGCACATCCGCGAGCTCCGGCGGCACACGAAGATCTGGGACGCCTGGGCCGACGAGGAGGGCCACCTCGAGACGGCCTACGGGCGGTTCTGGCGCCGCTTCCCCGTGCCCGAGGCCGGCGCGGCGCTGGAGGGGGAGACGTGGGCCGGCGAGGGCCACCCCCACGTCCACCGCGAGGCCGACGGCTCGCTCTCGTTCGACCAGCTCGGCTACGTCGTGGACGAGATCCGCCGGAACCCGACCTCGCGGCGCCTCGTGGTGACGGCGTGGCACCCGGCCAACGCCGCCGTCAGCAAGCTCCCCCCGTGCCACTTCGCCTGGGTGCTGAACGTGCAGGAGGACGCCGGGGGCGTGCGGCGGCTCCACTGCCACCTCACCCAGCGCTCGGCCGACCTCGCCCTCGGCGTGCCGTTCAACCTCGCCTGCTACGCGTTGCTGACGCAGGCCATCGCGCAGGGGGCCGGCCTCGCCGTCGGCACGTTCGCCCACACCCTCATCGACTGCCACGTCTACGTGGACCACGTCGAGGGGCTGGAGGAGCAGCTTCAGCGCGAGCCCTTCGCGGCGCCCCGGTTGGAGATCGCGCCGAAGGGGCTGGACGACCTCCGGTTCGAGGACGTCCGGCTCGTGGGCTACCGGCACCACGACGCCATCCGCTTCCCCGTCGCCGTCTGAGCCCGTGGGAGACGAGCGCACAGGACGCGGCCCGGAGATCGTCGCCATCGCGGCGCTGGCCGAGCGGGACCGGCTGATCGGGGACGGGCTGGAGCTGCCCTGGCACCTCCCGGCGGACCTCCGGCGGTTCAAGCGGCTCACGCTCGGGCACCCGCTCGTGATGGGCCGGCGGACGTTCGAGTCGCTGGTGCACCAGTTCGGCGGGCCGCTCGCGGGGCGCGAGAACGTCGTCCTCACCCGCTCGCCCGAGGCGCTGCGCGCGAAGGTAGAGGGGGCCGGGTTGAAGGATGTGCATGTGTTCGGCGGGCTCCCCGACGCGCTCCGCGCCTACGAGGACCGGAAGCGGATCTACCTCGGTGGGGGCGCCGCCGTCTACGCCGCCGGCCTCCCGCTGGCCGACCGGCTGGAGCTGACGCTGGTCGAGGGGTCCTTCGAGGGCGACACGTACTTCCCGCCCTACGAGCACCTCCTGGACGGCCCCTTCGAGCTCGCGGCCCGCGAGGCGCACGAGCCGGAGGAGGGGCGGCCGGGGTTCCGGTTCGAGACGTGGGTGCGCGCCCAAGAGCGCGGGGTCCGTGACGGGATAGCGGAGTTTAACGCCGAAGATCGCTGAGGCGATACTCACGCTGATATGGAAGTCCCCCGATTCCTCGTCCGGCTCGGCGACGCCGCGCTCCGCCCGCTCCCCAACTCGGGGCGGGGCTGGCACGCGCGGACGCGCGTCCGCATCTTCCGGATCGTGGGGGTGATGTGCGCGCTGCTCACGCTGCCGTTCTGGTTCGTCTACCACGCCGCGGACCCGGCGACGGTGGACCCGCTGAGCCTCCGCCTGGTCATCGCGGGCACGGGCCTCGGGATGGTCGGGCTCTCCTACGTCTCGGAGGGGGTGCGCCGCCACGCGGTCGCCATCTCCACCGCCGGCGGGTACCTCCTGACGGTGTGGTTCGCCGCGCTGACGTACCTCAACGGGCTCAACGCCCTCTACGCGCTCGGCTTCCTCTTCGTCGTCCTCGTGGTCGCGCTGCTCAACAGCCTCAGCTTCCGCGAGGTGGCGCCCGTCGTGTGGTACGTCCTGTTCGCGTTCGCCACGACGGTGCTGCTCGTGGTCGTGACGCCGGAGCCCGGCTTCGACCCGCCGCTCTTCATCTTCGGCATCGGCTCGTGCCTGCTCACGCTCTACATCGCGCTGGCGGCCTACATCCAGATCCAGGACAGCCTCACGCACAGCAACGCGGGGCTGGCCGAGGCGCAGCGCGTGGCGGGGCTCGGGAGCTGGGAGTACGACCCCGCCGCGGGGCGGACCTACTGGTCGGATGAGATGTACCGCATCTCCGGGATCGACCCGAGCGAGAGGCCGTCGCTCGAGCGCTTCTTCAGCCTCATCCACCCCGACGACCGAGGCCGGTTCGTCGAGGCGACCCAGACGGACCGAACGCTCGAGGCGTTCGTGGCGCGGATCGTCCGGCCCGACGGCGCCGTCCGCACCCTCTCCATCCGCGGCGAGGCGGAGACGAACGCGCGCGGCGAGCGGGTCCGCTACTTCGGGGCCTGCCAGGACATCACGGCCGAGGCGGCGCGCGAGGAGGCGCTGGTCGCGGCGCGCGAGCGCGCGGAGGAGGCCCGGGAGGAGGCCGAGGCGGCGCGGGCCGAGGCCGAGGAGCTGGCCCGGCTGAAGTCGCACTTCCTCGCCAACATGAGCCACGAGATCCGCACGCCGCTGACGGCCATCATCGGGTTCGCGCAGATGCTGGCCGAGGAGGTCGAGGGCGAGCAGCAGGAGTTCGCCGGGCTCATCGAGCGGAGCGGGCGGCGCCTGCTCCACACCCTGAACTCGGTGCTCGACCTGGCCCGGCTGAAGGCCGGCCGCGTGGACCTCCGCCCGGCGGCGGTGCCCGTCCCCGAGGTCGCGCACGCCGTGGCGGACATGCTCCGCCCGATGGCGGAGGGGAAGGGGCTGACCCTCACCGTCCGCGTCGAGGGGGCCGCCGGGGGCGATGGTTCGGCTGCGCTCACCCCAGGCTCCGCTCCGGCCGCCGGCGCCGAGCTGACGGCCTGGGCCGACCCGGCCGCGCTGGACCGGGTCCTCACGAACCTCGTCTCGAACGCCGTCAAGTTCACCTCCAAGGGGGGGGTCACCATCGCCGTCGCGCCGGCCGGGGAGCGCGTCCGCATTGAGGTGCGGGACACCGGCATCGGTGTCTCGCCGGAGTTCCTGCCGCAGCTGTTCGACGAGTTCCGGCAGGAGTCGGAGGGGGAGGCGCGGGAGCACGAGGGGAGCGGGCTCGGCCTCGCCATCACGAGCCGTCTCGTCGAGTGCATGGGGGGCACGGTCTCGGCCGAGAGCGAGCTCGGGCGCGGCAGCACGTTCACCGTCCTGCTCGCGGCATCCGAGGGCGCTGCCGAGCCGTCCCCGGCCGTCGCCTGTTAGCGCCCGCTGGCCGGACCGGTCGGGTCAGTAGCGGCGGGCGCGGGCCTGGATCGGGGCGTACCCGCCGTCGCGGACGAGGCCGGAGCGGCGGACGCTCCGCGCCTCGCGGCGGACGGCGGCGATGCGGTCCTCCGTCACGGGGTGCGTCGAGAAGAACCGCTCGACGGCGCCGGGGCGCCGGCGGCGGTCGGCGAGGAGCTCCTCGAACATCGTCGCCATCCCCTCCGGGTCGTAGCCGGCGGCGGCCATGTAGCGGACGCCGAGGCGGTCGGCCTCGCGCTCGTCGTCGCGCGAGAACTTCGCCACGGCGCCGCCGGCGATGGCCTGCGCCGCGACCTGCGAGACGAGGCCGGGGTCCTGCCCGAGCACGAGGCCGGCGCCGAGCTGGAGGCCGTAGACCTTCGACATCCGCTCGGTGCCGTGGCGCGAGACGCCGTGGACGACCTCGTGGGCGAGCACGCCGGCCAACTCGGCCGCGTTGTCGGCGGCGGCGAGGAGGGCGGTGTGGACGTAGACCAGCCCGCCCGGCGCGTTGAAGGCGTTGACGGCGTCGTCCTGCACGACGTGGAACCGCCACGGCAGCCCCCGCAGCTCCGTCTGGGCTACGATCTGCTGGCCCATGCGCTCCACGTAGCGCTGGAGCGTGGGGTCGTCCACGAGGCGGACCTGCCGGTTGATGTCGGCCTCGATCTGGCGCCCCATCTCCCACTCCTCCTCCAGCGAGATGAGGTTCACGTCGCCCTGGTTGACGCCGCTGGTGACGCAGCCGGAGAGGAGCAGTCCGGCACTGAGGAGGGCGGCTCCGATCAGGAGCAGGGCGAGGAGGGCAGGGCGGCGGCGGGTGTGGAGCAGCATGGGGGGAGGGGCAGGTGCGCCCCCCTCTCTCTCAAAGCGTCTGCCAGTCCTCACGGGGCGGTGCGCGCGCGCGCACGCGAGCCCAGCGTGACCGGCGGAGTAGACAGCCGGCGTCAGCGCAGCAGCGTCACCCGCCGCGTCGAGGTGCCGTGCGCGCTGCGGGCGCTCACGACGTAGACCCCGCTCGGGAGCCCCGCCGGCTCGAACGCGACGGCGTGCGTGCCGGCCTCGACCTCGCCTTCCATCAGCACGGCCACCCGCCGGCCCAGCAGGTCGTAGGCGGTGACGGAGACGGGGCCCGCCGCCGGCACGTCAAGCGAGAGCGTGGTGCTCGCACGGAACGGGTTCGGCCACGCGCCGGAGAGCCCGAACGCCTCAGGCGCCGACACACTCCGCGACGTCGCCGCCGTAGCCAGCGTCCACGGAGTCACCCGGCTCACGGCCCAGCCGGCCGGCCCCTCGCCGGCCCGGAGTGGGGAGGTGATGACGAGGGTGAACGTCTCGGAGTCCACGACGGAGCCGGGGAAGACGCCGATGTTGAGGGTGTACGTGTACGTCCCGGCCGGGGCGCTCGGCGGGATCGCCTGCGTGAAGCTGCCGGAGAGGGTCTGCCCCGCCGGGAGGGTGCCGGAGAGGATGACGCCCGAGACGCCGCCCGGCGAGGCCGTGTACCAGAGGTCGCCCGTGGCGGGCGCGTCCGTCGAGTTCTCGATCGTGTACGAGAAGCCCACCGAGCCGCCAGCCGACACCGTCAGCGGCGTCGTGTTCTCGGCTTCGAGGTCGAGCTCACCCCCCCCGCCCGCCGGCCCGGCGGTGACGTTGTCGATGCCGAGTGTCCCCACGATGAACGGCCCCGGCGCAATGGGGACGGTCGCGTGGTAGATCCGCAGCCGCGTCACGTTCGAGAGCGTGGCGTCTACGTCGTTCGGGCCCTGGCCGGCGAACGTGAGCGCGCCGGGCTCGACCGAGAAGGTCGCCGCCCGCCACCCGCTGCCGGGCGCCAGCGACACGGGGTCCGTCGAGACGAACCGGCCGCCCGCGCCTTCGAGCCACACCCGGACGTCGAGGTCCGTCTGGCCGAGGTTCTGGAGGTCCGCCTCGATCTCCGTCACGCCCGCCGCCACGTAGTCCCCCCTCCACTGCGCGTCGTTGAAGACGACGAGCCGGCCCGCCGGCCCGCTGCCGTCCGCGACGACCTGGAGGAACCGGTCCCCGGCGCCGTTCGGGCCGCCGTTCGGGATGTTGGTGATGGCGCTGCCGACGGCGCCGTTCTGCCAGCCTTCGCGGGTGCCGTCCTGGAAGTCGTCCTCTTGCCCCAGCGAGATCTGAGCAGAGGCTGGGGCCGCGAGCAGGAGGAGGCCGACGGCGAGGGGGAGTGCGTAGCGCATGTTCGGGGCAGTCTGTGGGGGAAGGGTGGAGCAGGGTGAGCCCCGCAAGCCTACGATTGGCAGGGGGCAGATGTGGTGCGCTCCGGTAGGAAGATCTGGCTCAGAGGGGACGGGTGCGGCTCGGAGCGGCCAGCAGCGCGGGGCTTGCCGGCCGCTCCGAGCGTTCGTTCAGGAGGGGCGATCAGCGCGTTAGCGTAACCCGCTGGACGGCGGTGAAGCCGTCGGCGCCCATCCGCACGAGGTAGACGCCGCTTGGCAGCCCGCTCGTGTCGAAGCTCACTATGTGGCGGCCCGCCGCCAGCGGCCCGTCTACGAGCGTCGCCACGCGGCGGCCGAGCAGGTCCGTCACCTCGACCCGTGCGTCGCCCGACTCCGGCGTCACGAGGCCGACGGTGACCGCGCCGGCCGCCGGGTTCGGGAAGGGGGCCTCCAACGCGAACGCCGCCGGCGCGGCCTCCGCCTCGGCGCTCACGGCCCCCGTCTTCTCGAAGATGAAGCTGTCCTCGGCCGTGAACGGCGCGGGGTACGTCCCGGCCCGGACGGAGACGACGTAGACGCCCGCCGGCGCGGCCGACGGCACGTTCAGCGCGAGCGGCACCGGCCCGATGACGCCGCCGCCCGGCAGCGCCACCGCCGTCGGCCCCTTGACCGGCCCGAACAACGTGTCGTCCGGGAGCAGCACCATCACCCACGCCTCGACCGTCTGCGGGCCGGCGGCGGGGTTCGTCAGCGTGACCGTGTAGCCGATGCTCCCCCCGCCGGGCCCGACCGTGGTCGAGCCTCCCACCACGGCCGTGACGGCGACGGGCGGGTTCACGACGATGTCTGGGAAGAACGCCCGCCGCGCCAGCGTCGAGTCGAGCACGAACGGGTTCGGGAGGTCCTGCTGGAAGTCGGCGGCGCGGAACGTCCGGTCGTACTCGGCGGGGTCCACGGGGTCGGCGTAGTGCCAGTCGAGCAGCGTCTCCTTCTGACCGTCGAAGAAGCCCATGTCCACCGTCCCCTCGTACACCGTGGCGACGTAGAACATGGCGCGGGCCACGTCGCCCTTCGCCTCCTCGCGCGGCTCGAAGGCCACGTTCCGGTCGCGCTCGCTGTACGCGTCGCGCTCCGCGAGCGGCGGGTCGTCCGTCTGGACCGAGTTCTCACGGTACCAGTCGTCGGTCTGCGCGTCGGGGATCTCGTCGAAGGGGAGGCTCCCGCGGTCGGAGTTGGCGCGGACCCAGGTGGGGGCGAGGCCGTGGAGGTCGCGCTCGGCCTGCGTGCCGTCGGTGCCCTCGGAGCGGGGCCAGATGTGCTCCTGGTTGAGGCCGAGGGTGTTCTCGTTCGGGGCGTTGAACACGTCCTGCGAGGGGTCGCAGGAGGGGTCGCAGTCGAAGGCGACGAAGAACCCGGTGTAGAGGCCCTCGACGCCGTCGTCCCCGCCCTCGGTCGTGCGCCAGACCGTGTCGTACATCCGGTCCTTCGACGCGGCGGAGCTGAGCACCGACGACGGCTTGTAGTCCGCGACGAGCGCGGCGCGGAGGTCGGCGTCGTCCTGGCCGGGGAAGAGGACGGTCTGCGGCTGCGCGAGCGCGGCCGGCGCCAGCACGGCGGCCAGGAGGAGGGGGACGAAACGGAGCATTGGGAGGGGTTGCGGCCGGAGTAGGGGGCTGCAAGCTACGTTCGTCCCCCGGCCTCATCCGTCCCCGGCCTCATCCGTCCCCCGGCCCCTCTTCACGGACCCCCCGCCGCACCCTCTGCACCGTCGAGGAGATCCCCAGCCCGACCATCGCCGCGACGATGCCGTAGACCCACCACGGGATGTTCATCCCCACGGCCAGCAGGTAGAGGTACGCCGACGAGAAGAAGAACAGCGTCAGCAGCGCCGGCAGCGCGGCGGGCCGCTTCCGCCGGAGGTTGCGGATCGTCCACGCAAGGCAGACGGTGAAGAGCGGGATGGCCCCGACGTAGATCGCCCCGAAGACGATGGGGTCCACGCCGTACTCGGCGCCGAGCCCCAGGAACCAATCGCGGACGGAATCCCACATAGTTGGTTAAGCCTCGGGGAGCGGCTCGGCGGCGGGGCTCGGCGCGCGGACCGTCGTGTTGACCGTGACCCCGCGCTCGAGGGTCTGGTGGACGGGGCAGCGGTCGGCGACCTCGGCGAGGCGGGCCCGCTGCTCGTCGTCGAGGGGGCCGAGGAGGTCGAGCTCGCGGTCGAGGTGGTCCATCGCGACGGGCTTGCCGTTCCCCTCGGCTGCGGCCTCGCAGTCGGCCTCGTGGGTCTGGCGGTGCTGGAGGCGGACGACGGCCTCCTCCAGCGGCCACCCCTTCCGGTCGGCGTAGAGGCGGAGCGTCATCGCGGTGCAGGCGCCGAGGCCGGCGGCGAGGAGGTCGTACGGCGTCGGCCCCGTGTTCGTCCCCCCGACGGACTCCGGCTCGTCGGCGGCGAGGGGGTGGCCGTTCGCCAGGAGCTCCGTGCGGAAGCCGCGCGGCCCGATCCGCGCGACGACGCGGCTCTGCTCGGCGGCGCGCTTGACCTCCTCCTGCGGCGCCCCGACGTAGCGGCGGGCCCACGCCGCGAGCACCGTCCCGGCGTACTCCGCGTCGCGGGGGTCGGTCAGGAGGTGGTCGGCGGTGTCGAGCGAGACGAAGCTCTTGGGGTGCTTGGCGGCGTGGAAGATCTCGGCGGCCTGCTCGACGCCGACGGTCCGGTCCACGGGGGAGTGGAACACGAGGAGCGCGCGGTCGAGCGTGCGGATGGCCTCGCGCATCCGGTGCTCCCCGAGGTCGTCCACGAACGCCTTCGAGATCGTGAACGGCCGCCCCGCGAGGTCCACCGTCGCGTGCCCGGCCAGCGCGATCTCGTCGAGCGACTCGGCGAAGTGGTGGCTGACGTGGTCCGGGCTGCACGGCGCGCCGAGGGTGGCGACGGCCCGCGCGCTGGGGATCCGGTGGGCGGCGCGGAGCACGGCGGCGCCCCCGAGCGAGTGCCCCACGAGCAGCGCCGGCGGCTCGACCTCGTCGGCGAGACATTCTGCCGCGGCGACGAGGTCGTCGAGGTTCGAGGAGAACGTGGTCTCGGCGAACTCCCCCTCGCTCTGCCCGAGCCCGGTGAAGTCGAACCGGAGCACGGCGAGGCCCTCGCGGGTCAGCGCGCGGGCGATGGCGGCGGCGGCCTTGAGGTCCTTCGAGCAGGTGAAGCAGTGGGCGAAGAGGGCGCACGCGATGGGGTCCCCGTCGGCGGGGAGGTCGAGGCGGGCAGCGAGGCGGTGGCCCTCGGCGTTCTCGAACGAGAGGCGGCGGCTGGCAGCGGTGGGCATAGTGCAGGGCGAATCGTGGAGGGTGGGAGGATAGCGACGGGAGACGGGGGACGGTGGACAGAGTGCGGTGAGCAGAGGGCAGAAGACGGAGGGCGGGGGATGGAGGGCCGCAGGCAAAGCCCTGAAAGTCCCACTTCGAAGGGGGAATTAGCGAGAGGATGTGGGGCGGACGCCCGGGATCTCTCCACCCCAACCCATCCTCTATCTTCCCTCCTCCACCCGCCAGCCCCCGCCGTGCCCGACCCGCTCCGCATCGCGCTCGTCTCGCCGCGCGGGCCGCTCTACCGCCACGGCTCCGGGATCTGGAAGAAGCAGATGCGCTACGCGCCGCTGACGCTGACCACGCTGGCCGCGCTCCTCCCCGACGATGTCCCCACCGAGGTGACGCTCGTGGACGAGGGCATCGCCGACCTCGACCCCGCGCTCGACGCCGACCTCGTGGGAATCAGCGCGATCACCGGCACGGCCCCCCGCGCCTACGAGCTCGCCGACGGCCTCCGGGCGCGGGGTGTCCCCGTCGTCCTCGGCGGCGTCCACCCCACCCTCGCCCCCGGTGAGGCGCAGGCTCACGCCGACAGCGTCGTCGTCGGCTACGCCGAGGAGACGTGGCCCGAACTCGTCCGCGACTTCGCCGCCGGCCGGATGCGGCCCCGCTACGGCCCGACCCCCGGCCTCTCGCTGGCCGGGCGCCCGCACCCCCGCCGCGACCTCCTCCCGAAGGGGCGGTTTGCGCAGGCCCACACGCTGGAGGCCACGCGCGGCTGTCAGCACCGCTGCACGTTCTGCGTCGTCCCCACGGCCTGGGGCGGCCCGATGCAGCGGCCCGTCGCAGAGGTGGTGGACGACGTCCGGCAGATGGGCGCGCGGAAGTTGCTCTTCCTCGACCTCAACCTCATCGGCGACGTGGCCTACGCGAAGGCGCTCTTCGAGGCGCTCGCCCCGCTGGGCGTCACGTGGGGCGGGCTCGCCACGACGCTGATGGCGCGCGACGAGGAGCTCCTTGACCTCGCCGCGCGGAGCGGCTGCCGGGCGCTGCTGATCGGGTTCGAGTCGCTCTCGGACGCCGTGCTCGGAGAGTCCAAGAAGGGGTTCAATCGGCACCAGGACTACCGGGTGGTGATCGAGGCGCTGCACGGGCGGGGGATCGCGGTGATGGGCTGCTTCGTGTTCGGGTTCGACCACGACGGCCCGGACGTCTTCGCCGAGACGGCGCAGTTCGTCCACGAAGCCAACGTGGACCTCCCCCGCTTCGCCGTGCTCACCCCGTTCCCCGGTACCCCGCTCTACCGCCGCCTCGACGCCGAGGGCCGCATCCTCACGACGGACTGGAGCCTGTACGACGCGCAGCACGTCGTCTTCGAGCCGGCCCAGATGTCGCCCGACCAGCTTTGGAAGGGGACCGAGTGGGCGTGGAAGCAGACGTACCGCTACCGGAGCATCGCCAAACGGCTGCTCGGCGCGCGCACGCAGCCGGCCCTCGCCGTGGCGACGAACCTCGGCTACCGGTTCTACGCCCACCGCCTCCACCGCTACTACACCTGCGACTGGCGCCTCGGCCTCCGCCCCACCGCCTGAATCTGCTCACCACCGCGCGGGCGCAGCACGCTGCGCCCCTACGATATGGGGGCGGGACGTCGCGCAGGACATCCCCCGCCCCTACGGGGCACCCCCCTCGAGGCGGGACTTTCTGGATGGTGCTCTCCGCCCACCGTCTCCCGCCTGCTACCTTCTGCTCGCTGCCCCCTGCTCTCTGCCCGCTGGGAAAACCATGCGCCTCACGCTCGTCCACCCCTGCATCGGCCGCCGCGTGGGCGAGCCCTACATCAAGGCGTGGCAGATGGAGCCGCTGCCGCCGGCCACCCTCGCCGGCCTCACGCCCGAGGGGGTCGAGGTCCGGTTCTACGACGACCGGATGGAGGCCGTCCCCTACGACGAGCCCACGGACCTCGTGGCGATCTCGGTCGAGACGTACACCGCGAAGCGGAGCTACCAGATCGCGACGGAGTACCGGCGGCGGGGGGTGCCGGTGGTGATGGGTGGGTTCCACGCCACGCTCGTCCCGGAGGAGGTGAGCCGCTACTGCGAGGCCCTCGTGATCGGCGAGGCCGAGGGCGTCTGGCCGCGGGTGGTCGGCGACGCCGAGGCCAGGCGGCTCCGGCGGGTCTACCGCGGCGAGGGCCGCCCGTCGCTCGGCGGCGTCCGCCCCGACCGGAGCATCTTCCGGGGCAAGCGGTACCTGCCCATCGGGCTGGTCGAGGCCGGGCGGGGGTGCCACTTCGCGTGCGAGTTCTGCGCCATCCAGGCCTACTTCAGCTCGACCCAGACGCGCCGCCCGACGGAGGCGATCCTGGAGGAGATCCGGGAGATGAAGGCGCTCGGCCACAAGCTGCTGTTCTTCGTCGACGACAACGTGACGTCGAACATGCGCCAGGCCAAGGAACTCTTCCGTGCCCTCGCGCCGCTGAAGGTCCGCTGGGTCGGGCAGGCCAGCATCGATGCGGCGCACGACGACGAGTTCCTCCGGCTCCTCAAGGCGAGCGGCTGCCAGGGCCTCCTGTTCGGGTTCGAGACGCTGAACGAGCAGAACCTCCGGCAGATGAAGAAGCGCTTCAACACCGCGCGCGGCGGCTACGAGGCCGCGCTCAAGAACCTCCGCCGCCACGGCCTTCGCCTCTACATCACGTTCATCCTCGGCTACGACGAGGACACCGACGACACGTTCGACGAAGCGTTGGCCTTTGCGAAGAAGCACCGGTTCTACATCACCGCCTTCAACCACCTCACCCCGTTCCCCGGCACCCCGCTCTACGACCGCCTCGAACGGGAGGGCCGCCTCCGCTTCGAGAAGTGGTGGCTCGACCCGGACTACCGCTACAACATGCTCCCGTTCTGGCCGAAGCGGATGACGCCGGAGGCCGTCCAGCAGAAGTGCGTCGAGGCGCGGACCAAGTTCTACTCGTGGCCGTCCATCCTCCGCCGCAGCCTCGACCGGGTGAACGCGGGCAACCTGTTCATGTGGTCGGCCTTCTTCACGATCAACGCCATGCTCCGCCGCGAGGTGAGTCAGCGCGACGGGTTCCCCCTCGGCGACGAGGCGTTCCGCGGCGACCTCATCCCCGCCGCCCACACCGAGCCCTTCGACGCCACGCCGACGCCGCGCTTGCTGGAGGCGGTCTGAGGACCCCCCCGACCCCCCGTTTGGATTGTGCATCGCTCCGGGACGAGTCCTTGCGCTCAGGCACGACCGGAACTGTCCCCCTTCTGAAGCTGCAAGTCCCGCTCCGCGGGGCGAGCGCGACGGGGGGTCCGCTCCCATCGCCCGACGCTCTGAAGCCCCCCTTCCGATACCGCCTCGCCACACCGGCGGACGACGCGGCGCTGCGCCGGCTGACGCGGGCCGCGCCGATGCCGGGCAGCGTGGCGGTGACCTATGAGCGGGAGCCGGACTTCTTGCTGGGCAACGGCCCGCTCGGTGATGCCGTCGAGACGCTGGTGGCGGAGGAGGGGGGAAGCGGGCGCGTGGTGGCGGCGGCGAGCCGCGCGGTGCGGCGGGCGTTCGTGGGCGGGGAGGAGCGGCGAGTCGGGTACCTCAGCGGGCTTCGGGTGGACCCGGCGTTCCAGGGGCGGCACCTCACGGCGAGCGGCTTCCGCGCCCTCCGCCGCCTCCACGACGCCGACCCCGTCCCGTTCTACCTCGCCACGATCACGGCGGGGAACCGGCAGGCGCGGGGGCTGCTCGCGGAGAAGCCCCGCGGCTCCGTCCCCGCCTTCCGTCCCCTCGCCGAGGTAACTACACTCGTGCTCGTCGTGCGCCGCCGTGTGCGCGTCCCGGCCTCGCCGTTTGAGATCGAGGCCGGTTCGGCGGCATCTTGGCCGGAGACGGTCGCGTTCCTGCGGGAGCACGGGCGGCGCTACGCCTTCTTCCCGGTCCTCACCGAGGGCGACCTCGGCACGCCGCTGCTGCAGGGGCTCGGAGCGGAGGACTTCATCCTGGCCCGGCGCGGCGGCGAGCTCGTCGGGGCAGTAGCGCTGTGGGACCAGGGGGCGTACAAGCAGACCGTAGTGCGCGGCTACGGCGGGGCGCTTCGTTGGGCGCGGCCCCTCGTGAACGTCGGCGCGCGGGCGGTGGGCGCTGCGCCGCTGCCGGCGGTCGGGGAGCCGCTCCGGTCGGCGTATGCGGCATTCCTCTGCACGCGTGGGGAGGAGGACCCGCGGCTCGTGCGCGTGCTGCTGCGGGCCACGCTTCGGGAGGCAGCACGGCGGGGGCACGCTTTTGTACCGCTGGGCTTGGCGGAGGGGGACCCCCGGCTTGCAGCGGCGCGGCGGCTCCTGCATATTCCCTACGCCAGCACCCTCTACACCGCCGCCTGGCCCGATGGACACGTCCCCGATCTCCGAGGTCGCACGCCGCACGTCGAAGTCGCCACGCTCTGACGGCGCGCTCGCCGGCGGCGTCCGCCCCGTGGCGGCGCTGACGGGGGCCGAGCGGGCGCGGATGCACGCGCTGCTCGGGCGCTACTTCGAGGGCGTCACCCGCGCGGGCTTCGAGGCCGACCTCGCGGAGAAGGACGTGGCAGTGCTGCTGCGCGACGCGGCCGGTACGGTCCAGGGGTTCTCGACGCTCCTCCGGATGGAGGCCGAGGTCGACGGCCGCCCGCTCGTCGCGTTCTTCTCGGGGGACACCATCGTGGATGCCTCCCACCGGACGGCGCCCGCGCTGGCGCAGACGTGGTCGCGGCACGTCTTCCGCCGCGCCGCCGCCGAGGCCGTCCCGACGTACTGGTTCCTGATTTCGTCGGGCTACAAGACCTACCGCTTCCTCCCGACGTTCTTCCGCCGGTTCTGGCCGAACCCCGCCGCGCCGACGCCCCCGCACGAGCAGGCCCTCCTCGACACGCTCGCCCGGCGGAAATTCCCCGGCGAGTACGACCCCGGGCACGGCGTCGTCCGCCTCCGCCGCGCCACGCCGCTCCGCCCCGGCGTGGCCGAGCCGACGGCGCGGCACCTCCGCGACCCCCACGTCGCCTTCTTCGTGCGGACGAACCCCGGCTCCGCCCGCGGGGATGAACTGGCCTGCCTCACCCGGATCCACCCCGACAACCTAACCCCCGCCGGCCGCCGCATGGTCGGCGATGCCCTTGTGAACCCATGAGCGCCCCCGCCCTCGACCAAACCCCGCTCTCCCACCACGAGGCCCGCGCCGCCGTGGCCCACCTCCTCGGCGACCGCCTCGGCGCGCTCTGCCGACTCGATGCCGGCGAGCGGCTGCGGGAGCTGACTACGTTCGTCGGCCTCTTCGCCGGTAGCGTCGGGCTGGTCGGGTGGAGCCTCGGGATGGAGGGGGCCGCTGCGTGGGCGCTCCGGGGTGTGGGGACGGTGGGCGTGGCGCTCGCGGTGAACGCGTTCGTGCTGCTGCTTCACGAGGGGATGCACGGGGTGCTGCTCGGGAGCCCGCGCCTCAACCGCTGGGTGAGCGTTGTCCTCGGCGCGCCGGCGCTGATCTCGCTCACGGCCTACCGGGTGATGCACACCCGCCACCACGACCACCTCGGCACCGAGGACGACCCCGACGACTACCACAACTACACCGGCCGGCGCGGGGTCGTGTGGGCGCTGCACTACATGCGCCTCACGGTCGGCTGCTTCCTGTACCTGCTCGCCATCCCGTTCCTCGCCTTCCGCCACGGCACGCCCGCCGAGCGCCGCGCCATCGTGACGGAGTACGCCCTGCTCGGGGGGCTCTACGCCGCGCTCCTCGCGCTCGTCCCCTTCGGGCTCCTCGCCGCCGCGTGGCTCGTTCCACTCCTCCTCGTTGCGGCGATGGTGCAGGTGCGGGGGTTCACGCAGCACGGCATCACCGACGCCCACGACCCGCTGCTCGCCAGCCGCTCCATCGAGGCGAACTCGGTGGTGGCGTTCTTCCTGCTGAACGAGAATTACCACCTCGAGCACCACCTCTTCCCCGAGGTCCCGAGCTACCACCTCCCGGCGCTGCACCGAGCCATCTGGGACCGGCTGCCGCGCGCCGTCGGTGGGATCTCGTACCTCGGCTTCCTCGGCCGCTTCGTTCGCCAGACGCTGACGCTCGACGAGACGCCCATCGGGCTCGTCGAGCCGACGCGGCGGGCGTGAGGGCGCGGCTCGCGCACGCGGCGTGGCGCCTCGCCTGCCGCCCCGAGGCCCGCCGGTTCCGCCGCGCGCTGGCGGACGTGGCCGGCGCCCAAAGCCGACTGCTCCGGCAGGTCGTCTCGGCGAACGCGGGGACGGACTTCGGGCAGGCACACGGGTTCGGGATGATCGGGTCGCGGGAGGACTTCCGCCGCCGCGTCCCGCTCGCGGACTACGACGCCCTCCGCCCGTTCGTGGACCGGATTGCGGCGGGCGAACGGGGGGTGCTGACGGCCGAGCCGGTCCGGCTGCTCGAACCGACCTCGGGCTCGACGGGCGGTACGAAGCTGATCCCGTACACGCGCGGGCTGCGAGGGGACTTCGGGCGCGCCCTCGCCCCGTGGATCGCGGACCTGTACCGGCGCCACCCCGACGCCGCCCGCGGGCCGCACTACTGGGCCATCAGCCCGGCAGCGCCGACAGAGCGCCGGACGGCCGGCGGCGTCCGGATTGGGTTCGAGGACGATGCGGCCTACCTCGGTCTGCTCGGCGGGGTGGCCCGCGCCGCGCTCGCCGTGCCGCCGGAGGTCCGGCACGTCCGGGGCACGGAGGCGTGGCGGTACGTCACGCTCCGCGCGCTCGTCGCCCGCGGGGACCTCGCCCTCATCTCCGTCTGGAGCCCGACGTTCCTCCTCCTGCTCCTCGACGCCCTCGCGCCCTGGGCCGACCGGCTCGCGCACGACCTCCGCCGCGGCACGCTCTCCCCACCCGCCCCGCTCACCCCGGCCCTCGCCCAGCGGCTCTCGGCCCGCCTCGCGCCCGACCCGCCTCGCGCGGCCACCGTCCGCGCCGCGCTCGCCGAGTCCGAAGGGGCGGCGCGGCACGTGCGGCTCTGGCCCCGCCTCGCCGTCGTCAGCGCGTGGGCCGACGCCGCAGCCGCCCGGTACGCCGCGCGGCTCGCGGCGCTGCTCCCCCAGGCCGCCCTCCAGCCAAAGGGGCTGCTCGCCACCGAGGGCGTCGTCTCGGTCCCGCTCGGCGGGGGGGAGGGCGGGGTGCTCGCCGTCCGCTCACACGTGTTCGAGTTTCTGACCGACGACGGCACGCCGCGCTGGGCCGACGAGGTGGAGCGGGGCGGGGTCTACGAGGTCGTCCTCACCACCCGCGGCGGGCTCTACCGCTACCGCCTCCGCGACCTCGTGGAGGTGGTCGGGTTCGAGGGGACGGCGCCGCGGCTCCGGTTCCTCGGCCGCGCCGGGGCGACCTCCGACCGGGTGGGGGAGAAGCTAGCCGAGCGGCACGTCCGGGCCGTGATCGAAGTGGCGGCAGCGGAGGCGGGCGTCGAGCCGCGGTTCGCGCTCGTCGCCTTCGAGGGGGAGCGGCGGGCCTACACCCTGTTCGTGCAGGCGGACGTTGACCCCGTCGCACTCGGCGCGCTGGGCGACGCCGTCGAGGCGGGGCTGCGGGGGAACGTCCACTACGCCCACGCCCGCGACCTCGGGCAGCTCGGCCCCCTCGGCGTGTTCCGCGTCGAGGGCGACGCGCTCGGTGCTTACCACGCCCGGATGCAGGCCGAAGGCCGCCGGCTCGGCGACGTCAAGCCCGCCGCGCTCGACCGGATGAGCGGGTGGGCCGAGGCGTTTAGCGGGAAGCACCTCGCCCCGCTCGCTACGGGCGGCTGACCGCCTCCGCCGCCTCATCCACGGCGTCGAGGTCGATGGGGTACGGGTTCGCCTGCAGCGTGCGCGCGGCGTGGGCGCAGTTCTTGGCGAGGTAGCGGGCCGTCCGGTTCGTGTAGAGGTGGCGGTCCCCGCCGGCGGCGAGGTAGCTCGGCCCCGGCCCCGCGTCGCCGACCCAGTAGCAGTCGGCGTTCGGGGGGATGGTGCAGCCGAGGTGGAAGAGGTTGAACAGCGTCGTCGCCGCGGCGTCGTGGGCGCCGCCCTCGTTCCCCGTGACGACGCAGGCGCCGACCTTCCCGTAGAGCGGGTACTGCCCGCGCTCGTCCCGCTCGTCGTAGGTCCCGTCGAGCCGCTCGACGACCATCTGCGCCACGGAACGCCCTCGTCCTCGAACAGCGTCGCCACCTTGTCGATCAGCGCGCGGGTGTTGGAGGTGGTGGGGGAGGGCTTGAGCGAGCAGTTGAGGAAGAGGGCCTGGAGGTCCATGCAGCTGGGGGCTGCGCCGGGGTGAGGTGCGGAGGATAGGGCACGTCGCGCGGACGTAGCTGTCACCATTCGCTCACACCGAGCAGGCCGCGGCGGTGCGGCAGACCGTCCCCCGTCGCCGTGCTACCTTTCCCGGCCCCTCCCCCGAGCCCCTCCCCCCATGGCCCAGTTCCACGTCGACCTCGCCCAGCGCGGGACGCCCCTCCGCCACTCGTGGTCGCACACCGTCGGGAGCGGGCACGCCGGCCTCGCCCTCCGCGCCGACTGGCAGGCCCAGCTCCGCCGCTGCCGCGAGGAGATCGGCGTCCGCCACGTCCGCTTCCACGGCATCCTCTCGAACACCGGCGCGCTGACGGTGCAGCAGGGCGAGACGATCTACTCGTTCTACAACGCCTTCCACATCTACGACTTCCTGGTCGGGATCGGGATGCGGCCGGTCGTAGAACTCGGGCTGATGCCGGACGCGCTGGCCTCCGGCGGGCGGATCGTCTTCAGCTACGCCGCCAACGTCTCCCCGCCGAAGGACATGGACGCCTGGGCCGAGCTGATCCGCCGGTTCGTCGGGGGCCTCGTGGACCGGTACGGCGCGGAGGAGGTCCGGCGGTGGTACTTCGAGGTCTGGAACGAGCCGAACATCAAGCACTTCTGGAGCGGCACGCAGGACGACTACTTCGCCCTCTACCGCGCCACCGCCGAGGCCGTGAAGGGCGTGGACGACGGGCTCCGCGTGGGCGGCCCGGCGACGGCCAACAACGGCTGGGTCGAGGAGGCCGTCGCGTTCTGCGAGGAGCACGGGCTCCCGCTCGACTTCGTGACGACGCACCACTACCCCACCGACGCCTTCGGCGACCCCGGCGACGACACCGAGGCGCAGTTGGCTGCTGCTCATCGCAACGTGCTCCGCGAGCGGACGCAGGACACCGTCGCGAAGGCCGGCGGCCGGCCCGTGCTCTACACCGAGTGGAACACGTCGAGCAACCCGTTCTTCTGGCGCCACGACTCGCCCTACGCCGCCGCCTTCGTCATGAAGACGCTGCTCGACGTGGCCGACCTCGTGGAGGCGTACAGCTACTGGACGTTCTCGGACATCTTCGAGGAGAACTACTTCTCCAGCGTCCCCTTCCACGGTGGCTTCGGGCTGCTGACGATCCACGGCGTCGCGAAGCCGACGTACCGAGCGTTCGAGCTGCTGAACCGGCTCGGCTCGGAGCGGCTGCTGGTGGACGGGCTGCACCCGACGCTCGACTGCTACGCCGTCCGCAACGAGGACGAGCGCTCGCTCACCCTCCTCCTCACGAACCACGCCCTCCCCGAGCACGACATCGCCGACGAGCGGGTGGAGATCCGGCTCGCGGGGGCGCCGGCCGTCGCGCGCGCCACCGTCGAGCGGATCGACCAGGACCACGCGAACCCGCGGCGGACGTGGGAGGCGATGGGGGAGCCGACGTACCCGAGCCCCGCGCAGCTCGACGCCCTCCACGCCGCCAGCCGCCTCGCCCCCGAGCCCATCTCGGTCGAGGCCGACGGCGACGGCGCCGCGCTCACGCTCGACGTGCCGGCCCACGCCGTCGCCGCCGTCACCCTCACGTTCGACGCCTAGCCGCGACCGGCCACCAGAGACGCGATATGTCACGTCTCTACGCCGAGGTCCGGGCCTCGCTGACCCCTATCCCATGTCCGACCCCGCGACGGGAGATCATTCCCACCCCATCGGCGAGACCCTTCTCGACGACGTTCACCGCCGCTCGTTCGACTTCTTCCTGGAGGAGGTCAACCCGGACAACGGGCTCGTCCGCGACGGCACCGTGCCCGAGAGCCCGGCCAGCATCGCCGCGGTGGGGTTCGCGCTGGCCGGCTACCCCGTCGCCGTCGAGCGGGGGTGGATGGCGCGCGACGACGCGCGGGCGCGGACGCTCGCCGCGCTCCGGTTCTTCCACGAGGCCCCCCACGACGGCGCGCCCGACGGGACGGGCCACAAGGGGTTCTACTACCACTTCCTCGACATGGAGACGGGCCGCCGGGCCTGGCAGAGCGAGCTCTCGACGATCGACACGACGCTGCTCCTGGCCGGCGCCCTCGTCGCTGCGCAATACTTCGACGAGGACGGCGAGGCCGAGGTCCGCCACCTCGCCGGCGCCCTCTACCGCCGCGCCGACTGGATCTGGGCCACGAACGGCGGCCCGGCCGTCACCCACGGCTGGAAGCCCGAGAAGGGCTTCATCCGCCACCGCTGGCACGGCTACGACGAGGCGCTGCTGCTCTACGTCCTCGGCCTCGGCTCGCCCACGCACCCGCTGCCGGACGGCTGCTTCGACGCCTACACCCGGACGTACCGCTGGAAGAAGATCTACGGCCACGAGTACCTCTACGCCGGGCCCCTCTTCATCCACCAGTTCTCGCACCTCTGGGTCGACTTCCGCGGCATCCAGGACGCGTTCATGCGCGACAAGGGGATCGACTACTTCGAGAACAGCCGCCGCGCGACCTACGTCCAGCAGGAGTACGCGAAGCGTAACCCGAAGGGGTTCAAGGGCTACAGCGCCGAGATCTGGGGGGTCACGGCGAGCGACGGGCCGGGGCCGGCCACGGAGCGCGTCGGCGGGCGGAGCCGGCGGTTCTTCGGGTACAAGGCCCGCGGCGTCCCGTTCGGGCCGGACGACGGGACCATCGCGCCGTGGGCCGCCATCGCCTCGCTCCCGTTCGCTCCGGAGATCGTGACGACGTGCATCCACTGCCTCTCCCACGCCCACGCCGGCCGCGACGACAGCTACGGCTTCGAGAACGCCTTCAACCCCACCTTCCCCGACGGCGACCCGGAGCTGGGCTGGGTCTCGCCGCACCACTTCGCGCTGAACCAGGGGCCGATCACGCTGGCGGTGGCGAACTACCGCGACGGGCTCGTGTGGCGGCTGATGCGGGCGTGCCCGCCCGTCGTGCGCGGCCTCCGGCGGGCCGGCTTCGCCGGCGGCTGGCTCGACGGGGCGCCGTAGGGGCACGGCGCGCCGTGCCCCCACCCAGCCTCACGTCCCGAACCCGGAGCGGGCGCGGAGCTTCTCGCGGAGCGGTGGGCTGAGGTAGACCTCCCCGGCGAGCGCCGTCCGCAGCCCCTCCTCGAGGTCCGCCAGCCGGCCCTTCACGACGTAGCCCCGCGCGCCGGCCGCGAGCGCCCGCTCAGCGTAGGACGCCTCCTGGTGGGCGGAGAACATCAGGCACGGGAGCCCCGGCCGCCGCTCCCGCAGCGCCGCGACGAGCTCGATCCCGCTCATCCCCGGCAGCGACACGTCGGCAAGGACGAGGTCGGGGCCGTCCACGGCGGGCGCGGCATCCGCTGCCCCGGCCGCCGCCCCGGTGAGGGCGTCGAGCGCGGCCTCGGCCGTGGCGGCGCCGCCGACGGCCTCGAAGCCGGGGAGGCTCCCGACGAACTGGCTCGTCGCCTGGAGCATGAGGGGGTGGTCCTCGACGAGGAAGACGCGGGCGGACACGGAGGGGGCAGGGGTAAAAGATGGAGGGCGGGGTTACGGCCGAGCCCCACGCGGGATTCCCCCATTCTCGGTCCCGGCGTTTCACCTCCCCCCCGGCCGCTCAGCGAGAAGGAGGGTTTCCGGGAGTGCTCAAGACGGGCCGAGCGCGGCCCGCCCTCGGACCCGGATGTCCGCCCCTACAATGCGCGGGGGCACCACCGACCCGGGGGAGCGGCATCACTCCGGCAGCGGGACGTGGAGCCGCACGCGCGTGCCCTCGCCCGGCGCGGCCTCGACCTCCATCCGCCCGCCGAAGAAGCGGAGCCGCTCGCGGGCGCCGAACAGCCCGAACCCCGTGCCGCCCTCGACCGCCGACGGGTCGAACCCGTCGCCGTCGTCCGCGACGGTGATCGTGAGGCCGTCGCCGTCGTGGAGGGTGACGGTGGCGCGGTCGGTGTCGGCGTGCTTGACGACGTTGAAGAGGAGCTCGCGGAGAACCTGGAAGAGGAGGATGCGCATGGCGTCGCCGGGGATCGGGAGGTCCCGCTCGGCGCGGACCTCGACGCGGAGGCCGTGGACCGTCTCCATCTGCGCCACGAGCCACTCGAGCGCCTGGGCGAGCCCCTCGCCCTGGAGCAGGGGCGGGCTGATGTCCACCGTGAGCCGCCGCGTCGTCTCGATGGCGTCGTCGAGCCACGCGTCGGCTTGGCGGACCTCGGCGGCGAGCGCCTCGGGGTCGGCCGCCTCGGCGCTGCGGAGGCAGGCGGCGAGCTGCATCTGGACGCCGAAGAGGAGCTGCTGGAGGTCGTCGTGGAGGACCTGCGCGACGCGCTGGCGCTCCTCCTGCTCGGCGACCGTCAGCCGCGCGGCGAGCTCGCGGACCTGCCCCGCCGCCTCGGCCACGCGCACCTCGAGGGTCTCCTTGGCCCAACGCAGGGCGTCCTCGGCCTCCTTGCGCTGGGTGTTGTCGCGGAGCACCTTGGCGAAGCCGCGGAGGTCGCCCCCGGCGCCGTCGAGCGCCGTCAGCACGCCGGAGGCCCAGAAGCGCGAGCCGTCCTGGCGGACGTGCCAGCGGTCGTCGCTGGCGGTGCCGGTCTTGGCCGCCGTCGCCATCTCGCGCTCCGGCACGCCGGCTTCGCGGTCCTCCTCCGTGAAGAGCATCGCGCCGGGCCGGCCGAGGGCCTCGGCGTCGGGGTAGCCGAAGAGGGCCTCGGCCCCGGAGTTCCACGTCGTGATGGCGCCGGCGGGGTCGGTGGTGAAGATGGCGTACTCCTCGACGCCCTCGAAGAGGAGCCGGTAGCGCTCCTCGCTCTGGCGCAGCGCCTCCTCGGCCGCGCGCCGCGCGGTGACGTCGATGAAGGCGGCCACGCCGTAGACGGGGCGGCCATCCTCGCCGAGGATCGGGGCGGTGTTGACGACGACGTGCCGGAACGAGCCGTCGGGCCGCCGGACCCGCATCTCCTCGCCGGTGACGACCACGCCCTCGGTGAGCGAGCGCGTCATCGGCATCCGGTCCAGCGGGAACGGCTCGTCGGCGTCGGGGCGGAAGAGCGGCCACCGGCCGTACTCCTCGAAGGCGCCCGTCTCGATGAACGGCCGGGCGAAGATGCGCTCGACGGTCGGGTTGCCGTAGACGAGGGCGCCGGCGGTGTCGGCGAGGACGACGCCGGCGGGGAGGTGCTCGAGGGTCTGCTCGAGGCGGTGGCGGGCGGCGCGCAGGGCCTCCTCGGCCTCGCGCCGCCCGGTGACGTCCACGAACGTCGCCACCACGCCGTCGATCTTGTCCTCGACGGTGCGGTAGGGGCGGAGCCGGGCGAGGAACCACCGCCCGTCCTCGCTGCGGACCTCGCGCTCGACCGGCTGGAGGTCGTCGAGCACGGCGCGGGCGTCGGCGTCGAGGCCGTCGTAGTGGAGGCGGTGGGTGAAGTCGGCGATGGGGCGCCCGCGGTCGCTGAGGGTGATGTTGAAGAGGTCGGCGACCTGCGGGGTGAAGCGCTGGATGCGGAGGTGCCGGTCGAGGAAGAGCGTGCCGATCTCGGTGGCGACCATGAGGTTCTCGAGGTCGCCGTAGGCGCGCGCGAGCTCGTCGAGCTTGCTCTTGAGCTCGTTGTTGACCGTCTGGAGCTCCTCGTTGATGGACTGCAGCTCCTCCTTGCTCGTCTCGAGCTCCTCGGCCGTCGAGCGGTGCTCCTCGTTGATGCTCTGGAGCTCCTCGTTGGCGGCGCGCAGCTCCTCGACCGTGGCCTCGTGCTCCTCGCGCGCCGCCCGCATCCGGCCCTGCGTCTGCCGGAGCTCGGCCTGGAGCCCCTGCACGGCCTCCTCCGAGACCTCGCCCTCGGCGGCCCCGAGCACGGCCTCGCCGCCCTCGACGAACACCACCAGGGCGAGGCGCTCCCCGCTGGGGCGGGGCTGGCCGGCGCCCTCGCCGGGGCGGGGGCGGACGAGGAGGGCCACGCGCCGGGGCGTCCCGTTGAACCGCACGGGGACGAACGGCGAGAGCGTCCGCTCGTCGTGCTCGAAGGCGCGGAAGAGCGCCGCCCGCAGCTCGGCCCGCAGCTCGGGCCGGACGAGCTCCGTCGCGTCGCGGGTGGGCGCGCCGCCGGGGGGCTGGAGGAAGCGGCCGGCGGTCTCGGAGAGGTGGAGCACCTGGCGGCGCTCGTCCACGACGAGGCTCGGCGGGGCGAGGTCCTCGAGGAGCGCCTGGTGGAGGGTGCGGGGCGGGGGCGGCTCGCGGTGGGCGCGCTCGTGCTCGGCGGGCGTGCGCAGGCGCGGCGCCGCGACGAGCAGCTCGGGGAGGCGGCTCGGCTCGCCCGTGGCCTCGCGCGCCTGGAAGAGGCGGTGCCGCTTGTCGAGCGTGCGGAAGTAGTCGCCCTCGGCGGCCTCGGAGGAGCCGAGGAACAGGAAGCCGCCCGGCCGGAGCGCGTAGTGGAGGATGCCGAAGACCTGCCGCTGGAGGTCGCGGTCGAGGTAGATCAGGAGGTTCCGGCAGGAGACGAGGTCGAGCCGCGAGAACGGCGGGTCCCGGAGCAGGCTGTGCTGGGCGAAGAGCACGCAGTCGCGGACCTCCTTCGTGACGCGGTAGTGGTCGCCCTCCCGGACGAAGAAGCGGCGGAGGCGCTCGGGCGCGAGGTCGGCCTCGATGGCGGCGGGGTAGCGGCCCCCGCGGGCCGTGGCGAGGCCGCCCGCGTCGAGGTCGGAGGCGAAGACCTGGACCTCGGGCCAGACGTCCCGGCGCTCGGCCTCCTCGAGCAGGAGGATGGCGAGCGAGTACGCCTCCTCGCCCGTGGCGCAGCCGGGGACCCACAGCCGCAGCGGCTCCTCCTGCGCCTCGGGCCCGGAGCGGGGCAGGCCGTCGAAGAGCTGCGGGATGACGGCCTCGGCGAGCGCCGCCCACGCCTCGGGGTCGCGGAAGAACGTCGTCACCGAGATCAGCAGGTCCTCGAAGAGCGCCTGCGCCTCCTCGACGTGCTGGCGCAGGAAGGCGAGGTAGTCCTTCAGCGTCTCCTTGCGGTGGACCTGCATCCGGCGGCCGACGCGGCGGAGCACCGTCGAGCGCTTGTACTTCGAGAAGTCGTGCCCGGTGCGGGCGTGGAGGTGGGTGAGGATGCGGCCGAGGGCCTCCTCGCCGTCGCCGTCGAGCGGGGCCGGCGCGCCGGTGCCGAGGGTCTCGCGGATGCGGCGCTTGGTGTGGGTGAGGTCGGCGAGGCGCGCGGCGAGGTCGCGCACCGGCAGCACGAGGTCGGCGACCTCGGTGGCGATGGCGGCCCGCGGCATCGAGTCGAAGGCGGCCTCGTCGGGGTCCTGGACGAGGATCAGCCCACCGGCCTCCTTGATGGCCTTGACGCCGACGGCCCCGTCGGAGCCGCCGCCGGTGAGGATCACCCCGAAGCCGTCGCCGTGCTGGACGGCGAGCGAGCGGAAGAAGGCGTCGATCGGGGCGCGCTGCCCGCGCGGCTCCTCGAACGGGAACGCGCCGACGGAGGTGTCGGTGATCTCGAGCCGCCGGCCCGGCGGGATCACGTAGACGCAGTCCCCCTCGAGGTCCATCGTGCCCTCGACCTGCTGCACGGTGAGGTGCGTCGTGCGGTCGAGGATGGCGGCCAGCTCGCTCCGGTGCTCGGGCGAGAGGTGGATGACGACGACGAAGGCCACGCCCAGCCCCTCGGGCACGGCCTCGAAGAACGCCTGCAACGCCTCGACCCCCCCGGCCGAGGCGCCGATGCCCGCCACGATGGGGCGCTCCTTCGTGCCGGAGGCCACCTCGGCGCCCTCGCTGGCCTCCCCGTTCTCTCCTGGGCTGCCTCTGCGCGGGCCGTCTCCTGGCGCGTCGTCTCCTTGCTGCGGGTGCGGGTCGTCTGCCGACATGGTGGGACCTCGACGGCTCCAGACTTGGCCGCTAGATGGGGGAATCCCCGATAAGGAGGGGGGGGGGAAGACCTACGCGCCAACATACGAAAGATGACGTGCTGATGGGAGCTAGTTTAGCCTCCCGTGCCGCGGCCGCCCCACCCCCGTCTCCTGAGCGCAGCGGGGATGCCGGCCCGCCGATGCGATGCCGCAGCCGCGGTCATAGGGGCGGTGGCCCGCCACCGTGGCGTAGGGGCACGATGCATCGAGCCCCTACCCGGCCTCCCCGCCGAGGACGACGCGGACGCGGTGCTCCCGCCCGTCGTCTTCCAGCGGGATGCGGGCCACGCCGCCCTCCGGCGCCACCGGCTCCCCGTCTACCTCGATGGAGACCACCCCGCGCTGCACGCCCTCCGGGTTCTCGACGCGGACGGCGTAGCTCGCCGCGCCGTGGCGGAGGGTGAGGCCGTAGCCGTCCCACTCCCGCGGGATGCGGGGGTCGAGGCGGAGCGTCCGCCCGCCCTCGACGCCGAGCCCGAGGATGCTCTCGACGGCCACGCGGTACGTCCACCCCGCCGAGCCGGTGTACCACGTCCACCCCCCCCGCCCGACGTGCGGCGCCACCGAGTACACGTCGGCGGCGACGGCGTAGGGCTCGGTCTTGAAGCGGTCGGCGCGGGCGCGGGTGCTCCCGTGGCTGAGCGGCGTGATCATCTCCAGCAGCGCGGCGGCGCGGGAGCCGTGGCCGCGCTCGGCGAGGGCGCGGACGAGCCAGAGGACCCCGTGGGTGTACTGCCCGCCGTTCTCGCGGACGCCCGGCACGTAGCCCTTGATGTAGCCGGGGTCGTGCTCGGTCGTATCGAACGGCGGCGTCAGCAGCCGGATCAGGCGGGCGTCCTCGTCGATCAGCAGGGCCTCGGCGGAGCCGAGGGCGCGCTCGGCGCGGGCGTCCGGGGCCACGCCCGAGATCACGCTCCACCCCTGCGCGATGGCGTCGATCCGGCACTCCCGGTTCTGCTTCGAGCCGAGCGGCGTGCCGTCGTCGTAGAACGCGCGGCGGTACCACGCCCCGTCCCAGCCGGCGTCGTTGAGGGCGTGCTGGAGGTGGGCGCGGTGGGCGCGGTAGGCGGCGGCGCGCTCCGTCTCCCCACGCTCGTCGCAGAGGGGCGCGAAGTCGTCGAGGATGTGGTAGAGGAAGAACCCAAGCCACACGCTCTCCCCCGTGCCCTCGTTGCCGACGCGGTTCATCCCGTCGTTCCAGTCGCCGGAGCCCATCAGGGGGAGGCCGTGCGGCCCCTTCGTGAGCGAGCGGTCGAGGGCGCGGCAGCAGTGCTCGAAGAGGGTGCCGTCCTCGGCGGCCGTCTCGGGGTTGATGTACGCCTCGTCCTCGCCGGGCTCCAGCAGGCGGCCGGTGATGAACCGGGCCCGCTCGTCGAGCACGGATGCGTCCCCCGTCGTGCGGAGGTAGCGGGCGGTGGCGTAGGGGAGCCAGAGGAGGTCGTCGGAGAAGCGCGAGCGGATGCCGGCGCCGACCTCCTGGTGCCACCAGTGCAGCACGTCGCCCTCGACGAACTGGTGGGCGGCGTGCAGCAGGAGTTGATTGCGTAAAAGGTCGGGCCGGGTGTAGACGAGGGCGCAGGCGTCCTGGATCTGGTCGCGGAAGCCGTAGGCCCCGCCGCTCTGGTAGAACGCGCTCCGGCCCCAGAGCCGGCACGCGAGGTTCTGGTAGAGGAGCCACCCGTTCACCAGCGTGTCGAGCACGGCGGACGGCGTCTCGACCTGGACGGCCGAGAGGGTCTGGCGCCAGAACGCCCTCACCCCGTCGAGCGCCGCCTCGATGGCGTCCCGCTCACGGTAGCGCTCGATGAGGACGCGGGCGTCGTCGTGGCCGTCGGCCTGGCCGAGGAGGAAGGCGACCTCGGCCGTCTCGCCGGGCGCGAGGGTCACGGGCACGCGGAACGCGGCGCACGGGTCGAACCCCGCGCCGACGGTGCCGTCGAGGTCGCCGCCGCGGCGGACGGCGGCGGGGCGGTCGGGGTCGCCGCCGCGGCCGAGGAAGGCGGTGCGGTCGGCCGTGAACGTGACGTCCTCGCGGGCGTCGTCCTCGCCCACGCCGAGCCGGACGGCGTCGGCGAAGGCGACGTAGCCGCCGAACGTCTGGTTGTAGGGGTTCCGGGCGAAGAGGGCGCCCGTGCCGAGGTCAGTGCGGACCTTGATGAAGGGGCCGCTCCGGCGGGGCTGCTCGTCCATCACCCACCGCCCGTAGCGGTAGAGCGCGAGCGCGCGGGGCCGCCCGCTCCGGTTCGTGAGACGGACGCGGACGATCTTGATGGGGTCGTCCTCGGGGACGAACAGCGTGGCCTCGGCTTCGACGCCGTCGCGCTCGTGGTGGTAGACGGTGTAGCCCCAGCCGTGGCGGACCTCGTAGGCGGCGCCGTCGCGCGGCGGCAGCGTCCAGGCGGCGCCGTCGTCCTCGTCGCGGAGGTAGAGCCCCTCCCCGAGCGGGTCGAGGACGGGGTCGTTGCTCCAGGGGGTGAGCTTGTTCTGCTGGCTGTTGCGGTACCACGTGTAGCCGCCGCCGCGCTCGGTCGCCGTGAACCCGCACCGCGCGTTGGCGACGACGTTGGTCCACGGCAGCGGCGTGGCCGGCGTGCCGTCGGGCGCGGGGAGGCGGATCACGTACTCGCTCCCGTCCTCGGCGAACCCGCCGTACCCGTTGAAGAACGTCAGCTCCGACGGCTCGGACGCACTCGCCGGCGCCGGCGAGGGGCGGACGCCGGCCGTGAGCGCGGGCGGCTCCCCGCTGAGGCGGGGCAGGCTCTCGGTGACGGGCTCCGGGACGGGCTCGGTGAAGGCCGAGAGCGACCGCCCGCTCTGCGCCGGCGCGGTCGGGAGCTTGGGGAGCCTCCCGTCGAGGACGACGCGGGCCGCCGTCATCAGGAGCGTCACGTCCTCCTCCGGGAGCGCGTCGCGGCGGCGGACGAAGATGCCGCCGCGCTGGTCCAGCAGCCCGTGGCTCGGCGACGCCTCGACCTCTTGCTGGATGCCGTGCTGGAGCTCGTCGGCGTAGGAGGGCGGGTGCTCGTTCATCACCACGAGGTCGACCTCGAGCCCGCGGGCGCGCCAGTAGGCGTGCATCCGGAGGAGCATGCGGAGGGCCGGCACCTCGTCGGTCTGGCCGATGCGGAAGAGGAGGACGGGGAGGTCGCCGGAGATGCCGTAGGCCCAGAGGCCCGGCTGCGCGCGGCGGTTCCGGAGGAGCAGCGTCTCGTCGGCGCGGAGGGCGGGGTTCCCGTAGCGGAGGCCCGTGGCGAGGTGCTGCGCGAGCAGCGCCTGCTCGCCGGTCAGCCCGAGGTGCTGGAGCTCGACGAGCCCGTAGACCTCCGCGAGCTCGAAGGCCCGCTGCGCCGCCGCCGGGTGGTCGTAGCGGTCGGCCAGGCGGACGGCCTCGTCGCGCGTCTCGGCCACCCCCGTCGTGAAGGCGACCGACGCGCGGGCGTGCGGCGGCAGCGTGATCCGCCGGCGGAGGCTGACGATGGGGTCGAGCACGGGGCCGACGGTGCCGGAGAGCGGCCCGGTCAGCGCGGCGGGGTCCTCGAGGTCCCGGCCCCGGCCGATGAACTGCGCCCGGTCGGTCTCGAGCTGGAGCGGGCCGTCCACCAGCTCCGGCCGCTCGTCGGCGACGGCGTGGAACAGCCACAGCAGCCGGTCGTGCTCGCTCCGCGAGCGGCGGGTCGCGAGCAGCGCGTGGTGCTCGCGGACGTGCTCGGTGCGGACGAACAGCTTCGAGAACGCCGGGTGGCCGAGGTCGGCCTCGGGCGGGTAGAGCACGACCTCGGCGTAGCTCGTCAGCTCCAGCCACCGCGGCCGGTCGGAGCGGTTCGTGAGCGTGTAGCGGCGGACCTCGACGTCGTCCTCCGGGGAGACGCAGACCTCGGTCTTGACCTCGACCCCGTCGTCGACCCGGCGGATCTCGGCGCGGGCCGTGTGGAACCACGCCTCGTACTCCTCCGGGCGCGCGTCCGTGACCGGCTGCCGCCCGGCGCACCAGGCGCGCCCGGTGTCGAGGTCGCGGACGTAGAGGAAGGGGCCGTCCTGCTCGCGCGTCCGGTCCGGCCGCCACCGGGTCACGGCGAGGCCGTCGTAGCGGGCGTAGCCGGCGCCGGCGGCGGTGACGAGCGAGGCGAGGCGGCCGTTCGAGAGGAGGACGCCGTGGGGGGTCGGGTCCGTCAGCCGCTCCGGCCCGATCCGCTGCGAGGCGCCCGTCACCGTCTGCGGCGAGACGGGGTCCATCTCCTCCATCTCGTCCGGCAGCGGGACCCGCTCGATCTGCTTCGGCGCCTGCTCCTGCAGCAGCGCCTCGACGGAGCGGACGAGGGGCTCGCGGTGGAACCGCCGCTGCACGACGCCGTCGGCCAGGAGGTTCTGGATCGCCAGCAGCGTCATCCCCTGGTGGTGGGCCATGTACGCCCCGATGACCGCGAGCTCCTGCCCCGGCGGCAGCCGCTTCTTCGTGTAGTCCACGGCCTCGTAGAACCCGTAGGGCCCGTAGGCCCCGGTCTCGCGGAGCCGCGCGAGGTTCCGCACGGCGGAGCCCGGCCGGACCATGAGCGCGAGGGCCGTCGCGTAGGGCGCGATCACGTCGTCCTCGGCGAGCCCGCGCTTGAGCCCGAGCCCCGGCACGCCGAAGGCGCGGTACTGGTAGGTGAGGTGGAGGTCGAGCTCGAAGACGGCGCTCTCGGAGACCCCCCACGGGTGCCCCCGCCGCCGCCCGTAGTGCCTCTGCACGCTGACGGCGCTGGCGCACGCCTCGCCGAGCAGCGAGCCCTCGTAGGTCCGCGTGAACAGCAGCGGCATGAGGTACTCGAACATCGTCCCCGTCCAGGAGAGCAGCACGCGCCGGCTGCCGATGGTGGTGGTGGGCCGGCCGAGGCGGAACCAGTGCTTCGGGGGGACGTGCGCCCGCGCGATGGCGAGCAGCGAGGCGAGGCGGGCCTCGGAGGCGAGGAGGTTGTAGAACGAGTCGTCGCGGGCGCCGGTGTCGGCGTTGAGGCCGATGGCGAAGAGGCCGGCCTTCGCGTCGTAGAGCGGGCGGAAGTCCATCGCCAGGGCGAGCGCCTCGGCGCGCTCGGCCAGCCGCTCGGCGCGGCGGACGAGGGCCTCGGCGGCCTCGGCCGCCCCCAGCGCCACGGCGACCGGCGCGCGGCTCCCCCCGTCCCCGCCGGCCGTGGCCTGAGCCGCGGCGCGGAGCCCGCCCAGCGTCTTTGCGCCGGCGACGGCCTCGGGCGCGCCGTCGCCGCCCTCGCTCGCCGTCAGCCACGGCGCGAGGCGCTCGAACGCGGCCCGCTCGGCGAGGAGCCGGCTCAGCGGCTGAGCCGCCCAGTAGCGTAGCTCCCGGATGTCCCCCTCGCTGCGGAACTCCGTGGCGTCGGCCGCCTCGACGAGGTCGGCGGCGGGGCTGACGAGGGCGCGGACGCGGGCGAAGTGCTCGGCGGCCGGGTCGCCGCTGGCCCCGCCGCCCGGCTCGTCCAGCGCAGCGCGGAAGCGGTCGGTGGTCTCTCGGACGAGCTCGATGCTCTCGGGGTCGGCGCGGGGACGGTCGAGGGTCTCCTCCAGCGCGCCGAGCGTGTCGCGGAGGCCGGCGAAGAGGGCGGGGTCGGGCCAGGGCGCGCGGGGGGTCTCGAGGAGGCCCTGCTTCAGCGTCAGCAGCGCGCCCATCAGGTTGCCGGAGTCCACCGTCGAGACGTAGCGGGGGTGGAGCACGCCGCCGGTCTCGGTCGAGTACCAGTTGAAGAAGTGGCCCTTGTGGCGCGGCAGCTCCTCCAGCGTGTCGAGCGCCGCCTCGATCCGGCCGAGCCCCTCCTCGCGGGCGAGGTAGCCGAAGTCCACCGCCGTCTGCACGGCCAGCAGCCCGAGGCCGATGTTCGTCGGGGAGGTCCGCCGGGCGAGGCCGCGGTGGGGGTTCTCCTGGTAGTTGTCCGGCGGGAGGAACCGGTCGGCCGCCGTCATGAAGTCGTCGAAGTAGCGCCACGTCCGGCGGGCGGTGAGGCGGAGCCGGGCGCGCTCCTCGGCCGAGGGCTCGAAGGTGTCGCGCTCGACGGGCCGCCCGGTCCACCTGGCGATCCACGGCGCCGCGATCCACGCGAGGCAGAACGGCACGGCGAGCGGGAGCGCCGTCGGCGAGACGAGGGCGACGGCGGCGAGGACGAGGACCCCCCACGCCGGCGAGAGCCAGATGCCGGGGGCGTCGCCCCCCCCCTGCTCGGCCTGGTGCGCGGTGACCCACTCGAGCAGCCGCCGGCCTCGGGCCATCCGCCAGAGCGTCCGCACGATGGCGTCGACCATGAGGAACGCCTCGTGGGCGAGGAACGCCACCGAGAGCCCGACCTGGAGCGTGGACTGCTTCGCGTCCGAGAGGGCGCCGAGGAGGTACGAGCTCCAGACGGCGTCGCGCGGGTGGGCCAGCAGCGCCGAGGTGAACGGGGCGTAGATCGGGAAGGCGATGGCGCCGAGGGCGAGCAGCGTCCACAGCAGCGCCGGCCCCGGCAGCACCGTCCACGCAAGGGCGAGGAAGACGAGGAGCGCCGGCGGCGTCAGCGAGCGGCGGAGGTTGTCGAAGATCTGCCACCGCCCGAGCACGCCGAGCGGGTTCCGCCGCCACCCCCCCCCGGCCGTCGGGGCGACGGGGAGCAGCCACGGCAGGATCTGCCAGTCCCCGCGGACCCACCGGTGCAGCCGCTTCGCGAAGGCGGCGTAGTGGCTGGGGTAGTCGTCGAAGAGCAGGACGTCCGTGGCGAGCGCCGTCCGGGCGTGGGCGCCCTCGAGGAGGTCGTGCGAGAGGACGGCGTTCTCGGGGATGACCCCGCCGAGCGCCGCGTGGAAGGCGTCGACGTCGTAGAGCCCCTTGCCGGTGAAGATGCCGACGCCGAAGAGGTCCTGGTAGAGGTCCGAGACCGCCGTCGTGTAGGGGTCCACGCCGACGTTGCCGGAGAAGAGCTGCGCGAACGGCGTGCGGAACCCGGCCTCGGCGCGGATGCCGACCCGCGGCTGGAGCACGCCGTAGCCGGCGGTGACGCGCTGCCGCCGGGGGTTGTAGCGGGGGCGGTTGAGCGGGTGCGCGGCGGTGCGGACGAGGTCCGTCGCGGCGCGGGGCGGGAGCTGGGTGTCGGCGTCGAGGGTGATGACGTAGCGGACGGCGGTGCCGGCGGCGGCCTGCGCGACGTCGCCCTCGACGAGGACGTAGGAGGTCTCGGCGCCGGGCTCGGCGCGGGCGGCGGGGTCGCGGAGCAGCCGGTTGAACTCCTCGAGCTTGCCGCGCTTGCGCTCCCACCCCATGTAGGCCCCCTCCTGCGGGTTCCACCGGCGCTCGCGGTGGAGGAGGAAGAACTTGTCGCCGCGGGCGTCGCGGTGGCGGCGGTTGAGGGCGCGGACGGCCTCGACGGCGGCGGCGAGCGTGGCCTCGTCGCCCGGCATCGCCGGCTCCGGCGCGTCGGTGAAGTCCGTCAGCAGCGCGAAGCGGAGCATGGGGTCCGGGTTGGCGAGGGCCTGGACCTCGAGCTGCTGCACCTGCTGCCGCGCGTTCTCCGGGCTCGTGACGAGCGTCGGCACGACGACGAACGTCCGGCAGTCCTCGGGGATGCCGCGCTCGAAGGCCATCTTCGGCAGGGGCTCCGGCGGGAGCACCCGCGTGAACCCCCAGTTCGTCAGCGCCAGCGCGAGGTCGAAGGCCGGCAGCAGCGCCGCCGCCACGGCCAGCGCCACGGCCCACGCCGGCGCGTCGGCCTCGGCCGCGAGCCCCCACGCCCCGAGCATCAGCAGCGCGAACGACGGGAGGAAGACGAGGAGGTAGGCCACGCCCGCGTTCCGCCGGGCCCCCCGCCGCAGCCGCGCCCCGAGCGGGGGCCGGTAGCCGACCTCCCGCTCCAGCACCCGCTCCTCCCGCCCGACGAGGTAGGTCCCGATGTGGTCGTGGAGGGAGAGGAGGGGGAACCGCTCCGGCGCACCGGGCACCATCCCCTCGCGGCTCTCCGCGGCCGGTGGCTCCTCCGGGGGCGCCGCCGCGGCCAGCGCCACCGCCCGCTCCGCCACGCCGACCTCGGTGGCCGGCGCGTGCCGCGCCAGCGCCTCGACCCGCCGGCGGTAGCGGTCGCGCGTGGCGAAGTCCATCTCGGCGTAGACGCCGGCGGGGTCGCGTCGGAGCACCCGCTCCACGACGGAGAGCCCCTCGACGAGGAGCGCCCAGTCGGCCCCGTCGGTCCAGCGCAGCGCGTTGATGGCGTTGGCGACGGAGGCCTGCCGGTGCGCCTGCCGCTGCCCCTCGCGCCGCATCATCTCGTCCAGCGAGAGGCCGCGCGCGCGGAGCCGCTGCTTGAGCCACTCGATGGCCTCGGCGCCGCCGGGCCCCTGCGTCTGCAACGACGTCGCGAGGGCGACGGCGAAGGGGGCCGAGAGCGGCGCGTGCCGCTCGACCATCTCGGCCAGCGTGACGACGACGCCCGAGGGGTCGGCCGCGGCGGCCTCGGCGATCCGCGCGGCCCAGCCCGCCGCGGCCTCCTGCTCCCCGAGGTCGTCGACGACCCGCTGCGCCAGCCCGCTCAGCCGCTCCAGCAGCACGAGCCGGAGCGTCGACGGCAGCGCCCACAGCTCCCCGATCAGCAGCGGCGCCCCCTCCTCGAAGGCCCCCACGAACCGCGTCAGCCGGTCCTCGTCGATGGCGTTGTCGGTGAGGCCGGCGAGCTCGTGGGCGAGCTCGTGGACGCGCGGGAGCCCCCGGTACGGCCCGCGGTCGAGCTTGGGGAGCGTGCGGTAGAACGCCCACGGGAGGTCCTCGCGGACCTGCTGCTGCTGCGCCCGGATGAGGTAGAAGTTGTCGAGGAGCCACTCCGCGGCCGGCGTGACGGTGATGCCGCGGCGGGCGGCCTCGTTGAGCTCGTGGTACGCCTCGGGCAGCCCGCGGTACGCCTCGCGGAGCACGAGCCGCGGCGGGCGCCCGAACCGGCGGCCCTCGGTGACGCTCTGCCGGCGGGCCAGCGCGCGGGCGGGCTCCTCCAGCCGCTTCGGGTCGTAGCCGCTCTCGACGGGCGGCGGGTCGGCACTCAGGATCGCGGCGTTGGGGGCGTCGAGCATCGGGCGGAAGGGGAGAACGCCGGGCGGGGGAGGGGCGGGGCAGACGCGGTCACGCGGGCCGCCGCCTTCTACTGGGGAAGGTACCGGAGGCTCCGCCAACGGTGAGCGCAGATCCTGCCCCCGCGCTCGCTCAGAACGCGTAGCCGAAGCCGACCCCCAGTAGCGTCCAACGATCGCCGTCCCCCTCGAACAAGGCCGCGAACCCGATACGGAAGATGAACCCCCGCTCGTGCTGCGCCCGGAAGCCCACGTAGCCGCTCCAGATCTCGAAGGCCCCTTCGCCCCCGGTCGTTTGCAGCATCACGCCGCCCGCCACCTCCAGCCGGTCGTTCCCTCGGCCCACCATGCCGACGAGTTGAAGGAGCCCTCCGACCTCGCCGCTCGCCGCCCCGAACCCGAGCAGTTCATCCCACAGAAACACGGGCACGAGAGCCAATCCGCACGCCGGCCCGCTCGTGCACGAGGCGCTCGTAGCTCACGGCCATGAACCCCGGCGCCCCGCCGAGGTCGAGCGTGACGGCGTTCCGCGCCCATCCCGCAGGCTCCGCCGGACGGACCTGCGCCGCGGCGGGTGCAGCGAGGCCGGTGAGGATCAAGAGAAGCAGGGGGCGCAGCATGGCCGAAGCTACGGCTCGAACCGCGCCCGCCACGCGGCGACTGTACGTTACCCTTTCGTGAGAGGCCCATCGGAACGGCCGCCATCGTCTCCCTGTCTAAATCCGACCGCGGCACTGCCGAGCGCGAGGCTGCGCCGCCCTCCCCTCTCGCTAACCCATCTCTATCATGACCTCCTCTGCTTACCGACGCTATCTCCCCCTCAGCGTCCTGCTCCTCGCCCTCGTCGCCACCGGCTGCATGAACACCGGCGGCTCGATGGACGGCGCCATGCCCGGCATGATGGACCAGGAGGCCGTCGCATCCTACGTCTCCGACTGGCCCGAGCCCTCGAAGAAGGCCGTCATGGCGACGATGGAGAAGTACGGCGCCCCCAGCGGCGTCACCCCCTCGATG
The DNA here is from genome assembly GCA_965215145.1 of Rhodothermales bacterium. Lineage (GTDB taxonomy): Bacteria > Bacteroidota > Rhodothermia > Rhodothermales > JANQRZ01. The sequence goes on along the minus strand of OZ244038.1, from coordinate 3,137,174 downwards.
ATCGTCTGGGAGGACTCCGGCCCGTTCAAGCGGACCATCGCCTACCGCGAGCCCGTCCAGCACGACTTCCCGATGTCCCACCCCGACGTCCTCGAGACGTTCATCAACTACGAGGTCCCCGAGGAGATGGTGGACGAGCTGGCCGTCTACGACGGCAGCGTGATCCTCGAGCGGACGAAGGGCGAGATGAGCGCCCGCTGCGACATGGAGCCCCTGAACATCCTCGCCCTCAACCTCGCCCACGAGATCGCCACCGGCCAGAAGACGGTCGAGGAGGCGCGGATGACCTACGGCGAGCAGGCGATGGCGTTCAAGAACGGCCAGCCCGCGCGCTACACCGAGCGGCTGCTGTTCTCGCCGCCCTCCGACGCCGCGGCCAACGACCCCGACGAGCCGCTTGAGATGGGGGGGATGTAAGCTCCCGCCGAACCCGAGCAGCACGCGCCGCCGCCCGCACCCCCCGCGAGCGGCGGCGTCCTCTTTGCCCGCTCTCGGTCGCTCGCCGTCCCTATGGCTCGAGCCGCGCCCGCCACACGGCGACCCGCTCGGCGACCTCCTCCAGCGTGTCCCCACCGAACTTCTCCAGCACCGCCACCGCGACGGCGTGCGCCACGACGGCCTCGGCGACGGTGCTCGCGGCGGGCACGCTCGTCACGTCGCTGCGCTCGTAGCGCGTCGGCTGCGGCTCGCCGGTGGCGAGGTCGACCGACATCAGCGGCTTGATGAGGGTGGGGATCGGCTTCATCGTGCCGCGCACGACGACGGGCATCCCCGTCGAGACGCCGCCCTCGACCCCCCCGGCGCGGTTGGACGCGCGCGTGACGCGGCCGTCGTCGTCCCGCACGATGGGGTCGTGGACGCGGCTGCCGGGCGCGCTCCCCGCCGCCACGCCGGCCCCGATCTCGACGGCCTTCTGCCCCTGCACCGAGAGGACGGCCTGCGCGATCCGCCCGTCGAGCTTCCGGTCCCACTGCACGTAGGAGCCGAGCCCCGGCGGCACGCCCGTCACCACCACCTCGTAGCTCCCCCCGAGCGAGTCGCCAGCCCGCTTCGTCTCTTTGATGTGCTCGACGGCCCGCTCGGTGAGCCTCGGGTCGAGCATCCGGACTTCGCTCCGGTCGGCGGCCTCATAGAGCGCGCGGGCGCCGCCCTCGGCCAGCAGCGCCTCGGCCCGCTCGGCCCACGCCTCCGGGCCGTCGTAGCCCACCGCGCCGATCCGCACGACGTGGCTGCCGACCTCGATCCCGAGGTGGGCGAGGAACTGCCGGGCGACGGTGCAGCAGGCCACCCGCATCGCCGTCTCGCGCGCGCTCGACCGCTCGATCACCGGGCGGATGTCCGGCCGCCCATCGGGCGCGGCGAACCCGTACTTCTGCACCCCCGCGAGGTCGGCGTGGCCGGGGCGGGGGAGCGTCACCGGCTCGACGCCCTCGCCGGAGCCCTCGACGGCCATCACCTCGGGCCAGCCTGCGCGGTCCTTCCGGTAAGAAGCGTTGTCGAGGCGGAGCGCGATGGGGCTCCCCATCGTCCGCCCGAACCGGACGCCGGAGTAGACGTGGACCCGGTCCCGCTCGACCTTCCGCCGCCCGCCGCGCCCGAACCCGAGCCACCGCCGGGCGAGGTGCCGGTCGAGGTCGGCCGGGGCGAGGGGCACGCCGGCCGGGCACCCCTCGACGACGCCGACGAGGGCCTCGCCGTGGGACTCGCCGGCGGTGAGGTAGCGGATCACGGTGTGTTGCATGTTGCGTGTCGGGCGTCTTCAACACGCGATGCGCTCCGGCCTCTCAGCGATTCCGGACGAGGGCCCACAGCAACGCCACGAGCGCCGTCAGCACGGCCGACCCGATCCAGAGGGCGCCGATGAGGAAGAGCGCCGTCTGCGTCTGGTTCTCGAGGGCGAGGATGACGGCGAGCAGGCCGTTGTGGACGAGGGCGAGGGCGAGCGCGCCGCCGAACGTCCGCACCGGCCCGAGGCGCGGCCCCTCCGAGCCCTCCGTCTGGAACTGCCCCGCCACGAACCCCATCAGCGTCTTGACGAGCATCTGGCTCCCCCACATGTCGTAGGCGATCCCGAGCAGGAGCCCCGTGCCGAACCCCGCCAGCGCGCCGGGCACGCGCCCGAACCGGAGCCCGACGTAGGCCACGTAGAGCAGGACCACGTCCGGGTACGCCCCCCAGAGCTGGAGCCGCCCGACGACGAGCCACTGGAGCAGGACCACGCCGAGTGCGAAGAGCACCTGGCGGACGACGACGGGCATGGAGGGGAGAGGGGCGGGTGAGGCCCGGAATCTACGCCCCGTCGGCGGAGCGAGCGGCAGCGCCGCCGGCCCCGTCAGCGCGCGCCGCCCGTGGCGATGGCCTCGACGACCTCGTTCTGCGCCACCGAGATCAGGCTCGAGCTCGTCGTGAAGTTGTTGGCGAACAGGACGAAGGCGTAGGGCGTCTCGCCCGGCCCGGCGACGTAGCCGGAGAGCGCGCGGACGTGCTCGAGCGCGCCGGTCTTGGCGCGGACGGGGAGCCCGCCGAGCCGGTACCGCAGCGTCGTCTCGGGGTCGCCGCCCTGGGGGAGCGTGGCGAGGAAGTCGTCGCGGAGCGGGCTCCGGTAGAGGTGGGCCAGCAGCCGCCCCAGCGCCTCGGGCTGGACGAGGTTCTTCCGCGAGAGCCCCGAGCCGTCGCGCATCGAGAGCCCGTCGGCCGGCAACCCGACCCGCTCCATGAACGACTGCACGCGGAGGGCGCCGCCCCGCGTCGTCCCCCGCCCGACCACGCGGAAGACCTGCTCCGCGTAGAAGTTGTTGCTCTTCTCGTTGATCGTCTCGAGGATCTCGATCAGCGGCGGCGAGAGGTGGACGAGGACCGGGTCGGCGTTGTAGACGAACCCCCCCTCCAGGTCGTCTGCGTCGACGAGCCGGGCGTCGACGGCGATGCCGGCGTCGCGGAGGGCGGCGGCGAAGGCGGTCAGCGTGAAGGCCGTGGGGTCCTGGATGGGGATCCGCGCCGTGCCCCGGTACGCCGCCGAGACCCTTCCTTCGACGGAGATGTCGTTGGTGCCGACGGCCCGGCGGATCCGCAGCGGCCCGTAGCCGCGCCCCCGCCGCGTCATCACGTCGGCGTCGAGGCTCACGTAGCCGGCGGGGTCGGCGGTGACGGCGGCGGCCTCGCCCGCCCGCGTCCCCGCGATCCCGATGTTCACGAGGTTGTCGGCGTAGGAGAGCCCGCCCGCCCCGGCGGCCCAGTCCTCGACGGCGATGTAGTCGATGTCCCAGCCGGCGGCGTAGGGCGCCTCGTCGAGCGCGTCGTCGTCGCCGAGGATGCGGCCTACGATGCGGCGGACGCCGAGGCGGTGCAGCTCGCGCGCCCACTGCTCCAGCGGGTCCTCACCCGAGAGCGCGCTCCCGAACGTCGGGTCCCCCGAGCCGCGGATCACGAGGTCGCCGACGAGGGCCGAGTCCGCGGCCTCGCCGTCGAAGTGGAGCCGGGTCACGAATCGGTGGTGCGGGCCGAAGGCGCTCAGCGCCGTGGCCGTGGTGACGAGCTTGAGGTTGCTCGCCGGGACCATGTTGAGGTCGGCGTTGCGGCTGACGACGACCTCGCCGGTCTGGAGGTTCTGCACCCACACCCCCCACAGCGCCGACGGCATCGCGGCGTTGTTCAGGATGCCGTTGACGGCGTTGCGGATGGCCGCGTCGCTGGCCGCCGAGGACGCCTCGCCCACGCTCGGCCGGAGCCACACCATCGCACCGACCGCGAGCGACAGCGCGACGAGCAACCAGAGTCGAGTCCGGGAGGGGAGAGGCACGGGAGAGCAGGGAGGGAGGGCGCTATTGATCGAAGCCGCCGCACGGGGGTTCCGTGGAGAAGACGGCAGTAGGTGTGGGGTCGCACGAACGCGCCCACGGGCGAGGTTTATATTTCGCCCCGCCGTTTCACCCCGATCCCCCAATGGCAAAGCCCGACCGCAAGCGCCGCCCCCGTCGCACCGCCCGCCGCCAAGCGCGGATGGTGTTCGAGCGGAGGAACTACGTGCTCCTCGCGCTCTGCGTCGGCCTCGTCGTGGTCGGCTACGCCGTGATGCGCATGGAGAACGCGGTGGACGGGTTCCTGTCGCTCTACCTCACGCCGCTCATGATCCTCGGCGGCTACCTCGGCGTGATCTACGCCATCCTCTGGCGCCCGAAGGAGCCGGAGGGCGAGGCGGCATAGCCGCTGGTAGGCTGTGTTAGAGCCTGTATTCAAACAGTAGGGCAGGCTGCAAACGGCGCCGCACGCCGCGCTCGGCGTTGCGCTGCCCCGCAGGGCGGGATGCAAGCACATCGCCGTAGCCTGCGCTACGGCTGCTTCGCGCGCCTTGAGCGCGACGCGCGACGCTCGTTTTCGCTTGCTCCCTCCATTCGAATACAGGCTCTTAGAGCTGCACACCCGCGACAGTGTCGTTGCCGCGCTACTGGCGACGGAGGCCCTGCTGGGCGTTCTTCATCTTCGTCTGGGATGCGCACGCCGCCGGTGAAGACCCAGAAACCTACGAGCGAGTCCACCGCATCAGCGCCGAGGAGTACATCCACCAGAGCTATCTCGGAGCCGGGGTGGCTGGTGCCGTGCTGCTCGTGCCTGTCTTGTTCTTCGTGGACGGGAGGCGGAGGCGCGTCTGGCGCGTCCTCGTCTACGGCATCGCTGCCGCCTTCTTGGTGATGGCCGCGGTCGGGTGGTGGCGATGGGCTGGCACTGGATTCGATCACTGAGAAGCAGCCCTTGCTATGCCCCCGCTCTGTTCTTCAGTCGTAGAGCAGGTACGGCCGCCGCGCCGCCTCGAACGCCGCCACCTCGTCGGTCCACGCGGCGATGATCTGTGCGGGCCGGGCGCCCGCTTCGAGCATCCGCTGGAGACGCGGCGTGCCGGCCAGCTTCGCCAGCCAGCCGGGGAGGAAAACTGTGGTGTCCTGCTCGAACGGGCCGGGGCCGAAATATGCCTGTGCGCGCTGCTGCCGGTAGAGCGCGTGCAGGAGTTGGACGCCGACCTCGACGGGGCGGACGGCCTGCGCGTCCGTCACCACGAGCCGGACGCCGCGCTGCTCAACGCCCTCGCCCTTTGGCGAAGCGGCGCGGCCGGGGATCGAGCGCGGCACGAACCGCGCGGGCTCGAACCGGACGCCGGGCAGGCCGCGCGCGTTCAGCGTGTCGGCCAGCGCTTCGGCGTCGGCCCACGCGGCGCCGACGGTGAGGAAGGGGGCGTCGGTGCCGCGGCCTTCGCTCGCGGTCGTCCCCTCCAGCAGCGCCATCCCCGGGTAGACCAGCGCCGTCACGAAGTCGGGGATGTTGGGGCTCGTGGGGACGAACGGGAGGCCGGTCGCGGGCCAGCGCATCGCGCGGCGCCAGCCCGTCATCGGGATCACCCGGAGGTCGAGCGAATCCAGTCCTGGTAGCCAACGCTCACCCTGGATCATCCGCGCCAGCTCCCCCACCGTCAGCCCGTGCTGGACGGGGATGGGGTGGAGGCCGACGAACGATGTCAGCGAGTCCTCCCGCACGAAGCCGTCCACCACGTCGCCGCCGAGCGGGTTCGGGCGGTCGAGCAAGACGAAGGGGAAGCCGGCCTCGGCCGCCGCCTGCATCGCGTACCCCATCGTCGAGATGTAGGTGTAGAACCGCGCGCCGACGTCCTGGACGTCGAAGACCAGCGCGTCGAGGCCGGCGAGGGCGTTAGGTGGCGGCTTCTTGCCGGAGCCGTAGAGGCTGTAGACCGGCACGCCCGTATGGGCGTCCACGCCGCCCGCGACGGCGGCGCCGGCCTCGGCCTCCCCCCGCAGCCCGTGCTCCGGCCCGAACAGTGCCGCAAGCTCCACGTTCGGCGCGTCGGCGAGCCGGTCGATGAGGTGCGGCGGCCCGCCGTCATCGGTGTCCACCGTCGCCGTCTGGTTCGTGACGAGCCCGATCCGCATCCCGTCGAGCGCAGCGAACTCCGCATCCGCCAGCCGCTGCGCCCCGGTGCGGACGGTGTCGGCCTGGACCGGCAGGAGCGCGAGGAAGACGGCGAGGAGGAGCATCGGTACAGGACATAGCAGGCCGAAAAAGGTACCGACACGCTCTCCACGGGGATCCGTAGGGGCACAGCCAAGCGCCAGCGCTTGGCTCCTCGCCCGGTGGCGGCCTCTCGCCACGTCAGCGCAAGGCCCCCGTAGGGGCGCGATCCATCGCGCCCTCTGAAGGGTCGCTGCCAACCCTCGGGCACGGCACCGCCGTGCCCCTACTACAACATGGCCTCCGCCCTCACGTCGCAACGCCGCCTATCTTGTCGGACACTTCGACCGCCGTCATACCGAACGCCATGAAACCCCTCGCCGCCCGCACCGACGGCCTCCGCCAGAGCGACATCCGCGCCGTCACCTTCGCCGTCAACGCCGCCGGGGGGACCAACCTCGGGCAGGGCATCTGCGACCTCCCCACGCCCGACCCCATCAAGGCCGCCGCAAAGGCCGCCATCGACGGCGACCGGAGCATCTACACCGCCTACGCCGGCATCGAGAAGCTCCGCGCCGGCATCGCCGAGAAGGCCAGGAGCTACAACCGCCTCCCCGTCGGGGGCGTGGGCGAGGTGATGGTCTCCGTCGGCTCGACGGGCGCCTTCGTGGCGACGTGCCTCGCGCTGTTCGAGCCGGGCGACGAGTGCGTGGTGTTCGAGCCGTTCTACGGCTACCACACCGGGCTCCTCGACCTCTTCGGCGTGAAGCGCAGCGTCGTCACCCTCCGCGCGCCGGACTGGTCCGTGGACTTCGACGCCGTCGAGGCGGCCATCACCGAGCGCACGAAGGCCGTCCTCGTCTGCACCCCCAACAACCCCTGCGGCAAGGTCTGGAGCCGGGACGAGCTGGAGCGCCTGCTGGCGATCCTACAGAAACACGACCTCTACGCCATCACCGACGAGATCTACGAGTACATGGTCTACGACGGCCGCGAGCACGTCTCGCTCGGCTCGCTGCCGGGGGCGTACGAGCGGACCGTCACGCTCTCGGGGTTCTCGAAGACGTACAACATGACCGGCTGGCGGCTCGGCTACGCCGCCGGGCCGGAGCGCGTGCTCGCCCGGATGGGGCTGATCTCGGACCTCGTCTACATCTGCGCGCCGACGCCGCTTCAGCACGGTGTCGCCGCCGCGTTCGAGATGGACGATTCGTACTTCGACGAGCTCCAGGCGGCGTACGACGCGAAGCGGACGCTGATGTGCGAGACGCTGGAGGCGTGCGGGTTCGAGCTCGACTGGCCGCAGGGGGCGTACTACGTGCTCGCGGGCTTTGAGCGGCTGTCACGGGAGCGGCCGGGGTTCGAGGGCGACCAGGCCGCCGCCAATACGCTCATCGAGGAGGCCGGCGTCGCCGCCGTCCCCGGCAACTCGTTCTTCTCCGACCCCGAGGACGGGCGCTACTTCCTCCGGTTCTGCTACGCCAAGGAGATGGCGGTCTTGGAGGAGGCGTGCCGGAACCTCATCGCGGCGTTCGGGCAGCCGGTGGGGGCGGGGTGAGGGGCTACCGCTCGCGGAGCGCCTTCAGCGCCCGGAGCTCCGGGAGCATTCGCCGGTCCTTGTCTCGCCCTGCGGCCTCCTTCGCGCGGATGAGCCCGTCGAGGCCGAGCACGAGCACATCGCGCCCGAAAAGCCGAACGGGCTCCGCCGCCGCCGCGACGGCGTCGTAGCCGCCGAGGCCGGGAATCTCCCCGAACAGGTCGAGGTCGCCGGCCGCCGTGGTGAGGGTGAAGTTGAGCCCACCCCGCAGCGCCTCCGCGTCGAGGCGGAAGGGGAGGCCAGCGGGGGTGTCGCGCAGGCGCGGCTCAAAGGGGGCGAGGGCATCCGCGAGCCGGCGGAGGTCGTCGGCCGTGCGGGCGTAGCAGAGGTCGAGGTCGGCCGTGACGTGGGCGGCGCCGTGGACGACGGCCGCCATCCCGCCGACGATGACGACGCGGGTCTCAGCTAGCGCCGTCAGCAGCGTCTTCGGATCGAGCATGGCGGCCGGCGGCGCGGAGGCCGAAGACGAGGGCGAGCGCGGCGCCGTGGCGCTCGACCCGCTCGGTCGGTGTCAGGCGGAGGCGCTGGCGGAGGAGCGAGAGGTCCACGCCCTCGCGCTCTGCGGCGGCCAGCGCGGCGTCTCGGTCAGAGGCAGGCATGCCCTTGTTACGGGCCGCGCGCCCAGCGAGTTCAGGCGTCGATCACGTCGGCGCCGTTCGCGACGATCTCGCTCTCGGGGAAGAAGTAGCGGCCCTCCTTGACCCCGTTCTCCGGGGAGTCCGAGCCGTGGACGGCGTTCTCGCCCATGCTCGCGGCGAACTCCTTGCGGATGGTGCCCTCGGCGGCGTCGGCCGGGTTCGTCGCGCCGATCACCTCGCGCCATTTCGCCACAGCATCGGCGCGCTCAAGTACGAGGGGGATGCACGGCCCGCTCGACATGAACTCCGTGAGCTCCCCGAAGAACGGCCGCTCGCGGTGGACGGCGTAGAACCCCTCGGCCTCCCGCTTCGTCAGCGTGGTCAGCTTCATCGCGCGGACGGCGAAGCCCTCCTGGAGGATGCGGTCGAGGATCTTGCCGGCGTGGCCGGCGGCGACGGCGTCGGGCTTGATGATGGCGAGGGTGCGTTCCATGCGTCTGCGGGTCGGAGAGGAGGGTGATGGGGAGCCGGAAGGTCGGCGCGGCGCGGGGCGCGAAACCGCGAAGGGGCGGCGAAAAGGCTCAGCTATCGGTGCGCGCCGGCATGGGGCAGGCGGCGCGCCACCGCGTCTGCGCCTGCCCCAGCGTCAGCCCCTCGGCCAGCACCTCGAACCGGAACGGCTCGGTCAGCGCGTCCTCCGGGAAGGGGACCGTCCGGAGCCCGACCGCGCCGGGCTCCAGCTCCCCCACGAGCACGTCGCCCTGCCGCGGGTCGAAGGCGTCGTCCGGGCGGAGGATGGCGAAGCGCCCACCCTGCGTCTTGGCGATGAAGAGGGCGCAGCCGGGCTCGGTGAGCAGGACGACGTGCGCCGCGTCGGCGGCGGCGTCCTCGGCGCCGGCGATGTCCGAGAAGACCGAGCAGGCCGGCAGGAGGAGCACCAGCAGGCCCAGCCCAACCCGTCCCCCGAGGCCCCGGCCCCGGCGGCTCATACGTGGCGCTCGGCGTGGTACGAGGAGCGGACCAGCGGCCCGCTCTCGACGTGCTCGATCCCCATCGCCTCGCCCTGCTCCTTGAACCACCGGAACTTGTCGGGGTGGACGAACGCCTCGACGGGGAGGTGCATCCTCGTCGGCTGGAGGTACTGCCCGATGGTCATCACGTCAAGCCCGACCCCGACGAAGTCCCGCATCAGCGCGAGCACCTCCTCGTCGGTCTCGCCGAGGCCGACCATGATGCCGCTCTTGGTCCGCAGCCCGAACGCCCCCTTCGCGCGGCGGAGCACGTCGAGCGAGCGCCGGTAATCGGCCTGGGGGCGGACGCGGCGGTAGAGCCGGGGCACCGTCTCGACGTTGTGGTTGAAGAGGTCCGGTCGCGCCTCGAACACCGTGTCCATCGCCTCCTCGACGCCGCGGAAGTCGGGCGTGAGCACCTCGACGGTGCAGCCGGGGATCTGCTCCCGCAGGAGCCGGATGGTCTCGGCGAAGATGGGGGCGCCGCCGTCGCGGCGGTCGTCGCGGTTGATGCTCGTCACGACGACGTGCCGCATCCCCATCAGCCGGGCGGCCTCGGCGACGCGCCGCGGCTCGTCCCAGTCGAGGTCGCGGCTCTGGGGGCGCCCGGTCTTGACGGCGCAGAAGCTGCACGAGCGGGTGCAGACGTCGCCGAGGATCATGAACGTCGCCGTGCCGGCGGTCCAGCACTCGCCCATGTTGGGGCAGCGGGCGCTGGAGCAGACGGTGTGGAGGTCGTACTCCTCGATGGTCTGCTGGACCGAGCGGAACGTCTCGCCGTAGGGGAGCTTCACGCGGAGCCAGTCCGGCCGCCCGCCGCGCGGGCTCGCGGGCGCGGGGCTCTGGACGACGGGCAGCTCCAGGAATCCGTCGCCGGCGCCGTCGCCCCCGTGGCTGGGGATCGGTGCGCCGGGCGTGGCGGTCTGGAGGGCGACCTCGCCGGGGCGGCGGGGGCGGGGGTCGGGGGCGGCCATGCGGGCGGCGTCGGCTCGGGGAACGTGGGGGATCAGGAAGGTACGGCCGTCCCGAACGGCCCGCTCAGCGGCGGGTTTCGAGCGGGGGCGCCTGCTGCTCCAGTACCTCCCGCAGCCGCGCCGCGTAGGGTGGCATCAGCCGCATCCGGCTGCCGTACCACGAGAACAGCTCCCCGTCCACGAGCCGCGCCGGCACCCCCGCCGCCGCCTCGACCTCCGCGATGTGGGCCTCGCCGAACGGGAACGGCTCGCTGGAGAGGAGGACCGCCTCGGGCCGCGCTGCCGCGATCTCCGCCGCCGTCGCCTCCGGGTAGCGCGTCCGTCCCTCAAAGACATTGCGGAGCGAGGCCCGCCGGAGCACGTCCGAGATGAACGTGTCGCCGCCGACGCTCATGTAGGGGCCGCCGTCGCCGGAGCGCCAGATGAGGTAGGCCACGCGGATTGGTCGGCGCTCGGCGAGCGCGGCGAAGCCGGCTTCGATCTCTGCTACCAGGGCCTCCGCGCGCTCCTCCCGCCTCACGAGCCGTCCGACGGTGCGGATCATCGCCAGCGCGTCGGCCACCGTCGCCACGTCGGTCACGAACACGGGGGCGACCGCGTCCAGCGCCTCGACCTGCTCGCGGACGTTCTCCTCCTTATTTGCCAGCACGAGGTCCGGCCGGAGCGCGGCTACCCGGTCGAGCCGGACGTTCTTCGTCCCCCCGATGATGGGCTTCTCCGGCCTCCAGTCCGTCGGGTGGACGCAGAACCGCGTGACCCCGACGACCTCCGCGTCGAGGCCCAGGTCGGCGAGCAGCTCCGTCTGGCTCGGGACGAGCGAGACGATTCGGCCGGGCGGCGCGGGGAGCGCAACCCTTCGGCCACGGGCGTCGAGAAGGGCAGGTGTGCGCACCGGCATCTCAGGCCGCGGCCGCCTCACGCTCCTTCAATGCCTCCATCAGCCGGCGGTGGAGGCCGTCGAACGAGCCGTTGCTCATCACCAGCGCCACGTCGCCTTCGCGCAGAGCGTCGAGGAGCGGGGGGAGGAGCGCGTCGGCGCCGTCGTAGGCGGCGGCGGGGGTGCCGAGCGCCTCGACGCGGCGGGCGGTGACGTGCGGGTCGAGGAGGTTGGCCGCGTCGTCGTTGTGGCGGAGCGGGGGGGCGGAGAGGAAGACCGCGTCGGCCTCGGCGAGGGCGTCGGCGTAGGCGTCCTCGAAGACCCTCCGGCGGCTGGAGTTGCTCCGCGGCTCGAACACCGCGACGGTGCGGCGGCCGGGCCAGCGCTCCTGCACGGCGCGGACGGTGGCGTCGACGGCCGTCGGGTGGTGCGCGAAGTCGTCCACGACGACGACGCCGCCGGCCTCGCCGAGCACCTCCTGCCGCCGCTTCATCCCCTCGAACGAGCCGAACCCCTCGACGATGGCCGCCGGCGAGACGCCCTCGTCGAGCGCGACGGTGCAGACGCCGAGCGCGTCGAACCGGTTGACCCACCCGCTCATCGGGAGGAACACCTCGCCCAGCTCCTCCCCGTCGGCGACGAGCGCGAACCGCTGCCCGCCCTCGACGGCGCGGACGTCCCGCGCGGTCACGTGATCGTCGCCGCCGTCGAGGCCGAAAAAGCGGACGCGGCTGCGGGCGTGGTCGGCGAGGGCGCGGACCTCGGGGTCGTCGCCGTTGAGCACCAGGAGGCCGTCCTCGGGGAGGAGCCCGACGAAGGCGCGGAACGCCTCGCGGTAGTCGTCCCAGTCGGCGTAGATGTCGGCGTGGTCGAACTCCATCGAGGTCACGATGGCCGTCCGGGGCCGGTAGTGCATGAACTTCGGCCGCTTGTCGAAATAGGCCGAGTCGTACTCGTCGCCCTCGACGACGAAGTGGGGGCCGCCGCCGACGGCGCAGGTGGCGCCGTAGTTGGTCATCACCCCGCCGATAAAGAAGCCGGGGTCGAGCCCGGCGCTCCGGAGGACGTGGGCCAGCATCCCCGAGGTCGTCGTCTTCCCGTGCGTCCCGGCGACGACGAGGCTGCGGCGGTCGCGGATAAAGAAGTGGGCCAGCGCTTCGGGGAGCGAGAGCTGCGGGAGCCCGTGCTCGCGGGCGTAGGCCGCCTCCGGGTGCGTCGGCACGGCGGCGTTGCCGACGACGACGAGGTCGGGCTCGGCCTGGGCGATGTTCTCGGCGGCGTAGCCCTCGCGGATGGGGATGCCGAGCTTCTCTAGCCGCGTGCTCATCGGGGGGTAGGCGGCCTCGTCGGAGCCGGAGACCGCATAGCCGGCCTTCGCCAGCAGCTCGGCCAGCGCGCCCATCCCCTTGCCGCAGATGCCGATCAGGTAGACCCGGCGGGCGTCGTCCGGCGGCGGGGGCCGGTCGAAGATGCGGAGGTCGGCGTCGGGGAAGTCTTCGAGGCGGCGCATCGGCAGGCCGGCACCGGGCCGGCGGCGGGCGTGGGAGGGAACGCGGAATCTACGGCGTGGCGTGGCCGTCGGGCTCAGCCGGCGCGGCGCGGCACGTCCTCCGGGGGCACGTCGGTGGTGGCGGGCGGGGGGCCGCCGGTGAGGCCGAGGCGGATGCCGGCCTTGCGCTCCTTCTCCGCCATCTCGGCCTCCTCGCGCCGCGTGACCCCGCGGGACTCCGCCAGCCGCCGCGCCGCGTCCTGCATGTCGTGCTCGGTGTCGACCTCGTCCACGATCTCGAACCCGAGCAGCGTCTCGACCACGTCCTCGACGGTCACGACCCCGGCCGTCCCGCCGTACTCCCCGACGACGAGGGCGAGGTGCTCGTGGCGCTCGAGGAACCGGTCGAAGAGGTCCGGCAGCTTCAGGGAGTCCGGCACGCGGAGGACCTCGCGCTTGAGCGTGCCCACGGGCTCGTCCCCCCGCCCGCCGGCCGCCGCCGCGGCGAGCACGTCGCTCCTGAGGACGTAGCCCGTGACCCCGTCGATGGAGCCGGCGTAGACGGGGAGCCGGGAGAACGGGAGGTCCTGCGCGGCGACCTCCCGGATCGGCGTCGATTCGGGGAAGGCGACGACGACGGTGCGCGGGGTCATCACGCGGCGGGCGGTGACCTCGTTGAACCGGAGGAGGCTCTGGAGGATGCGGGACTCGCGGGGGTCGAAGACGCCCTCCTCGGCGCCGATGGTGGCGAGCGCGGCGAGCTCCTCGCGGCTCACGGCCCCCTCCTTCTCCCCGCGCGCCAAGAGCTTCGAGAGCCCCTGCGAGAGGATCACGAGCGGGTAGAGCACCCAGATCAGCGGGCGCAGCAGCCGCGCCACCGGCGGCGCGAGCCCGCGCCAGTAGACGGCGCCGAGCGTCTTCGGGATGATCTCCGAGAGGACGAGGATGCCGAGGGTCAGCACCGCCGAGAACACCCCGAGGTAGGCGTTCCCGAAGTATGCCGCCGCCTCGGCCCCGGCCCCCGCTGCGCCGATGGTGTGGGCGACGGTGTTGAGCGTGAGGATCGCCGCGAGCGGGCGGTCGATGTCGGCCTTGAGGGCCTTCAGCCGCCCGGCCGCCGTGGGGTTCCCGGCCTCCAGCGCGCCGACGTAGGCCGGCGTCACGCTGAGCAGCACGGCCTCCATGATGGAGCAGAGGAACGAGACCCCGATGGCGAGGGTGATGTAGAGCACCAGCAGCGTCAGCGAGCCGGTGCCCGTCATGGTGACGCCGCCGTCGAGGACGAAGAGGGTGAGCGCGGGGGACATAGGCGGGGGAGGGGTGAGCGCTCCCTACTCGCCACCCCCGCCCGTAGGTCCGCCGCAGCCCCTACCCGCTCCGCCGTCAGAAAGCGCGGTCGAGGTCGCCGTCGCCCTTGGTGAAGTAGAAGGCGCCGGCCTCCACCTCCGCCGTCGGGCGCGGGACGTGGCCGTACCGCGCGGTGTCGTAGTGGGCGGGGGCGGGGAGGGCGAACAGCGACGCCACCCGCTGCCGTCGCCACTTCGGCGGGTCCATGATGAAGGGGAGCAGGCCCTCCCAGCCCTCCACGTCGAACGTCCGGTAGCCGGCTCCCGCAAGCGCCTCCTCGTCGGCCCGGCCGCCCGCGACGAAGTCCACGAGCGCGCACTCGCGCCGCCGGGCCTCGCGTTCGACGAGCGCCAGCAGGGCCCCCCGGGCGCCCTCCTCGGCCACGAGGTCCACGATGCGGAGCACGCGCCCGAACGCCGGCCGCTCCTCACGGAGCGCCACGAACCCCGCGACCCGCTCCCCCCCGTGGGCGTCGGGGAGGTAGAGCACGCGGGTCTCGTAGATGGGGTACGGGTAGTCGGCGTAGCGCCAGTTGAGGAAGGCGGCGCTGCGCCACGTCGTGACGCCGTAGGCCGGGCGGATTCGCTCCCAGGCGGCGTCCCAGTCGGCGCCGAGCCGCTCGACGCGCTCCAGCCGCGCGCCGGGCGGTGCGGGAGCGGCGGGGGCTCGTGCCGCCTCGGCCAGGAGGACCGGGGCGAACGTCTGCTCCGCGTCGTCCATCTCCGCGTAGGGCCCCGACGCCCTCACCAGCCGCTCGCACGCGTCGAGGTCGAGCACGCGGGCCCAACGGTCCATCTCGAAGGAGAACACACGCCCGGCGCGCGCCGAGAGCCGGGGGACGATGGGGCGGACGCCGATGGCGAGGGTAAAGGGGTAGCCGAGGGCGGCCCGCGTCATGAGGCGGTAGCCGAGCGTGCTCCGCCGGTACTCCTCGTCGAGGAGGACGTTGAACGTGCACTGGCTCATCCGCCGCTCCCCGCCAATCTGGATCGGCCACGGGCTCTCGCCCGTCACGCCGACGACGTGCTCGCCGTGCGGGCGGGCCGGGTCGGCGACGAGGCGCTGCCCGTGCTCGCCGTCTTGGAGGAAGGGGGAGCGGTCGAAGGCCCAGTCGAAGTAGTCGCGTTGGGCGAGGATGTAGCCCTCGCGGTAGCGGCTCTCGTAGAAGTGTGAGACGGCGGACCAGTCGTCGTCGCGGAAGAGGCGGATGGTGGGGCAGGCAGCCGGAGCGGCGTCGGGCGATGCTCCGCGCTGGGGGCGGACCGGGGTGGTCTTTGAGCGTTGCATGGATGGGGGAGGCGCCTGGGTGGGGGAGGCCTTCAATAACATGGCCGACGTCGCACCGTGGAGAACAGACGGCCTCTCCGTCAAACCCTCCCCCTTCTGGGGGAGGGGCGGCCCTGGAGAAGAGGAGGTCCGTCCACGGCGCTAAGCTCTCGAATCCTATCTGCCTATGCATCGGGTGAACGGCCCGTTCTGTTCCTGACCCTTCGGCTGGTATTGGCCTCGTACTTTCGGCCGATGCCCCGCTGAGAAAGCCCCCGTATCGTAGAGCGTGAGACACGCCTTCCGATCTCTACTCGCGGCGCCGCGGGCGCCCCGGCCTTCGCCGCCCACACGGTGGGACTGGGTGATGGTCGCGGCCCTCCTCGCGCTCGCGCTCCTGGACGGCCTCTACGGTGAGCCCCCCGAGTGGCGGGCGTTCCGGGCGACCCTCGGGGCGTTGCTGACCCTCGCCTTGCCGTGGCGGCGCGTGCAGCCCCTCGAGGTGGTGGCCCTCGTGTGCTCCGCGGCGAGCGTGGCGGGGGCGCTCACGCTCGTCGCGGGCGAGGGGCACGTCGTCTCCGAAGGGAGCGCCCCCGCCGTCCTCATCGCCACCTACGCGCTGGTGCGCTGGGGCTCGGGCCGCGAAGCCGTCGGGGGGCTCGTGCTCGTCGCCGTCGCCGTCGCCGTCATCGAGGCGAACGTCCCCCCGGAGGGCGTGCCGGGGTACGTAATCGCGACCGTGTTCTGGCTGTTCCCCGCCGTGCTCGGCCTGACGATGCGCTACCGCGATGCCGCGCGGCTGAGCCGGTTCGAGGAGGCGCGGCGCCGCGAGCGCGAGCACATCGCCCGCGAGCTCCACGACACCGTGGCCCACCACGTCTCAGCCATCGCCGTGCAGGCGCAGGCCGCGCGCGTCGTGTTCCCCTCCCGCCCCGAGGCCGCCGCCGACGCGCTCCACGTGATCGAGGAGGCCGCCTCGCGCACGCTGGCCGAGATGCGCACCATCGTCGAGGCCCTCCGCGACGGCGCCGAAGCCGCGACGGCGCCGGGTCGGCGCGTCGCTGACATCGAGCGCCTCGCCAGCAACCCCCCGAACGGGCCACGGGTGGACGTCCATCTCGCGGGCTCGCTCGACGCCCTCGCCCCCTCCGTCGAGGCTGGGCTCTACCGGCTCGCCCAGGAGTCCGTCACGAACGCCCGCCGGCACGCTCGGCACGCCCGCCGGATCACCGTCGAGGTCGAGGGCGAGGCCGACCGCGTCCGCCTCACCGTGGCCGACGACGGCGCGGCCGGCCGGCCCGGCGCCGGGGTCCAGCCGCGGTTCGGGCTCACGGGGATGGCCGAGCGCGCGGCGCTGCTCGGCGGCCGGCTCGAAGCCGGCCCCCACCCCGACGGCGGCTGGCGCGTGCAGGCCGTCCTGCCGAAGGCCAGCGGGGGCAGCATCGGGGGGGCGCCGTGACCCCCCGCGTCCTCATCGCCGACGACCAGGACCTCATCCGGGCCGGGCTCCGGACGATCCTCGACGCCCAGCCCGACGTCGAGGTCGTCGCCGAGGCGGCCGACGGGGCGGAGGCCCTCGCGCTCGCCCGCCGGCTCCGCCCGGACGTCTGCCTCCTCGACATCCGCATGCCGGAGCTCGACGGCCTCGAGGTCACCCGCCGCCTCGCGGGGCCGGACGTGGCCGACCCCCTCGCCGTCGTCGTCATCACCACCTTCGACCTCGACGAGTACGTCTACGGCGCGCTCCGGGCCGGCGCCCGCGGGTTCCTCCTCAAGGATGCCGGCCCCGACCTCCTCGTCCGCGCCGTCCACGCCGCCGCGCGCGGGGACGCCCTCATCGCGCCGAGCGTGACGGCCCGGCTCCTCTCCGCCTTCGCCGCCGGCCGGCCCGCCCGCCCGGCCCAGCCCACCGAGCCGCTCACGGAGCGGGAGGAGGACGTGCTCGTCACCGTCGCGCGGGGCCGGACGAACGCCGAGATCGCCGACGAGCTCCACATCAGCCTGAGCACCGTCAAGACCCACCTCTCCAGCCTCATGGCGAAGCTTGACGCCCGCAACCGCGTCGAGCTCGCCATCTGGGCCCACGAGACCGGCCGGGTCTGAGTCGGAGACCGGGACCGGGCTCAGGCGCCCGTGCCGATCCGCCGACCCATCCGCACGACGGCGCCCGCGGCCAGCGCCGGGTCGAGCCGCACCCGGCCCGCCTCGAATGCCAGCACGACGCTGCTCCCGAGCAGGAACCGCCCGATCTCATCCCCCTTCTCGAACGTGCGGTCGTGCTCGGTGACCCGCTTCTCGCGGTAGGGGGAGTGCGGGCCGTCCCACACCGTCTCGATGCTCGCCACGATCATCGCCCCGACCAGCACCACGAGCATCCGCCCGGAGGCCGTCTCGAACTCGCACACCAGCCGCTCGTTGACGGCGAACAGCCCCTCGACCCCGGCCTCCGTCGCGGCGTTGACGGAGAACAGCCGGCCGGGGATGGCGACCGTCCGGACGAGCCGCCCCGCCAGCGGGAGGTGGACCCGGTGGTAATCCTTCGGCGAGAGGTACACCGTCGCGAACGGGCCGCCCTCGAACGCCGGCCCGGCGCAGGCGTCGGCAAGCGCGGAGAACGAGTAGCGGATGCCCTTCGCCTGTAGCAACTCGCCGCGTTCGACGATGCCCGTCTGGCTCACGACCCCGTCGGCGGGGCTCACGACGGCGTCGGGCGCCGGGTCCACCGGCCGGGCGTCCGGCGTGAGGGCGCGGGTAAAGAAGTCGTTGAAGGAGCGGTAGCCGGCGAGGTCGGGCCGCTCGGCCTCGGCCATGTCGACGCCGTAGGCGCGGGCGAAGGCGCGGATCAGCGGCCCGCGGACCCACGGCACTTCCGACGCCGCGAGCCGGCCGAGGGCGCGGGAGAGCCCGTGCTGGGGGAGAAGCTTCTGAAGGCGGACGAACGTGCTCACGAGGCCGGGGCGGAGGTGAGCGGCCTCTACCCGCCACCCCGGCCCGCAGGTCCGCTCTCAGGCGCGCGGGGCCGGGCGCTCGACCAGCGGGCCGCCGTCGCCGAGGCCGTTACCTGTAGCGACGGGGGCGGGCTGAAGCGGCGCGCCGGCCGGGACCGCCGATGGCACCGGATCGGCCGCCGTCGAGAGCCGCTGCGCCAGCGAGTCGAACGCGGAGTACATCACCGGCACGATCACCAGCGTCAGGAACGTCGCGAACGTGAGGCCGCTGATGATGGCCGTCCCCATCGGCCCCCAGAACTGCGTGTTCTCCGAGCCGATTCCGAAGTTGGGGTCGAGGTCGGTCACGAGCCCGATGAAGTCGATGTTGATCCCGAACGTGAGTGGGATCAGGCCGATCACCGTCGTGAACGCCGTGAGCAGGACCGGCCGGAGGCGGGTCGCGCCGCCGTCGATCACGGCCTGCTGCTTGTCGGCGCCGCGGGCGCGGAGCTGCTCGATGTAGTCCACGAGCACGATGGCGTTGTTGACGACGATGCCGGCCAGCGAGATCAGCCCGATGAACGTCATCAGCCCGAACGGCGTCCTGGTCAGGATCAGCCCGAGCATCACGCCGATCAGGCTCAGCCCGACGGCGACCATGATGATGAGGGGGTTCTTGACGGAGTTGAACTGGGCGATCAGGATCATCGTGATCAGCGCGATCCCGATCAGGAGCGCCGTCGTGAGGAACCCGAAGCTCTCCTGCTGGTCCTCGCTCTCGCCGGTGTAGCGGACCTCGTAGCCCGGCGGCACCTCCTCCTCGACGTACGGCTCGAGGTAGGTCTGCACGCGGCCGAGCAGGGCGTTCGGGTTGACGCCCTCGGCGGCGTCGCCGCTGACGGTCACGACGCGCTGCTGGTCGAGTCGGGTGATCGAGCCGAGCCCGCCGCCGAGGCTCACGTCCGCCACGGCGACCAGCGGGATCTGGCTGCCCTCGTACAGGATCGTCAGGCTCCGCAGGGACTCCAGGCTCGCGCGGTCGCGCTCGCGGAGGCGGACGGTGATGTCGTACTCGTCCTCGCCCGTGCGGAAGGTGCTCGCCTCGATCCCGTTGATGGCCGCGCGGACCGTCTGGGCGACCTGGCTCGTGGAGAGCCCGAACCGGGCGGCGCGCTCGCGGTCGATGTCCACGCGGAGCTCGGGGCGGCCGGTGTTGAGGTTGTCGGAGACGTCGACGAGGCCGGCCAGGACGGGCTCGCCGGTCTCGGGGTCGAGCTCGGCGAGCCCCTCGTTCAGCTTCGCCTTGATCCCCTGCGAGACCCGCACGATGGTCTCGAAGTCGTCGCCGGAGACCTCGATGTTGACGGGGGCGCCGGTGGGCGGGCCGGCCTGGTCCTTGGCGAACGAGATCTCGGCGCCGGGGATGCCCTCGAGCTCGCGGCGGACGCGCCGCATCGTCTCGGCTGAGGACTCCGCGCGCGCGCCGTAGTCCACGACGTTGATGGTGACGGTGCTGTTCTCGGGCGACGCCGACCCCCCGCCGAATAGGATGTCTCCGCCGACGCCGACCTGGGTGAGGATGGTCTCGGTGTTGGCGAGGGTCGCGGGGTCCTCGTCCACGAGCCGCTCGATCCGGTGGAAGACCTCCTGCGCCGTCCGGTTGCTGGCCTCGATGTTCGTCCCGATCGGGGACTCGACCTTGACCTGGACGAAGTTCGGGTCGGTGTCGGGGAAGAAGACGACGCCGGTGGGGGCGACCTGGAACAGCACGACGATGGCGACGAGCGTGGCGAGCGTCGCCGTGAGGAGCCGCGCGCGGTTGTCGGTGAGCAGCAGCGTCTTGCGATCCTTCCCGAAGGCCATCCCGAGCGCGCCCGCGAGCACGATCACGCCCGGCAGCAGCAGCATCCCGACGAGGACGTTGAAGCCGTCGGCGCTCCCGAGGTCGATCCGCCCGGCGAGGATGAGGAGGAAGGCGAGCACCCCGATCACCGCGCCGAAGACGAGCCCGGCCTTGACGGAGCCGCGCCCGCCGAGGAACGCCGTCTCCAGCGCGTGCACCACGATGCCGAGGACGCCGACGGCGAGGAGGACCCCGCCGGGCACGAGCAGCAGTAGCCCCGCCGCCTGCGAGAGCCCCGACAGCATGGCGCCGCCGATCAGCAGGAGGAACCCGGCCGTGAAGCTGCCGAGCGCGAGGGTGTTGCGGAGCATCGCCCGCCGCACGGTGTAGTCGCGCTCCAGCATCCAGTTCAGGAAGCCGCGGTAGCGCTCGGTCAGCCGCGGCACCGTCCGCGTCTGGAACCGCTGCGCGATGGGGGCCAGCACGCGGCGGTACAGGACCACCACCAGCGGGATCGTCACGGCGGCGAACACCAGCGTCTTCCAGTTCGTCAGCCCGACGACGAGCGCGGTGAAGGCGACCAGCGCGTACCCCAGCCGCTTCGTGCGGGGGCTCCGGGGCGCGTCCGCCTCGCCTTCGAGGCGGATGAGGTAGCCGGTGATGACGGGGTTGATGATGAGCGCCACGAACAGGCTCGCCGAGAGCGTCACGATCAGCGTCAGCGGGAGGTAGCCCATGAACTTCCCGATGATGCCCGGCCAGAACAGCATCGGCGCGAACGCCGCCACCGTCGTCGCCGTGCTCGCCGCGACGGCGCCGCCGACCTCGGCCGTGGCCTCCTTCGCCGCCTCCCACCGGCCGTAGCCCTCCTCCCGGAAGCGGTAGATGTTCTCGACGATCACCACCGCGTTGTCCACCAGCATCCCGAGCGCGATGATGAGGCTGAACAGGATCACGAAGTTCAGCGTCTCGCCCATCACCGCGAAGATCACGAACGAGAGCAGCATCGAGAGCGGGATGGCGATCCCGACGAGGGTGGCGTTGCGGACGCCGAGGAAGAACAGCAGCACCGCGATCACGAACAGGAGCCCCGAGATGATGTTGTTCTGGAGGTCCGCGACCAGGGTCTCGACGTTCTGCGACTCGTCGCCGGTGTACGTCACCTCCGTCCCCGTCGGGAGCGGGTAGTCGTCCACCGTCTCGCGCACGCCCCCGACGGTCTCGATGATGTTCTCGCCCGGCCGCTTCTTCACCGACAGCGAGATCACCTGCAGGTTCTCGACGCCGGCCACCTCCTCGTAGACCCCGTCCTCGACCTCGTTCTTGAGGACTTCGAGGCGGGCATAGCTTGAACGGTCCTTGAACCCGAACTCCACGTCGGCCACGTCGCGGACGTAGACCGGCACGCCACCGGGCGCGTCGATCACGAGGTCCTCGATCTCCGCCGGGTCCTCGAACTCGCCGTCCACGCGGACGAGGTAGTTCAGGCGGTCGATGTCGAGCGAGCCGCCGGGGATGTTCGTGTTCTCCTGCTGGATCGTCCCGATGACGTCGCTGAAGGTGAGGTTGTAGCCCTGGAGCGCGTTGAGGTCCACGTTCACCTGGACCTCCCGTTCGAGCCCGCCGATGAGGTCCACGCCGAGGATGCCGGGCTGCGCCTCAATGGCGTCCTCCAGGTCCTCGGCCACGTCGCGCAGCCGCGCCAGCGAGTAGTCCGCCGCGAGGTTGATGGTGACGATGGGGAACTCGCTGGAGTCCAGCTCCGAGACGATGGGCTCCTCGACGTCGGAGGGGAACTCGGCCTTCGCGCGGTCCACGGCCTCGCGGACGTCGATGCTCGCCTGGTCCACGTCTACATCCGGGGTGAACTCGATCACGACGGTCGAGACGCCCTCGGTGCTGGTGCTGCGGAGATCGTCGATCCCGGTGATCGAGGCGACCTCGCGCTCGACCTCCTGCGTGATAATGCCCTCGATGTCGTCGGGGCTCGCGCCGGGGTAGATCGTCGTGACGACGATGGTGGCGAACTCGATCTGCGGCGCCGACTCCTTGGGGATCGTGACGTAGGCGATCAGCCCGCCGACGACGAGGATCGCGGTGAGGACCACGACGGCGATCCGGTTCTGGATGGCGAGGTTGGTGATGCG
Organism: Rhodothermales bacterium; assembly: GCA_965215145.1. Taxonomy (GTDB): domain Bacteria; phylum Bacteroidota; class Rhodothermia; order Rhodothermales; family JANQRZ01. Next base: position 3,115,161 of record OZ244038.1, on the reverse strand, counting down.
CATAACGCCTGCGGTTGGGCGGCGTAGGGGCGTGATTAATCACGCCCCTACCGACGGTCATTCAGAAAACGAGGCGAGGGAGGCGGCATTGGACGTGCTCTCGACGACGCGGACGCGGTCGCCCTCGGTGACGGTGGTCTGGCCGGTCACGATCACCCGGTCCCCCGCGGCGAGGCCGCCGGCGACGACGGCGCGGCCCCCGGACGTGGCGCCGACCTCGACGGGTCTGCGGACGACGGTGCCGCTGCCGTCGGAGCCCTCCACGACGTAGACGCTCGTGCCGCGCTCGTCGCGGACGAGGGCCGAGAGCGGCAGCGCGATCACGTCGTCGAGCACGTCGCGCGAGACCTCGAGGCTGACGACCATCTCCGGCTTCAGCCGGCTCCCGTCCGGCAGCGCGACCTCGATGGGGAACGTCCGGCTCTGCGGGTCGATGGCGGCGCCGACGAACGTCACCGTCCCGCGCGCGGGCTCCATCCCGTAGCTCTCGGCGGCCACGAGTACCGGCGTGCCCTGCTCGATGTCGGCGGCGTAGCGCTCGGGCACGCCGGCCCGCACCTTCACCCGCCCCGCCGCAACGAGCCGGACGACGGGCAGCCCCGGCGCCACCTGCTCCCCCCGCTCGGCGACGTGCTGTTCCACGGTGCCGGTGAAGGGCGCGACGATCCGCGTCCGCGACAGCCCCTCGCGGGCCTGCGCCACCTGGGCCTCGGCCTGGGCAACCTGCGCCTGCGCGCTGGCGAGCTGCGTCCGGACGCCCTGGAATTCGAGGGCGCTGATGATGGAGTCGGCGTAGAGCGGCTCCTGCCGCTCGAACTGGTCCCGCGCGAGGTCGAGCTGGGCGCGGGCGGCCTGCGCGGTGGCCTCGGCCTGCTGGACCTGCGCGCTGGCGAGCCCGGCGTCGATCCGCGCCACGGCGGCGCCGCGCCCGACCCGCGCGCCGAGCGGGGCGAGGTACGTCAGCGTCCCCGCCGACTCCGCCGACAGCGTCGCGTCGTCCGGGGCCTCGACGGCGCCGGTCATCGAGATCGTATCCTCGAACGAGCCCGGGCTCACGACCACGACCTCGACGGGGATGGCGATGCGGCCGTCTTCGTCGGCGGCCTCAGCAGCCTCGACCGCCGCGTCCGGCGCCTCGGCGTCGCCGCAGGCGGAGAGGAGGAGGAGCGCCGGCAGCAGCAGCAGCGCGGCGGCGAGGTGGTAGCCGCAGAAGATGTGGCGGAGCTGGCGAGAAAGCGGATTCATGGTTCCCGTTGGTTGGGTGCCGTAGGGGCGTGATTAATCACGCCCCTACGGAACGGTCATTCGGCGGAGGTCAGGCTGATGCGGGCGTCGCCGATGGGCTCGGGGAGGACGACGCCGACGGCGCGCTGGAGGTCGCTCCGCGCCGTGAGGTAGTCGTAGACAGCCTGGAGGTAGCCGAGGCGGGCCTGATCCAACTGCTGCGAGGCGAGGCGGACGTCGATCTGCGTCGAGACGCCGCCCTCGAGCCGGGTCTCGGCGAAGGCGTAGGCCGTCTCGGCGCGGCCGACGTTCTCCCCCTGTGCCGCGATCCGCTGGCGCGACGAGGCGAGGTTGCGGAGCGCGGCCTCGACCTCCAGCACCACGCTCTGCGCGGCCTGCTCGAACTGGACCTCCGCCTGCTCGATGGCGATCTGCCGCTGCTGCACCCGCCGCGTCGTCTGGAACCCGTCGAACAGGTTCCACTGGAGCTGCGCGCCGACGGCCACGCTGGGGTTCCAGTAGGCGTCGTCGAAGAACCCGCGCTCCTCCACCGTCACCCCGAACGGGTCGCTCGGGTCGGCGCCCTGCGTCACCACGTCGCGGTTGTCGGGGACGTTGCCGAGGTAGGCGAGGTTGGCGAAGGCGTTGACCGTCGGGAAGTAGCCCGAGCGCGCGATGTTGCGGTCGACCTCGCGGAGCTTCACCGCGAGCCGGGCCTGCTCCAGCTCCGGCCGCCGCTCCAGCGCCACCGCCACGGCGTCCTCGAACGAGACCGTCTCGACGAGGGCGTTGGTGGGGACGTCGAGGTCGCCGCGGAGGGCGATGGGGCGGCCGACGGGCAGGCCGAGGGTGAAGAGGAGCTGGTCCCGCGCCAGCGCCGCCTGGTTCTCGGCCGTCAGGAGTTGCGTCTCCAGGTTGGCGACCTCGACCTCGGCCGTCAGCCGCTCGAACTTCGGGAGCGTGCCGGCGGAGACGCGGCGGGCCGTCTCGTCGGCCGTGGCCTGCGTCCGGCCTACGCTGGCGCGGGCGACGCCGGCCTGCCGCTCGGCGAGCAGCGCGCCGTAGTAGAGCTGGCGGACCCGGTGGACGAGGCCCTGCTCCTGCTGCGTCAGCGCGGCCTCGTTGATCTCGCGCAGGCTCCGCGCCCCCTTGATCGCCGCGAAGGCACTGCCGTTGTAGAGCGTCTGGGTGACCGAGAGCCCCGTCTGGAACTGGTTCGGCACGCCGAACGGGTTCTCGTTCGGGCCGACGGAGATGCCGGCCTGCTGGAACCCCTCGCCCTGCCGCTGCCGGAACTCCCCCAGCGAGATCGGCTCCGTCGCGGGGTCGCCGTCGGTGCGGGCGCGCTCGTTGAAGGCGAGCCAGTCGATGGAGCCGAGCGCGCCGAAGAGGCCGCCGGCGTCGGAGCCGGCGAAGGGGTTGGCCTGGACGAGGTTGCGGGTGTAGCTCGCGTTGGCGTCGACGCTGGGGAGCACCTGCCCCCACGCCTCGCGGACCTGCGCGCTCGCCGCCGCCACGTCGAGCGCGGCGAGGCGGACGGCGTAGTTCCGGTCGAGCGCGATCTGCAGCGCCTCGTCGAGCGTCAGCGCGACGGGCGCCTCGGGGGGGACGAGCGCGGCGGGCTCCTGGGCGCGGGCCGGAAGCGCGAGGAGGACGAGGAGCGCGGCGAGGAGAAGACGGGGCATGGGCCTGTTCAGCGAGCAGCGAACGGAGAGCAGCGAGCAGAGGGCCTGGTGCCAGGATCCCGCCTGGGTCCCACTCCTCCGCCTCCTGCGCGCTGCCTTCTGCATGCTGGATTTAAGCTGTTGCAACGTAGGACGCTGGCGTGCCATCAGTCGGTCAGGATGTGCAAAGGATGGGGCCATCGGAGTGGTTAGATTTCGAAGGCCAGGCGCACCGCCTTCTGTTCGCTGCTCACTGGTCGCGGGGCAACAGGCCGTCGAACAGCACCGACGTGATGAAGTCGGCCGTGTCGGCGGAGGACCCGAACGGGCGGGGCTCGAACGTCCCGGAGGGGTCGCACTCGGCGTCCACCTCGGCCATGATGACGCCGCGCACGTTGCCCATGATGAGGTGGGCGATGGGGTGGGCCGGGAGGTCGCGGAGCGCGCCGTGCCGCATCGCTGCCGCGATGGGGCGCTCCAGCGCCTCCATGATCGAGAGCCAGTGCCGGGCGGCGGTCTCGTGGCGCTCCCCGGAGAGCACCATCCGGTGGCCCTCCTTCATAAAGATCATCATGGACTCCCGGTTGGCCTCGAAGTGCGAGAGCAGCCCCCCGATCAGCCCACGGAAGGCGTCGCGCGCGGCGGCCGGCGTCGTGAGCGCGTCGGAGTCCGGGAAGGCCTCGGCGATCGCGCGCCGGAGGCCCTCCACGACGACCTCCTCGAAGAGCGTGAAGAACAGCTCCTCCTTGCCCGCGGGGAAGTAGTTGTAGAGCGTGCCCTTGCCGAACTCGGCGCGCTCGGCCACCTCATCCAACGTGGCCTGCTCGTAGCCCTTCTCAGCGAAGACGGCGCGGGCGGCGTCGAGCATCGCCTGGCGGCGGGCCTGGCGTTCGCGGTCGCGGCGGGAGAGGGTGGGGGCTGGCATCAGCGGCTCTGCGTGAACGGTTAGTCGAAGTGTGACCCGTGAGTCACATGGCGACCACTACGTCACATCATCGGCCCTGTTGCAGGCTTGGCGCAAAAAGTTTGCGTTAAGCGAGGCGCCCCAGCCAGCGGGGCTCAGACGTACTCCTCCATCCCGTGCGAGCCGAGGTAATCCACGACGTTCTTCACCTGCTGCGTCTTCCCGAGGTGGCAGACGAGCACGGCGTCGTCGGTGTCCACCACCGCGAGGTCCTGCACGCCGACGAGGACGACGAGGCGGTTCTCGGAACGGACGTAGCTCCGGCTCGAGTCGTGGAGGATGACGTCGCCCTCGACGGCGTTGCCGGCGCGGTCCTTCCCCGCGATGTCGTAGACCGCGCGCCAGTCCCCTACGTCGTTCCACCCGAACGAGCCGGGCACGACCCACACGCCGCCCTCGGCCGCGGCGGGTTCCATGACGCCGTAGTCGATGGAGATCTTCGGGGTCTCGGCGAAGGCCGCCCCGACGGCGGCCCGCTCGCGCTCCTCGTCGTCGGAGCGAGCGGCTTCGAGGACGGGCCCGAAGGCGTGGTAGACGGCGGGGAGGTGGCGCTCGAGGCGGGCGAGGACGGCGTCGGCGCGCCAGATGAACATGCCGGAGTTCCAGAGGAAGTCCCCGGCGTCGAGGAACCGCTCGGCCGTGGCGAGGTCGGGCTTCTCGGCGAACGTGCGGACGGGGCAGGGCTTGGGGGCGTCCCCGTCGCCAGCGGCGGCGGTGTCGTATTGGATGTAGCCGTAGCCCGTAGCCGGGTGCGTCGGCTCGATGCCGATGGTGACGAGCGGGGCCGCCTCCGCCGTACCCTGACGGGCCTTCTCGGCGGCGGCTTCGAGCACACGCTGGAAGCCGCGGACGTCGGTGATGACGTGGTCGGCTGGGAGCACGATCATCGTGGCCTCGGGGTCCAGCGCGGCGAGCTTCGCGGCGGCGTAGGCGATGGCCGGGGCCGTGTTCCGCGCGACGGGCTCCGTCAGGATCATCGCCTCGTCGAGCGCGGGGAGGTGCTGGCGCGTCTGGGCGGCGTAGCGCGCGTTCGTCACCACGACCACGCGCTCGGGCGCGACGAGCGGCTGGAGCCGGGCGAAGGTGTTCTGGATCAGCGAGCTGGAGTCGAGCACGGGGAGGAACTGCTTCGGCTCGTCCTGCCGGCTGCGCGGCCAGAACCGGCTGCCGACGCCGCCGGCCATGATCACGGCGTAGAGGCTCATCGGGGAGGGGTGACGGGTGAGAGGGGGCGCTGCCAAGATAGCCCAGGCGCCCGCGCGCCCGGCGCCAGCGGAGGCACCGTGGGGGTGCCCCTTTTCGCAGAAGCTTGCCCCCCGCGAGCCCGGCCGGCGGGGCGGTCCACCGGAGGGGACCGGTATCTTGACGGTCCCTCACCAACGGCACCCCTCATGAAGATTGGCGTCATCGGCACTGGCTACGTCGGCCTCGTCTCCGGGGCCTGCTTCGCCGAGATGGGCAACGAGGTCGTCTGCGTCGACATCGACCCCGAGAAGGTCGAGAAGCTCAGCCGCGGCGAGCTCACCATCTTCGAGCCCGGCATCGAGCGCTACGTCGAGCGCGGCCTCCGCGAGGGCCGCCTCCGCTTCACGACGGAGCTCGCCCAGGCCGTCGAGCACGCCGACATCCTCTTCCTCGCGCTGCCGACGCCGCCCGGCGAGGACGGCTCGGCCGACCTCTCGTACGTCCTCCGCGCCGCGGGCGACGTCGCCGGCCTCCTCGCGGAAAACGGCGCCGCCGAGGGCTGGGGCTACCGCGTGATCGTGGACAAGAGCACCGTCCCCGTCGGCACGGCCGAGCGGGTGACGGCGGTGATGGCCGAGCGCGGCCTCACGCCCGGCGCCGACTTCGACGTCGTCTCGAACCCGGAATTCCTCCGCGAGGGCGCTGCCGTGGGGGACTTCATGAAGCCCGAGCGCGTCGTGATCGGGACCTCCAGCGAGCGCGCTGGGGACCTCATGGAGGAGCTCTACGAGCCGTTCGTCCGCAGCGGCAACCCCATCATCCGGATGGACGAGAAGAGCGCGGAGATGACGAAGTACGCCGCCAACTCCCTGCTCGCCACCCGGATCACGTTCATGAACGAGGTCGCCAACCTCTGCGACCTCCTCGGCGCCGACGTGGACCGCGTCCGCCGTGGGATCGGGACGGACAGCCGGATTGGGCCGAAGTTCCTCTACGCCGGGATCGGCTTCGGCGGCTCGTGCTTCCCGAAGGACGTCCGGGCGCTGGCGCGGACGGGGCAGCAGATGGGGTACGCCTCGGAGCTCCTCGAGGCCGTCCTCCGCGTCAACGACCGCCAGCGCGCCATGCTCGCCGACCGCGTGCTGGAGCGCCTCGGAGATCCGGGTGCGGACCCGGCGGAGGCGCTTGCGAGGAAGCGGATCGCCGTGTGGGGGCTCGCCTTCAAGCCGAACACCGACGACATCCGCGAGGCCCCGAGCCACGTCATCATCCGCGCCCTCGCCGCCGCCGGCGCCGAGGTCGTGGCCTACGACGCCGAGGCCATCGAGACGACGCGCCGGGCGCTCGGGGAGGGGCCGCTCGGCAACGGCACCATCGCCTACGCCGCCGACCCGTACAGCGCCCTCGTCCGCGCCGACTGCCTCGTGATCTGCACGGAGTGGCCGGAGTTCCGCCGGCCGGACTTCGAGCGGATGCTCCGGCTGCTGCGCGCCCCGCTCATCTTCGACGGCCGCAACCTCTACGACACCGAGCGGATGGCGGAGCAGGGCTTCGAGTACCGCTCCGTCGGCCGCCCCTTCGTGCCGCCGGCCGGGCACCCCGCCGGGGCCGCCGTCGGCGCCAACGGGCAGGCGCTTCAGGAGACGGAGGGCTGAGGACGGAAGACGGTCTCTCCCCCAACCTCCGTTCACGGCCCCCCGTCCACCGTCTCCCGCACCCGATGCCTCGCACCCTCATCACCGGCGGCGCCGGCTTCCTCGGCTCCCACCTCTGCGACCGGTTCGTCGCCGAGGGCCACGAGGTCGTCTGCATGGACAACTTCATCACGGGGAGCCCGGACAACATCGCCCACCTCGTCGGGCACCCCCGGTTCGAGATCGTCCGCCACGACGTCTCGACCTACGTCTACGTCAAAGGCGACCTCGACAACGTCCTCCACTTCGCGAGCCCGGCCTCGCCCATCGACTACCTCAAGCTCCCCATCCAGACGCTGAAGGTCGGCGCGCTGGGGACGCACAACGGGCTCGGGCTGGCGAAGGAGAAGGGTGCCCGGTTCCTGCTCGCCTCCACGAGCGAGGTCTACGGCGACCCGCTGATCCACCCGCAGCCGGAGAGCTACTGGGGCAACGTCAACCCCGTCGGCGTGCGCGGCGTCTACGACGAGGCCAAGCGCTTCGCCGAGGCCATCACGATGGCGTACCACCGCGTCCACGGCCTCGGAACCCGGATCGTGCGGGTGTTCAACACCTACGGCCCGCGGATGCGGCTCGACGACGGCCGCGCGCTGCCGGCCTTCATGGGGCAGGCCCTCCGCGGCGACCCCATCACCGTCTTCGGCGACGGCAGCCAGACCCGCTCGTTCCAGTACGTCGACGACCTCGTCGAGGGGGTCTGGCGCGTCCTCCACTCCGACGAGGTCGAGCCCGTCAACATCGGCAACCCGGACGAGGTCTCGATCCGCGCCTTCGCCGAGGAGGTCGTCGCCCTCACGGGGTCGGATTCGACGATCGCGTTCGAGCCGCTCCCGACCGACGACCCGAAGGTCCGGCAGCCCGACATCTCGAAGGCGAAGGCGCTCCTGGACTGGGAGCCGTGCGTGGACCGCGCCGAGGGCCTGCGACGGACGCTCGACTACTTCCGGGAGGCCGTCGAGCGGCAGGCGGCGGTATGAAGGGGATCATCCTCGCCGGCGGGGCCGGCACCCGGCTGCACCCGCTGACGCTCGCCGTCAGCAAGCAGCTCATGCCGGTCTACGACAAGCCCCTCGTCTACTACCCCTTGACGACGCTGATGCTCGCCGGCATCCGCGAGGTCCTCGTCATCTCGACCCCCCGCGACCTCCCGCTGTTCGAGCGCCTCCTCGGCGACGGCGGCCGGTGGGGGCTCTCCTTCGCCTACGCCGAGCAGGCCGCGCCGCGCGGGATCGCCGAGGCGTTCCTGATCGGGGAGGGGTTCATCGGGGACGACGGGGTGGCGCTGGTGTTGGGGGACAACATCTTCTACGGGCAGGGGCTCTCGGGGACGCTCCAGGCCGCCGCCGCGCAGGAGGCCGGCGCCACCGTGTTCGCCTACCGCGTCAAGGACCCCGAGCGCTACGGCGTCGTCGCCTTCGACGGGGAGGGGCGGCCGGCGGACATCGTCGAGAAGCCAGCCGATCCGCCCTCGCCCTACGCCGTGACGGGGCTCTACTTCTACGACCGCGACGTGGTGGACGTCGCCCGCGCCCTCGCGCCCTCGTCGCGCGGCGAGCTCGAGATCACCGACGTGAACCGGGCCTACCTCCGCCGTGGTGCCCTCCGCGTCGAGACGCTCGGCCGGGGGACGGCGTGGCTCGACACGGGCACGCACCAGGCCCTCCTCGAAGCCGCCACGTTCGTCGAGGTCGTCGAGAGCCGGCAGGGGCTGAAGATCGCCTGCCCCGAGGAGGTCGCCTACCGGATGGGGTACATCGACGCCGACGACCTCGAAGCGCTGGCGCGGCCCCTCGCCAAGAGCGCCTACGGAGAGTACCTCCTCGACCTCCTCGCCCGCGAAGCGCCCACCGAGGCCCGATGACCGTCACCGAGACCCCGCTGCCGGGCGTGCTCCTCGTCGAGCCGCGGACGTTCGCGGACCGGCGGGGGTTCTTCCGCGAGACGTTCCACGCCGCCCGTTACGCCGAGCACGGCCTGGACGTGGCGTTCGTGCAGGACAACCACTCCCGCTCGCGGCAGGGCGTGCTGCGGGGGCTGCACTTCCAGATCAAGCAGCCGCAGGGCAAGCTCATCCACGTCACCCGCGGGCGCGTCTTCGACGCCGCCGTAGACCTCCGGCGCGGCTCCCCCACGTTCGGGGAGGCGCTCACGGTCGAGCTCGACGCTGAGGCCGGGCGGCAGCTCTGGGTCCCGCGCGGGATGGCCCACGGCTTCTGCGTCCTCTCCGACTGGGCCGACGTGGTCTACCGCTGCGACGCGGCCTACGCCCCCGGCGACGAGGGCGGCCTCCGCTGGGATGACCCCGACCTCGGCATCGCGTGGCCCATCAAGCAGCCGGTGCTCTCGGACAAGGACGCCGCGCTACCCCGACTCCGTGACCTCCCGCAGGAGCACCTCCCGCGGGTGGCCTTCGAGGCGGCGACGCCGTGAGGGTGCTGCTGACGGGGGCCGCCGGGCAGGTGGGCCGGGAGACGGCTCGGGCGATGGGGGCGGACGACGACCTCCTCGCGCTCGACCGGGCGGCGCTGGACATCACAGACCGGGAGGCCGTCTTCGAGGCCGTCCGCCAGCACCGGCCGGAGGTGGTGATCAACGCCGCCGCCTACACCGCCGTGGACCACGCCGAGTCGGAGGCGGAGACCGTCCTCGCCGTGAACCGCGACGGCACCCGCCACCTCGCCGAGGCCTGCGCCGAGGCCGGGGCCGCGCTCATTCACCTCTCGACCGACTACGTATTCGACGGCCAGAAGGCCGAGCCGTACTCCGAGGGCGACCCGCCGAACCCGCTCGGCGCCTACGGGCAGAGCAAGTGGGAGGGGGAGGAGGCCGTTCGGCAGACGCTCCGCCGCCACGTCATCCTGCGGACGAGCTGGGTCTTCAGCGCCCACCCCCCGAACTTCGTCTTGACGATGCTCCGGCTGGCCCGCGAGCGCGACGCGCTCCGCGTCGTGGCCGATCAGCAGGGCTGCCCGACCGCCGCCGCCGACGTCGCCCGGTCCGCCCTCGCCGTCGCCCGCCGTCTAGTGGCCGATGCCGAGGCGCCGATGGGCACGTTCCACCTCGCCGGGCAGCCCGCGACGACGTGGCACGGCTTCGCCGAGGCCGTCGTGGAGGAGGCCCGGCGGCACGGTCCCCTCCGCGCCCAGCGCGTTGAGCCCATCGCCACGGCGGAGTACCCCACGCCCGCGCCGCGCCCCGCGAACTCCCGCCTCGACACGGCCAAGCTGGAGCGCGCCTACGGCCTCGCCGCGCCCGACTGGCGCCCGGCGCTCCGCCGCGTCATTAAGGAGACCGTGGGGGCGTGATCAAGCATATAGCGCCCCCCCGTCCGGCTTGCATCGCTCCGCTCTGGCTGCGCCGGACTGTCCCCTTCCGAAGGGGGACAGCTTCTCGCTCTCTGAGCGTAGTGATAGAGCGGGAAGCGGGGGATCACACCTCGACGGCCGCGCCGCCCGCGGCCAGCGACCGCCGCGCGGCCTCCAGCAGCCGGACGACCGCCAGCCCGCTCCGCCCGTCCGTGCGCGGCGTCTCCCCTGAACGGACGCACGCTATGAAGTGGGCGCACTCGGCCCGGAGGGGCTCGACGGCCGGCAGCTTCGGGATCGTGATGTCGCCCGAGCGGAGCCGGAGGGCCTCCCCGAAGCCGACGTAGCCGCTCTCGGCCGTGAGCTCGACGCCCTTGTCGTAGACGCGGACCTTCTCGGCCGGCTCCATGTCGTCCACGACGGCCATCCGCCGGCTCCCGACCACCGTCACCTTCCGGACCTTGTGGGGGTCGAGCCAGGAGGTGTGGAGGTGGGCCAGCCGCCCGCCGTCGAAGGCGACCGTGGCGAAGACGACGTCCTCGACGCCGGGGCGGAGGTAGCTCGCCCCCTGCGCCGCCACCGTCCGCGGCTCGCCGCCGAGGACGGCCAGCGCCACGGCGAGGTCGTGCGGGGCGAGGCTCTCGAAGGCGTTCTCGCGCTCGCGCACGATGCCGAGGTTGACGCGGGTGCTGTAGAGGTAGTGCACGTCGCCGAGGACGCCGCCGGCCGCCATCTTCTCGACGTGCTCGAACGCGGGGTGGTACCGGAGGAGGTGGCCGACCATCAGCCGCCGGTCCCGCTCCTCGGCCAGCGCCACCAGCCGCCGCGCCTGCTCAGCCGTCTGCGCCATCGGCTTCTCGACGAGGACGTGCTTGCCGGCCCGCAGCGCCGCCTCGGCCATCACGAAGTGGAGCGGCGTCTCCGTCGCCACCGCGACGGCCTCGACGGCGTCGTCCTCCAGGAGGTCCTCGAACCGCTGCGTCGTCCGCAGGCCGGGGTGCTGCTGCTCGGCGCGCGCGAGCGCATCGGCATCGCGGTCGCAGGCGAGGACGACCTCGGCCTCGGGCAGCGCGCGGAGGTTGCGGAGGAGGTTCTTTCCCCAGTACCCCACGCCGACCTGCGCGACGCGGACGGGGGGAGAGGAGGCTGTGTCTGACACGGGGGCTGTTGCGTAGTTCGTACTGCGTAGGGATGCTTGGCTGGGTGGCTCGACGGGGACTCCCTTACGTAATACGAACTACGCACTACGGCGGGGTCGCCCCGGCTCGGTCACGCCTCCACCGCCTCCCCCAGATACGCCCGCACAGCGCCGGCCACGCGGTGGACCTGCTCCAGCGTCAACTCGGGGTGCATCGGGAGGGAGAGGACTTCGCGGCTGGCGCGCTCGGTCTCCGGCAGGCTGCCCTCGGCGTAGCCCAGCTCCTCGAACACGGGCAGCCGGTGGAGGCCGACGGGGTAGTACACCATCGAGGGGATGCCGTCCGCCTTGAGGTGCGCCACGAGGCCGTCGCGCGCGGCGGCGGGGACGCGGACGGTGTACTGGTGGAACACGTGCGTCCGCCCCGGCGCCCGATGCGGCACGACGACCTCGCTCCCGGCGAAGCAGGCGTCGTAGGCCGCCGCGGCGACCTGCCGCGCCGCCGTCCACCGGTCGAGGTGGCGGAGCTTGACGGAGAGCATCGCGGCGTGGAGCGCGTCGAGGCGGGAGTTCACGCCGACGACCTCGTTGTGGTACTTCTTCCGGCCCCCGTGGTTGGCGACGAGGCGGGCCTGCTCGTAGAGGGCCTCGTCGTCGGTGAGGACGGCGCCGCCGTCGCCGAAGGCGCCGAGGTTCTTGGAGGGGTAGAACGAGAGGCAGCCCATCTGGCCGAGGTACCCCACCGCCCGCCCGCCGTACTCCGCCCCGACGGCCTGAGCCGCGTCCTCGATCACGGGGATCTCGCGCCGCTCGCCGAGCGCGAGGATCGGGTCGAGGTCGGCCGGCTGGCCGAAGAGGTGGACGGGCACGATGGCCCGCGTCCACTCGGTGACGGCGGCCTCGACGGCGGCGGGGTCGAGGTTGAACGTCGCGGGGTCGACGTCCACGAACACCGGCGTCGCGCCGAGCAGCGCGGCGGCCTCGGCCGTGGCGACGAACGTGAAGGCCGGGGTGATGACCTCGTCGCCCGGCCCGACGCCCGCGGCCATGTAGGCGACCTGGAGCGCGTCCGTCCCGTTCCCGACGCCGAGCGCGAACGCGCCGCCGAGGTACGCCGCGAGCTCCTCCTCGAACCGGGTGACGAACGGCCCCCGCACGAACGCGCCGCTCTCGAGCACGGCCGCGATGGCGCCGTCGAGCTCGTCGCGGATCGCGGCGACCTGCGCCTGCAGGTCCACCATCTGGATGTTCATCCTTCGGGGAGAGGTGGGAGGAGACGGAAGCTACCGATGGTCTCGGGGGCGCCCCGCCCTTCATCCGTTTTCCCGACCGCCCGTGGGGGCGTACGGCCGTACGCCCCTACAACGCGGAGGTCTAGCAAGGACCCTCAGGTCCAGACCCACTTTCCAACTTTTCCTTGTCGGGGACCGAGTGGGCCGGGCGGACACGCAGGTCCGCCCCTACGGACAGATCATGAGGGACCACCCCCCAGCTTCTCCTCTTCGGGGACAGGACGGGTCGGGCGGGCGGGCACGCCGAGGTGGACCCGCCCCGCCTCGGCGTCGCGCGTCAGCACGGCGCCCGCGCCGACGACGGCCTCAGGAAGAACCTCGCGGCCCGGCAGCAGCACGACGCCCACGCCGAGCCGCGCGCCGCGCCGCACGACGGGGCCGCCGAACGCCTCGAACCGACGCTCCGTCCGGCCGAGGTAGTCGTCGTTGCTCGTCAGCACGCCCGGCGCCACGAACACGTCGTCCTCGACGGTCGAGTAGGCGCAGAGGTAGGCGTTCGTCTCCAGCTTCACCCGCGCCCCCACCGTCGTCCGGTTCTCGACGGCCACGCCGCGCCCGACGATGGTGCCCTCCCCGATGGCGACGTCCTCGCGCACGGTGGCGAGGTCGGCGACGAGCACGCGGTCCCCGATCCGGCAACCGGCGTAGATCACCGCGCCGGTCCCCACGATCACACCGTCGCCCAGGAGTGCGGGTGGCTGTGCGTCGTGGCCCGTCGTCGCGCTCCGGGCCGCGCGCATCGGCTGCTTCCCGACGGTGGCGTGGTCATCCACACGGACGCCGTCGCCGAGCGTCGTCCCCTCGTGGATCACCGCGTGGTGCCCGATCCGTCCCCCGGCCCCGACCGTCGCGCCCGCCTCGATCACGGTGAAGTGGCCGACGGCTACGTCCTCGCCGAGGCGAGCCGTGCGGTGGACCTGCGCGGTGGGAGCGATGAGCGGCTGGGGCATGGCGGCGAGGAGGGGAAGGGAACCGAAGCTACCGCCGGGCGAAGGAGCCCCGCCGCTATCTTGCCCCGTCGCCAACCCGCTCCCCCGATGCCGTCGCTCCCCGTCCTCCCCGCCGCCGACTTCGACTACGCCGGGGGCACCGGCCTCGAGTGGATGCCGCTCGCGTCCGTCGTCATTCCGGCGATCCTCCTCCTGCTCATCATCTGGCTCGGTAGCCGAAACACGGTTTGAGGAAGGGCAGGACGGCAACCTCGGCGTAGGGGCTCGATATATCGAGCCCCTACCGACGGTGACAAAAGAAGAGCGAGGCCCGCAACCGTCCGGCTGCGGGCCTCCCGTGTGCTGCGGGCGAAGGAGGGGTTAGCCCTGCACCTCGCGGATGTAGTCGAGCTGCTGCTGCGCGCCCTGGATCACCGGGTTGACGCCGGCCGTGCGGGCGTGGTCGAGCGCACGCTGAAGCGAGGTCCGCGCGGCGCCGAGTTGCTCGGCCTGCACCTGGCTCACGCCGAGGCGGTAGTAGGCGCTGGCGTAGAGCTTGTTGAGGTTCGTGTCGTCCTCGGGCAGCATCGTCGCGGCCTCGTCGAGGTGGGCGATCGCCTCGCGGTAGTCCTTCGCCCTGACGGCGGCGTTGGCGCGGACGAGGTAGAGCTTGCCGCCGGTGGCGCGGGCCTTCTCCATCATCTCCATGTCCTCAGCAGCCTCGGCGCGCGCGGCGAGGTCGGCGAGGGTGGCGGCGGCGCCGTCGGCGTCCCCGCTCTTGCTCAGCACGACGCCGCGGACGTAGAGGAGGTCGAGGTTGTCGGGGGCGAGCTCGGCGGCGCGGTCGAGGAACGGCAGGGCCATCTCGAACTGCTCGATGTCGGCGAAGCCGGCGCCGGCCTTCTGGAGGAGCTGGGCCTGGAGCTCGGCGTTCTCGAGGCGCTCGGCGAGCGCGCTGGCGCTCTCGTAATGCTCCGAGGCGACGTCGTAGTCCGCGGCGGCGAGCTGGGCGTCGCCGGCGTCCACGTACTGCTTGATGGCGGCCTCCATGGCGCCGGCGCCGCTGGCCTCGAGCTCGGCGTCACCGGACTCCATGGCGATCTCGGCGGCGCGGACGTAGGTCTCGGCGGCGCGGACGTGGCCGTCCACGTCGCCGGCCGCGGCGGCGGCCTGGGCCTCCTCGACGGCAGTGGCGTAGGCCGTGCGCGCGTCGGCGGTCGTAGGAGCGGGCTCGCCCATCACGGGCTCGGCCGTCTCGGAAGCCGTCGCCGTCTCTTGGGCGAGAGCGCCGGGCGCGAGGAGGAGAGCAAGGGAGAGGGCGAAGAGGGTCTTCAGCTTCATCGTGTTGGTTGTTCGGTTGGGGAGAGGCGGAGGGGAGACAACGGAGCGTCCCGGCCGGCGGATCCGGCAGCACCGGGGAGGGCGCTTGGATTTCCACGGTCTTTTACGGGGCTTAAGGCGAGGACCGTGCCGGGGTCGGGGACGGGCGTTCAACGCGCCTGCCCGCCCCCTCCTTGTCCGCCTCCGTGGTCGCCGCCGTGGCTTCGGGTGCACAGCGCGGCCGGCCACGCCTCCGGGTTGTCCGTCACGCCTCCAGGTTGACCCTGTGGCCGTGCTTCTGGCAGAACGAGTCGATGATCTCGGCGGCCTCGGCGGGGTCGTCGGTGAGGGCGAGGAGGTCGGGGTCCTCCTCGGAGATGTTGCCGGCGCCGAGGAGCGTCTCGCGGACCCAGTCGAGCAGGCCGGCCCAGAACTCCGTCCCCATGAGGATCACGGGGAAGCGGTCGGTCTTCCCCGTCTGGATCAGCGTCAGCGACTCGAACAGCTCGTCGAGCGTGCCGAACCCGCCGGGCAGCACGACGAAGCCCTGGGCGTACTTCACGAACATCGTCTTCCTGGCGAAGAAGAAGTCGAAGTTGATCAGCCAGTCGGGGTCGACGTAGGGGTTGGCGTACTGCTCGTGCGGGAGCACGATGTTGAGCCCGACCGAGATGCCGCCGGCCTCCTGCGCCCCCCTGTTGGCCGCCTCCATGATGCCGGGCCCGCCGCCGGTGATGACGCCGTAGCCCCGCTCGACGAGCGCCTTGCCCACGTCCACGCCCATCTCGTAGTACGGCGTCCCCGGCGGCGTCCGCGCCGAGCCGAACACGCTCACGCTCGGCCCCACCCGCGCCATCATCTCGAACCCCTCGACGAACTCGCTCATGATGCGGAAGACGCGCCACGTGTCGCGGACGCGCTCCTCCTGCCATTCCTGGATGTCGCGGGGGTCCATCCGCTTGGGGGCGACGAAGGGGGTCTCCATGGAGCTAGTGCGTGGTCCGTAGTGCGTAGGAGCGGTCTCTCGCCTCACCACCCTGCGAGCACCCTTACGCACTACGCAGTACGGAATAGACGACGGCCCCCCGCCGAAGCGAGAGGCCGCCGAAGGTACGCGGTCCGAGGGGACTCCGCGCGGAGCAGTTGTGCCGGGCTAGTTCTGCTGCTCGAGCTCCTGGCGGTACTCCTCGTTGGCGTAGAGCGCGATCTCGACGCGGCGGTTCTGCTGGCGGCCCATCTCGGTGTCGTTCGAGGCGATGGGCTGGCTCTCGCCCATGCCGGAGACGAGCATCCGGCCCGGCGCGATCCCCTGCTCGGCGAGGTACATCGCCACGGCGTCGGCGCGCCGCTCCGAGAGGTTCTGGTTGTAGTCCTCGGGGCCGGTCGCGTCGGTGTGGCCGACGACGAGGGCGTCGGTGTTGGGGTAGTTGTCGAGGCTCGCGGCGAGGTCGGCGAGATCAGCGCGGGCGTCTGGGCGGAGGGTCGAGGAGTCGAAGTCGAAGAGGATCGCGTCGTCGAACGTGATCCGGATGCCGGCCGTGTTGCCGTCCTCGCCGGGGACGGTCTCGACGGTGGCGTTCTCGAGCTCGTCGTCGAGCTCCTCGGCCTGCTGGTCCATCTGGCGGCCGATGACGGCGCCGGCCGTGCCGCCGACGGCGGCCCCGATGATGGCGCCGCGCGCCGTCGAGCCGGTGGCCTTGCCGATGACGCCGCCGACGACGGCGCCCGTGCCGGCCCCGATCACGGCGCCTTGGCCGGACTTGCTCATGCTGCTGCACCCGGCGAAGGTGAAGGCGAGGAGGAGGACGGCCAGGAGCGGCGCGCCCGAACGGAGGATGCGGAAGAGGTTGGTCATGACGAAGCAGGGGGTGGATGGGTGGTGGCAGAGGGGAGGCCGGCTCGGGGGGTACCCGGCGGCGCCCGGTTGAACCCGCCCCCTCGTCCGCCAAGTTCCGTACCGCCCGGCCCACAGCCTTCACGAAACCCTCTGGACCCCGTCGAAACGGCGGTACTGGCCGCGCATACGCCCACCGCCCGGCCTCCTGGCCCTGCCGCCCGAGCGTCCATCTTCGTGGACGGCGCAGCGCTGTTAGCAGCGCTGTTATGCGTCCGTCGGTTGCCCGGCTGGTCGGGTGCCCGCCGCTATCTTCGCTCCCTCACTCCCCTCGCCCCCTCACCCGAAGCCCCTCCATGAAGCTCATCGTCCCGATGGCCGGCCGCGGCACGCGCCTCCGTCCGCACACCCACGTCACCCCCAAGCCGCTGCTCCCCATCCGCGGGACCTCGATGGTCGAGCGCATCATCGAGACCATCGCGGGGTCGCTGCCACGCGGGCTCGACGAGGCCGTGTTCGTGCTCGGGCCGGACTTCGGGCAGGGGGTCCGGGACCGGCTCTCGGAGATCTGCCAGCGCCACGGGATCGACGCCGCCTTCGGGGTCCAGGAGACCGCGCTCGGCACGGCCCACGCCGTCGCCCAGGCCGGCGACCACCTCACGGGCGAGTGCGTGATCGTCTTCGCCGACACCCTCTTCTACATGGACGAGCAGCCCGACCTCGACGCCGCCGACGCCGTCGTCTGGGTCAAGCACGTCGACGACCCCCGCCGGTTCGGCGTCGTCGTCAAGGACGGCGAGGGGCGGATCACCGACTTCGTCGAGAAGCCCGAGGAGCCGATCTCCAACGAGGCCATCATCGGGATCTACTACGTCAAGGACGGCGCCACGCTCGCCCGCGAGATCGACACCATCATCCGCGACGAGGTGCGGGGGGCCGGCGGGGAGTTCCAGCTCACCGACGCCCTCGACCGGATGCTCAAGGCCGGCTCCGTCTTCCGCACGGCCTCGGTGACGGAGTGGCTCGACGCCGGCACCATCCCCGCCATGAAGGCGACCTCGAAGGTGATCCTGGAGAAGGAGCAGGGCCGGGAGGTCGAGGGGACGGTCGAGAACTCGGTCCTCATCGAGCCGGTGTTCGTCGGGCCGGAGGCGGTGGTGAAGGACTCCGTCGTCGGCCCCTACGCCGCCGTCCACGGCGGCGCCCGCATCGAGGGCTCGGTGCTGCGCGAGACGATCGTGTTCGGCGAGGCTACGGTCGAGGGCGCCGCGCTCGACGACGCCATCGTCGGCCACCACGCGACGGTCCGCCACTTCGCCGGCTCGATCAACCTCGGCGACCACGGCACGGCGGGGCCGGAGGCGTAGCCCCCCGTCGCAGCCTTCAGCCGTCGTCGGTCTCGGTGCCCTCCTCGCGGACGCGGCGGCGCTCCTCGGCGCGGGCGGCGCGGTCCACCGGCTGCCACGTCGGCTCGGGGGCGCCGGCCTGGTCATTCACCCAGCGCGCGAGCACGAACAGGAAGTCCGAGAGGCGGTTGAGGTAGTGCAGCGCGGCCTCGGAGACCTCCTCCCGCGCGGCGAGCTCGACGGCGTGACGCTCGGCCCGGCGCACGACGGTGCGGGCGACGTGCAGTGCGGCGGCGGCCGGACTCCCGCCGGGGAGGACGAAGAACTTCAGCGGCGGCAGGTCTTCCTCCAGCGCGTCCATGTCCCGCTCCAGTCCCTCGACGTGCTCGGGATCGACGCGGGGGACGGGGTACTTCTGCTCGCCCGGTGCGGCGAGGTCGCCGCCGAGCACGAACAGCTCGTTCTGCACCCGCTCCAACAGCGCCCCGGCGCGGGCGTCGGCGGCGGAGTCCCCGAGCAGCGCGCGGGCGAGGCCGACGGCGGCGTTGGCCTCGTCCACCGTGCCGTAGGTCTCGATGCGCGGGTGGGTCTTGGCGACGCGGTCGCCGCCGAAGAGGGCGGTCGTGCCGTCGTCGCCGGTGCGGGTGTAGACCTTCATGAGTCGTGAGTCTTGGGTTGTGAGTCTTGAGTTAGCGGTTGGGCGCGACAACTCACAGCCCAGAGCTCATGACTCAAACGGGCGCCACGTACCGGATCTCGACGGGGCCGTTCCGCCCGTGAACGCGCTCGACCTCGGCGTCCATGCGGAACACGTCGTGGATGAGCACAGGCGTGAGGACCTCAGCGGGCGCTCCATCGGCGGCGAGGCGGCCGTCGCGGAGGACGAGGAGGCGGTCGGCGTAGCGGGCGGCGAAGGCGAGGTCGTGGAAGGCGGCGACGACCGTGCGGCCCTCGGCGACGAGCGCGGCGACGCGGTCCATCACGTCGTACTGGTGGTGCACGTCGAGGTGCGCGGTCGGCTCGTCGAGGAGGACGACCTCGGCCTCCTGTGTGAGGGCCTGTGCGAGCAGCACCCGCTGGCGTTCCCCGCCCGAAACCTCCCCGAGCCTCCGGCCTTCGAACCCGTCGAGGCCAACCTGAGCCAGCGCCGTTTCGGCCACGGTGCGGTCGGCGGCGGTGAACCCTTCGAGCCAGCTGCGGTGCGGCGCGCGGCCGAGGAGGACGTAGTCGAGCACGGTGAAGTCGAACTCGACCGCCGGGGCCTGGCGGACGAAGGCGAGGCGGCGGGCGAGCTCGCGCGGCTTCCAACTCCGCACCGGCCGGCCGTGAAACGTGAGCGTGCCGGCGTGGGGGAGGAGGCCCGCCACGGCGCGGAGCAGCGTCGTCTTCCCGCTCCCGTTCGGCCCCACGAGCCCGACCCACTCGCCCGCGCCGACGGCGAAGCCGAGCCCGTGCAGCACCCGCCGCCCGCCGAGGGCGACGGCGAGCCCGTCGGCGACGATGCGGCAGGAGGGGGGCATAATGGCGGGCTCGGGGAACCGGCGCGGGGCGGCGGGCTGTATCGCGGCTTACCACCTCCGCGTTCCGCCTCCGCCCGGATGTCTGTTGCTCATCCCCGATCTTCCTGCCGGGCGTGGCATGCCACGCCCCTACGGTTGCTCGTCGCCTTGCTGGTGCTGGGCGGGACGGGCTGCGACGGCGCCGAGGAGCGGGACGACTTCGGCCTCGACGCCTCCCGCCCGGCCGACGGCATCACCCGCACCGACGCCGACTGCACCGTCGACAGCCGCGACGAGGACGACTGGCGGACGGCCCCGGACTTCTCCTCCGTCACGGTCGAGCCGCCGTGCCCGAACCCCGTCCGGTCGGACTTCGGCGGGGTCGTGCGCGTCGGGATCTCGGTGCCGTTCGCCGGCACCGTCCGCGGCGGCGCGAACCTCCTCGTGCGATACCGGGACGGGGATCTGTTCCGGTTCGCCCTCCTCGACCAGATCGAGCCGGGGCTGTTTCCTGGACCCGCTGACTTCACGTTCACCCTCGGCCAGTTCGCCGCCGCCGTCCGCAGCGTCGACCCGGGCGGGCTCTACCGGCTCTACGTCGAGGACGGCACCGGCCGCCTCGTTTCCTACGGGGATCTGTTGGTGGAGTAGGACTCCCCATCCAGCTTGCGGTCGCTGCGCTCCCGGCTGCGCCGAACGGTCCCCCCCGCAAGCGGGACTTGCAGCTTCGGAAGGGGGACAGCTTTTCGTCCTTGAGCGCGAGCGACGGACGGAAAAGCGGGGGGTTCTTGGGAGCACCTCGTTACTCGCCGTCAGAGCGTTCCTGGAGGAGGTCGAAGTAGCGCTTGATGAGCTCCTGGTAGTCCGGGGCGTAGCCGCTTTCGAGGGCGCGGATGAGGTCGCGGCGGAGGCGGTCGGCCTCGTCCGGCGGGGCGACCTCGGCGGGGGGCGTCTCCGGCGGGCGGTCCTCGCCGGTCTGCCCCTCGCGCTCGCGCTTGCGGCCGCGCTGGTTCATGGATTCGCGGACCTCGAGGAGCCGGGTGAGGATGCGCTCCTGCTGCTCGCGGGTCTCGCGGGTGATCCGGCCGCCCTCCATCTGGCGGGCCGCCTCCTCCATCTCCTCGGCGATCCGCTGGAGCTCGCTGCGGCTCTGCCCGTCGAGGTTCTCGCCGCCCTGCTCGATGAGGTCCTGGAGCTGCTGGCGGAGGGCCTCCTGCTGCTGCTGCATCTGCTGGAGCCGCCCCTGCTGGTCGATCGAGAGGCGCTGGCCCTGCATGTCGTTCAGCATCTGCTGGAGCTGCTGGTTGAGCCCCTGCTGCTGGCCGCTCATCTGCTGGAGCTGCTGCATCATCTGCTGCATCGGCATCCCGCCGCCCCCGCCGCCGCTGCTGGAGTTCATCATCTGGTCCAGGAGGTCCGAGAGCAGCAGGGCGAGGTCGTTGAGGTGCGTCATCGCCGCCTTCTGGTGGCCGGCGGCCTGCGGGGGCTGGCGGTCGGCGAGGGTCTCGGTGGCGGCGCCCATCTCGCGGAGGGCCTCGCCGGTGCGCTGCTGGATGGCGCGGTCCATCTGCGGGACCTCGCGGGCCAGCGCGCTGAGCGAGTCGGCGACGGTGGCGAGGCCGGCGGCGAGCTCGACCTGCTGCTGAGCGGCGCGGCGGAGGACGGGGCTCTCGGGGCGCTGCGGCGCCGTCCGGTCGCGGAGGGCCTCCTCCTCGTAGGAGAGCGTGAGCACGTCGTCGAGGATGCGGCGGAGGCCGGCGATGTTCTGCTGCTGCTGCCGGCCGCTCATCTGCTGCTGCATCTGCTGCATCTGCTCCGACATCTGCTGCATCTGCTGCTGCATCTGCTGCTGGCCCTCCTGGGCGTCTTGCAATTGGCCGTCCTGGAGCTGCTGCTGGTTCTGCTCCATCTGCTCCTGGACCTGCTCCATCTGCTCGATGGCCTCCTGCATCTCCTCCTGCGGCGCGTTCCGCATCCCCTCCATCTGCTCCTGCGCCTGCTGCATCTGCTCCTGAAGCTCCCGGGCGGCCTCCTGGGCGCGCTCCTGCTCCTCGGCCAGCCGCTCCTGTTCGGCGGCCTGCTGTTCCTCCGACAGCTCGCCCGAGTCCTGCTCCTCCTGGAGGTCGCCGGTCTCTTCAGAGAGCCGCTCCTCCTGCTCGGCGATGTCCTCGGCGCGGCGGGCGGCCTCTTCGAGCTCCTTCGCCGTCTGGAGCCGCTCGAAGAGCTCCAGCGCCCGCTCCAGCCGCTCGCGGAACTGCTCCTCCGAGAACTCGAACTCCTCCATCGCCTGCATCATCTCCGGGAGGTCGAGCTGCTGCATCGCCTCCTGGAGCTTCTGGAGCTGCTCCATCAGCTCGGGATCGGCGATTTCTTCCACGACGCGCTGGAGCTCCTCGTAGAGCTCCATCGTCTGCTCGCTGACGAGGTCGTTCTCGCGCATCTGCTCCAGCACCTCCTGCATCTGCTCGACGCTCTCGGAGACGTTCTCCTCCAGCTGCTCCTGCTGCTGCATCAGGCTCTCGAGCTGGCGCTGGTCCTCCCAGTCGGCGTCCTGCTTGCGGCGGAGCTCGTCGCGCAGCTCCTCGAACCGCTCGCGGGCGTCCTCGGCCTCGTCGCGCATCTCTTCGAGCCCGGACTCCGCCTCGTCCTCCGTCTCGTCCAGCCGCTCGTACTGCTCGCGGACGCTCGGGAAGCGGAGGGTGAACACCGGCGTCTGCGCCCGCTGGTAGCCGGCGACGGCGTTGTTGTCGAACACCTCGACGAAGAAGGCCACGGCGTCGCCGGGGCGGGGGTCGAGGCCGCTGGCGCGGAGCAGCCACGGGACGCCGATCTCCTGGTCCAGCTCGCGCGGGGCGACGGAGATCGGCAGCGCCTCGAAGTCGTCGCCCTCGACGGGCTCGCCGTCGCGCTCGGCGAGGCGGAAGCGGAGGGCGGCGCGGCTGAACCCGAAGTCGTCGGTGACGCGCGCGGCGACGCGCGTTTGCAGGGCCTCGTTGAGGGCGCCGTCGCCGGGGGCGAGGAGGCGGATCTGCGGCGGGGCGTCGGTGAGGGTCTGGACGGTGTAGAGGATGGGGTCCTCGTTGGCGTGGCCGTCGCGGCTCTGGAGAGAAACGCGGTAGGCGTCGTCGCGGCGGACGGTGAAGGCGCCCTCGGCCTGCGCGCCGTCCATCGTCAGGCCCTCGATTCTTCCTGAGGCGAAGGCGAGCGCGGCGGAGTCCACCGTCGCCCCGTCGGTGGTGGCGACGACGGAGACCGACGTGCCGGGGAGCGCGGTCACGTCGCCCACGCCCGGTTCGAGCCGCTGCGGGGGGAGGCCGGTGTAGCGCGGCGGCCGGAGCGTGAGCCGGAGCCCGCGCACGACGGGTCGGGCCACGACGCGCGCCTCGTACCACGGCGTCTCGATGCCCTCGGCGACGACCCGGTAGCGGAGACTTTCGCGGACGTTCTCCTCGGTGTGCCGGAACCGGCCGTCGTCGCCGGCCGGCAGCCGGAGCGCGTCCGTCCGCTCTTCCCCGACCCGCCCGATCTCCAGCGTGACGGCCAGCGGCAGGCTCGTGCCCGCGGCCACGGCCTCGACCTCCAGGCTCCCGCCGCGGACCAACTCGACGTCGCCGGGCAGCACGGAGAGCTGGAACGGCGCGGGCGGGGCGAACGCCTCGGACGGCGAGAACAGCCGCCCGACGGCGCCGGTGAGCGTGGCCGGCGCGATCAGCCCGAACAGCAGCAGCCCGACGAGCGGCACGGCGGCGACGGGCGCGGCACGCTTCGCCGGGCGGAGGTCCTCGACCCGCTCGAACGGGACACCCTCGACCTGCCGGCCGAGCATCTGCACGGCCCCGTCGAGCAGCGGCGCCGGCGCGGGGGCCGTCCGGCCCCGGCCGAGGTCGAGGAGGTTGGCGAGGCGGTCGGCGACCTCGGGGTAGCGGCGGCCGATCCGGCGGGCGAGGGCGTCGTCGTCGAGGCCGGGGAGGACGCCGGCGAGCCGCAGCAGCGGGGCGACGACGAAGGCGCCGACGAGCCCGACGGCCACGATCCCGAAGGCGAGAACGAACGCCCACCGCGTCGCCGTCCCCATCCACACCCCCGCCTCGACGGCCGCGCCGAGGGCCAGCAGCGCCGCCAGCACGCCGAGCGTGACGACGACCCCGAATAGCACGTCGGCCGCGACGACCCGGCGGCGGGCCGCGGCGAGCCGCTGCCGGACGGCGTCGAGGAGGCGCAGGGAGTGCTCGGACATCGGCGGCGTTTGGGGTTCGGTGGGCGCGGAAGGTAAGGCGTTGGGAGAACGGGAGGGTGGGGGTACAGATTGTAGAGACAGCGCTTCAACCGCTCCCGAGCCGGCTCTTCTTGGGGCCGGTGCCGTCGGCGTTCTGGGGCCGCGTCTGGATCGGGGGAATGCCGACCTCCGCTTTGGTACTTCCCCCTGGAAACCGGCGGCTTCGGCCGAGATTCAATGCGCGCTCTTACCCCCGCGGCGGGGCACGCCGCCTCCTAAGCCCACAACGGGTACGCTACCATGATCGACCTCCTCGTCGTCCTCGCCATCGGTGGTCTCATCGGCTGGGTCGCCAGCATGTTCATGGGGACGGACTCCCAGCAGGGGATCCTCCTCAACATCCTCGTCGGCGTGGCCGGCGCGCTCCTAGCCGGGTTCCTCCTGAACCCGCTCGTTGGGGGCGGCAACATCCTCAACGAGGACTTTAGCCTGAGCGCCCTTGCCGTCTCGTTTGTCGGCGCCGTAACGCTCCTCTTCGTCTGGAAGGCCCTCACGGGGCGCCGCCGCCTCGCCTGACCCCGGCCGCTTCTCGCGGCAGAGTCGTCCGTCTTCTGCGAATACGAGGCCCGCTTCCCTTCAGGGAGGCGGGCCTCGCTGTTGACGGGGGTCCTGATGCGCTAGCGCAGCAGCGTCAGCCGCCCCGTCTCGACGCGGCTACCGGCCTCCAGCCGCCAGACGTACACCCCGCTCGGCAGCCCCGACCCGTCGAAGCCGACGGCGTGGGCGCCGGCCTCGAGCGGGCCGTCGGCCAGCCGCGCCACCTCGCGCCCGAGCGCGTCGTAGACCACGAGCCGGACGGCGGCCGGGGCCTCCAGCGCGAACCGCAGCGTCGTGGCCGAGGCGAACGGGTTGGGGGAGGCCGACACGCCCTGCGCGACGGTGCCGGCTGCGAGCGCGGGCGCGGATGCGTCCACCCACGGCGAGGCGTCCGTCACCGCCCACGTTGCCGTACCGCCCGGCCGCGCGGCCGAGGGGGTGACGACGAGTGTGAAGACCTCCGCGTCGAGGGCGTTGTCGGGGAAGCCGCCGGCGCTGATCGTGTAGGTATAGATGCCGGGTGATGCTCCGCTCGGAACCCGCTGCGTGAAGGTGCCCGTGACGGTCTGCCCCGGCTCCAGCGTGCCGGAGCGGACGATGCCCTGGGCGACGACGGCGCCGGAGGTGCTGTCGCGGGCGGTGAAGTAGACGCTGCCAGTGACGGCCTCGGAGTTCTCGTTCGTGACGGCGTAGACGAAGGAGACCGAGCCGCCGGGGGCGACGGTGGTGAGGGAGGTAGCCTGGGCAGTGAGGTCAGGCTGGCCGTCGAGGAAGAGGATGTAGACGGCGCCGCGATCGGTGCCCGCATCGTCGTCGAATATGGCACCAGTGGCGAGGTCCAGCTTGCCGTCACCGTTGAGGTCTCCCAGATTCGCTACAGCGTAGCCGAAGAGGTCGATGTCACCGAGATTACCTGAGAAGCCACCTCGGGTATCACTGATCTTCTGTTCGGCCTTCACCGTGCCGTCGGAGTTGAGAAGAAGAATCCAAACGGCACCACGATCAAGGCCCCCCTCATCATCGTTGTGTGCGCCGACAGCGAGGTCCTGGACACCATCACCATTACGGTCATCTAGCAACGCCAGCGTTTGGCCGAAGTTGTCGCCATCATCGAGCTCGCCATCGAAGCCGCCGGCGGTGTCGGAGATCTTCTGCTCGGCCTTCACGGTCCCATCTGCATTGAGGAAGAGAATCCAGACAGCGCCGCGGTTGGTACCCCCGTCATCGTCCGTAAGAGCTCCAACGGCCAGGTCCTGAATGCCATCGCCGTCAAGATCGCCCAATCCTGCGACAGATCGTCCAAAGCGGTCCTCGAAGTCCAGGTCTCCCATGAACCCACCTGAGGTTTCGGAAATCTTCTGCTCGGCCTTGACAGTGCCGTCCGCATTGAGAAAGACGAGCCAAACAGCACCTCGGCGGGCCCCTCCGTCATTGCTAAAGTAGCTACCTACGGCGATGTCTTGCACGCCATCATCGTCAAAATCTCCTATCGAAGCTACTGAGGAGCCAAAGAAACCATTGTCGAGGTTACCGGAGAAGCCGCCTTGAAGATCAGAGATCTTCTGCTCGGCCTTCACAGTGCCGTCAGGATTCAGGAAGAGGATGTAGACAGCTCCAAGATTGCCCCCACCGTCGTCATCCAGGAAAGATCCGACAGCGATATCCTCGACCCCATCTCCATCGAGATCATCTAAGCCTGCTATGCCAACGCCGAATCCGTCTTCGAAGTCTAGATCGCCCATGAACCCTCCTGCGGTGTCGGATATCTTCTGTTCAGCCTTTACAGTCCCGTCGGCATTGAGGAAGAGGATCCAAACGGCTCCGGCGAAATCAGCGCCATCGTCGTCTCCCCTCGCACCGACGGCGAGGTCCTGAACTCCGTCGTTATCTAGATCGCCGATAACTGCTGCTGAAGAGCCGAAACGGTCTTCGTCGTCGAGCATGCCGTCGAAGCCGCCGACGGTGTCGGAGATCTTCTGCTCGGCGAGGACGAGGTCGAACTGCGCCACCGCCGGCAGGGCGAGCACGGCGGTCAGCGCGAGGAGCAGCACGGCAGAAGCGGTGCGCCGAAGGACGGGAGGAAGCGGGGAGTAGGTCATGGCGGTGCCCACGAGGGGGTTGAGTGAAGGGGAGGGAGCGCAGAGGAGGTCGCGGAGGTGCAATGCCTCCTCAACCCCCACCACGCAAAACGCAGCCGTCGCACGCCACCCGCCTCCATATTTTCTGAACGCTGGGAGCGCGCGTGCGGCGGAGGGGCCGGCCCTCTGTATCCCCAGGATAGGGCGGAGGGCTGAGAAGTGCAATGGGGTAGGCGCCAGATAACGCAGCTTTTTTGCGGCGTCGTCTGCGCTGGCTGCGGGACCCCCCGTTCGGGTCGTGCATCGCTCCGGGACAAGCCCCTGCGCTCAGGCACGACCCAAACTGTCCCCCTTCGGAAGGGGGACAGCCGCGTGCTGCCAGGAGCGAGCGGAGCCGCAGGCTCGGCGAGCGGATGCAAGCGCGGCGGGGGGTGTCCCGCAAGGGCTTGATTGTTGCCGAGAACGGCCGCAGATTCCGCCGTCCTCCCACCGCTCCGCCCTCCCGCCTGTGCCGCCGATCCCCCGTCGTCTCCTGTGGGCGTTGTGTGTGGGATGCTGGATCGCCGTAGCGGGTCTGGCGATGGCGCAGGACGTGCCGGCGGACTCGCTCCGGGAGTATGAGCTCGGCGAGATCGTCGTCGGGGGGGAGGCGGAGGTGGCCGCGAGCACGGCGACGCTCCAGCGGATCGGGCTGGCCGAGGTGGACCGGCTCGACGCGGCGAGCGTGGCGGGCGCGGCCCGGCTCATCCCCGCCGCCCACCTCCAGACGAACTCGCGCGGCGAGACCCTGCTCTACCTCCGCGGCGCCGGGGAGCGGCAGGTCGCGCTGTTCTGGGACGGGGCGCTGCTGAACGTGCCGTGGGATAACCGCGTCGACCTCGGCCTCGTGCCGAGCGGCGTCGTCGGCGGGATGACGGTGGCGAAGGGGGTGCCCTCGATGCTGTGGGGGCCGAACGTCCTCGGCGGCGCCGTGAACCTCGTCTCGCGCGGGCTCGACGGCGACGGGGCGTACACCGAAACCGTCACGCAGGCCGGGACCGCCGGGTTCGCCGAGGCGCGGGCGCTCGGGCTCGGGCGGCGCGGGCCGCTCGGCTACGCCGCCGCCCTCGGCTACGCCCGCCGCGACGGGCTCCCCCTCCCCGACGACCTCAACGACGCGAGGCTCCGGTTCAGCCAGCCCGACAGCGCCCTCCGCACCAACACCGACCTCATGCTGGGGCATGCCTTCGGCCGCCTCACGTACGACTTCTCCGAGCGGAGCCGCCTCGGCCTCTCGGCCCTCCACCTCGAAGGCGAGAAGGGCGTCGCCCCGGAGGGCCACCTCGACCCCGCGGTGGACCGCGTGCGGTTCTGGCGCTACCCCGTGTGGCGGACGACGCTGGCTGTCCTCAGCGGCGAGGCCGGCGCGGGCCCGCTCGGCGTGCGCGGCGCCCTCTGGGCGAGCCGGTTCCGCCAGACCATCGACGCCTTCAACGGCGCGGAGTACGAGCGCGTCGAGGGGGCGCAGGACGACGAAGACGTGACGTTCGGGGGGCGCGTCGTGGGGGAGCGCGCGGCGGAGGCGCTCACGCTCCGCCTCGCCCTGAACGGGCTGCTCTCGACGCACCGCCAGCAGGACTTCGAGGTGACGGCTCGGGGCGCGCGCGACGGCGACCCCGAGCTGACCTACCGCCAGCTCACCGGCAGCGTTGGCGCCGAGGCCGAGGCCCGCCCGCTCGACCGGCTCACCCTCTCCGCCGGTCTCAGCCTCGACGCCCTCGCCACCCCACGCACCGGCGACAAGCCCGGGCGCGACCCGTTCGTGGACTGGGGCGCGACGGCCGGCGTCGCCTACGGCTTCGGCCCCGACTGGACAGCCCGCGCCTCGCTCGGCCGCAAGGCCCGGTTCCCCACGCTCCGCGAGCTGTTCGGGGAGTCGCTCGGCCGGTTCGCCCTCAACCCCGGCCTCCGCCCGGAGTCGGCGTGGCTGGCCGAAGCCGGCGTCGAGCGGCGTGGCGACGCCCTCTCTGGCGAGGCCGTCCTCTTCTTCACCCGCACCGACGACACCCTCGACCGGGAGACGCTGGAGGACGGGCGGCGACGGCGGGTGAACCTCGGCGGCAGCCGCGTCGCCGGCGTCGAGGTCTCCGGCGCGGCGCGCGCCCTCCCCGGCGTCCGGCTCGACGGCCACCTCACGCTCATGCGCGTCCGCGCGACGGCGGAGGACGGCGCCGAGACGTTCCTCGCCGAGAAGCCGGAGACCATCGGCCGCCTCGCCGCGACGACCTCCCCCGGCCGGGGTGTGACGGCGACGGTGGAGGGGGTCTACACCGGCCGCGCGTTCTCCCCCGATGGCCCGGATTCGTTCGAGCGGCTGCCGGCCTCGCTCGTGCTCAACGCGCGTCTCGGCTACCGCTTCGGGCTCCCGCTCGGCGTGGCCGCCGAGGCGTTCGCGCGGGTCGACAACGTGGCCGACGCCGTGGTCCTCCCGCAGCTCGGCCTTCCCGGTCCGGGCCGCGAGGTCCGGGGCGGCCTGAAGCTCGCGCTCTAAGCGGGCCCCTCGGTCTCACCCGCACCTACCCGCACGTGCTGGCTGTGCGCGACGGGTGCGGCGGCGAACCACCGCTTCGTCCGCGCCCACGTCGCCTGGAACAGCTCGCCCTGCCGGTACGCTTCGAGGTCCTCGGCCCGTTTCCAGATGCTGTAGGTGGTGACGACGTTGGGGAAGCGGGCGTCCTCCCACAGCTCGAGGTGCCGGCACCCCTCGGAGGCGCGGATCCTCGGCGCCGCCTCGCGGAACATGCCGAGGAAGGCGTCGACGGCGTCGGGCCGGAGGGTCATGCGGACGGTGCGGACGAGCATGGGGGATGGGGGATGGGGGATGGGGGATGGGGGATGGAAGCAAAACCAGAAAAGCTACCGACCAACGAAGCACCCGTAGGGGCGCGATACATCGCGCCCGGTGCAGGGCTGGCGCTGCGCCCTCCACCGGTACACGCAGGGGCACAGCGCGCTGCGCCCCCACGGCTCACCCGTCAGCCTTCAGCAGTTCCTGGCCGATGGCGCACGAGAGGCAGCGGCCCTCGGTGCAGAAGTCGCCGTAGAGGCGGTAGAGGCCCTGCGCCTCCAGCGCGTCGGCCGGCTCGAAGCCGTGGCGGGCGAAGCGGCGGGTCGTCTCGTCCTGACCAGGCTTGAGGCGGGTGAAGAGGCCCAGCACCCGGTCCTCCCGCACGGTGTCCTCGGCCTGCTCGGCGGCGAGGAGGAGCGTCGGCAGCACGGCGTTGGCGAGGAGCACGTCGGCGCGGGCGCGACCGAGGGCGGCGGAGCCCTCGCGGCAGCGGGTCTCGGGGCGGGTGTGGGTGCGCCAGAACGGGTCAGGCTCGGCGGCGGTCAGCAGCTCCCGGAGGGCGCGGAGCGGCTTCGGCGCGTCGAGCGCGTGCCGGAGTCCGCCGAGGGGGTCGTGGTGGAGGAGGCCGCCGGGGGCGAGGAGCGCAGCGGCCTGCGCGAGCCGCCGCGTCGGGAAGTTGGCCGGGCGGAGCCGGAAGAACTGCCACGCTACGCCGTTCATCGGTGGGACGGGGGCGTCCGCCTGCACGCGCTCGAACCGCTCTCGGAGGTCCGCCGCGTAATCGGCCGTCGCGCGGTCGGCCTGGAGGAGGGCGGGGGCTTCTGGGAGGAGGCCGGCGGTGCCCAGCAGCGCGGCCTCCACGTCGCGGCGGTCGGGGAGGGCGCGGAGGCGGCGGAGCGGGAGGCGCTGCGCGAGGGTCTCCATCGGCTCGGCGTTCTTGGCGTAGCCGAGTCCCCGCAGCACAGCGCGGTAGAGGACGCTGTCCGGATCGGGGTCGCCGAGGAAGTCGACGGCGAGGGCCGCGGCCTTCCGGCGGAGCCGCTGCCGCCCGAGCCGCTGGACCCACGCGCGCTTCGTGTCCTCCGGCACGCGCGGCCACTCCGGCGCGCAGGGGAAGTCCGCCGTCGGCTGCGCGAAGAACCGGTAGAGCAGGGCCCGCAGCGAGCCCTGAAGGCGGGGGAGGAGGACGACCTCGGGGAGCACGCTCCCGTCGCTCCGGCGCAGTTGCCCCGTGTGGCGGTCGGTGGCGAAGACGACGTGGAGCACGACGCGGTCGTAGTTCGGGTCGTCGCCGTGGCGGTGGAGCGCCCACTCCCCACTCGTCCGGTGGACCTCGACGTCTCCGACCCACTCGGTCCCCCCGATGACGAGGTGGGCGGCCGAGAAGTCCGGCCCGCCGTCGCGGTTGAGCGCGCCGGGGTCGATGATCTCGACGGGCTCCCCCGCCGTCGTGCGGAGGCCGGCGGCGTCGAAGCGGAGGTGGCGCCACACGTCTTGGAGCACGGCCTCCGGGACGTTGCGGACGCGGGCGTCGGGCTCGTGGAGGGTGATGATCCGGGCGCTGCGGACGCCGAGGTCGCGGTACGAGAGGCTCTTCGTCATGGGGCGGGGAGTCAAGGAGGGACACCCCTTCAGACGCCGCGTCCCCGGAGATGCAACCCCGCCGGCCCGACAACTCCAGTTATCGGAACGGAACCTCCACCCTAGTCCCGGTCGATACCGGCGCTACCCGACCGGCGCTACCCGAGGTGCCGTTCGAGAAACGTGGCGACGCGCTCCAGCGAGGCGCCGGCCTCCGGCAGCCACGGCGTCCAGAGCTGCCACATGTGGAACGCCCCCTCCTCGACGTGCAGCGACACCTCCGCGCCCGCCTCTCGGCCACGCTCCGCGAGCAGGCGGGCGTCGCCGAGCAGCACCTCCCGCGTCCCGACCTCGACGTGCGCCGGCGGCAGCAGCGCGAGGTCAGCGAGCAGGGGCGAGACCTCGGGGTCGTCGTCCGGCCGGTCGCCGAAGGCCATCCGGGCCAGCCGGCGGTCTTGCGCGTCGTCGTTCATCGGGTCGCGCGGGGTGTTCGGCTCGCGCGTGTCGCTGAGGCCGGTGCGGTCGGTGTTCGGGGAGAACAGGGCGAGCGCGGCGGCGGGCCGCTCCTCCCGCGCGAGGGCGAGGGCGGCGACGAGGGCGAGGTGCCCCCCGGCGCTGTCACCCACCAGCGCTGCGGTGCGCCCACCGTCCAGTAAAGCACGGACGACCGCGAGGGCGTCGTCCCGTTGCGCCGGCCACGGGTGCTCCGGTGCCAGCCGGTAGCGGGGGAGGACCACCGGGAGGCCGAGCCGCGCGGCGAGGTCGGCGGCGGGGCGCCAGTGCGTCTCTGGCGAGCCGAACACGTAGCCGCCCCCGTGGAACCATACGACGCAGCGGCCCCCCGTGCTATCGTCGGGTGGGGCGATGCGCAGCGCCTCGACCCCACCCAGCGTGAGGGCCTTGCCGACGGGCAGCGACTGGCGGGCATCGCCGTCACCGAGGACCAGACGGGCGAACCCGGCGCGCATCGCCTCCGGCGTCTCGCCGAGGTCGGCGTTCCGCACCCGCTCGGCCACCTCGCCGAACGAGACCCGCCCGGAGAACGGGCCGTCGGCGGCGAGCCTGTCCAGCCGGCTCACGTGTCGATCGAGAGGACCGAGCCGCCGTCGACGCGCCAGTTCGCGCCGACGACGAAGCTGGCCCGCTCAGAGCACAGGAACGCGATCACGGCGGCGACCTCCTCGGGCCGCCCGCGGCGGTCGAGGACGAGGTGGGGGCGCTCCTCCTCCAGGAAGCTGTCGATGGCCTCCTCCATGTCCGTTCCCCGCTCGCGCGCCCGCTTCTTCATCATCTTGTCCGTCATGTCCGTCGCGATGAAGGCCGGGGCGACGGCGTTGACGAGGACGCCCTGTGGGGCGTACTCCTGCGCCATCCCCTTGACGAACGTGAGCACGGCCGCCTTCGCCGCGTTGTAGACGACCTCGTCGGAGTACGGCTGCGTCGCGTTCTCGCTCGTGACGTAGACGGCGCGGCCCCACCCACGCTCCAACATCGGTGGGATGAACGTCTTGGCGACGCGGACGCCGGACATCATGTCGTTCTGCCACGCCTCCATCCAGTCGTCCTCGGAGATGTCCCGGAGCGGGTCCCCCTTCGCGCCGGTGATGCCGGCGGTGTGGACGAGGATGTCGACGTCCCAGGCGGTGGCGGCCTTCACCGCGTCGGCGCCGGCCTGGGAGACGAGGTCCGCGACGACGGTGCGGAGCCGGTCGGACTCGCCGCCGAGGAGCTTCGCGGTGAGGCGGAGCTCGCCCTCGTTCTTGTCGGTGAGGAGGACGCGGGCGCCCTCGTCGAGGAGGAGGCGGGCCGTCTCCATGCCCATGCCGCCGGCCGCGCCGGTGACGACGGCGGCGCGGCCTTCGATGCCGAGATCCATGAGAAGGGGGATGAGGAGGAACTTCGGGCGGGCTCCGTTGCTCGGCCAGCCCGCCGAAAGGTTCCCCTCATCCCCCTCTCCGGAGGGGGCCTCAGAGGCCGGCGCTCGGAAGGTTAGCGCCCGGCGTGTAGTTGAGGAGGGCCCGGATCCAGTCGGTCGCGGCAAGCCCCTCCGTCTCGTAGTGGTAGAGCCGGTTCGAGAGCACCGTCGAGTGGAGGTCGCCCGGATAGAGGTAGGCCGTCCCGTTCGGGAAGGCGGCGATCCGGGAGGCGTAGTCGACCGTCGCCGCCCGGGTGAGCCCGACGGGGAGGAGCCATCCCATCTCTCCCCACTTCGGGTTCCAGCCCCACTGAGCGTTGGGGTTGCCGCCTCCGAAGTGGATCCGGGGGCTCCAGTCGTCATGGTGTCCCATGTAAGCCACGGCGACTTCGGGGTGCTCCGCCATCGCGCACGTGAGGAGGTACTCCATCCCGTCGCCCTCCTCGGTGAACACGGAGCGGCAGGGGCCCTGGACGGCGGCGCGGCTGCCCCATCGGAGCTCCCAGCCTAGCTGGACTTTGTCATGGAGGACCTCGTCGGTCTCGGGAAGGATGCCGGAGTCCGAGATGATGGCGAGCCGGGAGTTGGGAAACGCCTCGCGGAACCGGGTGACGTGATGCGTGATCCCCATCGCGCCCGACGAGGTGCCGACGACGGCGACTTGGCTGGCGCGCCGGGCACCCTGGGTGTGGAACCACGCGAGGGCGGCGTCTATGTTCGACGCGCCCACGAAGTTCTGCGGCCCGACGCCGGGGACGAACCCGTTCGGATTCGTCCCGAGGTGGTTGTCCCCCGTGCAGTTGGGGACGTGGACGGCGTTCCATCCATAGAACGGGTTGGTGTCGAGGTCGAGGAACATGCCCTGGTCACCATAGCTAGTAGAGAACGGGCCGACGCCTCGCTCCCCCATGTACTCGGAGTTCCGCTCGCACGTCGCCGGGTTGTGGCACGACCCGCCGCCTCTGAGGTGGATCAGGAGCTTGTCCGCGTTCGGGCTCTGAGCGGTCGCCCGCCGGACATAAAGCCCGGTTTGGCGGGTTCCGTCCGGCCCCTCTTGGCGGCACTCCATGCCCGGGACCTCGACGTATTCCCAGTCCCCCACGGCGCCTGTATTCGCGGTACTCAACGTCAACGCAGGTGGGGGGGCGTCGGGAGCGCTGAGGAGTGCGGGGTCTCCGAGGGCGGCCACTTCGGGCTCCTCGGGTAGGGCTTGGTCACAGGCTGTGAGGGCGAAGCTGAGAGTCAGGGCGAGGATGATGACGCGAGTCATGTGTTGAGCAGGCGGTGGGGGTGGGGGGGGGTAGTGACTGAAGCGCAGCGCGCATAACGGGCTCTGCGCTCCAACGCTAAGACATGTATCGGCCGGGAGACAGCGGCGCCCTCTGATGGTGTGGTGAGGATTACATGTGGTCCGGATGAGGGGCGCCACGGGCCCCCATTCGGGGATTCCACGGGGCCACCCGTGCGGCCTTGAGAGACGTGTGCGCCGCCGGATCTCGGGTACTCAGACGAGCGACTGCTGTCTGCTGAGGAGCCTCCGGACCCGAACCGAGCGGACAGGACAGAGGGGACGCCGCACGATGGCGGCGTCCCCTCCTAGAGCGGGCTCCGAGCGCGGGAGCCTACTCGTCTGGGTACCAGGCGTAGTCGCCGCCGGCGTCGAGGTAGCCCATCCGCTCGCCGAGCCAGACCTGCGCGAGCCCGCCGTCGAAGTCTTCGGCCCTCGTGAACGCGGGGCTGCGGGCGAAGCCGCCGCCGGGGCGGATGAAGCCCCAGAGCGAGTCCACCCGCACCGCCGCGCGGCCCTCGTGGAACCCGCGGGCGTCATCGAACGCCGGCTCGATCACGCGCTCCCCGTCCTCGTCCACGTACTCCCACTGGTTCCCCGTGCGGACCGGCGCGAGCCCCCCGCCGAAGTCGCCCGCGCTGATGAACCGGGGGCTGAGGACGAACCGGCCGTCGGGCCCGACGTAGCCCCACTGCTCCCCGACCTTGACCGCCGCGCGCCCCTCGGAGAAGGCGCGGGCCTCGTCGAACTGCGCGGGGATCGCCACGGCGCCCTCGGCGTCGAGGAAACCGTACTTCCCGTCCTCCTCGAACCGCGCCAGCCCCTCCGCGAACTCGCCGAGCTCGGAGTAGGTGGGCTCCAGGACGAAGGCGCCGCTCCGGTCGACGATCCCCCAGCGCCCGTCGAGCTTGGCGCGGGCGCGGCCGTCGGCGAAGTCGCCAGCGGCGTGGAGGTAGGGGTTGATCGTCCAGCCGCCCTCGGCGTCCACGAAGCCCCAGCGCCCGTTCGCGCGGACGCGGGCGAGGCCGTCGGAGAAGGGGTGCGCCTCGTTCACCGGGAGCTCGAAGGCGAGCTGCCCGTCGGCGTCTACGAACCCCCACCAGCTCCCGTCGCGCCAGTAGAAGACGGGGCCGAGGCCGGCGGCGAAGGGGCGGGCGTCGTTGTACTGCGGCTCGATGGCGACGCGGCCGGAGACGTCGATGTAGCCCCAGTCCCCGCCGCGCTCGACGGGGAAGAGGCGAGCGCCGGGAGGCTCAACGGGGCCGTCGGGCTCGGAGCCTTCGGAGGCGGCGTCGCATCCGGCGAGGAGGAGCCCGGCGAGGAGGCCGGCGAGGAGGAGCAGCGGGAGGCGCATAGCAGGCAGGATTGACACATGGGACGGGTGGGGGTGGTCTACTCGGTCGGGAGCCACACGAAGTCACCGTCGCGGCTGACGTAGCCGACCTCGGCGTCGAGCGTGACGCGGGCGATGCCGCGGAAGGGGAGGGCCGCCGTGAAGCGCGGGGCGGTGATGATCCGTCCGCTCCCGCAGTCCAGGTACGTCCAGCGCTCGCCGAGGCGGACGGGCGCCCGGCCCTCCCGGCACGCGCCGGCCTCGTCGAACTGCGGCCGGATCACCTCGGCGCCGGCGCGGTCCACGAACCCCCAGCGCTCCTCGATTCGGACGGGCGCGAGCC
The DNA here is from genome assembly GCA_965215145.1 of Rhodothermales bacterium. Taxonomy (GTDB): domain Bacteria; phylum Bacteroidota; class Rhodothermia; order Rhodothermales; family JANQRZ01. The sequence goes on along the minus strand of OZ244038.1, from coordinate 3,079,589 downwards.
CCTCGGCGTAGGCACCGGCTTCGCGGAAGAGCGGGTTGATGGCGATGGCGCCGTCGGCGTCGACGTACCCCCAGCGGTCGCCGATCTGGACGGCGGCGAGCCCGTCGCTGAAGGGGCCGGCGGCGGCGTACTGCGCGGGGATGGCGAGCGCGCCGCTCGCGTCGAGGTAGCCCCACCCGTCCGTCGTCTCGACCGCGGCGCGGCCCTCGGAGAAATCCCCGACGACGGCGTACTGCGGCTCGATGGCGACGGCGCCCGTGGCGTCCACGAACCCCCATGTGAACCCCGACTTCACCGCGCCGAGCCCGTCGGAGAACGGCCGGGCTGCGTCGTAGTCGGCGGGGGCCACGAGCGCGCCGCTCGCGTCAGCGTAGCCCCACGCCGCGCCGGCGCGGACGGGCGCGAGCCCGTCGCCGAACGCCCCGGCGAAGTCGAACTGCGGCTCGACCGCCGTGCGGCCGTCGGCGTCGACGTACCCCCAGAACGGCCCGACGCGGACGGCGGCCATCCCGTCAGAAAAATCCTCGGCCGCGTCGAACCGCGGCTCGATCCGCATGGCGCCGGCCGCGTCCACGAACCCCCAGCGCCCGTCGATCACGACGGGGTAGCCGGGCGCCACGTCGGTGGGCTCCGGTCCGGGCTCGTCACCAGGCTGATTTCCTCCTTCGGCGCCGAGGAGGTCACAGCCGGTAGCGGCAAAGGCGAGAGTGAGAGCGAGGGCGGCGGTGCCGAGGCGGTGCGAGAGCATGGCGGTCATCGGACGAGGGTCATCGGGTGGGTGGCGCGGCCGGCCGCCGTGTCGAGGCGGAGGAGGTACGTCCCGCTCGGGAGGTCGCCGGCGGTGAAGCGGGCCTCGTGGGCGCCCGCGGCCTGCCGGGCGTCCACGAGCGTGCGGACCTCCCGGCCCCGCATGTCGAAGACGCGGAGGCGGACGGGGCCGCCCTCGCGGAGCCGGTACCGGACCGTCGTCTCCGCCGAGAACGGGTTGGGGTAGTTGCCGTCGAGGGCGAGGCCGGGCCGCGCGGCGGCGGGCTCGTTCGCCACGGGCTGCGCCACGAACCCCATCGGCTCGAAGTCGCCGAACAGGATGGCCTCGGCCTCGGCCGCCGTCACCCCGAACCAGTGCCGCAGCACGGTGGCGTAGACCGCGCGGAAGTCCGTCGAGTGCCGGAGGTTGCCGGAGTTGTCGAGGTCGAGGAGGTCGGGGGCGTCGCCGTAGAGCCCGCCGTTGAGGCCGCTGCCGAAGAGGAACAGCGGGGCGGCGGTCCCGTGGTCGGTCCCGTTCGAGCCGTTCTCGTCGACCCTCCGGCCGAACTCCGAGAACGTCATCGCGAGGACCTCCTCGTCCACGGCGTCGGCGGCGAGGTCGGCGTAGAAGGCGGCCATGCCGTCGGCGAGGCGGCCGAGGAGCTGCTGGTGCCGGCTGAGCTGGTCGGAGTGGGTGTCGAAGCCGCCGAGCTGGAGGACGTAGAGCCTGGCGCCGAGGCCGCCCTTGACGAGCCGGGCGATCACCGCCAGCGACTCGGCGAACCCGCCGGCGGGGTACGCCACCGCGTTCTGCCCGGCCTCCGAGGCGTCCACGACGGCGTCACGGTAGCGGAGCGAGGCGTTATAGATCCCCCGCACGAACGCGAGCTCGTCGCCGTGGACGGTGGCGGGCACGTCGGACTCGTCGTAGAGCGTGCCGTCGGCGGCGAGCTGGCTGAGCTGGCCGGGGTTGGCGAGGCTCATCCCGAGCGTGGCGTCCTGCCCGCGCAGCAGCGTCGGGCTGGCGCCGCCGATGCGGAGGGCGACGGGGAAGTCCGGCGGGTCCCCGGCGTAGTCCGGGAACTCGGCGTCGACGTAGCGGCCGGTCCAGCCGGTGCGGACGACGTCGGAGGCGCCGCTGCCGGAGGCCCAGATGTCCGTCGAGCGGAAGTGCGAGAGGTTGTGGTTCGGGTAGCCGACGGCGTTGAGCACGGCCATCTCGCCCTGGTCCCACAGCCCCTCCAGCGGCGACAGCGCCGGGTGCAGCCCGAGGTCGTCCCCCAGCGGGATCACCTGCCCCGACGGGATGGCGATGGTCGGGCGGGCCTGGAAGTACGGGTCGGCGGTGTAGGGGACGACGGTGTTGAGCCCGTCGTTGCCGCCGGCCATCTGGACGAGGACGAGCGTGCGGCCCTCGCCGGAGCGGGCGAGCCGGCGCAGCAGCGAGCCGTGGCTGAGGGCCTGCACGGGCCGCCCGCCGAGGACGAACGCGGCGCCCGCGGCGAGGCTCGTCCGGGTCACGAAGTCGCGGCGGGTCCAGAGCGCGTGGTCGCGGTCGTGGTCGCGGCCGTGCTCCAGGGCGATGGCGCGGCCGTCGGGACGCGGCGGGGCCACAGCCGGCGGGCGGGGGTGGTGGTCGCACATGGCCGGCCTCAGGGTGTGTCTGTGAAGAGGAGGATCGGAGCGAAAGCGAGCGAGTTGCTCGGGGCCGAGGCGCGCGATGCAGCCGTAGCGCGAGCTACGGCGATGTGCTTGCATCCCGCCCTGCGGGGCAGCGCAACGAAGGAAGCGGGCGACGCAGCCGCTTGGAGCCCGTGTCCGACTTCATGGACATACTCTCAGGTGAGCTGGTACTCGGGGAGGGAGTAGAGGTGATCGAGCGCGGCGCGGAGCCTCTCGCGGGCCGTCTCCGGCGTCGTCGCCACGAGGGCGGGCCACTCGTAGTAGGGCGCCCCGGCGAGGAGGAGCTCGAGGAGGTAATCCGCGTCCTCCTGCGGCAGCTCGGCCGCCAGCAGGAAGGCCGGCACGTCCTCGACGACCGCGTAGACGTTGGTGTGGTCGGTGATCTGCTCGACGAGCGGGAGCGGGTCGAACTCCTCGAAGCCGGCCCCGCCGTAGAGCGACTGCCGCGCGACCTCCTTCCGCTCCGGCGCCGTCCCCGTGGTCACCCACGTCCGGTAGCCCGGCCAGCCGGCCACGTTCGGCGGGTTCAGCAGCTCCTGCCCGAGCACGAACCCGAGCTCGCGGAACGACGACCACACGGCGTCCGTCGGCTCGATGCTGGCCTCGCGGACGAGGCCGACGAGTAGCTCCGTCGGGCTTTTGATGCGCGCGCCGATGAACGCCTCGTCGAAGAAGTGTGCGCTCGACAGGAGGAGTTGGAGCGTCGGCGCGACCTCGAAGTCGTCGGCGAGGAGCTGCGCGACCAGGCCGTCCACGACGGCCTCGTTCGGGGCGGCGTAGACGAACGCCTGGTACAGCTTCGTGCAGATTCGCCGGGCCGTCTCCTCACGGCGCTCCTGGAAGACGAGGTCGAGCACGTCGTCGTAGCCCCAGGTCCCTGCCTCCCCGAAGATCGTCTTCTGCCCATCGTCGTGCCGGTCGGGGTCGAAGAACGACGAGAGGGAGGACTCGCTCACGCGCCAGCCCGTCAGCGCGCGGGCCGTCTCCTCGATGTCCTCCTGCGTGTAGTTCCCCACGGCCATCGTGAACAGCTCGAACAGCTCGCGGGCGTAGTTCTCGTTCGGGTTGCCGGCCTCGTTCGAGGCGCCGTCGAGGTAGAGCAGCATCGCCGGCAGCCTCCCCACCTCATCCAGCAGCGTGCGGAAGTTGCCGAGGGCGTGGGCCCGCAGCAGCGTCAGGTACTGGTAGGCGTAGGGCGCGAGGCCGTAGGTGTTGGCCTCGGTCACGAAGTGGTTGTGCCAGAACAGCGCCATCTTCTCGCGGAGCCCCCCGGCGCGCATCTCGCGGTACCACCCCTCCTGCCACTCGTAGGTCCACTCGACGTTCTGGTTGCCGCTCGGCATCGAGTCGTACCACGACGGGGCGTCGGGGAGGGGCCGGTCGAGGGCGGCCTGGACGAGCGCGGCGACGGCGTCGCCGGGCGCCTGGGCGAGCTTGCCGGCGAGGTCGGGCAGCGTGACGCCGAAGGCCGTGCGGCGGACGAGGTGCGCGGCGCGGCGCTGGTCCCACGGCGCATCCGCCGACGGGACGAACGGCTCAAGCCCGGTCGAGACGCGGGGGGGAGGGGGGGGCGGCTCGGCGACGGGAGCAAGCCGCTGGAGGAAGGCGCGACGGTCCATGCGAGGGCAGGCGAGACGTGAGACCCGGAATGAGTCTCACCGGCCCCGGAAGCATCGTCCGCCCACCGCGCGGCGGGCGTCGCGTCGCGGTTCGGTGCGCGCTTTCGGCTCGCCCCGTCCTCGCTACCGCTGCCCAAAGGAGGCTGGCACCCCGCGGCGGGTCGGGTCCGCCGCTACAGCCTCTCGTGCATCCCGCGGCTCCGTTGGTGGCGTCGTCACCTTACAACGCCCCGTCCGGCCTGCATCGCGGAGCCTGTGCTGAGCGCAGCCGAAGTGCTCAGGCTACACCGGACTGTCCCCCTTGACAAGGGGGACAGCTTCTTGGGCTCTGAGCGTAGCGATAGCCCGAGAAGCGGGGGGTCCGCTCATGAGCAGCGGACCGGGACTCTAGCGGACGACGAACGCCTCGGCCACCAGGGCGCCGTCCCGCAGGAGCGGCGCGTCATCGGCGCCCGCGCCGACGAACTCGAACGCGCCGATCTCGCCGGTGTCGGCGTGGAGCACGGCGTAGAGGGTGTCCCCCGGCGCGGCGGGCGCGTCGAGCTCCACGGGCACGCGCTCCGTCGTCCCGTGCATCACGAACGAGCGCCCGAGGGCGGTGCCGACGTCGGGCTGGCCCCCGGCGCCGGGGTGGACCACGACCCAGGCGTCCGAGCTCACCCGGACCCGGTCCACCATCAGCACGTCGCCGAGAAGCGCGTCGGCGGCGAGGGTGAGGCTCGGGGCGCCGGGCACGTCCTCGGAGCCGCCCTCGACCGGCGGGACCGACGGCGGGATCGGCTCGCCGCCTTCGTAGTCCGCGTCTTCGAGGTCTTGGATGAGCGCCTCCATCTCGGCGATCTCGCGGCGCTGCGCGAGGATGATCTCGTCGGCGAGGCGGCGGACGCGGGGGTCCGAGATCTCGGCCCGCTCGCTCGTCAGGATGGCGATGGAGTGGTGCGGGATCATCGCCTTCATCCACGCCACGTCCTGCACGGTCTCCTGACTCCGGACGAGCCAGAGCGCGACGGCGAACACGAGCACGCTGCCGCCGAAGATGGCGAGGTTGGCCCTCCGGTCCTCGTACATCTTCAACATGAAGCCGAGCATGATGACGGCCATCGCCGCGCCCATCACGAAGGCCATGTAGAACCGGGTCTCGCTCCACCGGACGTGGCTGAGGGCGTAGGTGTTGAGGTACATCAGGCCGAGCATCACCACCGTCGAGGTGATGATCATGGCGAAGAAGCGCTTGTAGGACATGGCGGGTGGGTAAGGAGGATGAGGGGTTCAGCGGGTGTAGCCGCGCAGCGCGGCGTAGCGGGCGACCTGCTCCGGCGTCAGCGCGGCCCGCATGGCGACGTGGGCGCGGAGGTGTGCGGCCCGGAGCCGCCCCCGCGCTTCGGCGAGGTGCGCCGTGATCTGGTCCACCGCCTCGGCCGTGGCCGCACCCTCGGCGAAGAGCCGGTCGAGGTGCCGCTCCACCGTGACCACCTCGGCGCCGAGGGCCTGGGCCTTGGCGAGCACCTCCGCCCGGAGCCGCGCGGCCTCGGCCCGTTGGTCGGGCGTCAGCTCCAGCGCGTCGGCGAGCTCGAGGACGTGGAGCGGGCCGGGGTAGCCGTTGAGCTCGGCGGCGCGGGCGAGCCCGAGGCCGCGCCCTTCGAGGAGGCCGGCCGCCTCGTCCGCCGAGAGCGCCTTGACCTCGCGCGCGGCGTCGTCGGTGTAGGGGGAATGGTGACCGTGATGGTCGCCGTGCTGCGCAGCGGCAGGCCCGGTGAGGAGCGTAAGTAGGAGGAGCAGACGCATCGGTGCGGGGGTTCGGGGGGGATCAGGAGAGGGTGACGCCGTCGCGGGCGGCCTCCTCGGGTGAGACACGCGAGGCGACCTCGCCGGGCGGGTGGTCGTACCAGCCGGGGTCGGCGTCGTAGTCCACGGGCTTCGGGCGGACCTTCACGTTGGTGTACATCCCCCCCATCGTGATGTAGCCGAACGGCCCGGCCGCGCCGACCATCGGAATCGAGTTCTCCGGCACCGGCATGTGGCCCATCTCGACGTGCGCGCCCATGTCGTCCCCGCCGACCTGCCCCATCGTCATGTAGCCCGGCGCCAGCGGCTCCACCGCGCGGTCGAGGCGGCGAGCATCCACGCCGACCATGTTGGGGAACGCGTGGCCCATCTGGTTCATCACGTGGTGCGTCATGTGGCAGTGCATGGCCCAGTCGCCGAGGGCGTCGGCCGTCCACTCCACCGTCCGCGTGCTCCCGACGGGCACGAGCACCGTCGTCTCGGGCCACTGCCCGGCCGGGGGGATCGGCCCGCCGTCGGTCGCCACGAGGTGCCAGTAGTGGCCGTGGAGGTGGATCGGGTGGTGGTCCATCGGGGAGAGGTTGCCGAACCGGATGCGGACGCGGTCCATGTGCCCGACGACGAGGGGGTCCGTGCCGGGGAAGGCGCGGGCGTTCATCGTGAGCACGTTGAAGTCCGCCATCGCGTTGGGGTCCGGCCGGCTCGTGCCGGGCTCGATGAGCCACTCGTGCAGCATGATGGCGAAGTCCCGATCGACGTCGTCCCGCCCGCGCTTGTGGACGACGAACATCCCCGTGAGCCCGAGGGCGATCTGGGTCATCTCGTCGTGGTGGCTGTGGTACATGAACGTCCCGTTCTGGCGGATCGGGAACTCGTAGCGGAACGTGGCGCCGGGGGGGATCGCCTCCTGGTTCAGCCCGCCCACGCCGTCCATCCCGTTCGGGAGGAAGAACCCGTGCCAGTGCACCGTCGTGGCGACGGGGAGGTCGTTGGTGACGTAGACCCGGACGCGGTCGCCCTCGATGGCCTCGAAGGTCGGGCCGTGGACCTGGCCGTTGTAGCCCCAACACGTTGCCGTCAGGCCGGGGGCGAACTCGTGCATGACCTCCTCGGCGCGGAGGTGGTAGACCCACGCGCCGTCGGCGGCGCGGCGGCCGGTGAGGGCCGAGCCGTTGGGCGTCACGACGCGCGGCGGGCGGTCGCCCTCGTAGGGCGTGACGAGGGAGCGGCCGGGGGCGGGCGCCACGGCAGGCGATCCGGAAGCGGGACGGCGTGCGGCTTCGGCGGCGCGGCGGAGCCGGTCGGCGTCCACCTCGGTGGGGAGGGCGACGGCGCGGCGGGCGGGGGCGAGCGCGGCGCCCCCGAGGGCGGCGGCGCTCGCGGCGAGCATCTGGCGGCGGTTCATCGGGGTCGAGGTCAGTGGTCGTCGGTGCGCATGGGGGAGGCGCCGGCGGAGGGGGCGAGGCCAGCACCGTCGAGCGACGGCAGCCGGCCCTGGAGGAGGAGATCGAGGTCGGCGCGGGTCTCCCAGTAGGCGGCGAGCGCGTCGAAGTACTGCCGGGCGGCCTGCGTCTCCAGCAGTTGCGCCTGGAGCACGCCGAAGACGCCGGTCTGCATGGCGTTGTACTGGAGCAGCGTCTGCCGGACGAGCTCGGCGCGGAGGGGGAGCACGGCCGTCTGGTAGTGGAGCGCGGCGCGACGCGTAGTCGCCAGCCGCTGCGCCAGCGTCCGCGCGGCCGAGCGGACCTCGACGGCGGTGGCGTAGTAGCGGGCGCGGGCCTGCCGGAGCATAGCCCGGGCGGCAGCGCGGCGGGCCTGCCCCTGGTCGAACAGCGGCAGCACGAGTTCCACCTCCGGGCCAGCCTCCCACTCGCCCTCCCCGCGAGCGGGATCTTCGACCTCCCGCTCGACCTCCCCGCCGATCTTAAGCTCGGGGAGGAGGCCCTCGACGCCGGCGAGGCCGAGGCGGCGGGCGGTGGCCTCGACGTCCTGCCGCGCGGCGGCGAGGTCGAGGCTCGCGGCGACGGCAGCCCCCTCCAGCGCGGCCGCGTCTACCACCGTCACCGGCAGACCGGCCGCGTCGGTGGCCGCGGTCCGGACGAACCGGGCGGGGCTCTCGGCGGGCACGGGCGGGAGCGTGCCGGGCAACACGATGGCGGTCCGCTCGCCGAAGAGGCCCATCAGGCGGACGAGCGCCTCGCGGCTCTCGACGGCCGCGCCCTCGGCCAGCAGCAGGTCGAGGCGGGCCTGCTCGAACAGCGCCTGCTCGGCGAGGAGGTCCACGGCCGGCACGTTCCCCGCCTCGCGCAGCAGCACCGAGGCGGTGTAGCTGGCCTCGGCGTTCTCGACGACGCGCCGCTGCATCGCGAGCCGGGCCTGGTCTGCCTGGGCGCGGACGTAGGCGGCACGGGTGCGGGCGGCAAGGTCGAGCACGGCGCCGGCCACGCGGTACCTCGCGGCCTCGTACTCGCTCCGCGCCACGGCCCTCCGTAGCGGGCGGTAGAACACGTCGAGGAAGTGGAAGGCGGCGTTGAACCCGAGGTCGGGCGGGCCGCCCTCCTCCAACGCCCACAGCGCCCGCGCGCCGAAGACGGGGTTGGCGAGGAGGCCGGCCTGGACCAGCGCGGCCTGCGCCACGCCGAGGTCCTCGTAGGTCGCCTGGAGGCGGCGGTTGTTGAGGAGGGCGACCTGCACGGCGGCCTCGGCCGTGAGGGAGTCGGCCAGGAGCGCGGCGACGGCGGCCTCGACGCGGTCGTCCTCGGCGGCGTCGGTGACCCACGTCGCCCGGTAGTCCGAGCGCTCGGCGAGCGTGGCCTGCACGTCGTCGCGGGCGGCCTCGGGGCGGACGCTGGCGCAGCCGGCGAACATCAGGGCGACGGCGGCCAGGAGGAGGCGGCTACTCATGGTCCCCGGGGGCGTCGTGAGCCGCAGCGTCGTCAAGCGGCCCGTCGCTCGCGCCGCACCGCAGCATCGCGCTGCCGAAGTAGGGGTTCCGCGTCTCGCCGGCCCGCTGAAGCCAGACGCCGCCCTCGGGCACGTCGCGGGCCATCCCACAGGTGTAGCGTTCGAGGGCGTACCCCTCCGGCAGGCCGGCGTCCTCCATCAGGCGGGCGAACGGGACGCTGAGGTGCCCGAAGGCCGCCCGCGCTTCGGCGAGGTCTGCCGTCGCGGCCAGCGCGGCGGCGTGCGTCTGCACGGCGGTCACGTCGTCGGCGCGCGCGTGCCAGAAGTGGACATCTCCCTCGGGCGGCGACTCCGCCAGCCGCGCAAAGGCTTCCTCGAACGCCCGCGCCGCATCGGCATCGAGGCGGTCACCCGCGAGGGCCTCTTGTAGGGCGAGGTAGGCGTCGAGCACGCCGGAGAGCGGGGCGACGGGCGCGGGCGGCACGTCGCCGAGGGGCTCCGGCGGCGTGGGCGAGGGGGTCTCCATCACGCTCGCGCCGTGGTGCATGGCCGTGTGCGCCATCGAGGCGTCGTCGGCCTCCATCGTGGCGGCGGGGCGCTCCGTCACGCGGTCGTGGTCCATCCCGTGTGGAGGCTCCGCCGGGTCGGGGCCGGCGAGGCTGCCGACGGGCGGCTGGCCGTTGGGCTGGAGCACGGTGGGGAGGTCGGGCTCGGGGGCTGGAGCGAGCGCGGTGGCCTCCACCACGAGCGGCGCGGCGGGCGTGGCGGTCGAGGCGGGGTGGTCGGCGGTTGATTGAGGGCGGGCTCGGGCGTAGCGCAGCCGAGCACGAAAGCGGGGAGGAGGACGAGGAGGAGCTTGGGCATGGAATCGGGGCAAGGAGGAACTCGCCGCCCGCACAGGCGGCGTGCGCCAGCGCCGGACCCGACGCGCCGAGGAGGAGCGTGAGCACGAGCAGCGCGCGGAGGGGGAGGGATCGGCGGAGGGCCAGCATCACCCCATGGAAAAAGACGACGCCGTGCGCTGTTCCCAAAGCTCCGCCAAAGACGGGCCGGCCCGAAGACTCTCAGGCAGTGGGGTCTCCCAACGCCGCTCGAAGCCGCTCCGCCTCGGTCCGCGCGGCTCGCGCGAAGTCCCGTCCCGATGAAGCGTAGAGGACGCCGCGGCTGCTGTTGACGAGGAGCGGCCCACCCCCCGCCGCCGCCACGACCGCGCTGGCATCGCCCCCCTGCGCTCCGACGCCGGGGACGAGAAACGGCACCTCCGCGTATGCCTCCCGTAGCTCCGCCAGCTGCTCCGGCTGCGTCGCCCCGACGACGAAGCCGACCTCGCCGGGGTTCTCCTCGGCCTCCTCCGCGGCGAGCCGCGCCACGAGGCGGTAGAACGGCTCGCCGTCCACGACGGCGTGCTGGAGGTCCGGCCCGCTCGCGTTCGAGGTGGCGACGAGGACGAAGGCGCAGCGGCCGGGGGCCTGGAGGAACGGCCGGATCGCGTCGCGGCCCATGTACGGCGCCACCGTGCAGGCGTCGGCGCCGAGGCGGCCGAAGGCGCCCTCGGCGTAGCGCCGGGCCGTGTTGCCGATGTCGCCGCGCTTGCCGTCGAGGATGATGACGCGCCCCTCGGGGACGGCGCGGAGCGTCGTGGCGAGCGCGCGCCAGCCCTCGGCGCCGAGGGCCTCGTAGAAGGCGAGGTTGAGCTTGTAGGCGCAGGCGGCCTCCTCCGTCGCCTCGACGATGGCGCTGTTGAACGCGACCACGGCCGCGTCCGCGCGGTCCGCGCCGAAGTGGGCGGGGAGCCGGGCGGGGTCGGGGTCGAGCCCGACGCAGAGGCGGGAGCGGGTGGCGGCCTGCGCGGCGCGCAGCTTCTCGGCGAACGTCATCGGCTTCGGAGCGAGGGGAGGAAGGAAGAACCGAGCGGCGCTGTCAGGAGGGCGGGAACCGTCGGTGAAAACGGCCGGCGAGCCGGCCGGATCGGTGGGCCCTCCGGGAGCCTCCGGCGGGGTGGCCCGTATACTCGCCTCTCCGCCCGCGAAGCGCTTCCAGCCGCAAGCTGGCCCCGTCCCCCGCCCCCGGGCTCCCCCTCCCCGAATCCACCAGCTGCGCGCCATGTCCATTCTGTCTAAGATGAAGGGCGTCTCCGAGAAGGATCAGCAGATGATCCAGGACGCCGAGACCATGCTCGGGCCGGAGCCCGACGAGATGGGCTTCATCAAGAACCTCTTCTGGGGACGCGTCCGCGAGGACCTCGTCTTCCCCTACCCGCAGCAGAGCGCGGAGCAGAAGGAGAAGACCGACGCCCTCCTCGACCGCCTCGACGACTACCTCCGCAACGAGCACCCCGCCATCGAGATCGACCAGCAGGAGGAGATCCCGGAGTGGGCCATCGAGCGGCTCTTCGAGCTCGGCGTGCTGGGCATGACGATCCCCGAGGCGTACGGCGGCCTCGGCCTCGGCGTCGCGGCCTACAACCGCGTCCTCGAGCGGATCGGGATGACGTGCGGCTCGACGGCCGTCGTCGTCTCGGCCCACCAGAGCATCGGGTGCAAGGCGCTGATGCTCTTCGGCTCCGAGCGCCAGAAGGAGGAGTTCCTCCCGAAGGTGGCCCGCGAGTACCTCTCGGCGTTCTGCCTCTCCGAGCCGCAGGTCGGCTCCGACGCCGCCGGGCAGGAGACGCACTGCGTCTACGACGCGGCCACCGACGAGTACGTCCTCAACGGCGAGAAGAAGTGGTCCACGTCCGGCGCCTACGCCGGCCTCTTCACCGTGATGGCGAAGCAGGAGATCACCGACCCGAAGACGGGCAAGAAGAAGACGGGCGTCACCGCGCTCATCGTGACGCCGGAGATGGAGGGCGTCGACATCTTCCAGAAGAACCGGAGCAAGACCGGCATCCGGGGGACGTGGCAGGCCCGCATCCGGTTCACCGACGTCCGCGTGCCCGCGTGGCGCCGGCTCCACAAGGAGGGGCAGGGCCTGAAGGTCGCGCTGACGTGCCTGAACTACGGGCGCTGCACGCTCTCCGCCGGCGTCACCGGCGGCGCCAAGCGCGCGCTCGACCAGGCCACGAAGTGGGTCCGCACGCGGCACCAGTTCAACCGCCCGCTCTCGGACTTCGAGCTCGTCCAGGACCACGTCGCCCGCATGGCGGCCTACGTCTACGCCATGGACGCCATGCTCTACATGACGTGCGGCCTCCTCGACCGCGGCGACACCGACATCATGGTCGAGACGGCCGCGTGCAAGGTGTTCTGCTCGCACTACGGCTGGGAGGTGATCGACGACGGCATGCAGATCATGGGCGGCGAGGGCTACGTCACCGAGAACGAGTACGACCGGATCTGGCGGGACAACCGGATCCACCGCATCGTCGAGGGCTCGAACGAGGTGATGCAGTCGTTCGTCTTCGCCTACGGCGGCAAGCAGCTCGCCGAGTACATGCTCGGCGTCCTCAACGCCGTCGAGTGGGACGACACGTCGGGCACGTTCGACAACCTCACCCGCATCGCGCGCAGCGCCGTCAACCCCGAGATCGTGAAGAAGGGGACGCCGCTCGCCACCGAGATCTTCCTCGGCGTCAAGAAGCGGAAGGCGGAGCTCGACCGGGTCCACCCCCTGCTCCAGGGCCAGGCCGACCGCCTCGCCGAGCACGTCCAGACCCACACCCGCGAGTTCAAGCTGGCCTCGAAGCGCATGGAGGAGCGGATCGTGACGGCGCAGAAGACGCAGGCCCGCCTCGCCGACAACGCCATCCTCATGTACGCCTGGGCGTGCGTGCTCTCGAAGCTCGACGCCCAGCTCCGCGCCGGCGAGCACGGCCCGCGCTTCGAGCGCGACCGCGCCGCCGCGCTGCACTTCCTCCGCCTCGCCGACCTCCAGATCCGCGAGAACGTCCGCGCGCTGACGCAGAACGCGGACCGGACGATGCAGGCCGCCGCCGCCGCGCAGTACGCCTACTCGGACACGCAGGCGAACGAGGAGTTCTACATCCACGAGAGCTCCCCGACCCACCGCGGCACCGGCCGCGCCATCCGCACCGACGGCATCCGGCAGTTCCCCGGCGACGCCTACATCCAGGAGGGCGGCAGCCTCGGCGACGGCGCCCCGGCCTCCCAGCCCGCCAGCGCGGGCGACGGTGCGCCCGAGGTGAAGGACCCCACGAAGCCGTAGCGCACGGCCTCGGTCTTAAACGCCGTAGGGGCGGGTCTGAGACCCGCCCCTACGTTATTCTGACCGGCGCCGCGCCTCAGCGCGCGAGCGTGAGCTGCACCGTCCGCTTCCCCTCCGGCCCGACGAGGCGGCAGAGGTAGGTCCCGTTGGCGAGCCCGTCGCCGTCGAAGGACGCCGTGTGGAAGCCGACCTCGCGCTCGCCGTGGACGAGCGTCTGCACGAGGCGCCCCTGGAGGTCGAACACGTCGAGGCGGACGGGGCCGGAGCGGGTGAGCGCGAACCGGAGCGTGGCGCGGCCGGCGCTCGGGTTCGGGAACGGCGTCTCCAGCGCGTAGCCCGCCGGCGTGGCACCGGGGCCGGAGTCCGTCGTGGCCCCCTCGAAGAGCGGGATGCCGCCGAACCGGGAGCCCAGCGAGGCGTCGACCTCCGTCTCGGTCAGCCCGAACCACTGCCGGAGCACGGAGGCGTAGACCGAGCGGAAGTCCGTCGAGTGGAGGAGGTTGCCGTCGGCGTCGAGGTCGTCGAGGACGGGCTCGTGGCCGTAGAACCCGCCCGCGACGCGGGGCCCGAACAGCATCATCGGGGCGGCCGTGCCGTGGTCCGTGCCCTGCGAGCCGTTCTCCTCGACGCGCCGGCCGAACTCCGAGATCGTCATCGCCGCGACGCGCTCGGCGTCGCCGCTCTGGCCGAGGTCCTCGTAGAAGGCCGCGATGGCTTCCGAGAGCAGGCGGAGCCGGTCGGCGTGCGTGTTCTTCTGGCCGGCGTGGGTGTCGAAGCCGCCCAGCGAGACGAAGTACATCCTCGCGCCGAGGCGGCCCTTGACGAGCCGCGCGCAGGCCGCGAGCGAGTCGGCGAGGGGGTTGTCCGCCGGGTACTGGGCCTGGCTCCGCGAGCGCTGCGTCGCCTCGAAGAGGGCGTCGCGGTACTGGAACGCGTCGTTGGCGACGCCGCGGACGAAGGCGAGCTCGTCCCCGAACGGCGTCGGCGGCGTGTCGAAGGTGGGGTAGGGGTCGCCGCCCTCGGAGATGTCGAGGAACGTGTCGATGTCGAAGAGCGCCATCCCGTAGTCCCCGGCCTCCCCGCGGAACAGGTTCGGCGAGACCGCCCCGATCTGGACGGCCGCGGGCGCTGCGTCCGGCGCCTCGTGGAAGCCGGGCAGGAGGTCATCGAAGGCGCGGCCGACCCACCCCGTCTGGACGTCCTCGTCGACGGACGCCGCCGTCCAGATGTCCGACGAGCGGAAGTGCGAGAGGTCCGGGTCGGGGTAGCCGACGCTGTGGACGACGGCCATGTCGCCGTCCCCCCACGTGCCCTCCAGCGAGGCCATCGCCTCATGGAACCCGAAGTCGCCGCTCTGGGCGACGGTCTGCGAGGGCGGGATGGCGATGCGGGGGCGGGCGTTGTAATAGAGGTCGTTCGTGATCGGGACGACGGTGTTGAGCCCGTCGTTGCCGCCGCCGAGCCCGATCACCACGAAGACCCGGTCGGTCTCGGCGCTGGCCAGCCGCTGCATCAGCGCCGAGTTCCCCATGGCGCGGACGGGCGTGCCGTTGAGCCAGATGGCCGAGCCGACGGCCGCTAGGCCGGAGCTCATCACGAAGTCGCGGCGGGACCACGTGGCGTGGTCGTGGTCGTGGGCGTCGCCGTGCTCCAGGGCGACGGCCCGCTCTGGGGCGGCCGGGGCGCGGCGGGGGGCGTGGTGGTCACACATAGGGGTCGGGGGCTGGTGCTCTTCGAGAGGGGGGGGCGGGGGGGCTCAGGTGAGCTGGTATTCGGGGAGGCGGACGAGGTGGGTCACGGCCCCGAGGATCCGGCGCTCGGCGGACTCGTCCTGCGGGTCCCAGTCGTCCGGGGAGGCCCCGTGGAGCAGGATCTCGGCGACGCGGTCCACCTCGGGCTGCGAGAGCGAGACGCCCAGGAGGAACTCGGCGAGGCTGGCCGAGAGGGCGTGGGGGTCCTCCGGGTCGGGCATGGCCGCGGCGAGGGCGCGGAGCGTCGGTTGTCGGCCGAGGAAGCGGGAGATGAAGCCCCACCGCGTCGTGAGCGAGGTCGTGTTGAGCCACGCCCGGTGGCCGTCCCACCCCGCGACGCCCGGCGGGTTGAACAGCTCCTGCCCCGTGTACTTGAGGTCGCGGTCGAGGATGGGGTTGAACGTCGGGTCGACCGCGTAGCCGACCTCGCGGTAGAGCCCGAGGTGGTGGTCGGCCGGGCTCTTGATGCGGGCGCCGAGGGCGGCGTCGGAGAAGAAGTGGGCGCTCGAGAGCAGCGCGTGGACGACGGGCTTGAGCTCGAAGTCGCTCGCCTGGAACAGGTCCGCCATCTCCTGGACGACGGCCGCGTTCGGGGCGTCGTAGACGAAGGCGCGGTACAGCTTCTCGCAGATGAAGTGGGCGATCTCGGCGCCCCGCTCCTCGAACAGGATCCGGATCACGTCGTCGTAGCCCCAGTTCCCCGTCTGCCCGAAGATGGTCTTCTCGCCGCCGTCGTGCAGTTCGGGGTCGAAGACGCTCTCGAGGTGCCGGTGCTTGTCGGCGTCCCAGCCGGTGAGGGCGCGGGCGACCTCCTCGATGTCGGCCTGGGTGTAGTTCGCCGAGCCGTCGGGGCCGGTCTGGCCCATCGTGAAGAGCTCGAGGAGCTCGCGGGCGTAGTTCTCGTTCGGCCGGCCGGCGCGGTTCTCGTTGCCGTTGAGGTAGTGCAGCATCGCCGGGCTGAGCCCCATGTCGTAGACGAACTGCTTGAAGTCGCCGAGGGCGTGGGTGCGCAGGAGCGTCCAGTAGCGGTGGAGCCAGGAGGAGAGGCTGTAGCCGGTGTACTGCGTGACGAAGTGGCCGTGCCAGAAGATGGCGAGGCGCTCGCGGAGCGAGGTGGCCGCGCTGCGGCTCCCGAGGGCCTCGGCGTAGACGCCCCAGCGGTACTCCATGCGCCACCGGCGGTTGTCGTCGGTGAACGTCATGCTCGCGCCGGAGCCGGACTGGGGAGCCGGCCGCGTCGCCCACGCCGGCACGTCCGGCAGGGGCGCCGAGGTGGCGCCGTCGAGGAGGAGGGTCACGGCCGCCTGCGGGTCGCTCGCCAGGAGCTGGTCGGCCTCCTGGGGGGTGGCCCCGAACCGCGTCCGGCGGAGGAGGTGGAGCGCTCGCTGCCGGTCCCACGGCGCCTCCGCTGAGGGGACGAACGGCGCGAGCCCAGCGCCTGCCCGCAGCGGCGCCCCCCCGGCGCGGCCCGGCCGGCGCTGCGGGGTCGGGGCTGGGGCCGGGTGCGAACGAGGCGGCGGAGTCGGGTGGGTCGGGCGGGTGGGGGAGAGCCGGTTCATAGCAGCCGAGACGGAGTGGGTTCGGCAGTATGAATCGGGGGCGAAGCGAGCTACGTGTAGCTGATTCTCTAAGTGGGACCTAAAATGGGGCGCTCCGTTTACGCCTGCGACCCGCCGCAATCAATAACCCGCTGCGATGTCAACGCTGCATCCGGGCAGGCGGGGTTATCCTGAGGCCGGCGCGCCTGCTCGTCGTGCCCCAGGAAATCCCGGTTTATCGAAGGAAGAGGGGGTAGGCAATCCGTTCCCGGGGTGGACGCCTTTCCATCTCAACGCGGGACCGGTTCGGTGAAGGAGGGGGCGTTAGGTCAAGGGTTGCCAAGGCCCTCCACACCGAGCGGGTGGTCGGGCTCCGCCGGGCGGGAGGCCCGTCGCTGCTCAGCCGAACCGGTCGAAGCCGGTGTAGGGGCGGAGCGCCTCGGGGACCGCCACCGTCCCATCGGGCCGCTGGTTGTTCTCCAAGAGCGCCGCCACGATGCGGGGGAGGGCGAGCCCGCTCCCGTTCAGCGTGTGGACGAACTGCGGTTTGCCGCCGCCTTCGGGCCGATACCGGACGTTGGCCCGCCGCGCCTGGTAGGCCTCGAAGTTCGAGATGGACGACACCTCCAGCCACCGCTCCTGGCCCGCGCTCCACACCTCGAGGTCGTACTTCTTCGCCTGCGTGAAGCCCATGTCGCCGGTGCACATGAGGAGGCGGCGGTAGGGGAGGCCGAGGCGGCGGACGGCCCGCTCGGCGTCTTCGCGCAGCGCCTCCAGCGCGGCGTAGCTCTCCTCGGGCCGGACGAACCGGACGAGCTCGACCTTGTCGAACTGGTGGAGCCGGTTGAGCCCGCGCACCTCCTTGCCGTAGGAGCCGGCCTCGCGGCGGAAGCAGGGGGTGTGGGCCGCGTAGAGCACCGGGAGGTCCGCCTCGTCCAACACCTCGTCCCGGAGGAAGTTGGTGACGGGGACCTCGGCGGTGGGGATCAGGAAGAGCTCGTCGCGCCGGACCTCGTACATCAGGTCCTCCTTGTCCGGGAGCTGCCCGGTGCCCTCAGCGCTGGCCTCGTTGACGACGAGAGGCGGCTGCATCTCGGTGTAGCCGCCCTCGTCCACGGCGAGGTCGAGGAAGAACTGGACGAGCGCGCGCTGGAGGCGGGCGCCCTTCCCGACGTAGAACGGGAAGCCGGCCCCCGTCACCTTCGCCCCCCGCTCGAAGTCGATGAGCCCGTGTCGCTCGGCGAGCTCCCAGTGCGGCAGCGGCTCGAACTCGAACGCCGACCGCTCCCCGAACTCGCCCGCGACGACGTTATCCTCCGGCGTCCTCCCGACGCGGACGCTCTCGTGGGGGAGGTTGGGGATCTCCAGGAGCAGCCGGCGCTGCTCGGCCTCCAGCAGCTTCGGCTCCTCGTCCAGCTCCTTCACCCGCGCCTTCAGCTCCTCCGTGCGGGCGATGACGGCCTGCGCCTCGTCCCGCTTCCCCTCCCGCATCAGCCCCCCGATCTCCTTCGAGGCGGCGTTGAGCTCGGTCTGTGCCTCCTGCAGCTCGGCAATGGCAGCGCGGCGGCGCTCGTCCACGGCCAGCACTTCATCGACCGCATCGGGGGAACCCGCCCCCTTATTCTCGATGGCGGCGCGGACGCGGTCGGGGTCGGTGCGGATGGTCTGGAGGTCGAGCATCGGAGGGGGGCGGGTGGGGGAGGAGCGGAAGCTACCGTGGGGGTCGGAGCGGCGTCCGATCGTGGCCCGGAGCGGTGCGTGGTGTTCACGCTATCTTGCCCCAGAACCGTCGTGCTCCGTCATGCTCCTCCGCCTCCTCATCGCCTCGTTGCTCGTCGCCGCCGTCGGCTGTGCGAGCGAGCGCTCTGGGACGTCGCTCGAAGAGACCACGTGGCGCCTCGTCGCTGCGGAGGGGCGCGACGTGGGCGCGGAGCCACGCGAGCACGGCCTCTGGTTCGGGCCGGACCAGACGGTGCGCGTCGTCTCCTGCAACGGGTGCCAGGGGCTCTACGCGGTGGCGGCCGACACCCTCTCGTTCCAGCTCGGCTGCACGCGCATGGCCTGCCCGGGCCTCGACCTCGGGGCGGCCCTCGGCGGCGTGCCCGTCCCGTTCACCCGCGAGGGGGATCGCCTCGTGTTGCGAACCCCCGGCGATAGCCTCACCTTCAGCCGGTTCGACGGCTAACGCAGGGGGCGTTACCGCGCCGGGACGGCGAGGCCGAGGCGGCGGCCGAAGTCGTCGAGCGCCGCGTCGAGCGGGCGCGGCTTGAAGCCGAGCTCGGTCTCGGCCTTGAGGATCAGCAGGCCGCTCTGGAGCGGGCGCGGGGCGCCGGGGTGGAGCGCCGCCGTCGTCGTGGGGATGACGAGGCCGGGGTCGAGGTCGAGCCGCTCGGCGAGGCGGTGGGCGAAGGCCGTCACGGGGAGGAGCTCCCGGCCGGCGAGGTGGTAGACGCCGTCCCGTCCTTGGAGCACCGCCTGCGCCACGCCGTCGGCGAGGTCGGGCACGTAGGTCGGCGTGCGGACCTGGTCCTCGGCGACGCGGACGGGCTCGCCGGCCGAGAGCCGCTCGACGAGGAACGTCCCGATGTTGCCGCGCCGGAGCCCCTCGGCCACCCCGAACCCGAGCGTGGTGCGGACGACGGTCCAGCGCCGGGGGCCGTCGGCGCGGACGGCGTTCTCGGCGGCGAGCTTCGAGCGCCCGTAGAAGTTGATGGGGTTCGGACGGGCGCGCTCGTCGTAGGGCCCGGCGGAGCCGTCGAAGATGAAGTCCGTCGAGAGGAGGACGAGGCGGGCGCCGTGGGCGGCGCAGAGCCGGGCGAGGTGGGCCGTCGCGTCCACGTTCGCCGCCCAGCACCGCTCGCGCTCGGCCTCGCACTGCTCGACCCGCGAGAGCGCGGCGCAGTGGATGACGGCCGTCGGCGCGAAGTCCACGAAGACCCGCCGCATCGCCTCCTCGTCGGTCACGTCGAGGGGGGCGTAGCCGCCGGCGCCCCCGCGGAACCGGGGCTTCGCGTCGAGCCCCGTCGCGAGGAGGTCCACCTCCGGCACCGCGCTCAGCCGCCGGACCAGCGCCTGGCCGACGAGGCCGTTGGCGCCGGTGATGAGGACGCGGTGGTAGAGCGGACGCATGGGGAGGGCAGCGGGGAGGGCGAGACGGAGCGGCCCCCGGCGCCCGGCGTCACTCGACCCGCGCGGCGGAGACCGTCTCCCGAAGGTACGCTACGATGTCGGCCAGCGGCGTCCCCGGCGTGAACACCCGCCCCACGCCCATCCCTTCGAGCGCGGGGATGTCGCCGTCCGGGATCACCCCCCCGGCGATCACCGTCACGTCCCCCAGCCCCTCGGCGCGGAGGCGCTCGACGAGCTTGCGGAGCACGGTGAGGTGCGCGCCCGAGAGGATCGAGACGCCGACGACGTCGACGTCCTCCTGCAGCGCCGCCTCGGCGACCTGCTCGACGGTGTTGCGGAGGCCGGTGTAGACAACCTCCATGCCGGCGTCGCGGAGGGCCGCTGCGACCACCTTCGCGCCGCGGTCGTGCCCGTCGAGGCCGACCTTCGCCATGAGCACGCGGATCGGACGGTCCATAGGGGGGCTACGGGTAGTAGCGGAGGCCGACGGCGGCGCCGAGGTCGAAGTCGGTCTCGGCGAGGAGTCGGAGGCGCGGGGTGAACTGGCCGAACACCTCCACGGGCCCGGTAAAGTACGCGAGCCCCACGTTGAAGCTGAACCCAAGCGCGGCCTCACCGCCCTCGTTGCCCAGGAAGAGGCCCGGCCCGTAGAACCAGCGGAGGTCGGTACCGGGGAGGGGGCGCTCGTCGAGGAGGAGGTGCCCCTGCACGAAGAGGTCCGCGTCGGCGAGGTCCCAGCCGGCGGCGAGGTCGAAGCGCTGGGCGCCCGTGGCGAGGCGGAGGGTGACGCCCGTCGGCGTCCCCACCTGCCCACCGACGCCGAGCGGGCGCTCCTGGGCGAGCGCCGGCGCGGCGAGCAGGAGGCCGAGTGCGAAGGGGCCGACTACGAGGAGGCTGCGCATGGGGTCAGGCGCCGGTTGCCTCGTCGGCGACGGCGGAGAAGTCCTCCGGGTCGCCGGGGACGTAGTCGCCCATCGAGAGCCGGAGCTCGCGGCGGTAGCCGGCGGCCTCGTAGCGGTGCTGCTCCTCTTCCGTCTCCGGCTCCAGATGGGGCACGGGGATCGAGCGCCCGCTCTGGTCCACGGCGACGAAGGTGAAGAAGGCGCGGTTGCACTCGCGCTGCTCGCCTCGGTGGGTGTCCTCGGCCCACGCCGTGACCTCGACCTCCATCGAGCTCGTGAAGGCCCGCGTCACCCGCGCCTCGATGGTCAGCACCTCGCCGAGCCGGACGGCCGAGGCGAACGAGACGTGGTCCACGGCCGCCGTCACGCAGTGCCGGTTCGAGTGGCGCATGGCGGCCGTCACGCCGCAGATGTCCATGAGGTGGAGGAGGCGCCCCCCCATCAGGATGCCGTGGGGGTTGGTGTCGTTCGGGAGGACGATCTCCGTCGTCCGGGTGCAGCTCGCGGAGGGGGGCTTGGAGCGCATGGGGTTAGGGGCAGACGTTTGAGAGCGGGCGCTACACCCTGTACATACGAGAAACGAGGCGGCGGTGGGGCACGGGGAAGGTAAGGTGCGGCTAAGTCTTCTGCGGTTTCTTCTTGGCGGCGGGGAAGAGGACGTTGTTCAGGATGAGCCGGTAGCCCGGCGAGTTCCGGTGCAGCGCGAGGTCGGTCGGAGGGTCCCCGACGAAGTGCTGGTAGTCCTCGGGGTCGTGGCCGCCGTAGAACGCGAAGAAGCCGCGGCCCAGTGGGCCGTAGAGGTAGCGGACCTCGTCGCGCCCCGGCGCCTCGGCGAGCACGACGACGCCGGGCTTGACGCGGGCCTTGCGGAAGTTCGTCGTCTGCCCCATGAACCCCTTCACCGTCGCCACGTGGTTCTGGGTGAGCATGGTCGGGACGGGGTCCCACTTGGCCGAGAAGTCGAACAGCGTGAAGTAGTCCACGGCGGGGTTCCGCATCTGCGGTGGCGGCGCCACGTCGATGTCGGAGTGCTCGTACTCCATGGGGTTGAACGAGAGGCGGAAGTCGCGGAACGCCAGCGTCCGCCCGAAGTCGAGGTTGCTCCCCGCGTCGGGCGCCACACCGTCGCCGTCGAACTCGGCGGGGACGATGTCGGTGGCGTGGGCCGCCAGCGCGATGTCGAACGTGTCGGTCCCGGAGCACATCGCGAACAGGAACCCGCCCCCGGCGACGTACCCCCGGATGCCCTCGGCGACGGCGAGCTTGAGCCGGCTCACCGTCGGGAACCCGAACTGGTCGGCGGCGGCTTCGGCCTGGCGCTGCTGCTCCTGGTACCACGCGGCGTTGCGGTAGCTGGCGTAGAACTTCCCATACTGCCCGGTGAAGTCCTCGTGGTGGAGGTGGAGCCAGTCGAACTCCCCGAGCCGGCCGTCCAGCACGTCGGCGTCGTAGACCAATTCGTAGGGGACCTCGGCGTAGGTCAGCGCGAGCGTGACGGCGTCGTCCCACGGGAGGCTCTGCTTCGGGGCGTAGACGGCGATCGAAGGGGCCTTCTCCAGCCGGACCACGCTGGTGTTGCTGGCCTCGCTCTCGACCTGCGCCACGATGGTCGCCGCCTGCGCCGCGCTGACCGGCTCGAAGCTCACGCCGCGCACGCGGAGCTCGTCGGCCAGCCCCAGCGCGGCGGTGGCGAGGAAGCTGCCGCCGCGGTAGTTCAGCAGCCAGTCCACGTTGAGCCCCCGCTCCAGCGCCCAGTAGACGGCGCCGTAAGCCTTGAGGTGGTCCGTCTGCGCCTCGTCCATCGGCACGAGGAGATCCTGGGCGCCGGCCCGGACGGGGAGGAGCAGGAGGACGAGAAGAGGGAGGAGGCGGGGCATTTCAGTTCGGTTGGAGGTCTGCGCGAAGCCGGATGGTCTCGACGTGGCACTCGTCCTCCCTCACGCGGACGCCCGCGCGCTGCCACGTCCGGTAGTCGGGGTGCTCGACGGTGACGACGTAGGTGCCGGGGCGCTCGTAAGCGCCGCCGAGGGTGGTGATCGTGCCATCACCCGTAGCGCCGTGGGCGATGAGGGCATCGGCGTAGGCACCGTCTCGGGCCACGGCGGTGGCGCCCCCGGCGACGAACGCGTCTGTCTCAGCGTCGCGCACCTCGACCTCGAGGGCGGGCACTGCCTCTGCCGTGCAGTACGTGCCGAACCAGGCGTCGCAGCCGGTGAGCAGGAGGAGAGGGACTAAGAGGATGATCCGCATAGCAGGGCCGGAGGGCGGATGACGAAGGTTTATGACTGCTCATCTCCGCGCAGCCGGCGGATGCGGGTCCGGGCCTCGGGGGCGAGGAGCGAGCCGGGGTAGCGGGCGAGGAGGTCGGCGTAGGCGGCGAGGGCGGCCTCGGGGTCCGAGAGGTCGCGCTCGCGGAGCTCGGCGGCGGCGAACAGCGCGCGGTCGGCGAGGTGGCTCTCGGGGAACTGCTGCGGGACGGCCTCCAGCACGGCGAGGGCCTCCTCGGGGCGGCCGAGCGCGCGGAGCACCTCGGCGCGGAGGACGTGGGCCTGCGCGGCGAGGCCGTGCCCGCCGTAGCTCGTGAGGAGGTCGTCGAGCGCGGCGAGGGCGTCGGCGTCGCGGCGCTGGCGGTGGAGCAGCTCCGCCTCGGCGAACCGGCGGAGCGGGGTCGAGAGGGAGTCCGGCCCCTGCCCCTCAGCTAAAAGCAGCTTCAGCGCGATGGCGTCGTTGGCGACGTCGGTGGCGGTGTTCTGGTTCATCGCGCGGGCGCGGGTCAGCGCCATGTCGAAGTTGCCCTCGTAGAGGTCGAGCCGGGCGAGCTCGAGGCGGGCGCGCTCGGCGGCCTCCCCGATCCGCTCCCCTTCTTCCACGCGGGCGTAGGCGGCGCGGGCGCGCGGCAAGTCCCCCTGCAGGAGGGCCACCTCCCCGAGGTCGAGCCGGGCCTGCGCGGCGACGGGGCCGGCGGGGAAGCGGGTGAGTACCTCGTCGAGGAGCCGCTCGGCCTCGGCGTAGTCGTGGAAGACCCGCTGCTGGAGCACGGCCAGCCGCCGTAACGCGAGGGGGTAGCTCCGGTGGCGGGGATGACTCTCCAGGAACCGCCCGTATCGGGCGAGGGCCTCGTCGTAGCTCGGCGCCGGCACGCGCTCGCCGCCGGCGAAGACCGGCTCCGCCGCCCGCTCGCCCCGCCGCTCGTAGAGCAGCGCCGACGACAGCAGCGCCAGCGGCGCCGTCGGCGCCTCGGGGTGGGTCTCGAGGACGAGGTCGTAGGCGCGGAGTGCGGCGTCGAGCGCCCCGGCGTTCAGGGCCGCCTCGGCGAAGGCGAACAGCGACTCCCCCGCCTCCTTCCCGAGCCGGTCCACGGCGCGGACGTGGGCGAGGGCGCCGTCGTAGTCCCCCCGCTCAGCATCGAGCCAGGCGGCGAGGCGGCGGTACCGGAGCTCCAGCGGGTCCTGGCGGACGAGCCGGTCGAGCGCGTCGGCGAACGCCTCGGCAGCGCCGTCGTCCTCCAGCAGCCGCCCGACCCGGCCCTGCACGAACGAGAGCTCGGCCTGGCCCTCGGCGAGCATCGCGGCCCACTCGGTCAGCGCCTCGGCGTAGGCGTTCTGGCGGGCGTGGAGCTCGGCGAGCTCGGCGCGGAACAGCTCCGGCTGGCGGAGCCGCTCGCGGCCTTCGAGGAGCACGTCGCGGGCGCGCTCCCAGAACCGCCCCTGCCCCATCAGCGCCGAGACGGTGCGGTACGTCGTCGCCCGGTCCGGCGCGGCGTCGAGGGCCTGGCGCCATGTGGCATCGGCGGCCTCGAAGTCCCCGGCGGTGGCGTGGAGGCTGCCGAGCTCGGCGAGGAGCGGCGGCGTCCGGCCCGCGCTCGCCATGCGCTCCTCGACCAGCCGCACGGCGTCGTCCGGCCGGCGCGCGGCGACGTAGGCCTCCTTCAGCTTGGCGAAGACGGGGTACGACGAGGGGTCCTCGGCGAGGAGGTCCTCGAGCAGCGCGATGGCGCGGTCGGTCTGGCCGGCGCGGAGGAACGAGTCGGCGAGGCGGAACTTGGCGGTCGCGCGGTCCCCCGTCGGCCCCCGCTCGACCGTCCACCCGTTCTGGCTCGGGGGCTGCTGCGCCGCGGCCGGGGCGGCTAGCGCGAGCACGGCGGCGAGGAGGAGGACAGGGCGCATCGGGAGTGCGTTGCGGGGGGAGGGCGGAACGAGTAGCTTGCGGGGATGTTGTGGCTGGTCCTTCGTCCGTGGTCATGGGTCACCGGTGAAGCCGCTCCTGCGAAGCGAGCGACCAGCGACGAGCGACCACGGACCAAACATACATGCTCCCCCGCCTCGACCGCCCGACCCGCGCCGCGCCGACCGTCGACGCCCCCCTCGGCCTCTCGATCCTCGGGTCCACGGGCTCCATCGGGACGCAGGCGCTGGAGGTCGTCCGCCTCTTCCCCGAGCGGTTCCGCGTCCGCGCCCTCGCCGCCGGCTCCGACGCTGAGGCCCTGGCGGCGCAGGCCCGCGAGTTCCGGCCCGACCTCGCCGCGCTGGCCGACGAGCGCGCAGCGGGGCGGCTGCGGGAGATGCTCGCCGACACCGACGTGCGTGTCGCAGCAGGGGACGCAGGGCTCGAAGAGGCCGCGGCGGCGGAGGGGGCGGGCACCGTCGTCGCCGCCATCGTCGGGTTCGCGGGGCTGCGGCCGACGCTGGCGGCGCTCCGGGCGGGGAAGGAGGTCGCCCTCGCTAACAAGGAGACGCTCGTCGTGGCCGGGCCGCTCGTGGAGCGGGTCGCGCGGGAGCAGCACACGGCCGTGCTCCCCATCGACAGCGAGCACTCCGCCGTCTTCCAGTGCCTCGTCGGGGAGCCGCCGGGCAGCGTGGAGCGCCTGACGCTGACGGCCTCCGGCGGGCCGTTCCGCACGCGCCCGGCCGAGACGTTCGACCGGATCACGCCCGCCGAGGCGCTCCGCCACCCGAACTGGAGCATGGGCGCCAAGAACACCATCGACTCAGCGACGCTGATGAACAAGGGGCTGGAGGTGATCGAGGCCCGGTGGCTCTTCGACGTGGCGCCCGAGCGGATCGACGTGCTCGTGCAGCCGCAGTCGATCGTCCACGCGCTCGTCGCCTTCCGCGACGGCTCGGTGAAGGCGCAGCTCGGCGCGCCGGACATGCGGGTGCCGATCCAGTACGCGCTCACCTTCCCCGAGCGCTGGCCCGCCCCGTACCCCCGGATGGACTGGGCCGCCACCGCCCGGCTCGACTTCGAGGAGCCGGACACCGAGCGCTTCCCGTGCCTCCGGCTCGCCTTCGAAGCGCTGGCCGCCGGGGGCGCCGCGCCGGCCGTCCTGAACGCCGCCAACGAGGAGGCCGTGGCGCTCTTCTTGCAGGAGGAGGCCGCGTTCACCGACATCCCGCGCCTCGTCGAGCGCGCGCTCGACACCGTCGACGCCCCGCCGCCGGAGTCGCTCGAGGCGCTGGAGGAGGCGGACCGCGCCGGCCGCCGCGCCGTCCGTGAACTCCGCACACAGTCCGTCGTCTAGGGGCACGGCCCGGCCGCCGCCGGCGTTCTGGCCCTCCGCCCCCGCACCGCCGCCCGCATGGAATTCGTCCTCACCGCCCTCTCCTACCTGTTCTGGGTCGGGCTCGCGCTCAGCATCCTCGTCTTCATCCACGAGCTCGGCCACTTCCTCGCGGCCAAGGCGTTCGGGATGCGCGTCGAGCAGTTCTCGATCGGGTTCCCGCCCCGCCTCTTCGGCAAGACCGTCGGCGAGACGGAGTACCGGGTCGGGGCGGTGCCGCTCGGCGGCTACGTCAAGATCAGCGGGATGATCGACGAGTCGATGGACGCCGATTGGGTCGAGCGCGAGCCCGAGCCGTGGGAGTTCCGCTCGAAGCCGGTGTGGCAGCGGATCGTGGTGATCACGGCGGGGGTCGTCTTCAACATCATCCTCGCCTTCCTCATCTTCATCGGCATCCGGTGGCACTACGGCGACACCTACGTCGCCGCCGACGAGGTCCCCGTCTACGTCGCGCCGGGCTCGCCCGCGGCCGACATCGGGATCGAGACGGGGGACCGGATCGTCGCCGTCAACGGCCGCCCGTGGGAGCGGTTCGACGACCGCCGCGCCTTCGAGGCGTTCACGGCCGACAGCACGGTGTTCACCGTGGACCGCGCCGGGCGGACCCTCGCCCTCCGCGCCCCGGACGACCTCATGAACCGGCTCGCCGAGGTCGAGGGGGACCTCGGGATCGGGTGGCTGCCGCCCATCGTCGGCGGGCTCATGCCCGGCGGCGCCGCCGCCGAGGCCGGCCTCCGCCCCGGCGACCGCATCGTCGCTCTCGACGGGGAGCCGCTGGGGTTCTGGGAGGAGATGGTCCAGGCCCTCGGCCGCGCCGACGGCGACGCCCTCGCCGTCCGCTTCGCCCGCCCCGCCGACCTGGCCGCGGAGACCGAGCCCGCCAAGGGCCTCCGCGTGGTCGGCCGCACGCCCGACCACGTCGTCTACGAGGCCACGCTCACGCCGACCGTCGCCGAGGGGCGGCTCGTGCTCGGCGTCAACTCCGCGACCTCCGACCAACTCCGCACGCTCTTCGGCGTCGAGGAGCGGGAGTACGGGTTCGGCGAGGCCGTCGTGCTCGGCTCCGAGGACGCCGCCGGCTGGATCGCCCTCTACGGCCGCCTCATCAAGCGGCTCTTCACCGGGCAGGACGACCTCCGCCAGAGCGTCGGCGGCCCGCTCATGATCGCGAAGGCGGCGAAGGACACCGCCGACCGCAGCATCCGCGACTTCTGGCAGCTCGTCGCCAACCTCTCCATCGCGCTGGCCGTCTTCAACATTCTCCCGATCCCCGTCCTCGACGGCGGCCACCTCGTGTTCCTGCTCTACGAGGGCATCACCCGGCGGGAGCCGAGCGTGCGCGTGCGGATGGTGGTGCAGCAGGTGGGGATGGTGCTGATCCTGGCGTTCATGGCGTTCGTCATCTTCAACGACGCGATGCGGCTGTTCTGAACCGCGTGACCGGGCATGGCAGAAACGAGACGACCTGACCGGGGGACCCGCCCACAGGGTGCGCTGGAGGCGGCCGAGGCGTTCGGGGTGGACCTCTCCCTCCTTGAGGCGAACCTCTCCCTCTCCCCTACGGAGCGCCTGGAAAGGCTGCAAGAAGCAGTCGAGGCGGTCGGGGATCTCCGTGCTGCGGTTCACACCGCGCGGCGGTAGCGGCGCGCCGTGTTCAGACTCCGCACGCTGATACAGGCTCTGCCGTGAGGAAGGCGTCGCGTTCGTCGTCGGGGGCGTGGCGGCCCTTCGATCCCGCGCACCACCGACTCGGGAACGATACAAGCCGCCATCGGGGGCGCGAGCATCAGCAGCGCTACTCTCCGACCGCACGGAGCGCCTGCTCGACGACGTGGTCGCTCAGGTGGAAACCGTGCTCCCTGAGTGCCGCGAGCACGGGGGCCGATCCCAGCGAGCAGCCCGCGCCGTTTGGCTGCGATCAACACGCCGACGACGCCGGTTCGGGCAATCCCCAGCCGGTCGCATACCGCTCTCCCAAGCCGCTCGTCCATCACCACGCGCGGGTCCCGGCCCGCCGACCGGAGCTGTAACGCCAACGCGATCGTCTCTGCCTCCCCCGCGTCCAACTCCAGACTCAGGAGCGTGACGCGCTCCCGATCCCGAACGCGCTCGACCCCGATCCATTCCTCCGCCTCGATCTCCCTTGCACCGGGGAGGTCCCGGTCGCGTACGATCTCCCTTCGGACGGCCTCCGGGACGACCACCGTCCCGGCGAGCTCCCGCAGCAGACCGAGGCGACCCACAGCGGCGAGGTTCATGATGGGCGACGCGTCGCACACGACCGCCACCGCACGCCCGCTCACGGAGCCTCCCCCCTCGGCGGTGGCGAGTCGTCGGCGTCAGAAACGAAGAAGCCTTCGGCAGTGCGGAGGTCGTCCTGGAGGTCGCCCTCGTCGTAGTTCAGAGCGATACCCCGGCTGGCGAGCAACTGTTGGAAGCGGTAGCGGTCCATGCCGGCCAGTCGCGCGGACTGCGCCAGCGTGAGCCGCCCGTCGGCGTAGAGCATCGCGGCGAGGTCGCGTTTGAGCTCCTCGGGCGAGAGCCGGGCGGACTCCAGGACGGCGCGGGGGATCACGAGGTCGGTCATGTGTGCCCTCAATTTGAGGGAAACGTTGGGGATCGGCTAACCCCGCCGCTATGCCGCAGACACAGCGTGGTCGCTCGGCCACGGCTCGTCGCCGTAGTCGCCGCGCAGGAGGGCCTCGTCCATCTCGTCCATCCACCCGCGGGCCTCGGCGGCGGCCCCCATCTCGGCAGTGAAGCGGCGGAACTCGTCGGCCAGCTCCCCGCGCGAGAGGAGGGTCAAGCGGAGGGCGTCGGCGGCCTTCGCCTCGGCGGCCTTCGCCTCGGCGGCCTTCGCCTCGGCGGCCTCGGCGGCCTTCGCCTCGGCGGCCTTCGCCTCGGCGGCCTTCGCCTCGGCGGCCTTCGCCTCGGCGGCCTTCGCCTCGGCGGCCTTCGCCTCGGCGGCCTTCGCCTCGGCGGCCTTCGCCTCGGCGGCACGGCGCACGTCCGGCCGGGCGCTGCGGTAGGCCGCTGCGGTGCGGTCGTCCACGCGGAGCCGGACGGTCTCGTCTGCCGGGTTGGGCATGAGGCTTCCTTCGGGTGGTGGGCTGCGGGAGGCGAGTTTACCTCGCCGCCGTGGCGGAGGGTCCCGCCGCAGACCCCCCGTTCGGGCAGCGCATCGGGCTCCGCCCTCAGGCACGGCCCAAACTGTCCCCCTTCGGAAGGGGGACAGCTTCTCGTCCCCTGAGCAGGAGGCGCAGCCGACGCGATGGGACGGGGAGCGGGGGGTGTGCATCTCCCCCTGCCCGGCCGTATCATCGTGGGCACATCCCCAGGCGGGACAGACCCTTCCCCGCTGCTGCCGGCCGACCCATGCGACACGCCCTGCTCCGCGCCGCCCTGACGGCGGGCGCCGTTCTGTTTCTCTTCGCCCCCGCCGCCGAGGCCCAGACCGACGTCTCCGGCCAGATCACGACGAACACGACGTGGACGCTGGCGGGAAGTCCGTATATAGCAGGCCCCATCACTATCACGGGAGCGACGCTGACGCTGGAGGCTGGGGTCGAGGTGGTCTTCGCTGGCGTCGGAGAGATGATCTCAGTTGACAATGGCGGCCGGCTCGACGTGCTCGGGACGGTGAGCGATCCTGTCGTGATCCGGGGCAGACGTACTAACGCGGGGACCTACTTCAACGATTACGGCGGGCAGATAGAATTCCGCACAGGTTCCTCGGGCCTCATCGAGCACGCTGTCCTCGACTCGCTCGGCACGGCGCGCCGCTGGGGCAGCGACCACTACGTGCTGGAGGTCTTCTCCTCCGACGTGACCGTGCGCGACACCGAGATCCGCAACAGCTACAGTACAGCGATCCGCGTCGGATACGATCTGCAACCGACGCTTACTCGGCTGAACCTGCTCAACGAGAACCAGACATATGGGCTGCGGTACGAAGGTGAGCAGACGCTCAGGGCCGAGAGTATCTACTGGGATGACGCCAGCGGGCCTTACAATTACACCCTCAACCCGAATGGAGAGGGACTTCGAGTCTCGGACAACGTGGACTTCAGGCCGTGGCGGACCTCGCCGGTCCAGATCCAGAACGCGGTGGACCCGCCCGCCCTCTTCCTCTCCACCGCCTCTGTCGCCTCCGGCGGCACGCTCGACATCAGCGGCAGCGGGTTCACGCCCAACGCGGACCTCCGCCTCTACGTCACCGGCCCCACCGGCCACCTCCCCGTCACCGCCACCCTCACGGCCTCGGACGCTGGCACGTTCGACTACGCCTTCGCGGTCTCGGCCGGCGCGACGCCACCCGGCACCTACGTCACGAGCGCCCGCGACCTCACCACCACCCTCAGCACCCCCACGAAGGCGTTCACCGTAGCCGGAGCGCTCGCGCCCGCAGGCTTCGCGGTGACGGCCCCGCGTGCCGGCGCCGTCGTCGCCTCGGGCCAGCCGGTCCACGTCGAGTGGACGGATCAACTCAGCAACGGCCCCGGCTATCCCGCCCCCGTCGGGACGCAGCGGGCCTACAGCTACGCCGTCGAGGTTGCCGTGGACGGGGGGCCGTGGACGCCGACCGCCACGGCAACGGGCGTGGCCCCGTGGGGCGAGCCGGTGACGCTCAGCACCTCCGTCGCGCTGCCGCCGGGCTCCGTCCGCCTCCGCCTCGTGGACACCTACGACCCGTCGCGCCTCGCCGAGAGCGAGCCCTTCACCGTGCGCGACGCCTCGCTCGACGCCGTCCGCGTCTCGCTCGAATGGGACCACAGCTTTCCCCGCTTCACGGACCCGCCCGTCGGTGTCGCGGCCGACGGGGTGGGGCGGCTCTACCTCCGCGTCGCCTCGACCGATCCCGGCGTGGACATCGAGCGGGTGGACGTGGCGCTCGCGGGCGAGGGCGGGGATACCGGCCCGGCGGTGCTCGGGAAGGTGATGCCGGCCACCGTCACCGATGCCTACTCCGCCGAGGCCAACGCTGCGACGGGCACGACGGCGAGCAGCACGGGCGATGCCGCCGAGCACTGGTTCTGGTACGTCGCCCCCGACAACTTCGCCCGCACCGGCACAACCCGGAGCCGAACCGTCTACGCCGACGTCACCGTCACCCTCGCCGGGGGGCAGCAGGCCCGGCTCGCGGGCGCCAACCTCGACGGCGAGGCAGGCCGGTCGGTCCCGACGACGGTACGGCAGGAGATCGCCGTCGTTCGCCCGCCGCTGATGCTCGTCCACGGCCTCGGCAGCGGGCCCGGTCTGTGGGACGACTTCTCCCTCGACGGCACGACGCCCTACGCTCGCGACGACCGCTACGTCTACAAGCGCGCCATCCCCATCAACCCCGGCGGCAGCGTCTACGGCAACGCGGCCGAGCGACTCCTCAACCCCCGCCTCGGCGACCTCTACTATCCCGACTCGTTCCACGGCTTCATCCGGTACCTCCGCAAGGAGGGCTACGCCGCCAACCGCGTCCACTACGTCGCCCACAGCATGGGCGGCAACGTGCTCCGCGCCGCCGCCGACCTCAACAACTTCTACGACGATGCGAACTACGGGCAGGGCTGGGTCCACCGCGCCGTTCTGATCGACACGCCCCACCTCGGCTCCCCCCTCGCCGACTTCGCCGAGGACATCGTGGATGATGTCGTCAACGGCCTCCTCCTCACCCTCGGCCGGAACGCCTTCATCGACCTCTACCACGAGGACCCCGACGCGCTCCCATTCGCGTTCATGCAGCCCTCCGGCGGCGGCTGGCTCGCCAACGAGTTCGAGCTGACCCCGGCCGTGGACGACCTCAAGGCCATCGGCGGCACGCGGTTCGGCGAGACGCCCCTGCCGTCCCACCTCGTCGCCGGGGACCTCGTGGCGGGCACACAGACGTTCCTCGACCTCCCGCCCTCGGTATGGTACGCCGTCCGGCTCCCGCGGACGCTCACGAAGTTCCTCAGCAAGGTGGCGCTCGGGATGAAGCTGTTCGGCTCCAGCGCCGACAAGGCGTTCATCGAAAGCATCGAGCAACTCGACGAGGCGGCGAAGGCGCTCCTGGTCCTGAACTACTCCCTCCGCGGCTACCAGGTCGTTTCGGTGATAATGGAGGGCGACGGGGTAGTCTCCGTCGGGAGCCAGACGGCGGGGCAGGGGGATGTCGGCACGACGACGGTGCTCGACGGGTTCGACAACTTCCACGTCGGCCGCGTCGTCGCCAACGCCGGCCCGACGGTGGGCTCGGTCCTCGAAGGCTCGGACAGCGGCTTCGCCCCGATCCCCGGCGCCTCGGGCTTCGCCCGCGAGGCTCCCCTTGCCGCCGCCCACCCGCGTGCTCGCTCTTCCTTCCACCCCGATCCTCCGGCGCTCCGCACCAGCGGTGTGACCATCACGGCGCCCGCCGCCGGGAGTACCGTTTTCGTGGACAGCACGCTCACCGTCGAGATCACCCTCGCGGACACGACCGGGCTTCAGGACGTGACGGTGTTCTTCCAGGGGAGCAGCCACGTCTCGACGGTGCAGAGCTTCACCCACCGCTTCAGCCTCCAGGTCAGCCCCGAAGCCATCGAGACGCAGCGGGTCGAGGCCTACGCCATCTATGAGGACTCGACGGGGACGAGCCTCGCCGCCGCCGACGTGCTCGTCGAGGTGGCGACCGAGAGCCCGCTCGTCGCGTTCTCCGTCACCCCCGAGCGAAACGAGATGAGCGCGGGCACCCTGCTCTACCCCGAGTATGTCGCCACGTTCGAGACGTACCTCTCGCGCCTCAGCCACGCGAGCACACGGATCGCCGCCACCGTGGATGACCTAGCCGTCGTCGCGTTCGACGCCGAGCGGAAGGCGTTTCGGGCCGTCGGCCCCGGCGGCACGTTCGCCGTCGTGACCTACGAGGGCCTCGCCGACACGCTCTACTTCACGGTGAACGGAGAACCCGCTGCCGGCGGCTTCAGCGTGGACATCGAGCCGGTGGGCGGCACGCCCGTTACCGTCCCCGCCGACGGCGGCGCGTTCGACTTCGAGGTCACCCTCGCCAACCCGACGGCGGAGCCCGTCAGCGTCGAGGGCTGGATCGACGTGGCGCTGCCGGACGGGAGCGCTTACGGCCCCACGGCCGGCCCCGCCCCCCTCAGCCTCGCCCCCGGCGACACGCTCCGGCTCGCGCTGCGCCAGACGGTCCCGGCGGGCGCCCCGGCCGGGACGTACACCTACACCGCCCGCACCGGCACCACGTACCCGGCGACCGAGCACAGCGACAGCTTCATCTTCACCAAGCTCCCACCCGCCACGGCCCGCCTCGCCGGGCGCGCCACGTCCCCGATCCGGACCCCCCGTTCGGATGGCACATCGCTCCGGGACGAGTCCCTGCGCTCAGGCGCCGCTCAAACTGCTCCCCCTGCCGGGCGTAGGGGCGTATTGCAATACGCCCCTACAGCGTCCCCTGAGCAGGAGGCGCAGGCGACAGCCCGCCCCGCCTCTGCGGGACGAGGGGATGGGGAGCGGGGGGTGACCCCGGCGCCCGCGCCGTTCGCGTTCGACCTGGCGGAGTGGCCGGTCGTGGACGCGCGGACGGGCCGCCCCTTCGGCGCCACCTCGGAGACGGTGGCAGCAGCGCCGGGAGACGAGGCGGAAGCCGCAGCCTCCGGCGTCGCCCTGCCGACGGAGCCCGCGCTCTACCCCGCCTACCCCAACCCCTTCACCGCGACGACGACGCTGCGCTACAACCTTTCCCAGCCCGGCCCCGTCCGCCTCGCCGTCTACGACGCGCTGGGCCGGCGGGTGGCCGTGCTCGTGGACGAGACGCGGGAGCCCGGCCGCTACCGCGTCGCCTTCGACGCCTCGGGGCTCGCCAGCGGGGTCTACGTCGTGCAGATGCGGGCGGCAGACTACGTCGAGACGCGGCGGCTGACGCTCGTGCGGTAGCTGCTCGGCAGCCCCGGTCTGGCCCATCCGGATGACTGTGTCCGGGGGCCTGCGGGAAGGGCGTAGCACGCTACGCCCCTACGGCGGTTGCGGCAGGTCGAGGCCGATGGACTCGGCGCGAGGCATCCGTGCTGCAACGCTCGCTTTCCGCCCGTTTTCACGGCTGTCGGCAGGGAGGCGGAAGGGCCGCTGTGTAGCTTGACTGGCTGCTCCCCGGACTCTGCACCCGTGCCCGCCCTCACCCTCACCGACGCCCCGCAGACCGACGCCGACGCCCGGCGCCAGGCCGAGCTGCAGGCGCGCGGGTCGATCCCCCGCCACGTCGCCTGCATCATGGACGGCAACGGGCGCTGGGCGAAGGCCCGCGGGATGACCCGCGCCGCCGGCCACCGCGAGGGCGTCGAGTCGGTCCGCGACGTGACGGAGGCGTGCGCGCAGCTCGGCGTCGAGGTCCTCACGCTCTACACCTTCTCGACCGAGAACTGGGCCCGCCCGCGCGCCGAGGTCACGGCGCTGATGGAGCTCCTCGTCCGCACCCTCCGCCGCGAGGTCGAGCGGCTCCAGAAAAACGACATTCGGCTGACCACCATCGGCGACCTCGACCGGCTCCCGGCGCGGTGCGCCCGCGAGATGCGCGAGGCCGAGGCGATCACCGCCGGCAACGGCCGGATGACGCTGAACCTCGCGCTCTCGTACTCCGGCCGCTGGGAGCTGGCCCGCGCCGCCCGCCGCCTCGCCGAAGAGGCCGCCGCCGGCCGCCTCGACCCGGCCGCCGTAGACGAGGCCGCCCTCGAAGCCGAGCTCACGACGGCCGGAATGCCGGACCCCGACCTCCTCGTCCGCACCGGCGGCGACCTCCGCGTCTCGAACTTCCTGCTGTGGCAGATCGCCTACGCGGAGATCTACGTTACCGAGGCGTTCTGGCCGGACTTCCGGCGGGACGCGCTCTACGCCGCCGTCGCCGACTTCCAGGACCGCGAGCGCCGGTTCGGCCGCGTCCCCGCGTCGGCCACCGAACCGCTCCGCTGAGGCGCAATATCCCCCCGACGGCCCCCGTTCCGCCCCCGACGTTCCGGCCCCCCGCTTCCCCCGCCATGCGTACCGCCTCCGCCGTTCTCCTCCTCGCCGTGCTGGCCGCCGCGCCCGCCGCGGCGCAGGGGTCCCAACCGCTCGCCGCCGCGCAGCAGGACCCGCGTGGTCCGCAGAGCTACGAGGTGCTCGGCGTCTCCGTCGAGGGCGTCACCGAGGAGACCACGCGGCAGTTCGTGATCCAGACCGCCGGGATCCGCGCGGGCCAGACCGTCACGCTCCCCGGCGACGAGGCCGTCGCCGACGCCGTCCGGCGGCTCTACGAGCTCGGCGCCTTCACCGACGTCGACGTCGTCGCCGAGCGGTACGTGGCCGAGGGGGTGTTCCTGCTGATCCGCGTCGAGGAGGCCCCGCGTGTGGGGGAGTACGAGTTCGAGGGGCTCAAGAAGGGGGAGGTCGAGGACCTCCGCCGCGAGATCCCGCTGCTCCGCGGGCGCGCCCTCCGCCCGGCCGACCTCGAACGCTCCGAGCAGGTGCTCAAGGAATACCTCGCCGACAAGGGGTTCCGGCTCGCCCGCGTCGAGGTCGAGGAGCGGCCGGCGCCGGACAATCGGACGGACCTCACGTTCCGCGTCACGAAGGGTCCGCGCGTCGAGGTCGGCGACATCCGGTTCTTCGGGAACGAGGCGTTCGGGGAGGGCCGGCTGCAGAAGCAGCTCAAGAGCACGAAGGAGGACCGGTGGTGGCGGTTCTGGAGCCGCGACACCTTCGAGGAGGACGCGTTCGAGGAGGACCTCGACGCGCTGCTGCGCTACTACCAGGACCGCGGCTACTACAGCGCCCGCGTCGTCCGCGACTCCGTCTGGCTCGAGGGGGAGGGCGACGACGCCGAGGTGGTCGTCGACGTCTACGTCGCGGAGGGACCGCAGTACCACGTCCGCAGCGTCGAGTTCGACGGCAACACGGAGTACACCGACGAGCAGCTCCGGGCGGCGCTCGGCGTCGAGCCCGGCGAGCTCTACAACCGCTCGAAGATCGAGGAGAACCTCTACTACAACCGCGAGCACTCCGACGTCTTCTCGCTCTACCAGGACCGCGGCTACCTCCGGTTCAACGCGCAGGAGCGGATCGCCGAGGCCCCCGGCGACTCGCTCGACATCGTGTTCGAGATCCAGGAGGGCGACGTCTACACCTTCGGCGAGGTCACCATCGCCGGCAACAACCGCACGAAGGACCACGTCATCCGGCGCCAGCTCCGCACGCTCCCCGGCGCGACCTACAGCCGCCAGGCCATCGAGCGCTCCGTCCGCGAGCTCGTCCAGCTCAACTACTTCGACCCGGAGGCCCTCGGCGGCGGCCCGCGCGTGAGCGTGGACGAGCAGGACAAGGAGGTCGACCTCACCTACACCCTCGTCGAGACCGGCGGCGACCAGCTCGAGCTCTCCGGCGGCTGGGGCGGCGGCGGCTACGGCCTCATCCTCCAGGCCCGGGTCACGTTCAACAACTTCTCGATGCAGGGCCTCTTCGACCGCGAGGCGTGGCGGCCGCTCCCCTCCGGTGACGGGCAGCAGCTCTCGCTCGGCGTCCAGGCCAGCGGCACGCGCTACCAGAACTACTCCCTCTCGTTCACCGAGCCGTACTTCCGCGGCAAGAACACGCCCGTCGGGTTCGCGCTCTCCTACACCTTCCGCGACCTCAACAGCAGCCGCGCGCTCGACCTCAACGCCGCCGACGAGAACTCCTTCCAGTCCCTCTCCGGCCGCCTCTTCTACCAGCAGCCGCTGAAGTGGCCGGACGACTTCTTCCAGCTCGGGACCAGCCTGAACTACCGGCTCTACAACGTCGAGGGCCAGACGTTCACCCGGCTCTACCGGCTCCCGGAGGGGATCAGCCAGGAGCTCTCGCTGCGCCAGAGCTTCAGCCGGAACTCCTTCGACAACCCCATCTTCCCGACGGCCGGCTCGAGCTTCAACCTCTCCGCCGAGGTCGCCGTCCCCATCGGCACCTTCAACCAGTACCACAAGGAGCAGCTCACGACGACGTGGGTGACGCCGATCATCGGGAAGCTCTCGCTCCAGTTCTCCGGGGACTTCGGCTACATCGGCGCGCTGACGGGCGACGAGGTGGCGTTCCAGCGGTTCCTCGTCGGCGGCTCCCCGCTCGACACGCAGGGCGGCTACCTCGGCTACGGGAAGGACCTCGTGTTCATGCGCGGCTACAAGCTCGGCGGGATCTCCCCGCGCCAGAACGGCCAGCTCGTCGGCGGGCGCATCCTCAACAAGTACTCCCTCGAGGCGCGGCTCTTCGCCTACCAGAGCGCGCAGTTCTCGTTCGCCCCGTACCTCTTCACCGACGCCGCCAACACGTGGAACTCGTTCGACGACTACAACCCCTCGGAGCTCTTCCGCTCCGTCGGCGTCGGCGCGAAGGTGTTCCTCCCGATCCTCGGCCTCGTCGACCTCAACTACGGCTACCACGTCGACTCCTACCTCGACCCGCGCTCGGGCGCCTTCGACGAGCCGAGCTGGCTCTTCCAGTTCTCGCTCGGCCGCTAGACGCGGCGCCCCACGGACCGCCTGCGCTGGGCACGAAACTAGACACATGCGCCTGCTCCTCCCCCTCGTCCTCCTCGCCGCGCTCGCGGCGCCGGCGGCGGCCCAGCGGATCGCCTACATCGACTCGGAGTACATCCTAGGCCGCGTGCCGGAGTACCGCACGGCGGAGCAGGAGATCAACCGCCAGGCCCAGCAGTGGCAGGCCGAGCTCGACGCCGTCGCGGAGGAGGTCGCGGAGATGGAGCGGGAGTACGCCGCCCGCGAGCTCCTCTTCACCGAGGACGAGCAGGCCCGCCGCCTCGACGCCATCGCCGCGCGCCGCCGCGACCTCGACGCCCTCCGGACGCGCTACTTCGGCGCCGAGGGCGAGATGTTCCGCGAGCAGACCCGCCTCATGCGCCCGATCCAGGAGCGCGTCCTCGAGGCCGTCGAGGAGGTCGCCCGCCAGGACGACTACGACTACGTCTTCGACAAGAGCGGCGACTACGTCTTCCTCTACGCCCGCCCCCAGCTCGACGTCTCGGACCTCGTCCTGGAGGAGCTTGGCATAGATGCTGCAACCGTCGGCTCTCGGTGACGCCCCGCCGCACTGAAGCGCGACGCCATCCCCGACCCACCCCGATCCCCACCCGATTCCGATGACCCACCGCCTCCGCTTCCCCCTCCTGGCCGCCCTCGGCGTCGCGCTTGCCGTCGGCCCCGCCGCCCTCGCGCAGGGCGTGCCCCAGATCGGCTACACGGACTACGAGCTGATCCTCGTCCAGATGCCGGAGTTCCGCGAGGTCCAGCAGCAGCTCCAGCAGCAGGCCGATGCCGACCGCCAGGCCCTCGCCGGCCTGCAGACCGAGATCGAAGGGCGACTCCAGGAGAAGAGCCAGGAGCTCGAGGGCCGCCTCGCCGCGGCACAGGGCCCCGTCACCGGCGAGGCCCGCCAGCGCCAGATCGACGAGCTCCGCCAGGAGGCCGTCGAGTTCGAGGTCCAGCAGCGGACGGAGCTGGAGCAGGCGCAGCAGCAGCGGCTCCAGGCCCTCGGCCAACGCGAGGCCGAGCTGATGCAGCCGCTTTACGACCGCCTCCAGGAGGCGCTCAACGAGGTCGCCGAGCAGCGCGGCCTCGCCGTCGTCCTCTCGTCGCGGCTCTCGGGCGAGCCCGTCATCCTCTACGCCGGCGCCGGCGCCGTGGACGTGACGGCCGAGGTGATGAGCGCGCTCGGCATCTCGATGCAGTCCTCGACCCGCCCCGCCGTCGGTAACTAGCCCGCGCCGCCCGCAGGCGCGTCCGGTCCGCTTCCGGCCCCCGTCGCTCCCACAGCGGCGGGGGCCGTTTTGTGGGGAGAGGAAGAGGGGGAGGAGAGAGGGCTTGGAGTTGGGCGGTGGGGTGATCCTGCGGTAACCTGCACGCCGAACCCCGCCCCCGCCCGCCGATGAGCACGCAGCTCGCCTCCGTCACCACCCTCGAAGACCGCACGAAGCGCGTCACGACCCAGACGCTCCAGGAGATGCGCCGGGCCGGGACCCGCATCGCCATGCTCACGGCCTACGACTTCACGAGCGCCCGGCTCCTCGACGCCGCCGGCGTGGACGTGCTCCTCGTCGGCGACTCGGCCTCGAACGTGATGGCGGGCCACGAGACGACGCTGCCGATCACGCTGGAGCACATGATCTACCACGCGCAGTGCGTGGTCCGCGGGGTCGGCCGGGCGCTCGTCGTGGTGGACCTCCCGTTCGGCTCGTACCAGGGGAACTCGAAGGAGGCCCTCGCCTCGGCCATCCGGATCATGAAGGAGACGGGGGCGCACGCCGTCAAGCTCGAGGGCGGCGCGGCGGCGCGCGAGGCCGTCGAGCGGATCCTCTCGGCCGGCATCCCCGTGATGGGCCACCTCGGGCTGACGCCGCAGAGCATCTACAAGTTCGGCACGTACCGCGTCCGCGCCCGCGACGCCGACGAGGCCGACGAGCTCCGCCGCGACGCCGTGCTGCTGGAGGAGATCGGCTGCTTCGGGATCGTGCTCGAGAAGATCCCGCTCGGGCTCGCCGCCGAGGTCACGGAGTCCGTCGAGGTCCCCACCATCGGGATCGGGGCGGGGCCGGCGTGCAGCGGGCAGGTCCTCGTGACGCACGACCTCCTCGGGCTCACGAAGGACTTCAACCCCCGCTTCGTCCGCCGCTACGCCGACCTCGAAGACGCCGTTACGGAGGCCGTCGCGCACTACATCGAGGACGTCCGCGCCGGCGCCTTCCCCTCGGTGGAGGAGAGCTACTGAGGCTGAAGCGTGTCGCGTATTGCGTATTGATCTCACGCGGGAGCACACGCCCAACATGCAACACGAGACACGCAACGGCATCCCATGCCCGACCCGCTCCCGGACCTCCCCGCCGACCCGAACGGCCGCCCGCTCATCCTGCTCACCAACGACGACGGGATCGACGCCCGCGGGCTGCTCGCGCTGGCCGACGCCCTCGGCGGGCTCGGCACGCTCGCCGTCGTCGCGCCGACGGAGGAGCGGAGCGCCGTCGGCCACGCGATCACCGTGCGGGACCCGCTCCGGGTCCACCCCTGGCCGTTCGAGGGCGCGCACGGGCCGGTGTGGGCGCGCGCCGTCAACGGCTTCCCCGCCGACTGCGTGAAGCTCGCCGCGCAGAAGCTGCTGCCGCGCCCGCCGGACCTCGTCGTGAGCGGGATCAACCACGGCCCCAACACGGCCGTCAACGTGATCTACTCCGGGACCGTCAGCGCCGCCACCGAGGCCGCGATCCTGGGCATCCCCGCCCTCGCCGTCAGCCACTGCGCGTGGGGTGACCGGTCCGACTTCGGGGCCGCCGGGCGCTACGCCCGCCGCCTCGCCGAGGGGGTGCTCGCGCGCGGCCTCCCGCCCGGCGTCCTCCTCAACGTGAACGTCCCCGACGTGCCGCCGGGGGAGGTCCGCGGGCTCCGCGTCACGCGGCAGGCGCGGGCGCGCTGGGAGGAGGAGTTCGAGGAGCGCCGCGACCCGATGGGCCGGCCGTACTACTGGCTCGGCGGGGCGTTCGTGGACCTCGACGGCGGGGCCGACACGGACCTCGCGGCCGTCGAGGCGGGCTTCGTCTCCGTCACTCCGCTCCGGCACGACCTCACCGCACGCGAGCACCTCGCGGGGCTAGCCGCCTGGGCGCAGGATGAGGCCGCGTCCGAGCCCACGCGCTAGAAGGCGTACTTCACGCCGACCAGCGGGGTGTACTGCACGCGGTCGTAGTTGACGACCCGGAAGCCGACGAAGGGTTGGAGTGCCGCCGCTGCGTACTCGGCCGTGGCGAAGGCGTGGAGCCCGGAGCGGAGCGTCTCGCGCCGCTGCTCGAACAGGCGCCGCTCCGTCGGCGTGTCGATCCCCATCTCCAGGAGCTCCTCGTCCGTCGGAAAGGGGTCGGCCGCGGAGAGCGCCGCCGCGACGCCGACGCCGAAGGTGAAGCCGACGGGGCCGACGAGCGGCTCGGTGCCGAAGGCGAAGTCCACGAGGAGCTGGAGGTACCGGTCGTCCGCGTAGTACGGGGTGTCCGGCGTGTACTCGACGCCGGCCCGGAGCAGGAGCTGCCCGCCCACGAACCGCGCCCAGTCGGCCTCGCCGAAGACCGCGACCACGGGGCCCTCCATGACGTTGTTGAGGTTGTATCCGGCGTAGGAGCCGACGGCGAACTGCGCGCGCGTGGGCGCGGCAGCGAGCAGGAGCAGGGCCGAGAGCAGAAGCAGGCGACGCATCGGTGGGGAGGCGGGTGGGGAGGCGAAGCGAACTTACGCAGCGGGGCGGCCCGGACCCCCGGACCGCCCCGTGAACAACCGCAGGATCGGAGCCTCAGAGCCCGAGCTTAATCCCGCCGAGGATGCTGAGGGCATCTCCGTTCCCGAGGGTGAACCGGCCCTGTACGAACGGCGTCACGAAGTCGCCACCGAACTCGACTCCGCCGAGGAGGTTCAGGCCGAACTCCGTGTCGGATTCGCTTTCGTCTTCGATGGAGACGCTGGCGTAGCCGAGGGCGAGCCCCGCGCCGGCGAAGAAGCCGAGGTTAGCAGCGGGCGGGCTCAGCTCCGCCATGACGTCCGCGTTGATCTGTAGGGCCGTCGTGCTGACGTCGATTCCGAGTTCGTCGAGGCCCCCATCGTCGGTGAAGAGATACTCGATGGACGGGCGGAGGCTAAGATTGACGGGGGCGACGCCGGGCAAAAAGTTGAACTCGGCGCCGACGCCGACGAGCAGGTTCTCGGCGTCGAAGTTGTAGCCGAGGTACGGGACGAACTCGAACTGGGCCTGGGCGCGCTGCGCCGTGAGGGGAGAGAGGAGCAGGAGGAGGGCGGCGAAGCTGAGGAGGCGCTTCATGGGGAAATGGGTTGGTGAGGTGGGCGAACGCCAGAGGGGACGATGCGTAAGGTCGCCCCAGCGACGCCGCAAAGTACGAACGCACTTGATTCCGATCCTCAGCATGCCCCTCAGCGAACCGCTAGACGAGCCGGCGCTCTTTCACCTCCCCGACCCGCTCGACCTCTCCTTCGAGGGGTTCAGCCCCGAGGCGTTCGCCGTGCTGGAGCGGATGAAGGCGGACCCCCACATCGGGCGCTACCGCGAGGAGAAGCCCGCGCTCGACCGGTTCGTAGTACAGCCATTCAAGCGTTACCGCGACGACCTCGCGCTGAACTGGGTGATCCCCAACCGCCTCCCGTTCGAGACCGAGAAGGGCGTCTTCAGCCGGCTCCTCAAGAACGACTTCGGCGCCGGCGGCGCGCACCACCACCTCTGGATGGCGTTCTACCGCCCCCCGCTCCGCCGCCTCACCGACGCCCAGCTCTCCCACTCCGTCTACCCCGACGGGTTCGTGTTCGGGCTCTACATGGGGGAGTACGCGAAGGGGCTCTTCAAGGAAGCCAAGGCACGCCTCGTCGGGGAGCCGGAGCGGACGCTGGAGCTGGTCAACGGGCTGATCGAGCGGGGCTACACGTTCACCTACGCCCGCACCGTCACGAAGGCGCTCGGCAGCCCGACGTTCGCGGAGCCGCTGGACGCCGTGCCCGCCGACCTCGCCCTTGCGAAGGGCCTGTGGCTCCGCCGCAAGCTGGACCGCGCGACGGTGCTCGACCTCGGGCCGCGGCTCGTCGAGGTGGCGCTGGAGGCGCAGGCGGAGCTGTGGCCGCTCTACCGCTGGATCGCCGGCGCGGAGGGGGAGCCGTGGGCAGAGGGATAGTTCGAGTTTGCAGTTTGCAGTCTGCGGTTCGAAGTTGCAGCGACCGCCGACCGCCGACCGCCGACCGCCGACCGCCGACCGCCGACCAACGCCAAATGCCCGACGCCGCACCCCTCCTCAGCCGCCGCGACGGCCCCGTCCTCACCCTCACCCTCAACCGCCCCGACAAGCGGAACGCGCTGAACGCCGAGCTGGTCGGGGCCCTAACAGATGCACTGGACGCGGCGGCCGAGGACGACGGCATCCGCGTGGTGGTGCTGACGGGGGCCGGGCGAGTGTTCTCCGCCGGGGCCGACCTCGCGGCGCTGGAGGCGTTGCAGACCGCGAGCGCCGAGGACAACCTCGCCGACTCGGCCCGGCTGGCGCGGCTCTTCGAGGCCATCTACCGCCACCCGAAGCCCGTCGTCGCGAAGGTGAACGGGCACGCCATCGCGGGGGGCTGCGGGCTCGCGGCGGTGTGCGACCTCGCGCTCGTGGCCGAGGGCGCGAAGCTCGGGTTCACCGAGGTTCGGATCGGGTTCGTGCCGGCCATCGTGAGCGTGTTCGTGCTGCGCAAGCTCGGCGAGGCCGCCGCGCGCGACCTCATGCTGCGCGGGCATCTCGTCTCCGCCGAGGAGGCCGCGCGGGTCGGGCTCATCACACGGGCCGTCGCCCTGGAGGAGCTCGACGAAGCCGTCAAGGAGCTGGCCCGCGAGATCGCGGCGGGGACGAGCGCCACGGCCGTCGCCCTCACGAAGCGGCTCCTGGCCGACGTGCCCGGGATGGGGCTCTCGGAGGCGCTCGGCCATGCCGTCCAGCTCAACGCCCTCGCCCGCTCGACCGACGACTGCCGGGCCGGGATCGCGGCGTTCCTCTCCAAGACGGACCCGCCGTGGAAGGCGGGCGCGGCGCCGAACGCCGACGGGTGAGGAAC
Source organism: Rhodothermales bacterium (assembly GCA_965215145.1). Lineage (GTDB taxonomy): Bacteria > Bacteroidota > Rhodothermia > Rhodothermales > JANQRZ01. The sequence continues at coordinate 3,036,198 of OZ244038.1, read as the reverse complement.
GGCCGCCGGGGCTCGGGGTAGGGGCCTCCCCCGTACCTTCCGCGACCCGCTGAACGCGCCCTGCTCCCCATGACGACCTACCGCGACGCCGGCGTGGACATCGAGGCCGGCGAGGAGACCGTCCGCCGCATCAAGGGCCTCGTCCGTGAGACGTTCACCCCCGGCGTGCTCACCGACCTCGGCGCCTTCGGCGGGTTCTTCGCCCTCGACGCCGGCGCCTACCGCGAGCCGGTCCTCGTCGCCTCCATCGACGGCGTCGGGACGAAGCTGAAGGTGGCCGTCCTCACCGGCCGCCACGGCACCGTCGGGCAGGACCTCGTCAACCACTGCGTCAACGACATCGCCGTCGGCGGCGCCCGCCCGCTGTTCTTCCTCGACTACTTCGGGACGGGGCGCCTGGAGCTCGGCGTGGCGGCCGAGGTGATCGGCGGGTTCGCCGTGGCGTGCAAGGAGAACGGCTGCGCCCTCATCGGCGGCGAGACGGCCGAGATGCCGGGGCTCTACGCCGAGGGCGACTACGACCTCGCCGGCTGCGTCGTCGGCGTCGTCGAGCGCGACCAAATCCTCGGCGCCGACCGCGTGGAAGCGGGTGACGTGCTGCTCGCGCTGGCCTCGACCGGGCTCCACACGAACGGGTACTCGCTCGCGCGGCAGGTGCTCTTCGAGCAGCACGGCCCCGACGACCGCCCCCCGATCCTCGGCGGCGTGAGCATCGGCGAGGCGCTGCTGCGGGTCCACCGCTCCTACCTCGACGCGATCCAGGCGCTGGCACGGGAAGACCTCGCGCACGCCTTCGCCCACATCACCGGCGGCGGCATCGGCGGCAACGTCGGGCGCGTCGTGCCGGACGGGCTCCGCGCCGAGATCGACTGGGAGGCCTGGCGGCGCCCCTCGATCTTCACGCTCATCGAGCGGCTCGGTGGCGTTCCGGAGGACGACATGCGGCGGACGTTCAACCTCGGCGTCGGCCTCGTCGCTGTCGTGTCCGCGGCGGATGCCGTGCGGGCCGAGGCGGTGTGGCGGGGGATGGAGGAGGAGCCGTTCCGCATCGGCCGCGTCGTCACCGCTTGACTGCCATGCGTTGCTTCCGGCCCACTCCGCTGCACCCCGGACCCCCCGTTCCACCCGCGCATCGCTCCGGGACAGGTCCCTGCGCTCAGGCACGGCCGGAACTGTCCCCCTTTCGAAGGGGGACAGCTTCTCGGTCCCTGAGCGGCGGCGAAGCCGGCGCGATGGACTGGGAAGCGGGGGGTGAAGAATGACCGCGCTCACCGACCGGCCCATCGCCGTCCTCGGCGCGGGGAGCTGGGGAACGGCCCTCGCCTACAGCCTCTCGGAGTACGGCGGCCAGCGCGTCCACCTCTGGGCCCGGCGCCGCTCGCTCGTGGACGCCATCCGGCGGACGCGCCGGAACGTCGACTACCTCCCCGACGCCGCGCTCCCCGAGACCGTCACCGTCACCACCGACGAGGCCGAGGCCGTCGCCGGCTGCGGGCTCGTCGTCTTCGCCACGCCGAGTCAGGCCGTTCGCGCCGTCGCCGGGCACGTCGCCGGAAAGATCGGCCCCGAGCACACCGTCGTCTCCGTCGCCAAGGGGATCGAGGTCGGGACGCTGCTGACGACGACGGGCGTCCTCCGCGACGCCCTCCCGGCGGCCGACCCCGCGAGGACCGGCGTGCTCTACGGCCCCAGCCACGCCGAGGAGGTCGGCGCCGGGCGGCCCACGACGGTCGTCGCCGCCGTACCGGACGCCGACGCCGCGCACGCCGTCCAGGAGGCGTTCATGACGCCGGTCTTCCGGGTCTACACCAACGCGGACCTGATCGGGGTCGAGATCGCGGGGAGCGTCAAGAACGTGATGGCGCTCGCGGCCGGGATCTCCGACGGCGTCGGCCTCGGCGACAACGCGAAGGCGGCGCTGGTCACCCGCGGGCTCGCCGAGATCAAGCGGCTCGGGCTCGCCCTCGGCGCCGACCCCCTCACGTTCTCCGGCCTCGCCGGCCTCGGCGACCTCGTGGTGACGTGCTTCAGCCGCCACAGCCGGAACCGCCACTTCGGCGAGGAGATCGGGCGGGGGCGCTCGATGGAGGAGGTCGAGGCGGACATGAAGATGGTGGCGGAGGGCGTTAAGACGGCGGTGTCCGTCCGCGAGCTCGCCCGGCGGGAGGGCGTCGAGATGCCGATCACCGAGGCCGTCTACCACATCCTCTTCCACCACCTCGACCCGAAGGAGGCCGTCTACGAGCTGATGACGCGGGCGGCGAAGCAGGAGGACGCGCTGGCCCAAGCGCAGCAGGCGACGTAGCGGCCGGCGGCGCCGCGGTCGGGAACGGCCGTGCGCCCGTCCCCGTGTCCCCGTCGCTCCCCCTCCGCCTGTTCCTTCCCGCCCATGCACCTCGCCGACCTCAAGCGCATCGTCAGCCTCGGGGAGGGGATGCACGTCGAGTTCAAGCGGCGGGTCCCGCGTCCGGAGCGGATCGCGAAGGAGGTGATCGCGCTCGCCAACGCCGAGGGCGGCCGGGTCCTCGTCGGCGTCGACGACGACGGCACGGTGCGCGGCGTGCGCGACGCCGTCGAGGAGGAGTTCGCGCTACGGCGGGCGCTGGACACCCACGTCGACCCGCCCGTCTCGGTGACGCTGGAGCGGGTGCCCGTGACGGCCAAGCGCGAGGTCCTCGTCGTGGACGTCCCCGCGAGCGCCGAGAAGCCGCACTACCTCGTCGGGGTGAACGGGGAGAGCAACGGCCGCGAGCGAATCGCCTTCGTCCGCGTCGGGGCCTCTAGCGTGACGGCGAGCCGCGAGGCCGTCCGGCTGATGAAGCACGCCCGCGCCCCGCGGGACGTCCGGTTCGAGTTCGGGGAGAAGGAGCAGAAGCTGATGCGCTACCTCGACCGCCACGAGACCATCACCGTGGCCGCCTTCGCGCAGCTCGCCGGCATCCCGAAGCGGCGGGCCTCGCAGACGCTGGTGCTGCTGGCGAAGGCCGCCGTGCTCCGCCTCCACCCCTCCGAGCGCGAGGACTACTTCACCCTGGCCTATGACGAGGCCGCCTGACCGCTCCCGCACAACCGTAGTAGGGGCGCAGCGCGCTGCGCCCCTACTACACCGCAGAGCCCGATGACGTCAAACAACCCCTGGCCCGCCCTCCCCTTCAGCGATTGGCGCGAGACGTGCGAGACGCTGCACCGCTGGACGCAGGTCGTCGGCAAAGTCCGCCTGGCCCTCGCCCCGCTAGCGAACCACTGGTGGCAGGTCCCGCTCTACGTCACCGCCCGCGGCCTCACGACCTCCCCGATGCCCGCCGGCCCCGGCCGCACCCTCCAGCTCGATTTCGACTTCCTCGACCACGCCCTGGTCGCCGCCACCAGCGACGGCGACCGGCGGGATCTGCCTCTCCGGCCGCAGTCCGTCGCCGCATTTTACCGGGAGGTCATGGTGCTCTTGCATGAGATGGGCGTCCGGGTCACCATCTGGCCCGTGCCCGTCGAGGTCGAGGACACGACGCCGTTCGAGGAGGACGAAGGGCACGCGGCCTACGACGCCGAGGCCGCCCAGCGGTTCTGGCGCGCGCTCGTCCAGGCGGACCGCGTGTTCAAGCAGTTCAGTGGCCGGTTCCTCGGGAAGGTCAGCCCGACGCACTTCTTCTGGGGCGCCTTCGACCTCGCCGTCACCCGGTTCTCCGGGCGCGAGGCGCCGCCGCACCCCGGCGGCATCCCCGGAGTCGGCGACTGGGTGATGCGGGAGGCGTACTCGCACGAGGTGAGCAGCTGCGGGTTCTGGCCCGGCGGCGGGGGCGTCGACGAGGCGATGTTCTACGCCTACGCCTACCCCGAGCCCGACGGCTTCCGCGACCACCCCGTCCGCCCCGACGCCGCCCATTACCACGACGACCTCGGCGAGTTCGTGCTGCCCTACGCCGCCGTCCGCACCGCCGCCGACCCCGACCGCGCGCTGCTCGACTTCCTCCAGACCACCTACGAGGCCGCCGCCGACCGCGCCGGCTGGGACCGGAAGGCGCTGGAGCGGTAGGCCCCCGTACGGACCCCCCGCTTATCGCTCCATCGCTACGCTCAGAGAGCGATAAGCTGTCCCCCTTCGGAAGGGGGACAGTTTTAGGCGTGCCTGAGGGCGGAGCCCGATGCACGACCGAAACGGGGGGTCCGGACCCGACGCCCGTTATCCCCCGGCCTCGCCGCGGGTGACACGGGTTGACACCCCCGAGGCCGTATGTTGGGGCCTCCGCGCGCGCGGCCGGCGATTCCAGGCCGCGGCGGCGGCGTCCGCCTCCGCCCCGATAGCTGTTATTGAGCTGATGAAGATCGTCGAGACCATCCCCCTCCACGAGACGGCCCGCGACCGGTACCTCAACTACGCCCTCTCGGTCATCACCAGCCGCGCGCTGCCGGACATCCGCGACGGCCTGAAGCCCGTGCAGCGCCGGATCCTGCACGCGATGTACACCAACCTCCGGCTCACGCCCGAGGCCCGCCACCGCAAGAGCGCCACCGTCGTGGGCTCCGTGATGGGGCAGTACCACCCCCACGGCGACACCGCCATCTACGACGCGATGGTCCGCATGGCGCAGGACTTCAGCCTCCGCGCGCCGCTCGTGGACGGGCAGGGCAACTTCGGCAGCCTCGACGGCGACAGCCCGGCGGCGATGCGCTACACCGAGGCCCGGCTCTCGGCCCTCGGCGCGGCGTTCTCCGGGGAGATCAGGAAGAAGACGGTCCCGTTCCGGCCGAACTACGACGGGACGGTGTTCGAGCCTGTCGTCCTCCCGGCCCCCATCCCGAACCTCCTCGTCAACGGCGCCACCGGCATCGCCGTGGGGATGGCGACGAACATCCCGCCCCACAACCTCGGCGAGGTCGTGGACGCCGCGATCCACCTCGCCGGCTCCCCGAACGCCCGGCTCGACACGCTGCTGAAGCACGTCCGCGGGCCGGACTTCCCGACGGGCGGGCGCATCCTCAACACCGAGGGCGAGCTGCGACGGATCTACGAGGCGGGGGAGGGGCCGGTCGACCTCCGCGGCGAGTACGAGATGGAGGGGAAGGGGAAGGCGATCATCACCTCCATCCCCTACGGACTCGCGAAGGCCGACCTGATCGAGAAGATCGCCGACCACATCCGCCACGGGCGCGTCCCGCAGATCGTCGACATCCGCGACGAGAGCACCGACGAGGTGCGGATCGTGCTGGAGCTGAAGCGCGGCGCCGACGCCGAGGCGGCGATGGCGTACCTCTTCAAGCACACCCCGCTCCAGACCCGCTTCCACGTCAACCTCACCTGCCTCGTCCCGACCGACAACCCGGAGGTCGCCGCGCCGCGGAAGGTGAACCTCCGGGAGGCGCTGCAGGCGTTCCTCGACTTCCGGTTCGAGGTGGTCACCAAGCGGCTCGGGTACGACCTCGAGGTGCTGGAGAAGCGGATCCACGTCCTCGAAGGGTTCGTCACCATCTTCGACGCGCTCGACGAGGCGATCAAGCTGATCCGCTCCTCGAAGAACAAGGCCGACGCGGCGCAGCGGCTGATGCACCGGTTCGGGATCGACGACGTGCAGGCGGAGGCGATCCTGGAGATCAAGCTGTACCGGCTGGCTCAGTTGGAAATCAACCTGATCCGCGGGGAGCTGGCCGAGAAGGAGAAGGCCGCGAAGGCGCTCCGGGTGCTGCTCGGCAGCGACAAGAAGCGGTGGAACCTCGTCCGCCAGGAGCTCCGCGACGTCAAGAAGCGGTTCGCTACGGAGCGGCGGACGGAGGTGGCCGGGCCGGACGCCGTGCTGGAGTACAGCGCCGAGGACTACATCATCAAGGAGGACGTGGTGGTGATCGTGACGCGCGACGGGTGGGTCAAGCGGCAGCGCTCCTACACCGACCTCGGCGCCATCCGCGTCCGCGAGGGCGACGCCGTCGCCTATGCCCTCGGAAGCTCGACGCGCGCGACGGTCGGGTTCTTCACCTCCGCCGGCCGCTGCTACACCCTCCGCGTGGACGACCTCCCGCAGACCACCGGCTACGGCGACCCCGTCCAGAAGTACTTCGACTTCGGGGACGGCGAGGAGGTCGTCGGGGTGATCGCCTTCGACGAGCGGATCCTGCCGGAGTCGCTGCCGGACCCCGCCGAGGTGGACCTCGACCTGTTCCAGGGCGACGGCGCCCCGCCGACCGACGGTGTGGCGATGGGGCCGTTCGGCGTGGCCGTGACCGCCGCCGGGATGGCCGTCCGGTTCACCCTCGACGCCCTCGCTGAGCCGAGCAACAAGAACGGCCGCGTGTTCGTCCGCTTCTCGAAGGGGATGAAGGGGGACCGCGCCGTCGGCGTCGAGGTGGCGCGCGGGGACGAGAACGTGTGCATGGGCTCGCGCGACGGGCGCGGCCTCGTCTTCCCCGTGAGCCAGATCCCCGTGTTCAAGAGCGCGGCCAAGGGGGTGATCGCGATGCGGCTCGCCGGCAAGGGCGACCGCGTGCTCGGGTTCGTCGTGAGCGACGCGGCGCGGGAGGGGCTGGAGGTCGAGACGAGCCGAGGAAGAAAGGAGATCGTGCGGACGACGAAGTTCGAGGTCACCAACCGGGGCAACCGGGGGCGGACGATCATCGAGCGCGGCACCCTCCGCGCCGTTACCCCGCCGCCGGTGGAGCTCGGGCTGAACGAGCGCTCCTGACTACCGTATCACCCCCGGATCCACCCGCCCTCCGATGACCACCGCTCAGCTCCATCCCGCCGCCCGCGACCTCCTCGACTCGCCGGCCCTGCCGCAGCACCTCCGTGCGCTTCAAGAGGCGCTGGACGACGAGGTCGCGCGCCGTCGGCAGTTCCTGGACGAGGTCTCGCCGGACGAGAAGGCCGAGTTCATCAACGGAGAGGTCATCGTGCATTCCCCCGCCCGCCACCGCCACAACGCCGTCACTGCCCGCCTGCTCCGGCTACTCAGCACCTACGTGGACCTCCACGGCCTCGGCACCGTCGTGGCCGAGAAGGCGATGGTCTCGCTCACCCGGAACGACTACGAGCCCGACATCTGCTTCTTCGGCCGTGAGAAGGCGGCGGAGATCACGGGCGACACGCTCCGCTACCCCGCGCCGGACCTCGCGGTCGAGGTGCTCAGCCCGACTACGGAGCAGACCGACCGCGGCGTAAAGCTCGAAGACTATGCCGCCCACGGCGTCGCCGAGTATTGGCTCGTGGACCCCGAGGCCGAGACGGTCGAGGTGTACGTGCTGGAAGGCGAGGCGTACACGCTCCGCTTGAAGACCGACCACGGCACCCTCGCCAGTGCGGCCGTCGAGGGGTTCGCCGTCCCCGTCCGCGCCGCCTTCGACGACGCGGTCAACCTCGACGCCCTCCGCGCGCTGCTGGCCTGAACCCGCCCCGCCGCCCGTCGAACTCGTCCTCGACATAAAGAGCTAAAGCCTACTAGCTATGAGTGATAACAGTGTTGTCCGCGACACAGCCGAGACGGTCAAGGGCATTGTCGAAGCGGTGCCCGTCTATGAGGACGCCATTCAGCCTGCCGCAAAGGAAGTCGGCAAGGCACTCCAAACGGTAGTCAAGACTGTTCACATCGCGCTGGCTCCGATCAGCGCGATGGTGTGGGGCTACGAGCAGGTGAAGGACTTCGTCGAACGGATCGTCGCTGAGAAGCTAAAGGATGTGCCACCGGAGCGGATCGTGACACCTCCACCGAACGTGGCGGGGCCGGCGCTGGAGGCATTGAAGTACACGGGGCATGACGGAACGCTCAGGGAGATGTACGCGAATCTCCTCGCCACGGCGCTTGATGCCAAGACGGCGGAGCAAGCTCATCCTTCCTTCGTCCAGATTATCCAGCAGATGACACGCGACGAGGCTGTCCTTCTGGAAAGACTGGGTTCAGGGAAACCGTCCCCCTTAATCGATGTCAAGCTAGTAAGCAAAGATCCTGATGAGGGAGGGTTCATGTTCGCCCGTCGAGTTTCAGAACTAGGCGGGGAGGCAGGATGTGAGCATCTGAGATTAGTCCCTGCCTATTTGGACAACCTTCAGCGCCTAGGCTTGATTGAGATGCCTGATAGCTGGTACACAGATGATAGCAAATACGATAGCCTAGAGTGCGGCACGTTAATTTCTGATCTTAAAAAGTTGCACGGAGAGGAATCGGACCACAGAGTGGAGGTGCAGAAGTACCTCGCTCAGTTAACTACGCTGGGCGAACAGTTCATCAAAGCCTGTAGACCAGGCACCAACCAGGACTGACATGCCCGAGACGAAGACCTACACCGGCAAGGACATCCAGGTGCTGGAGGGGCTTGAGCCCGTCCGCCGCCGCCCCGGCATGTACATCGGCGGGACCGGCAAGGCCGGCCTCCACCACCTCGTCTGGGAGGTCGTGGACAACGCCGTCGACGAGGCCACCAACGGCTACGCCTCGCTCATCGAGGTCACCCTCCACAAGGACGGCCGCTCGGTGACCGTGACCGACAACGGCCGCGGCATCCCCGTCGACAAGCACCCGACCAAGAAGGTGCCCACGCTGGAGGTGATCCTCACGACGCTCCACGCCGGCGGCAAGTTTGACCACGGCAGCTACATCACCTCCGGCGGCCTCCACGGCGTCGGCAGCTCCGTCGTGAACGCGCTCTCGGAGGAGCTCGTCGCCGAGGTCAAGCGCGACAACAGGCTCTACCGCCAGACCTACGAGCGCGGCACGCCGACCTCGAAGCTGAAGCGGGTCAAGACCGGCGTCCGCGGCTCGGGCACCAGCATCTTCTTCCGCCCCGACGCCGACATCTTCGAGACCGTCGCCTTCGACCCCGCGCTGATCGCGGAGAACCTCGAGGTCAAGACGTTCCTCAACGCCGGGCTCAAGATCGTCTTCAAGGACGAGGTAGGAAACACGCGGCACGAGTACCAGCACGAGGGCGGGATCGCGGAGTACCTCGGCGTGCTGCGCAAGGAAGACGGCGCGCGGCCCGTCCACCCCGAGCCGTTCTTCGCGCAGACGGCGCTCGACGACGGGGGCCGCGTCGAGGTCGCGCTGCACTGGACGGAGGCGCCGAAGGAGCGGCTCAAGAGCTTCGTCAACGGCATCCCCACGCGGTTCGGGGGGACGCACGAGCAGGGGATGAAGGACGCCGTCACGAAGGCCGTCCGCAACTACATCGACACCCACGACCTCGGCCAGAAAAAGCTGGAGCTCACCGCCGACGACATCCGCGAGGGGCTCTACGCCGTCGTCAACGTGTTCCTCCTCGACCCCCAGTTCCAGGGGCAGACCAAGGAGCGGCTCAACAACCCCGAGGCCCGCGGGCTCGTCGGCGGCGCCGTCCGGCTGGACCTGGAGGGCTGGCTGAACGCGAACCCCACCGTCGCCGAGGCCATCGTCGCGCGGATCGTGCAGGCGGCGCGGGCGCGGATGGCGAGCCGCGCCGCTGCCCGGCAGGCCCGCCGCAAGACGGCCGTCAGCCACCGCCTCAACCTCCCCGGCAAGCTCTCCGACTGCGCGAGCACAGACCCTCGCGAGAGCGAGCTGTTCATCGTCGAGGGCGACTCCGCCGGCGGCTCGGCCAAGCAGGGCCGCGACCGGAAGACGCAGGCCATCCTCCCGCTCCGCGGCAAGGTTCTCAACGCCGAGCAGGCGACGCGCGCGAAGGTCGGCGCCAACAAGGAGCTCTCGAACATCGTCGACGCCCTCGGCTGCGGCCTCGGCGACGACCTCGACCTCAAGGGCCTCCGCTACCACAAGGTCGTCCTGCTGATGGACGCCGACTCCGACGGCCACCACATCGCCACGCTGCTGCTGACGTTCCTCTACCGCTACATGCGGCCCCTCATCGACGAGGGGTTCGTCTACCTCGCCCAGCCCCCGCTCTACCGCATCGACGCGGGCAAGCAGACCCACTGGGCGCTCGACGACGCCGACCGGGCGCGCATCCTAAAGAAGTTGCCGAAGAACGTGAAGCCGGAGGTGCAGCGCTTCAAGGGCCTCGGCGAGATGATGCCCGAGACGCTGCGCGAGACGACGCTCGACCCTGCGCAGCGGCGGCTCCTCCAGGTCACCATCCCGGAGGGCGAGCGGCTGGCGACGGAGACGACGATCGCGGAGCTGATGGGGAAGGACGCCGCGCCCCGGTTCGCGTTCATCATGGAGCACGCCGCCGAGGTCGAGGAACTGGACGTGTAGCGCGCCTGCGCGCCAGGAGGCGCGCTGGGAAGGGATGTTTGGCGCACGCCGTCACCGCCTATAGGAAGTGGAGATTGATGGGGGTATTTAGAGGAGGCGCCTCTTCCGGCGCGTTCCTCTCTCCACCTACCCCTCTTCCCATGCGACACGCTACGTTCGTACCCCTCGGCCTCTTGCTGGCCCTGGTCCTCGCCGGGATAAGCCCGGAAACCAACGCTCAGGCGCTCACCGGTGAGGTCGATGAGCTCAACGCCGAGGCGCAGGGCGCCCGCGCTATCACGCTCACGTGCGGGAGCAGCGCGCCCTCTTACCCCCAGGGCAGCACGGCTACCTTTACCTACGAGATCTGCGACACCACCGGCGCCGGCGGCACGGGCGTCGTCATCTACGAGGTGCTCCAGAGCTCGGACGGCGTCCGGGTGGTCAGCCCGACGCTGGTCCGGTTGGGCACGCTCCCGGCCGGAGGGTGCTCGGGCACGCAGAGTTTCAGCGTGAACGTGCCGCCGTCGGCGCCGGCGGTCGGCTACGACGTCGTCATCAGCGGCATCGGCGACGCCGGCAACCTCTCCTGCGTCGTCCCGATCACGGTGACGACCTCCTCGCGCCCGGCGGGGTCCGCCACGACGTGGTCGCTCGTGGAGGCGACGGCGTGGCCGTCCTTCAACGCCGACGCCACGACGGGGGCGGCTGAGGTCACGGCGTTCCCGAACCCGCTAGAGCGGATGGGCACGCTCTCGTTCGGGCTCGCGGAGGGGGCCGACGTCCGGCTCACCGTCTACGACGCGCTCGGCCGTGAGGTGGCCGTGCTGGCCGAGGGTGCTTTCGAGGCCGGGCCGCACGCAGCGACATTCGACGCGAGTGGCCTGCCGGCGGGCGTGTACGTCTACCGGCTGGCGGTGGACGGCACCGTCCAGACGGGCCGGATGACCGTAGTCCGCTAAGCGGTAAGACGTGACACGCTCGGCCATAGGCTGAGCCGGTGACGCCCCCGGAGGAGCACTCCGGGGGCGTCACCGTTTTTCGAACCGTAGAGTTGACGCACCTACCGCGGCGGCTCCTCCAGGTCACCATCCCGGAGGGCGAGCGGCTGGCGACGGAGACGACGATCGCGGAGCTGATGGGGAAGGACGCCGCGCCCCGGTTCGCGTTCATCATGGAGCACGCCGCCGAGGTCGAGAACTGGACGTGTAATGGAGGGGGTGCGCCGAAAGACTCTGACGGGGGGGATCTTTGGCGCAGTCTGTCGTCCCCCCTTGGAAGTGGGGGCTAACGCAAGTATTTAGTGAAGGCGCCCACCCGGGCGCACTCTCTTCCCCCCCTCCAACCCCCCCCCATCGATGCGACGTGTTACGCTCGCCCTCCTCACCCTGGCCCTCGTGGGCCTGAGCCCACAAGCCCTCGCCCAGAGCGCCGCCGAGCGCGCTGAAGAGCAGGGCCTCCCCGATACCGACGTCGTCCGCGTGGCCGACCCCACCCCCGCGCGGGGCGGGCTGCTGCTCTGCCAGGACGACCTCCTCCTGATCCCCGACTCCGACATCGACAACGTCGCCTCGTTCGACCCCGTTACGGGGAACCTCGTCGACCCGAGCATCCTCGACGACGCGGAGGCCGACTCCGTGCTCAGCACGCCGATCAACGCGATCCCCAACTTTGATCGGGACGGCATCTTCGTCTCGGACCAGTTCTCGGACGGCGTCTACGAGTTCGACTGCTCCGGCAAGCTCGTCGGGCTCTTCGCCCCGGCCGGTGGCGTGGACAACACCATCCTCGACAACATCCGCGGGATCGACATCAGCGAGCGCGGCACGCTGCTCGTCACCGTCGGCGGCGGCGCCAACGAGGACTCCATCGCCGAGTTCGACCAGAACGGGAACTACCTCGGCAACTTCACCGACCAGACCGGCTCGCCCTTCGACGTATTCGTCCGCGACGACAACGACGACGTCCTCGTCTCGGACATCGACAACGAGGACATCCTCCGGTTCGACCAGAACGGGAACCTCCTCGGCATCTTCGTTGACGGCGACGGCATCACCAGCCTCGACTTCCCCGAGCAGATCCAGCAGGCGGACAACAAGAACATCCTGGTCGCCGGGTTCAGCTCGCCGAGCGGGGTCTATGAGTACGACGCCAACGGCAACCAGGTCGGCTACTACGATGCCGAGACGGGCCTCCGGGGCGTCTACGAGCTCCCGAACGGGAACCTCCTCGTCACCAACAGCGGCGGCGTCAGTGAGATCACCCGCTCGAACACCATCGTCCGCGACGGCTATGCCAACGCGAACCGGTTCATCGAGCTCTTCGCGGCCGGCGGCGGCGACGACTTCGGCGTCTCCTGCTCCGGCGGCGGCGCCGTCGCCCAGGGCGGCACCGCCTCGTTCTCCTACGAGGTCTGCAACAACACCGACTCCGCCGCCTCCGGCGTCGTCTTCTTCACCGCCTCCCAGGGCGGCAACCAGGTCGCCGGCCCCACCCAGGTCCAGTCCGGCACGCTCGCGGCGAACTCCTGCACCGGCACGCAGAGCTTCAACGTCCGCGTCCCGGCCAACGCCCCCACCGGCGACTACACCCTCACCATCAGCGCCGGCTCCGACGCCGGCAGCGCCGTGGCGAGCTGCGACGTCGACGTGACGGTGACGGGCTCGACGCGGCCGGCCGGCGCGGCGGCGACGTGGTCGCTCCTGGAGGCGACGGCGTGGGCGCCGGCGCTCGCGGCCGGTGAGGCGGAGGCCGCCGTCGGCGTCTTCCCGAACCCGCTCCGCGACGGCGCCACGCTCCGGTACGCCGTCGAGGCCGACGCCGAGGTCCGGCTCGCGGTCTACGACGTGCTCGGGCGCGAGGTGGCCGTGCTCGCCGAGGGGGCGGTGGAGGCCGGCTCGCACAGCGCGGCGTTCGACGCCTCGGGCCTGCCTGCGGGCGTGTACGTCTACCGCTTGGCGGTGGGCGCCACGGTGGAGACGGGCCGGATGACCGTGGTCCGGTAGCGGTCTCCCGCAGCACGCTCGGCCCTAGGGGCTGAGCCGACGGCGCCCCCGGAGTGCTCCTCCGGGGGCGCCGGTGCGTCTGGGGGTTGCGGGGTAGCGCTGGAGGGGGTATCATCCTGCGCCGCTCGCAGCTTCTTCATGGAACGCGGCCGGCTCGCCCACTCCCTCCACCCTACCACAAGTTGATGAACCGCTTGTCCCCCCTTCCCCTGCTAGCCGCCGGCCTCGCCCTGCTGCTGGGCCTGCCCGCCGCGGCCGTGGCGCAGATGGCGCCGCTCGACGCCCGCGTCGAGATGTACACGATGAGCACAGGCGCCCACGCCAACGCCGAGGGCGCCACGGCACGCGTGGCCCACGCCGAGGTCGTCGAGGTCAAGGAGGCCCCGTGGCTCCGCCTCCAGTTCAGCGAGGTCGCGCTCGGCAAAGAGAGCTACCTCACCGTGACGTCCCTGCGCGACGGCTACCAGCAGCGGCTCGACGCCGAGGCGATGGCCGTGTGGAACAACTCGAGCGCCTTCTTCAACGGCGACGCCGTCCGCGTCGAGCTCCACGTCGCGCCCGGCGACGAGGGCGTGTCCGTGCGCATGAACCAAGTCTTCGTTGGCGAGGCCGGCGACGGCGGGGCGCCGGAGTCGCAGTGCGGCCCGACCGACGACCGCGTCGCCTCCAACGACCCCCGCGCGGGCCGGCTCCTCGACATGGGCTGCACGGCGTGGCTCATCGAGGACGGCCGGTTCGTCACGGCGGGCCACTGCCTCAACTCCTTCTTCCCCGCCACCGTCGTCGAGTTCAACGTGCCGCCCTCGACGTCGAGCGGGGCGATCCAGCACCCGGCCCCCGAGGACCAGTACACGGTGATCTCCTCCTCGGAGGTCTTCACCGACGGCGGCGTCGGCAACGACTGGGGGCTGTTCCAGACCGACGCCAACACGCAGACGGGCCTCACGGCACTCGAGGCGCAGGGCGGTTTCTACGAGGTCGTCCAGGACCTCAGCCCCAGCACGATCCGCATCACCGGCTACGGCGTGGACGACTCCCCGCCCGGCTCCTCCGGCGGCCGGAACGCCGACAACCAGACGCAGCAGACCAACGCCGGCCCGAGCGCCGGCTCCTCGGGGACGACGATGCGCTACCGGGCCGACACCGAGGGCGGCAACTCCGGGAGCCCCGTGATCGACGAGGCCACGGGCCGCGCCGTCGGCGTCCACACCCACGGCGGCTGCTCCTTCAACAGCAACAAGGGCACGAGCACGTTCAACGCCGCCTTCTGGCAGGAGGTCAACGCCGAGTTTCCCGTGGCCGCCTTCTCGCCCAGCCTGAGCGAGGGCCTCGAGGCCGCGCTCGCCGCCGGCGAGACCGGCCCGGTGGACCTCACGATCACCAACACGGGCAGCGGCGACCTCGACTTCGACTTCATCCAGTACTCCAACCGCGGCGGCGGCCCCGACGCCTTCGGCTACGGGTGGACGGACTCGAACGACCCCGGCGGCCCCGTCTTCGACTTCGTCGACATCGCGGGGACGGGCACGGCGCTCAGCCTATCGGATGACGACGGCGCCTTCGTCGCGCTCCCGTTCGCCTTCCCGTTCTACGGCGACGACAAGACGCAGGTCGGGATCTCGTCCAACGGCTACCTCACCTTCGACGACGCCGACTCGACGCCGAGCGATTACACCAACGACCTCATCCCGACGGCGGGTACCCCGAACGACCTCATCGCGGTCTACTGGGACGACTTCGACCCGGGCAACGGCAGCGGCGGCGGTGGCACGGTGTACTACGAAGACCTCGGCGACGGGCGGTTCGTGGTGCAGTGGGACGAGGTCCCCCACTTCCCCGATGGGGACGGTGAACTCGTCACCTTCCAGGCGATCCTCAACGCCGACGGCACGATGCTCTTCCAGTACCTCTCGTTCATCGACGACGCCAGCGAGCCCAACAGCGGCACCATCGGGATCGAGAACGCCACCGGCACGATCGGGCTGGAGATCGCGGCGAACGAGGCCTACGTCGAGGACGGCCTCGCCGTGCTCATCGAGACGGTGCCCTCGTTCGTCACCGGCGTCACGCCCGCCAGCGGGACCGTGCCCGAGGGGCAGTCCGTGACGGTCACCGTCGGGCTCAGCGCCGCCGGGCTCGAGGAGGACACGTACCTCAACAACCTCGCGATCGTGACGAACGAGCCGGGCAGCTACGCCTACCCCGTGAGGCTCACGGTCACGGATGGCGGCGGCATCGGCCTTATGGCCTCGAGTACGACCCCGCTCACCGTCGCCCCCGGCGGCTCGGTCTCGTTCGACTACACCGTCACGAACAACACGGGCTCGGCCGCCACGGGCGACGTGTTCTTCGTGGCCCGTAGCGGCGGCAGCGTCGTCTCCTCCGGCATCGTCCAGTCCGGCACCCTCCAGGGTGGGGACGCCGTCAGCGCCAGCTTCACGCAGGCCGTCCCAGCGAGTGCGCCGGCCGGGACGTATGACTACACCATCAACGTCGGCACCTTCCCCAGCTCGGCGATAGCCTCGGCGCCGTTCACGATCACGGTAACGGGGACCGCCACTCGCCCGGCTGGTCCCCCGTCCGGCTCGGCGTGGTCCGTCTCGGACACTACGCCGTGGGCGCTCGGGAGCGTCGCCGGCGCGTCCGCGGTTGCAGCCGGCGCCGACGGCCCACTCGGCGTTTACCCGAACCCGTTCTCCGGGCAGGCCCGGATCGCGTTCGCCCTCGACGCTGAGGCCGACGTCCGGGTGGCCGTCTACGACGTGCTCGGCCGCGAGGTCGCCGTCCTCGTTGACGGGGCGCGTGAGGCCGGGCGCCACGAGACCGTCTTCGACGCGGCCGGGCTCGGCGCGGGCGTCTACCTCTACCGGATCGAAGCCGGCTCCGAGGTCACGACCGGCCGAATGACGCTGCTCGACTGACCGGGGCTCGCCTTAGGGCACCTGCGGCCCCGGCTTCCCACTGCGGGGGCCGGGGCCGCGCCTCGTTGCGGTGTTACGTTCGTGGGGCATAAAAAGAGGGTGCGGGAGCTTGCGGCGGAGGGGATGTGCGAGTATTATGGGGCAGCCCCTCGCCTACGGCGCTAAAGCCGCTGCTCTGAGGACTTGCGCTTCCGTCCCCCACCCCCTACCGCTGCCCCCTATGCACCCCTCGTCATTCCTCCTCCGCGCGCTGTCCCTGCTCGCGCTCCTCTGCCTGCCCGTCGCCGCTACCGCGCAGATGGCGCCGCTGGACTTCCGCGCTGCCCCCTACACCACAACCACGGGCGTCCACGCCAACGCCGAGAGCGCGAGCTCGCGCGTGGCCCACACCGAGATCGTCGAGGTCAAGGACGCCCCGTGGCTCCGCCTCCGCTTCAGCGACGCCGACCTCGGTGCCGGGAGCTACCTCACGGTGACCTCCCTGCTCGACGGCGCGCAGCAGCGCCTCGACGCCACCACGTTGGCGCAGTGGCAGAACGGGACCGCCTACTTCAACGGCGACGCCGTCCGCGTCGAGCTCCACGTCGCCCCCGGCGACGCCGGCGTCTTCGCCGCGCTCTCCGAGGTCGAGATCGGCGGGTTCGGCGTGCCGGAGTCGCAGTGCGGCCCGCAGGACAACCGCGTCGCCTCGAACGACGCGCGCGCAGGCCGGGTGATGTACAACGGCTGCACCGGCTGGATCATCGACGACGGCAAGCTCGTCACGGCCGGGCACTGCATCTCCGGCGCGTCGGTCATCCAGTTCAACGTGCCGCTGTCCTCCTCGTTCGGGAGCGTCCGCCACCCCGGCCCCGAGGACCAGTACTCCATCGACTTCGGCAGCCGCGTCTGGACCAACGGCGGCGTCGGCAACGACTGGGGCGTGTTCCGCGTCTTCAACAACTCGCAGACGGGGCTCCAGCCCATCGATGCGCAGGGCGCCTCGTTCGAGCTCGCTCAGGACCTCGGCCCGAGCACGATCCGGATCACCGGCTACGGCACCGACTCCGGCTCGGCGAACCAGACGCAGCAGACCCACGCCGGCCCGAACGCAGGCTCCTCAGGCACGCGGATGCGTTACCAGACGGACACCACGGGCGGCAACTCCGGGAGCCCCGTGATCGACGAGGCCACGGGCCGCGCCGTCGGCGTCCACACCCACGGCGGGTGCTACACCTCGGGCGGCGGCAGCAACAGCGGCACGAGCACCTTCAACTCGGCCTTCTGGAGCGCGCTCGACGCTACGCCCAGCGGCTCGGCGGACGTCTCAGCCGCGCTGACGAGTGGGTCCGTGCTCCCGAGTGGCGGCGGTCTCGTCTCGGTAGACTTCACGTTCTCAAACACGTCGGGCGCCTCCTTTAGCGGCGAGTGGTGGCTCCGCGTCACGCTCCCCAATGGGAGCGACGGCCCCACGTTCGGGCCCTTCGCCCTCACCCTCGCCGACGGCGCCTCCACGATGGAGACGGTCTCGAAGAACGTCGGGAGCCGCAACCCCGCCGGGACCTACACGGTCTCGGTCTACGTCGGCGCGGCGTTCCCCGACGACTTCGACAACAGCGCCTCGGTCTTCTTCACGAAGGCGGCGGGCCGCCCACTCGCCGGCGTGGCAGGCCCGGCGACGTGGACGCTGGAGAACCACACGCGCGGCACGTCGGAGTCCTTCGTGGTCGCCACCGGTGAGGCCGCGAGCCTCGCCGTCGAGGGCGTGGCGCCGAACCCGTTCAGCGGCTCCACCGCCGTCCGCTACGCCGTCGGCGAGGCCGGCTCCGTCCGCATCGCCGTCTACGACGTGCTCGGTCGGGAGGTCGCCGTGCTCGTGGACACGGAGGTCGAGGCGGGCGCTCACGAGGCCACGTTCGATGCGGCTGGGCTCGGCGCGGGCGTCTACCTCTACCGGGTCGAGGCCGGCTCCGAGGTCACGACCGGCCGAATGACGCTGCTCGACTAAGCGTAGCGCTCACCGGACGAAACCGCGCGGGGCGGGCTCCTTCACGGGAGCCCGCCCCGCGCTCTATTCCTCGGCGGCGTCCGGCGCGACCGGCACCGGCAGCACCTCGACGAGGACCCGCTTGATCCGGTTCGCCTCGACCTCCTCGACTCGCATCCGCAGCCGCCCGAGCTCGGCCTCCGCGCCGGCCTCGGGGATCTCACCGGTGAGGTGGTAGACGAGGCCGCCGAGGGTCTCGAAGTCGAACGCCTCGGTGTCGAGCGCGAGGCCGAACGCCTCGTTCAGGTCGTCGAGGTCGATGCCGGCGTCGACGCGGAAGGTGTGGGGGTCGACGCGCTCGTAGGGAAGTGCCTCCGGCTGGTCGTGCTCGTCGCGGATCTCGCCGACGATCTCTTCCAGGATGTCCTCCAGCGTCACGATCCCGGCGGTCCCCCCGTACTCGTCCACGACGACGGCGATGTGGGTGTTCGTGGCGCGGAAGTCCTCGAGCATGTCGTCGAGCTCGCGGGTGAGGGGGACGAACTTCGCGTCCCGCGCGAGCCCCTCCCACTGCGGTGTGCGGACCTGGAGGCCTTCGGCGGCGCCGTTGAGGTAGGGGAGGAGGTCCTTCGCGTAGAGCACGCCGAGGACGTTGTCGAGGTGCTCGTGGTAGAGGGGGAACCGGGAGTGACCAGTCTCGCGGATCAGCGCCAGCGCCTCGTCTAGCGTCGCCGTGTCGGGGAGGGCGTGGACGTCGAGCCGGCTGACCATCACCTCGCGCACGGGCCGGTCCCCGAACTCGACGATCGAGTGGATCAGCGCGCGCTCCTCCTCCTCCAGCGTCCCCTCGCGCTCGCCGAGGTCGGCCAGCGTCTTGAGGTCCTCGGAGGAGATCACCTCGGCCGTGGTGTGGACGCGGCGCTGGATGATCTCCATCCCGCGGGCCAGCAGGTCCGAGAGCGGGTAGAGCACGCGGAACAGCGCGTAGAGCGGCCCCGAGACCGTCTTCGCGTAGGCCACGTTCCGCTGCGTGGCGACGAGCTTCGGGGTGATCTCGCTGAGGACGAGGAGCAGGAACGTCAGCACGACTACCTGGATCACCAGCACGGCCGTCTCGCTCCACCCGAACGCCTCGGCTGCCGACACCGTCAGCACCGTCGCCAGGATCGCCGCGCCGACGTTGACGAGGTTGTTGAGGATGAGGATGGTGATGAGCAGCCGCCGGGGCCGCTCTAGCAGGCGCAGCACGCGCCGCGCCGCGGCGGAGGGGTCCTCACGGAGCACGCCCCGCTCCGCCTCTCCGAGCGAGAACAGCGCGACCTCGGAGCCGGAGAAGACGGCCGAGAGCAGCAGCAGCACGAGCAGCGTCACCGCGCCGGCGGCCGTGCCGGTCGTGAGCATCACCGTGGCCGCGGCGGGGGCGGCGACGAGGGGGAAGGCAGCCAGCCAGAGTCCCGCGCCCAGAGGAGGTTCGTCCGGGGGGTTGTCGGGGGAACTACAAGAGTCCGGGTCCAACGCGGGGAGGGGGAGCCCTCAGTCGGTTCTACGGCAGGAAGCCGGGGCGGCAGGAGCGGCCGGCGGGCGAAAATATACGGGTGGCGCGGTGCGGGGTTCGTCAGCCCCCTCGGACCTAAACGGAGCGGGGGCAACCGCGTGGGCCGCCCCCGCTCCGGGGTGCTGCGGGTGACGGCTCGCCCTAGAAGGGGAGGTCGTCGTCCGGTGAGAACGCGTCCTGCGGGGCGCCGGCGTTGGCAGGCTGACGCTGCGGGCGCTGATTGCCCCCGCCGCCGTTGCCGCCGTAGCTGTTGCCGCCACCGCGCGTCTGGTCGAACTCGTCGGAGCGGTCGTAGGAGCCGCCCCCGCCGCCGGAGCCGCGGTCGGAGAGCATCATCATCTCGCGCGCCTTGACCTCGGTGGTGTAGCGCGTGTTGCCCTCCTTGTCCTCCCACTGCCGCGTCTGGAGCGAGCCCTCGAAGTAGACCTGCGAGCCCTTCTTGAGGTACTCCCCGCAGATCTCCGCGAGCCGGGCCCACGCCACGATCGAGTGCCACTCGGTCTTCTCAACGAGCTGGCCGCTGTTGTCCTTGTACGACTCGTTCGTTGCGAGCCGGAGGTTGCAGACGGCCGTGCCGCTCGACGTGTAGCGCAGCTCGGGGTCGGCGCCGAGGTTGCCGACGAGGATGACCTTGTTGATTCCGCGTGCCATGTGTTTACCTCTTAGGGTTGGGTTACATGATTCCGCCGACGGGGCCGCGGAAGCCGCGCCGGCCTTGACTGACGCGGACGGAGGCACCGTCCGCGTGCTGGCAGTATAGACGCCGGGGGCGGCGCCGTGTAACCAGCGTTCGCAAAATAGTTTTCCACCGCGTCAACGGAGTGTCATAGGGGTTCGAAAAAAGAGGAAGGGGGAAAACGAGGAGGCGTCGAAGCAGCCCTTCGCAGGGCGCACCGCACGGCGCCCCGGAGCCTGCCGTGAGCGCAGCCGAAGGGAGTGCCCTCGCTCGGCGAGGGCGCTACCTTCCACCCCCTCCGGACCTCCCATCCCCTCCAGCCTGTGAACCCCGCCGACCTCGGCCTCTCCAACGCCGACCGCCAGAAGGCCGCCCCCGACCTCTTCGCCGACTTCGTCGCCGTGGTGCGGCGGCTCCGGCGGGAGTGCCCGTGGGACCGTGAGCAGACCCACGCCTCCGTCCGCCACCTCCTCATCGAGGAGGCCCACGAGGCCGTCGACGCCATCGACCGCGAGGACTGGCAGGACCTCCGCGGCGAGCTCGGCGACCTCCTGCTGCACGTCGTCTTCCACGCCGAGATCGCGGAGACCACGACGGGGGCGTTCGAGCTGGAGGACGTGATGCGGGCCGAGATGGAGAAGCTCGTCCGCCGCCACCCGCACGTCTTTGGGGACACCGCCGTGGGCGGAACGGGCGAGGTGCTGCAGAACTGGGAGCGGATCAAGCAGGAGGAGCGGGCCGCCCGCGGTGAGGCCGAGCGGGGCGCGCTCGGCGGCGTGCCCGCGTCGCTGCCGGCGCTCCTCCGCGCGCAGCGCGTGCAGGAAAAGGCCGCCGGCGTCGGGTTCGACTTCCCCGAGGCCGACGGGGCGTGGGCGAAGGTCGAGGAGGAGGTCCTCGAGCTCCGTGCGCTCGTCGAGGCCGCGGCGTCCGTGGAGGCCCGCGAGGCCGAGTTCGGCGACGTGCTCTTCGCCCTCGTCAACTACGCCCGCTTCGCCGGCGTCACCCCGGAGAACGCGCTGCGCCAGACGGTCGCGAAGTTCCAGCGCCGGTTCGCCCACGTCGAGCGCCGTCTCGCCGAGGCGGGCCGTTCGTTCGCCGCCGCCGACCTCGCGGAGATGGACCGCTACTGGGACGAGGCAAAGGATGGTGGATAGGAGATGGAGGATGGCAGGTGCTCCGTCCAGAATGCTGCGGTCTGCCTCACCTCCCTCTATCTTCCATTCTCCCTTCTCCATCCTCCGGCCCGATGCTGTTCCGCCAGATCCGCGACCCGTACCTCAGCCAGTACGCCTACCTCATCGGCTGTCAGAAGACGGGCGAGGCGCTGCTGATCGACCCCGAGCGCGACGTGGACCGCTACCTCGAAGCCGCCGAGGCCGAGGGGCTGACGATCCGCCACGTCGCCGAGACGCACATCCACGCCGACTTCCTCTCCGGCGCCCGCGAGCTGGCCGAGGGGGAGGACGGCATCCGGCTCTACCTCTCGGCCGAGGGCGGCGACGATTGGCAGGTCGAGTGGGCGAAGGCGGGGAGCTACGAGGTGCAGCTCCTCCGCGACGGCGACACGTTCCGCGTCGGCAACGTCGAGGTCCGGGCGCTGCACACTCCGGGGCACACCCCCGAGCACCTCAGCCTCCTCGTCACCGACCACGGCAGCGGCGCCGACCAGCCGATGGGGCTCGCCTCCGGCGACTTCGTGTTCGTCGGCGACCTCGGGCGGCCGGATCTGCTGGAGACGGCGGCGGGGGAGGCCCGCGCCGCCGAGCCCGCAGCGCACCGCCTCTTCGAGAGCGTCGGGCGGCTGGAGGGGCTGCCGGACTTCCTCCAGGTGTGGCCCGCGCACGGGGCCGGGAGCGCGTGCGGGAAGGCGCTCGGCGCCGTGCCGCAGACGACCCTCGGCTACGAGCGCCGCTTCAACGAGCCGATGGCGACGGCACGGGAGGAGGGGGAGGGAGCCTTCGTAGAGAAAATCCTCGATGGGCAGCCCGAGCCGCCGCTCTACTTCGCCCGGATGAAGCGGGAGAACCGCGAGGGGCCAGCCGTCCTCGGCACCCTCCCCACGCCCGCCGAGCTTTCGAAGCGGGATCTCGACGGGTTCGCCGAGGCCGAGGGCATCACCGTGATCGACACGCGCTCGCGGGGCGTGTTCGTACGGGGCCACCTTCCCGACTCGCTCCTCGCCCCACTCGACGCCAGCTTCGCCACGGTCGTCGGCTCCTACGTGATGCCGGAGGACGGGGAGATCGTGCTCGTCGTGGAAGAGGACCTGCTGGAGGACGCCGTCCGCGCCCTCGTCCGCATCGGGCTCGACCGCGTGCGCGGCTACGTTCTCCCGGAGACCCTCCGCGCCTGGGCCGCCGGCACCGACCGCCTCGTGATGCTGAAGACGATCGATTTCGACGAGCTCGACGGGCGGCGGCACTACTCGAACGTCGAGGTGGTGGACGTGCGGCGGCAGGACGAGTTCGAGCAGAAGCATATCGCCGAGGCGCGGCACATCCCCCACGTCCGCCTCCGCGCCCACCTCGACGAGCTACCGCGCGAGAAGACGCTGCTGGTGCACTGCCAGAGCGGGGTCCGAAGCGCCGTCGCCAGCGCGCTGCTGCGGAGCCGCGGGTTCAACGTGGCCTACGTCAACGACCGGTTCGAGAACTGGAAGGAGCGGCACCTGGAGGCCGGCGTCGAGGCCGGCGCGCATTGAGGCGACGTGCCCCCTGCCGGCACGGTGAGGCCGACGCAGCGCGTTGCCCCTACGGTGGCACCCTCCCGTGATCGGCGCGCTGATCGGGGCGCTGATGATCGGGCTGGTGCTGGGGCTGCTCGGCTCCGGCGGGTCGATCCTCACGGTGCCCGTCCTCGTCTTCCTCGTCGGGCGGCCTGAGCGGGCGGCCATCGCCGAGAGCCTCGCCGTGGTGGGCCTGATCGCGCTGTCGGGCTCGGTGCTGAATTGGCGGCAGGGGAACGTGGCGTGGCGGGCGGTGGCGCTGTTCGCGCTGCCGGGGATGGTGGGGACGGCGTTGGGCGCCTCGCTGGCCCCGCTCGTGAGCGGGCTCGTGCAGCTCGCCGTGTTCGCCGTGGTCATGCTGGCGGCGGCGCTGCTCATGTTCCGCGGGCGGCCGGGCGAGACGGGCGCGGGGCCGCAGCAGCCGGCCGGCGTGCTCGCCGCCGAGGGCCTCGCCATCGGGGTGCTGACGGGGTTCGTCGGCGTCGGCGGCGGGTTCATCCTCGTGCCGGCCCTCGTGCTGCTGGCCGGCCTCCCGATGCGGGTGGCGGTCGGGACGAGCCTGACGGTGATCACGCTCAACAGCGCGAGCGGGTTCGTCCGCTACCTCGGCGTCCTCGACGCCGAGGGGATCGTGCCGCGGTGGGACCTCATCGCCATCATCGCGGCCGTCGGCGTCGTCGGGAGCGTGGTGGGGAACCGGATCGGGGCGCGGGTGCCGCAGCAGAACCTGAAGCAGGGGTTCGCCGGGTTCCTCGTCGTGATGGCCCTCTACATCCTCGCCCGCAGCCTCCCCGGGCTCCTCAGCTAGGGGGCCTCCTCTTCGAGCTCCAGGAGCCGCCGGGCGCCCCGGAGGTTCCAGCCCGGGTTAGGCGCGCCCGGCGGGGCGTCCGACGTCCGCGCCGCCTCCAGTGGGTCCGGGACGCTCCGCATGCCGGGGTAGAGGAAGTACCGGAGGCCGCCCTTGTACCCCCACGTGGCCTCGATCCGGCGCCCCGACGCCGTCGCGTGCGCGACCTCGACGGTGGCGGCGTAGAGCACCGGCCCGGCGACGAGGCTGGCGACGACGGCGCGACGCACGCGCTCCGGGGCACGGCTGAGGAGCACGTCGAAACCGACGGCGGCGCAGGGCACGAGGGCCACGTAGGCACTGAGATAGAACACGTAGCTGTCGGTCACGGCGTAGCGCGCGGCGAAGAGCCAGGTCGTCCCGGCGACGAGGGCGAGCGCGTGCGCCACGGCCGGCCGCCCGCGCCACAGCCGCACGGCCCCAACGCCGAGTGGCACGAGCCAGACGTGGAGGTTGTAGGCGAGGTAGCCGGCGGAGAGGGCCACGCCACGTGCCACCGTGGCCGCGTCGAGACCCAGCACCTCACCCCGGTCGTAGCCGTCGAAGAGCACGGCGTCGAGGGGGTGGGTTCCGAGGGCGAGGGGGAGGACGACGAGCGGGCTTGCCAAGAGGATAAACGCCCCGGCCGCCGCAGCGAGCCTCGGCGGCCGGGGCCGCGTCCGCCACAGGTAGTAGAGCGCGAGCGGGCCGAGGAGGACGTTCTGGATGTGGACGAGGAGGGAGACGCCCTAGAGCGCTGCGAGCGCAACGGCGTGGCGGCCCTCCCGACGCTCGACGCCGCGGACGGCCAGGAGCAGGATGAGCGCCACGAACACGAGGTTGAAGGCGTACACCTCGACGGCCACAGCGTGGCGCCAGAACGTGAACGCCACGGCGAGCGCGCCCACGCCGAACAGGGCACCCGTCGGGGTCGCCACCTCCCGCGCGAGCTGGCGGACGACCTCCAGCGTCACGAGCGCCGAGGCCACCTAGAGCCCGACCAGCACGGCCGCGCTCGACCAGGGGAGGAGCGCCGTGAGGGCGTGGCCGAGGTTGACGTAGAGGAGGTGCGACGTGGCGTTCGTCCCGAGGTCGAACCCCGTCGCGCCCGTCAGAGCGAAGCTGATCCCGTCTCCCCAGCCGGGATACGGACTCGCCTCGAAGACGTAGAGGGCAGCGGCGGCCCCGAAGACGAGGGCGCGGAGGGCGAGCTCTCGGCGAAAGACGAAGGCGGGGCGGGGGAGAGGGGCCGGCCGGCTATCCCCCCGCGCCTGTCACAGTTCCCGCACGACGCGGCACGGGTTGCCGGTGGCGAAGACCCCCGCCGGGATCGCCTCGAGGACCACGCTGCCCGGCCCGATAATCGTCCCCGCCCCAATGGAGACGCCGGGGTTGATGATGCTGCCGCCCCCGATCCACACGCCGTCTCCGATGACGACGGGGGCCGCTTGCTCGAAGGATTCGGCCCGCTGCGCCGGGTCGAGCGGCCGGGCGACGGCGTAGATGTGGACGCCCGGCCCGAGTCGGACGTCGTCGCCGAGCGTGATCCGCCCAGCGTCCACGAGCACGCAGTTGGGGCCGGCCACGAACCGGCGCCCGGCGAAGACGTTGCGGCCGTACTCGACGGACAGCGGGGCGTCCACATCCGGGCCGTCGCCGACGGCGCCGAGGAGCGAGGCGAGCAGGCGGAGGCGCTGAGTGTGCTCGGCCTCGGGCGCCGCATTGTACTCGCGGGCGAGGCGGCGGGCACGCCCGCGCAGCATGATGAGCTCGGGGTCGTCGGCGCGGTACGCCTTGCCCGCCCGGAGGAGGTCGAGCGCACTGGGCTCAGCGGCGGGCGGGTCGGGGGCGACGGCAGGCGGCTGCATAACCGGGTTGACTTTTCCGTGGGGACTCCTTACGTTGGGCGTGTATCGGCTAGCCCACGGAGAGATGAAACGGCTGCTATTCCTTCCCGTCCTCGTCACCCTCGCGCTCCCGGCTGCGGCACAGGAGGTCGTCCCCGACACGACGAACCCGGCGCGCTATTTTCCCCTCGACCAGGGGAATGCCTGAGAATACCGGACTGTGAGCGCGCGCGGGAACGTCTCGCTGTACCGGATCGAGATCCGGGGGGACACCACGGTCGGGGGGCGGGAGTACGCTTCAGGTGGAGCCGGGAGTACGACGAGGACGGCGCACTGGTGGAGGAGTTCGCCCTGCCCGTCCGCTTTGACAGTGACTCCGCCCTCGTCTTCTATTACTCTGTTCAGTGGGGGGAGGAACGCGTCTGGTGGCAGCTCTCCCCGTGCTCACTTGCCTCGGACTTTGGCACTGCTGAGGACTGCGGCGGGTGGTACTACGCCGAGGTTCTCGGAGGCTACGACGAACGCTTCCTCTTGGACGACGGCGACGGCGAGCCCGACTCGCTCCGAGGAACGGTGAAGGAGGTGAGGTGGGGCTCGGTCATCGACGTATACGCCAACGCGTTCGTCGCTGATGTCGGCCTTGCGCGCCTCTACTATTCCGACGATTGCGACTGCAACGACTTCGAAAGCACGCTTTACTACGCCCGCACCGGCGGGTATGACGGCGAGGAGATCGGGACGCCCCGGTTCGAGCCTAGCGTGCCGGCCGCGCCGGACGCCGCGCCACCCGCGGCGCTCGCGCTCGGCCTCCACCCGAACCCGACGGCGGGGCCAGCCACGGCGCTCATCGCGCTCGACCGCCCGCAGCCCGTCGCCCTGGAGGTGTTCGACCTCCTCGGCCGGCGGGTGCAGCGCGCGGACCTCGGCGTGCTCCCGGCCGGCGAGCACCGCCACCGCCTCGACCTCGGGGCGTTCCCGTCCGGCATCTACCTCGTCCGGCTCACCGGCGACGCGGGCGCCGCGACTACCGCTCGCCTCGTCCGACGGTGAACAACGTAGGGGCGGTTCGTGAACCGCCCCTACGAGGTCTGCGGCGAAAGTGGGGGATCAGGCGTTGGCCTTCTCGATCCGCTGGAGGTTCTCCATGTTTGCCCGGACGTGCCCGGCCGACTCGTCCATCAGCGCCTGCTCCGCCTCGTCGAGCTCGATCTCGACGATCTCCTTCACCCCGCCCGCGCCGAGCTTGACCGGGACGCCGATGAAGATGCCGTCGCAGCCGTACTCGCCGGAGGTGTAGGCCGCCGCCGGGAGCACCCGGTTCGAGTCCTTGATGATGGCCTCGACCATCTCGGCCGCCGCGGCGCCGGGCGCGTACCACGCGGAGGTCCCCATGAGCCCCACGATCTCGCCGCCGCCCTTCTTCGTCCGCTCCACGATCTCGTTGATCCGGCTCTCCGGGAGGAGATCCGTGACGGGCGTGCCGGCGACGGTGGTGTAGCGCGGGAGCGGCACCATCGTGTCGCCGTGGCCGCCGAGGAGCATCGCCTGGATGTCCTTGACGGAGACGTTCAGCTCGGTGGCGAGGAAGGCGCGGTAGCGGGCCGTGTCGAGCACGCCGGCCATCCCCATCACGCGCTGGCTCGGGAACCCGCTCGTCATGTAGGCCACGTAGGTCATCACGTCGAGCGGGTTCGAGACGACGATGAGGATCGCGTTCGGGCTCTTCTCGACGAACTGCTCGGTGACGCTGCGGACGATGCTCGCGTTCTTGGCGAGGAGGTCGTCGCGGCTCATGCCGGGCTTGCGCGGGAGGCCGGCCGTGATGACGCAGATGTCGGAGCCCTCGGTGAGGCCGTAGTCGCCGCCGCCGGAGAGCGCGGTGTCGAAGAGGTGGATCGGCGCGCTCTCCCAGAGGTCGAGGGCCTTGCCCTGGGCGACGCCCTCCTGGATGTCCACGAGGACGACCTCGTTCGCCATATCCTTGCGGGCGACGCACTCGGCTACGGTGGCGCCCACGTTGCCGGCGCCGATGACGGTGACCTTCATAACTGGAGGGGATGGGTGAAGGGGAAGGGGTGATGGGAAGATAGAGGGGGGTCCGGAAGGAGCGCAGACGCCGCCGCGTGAAACTCCGCCTGATTAGCCGACTCCCACGCGCCCGCTCTCGTCCGCGCGTTGCCGGGGTGAACCCCCCGCCGGGCTTGCGTCGCCTTCGTCTCCGGCTGCGCGCGGCTGTCCCCCTTCGGAAGCTGCAAGTCCCGCTTGCGGGGCGCAGTGCGAACGGGGGTCCAGGCTGATCCCCGCCGTAGCTTCCTGCCCCCGCCTCCCCGAAACCCATGCGTCACGGCTTCCTCTTCCTCCTCGCTGTCCTTCTCGCCGCGCCGGCCGTGGCGCAGGACGACGCGCCCGAGCGCCCGAAGAACCTGATCCTCATGATCGCCGACGGGTTCGGGCCGAGCTACGCGACGCTCGCGCGCGAGGCCACCGGCGAGCCCCTCGCCCTCGACGCCGTCCTCGTCGGCTCCGTCGGCACCGCGGCCACGGACACGCGGGTGACGGACTCAGCCGCCGGCGCGACGGCCTACGCCTGCGGGCTGAAGACGTACAACGGCGCCATCGCCGTGGACCCGGAGCGGCGGCCCTGCCGGACGCTGCTGGAGGAGGCCGAGGCGCGGGGGATGGCTACGGGCCTCGTCGCCACCAGCCGGATCACGCACGCGACGCCGGCCTCGTTCGCCGCGCACGTCCCGCAGCGGGCGATGGAGGCGGAGATCGCCGCGCAACTAGCCGCCTCGGGCGTGGAGGTCCTCCTCGGCGGCGGGCGCCCGTTCTTCCTCCCCGAAGCCGCCGGCGGCAATCGGGAAGACGGCCGCGACCTCACCGGGGAGATGGAGGCCGCGGGCTTCACCGTCGCCGCCGACCGAGCCGGTTTCGACGCCCTCGCCGCCGCGCCCGCCGCTGCGCTCCTCGCCGACAGCCACCTCGACTACGAGCTCGACCGCGACCCGGCCACGCAGCCCTCCCTGGCCGAGATGACCGCGAAGGCGCTTAGCCTCCTCGTCGCGAGCGAGGGTGGGCAGGAGGAGGGGTTCTTCCTGATGGTCGAGGGCAGCCGGATCGACCACGCCGGCCACGGCAACGACCCCGCCGGCGTCCTCCACGATGTGCTGGCCTACGACGATGCGGTGCAGGTCGCGCTCGACTTCGCAGAGGCCGACGGCCACACCCTGGTCGTCTCCGTCGCCGACCACGAGACGGGCGGGATGACGCTCGGCCGCGCCGGCATCTACGCCTGGAATGCCGACTACCTCAACGGCATCACCGCCACGTTCGAGGGCGCCGGCCGCCGCATCGCCACCGGGGGAGACCCCGCCGACGTGCTCCGCGACGCTGGCATCGCCGACAGCCTCACGGCGGAGGAGGTCGCGGCCATCGCGGCGGCCGTCGCCACGCCGGACCCCTACGACGGCGGCGCCGTGCTCGCGGCCCTCGTCGCGCCGCGCTCGGGGATCGGGTGGACGGGGAGTGGGCACACTGGCGTGGACGTCGGGCTCTACGCCGCCGGGCCGGGCGCCGAGCGGCTGCGCGGGCACCTCCCCAACGACGAGGTCGGCCGGCGGCTCTTCGCGCTGATGGGGTTCGAGCCCGCCGTCGCCGCCGAACCTCTGCCTGCGGTGACGGACGAAGGGGAATAGAGAAGGGCTACAGCGATATCCAGACCCCCCGTCCGGCTTGCGTTCGCGGAGCCTGTGCTGAGCGTAACCGAAGTGCTCCGGCTGCGCCGGACTGTCCCCCTTCGGAAGGGGGACAGCCATCTCTGAGCCGAGCGACAGACGGACGAGCGGGGGGCCGCGAGCCGGCGTCCCCGGTAGAGATTCGAGCGAGGCTGCCAGAGCGTTGGCAGCCGGTAGATTCATCTTCCACCTTGCCCCTCCCACGCGCCCGCGCCCCGTGCACCTCGAAGCCGCCACCTTCGTCGTCACCGACACCGAGACCACCGGGACTCGGGCCGACCGCGACCGCCTCATCGAGGTCGGCGCCGTGAAGGTGCGCGGGGGCGAGGTCGTCGGGACGTTCCAGCACCTGCTCGACCCGCAGCGGCACGTGCCCCGCCGGATCACCCACATCACCGGGATCTCGACGGCGATGGTGTTCGGGGAGCCCCCGGCGGCGGAGGTGCTCCCCGGCTTCCTCGAATTCCTCGGCGACGGCGTCCTCGTCGCGCACAACCTCCCGTTCGACGCGCGCTTCCTCAAGGCCGAACTGGAGCGGGCCGGGCTGCCGACGATCGAGAACGAGGCCGTCTGCACGCTCCGCCTCGCGCGGCGCCTCCTGCCGAGCCTCCCCTCGCGCGGGCTCGACGCGCTCGCCCGCCACTTCAGGATCCCCAACCGCGCCCGCCACCGCGCCCTCGGCGACGCGGAGGTCACGGCCGACCTCCTGCTGCGCTTCCTCGAACGCCTCCAGAGCGGGTTCGGTCTGGAGACGGTGGACGACCTCGTCGCCTTCCAGCGCAAGCGCTACAAGGACGCCACCGGCGAGCCGAAGCACGTCCGGAAGATCCGCGAGGACGTGCTCCCGACGGTCCCCGACCGTCCCGGCGTCTACACCTTCCGCCGCCGCAACGGCGAGGTCCTCTACGTCGGCAAGGCGAAGGTGCTGGCGAACCGCGTCCGCTCCTACTTCTCGGGGATCGACGCGCACCCGGCGAAGACACGGAAGCTCGTCCGCGACCTCCGGGTCGTCGAGTGGGAGGAGACGGGGACGGAGCTCGGCGCGCTGCTCCTCGAGTCGAAGCGGATCAAGACGTTCCTGCCGCGCTACAACCGCGCGCAGCGCCGCTACCGCGACTACCCCTTCCTCCGCCTCGACGCGGACAGCGCCTACCCCCGCCTCGACTGGACCCAGACGCTGGACGCCGACGGCGCCGAGTACTACGGGCCCGTCGGGAGCCGCCGCTCGGTCGAGGAGGTGGTCGAGCTGATCGGGCGGCTGTTCGGGCTGCGGGCGTGCGACCCCAACGTATGGCAGGCGGCGGAGGCCGCGCGGCAGCCGTGCCTCTACGCGCAGATCGGCCGGTGCATCGCGCCGTGCACGGGGACGCAGGACGCGGAGTACGCCGCCGAGGTCGAGCGCGTCCGGGCGTTCCTGCGGGGGGAGGGCGACGAGGTCCTCGCCGCCGTCGAGGCCGCGATGCACGAGGCCGCCGAGCGGCTTGAGTTCGAGCAGGCCGGGTGGTACCGCGACCAGCACGCGCGGCTGACGCGGATGCTCGCGCGGCAGCGCCCGTTCGGCCGGCCCGTCCACGACCTCCACGCTGTCCTCGTCGAGCCCGACGCGCGCGGCGGCGGGCAGGCGTTCGTGCTCCGCCACGGCCGCCTCGCCGAGCAGCTTCGCCTCAAGGTCCCCACCCCGCCCGAGGCCGCCGACGCGCTGCGCGACGCGCTCGCCCGCCACTTCGACGAGACCGCCGCGCCGCGCCCGCTCGGCCGCCCGGAGATCGACGAGATGCGGATCCTCGCCTACTGGGTGCGCCAGGCCGAGAAGAAGCGCGCCGGCCGCGAGCGCCTTGTCCACTGGTCCCCTGGCGACTCGACCGACGCGCTGGCCGGCACCGTGCTCCGCGTGGCCGCCGCCTGCTGCGCGGAGGCCGATATGCCCCGCGCCCCCGAGCCGGAGTCGGAGGGGGTTGAGGGGCTGTTGTCAGAAGCCGTCTGAGAGACGGCCAAAAAAAGGCGCTAACCCCTTGCTTCAACGGCGTTCTTGCGTTATAGTGGTTTACCCTTCCCTAACCCCTACTGCCATGAAGCTCCCCCTGCTTCTCCTCGCATCGGTGGCCCTCGCCGCCGCGCCGGCCCGGGCGCAGACGGCGCTCCAGACGCTGGAATCCCCCACCCCCCAATCCACCGGGTACTTCGGTACCGCCGTCGCCGCCGTGCCGGACGTTGACGGCGACGGGGTCGACGACGTCCTCGTCGGGGCTCAGAGTGAGGACCCCTACGGGAACGGCGACGGCAAGTACGGGCGGGCCCACGTCTTCTCCGGCGCCACGGGCGCGCTCCTCTACTCGATCGACTCGCCCAACCCGAATTACAACGGCTACTTCGGCTACGAGGTCGCCGGCGTGCCCGACACCGACGGCGACGGCCGGGGCGACCTCCTCGTGAGTGCGTCGCTCGAAACGCGGGTGTACCTCTTCAGCGGGGCCGACGGCACCCTCCTCCACGAACTCGCCTCGCCGAACCCGCAGGCAGGGGTCAACTTCGGCGGCTCCATCGCTGGGGTGCCGGACGTGGACGGCGACGGCCGCGGGGACCTCCTCGTCGGGGCGAGCAAGGAGGACATGGGCTTCGAGGAGGCCGGCCGGGCCTACCTCTTCAGCGGGGCGAGTGGCGCCCACCTCTACGAGTTCTCCTCCATCGCCCCCGAGGAGTTCGGGCGCTTCGGGCAGGATGTCGCGGGCGTACCGGACCTCAACGGGGATGGGACGGCCGACCTCCTCGTCGCGGAGCACCGCGACGTCGAGCTCAGCGGGTACTACTCCATCGCCGTGGAGTCCTTCCGCATCTCCGCCTTCTCCGGCGCCACTGGCGCTCTCATCGGCTCCATCGACGAGCCCTCGATTGGAATGGGGGAGCCGTTCCCCGGTTATATCTCCGTCGCGGGGCTGGAGGACGTCAACGGCGACGGCCGCGGGGACATCCTGGCCGGCGCGCCGAACCAGGCGGGCACGGGGCGGGCCTACGTCTTCAGCGGCGCCGACGGGACCCGCCTCGTCGCGCCGCTTGCTTCGCCCAACGCGGAACTCGGCGGGGAGTTCGGCGAGTCGGTCGCCGGCGTGCCGGACCTCGACGGCGACGGCCGGCCGGACCTCCTCATCGGGGCCCGGAAGGAGGACCCCGGCTCGAGCCCCTTCTCGGTGGGGCGGGCCTACGTCTTCAGCGGCGTCACAGGCGCGCTGCTCGACGAGCTAGCTTCGCCGAACGCGGAGCCCGGCGGGCAGTTCGGCGAGGCCCTCGCCGGGATCGAAGACCTCGACGGCGACGGCCGCGGGGACCTCGTCGTCGGAGCAGGCCATGAGGGGTTCGCCGGCCTCACCTTCCCCGGGCGGGTCTACGTCTTCGCCAGCGCGGCCAGCCCCGTCACCATCGCCCTCGGTCCGGCCGCCCCCAACCCGACGGTCCCCGCCGGCGGCGGCACCTTCACGTTCACCGCCACGCTCAGGAACCTGAGCGCCGAGACGCAGACGTTCGAGGCGTGGACGCAGGCGACGCTCCCGGACGGCTCGGCCACCGCGCCGCTCGTGGGGCCGGTGACGGTGACGCTCGGCCCGGGCGAGACGGTCTCGAAGACGCTGACGCAGCGCGTGCCCGCCGGAGCGCCCGCCGGCACGTACGTCTACACGGGGTTCGTCGGGAACTTCCCCGACGCCGTGGAGAGCTCGAGCGGCTTCGCCGTGACGAAGGCGGCCGGCCGGGCGGCTGCGGGGGCCGGCACTCCGGCGGCCTGGGAGGCCAGCTACGCCGGGAGCGGCGCGCCTGTTACGGCGGGCGACACGTGGGCGGCTGGCGCTCGGGTTGAGGGTCCTGCGGCGTTCGCGCTCGCGGCGCCGTGGCCCAACCCGTTCGCCACGCAGACCCAACTCCGCTACGAAATCCCGGTCGAGGCCCACGTCCGCCTCACCGCCTACGACGTGCTGGGGCGTCAGGTCGCCGTGCTCGTGGACGGCACGGTCGAGGCCGGCCAGCACGAGGCCACGTTCGACGCCGCGGGCCTGCCGAGCGGGACCTACCTCGTCCGGCTCGAAACGGGGACGGCCGTGCAAACGCAGCGGGTGACGCTGCTCCGCTAGCGGGAGTCTCTGCCTGAGGCAACTGGGAGGCCCTCGGCGTTACGCCGGGGGCCTCGTGCGGTCAACGGCTGCGTGAGCGCCCCGGCGTTCCCCGGCCGTTTCGGCGTCGAGGTGGCGAAGAACGTCTCCATCCGCGCGAAGTCGGCGGCGGGGTCGCTGGAGGGGAAGAATGTCGGCCCCATGCGGATCTCCTTCCGCCCGAAGTCGAGCGCGACGAGGGCGATGGGGACGCCGGCCCCCTCGGCGATCCGGTAGAACCCCGTCCGCCACGCCTCCACTGGCCGTCGCGTCCCCTCGGGTGCCACGCCGAGCACGAAGGCGTCCTCAGCCTCGAACCGCCGCACCATCTGCCCGACCACGCCGCCGCGCGCCCCGCGCTCCACGGGGATCACGCCGATCCATCGGAGGAACGGCCCTAGCGGCCAGCGGAACAGCGACGCGCCAGCACGCCCATGTCGAGCCGGAGCGCGAGGACCGCCGCGAGGCCGACGACGCCGTCCCAGTTCGAGGTGTGGTACGCGCCGGCAACGACGACCTTCGGGACATCCGGGAACGGGCCGACGAGGCGCCACCCCAGCCCCCGCAGCACCGCCGTGCCGAGCCACCGCCGGAACGCGCCGCCGCGCCGGGGCACGGCCGGCGGGAGATCGGGGAGGAGGCCGTAGCCGAACGGGTGCGACCAGTCGGTCTCGGCCGGAACGGGCGCCCCCACCTTCACCAGACAACGGCGACGAGGCGGGCGGCCGACCCCGCATTGGTGCGGAGCCGGACGACGTAGGCGCCGGGGGCGAGGCCGGCCGTGTCCACCGTCGCGGCGTGCTCGCCCGTCGGCAGCAGCCGGTCGAGGACGCCGCGCACCCGCCGCCCCGCGAGGTCGAGCACGTCGAGCCGGACGGGCGCGGGGCGGTCGAGTGCGAACCGCAGCGTGAGGCGGTCCCCGGCGAGGCCACCGGCCGGGTTCGGGAAGGCATCGAGGTCGAAGACCCCGCTTGCGGAGCGGAGCGGTTCCACCGCGCCGGAGGCGTCGGGCTCGGCAGCGGTGGCGTTCGGGCCGGGGAGGAGGTGCACCAGCACCTCGTCGATCAGCGCGCGCCAGTTCCCCCACGAGTGCCCCTCCGGCACCTCGCGGTAGGCGACGGCGTGGCCGTGGGCGAGCAACGTGTCCCGCATCCGCCGCGCGCGGTGCTCGCCATCGTTGATCGTCCCCGTCGTCATCACGACCTCGAAGATGCCGTCCTCCGCGCTCCCGACGGTCTCGAACAGCGATGGGCCGCTCCACCACTCTGCGTTCTCCGTCACCCAGTACGCCGGGGACTGGATCGCCAGCTTGCCGAACACGTCCGGGTGCCGGAGGCCGAGGTACGTCGAGAACACCCCGCCGAGCGAGGTCCCGAGGATCACCCGGCCGTCGCGGCTCGCCCGCGTCCGGTACGCCGCGTCGATCTCCGGGACCAGCTCCTCGGCCACGAACGCCGCGAAGTCGGGGTTCTGGACGTACTGCTCGGCGCGGAGGTTCTGTCCGTTCACCCGAGGGTCGATGAACACCGCGATGGTCGGCTCGGCGCGCTCGTCGGCGATGAGGTTGTCGAGCACGATCCGCGCAGCGCCCAGCCGGTCGTCGGCGTACTCGTGCCCGTCGGTGACGTAGAGCACGGGGAGGTCAGTGAGGCCGTCCTCGTCGTAGCCCATCGGGGTGTAGACCCGGTAGCGGACGGTGTAGCCGAGCCGCGTGCTCTCGAGGCTGAGGTCGCTGGAATGATCCCCCTCGGGGACCCCGTCGCCCCGGACGGTCTCTTCGGGGAAGACCCACGCGGGCATCCTGAGCTCCGAATTCGGCCCGAACCCGCTCCACTGCACGTGCGGGTTCGCGGGGTCGAGGATCCAGGTGCTGCCGCGGACGAGCTTGTAGTCGATCCGCGCGGCCTCCGGGAACCGGTGGACGCGGCGCCACAGGTCGGTCCCTTCGAGCTGGCTCATCGGGCCGGCACCCGGATTCCACCCGTTGTGGTCCCCCGCGACGGCGACGCTGCTCGCGGTGCTGCGGTGGAGGAATGCCACCGAGTCGGCCAGCCGGAACGGCACCTGCTCGGCGGCGACGAGGTCAGCCCAGAGCGCGTCGAGGGCGACCTCGCGGTCGTCGGCGTCGGGGATCGCCGCGATGGCGTCGAGGCTATCGGTGAACTGGTGGAACGCCGTGAACGGGAGCGCCCCGTCCTGCGCCGCGGCCCCCAGGGCGGCGAGCAGGAGAAGGGCGAGCGGGAGGGATCGGGCCATCAGGGACGCAGCCGGTGAGAGAGTAGGAAGGTACGGAGGCTCTCACGCCTGGCCGGATCACCGCTCCGCCCCGCCGGTTCCGACGGCGCCCTCCTGGCTGAGGGCGCGGCACCGCCGCGCCCCTACGTCTCCACCCTCAGGCTCCTCCTCTCCGATGCCCCTCTCTGCCATCCTGCTCGACCTCGACGGCACCCTCGTCGACACCAACCGCTTCCACGTCGAGGGCTTCCGCCGCGCCTTCGCCGAATGGGGCTACGACGTGACCGAGGGCGAGATCAACCGGCAGGTCGGGAAGGGCGGGGACAAGCTCGTCCCGGCGCTGATCGGGGAGGAGGGAGAACGGAAGGACGGCGACGCCCTCCGCGACCGCGCGAAGGGCCTCTTCCGCGACGTGCTCGCAAAGGAGAACACGTTCGAGTTGTTCGGCGGTGTGCCCGCGCTACTGCGGGCGCTCCGCGAGCGCGGCCTCCGCATCGCCCTCGTCACCTCCTCCGAGGACGACGACCTCGACGCCATCTTCAAGAGCGTCGGCTCCGACCTCCGCGACGCCGTGGACGTGGTCACGACGGCCAGCGACGTGGACGCCTCGAAGCCCGCCCCCGACGTCGTCCGCGCCGCCCTCGACAAGCTCGGCGTCGAGTCCGGCGCGGCGGCGATGGTGGGGGACACGGTCTACGACTTCGAGGCGTGTGAGCGGGCCGGCGTCGCCGGGCTCGGCGTGGCGACGTGGGTCTGGGACGAGGGCGCGCTGCGGGAGGCCGGCGCCCGCGCCGCCTTCGCCGACGCCGCGGACCTCCTCCGGCGGCTCGATGAGGGGCTGGCCTCCGCACGGTAGTCGGCTGCGCCCTCCCCGACCAGCCCCCGTAGGGGGCGGCGTATATTTCCCCCTTCTCCTCTCCCCCTCGCTCCAACTCCCCCGCACATGGCCCGCGTAGACGTCGTTATGCCCAAGATGGGCGAGAGCGTCATGGAAGGCACCGTCCTCGAATGGAAAAAGCAGGTGGGCGACGAGGTCGAGCTCGACGAGACGCTGCTGGAGATCTCGACGGACAAGGTGGACTCCGAGGTGCCGAGTCCGTCGGCCGGGCGCCTCGCGGAGGTCCTCGTCGCAGAGGGCGACACGGTAGATGTCGGGACCCCCATCGCGCGGATCGAGACGGACGTGAACGCGGCCGTCGGCGGCGACGGTGGGGGGGCGCCGAGCGAAGGCGTGGAGGAGCAGACAGAAGCGGCCGAGTCGGGCGCCGACGCCGAGGAGGCCATCGAAGAGGCGCAGCCCGAGCCGAAGGCGAAGCCGGCCGCGCCCGCGATCCAGCCCGCCGAGGAGGCTGCTGGGGGGGACGGCTCCGGCGGCGGCGCGGCCGTCAGCGGCGGCGAGCGCACGGAGGTCGTGATGCCGAAGATGGGGGAGAGCGTGATGGAGGGGACGGTCCTCTCCTGGGCGAAGGCCGTCGGCGACGAGGTCGAGCTGGACGAGACGCTCCTGGAGATCTCGACGGACAAGGTAGACTCCGAGGTGCCAAGCCCGGCGAAGGGCGTCCTCGCGGAGGTCCTCGTCCAGGAGGGGGACACGGTGGACGTCGGCACGCCCATCGCCGTGATCGCCTCGGGCGAGGGCGTCTCGGTCGGAGCCGCGCCGAGCGCACCGGCGTCTACTCCGTCGTCGGACGGTGGCACGGGCGACGCGCCGGCGCCGCCGGAGAAGAGCTACGGCATGGCCGGCGAGGCGATGCAGGGCGATGGCAGTCCCCTCGCCGAGCCTGCCCAGGCCGAGGTCCGCGCCGACGCCCCAGCGGGTGCCCCCGCCCCCGGCGGCCCGCTCCAGCGCCGCGGCTCCGACGGCCGGTTCTACTCCCCGCTCGTCCGCTCCATCGCCTCGGCCGAGGGGATCTCACAGGCCGAGCTCGAAGCCATCGCCGGCACCGGCGCCGAGGGCCGGGTCACGAAAAAGGACGTGCTGGCCTACCTCGACGACCGCGGCGCGCAGCCGGCGCAGCGGCAGGCGCCCGCCCGCCCCGCGCAGCCCGCCGAGCGCGCGGCCCCCGCGATGCCGCGCCCGCAGGCCGCCCGCGCCGCCAGCCACCCCGGCACCGACGCCGCCGGCGAGCGGGTCGAGGTGATCGAAATGGACCGGATGCGGCAGCTCATCGCCGAGCACATGACGCGCTCGAAGGCCACGAGCGCCCACGTCACCTCCTTCAACGAGATCGACGTCACCAACCTCGTCCGGCTCCGCGAGCGGCAGAAGCGGGCGTTCCAGGAGCGCGAGGGGACGAAGCTGACGTACACCCCGTTCTTCGTCCGCGCCGCCGTCGAGGCGCTGCGGGCGCACCCGCTGATGAACGCCTCCGTCGAGGGCAAGCGGATCCTCGTCAAGAAGGACTACCACGTCGGCATCGCCGTGGCGATCGGGCAGAAGGGGCTCCTCGTCCCCGTCGTCCGCGACGCCGGGCAGAAGAACCTCGTCGGCCTCGCCCATTCGGTCTCCGACCTCGCCGAGCGGGCCCGCAGCAAGCAGCTCATGCCGGACGAGCTCCAGGGCGGGACGTTCACCGTCACCAACGTCGGCAGCCTCGGCTCGCTGATGGGGACGCCCATCATCAACCAGCCGCAGGTGGCGATCCTCTCGCCCGGCGCCATCCAGAAGCGCCCCGTCGTGGTCGAGCACCCCGAGCTCGGCGACGCCATCGTCGTGCGGCACATGATGTACGTCTCGCTCTCCTACGACCACCGCATCATCGACGGCGCGATGGGGGCGAGCTACCTCCAGACGTTCAAGCAGATCCTCGAGGGCCTCGACCCGGACGAGGCCGTCTAGTCGGGGCTATCCCGCACCCCATCGTGCCTGAGACAGGCTTCGTTCGGCAAGTCATTCGCCTCCCGCTTCCCGAGGTCTGGGACGTAGCAGGCGAGGTCGTCGCAACCGAACGTGAAGCGGACCTTAGTGAGTCCGCTATACGTGGTTTGCTCCGTCTCGGGCCGGTCCAGTTCGTAGTCGCCAACGTCGGTCTCCCTCTTCGCTGGGTCCCGCAGTCGGAGACGTTTAACTTCTGGAAGTCGGAAGCCCAGCCGCACCTCGCCAACCCTGAGGACGAGGGGTTCTACTTGAAAGACTTCCCGGACGAATATTGTTACCTCGCCACACGCTGGAAATGGGGCAGGAAGGAGCCGCTCGTAGTGCTCAGAACCTTCGATTGAGGCCACACAATACAACTTGCCGCTGCGCGCCGACGAAGGGGCGTCTTGAGTTCGCCCGGTCGTCTGTTTAGAGTGTTGGGGGAACGCACCGCCCACTTTGCGTACTACTCCGGTGCCTAGCTAGCTCCCCTTGCCATGTCTGAAACGACTGTCCGCGACCGCGTCCTTCGCGCTGTGGAGGAGATGCCAAGTGACATCACCTTCGAGGAGGTGATGGAGCGGATCTACATGCTCCAGAAGATCGAGCGGGGGCGGCAGCAGATCGCCGCAGGCGAGGGCATCCCGCACGACGAGGCGCAGCGCCAGATGAAGCGGTGGCACGAGTAATCTGGTCTCCTCAAGCGCTGGCCGACCTCGAAGCCATCGGCGATTACCTCGCCCGCGAAGCTCCGGCCTATGCGCAGGCCTTCGTGGATGGCGCGTTCGCCGCTGTCAAGCGGCTGGAGACGTTTCCCAACTCAGGTCGCGCGGTGCCGGAGATCGAGGACGCGGCTCTGCGTGAGGTGATCTACAGGGGCTACCGGATCTTCCACATCGTCAGCGATTCGGGAGGACAGGCTGAGGTGGAGATGAGGGGCTTGAACCGCGCTAAGGGGGCCTACGCTGCGACCCACGACATGCACCACCCGCCGGGCGAGACCGGGCCGGCGAAGAGCTGGCAGCCGAGGCACGAGGCGTCCGCCGCGTAGTCCTGCTTGAGCTGGCAGTTGCCGCAGTACTGCCCCTCGGTCTCCGAGGCGTCCGCGTAGTTCAGGTTGGTCCTCATCGTGCGGGACTGCTCGTCCACGGTGGCGTCATAGCCCTCGCAGGCCGCGGCCTCGACGACAGGATATTCGCCGTCGCCAACGGCCACGGTAGGAGCCTCGGCGTCGCCGCCGCAGCCGGCGAAGACAGCGATGCCTCCGAGGGCGGCGAAACGGCCGAGGAAGGCGCGACGGGAGAGCGGCTGAGCGGGGGAGAGGCGGTCGGACATGGTCGGGGAGGGGTGAGGGGCTTGGCGCTCATAAAGCCGAACCCGGAGCGAAGATCCGCCGGGCCGCTCCCGCAGAATATCGACGGCCGCTTGCTCCACGGCGGCGGCGCGGCTACCTTGCGCCCTCGATAGCCGTTATCGGACCGTGAACGACCTCCGCCTCTCCCTCACCGAGCTCGACGCCCGCCTCACCGGGTTCGTCCGCGAGTACCTCAAGGACAAGAGCCCCGAGACGGCCGGCACCTACCGCCGTACGCTCAACGAGTTCGAGCGGTACTACGCCCCGCGCAAGGCCCGCTTCCGCTTCCGCACCGAGGACATCGAGGACTACAAGCGCTACCTCATGGAGGAGCGCGAGCTCAGCCAGGTCTCCGTCTCGACCTACCTCACCGGGCTCCGCCGGTTCTGCCAGTACCTCGTGGATGTCGGGCTCTTGGAGGAGAACCCCGCCCGCACCGTCAAGGGCAACCGCCGCCCCAGCGACCACACCCGCCGCGTCCTCACCGAGCCCGAGGTCGAGCGGCTGCTCGACGTGCTCCAGACCGGCAGACCCATCGAGCTCCGCGACCGGGCCGCCGTCTTCTGCATGCTCTACGCCGGGCTCTCCGAGATCGAGCTCGTCCGCGCCGACGTGCAGGACCTCGAGCAGACCCTGCTCGGGTGGTACCTCCGGGTGCAGGGGAAGGGCCGCACCGTCAAAGACCAGCAGGTGCCGGTGGACCCCGCCGTGATGGACGCCGTCCGGCTCTACCTCGACGCGCGCGGGCGCTTCCGGCCGGAGGATCCGTTATTCGTCAGCCACGGCCACCGCTCCGGCGGCGAGCGCCTCAACACCCGCAGCGTGCGGAGCCGGATCAACGCGCTCCTGAAGACTGCCGGCCTCAAGCGCCCCGGTGTGACGCCTCACAGCCTCACCCACACGGCCGCCCTCATCTGGCTCAACGAGGGGATGCCCGTCGAGGAGGTCAAGCAGCGGATGCGCCACGGCACGCTCGACACGACGATGATCTACTTTAAGAAGCAGGGCCTCCTAAAGAAAAGCATCGAGGAGCGGGAATAGGAGGAGGCCGTAGGGGTGGATCGCAATCGCCCCTACCGACCGTTATCCCTCAGCGCATCAGCCGCTCGAGGACGAGCGTGGCCGTCGGCTCCATCTCGCCGTACTCGGGCGTGCCGGGGTAGGGGGCCAGCTCAAGCAGGGCGAAGACGAGCCCGCTGGCCGACGCCCGCGGCGCCTCGTCGAGCGGGACGGCGCCGGGCCGGCCGCCGGGCAGCTCCAGCTCGAAGGCGTCCTCGCCGTCCCCGTAGAAGAAACGGAACCGCGCGATGGCCTCGCCGGCCTGCACGCACGTCACGTCCACCGGGCAGCGGCTGTCGAGCGCGACCTCGGTGAAGGTCAGCGTGCTCACGCCGTCCCCGAACGCGGCGGTCTCGCCGACCTCCATCGTGAACGGTTCCCCCACGTCGGGCACCGTCAGATCCATGCCGTCGGTCGGGTTGTCAGGCGTCGGGGGCGGATCAGCCGGCTGCGGGTTCGAGCAGGCCGCGAGACCGACGACGGTCAGGAGGGTGAGTACGGCGAAGAGGAGGCGGGGCATGGGCGGGAGGGCGGAGTGGCGGGGTCCGA
Source organism: Rhodothermales bacterium (assembly GCA_965215145.1). Lineage (GTDB taxonomy): Bacteria > Bacteroidota > Rhodothermia > Rhodothermales > JANQRZ01. The sequence goes on along the minus strand of OZ244038.1, from coordinate 2,994,608 downwards.
AGGTACGGGGCCGCTCCCCGATCCGCCTCGCCTCAGTTGTTCGATACCAGCTCCTTCGCCGCCTGCGGAGCCTCCCCGTTGCCGACCGCCTTCCCGTTGCTCGGGAGGTCGTTGCCGCGCGGCATGAACGCCTGAATCCCCGTGATCTCGCGGCCGAGGATGAGGCCGTGGATGTCGAAGGTCCCCTCGTAGGTGTTGACCGACTCGAGGTTGACCATGTGGTGGATCACCCGGTACTCGCCCGTGATCCCGTTGCCGCCCATCATGTCGCGGGCGACCCGCGCGATGTCCAGCGCCTTGCCGACGTTGTTCCGCTTGGCGAGCGAGATCATGGCCGGGGCCGCGCGGCCCTCGTCCTTGAGCTGCCCCAGCCGCCACGCGACGAGCTGCATCTGCGTGAGGTCGGTCAGCATGTTCGCCAGCTTCGTCTGGATGAGCTGGTTCGCGGCCAGGGGGTACCCGAACTGCTTCCGCTCCATGACGTACTGCCGCGCCCGGCTGTAGCAGTCCTCCGCCGCGCCGACGGCGCCCCAGGCGATCCCGTAGCGGGCGTTGTTGAGGCACGAGAACGGCCCCTTCAGCCCGCGGATCTCCGGGAAGACGTTGGCGTCTGGGACGAACACGTCGTCGAACACCATCTCGCCCGTGTGGCTCGCGCGGAGGCTCATCTTGTTGTGCGTCACCGGCGCCGTGTAGCCCTCCATCCCCTTCTCGACGAGGAAGCCGCGGATCGTGCCGTCCTCGCCGTCGCCCTTCGACTTCGCCCACACCACGCCGACGTCGGCGACGGGGGAGTTGGTGATCCACATCTTGGCGCCGTTCAGGACGAACCCGCCGTCGACCCGTTTGGCCGTCGTCTCCATCGAGCCGGGGTCGGAGCCGTGGTTCGGCTCGGTCAGCCCGAAGCAGCCGATCATCTCGGCCGAGGCCAGCTTGGGGAGGAAGCGCTCCTTCTGCTCCTCGGTCCCGAAGGCGTGGATGGGGTACATCACCAGCGACGACTGCACGCTGGCGAACGAGCGGTAGCCAGAGTCTACGCGCTCGAGCTCGCGGGCGATGAGGCCGTAGCCGGTGTAGCTCGCGCCGAGGCCGCCGTACGCCTCGGGGATCGTCGCGCCGAGGAGGCCCATCTCGGCCATCTCGCCGGGGATCTCGTCGTGGAACACCCCGTCCTGGTTGCCTTCGAGGGCACGCGGTTCGAGGTTCTGCTGCGCGTAGTCCCGCGCCGACTGCATGATGAGGCGGTCCTCCTCGGAGAGCATCTGCTCGAAGAGGAGGGCATCGTCGGTGTTAAAGGGCTGCTTAGGCATTGGGTCTCTGGCTGGACGGTTGGCGTGTTCAGTCTAAGGTTGAAGGTAGCTCGAACGTCGGCGGCTGATGGGACCGAAGAGCGGAGGTGCGAAGGGGTGAAAGAGGGGCCGGTCGGCCGTCGCGAGATGTTCTTTCGCTCTTCCTCTCCTCCCCTCGTCCACTCCTACCCCAGGTTCCAGTTCACCCCGCGGCCGTCCTCCGGGTCGGGGTAGCTCCAGGCGACGGCGCCCTGGTCGCAGGCGTACATGCAGGTGCCGCACTCGACGCAGTCCTCGAACTGGAAATGCACCTGCCCGAGCTCGTCGAGGGTGTAGCAGTTGGCCGGGCACACGTAGGTCGTGCACTTGTGCGGGCAGACCGAGTTGCAGATGGCCGTATCCACGAGGATGTGCGGCTTCGCCTCGCTGCGGCCCTGGTTCCGGTAGGCCACCTTGCCGAGGCGCTCGGCGATGGAGAGGGTGTCGGGCATTCGTAGTGCGTGTTGCGTGTTGCGTGTTCGGATCGGCGCCCGACACGCAACGCGGGATACGAAACATCAGAGGGCGCGGGCGGCGCGGGTGCCGAGCTTGACGAGGTCCCAGTAGCCGATGTGCTCCTTCCGCACGTCGCGGAGGATCTGGTACGCCTTCCGCGTCGGGCGGTTGTCGACGGTGAAGAACTCCCGCCCGAAATCACAGACGAGCCGGGGGACCTGCCGGAACATGGCCGGCGAGTGGAGGACCTCGACGGCCTGCTGGAACCCGCGGAGGTCCTGCATCACGTAGGAGTTCTCGAGCGCCGTCCGGTAGTGCCGCAGGAAATCGGCGCCGAACGCCCCAGATCGCCTCGCCTCCACGACGGTCTCGGCGGCGAGGATGCCGGAGCGCATGGCGTAGTCCATGCCCTGGATGGCACGGCCGGCGTTGAGGACGAGGTTCGCGGCCTCGCCGGCGACGAGCACGCCGTCGCCGTAGACCTCCTTCGGCATCACCCGCATGTCGCCCGTCGAGACGACCTTCGCGCTGTACTCCAGGACCTCCCCACCGCGGATGGCGTCGGCGACGGCGGGATGGGTCTTGAACCGGTTGAGGAGGTCGTAGGGCTTGAGCCCGGCGCGGCGGAGGTCGGCCATGCCGAGGACGAGGCCGAGCGAGACGGTGTCGAGATTCGTGTAGAGGAACCCCCCGCCCTCGACGCCGCCGGAGGCGTAGCCGACGAACTCGTTGGTCATCCCGCTCCGCCCGTCGAGCTGGAACCGGTCTTCGAGGACCCGCTGGTCGAACCGGATCACCTCCTTCACCCCGACGGCCAGTCCCTCGGCGGGGACGTAGTCCGTCTGGAGGCCGACCTGCCTCGTCAGGAGGTTATTGACGCCCTCGGCGAGGATCACGCAGTGGGCGCGGAACTCCTCGTCCCCCGCGCGGATGCCGACGACGCGGCCGCCCTCCTGGACCACCTCGCGCACGAGCACGTCGGTGGCGAGGAAAGATTCCTCTGGATGTGCGCTCTCGGCGATGGCCTCCTCGACCTTCCCGGCGAGCCACGCGTCGAACTTCGAGCGGAGGACGCAGAGGCCGGAGTAGGGGGGCTCGTTGAAGTGGTCGCTCTTGAAGTCGAGCGAGAAGGCCGCCCCGTCGTCCATGAACGTGAGGCGGCGGTGGTTCACGAACCGGTCCCAGCCGGCGTCCTCGTCGGTCCAGTAGTCGGGGACGAGGCGGGCGAGGTCGCGGCCCCAGAGCACGCCGCCGGAGACGTTCTTGGCCCCGCTCCACTCGCCGCGCTCGACGAGGAGGAAGCGGGCGTCGGCGCGGGCGAGGGTCATGGCCGCCGCCAGCCCGGCCGGCCCGCCCCCCACGATGATGCAGTCGAACGGCTCTTCCATAGGGTCAGGGTTGCGGGAGCGGGGGACCAGAAACGAGGGGCTCGTACAGGTCGGCCCACGCCGGGTTCTCCCGCTCGATCAGCTCCAGCTTCCACGCCCGATTCCACTTCTTTAGTTGTCGCTCGCGCTCGAGGGCGTCGCGGACATCCGAGTGCTCCTCGACGTAGACGAGCCGGTGCACGCCGTAGCGTTTCGTGAAGCTCTCCACCAGCCCCTCCCGGTGCTGCCAGACTCGCTTGGTGAGATTGCTCGTGACGCCGACGTACAGGGTCCCGTTGCGCTTACTGGCGAGGATGTAGACGTAGCCACGCTTCGGCATAGCGAGGAGGCCCTATTAGAGCAGGAGTCATCCCCGCGCACGCGGGGATCCAGCGTACGACGTGCCCATCGCTGACCTTCCCCCCGCGTCATCCCCGCGCACGCGGGGATCCAGCAGGGTTGCTAGATCGCTCTGGATGGGCTCCGCCGCCCTGGCGGGTCCCGATCGGGGTCGGGGATGACATGAGGAGGGAGAGAGGGCTCACGCCGCCACCTCCTTCGCCCGGCGCAGCTCGGCGATGAGGGCGGGGAGGATCTCGTAGAGGTCGCCGACGAGGCCGTAGGTGGCGACCTCGAAGATCGGCGCGTCGGGGTCGCGGTTGATGGCGACGATGGTGCGGCTGTTCGTCATCCCCGCCACGTGCTGTACCGCGCCCGAGATGCCGACGGCGAAGTACAGCTCCGGCGAGACGACCTTCCCCGTCTGCCCGATCTGCGTCGTCGCGGGGAACATCCCCGTCTCGACGACGGCGCGGCTGGCGCCGATGGCGGCGCCCGTAACCTCGGCCAGCTCCTCGACGAGCCGCTTCGCCTCGTCGTCCTTCACGCCACGCCCAGCGGCCACGACGACCTGCGCCTCGGAGAGGTCCACGGCCCCGGCCGCCGCTGTCGCCACGTCGCGGAGCGTCTGCGTCACGGCGCCCACCTCGAACGGGACGTTCTCGACGCTCGCCTCGGCGGGAGCCTCCCCGCTAGCGGGATCTACGACCTCGGCCTGGTACGAGCCCGATCGGACCGAGACGAGCACGGACGCGTCGCCGAGGTCGGCGCGGGCGCGGGCGAGAAACTTGGCTGCCATCACCGGCCGCGTCGCCTCGATGCCGCCGTCCTTCACGTCGAACGCCGCCACGTCGGCGAGGGCCGCGCTGCCCGTCCGCGCGGCGAGCGCGCCGAGCACGTCCTTCACCCCCTCCGACGACGGGAACGCCACGACGGCCGGTTTTAGCTGCTCGATCACCGCCGCGAGGGCGTCCACGACGGGCGCGTTCAGCGGCGTCTCGAAGACCCCGTCGCTGACGGCGTAGACCGTCTGCGCACCGTACCGCGCCGCTTCGTCGGCTACGGCCGCGGCGTCGGGCGCGAGGGCGACGGCGGCGACGTCCCACCCCTGCTCGTCCGCAATCTCGCGGCAGCGGGTGAGCACCTCGAACGAGGCGCGCGTCGGGGCGCCGTTCTGTACGGCGACGTAGCTGAGGATCGTGGGCATCGGGTTGGGAGGGGGGAGTGGGGGAGCGGGAGGGGGGGGCGCCGTTGTGGTCAGAGACCTCGCATCTTCCTCTCCTCCTCTCGTCCTCCCCTAGATAGCGTTCGCCTCGTCCAGGAGCTGCACGAGGGTCTTCACCTGCGCCTCCGGCTCGCCGTCGAGGAACTGGCCGGGGTCGCGGGTGGGGAGGTCTTCGTAGCCGAGTGTGCGGACGCCGGCTGTCGGAACGCTCTCCACCGGCTTCGTGTCGATGGGCTTCTTCTTGGCCGCCATGATCCCCTTCAGCTTCGGGATGCGGGGGTCGTTCATGTCGTTCGAGCACGTGACGAGGCAGGGCGTCGGGAGCGCGATCGTCTCCTGCCCGGCGTCGCCCTGCCGCGTCACGACGAGGTGGCCGTCCTCCTGGGCGAGGCCGACGGCGTTGGTGGCGTAGGGGAGCCCGAGGCGCTCGGCGAGCATCGAGCCGGCGAGGCCGGCGTCGGAGTCCTGCGCCTGCTTGCCGGCGGCGATCACGTCGTAGCCGTGCCCGTCGAAGTGCTCGGCCAGGATCTCCGCGACGGCGGCGGAGTCGAGCTCGGCGTCCTCCGGCACGACGAGGTGGGTGCCCCGCGCGGCGCCCATCGCGAGCGCCTTGCGCACCGTCTCCGCCGCGCGCTCCGGCCCGATCAGCACCACGTCCACCTCGCCGCCGTGCTGCTCGGTGAGGACGAGGGCCTCCTCGACGGCGCTCGCGTCGTAGGCGTTGAGGACGGCGCGGCCGGCGTCCATCACGAGCTCCCCGCCGCGGACCTGGATGGGGGCGGAGACGTCGGGGACCTGCTTGATGCAGACGCAGAAGTTCATGACGCGGCGGGCGGGGGCAGATGGGGATTTTGGGCGGCGAAAGGTACGGTCGGACGGCCCCTCGCCCCGCCGGCTGACCCCGCCCGGCAGCGCTTATCCTTCCTGAATTCAGCCCGCGCGGCCCCTCCATGCCCGCGTAGGGGCAAGCGGAGTGCGGGTCACTCCGCTCGGTGGTCGCCCAGGGTGGGCACGAGGCCCACCCCTACGGTGGCCCCGGTTCAGAGCTGGGCGTGGAGGGTGAGGTGGTGGAGCCCGCCGAAGGACGACCACGCGTTGTAGGCGTAGTCGAACCCGAAGCGCCGGAGGTTCAGCCCGAACCCCGCGCCGAGCCCGGCGAGGTCCACCCGCGCGCCGGACTTGAGGTCCTCGTGCCGGCGGTGGTCGTAGCCCACCCGCGCCGTGAGCGCCCGGCCGAAGAAGAACTCCCCGCTGACGGCGAGGTGGCGGGCGATCTCGTTCAGCGCCGTCCCGTTCTCGTCCTCGAACCGCGTGAGGTCGTAGCCGGCGACCGTGACGCGGAGGGGGACGTAGGTGAGCCGCTTCGAGATCGAGAACCGGAGGTCCACCGGGAGCACGTCCTCCTCGGCGCCGAGGCTCTGGAGCGCGACGCCCGCGTTGCGCAGCGAGGCGCTGATCAGCAGCCCGCGCTCGGGGACGACGTAGGCCACCCCGAGGTCGCCCGCCACCGCCGACGCCGACGCGTCCTCCAGCGACACGAACGCGCCGTGGACGCCGAGCCCGACCTGCAGCCGCTCCGAGAGCGCGTGGGCGTAGCTCACCGTCAGCGCCGTCTCGCTCCCCCCGAACGTCCCGTCCGCCGAGCCGTCCACCCCCGTCCGCTCGAACTCCCCGTAGGAGAGGAACCGCACGCCCACGCCGACGGTGCCGCGGAGGTACGTCACCTCCTCGACGTAGGCGGCGAAGCCGGCGTTGACGTCCGCGAGGTGGTTGAGGTAGCCGAGGGCGACCTGCCGGTCGGCGGTGGCGGCGAGGAAGGCGGGGTTGTAGAACATCCCGTCGGCCTGCGTGCGCTCGGCGTCGAGCGGGGCGTAGGCGCCGGCGAGCGCGGCGGCCCGCGCCGAGGGGTCGAGCCGGAGGAGGCTGAACCCGGTCAAGCGGCTCGATTGGGCCTGGACGGACGGGGCCGCGGTGAGCAGCACACAGAGCAGCGCGGCAAAGCGGAGGGAGGGCCGCATGAGCAATGGGGGATCGGAACGGCAGGGGCCGTCGGAATGGCAGGCGCCGCCGTCAAGAACGGGAGGAAACACTGCCAGCGGCTGCGAGGCCGGAACGGCAGATACCCCCTCGCGTGCCACAACGGCTAGCGCGACCCGGTATCGGGCGGCAGGAACGGAACGTGAATGCCGTAGCGTTGAGTCTGAGCCGCGACCCTCAATAGTAGTTTCGCCCGCCGCGCGCGAGCTGCTGACCAGAAGGTACGACCCTCCAGCGAGCAGCGAACAGCAAGCAGAGGGCAGAAGCCGCTGCGCCGAAGCGCCTAGCATCAACCGTCCGACCCGCCGCCCGTAGTAGCAGGGCGCGATGCATCGCGCCCTGCTACAGCGAACAACGCATCCCGACCTCATGCTCAAGGCCCTCAAGAAGCTTTTCGGTGAGCGCACCGACCGCGACATCGCCTCGATCAGCCCCCTCGTGGACGAGATCAACGAGATCGCCGAGCGCTACCAGCACATCCCCGAGGCCGAACTCAAGGGTAAGACGGCCGAGTTCAAGTCCCGCCTCGCCGAGGCCGTCGAGCCGGTCGAGGAGGAGATGGCCGAGCTCCGCGCCCGGCTCAAGCGCGCCAACGAGGCCGAGTCCGAGATGCCTGCCGCCGTCGGCGGCGACGGCGCTCCCGCCCAGCTCCCCGAGGGCGCCCTCTCGCTCGCCGAGCGGCAGGACCTGATCGACCGCCTCGACGAGCTCGAGGACGAGTGGCTGGAGGTCACTGACGAGGCGCTCGACGAGATCCTGCCCGAGGCGTTCGCCGTGGTCAAGGAGACGTGTCGGCGGATGATCGGGGAGGAGTGGACGGCCGGCGGCACCGTAATCGAGTGGAACATGGTGCCCTACGACGTCCAGCTCGTCGGCGGGATCGTGCTGCACCGCGGGCGCGCGGCCGAGATGAAGACGGGCGAGGGCAAGACCCTCGTCGCCGTGGCGCCGGTCTACCTCAACGCCCTCGTCGGCCGCGGCGTCCACGTCGTCACCGTGAACCCGTACCTCGCCCAGCGCGACGCCGAGTGGATGGGGCCGGTCTACGAGTACCTCGGCCTGACCGTCGACTGCATCGACCCCTACAAGGCGCACTCCCCCGAGCGCCGCGCCGCCTACCGCGCCGACATCACCTACGGCACCAACAACGAGTTCGGGTTCGACTACCTCCGCGACAACTCCTTCGTCGTCGACCCCGAGCAGCTCGTCCAGCGCGGCCACCACTACGCCATCGTGGACGAGGTCGACTCCGTGCTGATCGACGAGGCGCGGACGCCGCTCATCATCTCGGGGCCGGTCCCCGACTCCGACGAGACCCGGTTCATCGAACTCCGCCCGCCGGTCGACAAGCTCGTCTACGCGCAGCAGAAGATCGTCGGCCGGTTCGTCGCCGAGGCCGAGGAGAAGCTCAAAAAGGCCGAGGCCACCGACGACAAGAAGCTTGCCAGCCAGCTCGAAGAGGAGGCCGGGCTCGCGTTGCTCCGCGCCCAGCGCGGCTTCCCCAAGAACCGCCGGCTCATCAAGCTCAAGCAGGAGCCCGGCGTCGAGCAGCACCTCCGCAAGGCGGAGTTCTTCTACCTCCAAGACAACGCGAAGCGGATGCCCGAGGTGGACGCCCCGCTCCTCTTCTCCCTCGACGAGAAGCAGCACTCGCTCGAGATGACCGACGAGGGCCGGCAGCTCGTCGCCGACGCCGCGGGCGAGGACGTCGCGTTCTTCGTCATCCCCGACGTCGGCGACGAGATCGCGCGGATCGAGCGGGAGTTCGAAGGGAAGGAGCAGGACCTCCGGGACGGCCTCAAGGCCGACGCCTCGCTCTCCGACGAGAAGCGGCAGAACAAGCTCGACAACGACCTCCGCGTGCTCGCCAACGACCGCGAGCAGGCCAAGCGCGAGGTCTACGCCCTCTTCGCCGAGCGCTCCGAGCGGATCCACGCCGTCAACCAGCTCCTCAAGGCGTACACCCTCTACGAGAAGGACGTCGAGTACATCGTCGAGGACGGCCGCGTGATGATCGTCGACAAGCACACCGGCCGCGTGCTGCCGGGCCGGCGCTACTCCGAGGGGCTCCACCAGGCCATCGAGGCGAAGGAGGAGGTGAAGGTCCAGGAGGCCACCCAGACCTACGCCACGATCACGCTCCAGAACTACTTCCGGATGTACCATAAGCTCGCCGGCATGACCGGCACGGCCGAGACGGAGGCCGCCGAGTTCGGGGACATCTACGACATGGACGTGACCGTCATCCCGACCAACCGCCCCATCGCGCGGGCCGACCTCGACGACCTCGTCTACAAGAGCAAGCGCGAGAAGTACGCCGCCATCATCGACCGCATCCGCGACTACCACGAGGGCGGCCAACCGGTCCTCGTCGGCACCACGAGCGTCGAGGTCTCGGAGACGCTCTCCCGGATGCTGAAGCGGGGCAGCATCCCCCACAACGTCCTCAACGCCAAGCGCGACCGCGCCAAGGACGAGGCGCAGGTCGTGGCCGAGGCCGGGCGCCCCGGCGCCGTCACCATCGCCACCAACATGGCCGGGCGCGGGACCGACATCAAGCTCGCGCCAGGCGTAAAAGAAAAAGGCGGGCTCGCCATCGTCGGCACCGAGCGCCACGAGAGCCGCCGCATCGACCTCCAGCTCCGCGGGCGCTCCGGCCGCCAGGGCGACCCCGGCGAGAGCCAGTTCTACGTCTCCCTCGAGGACGACCTGATGCGGCTCTTCGGCCACGAGCGGACGGCGAAGATCATGGACAAGATGGGGATGGAGGAGGGGGAGGTCATCACCCACAAGTGGATCACCAAGGGCATCGAGCGCGCCCAGAAGAAGGTCGAGCAGAACAACTTCGCCATCCGCAAGCGACAGCTCGAGTACGACGACGTGCTGAACGCGCAGCGGACGGTGATCTACGACCAGCGGATGCAGGCCCTCCACGGGGACCGCCTCCACTCGGACATCCTCGACATGCTCCAGAAGACCGTGCGCAAGCTGGTCCAGGAGCACTTCGGCGACGGCGACCTCGACGGCCTCCGCGACGCGCTCCTCCGCACGCTGGCCTTCGACTTCGAGATCGACCGCGAGCGGGCCTTCGGGCTCGGCGAGGACGGCCTCGCGGAGGTCGCCACGGAGGCCGCCGTGCAGCACTACTACCGCAAGCGCGACGCCCTCGCCCGCCCGTTCCTGAACTCTATCCAGGAGGTCATGGCGCGCGACGAGGACAAGCGCCCCGAGAAGCTCTACGTCGACTTCTCCGACGGCCGCCGGCTGTTCCGCGTCGTCGTCCGCCCCGAGGACGTGCTGGAGACCCGCGGGCAGGAGATCAATGACGGTCTCGAACGGACCGCCGTGCTCTCCAGCATCGACGCCCGGTGGACCGAGCACCTCCGCGACCTCGACGAGGTGAAGGAGGGGATCGGGCTCCGCGCCTACGGCCAGAAGGACCCCCTCGTCGAGTACAAGATGGAGGCGTTCCGGCTCTTCGCCGAGATGATGGAGGAGCTCCAGGAGACGATCGCCTCGGCGGTCTTGAAGGCTGGGCCGCTCGTGCAGGGCCGCCCCGCGCAGCCGGCCCAGAAGGCGCCGAAGTCCCGCCTCGACCAGCGCCGCGCCCGCACGACCCACGAGTCGTCCGACGCGAACCTCTCCTACGGCGTCAAGGCCGGCGGCGCTGCTGCCGGCGGCAACGGCTCCGCCGCCGAGCGCGACCCGACGGCCGAGCGCGAGCCGGTCACCGTCGAGAAGGAGCCCGGCCGGAACGACCGCGTCACGATCATGAACCCGGCCTCGGGGGAGGAGCGGACGCTGAAGTACAAGCACGCCGCCCCGAAGCTCTCCGAGGGCTGGATGCTCGTCAGCGTGGAGGACTGAGGTGTCCCCTCAGACCCCCCGCTTCTCCGGCTATCGCTTCGCTCAGAGCCGAAGGAGCTGTCCCCCTTCTGAAGGGGGACAGTTTGGGGAGCGCCTGAGGGCGCAGCCCGACGCGCTTCCCGAACGGGGGGTCTGTTAGCGCACGATCGTCAGTCGGCCCGTCTCAACCCAGTCGTTCGCCTCCAACCGCCAGAGGTACACCCCGCTCGGGAGGTCCGAGCCATCGAACGTCACCTCGTGTGGGCCGGCGTCGAGGACGCCGTCGGTGAGGACAGCCACCTCGCGGCCGAGCACATCATAGATCGCCAGCCAGACGGGCGACGCCTTGCCGAGCGTGAACCGAAGCGACGAGCGGGTGCGGAACGGGTTGGGGTAGGCTGAGAGCGCGGGCGTCGACGGCATGGTGGCCTGCGCCGCTGCCTGCGTCGGTGCGGCCTCCGGCTGCCACGGTCCCGCGTCGAGCACCGCCCACCCGACCGAGCCGTCCCCGCTGCCGGGCCGGGCCGCCGGGGTGACGACGGCGGTAAACGTCTCGGTGTCGGCGATGGCGGAGGGGAATTGGCCGATGTTGAGGTCGTAGGTGTACGTGCCCACCGGAGCGCCCAGCGGCACCTGCTGCACGAACGTGCCCGTGGTCGTCTCCCCGGCTCCGAGCGTGCCCGAGAGGATGCGGCCTGAGGCGACGGTGCTCGTGCCCTGGCGGGCGATGAAGAAGAGGTCGCCGGAGACGGCGGCGTCGGTGCCGTTAGTGACGGTGTAGGCAAACTGCACTGAGCCGCCAGGGGCGACCGTCAGCGAGGTGAGCGCCGTGGCGGTAAGGTCGAAGCCGGAGCCGGAGGCGCCGCTGAAGAGGTAGGCGCGTCCAGCGTTTCTGAGGCTCGCACCGGGGTCCTCCTGATTAGCTCCAACGAGAAGGTCGCCGCGCCCGTCGCCGTCGGTGTCCGGCACACCCGCGACTGAGTACCCGAAGCTGCCCTGGAATTCTTCGTTGGGTGACTGAAGCTCGAAGAGGGGAGCGCCCGTGTTACCACTGAAGAGGTAGGCACGGCCAGCACTGGTAGGGCTGGTACCGGGGTCCTCGCCGGGTGCGCCGACGAAGAGGTCGCCGCGCCCATCGCCATCAGCATCCGGCACGCCTGCTACTGACTCGCCGAAGTAGCCGCTCACCTCAGGATTGGGAGACTCCAGCGTGTGGAGGAGACCGCCTGTGGCGCCGCTGAAGAGGTAGGCCCGGCCAGCATTCTGAAGGCCTGGAAGATCAGAGTTGAGGTCCCCGATGAGGAGGTCACCGCGCCCATCACCATCAGCATCCGGCACCCCCGCCAGTGAGTTGATGACCAAACCAGGGAGTTGCAGTGTGTGGAGGGGCGTTCCGGTGGCACCGCTGAAGAGGTAAGCTTGGCTGAACTCACCGATGAGAAGGTCGCCTCGACCATCGCCGTCGGCGTCAGGCACGCCTGCTACAGAGCCACCGAATTGGCCACCTTGGCTCTTCGGCGATTCGAGTTCGAGGAGGAGCACGCCGGTGGCGCCACTAAAGAGGTAAGCGAGGCCCTCTCCCTGGGCACCAATGAGGAGGTCGCCACGACCGTCACCGTCGGTGTCGGGTACGCCCGCCACCGAGAATCCGAAGAAGCCCCGGTTTTCCTCATTAGGCGATTGGAGTTCGAAGAGGAGCGCGCCGGTAGCGCCACTGTAGAGGTAAGCCCGGCCAGCAGCATCGGGACTAGGCCGTGTGAGACAATCCATGCTTGATCCAGTCCACCGCCGCCGCCACGTGGAGCGCGCCGAGGTAGCTCTCGGCCGTCTTCTCGTAGCGCGTCGCCACCGCCCGCCACTCCTTGAGTCGGCCCCACAGTTGCTCTACCCGGTGCCGCTCGCGGTAGGCCCCCCGGTCGTAGGCCGCTCGGTCGTAGGCCGCTCGGTCGTAGGCCGCTCGGTCGTAGGCCGCTCGGTCGTAGGCCACGGCCGGGTGCGTCCGGTTGGCCGCGACGACGGGCTCGGCTCCGGCGATCCGGATCCCCGCCCGCCACGAGGCCGACGAGTACCCCCGGTCGCAGACGACCCGGCCCACGCGGCCGAGCCCGACCACGGCGACCAGGAGCGCGTCGGCCACGCGGAGCTCCGAGCGGTGCCCCGGCAGCAGCCGGAACGCGAGCGCCCGGCCCCGGCGGTCACAGGCGACGACGGCCTTCGTGCCGAAGCCGCCCCGGCTGCGCCCGAGCGCTACGTCTCGGAGCGCTACGTCTCGGAGCGCTACGTCTCGGAGCGCTACGTCTCGGAGCGCTACGTCTCGGAGCGCTACGTCTCGGAGCGCTACGTCTCGGAGCGCTACGTCTCGGAGCGCTACGTCTCGGAGCGCTACGTCTCGGAGCGCTACGTCTCGGAGCGCTACGTCTCGGAGCGCTACGTCTCGGAGCGCTACGTCTCGGAGCGCTACGTCTCGGAGCGCTACGTCTCGGAGCGCTACGTCTCGGAGCGCTACGTCTCGGAGCGCTACGTCTCGGAGCGCTACGTCTCGGAGCGCTACGTCTCGGAGCGCTACGTCTCGGAGCGCTACGTCTCGGAGCGCTACGTCTCGGAGCGCTACGTCTCGGAGCGCTACGTCTCGGAGCGCTACGTCTCGGAGCGCTACGTCTCGGAGCGCTACGTCTCGGAGCGCTACGTCTCGGAGGGGGCCGTAGCGTCGGGAGCCCCCTTCTTCGCCCCCGCCGCCTTGGGGTGGGCGCGCACGACGGTCCCGTCGAGCATGACCGCGGCGAGGTCAGCGCGCCCGGTGTCGCGGAGGTGCTCGAAGGCCCGCTCCCAGACGCCCGAACGGGACCAGCGCTTGTGGAGTTGGGCGGCGCGCCACCAGGGCCCGAACTCGGCGGGGACGGCGCGCCAGGGTGGGCCGTTCTTGAGGCGCCAGACGACGCCCTCGACGGTGGCGCGCTCGTCGCGGACGGGGCGGCCTCGACCGGAGCGGGCGTGGTCGAGGGCGGCTTTGAGGGCGGCTTTGAGGGCGGCCCACTCGGGGTCAGTCAGGAGCGGCATGGCGGCGGGGGCTGGAGCCGGGGCAACGTCACGCCGAACCGATTTGTCTCACACGGCCTAGGGGCTGCGCCGGGGTCTTCGCTACGCGCCCCGATGAGGAGGTCACCGAATCCATCACCGTCCGCGTCAGGCACAGCCGCTACGGCGTTGCTGAAGCGACCGTCCTCTTCCTCGTTCGGAGAGGTAAGCGTGTAAAGGAGATCCTGCGCTGCCGCTGGGGCGGACGCGAGCAGGAGCAGCGCGAGAAACAGGGGCAAGCGGGAGACGCAGCGGGCGGGATGCATGGGTCGAGGGGCTGGAAGGGAGGAACGGGCAGAAACTGCGGAGTCGGTGACGACGTGGGGGGCGGCTCTTCTCGCTACCACGCAAAAAGCCGTCGCCGCACGCCACTCCCCGGCGGATTTCACCCACACCGCCACGCGGCGGATGCTGCCGGGGCACGCGGGGGTCTCCCAACGTAGGGCTCCGGCCGGACAAGTGCAACGGTACCCTGGCAGAAAGCGCAGACTTTGAATGATGGAGGAGGGGTTCGGTGAAACGAACTGGTCGCCGACGTGCCGGAGAACATCGGCCCCCCGGTGGGGGTTGCTCTGGAGCATCACGTTGAACCTGCCATGTCCCCCGTCATCACCAAGTCCGCCATCGTCCGCGCCGTCGCCGAGCTTCCCGACGACGCGACGCTCGACGACGCCTTCGAGCGCCTCTTCGTCCTGCACAAGATCGAGCAGGGCCTCCGGGAGGGGGCGGAGGGCGAGACGATGACGCAAGCAGAGGTCGAAGCCCACTTCCGCCGGCGCCGCGGCTCGGGAGCCGAGTGACGTGGCGACGGTGCGGTGGTCAGCGCAGGCCCGGAAGGATCTGGAGTCCATCTCCGATTATCTCCGCGACGTAGCCCCCTCCTACGCAGAGCGCTTCGAGGAGAAGGTGTTCGAGGCCACGCGGAGGCTGGAGGCGTTCCCTCGGTCGGGCCGTGTGATTCCCGAGGCTGAGGAGGAAGAGCTCCGGGAGGTCATCTATCGGGAGTACCGGATCATGTATCATGTTGACGGGGCAGATGAAGACGTGCTGATCCTGACCGTCCTGCACTCGTCGCGCCAGTTCGGAGGCTACGGGACGGAGTAGCCTCCCCCTCTCCCAACACCGTGCTCCGCAGCCTCTACGTCCGGGACTACGCGCTGATCGACGAGCTCGAGGTCGAGTTCGGCAGTGGGCTCAACGTGATCACCGGCGAGACCGGCGCGGGCAAGAGCATCCTGCTCGGCGCGCTCAAGCTCATCCTCGGCGAGCGGGCCTCGACGGAGGCCATCAGGACGGGCGCGAAGAAGGCCGTGGTCGAGGGCGTCTTCGACGACGCCGAGCAGGGGCGCATCCGGGACGCCCTCCGGCGCTTCGGCATCGAGCCTCACGAGGGCGGCGTGCTGATCGTCCGCCGCGAGGTCACCCCGACCCACAGCCGCGCCTTCGTCAACGACACCCCCGCCAAGCTGACCGTGCTCCGCGAGGTCGCCGGCCACCTCATCGACCTCCACGGGCAGCACGAGCACCAGAGCCTGCTCCGCACCGAGACCCACCTCGAGCTGCTCGACGACTTCGGCGGGCTCGGCGGGCTCGTCGAGACCTACGCCGTCCACTACGGCGAGGTGGCGCGGCTCCGGAAGGAGCGGGCCGACCTCGCCAAGCGCGAGCGCGAGCTCGCCCAGCAGCAGCAACTCATCGAGTTCCAGATCGGCGAGATCGACGACGTCGACCCGAAGCCGGGGGAGGAGGACAAGCTGGAGGCCGAGCGGCGCATCCTGGAGAACGCCGAGGGGCTCTTCGAGGCGACGGCCTCGCTGCACGAACTGCTCTACGAGGCGGAGGACGCCATCTATGACCGGCTCATCGTCGCCCGCAACGCGCTCCGCGACCTCGCCCGCATCGACAGCGCCTTCGAGGAGACGCTCCGGGAGGTGACCGGCGCCGAGGTCGTCGTCGAGGAGGCGGCCAAGTTCCTCCAGGACTACAACGCCCGCGTCGAGTTCAACCCCGAGCGGCTGGAGCACATCCGCGAGCGGATGGGGCAGCTCGACGGGCTCAAGCGGAAGTACGGCCCCTCGCTCGAAGCCATCCTGGAGCACCGCCGCGAGATCGGGGAGACCCACGCGCTCGCGGCCGACTTCAAGGGCGCCATCGGCCGGCTCGACGGGCGGATCGCCGGGGCGCAGGGGCGGCTCTCGAAGGCGGCCTACCGGCTGAGCCAGAAGCGCCACGAGGCCGCCGAGCGCACGGAGCACGCCATCAAGGAGGAGCTCGCCGACCTCGGCATGGCCCACGCCGACTTCGTCGTCCACTTCGAGCGCGAGGCCGACCCCGCGGGCTGGATCGCTTGGCCCGACGGCCCCCGCACCGAGCGCGTCCGCGCCCGCCCCTCCGGCGCCGACCGCGCCGAGTTCTACATCTCGACCAACCCCGGCGAGCCGCCGCGCCCGCTCGCGAAGGTGGCCTCCGGCGGCGAGGTCAGCCGGACCATGCTGGCGCTGAAGTCCGTCCTCGCCAAGAGCGAGCGCCTCCCGATCCTCGTCTTCGACGAGATCGACGTCGGCATCTCGGGCGAGATCGCGCGGCGAGTGGGGGAGAGCATGCAGCGGCTCGGGGCCTACCACCAGATCGTCGCCATCAGCCACCTCCCCCAGATCGCCGCCCTCGGCGACCGCCACTACCTCGTAGAAAAACACGTCGCCGACGACGCCGACGGCGAGGCCCGGACGCGGACGAGCATCCGGCCGCTGGAGGGCGAGGCCCGCACGCGCGGGATCGCCGCGATGGTGGCGGGGGAGACGCTGAGCGAGGCCGCGCTCACGAGCGCCCGCGAGCTGATCGAGGCCGGGCGCCGCGAGGGGTAGCGCCCCGCAAATCGGGTCAGCAGGCGCCGAGCAGCGCCCAGAGGAGGATGAAGACGAGGACGGTCGAGATGCAGCCGCCACCGAGCTTCTTGGCGCCGTAGCCGGCGATGAGGGCGCGGAAGATGTTGTTCATCGGGAGAGGGGCTTGTTCGGGAGGAGGGGCCGAAGTTACGCGCGGGGGCTAGCTTCTCGTTCCGCGTCCGCCTCGTCTCCGATGCCCGGCCTCGGCCAGGCCGTCCGCACCGCCCTCTTCGTCGCGCTCGACGTGGGGCTCGCCTTCGCGGCCAACGAGTGGCGCGAGGCGCGCAACGACGCGGCGCTCGCCGAGCACGCCCTCGACAGCATCCGCGAGGAGTCGGCGCTCAACCGTGAAGCAGCAGCAGACTCTCGCGACTACCACGAGGCGCTTCAGGACACGCTGCGGAAGCGGCCCGTCGCGGGGTCGCGGTCGTCGCCCTGCACCTCTTCGAACGAGGCTTCGTAGACCCCGCCGAGCTGCTCTCGACTGCGTGGGAAGCCGCCCACGCCACGGGCGCTGTGGCTTACATGGACTACGAGGAGGTCCTGATTGCGGCGCGGGCTTACGAGGCGCAGGACGCCTACCGCATATAGACACAAACGGTGGGGGGCGTATCTACGACCAGGTCTACACGGGCGGCTCGTTGGGCATCGCACGGAACTACCATAGCCTCCTCGCCCTCGTCAGCGCCTTCTGGTACCAGGAGACCGGGCTCGTCAATGATCACGACGCCGCGCTCGAAGCGCTCGGAGTGCCGGCTGCGGACGCGGCCGATCCCGACGCGTTGCCGGCCTCGCCCACGCGCCCCGTAGCGCTCCCCCTTCGCTTAGCGGGATCGGGGCGCAGCCAAGCCCGTATCTCCACCTCTCGAACCTCCCTCTCACTCGAACCTCCCTCTCAAAGGCCCTTCCGCTCCGCCATGCTACCTCCCCCCGCCCTCCGCCCGCGCCTCCTCGGGATGCTGCTCGTGGCCCTCACGCTCGCCCCCGCCGCGTGGGCCCAGTCCGACGTGCTCTCGCCCCTCGACGTGGCCCGGATGCAGACCGTCGGCGACGTCGCTGTCTCGCCGGGCGGGGACTACGTGGCCTACACCGTCAGCGTCCCGCGCGACCCCTTCGAGGAGAACGCGACGCCCCACACCGAGCTCCACGTCTACGATGTCGAGGCCGGCACCTCGGAGGGGCTCTGGACCGGCGCCGTCTCTGTCAGCGGGCTCGGATGGACGCCCGACGGCGAGCGCATCTCCCTCCGCACCCAGCGCGAGGGTGACGAGCGGACGGCGCTCTACACCCTCCGCCCCGACGGCAGCGACGTGCAGCGCTTCCTCATGTTCGGCACCGCCATCGGAGACTACGCGTGGCACCCGAACGGGGAGGCCGTCGCCTTCGTCGCGCCCGAGTCGATGATGGAGGAGGAGGACGCCGTGCTCCCCTACGAGCCGGAGGTCTACGAGGAGGGCGTCGTGGACCGTCACCTCTGGATCGCCTCGGCCGACACGGCACCCCGGAAGGTGGACCTGCCGGGCACCGTCCACGGCCTCGCGTGGAGCCCCTCCGGCGACCGCCTCGCCGTCGCCGCCGCGCCGAACGCGCTGGTGGACGAGTCCTACATGGACAAGCGGATCCGCATCCTCGACGCCGAGACCGGCCGCGTCCTCGCCCGCATCGACAACCCCGGTAAGCTCGGCGCGATGGCCTGGAGTCCGAGCGGGCGGCACCTCGCCTTCATCTCCGCCGCGGACCTCAACGACCCGAAGGACGGCCGCCTCATGGTGGCCGACGCCACGACGGGCGCGTTCCGGGACGCGCTGCCCGGCCTCACCGACGGGCAGGTGACGAGCATCACCTGGGAGGACGAGGACACGATCCGCTACGCCGTCGACCGCGGCGTCGAGTCCGGCATCGAGTTGGTGAGCTGGGAGGGTGGCCCGCCCGAGACGCTGGTGCCCGGCGGGATGGCGGCGTTCAGCAGCATCTCCGCCGCCGAGGGCGGGAGCGTCGTCGCCTTCGCCGCGAGCACGCCGATGCACGCGAACGAGCTGTTCGTGATGGCGGAGGGGGACGAGGCGCCCGCCCGCGTGACGGACCTCAACCCGTGGCTGACGGCCAAGCGCCTCGCCCGGCAGGAGGTCGTGACCTACGAGGCCCGCGACGGGCTGGAGCTCGAGGGCCTCCTGATCCACCCGCTCGGGCGGCAGGACGACCGGCGCTACCCGGCGATCATCGTCGTCCACGGCGGCCCCGAGAGCCACTACCGCAACGGCTGGCTCACCGGCTACTCCCTGCTCGGGCAGATGGCCGCCGCGCGCGGGTTCGCCGTGTTCTACCCGAACTACCGCGGCTCGACCGGCCGCGGCGTCGCCTTCTCGAAGACGAGCCAGGCCGACCCCGCCGGCGCCGAGTTCGACGACATCGTCGACGCCGCCGACCACCTCATCCAAATCGGCCTCGCCGACCCCGACGCCATCGGCGTCACGGGCGGCTCCTACGGCGGCTACGCGACCGGATGGCTCGCCACGCGCTACTCCGAGCGGTTCGCCGCGGGGGTCATGTTCGTCGGCATCTCGAACAAGGTCTCGAAGGTCGGCACGACGGACATCCCCAACGAGGAGTACCACGTCCACGCGCGGAAGCGGCCGTGGGACGACTGGCAGTTCTTCCTCGAACGGAGCCCGATCTACTACGCCGACCGCTCGGAGACGCCGCTCCTGATCCTCCACGGCAAGCAGGACCCGCGCGTGCACCCGAGCCAGTCGCTAGAGCTCTACCGCCACCTCAAGCTGCGCGGGAAGGCCCCCGTCCGCCTCGTCTACTACCCCGGCGAGGGCCACGGCAACCGCCGCGCGACGGCCCGCTACGACTACACCCTCCGCGCGCTCCGCTGGTTCGAGCACTACCTCCAGGGCGAGGGCGGCGACCCGCCCCCGCGCGACGTCTCGGACGTGGCGGCGATGGAGCGCGCCGCGACGATGGAGCCCCCCGGCTCGAACTGACGCGGCAGCCTGATCTCCCCCGAGTAGGGGCACGATATATCGTGCCCCTACGACGACCGTTGCACATCTCACCCCCTACTCACCCACCCCATGCACCCCATCAAGTTCGGCACCGACGGCTGGCGCGCCGTCATCGCGGAGGACTACACCTTCGACAACCTCGAGCGCGTCGCCCGCGCCACGGGGCAGTGGATCAAGCGGATCGCCGTCGGCAGCCCCTCCGCCGTCGTCGGCTATGACACCCGGTTCCAGGGCCACGCCTTCGCCGCGCGCACGGCCGAGGTCCTCGTGAGCATAGGCATCCGCGTCCGCCTCGCCGACTCCTTCGTCACCACGCCCGCCGTGAGCTGGGCCGCGAAGGAGCACGGCTGCGACGCCGGCGTCGTCATCACCGCCAGCCACAACCCGCCGAAGTACAGCGGCTTCAAGCTCAAGTCCCGCCACGGCGGCCCCGCCGACCCCGCCATGATCGCCGAGGTGGAGGCGGAGATGGGCCGGTTAGACACCGGCTTCGAGCGGCGCGACCTGGAGGAGCTAGAGGGGGAGGGGCTGGTCGAGATGTACAACCTCCGCGAGGCGTACCGCCACGTCCTCAAAGACCGGCTCGACATCGAGGGCATCCGCCGCTCCGGCCTCAAGATCGGGTGCGACCCGATGTGGGGCGCGGGGATGGGCACCGTCACCGACCTCCTCGGGCGGGAGAACGTCGTCGAGGTCCACGACGAGCACAACCCCGGCATGCGCGGGCAGGCGCCCGAGCCCATCGAGCGCAACCTCGAGTACCTCAGCCGCCTCGTCCGCGAGGAGGACTGCGACGTCGGCCTCGCCTTCGACGGCGACGCCGACCGGATCGGGATGATGGACGAGGAGGGGCGGTTCGTGGACTCCCACAAGATCCTCTCGCTCCTCGTCAAGTACCTCCACGAGGAGAAGGGCATGGGCGGCGCCATCGTCAAGACGTTCTCGACCACCGACATGCTCGACCGGATGGGGGAGCAGTACGGGCTCCCGGTCGAGACGACGAAGATCGGGTTCAAGTACATCGCCCCGCGGATCATCGAGGGCGACGTGCTCGTCGGCGGCGAGGAGTCCGGCGGGCTCGCCGTGAAGGGCCACGTCCCCGAGCGCGACGGGATCTACATCGGGCTCACCGTGGTCGAGATGATGATGGCGCGGGGCCGGAAGCTGTCGGAGCTGGTCGAGGAGCTGCAGGACGAGTTCGGGCCGCTCTACGCCGCGCGGGACGATCTCCACACGACGCCGGAGAAGAAGGACCGCTTCGTCCGCCGCCTCGCCGAGGACCCCCCGCGCGAGGTGGCCGGCGAGCCCGTCCGCGAGGTCGAGACCCTCGACGGCGCGAAGCTCCGGCTGGCCGACGGGTGGCTCATGTTCCGCCCCTCCGGCACCGAGCCCGTCCTGCGCGTCTACGCCGAGGCGTCGACCCAGGAGCGCGCCGAGCGCCTCGTCGCAGCCGGTGTGGAGATGGTGGAGGGGTGAAACACCCCGTGGGGGCACGATATATCGTGCCCCTACGCCGCCAATCCGGCTGCCTCCAGCCGTTCGGCGCCGCGGACGCCGTGGAGCAGGGTGGCGTCGAGCGGCGGCGCGTCGGGGTCGGCGTGGAGGACGGAGACGTCGCCGGTGCTCTCGAGCACGACGGCGCGGACCTGCTCCATCCGCGTCACGTTGGCCTCGCGGAGCTTCGCGCGGATGTCGCTCTCGGTGACGTGGGCCTGCCGCATGTGCTCCCGGATCAGCTCCTGCCCGGCCATGAGCAGGAGCGGCTCGTTATCCATAACGTGCTCGACCGCGTCGGAGCGCGCCCGCAGGGCCGCCGCCACGATCTGCACGGCGTAGAGCGCGGCCAGCGCGAAGAGCCCCTCCAGCAGCGGCACGCTCCGGAGTATGATGGTGCTCGCCAGCACCGAGCCGATAGCGATGGTGACGGCGAAGTCGAAGCTCGACATCTTCGAGAAGCTCCGCAGCCCCGCCACCCGCGTCAGCACGACCACGGCCAGGTAGATGCCGAGGACGCTGGCGAGTACGCCCAGCAGCGCCGTGCCGGAGGTGAGGATCCAATCGCTCATGGGGGTGCCGGGCGGCTGTAGTTCATCGTGACGAGCACCTCCAGCCCCCGCGCCGCCACGCCGACGCCGCCGTGGGTGAAGTGGGCGGCCAGCAGGTTCGCCCGGTGCCCGGGGCTCTCCAACCACGCCTCGACCGTGCGTGCCGCCAGCGCCTCCGGCGTGTACCAGGCGTAGCGGTACGTGCTCGGATCGTCGCGGCGGGTGTAGGTGAGGGACTCGTAACGGGTACTCTGGAATAGGTTCTCGCCGATGTGCCGGTAGCGGTAGCCGGCCCGGAGCGCCCGGTCGGCGGGGCGGACCCCCTCGGGCGTGGCGTGCTCGAAGTAGCCACGCTCGGCCATGTCGGCGCTGTGAGCACGCGCGAGCTCGACGAGCGAGCGATCGGGGTCGAGGGGGGGGCAGGCCGTGCTGACCCCGGGCGGCGTTGGTGGCGGCGAAGACCTCGGCCTCCAGCGCGTCAAGCGCGGGAGCATCGTTCGGCGGCGTGGGGGACTGCGCGGGCGCCGGCGGTGGCGCGTTCAAGGGCGACGGCGTGGGCGCCACGCAACCCGCGAGCACGGTGAGGGGGAGGGCGAAGAGGAGGCGCATGGGAACGAAGAGGGGCCGGAAGGCAGTGCCCCCGGCCCCTCGGCTACAGGTGGATCAGGCGCGAGCCCGCCGTCTAATCCACATCGACGTCCACGTCCACGTCGGGCAGGTCGATGGAGCGGAGGCCGCCGCGGAGGTCGTAGAACCCCTCGGCGAGGCCCGCGCGGGCCTCGCGGAAGGCGTCGCCCGTGGCGTCGCCGAGCGCGTCGAGCTCGCGGCCGAGCTCGGCGCGCTGCTCGCGGAGCTCGGTCATCGCCTCTCGCGCCTCCTCGCCGGCCTCGTTCTCGAGTCGCTCCATGTCGCGGTCGAGCTCCTCCATCTGGCGCTCGGCAGCTTCGCGGAGCTCCTCGGCGTTCTCGGCCATCTCGAGCTGGGCCCGGTCGATGTCCTGGTCCACCTCGCGGACGGAGGCGTGGACGTCGTGGCGGAACTCGCGCCACTCCTCCTCGCTCTCGACCTCGACCGCGTCGAGCCGGGCGTCGAGCTCGTCGTACTCCGCGCGGAGCTCCTCGACACGCTCGGTGTACTCCTCGCGCATCTCCTCACCGGCGGCGGCGGCGCGGATCTGCAGCTCGTTGATCTCCTCGTCGAGCTCGCTCAGCTCGCCGCGGACCTCGGTGCGGAAGGCCTCGATGTCGGCGTCGGCGACGACGACGGTTTCCAGATCGGCGTCGCCGTCCACATCAGTCTGCTCGACCTCGCACGCGGTGAGGCCGACGCCGAGGACGAGCAGAAGGGTAAGGATGCGCTTCATGTGTGTAGCGGTAGGTGATGGGGGGCGGGAGGGCAGCGGGGCTCACGTGCGCCCGCGGATCGCCTTGTAGATGAAGAGGACGATGATGGCGCCGACGAGGCTGACCAGGATCGCGCCGATGTCGAAGCCCTCGTCGAGGATGCTGCCCTCGCTGACCAGGGGGCCCAGCAGGAAGCCGCCGAGGAGCGCGCCGACGATGCCGACGATGACGTTCATCAGGACGCCCTGCTCAGGGTCGGTGCCCATGATCTTGCTAGCAGCCCAACCGATCAGGCCACCGAGGACGAGGAGAAGAATAAGGTCGAGCATGGTAAAGGGGGGGGTGGGTGGAGGGGATAAGGTATGCCAGAAGGCGTAAACCGCCTCGGAGAGCATCAGCGCCCGCGGGGCCGGACGCGGCCGTAGTACGATAGGGCCAGCAGAGCCAGCCCCGCCGCCAACGCGACCACGCCGAGCACGGGGAACGCCGCACCCGCCTGCTCCGCCTCCAGCGCCGCCGGGTCCGACGGGGCCACGGCGAAGACCATCCGGTAGAGGATGAGACCACCGCCCAGCAGGATCAGGACGAGGGCAGCGATCTTCTTCATAGCGGAGGAGGAGGGCGAGGGCGGCCGTCTAACCGCCCCTGCAACCCGTTTGTTCGCAGGCCGGGGGCGTCAGCGGATCAACATACAATCGCCGTAGGAATAGAACCGGTACTCGGCGTCGACGGCGTGGCGGTACGCCGCCAGCACGCGCTCCCGCCCCGCGAACACCGACACCAGCACGAGCAGCGACGAGCGCGGGAGGTGGAAGTTGGTCAGCAGTGCGTCCACCACGCGGAAGCGGTACCCCGGCGTGATCGTGAGGTCGGCGAGGGCGGGGCCGGGGGCGAGGCGGCCTTCGGCGTCGGCGGCGGATTCGAGGGCGCGGGTCGCCGTCGTCCCCACGGCGACGACCCGCCCGCCCCGCGCCCGCGCCTCGGCCACGGCCACGGCGGTGGCCTCGGGGATGGCGATGCGCTCGGGCGCGACGCGGTGCGCGCGGAGGTCGTCCACCCGCACCGGCTCGAACGTCCCGTAGCCGACGTGCAGCGTGACCGTCGCCACGGCGACGCCGCGGGCGCGGGCGGCCTCCAGCACCTCCGGCGTGAAGTGGAGCCCGGCCGTCGGCGCGGCGACGGCGCCGCGCTCGCGGGCGTAGACGGTCTGGTAGCGCTCGCGGTCCTCGGCGCTCGCGCCCTCGGGGCGGCGGATGTACGGGGGCAACGGCGGCTCGCCCGCGGCCTCGATGGCGGGCCACAGGTCCCCGCCACCCTCAACGCTGAGGCGGACGGTGCGGCGGCCGTTCGGCAGCACCTCCTCGACCTCGGCGCGGAGGCCGTGGCCGAACCGGAGGCGGGCCCCGGGGCGGAGCTTCCGGCCGGGCCGCGCCAGCGCTTCCCATCCCCCCGGCTTCACCTCCCGCACCAGCAGCAACTCGGCGCGCCCCCCGCCTAGCTCCCGCTCCCCCACGAGCCGGGCGGGGAACACCCGCGTGTCGTTCAGCACCAACACGTCGCCCGGATTCAGGAACGCCGGGAGGTCGCGGAAGACGCGGTCCTCCCACGCGCCGGAGTCCCGGTCGAGCACGAGCATCCGCGCGGCGTCGCGCGGCTCGGCCGGGGCCTGCGCGATCTGCGCCTCCGGGAGCTCGAAGTCGTAGGCGTCGAGGCGGTGGTCGGGAGCGGAGGGGATGGGGGGATGGAAGGGATGGAGGGGAAGCAGACAAATTAGCAACTGCGGTGGACCCCACTGAACTGAGAACCGAAGATCGCAAACTGAGGGTGCCGCAACCCGCCGCCGCCGCTGGCGTAGTCCTCGGCACGCCGAATCCCTACACGCCGAACGACGCCCCGTGACCTTCCTGACCGAGCTCGTCGAGGGGCTCCGCATCGCCCTCCGCGCCATCGGGGCCAACAAGCTCCGGGCGCTGCTGACGACGCTCGGCATCATCATCGGCATCGTCTCCGTCACGGCGACGTTCACCACCATCAACGGGATCGAGCGCGGGTTCGACCGCTCGATGGAGATGATCGGGACCGACGCCCTCTTCGTGCAGCGCTTCCCGTGGTTCGCGATGGGGGACTGGTGGGACTACCGCAACCGCCGGCCCATCGAGGAGGACGTGATCCCCGTGATCCGCCGGCACGTCCCCTCGGCCGCCGCCGTCGCCCCCGTGACGGGCACGATGCAGGCCATCGAGCGGCGGGGGCAGCGCCTCGGCGGGCTCTACATCGAGGGCTCGACGGCGGAGTACCCGGAGACGGGCGGGGTCGAGCTCTCGGCCGGCCGGTTCTACACCGAGCCCGAGGTCCGCGGCGCCCGCCACGTCGCCGTCCTCGGCGCCGACGTGGTGGACGAGCTGTTCCCCGTCGAGGACCCCGTCGGCAAGCAGCTCCGCATCGGCGGCGAGCGGTTCACCGTGATCGGGGTGACGGCGCGGCGGGGGAAGTTCCTCGGCCTCGCCTCCGTGGACAACCGCGCCGCGATCCCGCTGACGACGCTGGAGAAGCTGTTCGGCCGCCAGCGCGACGTCGCCGTCAAGGTCCGCGTCGCCGAGGCGGCGTCGATGGACGAGGCCGAGGACGAG
This sequence comes from Rhodothermales bacterium, assembly GCA_965215145.1. Classification (GTDB taxonomy): domain Bacteria; phylum Bacteroidota; class Rhodothermia; order Rhodothermales; family JANQRZ01. The sequence continues at coordinate 2,969,021 of OZ244038.1, read as the reverse complement.
CTCGTCGGCGCGATGCGGCTGGCCCGCGGGCTCGACCCGATGGAGAAGGACGACTTCTCGATCAACCGGCAGGAGATGTTCCGCCAGCAGATCGGCGGCGTGAAGGGGGCGATCTACGGCGTCGGCCTGTTCCTGACGGGGCTGGCGCTGCTCGTCGGCGGGATCGGCGTGATGAACATCATGTTCGTCTCCGTGCGCGAGCGGACCCGCGAGATCGGCATCCGCAAGGCCGTCGGCGCCACGCGCCGGGCCATCCTCGCGCAGTTCCTCATCGAGGCCGTCGTGGTCTGCCTCATCGGCGGCCTCATCGGCGTCGGGATCGCGGCGGGCGTGACGGCCCTCATCAACCAGGTGTTCACGGCCGTGCTCTCGCCCGCCATCGTGCTGCTCGCCTTCGGGATCTGCGTCGGCGTCGGCGTCGTGTTCGGGTTCGTCCCCGCGTGGCGCGCCGCCAGCAGCCGCCCCATCGAGGCGCTGCGGTATGAGTGATGAGTCGTGAGTTGTGAGTCCTGAGTGTTCAACCCACAATCCATCACTCACAACCCACCGCTCACAACGCACAACTCCATGATCCGCGAGTACATCCGCATGGCGCTCGAGGCGCTGCGGGCCAACAAGCTCCGCAGCGCGCTGACCCTGCTCGGCATGGTGATCGGCGTGTTCTCCGTGATCGCCGCCGTGACCGCCGTCGGCGTGATCGAGCGCTACTTCGACGACACCTTCCGCGGCATGGGCGCCAACACGTTCTACGTCTCGAAGTACAGCGGCAACTTCCAGATGGGGCCGACGGACCCGGCGCTCCGCAACCGCCCCGACCTCACCTACGACGACATGATGCTGCTCCGGCGGCGCGCGAGCCTCCCCCTCGCCGTCTCGCCGGACGAGTGGTTCACGGCCGCCCGCATCCGCGCCGGCGCCGAGGAGACGGACCCCGGCGTCGGGCTGCGCGGGGTGGACCAGGACTGGGCCATCAACAACGGCTTCGAGGTCGCCGAGGGGCGGTTCCTCGGCGAGGACGACGTCCGCTACGCCCGGCCCGTGGCCGTCATCGGGGACCCCATCGCGCAGAAGCTGTTCCCCAACGAGCAGGCCGTCGGCAAGGAGGTCCGCGTCGAGGGCCGGAAGTTCCGCGTGATCGGCGTGATGGCCCCGAAGGAGGGGACCCTCGGGGACACCCCCGACAAGTACCTCTGGGCGCCGATCACGCGGATGTTCCAGATCTACGGCGACCCCGACCGCAACATCTCCTACGACATCCGCGCCCCCAGCGCCGAGCTCCTCGACGCGACGATCAACGAGGTCACGATGCACCTCCGCGTGATCCGGGGCGTCCCCCCACAGGCGGAGAACAACTTCGACGTCGTCACCAACGACGCGCTCAAGGGGCCGATCGAGACGTTCACGGGCGTGCTCACGATGGGCGGCGCGGGGATCGGTCTGATCGCGCTGCTTGCGGCTGGCATCGGGATCATGAACATCATGCTCGTCTCCGTCACCGAGCGGACGCGCGAGATCGGCATCCGCAAGGCGCTCGGGGCGACGCGCCGGGCCGTGCTCGGGCAGTTCCTCCTGGAGGCCATCTTCCTGTGCCAGATCGGCGGGCTGCTCGGCATCCTCCTCGGCGTCGTCGGGGGGAACGTGCTGGCGCTGACGTTCGGGATCAACCCGGCCTTCCCGTGGGGCTGGGCCATCGGCGGCGTCGTGGGGGTCACGGTGATCGCGCTCGTCTTCGGCGTCTACCCCGCCTACAAGGCCGCCCGCCTCGACCCCATCGAGGCGCTGCGGTACGAGTAGGGGATGGGGGTTGGGATATGGGAGGTGGGGGTAAGTTGGCTCATCCCATCTCCCACATCCTGTTCCCCAATCCCCGTGAGCGACAGCGAACAAGGCGCCAAACGTGCCGTCGGCGAGGCTGCCGCGGCGCTCGCCGAAGAGGGGATGCGGCTCGGGCTCGGGACGGGCTCGACCACGGCGGAGGCGATCCGCGCCCTCGGCGCCCGCGTCCGGGAGGAGGGGCTCGGAATCGTCGGCGTCCCGACCTCGTTCGCGGCGGAGCGGCTGGCGCGCGAGCACGGCGTCCCCCTCGCCACGCTCGACGACCTCGAACCCCGCGGCGATGGCACCGTGCTCGACCTCGCCCTCGACGGCGCCGACGAGGTGTTCGTGGCCGACGACGGCGCGATCCACCTCGTCAAGGGCCGCGGCGCGGCGATGGCGCGCGAGCGGGTCGTGGCCGCCGAGGCCGCCCGGTTCGTCGTCCTCGCCGACCCCTCGAAGCTCGTGGACCGTCTGGGAGAGCGGATGCCGGTGCCGGTCGAGGTGCTGCCGATGGCGGCGGCCCCGGCGGCGCGGGCGCTCGAAGGGCTCGGCGGCGAGCCGACGCTGCGGATGGGCGAGCGGAAGGACGGCCCCGTCGTGACGGACCAGGGGCTGTGGGTCTACGACGTCCGGTTCGGCACCACCCCCGACCCCGACGCGCTGGCCGCCGCGATCCGCGCGGTCCCCGGCGTGCTCGACCACGGGCTGTTCCTCGGCATGGCTTCGGCCGTCCTCATCGGTGCGGCCGATGGCACCGTCCGAGAGTTGCAGGTACCGTCGTCGTAGGGGCGGGCCTCGTGCCCGCCCACGAACGGCTGAGGGTGGGCGTGGTACAGTTCTCCGGGATCGTACGTGCATGGCAGAGGTAAGGGCGGGCCCGTGTGTCCGCCCTTCAGCGGGTCCGGGCGGACACACGGGTCCGCCCCTACGACTCCGGGTTGCACCATCAACTCAGCGAGCTGGTATGAGACCCACCCTCACCGTCACAAAGGAAAGAAGCCCCGGCCGCCGCAGGGCAGCCGGGGCTTTGGGAGGGGATGCCTGTGGGCTCAGCGAAGCTTGAACCGGACGGGGAGCGCGTACTTCACCTTCACCGGCTTCCCGCGCTGCCGGCCGGGCGTGAACTTCGCCTTGCTCACGGCGGCGAGCGCCGCGTCGCAGAGCCCGCCGCCGGGGCCGCGGACGCAGACGGGGTCGCGGACGTTGCCGTTCTCGTCCACGACGAACTGCACGAACACGTTGCCCTCGATGCCGGCGCGGCGGGCGAGCTCGGGGTACTCCGGCTTCAGCGACTCGAGGCCGCCGATGAGCTCGGGCATGTTCTCGACGATCTCGAAGATCTCCGGCTCCGGCTCGGGCTCCGGCTCGGGCTCGTCCGGCGGCGGGGGCGGGGGCGGCGGGGCGGCCGGGGCGTCGTCGAGGTCGAGGTCCATGTCGAGGTCGAGTTCCATCTCGTCGTCGACCTCGTCGTCCGGCACCTCGACGGGCGGCGGCGGCTTCGGCGGCGGCGGCGGGCGCTCGATCTGCTGGGTCTGCTCGATCTCCTCGACCGTCACGATCTCCTGCTGCTCCTCGACGATCTGGAAGTCGTTCTCGGCCGAGAGGTCGACGGAGAAGATGACGAGTAGGAGGACGAGCGAGGCGACGAGCCCCATCTGGACGTAGAGCGGGTACCGGCTCTTGAGGTCGGCGTCTTCGGTTTTGCGGACGGGCATGAGGCTCTCGCGTGAGGGGGGCGTTAATATAAACGATCCGACGCTCCGGATCGTGCGTGGAACGGGGCCGGGCGCAGTGAGGGTCCCGGCCCCGGAGGCGTCAGCGCAGCTTGAAGCGGACGGGGAGGGTCATGCGGACGGGGACGGGGCGGCCCCGCTGCGCGCCGGGCGTGAACCGCGCGGTGCGGACGGCGGCGAGCGCCGCCTCGCAGAGCCCGCCGCCGGGGTCGCGCGTGCAGACGGCGTCGCGCACGGCCCCGTCCTTCCTGACGACGAACTGGACGAACGCCGTCCCCTCGATGTTGGCACGGCGGGCGAGCTCGGGGTACTCTGGCCGCAACGACGCGAGGCCACCGATGAGCTCGGGCTGGTCCTCGACGAAGACGAACCCGATCACCTCCTCCGGGGCCTCCTCTGCCGGCTCCTCCTCGACGTGCTTCGCAGGCGGCGGGGGGATGACGGCGGGGGCGGGGTCGAACGCGATGTCGATGTCGAGCTCCGGCGTCTCGATGTCGGGGTCGTTGACCTCGACGGGCGGCGACGGGGGCTTCGGCGCATCGTGAACCGTGATGTCGATGGGCTCGATGGGGTCGGGGTCCGCCGTCTCGATGAATCGGGCGGTGCGGTCGCCGGGGCGCAGCGGCGCGGCGAAGGCGGCGAGGGCGAGGATCAGCGAGGCCAGCAGGCCGACCTGGACGTGGAGGCCGTAGCGGCGGCGGAGGGGGTTGCGCATCGGGAGGAGGCAGGTGGCGTTCGATCTCAAGACACGCCGGCCCCCGCAGAGTTGCTCTCGCCCGCCGTGTCCCTGATCCCGAACCGCTCGGGGCGGAGCCGCCGCCACGGCCACCGCAGCGCCAACCACACCACGAACACGCCGATCCAGTCCGCGACCACGTCGTAGAGGTCCGGCTCGCGGCCGATGGGGAGGACCGCCTGCCACACCTCGGTGAGCGGCGAGAACAGGATGAGGACGAACAGCACCCGCCACGGCAGCCGCGGCCACCCGCGCAGCGCCAACCCCGCCCCGGCCCCGAACAGCACGGCGTGGATCACCTTGTCGAACTTGATGACCGTCGTGTCGGGGATGCTCTGGCTCGGGACGGCGAGCAGGGCCAGGACGATGACGGCCCAGGCGACGGCGAGCCAGCGGTAGCGGGCCGGGGTCAGCCAGCGGCCGAGCCAGCGACGGCGGCGGATCACAGGACGTGGGGGAGCTCGCCGAGAAGATCCCCGGCGAGCATCGAGCGGAGCGAGCGCCGACCCGTCCAGCGCTCGGCGGCGCGGCCCCCGAGGTGGAGGGCGCAGATCGCCGCGTCGGCCGGGTCGAGGCCCTGGGCGAGCAGCCCCGCCGTCACCCCCGCGAGCACGTCGCCCGTGCCGGCGGTCGCGAGCGCCGCGTTCCCCGCCCCGCCGACGAAGACCCGCCCGCCCGGCGCCCCGACGACGCTCGGCATCCCCTTGACCACGAGCACGCAGTTCCAGCGCGCCGCCCACGCGCGCGCCAGCCCGATCCGGTCGGTGGCGTCGAGGTCGTCCTTGCCGGTGAGCCGGCGGAGCTCGCCGAGGTGGGGGGTGAGGACCCACCGCCCGGCGGCGTGCTTCCGCAGGAGGTCGGTGTGGCCGGCGACGGCGTTGAGGCCGTCGGCGTCGAGGACGAGGGGGGCGTCGAGGCGGGGGAGGAGGCGCCGCACGAGCCGCTGCGTGGCGTCCTCCCGCCCGATCCCGCAGCCGACGAGGACGGCGTCGGCGCCGTCGGCCTGTTCGAGGATCCCTTCGAGCGCGGCCTCGGCGAGCCCGCCGCCGTCGGTGCTCGGCATCGCCGCCGTCATCGGCTCGGCGAGACGGCCCTCGACGAGGGGACGGGCGGCCTCGGGCGTGCAGCACACGACGGCCCCCGCGCCGGCCCGCGCCGCCGCCTCGGCCGAGAGCACCGCCGCGCCGGGGAAGCGCTCGGAGCCGCAGACCGTCACGACCTTCCCCGCCGTGTATTTGTGAGCGTCCGCCGCGCGCTCGGGCAGCAGCGCCCGCACGGCGGCGTCGGTCGAGAGCCACGCGCTGCCCTCGGCGTCGGCGGCCTCGGCCATCACGGCCGGGGGGATGCCGATGGGGACGACCTCGACGCGGCCGGCGTGGGCGGGACCGTCGTTGAAGAGGAGCCCGGCCTTCTTCGCCGCCATCGTCACGGTGAGCTCGGCACGGACGGCATCCTCCGCGGCCTCGCCGGTCTGGCTGTCGAGCCCCGTCGGCACGTCGAGGGCGACGACGGGGGCGGGGCAGGCGTTGATCCACCGGGCGAAGGCGCCGACCGGCTCCCGCAGCGCCCCCGCCACCCCGATCCCGAGCAGCGCGTCCACGACGACCTCGGGCCACCACGGGTTGAGGTCGCCCGTCGCCTCCCGCACCTCCACGTCGAGGCGCCGGTCGTCGGCCTCGGCGATCCGCCGGAGCAGGCGGAGGTTGGCGGCGGCGTCTTCGGTGAGGTCGTCCTCGTCGGCCAGGACGGCGGCGAGTACGTCGGCGCCGCGGGCGTGGAGGACGCGCGCCACCACGAGCCCGTCGCCGCCGTTGTTGCCCGTGCCGCAGAGCACGAGCACGCGCCGCCCCTCCGCTCCCCCGAGGAGGTCTGCAACCGCGTCCGCCGCGCCGCGCCCGGCCGTCTCCATCAGCACCCGCCCCGGCACGCCGTAGTCCTCCATCGTGCGGCGGTCGGCCTCGCGCATCGGCTCAGTGCCGAGGACGGGCTCGAAGGGGTCGGGGAGGGGCACGGGGAGAGGAGAGAGGGAGGGAGAGGAGGGAGGAGCCGGAGAATCTACCGATACTGCCTCGACGGGCACCCGTAGGGGCGCAATGCATCGTGCCCTGCGGCGTCTGGGGTTGGCGAGGCTCGATGGCGTGCTACCGCGACCGTCGCCGGGCGAGGCACGCCTCGCCCCTACGGCGTGTCGCCTTCCGTCCTCTACTCGACTCGCAGCGTGTCAACCTCAGTCTCCCAGCGGGGGCGGACCCGCGTGGGCTCGGGCACGAGGAGCAACGGCTCGGGCGGACGGTACGGGGCGAGCCGGCCGCCGTCCCACCGCCCGTCGCCGTCGCGGTCCACGAAGGCGCGGAGGCGGACGGCCCCGCCCGGAAGCCTCGGGAGCACGAACGTCCCGTCAGCAGCGGCCTCGACCGTGACCGGGTTGCCACCGATGGGGACGGCCTCGACGAGCACGGAGCCATCGGCGACCGAGTCGGCGAGCGCCACGCCCGTGATCCCCCCGAGCGAGTCGGCGGGGAAGGGCTGGTAGCGGCGGGCGAACGTCGAGTCCGGCTCGCGGACGAGGAGGCGGAATGGGCCTTCGGCCTCTGGCACGATCCGCAGCCGCGTCCCGTCCTCCGTCGTCGTGGTGAAGGGGAGCGCAGCGCCGGTTTCATCCTGGACGGCGAGGCGAGCAGGGTCGGGCGGCTCGGAGAAGCGGACGGCGGCGCGCTCGCCCGGCCGGAGCGTCACCGCCGAGTCCCCCCGCACGGGCTCGAAGCCGAGGAACCGGAGGCGGACGGTGTCGGCCTCGGCTGGCGGGGTGAACGAGAGCGGCTGCGCCCTCAACACGTTCCCGCTCGAATCCCGCACGGCGTCGGGGCGGACGACGGTGAGGCGGTGGACGGCCTCGGCCATCGGCGCGGTGCGGAGGACGAGCTGCTGCGGGTCGGCGTCGGCGTAGACGGCCTCGACGGGGACAGCCCGCCCGCTCACCGAGTCCTCGACGGCGAACACCGCGGCGTCGAGCGTGTCGAGCCGGACGGGCTCCGTGAAGCGGACGGCGAAGCGGCTCCGGCTGCGGGGGCGGACGCGGAGCGGCTCCGGCGGGATCGTGTCGAGCCGGGTCCGGAACAGCGCGAGCTCGGGTACTCCGGCCGAGTCGGCATCGGCCGCACGGACGGCGGGGCGGGGCGGGGCCGCGAACGCCTCGCCGGGGTCGGCGCGGCGGCTCCGGTCCCGGTCCTCAACGGCGACGACGAAGAAGTCCGCGTCGCGGAGGTAGTCGAGTCGGAAGGCGCCGTCCTCGCCCGTCTGCGTCCGGTAGTCCGGCGCGGCCTCGCGCGGGTCCGGCAGCGCGGCGGCGCGGAGCGAGTCCGGCAGCGCCGCCACCGAGTCGGCGAGGGCGTAGGCGAAGACGCCCGTCCCCCCGACGCCCTCACCGGTGGCCGGGTCGCGGACGGTGCCGGCGATGCGCCCGCGGTCGAGCCGGTCGCCGGTGGCGAAGGCGAGCGTGATCGGCTCGCGGAGGGCGACGCCGCGGAGGTCCTTCAGCTCGGTGCCCAGCGTCACGACGTAGGTGGTGTTCGGGCGGAGGGAGTCGGGGAAGACGACCTCGGCGGTGCGGCCTCGCGTGGTGACCTCCGGCGGGCGCTCGAAGTCCGGCGCCAGCGCGAGCGCCTGGCGCAGCGCGCGCTCGTCCACGGCCTCGGAGAACGTGAGGACGAGGCGGTCGGTGCGGACGCGGACGGCGTCGGCGGCGGGGGCGGATTCGAGGAGGCGCGGCGGCGTCTGGTCCGCCGGCCCCCCGCTCGGCGCGACGGGCGTGGCGCACGCGGCGCAGAGCGCTGCGAGGAGATAGGGGATGGGATAGGGGAGATGGTGAGCGGGATGACGCTGCCTAAACCGTGGCCCCCATCCCCTATTCCCCATCTCCCATATCCCCGCCGTCAGGCGTAAATCCCCCGCATGCGGACGGCGCCGGCGACCTTCTCGATGGCGATGATGTAGGCCGCGATCCGCATCGGGACGTCGTACTTCTCCTTCGCGTCGTAGACCCGGTCGAAGGCGTCGCGCATCATCCGGTCGAGGCGGCGGTTGACGCGCTCGATGCTCCAGAAGTAGCCGTGGCGGTTCTGGACCCACTCGAAGTACGAGACCGTGACGCCGCCGGCGTTGGCGAGGATGTCCGGGATCACGAGGACGCCCTTCTCGTCGAGGATCTCGTCGGCGAGCGTCGTCGTCGGGCCGTTGGCGCCCTCGGCGACGATCTTGGCGCGGATCTGGTCGGCGTTCTCCTTCGTGATCTGGTTCTCCTTGGCGCAGGGGGCGAGCACGTCTACGTCGAGCGTGAGGAGGTCCTCGTTCGAGAGCGGCTCGGCGCCGTCGAACCCGGCGAGCGAGCGGCCGTGGCTCTCGGCGTACTCGATGGCGGCGTCGACGTCGATGCCGTCGGCGTTGTAGTAGCCGCCGGAGACGTCCGAGATGGCGACGATGCGGCAGCCCTGCTGGCGGAGGAGCTGGGCGGCCACGCTCCCGACGTTCCCGAACCCCTGCACCGCGACGGTGCACTGGCTCGGGCGGAGGCCGAGCCGCTCCATCGCCGCGAGCGTCACCGTCATCACGCCGCGTCCCGTCGCCTCGCGCCGGCCCTGCGAGCCGCCGAGCAGCAGCGGCTTGCCCGTCACGACGGCGGTGGCCGTGTGGCGGACGTGCATGGAGTACGTGTCGAGCACCCACGCCATGATCTGCTCGTTCGTGTTCATGTCCGGCGCGGGGATGTCCTTGTCCGGCCCGAACACGTCGAGGAGGTTGGCCGTGTAGCGGCGGCTGAGCCGTTCGAGCTCGCCGGGGCTCATCTCCGAGGGGTTGCAGCGGATGCCGCCCTTCCCCCCGCCGAACGGGACGCCGACGACGGCGCACTTCCACGTCATCCACGCCGCGAGCGCCTTGACCTCGTCGAGGTGGACGTCCGGCGCGAAGCGGATGCCGCCCTTCGACGGCCCGAGCGCCTCGTTGTGCACGACCCGGTAGCCCTCGAACACCCGCAGCTCCCCGTTGTCCATCGCCACGGGCACGCTGGTGATGTGGACGCGAGTGGGGGAGGAGAGGTACTGGAAGAGCCCCGCGTCGAGCTCGAGCAGCTCGGCGGCGTGGGCGAACCGCTCCATCATCTCCTGGAACGGGTTGTCGCCGTGCGAGATCGGGGCAGGCTCCTGGTAGACGGCCCGGCGGTAGACGTCGCGCTGGAAGGGCATGGGGGGGGCTGTGCAGGGAGGGGGGGAGACCACGGGGCGGGACGCGGGCGCGGTGCCGGTCGAGCCGTCTCCGTTGGGGGCGCTGCCGTTCGAGGCGGGAGAGGGCGGGTCAGGCTGGGGGGACGAGCCGGGGCGGCCGTGGTCGGGCATGGTCAGGCGTGCGGCGAAATATACCGCGGCTGTGGGGGGGGCTACGGGGCGAGGCGTGAAGGCGGGGAGGAGTTGGAAGCGCTTCCAATCGGCATGCGCTCTTCGTCCTGGGCGGAGGTCATCGGGGAGCCGGCGAGCCCTGCGGAGGCCGGTTGTCCACGCGGGCGGGCAGCCGCAGCACATCCCGTGCCTTCGGGCTGCGGGTGGTGAGCTGGGGGTGGTGAGTAAACTCCGTCCCCTCCGTCCCCTCCGTCCCCTCCGTCCCCTCCGTCCCCTCCGTCCCCTCCGTCCCCTCCGTCCCCTCCGTCCCCTCCGTCCCCTCCGTCCCCTCCGTCCCCTCCGTCCCCTCCCATCGCCATCCCCGCCCCCATCACCCGCCGCCGGCTCGCCGAGGTCGGCCGGCTCGTGCGCAAGCGCCACCGCGACCGGACCGGGCAGTTCCTCGTCGAGGGCGTCCGATCGGTCGAGAGCGCCGTCGCGGCGGGGGCGCCGCTGGTGGAGATCCTCGTGACGGAGGAGGCGCGGCACACCCCGCGGGTGTCGGCTCTGCTCGACCAGACCGGCGCGACCCTCTACCTCGTCGGCGCGGACGATCTCGCGCGGGTGGCGGACACCGAGGCGGCGCAGGGCGTCCTCGCCGTCGCCGAAGCGCGACGGGCCGACCCCGAGGGGCTCGCGGCGCCCGTCGTCGCGCTCGACGGGGTGCAGGACCCCGGCAACGTCGGCGCCGTCGTCCGCACGGCGGCGTGGTTCGGGGCGGCGTCCGTCCTCGCCGGCCCCGGCACCGCCGACCCCCTCGGCCCAAAGGCCGTCCGCGCGGCGATGGGCGGGCTCTGGGACGTGGCCCTCGCCGCGACCGCCGACCTCCCGGCCACCCTCGACGCCCTCCGCGCCCGCGGCCTCCCCCTCCTCGGCGCCGACCTCGACGGCGAGCCGGTGCGCCGGTGGCAGCCGCCGCGCGCGGCCGTCCTCGTCCTCGGCAGCGAGGCCCACGGGCTCTCGCCTGAAGTCCGCGGTCGGCTCGACGGGCGGGTCCGCATCGGGCGCGGGGAAGGGGCGGGGGAGGGGCCGGGCGTGGAGTCGCTCAACGTGGCCGTGGCGGCGGGCGTGCTGCTGCACCGCTGGCTCGGGTAGGGCACGGGAGATGCCCCCGCCGCGTCGTACCTTTTCGCCCCACCCCCGCCCACCGCCACCCCATGGAGCTCCCCTCGATCCAGGGTTTCGGGACGGAGAGCGCGCTGCTGCCGCTGGAGCGCCCCGTCCTCCTCAAGGAGCAGGAGCGGACGCTCCGCATCGGCGTCCCGAAGGAGGTCTCGAGCGAGGAGCGGCGCGTGGCGCTGGCGCCCTACGGCGCCGGCATCCTCGTCGCCCACGGCCACGAGGTCGTCGTCGAGCGCGGGGCCGGCGTCGAGGCCCACTTCGCCGACGCCGAGTACGCGGACTACGGCGTCGAGGTGGTCGACAGCACGGGCGAGGTCTACGGCCGCAGCGAACTCATCGCGAAGGTGTTCCCCCCGACTGACGCCGAGCTCGCGCTGATGCAGGAGAAGCAGATCCTGATCTCCGCCCTCCACCTCGGCGGCACCACGGCGGCGTTCCTCCAGCGGCTGATGGAGCTGCGCGTCACGGGGATCGGGTTCGAGTTCATCGCCGAGTCCGACGGGACCTTCCCCATCGTCCGGATGATGCACGAGATCTCCGGCTCGATGGCGATCCAGGTCGCGGCCCGGCTGCTGGAGAGCTCGGCCGGCGGGCGGGGCGTGATGCTCGGCGGGATCTCCGGCGTGCCCCCGGCCACCGTCGTCATCCTCGGGGCCGGCGTCATCGGGGAGTGGGCGGCGCGGACGGCGCTCGGCTACGGCGCCCACGTCATCGTCCTCGACAACGACCTCGCCGCGCTCCGCGCCATCGAGCACTACCTCGACCGCCGCGTCACCACGGCGATGGCGAACGAGGAGTACGTCCGCCAGGCCATCAGCCGCGCCCACGTCGTGATCGGCGCGATGATGGCCGGCGGCGAGCGCTCGCCGATGCTGGTCACCCGCGAGATGGTCGCGGCCATGCGGCCGGGCGCCGTCGTCGTGGACCTCGTGACGGACCAGGGCGGCTGCATCGAGACGAGCCGGCCGACGACGTTCTCGGAGCCGACCTACGTCGAGGAGGGCGTGATCCACCACGGCGTCCCGAACATGCCGTCGAACGCTGCCCGCACGGCGACGCACGCGCTGACCAACGTCCTCGTCCCCTACCTCCTCGACCTCGGGGAGTCCGGCTCGATCAACGACGCGCTGTGGCGGAACACGAGCCTGCGCGCGGGGACGTACGTCTACCGCCGGCACCTCACGAAGAAGAGCCTGGCCGCGCTGTTCGGGCTCCCGCACCGGGACATCGAGCTGCTGATCGCTTCGGGCATCTGAGTGAGGGGCTTAGGGGGCCGAAGGCTACGGCGGGTTAATCCATACGCGGTTGGAATTGCGGCGGCGACTCCTTAATGTTAGAGGCAATCACCGTTGCAGTAACCGCGCCTGCTGCGAGCCGGCTCCGTTCCTCTCACCAACCTCGGAGATCCATCATGCTTCGCTCCTTCGTACTACTTCGCGCCGCGATGTGCGCCGCGCTCTGCTTTGCCTTGGCCGCGCCGATAGCGGCGCAGGACGATCTGCTCTACACGCTGGACTCGGCCGGTGACATCGCAGGCGTGTCCGATGCAAATGGTGACGGGCACGGCGATCTCCTCGTCCGAGTCGGCACGAGGGTTCGCGTCTTCAGTGGGGCCACGGGTGAACTACTCTTGGCGGTCGAGGACACTGTCAGCGTTGATTTTAGATTCCGCTCGGTAACGGGGGTCCCTGACGCTGACGGCGACGGGCTTGGGGACTTTGCTATCGGTATATACCCCCCGCTGGGTCAGGGGGGTGAGGGCAAGGTCTATCTCCACAGCGGCGCTACGGGGGACCTCCTACACGTCCTTGCGTCGCCGGAGCCGAGCAGCAGTTTCCTTGCGCAGTTCGGGGCGGCGATTTCCGGGGTACCCGACGCCGACGGCGACGGCCGCGGTGATGTCTTGGTGGGGGCGGAGGAGGAGGGTGAGGCCGGACGGGCCTACCTCTATAGCGGCGCTACGGGGGAGCTCATCCACGTGCTGCCCAATCCGACCGGGAGGCTGTTGGATGAGTTTGGCGATGCCGTCGCGGGGGTACCCGACGCCGACGGCGACGGCCGCGGCGACCTCCTCATCGGGGCGCATGGAGCTGCCTCTGGAGGCGTCGCTGGTGCCGGGCGGGCCTACCTCTTCAGTGGCGCCACGGGTGCACCTCTCTTCGTGCTCCTCTCTCCGAGTCCAGACCTCCGAGGAGAGTTCGGACAGGCCGTGGCCTCGGTCCCAGACGCCGATGGTGATGGGCACGGCGACCTCCTCGTTGGGGCGCCGAGAGAAACCCCCCTGGACGGCGTCTTCAAGGTGGGGCAGGCATATCTCTACAGCGGCGCTACGGGTGCCCTCCTCCTCGGCCTCCGGTCGCCGAACCAGGAAGACAGGGGACGCTTCGGGGCCGCTGTCGCGGGGGTGCCGGACGCCGATGGCGACGGGCGCGGCGACCTCCTCGTGGGCGCTTATCAGGAAGAACAGGATGGGGCGCCCCCAGATGCAGGGCGGGCCTACCTGTTCTCCGGTACCGACGGCTCTGTGATCCGGGAATACGCCCCGCCGGACCCGGTTGAAGAGGGATGGTTCGGTATCGATGTCGCCGGAGTGCCTGATGCGGACGGGGACGGCCGTGGGGACGTTTTTGTGAGGGGAGAGAGCCCTGACGTAGCCTACCTCTTCAGTGGCGGTGGCGATACCGTGAGCCTCACAGCCTCGGCGACGGGCTCCCTCTCGGTCGCGCCGGGTGGCTCGGTCTCGTTCAGCTACACCGTCGCGAACTCGACCGACGCCGCCGTCACGGGTGACCTCTTCTACATGGCCCAGGACTCGGCCGGCGCCACCGTCGCCTCGGGCGTCGTCACCTCCGGCACGCTCGACCCCGGTGATTCCGCCTCGGGCACCTTCACCCAGGCCGTGCCCGCCGGAGCGCCGGCGGGGGACTACGACTACATCCTCGCCGTCGGGTCCTTCCCGAGCACCACCCTCGACGCTGAGACCTTCGTGATCACGGTGACGGCACCGGCCGGCACGGCGACGGGCACGGCCATGTGGCCGTCGCCGGAGGTCGCTGGCGGCTTCAGTGCCCCGGCGGCTGCCGGCGCGGCTCCGGCTGCGGGCGTCGCCGTCTACCCGAACCCGTCGCTTGGGGCGGCCACGCTAACGTTCTCGCTCGACGCTGATGCCGAGGTTCGACTCACCGTCTACGACGCGCTCGGGCGCGAGGTCACCGTGCCGGCCGAGGGGGCGTTGGAGGCGGGGCCGCACGCCGTGGCCTTCGACGGATCGGGGCTGCCGAGCGGGGTGTACCTCTGGCGGCTGGAGGGCGGCGGGCGCGTCGAGAGCGGGCGGCTGACGCTGCTGCGCTGACGGGCGAACCGGCTTCGGCTGGTTGAGTTGGAGGGAGGCGCCTGCCCGCGCCTCCCTCCGCCCGTTCATGCGCCTCGTCTCGCTCCTCCCCGCCGCCACCGAGTGGGTCGCCGCCCTCGGCGCGGCGGGCGCGCTCGTCGGGCGCTCGCACGCCTGCGACTTTCCTCCAGCGGTGCGGAGCCTGCCGGTGCTCACCCGCTCCAGCATCACGGACGGTGACTCGGCGGCCATCGACCGGGAGGTGCGGGAGAAGCTTCAGGCGGGGCTCTCGCTCTACGACGTGGACCTCGACGCACTCCGTGCCCTCCGGCCGGACCTCATCCTCACCCAGACGCAGTGCGGCGTGTGCGCCATCTCGGTCGGTGCGCTCGAAGCCGTCCTCGCGGAATGGGCCGGCACGCGGCCGGAGGTTCTTTCGTTCGAGGCCGCGACGTTCAGGGGTGTGCTCGACGAGGTGCTGGCGCTCGGACGCCGGCTCGGGAGGATGCCTCAGGCGATGGCCGTGATCGGCAGAGGGGAGCGGCGGCTGCGCGCGCTCCGCGAGCGGATCGGGGTTCGCCGCGATGGCACGGTGAGTGGCCGGCCAGCGCCGACGGTCGCCTGCGTCGAGTGGATGGAGCCGCTGATGACGGCGGGGCACTGGGTGCCGGACCTGGTAAAACTCGCGGGGGGGCGGGCCGTCTGCGCCGAGGCGGGGGCGCCCTCCCGCTACGTCGGCTTCGAGGAGATCGCAGCAGCCGACCCGGACGTGATCGTGGTGGCGGCCTGCGGCTTCTCCACCGAGCATGCGCGGGCTGATCTCCACCACCTCACCGAGCGGCCGGGATGGGGCGAACTGCGCGCGGTGCAGGCGGGGCGCGCGTTCCTGTTCGACGGCAACGCGTACTTCAACCGGCCGGGGCCACGGCTGTACCGCTCGGCCGAGCTGCTCGCGGCGGCGCTCCACCCCGAGCGGGCGGGGATCGAGCCGGAGCCGTGGGAGATGCAGCCCTTCACCGCGGAGGTGTCGGCGTGACGGAGACCACGGTACGGCCCACCACGCTCGCCCCGACCCGCGCGGAGATCGACCTCGGCGCGCTGCGCCACAACGTCCGCGTGCTGCGCGAGCGGGCCGGGCGGACGCCGCTGATGGGCGTCGTCAAGGCCAACGCCTACGGCCACGGCGTCGAGCACGTCGTCCCGGTGATGCGGGAGGAGGGCGTCCGGTTCTTCGCCGTGGCGACGGTGCCGGAGGGCGTCGAGCTCCGCGCCCTCGGCGTGGCGGGGCCGGTGCTCGTTTTCGGTGCCCCTCTCCCCGCAGTCCTCCCCGCCTACGCCCGTTACGGCCTCGACGCGACGGTGTCGAGTGCGGCGGTGGCCGAGGCGGTGCTGGCGCGTCCCGAGGCGTTCCGCGTCCACGTGAAGGTGGACACGGGGATGCACCGGCTCGGGCTCCGGCCGGCGGAGGCCCCCGCCGTCCTCCGCCGTCTCCAGGCCGCCGCCCACGTCGAGGTCATCGCCGTCTGGACGCACCTCGCCACGGCCGACGAGCCGGACCTCGGGTTCAGCCGCGAGCAGCTCGCGCGGTTCGAGGCCGTGCTCGCCGAGGTCGACGGCACGGTGGCCGTCCACGTCGCCAACAGCGGCGCGGCGGTGCAGCTGCCCGAGGCCGTGCGGGGGCGCCTGCTCTCCCGCCCCGGCGGCCTCGTCTACGGCCTCCCGTCGAGCCGCACGCTGGCGGAGGTCCCCGTGCGGCCGGTGATGCGGCTGGTCTCCCGCGTCGTCCACCTCCAGACGGTCGCGGCGGGGGAGACGGTCTCCTACGGCCGGACGTGGCGGGCCGAGCGCCCGGCCCGCGTCGCCACCATCGCGGCGGGCTACGCGGACGGGCTGCCGCGCGCCCTCTCGAACCGCGGGGAGGTCGGCGTGCGAGGGCGGTGCTACCCCATCGCCGGCCGGGTCTGCATGGACATGCTGATGCTCGACCTCGGGCCGCCGGACGGGCCGGGCGCGGGGGTCGAGGTCGGAGATGAGGCGGTGCTGTTCGGCCCCGGCGGGCCGGACCCGCTCGACGCAGCGGAGGCGGCCGGGACGATCAGCTACGCGCTCGCAGCCGGCCTCACCGCTCGCGTCCCCCGCCTCCCGACCGGGGCGTAGGCGCCGTAGGCGCAGGCCGTTGCATTCGGAACCCGCCGGGGTCGTACCCTTTACACCGCACGGCCCTTCTGCGCGCGGCCTCCCTTCTCACTCGCCCCCGCCCGTCATGGCAACGCTCACCCCCTCCGAGATCACCATTCTGGTCGTCGACGACGAAGAGGACGTCGTCGAGATCATCTCCCACTTCCTGAAGCAGGAGGGCTTCAACGTGCTCACCGCCCACGACGGCGAGGAGGCCCTCGAGAAGGCCCGTCAGGACGTGGACCTCGTCGTGCTCGACGTGATGCTGCCGGGGCTCGACGGGTTCGAGGTGGCGAAGCGGCTGCGCGGGCGCGTCGAGACGGAGACGGTGCCGATCCTGTTCCTCACGGCGAAGGTCGAGGAGGAGGACCAGATCCAGGGGCTCATGGCCGGCGGCGACGCCTACCTCACCAAGCCCGTGAGCCCGCAGATCGTGCTCGCCAACGCGCGCGCCATCCTCCGCCGCTCCGGCACCGAGGAGAGCAAGATCCTCACGGTCAACAACCTCACCATCTACGAGGACGAGTACCGCGCCACGCTCGACGGCGAGGACCTCGGGCTGACGCTGACGGAGTTCGAGCTGCTGCGCTACCTCGTCCGCCACCCCCGCAAGGCGTTCACCCGCCAGCAGCTCCTGGAGACCATCTGGAAGGACGCGATGATGGTCACCGAGCGGACCGTCGACGCCCACATCAAGAACCTCCGCGAGAAGCTCGGCGACTTCGCCAAGCACATCCAGACCGTCCGCGGCGTGGGCTACCGGTTCGTCGAGGAGGAGCCGGAGGAGGAGACGGCGTAATCCGGTGGACGGGAGACCATAGACGGTGGACGAACTCTGTCCTCCGTCTCCTGTCCTCCGTCCACGGTCCCCCGATGAGCCGCTTCAAAGACCTCCGCACCCTCTTCTTCCCGCGCCGCGCCTCGACGCAGACGTGGATGATGCTGACGTTCGCGGTGTTCGTCGGCGGGGCCGTCCTCGTCGTCGGGCTCTACGCCTTCGGCGTGCTGCGGGGGCAGGTCCACGAGGCCGCGCGCGAGACGCTCCGGGCGCAGGCGCAGTACGTCGCCGCGCAGGTCGAGGCCGTGGACCGGGAGGGGCTGCACGAGGCGCTCCGCGAGATCAGCGACGTCGTCCCCGTCCGCGTCGGCGTCGCCACGGCGGACTCGGTGCTGTGGGAGGCCGCCGCCGGGCGGATCGTCACGGACCGCGCGTTCCTCGATGCCCCGGAGGTCCGCGAGGCGTTCGCCGAGGGGTTCGGGTTCGCCGAGCGGGAGGAGGACGGGGAGGCCGCGCTCTACGCCGCCGTGTACCGCCCGCGGACGGGGCTCGTCGTCCGGCTCGGGCAGGCGGCGCCCCCGCTCTACACCGTGATCCAGCGGCTCCAGGCCACCCTCGTGATCGGCCTCGCGCTCGCGCTCGTGCTCGCGCTCCTCGGCGCGTGGCTCGCCGCACGCCAGGTGACCCGGCCCCTCCGGGCCATCAGCCTCGGCGCCCGCCGCATCGCCGAGGGCGACCTCGAGCGGGACCTCCCCGTGCGCACCCGCGCCGCCGAGGTCCAGGACCTCGCCAAGAGCCTGAACGCGATGGCCGAGCGGTTCCGGCAGGACATCTACGAGCTCCAGCGGATGCAGCAGGTCCAGAACGAGTTCATCGGGAACGTGAGCCACGAGGTCAAGAACCCGATCTTCGCCGTCGGCGGCTACCTCGAGGCCCTCGCCACGGCGGACCTCTCGGAGGCCCGCCGCGAGAAGTACGCCACGAAGGGTCTCACGAACCTCCAGCGCCTGAACAACCTGTTCTCGGACCTCATCGAGATCGCGAAGCTGGAGTACCGCGCCGACCTCATCCGCCCCGAGGCGTTCGACCTCTGCGAGCTCGTCGAGGAGGTCGGCGAGATGCTGGACCCGAAGGCGGCGCAGAAGGGGCTCACGCTCACCTACGACAACCGCTCCGTTGAGGTCTGGGCCGACCGGAGCCGCCTCCGGCAGGTCCTCACCAACCTCGTCGACAACGCCATCGCTTACACCGACGAGGGCGCCGTGCGCTGCCGCATCCGCCGCCACCGCGACAAGGCCCGCGTCGAGGTCGTCGACACCGGCCGCGGCATCGCCGAGGACCACCTCGACCGCATCTTCGAGCGGTTCTACCGCGTCGACAACGCGCGCAGCCGCGCGCAGGGCGGGACCGGCCTCGGCCTCGCCATCGTGAAGCAGATCCTGCAGGCCCACGGCGAGGCGATCCACGTCGAGAGCACGGCCGGGCGGGGCACGCGGTTCTGGTTCGAGCTCCCCCTCGCCGCCTCCGTCGCCGAGGACCGCGCCGCCGCGAACGAGGCCCTCGCCGACCGCGTCGAGGTGACGCTCTAAGGCGGAGCGAGCGCGCGACGGGCCGGAACGTTGGGGTTCCGGCTGGCGGCACTGAACCGGTAGCGCCGGGGCGCACCGGGCCCCGCGCCGATGCTGGGGGCGGACTCGCCCGCCCCCTCCATGCCCAGCTTCACCGACCTCCGTGACCGCCTCCTCCAGCGCTCCGGCCGGTTCAACCTCCTCGTCAGCAACCCCGGTTGGGACGGCGCCGGCGCCGAGCCGCCGCGGCTCAACCGGCTCCACCTCGAGGTCGGGCCCGACGGGCAGGTCCGCCTGGGCGACGAGGCGCCGACGCCCGAGGAGGTGACGGCCCTCGTGGCCGAGGTGCTGCACGAGGCGTGCGGCGGGCCGCTGACCGACGGCGCAGGCGCCGCCGTCCGTATCTACATCGAGCCCGCCGCCGAGACCTCCCACGCCGCGCTGGTCGACGTACTCCAGGCGGTCCGTTTCGGGTACCTCCGGCTCTACGACGCCGCGGCACGCGCGCGCTACGGCGTCGCCTTCTCGGCGCTCACGGACCCGGAACCGCTGGAGGCGGTGACGGCGCTGGCGCCGTGGCACAAGCAGGTCCACCTCGTCGGGCTGGACTGACGGCTTCGCCGGGCGGGGCGGCCGGCCAAAACCGGTGAATAGACGGGTGATCCCTCTCCCACGAGCCGGGGGACGGCTCGCCCTCCGTGTATATTCCTGCCCCTTCCAGCAGACTCCGAACCCGACCCCCGATGCCCGCGAAGACCCCGGCAAAGAAGCAGAAGAAGGGCGGCCCGAGCCGCGACGACAACGGCCGCTTCGCCCCGAAGGGCGGCAACGGCAAGGCCGAGAACGGCAAGGCCAACGGTACCACCGAGGCGCACCTCGTCGGCTACGAGGGCACGCTCGACGTGACGCCCGTCGGGCCGGCGGACTTCGAGCCGGACGAGCTCAAGGGTGCGCTCCGCACGATGATGCTCTCGCGGCGCCTCGACCAGAAGATGCTGACGCTGCTGAAGCAGGGGAAGGGCTACTTCCACATCGGCGCCTCCGGGCACGAGGCGGCGCAGGTCGGCCTCGCCATGCACACCCGCGGCGGGCACGACTGGTACTGCCTCTACTACCGCGACCTCGCCACCTCGCTCCAGGTCGGGATGACGGTGAAGGAGACGCTCCTCGGCCACATGGGCAAGGCCGACGACCCGGCCTCCGGCGGGCGCCAGATGCCCGAGCACTTCAGCCGCCGCGACCTCCACATCATGACGACCTCCTCGTCGGTCGGCGCGCAGTACATGCCCGCCGTTGGGTTCGGCCTCGCCACCCTCCGCGACGGGAACGACGCCGTCACCGTCGTCTCCGGCGGCGAGGGCTCGACGAGCCAGGGCGCCTTCCACGAGGGGCTCAACTGGGCCGCCCGCGCGAAGGCCCCCGTGCTCTTCCACGTCCAGGACAACGGGTTCGCCATCTCGGTGCCCCGCCGCGAGCAGACCGCCGGGGACTCCGTCTACGCCATCACCGCCGGCTACGAGAACCTCGCCCGCGCCACCTACGACGGCACCGACTTCTTCACCGTCTGGGCCGTGGCGAAGGCCGCCACCGAGTACGCCCGCGCCGGCAACGGCCCCGTCGCCCTCGTCGCCGACGTCGTCCGGCTGCTGCCGCACTCCTCCTCCGACAGCCACGACAAGTACCGGAAGCCCGACGAGATCGAGGCCGACAAGGTCCGCGACCCCATCACCAAGCTCGCCGCGAAGCTCGTCGAGGCCGGGGTGATGACGCAGGAGGAGGTCAACGAGATGGAGGCCGACGTGCGCCGCGAGGTCGACGCCGAGGCCGTCTGGGCCGCCGAGCAGGCCGACCCCCCGGCCGAGACGGCGCTGCTGCACGTCTACGACGAGGACCCGCCCCAGCTCGACTACGAGGCGAGCGAGCCCTCGGGCGAGCTGATCGTGATGGTCGACGCCATCAACCACGCCATCGACGAGGAGATGGAGCGCGACGAGCGCGTCGTCGTCTACGGCGAGGACGTCGGCGGCGGCAAGGGCGGGGTGTTCACCGCCACGCGCGGGCTCACCGCGAAGTACGGCGGCGACCGCTGCTTCAACTCCCCGCTCGCCGAGCACTCCATCATCGGGAGCGCGGTCGGGATGGCGGCGGCCGGGTACAAGCCCGTCGTCGAGATCCAGTTCGCGGACTACATCTGGCCCTCGATGCAGGCCATCCGCAACCAGCTCGCCCCGTTCCGCTACCGCTCCAACAACGACTGGAGTGCGCCCGTCGTGGTCCGCGTCCCGTGCGGCGGCTACATCCACGGCGGCCTCTGCCACAGCCAGAACGTCGAGGGCATCTTCGCGCACTTCCCCGGCCTCAAGGTCGCCATGCCCTCGAACGCGGCGGACGCGAAGGGGCTGCTGAAGACGGCGATCCGGCTGAACGACCCGGTGATCTTCCTGGAGCACAAGGCGCTCTACCGCCAGGGCCCCGCCCGCTCCCCGGAGCCCGACGCCGACTACCTCCTCCCGTTCGGGAAGGCCCGCGTCGTCCGCGAGGGCGCCGACCTCACGGTCGTGACCTACGGGATGATGGTCTACAAGGCGATCAACGCGGCCAAGCTGATCGAGAAGGAGGACGGCGCCTCGGTCGAGATCATCGACATCCGCACGATGTCCCCGCTCGACACCGAGACGATCCTGGCGTCGGTGCGGAAGACGAGCCGGGCGCTCGTGCTCTACGAGGACCAGGAGTTCGTCGGCTTCGGCGCCGAGATCGCCGCCCAGATCACCGACCGGGCCTTCGAGGACCTCGACGCGCCGGTGCGGCGCGTGGCCGGGGCCTTCACGTACATCCCCTACGCCGACCCGCTGGAGAGCGCCGTGCTCCCGCAGGACGCCGACGTCGTCCGCGGCGCCCGCGAGGTGCTGGGGTACTAGTGCGTAGTGCGTATTGCGTAGTGCGTAAGGGAGGTGCTCTTACGCACTATGCAATACGATCTAGGCAATGCCATGAAACTGCTTCTGCCTCTCGCCACTGTCCTCCTCATTGCCGCCCCTGCCTTCGCCCAGGGCGAACTCGCCTTTGCTGAGGCGACGTACGACTTCGGGCCGATGGACGAGGGGGAGGAGGTGACCCACACGTTCGCCTTCACGAACACCGGTGACCGGCCGCTCCAACTCACCCGCGTCCAGCCCTCCTGCGGCTGCACGACGCCGACGTTCACCGAGACGCCCGTCGCGCCGGGCGAGGCCGGGGAGATCGTCGTCGTGTTTGACTCGGAGGGGCGGCCGGGGCCGTTCCGCAAGACCGTCACCGTGCTCGCCGCCGACGGCGTGGGCGGGCCGGCGCGGGAGACGCTCGTCATCACCGGCCGCGTGCTGAGCGACGTCATCACCGGAGGCTCGGTGCAGGGCAGCCTCCGGTTCGAGACCGACGTGTTCGACGCGGGGACGGCGCGGGCGGGCGTGCCCGTCCGGTTCCGCTACCGGCTCCAGCACGAGGGCGAGCGGCCCGTCCGCATCACCGGCGCCACGTCGTACCCCGCCGGCGCCGAGGTCCGGTTCCCCGAGGCCCCCATCTTCCGCGACGATCTCGTCGAGGTCGAGGTGGTCGTCCCGCCGGCGCTGCTCGCGCCCGGCCCGTTCGACGTGGCCGTCGTGCTCCAGACCGACGACGCGGCCCAGCCGGCGAAGTCGCTCCGGCTGAAGGGGACGGTAGAACGGTAGAGTAGCCGCCTCGCGTCCAGAGGACGGAGGGGAGCGTTCGTAGGGGCGCGGCATGCCGCGCCCGTGCCGCAGGATAGCGGCTCCCTCCTCACCCTCTCCCAAATGACCCTCTCGTGAGAATCACGTAGGCAGGGACGGCGTTTGCTCTCGACCACCGACGACCCTGCCGCTGATGCGCCTCCTGCTCTTCGCCCTCCCGCTGCTCCTGATCCCAACTCAGACGCTGGGATGTTCCGACGTGCCTGAGCCGTCGCCGACCGCTCCGCCCGTGGTTCCGGTGGGGAGCACCTCGGCCGACGGTCTAGCAGCCGACGGCTATGAGTCGCAATGGAGCGACATCCTCGCGCGCGTCGTCACCGCCGACGGGCTCGTCCGGTACGACCTGCTCCGAGGGGAGCTGCGGGATGACCTCGACGCCGTGGTCGCCGCCATCGAAGACTTCGACGCCAGCACGCTCGGCAGCGACGCGGAGAAGAAGGCGTTCTGGATGAACGCCTACAACGCCCGGATGCTCGACCGCCTCCTGGAGGCCGGCGTGCCCTCGAACATCGAGGCGCACGGGTTCGACTTCTTTTTCGAGACGCCGCTCCGCGTGGCCGGCCTCGACGTGACGCTGAACCAGATCGAGAACGTGATCCTCCGCGGCGCCGACGGGCCGGCGGAGCTGAAGGCGCTGGCCGTGGACCGGCTCGACCCGCGGCTCCACGTCGGGGTCAACTGCGGGGCCGTCTCGTGCCCGCGGCTCCGGCAGCGCGCCTTCACCGCCGACAACCTCGACGCCGAGTTGGACGCGGCCATGCGCGACTTCGTGAACTCCAGGCGCCACTTCCGCCGCGACGGCGACGGCTGGGTCGTCTCCTCCCTCCTCGACTGGTACGCCGACGACTGGGAGCGGGCAGGGATGCCGGGAGGCGACTTCCTGCTCCTCTACCTCGACCCAAAGAGGGCCCATTCTGCGGTGAAACGCGTGGTCCTCGCCGGTAATACGGCCCGTGAGATCGTCGCGGACGACTCCGTGCAGACCGAGTACCTTTGGGCGCTCAACCGTGCCGAATAAGCTCCCGTGACCCTCCGCCTCACGCTGCTCGTCGCTCTCCTGACCGTTCTCGCCGCCGGCCCCGCCCGCGCGCAGGCGTGGACGCAGGAGCCCGGCCGCGTCTACACCAAGCTCACCCTCGGGCTCGTCAGCACCGACACTCGCTTCGACGCCGACGGCGGGGCCGTCCCCTACAACCCCGCGCTCGACGACCTCGACGAGACGGCGCGGCTCGACGGTTCGCCGTTCCGCGACCGCAGCCTCTACCTCTACACCGAGTTCGGGCTGGGGGAGGGGCTCACGCTCGTCGGGATGCTGCCGTACAAGCGGCTGTTCGTCCGCGACGTCGGCGGCAGCGCGGCGACGGGCGAGCTGGAGGTCGAGCGTGCGGGGCAGGACCTCGGCAACGCCATGATGGCCGTCCGCGTCGGGCTCGAGGACCGGCTCGGCCTCGACGAGGCGTCGGCGCTGGCGTTCACGTTCGGGCTGCGGGTGCCGCTGGGATACCGCCGCAACCTCGCCCCCGCCGTCGGGAGCGGGCAGGCCGATGCGGAGTTCCTCTTGGCCTACGGGCGGAGCTTCGGGCGGCTCCCGCTCTACGCACAGGCCACCGCCGGCTACCGCTACCGCTCCGGCGTCTACGCCCTCTCGCGCCGCGCCCCCTGCGACGTCGCCCCGGCGGAAGGCGACGAGCCCGTCTGCGTGGAGGCCGACCGGCGGATCGCCTTTAGCGACGAGTGGATCGCCCGCGCCGAGGCCGGCTACACCGTCTTCGACCGGCTCCTCGTACAGGGGCTCGTGGACGTGGTCTGGAGCGTCGACTCACCGGAGCCCGTACCCGTCATCGCGGGTGTCGTGCAGCCGGAGGGGTTCCCCGAGCAGCGGCTCGTCCGCCTCGGCGGCGGCGCCACGCTGCGGATGTTCGGGGAGACCGGGTTCAGCGTGCAGGTCTACACCCCGGTCTACGGCCGCAACGCGCTCGACGCGACCGAACTCTTCGTCGGCGTCGAGACGCGGTTCTAGTCGGCGGGCCCGAGACGGAAGCCGAGGCGCCGGATGCTCTGCACGAGGAGGCCGGCGCCGCCGTCCTGCTCGCCTACCCGGACGCGAACGGCTGCCTCCGACAGCGTGGCGCCCCGTGCGTCGAGGACCGTGATCCAGGACGGGACGTCGTCGAGCCGGTCGATCACGCGCCCCGGTGAGTTTTGCCCGAGCCCGGGAGGGCGCCGGACCCGCGCGACCTCCGCAGCCTGCACGAGCACGAGGTGCGTCGCGCCGTAGGTGAGGGCGTAGTACCCGAGCCGGTCGTCCCCGACCGCCGTACGCGTTCGGACCACCTCCGCTTGAGCGCCGGTAGCGGCGAGCCTTTCCTCGACCTCGGCCGCGAACTCCGCCGCCCGCACCCCTGGGATGTTGCCGAGGTCGAGCAGGAGGACGACCCGCTGCATCTCCCACCGGGAGGGCTCAGCGTCATCCACGGGCCGGGACGATGTGCAACCGACGAGGGGTAGCAGGAGTGCGAGGAGGAGGGAGCCGGCGCGGGGCATACAGTTACCGTGTGGTTGGGGCCACCTGTGAAGCCGCGCCACGCGGCCTCGGCGTAACGGCCCACGCGCACTCCGGCCTGGGGTGGGAGCGCTTACCGGCTTCCAACGGGGGCCTTCTCCGGGACGGTCTCCTCGGGCAGCGCCACCTCCGTTGCAGCGGTGCCGTTGGTGGCAGCAGCGGGCGACGGCGGCGGATCGAGCTTCGCCAGCTTCGACCGCTCGATGAGGCCGAAGACGACGTAGTACGCCGTCAGCCCCACCGCGCCGACCGCGCCGAGCAGGCCGAACAGCGTGCCCTCGAACCCCAACACCTCCAGCGTCGGGTTGCCGAGGAAGAAGACGAGCGTGTTCCCCGCGATCATCAGCACCCTGGCCTCCGTCGGGCCGACGCCGCCGAACGAGATCTTGAACACGTCCCGCGCGATGGTGACGAGGTTGACGAGGATCATCAGCAGCAGGTACCCCACGAGGAGGAACAGCGCCGTCGCCAGCGGCATCAGCGGCGAGAGCCCGAGGCAGAGGAAGATCACGACCGACGAGACCGCGTCGCTCTGGTGGTCCACGTAGAAGCCGTAGCGCTCGCGGCGGATGTCGCGGACGCGGGCGAGCGTCCCGTCGAGGGAGTCCCCCCACCAGTGGAGCACGAACCCAAAGGAAGAAAGCCACAGCCAGCCGAGGCCGTAGGCCGTCAGCAGGTAGCCGGCCCCGATGAGCCCCGCGCCGACGAGGCCGATCACCGTCAGCGTGTCCGGCGTCATCCAGCCGGGGAGGCGGTGGGCCATCCGCGGCAGCGCCCACCGCTCGAACCGGGCGATGGGAGTCTGGTTGACGCGTTGCTTCGGGGCGGCCCGTTCCATGCGTGGGAGGGGAAACGGCGCGGGGGTGAGGGGGGCTTACGCCGTCAGGCGGTTCCGAGTGCCCGGTCGAGGTCTTCGACGAGGTCGGCCGCGTCCTCGACGCCAACGGACAGGCGGACGAGGGAGTCCGGGAGGCCGGCCGCGCGGCGCTCCTCGGCGGGGATCGAGCCGTGGGTCATCGAGGCGGGGTGGCTGATGAGGCTCTCGACGCCGCCGAGGCTCTCGGCGAGCTGGAACACCCGCGTCGCCTGCATCACCCGCACGGCCGTCTCCAGCGCGTCGTCCTCCAGCGCGAACGAGACCATCCCCCCGAAGTCCCGCATCTGCCGCTTCGCGACGGCGTGGCCGGGGGCGTCCTCGAAGCCCGGCCAGCGGACGTCGGCGACCCTCGGGTGGTCGCGGAGGAAGCGGGCCACGGCGGCGGCGTTGGCGCAGTGCCGCTCCATGCGGAGGTGGAGCGTCTTCGTGGCGCGGAGGATGAGGAACGCGTCCATCGGGCCGGGCGCCGCGCCGACGGCCTTGATCTGGAACCGGAGGTGCTCGGCCCACGCCTCGTCGGACGTCAGCACGGCCCCACCCACCACGTCGGAGTGCCCGCCGAGGTACTTCGTCGTCGAGTGCACGACGAGGTCGGCGCCGAGGTCGAGGGGGCGCTGGAGGTACGGGGTGGCGAACGTGTTGTCGACGGCCACCGCGATCCCCCGCTCGCGGGCGCGCACGGCCACGGCCTCGATGTCGATGATGCGGAGCAGCGGGTTCGTCGGCGTCTCGACCCACACGAGGCGGGTGTCGTCGGTGGCGGCGCGGTCGAGGGCGTCGGGGTCGGTGAGGTCGACGAACGAGAACCGGACGCCCATCGGCTCGAACGCCTGCCGCATCAGCCGGTGGGTGCCGCCGTAGAGGTCGTTCATGGCGACGACGTGGTCGCCGGGGCAGAGCCGCCGGAGGACCGCGTCGATGGCGGCGAGGCCGGAGGCGAAGCAGACCCCGTGGGCGGCGCCTTCGAGCGCGGCGAGGTTCTTCTCGAGCGCCGTCCGGGTGGGGTTCGAGACGCGGGCGTACTCGTGGCCGAGGTGCTCCCCGGGGGCGGCCTGGACGTAGGTGCTCGTGAGGTAGACCGGCGTCATGATGGCGCCCGTCGTCGGGTCCGGCTCCTGCCCCGCGTGGACGGCGAGCGTGCCGAACCGGAGGTCGGCGCTAGCGCGGCCGTTGGCGGCGGTTTGGGCGTCGGCGGCAGGCTTCATCGGAGGGTAGAGGGGAGGAGGGAGGATGGAAGATAGAGGATGGGGCGGGGAGGGGCCTTCTCCATCCTCCAAAGCAAACGGAGGCGCGGGGAGCCACGCCTCCGTTTGGAGCTGCGCTATGAGCGAGCTGCGCTATGAGCGGGGCGCCCGCCTCTAGTCGAGGTCGATGCCGGCGCACTCGGCGGCGTCCTGGGCCTCGTCGTAGCGGCGCATCTGGGAGTAGGCCCGGAACAGGCTCTCGCAGACGGCCTCGACGTCCTGGTCCTCGGCGCTGAGGAGGTCGCGGGCCCGCTCCAGCGACGGGATAGCCTGCTCCAAGAGCGCGTCGCGCTCGGCCTCGCGCGCCGCGAGGTTCGGGTCGTCCATCTCCATCTCCCCGAGCTCGGCGTTGACGGCGACGACCTGGTTGATGTAGGCCGCGCCGAGGTTGTAGTGCGCGTTGCCGTTGTCGGGCGCGAGCTCAGCGGCGCGCCGGAGCTGCTCGGCGGCCTCGTCGTAGCGCTCGGCCTGGAGGAGAAACGAGCCGTAGTTGTAGCGGAGCGTGGGGTCGTCCGGGCTCGCCTGGACGGCCGCGGCGTACTCGTCGAGGGCGCGGTCGATCTCGCCGGTGCGGCCGTAGGCGTTGAGCAGCTCGGTCTGGATGTCGGGGTTGTCGGGGAAGGCGTCGCGGCCCTGCTCGAGGGTCATCAGCGCCTCGGCGGCCTGGTCCTCGGAGAGGTAGATCCGGCCGAGGTAGAGGTAGGCCTCGGGGGAGTCGGCGCCGCGGTCGATGGCCGCGCGGAGCGGCTCGCCGGCTTGGCCGGCCTGCCCGCCGGCGAGCAGGGCGAGGCCCTGGTTGAGGTAGGCGTTCGCCGAGTCCGGCATGACGGCGGCGGCGTTGCCGAAGGCGGAGGCCGCGGCGGTGTAGTTGGCGGCGTCCTCGGCGCCCCGGCCGAAGAGGGCGGCGCCCCGGTTCATCTCGGCGCCGTAGGCCTGGAGCATCCCGAGCTGGATCGCGTCGTTGTCGGGGTCGAGTTCATAGGCACGGGTATACGCCTGGACCATCATCTCGACGTTCTCCTGGCGGGCGTCGGGGTCGGTCTCGGCCATGCGGCGGTACGCCTCGCCGCGGAGGTAGTACGCCTCGGCGTTGTCCGGGTCGGCCTGGAGGGCTTGGTCGGTGAGCGAGATCACGCGCTCGTAGTCCCCGTTGCGGAGCTCGAGCTTGGCTCCCTCGACGTTAGGGTCGCTGGAGCAGCCGTCGGCGGCGACGAGGACGATGCTGAGTGCGAAGGCGCCGAGCAGGAGGGGGAGGCGGGGGAGGGAGTAGCGGTCCATCGGAGAGCGGAGGTGGATTCGGCGGGGTTAGGGCGGCCGTCGGGGGAGGCCGGCCGGGTGGCCCATCCCGGCGCTGCTAAGGTACCACTGCGCGGGATGGGCGACCAAGCCGGCGGCCGCTGCCCGAGTTCTACCGTCGCCCCCGTTTGGGGGTCCCCGAGCGCTCTTCCGACCCCCGGCGGGTGCCGGCAGGCGGTGCGGAGGAACGCGCCGGGCGGGGCGGGCGTGCATCGGCCTTCTGCCGGAAGGTCCGCCGCTACCTCACCCCGCGTCGTTCTATGCACGCAACGCCCCCCGCCGCCTCCGCCGCGCCCGCCACGGCCTCCGCCGGGGCGCGGGCCTTCCTCGCCGGCCTCATCGACTACGCCGGGTTGTTCCCGCCGGCCCGGCTCCCGCTGGAGGAGGCCCTCCCCAACTTCGCCGCCTACCGCCGCTCGGGCGACGCGTGGATGCTGGCGCGGTTTATCGCGCCGGCCTCGCGCCTCCCCGACGTCCGCCCCTTCTCTGACCTCTTCGGCGCCGAGCGCCCCGCCCCGTTCTCCGTCCTCGGCGGGGCCGCCTCCACGACCGCAGCCTTCGCCGAGGGGCTCCGCGCCGCGCTCATCGCGACGGCGGCCTTCGAGGCCGAGCACGCCGGCCGCGTCCGCGCCGACCTCTTCGAGGGGCGGCTGCCGGCGTCGGCGGCCGAAGGGCGCGAGCGCGACGTCACAGAGGCGCTCGGCGCCGCGGCCGAGGCGCTGGACGCGAGCGCCGTCCGGTTCGAGCGGGCGTTCTTCGAGGCGGGCTGGGGCGGGGACTGGCGGCGGACGGTCGAGCAGGCCGTCGCGGCGCTCGCCACGCGGGGGGACGTGGCGGGCGTGCCGCTCGGGCTGAAGCTCCGCTGCGGCGGCGTCACCCCGGACCTCTTCCCGACCACGGAGCAGGTGGCCTTCGCGCTCGCGCGCTGCCGCGAGGCGGGGCTCCCGTTCAAGGCCACCGCCGGCCTCCACCACCCCGTCCGCCACGCCGACCCCGAACTGGGGGTCACGCGTCACGGCTTCCTCAACGTGTTCGGCGGCGGCGTGCTCGCCCACGCCCTCGACCTCGACGAGGGGGCCATCCGCCACGTCCTCGACGCCGACGACCCCGCCCGCTTCGCCCTCGACGCCGACGGCTTCGTCGTGGACGATCTCCGCGCCACGCCGGCCGAGGTTGAGGCCGCCCGCGCCGCCTTCGCCACGTCCTACGGCTCGTGCTCGTTCAACGAACCCCGCGAGGACCTCCGCGCGCTCGGGATGCTGTAGGCGCTTCGCGCCGGTACGGAGGGGGCGGAGGGGGCGGGAAGGACAGACCGCTTTCCCCTTCTCCGGACCCCCCGTCCCCTTGACCCTTCTTCTGAACCGCTCCTCACCCATGAACGCAACCCACGACCCCGCCCTCCGCTCCTTCGTGGAGGTCCCGGCCGCCCACCCCTTCCCGATCCAGAACCTCCCCTTCGGCATCTTCCGCCGCAGGGGCGGCAGCACGCCCGCCGTCTGCACGCGCATCGGGGACTTCGTGGTGGACTGCGCGGTGCTGCAGGAGCGGCGGCTCTTCAACGGGGAGTACCTCGCGGGCCGGCGGCCGTTCGCGCAGTCGTCGCTGAACGTGTTCATGGGGCTCGGCCGGCCGGCGTGGCGCGAGGCCCGGCGCACGCTGCAGAAGCTTCTCGCCCACGACGAGGAGACCATCCGCGACGACACCACGCTCCGCGAGCAGGCCCTCATCCCCGTCAAGGACGCCGAGATGTTGCTGCCCGCGCAGATCGGGGACTACACCGACTTCTACTCCTCGAAGCAGCACGCCACCAACGTCGGCGCCATGTTCCGCGACCCGGAAAACGCGCTGCTCCCGAACTGGCTGCACCTCCCCGTCGGCTACCACGGCCGGGCCTCCTCCGTCGTCGTCTCCGGCACCGAGGTCGTCCGCCCGAAGGGGCAGCTCAAGCCCGAGGACGGCCCCCCGACGTTCAGCCCCTCGAAGCTGCTCGACTTCGAGCTTGAGATGGGGTTCTTCGTCGGCCCCGGCAACGAGCTCGGCGGGTCGATCCCCATCGGGGAGGCCGGCGAGCACGTGTTCGGGTTCGTCCTCGTCAACGACTGGAGCGCGCGGGACATCCAGAAGTGGGAGTACGTCCCGCTCGGGCCGTTCCTCGGCAAGAGCTTCGCGACGAGCATCAGCCCGTGGGTGGTGACGGCCGAGGCGCTGGAGCCCTTCCGCGTGGACGGCGAGCCGCAGACGGGCGAGAACCCCGAGCCGCTCGACTACCTCCGCCAGAAAGAGCCCCGCGCGCTCGACCTCGTGCTGGAGGTCGCCATCCAGGCCGAGGGGATGCGCGAGCCGGCCGTCGTGGCGCGCTCGAACGCGAAGCATCTCTACTGGAGCCCCGAGCAGCAGCTCGCCCACCACACCGTCAACGGCTGCAACGCCCGCCCCGGCGATCTCATGGCGAGCGGGACCATCAGCGGCCCGGGCGAGGGCTCCTACGGCTCGATGCTCGAGCTCTCGTGGCGCGGCACGGAGCCGGTCCCGCTCCCCGACGGCTCGGAGCGGAAGTTCATCCAGGACGGAGACACGGTGGTCATGCGCGGCTGGGGCCAGGGCGACGGCTACCGCGTCGGGTTCGGCGAGGTGCGGGGGACGGTGCGGCCGGCCTCTGAGTAACGCCGGCGGGGCGTCGCCCGGATCGGGGGGCACCCTTACCTGCGTCCGGTGATTGCCCTGGGATAATAATGCGGTTATATTAGCTCGCAACTCGGGCCATTCACGTCTCCTTCACGCGCTCCGTGGCCGCCACGCCGCCCGCGTTGGAAGGGGGAAACCAACCCCCGGCTCGTGCCTCACCCACCGCCGACCCCGTCCGCATGAGTCTCGTTGCTACCGCCGCGCCCACGGCAGCCCCCCGCGTCTTCCGCCCCGCCCTCTCCCCCAAGCTCACCGACTTCGACTACCCCTACCCCAAGCGGCTCGTCGCGAAATACCCCGCCGAGCCGCGGGGCGGCGCCCGCCTCATGGTGGTCGACCGCGAGAGCCGGACCGTCGAGCACCGGCACTTCCGCGAGCTCAGCGCCTTCTTCGAGCCCGGCGACGCCCTCGTCGTCAACGACACGCGGGTGTTCCCGGCGCGGCTCTTCGCCAACAAGGAGAAGACGGGCGCGCGGATCGAGGTCTTCCTGCTCCGCGAGCTGAACTGCGAAAGCCGGCTCTGGGACGTCCTCGTCGACCCCGCCCGGAAGATCCGCGTCGGCAACAAGCTCTACTTCGACAACGACCTCGTGGCCGAGGTCGTGGACAACACGACGAGCCGGGGCCGCACCATCCGGTTCCTCTTCGACGGCACGGCCGAGGAGCTCTACGACCTGATCGACGAGGTCGGGCAGACGCCGATCCCGCCGTACCTCCGCCGCCCGGTCGAGCCCGAGGACCGCGACCGCTACCAGTCCGTGTTCGCCGAGCACCGCGGGGCCGTGGCCGCGCCGTCGGCCGCGCTCCACTTCACCGAGCGGACGCGGAGCGAGCTCGAGGGCCAGGGCGTCGCCATCGCGCCGGTGACGCTCCACGTCGGGCTCGGGACGTTCCGGCCCGTCGAGGTCGAGGACCTCACGAAGCACAAGATGGACTCGGAGAACTTCTGCGTCGGGCCGGGGGCCGCCGAGGCCGTCAACCGCGCCCTCGCCTCCCCGACGAACACGGTGACCGTGTGCAGCACGACGTCCGCCCGCGCCGTCGAGTCGAGCATCTCGGCCAGCGGCGGGCTGAAGGCGGGGGAGGGGTGGACGGACAAGTTCATCTACCCGCCCTACGAGTTCCGCATCACCCAGCGGCTGCTGACCAACTTCCACATGCCGAAGTCGACGCTGCTCATGCTGGTGAGCGCGTTCGCGGACCGGGAGCTGATCCGCCACGCCTACGAGGAGGCCATCCGCGAGGAGTACCGCCTCTTCGCCTTCGGCGACGCGATGCTGGTGATCTGAGGGGGAATGGGGGATAGGAAATCGGATATGGGGGAGGGCGATTCCGGAAATCAGACGCTCCCCATCTCCCCTTCTCCATCTCCTATTTCCTGCCGCGTAGCGGCCGTCGTCCCGGCGGCGGGGGTGGGGCGGCGGATGGCGGCGCCGAGCGCGCCGGCCAAGCAGTTCCGCACGCTCGGCGGAGCGCCGCTGCTGGTGCAGACGCTCCGGGTGTTCGAGCGGCACCCCGCGGTGGACGCCGTCGTGGTGGCGGGTCCGGCGGGCGAGGCCGAGGCGCTGTCAGCGTCACTCCGCGAGCGCGGCATCACGAAGCTCCACCGCGTCGTCGCGGGTGGGGCGACGCGGCAGGCGTCGGTGGGGAGGGGGCTGGCCGCCGTCCCTGAGGGCACCGAGGTCGTCCTCGTCCACGACGCCGTCCGCCCCTTCCTCCCGGCCGACCGTCTCGCGGCCGTGGTCGCGGCGGCGCGAGAGCACGGGGCCGCCGCCCTCGCCGTCCCCGTCGCCGACACGCTCCGGCGAGCCGAGGACTCGGCGTTCGGGGAGACGGTCCCACGCGAGGGGCTGTGGCGGATGCAGACGCCGCAGGCGTTCCATCTCGACGTGCTCCGCGAGGCCCACGCGCGATTCGGCGATGTGCCGGGTACCGACGAGGTGGAGCTCGTCCGCCGCCTCGGCCGCCCCGTCCGGCTGGTCGAGGGGAGCGCGCTGAACTTCAAGGTGACGGCGCCCGCAGATTGGAAGCTCGCGGAGGCGCTGTGGCCGGTCTGGTCTGGCGAATTGAAGATGGAGGATTGAGGATGGCGCCTCCGTCCTCGATCTTCTATCCTCCATCGTCCACCCTCCCGAACCCCGTGCGCATCGGCATCGGCTACGACGTCCACCGCCTCACGGAAGACCGCCGCCTCGTCCTCGGCGGCGTCGAGGTCCCGCACGAGCGCGGGCTCCTCGGCCACTCCGACGCCGACGTCCTCACCCACGCCGTGATCGACGCGCTGCTCGGCGCCGCCGCCCTCGGCGACATCGGCCAGCACTTCCCTGATACCGACCCCGAGTGGAGGGGCGCCGATAGCCTCCGGCTGCTCGAAGCCGTCGTCGGGCTCGTCCGCGAGGCCGGCCACCGCGTCGGCAACGTGGACGCCACGCTGGTCCTTCAGCGCCCCAAGCTCCGCCCCCACATCGACGCGATGCGGGCCAACCTCGCCCGCGCGCTCGGCGTCGAGGTCGGGGACGTATCGGTCAAGGCGACGACGGGGGAGGGGATGGGGTTCGCCGGGCGCGAGGAGGGCGGGGCGTGCCACGCCGTCTGCCTCCTGCTCCCGCTCGGCGGCGGGGCCTGACGTGGCCGACCTCCTCGGTGATATCGTCGCGTGGATGGAGGGGCTGGCTCCGACGTGGGTCTACGTCACCGTCTTCGCCGTCGCGTACCTCGAAAACGTCATCCCCCCGATCCCCGGCGACATGGTCGTCGTGTTCGGCGGCTACCTCGTCGGGCTCGGGACGGTCGAGCTCGTCCCCGTCATCGTGCTAGCGACGGTGGCGGGGGCGCTCGGGTTCATGACGATGTTCGCCATCGGCCGCTGGGTCGGGGAGGCGGCGCTGGACCCGGAGCGGCTGCGGTGGGTCCCGAAGCGGGGGGCGCGGCTCGCGCAGCGGTGGCTCCGGCGCTACGGCCTCGGCGTCGTCGCGGCCAACCGGTTCCTCAGCGGGGCGCGCTCGGTGATCTCGCTCATGGCCGGCGCGGCCGAGATGCGCCCCGTCCCGGTGGCGCTGTGGGCGACGGTGAGCGCGGCCGTGTGGTGCTCGCTGATCGCCTACGCCGGCTTCGCCGTGGGCGACAACTGGGGGGTCGTCGGGCACTACCTCGCGCTGTACGGGCGGTGGGCGATGGGGCTGCTCGTCGCCGGATTCGCGGGGTGGTTCGGCTTCCGGGCATGGCAGCGGCGGGGGGAGCGAAGAAGCGGCGAAGAGCCCGAAATAGAGGGCTTCGGCGACTCGCGACGTTGACAGCGGAGCGGGGGACCCCGTAGTTTTCGCCCTTGCCCGCACTCGGGAGTGGCCCCGGCCGCTCCAGCCGGCTGGCGTAGCTCAACTGGTAGAGCAGCTGATTTGTAATCAGCAGGTTGGGGGTTCGAGTCCCTTCGCCAGCTCTCCGACGCGCCCGCGCACCGGTCCGGATGCGGCACCTTGACATCTTGCCGGGCAGGTACCGAAGCGGTCAAACGGGACAGACTGTAAATCTGTTGGCTCTCGCCTTCGGAGGTTCGAATCCTCCCCTGCCCACGGAGAGTTTTGAGTTCCGAGTCGTGCGTTCTGAGTGGTCCACCTACGACTCAAGTCCCAGAACTCCTAAGCGGGAGTAGCTCAGTTGGTAGAGCATCAGCCTTCCAAGCTGAGGGTCGCGGGTTCGAATCCCGTCTCCCGCTCCCCCGAAGCCCATGCTTCGACCAGCCTCCTTAGCTCAGTGGTAGAGCACTTCCATGGTAAGGAAGGGGTCCCCGGTTCAAGTCCGGGAGGAGGCTCCACCCGCGCCCTCGGGCGCACGAAGTAGCACACGTTCCCTCACCCACCCGGCGGCCCGCCGCCCCGTACACCCAGGTAGGATCATGGCAAAGGAGACGTTCCAGCGGACGAAGCCCCACGTCAACGTCGGCACCATCGGCCACGTCGACCACGGGAAGACCACCCTCACGGCGGCGATCACGAAGGTGCTCGCCGAGGCCCAGGGCGGCACGGCGATGAACTTCGAGGACATCGACAACGCCCCCGAGGAGCGCGAGCGCGGGATCACCATCGCCACCGCCCACGTGGAGTACGAGACGGCCGAGCGCCACTACGCCCACGTCGACTGCCCCGGCCACGCCGACTACGTGAAGAACATGGTCACCGGGGCGGCGCAGATGGACGGGGCCATCCTCGTCGTCGCCGCCACCGACGGGCCGATGCCGCAGACCCGCGAGCACATCCTGCTCGCGCGCCAGGTCGGGGTCCCCTACGTCGTCGTCTTCATGAACAAGGTCGACCTCGTCGACGACGAGGAGCTCCTCGAGCTCGTCGAGTTGGAAGTCCGCGAGCTGCTCTCCTCCTACGAGTTCCCCGGCGACGACCTCCCCGTCGTGCAGGGCTCCGCGCTCGGCGCGCTGAACGGGGAGGCTCAGTGGGTGGAGAAGGTGGAGGAGCTCATGGCGGCGGTGGACTCCTACGTCCCGACGCCGGAGCGGGAGGTGGACCGCCCGTTCCTG
This sequence comes from Rhodothermales bacterium, assembly GCA_965215145.1. Classification (GTDB taxonomy): domain Bacteria; phylum Bacteroidota; class Rhodothermia; order Rhodothermales; family JANQRZ01. Next base: position 2,933,386 of record OZ244038.1, on the reverse strand, counting down.
ATGCCGATCGAGGACGTGTTCTCGATCACGGGGCGGGGGACGGTGGTGACGGGCCGCGTGGAGCGGGGGTCGATCAAGGTGGGGGAGGCCGTGGAGCTCGTGGGGATCCGGGAGCAGAAGCAGGCCTCGACGGTGACGGGGGTGGAGATGTTCAGGAAGCTCCTGGACTCGGCGCAGGCCGGTGACAACGCGGGGATCCTGCTCCGTGGGATCGAGAAGGACGCGGTGGAGCGGGGGATGGTGGTGTCGAAGCCGGGGAGCGTGACGCCGCACCGGGAGTTCGAGTGCGAGGTGTACATCCTGAGCAAGGAGGAGGGGGGGCGCCACACCCCGTTCTTCAAGGGGTACCGCCCGCAGTTCTACTTCCGGACCACCGATGTCACCGGCGATATTGAGTTGGGGGAGGGGGTGGAGATGGTGATGCCGGGGGACAACACGCGGTTCCGGGTGCAGCTGATCCAGCCGGTGGCGATGGAGGAGGGGCTGCGGTTCGCGATCCGGGAGGGGGGCCGCACCGTCGGCGCCGGCGTCGTCTCCAAGATCCTCGACTAGCAACAGTCCCTGGTCCCTCGTCGTTCGTCCGTGGTAGCCGCCGCCAGTGACTGCAGACGATTGACGAGGGACCAACACGGGCGTAGCACAATTGGCAGTGCATCGGTCTCCAAAACCGAAGGTTGCAGGTTCGAGTCCTGCCGCCCGTGCCAGCATCCTCTAGCGTTTCCCAGACTGATCCGTCATGGCCGAGAAGTCGAACTACCTCCAGGACGTCTCGAAGGAGATGAAGAAGGTCCACTGGCCCAAGCAGAAGGAACTGGTCAGCAACACCGTCCTCACGCTCATCTCCTCGCTGGCGCTGGCGCTCTTCATCTTCGGCGCGGACAAGGGCATCAGCTCTGTGCTCACCTTCCTCTACGGCGGTTGAGCCTCGCCCCCCGATGCCCGGTGACAGCATGACGAAGCAGAAGAAAGGGATCCGCAAGTGGTACGTGCTCCGGACGTTCTCCGGGCACGAGAAGAAGGTCAAGGAGTACGTCGAGAGCGAGGTCGAGCGCGTCGGGCTTGAGGACCGGATCGGCGAGATCCTGATCCCGACGGAGACCGTGTTCGAGATGCGCGGCGGCAAGAAGCGCACACGCGAGAAGACGTTCTTCCCCGGCTACATCCTCGTCGAGGCGTACCTCAGCCCGTACCTCAAGGACGTCGTGACGGCGCTCCCCTCGGTCATCGGCTTTCTCTCGGCCGGCGACGAGCCGACGCCCCTCCGCCCCGACGAGGTCAACCGCATCCTCGGCCGCGTCGAGGAGACGGCCGCAGCCGGCGAGCAGCCCGAGATGCCGTTCAAGACCGGCGACGCCGTGAAGGTCGTCGACGGCCCGTTCAACAACTTCTCCGGCTTCGTCGAGGAGGTCTACCCGGACAAGATGAAGGTCCGCGTGATGGTCTCCATCTTCGGCCGCAAGACGCCGCTCGAGCTCGACTACCTCCAGGTCGAACACGAGGCGTGAAGCCCGAGCCTGCGTTTCGGTTGAAGCGCTGACGAAGGCGAAACCACCGGGCCCGCCGGGCATACCGACCGGCTCGACTTTTTGACACCCAACTGCGGGAGCCGACGCGCCCCGAGCGCCCGGCGTCAGCACCGCGAACCCCTATGGCAAAGAAGGTAGACGGCTTCATCAAGCTGCAGATCAAGGCCGGCCAGGCGAGCCCCGCCCCGCCGATCGGCCCCGCGCTCGGCCAGAAGGGCGTCAACATCATGGAGTTCTGCAAGGCGTTCAACGCCCAGACGCAGGACCGGATGGGCCTCGTCCTCCCCGTGGTCATCACGGTCTTCGCGGACAAGAGCTTCAACTTCATCGTCAAGAGCCCCCCGGCGGCCGTCCTCCTGAAGAAGGCGGCCGGCATCCAGAAGGGCGCCGGCGACCCCCTCCGCGAGAAGGTCGGCCGCGTGACGTGGGACCAGTGCAAGGAGATCGCCGAGCAGAAGATGGAGGACCTCAACGCACACACCGTCGACCGCGCCGCCCACATGATCGCGGGGACCGCCCGCTCGATGGGCCTCACCGTCGACGGCGCCCCTGCTTAGGGAGTTGTGAGTTGTGGGTTCTGAGTCGTGGGTTCTGATCCCTCACTCACAACTCATAACTCACGACCCATAACTCACATCAGCGGGAGCCGGGTTCAGTCCGATGACCCCCCGGCGCTAGCACCGCACAACCGACGGCACGGCCGTCCACCCCCATGCCCAAGCACGGCAAGCGGTACCGGCAGGCCCTCGAGGTCCTGAAGGCCGCCTCCGAAGAGAACGGCAACGGCGAGAACACCGCGAGCTTCTCGCTCGATGATGCGGCGAAGCTGCTGAAGAAGATGCCGAAGGCCAAGTTCGACGAGAGCGTCGACATGGATCTCCGCCTCGGCGTCGACCCCCGCCACGCCGACCAGATGGTCCGCGGCTCGGTGGCCCTCCCGCACGGGACCGGCAAGACCGTCCGCGTGCTCGTCATCGCCGAGGAGGGCCGGCAGCAGGAGGCCCTCGACGCCGGCGCCGACATGGCCGGCCTCGACGACTACATCGAGAAGATCCAGAACGAGGGCTTCCTCGACTTCGACGTCCTCGTCGCCACCCCGTCGGCGATGCCGAAGCTCGGCCGCCTCGGCCGGGTGCTCGGCCCCCGCGGCCTCATGCCGAACCCGAAGAGCGGCACCGTCACCAACGACATCGCCGACGCCGTGAGCGCCGTCAAGGCCGGCCGGATCGACTTCCGCGTCGACAAGGCCGGCAACCTCCACACGGCCATCGGGAAGGCGTCGTTCTCCGAGGACCAGATACGCGAGAACGCGGCGGCCTTCCTCCGCGAGATCATGCGGCTCCGCCCGGCCGCCGCCAAGGGCAACTACGTCCGCAGCGTCACGCTCTCGACCACGATGGGCCCACCGATCGCCATCGACCGGAATGCCGCCGTCGGCTTCGCCCGCTAACCCGCCCCTCCAGACCCCTACAGCCATGCCTCTCACCAAGCAACAGAAGGAGGAAGCGGTCGCGGCCATCGCCGAGCAGCTCGACGGCGCCAACACCGTCTACCTCACCGACTACCAGGGCCTCTCCGTCGAGGACGCCAACGCGCTCCGCGGCGAGTTCTTCAAGGCCGACGTCACCTTCACCGTCCTCAAGAACACGCTCCTCCGTCGGGCGATGGAGGGCTCCGAGGTCGACTTCTCCGCGCTCTACGAGCACCTCTCCGGCCCCACCGCCGTCGCCCTCACGAGCGACCCCGCGAAGCCGGCGAAGGTGATCAAGAAGTTCCTCGAGGACCACGAGCTGCCGCGCCTCAAGGCGGCCTACGTCGACGGCGCCTTCTTCGGCCCCGACCAGCTCGACGCCCTCGCCGCGCTCAAGAGCAAGGACGAGCTCCTCGCCGACATCCTCGGCCTCCTGATGGCGCCGATCACCAACATCGCCAGCGCCCTCGGCGCGCAGGGCTCCGGCCTCGCCAGCGTCGTCCAGCAGATCTCCGAGCGGGAAGGCTAGCGCCTTCCGTTCGAGTTGTGGGTTTTGAGTCCTGAACACTCAGGACTCATCACTCACGACCCACGACTTCCCTTAATCAGCGGCGCAGCCGACGGCCCACCGTAGCGGCCCGGCCGAGACCGCCGCAGGAAACCGCCCCATGGGGGCATCCCAGACCATGGCAGACATCAACCAGATCGCCGAGAGCCTCGTCAACCTCACCATCAAGGAGGCCAACGACCTGCTCGGCGTGCTCAAGGACGAGTACGGCATCGAGCCCGCCGCCGCCGCCGCCGTGATGGCCGGCCCGGCCGGGGGGGACGGCGCCGCCGCCGCCGAGGAGCAGACCGAGTTCGACGTCGTCCTGACCGCCATCGGCGGCAACAAGATCGCCGTCATCAAGGAGGTCCGCGGCATCACCGGCCTCGGCCTCAAGGAGGCCAAGGAGATGGTCGACGGCGCGCCGAACACGATCAAGGAGGCCGCCTCGAAGGACGAGGCCGAGGACATCAAGGGCCGGCTCGAAGGCGCCGGCGCGGAGGTCGAGCTGAAGTAGCTCACCCGAAGTACGGCCGCGGCTCGGGTCCCCCTGGCGTTCTCGTCGGCGGACCGGGCCGCGGTTCCGGAGCCGGTCCTCCGACCGCAAGCAGGGCGCCTCCTGCATGCGGTTTGGAGCCCGGCTTGAGCCGGTTATAAGGAGGCGGGTTGAACCCCTCCCGAGGCCGGCCAGATGCAGGAACCCCATGGGGCACCTCGCGTAGCCCCGTGTTGCGCGCCGCCAGCGGCGTGCCAAACTCCACCGAGGCGCAGGGCGAGCCTCGGCGCGGCCCGGCGCCGAGGTCTGGAACCGACCACCAAACCACGCGGGGACACTTTGGCGAAGCAGACCACGAAGGCGAGGACGAACGGCAGCACCAACGGCACCGCGAACGGCGCTTCCCCGGGGAGCGCTCCCACCGGGGACATCCAGCGGAAGAAGCTCTCGACGATGGACACCGGCCGGATGTCGTTCGGCGACGTCCAGACGCCGCTCGACTACCCGGACTTCCTCGACATCCAGCTCGCGAGCTACCACGAGTTCGTGCAGGCCGAGGTGCCGCCGGAGGAGCGCACCGAGTCGCAGGGGCTCCAGGGCGTCTTCCTGGAGCACTTCCCCATCACCGACAGCCGCGAGCGCTACACGCTCGAGTTCCTCCACTACGAGCTCGACCCGCCGAAGCACTCCGTCGAGGAGTGCATCGCGCAGGGGCTCTCGTTCGCGCTCCCGCTCAAGGCCAAGCTCCGGCTCTCGGCGAAGGAGGACGAGGACGAGGACGAGCCCGAGGAGGCCGTCCAGCAGGACGTCTACCTCGGCAACCTGCCGGTGATGACCACCCAGGGCACGTTCATCATCAATGGCGCCGAGCGCGTCGTGGTGAGCCAGCTCCACCGGAGCCCCGGCGTGTTCTTCGCCCAGAGCACCCACCCCAACGGCACCGAGCTCTACAGCGCCCGCGTGATCCCCTTCCGCGGCTCGTGGATCGAGTTCTCGACCGACGTGTCGAACGTGATGTGGGCCTACATCGACCGGAAAAAGAAGCTCCCGGTCACGACGCTGCTCCGCGCGCTCGGCTACTCCTCGAACCTCGAGATCGTCGGCCTCTTTGACCTCGCCGACGAGGCCGCCATCAAGAACAAGCGCGACTTCGGGAAGAAGGCCGTCGGGCGGACGCTCGCCGCCAGCGTCACCGTCGAGCGGATCGAGGAGATCGTCGACGAGGACACGGGCGAGGTACTCGAAGAGCGCCGCGAGCGCGAGGTGCTGCTGCCCGCCGACCACGAGCTCACCGAGGACGACTACGGCTCGCTCAAGGAGGCCGGCATCGAGCGTGTCTTCCTCCGCAAGGAGGCGAGCGAGGACGACGACGCGATCGACAAGGCGACGCTGCTCCAGACCCTCAAGAAGGACCCGACGCACACCGAGGAGGAGGCGCTCCACCACCTCTACGAGACCCTCCGCGGCTCTGAGCCGCCGGACACCGAGACGGCGCGGGCCATGCTCCAGCGCCTCTTCTTCTCCGAGAAGCGCTACGACCTCGGCGAGGTCGGCCGCTACCGGATCAACCAGCGCCTGAACCTCCCGAAGGACCGGAAGGACCTCACCCTCATCCAGGACGACGTCGTCGCCATCATCAAGGAGCTCATCCTCCTCCAGAACGGGAAGAGCCACGTCGACGACATCGACCACCTCGGCAACCGCCGCGTGCGGACCGTCGGGGAGCAGCTCCAGCAGCAGTTCTCGCTCGGCCTCGCGCGGATGGCGCGGACGATCAAGGAGCGGATGAATCTCCGCGACGCCGACAAGTTCACCCCGCAGGACCTGGTGAACGCGCGGACCGTCTCGTCGGTGATCAACACGTTCTTCGGGACGAACCAGCTCTCGCAGTTCATGGACCAGACGAACCCGCTGGCCGAGCTGACGCACAAGCGTCGGATGTCGGCCTTGGGTCCGGGTGGCCTGACGCGCGAGCGCGCCGGCTTCGAGGTCCGCGACGTCCACTACACCCACTACGGCCGGCTCTGCCCCATCGAGACGCCCGAGGGGCCGAACATCGGGCTGATCTCCAGCCTCTGCGTCTACGGCGTCGTCAACGACTTCGGGTTCATCGAGACCCCGTACCGCGTCGTCAAGGACGGCAAGGTCACGAAGAAGATCGAGTACCTCACGGCCGAGGACGAGGACCGCGTCGTCATCGCGCAGGCCAACGCGCCGCTCAACGACGACGGCACCTTCGCCAACGACTACATCCGCTGCCGCCAGCGCGGCGACTTCCCGCTGATCCGGCCGGAGGAGATCCAGTACATGGACGTCGCGCCGAACCAGATCGTCAGCCCGGCCGCCAGCCTGATCCCGTTCCTCGAGCACGACGACGCCAACCGCGCGCTGATGGGCTCGAACATGCAGCGCCAGGCCGTGCCGCTGCTCCAGCCCGAGGCGCCCCTCGTCGGGACCGGCCTCGAGGGCCGCGTCGCCCGCGACAGCCGCGCGCTCATCCTCGCCGAGGCCAGCGGCGTCGTCGAGCAGGTCGACGCCAACCGCATCGTCGTCCGCTACGACGAGGCCGAGGACGAGGCGGGCCTCGCCTTCGAGGAGCCCGTCCGCGTCTACGACCTCGTCAAGTTCCGCCGGACGAACCAGGACACCGCCGTCAACCAGAAGCCGCGCGTCCGCGTCGGCCAGAAGGTGAAGCGCGGCGACCTCCTCGCCGACGGCTGCTCGACGGACCAGGGCGAGCTGGCCCTCGGCAAGAACGTGCTCGTGGCGTTCATGCCGTGGAAGGGGTACAACTTCGAGGACGCCATCGTGATCTCCGAGCGCGTCGTGCAGGAGGACGTGTTCACGAGCGTCCACATCGAGGAGTACGAGCACCAGGTCCGCGACACCAAGCGCGGCGAGGAGGAGCTGACGCGCGAGATCCCGAACGTCTCCGAGGAGGCCACCGCCGACCTCGACGAGCGCGGCATCATCCGGATCGGCGCCGAGGTCGGCCCCGGCGACATCATCGTCGGCAAGATCACGCCGAAGGGAGAGACCGACCCGACCCCGGAGGAGAAGCTGCTCCGCGCCATCTTCGGCGACAAGGCCGGCGACGTGAAGGACGCATCGCTCAAGGCGCCGCCCGGCATGAAGGGCGTCGTGATCGGGACCCAGCTCTTCAGCCGCCGCAAGACCGACCCGGCCACGAAAAAGGCCGAGGAGATGCGGCTGGAGCAGATCGAGGGTCAGCTCGCCCGCGACATCGGCGAGCTCGACGAGCGGTTCTACGAGCGGTTCTTCGAGATCGCGCACAACCAGACCTCCGGCGGCATCGAGCTCCGCGACGGGACCGTGCTGGTCTCCGAGGGCGGGAAGGTCACGAAGAAGGCGTTCGAGGGGATGAGCCCGGCGCAGTTCAAGATCCGGCAGCCGTTCACGCGCGACGACGACAAGGATCGCCAGATCGCCCGGCTGCTCTCGAACTACCAGCGCCGCCACGCCGACGTCACCGGCGCCGCCCGCCGCGAGCAGTACCGGATCCAGATGGGCGACGAGCTGCCCCCCGGCATCGTCCAGCTCGCCAAGGTCTACGTCGCCAAGAAGCGCAAGCTGCAGGTCGGCGACAAGATGGCCGGGCGCCACGGCAACAAGGGCGTCGTCGCGCGGATCGTGCCGCAGGAGGACATGCCGTTCCTCGAGGACGGCACCCCCGTCGACATCTGCCTCAACCCCCTGGGCGTGCCGAGCCGGATGAACCTCGGGCAGATCTTCGAGACGCTGCTCGGCTGGGCCGGCGACAAGCTCGGCGTCCGCTACGCGACCCCGCCGTTCGACGGCGCCAACCTCGACGAGATCGCCGCGGAGCTCCAGGCCGCGGGGCTCCCGGCCGACGGCCGCATCCAGCTCTACGACGGCCGGACGGGCGAGGCGTTCGACCAGCTCACGACGGTCGGCCAGATCTACATGCTGAAGCTGAGCCACCTCGTCGAGGACAAGATCCACGCCCGCTCGATCGGGCCGTACTCGCTGATCACGCAGCAGCCGCTGGGCGGCAAGGCGCAGTTCGGCGGGCAGCGGTTCGGCGAGATGGAGGTCTGGGCGCTCTACGCCTACGGCGCGGCGCACACCCTCCGCGAGCTGCTCACGGTGAAGAGCGACGACGTGCAGGGCCGCTCGAAGACCTACGAGGCCATCGTCAAGGGCGACTCGCTCCCCGAGCCGAGCGTGCCCGAGAGCTTCAACGTCCTCGTCCGCGAGCTCATGGGCCTCGGCCTGGAGGTCGCCCTCGACTAACCGAATCGCCAGCCCGTAGGGGCGACCGGCCGGTCGCCCTTACAGCCGGTATCCATCATTAGTAACCCCACGCTGAACATGGCATTCGGAACGACCCAGACGCCGCCCCTCCGCAAGGGCATCTCCTCGATCACCGTCAGCCTCGCCTCCCCCGAGGCCATCCTCGAGCGGAGCCACGGCGAGGTGCTCAAGCCCGAGACCATCAACTACCGCTCGTTCAAGCCGGAGAAGGACGGGCTCTTCTGCGAGAAGATCTTCGGCCCGGTCAAGGACTGGGAGTGCCACTGCGGCAAGTACAAGGGGATCCGCTACAAGGGCATCATCTGCGACCGCTGCGGCGTCGAGGTGACCCAAAAGAAGGTCCGCCGCGAGCGGATGGGGCACATCACGCTGAGCGTGCCCGTCGTCCACATCTGGTACTTCAAGAGCGTCCCCAACAAGCTCGGCCACCTCCTCGGCATGAAGTCGAAGAGCCTCGACAAGGTGGTCTACTACGAGAGCTACGTCGTCATCCAGCCCGGCTCGGCCGCCGAGCTCGGCGTTGAGGAGGGGCAGCTCCTGACCGAGGACGAGTATTACGACGTCCTCTACCAGATCCGCGAAGACAACAACCGCCTCCCCGACGAGGACACCGACAAGTTCATCGCGCTCATCGGCGGCGAGGCCGTCGAGGAGATGCTGAAGCGGCTCGACCTCGCGCCGCTGAGCCGCGAGCTCCGCTTCCAGGCCAAGACCGAGACGAGCCAGCAGCGGAAAGCCGACGCGCTCAAGCGGCTCGCCGTGGTCGAGAACTTCCGGGAGGCGCACAAGAAGATGGAGAACCGCCCGGAGTGGATGGTGATGAAGGTGATCCCCGTGATCCCCCCGGAGCTCCGCCCGCTCGTCCCGCTCGAAGGCGGGCGCTTCGCCACGAGCGACCTGAACGACCTCTACCGCCGGGTCATCATCCGCAACAACCGCCTCAAGCGCCTGATCGACATCAAGGCGCCGGAGGTCATCCTGCGGAACGAGAAGCGGATGCTCCAGGAGGCCGTGGACTCCCTGTTCGACAACAGCCGGAAGTCCAACGCCGTCCGCTCCGATTCGAACCGCGCGCTGAAGTCGCTCAGCGACATGCTCAAGGGGAAGCAGGGCCGGTTCCGCCAGAACCTCCTCGGCAAGCGCGTCGACTACTCCGGCCGCTCGGTGATCGTGGTCGGCCCGGAGCTCGGGCTGCACCAGTGCGGGCTCCCGAAGGAGATGGCCGTCGAGCTGTTCAAGCCGTTCATCATCCGGAAGCTGATCGAGCGCGGCATCGTCAAGACGGTGAAGTCCGCGAAGAAGGTCGTGGACCGGCGGACGGCCGACGTGTTCGACATCCTCGAGAAGGTGATCGACGGGCACCCGGTCATGCTCAACCGCGCCCCGACGCTGCACCGCCTCGGCATCCAGGCCTTCCAGCCGGTGCTGATCGAGGGCAAGGCGATCCGCCTGCACCCGCTGGTGACGACGGCGTTCAACGCCGACTTCGACGGCGACCAGATGGCCGTCCACGTCCCGCTCTCGCAGGACGCCGTGCTGGAGGCGCAGCTCCTGATGCTCTCCTCGCACAACATCATGAGCCCCGCCCACGGCGGCCCCATCGCGGTGCCGTCGCAGGACATGGTGCTCGGGATGTACTACCTCACGAAGTCGCGCGCCGGGCTGAAGGGGGAGGGCCGGCGCTACAGCTCGATGAACGAGGCCCACCAGTCCTACGATCAGGGCCAGGTGGACCTCCACGCGCGGATCAAGCTCCGCCTCGAACGGCCGACGGCCGACGGCAAGCACCCCGCCGGCGAGGTGATCGAGACGACCGTCGGGCGAGCGCTCTTCAACGAGCTCGTCCCCGCCGACGTGGGCTACATCAACGAGGTGCTGACGAAGAAGAACCTCCGCGGCATCATCAGCCAGGTGTTCAAGACGGTCGGGTTCGCGCGCACGGCGGCGTTCCTCGACAGCGTCAAGGACCAGGGCTTCGAGCGCGCCATGCTCGGCGGGCTCTCGTTCAGCCTCGCCGACATCGTCGTGCCCGACGCCAAGCGCGAGCTGATCGAGGAGGCCGAGCGGCAGGTCGGCGACATCCGCGGGCAGTACGAGATGGGCTTCATCACCGAGAACGAGCGCTACAACCAGGTCATCGACGTCTGGACGCGGACGAACAACCGCGTCTCGGACGTGCTCTTCAACACGCTCAAGGAGGACAAGGAAGGCTTCAACGCCATCTACATGATGGCCGACTCCGGCGCCCGCGGCTCGAAGGAGCAGATCCGCCAGCTCGGCGGGATGCGCGGGCTCATGGCGAAGCCGCAGAAGAGCCTCTCCGGCTCGGCCGGCGAGATCATCGAGAACCCCATCCTGTCGAACTTCAAGGAGGGCCTCTCGGTCCTGGAGTACTTCATCTCGACGCACGGCGCGCGCAAGGGCCTCGCCGACACCGCCCTCAAGACGGCCGACGCCGGCTACCTCACCCGCCGCCTCGTGGACGTGAGCCAGGACGTGACGGTGATGGAGCACGACTGCGGCACGATCCGCGGCGTGCGCATGGCCGCGCTCAAGGACAACGAGGACGTGGTCGAGCCGCTGTCCGACCGGATCCTCGGGCGCACCGCCGTCAACGACGTGGTGGACCCGCTCTCGGGCGAGACCGTCATCGAGGCCAACGAGATCATCACCGAGGACGTCGCCGAGGCGATCTCGCAGACGAGCATCGAGACGGTGGACATCCGCTCGGTACTCACCTGCGAGGCGCGGCGCGGCGTGTGCGCGCTCTGCTACGGGCGTAACCTCGCCAACGGCCGCCTCGTTGAGCCCGGCGAGGCCGTCGGCGTGATCGCGGCGCAGTCGATCGGCGAGCCCGGCACGCAGCTCACGCTCCGGACCTTCCACATCGGCGGCACCGCCAGCCGCATCTCGGCCGAGAGCACCGTCCAGAGCAAGTTCGCCGGGACGGTCCTGTTCGAGAACCTCCGCACCGTCACCTTCGAGGGCGAGGAGGAGCAGAAGGAGATCGTGCTCAGCCGCCAGGGCGAGATCCGCGTCATGGACCCCGACGAGCCGAGCCGCCAGCTCATCTCGTACCCGATCCCCTACGGCGCCGAGGCCCTCGTCGGCGACGGCGACACGGTCGAGAAGGGCACCGTCCTCGCCTCGTGGGACCCCTACAACTCCGTGATCCTCTCCGAGGTCGACGGCGAGGTCGCGTTCCAGGACGTGATCGAGGGGACCACCTACCGCGAGGAGAGCGACGAGCAGACGGGCTACAAGGAGAAGGTCATCACCGAGACCCGCGAGCGCAACCTCACCCCGTCGGTGCTGATCCGCGCCTCGGGCAAGAAGGCGAAGGACAAGCGCACCGAGTACACGATGCCCGTCCGCGCCCGCCTCCAGGTGGACTCGGGCGACGCGGTCCAGGCCGGGCAGGTGCTCGCCAAGATCCCGCGGCAGAGCGCGAAGACCCGCGACATCACCGGCGGCCTCCCGCGCGTGATCGAGCTGTTCGAGGCCCGCCAGCCGACGGACCCCGCCGTCGTCTCCGAGATCGACGGCGTGGTCAGCTTCGGCGGGCGCAAGCGCGGCAGCCAGGAGGTGATCGTCACGTCCCGCGACGGGGCGACGGAGAAGACCTACCTCGTCTCGCTCTCGAAGCACCTCCTCGTCCACGAGAACGACTTCGTCCGCGCGGGCGAGGCCCTCTCCGACGGGCAGATCTCGCCGCAGGACATCCTCGCCATCCAGGGCCCGACGGCGGTGCAGGAGTACCTCACCAACGAGGTCCAGGAGGTCTACCGCCTCCAGGGCGTCACCATCAACGACAAGCACATCGAGACCATCGTGCGCCAGATGATGCAGAAGGTCCGCATCACCGACCCCGGCGACACGACGTTCCTCGAGGGCGACCTCGTCAACCGGTTCCAGCTCGAGGAGGCCAACGACGCGCTCTACGACCAGTTCGTGGTCACGCTCCCCGGCGCCTCCGGGCTCGACATCGGCGAGACGGTCAGCCGGCGCGTCCTGCGCGACACCAACTCGGAGATGAAGCGGCAGGACCTGGCCGAGGTGGAGGTCCGCCCCGCCGAGCCGGCCGTCGCCGAGCCGGTGCTGCTCGGGATCACGCGGGCGGCGCTCGCGACGGACTCGTTCATCAGCGCGGCCTCGTTCCAGGAGACCACGAAGGTGCTCACCGACGCCTCGATCGGGGCGAAGACGGACGACCTCCTCGGGCTGAAGGAGAACGTGATCGTCGGCCAGCTCGTCCCGGCCGGCACCGGCCTCCGCCGCTACCGCGACATCGTGGTGGGCTCGAAGAAGGAGCTGGAGGCGCTGCAGGCCGCGGTCGCCGGCGCCGCCGAAGGCGACGGCGCTGCGCCCTACAGCCCGGCCGGCGACGGCAGCAGCAGCCCCGTCGGCACGGGCCTCTAGCCCCGACCGGCACCGAAGCACCCCGCCGCGCCCCGGACGCCACGCCGCGTCTGGGGCGCGGGCGTTTGGACCCCCCGTCCCGACCGTGCCCCGCAGAGCGGGACTTGCAACATTAGCCTGCGGCCTCAGGCACGACCGGAACTGTCCCCCTTCTGAAGGGCAGGACCGCTAAGTTCTACCGTCCAACCCCAACAGGAGTCATCCCCGGCCCTGATCGGGGATCCAGAAGAGAGTCGCTACCCTGGCTGGATTCCCACTTTCGCGGGAATGACTGGAAGGGGGAAGGTGCCCGTTCCAGAACTTAGCGGCCCTGCTTCTGAAGGGGGGCAGCTTATCGTCCCCTGAGTGCAGCGACGGGACGATGAGCGGAGGGCCCCCACTTCAGCAGACGATTATGGGGCCTCGTCTCTGGTAGCCTATCTTCACCCGCTTCCCCGTCTGATGCCCTCTAGCATGACGCCCCAATCCACCGACACCCCGCCGGCCGTGGAGCGCGTACTCATCGCGGGGTATCGGGCCATGACCCCGGCCCAGAGGCTCCAACGCGTCGTGGCCCTCAACCGCGCCCTGGACGAGTTGGCGACGGCGCGCATCCGGGCGCAGTACGGCCCCGACCTCTCCAGGCGCGAGGTGGACCTCCGCCTCGCCTCGCTCCACCTCGACGGGCCCACGATGCGCCGGGTCTTTGGGTGGGACCCCGAAGCCCAGGGATTCTGATGGCCCTCGGGCCGATCCTGCGAACCACGCTCCGGGTCGCGGACGTGCTCGACCGGCTCGGGGTGCCCTACCTCGTCGGGGGATCGCTCGCTAGCTCGCTGCACGGCATCCCGCGCGCCACCCAGGACGTGGACCTCGTTGCTGACCTAGCAGAGGAGGCTGTGTCCGGCTTCGTCGCTGCGCTCGAAGGGGATTTCTACGTGGACGAGGGGATGGTCCGAGAGGCCGTCCGGCGGCGGGCGTCGTTCAACGTCATCGAGTTCGAGACGATGTTCAAGCTCGACGTCTTCGTCGTAGGGCGCGATGTGGTCACGCGAACGGAGATGGTGCGGCGGCAGACCGTCCCGGTGGGGGAGGAGGCGGGACAGACGCTGGTGGTGGCGAGCGCCGAGGACATCATCCTCCAGAAGCTCGCGTGGTACCGCCTGGGCGGCGGGGTCTCCGAGCGGCAGTGGCTCGATGTGCTCGGCGTGCTGAAGGTGCAGGGGCCGCGCCTCGACGGCCACTACCTGCACGAGACCGCCGAGCGGATGGCCGTCACCGACCTGCTCGAACGCGCCCTCCGCGAGGCCGGACAGTGAGCTGATGGGTGCGGGGCTTCGTGGACCCCCCGTTCAGATCGCGCATCGCTTCGCTCAGGCACGACCGGAACTGTCCCCCTTCAGAAGGGGGACAGCCGCGCGAAGCCGGAGCCGGAGGCGACGCAAGCGCGGCGGGGGGTCCGATAGCGGACGACCGTGAAGCGTAGCGTGGGCGTCTTCGCTCCGACGTGCGGAGCCATACACCACGGCGCCCCCCGCAGCCGAAGCCGCGGGGGGCGCCAGAATCGCGACGGGCTGGGATCAGCGCAGCACCGTCACGCGCCGCGTCTCGACCCGGCCCCCCGCCGCGAGCCGGACGACGTAGGCCCCGGCCGGCAACGCGGAGGCGTCGAAGGCGGCCTCGTGCGCCCCGCCCTCTCGGTGTTCGTCCGCAAGCACGGCGACCTCCCGCCCGAGCACGTCGTAGACGGCGAGCCGGACGGCGCCGGCCTCGGCGAGCGCGTAGCGCACTGTGGCCTGCCCGGCCAGCGGGTTCGGCGCCACGGCGAGGGCGGCCTCCGCCGTCCGTGCCATCGCTGCGGCCGGCGCCGGAGCTTCAGCGAAGGCGGCCTCCCCGACGGCCTCGAACGCCACGCCCGAGGCGGCTACGCCGCGCGCAGCCGGTCCCACCGTCATCGTGAACGGCTCCGTGTCGCACACCTCGTCGGCCGCGAAGTCGCCGAGGTTGAGGTCGAGCGCGTAGGCCCCGGCCGGGGCGCCGGTGGGGATGCGGAAGGCGACGTTGGCGGTGACGGTGGCGCTGCTGGGGAGCGTGCCCGAGGTGAGGCGGAGACGGGCGGAGGCCGGCCCCGAAGCGTCGATCCAGAGGTCCACGTCGGTCGGGGTCGCGCTGTCGTTGGTGGCGGTGACGGCGAAGGTGACGGTCTGGCCGGCGGCGGGGGTGGCGTTGCTGAGCGTGGCGTCGAGGCTCTGCTCGCAGCCGGGGCCGACGACGGAGGGGCGGTACTCGGCGACGATGGGGGCCGTCTGGTTGATCGTGCGGACGTTGTCGCTCACGTCGGGCACGCCCGTCGGGACGCCGTTGTAGAGGACGTCCGGGTTGGACCAGTACGGGATGCGCGTGCCCGGCCCCTCGGCCATGATCGTCTTCCACCCGTCCGGCGTGTAGCTGGAGTTGTAGCCGTAGCCGAAGGAAAAGAAATGGTTGACAGCGTAGCCGGGCTCGTGGTGCGCGCCGAGGTTGTGCGCGATCTGGTGAGCAAAGCCGTAGGTGCCGGTCGCGCAACTGTAGTTGACGACCGAGAACGCATAGCTTTCGGGCATCGGCCCGGCGATCCACCCGTCTCCGCAATCGTTGCCGTACGAGCCCCAGAGCGAGACCACGTCGGCGCCGTACTGGTCGCGCAGGCCATGCACCTCATCGAAGCGGCCTTCACCGATGAACGTCACGTCATCGAGGTCATCGTCGACACCGATCTGGAAGGTGGGCGTCTCGTAGGCGTGCGCGAGCCTGAACTCGAGCGCGACGCTGCTGTTGGCGAACGACTGGTTGCTCTCGTCCACGGCAAGCTGAATCGATGCCAGGATAGCGTCCGTGCCGCCAGCGTCAGCCCGCGCGAAGTTAGTGTAGGGCACAATCACGTCGATGGTGGACAACGAGCTGGAGGCCCCCGCTGCGGGGGAGGGCGTGAGGCTCGGGGAGCGAGCCGGCGGCGCGGGTGCCCGCCCTCGGTCGTCCAGGGTCCGCGTCTCGTGCTCAGACGGGAACCGCTGCTCGTCGAGGAGGGCGAGCGCGTGGAGCCCGCCGCCCAGCGCGCGCAGCGTGTAGAGCCTCCCCGCGTGGCGGACCGTCCCCACCACCACGTCACCCCGGACCACGAACTGCCCCGTCGTGCCGGCGCCCGCCCCGGCCCCGTACCAGGAGCGGTCCACCCCGCCCGAGGCGAGCGGCGCCCGGTCCTCCACGCGCACCGGCCGCAGCGTGACCTCTTCGCCGTCGGGGAGCGCAACGTGCAGCGCCACCGAGGCCGTGAGCGCCGCCGGGTCCACCCGTCCCAGCTCGGCCTGCACGAAGGGGGCGAAGCCTTCGAGGTGGGCGAGGGCCCCGGCCGCCTCGGGCGCCAGCGCGGCGCGGGCCGCGGCATTGGGGGTGAAGAGGTCGGCCTGTGCGAGGGCCGCCGCGGGGGCGAGCAGCAGGGCCAGGAGGAGGGGGAGGACGTAGCGCATGGCGGTGATGGTGGGTTGAAGGGGGGCACCGGGGAGGCCCAGGACGAGCCTCTACCCTGCACCACGTAAAAAGTAGGGGCGGCACGCCACTTCGCCCGCACTTTTTTCCAGCAGCGCCCCCCGCAGCACGAGACCGCGGGGGGCGCCAGTCTGGGAGACGGGGCGCGTGGTGGCGCCGCCGGGTTACCGGAGCAGCGTGAGCCGCCCCGTCTCCACCCGGCCGCCGGCCTCGAACCGCCAGAGGTACACTCCCGTCGGGAGTCCCTCACCGTCGAGGACAGCGGCGTGGCGGCCGGTCCCCAACCGGCCGTTGATGAGCTCGGCCACCTCGCGCCCGAGCGCGTCGTAGACCGTGAGGCGGACCTCGGCGGCCTCCTCCAGCGAGAACGCGATGCGCGCCCGCCCGGCCGTCGGGTTCGGGTACGCCGCGACGGCTTCAGTCCTCTCCACGCGGGCGGCGGCGGCGTTCTGGGTGTCGTCGCCCGCTCCGTCGAAGCCGCCGTCGAAGACCGGCGCCGGCCACGTCGCAGCGCCGGCCAGCGCCGGCCGGCTCCCGTCTGAGGTCACCGTGATCTCGAACGTCTCGTCGTCAAGGACGTCTCCATCGTCTGTCTCGGCGACGAGGACGTAGGTGTAGGTGCCGGGCGCGGCGTTCTCCGGGATGGTTTGCATGAACGAGCCCGAGAGGGTCTCGCCTCCTGCAAGCGTCCCGCTCACGACCCGGCCGAAGCGGCGGACCGTAGTACCCGTGCTATCGCGGACCTCGGCGCGGAGGGCACCGGAGATGGGCATCCCTGTGGTGTTGGTAAGAGTGTAGTCGAAGGCCAGCGTGTCGCCGGGGGCAACGGTGGTGGGGCTTGTTGCCATGGCTGAGAGGTCTACGTCGGGGGTGGTGCTGCCGCCACCCGACCCACTGAAGAGGTAAGCCCGCCCGGCGCTGAAGGGGCTTGAGCCGGGATCCTCATTGCGTGCTCCAATGAGGAGGTCCCCCGCGCCGTCGCCGTCGACGTCCGGGATCCCCGCCACCGCCTCTCCGAAGTTGCCGCCGGTCTGCTCGTTGGGCGACTGAATCTCAGCTAGGAAGGCGCCTGTAGCCCCATTGAAGAGGAAAGCCAGACCCGGGAAGAGGGCGCCTGAGGCCGCTGAAGGGGCGCCGATGAGGAGGTCGTCGATGTCATCGCCATCGACGTCGGGGACGCTTGCGACGGCGCTGCCGAAGTGGCTATTGCTCGAGATGCTGGGGGGCACGAGTTCGAAGCGGAGACCCCCGCTGGCCCCACTGAAGAGGTAGGCCCGGCTTTCACCAGTAGTAAAAAAGCCGCCAGCCCCAATAAGGAGATCCCCACGCCCATCACCATCGGTATCGGGTACGCCCGCGACCGCGTCTCCGAACCTGCCCCCCGACTCCTCGTTGGGAGAGCTTAGGGTGGAGAGGATTGTGCCCGTGGCTCCGCTGAAGAGGTAAGCCCGCCCAGCATCAAAGGGACTCGACCCAGGGTCCTCTCCCGGCGCTCCGACAAGGAAGTCACCGCGGCCGTCGCCGTCGGTGTCCGGGACGCCCGCGACGAATCCTCCGAAGGCACCAAGAGGTTCCCCACTAGGGGACGCGACACTCAGTAAGAGGGTGCCAGTAGCACCGCTGTAGAGGTAAACCCGTTCATTAACAGTGCCGACGAGGAGATCCTCGACATCGTCACCGTCCGCGTCAGGCACACCGGCCACTGAGAAGCCAAAGGCATCGGCCGAGGCCGCCGGAATCAGATTGTAAATCGGCAGTCCTGATGCCCCGCTAAGAAGATAGGCCCTGTTCTCTCCTGGTGCCCCGACGAGAAGGTCGCCGAACCCGTCGCCATTAACGTCGCTCACCCCCGCCACGGCGGTTCCGAACCTTCCATCCTCTTGGCTGTTCGGGGATTCCAGGGTCAACAGTAGAGTCCCTGTGGCTCCACTGAAGAGATAGGCCCGACCGATATTGTTCAGGCTCGAGCCCGGACCCTCGAAAAGGGCGCCCACAAGGAGGTCGTCAACGCCATCGCCATTGGTGTCAGGCACCCCCGCTGTGGAGGTGCCGAAATCACCGCCGGAAGCTTCGTTAGGAGAAACAAGCGTCTCAAGGAGCGTCTGCGCCTTTGCCGACGGGGCGAGGGCGCTAGTGAGGAGGAGAACGAGCAGGAGGAACGCGGCCCCGAGGAGCCGCTGCGCAGTGGGGGAGAGGGATGACATGTGGGTCATGGCGGTACCCGAGGGTGAGGGGTGGAGGGAACAGGGCCGGGCGGCGAGGCCCGGCGTGAGAAGAGGCCGCGTGGGCCGTCCTTCACCCCCACCACGCAAAACGGGCGCGCCGCACGCCACCCCCGCCGAAGTTTTTTTGATCCCCCGCTTTTCGGCCCGTCGCGGCGGGTCCGCCTCCGCTCAATGGGCGACGAGCGGTTCCCCTCCCGAAGCTGCAAGTGCCGCCCGGCGGAGTCAGCGGTAGCGGGCGGCCTCCGCCGGCTTGCCCCACGCGGTGTACATCTCCACGAGTGCTAAGCCAACGTCCTCGCGGTCCGTGGAGAGCACGGTTGGGTCGTCGCTTTGGAAGACGGTGGAGGCCTGAGTTAGGTACGGCTCAGCCTCTCCATACCGGCCGAGCGCCGTGAGGGTAGTCCCGAGGGCGAGCTTCATCCGGGCCGTCCGCACGTGCTCGTCCCCACGCGTCTCCTTGGCGATGGCGAGGGCCTCGCGCAGCAGAGATTCAGCCTTCTCCGGCCGGTCCGTCTTCGTGAGGAGCCTCCCCATCATGGCTAGACCAATTCCCGTGAACGGGTGCCCCTCATTGAGGACTCCGCGCATAGCGAGGGCTTCCGTGAGGTGCGTCTCGGCCTCCTCGTAGCGGTCCTGGTCATACACCACGCCAGCGAGGTTGATCAGACTTTGCATCACGTAGGGGTGCTCGTCGCCGAGGAGGCGGCGCCGCATCGCCAGGGACTCGCGGTAGAGGGCCTCGGCCTCTGTCTCTTTCCCCACCGAGTCCAGAAGGCCCGCGAGGTTGTTCAGGCTCACCGCCACGTCCGGGTGCTCGTCGCCGAGGAGGCGGCGCCACATCGCGAGTACCTCGCGGAGGAGCGGCTCGGCCTCGGCGTAGGCACGGCGCTCTACGAGCAGGCCGGCGAGGTTACCCAGGGTGCCGGCGATGTATGGGTGCTCGTCGCCGTGGAGCTGCCGCCACATCGCCAGGGCTTCGCGGTAGAGCGACTCGGCCTCGGCGTAGGCGCCGAGGTCCTGCAACACGCTGGCGAGGTTGTTCAGGCTCAGGGCGACATCTGGATGCGGCCCGTCATGCAGCCGCCGGCGGACGGCGAGGGCATCGCGGTAAAGGGGCTCGGCCTCGGCGTAGGCGCCCTTGTTCCACAGCACGGAGGCGAGGTTGTTTAGTCTTCTCACGACGCCGGAGGGGTCATCGCTGTCGAGCCGCCGGTCGATCGCCAGGGCCTCGCGGAGGAGGCGTTCGGCCTCGTCGAGCTCTCCGACGTCGATTAGGAGGCCCGCGAGCTCGCTCAGGCCCAGCGCCGTCCGCTCGTGGGTCGGCCCCCACACCTCCCGGTATCGTGTTAGCGCGCGCTCCAGGAGGGGCCGCGCGTCGTCGTAGAGGCCAAGGCGGTGGTATATGTTGCCGAACACGCTCAGCAGCACGGCCTGGACGGCGGGCTCGTCTCCGAGCCCGTCGATGCGCTCGACGCCTCGGTCCAGCAGCTCCCGCGCCGTCACCTCCTGCCCTCCGACGATGAAGGGGTCGGAGCTTTGGAAGACATCGACCAGGAAGGCTGTGACCTGCTCCGCCGTCGTGGCCTCCTGCTCGGCCCGGTCTCGTTCTGTAGCCAGCCGTTGGGTGTAGAACCCGACGAGCGCGAGAAAGGCCACTACGACGGCGGCCGTGGCGGCGACGGCCCGTCGGTGACGGCCGACGAACTTCCGTGCCCGGTACGCAAGGGTGTCAGGCCGCGCCTCGACCGGAAGCCCCCCGAGGTGCCGCTCGAGGTCAGCCCCGAGGGCCTCGGGCGAGGGGTAGCGCCGCTCGGGCTCCTTCCGCAGCGCCTTCAGGCAGATCGTGTCGAGGTCGCCCGCGAGGCGCTTCTTCAAGGGCTCGCCGCCGTGCGACTCCGCCTCTCCCTGAGGGGCCGCAGCGGAGGGGCGCTGAGGCTCCACCCCGCCGATCACCCGCTCCCACTCGGCCGGGCGCGACGCGTCGAGCCGGTACGGGGGCTGTCCGGTCAGGAGCTCGTAGAGTAGCACCCCGAGGGCGTACACGTCCGTCGCCGTTGTGATGGCCTCGCCGCGGACCTGCTCGGGGGCGGCGTATTGCGGCGTGAGCGGGAGCCGGCCGTCTCGCGTCAGCGTCGCCTCCGATCCTGCCTCGCCCGAGAACAGCCCCGCTTCGGCGGGGTGCATCAGCTTCGCGATGCCGAAGTCCAGCAGCTTCACGTGAGGGCGCCCCTGCTCGTCCTCGGCCACCAGCACGTTCGAGGGCTTGAGGTCGCGGTGGACGACGAGCCGCCGGTGCGCGTAGGCCACCGCGTCGCAGACCTGCCTGAACAGCCGCAGCCGCGCCTCGACCCCGAGCCGGCGCCGGTTGCAGTAGGCCGTGATCGGCTCGCCGTCAACGAGCTCCATCACGAGGTAGGGGCGGCCGTCGTCCGCGCGACCGCCGTCGAGGATCCGCGCGACGTTCGGGTGGTCGAGGGAGGCCAGCACCTGGCGCTCGTGGCGGAACCGGCGGAGTACGGCAGCGGAGCCCATCCCCGGTCGGATCAGCTTGAGGGCGACGGTGTGCTCGAAGGCGCCGTCGGCGCGCTCGGCGCGGTAGACGGTGCCCATGCCGCCGCGGCCGATCTCCTCCAGGAGGCGGTACCGCCCGACGGCCCGCCCGGTCAGGTCCTCGTCGGCCGCGTCGGGTCCCTCTCTCAAAGGCCCCTCCGCACCCGTCGCGGGAAGCCCGCGTTGCCAGCGGAGGAGGAGGCCGCTGTCCTCGAGGAGGGCGTGGGCGCGGTCACCGGCGTGGAGAAGCGCGCGGACCTCGCGGATGAGGTCGGGGTCGTCGGCCTCGGCGGCCTCGAGGAGGGCGGTGCGCTCGGCCGGGGGGAGGTCAAAGGCGCGGTCGAGGAGCGCCTCGATGTGGGGCCAGCGTTCGGGGGTGAGGTCGGGCATGAGGGGAAGGAGGCCTAGCTGTGGCGTGCTGAGGAGAGGAGGGTCACCCGGTCCCAGCGAGGTCGGCTCACGCGGCGGCCTCTTCGAGGAACGTCTGGAGGGCGGCCTTCGCCTTGAACCAGTCGCGGTCCACGGTGCGGGGGGCGAGGTCGAGCACGCCGGCCGTCTCCTCGACGGTGAGCCCCCCGAAGAACCGGAGCTCGACGACGGCCGCCAGCCGGGGGCTCAGCGCTTCAAGCTGTTGGAGGGCCGCGTCGAGGTCGAGCACCTCCACCTCCCAGCCGCCGACGGCGAGCGTCGGGCTCGACGCGCCTAGGCGGTCGTCGTCGTAGGGGGTGCGGCGGCGGAGTCCGTTGCGCTTCTGAGCCCGCCGCCGCCGCGCCCCGTCCACGAGGACGTGCCGCATGGCCGTGGCGGCGATGGCGAGGAAGTGCTCGCGGTCCCGCCACGGGGCTGGGTCGCGGTGGGCGAGGCGGAGGTAGGCCTCATGGACGAGGGCCGTCGTGTTGAGCGCCGGGCCGGCATCGTGGCGAAGGCGGAGGCGGCGGGCCTGGGCGCGGAGCTCATCGTAGGCCAGGTCGAAGAGCCGGTGGGCGGCTTCGGGGCCACCGCGGTGGTGGAGGGCACGCAGGCGGGGGTTGGTGGCACGGCGGGCCGAGTCCATCGCACGGGGGAAACGGGGCAGGATTTTACAGACCAATCTGATGTGATAGGAGAATATAGTCACCGGAGTGTTAGGCGAAGGTCAAGGCGTACGCGCTGTGCGCATCCCCGCGGCTCTCGCGGCGACGCCACCGCCTCGACGGACCCGCTCCCGACAGAGCCACTTCAGAGAGCGTCAACTGAGGGGGCCGGCATTTGGGGGAGATTGGCAAACCCCACGGCAGGGGCAGCGTAAGAGGCGCCCCCTCTCACCTGCCCCTCCGTCCGTGTCCGACCCCGGCCCCAACCCCTCCTCCAAGTTCCTCCTCATCACGATGGTCGTCGTGGCGCTCCTCTTCGTCGCCGCGATGGTGTGGATCACCTTCGGTACCAGCGACGGCGAGGTGGAGCAGCAGCCCGTCGGGACGATGGAGGTGCCGGAGATGTAGCCGCCACTCCGGCCCCGCCGCTCCCCATCCCCGAGCCAAACGCCCGTGCAAATCCCTGAGTCCCCTCCGCAGCCCGTTGAGCATCCCGCCTTCTCGTTCGTCCGCGCCTCAGGCGGCGTCGAGGAGTACCGCCTCGACGCCAATGGCCTCCAGGTGCTGCTGCTGCCGCAGGCCGCCGCCCCCGTCGTGACGTTCATGCTGACCTACCGCGTCGGCAGCCGGAACGAGCGCGCGGGGCTGACGGGCGCGACGCACCTCCTGGAGCACCTGATGTTCAAGGGGACCGAGCGCTACAACAAGGACGACGGGACCGCCGTCTTCCCGACGCTCCAGCGCGTCGGCGCGATGGTCAACGCGACGACGTGGTTCGACCGGACGAACTACTACGAGCTCCTCCCGAAGGAGCACCTCCCGCTGGCCGTCGAGGTCGAGGCCGACCGGATGCGGAACGCGCGCGTCCGCGACGAGGACCTCGCCGCCGAGCGGACGGTCGTGCTCAACGAGTTCGACCGGGGCGAAGCGGATTCTACGAGGAAGCTGCTCCACGCCGTCTACGCCACGGCCTTCTTCGCCCACCCCTACGGCCACCCCACCATCGGCTGGCGGAGCGACATCGAGCGGGTCTCGGCCGAGGGGCTCCGCCACTTCTACGACACCTACTACTGGCCCGACAACGCCACCGCATCGGTCATCGGCGACTTCGACCGGGGCGAGGCGCTGGACCTCCTGGAAAAACGGTTCGGGGCGATCCCGGCCGCGCCAGACCCCTTCGAGCCGAACGTCACCGAGGAGCCGGAGCAGCGGGGCGAGCGCCGCGTCGTCGTCCGCCAGGCCGGGCAGCTCGGCGCCGTGCTGATGGCGTTCAAGGCGCCGCGCGGGCTGAGCCCTGAGGCCGACGCGCTCGACGTGCTGGCCGTCGCGCTCGGCGGGGGGAAGAGCAGCCGGCTCTACCGCGCCCTCGTGGACCGCGGCCTCGCCACGAGCCAGTTCGCGTGGATGCCGCGCCTGCGCGACCCCGGCCTGTTCTCGATCTTCGCCGCCCTCGGCCCGGACGTCGAGCACGCGGCCATCGAGGAGGCGGTGTGGGAGGTGCTGCACGGCATGATGGGGGAGGGGTTGACGGGGGAGGAGCTCGACCGCGCCCGGAGCCAGATCGTCGCCGAGGAGGCGTTCGGGCGCGACGGCCCCTTCGCCATCGCGAGCCAGCTCAACGAGGCCATCGCGGCCGGCGACTGGACGCTCTACGCCGGCTACCTCGACCGGATCGCGCGGGTCACCCCGGAGGCGGTCGTCGAGGTGGCGCGGGCGACGTTCGAGAGGGACCGCCTCACCGCCGGCCACTTCGTCCCGACCGTGCCGGAGGCGGCGTAGGGGGCTACCTCAGGAGCCGCGGGTCGAACGGCGCCGCGATCGGGACGCCGACGGCGACCTCGCCGAAGGCGGGGTGCGCGGGGTTGACGAGGACGTTCCACTCGCTCGGCACGACCACGCTCGGCACGCGCAGCGCGAGGGAGCGGCCTGCCTCCAGCCACTGGTCGCCGATGCGTTGGGACACCGCCGTGTACGGACGGGCGTCCCACCCAGTGGGGAGGGTTGCCGCCTCGACGATCTCCAGATGCCGCTCGGCGAGCGTAGCGCTCACGGCAAGGTAGCCACGGAGCCGGCGGCGGTCGTTCGCCCTAGCAAGGACTTCGAGCGTCGCCAGCGCCAGCGAGCCCGAGGCGTAGACGAGCCGGTGGCCGGGGCTTCCCCACCGGCCACCCCACAGCCGCGCCCCCTCGCCGGAGAACGCGGTATCGGCGTAAGCTGGGGCCGTGATGCGCCAGACCTCAATCACGACCGCTCGCGTCGGGATGCCGGGTCACACGGGGATGCCATGTTCGATCTGCCCGAGGAGCCGCTCGACGAGCCGCGCCCCCGGCTCCGTCCGAGCGAGGTCGAGCGGGCGGGCGTCGCCGAGGGCGAAGTTCGACTCGCGCATCCACGCCCGCGCGTGCTCAGCGCCGCCGAGGACCCGCGCAGCGATCCCGGCGAGGCGGCCGAGCCGGTAAGCCCGCTCCGACTCGTCAGGGGGGAGGCTGTCGTCCGAGCGCCGCCGCCGCGAGAGCGTGCGGGGCGAGAGGAGGAGGGTGTCGGCGAGCTCGCGGTTGGAGAGGTCGAGCGCCTCTTGGAGTCCGTCCAGGGTCGTGGGCGCGAGGCCCTGCTCGATGCGGTGTGCGGCCGTGGGGAGGTCCCAGTCGGCAAACTGGCGGACGGCGCTAAGAGCGGGCGAGGACATGGGGGCGGCAGGTGGCGCAGAAGGTGGAGCCATGTGGCGGGATGATAAGGAGAAGAACGCAGTTTGTTTCAGGGACCCGCCGTGGGATCGACTGAACGCCCCGGGAGGAGCTCGGCCGTGCCCGGAGCCAGATCGTCGCCGAGGAGGCGTTCGGGCGCGACGGCCCCTTCGCCATCGCGAGCCAGCTCAACGAGGCCATCGCCGCCGGCGACTGGACACTCTACGCCGGCTACTTCGTCCCGACCGTGCCGGAGGCGGCCGGGGAGGAGACGGCGGGCGGCCCACCCCAGGTGTAGGAGGGGCGCCCGCCGGTCTGATCAGTCCAGGAGCGTGAGCCGTCCCGTTTCAGCAGAACGGTCGGCCCCGCCCCCTCGGACGAGGCGCCAGACGTAGGTCCCCCCAGCCAAGCTCCCCCTGTCGAAGGCGACGTCGTGCCGTCCGGCGGCGACGGCGCCCTCGGCGAGCACGACCACCTCCCGGCCCAGCACGTCGTACACCGCGAGGCAGATCTCCCCCGCCTTCTCCATCTCGAAGCGGACCGTGGCCCGCGACGCGACGGGGTTGGGGAAGACCTCGACGCCGGTCGCCGTCGCCCCCGCCCCCGCGGCCACCGCTGGGGGCGCCCCGCCCCGCGCAGCGGTCTTCTCGAACGTGAAGGTGTCGGAGGCCGTCACCGCGTTGGGGTGGGTACCGACGTTGAGCGTCAGCGTGTAGATCCCCGCCGGTGCCCCCCGCGGAACCTGGCCCCGGATCAAGGCGACGCCGACCACCTGGTTCGCCTGGAGGCGGACGGTCCGCGGCCCCTCGACCGTGCCGAATAGGGCCCCGTTCGGGAGGGTAGCCGTCACCCACGCTTGGAACGTCTGGGGCTGGTCCGTCGTGTTGGCGATGGCGACGGAGTAGGAGACGGACCCGCCCGCGGCGGGGATGACTACCGGCGCGTTGATGGGGGTGATGCTAGGCACAATGATGACCTGCACGTCGACGAGGAGGAAGGCAGCGTTGCGGATGCACGCGCTCGGGGTGCCCAGCGGGAAGGCGGCGCAGTCGGGGTCGTCCGCCTCGTCGTAGTCGCCGGTGTCGAGGGTGGACACCCCCGCGAGGTCGACCTCCACATCGGGGTCGCTGAGTTCGTCGACGAGGGTGTAGGTCCAGAGCGGGTTGAGGGAGGCCGGGTCCCAGGAGATCGTGATGGGCGCTCCCGTGGCGCGTCGCCTTCTTAATATGAGCCAGCGCGAGGGCCGACGGCGGGGGGAGGTCCCCACCGCCAGCCCCGCGCTGAGGAGAGGGGCCCGCGTCAATGCGCGAGCGTGAGCTGACCCGTCTCCCTCCGTTCCCCCGCTACGAGGCGCCAGTGGTAGGTGCCGCTCGGTAGGGCACTCCCATCGAGACGAACCCGGTGCGGCCCGGCCTCCTGCGACGCGCTCACGAGGACCGCCACCCGGCGGCCGAGGACGTCGTAGACCTCGAGGCGGACGGCCGCCGGCTCGATGAGGCTATATCCGAACGTGGCCTCACCGGCGGCCGGGTTCGGGTAGACCTCCACGGGTGCCGTCGCGGGCGTCACGGCGAGGGCGTTCGCCCCGCCGGGCTCGCGGACGACGATGGCGCTGACGCCAGCGTCGCCCACGCTCGGAATGAAGGCGAGGTCGAGCCGCCCGTCGGTGACCTCGACCGTCGCCGTCACGTCGTAGGCCACGTCATGGCCCGCCACGGCGAAGAGGTCGAGGTCGGTCACGATGGGCTCCCCCTCGGCCTCGACGCTGAAGACGCGCCGCCCCAACTCCGTCCAGAACACCTCGGCGAACCGGAGCGTCACCTCGTAGCTCCCGTTGGCGACGGGCCCGGAGTACGAGAAGGTGCCGTAGCGGACGCTCTGGTAGAGTGCGTCGTCGTCGGTCCCCACGATGGGGTCGGCGGTGGCGAAGCGCCGGCCGCCGCTGAAGCCGGCGTCGGCACGGTAGGCGGTGCCGCCGTCCGTGGTGAGGGCGCCGCCGCCGGCGTTAACGGCGTAGAGGACGGGGCCGGGCGTGCCGGAGCCGTCGTCGCTCGTGACGAGGGCGACCCAGTCGGCGCCGGAGTCCGAGGGGGGCGCCCCGAGGTCGCGGGTCCCGCCGCCGTCGACGGACGCCACGGCGCCGGTCTGGAGGCCGCCGCCGTTGCGCGGGTCGAACCACCGCACGTCGAAGGTCCCGTCGGGGAGGTCGAGGCGGACGGCGCCGGCGTCGGGGGCGTAGACGGCGTAGACCTCGCCCGGCTGGGCGAGCACGTAGTCGCCCGAGGCGGGGGAGAGGTCGTCGGCGCTCTCCATCTCCGGGAACGGGAGGTACTCCCGGAAGAACGTGAGGGCGTGGCGGGTGTAGTCCCAGAGGCGGTCGCGCGTGCGCCAGTCCTGGGCGTTGAGGTCGCCGGCGCACGTCTGGTAGCCGAAGTACCACTCGACGCCGGTGCCGCCGGCCATGAGGTTGGCCCAGAGCGCCTCCTCGCGCGCGGCGGCGTGGTTGTTCCCCGCGCCGTCGCAGGTGACGCCGGTGCCCGCGTTGCCCGGCTCGTCGAGGGCGACGTGCCAGGGCCGCCCCGCCTGCGCCGAGCGGTCGAGCCACTCGAGCGTGACGTCGTGACCGCCGCTCATCCCCCCGAGCTGGATCGAGGCGCCCGTGAGGTGGGGGTCCCCGAGGAGGTCGCCGTAGACGTCCTCGTACTGGCCGGGGTAGGTGTGGACGACGATGGGGTGGTCGTAGGGGTCGAGCCGGTCGAAGTGCTCCGCGAAGGAGCGGCGCTGCTCGTCGGTGTTCGTGTTCTCCTCGCCGAGGTTCCAGTTCAGCGCCATGTGGTAGCCGAAGCGGGCGACGAGCTCGCGGTAGTAGAGCCGCCGCTCGGTCCCGAGCGCGCCGCCGTCGAGGTACTGGTCGTTCTCGGTCTCCTGCGTCTTGAAGTGGAGGAAGAGCCCGAGCCGGTCGGCGTGGCCGAAGACGACGTCCCACTGCGCCAGCTTCGAGACGTCGTAGCGGAGGGGGTCGGTGGGGACGCGCCACGGCCAGACGTCCTTGCCGTCGCCCTGGGGCGCGTTGAAGGGGAGGAAGCTGAAGGCGTTCATCCCCTCGCTCGCGAGGTAGTTCAGGGCGCCGACGAGGCCCTTCCCCTTGTCCCCCTGCCACGTCGGGTCGCCGGGCGCCCAGTCCTGCACGTGGGCGGCCCACGACTTCACGTAGTTCGTCCCGCCGTAGTTCGAGGTGTTGTCGAAGTCCTCGTAGGCGAGGAGGTTCTCGGGGCTGTCGGCCCCGCCCTTCAGGAACGGCTCCCCGCTGTCGAACCGGAGGTACCGCTCACCGACGTAGCGGAGCGGGCCGCGGGCGTAGTTGCCGGGGCTCCCGACCGGCGCGGCCCCGACGGCGAACGTGCCGGAGGTGCCGTCGTAGGGGGCGAGGGGGCTGCCGGCGTCCGCGTCGTCGGCGACGGCCACGCCGGCGCCCGCGCGGAAGGCGACGGTGTAGCTCCACGTCCCGGCCTCGGACGGGGTGAGGTGCGCCCGCCAGGCCGTCCCTTCCGTCGCGCTCGTCTCGGCCGCGTCGCCGTCGGCGGCGAAGTAGCCGGGGATGCGGAGGGCCGCGCCCGAGGGGGCCGTGAAGACGACGTCGAAGCGGCGGTCGAGGAAGGGGTTCGGGCTCTGCCCCTCGCTGGCGAAGGGGCCGTCGAGGGTGAGCGTGACGGGGCGGTACCGGTACAACTCGGCGGCGGGGGCGCCGTGGTCGGCCACGCCGATAAGGGTGACGGAGCCGTCGCCATCGGGGCCGCCGGAGCCCCCGCCGCCCTCGACAACGGTGAGCTGGAGCGTGAGCGCATCGCCGGCGGTGCCGCCCGCGTTGGCCCCGGTGTAGGGCGTCGCGACGAGGGTGTAGGCGCCGGGCTGGGCAAGCTCCGGCACGGGGTTGAGGTCGCCGTTGGTGTCGCCGTTGAGGGCGTAGGGCGCCGCGTTCTCGGTCTGGTAATTCGGCTCCCCAGCGAACGCGAACCGGACGCTCCCCACGTCGCCGGCCACGTTGGCGACGATGCTGAGGTTGGTGGTCGGGAGCTCGGAGAGGTCGAGCTCGTCGGTGGGGGTGAGGTTCCGGATCTGCTCGTCGGTGTCGGCGTCGTAGAGCGCGAAGTCGACGACGGCGGGGGCGGTCTGCGCGCGGGGCGCGGCGGCCGGGAGCGTAAGCAGGAGGGCGATGGCGACCACGGGCCACAGGGCCAGGGGCCGGGGGGGAAGGGGCGGGGTACGCATGGCAGAGAAGGGGAGCTGTCCCCTCCCGCGGTCTCGGGCTTCCGAGTGCCAGCGATGGTAGGGGACGGGGTGGGGGCCGTAGCAGGGTGCGGACCTGCAACGTAGCCGGCACCTCTGCCTTTTGGAGTGGGGGTAAGCTTAGCTTTCATGAGGATAGCCTGATGCTTGGGTGAGCAGGTGGAGGGGGCGCTACGACCGCGTTTGTGGCGCCTAGCGCGGAAGCAGAAGGCAGGCGCCTCGCGTCTCCACTTGAGACTAACCGATCTCTGCATCCCGGTCGCCCCTCCGGAGCCCAGCTCCGAGGGCCTCCGGAGACGGGCTCCCAGGGGAAGGCCCCCGCGAACGCCCCGAGGGCTCGGGCGTTGGGACGGCCCACCCACCGCCGACCCATGCCCGCCGCCACGGCCGACTCCACCCTCGCCCCCTTCGCCGAGCGCGTCCGCGACGCCCGCGCCGGGGCCGCCCGCGTCCTCGCCCTCCCCACGCCCGTCGAGCGCGTCGTCTCGCTGAATGGCTCGTTCGGGACGCGGCCGGACTTCGCGGCGGGGGAGGAGGTCGTGCAGAAGCTGGCCGTGATGCTGCTCGACCGCGGCACGCGCAGCCGCGACCGGTTCGCCTTCGCCGAGGCGCTCGACGACCGCGGCGCGCAGCTCCGGTTCGCCGCCGACGGGC
This sequence comes from Rhodothermales bacterium, assembly GCA_965215145.1. Lineage (GTDB taxonomy): Bacteria > Bacteroidota > Rhodothermia > Rhodothermales > JANQRZ01. Next base: position 2,903,654 of record OZ244038.1, on the reverse strand, counting down.
TCCGCTGCGGGTTCTCCGGCCGATGCCTCGCCGCCGACCTCCCAGAGGTGCTGGCCCTCGCCGCTGAGGGCCTCCGCGAGCCGCTCTTCGACGCCGACGAGTTCGAGAAGGCGAAGGCGCAGTACGCCGCCGGCCTCCGCCGCTCGATGGACAACACCGGCCAGCAGGCCCACGGCGCCCTCGTCCGCCGGTTTTTCTCTCCTGCCCATCCCAACTACCGCCTCGCCCCGGCCGACGCCCTCGCCCGCCTCGAAGCCACCACGCTGGAGGAGGTCCGCGCTTACCACGCCGAGCACTTCGGCGCGCGGGACCTCACCGTCGCCCTCGTCGGGGACCTCGAACCCGTCGCGGCGACGGAGGCGGTGCGCGGGCCGATTGGGGATTGGGATGCGCCGGAGGAGGAGGCGGAGTTTGAAACGGCCGCCGAGCCGGAGCCGTCGGGCCGCGTCGAGGTCCCCATCGCCGACCGGCAGAACCTCGACGTGCGGATGGGGCACCCCCTCGCGCTGCGCCGCGACGCCGACGACTACCTCGCGCTCTACCTCGCCGCCTACGTGCTCGGCGGCAACTTCTCGGCGCGGCTGATGTCGACCGTCCGCGACGAGCAGGGACTAACCTACGGGATCGGTGCGGGGCTCGCGGGCGTGAGCACGGAGTACGACGGCTACCTCCGCGTCTCGGTCACGCTGAGCGGGGAGAACCTGGAGCGCGGCATCGGGGCGACCCGCGCGCAGGTCCGCCGCTTCGCCGAGGGCGGCATCACCGAGGACGAGCTGCGCGAGAAGCAGACGACGATCACCGGCACCTTCGTCGTCGGGCTCGCCACGACGGGGGGGCTCGCCGTCGCGCTGCTCGCCAACGCCGAACGGGGCTTCGACGTCGGCTACCTCGACCGCTTCCCCGCGCTCGTCGAGGCGCTGACGCTGGGGGCGGTCAACGCCGCCATCGCCCGCCACCTCGACCCCGACGCGCTGCACGTCGCCGTCGCGGGGACGCTGGCCGGCGGGTCGGCCGGCTGAGAGCGGAACGAATCGGCACAGGCTCCGTGCAAACCGGACGGGCCGGCCTCGCACCTCATTGCCGCTCCGTCGCCGCGCTTCGGTGCGGTCCCCTCATCGCTAACCCCCTTCCACCCCTCCACTACCTACCATGAAGGATCCGAACACCGTGCTCAACACGTACCTCACCGACATGGGCGCCGTCGAGAAGCACATCCTCGAGGCCGTCGAGCGCCAGCTCGCCGGGGACGCCATCGGCCAGTACCCCGAGGCCAAGCGCTGCGTCAGCCGGCTCCAGACGACGCTCCAGCGCCACGTCAACGCCCTCGACGCCGAGGTCGACAGCCGCGACGGCGGCGACGTCAAGGACGCCCTCAAGAAGGCGCTCGGCAGCGCGATGGGCTTCGCCGCCGGCCTCTACGACAAGGTCCGCGACGACGAGGTCTCGCGCATGATCCGCGACGACTACACGGCGACCAGCCTCGCGGCCATCTCGTACCACATGCTCCACACGACGGCGCTCGGCCTCAAGAACCAGCGCATCGCGGACATGGCGCTGAGCCACCTCAAGGACCTCACGCCCGTGCTCGTGGAGCTCTCGAAGGTCGTCTGCCAGGTCGCCGCCCAGGAGCTCGCGAAGGAGGACAAGGTCTTCGACGGCACCGTCGGCCAGCAGGCCATCTCGAACACGCAGGAGGCCTGGGACGCAAACCACGTCAAGACGGGCGCCACCGTCTGACCCCCGGCCGTCCGACTCACACCGCAGGCGGCATCGACAAAGAGGCCGGCGCCCGCCTGGAGCGCCGGCCTCGTGCTGTCGTAGGGGGGTTGTTCTAGGAGGCGGCCGAGGGGGCCCCTGATCACCGGATGTCACCGGATGATGATGACCCGCTCGTCGTCGAGCGCGTCGCCCTTCCGCGGCCGCGCCGGGGCGACCTCGGGGTCCCCCATCACGAACGAGAGCAGGAGGTAGAGCAGGACCGGCGAGCCGTAGCCGGCGAAGAGCGCGATCACGAAGGCGATCCGGACGATCGTGGGGTCGATGCCGAGGTACTCCCCGATGCCGCCGCAGACGCCCATCACCTTCCGGTTCGTGCGGCTCTTGCGGAATCTGCCCGCACGCGCGCGCCGACGTGCGGCCCGCGAGCGGCGGCGGTCGGCGCGGTCCTCCCGCCGACGCCCGCGGCGTTCGCGTGGGGCTCCCTTCCGCTCACGGCGCCGGCGGGCGCGCCGCTGCCGGGCCCGCCGGGCCGCGGCGACGCGGCGCTTCCGGCGGCGCCTCCGGTTCGGGCTCCACGAGAGCACCCCGAACCCGACCAGGATGATCACCACGCCGATGAGCCACGGCCCCAGCAGCGAGGTGAAGTCGAAGCCGGACTGGAGCAGCCCGTAGCGTTCGAGGAGGTACGCCAGCCCGACGGCGATGGTCGAGAGCCCGGCGAGCGTGGGGAGGTTGAAGATGCCCGGCGTCGGCTCCTCCTCGGCGTCGAGCAGGAAGTCCTCGATGTCCTCGTCGGTGATGTCCTCGTCGAGGCCGTAGGCGGATTCGTAGGAGAAGTCGGCGGTGTCCTCGGCGGCGCCGTAGGCGTCGAGCCGTTCGTCGTCGGGGGTGCGCCGGGGGGACCGGGTGCGGGTGCTCATCGGGACTACGGGTGGGCAGGAGGTGGCGGAAAGTACGGCGCCCCCCACCCGTTGTTGCGCCGCGCGACCGACCGCTCAAGTCACGACGCGCACCGTCTCCTCCTCCGTCACCACCGCGTCGAGCGGGACGTCGTGCGGCTCGGCGGGGAGGCTCGGGACGAGACACGCCGCGTAGACCACGCCGACCGTGAAGGCGGCGAGCCCGGCGAGGAACGCGTCGTAGTAGCCGTGCCCGTGGCCGACCCGGTGCCCGTCCCGCCCGGCGCCGAACGCCGGCACCACGACCGCATCGAGCGAGCGGGGATCGATGCTCGGGCCCTCCGGCTCCAGCAGGCCCCACCGGTTCGGCCGCATCGCCGCCTCGCCCGCGAAGGCGACGTGCCGGAGGAGCGGAGCGTCGCCTGCTTGCCGCCCACCCCCTACGACGACGGGCAGCACGACCCGCCTCCCTGCCTGCTCTAGCCGGCGGATGAGCGGGCGCGTGTCGACCTCGCGGCGCCGCTCGATGGGCCAGTAGACGTGGACCGTCTCGGCGGCGCGGAGCTCCGGGAGGCCGGCGACGCGCTCGCAGATGGCGGCACTCTTGAGGCCGGCCTCAGCCGGGCTCAGCGCCTCGCGGTCCGCGCGGAACCGGGCGCGGAGGGCACGCTTCTGCTCGCGCAGATCCATGAGCTTTCGGGGGAGCAGCGGAGGGGGCGCGGGGGGAGGGCCCATAATAAACGGGACCCGGCGCCGGTGGCCCACTCGTAACCCCGCTCGGCAGCGTGGTAGCACGCGGCGGAAGAAACAATCCGGCGGTGCGCCCGTGTTCAAGCCTCTCCGGTGGTGCGGCCTGCGCGCCGCCGCCCCGTCCCCCTCTTCCGACCCATCCCGACCCGTCATGGCCGACCCCATCCCTCCCGCCTCTCCGAACTCAGGAGCTCCGAACTCCGGAGCCGCCGCCCCGAACGTCAACACCACCGACGCCGACATCCCGAAGGCGACCGCGCCCCGCCCGGTCGTGAACGAGACCGGCGCCGGCTACCCCGCCGTCGACACCCTCTCGTTCGAGCCCGAGGAGGGCGACTGGGTCTCCCAGACGAAGCGGTGGGTGGAGCAGAACCCCGCGCTCGCGCTGCTCGGCGGCGCGGCGCTCGGCCTCGTCCTCGGCAAGCTCGTCGCGGCGGCCGTCCCCGACCGCAAGCCGAAGACGCTCTCGGACCGCGTCGAGCGCCGCGCGAAGATGCTCTCGAAGGAGAGCAAGCGCTACGCGAAGAAGGGCCGCCACTACGCCGACGACGCCGGCGGTGCCATCGCCGAGCAGCTCGCCGTGGCTGCCGCCGCCCTCGGCGTTGCCGCCGACTCGGTCGGGGAGAGCGCGAAGCACGGCTACGAGGAGGCTAAGGACTTCAGCGAGCACCTCGCCGAGACCCTCGGCCACGCGTTCTCGAAGAAGGCCAGCGAGTGGCTCGACAAGCTCTCCTGACCCCGGCGCCTCCTCCCCGATGCTAGACCCCTCCGCTGCAACCTCGACGCGGCCCGTCCTCGTCGTGGGCTCCGTCGCGTTCGACACCGTCGAGACCCCGTTCGGGCGGCGCGAGCGGATGCTCGGCGGCAGCGGCACCTACGTCACGCTGGCGGCCCGGTACCTCGCCGCGCCCGTCCGCCTCGTCGGCGTCGTCGGCGGGGACTTCCCCGAGGCCCACGTCACGCTCCTGCGCGAGCGCGGGGTGGACACGGCCGGGCTCCAGCGGGACGCGGAGGGGAAGACGTTCTTCTGGGCTGGGCGCTACGGCCACGACCTCAACGCGCGGGACACCCTCGCCACCGAGCTCAACGTCCTCGACGCCTTCGACCCCGTGGTGCCGGAGGGCGCCGGGGAGGGCGGCGTCGTCTGCCTCGGCAACCTCCACCCGGACGTGCAGTCCCGCGTGCTGGACCAGGTCGAGGCCCCCGCGCTCGTGGTGGCGGACACGATGAACTACTGGATCGAGCAGACGCCGGAGGCGCTCCGCCGCGTCCTCGGCCGCGTCGACGCGCTGCTCGTCAACGACGCCGAGGCGCGGGAGCTGGCCGGCGAGCCGAACCTCGTCCGCGCCGCCCGCACGATCCGTGCGCTCGGGCCCGAGACCCTCGTCATCAAGAAGGGCGAGCACGGCGCCCTGCTCTTCCACGGCGACGCGGTGTTCAGCGCCCCCGCCTTCCCGCTCGAAGACATCGCCGACCCGACCGGCGCAGGCGACGCCTTCCTCGGCGGCTTCGCCGGTCACCTCGCGGCCACGGACCCCCGCGACCCCGTCGAGGTCCGGCGGGCCGTGGTGGTCGGGAGCGCGCTCGCCTCGTTCACCGTGGAGGCGTTCGGGACGGAGGCGCTGCTCGACATCGCGCCCGCGGCGATGGCGCAGCGCCTCGACGCCTTCCGCGACCTCTCCGCCCTCCCCGAGCGCGCGACGGCCTGACGGGGCGCTAGGCCTCCTCCTCCTCCTCCGCTTCCCCCTCGCCAACTTCCTCCGCGGTGATGGGATCGGCTCCGCCGGCGGACGCTGCGGCCGGGCTCTCGAGCTCCCCCCGGTAGCGGTCGTACAGCGCCGCCTGCGCCCCGATGACCCAGACGTCCAGGATCACCTCCTCCGTCGCGCCGTCGATGGCGGCGGCGACCCGGCGGGCGTCGGACCGGCTGAGCCGGGCGACCCGCTCCAGGGACCGGATGCCGAGGGCGTAGAGCTGCTCCTGGAGGTCCTCGGTGATGGCCGGCACGAGGGTGAGCGGGTCCGCCCCCTCGTCCGGCTCGATCCCGAGGAGGTCCTCGACGGCCACGGCGGCGCCCTGCCCGTCGCCGGAGACGACGACGCCTTCGCCCTCCTCCGCGTCGGTGAAGAAGTCGTCGGGCGGGGGCGGCTCCGGGAGCGTCAGCGGGGGTGGGGCCTCGCCGCGGGCGAGGGCTTCGAGCCCCTCCTGGAGCTGCTGCCGGAGCCCGTGGACCTCCACGCGGAGCCGCCCCTGGAGGCCCTCCACCTGCCGCTTGGTGGCCTTGAGGTGATGGAGGGTCTGGTCGATCTGCTCGCGCAGCGGCTCGAACGGCTTCTCCGAGTTGCCGAACGTGCGCGCCGAGCCCTGGTACCGGAGGTCGTCGAGCTCGCGCTGAGCGCGGAGCAGGTTCTCCTCCCGGTCGCGCAGGCGGCGGTAAACGAACCCGACGCCGATGCCGAGGAGCGCCGCTAGCACGAGGAGGCTGACGAGGAGGAATTGGGTCAGAGCGGAGGCGAGGACGAGCATGGCAGCGGGGTGGGGCGGGTGCGTCAGGGGGCAGCAGGCGGCGGGTGGCGTCAGGGCCGCTCGACGGCGACGCCCTTAGGACCGGCCGCGCCGGAGGCGTCGAGGAGCCACGGCCGCAGGCCGGCCTGGAGGAGCAGCTCCCGGGTGCGCTCGGCGCGCCGGCGCGCGACGCCCGCGTCGGGGGCCGTGATGCGGACCGCGTAGACCTGGCCCAGCCCGTTGAGGCGCTCGACGAGGCGCTCGACGTACGGGCCGTAGCCGGGGTCGAAGCGGGCTTCGAGCTCTTCGAGCCCGACGTGCGTCGCGCTCACGAGGTCGGCGAGGGCGTCGAGCTCCCGCTTCCCCTCCAGCGCCTCGACGGTGAAGCGCGGGTCGGGCGGTGGTGGGGCGGTGAGGGGAGAGGCCGCGGGCTCCCCCGGCGGATCGGTATGAAGTACCCCCTGCGTTGGAGGAACTTCCACGGTGCCGAGCGCGCCCTCCGCGTCGAGCCGGAGCACGACGAGCCCGGCCGCGAGGAGCCAGAGCAGCCCGGAGCCGCCGAGGGCCAGCACGAGGCGGCCGTAGTAGCGATCTGGGACGGTGGGAGGCGGATGCACGGGGGGGACGCGGGCGGGCTTCGGGGAAGGACGGCGCGCCGTGGGCGGCGGGGCGACGTACCAGACAAGGCCCATACCGATCTGGACCGCGGGCGCTGGGAACCGGGTCGAGGAGGGGTGGGAAGGGACGGCCGCGCCCTCGCAGCCTGGGTATCTTCGGCCCCGCACACCCACGAAGCCGCTCTCGTTGCTCCGCCCCGTCCGCTCGGTCCGAAGACGCCACGACGCGTGGGGAGCGGTGTGGCTGTGGGTGGCGCTGGCGCTCGCCGGCTGCGCGGCCGACCCCGCTCCGGCGACCCGTCCGCTCGCAGAGGCCGAGTACGTCGGCGACGCCGCGTGCGCGGGGTGCCACGCCGACATCGCCGCGAGCTATGCTCAGACGAACCACGCCCGCGCCGTCGAGCCCTTCGACCCGGCGACGGCGCCGGAGGCGTTCGACGCGGCCGGCCGGAGCCCCGCCGTCTACGACCCGAACCTCGACCTCTTCTACCGCGCCTTCGTGCGCGGCGACACCCTCTTCCAGCGTGAGTTCCGCCTCGACGCCCGCGGCGACACGACGCACCGGCGGGTCCACGCCGCCGCCTACGTGATCGGGAGCGGGCACAACACCCGCTCGTACCTGATGCAGGAGGGCGGCTACCTCACCGAGATGCCGCTGACGTGGTACGTCGAGCGCGGGATGTGGGCGCTGAGCCCCGGCTTCGAGCAGGTCAACACGCGGTTCGAGCGGCCCATGACGCTGGAGTGCATCGCGTGCCACAACGCGATCCCCGAGCACACGCCGGGCACGCAGAACCACTTCGGCGCGCTGCCCGACGGGATCTCGTGCGAGCGCTGCCACGGCCCCGCCTCGGAGCACGTGGAGGATCCACAAGACCAGGACGCCCTCGTAGACCTCGGCGGCCTCAACCGGGACCTCCAACTCGCCGCGTGCCAGCAGTGCCACCTCGAAGGCGTCACCATCTTCGCCCCCGGCGAGGGGCCGACGACGTACCGGCCGGGCGAGCCGCTCGCGGCCCACCGCACCGTGTTCGTCCCCGCCGAGCAGATCGCCGACCCCGACAACTTCGGCGTCGCCTCGCACGCCGTCCGCCTCGCCCTCAGCGTGTGCTTCGAGGAGAGCCAGATGACGTGCACCACCTGCCACGACCCGCACCTCCCCGCCGAGGTGCAGCCGTCGTTCAACGCCACCTGCCAGTCGTGCCACGGCGGCGACGGGGGGGGGAGCGCCCATGAAGCCCTCTGCACCCGGCCCGCCGCCGGCTCCCCCGCCGAGGCGATGACGGGGGACTGCGTGAGCTGCCACATGCAGACCGGCGCCACCTCCGACATCCCCCACGTCTCGTTCACCGACCACTGGATCCGGCGGCGGCTCCCGGAGGACCGCCAGCCCGCGCCCATCGAGGTCGTCCTGACGCGCCCTGAGCCGCTGGAGCTAGTCGACGTGCTGGCCCATCAGGGGATGACCGAGGGGCGCCCACCGGCCGAGGCCGCGCTCGAAGAGGCCGTCGCGCTGTTCCACTTCTTCGAGACGAAGCACCCCAACCCCGGCTACCTCCCCCGTGTGATCGGCGCCGCCCGGCGCGGCCTCGCCGGTGGGGCCGACCGCGCCGACGCCCGGATCGCGCTCGCCCGCGCCCTCACGCTCTCCGACTCCCTCGCCGCCGCCGAGCGGGTCCTCGAAGAAGCCTCCGAAGCGTTCCCCGACGAGCCCCTCGCGCACTACTGGCTCGGGGCGACGCGGCTGCGCACGGGCGACGCCGCGGGGGCCGCCGGGCCGCTCGAACGGGCCGCTGCCCTCCAGCCCCGGCTGATCGAGGCGCAGACGAAATGGGCTGAGGCTTTGTCGGCCTCCGGCCGTGCAGCCGACGCCGAGCGCGTGCTGGAGGCGGCCGTCCGCCTCAACCCCGTCCACCACCCCGAGGCGTGGAACAACCTCGGCTTCCTCCGCCTCCAGGCCGGCCGCTTCGACGCCGCCGCGGAGGCGCTGGAACGGGCCGTCCGACTCGACCCCGATTTCGTGGAGGCCCGCACGAACCTCGGCTCGGCGTACCTCCTCGCGGAGCGGCTGGGCGAGGCGGCCGAGCAGTTCGAGGCCGCCGTCCGCGCCGACCCGGACTACGCCCCGGCCCACGGCAACCTCGGCGTGATTTACCTCCGCCAGGGCCGCCCGGCCGACGCCCGCCGGCAGTTCGAACGCGTCCTCGCCCTCACCCCCGGCGATCCGCAAGCACGGGCCTACCTGGAGGAGCTGCGATGAGGGTCAGGGGATGGGGGATGGGGGATGGGGGATGGGGGGCGTTGACCGTCGGGCTTGCGCTGATCCCGCTGCTTGCGGGGTGCGGGGGGAGAGATGCCAGACCTAACGGCGCGCTCCGGCTCGACCTCGACAAGCGCGACCCTGAGCGGCTGCTGCGGGTCTACCTCGGCGGCGCCCTCGGCCCCGACGGCGGCGACCCGTTCGAGAGCGGGCTGGTGACGGAGACCGACGGCGCGCTCTGGCTCCACCCCGACGGGCTGCCGGCCGACCTCCGCCCCGCGTTCGAGACCCGCGCCGCCGACGGCGTGCTCGACTGGGACGGCTTCGCCGAGGCGGTGCAGGCGACGTACCCGCAGGCTCGCGCCCTCCCGCCCACGCTCGACGCCTTCCGCGAAGGGACGCCCTACGGCCCCGACTCCGCGTGGTTCAGCGTCGGGATCGACGGGGTGATGACGACGGCCCGCCGCCGCGTGTTCGTCCCGATGGCGGCGCTGCGGGCGGCGCTGCGGGGCTACCGGGAGAATGGCGAGCGGCTGATCTACCCCGCCGGCACCACCGTCGTCGGCGAGCACCGGGAGGGGGAGGACCTGCTGGAGGTCACCGCGATGCGGAAGCGGGCGGACGGCGAGTGGGACTTCTTCGTCTACGGCCCCGACGGCCAGATTGCGTCGCAGACGAGCACGCCGCCGCGCGCGCTGAAGGCGCCCACGCAGTGCGTCGGCTGCCACGTAGGAAGAAAGCTGTACGAGCCGGAGCGGAGCTTCCCGGCCGAGGCCCGCCCCGGACCCCACGGCCCCCACGGCCCCCGGATGCTCCACGTCCCCGAGGCCATGCAGAACGCGGAGGTCGTCGCCTTCTTCCAAGAGCACGCGAAGCGGAGCGACACCGTGCTCGGCATCTACAACACCCTCCTCGTCTCCCAACTCCTCGCTGAGCGCGATGCCGGCCGCCTGGACGCCGAGGACGCGGCGTTGCTCGACGGGCTGGGGCTGTGAGCGGAAGAGGGGAAGAAGGGAAGAGAGGAGGGGGCGGCCTCCGTAGCTTCCCCTCGTCTGCTCCTCCTTTCGTCCGCTCCTCCCCTCCCATGCCGAGCGTCCCGCAGCGTGCCGACGACGGGGCGACCACTGCCGTCCCCACAGCAGCCCCCGGCACCGTCCGCCTCGTCAACGCCGTGTTCTACGCCCACCACGGCGTGATGCAGGAGGAGCACCGCATCGGCGGGCGCTACGAGGTCGACGTCGCGATGGACCTCGACTTCTCGGCCGCCGCCGAGGCCGACGACCTCGACCGGACCGTGGACTACGAGCGGGTCTACGGGCTCGTCCGCGACCTCGTGATGGGGAACAACTTCTTCCTCATCGAGCGGCTGGCCTTCCTCATCGCCCACGCCGTCCTCGACACGTTCGGGATGGTCGAGCGCGCCGAGGTCACGGTGCGCAAGGTGAACCCCCCCGTCGGCGGCCCGGCCGACCGCGCCGAGGCGACGTACCGGCTCGGCCGCACGGCAGGATGAGCGGGGCCGAGCCGGTGCGGGCGTTCGTCGGCCTCGGGGCGAACCTCGGGGACCGGGCGCAGGCGCTGCAGGCGGCCGTCGGCGCGCTGGCCGAGGCGGAGGGGGTCGAGGTCGCCGTCGTCTCACCGGTGTACGAGTCCGAGGCCCACACGTCCGGGGGCGAACCACAGCCGCCGTACCTCAACGCCGTCGCTGAGCTTCGGACGACGCTCGCGCCGCCCGACCTCCTCGCGCTGCTCCACCGCGTCGAGCGGGCCGCCGGCCGCGAGCGCCGCGAGCGCTGGGCGCCCCGGACCCTCGACCTCGACCTCCTCCTCTTCGGCGACTACGGCGAGGTCGTCCTCGGCGGCGGTGACAGCGGGCTGACGGTGCCGCACCCGAGACTCGCGGAGCGCCGGTTCGTCCTCCGCCCCCTCGCCGACCTCGCGCCGAACCTCGTCGTGCCCGGCGGCACCTCCGCGCCCGACCGCACGGTGCGCGCCCTCCTCGCCGCCTGCCCCGACCCCCACGCCGTCACCCGCACCTCTGTGTCACCGCTCACTTCCTCTCAACATCCCGTGGGGACGCAGCATGCTGCGTCCCTACCTTCTGGTCGGAACGAGTCTGTTGCTCTTCCTGAGACGCTGCGGTACGTCGCCGTCGAGGGCGTGATCGGGGTGGGGAAGACGTCGCTGGCGCGGCGGCTGGCGGCGTGGATGGGGGAGCAGGCGCCGCCGGCCGAGGGCGGGGCGGAGGGCGTCCGGCTCGTGCTGGAGGAGTTCGAGGAGAACCCGTTCCTGCCTGACTTCTACCGCGACCCCGCGCGGTGGGCGTTCCACACCCAGCTCGCCTTCCTCGCCAGCCGGTTCCGTCAGCAGAAGGGGCTCCTGGCGCGCGACCTCTTCCAGCAGCGGACGGTCTCGGACTACACGTTCGACAAGGACCGGATCTTCGCCCACACCACCCTCGCCGGCGACGAGCTTGCGCTCTACGAGAGCCTCTACGGGCTGATGGAGCCCGCCACCGCCACGCCCGACCTCGTCGTCTACCTCCGGGCGTCGGTGGACCGGCTGATGCACAACGTCGCCCAGCGCGGGCGAGCCTACGAGGCACGGATCGAGCGGAGCTACCTCGCGGAGCTGGCCGACGCCTACGACCGCTACTTTCGGCACTACACCCGCGGCCCGCTCCTCATCGTGGACGCCACCGCCATCGACTTCGTGGGCAACGAGGCCGACTTCGAGCGCCTCGCCGCCAAGGTCGCCGCGACGGCCGGGCGCCCCGGCACCGTCGAGTTCAACCCGCCGGGCAGCCTGGAGCTGGACTTCTCCTAGTGCCCCGTTCTGACCAGACTGATCGGTCCCTTCGCGGTATTACGATTAACCGCGGAGCTTATCACTCCACCGCTATCCACTCCTGGTACCCCTGCCCCGGTACAGCGCTTAGTCTGTATTGCCGCGAGGCGAGCGCGGAGGCGACATTAGGGGGAAGCGGCCGATCGGTGAAGGCGTTGTGGTAGAGGACGATTTCAGGAAGGTGTGGTTTCGGTCCCCTCCTGAGCCAACCGAGAACACTTATGTAGCTCCGGGCTTCCTCGCTCAGAGATCTCCCGCTCCCGAATTTACGATCCACTACAATAGCATCCTGGGAGGGACTAGCGGGCACCCAAACGTCCAACCGCTCAGCACCGTACATCGCGTGTAGAAAATCGGTGCTGTCAAGATTCGCAATGCCAGCCGTGTTGTCGTATATGACGAGGATCGTTGGGCACCTCGACTTGGCAGTCTGCTTGAGTTGACCGCTTCCTACTCGAATTTGCTTGCGAAGCCGTGAGGTGCCGGTAGGCCAATGGGCAACCGTCTCGCCTCGTAAGACACGTTTGAAAAGTTTCAAATAGAACTTGCTAAAGTCTAACTGCTTTACTTCCACAATGACACGTTGATCTTGCATCAAGATCATATAATCTGCTGTTCGCACTCCTTCCCGAGGAAGCAGTCTTCGGATGGGGAGACTGCGAAGCTCACAGACCTTCTCGAACTGTTGCTCTGACCAAGTCAATTCCTAGGGGAGCGTGTACGAGTTGCTAAACGCCGGCGCGGAGGGTGACGACGGTGTGCGTCCGCACGGGCTGCCCGCGCTCGCGGTCAGGGACCCCGTCAGAGGTTTTTGAGCAGCCGGTCATACTCCCCGTGTGGGCCGATCCAGAACCAGATCACGGCGTCACCAGCCATCACGCCAAGCGCCCGATGGTCCAGCCCGATCCGCGCGGAGTAGACTGGGCGCTTCTTGCCGGCCAGCTTAAACTGGAGGCCGGGATGCGCAGGGTCTCTCTCGAACCGGCGGTACGCCTCGCGGGCTGCCTTCCGCACAGGCTCCGGCAGCGCACGGTACGCCTTCCAAAACGAGGGGTCGGTGAGGGACGCGAACCGCGCGGCCACTACAGCTCATCGGGGTCGAGAGGCCGCGTCTGGTCGGCGCGGTGGGCCGCCAGTGCTCGGTCGGCCATGCGGGTGAGGAGGTCGTCGGACTCCGGGTGGGCGAGCAGTTTGTCCCAGCGCGCGTCGGCGTCGAGCTCGGCGAGGACGCGGCGGGCGAGGGCCTCCTGCTCGGAGGGCGAGAGCTCGGAGGCGCGGTCGAAAGCCTGTTCGAGGAGCTGGTGCATCGCGGGATGGGTTGGGACAGCGGAAGAACGAGGAGGAGGCCAAAACGTTCGAATACATTCACACACCGACGCGGAGGGTGACGACGGTGTACGTCCGGACGGGCTGCCCGCGCTCGCGGCCGGGGCGGAACCGGAGCTCGCGCGCCGCCGCCAGCACGGCCTCCTCGATCCCGTAGCCCAACTCCGCTACGCGCTCCTCGCGGTCCTTCTTGTCCAGCCGGATCCGGTCCACGATCTCCGCCTCCTCGACCCGCCCCTGCCGGTCCACGAGCACGCGGACGGCCACGCGGGCGCGGATGTCGCGGCGCTCAGCCTCCTGAGGGTAGTCCGGCACGACGGCGCGGACGACCCGCGGGCGGACCTCGGCGTCCTCGACGAACGCCGGTACGTCGTCGCCCTCGGACTCGACGGGGCCGGGCGGGGCCTCGACGGGGGGCGGCACGGGCGTCGGGCCGGGGTTGAAGTCGAGGTCCAGCTCCGGCAGGTCGATCTCCTCGACCTCCACGTCGTCCGGGACCTCGATGGGGGGCAGCGGCGCGGGCGGCGGCGGGGCCTGCTCCACCTGCCGCGTCGGCACGATTTCTTCTAGCACGACGGCCTCCTTCGGCGGCGGGGCGTAGACCTCCCGCAGCGGCTCGGCGTCCGGCACGGGCCACAGCCGGAATGCCACCACGAGCGCCAGCAGGCTCGCCGCGAGCGCGCCGAGGATGCGGGGGCGGTAGGCCCGGTTATGCCGTTCGGTGCGGAGCACGGGGGATGAACGCTGCGGGGGGCGAAAAGTATACGCGCCGGCCCCCCCAAGCGGGGGGCAGAAGCCGGCGGCGAAGGCGTCTGCTCGGCTTGACCGCTTCGCCGAGCGGCCGTAGTTTTCGGGAAGAGGGGAGGAGCGCGAAACCGCCGCCGCGCCGGCCCGGTTGCTCCTCTCGAACCCGACCCTCACTGCCCGTGCCTCGCCCGCCGCACCTCCTGCCCGACCACGGCCCCGGCCGAGGGGTTTCCCGTCTCTGAGCCTTCCCACCGGGGAGGCTTTTTTTGTACCCATCCGCACTGCTTCCACCGATGCCCACGCAGCCCCCGCGCCCGCCCGCCAAGCTCGCCCTCGAAGACGGCCTCGTCGTCGCCGGCCGCGCCGTCGGCCACCGCGGCGAGACGGGCGGCGAGCTGTGCTTCAACACGAGCATGGCCGGCTACCAGGAGATCATGACCGATCCGAGCTACGTCGGGCAACTCATGATGATGACGTACCCCCACATCGGCAACTATGGCGCCTCGGGCGACGACATGGAAGCCGACCGGCCGATGGTGGCCGGCCTCGTCACTCGCGCCTTCTCGGACCATTTTTCCAACGACCTCGCCGAGGAGAGCTTCGAGGACTGGATGCGGCGGCACGAGCTCGTCGGCATCACCGGGGTGGACACGCGCCGGCTCGTCCACCGCATCCGCGAGGGCGGCGTCCTCAACGCGGTCATCTCGTCCGTGGACCTCGACGACGACAGCCTGCTGAAAAAGGCCCGCGCCGTGCCGAGCATGGCCGGGCTGGAGCTGGCGAGCCGCGTCACCACGGCCGAGCCCTACGACTTCGCCGAGCAGCCCGGCGGCCCCCGCGTCGCCGTCTACGACTACGGCGTCAAGCGGAACATCCTACGCAGCTTCCGCGACCGCGGCTGCACCGTCCGCGTCTTCCCCGCCGGGACGCCGCTGGAGGTGGTCCGCGCGTGGAGCCCGGACGGGCTGTTCCTCTCCAACGGCCCCGGTGACCCCCGCGCCATGCCCGATGCCGTCGAGACCGCGAAGGCGGCGGCGGAGAGCGGGCTGCCGGTGTTCGGGATCTGCCTCGGCCACCAGCTCATGGCGCTCGCCGCCGGGCTCGACGTGTACAAGATGAAGGTGGGTCACCGCGGCGCGAACCAGCCCGTCCAGAACCTCGCTACCGGCCGCGTCGAGATCTCGACGCAGAACCACGGCTTCGCCGTCGTCGAGGACGACCTCCCCGAGGACGTGGCGGCGGTGACGCACCGGAACCTCAACGACGGCACCGTCGAGGGCCTCCGGTTCAAGCGGTTCGCGGGGGTCTCGGTGCAGTACCACCCCGAGGCCAGCCCCGGCCCGCACGACAGCGCCTACCTCTTCGACGATTTTCTCCGGATGGTGCGCGAGCATCGCGGGGAGTCCGTTCCGACCGAGACCGCCTGATCCGTGACCGACCCCCGCTCCCACATCCGCCGCACGGTCGGCTCCGAGAAGCCGCGTCCGCCGCTGGAGGTAGCATGGCGGCTCCGCTGCGAGCTGAAGGCGCTCGGCCTCCTCCCACCCAACCCCGATGACCACGTTCGCAAGCTTGTTGGCCGCCCTCGGCCGGGCCGGCGTTGAGTTCGTCGGCGTCGGGGGCCTCGCCGTGGCGGCGGCCGGGTTCGCCCGCGTCACCGACGACGTGGACATCCTCGTCGAGGCGAGCGAGCCGAACCTCCGCCGGATGCTCGCCGTGCTGGCGGAGTTCGGGCAGGGCCACGCCGCCGCGCTCTCCCCGGCGGACTTCCCCCTCGAAGAGGGCTGCATCCGCATCGCCGAAGACTTCGACCTCGACATCTTCACCCTGATGAGCGGGCAGACCTACGCCGACCTCCTCCCCGAGACGAACACGCGCGAGGTCGAGGGCGTGCCGGTCCGGTTCCTCGGCGCGGAGGGGCTGATCCGGCTCAAGCAGGACTCGCTCCGCCCGAAGGACCGCCTCGACGTCGAGGCCCTCCGCGAGATTCTCCGCCAGCAATCCTGAACCCCGATGGCTACCGAGCGCAAGGCCCACGTCGCCTTCCACGACCCCGCCGCCGACGGCGAGCACCCGAGCCTCGCGGAGCTGAACCGGCTCCTCAACGACGGCTGGCTCCCCATCCACGCCACCGCGATGGGCGGGGCCGGCGCGGGCTCCGTCGCCGAGGGCGGCGAGATGAGCTTCGCCGCCCTCGTCATCCTGGAGCGCCAGCGGGACCACAGCGTCAGCGGCTTCAGCGGCTAGTCACTCCCGCCCACTTCTGATCCCGTAGGGGCGGGTTTGAAACCCGCCCCTACAAACCTTCGCCACACTGCCCGTGCCCAAGCGCACCGACATCCGCAAGATCCTCCTCATCGGCAGCGGCCCCATCGTGATCGGGCAGGCGTGCGAGTTCGACTACTCCGGCAGCCAGGCCTCGAAGGCCCTCCGCGCTGAGGGCTTCGAGGTCGCCCTCGTCAACTCCAACCCCGCCACCATCATGACCGACCCGGCTATGGCCGACCGGGTCTACCTCCGCGCGCTCACGCCGGCCTCCATAAAGCAGATCGTGGAGGAGTGGCGGCCCGACGCCGTGCTCCCCACGATGGGCGGGCAGACGGGACTGAACCTCGCCGAGGTGCTCCACGAGGAGGGCTACTGGGAGCAGCAGGGGATCGACGTCATCGGCGTCGACATCGACGCGATCCGGATCACCGAGGACCGCCAGCGCTTCCGCGACCTCATGGAGTCCATAGGGCTCGACCAGGCCCGGAGCCGGGTCGCGAAGTCGCTCCTGGAGGCGAAGGAGATCGCGCAGGAGCTCGGCGGCGAGCCCATCGTGATCCGCCCGAGCTTCACGATGGGCGGCGCCGGCGGCGGCATCGTCTGGAGCAGCGACGAGTTCGAGCGCAAGGTGACGCGGGGCCTCGAGCTCAGCCCCGTCCACGAGGTCCTGATCGAGGAGTGCCTGTTCGGGTGGAAGGAGTACGAGCTGGAGCTCCTCCGCGACGCGAACGACAACGTCATCATCGTCTGCTCCATCGAGAACCTCGACCCGATGGGCGTCCACACCGGCGACTCGGTGACGGTGGCCCCGCAGCAGACGCTGACCGACAAGCAGTTCCAGGTGATGCGCGACGCGGCGATCCGGATGATGCGCTCCATCGGGGCGTTCGCGGGCGGCTGCAACGTGCAGTTCGCCACCCACCCGCAGACGGGGCGGATGGTCGCCATCGAGATCAACCCCCGCGTTTCCCGCAGCTCCGCGCTCGCCTCGAAGGCCACCGGCTACCCCATCGCGAAGGTCGCCGCCCGGCTGGCCGTCGGGTACACGCTGGACGAGCTGCCGAACGAGATCACCGGCACCACGAGCGCCTGCTTCGAGCCCGCCCTCGACTACGTGGTGACCAAGATCCCGCGGTTCAACTTCGAGAAGTTCGAGGGGGTGGACGAGGAGCTGACCACCCAGATGAAGGCCGTCGGCGAGGTGATGGCGATCGGGCGGACGTTCCCCGAATCGCTCCAGAAGGCGTGGCAGAGCATGGAGCTCGGCTACGCCGGCCTCGGCGCCGACCGCGAGCCCGACGACCGGCAGACCGTCCGCGACCGCCTCCGCCGGCCCTACTGGGACCGGACCCTCCAGATCCGCAGCGCCTTCACACACGGCGCCTCCGTGGAGGAGATCGCCGACATCACGCGGGTGGACCCGTGGTTCCTCTACCACATCCGCGCCCTCGTCGAGGTCGAGCGCGAGGTCGCCGAGCACCGGCTGGACCAGCTGGAAGCGGACTTCCTGCTGCGGGCCAAGCAGCATGGCTTCTCCGACCGCCAGATCGCCTACCTGCTCCAGGATGACGTCTCGGAGGAAGACGTCCGCGAGTACCGGCTTGGGCTCGGCCTCAAGCCGACGTTCCGGCTCGTGGACACCTGCGCCGGCGAGTTCGAGGCGAAGACGCCGTACTTCTACTCGACCTACGACCAGGGCGAGACCGAGAGCGCGGTGAGCGAGCGCGAGAAGGTGCTCATCCTCGGCTCCGGCCCGAACCGGATCGGGCAGGGCATCGAGTTCGACTACTCCTGCGTCCACGGCGTCCTCGCCGCGAAGGAGGCCGGCTACGAGGCGCTCATGGTCAACTGCAACCCGGAAACCGTCTCGACCGACTTCGACGTGGCCGACAAGCTCTACTTCGAGCCGGTCTTCTGGGAGCGGGTGCTCGACGTGATCGAGCACGAGCGGCCCGTCGGCGTCGTCGTCCAGCTCGGCGGGCAGACGGCGCTGAAGCTCGCCGATGGGCTCGACCAGCGCGGCATCCGCATCTTCGGCACGCCCTACCGGATGATGGACCTCGCCGAGGACCGGGGGAAGTTCTCCGAGATCCTGGAGGAGCTGGAGATCCCGTTCCCGCCCTACGGCATGGCCCGGACGCCGGAGGAGGCCGTCGAGGTCTCGGAGCGGATCGGCTACCCCATCCTCGTCCGCCCGAGCTACGTCCTCGGCGGGCAGGGCATGCGGATCGCCATCAACCGCGACGAGGTGGCGGAGTACGTGGCGAACGTGCTGAAGCAGTTCCCGAGCAACGACATCCTCCTCGACCGCTTCCTCGAAGACGCCATCGAGGCCGACTGCGACGCGATCTTCGACGGCGAGGAGCTCCACATCTGCGGCATCCTCCAGCACATCGAGCCCGCCGGCGTCCACTCCGGCGACTCGACGGCGGTGCTGCCGCCGTACTCGCTGAGCGAGGAGACGCAGGCCACGATCCGCCGCCACACCGAGGCCATCGCCCGGCGCCTGGAGGTCCGCGGCCTCATCAACGTGCAGGTCGCCGTCAAGGAGGAGGGCGGCGAGGCGCGAGTCTACGTGATCGAGGCGAACCCGCGCGCGAGCCGGACGGTGCCGTTCATCGCCAAGGCCACCGGCGCCCCCCTCGTCCGCGTGGCGACGCGGGTGATGCTGGGGGAGAAGCTTGCTGGCTTCCGCGAGGCGGGGCTGCTGGCGAGCCACCTCGAAGGGTACGCCGTGAAGGAGCCGGTCTTCAGTTGGGAGAAGTTCCCCGAGGTCCCGAAAGAGCTCGGCCCCGAGATGAAGTCCACCGGCGAGGCCATCGCGTTCGTGGACGACCTCACCGACGAGCACTTCGCCCGGCCCTACGAGATGCGCAACCTCTACCTCAGCCGGTAACTGCCGTGCCGCGCATCTCGGAGTTCTTCGGGATCGTCATCGCGATCTACTACGACGACGCGGGGCAGCACAGCCGCCCACACTTCCACGCCCAGTACGCCGAGCACCGGGCCGTCTTCAGTATCCCCGAGGGCGAGCTCCTGGCGGGAGCCCTCCCGCGCCGTCAACGCCGCCTCGTCCAGGCGTGGGCGGCGCTCCGGGAAGCCGAGCTGGAACGAGCGTGGAGCCGCGCGTTGAACATGGAGCCTCCCGGAACCATCGAACCCCTCCGCTAGCTATGCCCGATGTCCAGACTGAGCCCGAAGTCGTCGTAGGCCCCGAGCCGCTGGCTCCGCGCATCATCGCCGTGTCGGTAGTCGGGAAGGCCGCGGTCCGCGTCGCGTTCGAGGACGGCGAGGTCCGGGTGTTCGACGTGACACCGCTCCTGACATGCGGGGTGTTCCGTCGGATCGCTGACCGCGAGGCGTTCGCGTCGGTGAGCGTCGTGGAGGGCGGGGGGGGGATCGAGTGGCCCGCCGGCCCGGACCTCTCTGCGAACCGGCTCTACTTCGACGGCAAGGCTGAGGCCGAGTGAGGCCGTCGCGTCCGTGGACGGCCTCACCGCGGAACACTTTGCACGGCCCTACGAGATGCGCAACCTCTACCTCAGCCGGTAGCCAGCCTCACCCCGCGGCGACCTCGCCGTCGAAGAGCTCGTCGTAGACCTCGTCTTGGGCGAGGCGGAAGTCGGCGTCGAAGTGGAGGGCCTTCCGGTCGAGGACGCGGAGGAGGGCGTAGGGCGCGACGGCGGCGACGAGGGCCGCGCCGAGCGCGCGCTGGAGAAGGGAGAGACGCGTAGCCATGACGGTTTCCGGTTGGTGGCCCCCTCCAATGCCGCGCTGCGGCATCCGTTCCTTAACACTGTTAACCTTCCGTTGCGATCCCGCGCGCGGCCGATGAATTGACGCCCTCCCAGCCGCCGTCGTATCCTCCTCTCCGATCACCCACCCGCCCCGCTCTGATGGCCGACGTACCCCAGTTCTGGACCCCCGAGTTTATCGAGGCCTTCGTCGAAGCGATGAACGAGGACCCCGACTTCCAAAAGGCGGCCGGGAGTTTTTCTGATACCATCGTGTTCCGCTGCCTCGACCACCCCAACGGCGAGGACATCGAGGCGGCCTACGCGTTCGAGGACGGCGCCGTCACCGGCGTCGAGCTGTGGGTCGAGGACGCCGGCGACCCCGACTTCCGCGACGACCCGTTCAACAAGGCCGCGGCGCTCGCCCGCGCTACGGCGCCCTACCGCGTGTGGGTCAAGCTCGACAAGGGCGAGATGACCCCGCTCGCCGCGCTCACCTCGCCGGACTACACCGTCGAGGGGCCGAAGCTGAAGATCATGGCGAGCATGGGCGTCCTCAACGCCATGGGCGCGGTCTCGAAGGACGTCGAGAAGACGTATTGAGCGCAGTGCGTAGTTCGTAGAGCCTCCGCCCCCCACACCCATCCTCCCCCCGATGCCCGACACGCCAAAAAAAAAGAAGAAGGTCACCATCGTCGCCAAAAAGAAGCAGGGCGGCGCGAAGGCGAGCGCCAGCGCCGCCCCTCCGGCGGCGGGGACGAAAAAGAAGGCGGACGACAAGGGCGGGCTTCTCGATCTTTCCCGCCTGCTCGACTTCCCAGCCGGGCTTGCCGAGGGCGCCCGCGACGTGTGGATGGCGGGGATCGGCGCGCTCTCGTCGGTTGAGGAGGCGGGACAGGCGGTGTTCGACGAGCTCGTACGGAAGGGGGAGACGTGGGAGCGCGAGAGCCGGCAGAAGCTGCTCAGCGCGGGGGCCACGGCCGCCGGCGCCGCGGAGGGCGCGAAGGCCACGGCGCAGGACCTCGCCCGCGCGCCCGTCCGCCTCGCCGCCGGCGCCGAGGCGCAGATCCAGCGCATGGTCGAGGACTCCGTCGAGGGCGTCCTGCACCGGATCGGCGTGCCGACGCACGAGGAGGTGCAGGACCTCATCCGCCGCGTGGACGCGCTGACGCGGAAGGTGGAGGCCGCCACCGAACGCACCGCCTCGAAGCCCGCGCCGAAGAAGCCCGAACCGGCTCAGGCGACTCCCAAGCCGAAGACCGCCTCGAAGGCCACCGTCTACCACGTCGCCCCGGGTGAGGGCGGGTGGACGGTCCAGCGCGAGGGGGCGGCGCGCGCCACGAGCGTCCACCCCACGAAGGCCGAGGCCGTCGCCGCCGGCCGCGACCGCGCGAAGGGGCAGACGCCGAGCCGCCTCGTCGTCCACAAGCAGGACGGGACGATCCAGGACCACTTCAGCTACGAGGCATAGACCACGGCCGGCGTGGGGACGCCAACGGCGTGCCCCTACGGGTTGCGCTTGCGCCCCGACCGCTTGGTGCCCTCGGCGAAGGCCGCCTCCATCGCCTCGAACTCGGCGTGGAAGCCGCGGACGAGGGCGGCGGGGTCCGGCGCCATCCGCGCGTCCGTCGCCACGCCGAGGCGGACGGTGCCGGCGTAGCTGATGACCGAGAGGCCGAGGCCGATGTCCCCCGCGCGCGGGACCCAGAACATCAGGTGGCTCGCGCGCTTGCCGAGCATGTGGAGCGGCTGCTGCGGGCCGGGCACGTTCGTCATCACCGCCGAGCACCGCGCGCTGAGGATGTCGACGACCTGCTCGTGGAGCCACTCCGGCCCCGCCCCGATGGTCTGGAGGATGCCGAACGCCACGGCCGGCTCGGCGGAGGCCTTGATCTGCTCCATCCGGCGCGTCACCTCGCGCAGCCGCTCGGCCTGGTCCGCGACGCCGACCGGCAGGAACAGGAACACGATCCCGAACTGGTTGCCGAGCTCGAACGCCTCGGAGGCCGGGCGGAGGTTGACGGGGATCACCGTCGCGAACTCGACGCCGTCCACCGGGTCGCCCTCGCCCTCGAAGAAGCGGCGGAGGCCGCCGGCGACGGCGGCGAGGAGGACGTCGTTGACCTTCGCCCCGGCGACGCGGCCGATGGTCTTCACGGCCTCCAGCGAGAGCGGCTCGCTCCACGCCACCCGCTTGGTCACGCCGGCGGCGCCCTTGAACCGGGTCTCGGAGTCCGAGGGCAGCAGCGCGATCCGGCTGGCGGCGGCGCCCACGCTCATCCCCGTCTTGGCCCAATCCAGGACCTTCGCGGGCTCCTGCACCGCGCCGAGCGCGCCGGAGACGGCCCCGAGCGCCGCGCCTCCGAGCCCCCCGACCGCCTTCCCCAGCGGCTTCGTGAGCCGGCCGAGCAGGGAGCCGCCGGAGCGCGGGCGGCCGTAGTCCGGGATCTTCGAGCGGTTGAGCGTGGCGAAGTGCTCGTCGGCGAGGGAGAGGAGGACGTGGATCAGCGCGATCCCATCGCCGATGGTGTGGTGGAGCCGGGCGATCCAGACGGCGCCGCGGGTGCCGTCGGCGAGGCCGTAGTCCTCGACGAGGTGGAACTGCCACGGGGGCTTGCTGAGGTCGAGCGGCGTGCTCATCAGCTCCCCGACGTAGCCCTCCAGCGTCGCCTTGTCGCCGGGGCTCGGGAGGCCGGCGCGGTGGACGTGCGCGTCGAGGTCGAAGTCGGGGTCGGTGCTCCAGGTCGGCGCGCCGCCGCGGAGGTCGAGCTTCTGGCGGAACCGGTCGAAGGCGAGCAGCCGCTCGGCCAGCAGCCCCTTCAACTCGTCGATCCCCATCGGCTCGGCGAAGGCGAGGAGGCCGACGATGGTCATGGGGTTCGTGGGGCTCTCCATGCGGAGCCACGCCACGTCGGCGGCGCCGAGCTTCTGCGTCTTGATCTGGGCCATCAGGAGGGGGGCGGGGAGGGGGGACAAGGTAGCGTGCGGGAGGGAACGACGTGGGCGCTCCTTAGCCTGTTATTGCATCCTGCCGGGATATATGCTTTGGGGCCGTTTCTACAGACCACAGTGAAAGAAACTGTTATTGAGCCGCTGGCAGCCTTGCTTCACAACCGGCCCCTGACGTACCTTCGGGGCACCTCATGCACCGGAGCCGCGGGCCCCAGCCCGCGCAGTCGCGTCGCCCGAAAGGCCCGACCTTCCCGGTCGGGCTTTTCGGCCCTCAGCAGCTCCGGCAGGGGGAGGACACCGGGGGCGTCGCCGCCTTCGCGGTGCGGGTGTGGACAAGCGTCTCGATAAGTTGTGCATAAGTACGCCCTCCTAGCCCTTGACTTCACGGACCCTTCGCAGCTTTATTGGGTGCAGTGCCCGGCGGCCTCGCTCTGACGCGGAAGCCGATAGCGTGGCCCCGGACACCCTGTTCCTTGACGCGACTGTGTTCTCCAGGCTGCATGAGGTCACCGGCGGAGCCGGTGAGCACCGGGCGGCTCGGCTGAGCCCCCGACGCACACCCGCGGACGCGGGCCGCTGCGTCGGTCGAGCCGGCCAGCCGCCTCCAATCAGCCCGCAGGCGCCGCGCCCTCCCAGGAGGAATGTCTATCGAACATTGGTCCTCCGGGATCATTGATCGAAACGGACCCGCGCAGTGCCCGCCGAACCGCAGCGGCTGACGTGCCCTCCCGGCAACGGGAACGGCGCCGACGCAACGGGTTCGGCGCAGGCCAGCGGCTTCGGCCGGTGGCAAAGAGGGCCTCCGCACGCCGCTGCACCCGGTCCGACCGGGCGAGCGTGGCGCGCGGGAATACGGTACTCGCCGCGCCGGCGGATCGCCCCGGGGCTCGCCCCTCGAGCGTTCCAACGCGCTCCGACGGTTGTGTAGGACTGGACGGTCACCGGACCATTGCGGCACGACGGCGCGCTGCCCCTCGCGGGTGGCCCGCCCGAGGACGACGGCACATTTAATGAGCCACCGCCCACCGTCGCCGAGGTCCGGTACGCTGCGAGGCTCGCGCCCCGCAGCGGCTCCGAGAGGGGTAACCCCGCGACGGGCGCTTGCCCATCGCAGGACCGGCGGCCCTGCCCCTCGCGGGCACGGCGGCCATCGCGTCAAGGACATTTTGGCCGGCCGGCGTCTCGGACGTCGGCCGGCCTTTTTCGTGGGCGTGCGAGCAACCCGGCCTCGCGGAACGCGGTCCGCGCCGAGCGGTGTACAGGGTCTGCTCCGGCCTCTGTCCCCATGACCCTCGCGCGCGAAGGCTTCGTCATCATCCCTATCGGTGACTGCATCTCAGCGGGAGTGGTGCTGCTGGCGCGGCTATCCGTCCCGGAAGTTACGCCTGCCGGTGGCGGTGCGGCGGCCGAGGCGATCCGCTGATGGCTGAGGTCCCCCGCTCCTCCTACGCCCTGCTCCCCGGCGATCCTCCCGGGGTGGAGGCTTCTGTCACGCCGCCGTCTGCCGAGGTCCCGGCGGCTCCACCGCCGCACCGCCGCTCGCGGCGGCGCCACCGCCTCCGCCGCCGTCCGCAGATCCCCCGCGCGGCGTTCCCCTCGACGTTCACCCTGCTGAACCTGCTCAGCGGGTTCTACGCCATCATCAGTGCGGCTCAGGGCAACCTCGAGGCCGCCGCGTGGCTGATCGCCGCGGCCGGGTTGCTCGACGCGCTCGACGGGATGATGGCGCGGCTCGTGGACGGCCAGAGCGCCTTCGGCGTCGAGCTCGACTCGCTGGCGGACATCGTCTCGTTCGGGGTGGCGCCGTCGTTCCTCGTCTACCAGCTCGGCCTCTACGAGCTCGGGCTCGCCGGCGTCGTGGTGGCGGCCCTCCCGGCGATCTGCGGGGCCGTCCGGCTGGCCCGGTTCAACCTCACCTTCTCCGGGAAGAAGGACTACTTCGAGGGCCTCCCCATCCCTGCCCAGGCCGCCACCATCGTCGCCTTCATCCTCGTCTTCGACGACGAGTCGTGGTTCGAGGGGCTGGAGGGCGGGCGGATCAAGATCCTCATCCCGATGGTCGTCGTGCTCTCGGTGCTGATGATCTCGACGGTCCGCTTCGACGCGCTCCCGAAGCCGACGCCGCGCTACCTCCGGGCGCACCCCCGGAAGGCCCTCGCATTGCTGATCGCGATGCTGCTGCTCGTCTTCCTCCAGGAGATCGGGCTGCTCCTCACGATCACGGGCTACCTCGCCCACGGCATCTGGCGCGAGCTCTACTGGGCCTTCCGCACGGCGACGACCGACGAGGAGCCGGAGGGCGGGGGATAGCAGATGGTGAATAGAGGATAGAGGATGGTGAATCGCTGATCCCGGCGCTCTATCTTCCATCCTCGATCCTCCATCCTCTTCCAAGCGCTCGTGTTCCGCGCCACCGTCCGCGTCACGCTCCGCCCCTCCATCCTCGACCCGCAGGGGAAGGCCGTCCGCCACGCCCTCCACAGCCTCGGCTACGGGGCCGTCGAGGGCGTCCGCACGGGGAAGCTCGTCGAGCTGAGGATCGCCGCCGACGACCGGGCCGAGGCCGAGCGCGTCGCGCGGGAGGCGGCCGAGAAGCTCCTCGCCAACCCGGTGATGGAGGACTTCGCCGTGGAGGTCGAGGCGCTGGAGGCCACGGGCGAAGCCGCGGGGGTATGATGGAGGAGCTGGGCCCGCTGTGGATGGCCGTCGCGACCCCGGAGGTCGAGGCGGACGAGGCGACCGACGAGCGGCTCGACGAGCCGTGGCGGGTGATCGTCTTCAACGACGAGATCCACACGTTCGACGAGGTCATCGTGCAGCTCGTCAAGGCCACCGGCTGCTCGGCGGCCCAGGCCGAGCGCCACGCGTGGACGATCCACACCGAGGGCAAGGACTGCGTCTACACCGGGGAGTTCGAGGAGTGCCTCCGCGTGCAGGGCGTCCTCCGCCAGATCCAGCTCGTCACGCAGATCGAGGGCTGAGGGTGTTGCGTATCGCGCGTTGCGTGCTCGGCGCTGGCCCCATCCAACACGCAATACGGAACACGCAACAGGGTCCCTACCTCATCAGCAGGTAGTTCAGCTTGATGAGGAAGACGTTCGTCGGGAGGATGTCGAACGTGTCGAGCGCGAGGCCGAACGTGTCGCGGTCGTAGGGGGACTCGACGCCAGGACCGGCGAAGTAATAGGAGTACGGGCTGTTGAACCTGTTGTGGGTCCAGACGACGAAGACCGTCGAGCCGGGGCGGTACTCCCAGCGGGCTACGGCGTTGAACTGCAACGAGCGGACGGTCTCCTCGCGGCGGCGGGGATACGTGTCGAAGGGCCGGAGGTCGTCGGGGCCGGCGAGCAGGCGTGGGCGCTGAAAGCGAGCGCGGGCGGCGAACAGCTGGCTGTAGAGCTGGAACGAGAGGTCCGGGCGGAGGGTGTAGCCCGCGCGGAGCATGGCGTTGACCTCGCGCTGGTCCCGCGCGCCGAACACGGAGACGTAGTAGTCGCGAGCGCCGCCGGCCTCGCTGAAGGGGGTGAACCCCGCGAGTTCAGCGCCTGGGTTGAACGGAGCGCAGGGCTCCACCACGGAGGTACCGTTCTCCAGCGTCCGCTCGTCGTCGAACGGGGCGTTGGGAGAGGGAGAGCCTGGCCGGACCGGGTTGCATCCGAGGAAGAAGCCGTCCGCATTCTGCCGGATCGCCTCGTTGGCGACCCACGAGCGGATGTTGTCACGCTGCTCGTACTCGCCCTCGAAGGAGAGCGTGAGCCGGTCGCTCACGGTCCAGTCGGCGTAGAGCTCGAGGTCCCAGGCCGCGCCGCCGTCCTGGAAGAACCCGCCGCCGGGCTCGACGGTGAACACGAAGCGCCGCCGGGTGTCGGTCGTGAACTCGGCCGTGACGCCGAAGCCCGTGCGGCCGTCGACGGGCCCGAGCCCGCGGCTCTCGAAGACGTCGTCGCCGCCGAAGAGGTTGGCGAACGAGCCGCGGAGGCCGACGCGCTGGAAGCCCTTGAGGTACCACCACGTCCCCCACGAGACGTTCGTCCCGCGGAAGGCGCGGTCGTCGTAGCCCCACTGCGAGCTCTGGTACGAGTAGCCGCGCGCGAGGCGGAACGGCCCGAACGGCTCGCCGCCATTGAAGAGGACCTCGCCGCCGCCGTCGAGCTGGACGAGGTCGTTCTCACGGAGGAAGCCCACGTCGTTGAGCTCGAACTCGGGCGAGTAGACCCGGACGCCGAGGCCGCCGGTGACGACGCCGCGGATCTTGTCGAACCCGGTCCACAGCCCGAACCCGCCGCGGTCGTCGCGGCCGATCACGTCGTCGAACTGGCGGTACGAGCCGGTCACGGCGCCCTCCCACTGGTAGGTGCCGCTGCCCGGCCGGTAGTCCCAGTCGAGCCCGCCGGCGAGGGTGCGGAAGCGGCCCCGGAGCGCGGGGTCGTCGGAGGAGAGGAACCAGTTGTCGTCGTAGTACGTCGCGGCGGCGCCGACGAAGGAGCGGTTGCCGAACTCGCGCTTGAGCCGCCCGGCGGCGTAGTACGTGTCCGGCTCGAAGTCGTCGCCGGGGAACGCCACGGCGCCGTCCCGGACGACGGCCCCATCGCCGGTGACGGCGCCGAGCACGCCGAAGGAGAGGCCGTCGCGGGTGCGGCCGGTGAGCTTCGAGGCGCCGACGATGGGGCCGAACGAGCCGATCCGCCGGGTGTAGAGCAGGGGGCCGTTGCCGAAGACGTAGTCGAAGATGCCGGTTCCTTCGAGGAAGAACGGGCGGCGCTCGGGGAAGAACTGCTCGAAGGCCGAGAGGTTGAGGATGGCCGGGTCCGCCTCGACCTGCCCGAAGTCGGGGTTGAGGGTCACGTCGAGGATGACGTTCGAGGAGATCCCGACCTTGACGTCGGCCCCGGCGTCGAGGCCGGTGTCCCCGGTGTAGCTCGGTTCGAGGCCGTCCTCCGGCCGGCGGTCGGCTTGGGCGAGGACGTAGGGGCGGACCTGGACGTTGGCGCGCGGCGCAATCCCCCGGAGCCCGACGAGCTGCCCGGCGATGAACCCGATGCCGGTCTCCTCCTGCGTGATGGGCTGCCAGAAGGCGTCCTCCTCGTTCCGGCTGATCTTCCGCTGGAACTGGACGCCCCACGCCTGCTCCCGGCCCTCGGGGAACCGGAGCATGGAGTACGGGATGGCGAGCTCGACGGCCCACCCCTCGGGCGTGAGCCGGACGGCGGAGTCCCAGACGGCGTCCCACGAGAAGTCGTTGTCGCCCCCGTCCTGCACGGCGTCGAGCTGGACGCCGGCGGCGGTGACGGCGAAGAGGTACGCCGTCCGCCCCTCGGCGAACCCGTCGATCCCGACGAGGAAGAGGTCGGCGTCGCCGGCGTCGTCGCGGCGGCTGAGGGGGCGGCGGACGCGGGCGGGGTCGTCGTGGAGGACCGCGCCGACGTAGAGCGCGGCGGGGCCGTAGAGGACGCGGACCTCCGTCGGCTGCGAGGCCGGGTCGCCCTCGTCGGGCTCGAGCTGGAGGAACCCCGTGGCGACCTCGGCGCCAGCCCAGGCCGCCTCGTCGAGCCGGCCGTCCACGGCGATGGAGCCCTCGGCGGGCGCCGCCGTCAGCACCCGCGGCGTGTCGGGGCGGTCTTCGGGGCTGGGCTCGTCCGGCGCGGCCGCGGCGGGGAGGACGAGGAGGACGAGCACTGCCAAAGGGGCGGTGCGGAGCGTGGTGGGCATACCTTCAGGCGTACGAATCCGTCCGGAGAAGATACCACTGTATGGTTACGGCTCGCCCCGCTACGCTCCCTTTTCTCAGTCCTCACGGGTTTCTCAGTCCTCACGGGATGACCGACGCCTACCGCACCCTCGCCGCCCCCGCCGCCGCGGAGCCGCCCAAGACGAAGGGCTCGCGGTTTATCGGCGAGGCGTTTCCGGTGGCGACGGAGCCCGAGGTGCTGGCGCGCCTCGCGGCCGTCCGCCGGCGCGAGCATGCGGCGACGCACCACTGCTGGGCCTACCGCCTCGGCCCGTCCGGCGACGCGTTCCGCTTCAGCGACGACGGCGAGCCGAGCGGGTCGGCCGGCACCCCGATCCTCCGGCAGCTCGAAGGCCGCGCCCTCACCGACGCCGTCGTCGTGGTGACGCGGTACTACGGGGGGACGAAGCTCGGGACCGGCGGCCTCGTCCGCGCCTACGGCGAGGCCGCCGCCGCGGCGCTCGACGCGGCCCGCGTCGTCGAGCGGATCGTGCGCGTCCCGCTGCGGCTCCGGTTCGCCTACGCCGACACGGCCCCGGCGCGCCACGTCCTCCACCGCTTCGACGCCGAGGTGGCCGAGGAGCGCTTCACAGACGAGACCGAGCTCGTCGTCCGCGTCCGCCGCTCGGAAGCCAAGGCGCTGCGCGCGGCCTTCGTCGAGGCGCTCGGCGGGCGGGGGGCGATTGAGGGGGGCTGACCCCTCCCGTCCCCCTCCCGTATCCTTCCTCTCCTCGGACCATCCAACCTTCGCCCTTCGCCCGATGGAACGCCGAACGTTCGTCCGCCACGCCGCTGTGGGCGCCGCCGCCGCTGCGCTGACGGCCTGCGGCGGCGACGAGGCCGGCGCCTCCGAGGCCCCCGCCGTGCAGACGGCCCCGCGCGTCCGCTGGCGCCTCGCCTCCAGCTTCCCCCGCTCCTCCGACGTGATCTACCGCGGCGCTGAGACGCTGGCCGGGCGCGTCGCGGCCCTCACCGACGAGCGCTTCGAGATCCGCCCGTACCCGGCGGGCGAGCTCGTCCCCGGCCTCCAGGTGCTCGACGCCGTGCAGAACCGGACGGCCGAGGTCGGCCACACGGCGGGGTACTACTACGTCGGGAAGAACCCGGCGCTGGCGTTCGAGACGGGCGTGCCGTTCGGGCTCACCGCGCGGCAGCACAACGCGTGGATGCTCGCCGGCGATGGGCTCGACCGGACGCGCGGCCTCCTCGCCGACTTCGGGGTGATCAGCTTCCCCGGTGGCAACACGGGCACGCAGATGGGCGGGTGGTGGCGCCGCGAGATCGGCTCGGCGGCGGACCTCGGCGGGCTGAAGATGCGGATCCCCGGCCTTGGCGGGCGGGTCATGGACCGGCTCGGTGTGGCGGCCCTCGTGCTCCCCGGCGGCGAGATCTACCAGGCCCTCGAACGCGGCACCATCGACGCGACGGAGTGGATCGGGCCGTACGACGACGAGAAGCTCGGCTTCCACAAGGTGGCCCAGAACTACTACTACCCCGGCTGGTGGGAGCCGAGCGCGATGCTGTCGTTCTACGTGAACCAGCAGGCGTGGGACCAGCTGCCGGGGGCGTATCAGGAGGCCCTCTCGGCGGCGGCGCTGGAGGCCAACGCGCAGATGCTCGCGGAGTACGACGCGCTGAACCCGCCGGCCCTCCAGCGCCTCGTCGACGCGGGCATTGAGATCCGCCCCTTCCCCCCGGACGTGATGGCCGCCGCCCGCGAGGCCGCCGAGGCGATGCTGAACGACGAGTTGGGTGGCGACCTCCTCGACAGCTACCGCGCCTTCCAGCAGGCGTCCGACCGCTGGTTCGGCCTCGCCGAACACGCCTACGCCGAGTTCGCCTTCTCGGGGCGTGTCGAGCCGCAAGCCGCGTAAACAGAAGGGGCGAGCCGGTGTGGCCCGCCCCCTCCATGTGGGACTCGGGTGGTGCGCGGCGGCTAACGCTCGACGAACCGGACGTCGGTGATGCGCGCCGTCACCCGGCGCGGCCCCTCCTCGTCCGCGCTGACGACGCCGCGGAGGGTGAACCGGACGCGGTAGTCCTGTGCGTCGCCCTGGCCTTCGAGGTTTGCGTCGATGGTGGCCATGTAGCGCGAAGCACGTCCGCGCGGGTTCTCGAGGTCCACGTCCATCGCGTTCGCCGCCCCGACGATCCGGTAGACCCCGTCGGTGTCGACGCCGGTGGCCCGTAGGTCGCGGGCGTTGACGCGGCCGTCGACGGCCAACTCGCCGTCTTCGTTCTGTGCGACCGTGCCGGCCATCTTGAGCCGGCCCCGGATGCGGTACGTGTTCCCGTCGGGGGCCTCGACGAGCCGGTTGACGAAGACGGAGACGTTGTCGGAGTGGGAGCGCTGGGCCTGAGCCGGCGCGGAGAGGAGGACGGAGGCGCTGACGAACAGCAGCAGCGCGGGCAGGAGGAATCGGGGGGTCATGGCGGAGATGGGGATGTGGTGAAGGAGGTCTGGCACCGCAGCAGTACAGGTGACGGAAGCCAAAGCGTGTGCCGGAGCGGGGCATCCAGGCGGAAACGCTGAATTGTCAAGAATTTGGGGATATCGGATTGGCACCCGATGCTGTCCGTCGCAGCGGACACTCACGGGCAGTCGGCGGGGCGGTCGAGCGCGCGGTGCACCTCGCGGAGCCGCTGGTACTCGGGGTCCGCCTTCGCGGCGTCCCATCGCTCCTTGAAGATCAGCGCGGCCTCCCGCTTCTCCGGGTCGGCCCAGCGCTCGGGCGCACGCTCGGCGCCGTCGGCGTCGCGCTTCCGGCCGCCGGGGTACTTCGCGTAGCGCATGGCGCGGGTGTACCCCATCTGGAGATACTTCCGCGCCATGTCTATCCCCACGAAGTCACCCGTGTCGCGGTAGTCCTCGAACCGCTCCCAGATCGCCTGGGAGGAGGCCCGCGCCGTCTCGGGGTCCTTGAACCCCCACAGCGGCAGCAGCTCCGACTTGTACGGCTGCACCTTGAAGACGCCGCGCTCCCCACGCCCGATGCGGTAGCACTCCGGCCGCCGGCGGAAGTCAACGTCGTACTCGACGCCGTCCGCCGCCATGCTCAGACGCGGTCGTTGAGGCCGGTCACGCCCTCCTGCTTGGCGCAGTGCTCGCAGCAGAAGAACTGGCCGTCGCCTTCGAGGCCGTGGCCGAGGATGCGGACGCCGCACGCGGCGCACGTCGGCGCCATCCGCTGCGCCATGCACTCGACGGAGTCGAACGTGTAGCTCTTGCCCTCGTGGGTGGTGACGGAGAACGCCTTGTCGTAGTCGTTGCCGCAGGTGTCGCAGGTAGGCATCGGGAGGGGGGAGGGGGGGTAGGAAGAGAGGAGGCGGGTGCAACGGGCGCGGTGGGGCGAGGTTGCCGAACGCCTCGCGCGGAGCGGCGTACCGCGCGCCATGTCCGTCCCCTCCGCCCGCCAGCGCGCGCTCGCCCGCCTCCTCCGCGTCGAGGGGGAGGGCGCCTACGTCGGCCTCGTCGGCGGCGACGCCTCCGGGGCCACCGACGCCGACGACGCCCGCGCCGAACGGCAGGCGGCCGACT
This sequence comes from Rhodothermales bacterium, assembly GCA_965215145.1. GTDB lineage: Bacteria > Bacteroidota > Rhodothermia > Rhodothermales > JANQRZ01. Next base: position 2,871,764 of record OZ244038.1, on the reverse strand, counting down.
ACGTCGCCGGCGTCACCCGGCTCCGCCGCTGGCTCGACTTCCTCGCTGCCCACTACTACCGCGGCGAGTACGCCGCGATGGAGCCGGCCGTCCGGCAGGTCCTCCGGATCGGGCTCTACGACCTCCTCGTGCTCGGGACGCCGCCGCACGCCGCCGTCCACGAGGCCGTCGAGCTGGCGAAGCGGGCCGTCCGCCCCGGCGCCGGCCACCTCGTCAACGCCGTCCTCCGCACCGCCCTTCGCGAGATGGAGGATCTCCCCGAGCCCACCTCCGGCCGCACCGCCCGCGACCTCGCCGTCCGCGCCTCCGTCCCCAACTGGATCGCCCGGCGCTGGCTGGACCGGTACGGAGAGGACGAGGCCCGCGCCCTCCTCGCCGCCGCCAACGAGCGTCCGCGCCACGCCCTCCGCGTCAACACGCAGCGGCTCACCCCCGACGAGTTCGGCACCCGGCTCAACGAGCTGGGCGTGGGGTGGGAGCCCTCGCGGTGGCTGGAGGGGTTCGTGACGGTGGACTCGTTGCAGCCGGTGCTCCGGGCGGGATGGCTGGAGGAGGGGCTGTGCGCCGTGCAGGACGAGGCCGCCGCCCTCGTCGTCCACCTCCTCGACCCGCAGCCCGGCGAGACGGTGATCGACGCCGCGGCGGCGCCGGGGGGGAAGGCGCTCTACGCCGCGCTGCGGATGGGGGACCGGGGCCGCGTCCTCGCCTTCGACCTCCACCCGAGCCGCACCGACCTCGTTCGGCAGTCGGCTGAGGCGCACGGGCTCACGAGCGTCGAGGTGGAAACCGCCGATCTCCGCGAGCTAGCGCAGCGCCCCGACCCGCCGCTGGGAGACCGGGTCTTGCTCGACGCGCCGTGCTCCGGCCTCGGCGTCCTCGCCAAGCGCGCCGACCTCCGCTGGCGCCGCGCCGAGGCCGACCTCGTAGAGCTGGTCGAGCTACAGGACGAACTGCTCGACGCCGCCGCCCAACTCGTCCGCCCCGGCGGGCTCCTCGTCTACAGCACCTGCACCACCGAGCCCGAGGAGAACGCTGAGCGCGTGGCCGCCTTCCTCGCCCGCCACGACGGGTTTGAGTCCGAGTCAGCCGAGGGGTTCGTGCCGGCGGAGATGGTGACGGAGGACGGCCACTATCTCGCCCTCCCGCACCGCCACGGCACCGACGGCGCCTTCGCCGCGCGGCTCCGGCGGGTGCGGTAGCTTGGCCGGGTGAAGCTCCCCCGCGTCTACACCGACGCCTCCGTCACCGGCGGCTGCTTCGACCCCGAGTTCGCGCCGTGGTCGAGGGGGCTGTCCGAGGACTTCCGGCTCGGGCGACTTCTGCCCGTCGTGTCAGCCGTCGTCGCGGCAGAGATCGAGGGAGCCCCCCAGGAGGTCCGCGCGGCTTATCAAGAACTGGTGGGCCTCGGTGCCGAGGTGGTCCTCGTGGACGACGAGGCCGTTTCTCTCGCGGACGCCTATCTCGCCCGCGGCGTGCTCACGCCGAAGTTCTACGACGACGCGACGCACATCGCCCTGGCAACGGTGGCCGGGGTAGACGTGCTGGTGAGCTGGAACTTCCGCCACATGGTGCATTACGACAAGATCCGCGCGTTCAGTGCCGTCAACCTTGAGTGCGGCTACAGGCCCGTCCAGATCTATTCGCCACGGGAGGTGACCCATCATGGAGAAGGGGAAAGAGATTGACGCCGTGGCGATGGTCCGGCGCATCCGCGACGCCCACTACGAGGCGTTAAAGGGGGCAACGCGCGAGGAGCGGATCGCCTTCTACAACGGCAAGGTCCGCGCGGCGGAGAAGGGTGCGGCGGAGAAGGGTAGGGCACCGTCGCTGGAGAAGAACGACGCATGCGAGCCAGAAGGATAGGGCGGAGCACTACCTCGCCCTCCCGCACTGCCACGGCACCGACGGCGCCTTCGCCGCAAAGCTGTCTTGGATGCAGTAGCTTGGCCGCAAATGCGACTGGTCCGAGCATCCTATGAATCAGCCTTCTGCGTTGACGCTGCGCTATCGAGTCAAAGATAGGGTGGCGTTCTTAATTATAACAATATTTACGCTATGCGGAGCGCTCGCCATGTCGCTGGAGTGGATTGAGGGAAAAGAGAATTTAGATCTGTGGCTCGGACTGCTAGGTCTCCCAGTCTTGACGTGGTTCTGCGTGTTTGTGCTAACGAAGAAATTGACGTTGACTGAAGAAGGGATGACGGGGCAAGCAGCGGTGGGTTTCGGCCGTTTCTGGCTACAAGGAGGTCAGGCTCCTCTAATGCGGTGGGAGGACGTTACGAGTGTTCATGTTGTAGAATACCCCCCAGATCTTCCTGGTATGCGGCGCCAGATAGACATGTTTGTGAGAGGGCAGCGTGGGGGCAATCAGTGGAAGTTCGTGATCAGCTCAACGATGAGCGGGTGGCTGGGGGGTGCCCACTTCGTCGTTCAGCGAGCTCCTCAACAGGCCGTTTCTCGGAGCGTAAAGGAACTGTTTGCAGCCCACCCACTGCCCGAGTCGTCACGATCCCTGGATCAGGTGCGACGGGGCGATCTGCCTCCTGCCACGCGCAGCTAGGGGAACCGTCATGCGAACAGGAGCCGGACGACCCACACGGCGATGAGCATCGCGGCGAAGTCGGCGATGAGGCCGGCGGGGACGGCGTGGCGGACCTTCTTGATGTTGACCGCCCCGAAGTAGACCGCGACCACGTAGAACGTCGTCTCCGTCGAGCCGAACATCGTCGCGGCCATCTTGACGAAGAGGGAGTCCTCACCATACTGCGCGATCATGTCCGGGATGATGGCCGCCGAGCCGGAGCCCGTGAGCGGCCGGATGATCGCCATCGGGAGCACCTCCGGCGGGAACCCGACGAGGCTGAGCAGCGGCCGGAGCGCGTCGGCCAGGAAGTCCATCGCGCCGCTGGCCCGGAACATCCCGATGGCGAACAGGATGGCGACGAGGTACGGGATGATCCGCACGGCGACGGAGAACCCCTCCTTCGCGCCCTCGACGAAGCTCTCGTAGACGGGGACCCGCTTGTAGAGCCCGTAGAGCGGGAACCCGACCACGATGGCGGGGATGACGAAGGCGGAGAGGACGGCGATGGCGTCGCGGAGAGCTTCCATGTCAGCGAGCAGCGTTCGGAGAGCAGAAGGCAGAGGCGGCAGATCCGGGCTGGATCGTAGGGGCAGACCCGTGTGTCTGCCCTGGGAGAGATCAAGCAGCGGGCGGCGGCGGTGGCGACACCTCTGGTGGGGGAGGCGCGTCGAGCCGGTTGGGGTCGGAGGCGCGGAAGGCGCGCAGCCGGCCGAGCGTCTTCGCCGCCACGATGGCGATCAGCAGCGAGAGCCCCGTCGTGATCCAGATGGCGAAGATGAGCTCGTTGATCTGGAGCCCCATCAGCGCGATCAGCAGCACCGGCGGGACGAGCTGCACGCTCGCCGTGTTGACGGCCAGCAGCATCACCATCGGGTTCGTCGCCGTGTCGTCGGTGGGGTTCAGCGTCTGCAGCTCCTCCATCGCCTTGATCCCGAACGGCGTCGCCGCGTTGCCGAGGCCGAACATGTTGGCGGCCATGTTCAGCGCGATCATCCCGAGGGCGGGGTGGTCCGGGGGGACCTCCGGGAACAGCGGCCGGAGCACGGGGCGGACGAGCTTCACGAGCGCGTAGATCACCCCGGCCTCCTCGGCGATCTTGAGCAGCCCGAGGAACAGCGCCAGCACCCCGATCAGCCCGAGCGCGATCTCGGCCGCGACCTCCGCGAAGTCGAGCGCCGCCGCAGCGATCTGGTTCATCTTGACGAACCGGACCGGCTCAAAGCGGAGCGCCGCCGCCACGGGGGCCGCCGTGGGGCCGAGGTCGGGCGCCGTGGCGAGCGGCGCGGCGAGGATGCCCTGGAGCTGCTCCTCGCGCGGGTTCGTCACGTCGCGGATGGTGGCGAGCGGCTCGGGGAGGTCCTGCCCGGCGTCGAGGCGGACCTGCTGGCCCTCGCGGGTGCGGATGAGCGTGGCGTCGTAGGCCTCGGCCGGCCGGGCGTCGGTGCCGTAGAAGGCGCCGTAGCCCTCCGCGTCGAGGAGCACGGTGACGGGCTGGCGCCGGGCGTCGGGGTCGTAGCCGTCGGGGAAGGCGAGCGCGACGGGGAGCGGCTGGCCCGTGCGGTACGTGTCGCGCGTGAGGTCGGTGACGTCGGCGACGAGGGCGAAGACGAGGCTGAAGACGATCAGCCCGGCCCAGATGTAGTTCAGCATGGCGAGGGGCAGGGGGAGGGGCGGCCCAACGGTACGAGCGGCGCCGGCCGTTCCGCAAGCGGCGCGTAGCTTTGGGAAGGAGGAAAGGGGAAGCGGAAGAGAGGAAGAGCGGAGGAGAGAAGGAAGCGGCACGGCCGTCCGAACTCCTCCCCGGCTCCTCCTTCGTCCCCGTGCCTCTTCCCGTCCCTCGCACTTCGGCCCCGACCATGAGAGTTACCCTCCTCTTCCTTATGCTCGCCGCCCCGGCCGCGGCGCAGACGTACTCCGGCGAGCTCGGCGCCGGCGACCCGACCCGCGACGGCGGGCAGCCCTACGACGCCTACACCTTCGAGGCCACGCAGGGGCAGGAGGTCTTCGTCCGCATGGCCGGCCCCGAGGACCTCGACACGTTCCTCGTCCTCCGCAGCCCCTCCGGCGCCGAGTGGACCGGCGACGACCACGAGGGCCGGACCAACGAGAGCCGCGTCGAGATGACCGCGCCCGAAGGGGGGACGTGGACGGCCTGGGCCTCCGGCTACGGCGAGGACGCGCGCGGGCCGTACCAGCTCACCGTCCTCCTCGGCGAGGTGGCCGAGGTCGCCGTCGTCGAGGGCGCGCTGGCCTTCGGCGACGAGCGGTGCGTGAAGGGGGAGTACTTCGACACCGTCGCGTTCGAGCCGCCGGCCGAGGGGCCGTTCGCCGTGGACCTCCTCACGCCGGCCTTCGACGGCTTCCTCCGCGTCGTCGCCCCGAGCGGGCGGGAGTGGACCAACGACGACGCCGGCTCGGCCACCCGCTCGCGCGTCGAGTTCCTCCCCTACGAGGCCGGGACGTGGACGGCGCAGGTGACGTCGCTGCTCAGCGAGCAGGTCGGGGACTACACGCTCCTCGTCGTGGCGTACCCGGCGGGGGAATGAGGGAGTGAAAGGAGGGAGGGAGAAGAGAGGGGAAGGGCCGGCGAGCTTCTCCCGCTCGGTTCTCCTCCTCTCTTCCGCTCCTCCTCTCTTCCGCTCTCAAAGGCGGGAACCTCCGCCCTGGCCGGACGCTGAATGCGCCCCCTCTCACCTCAGCCCCTCACCCCGATGGCCGACGACCAGAACAGCAAGCAGGACGAGCAGGCGTTCCCGCCGCAGCACCAGGACGACCAGCCCGGCCACGAGCACGAGATGGAGCCGCGCCCGGACTTCGAGCGGCCGGCGTACCGCGGCAGCGGCAAGCTCGACGGCAAGGCCGCCCTCATCACCGGCGGCGACAGCGGGATCGGCCGCGCCGTCGCCGTGCTGTTCGCCCGCGAGGGCGCGGACGTGGCGTTCGTCTACCTTGATGAAGACGAGGACGCCGAGGCGACGCGGGAGGCCGTCGAGGCCGAGGGCGCCCGCTGCCTCGCCTTCCGCGCCGACGTCCGCGAGGAGGCCGCCTGCCGCGACGCCGTCGAGCGGACCGTCGGCGAGTTCGGGCGGCTCGACGTGCTCGTCAACAACGCCGCCGTGCAGTTCCCCAAGGAGAGCATCACGGACATCACCGAGGAGCAGCTCGTCACCACGTTCCGGACCAACATCTTCGCGCAGTTCTTCACCGTCAAGGCCGCGCTGGAGCACCTCCCGCAGGGCGGCGCCATCATCAACTCGTGCTCGGTGACGGCCTTCCGCGGCTCGCCCGGCCTCCTCGACTACGCCAGCACGAAGGGGGCCATCGTGGCGTTCACCCGCTCGCTCGCCAAGAACAAGGAGCTCATCGAGAAGGGGATCCGCGTCAACTCCGTCGCGCCGGGGCCGGTCTGGACGCCGCTGATCCCCGCCACCTTCGACGCCGACGAGGTCGCCTCCTTCGGGCAGGACGTGCCGATGGGGCGGGCCGGGCAGCCGGAGGAGATCGCGCCGGCGTACGTTTACCTCGCCTCCGCCGACAGCTCGTACGTCACGGGCCAGACGATCCACGTCAACGGCGGCGAGGTCGTCGGCGGCTGAAGTGGTACCGGGCGCTGCCGTATCCTGCCGCAGGCGGCTGAGCCGCGGCCGATCTGAACCCCACCCCCGCACGTGAAGAACGACGACGCCCTCCTGCGCCAGCTCGGCTTCTGGGACGCCCTGACCATCGGGGTCGGGACGATGATCGGGGCGGGGATCTTCCTGCTCTCCGGCACCGCCGTCGCGCTGACCGGGCCGGCGGCCATCTTCTCCTACCTCGCTGCCGGCGTCGTCTGTGTCATCACGGCGGCGAGCGCGGCCGAGCTGGCGACGGGGATGCCGACCTCCGGGGGCGACTACTACTTCGTCTCGCGCGCGCTCGGCCCCGCCTTCGGGGCGATCTCCGGCGTCGGGATCTGGCTGAGCCTGACGTTCGCCATCGCGTTCTACCTGTTCGGGCTCGGGGAGTACGTGGCGCAGCTGTCTCCGCTGACGCCGTTCTGGGGGGCGCTCATCGGCGGCCTCCTGCTGATCGCGCTCAACGTCGTCGGGGCGAAGGCGTCGGGGCGGGCGCAGGTCGTGGTCGTGGTCGCGCTGCTCATCATCCTCGGGGGGTTCAGCATCCTCGGCGCCTTCAGCATCGAGGCGTCGAACTTCACCCCGTTCTTCCCCTTCGGGACCGGCCCCATCGCGAGCACGACGGCGCTCGTGTTCGTCTCCTTCCTCGGGTTCGTCAAGATCGCCGCGATGGCCGAGGAGATCCGGGACCCCGCGAAGAACCTCCCCCGGACGCTGATCGGCTCGGTGGTGCTGGCGACGCTGCTCTACCTCCTGATCGTGCTGATGATCGCGGGGGTGTTCACGCAGGCCGAGATCGGCAACGTCCGCGACCCCCTGACGGCGGTGGCGCGGACGCTCCTCGGCGGCGTCGGCGCGCTCGCCATCATCATCGCCGGGCTGCTCGCCACGCTGTCGTCGGCGAACGCGAGCATCATGGCCGCCTCGCGGATCAACCTCGCGATGGCCCGCGACCGGATGGTCCCGAACTGGCTCGCGGCGATCCACCCGAAGCGGCTGACCCCCTACCGCGCCGTCCTCGTCACCGGCGCCATCGCCCTCGTGCTGCTCCTGATCGACAGCCTCGAGACGCTCGCCAAGACGGCCAGCGTGCTCCAGCTCTACAGCTACGCCGCGATGAACGTCGGCTGCGTGTTCCTCCGCGCCGCCAGCCCAGCGTGGTACCGCCCGACGTACCGGACGCCGGGGTTCCCGTTCGTGCAGCTCTTCGCCGCCGCGGCGTGCCTCGTCATCATCGGGTACTCGGGGGCGTTCGCGCAGGCAGCCCTCGTGGGGCTGATCGTGCTGAGCCTCGCGTGGTACGCCGTGTGGGGCCGGGGCCGCGTCGAGATCGAGCACGCGCTGTCGAAGTTCGGCACGGCCTGGGAGGAGATGGGGTGGCGGATCTTCTTCCGCCCCCCGCTGGACGTGCAGATGGAGGAGGCCGAGGTCGTCCCACTCCGGGAGGTCATCGAGGCCGAGAGCCCGCGCCGCGTGCTCGTGGCCCTCGCCAACCCCGCCCACGGCGAGGACCTCCTCCGCCTCGGCCGCTACGTCGCCACGGGCGCGGAGGAGGGCGGGGAGGTGCTCGGGCTCCACCTCGTCCGGGTCCCGCTCCAGACGCCGCTCCAGAGCGCCCGTGACAGCTTCGCCGTCGAGCGCCCCGCCATCCAGCGCACGCTCGACGGGCTCGTCGACAAGGCCGGGGTCCTACGGAACGGCGCCCGGCAGAACGGGACACCGGCCCGCCCCCTCGCCGAGACGCCCATCGAGGCCGTCACCGACGTGGCCCACGACGTCTTCGACGGGCTCGTGGCCGAGACCGCCGGCCGCCGCGCCGACCTCCTCCTGATGGGGTGGCGCGGCGGGTTCTCCGTGGACCGCACCGACAGCCCCGTCCAGCGCGTCATCCTCGACACCCCCGCCGACCTCGCCATCCTGAAGGACCGGGGGCTGGAGAAGCTGGAGAACATCCTCGTGCCGTGGGGCGGTGGCGCGCACGCCCGCCTCGGCCTCGAGATCGCCGTCCGCATCGGGCAGGCGACGGGGGCCGCCCTCCACCTCCAGCGGATCGTCCGCGCCGGCGTGGACCCGAAGGACGCGCGGCTGGGCCTCGTGAAGAGCGTGGCGGACATCGTCGGCGACTACAACCCCGTGCTCTACCACGTCGACCGCGCCGACGGCGTCGTGGAGGGGATCGAGGGGCGGCTCGCGGCCGAGCGCTACGACCTCGTCATCATCGGGGCCTCGCACGAGTGGTCCATCCGGCAGGCCCTCTTCGGCACCATCCCCGACCAGCTCGCCGACCGGGCGTACTGCTCGGTGCTGATGGTGCGGCGCTACGCCGAGGGCGGGTGGACGGCGCGGGCGGGCGAGCGGTTCAAGCGGCTCAAGGAGGCCGCCGGCCTGACGACCTCCCCCGAGGAGAGGGCCGCTTGAGCGAGGAGGGGGTCAGGGGCTTGACGGGTTGAGGGCGAGGGCTCTACATTGAAGTGGCCTCGCCCCATGCGGACTCATCCGAGGTCACTAGATATAGAGACTGTCACTACATATAGAGATCGGTCACTAGATCTGGTGACTCTGCAATCCGCTCAATCACTGGTTATGTGCCTTTCCACCCACTTGACCCGGCTTTCAAAGTGAAGCAATGCATCATGTGCCGAGAGCACAAGCCGGACGGCGACTTCAATCGAGAGCACGTGGTGCCCGAGGCGATCGGAGGAAGCCTAGTGATCTATGATGTTTGCACAGCCTGCAACAGCATACTTGGGCATTCAGTCGATGCAAAGCTGATCGAGACTCCTCAGATTCAGCTCGCCCGCCTGAGCTATGGTCTCATAGACGGGGACGGCCGCCACTTCTTCCAGACAGGTACGCTCAGCGACGACCCAACCCAGAGCTTCAACCTTAGCCTCTATCCGGGCGGCGAGCAGCCCGCCAAGATCTGTTTCGTACCCAATGTCGAGAGAGAGCCTATAGGGGGTGAGGAAGACGGCGAACGCATATCAATCTCGGTCGATGCGGCTGATATGGATAAGCTTCCGTTGATGCTCAACAAGATGCTTCGCCGCAAGGGATTGTCCGAAATGGAGCCCGAGGAAATTCTCAAACTGGTCCAGAGGCGCCAAATCCAGAACCCCACCACATCTCACAGCGCTGTCTTCCACCTTGACAACTGGAGGCCGGCCATGGTTAAGATCGCTTATGAGTTTACATATTACTGCATTGAATCTGCATATCTTTCGGACCCCGTTTCCCAAGCACTGAGCAGTGCGATCATGGATACGGACATGGGTAAGGAGTGGTACGAGCGTCATCGGCTTCGGGGCTCGATTGAAACAACGGGTTCAGATCCCGAGAGTGTGGCATACAGCGATCCTCACAAACATCAACTTCTGCTTGTGCCTCATGACGGCAGACTTGCTTGCAATGTCAAAATATTCAACTTGTTCGAGGCGTCACTCGAAGTGGCTAGCAGCGACTTCTCCGATCAGGGGTTCGTGGGCCGCCTCTTGGTAATGGACGCACTAAAAAAAATCGTACGAAGAGCATACCTGACTATGGAGTACGGCACATAACCCGCCGCTGCAAGCCGACACAGGGCGCGAGCGTTCTTGGCTCGTCCGAACATCGGCGTATTCTGTGCTTCGGTCAGTCATCGTGCTGTTTGCCCTGTGCGGTTGAGCGGCCTTCTGTCATGCAGCCTGTGCCGAACCGGGGCCGAGCTATCTCGTTTGAGTCCGATTCCTCACCTTTCGTCCGAAGCCATGAGCGTCCGAGAGATCGAAGCGGCCATCACGAGGCTCTCCCCCCGCGACCTCGCTGAACTCGCGGCGTGGTTCGCCGACTACCACAACCGGGAGTGGGATGAGCAGATCGAGCGCGACCTCGACTCCGGCCGTCTTGACGCCTTCCTTGCAGAGGCCGAGGCCGAGTACGAGGCGGGGCAGGCCAAGCCGCTGTGAACCATCTTACCCTGCCGATCTTCTGGCGACACTACAACGCCCTCCCGAAGGAGGTGCAGAAGCTAGCCGATCAGCAGTTCGAGCGCTTGAGGGCGGACCCGAAGCACCCGTCGCTGCACTTCAAGAAGGTCGGGAAGCGCAAGCAGTTGTGGTCGGCGCGCGTGGGCATTCACTGGCGCGCACTCGGCTTCGACAAGCCCGAGGGCGTGGTGTGGATCTGGATCGGCCCCCACGGCGAATACGACAAGCTGCTCTCGCAAAACTGACGGCTGCATAACCCGCCGCTGCACGCCGACGAAGGACGCCACGACCTCATGCCTCTCCGTTGCAGCGGGCGAACGGGCTGCGGCCAGCCGGGCGTCAGTAGGCCCGGCCTCTGATCGTTCGGGAGCCGGTGGGGGCAGGTGTGGTGACGAGTCTGACGAGGAGGCCCGGTCCTAGATTACCCGCCATGCGTTACAACGTCGAGTTTGATTCGCACGGGACCCGCTGCGCCGCGTGGCTCTACGTGCCCGAGGGCGAGGGGCCGTTCCCTACGCTCGTCATGGCGCACGGCCTCGGCTACGCCTGCCTCGTCTTCGACTACCGCCACTTCGGCGCGAGTGGAGGGGAGCCCCGCCAACTCCTCAGCATCCCGCGCCAGCACGAGGACTGGGTAGCGGCGGTCGCCTATGCGCGGAGCCTCCCCGAGGTCGACCCCGAGGCCGTCGTGCTGTGGGGGTCGTCGCTGAGCGGGGGGCACGTTCTGGCCGTGGCCGCGGGCGACCCCCGCGTGCGCGCCGTCATCTCGCAGGTGCCCCACGTGAGCGGGTACGCCTCGCTCCGGAACGAGCGGCTGGCGACGGTCGCCCGGCTCTCCCTGCACGGGCTCTACGACTCGGTCCGGGGGCTGTTCGGGCGGAGCCCGCACTACGTCCTCTCGAGCGCGAGCGATGGGGAGGTCGGCCTGCTGAACGCGCCGGGGGAGTCCGAGGGCTACCTCGGCCTCGTGCCCGAGGGGGTGGCGTTCGACCGCCGCGTGGCCGCGCGGTTCGTGCTGAACATCGGGCTGTACTCGCCCGGCCACGCCCTCCGTTCGCTGGCGATGCCGACGCTCGTCCAGGTGGGGCTCGGCGATCTGACGACGCCGGCCAGGCCGGTGATCGAGGCGTGCGAGCGGGCGCCGAACGCCACGCTGATCCAGTACCAGGCGGGGCACTTCGACCCCTTCACCGAGCCCCTGTTCACGACGGTGGCCCGGGACCAGCTCGGCTTCCTGGAGCGCCACGTCGGGGCTCGGGCCAGGAAGGCGGGGGAGGCCCGGCTGTCCGAAGGCTCCGCGGAAGGAACGGTCAGGCCGCCGCTCTGAGGGTCGTACCTTCGCAGCCCCTCGAACTGCCCCTTTACCCGCGTCCCACACCGCCACCGATGGCCTACCCCCACGACCCCGAGACCACCGCGCAGAGCAGCAACGGCAGCAGCACCGGCACGTGCCCCTTCGGCCACACCCCAGGCCGGGGCCGAGCGAACCGCGACTGGTGGCCCAACCAGCTCGACCTCTCGATCCTCCACCAGAACGCCCCGGCCGCCAGCCCCCTGGACCCGGACTTCGACTACGCCGAGGCGTTCCGGGGGCTCGACTACGACGCGCTGAAGCGGGACCTCCACACCCTGATGACGGACTCGCAGGAGTGGTGGCCCGCCGACTACGGGCACTACGGGCCGTTCATGATCCGCATGGCCTGGCACAGCGCCGGCACCTACCGCGTGAGCGACGGCCGCGGCGGCTCCTCCAGCGGCACGCAGCGGTTCGCCCCGCTGAACTCGTGGCCCGACAACGCCAACCTCGACAAGGCCCGCCGGCTGCTCTGGCCCGTCAAGCAGAAGTACGGCGACGCCATCTCCTGGGCCGACCTCATGATCCTCGCCGGCAACGTGGCCCTGGAGGCGATGGGGTTCGAGACGGCGGGCTTCGGCGGCGGGCGCGAGGACATCTTCGAGCCCGAGGCCGATGTCTACTGGGGCACGGAGAAGGAGTGGCTGGGCGACGAGCGCTACGCCGAGGGCCGCGCGCTCCAGAACCCCCTGGCCGCCGTCCAGATGGGCCTCATCTACGTCAACCCCGAGGGCCCCAACGGCGAGCCCGACCCCGCCCGCTCGGCCGTCGACATCCGCGAGACGTTCGGCCGGATGGCGATGGACGACGAGGAGACCGTCGCGCTGGTCGCCGGGGGCCACACGTTCGGGAAGTGCCACGGCGCCGGCGACGCCGCGCACGTGGGCCGCGAGCCCGAGGGCGCCGAGGTCCACGAGCAGGGGCTCGGCTGGACGAGCCGGTTCGAGAGCGGGAAGGCCGGCCACACCATCACCAGCGGGATCGAGGGCCCGTGGACGCCCACGCCCGTCGCGTGGGACATGACCTACTTCGAGATGCTCTTCGACAACGAGTACGAGCTCGTGAAGAGCCCCGCCGGCGCGTGGCAGTGGCAGCCGGAGGAGGTCGAGCAGGACGAGATGGCGCCCGACGCGCACGACCCGTCCCGCCGCGTCACGACGATGATGACGACGGCGGACCTCGCGCTGAAGGTGGACCCCGCCTACCGCGAGATCTCCCTCCGCTTCCGCGACAACCCCGACGCCTTCGCCGACGCCTTCGCCCGCGCCTGGTTCAAGCTGACCCACCGCGACATGGGCCCGAAGGAGCGCTACCTCGGCCCCGAGGTGCCGGCGGAGGACTTCATCTGGCAGGACCCCGTCCCGGCCGCGGACCATCCGCTCGTGGACGCGGACGACGTCGAGGACCTCAAGCAGGCCATCCTCGCCACCGACCTCTCCGTCTCGGACCTCGTGTTCGTCGCTTGGGCCTCGGCCTCGACATTCCGGAACTCCGACAAGCGCGGCGGCGCCAACGGCGCGCGGATCCGCCTGGAGCCGCAGCGCTCCTGGGAGGCCAACGACCCCGCCCGGCTGGAGCGGGTGCTCGGCACGCTGGAGGGGCTCCAGCGGCGGTTCAACGACGCGCAGGAGCCTGCCCTGAGCGGAGCCGAAGGGACGAAGCGCGTCTCCCTCGCCGATCTCATCGTGCTCGCCGGCACGGCGGCCGTCGAGCAGGCGGCGCGGGACGCCGGCCACGACGTCGCGGTCCCCTTCACCCCCGGCCGCACGGACGCGACCGCGGAGCAGACGGACGCCGATTCGTTCGAGCCGCTGGAGCCGAAGGCCGACGGGTTCCGCAACTACCTCCACGCCGACGTCGCCGTGCCCACCGAGGCGCTGCTCGTGGACCGGGCGCACCTCCTGGCGCTCTCGGCCCCGGAAATGACGGTCCTGGTCGGCGGCCTCCGCGCCCTGGGCGCCAACCACGGCGGCGCCGAGCACGGCGTGCTCACGGACCGGCCGGGCGTGCTGACGAACGACTTCTTCCGCAACCTCCTCGACATGGGCACGGCCTGGACCCCCACGTCCGACGACGCCCAGGTGTTCGAGGGCCGCGACCGCACGACGGGGGAGCCGCGCTGGACCGCCACGCGGGTCGACCTCGTCTTCGGCTCGAACTCGCAGCTCCGCGCCCTCGCCGAGGTCTACGCGCAGGATGGCGCCGGGGAGAAGTTCGTCCGCGACTTCGTGGCCGCCTGGACGAAGGTGATGAACCTCGACCGCTTCGACGTGCGGGCGTAGCACGCAGGACGCTTCACGGCGGCGCCACACGGCAGGCGGGGGCGCCTCATCCGCGGAGGCGGACCCGGTGCGGTTCAACGAGGAAGAGGAGGCCCCGATAGCCGTCCGGCCCAGGGCGCGACTCCACGAGCCGACGAAGCTGAGCGGCGATGTGGGGGAGGGCCTCTGGTCGGTTGCGCACCTGCAGCTCGATGATCCCGCCGTAGCGGTCAGGTGGGTAGGCGACGAGGTCCGCGAAGTCGCCGTTGAGGGTCACGAGGACAGCGCCGAGCTCCTGCGCGCGCCCGATGACGGCCGGGTCGAGGGCGTCGGTCGGGAGGTGGTCGCGGAGGCGTAGCACCTCGGCCCCCTCGTCTTCCAGCGCGGCCCCGATAGAGCGGGGGACGCAGTGGTCCAGGAAAAAGCGGAGCGGCATCAGGCGGCCAACTCGAAATCGGCCAGCGCGCGGGCGTAGGCGAGGCAGGCGCGGACGTGGTCCGGCGTCACGTCCGGCAGCTCGTCCTGGATCGAAGGGACGTTGTGACCCGCGGCGAGGTAACCCAGCACGAGGGCCACGGGGATGCGGGTGCCCTTCAGGCGAGGCTTCCCTCGCAGCACCTCGGGCGTGCTCTCGATGAGGTCGTGCCAGTCGGCAGACATGGTAGCAGCGATGAGTCCGCTGTCAACATACGCCGCCAGCCGCTTCACGGCGGGTGCACACGGGCGGGTGGGGCGCTCGGTATTTTCGGCGCCCGCCCCGAACCGCCGCTCCCGGCCTCCGCTATGCCGCTCTACCCCGACGCCCAGGGCTTCGACCACGCCCGGCAGGAGGCCGAGACCCTCGGCTTCTGGGACGAGCACGACGTCTTCGCCCAGAGCCTCGCCATCCGCGAGGGCGCGCCGCCGTTCGTGTTCTACGAGGGGCCGCCGACGGCCAACGGCAAGCCCGGCATCCACCACGTGATGTCGCGCACGCTGAAGGACCTCTTCTGCCGTTACCGCACGATGAAGGGGTATCGGGTAGATCGCAAGGCAGGCTGGGACACCCACGGGCTCCCCGTCGAGATCGAGGTCGAGAAGGAGCTCGGGTTGGAGGGGCGCCACCAGGTCGAGGCGTACGGCGTCGCCGAGTACAACGCGGCGTGCCGGCGGAGCGTGCTCCGCTACAAGGATCTCTGGGACGACCTCACCCGGCGGATGGGCTACTGGGTCGACCTCTCGGACCCCTACGTCACCTTCCACAACGACTACATCGAGAGCGTCTGGAACCTGCTGAAGCGGATCTCCGAGCGGCGCACTGAGGATGACCCGCCTAGGTCGTTCCTGTACCGCGGCCACAAGATCCAGTGGTACAGCCCCGGCTCCGGCACCGTCCTCTCCAGCCACGAGGTCTCGCTCGGCTACCAGGAGGTCCAGGACCCCAGCGTCTACGTCCGCTTCCCCGTGGACGGCGAACGGGACACCCACTTCCTCGCGTGGACGACGACACCGTGGACGCTCCCCGCCAACGCCGCCCTCGCCGTGGGGGAGGGGATCGAGTACGTGAAGGTGCGGGTGGGGAGGGAGGAGAGAGAAGAGAAGGGGGCGGAGTTTTTGATTCTAGCGAAGGCGCGGCTGGAGGTGCTGGATGGGGAATACGAGGTCGTCAAGGAGATGACAGGCGCCGACCTTGTAGGAAGGGAATACGAGTCACCCTGCATAATTGATAGGGAAGAGGTGGCTCAGCTATGGCAGCAGGAGATTGAGTCGTGGGATGCAATTACCCGCGTGTTCAACATCGGCCGCCTTAACTCGCCTCAATGGGTTGCGGAGCAGAAAGCAAACCTAATGTGGCGCGTCGTCCTCGCCGATTTCGTCACGACGGACGATGGCACAGGCGTGGTCCACGTCGCCCCAGCCTTTGGAGCCGATGACTTTGAGGTTGGACGGAAGAACGATCTGTGGCTCTTCAATCCCGTGGAGTCTAGCGGTCGATTTCGCGAGGGGCTCCCGGTGGTCGGCGGTCTGTGGTTTAAGGATGCTGATCGGCCTATCATTCGCGACCTTCGCCAACGGGGTCTTCTCTTCCGAGAGGATAGTTACCTCCACAACTACCCCCACGACTGGCGGAAGGGCACGCCGCTGATGTCGTACCCCGTCGAGAGCTGGTTCATCCGCACGACCGCCATCCGCGACCGGATGGTCGAGCTGAACCGGCAGGTCAACTGGCAGCCCGAGGGGATCGGCGAGGGGCGCTTCGGGCAGTGGCTCGAAAACAACGTCGACTGGGCGATCTCCCGGATGCGCTACTGGGGCACCCCGCTCCCCATCTGGGTCAACGACCAGGACCCCGACGACGTGGTCGTGATCGGCTCCGTCGAGGAGCTGCGCGAGCGGGTGGGCGGCGACTTCCCCCCGGAGGCGATTAACCCCGAGACGGGCGAGCTGGACCTGCACCGGCCCTTCGTGGACGCGATCACCTGGCCGGCCCCTGAGGAAAAGGGCGGCGCCACGTACCGCCGCGTGCCCGACCTCCTCGACGTGTGGTTCGACTCGGGCGCGATGCCGTACGCGCAGTGGCACTACCCGTTCGAGAACCGGGAGGCCGCCGAGCGCAACGTCCCCGCGGACTTCATCGCCGAGGGGGTGGACCAGACGCGCGGGTGGTTCTACACGCTCCACGCCATCGCCGCGCTCGTCCGCGACGACCTCGCCTACCGCAACGTCGTCGTCAACGGCCTCGTCCTCGACGAGCAGGGCGCGAAGATGTCGAAGTCGGTCGGCAACACCGTCGACCCCTTCGAGACGATCCAGCGCCACGGGGCCGACCCCGTGCGGTGGACGATGATGAGCCAGTCGGCGCCGTGGGAGAGCCTCCGCTACTCCGACCGCGCCGTCGAGGAGACCAGGCGGAAGCTGTTCGGGACCGTCACCAACACGTACCGCTTCTTCGCCACCTACGCCAACCTCGACCGGTTCGCCTACGACGCCGAGGCCGCCACGCCGCTGCCCGCGCGCGCCGAGCTCGACCGCTGGATCCTCTCGCGGCTGAGCACGACGACGGCCGCCGTGGACGCCGCGCTGGAGGCGTACCACCCGACGCAGGCCGCCCGCGCCGTCGAGACGTTCGTGGACGACCTCTCGAACTGGTACCTCCGCCGGAGCCGCCGCCGGTTCTGGAAAGGCGGGGGGATGGGGGATGGGAATCGGGAGGTGGGGGACAGTACCGACAAGCAGGCTGCTTACGAGACGGTCTACGAGTGCCTCCTCGCGCTGGCGAAGCTGATGGCGCCCCTCGCCCCGTTCTACGCGGAGTGGCTGTTCGGCAACCTCACGGCGAGCAGCGAAGACCAACCGCTCTCCGTTCACCTCACCGACTTCCCGGCGGTGGACGAGGCCGCCGTGGGCGAGGCGCTGGAGGCGCGGATGGCGCTCGCGCGGCGGGTGGCATCGGTGACGCTGGCCCTGCGTAACGAGGCCGGCGTCAACGTCCGCCAGCCGCTCGGCAGCCTCGCCGTCGTCGTCGGCGTCGGCGGCGTCGAGGAGGACGTGCTCCGCTCGGTCGAGGGCATCGTGCTGGACGAGGTGAACGTGAAGCGGCTGGAGGCCATCCCCGCGTCGAGCCCGCTCGTCAGCAAGACGGCGCGGCCGAACTTCAAGGCGCTCGGCCGCCGGCTGGGGAAGCGGATGAAGGCGGCGAAGGCGGCCATCGAGGCGATGACGCCGGAGCAGATCGCGGAGTATGAGCAGGGCGGCTCCGTCACGCTCGACCTCGACGGCGAGCCCGAAACGTTCGGCCCCGGCGACGTCGAGCTCCAGAGCGCGGGCGTCGAGGGCCGCCTCGTCGGGCAGGAGACGGCCGACAACGTCGCCGTCACCGTCTCGCTCGACCCCACCCTCACCGACGACCTCCGGCGGGAGGGCGCCGCGCGCGAGTTCGTCAACCGCGTGCAGGGCCTCCGCAAGCAGGCCGGCTTCGAGGTCTCGGACCGGATCGGAGTTATCTTCCGCGCCGCGGGCCTCGTCGCAGACGCCGTCGAGGCTCACGCCGAGTCCATCCGGGGGGAGACGTTGGCTGAGTCTTTGCGGGCGGCCAATGGCGAATCCGCCGGCGGCGAGTCCGTCGGCGGCGAGGCCGCCGGCGAGTTCGAGATCGCGGGCGAGCCCGTCGAGATCGGCGTCCGCCGCGCGGGCCCCTGAGCGCTGCCCCACCTTCTGAGCCACCGGCTCCCTCCCCTGATATGTCCGAACCCGCCAACGGAAATCCCTCCCTAAACGGCCCCGCCGAGGACCGCCGCACGCCCTTCTCGGACGCGGAGCTGGAGGAGTTCCGCGCGCTGATCCAGAAGAAGCGCGCCGACGCCCTCGAGGACATCGACGCCATGCGGGCGCAGATCGCCGACAGCCGCGAGCACGAGGGCGACTCCGCCTACTCATTCCACATGGCCGACGCCGGCACCGACGCGATGGAGCGCGAGAAGCTCTACCTCATGATCGCCCGCCAGCAGAAGTACGTCGGCTACCTCGACCGCGCGCTCGACCGGATCGCGAACCGGACCTACGGCGTCTGCAAGGTCACCGGCGAGCCCATCCCGAAGGAGCGCCTCCGCGCCGTCCCCCACACGGAGATCTCCATCGAGGCCAAGCGCAAGCAGAAGTAGCGGGCTGTGGGTTGTGAGTTATGGGTCGTGAGTCCCCTCACTCAAAACTCAGCGCTCAAAACTCACAAATCCCCGAATGCGCGTCCTCTGGGTTGCCCTCGCCATCGTCGTCACCGACCAGCTCACGAAGTGGGCGGCCGTCGAGTGGCTGGCCTACGGGCACATGGCGAACTTCGGCCGCTCCGTCCCCGTCCTCGGCGACTGGCTGAAGCTGACGTACACGACGAACCCCGGCATGGCGTGGGGGCTGGAGCTCGGGCCGCCGGGGTTCCTGGCGATCTTCTCCCTGCTCGCCACCGTCGCCATCCTCGGGTACCTGTGGGTCGTGCGGCGCGGGCCGTTCGGGTACCGCCTCGCGCTGGCCGTCATCGTCGGCGGCGCCGTCGGCAACGTGATCGACCGGACGCTCTACGGGGTGATCTACGGCGTGGCCCCGCTGTTCCAGGGGGAGGTCGTGGACTTCCTCCACCTCGACCTCTGGCGCGGCACGCTGCCCGAGAGCTGGCCGCTCGTCGGCGGCGACTACCTCGCGCTCTTCCCCATCGGCAACGTCGCCGACCTCGCCGTGATGGGCGGCGTCGGGGCGATCCTGCTGTTCCAGGGCCGGTTCCACCGCGCCCTCGCCGAGCAGCAGGAGGCCGAGCGCGAAGCGAAGGCGGCGCTCGATGCCCCGCCCGCTCCGGTTCCGCCCGGGCTCGATGTGGATGTGGTCGTCCCCTCGCCTCCGCTCCCCGCCGCGCCCCCGCCCGTCGAGCGCCCCGCCGAGGGGTGACGGGGACCACCCCCCGCTTCTCGTCCCATCGCGTCGGCTTCGCCTCCTGCTCAGGGGACGACAAGCTGTCCCCCTTCTGAAGGGGGACAGTTTTGGATGTGCCTGAGGGCGCAGGGACTCGTCCCGTAGCCCGATGCACGGCCAAAACGGGGGGTGCCGAGCGGGAGTTGCAACGACGAGAGGGCGGCGTCTACCGGGGAAAGCCTCCGCGCCGATGGACCGTCTCTTCAACCGTACCCACCAGAAGCCCACCCGCCGCCGGCTCCGCTCCCACGGCACCCCCGCCGAGGCCGCGCTCTGGACCCGCCTGAAGCGACGGCGACTCGGGGGACGCCGCTTCCGCCGGCAGTTCGGCGTGGGGCCGTACGTCCTCGACTTCTACTGCCCCGCCGAGCAGCTGGCCGTGGAGCTCGACGGGGCCGTTCACGAGGACCCGGCGCGGGCGGCCTACGACGTGGCGCGGACGCGGGACCTCGCGCGGCTGGGCATCCACGTAGTGCGCTTCGAGAACCGGCTCGTGTTCGAGCAGCCGGGGGCGGTGCTGGCGGCCATCGCGGCGTGCTTCGAGGCAGCAGCGGAGTGAGGCACCCCCCGCCGTGTTTGCGGTCGCTCACCCCCCGCTTTTCGATCCATCGCTACGCTCAGGGATCAAAAAGCTGTCCCCCTTCAGAAGGGGGACAGTTTGAAGGGGCGGCCCACAGCCGCGCGCTGCCAGGAGTGAGCGGAGCCGCAGGCGCTGCGGTCGGCCCAGGCGCAGGAAGTAGCCGTTGAAGACGGCGACTGCTCCGCGCGTTTCGACGAGGCGTGCGAGCTTCCGAATTTCACACAGTACCGCGGTTTCGAGGGCGAGATCGCCCCAGACCACAACGACGTTGATATCATCAGAGTCAGCTGTAACGGCGGAAAGGTGGTGTCGATAGCAAACTTCTCACTCCTCAATCCAATTAACGGTGAGATGTGGCTCGTTACGCTCGACGGAGAAGTTTATGAAGTAAGTACTAAGGCACCCGGAGCATGGAGTCAGCCTCGTCTGCACCTTTACTGTCCTCCAGAAGGCTTGGAAGGCTACCTCGTGTATGGAAACGAGGACCTGAGTCTCAATTCTGACTCAGGGGAGGTTACAAGCAGTGCTACTGGTGGTACTGATCCTGACCCGTACTTCCACCGTTTCGACACCTTCCACGCCGATCGGAGCTTGGAGGTGGAAATGGAGAACGGCTCCTGTATGGCCGATGCGGTGGACTGGAACGACTTGGACTACGCCCATACTCGACCTGACTTAGATGATGGACTTCGTACCATGATGGGTAGCCTCGATCTTACCGCTGAGAAACTTAATCATTTCGGCATCAATGTAGATGCCCAACATCGCCCGAACGTTTATGTTTTTAATGAGCAGGGCGAAATGGTGGCTGGCACCGACGTGGTTCAGTGGGACGAAGACGATCCGGTCAGCAACGACTGGGGGCCCACGTTTCCAATGGGTTTCCTAGCCGGAGAACCTGGTGGTGAGTACCGCATCGGCATTGGGACATATTATACCCGAGTCGAAGGAGATTGTGTGCTCTCGAGCACGGAGTTTAACCCCTTCTACGGTTTAGGCTCAATCCACGTCCGCCTCATCCATCCTACAGCCGAAGTACAGCAGCTCGTCGCAACGCAGCGTGACGCTGCCGTTGAGATCAGCTTTGCCCTGACCGCGGAGCAGAACTCCGCGGTGCGAACGTTTGGCGTGGCTGACGGCGACACGCTCACCGTTGACACCACGAGCGTCCCGTGGATTTCTCAGGCCGAGCCGGTAACGGTGATGCTTGCCGATCTCCCGGAGGGTCCGGTCGAGCTTTGCGTTCAGCCGCTCTCACGAGGCACGTACTGGGAGGACCTCCCTGTTTTCGATCCCACCTGCGTCATGTTCAACGTGACGTCGGCGGCCGAGGACAGGGCGGTGGTGGATGGTACAGCGCTCCGCGC
The DNA here is from genome assembly GCA_965215145.1 of Rhodothermales bacterium. Lineage (GTDB taxonomy): Bacteria > Bacteroidota > Rhodothermia > Rhodothermales > JANQRZ01. The sequence goes on along the minus strand of OZ244038.1, from coordinate 2,850,603 downwards.
GCCGTACCCGAACCCGGCTCGCGGTGGTGTCACGCTGCCGTTTGCGCTCGGTCGCAGCGGTGAGGTCACGCTCGCCGTCTACGACGTGCTTGGGCGACAGGTCGCGGTGCTTGCTGACGGCCCTCGGGCTGCCGGCGAGTACGAAGTCAGCCTCGACGCAGCTCCGCTCGCCCCCGGACTCTGCAGCGTCCGTCTCACCGCGGCCGGCAACGCGTTAACGCAGCGCCTCACCGTGCTGCGGTAGGACCCCCGGACCCCCCGTTCGTGCCGTGCATCGCTACGCTCAGGCACGGCCCAAACTGTCCCCCTTCTGAAGGGGGACAGCCGCGCGCTGCCAGGAGTGAGCGGAGCCGCAGGCTCGGCGAACGGATGCAAGCAAGGCGGGGGGTGAGCGTAGCGATGGCCGGATGAGCGGGGGGTGTCCCGCCCCGCCATTTTTCACACCCAATCGGCCGGGGCGGCGTGGCGGCGGGGGCGCGGTGTGCGTTTGTTCCGGCTCCCCGCTCCGTCACCCGAGGCCCTCGTGGATCAGCAGCGCATCCGCAACTTCTGCATCATCGCCCACATCGACCACGGCAAGAGCACGCTGGCCGACCGGATGCTGGAGGAGACGGGCACGCTCTCCTCCCGCGAGATGCAGGCGCAGGTCCTCGACTCGATGGAGCTCGAGCGCGAGCGCGGCATCACTATCAAGAGCCACGCGATCCGCATGGCGTACAAGACCCAGGACGGGCAGCAGTACGCGCTCAACCTGATCGACACGCCCGGCCACGTGGACTTCACCTACGAGGTCAGCCGCGCGCTCGCCGCCTGCGAGGGCGCCATCCTCGTCGTCGACGCGGCGCAGGGCATCGAGGCCCAGACGATCTCGAACCTCTACCTCGCCCTCGGCTCCGACCTCGAGATCATCCCCGTCCTCAACAAGGTCGACCTCCCGAGCGCCCGGCCGGACCTCGTCGCGCAGACCGTGACCGACCTCATCGGCGGCGACCCCGCGGACGTGCTCCACGTGAGCGCCAAGACGGGCGAGGGCGTCGGCGCCGTGCTGGAGGCCGTCGTCGCGCGCGTCCCCCCGCCGGCCGGCGACCCCGAGGCCCCGCTGAAGGCGCTCATCTTCGACTCCGCCTTCGACACCTACCGCGGCGCCGTCGCCTACGTCCGCGTTTTTGATGGCACCCTCCGCGACGGCGACCCCATCGAGTTCATGGGGACCAAGCAGCGCTACGACGCCGAGGAGATCGGTATCCTCCGCATGGGCCGCCACGAGGTGAAGGAGCTCAAGGCCGGCGAGGTCGGCTACGTGATCGGCTCGGTGAAGGACGTCCGTGATGCTCGTGTGGGCGACACCGTGACGCACTCCAAGCGCCCGGCGCCCGAGCCCGTCCCCGGCTTCCGCGAGGCCAAGCCGATGGTGTTCTCCGGCATCTACCCCACGGACTCCGCCGACTTCGAGGACCTCCGGGCCTCGCTCGAGAAGCTCCAGCTCAACGACGCCGCCCTCACGTACGAGCCCGAGACGAGCGCGGCCCTCGGCTTCGGCTTCCGCGTGGGTTTCCTGGGGATGCTCCACATGGAGATCGTCCAGGAGCGCCTCGACCGGGAGTTCGACCTCGACATCATCACCACGCTCCCGAACGTCCGCTACGAGGTCGAGCTCACGGACGCCACGAAGGTCGAGGTCGAGAACCCCAGCGAGATGCCGCCGACCGGCCGGATCGCCGCCGTCCGCGAGCCCTACATCAAGGCCCAGATCATCACGCCCTCCGACTACATCGGCGCGCTGATGCAGCTCTGCCAGGACCGCCGCGGCAACTACATCAACACGAACTACCTCGACACCGAGCGGGTCGACCTCCAGTACGAGTTGCCGCTGGCCGAGGTGGTGTTCGACTTCTACGACAAACTGAAGAGCCTCAGCCGCGGCTATGCCAGCCTCGACTACGAGGTGATCGAGGACCGCGAGAGCAAGCTCGTCAAGCTCGACGTACTCCTCAACGGCGACCCCGTGGACGCGCTCTCCACCATCGTCCACCGCGACAAGGCCTACGAGATGGGGCGGAAGCTGACGGTGAAGTTGAAGGAGCTCATCCCGAAGCAGCTCTACGAGGTCGCCATCCAGGCCGCCATCGGCTCGAAGGTGATCGCCCGCGAGACCGTCCGCGCCATGCGGAAGGACGTGACGGCGAAGTGCTACGGCGGCGACATCAGCCGGAAGCGGAAGCTCCTGGAGAAGCAGAAGGCGGGGAAGAAGCGGATGAAGCAGGTCGGCAGCGTCGAGGTCCCGCAGGAGGCGTTCCTCGCGGTGCTCTCGATGGACGAGGGGTAGGATGGGAAGGAGCGAAAGGGGGAAAGGGGTAAAGAGGGAAAGGGGGAGGAGTGGCATCTGCTGGCCGCGGGGCAATGCCCGCCGCTTCGCCTTTCTTCCGCTCCTCCTCTCTTCCTTTCTTCCGCTCACTAGCCCGACCTGGGCACAGGGCACCACGGCGAGGAGCACCCCCACCGATCCTGTGCTAGAAGCCCTCCGCGAGCAGCGCATCCGTGCCCGAGCCGCCGAGGTTCTGCGCGAGCTCCCGCCTGGGGCCGTCGTCTTCGGGCCGATGGAGGTGCCGGGGGCCGACCCGAACGCGCGGCGGCAGATGTCGCCGTCGCTGCCGAGCGTGAAGCCGTTCGCGGTCCCGCTCCCGCCGCTGCGCGTGCAGCCCGAGCGGCCGGAGCCCGAGCCCCCGCCGCCGATGGCGCTCCGCGAGCCCGCCGAGTGGGTCCGCGTCCGGCCCGGCGACGACGAGGCCGCCTTCATCGAGCGGTTCCGCGAGGCGCTGTGGGGCAGCGCGAGCCGCTACACCCGCACCCCCATCGACACGATGGCGACGCCCGCCGTCCGCGCCCACCTCCACAGCGCCTTCGGCCCGCCGACGCGCTCGCCGGTGGCGCGGAGCCGGCCCGAGATGGGCAACGGCAGCGCCTTCGTCCAGTTCGAGTACTGGTTCGTCGTCAACGACACGATCCCCGTGGTGGTGATGGACAAGAACGGCCCGTTCGGGCGCGGCGTCGTGCTCGTCTCCGACGAGGCGTTCGCCCCCGTCCTCGCCGACGTCGAGCGGAGCCTCGCTGAGGTCCTCCTCCGCCAGCCTCGCCTGATGCCCTACGTCGACTACTTCCAGCACCGCGAAAAGGAACGATGGTACCGCACCGGCTTCGACGGCGAGGCGTACTACACCGTCGAGACCCCCCGCCCCCGGTGGGCTCGCGACACCGACGAGCGCGGGCTGTGGTACGATTTCCGGTAGGCCCCCGACGCCCTCCCCACACACGACCCCGTTGGGCCGGCGCGTTCGCCGAGCGGTCGCGCTAACTTCCCGCCATGACGCAGGCCCTGAGCACCCCCGAGAAGACCGCCCGGAAGGCCCCCCGTGGCGCCCGCAAGAAGGGCCGCCGTGGGGCCCGTAATGGCCGGTCCGAGCGCGGCAAGGACGGCAAGCCGAAGGAGGGGTGGCGCGAGACGCTGCGGTTCTGGTTCTGGGCCATCGTGATCATGATCTTCCTGCGGGTCTTCTTTATCGAGCCCTACCGGATCCCGACGCCCTCGATGGAGGAGAGCCTCCTCGTCGGCGACTACCTGTTCGTCTCGAAGCTCCACTACGGCGCGCGGACGCCCAACACGATTGGCATCCCGTTCACGCGCATCTACCTCCGCGGGCTGGAGTTCCCGCAGACCCGGCTCCCCGGCTTCTCGGAGCCGAAGCGCGGCGACGTGGCCGTCTTCAACTACCCGCCGGAGAGCGGCCCCATCGAGCGGCGGACGCCCTACATCAAGCGGCTCGTGGGGATACCGGGCGACGAGGTCCTCGTGCTCGACAAGGAGCTCTACGTCAACGGCGAGCGCGTGCCGCTGACGGAGACACAGCAGGGGCTCTGGCGCATCCGCCTCGCCGAGGGGCGGACGCTCCGCCGCGAGGCGCTCGACGAGATCGGCGCGGAGTACCGGGGGCAGACGCCGCCGCCGGACCCCGCCCTCGTCGCCTTCGCCACGCCCGGCGAGGCGGAGGCGCTGCGGGCGCTCGACGCCGTCGCCTCCGTCGACCCCTACGTGCTCCCCGAGGAGCGGGCGCTGCCGGGCCTCTTCCCCGCGGGCGCCGGCTACAACACCGACCACTACGGCCCCGTCGCCGTCCCGGCCGAGGGGCAGACCGTCCCGCTGACGGCCGCGACGTGGCCGCTCTACGAGGACGCCATCACCCGCTTCGAGGGCCGCGACGCGGAGCTGCGCGCCGACGGCCGCGTCTACGTCGACGGCGCACCGGTGGAGACGTACACGTTCGAGCAGGACTACTACTTCGCGATGGGGGACAACCGCGACAACTCGCAGGACAGCCGGTTCTGGGGGTTCGTCCCCCACGACCACCTCGTTGGGAAGGCCGTGTTCGTGTTCTTCTCGGTCGATTTGGAGCGTTACCTCCCCCGCCTCCGCGGCTTCCTCCCGATCCGGTGACGCACCGAGCGATGGTGGTGTGACGTGGGCACGATAGAGCGGAGTGCAGGACACTCCGCTTAGCCCCTACGACGTTGATCGAGGGACCGCTCCACCGATGATGCCGACGCCCGCCGTGACCGAACCTCACCCCGCGCCGCCGTCGGTGTGGCGGCGGGTGCGGCCGTGGGTGCTGACGGTCGGGACGGCACTCGTGGCGGCGCTCGCGCTGCGGGCGTTCGTCGCCGAGGCGTTCCGCATCCCGACACCCTCGATGGAGCAGAACCTCCTCGTCGGCGACTACGTGCTCGTCTCGAAGCTCCACTACGGCGCCGTGCCGGGGCTGCGGGAGGTCCGTCGAGGGGACGTGGTCGTGTTTCACCACCCGGCGGCGGGCGGCCCCGTCGCCGACCGGCGGCCCTACGTGAAGCGCGTGGTCGGGCTGCCGGGGGACACCGTCTGGGGGATCGGGAAGGAGGTGTTGGTGAACGGGGAGCCCCTGCCGCTCGGGCCGGGGCAGCAGCACGACTGGCTCGTCGTCGCCCGGCCGGACTCCGCGCTGATCCCCGAGGCGCTGGCCGAGCACGGGCCGGTGCAGCGGCGCGGGACGGGGGTGTGGGGCGTCCGCACGACCGCCGCCGGCGCCGGGGCGATCCGGGCGCTCCCTGCCGTCGAGGCCGTGGCGCCCGCGCCGGCCGAGCGCGAGCGGCGGCTGTTCCCGCCCGGCAGCCGGGGCACCCGCGACGACTTCGGTCCGCTGGCCGTCCCCGCCGCCGGCGTGCCCGTCCCGATCACCCCGCAAAGTTGGCCCGCGCTGCGCGAGACGCTAGAGCGCCACGAGGGCCGCCGCGCCCGCCGCCGCGCCGACGGCCGGTTCGAGGTGGACGGCGCCCTCGCCGACCGCGTGACGTTCAGGCAGGACTACTTCTTTGTCCTCGGCGACAACCGCGACGCCTCCTCCGACAGCCGCCACTGGGGGTTCGTCCCGCGCGACCACCTCATCGGCAAGGCCGTCCTGGTTTACTTCTCGTGGGGCGCGGACGCCCGCCGCCCCCGCCTCGGCCGGATCGGACACGCGGTTCGGTGAACCGCGGGGGAGGAGATGGGAGTAGGTTCACCGATCCTGTTTCCCATCCCCATCTCCCGCCGTCATGGTCCACCCCGAGGTCGCCGCGCTCGACGCGCGCTTCTCCGCCGACGAGTTCCTCCGCCGCCGCGACGCCGTCCGCGCCCGGCTCCGCGCCGAGGGCGGCGGCATCGCGCTGATCCCCGCGAACCCGACCACGTGGCGCAACGCCGACAACCCCCACCCCTTCCGGCAGAGCTCCCACCTCCTCTACCTCACCGGCCTGACCCGCCCCGGCATCGCCCTCGTCCTCGACGCCGACAACGACGCGGACCTCCTGTTCGGCCCGCCGGAGGACCCCGACGACGTGGTGTGGCACGGCCCGCACCCCGCCCTCCGCGACGAGGCCACCGCCGCCGGCCTCACCGACCTCCGCGACATCGCCGAGCTGCCGCAGCTCCTCCGTGAGCAGATGGGCGAGATGGGCGCGGTCCACGTCCCCCCGGCGTTCATGCCCGCGCAGCAGATGCAGCTCGCCGCGTGGCTGAACGTGCCGACGGGGGAGGTAAAAGAAAAGGACTCGGACGTGCTCGCGCAGGTGCTCGGCGACCTCCGGCTCGTGAAGTCGGAGGCCGAGGTCGCCGAGATCGAGCGGGCCGTCGGCGTCTCGGCGGAGATGTACGCCGAGGCGCTGCGGCTCGTCCGCCCCGGCATCACCGAGCGGGCCCTCCGCGCAGCGATGGAGCGGGTCGCGCGCGAGCACGGGATGCCCCTCTCGTTCGGCCCCATCGTGACGGTCCGCGGCGAGGTCCTCCACAACGAAGGGCAGCCGAACACGCTGGAGGACGGGCAGCTCGTCCTGCTCGACACCGGCGTCGAGACCGAGCACGGCTACGCCTCGGACATCACCCGGACGTTCCCGGTGAGCGGGCGGTTCTCGGACGAGCAGCGGGCCGTCTACGAGACGGTGCTCCGGGCGCAGGAGGACGTGATCGGGGCGATGCGGCCGGGCGTCAACTTCCGCGACCTCCACCTCCGCGCGGCCCGCGTGATCGCGGAGGGCTTGGTAGAAATCGGGCTGATGCGCGGCGACCCCGAGGCCGCCGTCGCGGCGGGGGCGCACGCGCTGTTCTTCGTCCACGGCCTCGGCCACCCCCTCGGCCTCGACGTCCACGACGTCCACGACCTCGGCGACGCCGTGGCGTACCCGCCGGACGCTCCCCGCAGCGAGCAGTTCGGCCTCGCCTACCTCCGCTTCGGGCGGGACCTGGAGGCGGGGATGGTGATGACCGTCGAGCCCGGCGTCTACTTCATCCCCGCCCTCATCGACCGGTGGCGCGGGGAGGGCCGGCACACCGAGTTCGTCGACTACGACGCCGTCGAGGCGTACCGCGGCTTCGGCGGCATCCGCATCGAGGACGACGTGCTGGTGACGGCCCGCGGCGCCCGCGTCCTCGGCCCCGGCATCCCGAAGGCGCCCGACGAGGTCGAGGCGGCGATGGCGCAGGGCGCAGCTTGAAGTTCGAGGTTGCCCAGTTTGCAGTCTTTCTGAGTTCGCCCGCCGGCCCGAACAAACCGGCTCGTCTCCCGTGAACTGGATCTGCGAACCGCAGACTGCAACCTCCCGCATGCCCGCCATCCCCAACTACTACGAGACGCTCGGCGTGGCCGAGGACGCCCCGGCCGCCGAGATCAAGAAGGCGTACCGCCGCCTCGCCCGCGACTACCACCCCGACCGCAACGCCGGCGACGAGAAGGCCGAGGAGCGGTTCAAGGAGGTCCAGGCGGCCTACGACACCCTCGGCGACGCCGACAAGCGGAAGCAGTACGACCGGATGCGCCGCGACCCCTTCGCCGGGCGCGGCGCCGACTTCGGCCCCGGCATGAGCGGTGGCGGCCGGTTCTACCGCGCCCCCGACGGCACCTACGTCCGCGTCGAGCCCACGGGGTTTGGGCCGGACGGCGGGTTCGCCTTCAACGACGACGGACCCGGCGACATCGGCGGCCTCGGCGACCTCTTCGGGCGGTTCTTCGGCGGCGAGCGCGAAGCGGCCGGCGGCAGCCCCTTCGGCGGGTTCGGCGGCGCCCCCCGCGAGCGGAGTGCAGGTCACTCCGCTGAGCGCGGCGGCGACGTCGAGAGCACGCTCCGGCTGAGCTTCGAGGAGGCCGTGGCCGGCGGCAAGCGCGAGGTCACCCTTCCCAGCGGCGACACCGTCCGCATCACCGTCCCCGAGGCCGTCGAGCGCGGCACGCGGGTGCGGCTGCGCGGGCAGGGCGACCCCGGCCCCGCTGGCGAGCGCGGCGACCTCTACCTCACCTACGAGGTCCGCCCCTCGGCCCGGTTCGAGCGCGACGGCCTCGACCTCACGGCGACGGAGACGGTGAACGTGGCCGAGGCGATGCTGGGTACGACGCGGACGATCCGGAACGCCTACGGCGAGGGCATCCGCGTGACGATCCCCGCGGGGACGCAGCCGGGCGAGCGCCTCCGCCTCCGCGGCCAGGGCCTCCGCCGGAAAGACGAGCGCGGGGATCTCTACGTGGAAATCGCCGTGGCCGTCCCGAAGGACCTCCCGGATGAGGCGCAGGCCGACGTCCGCGCGTGGGCCGAGCGGATCGGGCTGCTGGAGCCGGAGGCGGCGAGCGAAGCGTGACGCCAGTCCGTAGGGGCGTGATTAATCACGTCCCTACGCCGGCCGCGGCTTCTCAGCCGCCTGCTGCGCCGCGCCCGGCACCGTCCGCAGCCACACCGCCCGGCGCGGCAGGAGCCCGGCATCGCGTTGCCACCCCGCAATCTCCTCCAGGCTCCAGGTCCCCGACCGGCTCGTCGCGGCGAAGTAGAGCCCGAGGACCGCGCCGAGGCCCGCGCGCTTCATCTCACGTGGCGTAGCCGGGCGAACAAACTCTTGCACGACGAGCCGTCCGCCGGGCCGGAGCGCCCGCGCCACTCGCGCGGTGAGGTCGGCGCACTCGTCGGCGGTGAGGTGGTGGAGGAGGTTCGCCGCGAGGATCACGTCCCACTCGGCCTCGCCGAGATCATCGGCGAGGGCGTCGCCGCAACGGTGCTCGACGCGGCCGGCGACGGGCTGCGCGGCGGGCTCGGCCTCGAACAGCGGCCGGGCCACGGCGACGGCCTTGGGGCGGTCGAGCACGACGGCGTGGAGGCCCGCGTGGCGCCGGCACAGCGCGGCGGAGAAGAGCCCGTGCGCGCCGCCGAGGTCGAGGAGCCGCTGCGCCCCGCGCGGCACCGCCGTCCGCCGCCCGACCTCGCTCATCGAGAGCCGCGCCACGTCCCGCATCGCCCGCCCGTAGAGCGCCCACCCCTCGGCGTCGAGCGCGTCGTGGAGCCGGACGGGCTCGCCGGTGCGGACGACCTCCCCGAACCGCCCCGCCAGCTCCCACTCGACGCGCTGGAACAGCAGCTTGTCGCAGAGCGACTGCGGGCTGTCGCGGAGGAGCCACCGCCGCGCCGCCGCCGTCAGCTCGTACCAGGCATCATCACCAGACGACCGAGTGCGGAGGTAGCGCGCGCCGGCCAGCGCGTCGAGCAGCTTCGCCGTCGCGCTGGGATCGGTGCCGCACGCCGCCGCCACGTCCGCCGCCGTGCGTGGTCCCTCGGCCAGTGCCTCGAACGCGCCGACCTCCACGCCCGTCATCACCGCCCGCGCAAGCGTGAACGCGACTTGAGTGTCGGCCAGCGGCGTCGGGACGCGGCCGAGGCGGAGGGCGAGCCGGTCGAGGAGGGTTTCGGGGATGAGGCCGAAGTGCATGAGCGGAGGAGCGGGGGAGAGGACGAGGGGAGGATAGCGTGGGCGTCGGATCGAACCCTCTTCCGCTCCTCCATTCTCCCGCTCTCCCCCTCCTAGAGGAGGAGCCGCCCGCCTCCTCGCGCGTACCGCCTCGAGCATGCGCATCCCCGACGACAAGCTCGAAGAGGTCAAGGCCGCCACGGACATCGTGGAGGTCGTCGCCGACGCGGTGCGGCTGAAGAAGCAGGGCGCCCGGTTCATCGGGCTCTGCCCGTTCCACAACGAGAAGACGCCCTCCTTCAGCGTCGACCCCGTCAACAACCTGTACTACTGCTTCGGGTGCCTCGATGAGGACGAGCCGATCTGGACGCACCGGGGTCTCATCCCCATCGGGACCGTCAACGTCGAGGATCGAGTCCTGGGGATCGACGGGGGAGAGGAGCGGGTCGTTGACGTGTGGAAGAAGGCTGCGCCGGTCCGAGAGATCCATCTGGGCGCCGTGCGTCGTGACCCGCTGCGCCTCACCGGCGACCACGTCTGCGTCGTTGTGTCGGAAGAGGCTGCCGTCCGTGCGGTCCCGATGCTGTACCGCCAGGCAAACCGGGGCGTCCGGTTCCAGAGCCGGAAGCGGTCCTACGATCCGCCTCGCACGGCCCGCGCCGAACCCCGGCTGGCGGAGGAGGTCCGGCCCGGCGACTACGTCCTGTTCCCGGTCATCAGCGAATCCGACCGGTGCGACGCTGACCTGGCGGCGCCGGTCCGCCGGGTCTCGGCCCCCATGGCCGTGACGGCAGATGGTGCCCGCGCGTGGCCTCGTCCGAAGGGCCCCTCGCCCCGCGTGCTGGCCTCGCTACCCGTCAGCGTGCAGACCGCCCGGCTGTTCGGGCTCTGGCTGGCCGAGGGGTCGGTGTACCGGGGCGGGGTGCGGTGGAGCTTCCACGCCGACGAGGAGGACTACGCCCGATTCGTCGTCGATACGCTGCGCTGCGAGTTTGGGCTCGCGGCCTCAGTCCACCGGCGCCCGGCGCAGACGCTGCTGGAAGTCACATGCTCCAGCACCCATCTCTCGCGGCTCCTACCGCACTACTTCGGGAAGGGTGCCGCCGGCAAGCGCGTTCCCTGGGAGGCCCTGTGGTGGAGCGTCGATGTGCAGCGCGCGCTCGTTGAGGGGTACCTCGACGGCGCTCGGCCCGGCGGGGGACAGGCGGTGGCGTACTCCGTCTCCGAAGCGCTCGCGCGCGGCCTGTTCGCCGTGGCTGTGCAAGCCGGGTACGTGATCTCGATGGGGAAGGAAGAGCGCCCGACCTCGGCCGGCCGGCCGATCTGGCGGCTCGCCGTCCGCTCGCGGGAGTCGGCGGACGCCTTCTATTCCACCGCCACCGGGCGGCGAGCCTACTGGCTCCGCGTCGCAGAGAACGTAGCGACCGGCGAGGTCCGAACCGTCGTCGATATCGAGACCACCGGCAGCCACACCTTCACCACCAAGCTGGGGGCGGTTCACAACTGCCAAAGGGGCGGGGACGCCATCAAGTTCGTCCGCGAGACGGAGGGGCTGGAGTTCACCGAGGCCGTCCGGCTCCTCGCCGAGCGCGCGGGGATCGAGCTCCCCGAGGAGGGCGCCGCCGACCCCGCCCACAGCGAGAACGAGGCCGTCCTGCACGCTCTCCGCTTCGCCGCGCGGTTCTACTACGACCAACTCACGCAGACCGACGAGGGCCGCGAGCGCGGGCTCGGTTACCTCCAGGGGCGCGGGCTGGAGCCCGCCACGATCAAGCGGTTCGGGCTCGGCTACGCGCCGGGCCGGTGGGACGCCCTCGTCGTGGCCGCCGAGCAGCAGCAGATCAAGCCCGAGGTCCTGGAGAAGGCGGGGCTCGTCCTCCCGAACAAGAAGGGCGACGGCTACCACGACCGGTTCCGCGAGCGGGCGATGTTCCCCATCCTCAGCCGCGTCGGGAAGGTGCTCGGCTTCGGCGGGCGGATCCTCCCCGGCGCCGACCAGGGCTCGGGGGACTACACGCCGCCGAAGTACATCAACTCCCCCGAGACCCGCGTCTACCGTAAGAGCCGCGTGCTCTACGGGCTCTACCAGGGGCGGCAGGCCATCCGCGGCCAGGAGGAGGCGGTCATGGTCGAGGGCTACACCGACGTGATCGCGCTGCACCAGGCCGGCGTCGAGAACGTGGTGGCCTCCAGCGGGACGGCGCTGACGCCGGAGCAGGTCCAGGCCCTCGGCCGCTACGCCAAGACCGTCCTGCTGCTCTACGACGCCGACGCCGCCGGCGCGACCGCCGCCCTCCGCGGCATCGACCTCGTCCTCGCCGCCGGCCTCGCTGCCTACGCCGTCGCCCTTCCCGACGGCGCCGACCCCGACTCGTTCGTGCGGATGCACGGCGGCGAGGCGTTCCGGAACTACCTCCGGAACGAGCGGCAGACGTTCGTGGACTTCCGCGTGGCCGCGGCCCGCCGCGTCGGCGAGCTGGACACGCCCGAGGGGCAGGCGAGGACCGCTGAGGCGCTGCTCCAGTCCGTCGCCTTGATTCCCAACACCGTCGCGCAGGACGGCTACCTCCGCCTCGCCGGGCAGGCGCTCGGCGTCCCCGACATCCAGCTCCGCGTCCGGTTCCGGGAGCTCCTCCGCGACGGCACCCGCCGCGCCGCACCGACGCCGCCCGCCGTGGGTGCGTCGGCCGTCCGTGGGCGCGGGGAGGGCGAGCGCGGTGGTCCCGCCCCGCCGGAGCCCGTCGTGATGAAGCCGGAGGAGGAGGCGCTGATCCGGCTGATGCTGGAGCACGGCAGCCCGATGGTCGAGCACGTCCTCGGGCACATGGCGCTGGAGGAGTTCTCAGCCGGCCCCGTCCGTGAGGCCGCCGGCCACCTGCTGGTGCAGTACGAAGCGGGCAACGTGGACGCCGACGCCTTCACCGGCGGCGCCTTCGGGCAGGCCGTGCAGCGCGTCACCGCCGGTGCCCTCGCCGACCGTCACACGACCTCCGAGAACTGGAAGCGCCGTGGCATCACGGCAAAGGACCCCGAGCTGAACGAGGCGCCCTACGAGGCCGCCGCGAGCGCGATGACGCTGCTCAAGCTCGACCGCGTGGCCGAGGCCATCGAGGAGCAGAAGCGCCGGCTCTATGCCGTCGAGCAGGCCGGCGAGGACCCCACCCCGATCCTCCAGGCGATGCAGCAGCTCCACGCCCTCCGCAGCCACGTCGAGCGGCGGGGGTTCCTGGAGGCGGCACCGTAGGGGCAACCCCGTGTGGCTGCCTTTCCAATGGCGGAAGAGCAGCGCACCGGGCCCCCCCGCTCGTCCGGCCCTGAGCGAAGCCTAAGGCAGAGCGATGCAAGAAAAACGGGGGGTCCCGACGCACGGCCGAAACGGGAGGTCCGAAACCCGCCCGCGCGCTCGGGCTATCACCCCGCCCGCAGGACGACCCCCCGCGCCCATGCCCACCCCGACCGACACCGCGCCCGCCTTCCGCCGCCGCCTCCGCGACGCGCTCGACGCCGCCGGCCTCGACGCCGCCGGGCTGGCCGCGTGCGTGGGGTACAGCGCGCGGCAGGTGCAGCGGTGGCTCCGGGGCGAGGCGCTGCCGCGCGAGACCGCGTACCCGCTGCTCGCCGACGCGCTCGGCACGTCGGAGGCGTGGCTGCAGTGGGGGACGGAGGAGGCAGCGGGCGCGAGCTTCAGCGGCGACGGCGCCGCGCCGCTACCGCCGCCCGAACCGCCGACGCTCGGCACCGAGGCGGCCCCCGAGCCGCTCCGGCCCGGCGTGATCGTCCCCGCCGTGGTGGACGACGGGTTCGCCATCCCGAGGGCCGTCGAGCCTCACGAGGCCCCCGAAGGCGCGCCGCTCGACCACCCCGCGCTCTACTTCAACCGCGAGCTCTCGTGGCTCGACTTCAACGCGCGCGTGCTCGCGCAGGCCGTGGACCCGCGGGTGCCGCTGCTGGAGCGGGTCCGGTTCCTCGCCATCACCGCGTCGAACCTCGACGAGTTCTTCCGCAAGCGCGTCGGCGGGCTGAAGCGGCAGGAGGCCGCCGGCGTCCGCTCGCTCACCCCCGACGGCCGCACGCCGACGGACCAGCTCCGGCTGATCCACGAGGCCGTCGGCCCCGTCTACGCCGAGATGGTGCGGATCTGGGAGGAGGCGCTGCGCCCGGCGCTCCGCCGCGAGGCCGGCGTCGTCGTCCGCGACTACGAGTCCCTCTCGCCGCGCGACCGCGACGCGCTCGACGAGGTCTTCCGCCGGGAGATCTTCCCCATCCTCACGCCCCTCGCCGTCGACCCCGGCCACCCGTTCCCGTTCATCTCGAACCTCTCGCTCTCGCTCGCCGTCACGCTCCGGCACCCGACGCGCGGGACCGAGCACTTCGCCCGGCTGAAGGTGCCCATCGCGCGGGGGCGGTGGGTCCGCGTCCCCGGCCGCACCGATGGCGGCGCGCGCCACGTCGTCCCGATGGAGGAGGTCATCCGCCACAACGTCGGCGCGCTGTTCCGGGGGATGGACGTCGAGTCGGTGAGCGCCTTCCGCATCACGCGCAACGCCGACCTCCGGCGCGACGAGGAGGAGGCCGACGACCTGCTCTCGATGATCTCCGCCGAGGTCCGCCAGCGGCGGTTCGCCGAGGTCGTCCGGCTGGAGGTCGAGGCGGCGACGCCGGAGCACGTCCGGACGCTGCTGATGCGCGAGCTCGAGCTCGACCCCGAGGACGTGTTCCCCTCCGAGGGCCTCCTGGAGCTGGCCGACCTCTTCGGGATCGCGGCGCTGCCGCTGCCGGAGCACCAGTTCGAGCCGTGGGAGCCCATCGTCCCCGTCCGCCTCCGCCACGAGGGCGAGAGCGAGGACGAGGCCGACCTCTTCGCCGTGCTCCGCCACCGCGACCTCCTCGTGCACCACCCCTACGAGAGCTTCGCCGCCAGCGTGCAGCGGTTCGTGGAGGTCGCCGCCGAGGACCCGCACGTGCTGGCGATCAAGCTCACGCTCTACCGCACGAGCGAGGCGTCCCCCATCGTGGCCGCGCTCCGGCGGGCCGCCGAGAACGGGAAGCAGGTCGCCGCGCTGATCGAGCTGAAGGCGCGGTTCGACGAGGAGAACAACATCGAGCTGGCGCAGGAGCTGGAGAAGGCCGGGGTCCACGTGACCTACGGGCTCGTCGGGCTGAAGACGCACGCGAAGACGACGCTCGTCGTGCGCGAAGACCCCGACGGCCTCCGCACCTACTCCCACATCGGCACCGGCAACTACAACCCGAAGACGGCTCGGCTCTACACCGACGTCGGCCTGCTCACCGCCGACCCGGACATCGGCGCGGACCTCGTCAACCTCTTCCACTACCTCACCGGCTACGCCCCCGAGCAGCACTACGCCCGCCTGCTCGTCGCCCCGCGCGACATGCGCCCGGCCTACCTCGACCTCATCCGCCACGAGATCGCGCGGCAGGAGGCCCACGGCGACGGCCGGATCATCGCGAAGATGAACGCCATCGACGACCCCGTAATGATCCGGGCGCTCTACGAGGCCGGCCAGGCCGGCGTCCGCACCGACCTCATCGTGCGCGGCCACACCCGCCTCCGGCCGGGCCTCGCGGGGGTCTCCGAGAGCGTCCGCGTCGTCTCCATCATCGGGCGGTTCCTGGAGCACAGCCGGATCTTCTACTTCGGCAACGGCGGCGACCCGAAGCTCTTCCTCGGCAGCGCGGACTGGCAGCGGCGCAACCTCGAGGACCGCGTCGAGGTGGCGGTTCCCATCGAGGATCGGGAGGCGCGGGCGCGGCTGATCCGCACGCTCCGGTTCTGCCTGGAGGACAACCGCCTCGCGTGGGACCTCCGCGCCGACGGCACCTGCGTGCAGCGCCGCCCCGCCGAGGGCGAGCCGCTGCGGGACGTCCACGAGGTGCTGATGACGCGGGCCCGCCAGCGCTCCGCCGAGGACGAGGCCCCGTGGGGGCTGTAGAGAACCGCCAGCGCGCCGGCTCGGGTTCTGAGTTGGGGTTCTGAATAGAGACTGACGACCCATGCTCGACGACCACCGCCGCGCCGAACGCCTCCGCCAGGAGTCCCGCACCGACCTCCCAAGGGGGGACCGGATGCGGCGGTTCGTGGAGGCCCTCCAGACCCGGATCGTGAAGGGCTTCGAGCGGGTCGAGCGCGAGGCCGGCGGGGACGCGACGTTCGGGGCCGACCGGTGGGAGCGGCAGAACCCCGACGGGAGCGAGGGCGGGGGCGGGCTTTCGCGGGTGATCGAGGGCGGCGCGGTCTGGGAGAAGGGCGGCGTCAACGTGTCCGCCGTCTACGGCCCGCTCCCCGAGCGGATGGCCGCCGCCTTCGGCGTCGAGCCGACGCGGTTCTTCGCCACGGGGGTCTCGCTCGTGATCCACCCCCGGAACCCGTACGTCCCGGCGGTCCACGCCAACTTCCGCTACTTCGCCCTCGGCGACGACCCGTTCGCGCCGGAGGATCAGTGGTTTGGCGGCGGTGCCGATCTAACCCCCTATTACCCCGTCCTCGAAGACGCCCAGCACTTCCACCGGACGTGGAAGGCCGTCTGCGACGAGCACCCCGACGCCGCCGACTACGCCGCCCTCAAGTCGAGGTGCGACGAGTACTTCCACCTCCCGCACCGCGACGAGGCGCGCGGCGTCGGTGGCATCTTTTTCGACTACCTCCGAGAGGATCCTGAGGGTGCATTCCTGTTCGTCCGCCAGGCCGGCCGCGCGTTCCTCCCGAGCTATCTCCCGCTGGCCGAGCGGCACCTCGCCCGCCCGTTCGGCGAGCGCGAGCGGCGCTACCAGGCCCACCGCCGCGGGCGCTACGCGGAGTTCAACCTCGCCTACGACCGCGGCACCCGGTTCGGGCTGGAGACGGGCGGGCGGACAGAGAGCATCCTGATGAGCCTGCCGCCGGAGGTCCGCTGGGGGTACGATTGGCAGCCCGAGCCCGGCACGCCGGAGGCCGCCGCGCGGTGGTTCTTCCGGCCCCGCCCGTGGCTGGACCTCGGCCCCGAGGACGTGCCTGCGACGGGCGCTGGAGAGGGCGGGGTAGAAACCCCCGGCTAACGGGGGGGACAACTCACCGAAACTTCGACCCCTCCTCAAGGCACCCCCTCAGACGCGGGGGTTAATTGCGGTCCAGGATCAGGAGAGCGGGCGGCACGGAGTCTGCCGCCCGAGGCCCCTCACCGCCACCGCACGCATGGACGCTCGCGCGTTTCTCGACCGGTACCGCTACGACGCTCGCCTCGTGACCGGGGGGTACTTCCCCCAGGAGCCCGTGGCCGTCGAGCGCGGCGACACGGTCGGGGTGGTGATGATGAACCTGGGGGGGCCGCGGCGGCTCGATGAGGTCGAGCCGTTCCTGTACAACCTCTTCATGGACCCCGCCATCATCGACCTCCCGGTGCCGCGGTGGATGCGCCACCGGCTGTGCCGGTTCGTCGCGAGGAAGCGGGCCGCCGTCGTCGGCGAGGACTACCGGCAGATCGGCGGCGGCTCCCCGATCAACCGCCTCACGCGCGAGCAGGCCGAGGCGCTGGAGCGCCGGCTCAACGGCCGCTACGGCGCCGCCACCGGCGCGACGTTCCGGACGTACGTCGCCATGCGGTACTGGGAGCCGACGAGCGAGCAGGCCGCCGCGCAGATGGCCGCCGACGGGGTGACGAGGGTGGTGCTGCTCCCGCTCTACCCCCAATACTCGAAGACGACCACGGGCAGCTCGCTCGTCTTCTGGAAGGCCTTGGAGGAGACCGAGGAGATCCCGACGTGGCCGACCTCCCTCGTCCCCGAGTACGCCACGCACCCCCTCTACGTCCAGGCCCTCTCCGACCGGATCGACGAGGCGCTCCAGCGCTTCCCCCGCGGGACCCGCGAGCGCGTCCACCTCGTCTTCAGCGCCCACGGCACGCCGGTCAAAGAGATGAAGAAGCGGCGGGACCCGTACTGCTGCCTCGTCCACTCGACCGTGCAGGCGGTGATGGACCTCCGGGCGGAGAAGGAGGACCGCCCGTTCCACGTCGCCTTCCAGAGCAAGGTCGGCCCGGCGGAGTGGCTGACGCCGAGCACGCCGGACAAGCTGGAGGAACTGGCCCACGAGGGCGTCATGGCGACGCTCGTCGTCCCCGTCGCCTTCGTCACGGACCACATCGAGACGGCCTTCGAGCTCGACATCGAGGTGCGCGAGGAGGCTCACGAGGCCGGCATCGAGCACTTCGAGGTGACCAGCGGGCTCAACGGGCACCCCCTCTTCATCGAGGCCCTCGCCGAGGCCGTCGCCGCGCAGGTGGACCCCGCGCGCGACCTCGCCGGCGACGGGGTCCCGGACGCGCTCCCGCGCCCGATCCCGACGCTCCCCCGCATCAAGGCGGGGTGCCGCTCCGTCCGCTGCCACCAGTGCGAGCGGATCACCGAGGCCCACGACTGGAGCCGCCAGCCGGCGCCCGTCCGCGCCACGCCCGAGGAGGTCCGCCTCACCGAGGGCGGGTCCGGTGGGAGACAGTCTAGCGGGGGCCGTCGCTCGGCCGCCTGACCGTCCGCCCCCGCCGCCGTGACGGACGCCCCGAATGCCCACCTGCTCCGCACGCTCGCCGCCGTCCCCCCCTCGGCCCGCGTGCTCGCCCTCGGCTGCGGCGACGGCCGCGACGCCGAGGCCCTCGCCCGGCTCGGCTTCGACCTCTGGGCCTGTGACGCCGACCCCGCGCACGTCGAGGCCGCCCGTGCTCGCGTCGGCGAATCGGTGGGGGAGGGGGAGGCCGCGCGCCGCGTGACCCCCGCTTGCTCCAGCGCGCTCGGCTACCCCGACGACCACTTCGACTGGGTCGCCGCCGTCGGCGCCTACGACGCAGCGGAGGATGCTGCTGCGCTCCGCGACATGCTCGCCGAGACGAAGCGGGTGCTCGCCCCCGGCGGGTGGGTCTTCGCCGGGTTCGTCTCCGAGGTCGTCGGGCCGGAGCTCACGCCGGATCGGCTCGACAAGCTGTTCGCCGAAGCCGGCTTCGCCATCGCGGAATCCGCCGCCGAGGAGGAGGGCGTCGTGCGGGGGATCTACCGGCGGGTGGGCGGGGCCGTGTTGTGAGTCTTGGGTCGTGAGTTATGAGTTCTGGGTCACTCTCTTCTGGAGGGTGAGGAGCATTCGGCGGACGGCGGTGGCCTCGGCCGCGAGCGGTTCGTGCTCGGCCGCGTGCAGGTAGCCCAGGTCTCGAGCGAGCAGAAGCTGATAGTCGGCTTCGAGCACCGAGCCCGTGGGGATGTGCAGGAACCGGGCGAAGTCCGCGTTGCTGCTGCGTCCGCAGCCCTCAGCGATGTTGGACGGTACAGACACAGCGCTGCGCCGGAGTTGGCTCGTGAGCCCGTACTTCTCTTCCGCCGGAAACGTGGCGGTGGCACGGTACACGTCGAGGACGAGGCGGTGGGCGCGCTGCCACACGCGAAGCTGCCGGTAATCCTGCATCGGAGCGGGGCTTGGTCTGAACTACCGCATTAGACCCCGACCCCCACACTCTGCAACTCATGACCCACAACTCAAAACCCACCACCCACCACCCACAACTCACAACTCAGAACTCGCAGCGCCTTTTCGCCGAGGCGCAGCCCGTGATCCCCGGCGGGGTGAACTCCCCCGTCCGCGCCTTCAAGAGCGTCGGCGGCAGCCCCGTGTTCTTCGAGCGCGCCGAGGGCGCCCACCTCCACGACGCCGACGGCAACCGGTACGTGGACTACGTCGGGAGCTGGGGGCCGATGCTGTTCGGGCACGCGTTCCCGCCCGTCGTCCGCGCGGTGCAGGAGGCCGCCACGCGCTCGACCTCGTTCGGCGCGCCTACCGCCGTCGAGATCGAGGTGGCCGAGCTGGTGGTCGAGCTCGTGCCGGGGATCGAGAAGGTGCGGATGGTGAACTCCGGCACCGAGGCCACGATGAGCGCCGTCCGCCTCGCCCGCGGCGCCACCGGCCGCGACAAGCTCGTCAAGTTCGAGGGCCACTACCACGGCCACGGCGACTTCTTCCTGATCGCCGCCGGCTCGGGCGCGATGACGTTCGGGGAGCCGAACTCGCCGGGCGTGACGAAGGGCAACGCGCAGGACACGCTCCTCGCCCGGTTCAACGACCTCCCGAGCGTCGAGGCCCTGTTCGACGCCAACGCCGGCGAGGTCGCCTGCGTGATCGTGGAGCCCATCGCGGGCAACATGGGCTGCGTTCCCCCGGAGCCGGGCTTCCTCGAAGGGCTCCGCGCCCTCTGCGACCGGCACGGCGCGCTTTTGATCTTTGACGAGGTGATGACCGGCTTCCGCGTGGCTGCTGGCGGTGCGCAGGAGCGCTACGGCGTCGCCCCGGACCTCACCACGCTCGGGAAGATCATCGGGGGCGGGCTGCCTGTCGGCGCCTACGGCGGGCGGGCCGACGTGATGGACTTCGTCTCGCCGGTGGGGCCGGTCTACCAGGCCGGCACGCTCAGCGGCAACCCCCTCGCCATGCAGGCCGGCCGCGCCGTCCTCCGCCGCATCCTCGACGACCCCGGCGTCTACGACCGTTTGGAGGAGTACGGTGCACGGATGGAGGCGGGGACGCGCGAGACACTCGCCGACCTCGGTCTCGACCTGTTCCTCACCCGCGTCGGCTCGATGGGCTGCCTGTTCTTCACTGAGGAGCGGGTGACCGATTACGAGACCGCGCAGCGGGCCGACGCCGGCCGCTACGCCCGGTACTTCCACGCGATGCTGGCCGAGGGCATCTACCTCGCCCCGAGTCAATTCGAAGCCTACTTCTTCTCCGACGCCCACGGCGAGGCAGAACTGGAGCACACCCTCCGCGCGCAGCGCCGAGCGCTGGAGGCGGCCTTCGCGGACTGATCCTGCTCAGGCGGCGGGGTCGGCCGCGCGTCGCACCTTCCGCCGCCGCTCGTAGCGCCGGACGAACGGGAGCGTAAGCAGGACGAGCAGCCACAGCGGCCACAGCCCCACGAACCCGACGACGAGCGCCTGCACGCCGGCCCACCCCGCCTCGAACGCCCGACCGATCCGCGTCCGGAACCCCGGCCCCGCGGCGAGCCCCCCGACGGACTCCTCCACGAGCGTGAGGGTGATCGTCGAGAGCGCGACCTGGTTGCGGAGGTAGCGGAGCTGCCCCGTCGCCGATTCGATCTCCTCCCGGACCTGCGCGAGCTGCCGCTCGACGGCCAGCACGTCCTCGACCGAGTTCGCCCGCGCCAGCAGCTCGGCGTAGCGCGCCTCCACGGCCCGCCGCGCCCGCAGCCGCGCGGCGAGGTCCACGTACTGCCGCGTCACGTCCTCCGTGTCCACCGCCCGCGCCTCCACCTCCCCGACGCCGAGGAGCGCCCCCATCAGCTCCTCGAACCGCTCGGCCTCCACACGCAGCGTCAGCGTGTTCTCGACGCGCCCGCCGTAGCGCCGCTCGTTCTCCCCGCCGACGTAGGCCCCGAACCGCTCCGCGAGGGCGGCGACCGCGGCGCGGGCCTCGGCGTAGTCGTCCACGCGGAGGCGGACGTTGGCCCGGCGGATCAGCTTCCGCTCCACGGCGGCCGTGTCCGCAGCCTGAGAGGGCGCGGCTTGAGAGGCCGTGCGGAGGAGGGACTCCTCGGCCTCCGCCGTCAACTCCACCTCGCCCATCTCCATGTCATCCGCCATCTCGTCATCCGCCATCTCGAGTGACGCCGGGCGCGTCGCTGAACGGTCCGCGCCGGACTCGCAGGCCGGGAGGGCCGTGAGGAGGCCGACGAGGACGGCGTACAGGGTGGAGCGCGGCATCGAAGTCGGGTTAGGCGAGCTGCCCGGCTAAACGGGTGAGCCCCGCGCTTCGTCTGCCACGTGCTCCGGCGGCGGCGCGGCGGCGGCTAGGCGCTCCCCGCAACGGCGGCAGTAGCGGGCGTCGGGGGTGTGCTCGGCGAGGCCGCAGACGAGGCAGGCCGGCCGGGCGACCATCCCGCCGGGCCCCGGCACCCGGCTGGCGTTGGCGATCTCGGCCGTCACGATCCCCGTCGGCACGGCGATGATGCCGTAACCGAGGATCATGATGAAGGTCGCGATGGCCTGCCCGAGGTTCGTCTGCGGCGAGATGTCGCCATAGCCCACCGTCGTCAGCGTGACCACGGCCCAGTAGATCGAGCGGGGGATGCTGTCGAACCCGTTCTCCGCCCCCTCGACGACGTACATCAGCGCGCCGAAGATGACGTCGAGCGTGAGCACGACGAAGATGAAGACGAAGATCTTGCGCCGGCTCGACCAGAGCGCCCGCCCGAGGAGGTCGGCCTCGGAGAGGTACTGGACGAGCTTGAGGATCCGGAAGACGCGGACGAACCGGAGCGTCCGGATCACGAGGAGCGCCTGCGCGCCGGGGAAGAAGATGCTGAGGTACGTCGGCAGCAGCGCCAGCAGGTCGATCAGGCCGAAGAAGCTGAGGGCGTAGCGCCTCGGCTGGGCCACGCAGAGCAGCCGGAGCACGTACTCCACGGTGAAGAGTACCGTGAACCCCCATTCGGCCGCGCGGAGCGCCTCCCCGTGCTCCGTCCGCACGGCCTCGACGGACTCCATGATGACGGCCAGCACGCTCAGCCCGATGGCGACGATCAGCGCGAGGTCGAAGGCCCGCCCGGCCCTCGTGGTGTGTCCGAAGATGACCCCGTAGAGCTTCGCCCGCCAGGGCGCCTGGGTGTTCGGGTTGAGGGTCGGGAGCAGCCGACGCTCCTCCTCTGGGACGGCGGGCGGGGCGGCGGCGGGCGGGGTGGGGTCCATCGGCCGGGCTCGGGCCGGGCAGGCGCGGGAGGGTGGCGCGGGGGAGACTTGAACTCCCGACCTCCGGGTTATGAATCCGACGCTCTAACCAGCTGAGCTACCGCGCCAAGCGAGCCCTCAAGATACGGCCCCCCTCCGCCCGCGCTCAACGACGTCCCGCTGCTCCGGCGGTGAAGCCGCCCGGAATTGCGCCTCAGCGCTCCTCGCCCCGCAGCGGCCCCATCACCCGTTCAGCATGCGAACGACGCGCACCCCCGCAGCGACCACTAAGCGGCCCACGGTGGGGGACCTGGAACCGCCGGAGCACGCGCCCAAACGCGCCGACCGCTAGCGACGCGAAGGCGAGCGTGGCGAGGTTCGTCAGCACCGGGCCGCCGAGCCGGTATTTTCCGCGCCTCGCCTCCCGCCTCCCCCATGCCCTGGTCCTCCGTCATCGGACAGCCCCGCGCCGTGGACGCGCTGCGCCGCGCCGTCGCCTCGGGGCGCGTCCCGCACGCGTACCTCTTCGTCGGGCCGGAGGGGACGGGGAAGCGGGCCGCGGCGCTGGCGCTCGCGCAGGCCCTCGAGTGCGAGCGCCGCGCCGACGGCGAGGCCGACCCCTGCGGGGCGTGCCCGCCCTGCCAGAAGGTCCGGCGGATGGTCCACCCCGACGTCCACGTCTACCTCCCCCAGCCGAAGGACGCCGCCGCGGCCGACGTCGCGGAAAGACTCCGGCGGCTCGGGGGGGACCCCTACGCGGAGGTCGGCTTCGGGCGACGCCCCTCGCTTGATGACCCGGCGAAGACCTCCGGCAAGCAGGCGCTCTACGCCGTCGCCCGCGTCCGCGAGATCGGCCGCGACCTCCGGTACCGCCCGGCCGAGGGCCGACGGAAGGTCGCCGTGCTGACCGACGCGGACCGGATGAACGAGGCCGCCGCCAACGCCTTCCTCAAGGGCCTCGAAGAGCCGACCCCGAGCACGGTCCTCGTCCTCACCGCGCCCCGCCCGGACCGGCTCCTCCCGACGATCCTCTCGCGCTGCCAGCGCCTCCGGTTCGACCCGCTCCCGCCCGAGGCCGTCGAGGCGGCGCTCGTCGAGCGGCGGGGGACGGAGCCGGCGCAGGCGGCGCTCCTCGCCCGGATGGCCGACGGCTCGTACACCCGCGCCCTCGAGCTCGCCGACAGCCCCGCGCTCGCCGAGCGGCGGGGCCAGGTGCTCGCCTTTTTCCGCGCCGCCTTCACCGGCCGTACCGGCCCGCTCGACGACCTCGTTGAGACGCTGGCGAAGGCCGGCCGCGAGCCGCTCAAGGGCGTCCTCGCCCTCATGCTCACGTGGGTCCGCGACCTCGTCCTCGCCCGCGCGATGGGCGCCGACGCCGCCCTCGTCAACGTGGACCAGCGGGAGGCCGTCATCAGGTTCGTGGAGCACCTCCCCGACGCCCGGCTCGGCCTCATGGCCGGGCTCGTCGAGCAGGCCGCTGAGCTCGTCGAGCGGAACGTCAACGCCACCCTCGTCCTCACCGTCCTCGCCGACGCCCTCGGCGCGGCGATGCGGGGGGAGGAGCGGACAGCGCTATTCGCCCCGCTGGCGGAGCCGGTATAGGAGGAGAGGAAGAGCGGGGGAGGGGACTGAACCGACGGCCTCACCGGGACGTACCGGCCCGGCCTCCTAATTCCCTCTTCCGCTCCTCTCTCCCTCTCCCAGAAGTGCCCTATTCCGCCGAGATCAGCCGGACGGCGCCGGCCGCGCTCCTCTTCCTCCTCGACCAGTCGGCCTCGATGCAGGACCCGTTCGGCGGGGCCGAAGAGCAGGGCGACGCCGCCCCCTCGAAGGCCCGCGTCCTCGCCGACACCGTGAACCGGCTGCTCCGCGACCTCGTGCTCCGCTGCGCAAAGGAGGAGGGCGTCCGCGACTACTTCGTCGTCGGAGTGATCGGCTACGGGGACCGCGTGCAGCCGCTGCTCCGCCTCACCGACGAGGTCGGGGATCCCGCTCGCGGGGCCGACGCGCCGGCCACGGCCGTCGCCGAGCTGATCCCGATCTCGTACCTCGCCGAGCGCCCGCTCCGCGTAGAGGAGCGCCTGCGTCGGACGGCCCGCGCCGACGGCTCCGGGTTCGACGAGCGCCGCGCGAAAGTGCCCGTCTGGTTCGACCCCGAGGCGCGTAACGGGACGCCGATGTGCCAGGCGCTCGACGAGGCCGCCCGCGTCGTGCGCCAGTGGGTGGGGCTGCACCCCCGCTCGTTCCCGCCCATCGTGCTCAACGTCACCGACGGGGAGGCCACCGACGGCGACCCGCTCCGGTTCGCGCAGCGGCTCCGGGAGTACGGCACCGAGGACGGCGAGGCGCTCCTGTTCAACGTCCACCTCTCGGACGCCACGGAGGCGGCCATCGAGCTGCCGGACACGGTGGACGGGCTGCCGGACGAGCACGCCCGCACGCTCTACCAGATGTCGAGCCCGCTCCCGTTCGGGATGCGGCAGGCCGCCGAGGCCGAGGGGTTCGCCACGAGCCTCGACTCCCGCGGCTTCGTCTTCAACGCCGACCCCGCCGCGCTCGTCCGGTTCCTCGAGATCGGCACGCGGCCGAGCACGCTGCGGTGAGCGGGGGCGCCCCAGGCATCGTCTCGGAGCACCGGGCGCTGTGGATCCCGAAGGCGGGGCACCGCCCGGAGGAGTACGAGGACGCCGCCGCCGGGCCGGTCGAGGTCACGGGCCTCACCCGCTTCGCCGTGGCCGACGGCGCGACGGAGTCGGCCCGCGCGGGGGCGTGGGCGCGGGCGCTCGCGGAGGCGGCCTGTCGCGCGCCGCTGCCCGAGGCCATCGGGCAGGCGCGGCAGGCGTTCGGGGAAGCAAGCGGGAGGGGGGCGTCGTTGCCGTGGTACGCCGAGGAGAAGGCCGCCGAGGGCGCCCACGCCACCGTCCTCGCCCTCGCCCTCCACCCCAACGGCCGGTGGTCCGCCGAGGCCATCGGCGACTGCGTTCTTTTCCACCTCCGCGACGGCGCGCTCGTCCTCGCGTGGCCGCTCGACGACCCCGATGCGTTCGGCAACCGCCCGGCCCTCGTCCCCAGCCGCCCCGACGTGCCGGCCCCTGAGCCCGAAACCACGACGGGCGCGTGGCAACCCGGCGACCGCTTCCTCCTCGCCACCGACGCCCTCGCCGCCCACCTCCTCCGTCACGGCCCCGAGGCCGCGCTCGGCCTGACTCCCGAGGTCTTCGAGGCGTCGGTCGCCGAGGCCCGCGCGGCGGGGATGCGGAACGACGACGTGACGCTGGTTGAGATCGTGCTGGCGGACGCATGAGCTACCCCTCGCCCAGCGCCTACCAGGAGGCCCTCCAGTTCCCCGACGCCGCCTTCGCCGACCCGGACCTCGCGGCGGGCACGGTGGCGACGAACGCGCTCGGCCTGCCGCAGCCGATCACGGGCGCCTTCGCCGCGGTCTTCCCCGTCGACGCGCCGTCGGGGCGGTGGGCGGTGCGGTGCTTCCTCACGGCGGCCGAGGACCGGCAGGCCCGCTACCGCGCCGTCGCCGACGCGCTGGCCGGGCTCGGCCTCCCGGCGCTCGTCCCGTTCGACTACCAGCCGGAGGGCGTCCGCGTCGAGGGGCGGGCGTTCCCGCTCGTCAAGATGGCGTGGGCGGAGGGGGAGGGGCTGGCGACGTGGGTGGAGCGCCGCCGCGACGACCCCGAGGCGATCCGCGCACTGATGGCGGCGTGGCGCCGGCTCCTCCGCGACCTCGACGCCGCCGGCGCCGCCCACGGCGACCTCCAGCACGGGAACGTCCTCGTTCAGGAGGAAAGCGGGTTGCCCGCGCTCCGGCTCGTGGACTACGACGCGATGTTCGTCCCCGCCCTCGCCGGCCGCCGCAGCGCCGAGGTCGGCCACCGCAACTACCAGCACCCCGACCGCACCGAGGCCGACTTCGACGCGCGCCTCGACCGGTTCGCCGGGCTCGTCGTCTACACCGCCCTCGCCGCGCTGGCCGAGCAGCCTGACCTCTGGGAGCGCCACGCGACGGGCGAGAACCTGCTCTTCCAGGCCGCCGACTTCTACGACCCCGAGGCGTCGCCGCTGTTCGCGGAGCTGCGGGAGGTCGAGGCCGTCCGGCCGCTGGCCGAGGCGCTCGCGCGGGCGTGCTACCTCCGGCCCGGCGCGGCGCCGTCGCTGGAGGCGGTGCTGGGTGGGGAGGCGCCGGTCGGGCCGGTACGCCGCCGGTCGAGGCCGGAGGAGCGGCGCCCCGTCCGGCGGGAGGGGGTCGAGCGGTGGGCGCTGCCGGCGGGGCTCGGCGTGCTCGTGATTGCAGGGGGGCTCGCCGTCCTCGGGCTCGGGTGGGCTGGGCTCGCCGTGATCGTGGCGGGGGCCGCCGTCCTCTTCTGGACGGGGCGCCGCGCGTACGGACGCCTCGCCCTGGTGCGCCGTCGGCGCCGGCTCGCCCGCGAGGCCGCCGTCCTCCGCCAGTGGGTCGCCGACCTCGACGACGCGCGCCGGGAACTGCTCCGCGAGCGCGACGACTTCGCCGCGGGCGTCGAGCGGCTGCGGGCCGAGCGGCTGCGGGCGCTCCGGGATGCTGCACTGGAAAACAAGCTCCGGCACCACTTCGTCGCCGAGCTCGACGCCGACGAGGCCGTGGGGCACCGCGCGGTGATCCGACTCAAGGGCGCCGGCGTCCGCAACGCCTTCCACGCCACCCCCGAGCGGGTGGCTAGGGCGAAGGAGATGACGACGGCGCAGCGCGCGGCCGTCGGCCGGTGGCGGGACGGGCTCGCCGAGCGCTACGCGGACGAGGTGCCAGAGGCGCTCTCGCCCCTCGAAGAGCGCCGGCTGCGGCGGCAGGTCGAGCGCCGGATTGAGGGGGTCGCCGCCGAGGTCGCGCGGGTCGAGGCGAAGGCGGCGGTGCAGCGGGAGGAGTTGGCCCGCGTCGAGGCCCAAGCCGCGGCGCTCCCGCCGCTCACCCCAGCCGGCTACGCCCTCGTCCTGCTTCACCTCCGGGAGCTACCCAGCGCCCACGTCGCCGCGCCCGCACCGCCGATCCGGCAGGAGCCGCGCGCGGACCGTGCCCCG
The DNA here is from genome assembly GCA_965215145.1 of Rhodothermales bacterium. Lineage (GTDB taxonomy): Bacteria > Bacteroidota > Rhodothermia > Rhodothermales > JANQRZ01. Next base: position 2,823,542 of record OZ244038.1, on the reverse strand, counting down.
GCGCCCGAGCCGGAGCGCGAGGCCGCGTGGTGGGAGCCGTAGCCCGCGCCCGCCGGGCCGTCAGCCGAAGTGGCCGCCGACGTAGGCCGCCGTCCGCTCCTCCTGCGGGCGCTCGAACAGCGCCGCCGTCGGTCCCGTCTCGACGAGGCGGCCCTCGTGGAGGAACGCCGTCCGGCTGCTCACGCGCTGCGCCTGCTGCATGTTGTGCGTCACGACCACGACGGTGTACTCCGCCCGGAGCTCGCGGACGGTCTCCTCGACCTGCGCGGCGGCCTTCGGGTCGAGCGCGCTCGTGGGCTCGTCCATCAGGATCACCGCCGGCTCGACGGCCAGCGTGCGCGCGATGCAGAGCCGCTGCTGCTGCCCGCCCGAGAGCCCGTAGGCGCTCGCCTTGAGCCGGTCCTTCACCTCGTCCCACAGCGCCGCCTGCCGGAGCGCCCGCTCGACGCGGCCGTCGAGGCCGTCGGTGAGGCCGTTGATGCGGGCGCCCCAGGCGACGTTCTCGTAGACCGACTTCGGGAACGGGTTCGGCGCCTGGAACACCATGCCGACGTGGCGGCGGACGAGGGCGGGGTCGGCGCCGTCGTAGACGCTCACCCCGTCGAGCCGGACGTCGCCCTCGGTGCGCGTGCCGGGGGCGAGCTCGTGGATCCGGTTCATCGCCCGGAGCAGCGTGCTCTTGCCCGAGCCCGAGGCCCCGATCAGCGCCATCACCGCGCGGTCGGGGACGTCGAGGGTGACGCCGCGGAGGGCGTGGACGTCGCCGTAGTGGACGTGGAGGTCGCGGACCTCGACCTTCGCAGGGGGCTGGCCTGGTGCGGCGGTGGGGGGAGGGGCGTCAGCGGGCACGGTGGCGCTCGGAGCGGTTGCGGAGGGCGATGGCGGCGCCGTTGAGCAGGAGCAGCGCCGCCATCAGGACGACGATGCCGGCGGCGGCGAGGCCGCGGAACTCCTCCTGCGGGCGCGCGGTCCAGTTGTAGATCTGGACGGGGAGGGCGCTGAAGGGGTCCAGCGGCGTCTCGGGCCAGAACGCGAGGAACGCCGCCGCGCCGACGACGAGGATCGGGGCCGTCTCCCCGATGGCGCGGCTGAGCGCGAGGATCACCCCCGTCAGCGCGCCCGGCGCGGCCAGCGGGAGGAGGTGGGCGCGGACGACCTGCCAGCGCGTGGCGCCCAGCGCGTAGGCGCTCTCGCGGACGCCCTGCGGGATGGCCCGGAGCGCCTCCTGCGTCGCGATCACGATCACCGGCAGGATCAGGAGCGCCAGCGTCACGGCACCCGCGACGTAGCTCGACCCCCACCCCAGCGCGCGCACGAACAGGGCCAGCCCGAGCACCCCGTAGATCACGCTCGGCACCCCGGCGAGGTTGGCGATGTTGAGGTTGATCAGCCGCAGCGGCCGCCCCGGCGGCGCGTACTCCTCGAGGTAGACCGCCGCGCCCACGCCGACGGGCACCGCCAGCGCCGCCGTCATCAGCATCAGCCAGAGCGTCCCGGCGAGGGCCGCCCGGAGCCCGGCCCGCTCGGGGATCCGCGAGGGGTACTCGGTGAGGAGCTCCGGGCGGAGCCAGGGGAGGCCCTCGACGAGGACCTGCGCGAGCAGCACCGCCAGCACGACGAGCCCGAACAGCGTAGCCCCGAGGGCGAGCGCCGCCAGGAGCCGTCCGCGCCGCCGCCGCCGGACCAGCCCCGCCGGCGCCTCCCGGAGCGCCCCGGCGCCCGCCGTTATCGGGCCGCCGCCGCTCACGCCCGCTCCCCGTAGCGGCGGACGACGCGGCGGGCCAGCCCGTTCATCGCCAGCGTGGCGAGGAACAGCAGGAGCCCCACGGCGAACAGGCTCCGGAACACGGCCGAGCCCCGCTCCGTGTCGCCGAGCGTGACGTTCACGATGAACGCCGTCATCGTCTCGACGCTGTCGCGGGGGTCGAGCGTGAGGTTCGGCGTGGCGCCGGCGGCGAGCACCACGATCATCGTCTCCCCGAGCGCGCGGCTGACGGCGAGCAGGAACGAGGCGACGATCCCGCTCAGCGCCGCCGGCGTGACGACCCGCCACACGACCTCCCCCCGCGTGGCCCCGAGCGCGTAGGCCCCCTCGGCGAGGCGGCGCGGCACGGCCCGGAGGGCGTCCTCGCTTAGCGACGCCACCAGCGGCAGGATCATCACGCCCATCACGAGCCCGGCGCTGAGAGCGTTGTAGACGCCGAGGCCGGGGACGAGCGGGCGCAGGAGCGGCGTCACGAAGGTGAGCGCGAAGAACCCGTAGACCACCGTCGGCACGCCGGCCAGGAGCTCGAGCGCCGGCTTCACCCAGCGCCGGAACCGGTCCGTCGCGTACTGCGAGACGTAGACGGCGGCGAGCAGCCCGAGCGGGAGCGCCACGGCCGCGGCGATCACCGTCACGAGGAGGGTGCCCGCCACGAGCGGCCACACCCCGAAGCTGGGGTCGGCGAACTGCGGCGTCCACTCCGCGCTCCCGAAGAACGCCCGCGGCGAGACCTGCCCGAAGAACAGCGCGGACTCCCACACGAGCACGGCCGCGATGCCGAGGGTCGTGGCGACGGTGACGAGGGTGCAGGCGGCGAGGACCCCGTGCACGACGCGCTCGGTCGGGCCGCGGGAGACGTTCCCCGAGAGGCCGCCCCGTCGGAGCGGCTGCGGCGGGGCCAGCGGCGGCAGCCCGCGCTGGTCGGCAGGGGAGGGGGCGTCGGTCACGGTTCAGCGGGGGCGGGGCACCACGGGCGGCGCCACCGCCGGCGGCGCGGGGGCCGCGCTGGCCGGCGCGGCGCGGAGCGAGTCGGCCGCGGCGGGCATGGCGGCGGCGAGCACGTCGTCCACCCGCGCCCCCGTCACCCCGTAGAAGACGGAGCCCGCGATCCGGCGGTCGAAGCGGGCGCGGGCGAGGGCGTAGCCGGCGTCGGAGAGGGGGACGGCCCCGACCTCGCGGGCCAGCGGCGCGGCGAACTCGAGGAAGTACCGGACGAAGGCGTCCACGGCGGGGTCGCCGGCGCGGTCGGCGCGGACGTAGACGAACTCGGGCCGGGCGAGGGGGTGGTAGGCCCCGCCCTGCACGGTCTCGGGGGAGGGGCGGACGCAGCCGTCGCCGCCGTCGACGGCGAGGAGCTTGAGGCGCTCGGCGTTCTCCTCGTAGTAGGCGAGCCCGAAGAACCCCAGCGCGCCCTCGTCGCCGCCGACGCCCTGGACGAGGACGTTGTCGTCCTCGCTCGCGGTGAAGTCCGTCCGGCTGGCGCCCTCTGCGCCGACGACGGTGGCCGTGAAGTAGTCGTAGGTGCCGCTCCCGGTGCCGGGGCCGTAGAGGCGGAGCTCCGCGTCGGGGAAGCCGGCCCGGACGTCGGCCCAGGAGTCCGCGTCGCTGTCGGGCTCCCAGATCCGGCGGAGCTCCGCCAGCGTGAGGCAGTCCACCCAGTCGGTCTCGGGGTGGGCGACGACGGCGAGGCCGTCGTAGGCGATGGGGAGCTCGATGAGGCCGTAGCCCCCGGCCCGCGCGGCCTCGCCCTCCTCAGGCTTGACGGGGCGGGAGGCGTTCGAGAGGTCGGTCTCGCCGCGGGCGAACTTCGCGAACCCGCCCCCGGTGCCGCTGGCGCCGACGGTGACGCGGACGCGGGGGTGGTCCCGCATGAACTCCTCGGCGACGGCCTCGGCCAGGGGGAACACCGTCGAGGAGCCGTCGACCACGACGGAGCCCTCGAGCGCACCGGCGGGCACGTCTTCGCACCCGGCGCAGCCGGCGAGCGCGCCGCCAGTGAGGGCAGCGACGAGGAGGGGGAGGCGGAGGCGCAACGCGTGTGGGAGGTCGTGAACCCGCCACGATAGCGCCGCCCCCGCCGCGCCTCGTTACCGCAACGCTACGGGTGTGTTACCGGTGTGGTGCCCTCCGTGCCGGACCGGCGCCCCTTCGGCGATCGCGTCGAGGTCCACCGGGGGGAGATCGCGGTACCAGTCGTGGTGCTTGGACCACGCGGCGCAGGCGAGGCACTGCGTCTCGCGCCAGACCCGGCCGCAGGCGGGGCAGCGGCCGGCGGTGTCGAACGTGTTCCACGAGTGGCCGCAGGCGCAGGCCCAGCGCGCCCCGGCGCCGGGCTCCCACGCGCACTGCGGGCAGGCGATCTGCATGGGGTCGGGAGGTGAGGGAGTCGGGGCCTTCCCTACGACGAGGCCGACGCGACGGTTCGGCACCCGCCACGCACTACGCATCATCCTCCCCAGGCCACGCGGACGGCGAGGTTGACGATGTGGTGGGCGTCCTCAGCCTCGACGAGCCGGTAGGCCAGCGCGGCGGGGTCGCGGAAGGAGACGACGTAGGCGCGCGGCGGCGCGTTGTCGTAGAGGAACCGGTAGCTCGCCACGAGCTCGAAGCTGCCGCGGCGGAACGGCTCGGCATCGGTGAGGGAGACGCTCATCGAGGCCGTCCCGTCGAAGCGGAAGTCGAGGGCGCGGTCGCTGGCGTCGGCGAGGGCGAAGGGGGAGCCATCGGCGAGGGGGACGGCATCGGGGAGGCCGGCGGTGGCGACCTCGTCGTGGCGCTCCCACGGCATCGGGAGCTTGAGGTAGGGGCGGAGGCTGAACCGCCACCGGTCCGAGAGCCGGACGTCGAGGGTCGGGCGGAGGCCGAGGCGGAACCGCTCGTCGGCGAGGTCGAGCGTGAGCGGGGCGAGGGCGCCGAGGGGGTCGGCGCGGACGGAGTCGGTGGGGGAGGCCCGTTCGAGCTCGGCGAAGAGGCTGACGAGGAGGCCGAGGCGGAGGCGGGCGAACCGCTTGCGGCGGGCCTGCTCGGCGCGGTGCCACGCCGCCCGCAGCGTCTCGGCGTCGCCCCCCGCGGCGTCGAGAAAGGCGCCGTCCTCCACGTCTTTCCCCGTGGCCCTCGCCCAGCACGTGAGCCACGGCTGCCCGCGCACCGGCCCCTCGGCGAAGTAAGGCATCCGCAGCGTGTCGGCCTCCCACGTCCTCGGCGCCCGCGCCGCCACGGCCGCCGGGGCGCCACGGAGGACGGCCCGCTGCACCCGGCCCCGCCGCGTCTGCCCCCGCCAGAGCTGGAAGACGGTGCCGCCCCCGATCTCGTAACGCTGGTCGATGCCGAGGAAGTCGTCCGTCGAGCGCTCCACGAAGGCGAACGCCTCGACGGGCAGGCCGAGGTGGTAGTCGTAGGAGATGCCGAGGTCGGAGACGTTCTCCTGGAACTCCGAGTTGCGCAGCGTCACCCCGACGGAGGATCGGACCTCGACCTCGCTGGGGTACGTCCCGCGCCCGACACTCGCGGCGGCGCTGGCCTTGTAGAGGTCGTCGTCGCCGGCCTCGTCGGCGCTGAGGCTGAAGGCGGCCGAGCCCTGGAGCCGCGCCTGCGCCCGCTCCTCGGCGGCGAGGGCCTGGAGGACCGACCAGAACGACCCGACCGCGTCCACGCACGCGCCGCCGTCGTCCACGAGGTCCGAGACGATGGCGGGGTCGAGCCGGCGGTACCGGGCTTCGAGGGCGTCCACGACCTGTGCCGCGGCGTCCCCGGCGAGGAGGAGCAGGAAGGCGGCGGCCAGCGGCCCGGCCGTCCGCACGCGTCGCACGAGCATGGGGTTCAGGGAGGTGGCGGCTGCACGATACCGGCCGGGCGGGGAGAACCGCAACGCCCCGGCGACGGCCCGCTCCACGATGCCTCCGCCGCGGGGCCGGCGTCGTTCAGGCTAGGGAAGCGAGCGCTGCCTCGCCCGCCAACACGGCCTCGAACCGGTCGGCGATGCGGGCGATGTCGAAGTGGGCCTCGGCGTAGCGGCGGGCGGCCTCGCCCATCCGGCCTCGCAGCGCTCCGTCCCCGGCGAGGTGCTCGGCGGCGTCGAGGAACGCGGCCTCGTCGTCCGGCGGCACCACGAGCCCGGCGCCCTCCCCGTCCACGATCCGCGCGGCGAGGTTCTCCGGCGGCACGGCCAGGAGCAGCGCCCGCCCCGCGCAGAGGTACGTCAGCACCTTCGACGGCACCGAGAACACGCCGGCCTCGGGCTCCAGCACGGCCACCAGCACGTCCGCCGCGCCTAGCACCTCGGGCAGCCGCTCGAACGGCTGGAACGGCAGCAGCCGGAGGTTCGGGGTTTTTCCGGCGTGCTCGCGCAGCCAGTCCGCCCCCGCGCCCTGCGACACCACGACGAGCTCGGCCTCGGGGAGGCGGCGGGCCAGCGCCGCCAGGAGCGCCGGGTTGTGCTTGAGCCCGAGCGTCCCCGAGTACACGAACCGGACCCGGTCTCCCAGCCCCTGCTCCCGCGCCCACGGGTTGTCGCGCGGGTGCGTCGGCACGGCCTCCAGCGGCGCCCAGTTTGGGATGACGTGCGCGGCGGGGTGACGGGCGATGGCGGGGACGGCCGCGCGGAAGTCGTCGGTGATGAGGACGAGGGCGTCGCTCGCGCGGAGCTGCGCCGCCTCCATCCGCCGGTACCGCTCCCCGACGAGGCCGCCGACGACGGGGACGCGCTCGCGGAGCAGCCGCGCCGAGGCCAGCCCGATCAGGTCCTGCACCCAGAACGCGAACCGCGCCCCCACGCCGTGCGCCGCGCGGAGCAGCCGCCCCTGCGCGTCGAGCGGGGCGTTCGCCGAGAGCACGGCCTCCGGCCGGAACCCCCGCAGCTCGGCCGCGGCGAGGCGGCCGTACCGGCGCTCCTGCCGCCAGCGCTTCAGGAAGTCGGCCTTGTTCAGCGGCTCCCCCAGCGAGATCGGCGCGACGGAGAACCCCTCGGGGTCGTCGGGCTGCGGGGCGAGGGCGGCCTGCGGCGTCGTCACGAGCGAGGCGCAGTAGGCGTGGCGGACGGTGTGGCCGCGCCGCGCGAGCTCGCGGCTGAGCTGCACCTGAAACGGGTGGCCGGCGTAGTCGTGGACGAGGAGGCGCAACGCGGGGCGGGAGAGGGGAAGGAGGGGAAGGAGGGGAAGGAGGGGAAGGAGGGGAAGGAGGGGAAGGAGGGGAAGGAGGGGAAGGAGGGGAAGGAGGGGAAGGAGGGGAAGGAGGGGAAGGAGGCTAAACCGCGAAATTTAACGACGGGGGTGAGGAGGGCCGTAGGGGCGCACAGTCAAGTGCCGGTCGCTTGACTCAGCGCGCTTCGCCGGCGGAGGCCGCCGGAGCCGGCGCGGGCTAGACCCGCCGCGCCCCCACGGCCGATCCCCCTCCGCTTTCTGCCCGCTGCTCCTTGAACCCCGCCCCTTGACAGAGAGGGCGTCGCCGTCGTAGCTAGCGGTGCGACTAACCCCGCCCCCATGCCCGACGCCGCTCCGCCCCCCGCCCGTGCCTCCGGGACCGACCTCCGCCGCGCCCTCCTTGACGCCGCGCGGGGCCTGCTAGTGGAGGAGGGCTACAACAACCTCTCGATGCGCAAGATCGCCGGCGCCGTTGGGTGCAGCGCGACGAGCATCTACCTCCACTTCGAAAGCAAGGACACCCTCGTCCACGCCCTCATCGACGAGGGGATGGAGAGCCTCCACGCGCGGCTAGAGGCGGCCGAGGCCAAGGCCCCCAACGACCCCCTCGCCCGGCTAGACCGCCTCGCCCGCGCCTTCGTCGCCTTCGGGCTCGAGAACCCCGAGGTCTACGAGGTGATGTTCACGCTGCACCCCGCGCGGATGGCGCGCTACCCCGCCGAGAAGTACCGCCGCGCCCGCCGCAACCTCGACCGCTTCGCCGCGGTCCTCCGCGCCGGCGCCGCCGAGGGCACCTTCGACGTCGACGACCCCGACGTGGCCGCGAGCGTGCTGTGGACCGGGCTCCACGGCGCCGTCGCGCTGCTCATCGCCCGCCGCGTCGACGTCCGCATCGACCGGGACGCCTACGTCGACGCCGTCGTCCGCCACGCCATCGGGGGGTTCTACTACCCCCGCCCCCCCGCCTGAACTAGGGCGCAGAGGAGCCCGTCGGCCTCCTGCGCGTTACCTTCCCGTAAAGAACCCGCGAAGCCCCCCACCCCGATGCCGCTCCAGATCCACACCGCGCCGCCCTCCTCGAAGGGCGAGGTCGCCCTCGGCAAGACCCTCCCCGCCTTCCTCGACGAGGCCGTCGAGCGCCACCCCAACCCGAAGGCGTTCAACCAGCCCGACGGCAGCGGCTGGCGCACGATGTCGAACGCCGCGATGCGCGAGGCCGCCGACGAGGTCGCCGTCGGCCTCCTCGAGAGCGGCGTCGAGCGGGGGGACCGGATGGCGTTCTTCATGAACAGCGACCTGTTCTTCCAGATGATGGACTACGCCACGCTCGTGGCCGGCATCGTCAACGTCCCGCTCTACACGACGTACTCCGCCGACAACCTCGTCTACGTCACCGAGCACGCCGAGGCGAAGGCGATGGCCGTCTCGAACCGCGAGATGCTGGAGCAGTTCGCCGGCTGGGCCGACCGCGTGCCCGAGGTCAAGCTCGTCGTCCTCGCCGAGGGCTCCGTCGAGGGCGTGAAGCTGCCCGACGGCGTCCGTGCCCTGACGCTCGACGAGCTGCGGCAGGTAGGGCGCGACGCCATCGCCGCGGCGCCGGGCCGGCCGGCCGAGCTGCGGGACAAGCTCGACGCGAAGGACCTCGCCACCCTCATCTACACCAGCGGCACGACGGGCCGGCCGAAGGGGGTCATGCTGACCCACGAGAACATCTCCTCCAACGCCATCACTGCGCTGACGGGGTTCGGCGTGCTGGGTCACCAGGAGGAGGTCGTCCTCAACTTCCTCCCCATGACCCACATCTACGCCCGGACGCTCACGCTGGCGAACGCCGGGTTCGGCCACTCCCTCTTCTACTCCGACCCCGACCGCCTCGTCTCGGACCTCCCGGCGGTCAAGCCGACGTTCTTCGCCACCGTCCCGCGCGTGCTCGAAAAGGTGTTCGACAAGGTGGCCCTCGGGATCCAGGAGGCCGAGGGGGCTAAAAAGAAGATCGGCGCGTGGGCCCTCGACCTCGCCGTCAACTACGACGTCCGGAACCCGCCGACGGGGCTGGCTTCCATCAAGCACGCCCTCGCCGACAAGCTCGTCTACTCCAAGCTCCGCGACAAGCTCGGCCTCGTGCGCATCAAGGCCGTGACCTCCGGCGGCGCCGCCCTCCGCGCCGACCTCGCCCGCGCCTTCAACGGCTTCGGCATCCCCGTCTACGAGGGGTACGGGCTGACCGAGACGAGCCCCGTCATCGCCAACAACATCCCCGGCGCGAACACGCCTGGCACGGTCGGCCCGCCGATCTCGGGCGTCGAGGTCGCCATCGCGGAGGACGGCGAGATCCTGACCCGCGGGCCGCACGTGATGCAGGGCTACTACAAGGCGCCCGACAAGACCGCCGAGGTGATGGACGACGAGGGCTGGTTCCACACCGGCGACATCGGGGAGTTCACGCCCGACGGGTTCCTCAAGATCACCGACCGGAAGAAGGCCCTCTTCAAGCTCTCCACGGGGAAGTACGTCATCCCGCAGCCCATCGAGAACGAGCTCACCGAGAGCCCGCTGATCGAGCAGGCCGTCGTCGTCGGGACCGGCGAGAAGTTCTGCACGGCGCTGATCTTCCCGAACGTGGAAGCCGTCCGCATCTGGGCCAAGACGAACGGGCTCGACGCGTCGGCCTCGGACGAGGCGCTGCTGAAGGAGCAGCGGGTGGTCGGCGAGTTCGAGCGGCTCGTGGACGAGGCGAACACCGGCATGGACCACTGGAGCCAGGTCAAGCGGTTCCGCCTCGTGCCGGAGCTGATGACGGTGGAGAACGGGCTGCTGACGCCGACGATGAAGGTGAAGCGGCGGGCCGTCCACGAGGCCCACGACGCGGGCATCCGGGGGATGTACTCCGGGGCCGCGGTCCCGTCCGCCCACGGCGCCTCGGCCGTCACGGCCTGAGCCGATCCGCCACGGGGCGTAGGGGCGACCCTCGTGGTCGCCCTGTCCGTCGATGGGCGGCCACAGGGGCCGCCCCTACCGCCTCTGCCCCCTCCCGTCCCTACAGCCAGCGGCGGCGGCGGAAGTACGCGAGCATCCCCACGACGAGGGCGACGGCGACGGCGAGGAAGACGAAGTAGCCGCCCTCGTACTGGAGCTCGGGGATGTAAGCGAAGTTCATCCCGTAGAGCCCCGTCAGGAACGAGAGCGGGATGAAGATGGCGCCGACGACGGTGAGCACCTTCATCACCTCGTTCATCCGGTGGCTCAGCGCCGAGAGGTAGAGGTCGTGGAGGCTGGAGAGCGCCTCGCGGAAGCTCTCGACCACGTCCACGGCCTGGATCGTATGGTCGTAGGCGTCGCGGAGGAAGACCCGGGTCTCCTCCTTGACGAGCCCACCCTCGTCGCGCAGTAACCCCGAGATCACCTCGCGGAGCGGCCAGATCGAGCGGCGCAGGACGAGGGCCTCGCGGCGGAGCCGGCGGATCTCCGCCTGGAGCGCCTCCGAAGGGTCCTCCATCACGTCCTCCTCCAGCGCCTCGATCCGGTCGCCGATCCCCTCGATGACCACGAAGTAGTGGTCCACGATGACGTCGAGCAGCGCGTAGGCGAGGTAGTCCGGGCCGACGCGGCGGATGCGCCCGGCGCTCGTGCGGAGCCGTTCGCGGACGGGCTCGAACACGTCCCCGGCGAGCTCCTGGAAGGAGAGGAGGTACCCGCGCCCGAGCACGAGGGCCACCTGCTCGATCCGCACCGCCTCGCCCTCGCCCTCGGGGCCGGCGACGATCATCTTGGCGATGACGAAGAGCTGCGGCTCGTGCTCGGCGTCGCCGCCGTAGGCCTCGAGCTTCGGGCGCTGCGAGGTGAGCACGAGGTCCTCCTGCACGAGGGGGTGCAGCCCGAACGCCTCGCCGAGCGCGGCGATGGTCCCCATGTCCCGCACGCCGACGACGTCGACCCACGTCACGCCGGGGGCGTCCTTGAGCGCGGCGGCCTCGGCGACGGTGGCGTCGGGGTGCTCGTCGAGGGTCTCCTCGTCGTAGTGGTAGACGGTGAGGCGGGCCGGGGCGTGCTCCTCCTCGGAGAGCTCGGGCAGCGCGCCGGGCATGGCGCCGATCTGCCGCCGCCGCACGGGGGCCTCGACGAGCCCGAGCGCTTGGAGCGGGAGCCGCACGGCCTCCCCCGGCAGCCGGACGAGCCCGCGCCCCACCACGCGGAGCCGGCGCGACGTCCGCCGGACCTCCTCGGCGACGGCGTCGGTGACGCCGCTCGGGGTCAGCTTCGCCATCGTTTAGGCGCGGCCCTCGGCGCGGCGGCGGGCCTCCTCGGCCATCCGTGCCGTGTCCGCCGCGAGCCGCTCGGTCTCGGCCGCCCCGCCCGCGACCGGCGGGGGCGAGGGGCGCCCCTCCGGGACCACCTCGACCCGCTCCTCGACCACGACGGCGCCGCCTCGGCTGGACTCGAGCTCCGCGATCCGCTTCTCCAGCCGCTTGATGTGGGCGCGGTGGCGGAGCCGCGCCGGCACCGCGCCGAGCGTGCCGATCAGCAGCCCTGCCAGCAGCGTCACGATGAGCACCACGGCCAGCGGGCTCCGGATCTCGTACCAGATCAGGTTGATCGTCGTCACGTCGGGGTTCGAGAAGGCGAACGCGACGGCGACGAGGGCGATGAGCAGCGAGAGGATCAGCGCGAGGCGCATGGCAGGCTCGGCGGTTGGAATGGGGGAAGATAGGGAGGAATGGGACCGGATAGAGGAGGTAGGCCGTGAGTTCAGGCGCCGCGCCTCCCTCCGCTTGTCCGCCCCTCCAGCGGACGGTGGCCGGTCGGAAGCCATGACGAAGTCGAGGCGGCCTGAGGTAGCCCTTGCACACGGGTTACACCGTCGTACTTTAGGGCGACCGTCCCCCTGAGCGGCCCCCTCCTCTCATGAAGACCCCGTCGCGGCTGCTGGCCGCTCTCTTTTTCCTCGCCGGTGTAAGCGCTTACGCACAGCCCACCGGGCAGCCCCCGGACGTCCTCCTCCAGGGCTTCTACTGGAACGTCCACCCCGGGGACCACTGGCAGAACAACGACGGGCTCTGGTGGGACTCCCTCCGCACGTCCGCCCCCGACCTCGCCGCCGCCGGCTTCCAGACCGTCTGGATCCCCTCGCCCGCGAAGGGCGCCGGCGGGCGGTTCTCGATGGGGTACGACCTCTACGACTACTACGACTTTGGCGCGGTGGACCAGAAGTTCACCCGGCGGACCCGGTTCGGGACGGTCGAGGAGTTCGAAGCGATGATGGGGGCCTTCGACGCGAACGGCCTCCGCACGATGATGGACGTGGTGCTGAACCACCGCGACGGCGCCGACGCGCAGTCGGGCGTGGCGTGCGGCGGCTCGAACGTCCGCTACAACTACTTCGACACCGGCTCCGGCCGCTTCGGCGCCGACGCCCTATCGTTCCACCCCAACCCCACCCACTGCGACACGAACGCGCCGTTCCACGATAACATCTTCGGGCAGGACGTCTGCTACTTCCACCAGACCGACAACACGCTGGCGCCCGGCGCGCCGAACGGGGGGTGGCACCACGGCCCGCACAGCCTCGGGTTCGTCGGGGACTCGCTGGTGGTGTGGGGGCGGTGGCTGATGGAGGAGGTTGGGATCGACGAGGTGCGGGTGGACGCGGTGAAGCACATCGAGCCGGGCTTCCTCGCGCCGTGGCTCGCGGAGCTGACGGCCGGGCCGCAGCCGTTCGCTGTCGGCGAGTTCTTCGGCGGGGGCGGCGAGATCCGCGCCTACCACGACGACGTCGAGCGCTTCAACTCGGCCTACGGCGGCGGGGGCCGGGACGCGCAGATGGCGATGTTCGACTTCGACCTCCGGTTCACGCTCAAGAGCATGTGCGACGGCGGCGGGTTCTTCGACATGCGCGCCCTCAACACGGCCGGGCTGCTGTTCAACGGGCTCGACCCGTTCAGCGTCGTCACCTTCGCCGAGAACCACGACTTCGACCGGATCGGGTTCGTCTCCGCCGGCTGCAACGAGCCCGGCGCGATCCGCTTCGGCGCGACCTGCACGAAGCTCGGCCAGGACTACGGGCACGACCCCGTCCTCACCCGGAAGAACCTCGCCTACGCCTACATGATGGCGGCCGAGGGGCGGCCGTCGGTGTTCTGGAAGGACTACCGGTGGTTCGGGCTCGGCGAGGAGATCGAGTGGCTGATGGCGCTGCGGCGGCTGACGGCGCAGGGCGCCTCGGTCCCGATGGCCGGCCTCAACCCGAACCCCGAGCTCGACCAGTCGGACCTGTGGGCGCTGCGGCGGTGGGGGTTCGGCGAGCCGCGGTTCGGGATGGTGCTGGCGATCAACGACAACGGGTCGGCGGAGAAGGGCGGGTGGCTCGACACGCCCCACGCGAGCTACGAGCTCCGCGACTACTCCGACGCCTACCTCTTCCAGACCACCGAGGCGTTCTCGGACGGGCGCGCCTTCATCAAGGCCCCGCCGAGCAGCTACGCGTGGTTCGCGCCGACGGGCCTCTACCCACGGCCGATGGACGAGCCGGCGAGCCGCTTCACCCTGGAGGCCGAGCCCGGAGGGAAGCTCCACTACGTCGCCCTCCGCGCCGCCGACGCGGCCAGCTTCGTCGTCAACGGCGCCCCGATCCAGCCGGGGGACGAGGTGGCGATCCTCGGCCCCTCGGGCGTCGCCGTGGCCGGGCTCGGGCGCGTCGGGCAGCGGCTCCGGTGGGATGGTCAGCACGACGTGCTGATCGAGGTGCTCGGCAACGCGGGCTCCACGAACGCCGCCGGCCGCCTCCAGCCCGGCGACCCGCTCCGCCTCGTCGTCTACGACCAGAGCACGGGGACGACGGCCGAGGCGGCGACGCTGACGTGGGCGCCGGCCGGCCAGTCGTTCACCTTCGACCCGCACCGCCCGGCCTCGCGCGGGGGCGCCTTCTCCATCGAGGCCAACACCGGCGGCACCTACGTCGTCGGCGGCATCTCGCGGGTCGTGGCCTTCGACGCAGGTGATGCGACGGGAGCGCCGGTCGCGGTGACGGCTGCGCCACAGAGCCCGCCGGTTGAGGTCGGCCCGAGCGGCGGCAGCTTCGTGTTCGACCTCACGATGCAGAGCCTCACCGGGGCGGCGCAGACGGTGGACGTGTGGACCGACGTGCTGCTCCCGAATGGCGCCCCCTACGGACCCGTCATCGGCCCGAGCCCGGTGGCGCTGCCGGCGAGCGGCTCGGTCACGCAGACGATCAGCCAGAGCGTGCCGAGCAATGCTCCGGCCGGCGGATACGTCTACCGCGCTCACCTCGGCACGTACCCGGACGCCGTCGCCACCAGCACCTTCTCGTTCTCGAAATCCGCCGGCCGTGCGGCATCGGTGGGGGGGGCGGAGGCGTGGGCCTCCATCGACCCGACCACGGGCGAGGCGCCGACGTTCGCCGCGCCGCAGCCGCTCGCGTCGCGGGCAGGGGAGGCCGGGCTGACGGAGCTGCTGTTCGAGCCGATGTACCCCAACCCCTTCGCCGGGCAGGCCACGCTCCGGTTCGCCGTGCCCGAGGCGCGGCCCGTCCGGGTCGAGGTGTTCGACGGGCTCGGGCGGCGGGTGCGGACGCTCTATGACGGCACGCCCGAGGCCGGCGCCGTGCAGGCCGTCACGCTCGACGGGGCGGCGCTGCCGAGCGGGGTCTACCTCGTCCGCCTCGTCGGCGAGGGGGTGAGCGCGTCGCAGACGGTGGTGCGGCTGCGGTAGCTTCCGCCGCCCGCCCACCGCTCGCCCCCGATGCCTCAGCCCCTAGGCGCCCTCCTGCTCCCGCTCGTTTTCCTCCTCGGAACCGGCCCCGTCCTCGCCCAGGAGGACCACCCCGAGCTGCGCCGGCTCATGGAGGCCGACCAGGCCGTCCGCGAGGGCGACTGGTCCGCGCTCTCGGCCGACAGCCTCCGCGCCATCTCCCGTGCCGACTCCGTCCGGCAGGTCCGCGTCCGCGCCCTCCTCGCCGAGCGCGCCGTCCGCACCGGCGCCGACCACTATCACGCCGCCCTCGTCCTCCAGCACGGGAATGACTCCACGGCTTACCGGCAGGCGTTCGAGCTGAGCCGCGAGGCCGCGGAGTTGGGGTACGACGAGGCCCGCTGGCTCGTCCCCCGCGCCTATGACCGCTGGCAGCTTTCCATCGGCAAGCCGCAGGTCTACGGCACCCAGTTCGTCGTCTTCGACGGGACGGGGAACCTGCAGGAGCCCCACGACCTCGACGCCGTCTCGGACGAGGAGCGGGTGCGGTGGGGGCTCGCCCCGAAGGCCGCCGTCCTCCGGATGCACGACTGCCTGCAAGAGACCGGCGACTTCCGCGCCTGCGCCGCTGCTCGTGACGCCGCCCTCGACGAGCGGTGAGGCCTCAGCCCACCGGCTGGTCGCGGCGGTAAACAGGGGCTACTCCCGCTCTGGGAGCACGTATTCGAGGAGCACGCCGCCGCTGCCCCGCAGCCTGAGCACGCGTCCATCGATCACCTCGAACGTGTCCACGGCCCGTAGAGCCGCGAGGTACTCGTCCTGGCCTCTGAGGTCGCCCCCGCATGCCGCCTCCGTGATGGCGTCTACCTCGATCTGGATGGAGCCTTCGGTCGCGCCGGAGGCCACGAACGAGCCCAGGTAGTCGTTGCAGATCAGGAGGCCCTCGGCGTCCCCGCCCCGCCCAAACGAGACGGTAGCGCGGCTCGGCAGGGGGGCTATGCTGGAAGCGGCGAGCTCCCAGTAAGCGGGTTCCGTGAGGGCGGCCCCATCGGGGTCGGCGTTGTCACACCCGGCGAGGGCCAGGGCGAGGAGGGCGAGGAGGGCGAGGAGGGCACGCATGGTCAGGAGGCGAATAGGGGGCGGGGCCGGCGCAAGCTGCGTCTAAGCATAACCCGCGAGGTGCCCTCGCCGCAAGGGTATGCGCTGGCCCCCCGCAGATTCGGGCTCCTGCGGCAGACGGGCGGCGGTGCTCTGGGGTGAATACGCACGGCCTCCACGGCGCGGCGTCCGGCCCTGTGGCTACCTTCTAGCAGACGCCACGCTGCCCCTCCCCATGCCCCCCACCCCCGACCTCCTCCTCACCGGCGGCACCCTCCTCGACCCCCGCTCCGGCGAGACCCGCCGCGCCGACCTCCGCATCCGCGAGGGCCGCATCGCCGAGATCGGCGACGGGCTCTCGGCCGAGGGCGGCGAGGCCACGTTCGACGCGAGCGGGAAGCTGATCTCGCCCGGTTGGATGGACATGCACGTCCACCTCCGCGAGCCGGGGCAGGAGCACAAGGAGACGATCCAGACCGGCGCGCGGGCCGCGGCCTTCGGCGGGTTCACGGCCGTCGCCTGCATGCCCAACACCGAGCCGCCCATCGCCACCCGCGACGTGGTCGAGTTCGTGCTGAAGCGGGCCGAGGGGCTGCCCGTCGAGGTCTACCCCATCGGGACGGTGTCGAAGGCGCGGGCGGGGGAGTCGCTGGCCGAGCTCGGCGACATGGCCGAGGGCGGGGCCCTCGCGTTCTCCGACGATGGGAGTCCCGTGCAGGACGCCGGCCTCATGCGCCGCGCCCTCGAGTACGCCCGGACGCTCGACAAGCCGATCCTGAACCACGAGGAGGACCTCACCCTGAACCCCCACGGGCACATGCACGAGGGCGCCGTCGCCACGCGGCTCGGCGTGCCGGGCATCCCCGCGCTGGCCGAGGAGGTGATGGTCGCCCGCGACGCGATGCTCGCCAAGTTCACCGGCGGCCACGTCCACGTCTGCCACATCTCGACCGCCTACGCCGTCGAGCTCGTCCGCCGGGCGAAGGCCGAGGGCGCCCCGATGACCGCCGAGGTCTGCGCCCACCACCTCGCCCTCACCGACGAGGCCGTCGAGACCTCGGGCTACGACACCCACACGAAGATGCACCCCCCGCTCCGCACGGCCGCCGACGTGGCGGCGCTGAAGGCCGGCCTCGCCGACGGCACCATCGACGCGCTCTGCACCGACCACGCCCCGCACGCCTCGTTCGAGAAGGAGGTCGAGTTCATCGCGGCGCCGTTCGGGATCATCGGGCTGGAGACGTGCTGGGGGCTCGTCGGGCGGGAGCTCGTCCGGCCGGGCGTGCTCACCGTCGCCGAGGCGGTGCACAAGCTGTGCGTCGCCCCGCGCGAGATCCTCCGGCTGCCCGTCCCCGAGGTCACGGAGGGGGAGCCGGCGAACCTCACCGTGTTCGACGCCAAGACGGAGTGGACGTTCGGGAAGCAGCACATCCGGTCGAAGAGCAAGAACACGCCGTTCGTGGGAGACACGATGGTGGGGCGGGCGTGGGCCATCTACAACCGCGGCCAGCTCGTCGAGGCCGCTCCGGCGGCGGTGGCCGCGTGAGACCCCCCGCCCCGTTCGCATCGCGCTGCGCGCTCAGGCTTCACGAAGCTGTCCCCTTCTGAAGGGGGACAGCTCCTCCTTCCCTGAGCGGAGCGATGGTAGGAGGAGCGGGGGGTGACAGCATGGCAAAGGCACGGAAGCAGCGGGAGCCGCAGAGGAAAAAACCGGCGTGGCAGCGGTGGGGCGTCGTCGCGACGGCGCTCGTCGTGGTGGGGCTGCTCGCGTGGGCGCTGCTGATGCGGGAGGACCGGCCGGCGTTCAGTGGGGAGCGGGCGTTCGCGCACGTCGAGCGGCAGGTCGGCTTCGGGCCGCGGGTCGCCGGCACGGCCGGGCACGACGCGGCGCGGGCCTACTTCCGGGAGATCCTTGAACAGCACAGCCCCCGCGTGGTCGAGCAGCCGTTCACCTTCACCCGGCCCGACTCGGCGCACACGTACACCGGCTACAACGTCGTCGCCTCCTTCAACCCCGACGCCCGCGAGCGCGTGATGCTGGCGGCCCACTACGACACCCGCCCCCGCGCCGACCGCGACCCGGACCCCGCGCGGCGCGACGAGCCCGTGCCCGGCGCCAACGACGGCGCCTCGGGCGTGGCCGTCCTCCTGGAGATGGCCCGACTCCTCGACGCCGACCCGCCGGACGTCGGCGTGGACCTCGTGCTGTTCGACCTCGAAGACGTCGGGGACTACGAGGGCGAGGTGCCGGACTCGCTGGCGGTCCCGTTCGCGCTCGGCTCGGAGGCGTTCGCGCGGGACAACCCGCAGTACCGCCCGCGTTACGGCGTCCTGCTCGACATGGTGGGTGATAAAAACCTCCGCATCCCGCAGGAGGGCTACTCGCTCCAGTACGCCCGGCCCGTCGTGGAGCGGGTCTGGCGGGCCGCCCGCCGCGTCGGCGCCGACGCGTTCCTCGACGAGCCCGGCGGGGCGGTCTACGACGACCACGTCGCCTTCCTCCGGCGCGGCATCCCCGTCGTGGACCTCATCCACAGCCCCTTCCCCGAGACGTGGCACACGACGGCCGACACGCCGGAGCGCGTCAGCGCCGCGAGCCTGCAGCAGGTCGGGGACGTGCTGGTGGAGCTGCTGTGGGGGAGCGACGGGATGTAGGTGCGCAGAGGCGCGACATGCTGTGCCTCTACCGTCGGCATCCGACACCCTGCCGTTCCGAAACCGTCGGGCATTTAGGAGGAGCGGGACCCCGGTGGCGAAGCCGAGTGAGCGCCGTAGCTTGCCCCGTCTGCCGCCGGATTCCCCCGCCATGCCGCTCCCCGCGATCTCCCTCCGCACGCTCCGCGCCCAGACCATCGGCGCCGACCTCCCCGTCGAGACGCCCTTCGGCGAGCGGCTGCTCGTCTACGCCGACTACACAGCCTCCGGGCGGTGCCTCTCGTTCGTCGAGGACTACTGCCGCGAGGTCGCCGGGCTCTACGCCAACGCCCACACCGAGGACAGCCTCACCGGCCACGCCGCGACGCACCTCCTCCACGAGGCCGAGGCCGCGATCAAGCGGGCGCTGAACGCCGGCGACGGCGGGCGAGTGATCGTCTGCGGGACGGGCTCGACCGGCGCCGTCCACAAGCTCCAGGAGATCCTCGGCGTCGCCGTGCCGCCGGCGACGCGGCGGTTCCTCGCCGAAGGGGCGCGGGAGGCGCTGGGGGAGGACGGCCTCGGCACGCTCGTCCGGGAGATCCGCGCGCGGCAGCCCGTCGTGTTCGTCGGCCCCTACGAGCACCACTCCAACGAGGTCACCTGGCGCGAGGGGTTCTGCGAGACCGTGGAGGTCGGGCTCGACGCCGACGGGCAGCTCGACCTCGCCCACCTCGACCGGCTGCTTCAGGACCCGCGGTGGGAGGGGCGGCAGAAGATCGGCTCGTTCAGCGCGGCCTCGAACGTGACCGGCCTCAAGACGCCCGTCCGCGCGCTGGCCCGGCTGCTCCACCGCCACGGCGCCCTCGCGCTGCTCGACTACGCCGCCGCCGCGCCGTACGTCCCCATCGACATGAGCCCGGCCGATGACCCCGAGGCCGCGCTCGACGCGGTGTTCCTCTCGCCCCACAAGTTCCTCGGCGGGCCGGGCGCCGGCGGCGTCCTCGTCTTCCACGAGCGGATCTACCCCCACGAGCTCCCGCCGAGCGTCGGCGGTGGGGGGACGGTGGACTACGTCGGCCCCCACGGGCACGACTTCGCCGCCGACATCGAGGCGCGCGAGAAGGCCGGCACGCCGGGGCTCTTCCAGACCCTCCGCGCCGCGCTCGCGCTGGAGGTCAAGGAGGCCGTCGGGATCGAGACGGTCCAGGCCCGCGAGCACGCGCTGCTCGCCCGCACGCTCGACCGGTGGGCGGAGGACGACCGGATCGAGGTGCTCGGCCCGGCGGACCCCGCGCGCCGCATCGGCATCGTCTCGTTCAACCTCCGCGACGCCGGCCCCGCCGGCGGCGCTGCCGGTGGCGATGGCGCGAGCGGCCCCCCGCGCTACCTCCATCCGAAGCTCGTCACCGTCCTGCTCAACGACCTCTTCGGCATCCAAAGCCGGGCGGGCTGCTCGTGCGCCGGCCCCTACGGCCACCGCCTCCTCGGCATCGACGAGGCCACGAGCGAGCGTTACCGCGCCGCCATCCGGCAGGGTTGCCACGGCGTCAAGCCCGGCTGGTGCCGCGTCGGGTTCCACTACGCGATGGACGACGCCGAGGCCGACTTCGTGATCGAGGCCGTGGCGCTCCTCGCGGAGTACGGCCGGCGGTTCCTCCCGCTCTACCGCTTCGACCTCCGCTCCGGCGCGTGGACTCACCGCACCGACCGGCCGCACCTCCCCGCGTTCTCCCTCGCCGACGCGCTGGCTGCCGCGCCGCAGCGGCTCACGGCCCGCCCCGAGCGCCAGCGCCGCACCCGCTACGCCGCTGCCCTCGCCGAGGCCCGTGCCCTCGCCGACCGTCTCCCGGATCTCCCCTGCGACGCCCGCCTCGACGGCCCGCTCGGGGACCTGCAGTTCTTCGCGCTCCCCCGCCACGGCCGCCCGGCCGACACGGAGCCGACGCCCCGGCCGGCGCGGGTGCCGCGGGGGAAGGGATCGGGGATCAGGGAGCGGGGACCGGGGAGGAGAGGGTAGCGAGGGCGAGAGATGCGCACTCAGCGGATCGAGAGTTACGAGGATCTGGAGGTATGGCAGCGCGGAATGGCGCTGGTCGAAGGCATCTACGCAATTACCCGTTCGTTTCCTGGCGAAGAGCGTTTTGGGCTAACCGCGCAGCTCCGCCGGGCAGCAGTCTCGATCCCCTCGAACATCGCCGAGGGGTGGGGGCGGAGCAGCCGGAAGGAGTACGTCCGCTTCCTCTCGATAGCACGCGGCTCGCTCTACGAGGTCCGCACCCAGATCGGAATTGCTCGCCGCGTCGGGTATCTCTCTGACGAGCAGGAGCAGACGTTCCGAGAGGACGCTGAGGTGCTGAGCCGGATGTTGCTCAGTCTCCTCCGAAGTCTCCACCGTTCAGGGGCCCCCGATCCCTGATCCCCAATCCCCCTTCCCTCAAGCAATCTGCCTCCACGCCTCCGTCTGGCGCGGGAGCGCGTCCTCGGCGCGGACGGCCGGGTGGAGGAGGCCCTCGGAGATCCGCTCCATCCGCGTCCCCTGCGAGCCCTTGACCAGGATCACGTCGCCGGAGCGCGGCTCGTACAGGTCGCCCGCCCGCAGCGCGTCGGCCACGTCGGAGGACTGCGCGTGCAGGGTGATCTGCCCCTGCTGCGCCTCGGGGAGCGTCGCGGCGGCGCGGGCCATGATGGGGCCGACGGCGTGGACGGCGTCGGCGGCGCGGGCGGCGGCGGCGAGGACGCGCGCGTGCTCCTCGACCTCGGCCTCGCCGAGCTCCAGCATGTCGCCGAGGAAGGCGACGCGGTTGTCGCCCTCCAGCCCCTCCATCACCCGGAGCGCGGCGAGGGTGGCGTCGGGCGAGGCGTTGTAGGTGTCGTCGACGAGCGTGCTGTCTCCCCTCCCGCGCAGCTTGTTCAGCCGGCCCTTCTCGGGCCTGATCCGTTCGAGCCCCCGGTTGATCGCGGCGTCGTCCATCCCGAGTGCCTGCCCGACGGCCATCGCGGCGAGGGCGGTGGTGACGGCGTGCTCGCCGAGGATCGGCAGCTCCGCGGTGATCCGGTCGGGGCGGACGTCGCAGGCGTCGCCGGTGCCGTAGGTCAGCGTCCGGCCCCGGTTGACCTCGCGCATGGCGAGCACGCGCGGGTCGTCGCCGTTGAGGCAGGCCGTGCCGCCCTCGCCCAGCGCCCGGACCAGCGCCGACTTCTCGCGCTGCACGCCCTCGATGCTCCCGAGCGTCTCGACGTGGACGCCCCGCACGACGGTGACCACCGAGACGGTCGGGGGGAAGTACGAGCACAGCTCGCGGAGGTCGCCTTCGAGCCGGGCGCCCATCTCCAGCACGAGCTTCGTGTCGGGCGTGATCTCGCGGTTGAGGACGAGCAGCGAGAGCCCGAGCGGGGTGTTCTTGTTGCCCTCCGAGGCCACCACCTCGAACGCCTCGCCGAGCACGGCCTCCACGGCCGTCCTGCGTGCTCGTCTTCCCCATCGAGCCCGTGATCGCCACGATCTCCGGCCCCGCCCGGCGGACCCGCGCCGTGGCCTCCTCGATCAGGTGCCGCAGCGTGTCCTCGACGCGGACGACCTCGACGCCTTCTGGCACCTCCACCTCGCGCTCGACGACGACGGCCGTGGCGCCGGCCTCGACGGCCTGCGGGGCGAAGTCGTGCCCGTCGTGGGTCTCCCCGCGGATGGCGACGTAGGTGTCGCCGGGGCGGAGCGTGCGGGTGTCGATGGAGTAGGGCATGGGGAGGAGGGGAGGAGGGGAAGAGGGGAAGAGGGGAAGAGGGGAAGAGGGGAAGAGGGGAAGAGGGGAAGAGAATTTAAACGACGCTCCCGGCGCGGCCCTCCTTGCTCCCGGCGCGGCCCTCCTTCCTGTCTTCCGCTCCTCCATTCCCCCTTTCTTCCGATCCTACCGGCTCGTCTTCAGCCGGGCGTCGCGGGCGTGGCGGTCGAGGGCGAGTTGGATCAGCGTGTCGACCAGCTCGCCGAGGGGGAGGCCGGCGGCGTCCCACATCACGGGGAACATGCTGCGCGCGGTGAAGCCGGGGATCGTGTTGACCTCGTTGATGTAGTGGTCCTCGTCGCTCGTCACGAAGAAGTCGACGCGGGCGAGGCCCTCGCAGCCGAGGACGCGGTAGGCGTCGAGCGCGCGGGCGCGGAGCCGCTCTAGGACGGCGCCGGGGAGGTCGGCGGGGACCTCCATGCGCGCGGCGTCCTCGTCCTCGTACTTCGCGTCGTAGGTGTAGAACGTCGCCGTGGAGACGACCTCGCCGGGCACGGCCACGCGCGGCTGCTCGTTGCCGATCACGGCGCACTCGATCTCCCGGCCCACGACGGCCTGCTCGACGAGCACCTTGTGGTCGAACCCGAACGCCTCGTCGAGCGCGGCCTTGAACTCCGCTTCGTTCTCCACCTTCGAGGTCCCAACCGACGAGCCGGAGTTGGCGGGCTTCACGAACAGCGGCGTCCCGAGCGCCCCGGCCACGGCGTCGAAGTCGGGGCGGTCGTGGGGGTAGGCCACGCGGAAGGGGACGACGGGCAGGCCGGCGTCGCGCATGAGCCGCTTCGCCACCTCCTTGTCCATGCACACCGCCGAGGCGAGCACGCCCGGCCCGACGAACGGGAGCCCGAGCGTTTGCAGGAGTCCCTGCACGCGGCCGTCCTCGCCGTTCTGCCCGTGGAGCATCGGGAACGCCACGTCGAGCCCGAGCGACGGGAGCCGGGGGAGGGCGTCCCCGTCGTCCACCGCGTCGGAGCCCGTGAGCACGGAGGCGCCGGGCTCCTCGACGTGCCAACGGCCCTGCCGGTCGATGCGGATCGGGGTGACGCGGTAGCGCGCGGGGTCGAGCGCCGCGAGCACGTTCCGCGCAGAGAGGATCGAAATCTCGTGCTCGGAGGAGACGCCGCCGTAGAGCAGTCCGACGTGGAGCCTGGGCATGGAGGGGCGGGGAGAGGGGACGCGGAGAGGGGAGGAGGAAGCTACGGACGGGCCACCCGGTGTGCGGCAGGGTGGTCCCGAACGGAGGGCGACCCGTCCGCTATCGTAGACACGCCGAGCGCGGCGAATCGCCGATATCCGCCCGAAGCGAGCGGATCGCACCCGTGTCGCCCGTCGGAGCGCCCCTTGCAATGGCGGCGGGCGACTCTGGGCCATCCACCAACCGCCCCCTCCGATGCGCATCCTCACGACGTTCGCCTTTCTCCTGACGCTCCTCATGCTCGCCCCCGACGCCGCCGCGCAGCGCGGTGAGGTGAAGGCCCGCACGTCCCCGACCGCTGAGCGGGAGGGCGAGGACCGCGCCGACCGCCGCAAGGCCAAAGAGACCACCCGCCGCGCCGACGACCGCCGCGAGGGCACCGCGCGCAAGCCGGCCGAGCAGGCCGCCGAGCCCGTGCGGGACCGCCGCGCCCAGGAGACGACCCGCTCAACGGCCGACCGCCGCGCCGACCGCCGCCAGCAGCGCACGCAGGAGACTACGCGCTCGGCCGACGACCGCCGCGACGCGCGCATGGGGGACCGTCACGACCGCCGCAACCGCTCGGCGTGGCAGCGCAGCGAGGTCGCCGAGCGGCTGTACGATCACGCCCTGCGCCATAACCGCACCGGCCGCTTCGTCGTCACCGACGACATGCTCGTCCGCGCCATCGGCCGGGAGAACGCCGAGCGGGCGCGCGACTTCGGCCGCCAGCGCGGGCTCACGGGCCAGCTCACCGGCGAGTGGCTCAACGACCGCATGGTGGTGTTCGCCCTCGGGGGCAAGCGTTTCCTCCAGCTCTCCGACCGCGACGGCGACCGCCGCGTCGAGGCCAAACTGATCGGGCGTGCCCGCTCGGGGCATGCGCGCCCGGCCACCGGTGCCCGCCGCCAGGGTGACTTCCACCGGTAGGCGCTCTGGGAGGGGCTGCTAAACCCACCCCGCAATCCACCACCCGCGGGGCTCGGCGTCAAGAGGCGCCGGGCCCCGCACGTTCAGGGCCTGCCTGCGAATACCGGCGCCCGGCGCCGCGGGACGGGCGAGGCGGTGGGCGGGCGACGCGCGGGGGGACCGGGCGCCTGCGTGCCCGACTGCACCGCGTTCGGCGGGCGGGCCGCGCCCTCACACAGCGCCGCCGCGCGGGTGTCGGTCAGGGACTGCCGATAAGGGACTGCGGGAGGCCGCCGCCACGTTGTATCCTCCGCCGTCCAAACCGACCGCTGCCGTGCCCCGACTGCTCGCCGTTCTCCTCGCCCTCTCCGTGGCCCCGGCCGCGCTCGCCCAGCCGCTCGACACCGAGACCCGCTGGGGCGAGCCGCACGCCCTTTACGCCGAGTTCGTCGACTACCACACCTACGTCCCCGCGCCGAGGCTGCCGGCCGGGGTCGCGCTGCGGGGCGGCGCGCGCGCCACCTTCGCGGTGGAGTACGTCGGGTTCGAGGGCGAGGACGGGGAGGCGGCGCGCGGGGCGTTCCAGGCCGCCGTCGACCTCTGGGCGGCCCACGTCGAGTCCCCCGTGCCGATCATGATCCGCGCCGAGTTCCGGCCGGAGGCCGAGAGCGACCTGCTCGGCTCGGCCGCCCCGCGGCTCATCGCCAACTTCAGCACGGCCCTCGACCGCAACACGTTCTACCCGACGGCCCTCGCCAACGCCCTCGAAGGCCGCGACCTCGACGCCGGCGAGGCCGACGTCCGGGCCGCCTTCAACTCGAACTTCTCGCAGTGGTACTTCGGCACCGACGGCAACCCGCCGACGGGGCAGTTCGACTTCGTCACCGTCGCCCTCCACGAGATTGCGCACGGGCTCGGGTTCGTCGGCTCGATGCAGGTGGACGGGGACGTCGGGCGGTGGGGGTTCCAGCCACAGGGGTACCCCGCCGTCTTCGACCGCTTCACCGAGACCGACGCCGCCGATTTCCCCCCGCCGGAGACGCCGCTGCTGGAGTTCGACAACCCCTCGGTCGCGCTCGGCCTCGCGCTCCAGAGCACGGAGGTCTACTTCGACGGGCCCGCCGCCGTGCGCGCGCAGGTCGAGTCCGACGTTGGCGGCTCCACGACGCGCCCCAAGCTCCACGCCCCCGCCAAGTGGCGGCCCGGCTCCTCCTACGCCCACCTCACCGAGATCCGCGAGGACGACGGCAGCGGCCCCTTCGAGCCGTTCTACCCGCCCGGCAGCATCAACTCCCTGATGACGCCGACGATCGGGGCGACGGAGGTGATCCGCACGCCGGGCCCCGTCGTGTGCGGGATGTTCCAGGACGTGGGGTGGCGGCTGGGGCCGGCGTGCTCCAACTTCGTCCCCCCGCCGCCGGCGCTGACGGAGGAGCCGCTCCTCCTCGTCGGTCCCTGCATCGACCGGGGGGCCGACGAGGCGTACCTCGGCATCTTCGCCCCGGTGCTGCGGCGGGTCCGGGTGAACCTCTACGACACGGCCGGCCGCCGCGTGGCGCAGGTCTTCGACGGCTCGGTGCAGCCGACCGGCGTCCCGAACGGCTACGAGAGCGAGACGGGCTTCGGTCAGTCCTGCGCTGGGATGGACGGGTTCATCCGCGTCTCGACGGCGGGGCTCGCCAGCGGGATGTACTTCCTGCACGCCACCACCGACGGGGCCGCCGAGACGGCACCGCTCGTGGTGATCCGCTAGGGGGCTCGACGAGACCGCTTCGGCCTTCGGCAAGGGGCGCCCGCCGCAGAGCGCTCCGGCAGGCGCCCTCGCCCTACGCCATCCTCCCCCACATCACGTAGTGCGGCCCGATCCCCGCGATCTCGAACTCGGGGCCGACGATTTCGAGGCCGAGGGCACGGTAGAAGGTGAGTGCGCCGGAGCGGGCGTTGCACCACAGGAAGGCGGCGCCCTCCTCGCGGACGTGCCGGAAGCACCGCTCCAACACCCGCCGCCCGATGCTGCGCCCCTGCAACTCGGGCACCGTCGCCATGCCGCGCAGGCGGAAGCTCGCGTCGACGGCGAACGCCTCCTCGGGGATCGCGCCGCGGTGGGCCTCGGGCGGCGACTCGGGGTAGACCATGGCGATGCCGACGAGCCGTTGACTCCCTCCGTCTTGCTCGAAGGCGCCGGCGTGCAGCGCCTGCGGGTGGTCGTCGCCGGCGTAGACGAGGGCCTCGGGCGGCTGGCCGGGGCGGAGGAGGGCGCTCCGCAGCGGGCGCGTCTCAGCGGCGGTGACGGCGCGGACGGCGATCACGGGGCGGCGGGCGCGGGGACGGGCGGGAGCTCGGCGTAGATCTCCAGCCGGCGGTCCACGAGCGCCGCCCACGAGAACGTCCGGGCACGGGCGAGCGCCGCCTGGCTCAACGCCCGCCACTCCTCGTCCGGCAACCCGACCAGCTTCAGCATGGCCTCGGCCAGCGCCTCGGGGTCCCCCGGCGGGACGGTCTCCCCGACGGCGTAGGAGTCGGCCGCGCCGATCCCGGTGACCACCATCGGGAGGCCACAGCCCATCGCCTCCAGCGCCGCCAGCCCGAACCCCTCCGTCCGCGACGGCATCACGCTGCACCGCGCCACGTTGTGGGCGTCGCGGACGGCCTCGTAGCCCCGGTGGCCGAGGAAGTGGGCGTGCTCGGTCGAGTACCGCTCGGCGTGCGCGGGGTCGAGGACGTCTTCGAGCCGCCCCGTCCCGAACACCAGGAGGTGGACCGGCGGCTCGCCCGCGGCCTCCCGGCGCTCCTGCAGGATCCGGTTCGCCTCGAACAGCACGTCCACCCCCTTCGTCCGCGAGAGCTTCCCCGCGAACGTGACCAGTGGGGAGTCCGGCGGGATGTCGAGCCCGAGCCCTTCCAGCACCCGCGCGCGCTCGACCTCGGCGGGCCGGAAAACCCGGCGGTCATACCCGTTGCCGAGCACGATCACCTTCTCGGGCGGGACGCCGTAGAGCCGGAGGATCTCCTCCTCGTTCGACGCCGTGAGGGCGATGACCCGTTCGGCGGCGCGGGCGGCGCGGACGGCGTAGGGCCGGATCCGCGCGTCGTGCTCGAACCCCATCTGGTCCGAGTGGTGGGCCGAGAGCACGAACGGCAGCCCCGCCTCGGCCACGGCGAACGGCATCAGCCACACGTGCTGGCACTCGATCACGTCGGGCCGGAACTCCCGGACGACCTCGCGGAGCCGGCGGCTGAAGCTGCGGACGTAGAGGTCGATCTGCGCCTGTTCGAGGTCGCGGAAGGTGGGGGCGTCGGCGAAGTTGGTGGGGTTGGGGTCGGGGATCATCAGCGGGAACGTCCGCAGCTCCGCGTCCCCGTCGCGCAGCGGGAAGGGCCAGACGAAGTGCTCGGCCTCCGGCGCCGCTGCGCGGTCCAGTTCCGGGGCGTCCTCCGTCTCGGGGTAGAGCACGCCGACGCGGTGGCCCCGCCCAACCAGCTCCCCGGTGAGGGCCTCGACGACGGTGCCGCTGCCCGTGCCCCACGAGCCGGTCATGGTGAAGAGGACGTTCACGGGCGGAAGGGGAGGGCGGCAGGGGAAGGGAAGGAAGCTACGCCTCGGCGGTTTCTGGCTGAGGCACGACCCCCCGCCCCTCCTGCCAGCGCTCCGCTTAGGGA
Source organism: Rhodothermales bacterium (assembly GCA_965215145.1). Lineage (GTDB taxonomy): Bacteria > Bacteroidota > Rhodothermia > Rhodothermales > JANQRZ01. The sequence continues at coordinate 2,795,678 of OZ244038.1, read as the reverse complement.
AGGAGGAGCTGTCCCCCTTATCAAGGGGGACAGTTCAGGTCGCGCCCGAGGGCGAAGCCCGACGCTCCAAGTCCCGCCCTGCGGGGCGCGGCCTGAACGGGGGTCAGGAGCGGGTCAGAAGTCCTTCCGCCCGAAGCGCCAGAAGGCCAGCCCGTAGAGCACCGCCCCGAACCCGAGCGACGACAGCACCGGGTACCACGACTCCACGGCCTCGCCCCCGACCAACTCGACGGTGGTCTTCGTGCCGTGCCAGAACTTCGGGAAGACGTGGTAGGCCCCGACGTAGAGCGAGCGCCACGGCTCGGTGATCTGTGAGACGGCCTCCGCGCTAGACCCCGCCGCCAGCACCAGCGACCCCACGATCACGCCTATCGTGACGATGTAGGCCAGCGCGCCGGACTCCGTCCACACGCTCACCGCCGTCACCACCGCGTACATCACCCCGAACATCCCCAGCACGGTCAGCGCGCCGAGCAGGAACCGGGGGTTCCAGATCCCGGACTTGACCGACATCACGAGCCACACCGCGCCGAGCACGTAGAGCACCAGCGCGGCCACCACGGCAAAGACCCCGAGCAGCCGCCCGGCGAGGACCTCCGAGCGCGCGACGGGCTTCGAGAGCAGCAGGTCGATCTCGCCCCGCTCCATCATCGCGGCGACGAGGCCGCCGGTGGCGAAGAGCCCGAGGAACAGGATCACCCAAAAGGTGAAGCCCGACACAACCTGCTGGACCCCGACGACGATGCTTTCGAGCGGGTTCTCCCCGAATGGCTGGACCACCCGCGTCTCCTCTTCCCCCGTCTCCTCGTTCTCAAACGTGACCTCCTCCTCAACGGCTTGCTCCAACCCTAAAAAACGAACGCCAGCGAGCGTGCCGTCTACGATGTCGAGGTTGAGCGCGGCGGCGAGCATGACCCACACGAACGTCGCCACGCCGAAGAGGCCGACGACGATGAATTTCGCCCGGAGCTCGCGGAGGGTGAGGAGGATCAGGCCGAGCATGAAGGGTGAGAGCCGAAGGGTGAAGGGTAAAGCGGAAGGCGAAGGGGCACGTTCATCCTTTACCCCTCATCCTTCACCACTTCCACGAAGGCGTCCTCCAGGCTCTGCCGGAGCGGCTGGAGCGCCTCGACCTCGACGCCGCGGGCGCGGAGGGCGTCGAGCGCGGCGTTGAGCGCGGGGCGGTCCTCGGCGGCGAGGTGGTAGCGGGCGAGCCCATCGGCCTCCCCCGTGGGGTCGGGCGTAGCGGGGGAGACGAGGGCGGCGACGGCCGGGGGGAGGTCGTCGGGGAGGGGCGTCGCGCGGAGCTCCCAGACGCGCTCCTGCTCGGTCAGCGCGGCGACCGTCCCGAGCCGCGCGAGCTCGCCGCCCTTGAGGATGGCGACGCGGGTGCAGACCTGCTCGACCTCGCTGAGGAGGTGGGAGTTGAGGAAGACCGTCGTGCCCTCGGCGTTCAGTTCGAGGAGGAGGTCGCGGATCTCGCGGCGGCCGACGGGGTCCACGCCGTCGGTGGGCTCGTCGAGGAACACCACGGCGGGGCCGCCGAGGAGCGCCTGCGCCAGCCCGAGCCGCTGCATCATCCCCTTCGAGAACTTCCGCACGCGGGCGTCGGCCCAGCGCTCCATCCGCACGCGCTCCAGCAGGGCGGGGATGCGGCGTTCGCGCTCGTCCGTCGGGACGCCGGCCACGCGGCCGTAGTAGTCGAGCGTCTGCTCGGCGGTGAGGTAGGTGGGGAACTTGTGGTTCTCCGGGAGGAAACCGACGGCCCGGCGCGCCTCGGCGTCGCGGATCGAGCGGCCGAGCAGCGCGCCCTCGCCGGCCGACGGCAGGGCGATCCCGAGCAGGAGCTTCACCAGCGTCGTCTTGCCCGCCCCGTTCGGCCCGAGGAGCCCGAAGATCTCGCCCCGCTCGACGGCGAGGTCCAGCGGCCTCAGCGCCTCGACCGGTTGCCCGACGAGGGGCCGGTACGTCTTGGCGAGGCCGCGGACGGCGATGGCGGGGTCGGGCACGAAGGGGCGGGCGGGTGATGGAGGCTCTGACGGAGCCGGCACACCGGAGGTTACGGCACCCTCCCTAAACGGACGTAGGGGCGACCGACCGGTCGCCCCTACGGGCCTGCGGTATTCTGGTGGGACGCTTACGCCTCGGCCTTCGGGTTGATGGTGCTCGCGGCGAGGTCCGTCAGCGCGCGGTCGGCGTCGTAGGTCTGATCGAGGACCTGCTGGAAGAAGTCGGCGTCGTCGCCGAGCTCCTTGGCGTAGGTGTTGACCGTGCCGAACCCGGCGAGCTCGTAGTGGAGCATCCGCTGGGCGTGCGTGATGATGCCCGCGTCGAGGACGGCGCCGGGCGCGTCGGAGTGCTCCTTGACGAGCTCCTTGGCCTCGGTGATGAGGCCCTCCATGCCCTTGCACTTGTGGCCGCCGGCCTTCTCGCCGTGCTTCTCGACGATCTGCTTGATCCGGTCCTGCCGCTTCTTGGCTTGGTCCTGGTGCTGGCGGAGAGCGTCCTTGAGGTCGCCGTTCGAGGCCTTGTTGATGATCTTCGAGGCGGCGTTCTCGACCTGGCTCTCGGCGCTGTAGAGGTCGCGGAGCTGCTCGATGTAGAGGTCCTTCAGGGTGTTGAGGTCCATGATGGGGAGGGGGAGAGGTGGATGGAGAGGTGAGGGACGGAGTATGAGCGTCCCCCGCCCGCGTTCCGCGCGTCCTACTCGCCCATCCCGTCTTCGTCCAGGAAGCCGTCCTCGGCCGGGACGCGGGCGCCGCGCTCGGGCGTCTCGGCCTCGCGGCGGACGTAGACGGTGCGGCGCGGGAACGGGATCTCGATCCCCCACTCGTCGAACCGCCGCTTGACGAGGAGCCGCAGCTCGCGCTCGGCGAGGAACTGCTCGCCGGGGATGACCTGCACGATGATCCGCGCCGTGACCGCCGACTCCGAGAGGTCCGTCACGGCCTGCACCTGCGGCGCCTCCTCCAGCATGACCTCGCGGTGCTTCGGGTCCGCCGCCCACTCGCGGGCGACGCGGGCCAGCGCGTCGAGCACGGTGTCCGTGTCCTGCTCGTAGGAGACGCCGACGGGCACGATCACGCGGGCGTACCCCTCGCTCTTGTTGCCGAACGTGCGGAGCTCCCCGGCCGGGATCATCACGAGCTCGCCGTCGAACTTGCGGACCTTGATGAGCCGGAGGCTGATGGCCTCGACGGTCCCCGTCGTCGAGCCGACCGTCACGAGGTCGCCGACGTGGAGGATGTTGTCGAAGAGGAGGAACAGCCCCGAGATCACGTCCTTCACCAGCGTCTGCGCGCCGAACCCGATGGCGAGCCCGGCGATCCCCGCGCCGGCCAGGAGCGGCCCGATGTCGAGCCCGACCTCGGCGAGGACCATGATGACGGCGAACGTCCAGACGACGTACTTCGCCGCCGAGACGACGAGGTTCGAGACGGTCAGCACGCGCTGCCGCCGGGGGTCGATGGCGGGGAGGTCCTCGACGGAGCGCTGCCACCGCCCGGTCAGCCGCCGGATCACGGCGATCAGGCCGACGGCGAGCGCGAGGATGAGGAGCACCTGCAGCACCCCGGCGCCGAAGGCGTACCAGAACGCGCTCTCGGTGACGGCTTCGAGCCGCTGGAGTCCTACGCGGGTGGTGTCCATGGTCTGTAGCGTGTTGCGTGCTGCGTGTCTTGCGATGCGCGTCCGGGGAGCACCGAAACACGCAACACGGACTACGCAACACCCCCGGTCAGCGCGGCGATGCCGGGGAGGCTGGCGGCGCCGCCCTCGATCAGCTCCAGCATGGCGCCGCCGCCGGTCGAGACGTGGGTCACCTCGTCGTCGAGGCCGGCCTGCGTGATGGCGGCCACGGAGTCGCCGCCGCCGACGATGGTCTCGGCGTCGTTCTCGCGGGTGGCCTCGGCCAGCGCCTCGGCGACGGCGAGCGTGCCGGCGGCGAAGTTCGGCATCTCGAAGACGCCCATCGGCCCGTTCCAGATCACCGTCTTCGCGTCCGTCAGCACCGAGCGGTAGTGGTCGCGCGCCTTCGGCCCGATGTCGAGCCCCATGCCGCGCTCGATCTCCCCGCTCACCACCCGCCGCTTGGCGTCGTTGTCGAAGGCGTCGGCGACGACGTGGTCGTCGGGGAGGAGGATCTTCTCGCGCGCGCCGTCCACGAGCCGGAACGCCTCGTCGGTCCGGTCCTCCTCGACCCGCGAGTCGCCGACGTTGTGGCCGAGGCCCTTCAGGAAGGTGTACGCCATCGCACCGCCGACGAGGAGGCGGTCTACCTTCGGGAGCAGCGCGTGGATCACCCCGAGCTTGTCGGACACCTTCGCCCCGCCGAGCACGGCGACGAACGGCCGCGTGGGGTCCTCCATCGTCTGCGTCAACACCGCGACCTCCCGCTCCAGCAGCAGCCCCATCGCCGCCGGCTGCACGAACGCGGTGACGCCGACCGTCGAGGCGTGGGCGCGGTGGGCCGCCCCGAAGGCGTCGTTGACGTACACGTCGCCGAGGGCGGCGAGCTGCCGGGCGAAGTCGGGGTCGTTCTTCGTCTCGCCCGCGTGAAACCGCGTGTTCTCCAGCAGCACGACGCTCCCCTCCGGCGCCCCGGCCACGGCCCGCTCGGCGACCTCCCCGACGGTGGCCTCGGAGAACGCCACCGGCACCCCGCCGGAGCGGGGCAGGCTGTCGAGCAGTCCCCCGAGGCGCTCGGCGACGGGGCGGAGGCTGAACTGCGGGTCCGGCTCCCCCTTCGGGCGGCCGAGGTGGCTCATCAGCACGGCCGTCCCGCCGGCCTCGGTGATCCGGCGGATCGTCGGGAGCGCGGCGCGGATGCGGGTGTCGTCCGTGATCCGGTCGCCGTCGAGTGGCACGTTGAAGTCGACGCGGGTGAGGACGCGGCGGCCGGCGAGGCCGCCCTTCCGGGCGAGGCCGTCGAGGGTGAGCTTGTTCATCGAGGGGAGAAATGGGTAGGGGCGTGATTAATCACGCCCCTACCGGGTTGGCGAGTGGGGAGCGTCGTCAGGCCGGCTGCCCGACGCCCATCAGCTTCGCCGCGAGGTCCACCGTGCGGCAAGCGTAGCCCCACTCGTTGTCGTACCACCCGACCACCTTCACCATCCGCCCGTGGGCCATCGTGGAGGGCGCGTCGAGGATGCAGGAGTGGGGGTTGTGGACGATGTCGCTCGACACGATGGGGGCCGTCGAGTATTCGAGGATGCCGGCGAGCCCGTCGCCCGCGGCGGCCTGGAACGCCTCGTTGACCGCCTCGGCCGTGGCGTCCTCGCGGACGATGGCCGTGAAGTCGGTGAGCGAGCCGTCGGGGGTGGGGACGCGGACGGCGAAGCCGTCGAGCTTGCCCTGGAGGTGCGGGAGCACGAGGCCGACGGCCTTCGCGGCGCCCGTCGTGGTGGGGACCATGTTGAGCGCGGCGGCGCGGGCGCGGCGGAGGTCGCGGTGGGGGGCGTCCTGGAGGTTCTGGTCGGCGGTGTAGGCGTGGATCGTCGTCATGAACCCCTGCTCGACGCCGAACGCCTCGTCGAGCACCTTCGCCATCGGGGCGAGGCAGTTCGTGGTGCAACTCGCGTTCGAGACCACGTCCTCGTCGCCGGTGAGGGCGTCGTCGTTGACGCCGAGCACGACGGTCGGCACGTCGCCGCCCTTGGCGGGGGCGGAGATGATCACCTTCCCCGCGCCGGCCTGGACGTGGAGCCCCGCCTCCTCGCGCGTGCGGAACACGCCGGTCGACTCGACCACCACGTCGGTGCCGAGCTCGCCCCAGGGGAGGGCCGCGGGATCGCGCTCGGAGAACACCTTGAAGCGGTCGCCGTCGATCACGAGGGCGTCGCCGTCGGCGCGGACCTCGCCGGGCCAGACGCCGTGGACGGAGTCGTACTTGAAGAGGTGGGCCAGCGTCTCGGCGTCGGTGAGGTCGTTGACGCCGACGACGTCGAAGTCGAGGCCGCGCTCGAGGATGGAGCGGAAGACGAGGCGGCCGATCCGGCCGAAGCCGTTGATGCCGATGGTGATCGCCATGGGGGTCGGGGTGGTCGAAGGGGGAGGAGGGAAGGGCTCGACGGCCCGTCCGAAACGTAGCCCGCCGGCCCGATGGGGAGGAATGAAGAGGTAGCAAAAAGCCGAAACACAGGGCTAGAGCGCCGTCGCCCGCGACCATGTAGGCCGCGCCACGGGGTATCTTCGCGCCTCTCTCCGCGGAAGCCGTGCGTCGCCGGCTTCCGCGCTTTCTCTCCGCCCGCGCCCGACCGACTCCGCCCGCGTATGTCCTCGATGCTGAAGCCGCCCCGGACGGCCCACGACCCCCGCCAGCGCTCGGAGTCGGCCGAGGAGGCGGTCACCACCGCCTACGTCCGCTCCCGGAACTTCGTCGACGAGAACCGGACGGGGCTGATCGTCGCCGCCGTCGGCATCGCCGTGGTGTTCCTCGGGGTGCTGTGGTTCTTCTACCAGGGCCGCGTCGCGGTCGGCGAGGCCGAGGAGGCCCTCGGCGCCATCCTCCCGACCTACGAGGCCGGGAACTACGCCGCCGCCCTCGACGGCACCGGCGCGGCGGACGGGCTCCTGGAGATCGCCGACGAGTACGACGGCACGCCATCCGGGGCCATCGCCGCGTTCTACGCCGGCAACGCGCTCTTCGAGCTGGAGCGCTACGAGGAGGCCGCGGAGTACTTCGAGGAGGTCGAGGCCGACGGCATCCTCGCCGCCAGCGCCCTCGCGGGCCGCGCCGCCGTGGAGGAGAAGGAGGGCGACTTCGAGGACGCCGGCGAGCTCTACGAGGAGGCCGCCCGCATCTACCCCAGCGCCGCCACCGCCCCCGACTACTTCCTCGATGCCGCCCGCGCCTACGAGGCCGCCGGCGACCACGACGACGCCCGCGAAGCCTACGAGGCCGTCGCCGAGCTGTACCCCGACGCCCCCGTCGCCGCCGCCGTCCCGATCTACCTCGCCCGCCTCGACGCGATGGCCGTGGGGGAGTAGGCCCGCTGCTCAGCGCCAACGCCTTCGTGGGGCGGCCGGGGTGAACCTCCGGCCGCCCCGCTCGTTAAGCAGCGGCCCGCTCTCTAACCCACCCCCGACGCCCATGCCGACCGTCCTCATCGCCGACGACGAACCGGCCATCCGCCGCGCCCTCCGCGACATCCTCGAGTTCGAGGGGCTGGAGGTCGAGGAGGCCGCCGACGGGGAGGAGGCGCTGGAGAAGGCCCGGAGCGGCGCGCACGACCTCGCGCTGCTCGACATCAAGATGCCGAAGCGGGACGGGATGGAGGTCCTGGAGGCCCTCGGCGGGGAGGACGGCGTGGGGCCGCCGCTGCCCGTCATCATGATCTCCGGGCACGGCACCGTCGAGACGGCCGTCGAGGCGACCCGCCTCGGCGCGGCGGACTTCATCGAGAAGCCGCCCGACCTGAACCGCCTCCTCGTCTCCGTCCGCGGCGCCCTCGAACGGGGGCAGCTCCAGACGGAGAACCGCCGGATGCGGCAGGCCCTCGTCGACGTCAAGCACGACGAGCTCACGCCCATCGTCGGGGAGCACCCGTCGATCGCGAAGATCAAGGCCACCGTCGCGCGCGTCGCGCCGACGGAGGCGCGGGTGCTCATCACCGGCGAGCCCGGCACCGGCAAGGAGCTCGTCGCCCGGTGGGTCCACGCCCAGAGCCACCGCGCCGGCGGCGCCCTCGTCGAGGTCAACTGCGCGGCGATCCCGGCGGAGCTGATCGAGAGCGAGCTGTTCGGCCACGAGAAGGGGAGCTTCACCGGGGCCACGAAGCAGCGGATCGGGAAGTTCGAGCAGGCCGACGGCGGGACCCTCTTCCTCGACGAGATCGGGGACATGAGCCTGAAGGCGCAGGCGAAGGTGCTCCGCGCCCTCCAGGAGAACCGGATCACCCGCGTCGGCGGCGACCGCGCCATCGAGGTCGACGTCCGCGTCGTGGCCGCGACGAACAAGGACCTCCTCGAAGAGGTCGAGGCTAACCGGTTCCGCGAGGACCTCTACCACCGCCTGTCCGTCATCCTCATCCACGTCCCCCCGCTCCGCGAGCGCAAGACGGACATCCCCGCCATCGCGGCCTACCTCACGCAGCGCGTGGCCGCGCGCAATGGGATGGCTCCGAAGACGTTCACCGACGAGGCCCTCACCCGCCTCCAGCGCTACGACTGGCGCGGCAACGTCCGCGAGCTCAACAACGTCGTCGAGCGGCTCCTCATCCTCTCGGAGGGCGACGCCATCACCGAGCGCGACGTCGAGCTCTACGTCCGCCCCGGCGGCGGCGGGCAGGACCCCGTGCTCGGGCTGCTGGAGCAGTACGCGGAGTTCGCCGAGTTCCGGGACCAGGCCGAGAAGCTGTTCATCGAGCGGAAGCTCCGGGAGTTCGAGTGGAACATCAGCCGGACGGCCGAGGCCATCGCCATCCAGCGCTCGCACCTCTACAACAAGATGAACAAGTACGGCATCGAGCGCGAAGGGTAGGAATGGGAGAAAGGGAGAATGGGGGAAAGGAGGAAAGGGGGCGGGCTGCCACAGCTGTCGCGCCCGAGCCTCATCCTCTCTCCCTCTCTTCCTCTCCCCCTCTCTTACAAGCCGAAGGCTTGACGAAGCGCTACGAGACTGAGGCGGGCCGACTCGACGTGCTCCGCGGCGTCTCGCTCGTGATCCGCCCCGGTGAGGTCGTCGCCATCGTGGGGGAGAGCGGGACGGGGAAGAGCACGCTGCTCCACCTCCTCGGCGCCCTCGACCGCCCGACGAGCGGGTCCGTCCGGTTCGAGGGCGAGGAGGTCTTCCGCGCCGACGACGAGGCGCTGGCCCGCTTCCGCAACCGCCACGTCGGGTTCGTCTTCCAGTTCCACCACCTCCTGCCGGAGTTCACCGCGCTGGAGAACGTGGCGATGCCGGCGCTGATCGGCGGGCAGCCCCTGGCGAAGGCGGCGCCGCGGGCGGAGGAGCTGCTCTCCGGCCTCGGCCTCGGCGCTCGGCTGGACCACCGCCCGAGCCAGCTCTCCGGCGGCGAGCAGCAGCGGGTCGCCGTGGCACGGGCGCTGATGAACGCGCCCCGCCTCGTGATGATGGACGAGCCCACCGGCAACCTCGACACCCGCACCGCCGAGGCCCTCCACGACGAGATCCTGCGCCTCCGCGACCAGCACGGGCAGGCGTTCGTGCTCGTCACCCACAACCCCGCCCTCGCCGCCCGCGCCGACCGCGTGCTCCGCCTCCACGAAGGCCGACTGGCGGACGAAGAAGCGCCGGCGTGACGAACCCCCCGCCTCTCGATCCATCGCTGCGCTCAGGGATCGAAAGGCTGTCCCCCTTCCGAAGGGGGACAGTTTGGGTCGCGCCTGAGCGAAGCGATGCGTGGCCCGAACGGGGGGTCCCGATGCGCTAGCGCAGCAGCGTCAGCCGCCCCGTCTCGACGCGCTCGCCCGCCTCCAGCCGCCAGACGTACACCCCGCTCGGCAGCCCCGACCCGTCGAAGCCGACCGCGTGGGCGCCGGCCTCCAGCGGGCCGTCCGCCAGCCGCGCCACCTCGCGCCCCAGCGCGTCGTAGACCGTGAGCCGGACGGCGGCCGGGGTCTCCAGCGCGAACCGCAGCGTCGTGGCTGAGGAGAACGGATTGGGGGAGGCTGACACGCTCTCAGCGACGGTGCCGGCTATAAGCGCGGGCGCGGATGCGTCCGCCCACGGCGAGGCATCCGTCACCGCCCACGTTGCCGACCCAGCCGGCCGCGCCGCCGAGGGTGTTACGACGAGGGTGAAGACCTCGGCGTCGAGGGCGTTGTCGGGGAAGGCGCCGGCGCTGACGGTGTAGGTGTAGGCGCCGGGCGACGCCCCGCTCGGGACCTCCTGCGTGAAGGTGCCCGTGACGGTCTGCCCCGGCTCCAGCGTGCCGGTGCGGACGATGCCCTGGGCGACGACGGCGCCGGAGGTGCTGTCGCGGGCGGTGAAGTAGACGCTGCCAGTGACGGCCTCGGAGTTCTCGTTGGTGACGGCGTAGGCGAAGGTGACGGCGCCGCCGGGGACGACGGTAGTGGGGGAGGTGACCTGGGCGGTAAGGTCGGGTTGGCCGTCGAGGAAGAGGATGTAGACGGCGCCGCGGTCGGTCCCCCCGTCATCGTCGCGATGGGCTCCAACGGCGAGATCTTGGACGCCGTCGCCGTTGAGATCATCCAAATTTGTCACTCCGACGCCAAACCGATCACCGTCGTCGAGACTGCCGTCGAAGCCGCCTCTGCTGTCGGAGATCTTCTGTTCTGCCTTTACCGTGCCATCGGCATTAAGGAGAAGCAGAAAGGCCGCCCCTCGGTCGAACCCGTCTGCATCGTCCCTGGAGGCTCCAACGGCGAGATCCTGAATACCATCGCCATTGCGGTCAGCAAGCAAAGCTAGTGCGTTGCCAAAGTTGCTTTCATCACCTAGGTCTCCCTCAAAGCCTCCCTCGGTGTCGGAGATCTTCTGCTGAGCTCTCACCGTGCCATCTGCATTAAGAAAGAGGATGTAGACAGCGCCGCGGTTCGTGCCACCGTCATCATCAGTGACGGTTCCGACGGCTAGGTCCTGGATGCCATCGCCGTCAAGATCACCCAAGCCTGCGACAGATCGACCAAATCGGTCCTCGAAGTCCAGGTCGCCCATGAACCCGCCTGAGGTCTCGGATATCTTCTGCTCGTCCTTGACGGTGCCGTCACTGTCGAGAAAAAGTATCCAGACAGAGCCTTGATCCGTACCTCCTTCGTCGCTGGCATAGCTCCCAACAGCAATATCCCGGACTCCATCATCGTTGATGTCGCCTAACACGGATATTGATGCTCCAAAGAATGAGTCGGCCATTATATTGCCTCCGAATCCACCATCTCCATTAGATATCCTCTGTTCAGATTTTACAGTTCCGTCTGCATTTAGAAATAAAATGTATATCTCTCCAACATTGAGAAAACCTGCAAATGGTACGCCGACAGCGACATCTTCAACATTGTCGCCGTCCAAGTCTCCTAACCCCGCAACGCCAAAGCCGAAGCTGTCAATGTCATCCAGGGGGGCGCTAAACCCACCCACGGTATCAGAAATCTTCTGTTCGGTCTTGACGGTGCCGTCTGCGTTGAGGAAGAGGATGTAGACGGCACCTCGGTTCGTGCCTCCATCATCATCAAAGCTTGCGCCGACGACGAGGTCGTTCACCCCGTCGTCATTGAGGTCGCCGATGTTCGCCGTAGAGACGCCGAATAGGTCACCATCATCGAGCATGCCGTCGAAGCCGCCAACGGTGTCGGAGATCTTCTGCTCGGCCAGAACGAGGTCGAACTGCGCGAGTACCGGCTGGGCGAGCGCAGCGGTCAGCGTAAGGAGCCACACGGCACAGGCGGCGTGCCGGAGGGTGGTGAGGAAGAGCAGGGAGTGGGTCATGGCGGTACCCGCGTGGGGCGGGGGGTGAAGGAAGGGAACGTGGGGGAGGGCAGGGGCACAGCACGCCCTCTACCCCCACCACGCAAAACGCAGCCGTCGCACGCCACCTGCCTCCGTTTTTTCTGCACGCCGGCCGGGCGCACGCGGCGAAGGGTGTTGGCCCGCTGCACTCCCAGGATAGGGCGGACGACTGACTTGTGCAACAGGATCGCCGCCGGATAGCACAGCTTTTTGTGACAGCCGCGCAAGGGTCCTCCCGTTCGAGCCACGCCTTCAGTCCAGAACGAGAAAGCCCGCGCTCCGGTCAGCGTGAAACCGCTCGATCACCAAACGGCGGGTCCGGAGCAACTCGGCTACGAGGGCGGTCGGGGCGTTGCCGGTGCGCAGCCAAACCACCTTGGGCGGAGGGCCGTACAGGACGCTCCGCTGATAAAAGTCGGTGTCCTTTGAGACGAGGAGGAAGTCGTGCTCGGCGGCGTAAGCCCAGATACGCGAGTCGTCCGCGCCGAGCAAGCCTATCTCCCGGACATGCCTGGAGTCCGGATAGGCCCCTGCGAGAGCAGGCACGAGTCGGAACGACAGGTTCTCGTCGAGCAGGAGCCTCACGCTGCAAACAGCCGCCGTTCGCGCTCAGCAGCGAAGGCGAGGGCGGCGCGGACATCCTCGGCCGTCAGGTCCGGGAAGTCGCTCATGATCTCCTCTGTGGTCATCCCCCCGGCGAGGTAGCCGAGCACGTCAGCAACGGTGATGCGGGTCCCGCGTATGGCAGGCTTCCCGCTGCGGACGGCCGGGTCGAGCGTGATGCGGTCGTGGAGGTCCATGGCATAGGGGCGGGAGATCGCGGGGCGTTACGCCGCCCAGCAGGGGGCGTTCCTCGTGGGTGCTCGCCGCCCCTTCACGAATCCGCGCCCGGCGCCCGGCGTATCCCCTGCGGCCTCACCGAACCCGCACGCCCGATGCCCGAGACGCTGGAGCTCCTCCCGACGCTAGACCCCGCCGTCGGCTACGTCCGCGAGCCCGTGGACCCCACGCTCGACCTGTTCGACGAGATCGAGCGGCTGAAGGAGGCGAAGAACGCCGTCCTCCTTGCCCACTACTACCAGGAGCCGGACATCCAGGACATCGCCGACTACATCGGCGACTCGCTCGGGCTCGCCCGCGAGGCCGCCCGCACCGACGCCGACATCATCGTCTTCGCCGGCGTCCACTTCATGGCCGAGACGGCGAAGATCCTCAACCCCCAGAAGAAGGCCATCCTCCCGGACCTCAACGCCGGCTGCTCGCTCGCCGACTCGTGCCCGCCGGACGCGTTCGCGGCCTTCCGCGCGGAGCACCCGGACCACATCGTCATCTCGTACATCAACTGCTCCGCGGCGATCAAGGCGCAGACCGACATCATCTGCACGTCCTCGAACGCCGAGCACATCGTCCGGCAGATCCCGCCAGAGCAGCCCATCATCTTCGCGCCCGACCGCAACCTCGGGCGGTGGCTCGTCGAGCAGACGGGGCGGGAGATGCTGCTGTGGGACGGGTCGTGCATCGTCCACGAGGTGTTCAGCGAGCAGCAGCTCGTCCGGCTCAAGGCCCGCCACCCCGGCGCCCCCGTCCTCGCCCACCCCGAGTGCGAGGAGAACGTGCTCCGCCACGCCGACCACGTCGGGAGCACGTCGAGCATCCGGCGCTACGCCGTCGAGAGCGCGGCCGACACGTTCATCGTGGCGACGGAGTCCGGCATCCTGCACCAGATGCAGAAGGACAGCCCGGACAAGACGTTCATCGCCGCCCCGCCGTCCAACGGCTGCGCCTGCAACGACTGCCCGCACATGAAGCTCAACACGATCGAGAAGCTGTACCTCTGCCTGAAGCACGAGGCCCCGGAGATCGTGATGGACGAGGCCATCCGGCTGCGCGCGCTGGAGCCCATCGAGCGGATGCTGGCGATGAGCGAGGGCGTGCGGTAGGGGCGTGATTAATCACGCCCCTACTGCGGTACCGGCACAAATACCTTCTGTAGGGGCGCGGCGCGCTGCGCCCGCCCAACTCCAGAGCCGTGAAGATCGAACGCTTCCCGACGAGCGACATGCTCTACATCCGACTCCTCCCCGGTGCGAGCACGGAGTCTGCCGAGGTCGCCCCCGGCTTCATCTTGGACTACGACGCGGAGGGGCGCGTGGTCGGGATCGAGCACGCCAGTACCCGCGCGGACCTCGACGCGCTCGACCTCACGGCGGGGCCGTTCCCAACGCTGCGGCTGGCGCCGGTCCAAGAGGCCGTCTGACTCCGCTTACGACCGGATGGTGATGCCGACCATCGGCTCGAAGCGGCGCTCGACGAGGTAGCGCTCGGCGCCGTCGAGCGGGAGGCCGTCGGTGAGGCCGGTGTAGCCGTAGCGCGAGCGCAAAAAGAGGCGGACTGGCGGGCGCACGGCGTAGTCGAGGTGGAAGATCAGGAGGGCCTCGTCGGTGAGGTCGCTGAAGAGGTCGCCGAAGTCGTCGAGGCCCTGGCGGTGGAGCTCGAAGAGGAACCGGAAGTCGCGCCCGCGGTCCGGGGACACCGTGAGCCGGAGCGAGTAGTCCCCCGTGCTCCCGCCGAAGTCGCGGCGGACGTACTGCGAGAGCTCGACGGTGCCGAAGACGACGGCTTCCAGCTCGAAGAACAGGGCCGTCCCGCCGCTCGCCTCCGCCAGCGGCGTGCCCACCGTCGCCGTGGTGTCACGGCTGCGGAAGAAGGCGTCGCTGTCGACGATCCGCGCGGCGGGGTTCTCGACGGGGTAGAAGGCGTTGAAATAGCCGGGGATGAACCCGTCGTTGCTCTGTGTCAGCCCGAGGCCAGCGCGGAGCCGGCCGAGGCTCGCGAGGTCGTTCGAGCCGAACGAGGCGCCGACGGCGAGGCCGCTGCCGTACTCGAGGAACTCGGCGTAGGAGACGAAGGGGGTGAGCCGGAAGTCCCCCAGTCCGAGGACGTCGAAGCGGGCGTCGGCGGAGAACGCCGTCGTCTGCGCCTCCCCGTCGAGGCCGAGGTCGTGGACGGCGGTGGCCCCGAGGACGAGCGAGCCGAGCCCCGGCCGGCGCGAGAGCCCGAACGGCCGCAGCGCGAGGCGCCCGCCGACGAGCCGGTCCATCCGCACGTCGGACGTGAACCCACCGAGCTGGAGGAGGCGCGAGGAGAGCGCGGCCTCGACGCCGACCGTGCGCTCGTCCCAGTCGGCCGTCGTGGCGAAGTCGCGGACGAGGTGGCCCGGCCCGAGCGTGAGCCGGCGGATCGGGCCGAGGCGGGCGTAGACGGGGCGCTGCGGCGTCGGGTTGAGGCGGGCGTAGCGGACGAGCCGGAGCGCGTCGTAGAGCTCGTCGGCGTCGTCCTCGTAGAGCCCGTCGGTGTCGGCGCGGTATCGCCCTTCGAGGCGGACGGCCAGCGGCCCGAGCGCGCCCTCGGCCTCGAACCCGAGCCCGCCGAACCAGTCGGCGCCGAGGTAGGAGGGGCCGCCGTAGACGGAGAGGTGCGCCCGGCTCCGCGAGAGCGCGTCCGGTGGCGCCTCCGCCGGGTCGTCCGCCGAGCCGAACACGAGCCCCTGCGCCGCCGCTGGCCCGGCGGCCATCAGGACTAGCAGGAGGAGAGCGGCGCGCATCGGCAGAGGACAGAGCAAGCTCGACAAGCTACTGACACGTCCGCAAACGGCATCCGTAGGGGCACGGCCGAGCGCCTCTCGCTCGGCCCTCGCCCGATGGAGGGCTGCCGACGCCCTCACGATGGACATCACGATGGACACCCGTAGGGGCGACCCCACGTGGTCGCCCTCCGCAGGGCCAGCACTTCGTCTCCCGCCTCCCGCCCCCGGAGCCCCTCACGCAGTCTGCCGCAGCGTCGTGCCGGCCAGCCGCTCCGGCGGGACCGGGCGCCCGAGCAGTGAGACGAGGTACCCGACGGTCATCGTCACCGCGAGGCCCACGGCCGTGGACCAGATGAACGGGATCGGCGCGAAGCCGAGCGCCTCGTAGAGCCGCGGCAGCCCGAAGTCGTTCTCCGTCACCATCAGCACCACGAGCGTCCCCACGATGGCGCCGACGAAGGCGCCGTGGCCGTTGGCCCGGCGCGTCAGCATTCCCAGCAGGAAGAGCCCGAGGAGGCCGCCGGCGAAGTACCCCATGAACGCCAGGATCAGGTCGATCAGCGGCGCCCCCGTCCGCGAGGCGTAGATCCCGACCACGATCCCCACGATCCCCGCCGTCACCACGACGACCTTGGCGAACAGCAGCCGCGTCCCCTCCGGCGTGCCCGGCCGGAAGCGCGTCAGGAAGTCCACCGTCAGCGCGGCGGCCAGCGAGTTCAGCGCCGAGTCGAGGCTCGACATCGCCGCGGCGAAGACGGCGGCCACCAGGGCCCCGGTCAGCACCGGCGGGACCTCGGTGTTGACGAAGTGTGGCATCACCTGGTCCGGCGTGAGCCCCGCTGGCAGGAGCGCGGGGAACTCCTCGTAGAACAGGAACAGGAACACGCCCAAGAGCAGCGACAGCGTGACCCCGATGGCGCCGGCGCTGACGCCGAGCAGGAGCGCGCGCTGCGCCTCCTTCGGCTCGGCGACCGTCATGTAGCGCTGGACCGGCTGCTGGTTCGTCCCGAACAGCGAGAGCGCGAGCAGCCCGTAGCCGAACACCGCCGTCAGCAGCCCCTTCCCGGCGGCGGGCTCCTCGGTGTGGAACACGTCGAGCTTGCCGAGCCCGTCGGCTAGCGAGAACGCCTCGCCCCAGCCGCCGGAGATCCCCGCCACCACGACCCCCATCGAGGCGATCACCCCGAGGCTCATCACGGCGAACTGGATCACGTCGGTCCAGATCACCGCCGAGATCCCACCCATGACAGTGTAGACGATGGCGACGACGCCGAAGATGACGACGGCCTCCTCGACGCCGTTGAGGCCGGGGATGAGGTCGGTCGGGACGACGGCGGAGAAGAGGAGGGCCGCGCCGTAGAGGAGGCTCCCCGCGCGCAGCAGCACCGTCAGCGCGAACAGCGACGAGCCGAGCAGGCGGCTCTTGAGGTCGAACCGGACCTCTAGGTACTCGTAGGCCGTCGTGAGCCCGCGGACGCGGTGGAAGAAGGGGATGAACAGCAGCGCCACCGCCACGGCCGCGAGGACGTCCCCAATGGAGTATTGGAGGTACCACATGTCGTCGGAGTAGGCGTAGCCCGGGACGCCGAGGATCGAGGCGGCGGAGAACGAGGTGGCGATGATGGAGAGCCCGGCGGCCCACCACTTCACGCTCCGGTTCCCGACGAAGTACGCCTCGGTGTCGGTCTGCCGGCGGTTGGCCCAGACGCCGATGGCGACGACGGCGGCGACGTAGATTCCGAGGACGACCCAGTCCGCGACGTGCATGCTGTTTCCCGATGGCGTGGGGCCCGAACGAGGGCGCCCCGATGAGCGCGCGGGCCTGATGGCGCGTGAGCCCCGAAGCTACTCGACAGCGCCCGTCCCGACGACGCGAATCCCGACGGCGCCGACCGCGCCCGCTCCCCGACGCCATGCCCCCCGACGACCTCCCGCTGTTTCCGCTCGGCCTCGTCCTCTTCCCCGGCCAGGCCGCCCCGCTCCACATCTTCGAGCCCCGCTACCGCGAACTGGTCCGGTACTGCCTGGAGGTCGAGGAGCCGTTCGGGATCGTGCTCGCCGAGGGGGAGCGGCTGGCCGAGGTCGGTTGCACGGCCCGCATCGAGCGGGTGCTCCGGCGCCACGACGATGGCCGCCTCGACATCCTCGTCCGCGGCGGGGAGCGGTTCCGCCTCGGCGAGGTCCGGCAGGAGCGGGCCTACCTCACCGCGCGCGTCGAGGCGTTCCGGAGCCCCGGCCCCGGCGAGGTCGACGCGGCCGTGCGCGAGCGCGTCATCACGCTCCACATGAAGCACCTCGAGCTCTCCGGCGAGCCGCTGCGCCCGAACATCTACGAGGGCGCGCGGGAGGTCTCCTTCGTCGTGGCGCAGAACGCGGGCCTCGACCTTGCGGGTCAACAGGAGGTGCTGGCGACCCCCACCGAGCAGGCACGGCTCGCCCTCCTCGCCGCGCACCTCGAACGGGTGATCCCCGAGCTCGAACGCGAGCGCGAGCAGGCCCGCCGCATCCGCTCCAACGGCCACCTCAAGGAGTCGTGAGCTACGGGCTCTGAGGTGCGAGTTCTGGGCCGCGAGTAGGTTCGATCCCCGATCCCCGATCCCCGATCCCCGATCCCCGATCCCCGATCCCCGATCCCCGATCCCCGATCCCCGATCCCCGACCCCGATGAACCGCGCTGCCGCCCTCGACGCCCTCCGCACCGCCGCCGAGCCGTGGGACCTGCTGATCGTCGGCGGTGGGGCCACCGGGCTCGGCTGCGCCATCGACGCGGCGGCCAGGGGGTACCGGACGGCGCTCGTCGAGGCGGCCGACTTCGCCAAGGGCACGTCGAGCCGGAGCACGAAGCTCGTCCACGGCGGCGTCCGCTACCTCCGGCAGGGGAACGTGGCGCTCGTGCTGGAGGCGCTGAAGGAGCGGGGGCTGCTGCTGAAGAACGCGCCCCACCTCGTCCACGACCTCCCCTTCGTCGTCCCGAACTACTCCTGGTGGGAGGGGCCGTTCTACGGCGTTGGCCTCCGGGTCTACGACCTCATGGCCGGCCGCGCGGGGTTCGGGCGGAGCCGGCGGCTCTCGCGCGAGGAGACGCTGGAGCGGCTGCCGACCGTCGAGCCGGAGGGGCTCGACGGCGGGGTGGTCTACTACGACGGGCAGTTCGACGACGCCCGCCTCGCGGTGAACATGGCGCAGACGGCGGCGGAGCAGGGCGCCGCCCTCGTCAACTACTGCGCCGTCAAGGGGCTCGTCTCGGAGGACGGCATCGTGACGGGCGCCGGGGTCGAGGACCGCGAGACGGGCGAGGCGTTCGCCGTCCGCGCCCGCGTCGTCGTCAACGCCACCGGCGTCTGGGCCGACCGGCTCCGGCGGATGGACGACCCCGACGCCGCCCCGATGGTGACCGCGAGCCAGGGCATCCACCTCGTCCTCCCCCGCCGCTTTCTGCCGAGCGACACCGCCATCATGGTCCCCCGCACCGACGACGGCCGCGTCCTCTTCGCCATCCCGTGGCACGGCCGCGTCGTCGTCGGGACGACGGACACCGAGGTGCCGACCGCCGACCTGGAGCCGCGTCCGCTCCCCGAGGAGGTGGACTTCCTCCTCCGCCACGCCGCCCGCTACCTCACCGCCGACCCCGCGCCGGCCGACGTGCTCAGCGTGTTCGCCGGCCTCCGCCCCCTCGTCGGCGCCGCCGACGGCGAGGGCGGCACGGCGGCGATCTCGCGGGACCACACCCTCCACGTCGCCCCCTCCGGCCTTGTCACCATCACGGGGGGGAAGTGGACGACGTACCGGAAGATGGCCGAGGACACCGTGGACCAGGCCGCCACGCTCGCCGGCCTCCCCGAGCGCCCGTGCCCGACCCACGACCTCGACATCCACGGCGCCCACCCCCACCCCGAGGTCTTCGGCCCGCTGGCCGACTACGGCGCCGACGTCCCCGCCCTCCGCGAGCTGATCGCCTCGGACGCGCGCTTCGCCGAGCCGATCCACCCGGACCACGAAATCGTGGCGGGGCAGGTCGTGTGGGCGGCGCGGCGGGAGATGGCGCGCACGGTCGAGGACGTGCTGAGCCGGCGGACGCGGCTGCTGCTGCTCGACGCCCGCGCCGCCATCGCAGTGGCCCCGGCCGTGGCGGCGCTGCTGGCCGAGGAACTGGAGCGGGACGCCGCGTGGGAGGCCGAGCAGGTCGCGGCGTTCCGGGAGCTGGCGGCGGGGTACCTACTCGACAGGGGGGCGTAGGGGCACACCGGTGGCGTGCCCCCGTCCGTGATGGCACTCCCTCGGCAGCCTGCGACGAGGGCGAGGCACGCCTCGCCCCTACGGCCCCGCGGAACGCGATGGTCATTCGCATCGTGAGAACCGCTCCCCCCATCCCATCCCGCCCGACCATGCCGAGCCCCTACGACCGCACCGAAGACCCCGAGCCGAAGGGGCCGAACAAGAAGGTGGACGAGGCGCTGGAGGAGACCTTCCCGGCCAGCGACCCGCCCTCGTACTCCGGCGGCGCCATCACGCCCCAGGACGCCGAGGTCGAGCGCAAGCCCGCCGACCCTAGCGGGGACGAGGAGGAGGAGTAGCTCAGGAACCGCCCGCCCGCAGCACCACCTCGAACGCCGCCGAGACCGGCGCCTCGAACCGGAGCACGCCGCCGCTGAAGCTGAAACCGACCTCCTCGCCCTCGACGGCCACCCGCCGCGGCTTCGCCGGGAGGCCGAACACCTCGACGTTCCACCGCCGCCACGCGGGCCGGTAGCTCCCCTGCACCTCTGGCGTGACGGTGACGCGCTCGGCATCCGTCTGGCCCCGGAGGGTGCAGCGGTAGAAACCGCCGGCCTCGTGCTCCCACCCGTCGCCGGCGTCCTCGTACAGTACGGAGGAAAAGTCCCCCTCGGCCGGATAGACGCGCAGCGTGAGCGGTTGGTCGACGAGCGCGGCCGTGCTCGGGACGACGGGGCCGAGGGGGAGCACAGTGCCCGCCTTCACGTAGAGCGGGAGCCGGTCCAGCGGCGTCCCGGTCCAGATCGTCGAGCGGCCCTCGAAGCGCTCGCCGGTGTGGAAATCGAACCATCCGCCGGGCGAGGGGGGGAGGTAGACCTCGCGCTCCGCCTGCCCCTCCTCCACGACGGGCTGCGCGAGCAGCGAGTCCCCGACGTAGAACCCCAGCGGGCTCGTCGCGCGGATCGTCTCGTCGGCGGGGTGGGCGAGGGCGAGGGGGCGGAGGATCGGGGTGCCGTCGGTGGCGGCCTGGTGGAGGACGGTGTAGAGGTAAGGGAGGAGCCGGTACCGGAGCTCGATGGCCCCGCGGCAGACCCGCTCGACGTCCTCGCCGAAGAGCCACGGCTCTTGGCGCGGGGTGTCGATGGCGGAGTGGTTGCGGAACAGCGGCGTCACCGCGCCGAGCTGGGTCCACCGCGCGAGCAGCTCGCCCGACGGCGTCTCGCAGAACCCGCCCACGTCGGCCCCTGCGAACGGCATCCCACTCACGCCGAGCGAGAGGCACTGCTGGATGGCGAGCCGGAGGTGGTCCCACGTCGCCGAGTTGTCCCCCGTCCACGCCGTCCCGTAGCGCTGCGTGCCGGCGTAGGCGGCGCGGGTGATCGTGAACGGCCGCCGCTCGGGGCGGAGCCGGCGGAGGCCCTCGTAGGTCGCCCGCAGCATCTGCATCCCGTAGAGGTTGTGCGCACCGCGGTGGTCGGCGGAGCGGCCGTCGCAGCCGTGGCGGACCTCGTCGGGCATCGTGCCGGCCTCTTCTTCGGAGCCGGGCAGGGTGAAGACCGCCGGCTCGTTCATGTCGCACCACACCCCCGCCACGCCGTCGTCCAGGAGGCCGCGGTGCCAGTCCCCCCACCAGCGGCGCACGTCCTCGCGGGTGAAGTCGGGGAAGTAGCAGATGCCCGGCCAGACCTCGCCGCGGAAGGGCGTGCCGTCGGGGTACTTCACGAACACGTCGTGCTCGGCGCCGTCCTGCGCGACGGGGTAGTCCGGGTCGTCGGCCTTCACGCCGGGGTCCACGATCACGACGCCGGTGAAGCCCTCGCGCCGGAGGTCGGCGAGGAGGCCGGCGGGGTCGGGGAACGCCTCCCGGTCCCAGGTGAACACCCGGAAGCCGTCCATGTAGTGGATGTCGAAGTAGAGCGTGTCGCAGGGGATCCCCCGCTCACGGAACCCGGCCGCCACCTCGCGGACCTCGGCCTCGGTGGCGTAGGAGTACCGGCACTGGTGGTAGCCGAGCGCCCAGCGCGGCAGCATCGGTGTCCGGCCCGTCAGCCGGGCGAAGAGGCGCACCACGCCGAGCGGCGTCGGCGCGTGGAGGAGGTAGTAGACCAGCTCGTCGGCCTCGGCCTCGACGCGCAGCCGCCCGCCACTCTCGGCGCCGAGGTCGAACGCCGAGCGGGCGGGGGTGTCCACGAACAGCCCGTAAGCGATGGGCTCGGCTATGCGCTCCCCCCCTGCCGGTCGGGACACGCTATCCGCCAGCCCGAGCACGAACGGGATCGTCTTGTAGATGGGGTCCGTGCCGCGCCCGAACTTGAAGGCGTCGGTGTTCCAGTGCTCGAACCGCCGGCCGCGCCGGTCGAGCCGGGCCGTCTTGTCCCCGAGCCCGAACAGCCGCTCGCCGGGGCGGAGCCGCTTCGAGAGCGCGACGCGCTCGGCGGCGCCGGCCTGCCCGTTCTCGCCGGGCTGCCACGCCGCGCCGGCCTCGTCCTCCTGGATCGGCCGGCCGTCCGGGGTGTAGGCCCCGAGCCGGCCGCTGGCGCGGTCGAGTCGGACGGTCATCGCCGCCGTCCGCAGCGTCACGGTAGCGTCGCCGATCTCGGTGGTTAGATCGGCCGGGCCGGTCCATTCTGCGTCCGGGTCAAGGGCGTAGGAGAAGCCGTCGGAGAACGCGCCGCTCGGGGCGAGGCGGACTTCGAGCACCCCGTCGTCGAGGAAGCGCAGCCGGAGCCGGGCGTCGCCGTGCGCGGCCTCGATGCCGTCCCCGCGCTCCTCAACGGTCGTGACAGGGCCGGGCTGGGTGAGGCCGTGCGGGTCGGGGAGGGGTGGGAGGGCTGGCGTTTCGCGGGAAGCGGAGACCGAGTTCATCCGGAGAGGGTCTTGAAGGGCGTGCATTAGGCCCCCATCCTGTCATCCCGGACTTGATCCGGGATCCAGAGTATGCTGCGGCTCCTTCTGGATCCCCGCCTGCGCGGGGATGACTCATAGGGTTAATAGGGGAGGCCAATCAGGCGGTGGCTGGGAGGTCGGCGAGTGTTTCTTCCGTCTCGTGGTCGAAGAAGTGGAGCTTGCCGAGGTCGAGGGCGAGCGCGATCGGGGCGCCGGGCTGGGGGAGCGGCTGCGGCGCCACGCGGGCGACGACGGCGTGCCCGCTCCCGTTGAAGCCGAGGCTGGCGTAGAGGACGACCTCGTTCCCCATCGGCTCCAGCACGTCGAGCTGCCACGTCGCGGCGGCTGAGGGGCTGTCGAGGCGAGCCGTGGCGCCGTCGGGACCGGCGACGTAGAGGTCCTCGGGGCGGACGCCGAGCGTGACGGGCTTGCCGGCGTGGCCGCGGAGGGCGGCGGCCTGCGGCTCGGGCACGGGCACGGTGAAGGCGTCGCCGCGGGCGCGGAAGACGAGGCCGGCGGCGGCCTGCTCTAGCGCGCCGTCCACGAAGTTCATCGCCGGGCTGCCGATGAAGCCCGCGACGAAGGCGTTGGCCGGGTGGTCGTAGAGCCGGAGCGGGGTGTCGATCTGCTGGACGACGCCGTCCTTCAGCACCACGATCCGGTCCCCCATCGTCATCGCCTCGACCTGGTCGTGGGTGACGTAGACCATCGTGGCCTGGAGGCGGCGGTGGAGCTTCGAGATCTCGGTCCGCATCTGGACCCGGAGCTTGGCGTCGAGGTTCGAGAGCGGCTCATCGAACAGGAACACGGCGGGCTTGCGCACGATGGCCCGCCCGACGGCGACCCGCTGGCGCTGCCCGCCGGAGAGCGCCTTCGGCTTGCGGTCCAGCACGGCGCCTACGCCGAGGATCTCGGCGGCCTCCTCGACGCGCTGCGCGATCTCGGCCTTCGGGTACTTCCGGACCTTCAGCCCGAAGCCCATGTTCTCGCGCACGGTGAGGTGGGGGTAGAGCGCGTAGCTCTGGAAGACCATCGCCACGTCGCGGTCCTTCGGTGCGAGGTCGTTCACCACGCGCTCCCCGATGCGGAGGGTACCGCTCGTGATCTCCTCCAGCCCCGCGATCATCCGCAGCAGCGTGCTCTTCCCGCACCCGCTCGGCCCGACGAACACGACGAACTCGCCGTCGGCGACTTCGAACGAGGCGCCCCTGACGGCCTCGAACTCGCCGTCATAGACCTTCCGGACGTTGTCTAGCTGGACGCTTGCCATTGAGTTGCGGGTTGTGAGTCGTGGGTTATGAGTCGCTAACTCAGGACTCACAACTCACGACTCCAAACTTCCCTCAGCCCTTCACGGCGCCGAGGGTGAGGCCGCCGATGAGGTAGCGGCTGAGGACGAGGAACAGGAGCACCACCGGGACGGACACCAGCAGCGCGCCCGCGGCGTAGAGCCCCCACTGCGTCGTCATCGAGCCCTGGAACATCTTCAGCCCCAGCGGCAACGTGAACAGGTCCGTGTCCTGCAGGACCACGTTGGCGACGACGTACTCGTTCCACGCGCTCATAAAGGAGAAGAGTGCCGTGATGACCAGCGCCGGCGCGGCGAGCGGGAAGACCACCTTCGTGAACGCCTGCCACGGCGAGCACCCGTCGATCCGCGCGGCCTCCTCCAGCGCCACGGGGATCGTGTCGTAGTACCCCTTCATCTGCCACACGCAGAACGGCAGCGCGGTGGCCGAGTAGATCACGATGATGCCGAGGTAGGAGTTGAGGAGTTGGAGCTGGATCAGCACCACGTAGAGGGGGAGCAGCAGCATCGTCGCGGGGAACATCTGGGTGACGAGGAGCCCGCTCAGCATCCCCCCGCGCCCGCGGAAGCGGAACCGGCTGAGCGCGTACCCCGCCGTGGACGCCAGCGCCACGCCCGTGACCGTGACCACGAGGCTGACGACGAGGGAGTTGAACAGCCACCTGAGGAACTCCGTCTCGAACAGCAGCTCGCGGAAGTTGTCGAGCGTGGCCCCCTCGGGGATCAGCGCGAGCGACGTCGAGAGGAGCTGGTCGCCGGGGCGGAGGCTGACGGTGACGATCCGCGTGACGGGGTAGACGGCGATGAACGCGAACACGACGAGCACGCCGTACGTGCCGACCATGCCCGCGATCTGTCCGGGGGTGCGCCTTTTCTTTGTCATCGCCGTGTTGCTTTAAGGTAGAGAAGGCGTGCGCGGACCCCCCGCTCGCCACGCCGTCGCTGCGCTCAGGGCGCGACAAGCTGTCCCCCTTGACAAGGGGGACAGTCGCGTGCAGCCGGGAGCGCAGCGACCGCAAACGCGACGGGGGGTGCCCTTTCCGACCATCATCAGTAGGCCGCCTCGGTGGCGTTCGTCTTGTTGAGGAGGACCTGCGTGAACAGGAAGAGGATGCCGAAGATCACCATCGAGAGCGCCGCGGCCCACCCGAACCGGTACATCGAGAAGGCGGCCTCGTAGACGTAGCTGACGAGGATGTGGGTCTGGTCGTTCGGCTCGCCGCCGTTCGAGACGAGCCAGACGACGTTGATGTTGTTGAACGTCCACACCGTCCCGAGCGTGATGGCCGGGATCATCACCGGGCGCAGCAGCGGCGCCGTGATCCGGCGGAACTGCGTCCACGCGCTCGCCCCGTCCACGTCGGCCGCCTCGTAGAGCTCCTGCGGGATCGACTGGAGGCCGCCCAACGCGACGACCATCATGAAGGGGAAGCCGAGCCAGATGTTCGTCAGGATCACCGCGCCGAACGCCTCCAGCGGGCTCGTCAGCCACGCCACGGGCGCCATCCCGAGGTACTTGTTGAGGAAGAGGTTGACGGCGCCGTACTCGTAGTTGAACATCCCCCGCCACGTCAGCGCGGTGATGTACTGCGGCAGCGCCCACGGCAGGATCAGCAACACCCGCCACGCCGGCTTCCCCGCCACGAACCGCTTGTTGAGCTGGACCGCCAGGAACACCCCGAGCCCGACGTGGAACACGACGTTCACGGCCGTCCAGATCACCGTCTTCCCGAACACCCCCCAGAACGCCGGCTCGGCGAACACGGCCGCGTACTGCTGGAGCCCGATCACCTCCCAGTCGCGGATGTGGTAGAGGTTCATGTTCGAGAGCGACAGCACCACGTTGTAGACGAACGGGTACGCCACCACCGCGAGGACCACGAGCACCGTCGGCCCGAGCAGGACCAGGAGGAACAGCCGCTGCCGACCGCGCTCGGTGAAGCGCGAGTGCCGGACCGGCGGGCGCTCGGCGTCGGCCGGGGGCCGCAGCCGGGGGCTGTCGTGGCCCGCCCGCTCCTTCGCGCGCTCGCGCGCTTCGAGGCCGGCCGTAGAGGACTTCGCTTCGAGCATGGGTGCGTGTCGCGCGTTGCGTCTTGCGTATCGGTCAATCGGGGCGCCGACACGCAACACGGAACACGCTATAGGAAAGTATCCGCGATGCGCTTTTCGACCTCCTGCTGCATGAGGCGGGCGCCCTCCTCCGGCGTCACGGCCCCGTTCATCACGAGTTGGTACGGCCCGCGCATGCCGTCCCAGACCTGCCGGATCTGCGGGGCCACGGGCATCATCCGCCCCTTCTCCAGCGCCGCCAGCGACGCCTGCAGGAGCGGGTTGTCGCGGACGGCGTCGCTCTCGCGGACGCTCCGCACCGTGGGGACGGTCGCCAAGTCGGCGGCCATCTCGCGTTGGACCTCCGGGCCGGTGAGGTACATCAGGAGGTCGCGCACGGCGGGCAATCGCTCGTCCGGCACGTTCACGTTCACCGAGTAGCCCTTTGCGGACACCATCGGCGCGGCCCACAGGCCGGTCTGGTTCACCCGCGGGATCGGGGCGATGCCGTAATCGATGCCGGAGTCGGCGTAGCCGGTCCAGGCCCACGGACCGTTGATGATGGCGGCGGCACGGCCCTCCTTGAACAGCGTCTCGGCCACGTCATAGTCGCTCTCGGCCGGGATCACCCGGTAGCGGTCGCGGAGGTCAAGCACGAACCGGATGGCGGCGACGGTCTCGGGGGTGTCGAGCGTGGGGGTGCCGTCCTCGTCCATCACCCACCCCCCGAAGCCGGTGAGGAAGGGGATGAAGAAGAACGGCTCGCGGTAGTTCCACGTCAGGCCGTACTGGTCCGGCCGGCCGTCGCCGTCCTCGTCCACGGTGATCCGCTGGAGGGCCTCCACGAAGGCGTCCATCGTCGCGGGCGCCTCCTCGAAGAAGGCCTCGTTGTAGACGAGCGTGAGGTGGTTGCCGAGCTGGTCGGCGAGGAGCCACGGCTCGCCCTCGCCCTCGGCCGCCCAGCGGACGACGCCCTCGTCGGTGAACTGCGCCAGGTAGCTCGCGGGGAGCACCTCGTCGAGCGGCATCAGCGTCTCCGTCACGGCGAGGACGCCGACGTTGTCGGCCGGCCCGAAGATGACCTCCGGCCCCTGTCCGCCGACGGCCGCCACGACGAAGAGGTTGCGCAGCTCCTCGGTCTCGCGGTACAGCGGCTCCACGACGACGGTGTCCTGCCGGGCGTTGTAGCGCTCGACGGCGGCGTTGAAGAAGTCGCGCTCGGCGCCGGTCTTCTGGTGCCACACGCGGATCCGCGTGCGGTCGTCCTCGGGGCCACAACCGGCGAGGAGCAGCACTGCCGCTACGACCGCCGTCGAGACGCGACATGTCGCGTCTCGACCACGTCGCCGTAGGGGCACGGCGCCGCCGTGCCCGGACCCCCCGCCACGCTTGCGTCGCCTCCGGCTCCGGCTGCGCGCGGCTGTCCCCCCTCCGAAGGGGGACAGTTTGGGCCGTGCCTGAGGGCGGAGGGACCCGTCCCGTAGACCGATGCGCGGCCCGAACGGGGGGCGATCGCGGCGCATCGGCTCAATCATCATCGCGGATCAAGACGTAAGCGCTACGGGCCGGGATGGCCGTGAAGGGCGCCTCGAAAACGACCTCATCACCCTCGTTCGCGGGCGCGGCCCGACGGCGGGGCGCTGCTGTGCGATAGGCTCCTTCTGAGGTGAGGAACACCGGCCGGTAATACCCTCCCATCGGCTTCTGAATGCGCACGCCCTGCGGCTCGTCGCTCCGGTTCATCACCACGACCAGCGCCTCGTCGCCCAGCGTCCGGGCGAAGGCGAGGAGGCTGCGCTCGTCGTCTGTCATCAGCACCCGGAAGTCGCCGCGGCGGAGGGCGGCGTGCTCGTTCCGAAGCGCGATGACGTCGCGGTAGAAGGCGTACAGGTCCTCGTCGAACGCCACGGGGTCGCATTCTCGCTCGCGGCCGAGGGGGTCGGCGCATTCGTCGGCGTAGGCGAGGTCGCGCCAGACCATCGGCTTGCGGTCGTCGGGGTCGTCGGCGCCCCACATCCCGGCCTCCGTGCCGTAGTAGATCATCGGCGCGCCGACGTAGGTCATCTGCATCAGCGCCACGAGCCGCTGCACCTCCTGCTCCTCGGCCGTCGGCGCGCGGACATCCACCGCCGGGTTCCAGCGTGGGGAGACCCGCTCGCCGACGTCGTAGTCGTAGCGCTCGGCGTTCATGTAGTCCCCGAACCGGCCGGCGTTCACGATCATCGAGGCGAGCCGGTCGGTGTCGTGGGAGTCGACGAGGTTCTGAAGCGCCTCCTGCACGGCCTCCGGGTAGTCCTCCCGCCGCTCGTTCAGCATGGTGGCGAACTTGTTCGGGGGGACGGTGCCGTCCACGAGGAAGCCCTTGACGGGGTAGGCGAAGCCGTGGTAGTTCATCGTCGCCGAGAAGCCACCCTCGCGAAGGAACTGCTCGCCCTCCTCCCACAGCTCGGTCACGGTGTAGACCTCCGGGTTGATCCGGCGGAGCATGGCGTTCCAGTCCTTCCAGAACCCGATGGGCACCTCGTTCGCCACGTCGAGGCGCCAGCCGTCGATGCCGTCCGAGGGGTCGCCGTCGCCGTCGGGGTCCATCCAGCGGGCCGTCGCGTCCATGACGTACCGCTTCGGGCCGGGATGGAGATCGTCGGCCGTCTCGGCGAACTCGGGCAGGGTGTGGACGCCCCACCAGCCCTTGTAGGCGAACTCGTCCTCGGGGGTCGTGGGGTCGTCGAAGCGCTCGACGACGTACCAGTCGCGGTAGGGGCTCTCCTCCTGGCGCTCCATGAGGTCGCGGAAGGCGAAGAAGTCGCGGCCGGTGTGGTTGAAGACCCCGTCGATCACGATCCGGATGCCGCGGGCGTGGGCCTCGCGGATCGTTTCCAGGAACAGCTTGTCCGCCTCGGTCCAGTGCCACGTCGCGGGGTCGCTCGTCTCCGTCTCCATCAGCGCGAGGTCGCCCTCGGGGTCGGGGCCGAAGTACGGGTCGACGTGGTGGAACGTGTTGCCGTCGTACTTGTGGAGCGAGCGGCCGTAGAAGACGGGGTTGAAGTAGATGGCGTTGACGCCGAGGTCCTGGAGGTAGTCGAGCTTGTCCAGGACGCCTTGGAGGTCGCCGCCGAGGCGGCGGTCGAAGACGCCGTCCTCGTAGAAGTCGTCGCCGCGCTCAAGCTCCCACGGGGCGCGGGCGTACCAGTCGGCGGTCCACTCGGTCACGGCCCACGTCTCCGGGACGCGGCCCTCGACGGGGAACTCGAGGCTCTCCCAGGTCGGGTCGTTGGTGGGGTCGCCGTTGCGGAAGCGCTCGGGGAAGAGCTGGTAGAAGACGGCGTCGGCGGCCCAGTCCGGGACGCGCGCCTCCGGGGCCTCCAGGCTCATTCCGTCACCGGCGTCCGCCGGCTCGGTGGGAACGGCAGCGGGCTCGGCTACCACCGGCTCGGCCTCGATCCGCTCGACCTCCACCGGCACGGTCGTGCGGCACCCGACAGCGAGGAGGCCGAGGCAGAGCAGAGTAGGGGCGTGATTAATCACGCCCCTACGGCGTTGCGGTGTGGCAGGCGGTGTCATCAGCGGACGAGGGTGAGGCGGGCGGTCTGGGTGCGGGCGCCGGCCGTGAGGCGGACGAGGTACGTCCCGCTCGGCAGCGCGGCGGCGTCGAGGGTGGCGCGGTGCGGGCCGGCCGCGTGCGGCCCCTCGGCGAGGACGGCGACGCGGCGGCCGAGCACGTCGTAGACCTCCAGGCGCACGTCGCCCGCGCGGTCGAGCCCGAAGGCGACGGTGGCCCTGGAGGAAGCCGGGTTCGGGAACGGCGCGTCGAGGCGGAAGGCGGCGGGCTCGGCGGGGCCGCCCTCGTCGTCCACGGTGAAGATGCCGCCTTCCGGCGAGGGCACGTCGGTGTCGGTGTAGATCCGCGCCTCGCCGGGCTGGAGGAGCAGGCTCGTGCTGGCGGCCGTGACGTCGAGCTCCGTGTCGGAGAAGAACTCGTACCACGTCCCCGTCTCCGGGAACGAGATCGAGACGTCGCGCGGGGCGAGGCCGAAGTTGCCGACGATCACGACCTCGGTGGGCTCGCCGTCGGGGGCGTCGGGGAGGGAGAGCTTGATCGAGCGCGACGGGTCCCCCTGCCCGACTTCGAGGTCCACCTCGGTCTCGGGGCTGGTGAAGACCGCGTAGTCCTGGCGGAGGTTCATCAGCGCCGCCCACGTCTTGTAGAGCTTCTCGCGCTCGGGGTCGTCGGCGTAGCTCCAACGGATCGGCTTGGGCGCGGTGCGGCCGGGGACGCCGGGCTCGCACTCGCCGGGGTACTCCCCCTCGACGAGGCACTCGTCGTCCATCCCGCCGTAGCCGAGCTCCCCGAACTGCCACAGCATCCGCGGGCCGGGGACCGTGAAGAAGAAGGTGCCGACGAGCTTCTGGCGGTCGAGGGCCGTCGCGAGGTCCGTGATGTCATAGGAGCCGTTCGAGTTGCCGAAGGTGAGGTTCCGGTACATCAGCCACTGCTCGTCGTGGCTCTCCATGTACGTCACGGCGCCGGTGACGGGGAGGCCGCGGTTGGGCGGGTACGTCCGCGAGAGGTCGCTGGAGAACCCGCTGTCCGAGAGGTAGCCCATCGCGCTCTGGCTGTACTCCCGGTTCATCTTGTTCCAGACCATCATCCCCGGCAGCCCCTCGTCGCGGCCGTACTCCGCGAGCACCTCCTCCTCGCCGAAGTCGCCGAGGTGCTCCAGGATGAGGTACGCCTCGTCATCGACTTCCCACAGCTCGTCGGCCATCCGGGTGAGGAGGTTCACACGCTGGTCGTTGTAGCCGTCCCACGGCCCCGTCTGCATGAACCCCTTCGAGAGGTCGTAGCGGTAGCCGTCGACGTGGAACTCCTCGATCCAGTACCGATTGGCGCGGTCGAGCCAGGCTTGCGTGGCGGGCTGGGTGTGGTCGAGGTCGCAGAAGACGTTGAAGGGGTGGCGCGCGGGGTCGTTGGTGTAGAGGCCCTCCTCGGTGCAGCCGTAGAGCGCGACGAGCGGGGAGGGGGCGTCGGCGTGGTTGTAGACGACGTCGAGGATGATGGCGATGCCGCGGGCGTGGGCGGCGTCGATGAACGCCTTGAGGTCCTCGGCGGGGCCGTAGTACTTGTCGGGGGCGAGGTGGAAGAGGGGCTGGTAGCCCCAGTTCAGGTTGCCGCCGAACTCGGCCACCGGCATCAGCTCGATGGCCGTCACGCCGAGGCGGTCGAGGTAGTCGAGCGTGTCGGCGAGGGTCTCGTAGTCGTGCGCGGCGATGAAGTCGCGGACTAGCAGTTCGTAGATCACGAGGTCCTTCATCGCCGGCCGCTCGTAGTCCCCGTCGGTCCACACGAACGCCTCGGCGCCGGGCTCGATCACGGTGACCGGCGCGCCGAACGCCTCGCCCTCGGGGTACTCCATGAGGCCGGGGTACGTGCTCTCCGAGATGAAGTCGTCGTCGGGGAGGAGGACCTTGTGGCTGTAGGGGTCTGCGATGCGCAACTCGCCGTCGATGAGGTACTGGAAAGCGGCCTCCTCGCCGGCGGCGAGGCCGTCGAGCTCGATCCACCACCACACCGAGTCGGCGGTCGTGGGGTCGGCGCCGCGGGCGTCGCGGCGGAGCAGCGAGCCGGGGTCGGCGGTCCAGCCATTGAAGTCGCCGACGACGTGGACGAACTCCTTGAAGGGGGCGAACAGCGAGAGCCGGACGGTCGTGTCGTCGACGTAGGTGATGCCGTCGCGGAGCCCGGCCGGCCGCGCCTCGTCGATCACCGTCGGGGGCACGATGCCGACCTCGGCCTCGGCGGTGTCGCCGCTCTGGTCGGTGGCGGTGATCCGGAAGTAGCCGGAGCCCTCGATGGGCTCGGGGAGCTCGTAGCGGAAGATGCCGGAGTCGACGTCGTAGTGCGCGAGCCCGTCCTGCGGCTCGTCGTCGTTGATCTGGAACTCGATGGCCGTGATGGCCTCGGTCCCGAAGACGCCGGCCGAGACGGCGACGAGCTCGCCGTCGCCGTTGGTCTCGCGGGCGGGCTGGAAGGCGAGCGGGTCCGTCACCTCCAGGCGACAATCCGAGCCGAACCCGCCGAAGGTGCAGGGCTCGGCGGCGAGGGGGTCCACGAACCACTCGTAGTCCGAGCCGCTGGCGTTCTCGTGGACGTGGAGCTTGTAGAAGACCTCGCTGCCGACGGTGAGGGCCTCGGTGTAGCGGTACTCGTCGGCGTCCGCGTCGTAGCTCATCTGCGACGGCGCGCCGATGTTGATCCGGCCGTCGCTGTTCGGCCCCCAGTCGTTGAACGAGCCGGGCAGGAACGCGCGCTCGACGGTCCCGACCTCCGGGGGCGCGAGGTCCGGGAGGAACCGGAAGGTCACGTCGAGCTCCTGCGCCGCCGCCGTCGGGGGCAGCCCTGCGGCGAGGCCGAGGAGCAGGGCGAGGGCGGCGAAGCGGAGGGGACGCGGCATGAGGCTAGGGGAAGGAGAATGGGGCGTATGCGGATGTGCGCGGAGCGGTAGTTACGGACCCCCCGCTTCCCTCGCATCGGGCTGCGCCCTCAGGCGTCGAGAAGCTGTCCCCCTTGAGAAGGGGGACAGTTCCGCGCAGCCGGAGCGAAGCGACGCAAGGGGAGCGGGGGGTCCGATGGCTTGCACTGTCCTCGCGTTAGCGGATGACCGTCATCCGCTGCGTGAACACGGCGTCCCCGGCGGCGAGCCGGTAGAGGTACGTGCCGCTGGCGAGCCCGGAGGCGTCGTAGCGGACGCGGTACGTGTCCGGCGCCTGCACGCGGTCGACGAGGAGCGCCACGCGGCGGCCCATGAGGTCGTAGACGGCGAGCGTCACCTGCGCGGCCTCGGTGATGCCGTACTCGAACGTGGTCTCGCCCGCGAACGGGTTCGGGTAGTTCGGGAGCAGCAGCGCCGCCTCCGGCGTGACCCCCGTCGGCTCGACGGCGGTGCCCATGTCGTCCTCGCCGCCGGAGCGGACGACGACGCACGTCGGGACCGTCTGCGTGTTGTCGATGAGGAGGTACGGGTCGTAGGGCGCGAAGTAGTCCGAGTCATCGGGCTCGTTCGTCTCGTCGACGAAGGTGCCGTCCTGCTTCTGGATGCAGCCGAAGTTGACCTCGATGGTCGAGGTACCCTCGGTGAGGAAGAAGTTCTGGTCGTTGCCGGAGCCGGCCTCGTTGTCGTAGCCGCTGGCGCCGAACTTCCCGACGAGGCGGCGGGGGGTGCCGGCTTCGTAGACGTAGTCGCGGGTGTAGATCGTGTCACCCGCGACGGCGTCGCCGTTGGTGCCGTCGTCGTAGAGCTCGCGGGTGTCGAGCTGGCCGAGGCCGTCGGGGCCCCACGTGGCCCACGTCGTGTTGTTGTCCTCGGAGGCGCTCGCGGCGACGGGGCCGTTGACCCAGAGGCCGGTGATCTCGTCGGTCGTCCCGCCGCCCTGGACGTCGGCCGGGAGCTCGCCGTTGTCCTCGAGGTAGTAGAACGCCGGGCGGAGGTCGACCTCGAACTTCACCGTCGCGGAGGCGCCGAGCAGCTCGTCCGGGCTGATGTCGCTGAAGTAGCGGTCCTCACCGCCGATGAGGACCTCCGGGAGGCCGTTGTTGTCGGAGTCCTCCTCGTCGCCGGTGACGGCGAAGGTGCGGTCGTCGCCGCTCTCCCAGGTGATGTCCTCGCCGGGCGGGTCGTCGGCGTCGCGGAAGGTGAACTTGTAGGGGTTCGAGCTCGGCACCGTCACCTCAGCCTCGAACACGTTGGTGTAGAGGTCGGGGTTGAAGAAGTCTTGGAAGAGCTCGTTGCCGGTGGCGTCCCAGCCCTGGAACTCACCCGCGACGAAGACCTGGTCCTCCTTCGGGTCGAAGTCGCCCGTGAGGATCTGCGTCGCCATGTTCACGGTGAACTCGAGCTCGTAGGTCTCGGTCGTGGCGTCGCACTGGTCCTCGAAGTCGAAGTTGAACTCGGCCACGGGGAGGGTCGTGTCCTCGGTCGGGTCGAACTCCCGGTCGCTCCCGTCCTCCCAGCCGACGGACTCGCCGGTGGCGAAGAACTTGTACCGCATCTCGCCGTCGGGGTCGGTGAGGTCCTCCTCGGCGACGGTGTAGGTGCCGGTGTAGACGCCGTCGTCGTCGCCGTCGGAGAGGGGGAAGGCCGACGTGTCGAACCCGTTGAAGTTGCCGGGGACGGTGACGCCGTCGGTGTCGGGGTCGAATTGGCAGTTGTCGATCGCCGTGCTCATGTCGACCTGGAAGGTGATGTCGTACTCCTGAGCCCACGAGGGGACCGCTAGGAGGCCGAACAGCACCAGCAGGCCGAGGCGTGCGGTAGCGTTGCGCATGGGGTACCTCGGTGTGATGTGAGGGGGGGCGGGGGCCCGGAGAGGGCCGCCCGTGGGTGCCGCGCGGGGGCCTCAGAAGGTGAAGCCGAGCGCGAACATCTGCGGAGTCCCGAAGGGCTCCAGGTTCTGGAAGGAGTAGTCGAAGTGGCCGGCGAGGCGATCGGTGAAGGCGTAGCGGAGGCCGAAGCCGAGCGTCCACCCGTCGTCGCCGTCGAAGCCGAAGGCCTGGCGCCAGCCGCCGCGCACGAAGGCGATCTCGCGGAAGGCGTACTCGGCGCCGAAGCTGGCCGACTGCGCCTGGTCCGAGGGGGCGTTGCCGTCGACGGCGAGCGTGAGCCGTTGCCCGGCCGCGCGGAAGGGGACGGCCGAGACGCCGACGCGGAAGATGAGCGGCATCGCCCACTCGTCGACCTCGAGGTTGGCCGCGAGGCGGTCGTTCGAGCCGGCCTGGTCGTCGGCGGCCTCGACGCGGCGCCGGAGGTCCACGCCGGAGAGCCGCATGTCGGTCCCGAAGTTCGCCATGCTCATCCCGATCTTGAGCCCGCGGTAGCCGGTGTCGTAGGTGACGCCGAGGTCGAGGGCGCCGCCGTTGGCGCTCTCGTTCCAGACCTGGTCCCGGACGAACTTCAGCGTGCCGCCGACGGCGAACTTGTCGGTGAGGTTGCGGGCATAGGAGACGCCGACGGCGAGGCTGCTGGCGGCCCACCGCTCGCCGGTCTCGCAGGTCGGGTTCGCGGGGCCGCACTCGTCGATCGCGGTGACGCCGTCCTCGCCGTAGTCCATGTTCGTGACGGAGACGCCGAAGTGGCCGAGGGCGCCGGCGTCGAAGACGAGGGCGGCGAACTGGAAGTCGGTGTCGACGAGCCACTCGCTGTTCGAGAATTCGAGGCCGCTCGCCGGCATCGCGGCGATGGCCGAGGGGTTCCAGTAGAGCGCCGTCGGCCCCTCGACGCCGGCGACCTGGGCGCCGCCCATGGCCGTGGCGCGAGCGCCCACGCCGAGGCCGAGGAACTGCGCCGCCGTCGTGGCGACCTTGTCCTGCGCATGCGCGGGGGGGACGGTCGCGCCGACGAGGAGGGCGACCAGCGCGAGGGGAAGTCGGGGCGTTCGTATGGTGCGGATCACTCGCATGAGGCGGCTCACTTGATGAGGGCGATCTTGCCCGTCTTGTCGCCGAGGGGGCTCTCGACGTGGTAGAAGTAGACGCCGTAGGCGACGTCGAGGCCCTCGCGCGTGCGGAGGTCCCAGCTCAGCGTGGCGTCGGCGATGCCGGGCTCCTTCCGGCCCTCCCAGACGAGGGCGCCGCGGACGGTGTAGACGCGGACGCGGGCGTCCTCGGGGAGGTTCACGAAGTCCACCCGGCGCTCGCCCCGGCCGCTCACGTTGCCCGGGAGCCCGCGCTCCCACGACGCCGCGGCGACGTAGGGGTTCGGGACGACGCGGATGAGCTCGAGCTGCGCGCGCGCGGCGTCCTCGTCCACCCCCGGCCCCGCCGTCCCGAGCCGGTACACGTCGCGCTCGGTGAACGACTTCACCGTCTCGATCCGGTACACGTCCCCGGCTGCGGCCGGCTCCGTGCCGCCGTTGTTGGGTCCCGTGCCGAGGTAGCTCAGCCCGAACGTCGGGTCGAGCTCGCCGTCGCCGTCGACGTCCTCGTAGATGAAGATGGCGTCGCCGAGGTCGAAGCGGCCGTTGTCGTCGGGCTCGAAGAGGACGAAGGTGGCGGGGCGGTCGAGCGTGAGGTTCCGCACGCTGAAGAACGTCTCGCGCGCCACGGCCGTCGGCGCGTTGTTCCCCTCGCCGAGGGTGAACCCGCCGATGGACTCGTCGACGGGCTCGTCGGCGAACGTGACCTCGTAGTCGTAGGGGACGGCCGTGCCGTTGAGGGTCCAGCCGATCCGGTTGATCTGGACCACCGTGGCGTTGGCCTTGCGGCGGCTCTCCCGCTCGTCCTCGAAGCCCTCCGAGACGATCTGCGTCTCGACGTTCTGGAGGATCAGCCGGAGGCCGTCGAAGACGAAGCTCTCGCTGCGCCCGATGAGGCCCCGTGCGAGCGTGTCCGCCGCCGCGTTGGTGACGTAGAAGCTGTCCGCGATGATGCCCTCCCCGCCGAAGCTGACGGTGTAGGTGCCGCCGTCGGGGATCAGCGCTGGGGCGAGCACCTCGGTCAGCACCGTCCCGTCGGCCGGGCCGCGGACGTGCTCGGCCGCACCGACGACCCCGCCGCCCTGGAACCCCGGCACCGGCGCGTTCGGGACGACCGAGACGACGTTCTGGCCGGGGACGACCGTGCCGTCGTTGAGGATGTCGAAGTCGAGGTTGTTCTCGGCCGGGAAGATCTCGCCCGCCACGCCGCGGTCGTAGGCCGTGATGGCGTAGTAGTAGCGCTGCCCGTTGACGACGTCGTCGTCGACCACCGAGAACTGGAGGCCCGTGTCCTCACCGAGCGGGAACGGCACGCCGAGCAGGCGGCTGTCGGGCGAGGTGTAGACCCCGTTGATCCCGTTGTCGAGGTCGAACTGGAATTCCGGGACGAGGATGCCGGTCTCGTTGCCGAAGGCGTCGGAGAGCCGGTCGGGGTCGTTGAAGTTGACGTCGGTGCTCTTGAAGATGCGGTAGCCCTCGAAGTCCATCCCGTTCAGGGGGTCGACGGAGTCGAGCGACTTCGAGTCCCAGTAGAGGGTGACCTGCCCGTCGCCGGGCACGGCGCCGAGGGTCGGCCGGATGGGCGGCCGGGCGAACTGGTAGTTCCGGTCGTAGATCTCCTGGATCGTCTGGGTGTTGTTGGTGATGTCCCGGAGGTCCTCGCCGAAGACGGTGGCGAGCGAGAACCGGAGGGTCTCACCGGGCTCGAGGCGGAAGTACCCCGAGCCGAAGACGAAGTCGCCGTCGACGCCGCCGGAGCCCTGCTGCTGCTCGAGCTCGTCGTTGGTGGTGAAGAACCCCGGCGAGAGCGCCTGCCAGAGGCTCTCGTCCTGGTTCATGCGGAGGCGGCCGGGGGGGTTAAAGTAGAAGAAGCTGGAGAGCCCGACCTGGTCGCTCTCGGTCACGTCGAGCGCGTCGAAGTTCGGCTCGCCGGGCGTGGGGACGCCGTCGCCCTCGCCCTCGTCGCCGGTGGCGGGCTTGCCGTCGGCGCCGAGGTCGTCCTCCATCGTCCAGTCGCCGTCGTTGTCGACGCCGTCGTCGCGGGCCTCGTCGATCAGCGGGTTCAGCAGGCCGTAGTTGAGAGAGTCCTGCTCGGTGGGGTCGCGGTCGCGGGTGGCCTCGGCGAAGCCGACGTAGTTGGCGTAGCGCACCGGCTCCAGCGTGGCGATGGAGTTGTCGAGCTGCTGGAAGCGGCGGGTGAAGTGGAGGTTCTCGTCCTCGTCCACGACGCCGTCGAGGTCCTCGTCGACGAGGTTCTTCTCCGTCACGACGACGGTCTCGAGCTGCCCCTGGATCGCCCGCTGCGTCTCCTCCAGGAACGTCCCCGGCTCCACGCGGATCGGCCCGAGCGGGGTCTCGACGGTGAGGCCCTCGGCGGGGAGGTACTCGACCGAGCGCTCGCCGGTGTCGTAGTCGATCACGATGACGGGGTCGCCCTCGGCGAAGGTGCGGCCCTCGAAGTCCTCCTGGCGGAACTGGTTGAGGGCGGGGTCGCCGGCCTCGGCCTCCGAGATGTACGGGAGGCCGCGGAAGTCCTGACCCTGCTCGAACCGGGGGTCGCCGTCGCCGTCGTCGTCGATCCCGTTGAAGTCGTCGCCGGGGCTCTCGAGGAAGCCGTAGCCGACGTAGCCGACGTTCTGGCCGGCGTTGCCGGAGTTGTCGTTGTCCCAGGAGTAGACGATCCGGTTGCCCTGGTCGAAGAAGGCGAGGTCGTCCTGGGAGTCCCCGTCGCCGCCGGCGAGCGTGCCGACGGTGAGGCCGACGGCGACACGGGGGTACGTGGTGGTGCTGGTGTTGGTGACCTCGTAGAGCCAGAAGATGGCGTCCTCGGCGAGGAACTGGCTCCACTGGAGCCCGCGGACCTTCATCGTCAGCCCGAGGCTTTCGAGGCTAGGCCGGGTGGAGTCGGCCTGGAACGTGCCGCCGACGCTCTGGGCTTGGGCCGTCGGCTCCTCGTCGTTGACGTCGTCCATCCAGAAGTACGTCTCGAGGTCGGCCTGGAACTGGTCGCGGCCGAAGAACCCGTTCCACTGCGCCTGCCCCGTCATCGGGTCGATCCAGGTGGGCTGGTCGGGCCAGAACGACGGCCACGTGCAGGGGTCGGTCGAGATCGCCGGGCGGTCGTTCTGCGTAACGGGCACCCCGTCCTCGTCCTCGAAGACGCACTCGTCACTGGTGAACGCGTCCGCCGCGAAGCCGGCCTTCGGCTCGAACCCCCAGAACACGTTCTGTTGCCCGTCCGGCCCCTCGAGGTCGATGCCGGCGCGGGGGCCGCGCGTGGTGACGGTGGACACGAGGAGCGTGTCGGCCTCGCCGTCGCCGTCGGTGTCGACGGGGAACTCGACGCCGACGACGGGGAGCACATCGCCGATGTAGAAGTCGTCGGAGCCGCGCGGCCACTCCCCCCGGGTCTCGCCGACGCCGCCGAGGAGGCCGTAGTTGAAGAACGTCAGCGCGATCTGGTTGCCGTTCATCAGCCCCTTCTTCTGCTCCCCACGGTCGGAGTAGAAGTCGTTGTCCAGGAGGAACGCCGGGAGGTCGTCGCGGTCCTGCGCCGGCGCCACGGGGGCGAGCGCGCCCCACGCGGCGGCGAGGGCCAGGGCCAGGCAGAGGCGGGGGAGGGGGAGGCGCATCAAGCGGGGAGGTTCGATCGGAGGGGGGGTAGGCTCCAACGTGGGAGTGCCGCGGGTCGGTCAGGGCAGGTGCAAAACGTGTGTGAAGTCTCGCTGCGCAGGCGGGGCCGCTAGAACCCGTAGCGGAGGCCGAGCACGACGCGGCGCGGCTGGGTGAAGAAGCCGGGGCGGGTGTAGAACCGGCTCAGGAAGGCCGGGTCGCCCTGGAACGTGTCGGCGTCGCGGTTCTGGAAGAGGGAGTAGGTGGCGCGGCCGGTCTCGCCGAAGACGCCCGTCTCGTTGCGCGCGTCGAGCACGTTGTCCACCTTCGTGAAGAGCTGGACGGAGTGGTCGCCGACGAGGCGGAAGTTCTTGTGGGCCGTGAGGTTCAGGACGGCCGTGCTCGGCTTGACCTCGGAGTTGAGCAGGACACGGCCGGGCACCTGGTCCCGGCTGATCTCGCTCGTGAAGGCGGGCGTGTAGGGCTCGCCGGTGCCGTAGTTGAAGACGAGGCCGAAGCCGGCGTCGAGCGCGGCGTTGTCGTAGCCGAGCGTGGCGGTGACGGTGTGGCGCTGGTCCCAGTTGGCCGGGAGGATCTGCTGCTCCAGCGGGGCGTTGGCCGCGCGGGCCTCGTAGGACTGGTTCGGGTCGCTCGCGTTCGTGCGCGCGACCTGGAACGTGTAGTCTACGCCGGCGAAGAGGCTCCGCCCGATCCGCTGGTCGAGGCGGAGGATGATGCCGCGGACGAAGCCGAAGTCGGAGTTCTGGATCTGCCCGTAGCGGACGCTGGAGCCGCGGACCGTGATGGGCTCGACGGCCGTGCCGGCGAGGTTCCGGATGTCGCGGTAGTACGCCGTCAGCTCGACGGCGCTCGACGCCGTGAGCTGCTGCTTGACGCCGATCTCGCCCGAGATCGTCTGCTCCGGCTCGAGGTCGGCGTTGCCGACGAGGCCCTGGAGGCCGGAGCCGCTGTTGCCGAGGAGGAAGTACGGGTTCCGGTAGAGGAGCTCGAAGTTCGGCCGCTGGAAGAACTGCCCGTACGAGAAGTGAACCACGCCGCCTTCCGTGATCGGGAAGGCGACGCCGAGCCGCGGCGAGAGCTGCCACTTCGGGCTCGCCCGTCCGAAGGCCTCGTCGGGCGTGTAATTGGTGACGTTGCCGTCGCCGTCGAGGTAGAACTGGAACCGGCCGTCCTCGTCTTGTCGCGGGTCGAGGATGGGGTTGCCGTCCTCGTCCAGGATGGGGTTGCCGTCGGCGCCGATGGGGAGGCCGTCGGCGTTGCGGACGACGAGGCGGCGGCCGAGCTCGACGGCGTTGGGGTCGGTGGGGTCGCGGAGGACGCGGCCGTCGGAGTCGAAGTAGTCGAACCGGAGGCCGACGTTGATGATGAGCCCGCCGAGCTCGATCTTGTCCTGGAGGTAGGCGCTGAACTCGGTGGGGCCGTAATCGTAGGCGCCGTTGAGGAGGACCCGCTGCCCGCGTGCCTGCAGCAGGGTCTGGTCCTCGCGCGGCACCGCGTCCTCGTCGTCGACGACGACGGTGCCCTCGGTGTAGCGGAGGCTGTGGAGCCGCCCCTCGACGCCGAACTTGACGAGGTTGGCGTTGCCGATCTGGCTCGTCACGTCGGCCTTCGCGAGCCACGTGTTCGTCGCCCGCTCGAACCGGCGGTTGTTGGTGCCGCCGATGAGGAAGTTGCTCGTGAACTGCTGCTGGGTGAACCCGAAGAAGTCGTTCTCGCGGTAGCGGAGGTCGTTCGGGTCCTCGAAGAGCGCCTCGTCGAAGGTGGTGTAGTTGTTCGTGATGCCGACCTCGTAGAAGGTTCTGTTCGAGACCGAGTGGGTGAACTTGAGGTACGAGGAGTAGGCGTCGCGCTGGCCCTGGAGGAGCCCCGTGGGGAAGTAGAACAGGGAGAACGGATCGCCGGGGACGAGCTCCTCGCGGCTGGCGATGGCGTTGGCGGCCAGCCGCATCCCGCCCCCGAGCTGCGCCGTGAGCTTGACCTGCCCGGAGACCTTCTCGAAGGGGTTGAGGCTGACGGCCGCGGAGTCCCCGAAGACGGTGGAGTCGCGGACGAGCTGCTGGAACGTCGCGCTCTCGGGGTCGCCGTCGCGGCGGAGGCTGCCGGCGCGGAAGAGGTCCCGGCCGTAGACCCAGCCGTCGTTCTTGAAGTAGCGCCCGCTGGTGAAGAAGAACAGGCGGTCTCTCAGGATCGGCCCGCCGAGCGAGCCCTCGAGGTTCTGGACGGCGGTCGCCGAGAGGTCGTCGAGCTCGGGGAAGACCGAGGCGCCGGTGGGGAGCGTCTCCTCGCCCGTCACGTAGTCCCCGAGGAAGCCCATGAGGTTGCCCTCGAACCGGTTCGAGCCGTCCTTCGTGACGACGTTCACGATGCCGCTCATGGCCTGCCCGTACTCGGCGTTGAAGGCGCCGGTGACGACCTGCGCCTCCTGCACCATGTCGTTCTCGATGGAGAGCGCGAGCCCGCCGTCGTAGACGTCGCTGACGGGGAGCCCGTCGACCCAGTAGCCGACCTCGCCGAGGCGGCCCCCACGGAAGTGCCCGTTGACGACGCCGGCCTGGAGCTCGACGACCTCGCTGAAGTTCTCCACCGGGAGCGCCCGGATCTCCTCGCTCGAGACATAAGCCGTCGTCGCGGTGAGGTCCTTCTGCACGAGCGCCCGCTCGGCCGTCACGACGACCTCCTCGCCCTCGAC
This sequence comes from Rhodothermales bacterium, assembly GCA_965215145.1. GTDB lineage: Bacteria > Bacteroidota > Rhodothermia > Rhodothermales > JANQRZ01. Next base: position 2,754,415 of record OZ244038.1, on the reverse strand, counting down.
GACCTCCTCGGCGAGCTCCACGTCGAGGTCCGTCGTGAGGTCGATGCTGACGCGGACGCCCTCGACGCGGACGGGCCGGTACCCGATGAACGAGAACGTGACGGCGTACGTGTCGGGCCGGAGGCCGATGATGGTGTACGCCCCGTCGAAGCTCGTAGCGGCGCCCTGCGACGTCCCCTCGATGCGGACGTTCACGCTGGGCAGCGGCTCGCCCGTGGCGGCGTCGGTGACGGTGCCGCGGATCTTGCCGTACTGCGCCTGCGCGGCGCCGGCCCCGACGAGGAGGAGGAGCGCGAGGCCGAGAGCGCGGGAGCCGGAGACGCGGGAGGGGAGGGGCGTGTTCATCGGGCGGTGGGGTGGGGCAGAGGCGAGACGGGCGGGCTTCAGCGAGCCGCGCTCGTCTCGCGCACGATGAGCTCGGGGGAGAACGTGGTGTGGGCCGGCGGCGCGTCGCCGTCGGCGATGCGGCGGAGGAGCTGCTCGGTTGCCACGCGGCCCATCTCGTACATCGGCTGGCGCAGCGTCGAGAGCCCGACGTAGGCGCTCGTGCGGATGTCGTCGAAGCCGATGAGGGCGAGGTCCTCGGGGCAGCGGAGGCCGGCGTCGCGGAGGGCCTTGAGCGCGCCGAGGGCCTGGACGTCCGAGGCCACGAACACGGCGTCGGGCCGGGGACTCCGGCCCAGGAGCTCGCGCATGGCCTCGTAGCCGGCCTCGCGGGTGAACCCGTGCTGGAGCGCCTCGTCGCTGGCGACGACGAGGGCGGGGTCGACGTCGAGCCCGGCTTCGGCGAGTGCGCGCTCGTAGCCGCGTCGCCGCTCGACGCCCGGCGTGGCGTCCGGGTGCGGCGCGATCATCGCCACCCGCTGCGCCCCCCCCGCGATCAGGTGCCGCGTGGCGACGAACCCGCCCTCTGCATTGTCCACCGAGACGGAGTCGAACGCGGGGTGGGCCGAGTCCACGAGGACGACGCAGGCGCCGCTGGCCTTCAGGCGCTCGGCGTGGGCGTCGGAGAGCGGGGTCGAGCAGAGCAGGAGGCCGTCGGCGCGGCCGGGTTGGAGCGCGCGCGCCACCTGGGCGCCGACGTGCGAGGGCGTGCGGCTGGCGTAGACGAGGAGGTCGTAGCCGGCCTCGGAGAGCTCGTCCTGCACGCCGCGGATGACCTCCATGAAGAAGTACGACGTCAGCATCGGGACGACGGCCCCGATCACCTGGGTCGTCTGGCGCGCGAGGTTCTGCGCGGCGACGTTCGGCTCGTAGCCCAGCGCCTCGGCCATCTGGAACACCCGCGCACGCGTGTCGTCCGCCACCCGGGTCTGCCCGCTGAAGACGCGGGAGACCGTGGCGATCGAGACGCCGGCTTGCGCGGCGATGTCGTAGATGGTGACGGGCACGGCGGGGGCGGTGGGAGGCAGGACGCGGACGACCTGAAAGCGCTTACATCGAAGCAATAATAGGATAACACCGCCGCAGACGCAACCGCTCCCCCGTCTTTTTCATCGGGCCCGTTCCGACGCCGACGCGTACCGGCCCCATTGAGCTGTCTGGGGTGTCTGCACGGCCGGCGCCGGGAGACGGGGGGCGGAGAATGCCCTGTCGGCCTATCTTGGCGACGCCCCTCTCGTCCGCCCTTCTCGCCGTGGCTTCCACAGAGTCCCTCTTCACCCGGCGCGTGCTCATCGTGCTGGTCCTCGGCGTGCTCACGTTGGCGCTGCTGGCGCTGGTGTGGCACGCGTTCTCCGTCGTGCTCCTGGTCTTCGCGGGGGTGCTGCTGGCCGTGCTGCTGGACGGGCTGGCGAGCGCGCTGGCCCGCCACACCCCGCTGGGGCGGACGGCGGCGCTGGCCGTCGTCATTGCGCTTTGGCTGGCGGCCATCGTCGGGTTCTTCCTGTTCGTCGGGCCGCGCGTGGCGGAGCAGTTCACGGACCTCCAGACGCGCATCCCCACCGCCCTCGACGGCCTCCGTGCGTGGCTCGACGATTACGGCTGGGGGCAGACCCTCCTCGACGCCGCGCCAGAGCCCTCCGCCCTCCGCGGCAGCGACCTCCTCGGCCGCGTCACCGGGCTGTTCTCGACGGCGCTCGGGGTGGTCGTGGACGTCGTCGTGGTGGCGTTCGTGGGGATCTACGGGGCCGTCAACCCCGGCCTCTACACCGGCGCCGTCGTGCGCCTCGTGCCGGGGGCGCACCGGGGGGAGGCGCGCGAGCTGTTCGAGAAGCTCGGAGGGGGCTTGCGCGGGTGGCTCCTCGGCCGGTTCTCCTCGATGGCCGTCGTCGGGACGCTGGTGGCGACGGGGCTCTTCATCCTCGGCGTGCCGCTGGCGCTGACGCTCGGGCTCCTGGCGGCGTTGTTCTCGTTCGTCCCCTACCTCGGCCCTATTGCCTCCACCGTGCCGGCCGTGCTCGTCGCGCTCTCCGAGGGGCCGGACCTCGTGCTGTGGGTGCTCGGGCTCTACGCCCTCGTCGAGGTCCTCGAGAGCTACCTCATCACCCCGCTCATCCAGCAGCGTGCCGTCTCGATGCCGCCGGCGCTGCTGATCGTGGGGCAGGTGCTGTTCGGCGTGGCCGGGGGGGTGTGGGGCGTCATCTTCGCCACGCCGATCATCGTCTGCCTCATCATCGCCGTCCAGGTGCTCTACGTCGAGGACACCCTCCACGAGGAGGTCGAGGTGATGGGGGAGTAGGCCGGCAGACAGGGGACAGTAGACGGAAGACGGTCCACGGTCCACCGACTCACACCATCCCCGAGCGTTTGCGCAGCACCCACTCGGCGGCGAGCAACAGGACGAGCAGGGCCAGCAGCGGGGCCAGCCGCCACAGCTCCGTCTCCCGCTCGGTCTCGACGACGCGGGGGGCGAGGCGGCCGTCGAGGCGGGCGGCCAGCGCGGGGATCTCCTCGACGGGGATCGCGGCGCCGCCGGAGCGGCGGGCGACCTCGCGCATGAGGGCCGGGTCGGCGCGGAGGTCGCGGTATTCGAGCGCGAGCGCGCCTACGGCGAAGGCGCCCCGGTCCGCACCCAGGGTCTCGCCGCCGCGCTCGGCCTCGGCCGAAAGGGTGTAGTCCCCCGCCGGCAGCGCCCCGGCGTCGAGCTCGTAGCGGCCGTTGCCGACGGGCCGCATCGGGAACGGCGTGCGCGTCCCGTCCGGCGCCGTCACCACGACCTCGACGGAGGCGTCAGGGACGGGGACGAGCGCCTCGTCGTAGACCTGCCCCGTGAACCGTACGGGCTCGCCCTCGCCGAACAGGTCGGCGGTGGGGCGGACGCGCACGCGGCGGCGGTCCTCGCGGGTGGTCAGCCAGCGGACGAGGTTCTGGACGAGGCCGGGGTAGAACCCCTCCACATCCGAGAGGTCCTCGGGGAGCGTGCGCCACCGCCACGTCCCGGCCCCGAGCAGCGCCGCGCTCCGATTCCCCCCGCGCTGCCGGACCACGAGCATCGGGTCGTCGAGGGCGACGCCGCGGACGCGGACGGTGGCGAGCGTGCGGGCGTCCGGCGCCGTGGCCCACCGGCTTTCGCTGGTAGCAACCGGGGGCAGGCGGTCGAGCGCGGCGGGTGGCGCGCCGGGGATGCCGAGGACGGGGTGGAGCGCGCCGGCTGCCGTCGGGAGGAGCTGGCTCTCGAGGAAGCCGCCGCGGGCCACCTCCGGCTGTACCGGCAGCGCGTCCCCGAGCGCGGCGCCGAGCGTGCCGAGGTCGGTCTGGCGGGTGAGGGCGAACAGGAGCGGGAGCCCGCCGTCGGCCGCCGCCGCGACGGCCTCGGCATCGGCGCGGCTGGTGGCGCGGCCGGGGAAGCCGGCCAGCACGGCGAGGTCGAACGTGTCGAGCCGGGCGGGGAGGCGGCCCTCGTAGTAACGCCCCGGCTCGCGCTGCGTCCGCACGGTGAGGTCGAGGTTCGGGTCCGCGTCGAGGGTTTCGCGGAGGGCAGCCACGTCCGGCCCCGGCGCGGCGGCCAGCAGCAGCACCCGGCGGCGGTTCGAGAGGACGCGGACCGTCACGGCCTCGGCGTTGTTGGCGTGCGTGGCCTCGCCGTCGAGACGGGTCACGCTGGCGACGTAGCGGCGGAGCCCCTCGGCCTCCGGCGTCACCGCGAGGTCCACCGTCGCCTCCAGCCCGTCGGCCGGGAGCGTCACGGCCTCGCGGGCCAGCACGCGCCCGCCCTCGGAGAGCGCCACCGTCACCCGCTCCCCCGCGAACCCGTCGGCCGCGACGGCGACGCGCACCGGCAGCTCGACGCCGGCGTAGGCCACCTCGTTCGTGACGACCCGCGACACCCGCACGTCCCGCCGCGCCGTGGTATCCCCGACGGTGGCGGTGAAGACGGGGACGGGGAACTGCTCGGCGAGGTAGACGGGATTCCTCCCCGCTGTGTAGCGCCCGTCGGAAAGTAAAAGGACGCCCTGGAGGTTCCCCCCCTCGAACCGTTCCTCGACCCGCCGCAGCGCCCCCGCGATGTCGGTCCGCGCCCCCTCGAACGTCAGCGAGTCGGCGGCGTCGGCTGCCTCCCCGTCCACCGGCCGGAGGTCGGCGTCGAAGGCGAACACGTGCGTCTCGGCGTCGAGATCGGGGAGGCGGCGGAGGGCGTTGCGGGCGGCCTCCGCGGCGTCGCCGGTGCGGGCGCCGCCGGCGCTGTCGGGGGCGAGGCTCTGGCTCCGGTCCACGAGGACGGCCAGCACCGGCGGCTCCTCCTCCGTCTCGACGCTCCGGAGCACGGGCTCGAAGAGGAGCACGAGCACGACAGCGAGCGTGGCGAACCGGAGGCCGGCCAGTAGCAGCCGGCGCGCGGGCGGGGGCTGCGGCACCATCCGCCCGTAGCTCCACCACGCCAGCGCCGCCGCCGCCACGAGGCAGAGGGCGAGGAGGAGGGGGCTGCGGGCGAGGGCGAGGTCCAGGGGAGTTCTAGGTCTTGAGTTAGGAGACGGGCCGGCTGAAGGCGACGCCGGCCCCGAGCCTCAACGGTTCGGCTCGGGGCGCATTGCCCCCACTCACAACCCACAACTCATCACTCACGACTCAAAGGAGCGGCATCACGAGGTAGGCCGTGTACCCCAGGAACGCCGTCAGCAGCAGGAGCCCGTGCCACCGCGAGAGCCGCTGCCCGAAGGCCGCTAGCGCGATCATCAGGCAGAAGCCGAGCATCGCCGGGAAGTAGAGCCGGAGCGCGTCGTCCCCGACCTCCATCGGCGCGATCACCGCCACGAGGCCGACGACGAACAGCACGTTCAGCAGGTTCGAGCCGATCACGTTGCCGACCGAGAGGTCCGTCTCGTCCCGCATCACGCCGACCACGGAGGCCGCGAGCTCCGGCAGGCTCGTCCCGAGCGCCACCACCGTCAGCCCCACGATCACGGGGTCGACCCCGAAGTCCTCGGCGATGGAGACGGCGGCCGTGACCATGAGGTGCGCGCCGAGGGCGAGGCCCGCGCCGCCGGCCGCCAGCAGCAGCGCCTTCTTCCAGCCCGGCATGGTCAGCTCCGGCGAGGCCACGACCTCCCCCGGCCCTACGCTCCGCCGCCGGACGTCGCGGACGAGGTAGCCGAGGAAGCCGGCGAGGCCGACGAGGAGGATCGCCCCGTCGATCCTGCTGATGGTGCCGTCGAGGGCGAGGCCGAAGAAGAGGACCTGCGTCCCGAGCATGATCGGGTACTCCCGCCGGAGCGTGGACGGCGCCACGGCCAGCGGCGCCATCAGCGCGCTCACCCCGAGGATCAGCCCTACGTTGGCGATGTTCGAGCCGAGGATGTTGCCGAGCGCGAGCCCGTCGTTCCCCGCCGCCGCCGCGAACACGTTCGTCATGAACTCCGGCAGGCTCGTCCCGAGCGCCACCACCGTCAGCCCGACGACGAGGGGCCGGAGCCCGAAGCCCACAGCCACGCTGGAGGCCCCGCGGATCAGCCACTCCGCCCCGAAGTAGAGCACCACGAGCCCGAGCAAGAGCAGGCCGAGGTCGAGCAGCATCGCGGTGGGAGGGGGGTGAGGGGTGACGACCGGCGGCCTCCAACGGAGCAGGCGCCGCGGGGTTCAGGCTCCTCGGGAAGTCACGGAAACTCAAAGCCGCAGCACGTCTCCACGAAACCCGTTCGGGAGCAACGCTTCGGGCATTGCCGTCTCGGCTGGCGCGTCGCCGCGGCCCATCACAATGGGTGCGCCGGGGGCCTGCTCGGCGAGGAGCTGCCGGCAGGCGCCGCAGGGCGTCGCGCGCGGCTCCCTCGGGCACGCGAGGAAGACCCGGCGGGCGGGGCCGACCCCGTAGGCCGCCGCCGTCGCCAGCGCCGACCGCTCAGCGCAGAGCCCCCGCGTCCAGTCCGCGTGCTCGACGTTCACGCCGGGCACGAGAGCGCCTTCTTCCGTGAGGAGCACGCAGCCCACGGGGAAGTCCGAGTGCGGCACGAACGCCCGCCCAGAGACCTCGCGCGCCAGCCGGACGCCCTCGGCGTCGTCCGCCGGCACCGGCGCCTCCAGCCGGACCTCCAGCCTCTCACCGACGGCGGGCAGGTCACGCCGGAAGGCGACGGCGCTTTCGGCCTCCGTCACCGGCTCCGCGTCGAGCGCCGCCGCCAGCCACCCCCACTCGCCCCGCGCGAAGGGCCGGCTCAGCGCCGCGGCCGCCACGTCCCGTCGCCCCGCCCCGACGGCCGCCACCCACGCCCCGAGGAGCGCCGGGATCGTCAGCGGGAACGACCCGCTCTCGACGCGGACGCCCGGCACCCACCGCCCGTCCCCCAGCAGCAACGCCACTCCAACCGGCTGCCCCGAGTACGGCGCCGACGAACGCGCAGCAGCTTCCTGCGCATGGGCACGGAGGGGTTCGAGCGTGTCGGTCGCGGCGTTCGGGATCATCGGCGGAAGCTACGTCCCGGCCGATTCTCGGCAGCATCTCCGTTGTGTGGCCTGGCCATGCTCCGTAGGTTTCCTCGCCGCCCGCCACGGCGGCCCCGCCGGGATGGTGAAACTGGTAGACACACGGCACTTAAAATGCTGTGGCCCTCACGGGCCGTGCGGGTTCGAATCCCGCTCCCGGTACCCACGCGGCACAGGAAACCGCTGGCGGGTAGATTCGGCGGACCCCAGAGCCCTCGCTGCTGATGCCCCCGACGGAACCCGCGACGAACGTAGACGACGCCTACAACGCCGTCAAGCCCGATGAGCCGCTGAAAGCGGGCGACGATTATTATGAGGACTTCTCCCCGTGGCGCGGGGACGTGTCCATAGCGGACCTCATCGCCAAGCGGATCCGACGCTCCAACCGAGCCGAACCCGTTGACCACCTCAAGCAGCTCTTCACTGGGCATCGGGGCTGCGGGAAATCCTCGGAGTTGCTTCGGCTGAAGGCGAAACTAGAAGAGCAGGGCTTCTTCGTTGCCTACCTCGACTCCACGTTCGCCGTGGACGTGGCCGACGTGAGTTACACGGACGTGCTGATCGCCCTCGTCCTCGCGGTGGTGCGAGCCGCCGACGAAGCGGGCCTCGACGTCCCCGAAGAGGTCGAACGCGGGCTGCGCCGCCGTTTAGGACCGTTCGTGATCGAGGAGACGACGGAGGTGGAGGGCGGGACGGCAGTGACGGGAGAAGCACAGGTCGGCGGCGGCATTCCCGGCCTCTTGAAGCTGATGATGGGCGTCCGCTCCACCCTCAAGGCGAGCGCCGGGAAAAAGCAGGAGCTCCGCACCACCATCGACCAGAGCATCACGGCGTTCCTGGACGACCTCAACGACATCGTAGACAGTGTCCAGATCCAACTCCGGGAGCACGGCCAGCAGGGCCTCGTGCTCATCGTGGACAGCCTCGACCGCATCATCCCGAAGCCGAGCGCGGACGGGCGGGGGAATACGCACACCGACCTCTTCGTGGACCACGCGGATCATCTCAAGGCGCCACGCTGCCACGTCGTCTACACCGTCCCCATCTCGATCTACTTCGAGCGCAACTTGCTTTCGCTCTACGATCGGCCATTCATCCTCCCGATGGTCAAGATCAGCGAGCAGGACGGCGCCCCCTGCGAGGCAGCGCTCGACGCCATGGAGGAGGCGGTGAGCCGACGAATGGCGCTGGACTTGTTCGAGAACCCTGCCGACGTGCGGCGGCTCTGCGAGGCGTGCGGGGGCCACATCCGCGACCTTATGCACCTCCTCCGTACCGCCTGCGACTACAGCGACGACTCCATCTCGACGGCCACGGTGGACCGCGCCATCCAGGTCCTCACCAACGAGTATGACCGGCTCGCGCAGGACGCCGACCTCCCGAAGCTGACGAGGGTACACCGCGAGAAGCGATTGCCCTCCGACCCCGAGTACGCCCTACTGCCCTATCACCTCCTCGTGCTAGAGTATCGAAACGGAGGCCAGTGGGCGGACGTTCATCCCGCCGTGCAGCGCACCCCGAAGTTCCAGGAGGCTCTGGAACGTTACGACGAGGTCCCCGAGGAGGATGGCCCAGACGACACCGCGACCAACTGAGCTGGCTGACCTGACCGGCGAGGACCGGGAGCACCTGCTGGCGATGAAGCGGGCGCTCCAGCGAGCGGACGGGTTCACGCTCCTCATTGCCAGAGTGAATCTGCCGCGCTGGCGTGACCGCCTCGCCGAGCGCCTCAAGCGGGAGGTGGCTGACGAGATGGACGTGGTAGAGATTCGGCTCACCGAGCCCCTGCCAGACCTCGCCCACCGGATCGCCGAGCGGCTGCGGGAGGACGAGCGCGCGGGCGGGGATGGGGAGGTGCGGAAGCGGGCGGTGTTCGTCTACGGGCTAGAGCACAGCATGCCCTCCGGTGGGGAGCCGGTGGGGAGCCGGCGCCACGCCCCGCTGGCCGTGCTGAACCTGAAGCGGGAGCTACTGAAGGAGACGGCCCCCGTGCCCGTCGTGCTCTGGCTGCCGGAGTATGCCCTCCGTGTGCTCATGGAGGGTGCCCCTGACCTCTGGGCCTGGCGCGGCGGCGTGTTCGAGTTCACGACGCCCCCCCGAGAGGCCGAGGAAATCTGGGCCGCGCTGCGAGACCAGGATTGGATGGGTGAGTACGACCGGATGACTTACGCGGAGCGCCGGGAGCGCGCCGACACGGTGGCGGCCCTCCTGGAGCAGTACGATGCCCATCCCGACGCGGATAAAGCAGAGATGGAAGAAACCCGTCTCCGCCTCGTAGACCGCCTCGCCCGGTTGCGCAACCAGTTGGGTGACCTCGCTAAGGCCGAGTTGCTCTATCGCCGCGCGCTCGAAGCGCGGGAGCGTATGCTGGGCCTGGAGCACCCCGGCACGCTCGTATCAATGAACGAGCTCGGTTTGCTCCTCGATCATAGGAACAAGCTCGACGAAGCAGAGTCGCTCATTCGTGGAGCGCTTGGCGTGATGGAGCGCAGATTAGGCCCAGACGATCCTGGTGTCCTCGCACTGGCCTCTAACCTCGGATACATCCTCGAAGGTCGGGGCGACCTCACTGAGGCGGAGGCGCTCTTCCGGCGAGTGCTTGAAACCAGGGAGCGAGTGCTCGGATCGGAGCACGCTGATACACTCACCTCCATTGGGAACCTCGGAAACCTCCTTGAGAGCCGCGGGGACGTAGAAGGAGCGGAGGCGTTTTACCGTCGGGCGCTGGAGACGCGGGCGCGCGTATTAGGAGCGCGGCACCCCCGCACGCTCACTTCTGTTGCTAACCTTGGCTACCTTCTTACGAACAAAGGCAGTTTCGATGAAGCTGAGATGCTTCTCCGCAGAGCAGTGGAAGGAAAGGAGCATATGTTAGGACCTGAGCATCCTGACACGCTCATCTCTTTGAGTAACCTGGGTACGGTGCTCAGAGAGCGAGGTGACCTCGCCGGAGCCGAGAAGCTCTACCAACGGGCTCTGAATGCGGGCGAGCGGGTGCTAGGCCCAGAACACCCCAACACGGAGATCTATCGGAAGAATCTCGCGAGGCTGCTGGAAGAGAAGGAAGAGCAGGAGTAAGGCTGAGGGAAAAGGATTGCAGGCTCAGCCGCCGAAGCCTTCGGGGCGGTTGGCAGAGGGCTCGTAGGTCGGTACGTCGAGTCCGGTTGGTGCCCCGCCGGGGAGGGTGACGACGCCGCGGAGGAGGTCCCGCAGGCGGGCCTCGGTGAGCAGCCCCTCGGCGCGGGCGTGGACGCGGCCGGCGCGGTCCACCACCACCGTCGTCGGGAGAACGGCGGCGCCGTCGTAGGCCCGTCCGACGGCGAGGCCGGGGTCGAGCAGCAGCGGGTAGGTTACGCCGAGGATCGCGCGGAAGTCGCGGACGTCCTCGAAGGCGCGCGGCCCGGTGTCCTGCGAGACGCCGACGAACCGGACGTCCTGGCCGGCGAGCGCGTCCTGCATCGCCATCAGCTCGGGGATCTCGGCCACGCACGGGGCGCACCACGTCGCCCAAAAGTTGAGCACGACGACTTCGCCGCGGTGCTCGGAGAGCGTGAACGGCTCGCCCTCCGGCGTCTTCAGCGTGAAGTCCGGCGCGAGCGGGACGGCCTCCGCCGCGGGAGCTGGGGCCTCTGACGCGGGCGGGCCATCCCCGCACCCGGCAATTGCGAGGAAGGCGAGGGCGAATGCGACGGGGCGAGCGCGTAAGACCACGGAGACGACGGATGCCAGCAAAACATCTCGTCATCCCGGACTTGATCCGGGATCCATGCGACGGTGAAGTCCTGCACCTCGCATGGATCCCCGCCTGCGCGGGGATGACTTTATTCTTGTGGGGGGCTACGTGTCAAGCCGCCGCGTCGGTGGCCTCGCGGGCGGCGTCGCGGAGGGCGTCGGCGGTGATGCGGTGGTGGCTGGCGTGGTAGGCCACCTCGCCGCCCGAGAGGATCAGCGCCTGCGGCGTCTCGTGCCGCACCCCCGTCACCTCGGCGACGTGGTTCGAGACCTCGCGGGCGTACTGCACGACGACGCAGTAGAGCGGCGGGTCACCGTCCAGCTCGAGCTGGACGAACTGCTCCTGCCCGCGCGCCGAGATCGGGCAGGCGATGGAGTGCTTGAGGAGGGCGACGGGACGCTCCTCGGACTCGTAGAGCAGCTTGTCGAAGTCGTCGGTGGTTTTGAGCTCGGTGACCTTAGCCATGCGGGGCAGAGAGACGATGTGGAGGGGGACAAATGCCTGAACCCCCGGCGGCCCGGCGGGTTCGTCACGATCCGCGAACATCCCCGCGCCCTCCACACAAACGCTCACCGTAGACGCCCCGGCGGGGCGTCTCTACCGAACGACTCCGCCTCATGCCCGAGACCCTTCCCACCACCGGCGCCGAAGACGTCCGCTGGGACCTCGCCGACCTCTACGCCGACACCGATGCGCTCGATGCCGCGCTCGATGATGCCGACCGGGACGCCGAGGCGTTCGCCGACGAGTACCGCGGGCAGCTAGAGAAACTCGACGCCGCCGGGCTTGCCGAGGCGATGGGTCAGTTGGAGGACCTCCACGACCGACTCGGGCGGGCGCACACCTACGCCTACCTCCACTGGGTCACCGACACCGAGGACCCCGAGTGCGGCGGGCTCCTCCAGCGCGTCCGCGAGCGCTACACCCAGGCGAGCCAGCGGCTCATCTTTTTCGACGTCGAGTGGGCCGCGCAGGACGAGGCCCGCGTGGAGGCGCTGCTCGCCGACGACGCCCTCATGTCGTACCGGCACTACCTGGAGCTGCAGTGGCTCCGCCGGGAGCACCTGCTCTCGGAGGGGGAGGAGCGGGTGCTCGCCGAGAAGGCCGTCACCGGGCGGGCCGCGTGGAACCGGTTCTTCGACGAGACCCTCGGCGCGGCGCGGTTCGAGCTGCGCGGCGAGACCGTCCCCGAGCAGGCCGTCCTCGCCAAGCTTCACGACCCCGACCGCGAGCTCCGCCGCGACGCCGCCCTCTCGCTCACCGAGGGGCTGGAGCGGCTGAGCCGCCCGCTCACGTTCGTCTTCAACACCGTCCTCGCCGACAAGGCCTCCTCCGACCGGCTGCGCCGCTACGACCACTGGCTCGCCTCGCGGAACCTCGACAACGAGATCGCCGACGACGCCGTGCAGGCGCTGGTGGAGGCCGTCACCAACCGGTACGACCTCTCGGAGCGGTACTACCGCCTCAAGGCCCGCCTCCTCGGCCTCGACGGCGAGATGATGGACTACGACCGTTACGCCCCCATTGAGCGGGCCGGCGGCGCCGAGCGGCGGTTCGGGTGGGACGAGGCGCAGCAGACGGTGCTCGATGCCTACGGCGATTTCCACCCCCGCATGGCCGAGATCGCGGGGCGGTTCTTCGACGGTCGCTGGATCGACGCGCCGGTGGTCGAGGGGAAGCGGGGCGGGGCCTTCAGCCACGGCGCCGTCCCGAGCGCGCACCCCTACATCATGATGAACTTCACCGGCCGCGTCCGCGACGTGCAGACGCTGGCCCACGAGCTCGGCCACGGCGTCCACCAGTTCCTCGCCCGCGAGCAGGGCGTGTTCCACTCCGATACCCCGCTGACCACGGCCGAGACGGCGAGCGTGTTCGGCGAGATGCTGGTGTTCCAGCGCCTCCTCGACGCCGAGGCCGACCCGCGCAACCGCCTCGCCATGCTCGTCCAGAAGCTCGACGACTCGATGGCGACCGTCTTCCGGCAGGTCTCGATGAACCGCTTCGAGGACCGCATCCACACCCACCGCCGCGAGCGCGGCGAGCTGACCCCCGACGACCTCGCCGGGCACTGGATCGAGACGCAGCGGCCGATGTTCGGCGACGCCGTGACGCTGGGGGAGCACTACCGGCGGTGGTGGAGCTACATCCCCCACTTCGTCCACACCCCCGGCTACGTCTATGCCTACGCCTTCGGGGAGCTGCTCGTGCTCGCGCTCTACGCCCGCTACCGCGAGGGGCAGGCCGGCTTCGAGGAGGGCTACCTCGACCTGCTCGCCGCCGGCGGCTCGGACTGGCCGCACGCGCTCGTCGGGCGGCTCGGGATCGACCTCCAGGACGCCGGCTTCTGGCGGCTCGGGCTCTCGGCCATCGAGGACCTCGTCGTGGAGGCCGAGCAGGCTGCGGCGTCGCTCGACGCGGGTGGCGACGGGGCGGCCTGAGGGCGGACGCGGGACGAGTCAAGGTGCCATATCTTCAGTCCGTTTCGCTCATCGCATAACTGCCCCATGCGCCTCGCCACTGTCTTCGCCCTTTCCCTTCTCATCGCCGCGCCCGCGCTGGCCCAGACTCCCGGTAACTGCATAACGGGAACGGCCTCCGCCACGCTCGACGCCAACGATGTCCGGGCTGAGCTCTACAACACGGGCAACCTGTTCGAGCGGTACGGCGATGGGGGGAACTACGTCGTACCTGAGGGCTCGGGCCTAAGCCCGCTCTACACCGCCGGGCTGTGGGTAGGGGGGAAGGTAGACGACGAGATCCGCACCGCTGCGGCCACCTACCCTCAGGCCGGTGCAAACTACGAGTTCTGGCCCGGCCCCCTCGAACCGGGCGGTTCGCTCCCGGACCCCGACGACTGCTTCGCCTTCGACCGGCTCTGGAGCGTGACGCGCCAGGACATCGAGGACTACGACGCCGGCGGCACCCCCAGCGATGACCTCGCCGAGTGGCCGGCCGACCTCGGCGCCCCCTTCATCGACGCCAACAACGACGGGGCGTACGCCCTCGAAGACGGGGACCGGCCGGACCTCAACGGCGCCGACCAGGGCGTGTGGTGGGTGATGAACGACGTCGGCAACGACCACGAGTCCACGGGCAGCCTTCCCCTAAGGATCGAGGTCCGCGTCCTCGCCTATGCTTACGACCGGCCGGGCCTGGAGACGACGACGTTCTACGACTACGAGATCGTCAACCGCAGCGACAACGACATCGCCGACGCCTACGTCTCCTTCTTTGCCGACCCCGACATCGGAGGCGGCTTCGACGACTACGTCGGGAGCGACCCCGAACTCGACCTCGGCTTCGGCTACAACGCCGACAACTTCGACGAGGACGGCTACGGCGCGGCCCCGCCCGCCCTCGGCTTCGACCTGCTGCGTGGCCCCGTGATCGACGAGGGCGGCAGGCCGGACACGCTGGGGATGACCAAGCTCACCTACTTCCTCAACGCCGCTACCGATTCACAGAGCGATCCGGATAACGCACAGCAATTCTACAACTACATGGCCGGCTTCTGGGCCGACGGCCTCCCCTTCCTCTTCGGCGGGGACGGGCGGAACAACACCACCGGAGGGCCCACCGACTTCGTCTTCCCGGACGATCCGCCGAACTTCTGGAGCGAGCCCTGCACGAACCCCTCCTGCTCGGCGAGCGCGGTCGACGACGACCGTCGCCTTGTTCTTTCGACGGGCCCTCTCCTTCTAAGTCCGGGCCAGAGCGAGAGCCTCTCGCTCGCCGTCATCTGGGCGCGCGGCAGTGACCACCTCGACTCGGTGGAGGAGCTGAAGGCGTCGAGCCGGTTCGTGCAGGCCTTCTACGACAACGGGTTCGCCGTCGCGGCCGAGGGGGGGCCGACCGGGACGGGCGGGTTCGCGCTGGGGGCGGCCTACCCGAACCCGGCCGGGGCGCGCGTCGCGCTGCCGCTCACGCTGGCCGAGGCCGGCGCCGTGCGCGTCGAGGCCTTCGACCTGCTCGGACGCCGCGTGGCCCTGCTCCACGACGGGCCGATGGCGGCGGGGCGCTCGGAGGTGGCGTGGGACGTGGGCGCGCTTCCGAGCGGGGTCTACGTCGTGCGTGCTTCCGGGGCTGCGGGCACGGCCGTGCAGCGCGTCGTCGTGCAGTAGGCGGCGGGGGCGTTGGCGTAGCCGCTAGAACGTAGTACCTTCGCGCCTAACAGGCGGGCCGTCTGTCCAGGCGGCCCGCCGCGCGTTTACCCCTACGGCCCCGCGCCCACCCATCACCCGCGCCCGTGTCCGTCTCGCCCTACCTCCCGCCCGACACCGCCCCGCCCATCGCCGACCGCGCCGCCTTCTGGGACGCCCGGTTCGCCAGCGAGGGGTTCACCTACGGCTCGAAGCCCAACGTCTTCGTCGCGCAGCAGGCCGAGCGGCTCGCGCCGGGCTCGGAGGTCGTGGAGCTCGGCTGCGGCGAGGGGCGCAACGCCGTCTGGCTCGCCGAGCAGGGCCACCGCGTCACCGCCATCGACTACTCCGAGGCCGGGCTCGAAAAGGCCGCCGCCCTCGCCGACGAGCACGGCGTCGAGGTCGAGTTCGTGCAGGCGGACCTCGCCTTCTGGCTCCCGAAGCGGCGGTGGGACGCCGCCGTCTGCACGTTCGTCCACATGCGCCTCGCCGAGCGGCTCCGGTTCTACACCGCCATGCAGGTCGCGCTCCGCCCCGGCGGCCTCCTCGTGGCCGAGTGGTTCCGCCCGGAGCAGCGCACGATGGGCTACACCTCCGGCGGCCCGCCGACGGTGGACCGCATGGTGAAGCCGGCGGAGCTCGAGGAGCACTTCACCTGGGGCCGCGTCCTCCACTGCGAGGCGGCCGACGTCACGCTCAGCGAGGGGGCGTACCACCAGGGGCCGGCCGCCACCGTCCGGTTCATCTTCGAGAAGGGGGAGATGTGAGCGCCCGTGGCTGCTACAGCCCCGTCCCGGCGACCTGCGCGATGAGCCACGCGCAGCCGAGCGCGGCGTAGATCCCGAGGACGTACCCCGCCACCGCCATCAGCAGCCCCACCGGCGCCATCGCCGGGTGGTAGACGCCGGCCACGACGGGGGCGCTCGCGGCCCCGCCCACGTTCGCCATGCTCCCCGTCGCCACGAAGAACAGCGGCGCCTTGAGCAGCCGCGCGGCGAGGAACAGGATGACGATGTGGATCGAGATCCAGATCACCCCGCCGAGGAGGTAGAGCGGCGCGTCGAGCACGGCCTTGAGGTCGGCCTGGGCGCCGATGGCGGTCAGCAGGAGGTAGAGCGCGGCGTAGCCCACGCGCGAGGCGCCGTCGCGTTCGAGCCGCCGCATGGGGGTGAACGAGAGGGCGAGCCCGACGGTGACGACGAGGAGCACGGCCCACGTGCTGGCCGAGATGACGGTGGGGTCCCCGAGGGCGGGGAGGGCGTCGCCGCCGAGGCGGCCGAGCACGGCGGCCCCGAACGCGAGCCCGACCATCACGGCGAGCCGCTCGATGGAGATCGGCCGGCGCTCGGCGTCGAGCGCGGCGAGCTGGCGGTTGAGGTCGTCCACGTAGCCCACGTCCGCCCCGACCCACCGGTCGAACCGGGCCTGGTAGGCGCTGAGGAAGAGGAGGACCCCCATCCACCCGTAGCCCACCACGACGTCGACCACGAGCAGCGGCGCCAGCGTCTCGGCGCTGGCCCCGACGCTCTGCTGCACGGCGACGAGGTTGGCCGTCCCCCCGATCCAGCTCCCCGAGAGCGCGGCGAACCCCTTCCACGCCTCGGGGTCGTCGAGCAGCCCGCCCACCGCCGCGAAGGCGACCGGCCCGCCGAGGACGATGCCGAGGGTGCCGGCCAGCAGCATCAGCAGCGCCAGCCGCCCGAGCCGCGCGATGGCCCGGAGGTCCACCGTCAGCATGAGGAGGAAGAGCGCGACGAGGAGGAGGTACCGCGTCATCCACGCGTACGTCGGGCTCGCCGCGGGGATGACGCCGAGCGTCGTGGCGAGCATGGGGACGAAGTACGCCCAGATCACCGGGGGCGCCACGGCGAACACCCGCTCCAGCGCGGGGGCCGTGCTGAGGTAAAAGACGAGGCCGAGCACCCCGGCGAGGAAGGCGAACAGCGCCGTCGGCTCGGTGATGAGGGCGTCGGGCATGGGGGGCGAGGGGATTGGAGGGCCGGGAAGCTACCGATGATGGCAGGAAGCGGGAGGGGGCCTCAGGCGGTGGGCGCGACCGGCCCCTGTCACTGAGCGGCCCCCGCCTATATTCCGACCACCCCCAGGGTCCTCCCCTCCACCGCCGCCCGTGGAAGCCTGCCGCCGCTACCGCGCTCCTGACGCCGACGCCTTCGCCGCGCTCGCCGCGCGGGGCAGCCTCGCCGGCCTCCACTTCGAGCCGCTCCCGGACTTCGAGGTCCTCGACCGCTACCTCGACACCGAGGGGGCGGAGCTGCTGCGGCAGGGGCTCGCGCTCCGGCTCCGGCTCCACGGCGGCACGACCACCGCCACGCTCCGCCACGCCGCCGACGATGGGGCGGCCCGCGACGGCGTCCTCGCCTACGCCCGGTTCCGCGAGCCCGCCGACGCCGACGGCCCCCCGGCCCTTCCCCCCGGTGCCCTCGCCGACGCCGTGGCCGAACGCACCGCCTCCACGCCCCTCCGCGTCCTCCTCCGCGTCCGCCAACGCCGCACCCCCCGCGCGCTCTACGACGGCGAGCGCCTCGTGGGCGTGCTCGCGCTCGACGCCGTGACCGACGAGACGGGCGAGGAGGCCGAGGGGGCCGGCCACGAGGTCGAGGTCGAGCTGGTCGAGGGGGGGCGGCCCGCCGACCTCCAGCGGCTCGGGGCGGAGCTGCGCGAGTTCGGGTTCGAGCCGGACCCCTACTCGAAGTTCGAGCGGGGGCTGATCCGGCTCGGGGCGGCCGAGGACGACGCGCTCTACCTCCTCCCGCGCGAGCGCGCGGCGCTGGAAGCGCTCCGGGCCTCCGGCTCCTCCGTCGAGCGGCGCCGCGCCGAGGTCGTCCTCCTCGCCGCCGAGGGCCTCCCGACCCGCGAGATCAGCCGGGCCGCCGAGCTCAGCCCCTCGCGCGTCCGCCACTGGAAGCACGCCTTCCGCCGCGAGCGGATGGGGATCTTCGACCTCGACGCCCCCGACCCCGGCGAGGCCGACGGCGCGGAGAGCGAGGCCGCATTCCAGGTCCAGGAGGTGATTGCGGTCGGGGAGGAGGCCGGCGGGGAGACCGGCGGGGGAGGGGATGGGCCCCCGACGCGCGAGGCGGCGCCCGCCCCAGCGGAGGCCGACCCTCCGGGGGGTGCGCCCGGCGACACGCCCTCCGGCGACGAAGCGCCCGCTGAGACGCTTACCGGTGCGGGGGCTGCCGACGACGCGCTCCTCGACGCGCTCATCGCGGAGCACCCGCCCACGCCGTCGCCGCCCGAAGAACCGCCCCCGGCCCCCGACCTCGCCTCGCCCATCACCGACCCCGTTCTGCTGGACCTCTCCGCCGGGGGCGACCTCCCGCCCGGCGGGTTCGTCGGGGCGGCGTGGGTCGACGTGGCGGCGGAGCCGGAGGCGGGCGCCGTCCCCGACGGTGAACCTGGTCCGGGGGGCGATGTGGAGGTGGAGGACGAGCACGTAGACCGCCCGGTCCCCGGCGTCGTAGCCGACGTGTTAGGTGCCTCTGCTGGCGCACTCGCCGCCTCGTCCGCGGCGTTGATCGATCCGGCGATGGAAGCCGTCGAGGTCCTCCGCGCGGAGCTCGCCCGCATCCGCTCCGCCCTCGACCTCCTACCTGCCGACCCCAACGCGACTGACCCGCTCGGCCACGCGGCTGCTGAGGCCGAGGCCCAACTCGCCCAGGCCGTCGCGCTCGGGCACGCGCTCCGTGCGCTCCCCCGCGCCGAGGAGGCCGCGGCCCCCCTCGTCGCCGTGCGGGCCGTGTGGGAGGAGCGCCGGCGCAGCCTGCTCGACCGGCTCCGAGAAGGACGGGTGTTGGCGGCGATCGCCGAGCAGGCGGAGGCGCGCGCAGGTAGGCTCCGAGAGGAGAACGAGGCGGAGGCTCCGCAGCTCCGCCACCGGCTCGCTTCGACGCTGTGGAGGCGCTACGAGGCCGTCCGCGCGTTCGAGGGCCGCATCGCGGAGGCGGGGCTCGATGCGGCCGCGCTGCGGGAGCCGATGGAGGCGCTGGACGCGACGCTGGCGCTGGTGGCGGACGAGCGCGCGCACGGGGCCCGCCTCACCGCCGCCCGTGTGCGGACGGCGCTGGGCGACCATCTCGCCGCGCAGGCCCGCGCGCGCTTGCTGAAGGAGGCGGAGCAGGACTCCCGAGCTGCTGAGCAGCCCGTCGCCAGGGCACTGCTAAAGGCGCTCCGGCTAGAGGCCGAGAAGGGTGAGGAGCAGAGCCGGCGCGCGCTCCTGCCGCGATGGAGGCTGATCCTGAGCCCCGCGTTCCGCGAGTCCCTCGGCGCCCTCGCCGCGTCGGTCTGAGCTCGACGGGCTGGGGGGTCGGCATAGGACTTGCGTTTCGTCCCGAAAGCACCGCACCTTCAATTGGGGTTCATTCCCCCGGCCGACACGCGCGTTTAACGTCCACCGCGCTCCCACACCCCCCCCGGATGACCCACTACGCCTTCGGGCTGAACTACGAGACGGCGCCCGTCGCCGCGCGCGAGGCGTTCGCCCTCGACGCCGACACGCGGCGGCGGCTCTACGGACACCTCCCGCTCTCCGAGGACGCCGAGGTCGCGCTGCTCTCGACGTGCAACCGCACCGAGGTCTACCTCTTCGGCACGGCGGCCGACGCGGCGGCGGTGCAGGCGGCGCTGAGCTTCTCGGCCGGGGCGCCGTGGCCGGAGCGGCAGGCGTTCTGGCTCGAAGACGAGGCGGCCGTGCTCCACGCCATCGGCGTCGCCGCCGGGCTCCGCTCGCAGGTCCTCGGGGACGCCCAGATCCTCGCGCAAGTCAAGGAGGCGTACCGCGAGGCCGTCGACGCCGGCCGCGTCGGGACCGTGCTGCACCGGCTGATGCACACGGCCTTCCGCGCCGCCAAGCGCGTCCGCACCGAGACCGCCCTCACCGACGGCGCCGCGTCGGTCTCCAGCCGCGCCGTGCAGGCCGCCCGCCGCCACTTCGAGGCGCTGCCGGGCGGGCTCGCCGGGCGCCGCGTGCTCCTCGTCGGGGCCGGGCGGATGGGGGCCGCCGCGCTCCGCGCGCTCCGGCAGATGGGCGTCCGCCGCCTCGCCGTCGCCAACCGCTCGCGCGAGCGGGCCGAGGCCGCCGCCGCCGAGTTCGGCGCGGAGGTCGTCGGGTGGGACGGGCGGCACGCCGCCGCCGGCGCGGCCGACCTCGTCCTCGTCGCCAGCGGCGCGCCCGAGCCGGTCCTCCGGGCGGACGCGCTCCCCCCGCGCGATGGCGCCCCAGCCCTCGTCGTGGACGTCGCCGTACCCCGGAACGTCGAGCCCGCCGTCGGTGGCCTCGCCGGGTACACGCTGCTCGACCTCGACGCGCTCTCGGAGGGCGTCGAGCGGACGGCGGCCCGCCGCGCGGCTGCCCTCCCCGCCGCCGAGGCCATCTGCCGCGAGTGCCTCGACGAGTTCGTCGGCTGGGAGCTCCACCACGAGTCGCTGCGCCCGGCGCTGCACGCGCTGCGCGAGACGTTCGAGGCCATCCGCGCCGAGGCCATCCGGCAGCACGCCCACCGCTTCGAGGGCGCCGACCGCGAGGAGCTCGACCGCCTCACGCGCTCGATCCTCCAGAAGCTCCTCGCCGTCCCCATCGTCCGCCTCAAGGCCACCGGCGCCGACAGCCTCGACTTCGCCCGCGGCGTCCGGTTCCTCCAGCACGTCTTCGCCCGGCCCGACTGCGAAGACGAGGACGCCGCGGCCTCCGAGGCGCCGGGCTGCCCCCACGACCACGGCGCCCGCTCCGCCACCGCTCCTGCCGAGGCCGCCGATGAAGCTCGGGACGCGCGGGAGTAGGCTCGCGCTCTGGCAGGCCGACCACGTCGCCGCCCGCCTCCGCGCCGCCGGCCACCCGGTCGAGGTCGTGACCTTCACGACGAAGGGCGACCGCATCCTCGACGTGCCCCTCGCCGAGATCGGCGACAAGGGGCTCTTCACGCAGGAGCTCGACCGCGCCCTGCTCGCCGGGCGGATCGGGCTCGCCGTCCACTCCCTGAAGGACCTCCCGACGGCGCTCCCCGACGGCCTCGCGCTCGCCGCCGTCCCGGGGCGCGCGGAGCCGTGGGATGCCTTCGTCGCCCATCCCCAGTTCCCCGGCCGCCTCTCCGACCTCCCGGCCGGCGCCGTCATCGGCACGTCGTCGCTGCGGCGGCAGGCGCAGCTCCTCGCGTGGCGGCCCGACCTCCGCGTCGTCCCCGTCCGCGGCAACGTCCCGACGCGCATCCGGAAGCTGGACGAAAGCG
Source organism: Rhodothermales bacterium (assembly GCA_965215145.1). Taxonomy (GTDB): domain Bacteria; phylum Bacteroidota; class Rhodothermia; order Rhodothermales; family JANQRZ01. The sequence continues at coordinate 2,733,443 of OZ244038.1, read as the reverse complement.
GGCCGCCGGAGGGGGACGGCTGGCACGGGCTGATCCTCGCCGCCGCCGGGCTCATCCGGCTCGGGCTGGAGGGGCGGATCACCGAGCGGATCGATCCCGGGATCATGCTCCCGGCCGTCGGGCAGGGCGCCCTCGGCGTCGTCACCGCCGCAGCCGACACGGCCACGGCGGAGGCCGTCCGCGCCGCCCTCGCCGACGAGGCCGCGACCCGCGCGACGGCGGCGGAGCGGGCGCTGCTCCGCCGGCTCGAAGGCGGCTGCCAGGTCCCCGTCGCCGCGCACGCGACGGTGGAGGGGAATAGGCTTCGACTCGAAGGGGCCGTCGCCGCGCTCGACGGCTCCGCCCTCGTCCGCGACCGGATGGAGGGGGGCACCGACGAGGCCGAGGTGCTGGGCGTCCGCCTCGCCGAGCGGTTGCTGGACCGGGGTGCAGGCGCTATCCTCAGCGCCATCCGTGAGGAGCACCCGCCGGACGTGCGGCTAACGTGAGCGCCCGCCGGACCGTCCCCCTCGCGCTGCTCGCGCTCGTCGCCGGCTGCACGCCGGAGCTTCGTGACCTCCCGCTGGAGCCGGGGTGGACGCGCGTCGAGGTCGACAGCCTCTTCCGCTTCGCCCTCCCGCCGGGGTTCGAGCCCGCCCCACTGCCGGACTCCGTCGCCGCACGGTCCATCCGCGCAGGCCGCTTCAGCCGCGGGCGCGTCACGCTCGAATACCGCTACGCGCACAGCAGCAGGCTCCCCCTACGCGCAGTGCGCCCGCCGGAGAGCGCGATGCGGAGGGATGTCGTCAACGGCCACGAGGTCGAGCTGAGTCGGGCACCGGCCCCGCCGGGCGGGCAGACCACGATCCACGCGGTCTACCTCGCCCAGCGGTACGGGCTGCGCTCGCGGGGGGCCATCCCCGGGCAGTACACCGAAATCGGCGTGCTCGTGTGGGTGCGGTGCCCGCCGCTGGCCCCGTGCGACGATGTCGAGCCGGTGCTCCGGTCGCTTCAGCTTTACCCCATGACGTGGTCTCCCTTTACGGATCCGTGGGCCCCTCATGCTCGGGAAGAGCAGCGGAGGGAGGGGGAGCGGTGAACGGGGACAGCCTGCGTATCGTGCTGCTCCGCACCGCGCGCGGCGCGCCCGACCCGTTCGTCGCTGCGTTCGAGGCGGTGGGGTTCGAGGCGGTGTGCGTGCCGTCGCTGCGGTTCGAGTTCGTGGACGGGGAGGCGCTAGCGGAGCGGCTGAGGCAGCCGGGGCGGTACGGGGGGCTCGTCCTCACCAGCCCCCGCGCGGCCGAAGCGGTGCGACGAGCGGGCGAGTTGCCGGAGGCGTGGCGGGAGCGGCCGGCGTTCGCCGTCGGCCCGGCGACGGGCGAGGCGGCGCGGGCGCTCGGGTTGGAGGCGACGGGGGAGGGGGCCGGCACCGCCGCCGCGCTCGCCGCGGTGATTGGCGCGGAGCCACCGACGAAACCGCTGCTGTTCCTCGCCGGAGACCGCCGCCGCGACGATCTCCCCGAGGCTCTGGACGCGGCACGCATCCCGTTCGAGGAGGTGACGGTGTACCGCACGCTGCTGCTCCCCGTCCGCCTCCCCGAGCCGGCGCCGGAGTGGACCGCGTTCTTCAGCCCCTCCGGCGTCGAGGCCGCGCTCGCCTCCGCGGGGTTTCCGTGGAACAGCCTCCGGACGGCCGCGATAGGACCGACCACCGCCGCCGCCCTCCGCGCCGCCGGCCACCCGCCCGAAGCCGTCGCCGCCCACCCCACCCCCGAGGCGCTCGCCGCCGCCGTCCTCGCCCGTGCCTGATTCTCCCGCCGGGGGTCCCCCGGAGTTCGCCCCGCTCAAGAACGACCTCCTCCTCCGCGCCGCCCGCCGCGAGCCGACCGAGCGCGTGCCGGTGTGGATGATGCGGCAGGCCGGGCGCTACCTCCCCGAGTTCCAGGCCGTCCGTGCCGAGCACGACTTCTTCACCGTCTGCCGGACGCCGGAGCTCGCGTGCGAGGTCACGCTCCAGCCGCTGCGCCGCTTCCCGCTGGACGCCGCCATCATCTTCTCCGACATCCTCGTCGTCCCGCAGGCGATGGGGCTCGAGGTCGTGATGGTCAAGGGCAAGGGGCCGCACTTCCCCCAACCGCTCGACACCCCCGACGACCTCGGCCGGGTGAAGGGCGTGGGGGAGGCGGCGCCCGACGTGCGCGACGCGCTCGGCTACGTCTACGACGCGATCACGCTAACCCGCCGGCGGATCGGCGGGCGGGTCCCGCTGATCGGGTTCGCGGGGGCGCCGTGGACGCTCTCGGCCTACATGATCGAGGGGGGCGGGAGCAAGCAGTTCGCCAAGAGCAAGGGGTGGCTCTACGCCCACCCTGAGGCGGCGAAGCGGCTCCTCGCGGCGACCACCGAGGTCGTCGTCGAGCACCTCGCGGCGCAGGCCGAGGCGGGGGCGCAGGCCCTCCAGGTGTTCGATTCGTGGGCGGGCGTGCTGGGGCCGACGCAGTTCGCCGAGTTCGCGCTGCCACACCTCACCGAGATCGCCGAGCGGCTGAAGGCGCGCCACCCGGGGGTCCCGCTCGTCGTCTTCGCGCGCGGCGCGCACTACGCCCTCGATGCCCTCGCCGACACGGCCTACGACGTGATCGGGCTGGACTGGACGGTGATGCCGGCGGCGGCGCGGATGATCGTTGGGGACCGCGCTGCGCTCCAGGGCAACCTCGACCCGGCCGCGCTGTTCGCCCCGCCTACCGCCATCCGCCGGCACGTCGAGGCGATGCTCGCGGGGTTCGGCGCCGGCGGCGATCTCACCGGGGTCATCGCCAACCTCGGCCACGGGATGCTACCGAGCCACGACCCTGAGCACGCCGGGGCCTTCGTCCGCGCCGTGCAGGAGCTCTCGATGGCGGGGTGAGGCGCGGTCCTGCCTCGCCTGCCGCGTCGGCTATCCCAGCAGCGCGATCACGACGCCGAGCCCGATTGTGGCGACACCGACCACGCGCGCCAGCCGGACAGATGCCCGAACGCCCAGGCCCCCCACCGTCTCCGGGGTGGCGAACGGCATCACGATGATCGTGAGACCGACGAGGGCCGTCAGCAGCCCGATGAGGGCCGCCGTAGCGGACTCGGAGAGCACGTCCGCGGTGCCCAGCACGGCGACGACGACCATCGCCAGCGTGAGGCCGGCCATCGTGAGCAGGAAGGGGCGGCCGTAGCGGCGGGCGCGCTCGGCGAAGGCGCGCAGCTCCGCCTCGTGCTCCGGGGAGACGTGCAGCGTCCGCGGTGGCGCCGGCCGGCCGAACCGGTCCGTGGCGGCGACCTCGACGGGCACCGCCCGGTCGGTCCACTCGCCGGTCCAGGCACACTTCGGCGGGAGCTGTCGCGGCATCACTCGCCCCCCGAGGCGTCGCTGGGGAGGGCGGCGCCGGCGGATTCGCGCGGGCCGGCCTGCTTGACGTGCTCCTCCAGCCAGCGGTCCTCCTCCCACAGCATGTGCAGCACGGACTCGCGGGCGCGGTAGCCGTGGCTCTCGTGCGGGAGCATCACCAGCCGCGCCGTCCCCCCGAGGCCCTTGACGGCGTTGTAGAACCGCTCGCTCTGCATCGGGAACGTGCCGGAGTTGTTGTCGGCCGCGCCGTGGATCATCAGGAGCGGCTCGTCCACGGCGTCGGCGTGCATGAACGGGCTCATGGTGTAGTAGACCTCCGGGGCGTCCCAGTACGTCCGCTCCTCGGCCTGGAAGCCGAACGGGGTGAGCGTCCGGTTGTAGGCCCCGCTCCGGGCGATGCCGGCGCGGAAGAGGTCGGAGTGCGCCAGCAGGTTCCCCGCCATGAAGGCGCCGTAGGAGTGGCCGCCGACGGCGACGCGCTCGGGGTTCACGACGCCGCGGCGGACGCCCTCCCGGATCGCGGCCTCGGCGCCCGCGACGAGCTGCCGGCGGAACGAGTCGTTCGGCTCCTCGTCGCCCTCGCCGATGACCGGCATAGCGGCGTCGTCGAGGACGGCGTAGCCGCGGGTCACGAACGGGACGGCGCCCCAGTAGCTGACCCGCTTGAACTGGTACGGCGAGTCGTCGCGCTGGCCGGCGGCGGCGGCGCTCTTGAACTCGCGGGGGTAGGCCCACACCAGCGTCGGGAGCGGGCCGTCGCGCGCGGCGTCGTAGCCGGCGGGGAGGTAGAGCGTGGCTGAGAGCGGGACGCCGTCGGCGCGCTCGTACTGGACGGTCTCCTTCTGGACCTCGGCGAGCTCGGGGTACGGGTGCGCGAAGTCCGTCAGCGCCACGGCCGTCCCGTCATCCAAATCACGGAGGTAGTAGTTCGGCGGCTCCGTGGCCGTCTCACGGCGGGTGATGATCGTCCGCTCCTCGACGCTGACGGGGCCGATGGGCCGCTCGTAGAACGGGGCTTCGGAACGGAACAGCTCCTCCGTCTCGCCGGTGGCGACGTCGAGGCGGCGGAGGAACGGGCGGTTCCCCTCGGGTGAGGCGCCGGTGCCGGTGAGGAACAGGCTCCCCCCGCCGTCGGCCGTGGCGAGCACGGGGAAGCCGGCGTCGTTGGGGAGGGTGACGGGGGAGCCGGGGTCGGCGTAGCGGTCCTCGAACGAGACGTCGAACAGCAGCCGCGGCTCGGCGCCGGGGTCGGAGGGGTCGACGGCGTGGACCCGCCGCGTCCTGGTCTGCCAGAGGTACTCCTGCACGAGCGCGAGGTCGTCCGTGCCCCACCACGCGTTCGAGTAGCGGAGGGGGAGGGTGGCGAGCGGCACGGGCTCCCCGGTGAACGGCGGCTCCAGGAGCGCGAGCCGGTCGCGGACCTCCGCCTCGGCGCGGATGTCGCCGCCGTCGAGCGCCTCGACGAAATACAGCGTCGCCGGCGCGTCGGCCCGCCAGCCGACCGTGCGCCGGCCCGTCCGCACCGAGCCGAACCCGATCGGCACGTCCTCGGCCAGCGGGAGCGCGGCGACCTCCGCGACCTCCCGGCCGGTGTCGAGGTGGTGGACCGTCATCCGGCGCGGGAAGCGGGAGATGGGGACGAGGTACGAGAACGGCCGGTGCGTCCGCTCGACCAGCAGGTGCCGCCCGTCCGGCGCGGGCTCGACGCTCAGCAGCAGCCCCTCGACCCCGAGGCTCCGGCTCTCCCCGTCGAGGCTCACCACGAGCAGCTCGGAGGCGAGGTAATGCTCGAACAGCGCCTCGTCGTGGGCATTTTCCAAGAGGTTCTGGTAAGTCCGCGCGGGGGCGGCCTCGCCCGCCGTCTCCTGCACCGTCGGGCCGGCGGGGACGGCGGGCTCCTCCGGCGCCGCCCTCCGGCCCTCCGGCACGGCCCGGACGACGAGGGCGTCCTCCCGGGGGATCCACGCGAAGGCGGCGCCCGGCGCGGCGTCGTTGAGCACCCGGTCGGTGACGCGCCGGGCCCGGCCCGTCTCGGCGTCGGCGACGTAGAGCGCGATGCCGTCTTCCAGATCGAGGGTGAAGGCGACGTGGCGGCCGCCGGGGTTCCAGTCGGCGTTGCGGATGCGCGGCGCGGCGGGCAGGCCCGTCACCGCCATCGGCTCGGCCCCCTCCGCGACCCGTTGCAGGGAGAGGCCGTCGTAGGTCGTCGCCCGGCTCGGCCCGTTCGCGCGGGGGTTGATGCGGAGGCCGGCGAGCCCCAGCTCCGGCGCCGCCAGCTCGGCGATGCTCGGGAGCGCGGGGCGGCTCATCAGGAGCATATGCGAGCGGTCCGGGCTGAGCCGGACGGCCGGCGGCGGGGGCGCGTCCACGAGCGCGGCCAGCTCCGGCGGCGGGGCCTGGTACGCCGGCTCGCCCTCCTGGGCGAGCGCCGGCAGCGTGAGAGCGGGGACGAGGAGGGCGAGGAGGGCGCGGCGGAGGCGCATGGTGGCGGCGGTCTGTTTGAGGGAAAAGTACAGGCCTGTCCATACGAGAAGCCAGCCCAGGAGGTGCAACCGCCCCCCGGCGCGTCCTCAGGCTCTGGGCCTCCACGAGGGGAGGGGCAACGGGTCAGGCCCTATCTTTGTACGACATCATCTCTGTACGACATCTTTGTTCGACGTGCTCGGTACGACCGCGCCCTCATGCGACCGCGCCCCCGCCTCCTCCGCATCGCCTCCCGCGCCATGATCCGACGCCCCGGCCGCCGCCTCCTGATACTGGTTCTCCTTGCGGCGGGGCTCCCCACGCTCGTCGCCCCCCAGGCGTCGGCGCAGCCCGGCCCGTTCTCCGTCGTGGTCACGTTCCCGCCGTACGAGCTGATCTACCTCCGTGATTTCACGGAGGGGGGCGCGATCGACCCGCGCGGGGCGCTCCGCGGCGTCCGCGCCGACGTGGCGAACCTCGGCCCGGCGGCGCGGGTGGCCGTGTGCGCCGAGCTGGTCTTCCGCACCGACGCCGACGAGGAGAACCTGCTCCTGCGCCGCTGCGGGGTCCGCCCCTTCGGCCAGGGGGAGGCCGCCACGTTCGACGCCGACAGCTTCGCCGGCGCCCGGCCCATCGGGAGCGACCCCGACGCCGTGGACGCGCTGAACGAGGACGCGCGCGGGCTCCGGGCCGTGCCGGTGCGGGAGTACGTCGTCCGCGTCGGGGTGGTGGACCCGCAGACGGGAGAGCGCTACGCCGTCGTGGGGCCGTCCGAGGTCGTCGTCCCCGTCCGCTACGGCGCACTCGAAGAGGCGCAGGTCGCCGTGCTCGCCCCGGCCGACGGCGCCACCGTCGCCGACCCCACGCCGGTCTTCAACCTGCTCCTCCCGCCCACGAACCCGGAGGCGCAGGTCCGCCTCCAGGTCTTCCCGATGGCGGACGCCCTCACGCCCGAGGAGGCGCTCTCGAGGGCGCCCGTGCTCGACGTGCTGCTCGGACAGGGCCAGCAGGCCTACGTCTACGGCGAGGCCCCGGTCGGCGTCGGCGCCTCGCCCCCGCCGACGCCGCGGGTGCTGCGCGAGGGGGAGACCTACGTCGTCGCCGCGGCCGTGGCCGTGCAGACGAGCCGCGGCGAGACCCTCAACTATGCCCCCCTCACGACGTTCACCCGCGCCGCGACGCGCGCCCCCTCTGACTTCCTCACGGGCCTGCTCTACCAGCTCGGCGGCGAGGTCCCCACGGCGCTCGACGGGCTGGCAACGGGGGAGTGGGTGCCGGAGGGGGAGGTCCTGCTCGACGGCCGCGCGCTCTCGGTCGAGGAGCTCGCCCGGCTCGTCGCGCAGCTCCGCGAGCGCGGGGTCGAGCCGCGCGCCGCCGTCGAGCGGCCGGAGCAGTAGGCCCGTCAGTCCCTCCCACCCTCCGCCTCCGCCGTGACCCTCCGAACCCGTTCCTGCCTCCTCGTTGGCGCGCTCCTCCTGCCCCTGGCTGCGGCGGCCCAGCCGAGCGAGCCCGTCGAGGCCCTCGTCGTCCGCACCGTCCGCGACGTCGAGCGCCGCGCTGGCGCCGGCGGCGCGTGGGCCGACGCCGTCCGGCTCGACCGGCTCCTCTCCGGCTACCAGGTCCGCACCGGCCCCGAGTCGCTCACCGTGGTCGAGTTCGCCGACGAGACCAAGCTCGTCGTCCGCGAGCGCTCGCTGCTGGAGATCCGCGGGCGCGTCGAGGCCGGGCGGATCGCCTCGCGCGAGGTCGAGGTGACCGAGGGCAACGTCGCCTTCTCCGTCACGAAGCGGCCCGAGGAGGACTTCCGCTTCACCTCCCCGACGGGGGTGGCCTCGATCCGCGGAACGGAGGGCGGGTTCGACTACGAGCCCGGCACCGACGCCTCGTGGTGCGTCATCACCGAGGGCACGGCGCGGATGACGAACGCGGTCTCCGGGGAGGAGGTGATGGTCGAGGCTGGCCGCACGGCCATCGCGCGGGCGGACGGCACCATCGAGCTCCGGCGGAGCACGCCCGAGGACCTCCGCCGCGCCTCGCTCGAAGCCACGGGCCAGACGCGCCGCCTCGTCGTCCCCGGCTCCGGCGAGGACGGCGCCGAGACGCTCATCATCGAGTGGGAGGACCAGTAGTGCACGCCAGTCACGGCGGTCTGGGTAGGGAGCCTCTGTCGACCCCCCCGGCGCGCGCGCGGATCACGGCGCTCGCCCTCGCCGCCCTGCTCGCCGCCCCGGCGGCGTGGGCGCAGGAGGCTCCGAACGCCTCCGCGCCAACCGTCCGCCTTCTGAGCCCCGACGACGGCGAGGTCGTCCCCGGCGACGCCTTCTCCCTCGTCCTCTCCCTCTACTTCGCCCCACCCGAGGCCGACCCGGCGCGGACCCGCGTGCGGCTCGACGGAGAGGACGTGACGGCGGGCGTCCGCCTCCAGGGCGATTTCCTGATCTACGAGCAGGCCGCGCCCGTCGAGCCCGGTCCGCATCGGATCGAGGTCGAGTTGAGGACGGCGGCGGGGGAGGCCGTCGCATCGGAGGCGTTCGAGGTGACGGTGGCCGCGGCGCCCGAGCTGGAGGGGCCGCCGCCGGGGGAGCGGCTCTCGGGCCGCCTCGTGGCCGGGGCGGCGCAGCCCACCGAGCTCCCGCGCCGCTGGCTCGACGGCATCACGGCGCTCGCCGTCCGCGCCGAGACCGTCAACGACGCCACCGGCTCCGAGTCGTTCAGCAGCACGCGGGTCGGGTTCGACCTCGACGGCGTGAACGGCCCGGCGACGTTCTCGGCGCGGGTGCTGCTCGACACCCGCGAGGGGGAGCGGCGCCAGCCGCAGCATCGGTTCAGCTTCGTCGGCGCCGCCCCCGTCGGCGCCGGGGGGCAGCTCTTCCTCGCCCTCGGCGACGCGTACCCCGCGCTCCCCCAGACGCTCGCGAGCGCGCCGCGCGTGCGGGGCGTCCACGCGGGCCTCGAGCTCGGCTACGTGAACCTGGAGGCCGCCTACGGCTTCTCCCGGCGCGGCGTCGGCTCCGAGGTCGGGGAGACGTTCGCGGTGACGCTCGGGCCGGGGGAGGACCCGCCGAGCCCCTCCAACGCCGTCCTCGTCGAGGTCCGGACGGACGGGGCCACCGGCGACCTGACCTACGTCTTCCGCACCGTCCGCCCCGGCACGTTCGGCCGGACGTTCCTCGCGCTGCGGCCGTCGTTCGCGGCCGGCCGGGCGGCCCGCCTCGGGTTCACCCTCGTCCGCGTCCGCGACGAGGACGGCGGCGCGGACGCGCTCGACAGCCTCGGCACGACGGGCTTCCTTGCGGCCGGGGCGCCGGAGGAGAGCGTTGCCCTCGGCACCGACCTCCGCCTCGCCCTCGACCGCCGCCGCATCGTGCTCGACGCCGAGGCGGCGCTGGCCCTCAACAACCGGGACGCCTCCCCGGGGCCGCTCTCCGACGAGGCGTTCGAGGAGCTCCTGGATCAGAACGAGCTCTCGGGCACTGAGCGCGACGTGCTCCGGTCGCTCCGGGAGCTGCTCGGGGAGGCCGTCACCGTCAACGGGAGCCTCTATCCGCTGGACCCGCTCGGGGCGGGCCTGCCGGGCGTGGCCCTCGAAGGGGCGCTCTCGCTGAACTACCTCGGCCAACTCGTCCGCGTCCACGCCTTCCACCGCGGCGCCGCCTACCGCAGCCTCGCCAACCCCTTCCTCCGCGGCGACCTCCGTGGCCTCCGCGTCAGCGACCGCGTCCGCCTGATGCAGCGGCGGCTCGTCGCCAACGCCTCGGTCGAGGTGCGGCGCGACAACCTCTCCGGCACGCGGCCCGTCACGACGCGCTACCTCGACGCCCGGGCTTCGGTGTCGTACTTCCCCGAGGCCCCGCTGCCCTCCGTCACCCTCGGCCTCGGCTGGCTCGGCCGCGACGGCGAGGTCGACGACGCGGCGGCGGCGCTCGCCAGCCCCGTCGAGGACGCGAACCTCCGGCTGTTCCTCACGGCCGCGCAGGCGTTCGTGGCCGCCGGGCAGGACCACACGGCCACCGTCAGCCTCGCCCGCTCGAACCGCGACGACGCCGGCCCCCTCGACCAGGATTTCGCGAGCACGTTCGTGCAGGCGGCCCTGCTGACGCGCTTCGCCCGGCTCCCGCTCGAAACCCGCCTCGGCCTGACGCTGAACGCGAACGACCTGCCCCCGCAGCCCGCCGGCCCCGCGGGCGTGCAGAGCGACGGCGACTACGGCTTCACGGCCGTGAGCGCGGGGGTCCGCTACGGCTTCTTCGGGCGCCGCCTCACGTTCGGTGCCGAGGGGCGCCAGACCTTCGGCGACCTCCGCCGCACCACCCTCCGCGGCACGGCCAGCCTCACGTTCCTCACCGACCACGCCCTCGGAGCAACGGTGGACTACTACGACTCGGAGCTGCTCAGCGACGCCATCGTCAGCGCCGTCTATCGGTACCAGTTGCGGTGATGGACCCCCCGTCCCTCTCGCGGTCACTTCGCTCCCGGCAGCGCGGGACTGTCCCCCTTCAGAAGCTGCAAGTCCCGCTTGCGGGGGGACAGTTCGGTCGCCCCTGAGTGAAACGGTGGGCGACCGGGCGGGGGGTGCGCGCCATACGCCCCTACCTTGCCGCAGATGAATCCGGGAGGACGATGAACCAGACCGACAGGCAGGCTGCGGCCCCCAGGCAGCCGCCGAAGCGGAAGCGCGACCGGCTCTTGGCCGACGTGCTCGCGGGGCTCGTGCTGGGCGGGCTCGTCGCGGCGCTGACGGTCGGCGGGGTCGGAGGGGGGATGCTGGCGGACCTCGAGCTGCTCACGCTCGACTACCGGTTCGCCGAGCGCGAGGAGGCACGGGCCACGGCGGCGGCCGAAGGCGAGCCCGTCCGCGACGTGCACGCCGACGGCGACGTGGTGATCGTCGAGATCTCGGACGAGGACGTGGTGGCCCTCCCCGGCGGCTTCCCCTTCCCGCGCGACTACTACGCCCTCGCCGTCGAGAACCTCCTGGAGGCCGGCGCCCGCGCCGTCGTGTTCGACCTCACCTTCGCCACGGAGCGGGACGGCGACGGGCGCTTCCGCGAGGTGCTCGCCGCCAGCGACCGCGTCGTCCTTGGCGCGAAGGCCAGGGGGGGCGACGTGACCGGGCTCTACGAGGTCCAGCGGCTCGGCGAGGACTACGACAACGTCTACTTCGACCTCAACCCCGCCGTCGGCATCGTCAACGTGCTCAAGGACCGCGACGACGTCGTCCGCCGCTACACCCCGATGATGACCGTCAGCGACCGGCTCACCCCGACGCTGGCCGTCGCCGCGCTCGGCCGGGCCGAGGGGCTGCCGCCGCTGGCCGTCCCCGAGATCGAGCCCGACGCCTTCGCCCTCGGCCCGTGGCGGATCCCGAAGTTCGACCCCCGCACGTTCCTCCTCAACTGGTACGGCCCCGTAGGCACGTTCCGCTACGTCCCCTTCTCCCACGTCCTGGACGACGCCGAGTTCACCACCGCCGACGAGGCGGACTACGGCGTGGACCTGAACCTGTGGGACGAGGGGATGCAGGGGCTCGTGACCGGGAAGGTGGTCCTTCTCGGGAGCACGATGGCCGAGGAGCGGGACTTCCACAACGTCCCGCTCGCCAACCCCGACGACCCCGACGGGAGCCGGGCCATACACGGCGTCGAGATCCACGCCACCGCCATCCAGAACGTCCTCGACGGCGCCTACCTCCGCCACGTGGCACCCCTGTGGGAGGCGCTGCTGACGGTGCTCCTCGCCGTGCTCGTGTTCGTGGCCGTCCGGCGCTCGCGGCTGACGCGGCTCCGCCAGGTCCGCTTCCTGGAGGTGATCCTGCTCGGCGTGGCCGCGCTCGCCGTCGTCGGTTGGGCGGCGGCGGCGACGGCGCTGTTCGTCGGCGCGGACGTGGTGGTGAGCGTGGTGCCGCCGGCGCTGGCCGTGGCCGCCGCCTACACCGGCGCGACGGTGTACTCCTACCTCGCCGAGCGCGAGCAGAAGGCGTTCATCAAGCGGGCCTTCGGGCAGTACCTCAGCCCCACCGTCGTTGAGGACCTCGCCGAGCACCCCGAGAAGGTCCGCCTCGGCGGGGAGGTCCGGGAGGTGACGGTGTTCTTTAGCGACATCGCCGGGTTCACGACCATCTCGGAGGCGCTCCAGGCGGAGGCCCTCGTGGAGCTGCTGAACGAGTACCTCGACGAGATGACGGCGATCGTGTTCGCCCACGGCGGCACGCTCGACAAGTACATCGGCGACGCCGTGATGGCGTTCTGGAACGCGCCGACGGACCAGCCGGACCACGCCCTCCGCGGCTGCCGCACCGCCCTCGCCATGCAGCGCCGCCTCGCCGAGCTACGCCCGCAGTGGGCCGCGCGGGGGTTCCCCGAGATCCACATCCGCGCCGGCCTCGCCACCGGCCCCGTCACCGTCGGCAACTTCGGCGGGCGCGACCGCTTCGACTACACCGTGATGGGGGACCGCGTGAACCTCGCCGCCCGGCTGGAGGGGGCGAACAAGGAGTACGGCTCGGCCATCATGATCTCCGAGGAGACGTACCAGCACGTCCGCGAGCACGTCGTCGCCCGCGAGCTCGACGTGCTGCGGGTCAAGGGGAAGGAGGAGCCCGTGGCGGTCTATGAGCTGCTGGCGCTGGCGGGCGAGGCGCTCCCCGTGCCCGAGGCGCTGGCGGCCTACCGCGAGGGGATCGCGCGGTACCGTGCGCGGAGCTTCCCCGAGGCGCTGCGGCTGATGGAGGAGGCGTGCGAGAAGGACCCCGAGTGCGCCCCCGCCCGCGTCTACCTCGACCGCCTCCGCCACTACGCCGAGCACCCCCCGCCGGAGGACTGGGACGGCGTCTTCACCATGACCAGCAAGTAGCGGCGCGCTACGGCTAGGACTGCTGCTAGGACTGCTGCGCGCGGAGGCGGTCGAAGCGGGCCTGCTGCTCGGTGCCGGGCGGCACGTCGTAGGGGCTCTCGGGCAGCACCACCCGCTTCAGCACGGGGTAGTCCGCGCGGAACACGAACGGCTCCGGCATCCCCCAGATGTCCTCCCCGATGACGAGCACCATCGTCCCCGGCTCGTGGATCTCGGCGCCGACGGACGAGATGTGCGCGCCGCCGGTCTTGTCCCACGTGTCGGTCCAGGCGTAGAGCCAGCGGGCGTCGGGGTCGGACATCCGGACGCAGCCGTGGCTCGCCGGGCCGCCCATCGGGAGGGCGTACTGGTGCATGTGGATGCCGCGGGCCTCGTGGATGTTCATCACCCAGAACATCTCCCACAGCTCGGCGTCGGGGGCGGTGGAGCCGTAGCCGGGGCTCAGCGTCGAGACGCGGTAGTCCTCCTTCCAGTTCACGTTGAACCGCCCGCTCGGCGTCCGGCTGCTCTCGGTGCCGGTGTTGATCACGCCCCACCGCGCGAGGCGGCCCCACTCGTAGGCCGCGAACGCCTGCACCTGCTTGTCGAGGATGACGACCTTGTCGGTGGTGCGGGCGCCGGGCCAGTAGCGGGGGAACGGGGCGTAGGCCCGGAAGTCGAGCCCGGCGTCGGTCGGGACGACGAGGGTGTCGCCGAGCTGGAGGTTCTCCAGGTCGTTCCGGTTGAGGATCTGGAGGAGCCCCTTGTTCTCCTCACCGAAGGCGCGGTACAGCGCGAGCCGCGCCTCCAGCCGCGAGTCCTCCTCGACGACCCAGTAATCGTAGCGGACCTCGGGGACCTCGTCGAGCGAGCCGGAGCGGCGCTCGATGACCTCCTTGATGTGGGCCTGGCGGAAGTGCGAGGGGCCGTCCTGCGCCCGCGCGGCGGGGCCGGCGAGCGGGAGGAGAATGAGCAGCGTAAGGGCGGAGGCAAGCAGACGCATCGGCAAGGGAGGCTGGGGTCCGGCATAGTATCGCCCGTTGAACCGGGCTCCTGAGCCGCGGGTCCGTGGAGGGCAGGTGGGGCCGGCGGTCAGGGCGCGGGACTCGAAGCGCCGAGGCCGAAGGCGCGGGCGTGCCAGGACTCGCCGGCCGGGCGCTCCAACCCCTGCTCGCGGAGCGCCCCCACCGTCGCTAGGGTCGGGTCGAACACGGGCGTGTCGTCCGTCACCGCGCCCTCACGGACGGCGGCGCGGAACTCGGGCCGGGACACGGCGCGGACCGTGCCGTCGGCGTCGCGGTAGGTGACGTGGAGCCCCCCGAGCCAGTCCACGCCCACGGCCTCGCCCGCCGCCTCGACGGCCCGCGTCATGCTGTCGATCCCGCAGCCGGACACCCCGGCGTTGGCCCCCTCGCCGAGGTGAGCGCCGACGAGGAGGAACCGGCCGTCGCGGACCTCGGCGGCGCCGGGGACGGGGCGGCCGTGGGAAGCCCAACCGCCGATGAAGGCGCGGACCGCGTCGAGCAGTCGCGCCTCGGCGTCGGGCGTGAGGGGGCGGGCGGCGGCGAAGACCCAGAGGCGGGCGTCGTCGGGGAGCGCGTCGAGCATAGTCGGAGGGGGGAAGGCTGCCCCGCCAATCCCCAAGCCCGGCGGAGGTTTCCCCGCCAGCGCATCGCGCTCAGAACCGGAACACGCGGGCTCGGAAGCCGCCGCTGAAGAAGATCAGCCGGTCCGGGCTCCCGCTGACCCGGTCCACGACCCCGCCGGGCAGCGTCAGGGCGAGGCCCACTTCGAGGAACCCGCTGGCGTCCTCGGCCGCCGCGATCTCGACCCCGAGCGCGGCTTGCAGGTGGCTCCCTACGCGGCGCTCCCCTTCGAGCGTGGACGCCGCCGGGCCGCCGCCGCCGTGGACGTACAGCGCGGCGACCTCCTCGCGCAGCGGGAGCCGGAACCGCCCCGCGAGCCCCAGGAGGTGGACCCAGCCGTTCCGCTCGTCCAGCACGGGGTCGGCCGCGTCGGGCTCATCCTCCAGCGCTCGGAGCGCCGGGAGCTGGAGGGCGCGGTAAAGCAGGGCCAGGCTGAACCGCTGCGTCACGAGGACCTCGCCGCCGCCGCCCATCGTGATCCCGTTGTTCACCGTGAACGTGCTGAAGGGGGAGGTACCGACCTCCCCGCGCTCCCCGCCGTAGCTGCCTGGGCCGATGAAGACCTCGACGTAGGCGCCGCGCTGCGGGACCTCCTCCAATGGGGGGAGCGGGGGAGGAGCGGGGGGGGCTCCGTCCGGCCCGGCCCGCTGCGCCTCGGCGGGGGGGAGCGCTCTGCGGAGCGTAACTACCAGCCCGGCGTAGTCCGGCGGGTCCCGGACGGGGTCGGCCTCGTAGGTGGGGTCGAGGCGGAGCAGCTCGGTGACGAGGGACACGGCCTGGGCGTCGTCGTTCCGCCGCAGCGCGATCAGCGCCAGCAGCCGGCGCGCGGCGACGGCGTCGGGGAGGGCGGCGTCGCCGCGGGCGAGGCAGGCGCGGGCGGCGGCCGTGGCCTCGGGGAAGGCACGCTCGACGTACCGGGCCCCGGCCTGGGCGAGGAGCTCCGGACAGGCCGGCTGCGCAGCGGCGACGCTCGCCGCGAGGCACCACCCGAGCGCGATCGCCACCCATCCGAGCCCCCTCCGTCCGCGCGCACAGCAGGGCACTCCGGAGGGCGGGGGCGGCCGGTCCATAGCGTCGGGGCTGCCGGTCAGTCGGGGGGCTGGGTGAGGTCGATCGTCACCCGCGTCGTCACCGTCGCCCCGACGTCCACCGTCACCTCGCGCGTCCCGAGGTCGGGGTGGACGACGCGGACCCGGTGCGGGCCGGCGAGGAGCTCCGTCTCGTAGGCCACGTCGGTGTTGCGGGCGTGGAGGGCGCCGTCGATGTAGACCGAGCCCCAGGGCCTGGCGACGACGACGAGCCGGCCCTGCGGCGGCGCGGCCGGGGCGAGCGTGAGCCGCACCGTCTCGGTCGCCCCGGCCTGCACGGCCACGGAGCGCTGGACCGGGACGTGGTCCGGCGCGGACAGGCTGACGGTGTAGGTGCCGACCGGGAGGCCCGAAAGGCTCAGGGGCGTCGTGCCGCGCGCCTGCCCGTCGATGAGGACCTCGGCGCCCGACGGCTCGGACTGGACGACGAGCGCGCCCTGCGCCGGCCGGACCGCGGGCGGCTCCGCCCGCGGTCGCTCGACCCGCGGCTGCGCCGGCGTCCGAGGAGCGGGCTCTGCCGGGCGGGGCTCGGGCCGGCGAGGCTCCGGCTGAGCGGTCACCTCCCGTTGGCGAGGCGCCTCGTAGGGCTCCAGCAGCGCGCTCGCAACGACGGCGTCCGCCGGCTCCATCGAGAGGCTCAGGGTGCCCCCCTCAGCGGCGTAAACCAGGGTGTCCATCACCAACTGGTCGCCGGCCTCGACGGAGACGAAGCGGTAGCCGGGCGCCACGTCGAGGGGGGGGAGGGGCGCCCGCCCGACCGGCTCGTCGTCCACGCGGACGGCCGCGCCGGCGGGGATGTCTAGGAGGGTGAGGGTGGCGCCGCTGGAGGGCTCCGTGGTCGTGACGCCACCGGGGTTCTGCACGCGCCCGCTCTGCGCCTGCTGGGCGTCGGACTGCGCCGCCAGCACCTCCGCCGCTAGGTCCAGCTCGGACGCGTCCGCCGGGTCCTCGCCGAGGAGGTCCATCGCCAGCAGCACCCCGACGCCGACGGTGACGAGCACGACGGCGCCCAGCAGCAGCGGCCCGACGAGCCGCTGGAGCCGCCAGCGCAGCGGCGGCTTCGCGCCCTCGGGGAGCACGCCGTCTTCGCGGTGGAAGGTGACTTCTTTGAGGCTGGGCATGGGCGACGCGGGAGACCGACCGAGCGGGGGGCTACAACGACGTGCTCAGGGGGAGCCGTGTGCAGGTGGCCGAGGGCCAGATAGGGCCAATGTAGCCCAGCAGTTCCGGCGCGGCAAGCCATTTCCCGACGAAGCTTCCGACCTCAGCCGCTCTACTCTAACCCCGTGCAGTTGGACGACCCCGCGACGTCGGCCTCCAGAAAAAAGGAGCTGGCGGAAGGGTGCTGCCATGAACCTGCGTCGGTCGCAACCGTGCGGTAGCCCTCACGGGGCAGGGACCCCGAGATCCTTGCAGATCTTCCGAGCCAGGCGCTCATTAACCTCGCGGTGGTGCGGAACGGCCGACGTCTTCCGGACTGCGCGGTTCACGTACATCGTGTGCCGCTCACCCTCCCGCAAGAACTCGCATCCGTGCCGCTCCAGGTGCCGGATCAAGTCGCGGCGCTTCACGCCGCCTCCAGCAACATGGGTTCGCGGATCACGTCCTGCCCTTCTAGATCTTCCTCCGCCAGGGCGCGGTTGGTCTCCAAGACGAGTTCGACTGCTTCGCGGAGGTTCTCGCGGGCCTCCTCAAGCGTTGCTCCCTGAGTGTTGGCGCCGGGAAGCTCCTCGACGAAGGCGATGTAGCCTTCAGGCACCTTCTGGTAAACGGCGGTCAGGTTCATGGTCTCCGGTTGTCTGTGATCCGCCAACGCAGTGGCCGCTGAGGGAGATCCTGTCGTGAGCTACGACAGCGCACCGACAGGGCAGGGCTTGACACGACGCGCGCCTAGCGGAGGCCTTCGAGGCAGGCCTCCACCTCGTCCAGACTCACGGTCCGGCGCCCGTCGGTCGGGTGGACGAGGAGGGCGCCCTCCGGATCGATAAGGAACTTCGCAGGATAGCCCCTGACGCCGAACCGAGCGGCCAGCGAGCGATCCGGGTCATCGTAGAGGACCGGGTAATCCACCCCATGCTCGGCCATGAACGCGCGGACCCCGTCCGGTCCCTCGGCCTCCGTCACGGCGTCGGCGTTGACGGAGACGAGCGCGACGCGGTCGCCGTGCTCGGCCACGAGCGCTCGGAGCTCGGGGATCTCGGCGATGCAGGGGGTGCACCACGTGGCCCAGAAGTCGAGGAGCACGAGCCGCCCGGCCAGGTCCGCTAAGTCCACGGGCTCACCCGTGAGGAGGTCGGTATACGTGCCCGAGAGGTCGGCCCGCTCCTCCGATGGCACGAGCGCCGAAGGGGCGGCGGTCATGAGTTCGAACCGCTCCACCCCCCGCTCCGGGTCCGTGCCCGCGTACCACGCCTGGAGCGTGTCGCGCAGGAGGTCGGCGGCCGTGAGCGTGCGGGCGAGGAGGTCGAGCCTAGCGAGGGCGTGGTCGGTCCGGCCCGTCTCCTTGTACGCCCGCCACACCGCTTCCCCGAGCAGCCGGAGGTCGTAGGCGGCGAAGCCCTGCGTCGTAGCCGCCGCTAACCCGGCGAGCGCCGCGTCGAGGTCGCCCTCATAGAGCGCGTCGCGGAAGGCGTAGAGCGGAGCGCGCTGGTCGAAGAACTGCTGCGCCCGGCGGACCTGGTCCGCAACCTGCTCGTTGGGGTACGCCTCCGCGTCGAGATACTCCTGGTAGAGCGAGGGGGCTTGCTCGAACGCCGTGTGCAACGCCTCCCACCGCTCCAGCCCAACGTCGCACCGGAGGGCGAGCGAGCCGCCGGTCCAGTCGTAGCCCCACCGGATGAGGGGGGCGTGGGCCGGGTCCACCTCGCGGTACTGCTCGTAGTCGGTGAGGAACGCCGGCACCACGTGCTCGGCGTAGTTGTAGCACTCCAACCGCTCCGGGACGTCGCCCGCATACACGGAGGCGAGCAACCACGCCATGACGTAGGGGTTGAGGCGGCCGACGTGGGGGTGCTCGCCCTCGACCTCCGCCGCCCACGCCTCGGACGCCCTGGAGACGTAGGCGGATACCTCCTCCTCGGTCGCTGGCGGGGGCTCCGGCTTATTCTCCTGGATGTACCCGAAGAGGAACATCTGCTGCCGGATGTTCCGGTTGAGAAACGTCGTGTCGGCCGCCTGCTCCTGCGCAACGGCCGGGGCGGCAGGGAGGAGCAGGCCAGCAACTATGGCCGCGAGGCCGATCCCCTTCGTGAGGGGGCAGCAGGGTGAGTTCGTGGCCGGAGCGCGCATGGTCAACCCAGCGGCTACGCCGCCTCGATCTGCGCCTCGTGGCCGGCGAGGGCGAGCGCGGCGCGGACGAGCCCGTCCGGCCCGATGCCGACCTCGTCGTGAAGCTCCCGCTGCGTGCCGTGGTCCACGTACCGGTCCGGCAGCCCGAGCCGGAGCACCTCCACACCCTCGACGCCCTGCTCGGCCATCCACTCCAGCACGGCCGTCCCGGCGCCGCCCGTCGTCACCCCGTCCTCGACGGTGATGACCCGCCGGAACCGGCCCGCCACCTCCGCTAGCAGCTCGGCGTCGAGCGGCTTCACGAACCGGAGGTCGTAGTGGGCGGCGCTGACGCCGTGGGCGGCCAGCCGCTCGCGGGCCTCGCCCACGTAGTTCCCGATGGCACCGTAGCTGACGAACGCGAGGTCGTCGCCGTCGGCGATGCGGCGGCCCTTGCCGATGGGGAGGTCCTCGAACCCCTCGCGGAGCGGCATCCCCGTGGCCTGCCCGCGCGGGTAGCGGATGGCGAAGGGGCCGGCGTCGTGGCCGAGCGCGGTGAACATCAGGTCGCGGAGGTCCTGCTCGTCCATCGGCGCGGCGCAGACGAGGCCGGGGACGCAGCGCATGTACGCGATGTCCAGCGCGCCGTGGTGGGTCGGGCCGTCGGCGCCGGCGACGCCCGCGCGGTCCATGCAGAACACGACCGGGAGGTCCTGGAGCGCCACGTCGTGGACGACCCCGTCGTAGGCTCTTTGTAGGAACGTCGAGTAGATCGCCACGAACGGGCGCATCCCCTGCGTCGCCAGGCCGGCGGCCTCCACGACGGCGTGCATCTCCGCGATCCCGACGTCGAAGGCCCGCTCCGGCATCTGCGCGATCATGTGCTTCAGGCTCGTCCCGCTCGGCATCGCCGCCGTGATCCCGACCACGCGGTCGTCCATCTCGGCCAGCTCGATCACCGCCTGCCCGAACACGTCCTGCCACTTCGGGCGCTTCGTGCCGTTGGCCGTGGGCTGCGCGAGGCTCTTGCCGGTGAGCTTGTCGAAGGGGGACGACGAGGCGTGCCACTTCACCTGGTCCGCCTCGGCCGGCGCGAACCCCTTCCCCTTGACCGTGAGGGTGTGCAGCAGGATCGGCCCCTTCAGGTCCTTCAGCGCCTCGAGCCGCTCGACGAGCTCCGTCACGTCGTGCCCGTCGACGGGGCCGAAGTAGCGGAAGCCGAGGGCCTCGAACAGCATCCCCGGCGTGAGCGCCGCCTTCGCGCCGTTCTCGACGCGCTGCGCGATCTTGCGCAGGGTCGTGCCGCCGACGCCCTTCAGCTTGGCGAACAGCTCCCAGAGGTCGTCGCGCATCTCGTTCCAGACCCGCCCCGTCGCCACCCGCGCGAGGTACTCGTTGAGCGCGCCCACGTTGGGGTCGATCGACATCCGGTTGTCGTTGACGACGACGAGGAGGTCGGAGCCCGCGGTGCCGGCGTTGTTGAGGCCCTCGAAGGCGAGCCCCCCGGTGAGCGCCCCGTCCCCGATCACGGCGGCGACGTGCTGATTCGTCCCCTTGAGGTCGCGGGCCTTCGCCATCCCGAGCGCGGCCGAGATGCTGGTCGAGGCGTGGGCCACGCCGAACGTGTCGTACTCCGACTCGCTGCGCTTGGGGAAGCCGGAGAGGCCGCCGTACTTCCGCTGCGTGGGGAACGCGTCGCGGCGGCCGGTGAGGACCTTGTGCCCGTAGGCCTGGTGCCCGACGTCCCACACGAGGAGGTCGTCGGGCGTGTCGAACACGTAGTGCAGCGCCACCGTCAGCTCGACCACGCCGAGGCTCGCGCCGAAGTGGCCGCCGTGGACGGAGACGACGTCGACGATGTAGTCCCGGAGCTCGTCGCAGACCTGCGGGAGCTGCTCGACGGGGAGCCGGCGGAGGTCGGCCGGGGCGTCGATGGTGCGGAGGAGCGGGCCGGCGGGGAGGGTCGCTTCCATCGGGCGAGAGGGGGGTGGGAGGGGCGCGGCGCAAAATACCCCGCCGCTGCGGTTCGCCGGCAGAGACGCCGCCCGGCGCGGCTAGGTTTCAGTCGCGATTGAAACCGGGCCCCGCAGCCGGCGTGGCGTAGCTTCCCCGTCCGGCCACCCCCCGATCCGATGATCCAGCGCTCGCACCGCCCGCCGTCCCCCCGCCCAAACCGCCCCGACCAGCCCGACCGCCCGCCGCCGATGTCCCGCCCCGACCGCCCCGTCCGCGTCCTCTTCGTGTGCATGGGCAACATCTGCCGGAGCCCGCTCGCCGAGGGCCTCTTCCGCCGGATGGTGGAGGGCGACGGCCTCGGCGACGCCTTCGAGATCGACTCGGCCGGGACCGGCGCGTGGCACGTCGACGAGCCGCCGGACCCCCGGATGCGCTCGACCGCCCGCCGCCGCGGCCTCGACATCGGCGCCCTCCGCGGCCGGCAGCTCACGCGCGCCGACCTCCACGGCTACGACCACGTCTTCGTCATGGACAAGACGAACCTCCACGACGCCCTCGCCCTCGACCCCGACGGCGACCACGGCACCCGCATCCGCCTCTTCCGCGAGTTCGACCCCGAGCCCGAGGACTACCAGGTGCCGGACCCCTACACCGGCGGGCAGCAGGGGTTCGAGCGGGTCTACGACATCGCCGAGCGCACGAGCCGCGCCGTCCTCGACCGGCTGAAGGCGATCTATGAGCTGGAAGCGAAGGGGGGCTGAGCCGCGCCGTGAGCCTCCCCCCTCCGGTTCGGGATGCGCTCCGCCCGCTTGTCGGGGAGGTCCGGTCGGTGGAGCCCGTCGGGGGTGGGTGCATCGCCCACGCGAGCCGGGTCGAAACGGGGGACGGGCGGTTCTTCCTGAAGTGGAGCGCGGGCGACGCGGGGCTCACCTTCGAGGCCGAGGCGGCCGGGCTCCGCGCGCTGCAGGACGCCGGCTCGCCGCTGCTCATCCCCGAGGTGGTGGCCGTCCGAGACGCCGATGGCACCGCGCCGGGGTTGCTGCTGCTGGAGTGGATCGAGCCGGGGCAGCGGGGCACCGCGTTCGAGCGGGCGCTGGGGGAGGGGCTGGCCGCGCTCCACCGCCACGCCTCGCCCGACGGGCGCTACGGGTTCGAGCGCGAAAACTCCATCGGGCGACTCCCGCAGCCGAACCGCTGGCACGACGGCTGGCCCGCCTTCTTCCGCGCCGAGCGGCTGGAGCCGCAGCTCGCGCTGGCCCGCGAGCGCGGCCGGTGGCGCCCCGCCTGGACGCCCCTCGCCGACCGCCTCCTCGGCCGACTCGACACCCTCCTGCCCGCTGACCCTCCCGCCTCCCTCGTCCACGGCGACCTCTGGAGCGGCAACGCCCTCGCCGCCGAGCCTGTCCCCGCGAAGGCGGGGAGCCGCGTGGCGCTCGTGGACCCTGCGGCGTACTTCGGCCACGGTGAGACCGACCTCGCCATGATGGAGCTGTTCGGCGGGTTCGGCGCCGAGTGCTTCGCGGCGTACCGGGCGGCGTGGCCGCTGGAGGACGAGGCCGGCTACCCGGAGCGGCGCGACGTCTACCAGCTCTACCACCTCATCAACCACCTCAACCACTTCGGCAGCGGCTACGCTGCGGGCGTTGAGCGGGTGCTCCAGCGGTATGGCGACTGACGCTGGTAGGGGCGCACGGCGGTAGGGGCGCACGGCCGTGCGCCCCTACGCCACGGCGTCCAAGAAGGTGTCAGCGTCGGAGAGGTCGTCGAGCAGCGCGTTGGGGGCGTGCTCGGCGAGGGCGGCGCGGTCGTAACGGCCGGTGGCGACGGCGACGGCGCGGCAGCCGTGGTGGCGCGCGCACGCCACGTCCAGCGGCGTATCCCCGACGACGACGACCTCGTCCGGCGCGAAGGGCCGTCCGGCGAACGCCTCGGCGCGCTCCGCGGCGACGGCCGGCAGCGCGTTCCGGTCCTCGGCGTCCGACCCGAAGGCGCCGAAGGGGAAGTCAGCCTCCCCGAGCCCGATGGCGCCGACCTTCTGGTACGCCATCGGCCGGAGGTTCCCCGTCAGCAGCCCGAGTTGGAACCGGGCGTCGTCGGCCAGGCGCGCGAGGAGGTCCAGCACGCCGGGCAGCGCCGTCACCCGCGCCTCCCGGAGGCGCTGCCCCATCTCGGACTGGAACCGCTCCACGGCCTCGGCGAAGCGCCCGTCCAGCCACGCCGCGTCGGCGTCGGCGCGGGTGAGGACCTCGCGGAGGATCTGCGGGTCGGTCTTGCCGGAGAACGAGACGCCCTCGGCCGAGACGGACCGACCGACGAGGTCCGACAGCGCGGCCTCGACGGCCGGGCGGCCGGCGCCGTCGGTGCGGAGCAGCGTGCCGTCGATGTCGAAGAGGAGGAGGCGCAAGGAGGGGATGGGGGATAGGAGGTGGGAGATGGGGAACCGAACGAATACCGAACGAATGACGATGCGCTAGTCCGTGCTCACTGCTCACTGCCCCAGTCGCCGTACTGCCGCCGGTAGTAGTCGCGGTAGGACTCGTCGAGCACGGCGTCGAGCCACTCGCCGTGATGGAGGTACCAGCGGACGGTGTCCCGGAGGCCGGCTTCGAGGGGGATCCTGGGGCGCCACCCGAGCTCGGCCTCGATCTTGGCGGGGTTCATCGCGTAGCGCCAGTCGTGGCCCGGCCGGTCGGCGACGTGGGTGATGAGGGCGCGGGCCGTCCCCTCGGGGCGGTCGAGTTCCTCGTCGACGAGGTCGGCGAGGTGGCGGACGACGGCGATGTTCTGCTGCTCCTCGCGGGCCCCGACGCCGTAGGCCTCGCCGGGGCGCCCGTCGCGGAGGATGCAGTCGAGGGCCTCGGCGTGGTCGGCGACGTGGATCCAGTCGCGGACGTTGTGGCCGCGGCCGTAGACGGGGATCGGCTCGCCAGCGGCGGCGTTGCGGATGACGAGCGGGAGGAGCTTCTCGGGGAGCTGGAAGGGGCCGTAGTTGTTGGAGCAGGACGACACCGTGACGGGGAGGCCGTAGGTGTGGAAGTACGAGCGCGCGAGGTGGTCGCTAGCGGCCTTGCTCGCGGCGTAGGGCGAGCGCGGCGCGTAGGGCGTCGCCTCGTCGAACGCCGCGTCGTCGTCGCCGAGCTCGCCGAAGACCTCATCCGTCGAGACGTGGTGGAACCGGTGGCGCTCCGGGTCGAAGCCACCGCCATCGTCGGCCCACGCGTGGCGGGCGGCCTCCAGCAGCACGCCCGTCCCCAGCACGTTCGTCCGCACGAACGCCATCGGGTCGAGGATCGAGCGGTCGACGTGGCTCTCGGCGGCGAAGTGCACCACCGTCGTCACGCCCTCCTCCGCGAACACCCGCCGGACGAGCTCCGCGTCGGCGACGTCGCCGTGGACGAAGGCGTAGTTCGGCGCGTCCTCGACGGCGCGGAGGTTCAGGAGGTTGCCGGCGTAGGTCAGCGCGTCGAGGTTGACGAACCGGACCTCCGGGTAGCGCGGCACCATCCGGAGCAGGAAGTTCGACCCGATGAAGCCGGCGCCGCCGGTGACGAGGACGACGCGGGGAGCGTGAGGCACGGTGGGACGGTGGGACGGTGGGACGGTGGGACGGTGGGACGGTGGGACGGTGGGACGGTGGGACGGTGGGACGGTGGGACGGTGAAGCAGAGCCCGACAAGTTAGCGCCACACCTCCAACCAGCACCTGTAGGGGCGACCCCATGTGGTCGCCCTGCGAAGGCCGGGCACCCAGCCCACGGCTCAGAACCGGTAGCCCGCCGAGATCGTCCAGCTGCCGAACGCCGCGAAGTCCCCGAAGAAGGCGGCCTGCAGCACGAGGTCCCCGCTCGCCTCGTACACGGCCCCGATGTAGTAGCTCGCACGGGTTGAGAGGGAGGAGCTCTCCGTCCCGGCCTCCCGGACCCCGCCGGGCAGATCCGGTGCGTCGCCGCCGAGGAGGAGGGGGTCCTCGCGCTGCTCGAAGCGGCCGTACTGGTAGCCGAAGGCGCCGCCACCGAAGAGCTCCAGCCGCCGCGTCATCTGGCCTCGGAAGTGGAGGGGGAGGGCGACCCCCGCTGCCAGCGTCTCCTCGGAGACGGCGCGGGCCTCCGTATCCCCCTCGCCCGAGAGGACCGTCCCGACCCCGTCGCGGGTGGCGTAGGAGAACGAGGGGACGAGCGCGGCCAGCACGCGCAGCCAGCGGGCCTCGTAGGCGTGGACGTAGGCGAGGGCGGCCTCGTACTCCGCCGAGCCAAGGTCCGACTCGGCCGCGCCGCCCGACGAATCCCGCTCCTCGAACGTGGAGGTCTCGCTGGACTGGGTGACGCGCTCGAAGAAGCGCGACGAGGCGGTCGCCTCGACGTCCCCCTCGCCGCCGCTGAAGGTGCCGCCGAGGCGCCCCCAGAGCCGCCCCGCCCGCCCCGCCCGGACAGCTCCGACGGCCTCGACGTCTACCCCACCGAGGCCGCCGTCGAGGCGGCCCTTCCCCGTGGAGGTGCGCTCGGTCAGGCGGCGGAACGGGAACGAGCCGGTCCGGACGAGCAGCGTCTCGTCGTCGTCCAGCGACGCCCGCGTGTTCTCCCCGGCGGCGCTCTGGTACGAGGCGGCGAGGACAAGATCCCACCGCCGCCCCGCCAGCCCCACCTCGGCCCCGACGGCGTAGCTGTCGAGGCGGTCGAGGCTGCGGTCCTCGTCGGCGAAGGTCTCCGTGAACGTCTCCTGGCCCGAGCCGAAGTTGGAGGTCTGACGCAGCTCGCGCTCCGCGGCGAAGAGCTCCTCCCGCTGCTCGCGGCGGTACCCGCCGAAGACGCCGACGCTGTAGCCGCCGAAGTCGGTCTTGCGGACGAGGGCCGCGCGCCCTCGGGTGGTCCACAGGTCGTCGTCCCGGTCGCGGGTGCTGAGCCTGCGGGAGAAGACGTCCGGGTCCGGGCTCTGCACGATCTCGTCTGTGGAGGCCGAGGCAGCGTTGAAGAGGAAGTGCTCGGCCTGGACGAGCCACCGCGTCCGGCCCTCGCCGAGGAGCGCCGCCGCCGAGAGCGGTCCGAGCGAGAAGGCGTCGCGGACGGTGGCGTAGACGAACGGGTCGTGCCGCGCGCCGCGCGCGGGGTTGACGAAGACGGGCGCCTCGTGGCCGGCGAAGAGGTGGAAGACCTCCGGCACCTCCGCCGTCATGGCGAGCGGGCTGCGGTCCGGGCGGATCGGCTCCGGCGCCGTCAGGAACTGCGCCGACGCGGTGAGGGGGGCGAGGGCGAGCAGGAGGGCGAGGCCAGTGCGGACGCGCATGGAGGCGGGGGAGGTGAGCAGGCACAGAAGCTACCGGCCCCGCCGCAGACGAGTGCCGCCAAGTAACCCGAACGCGGCCCCCGCGATGCGGCGGAGCGGTGTCACCCTCGGCCGGTAGCTTCGCCGCGGCACCCGCGCCGGGCCGGCGCGTAGTCCCCGCTCCCCTCTGCTCGATCCCCTCCGTTCGACTCCCCGCCCCGATGGCCGACTCCCCGAGCGAGCGCCTCTACCTCGCCGACGCGCTCGCCCTCGCCTACCGCGCCCACTTCGCCTTCATCAACCGCCCCCTCACCGACCGCGAGGGGAACGAGGTCAGCGCCGCCTACGGCTTCACCGGGAGCCTCCTGAACCTCCTCGAAACCGAGCGCCCCGAGCACATCGCCGTCGTGTTCGACTCGCTCACCGGCGCGCCCAACTTCCGCGACCACCTCTACGCGGAGTACAAGAGCCACCGGCCCCCGATGCCCGAGGGCATCCGGTACTCGCTCCCCTTCATCAAGCGGCTCGTCGAGGCGTTCGACATCCCCGTCCTCGAGGTCGAGGGCGTCGAGGCCGACGACGTGATCGGGACCCTCGCCACGCGCGCCGCCGCCGACGGCGTGGACGTGGTCATCTTCTCCGCCGACAAGGACTTCCGCCAGCTCCTCACCGACCGGACCCCCAACTGGGGCGCCGTCTCGATGCTCCGACCGAGCTACAAAGGCGAATCGTTCGACATGGAGACCGCCGACACCTTCCGCGAGAAGTACGGTGGCCTCGAACCCCCGCAGTTCGTGGACGTGCTCGCGCTCATGGGGGACTCCTCGGACAACGTGCCGGGCGTGCCGGGGATCGGGGAGAAGACGGCCGTGAAGCTGCTCGCGGAGTACGGCACGGTCGAGGAGCTCCTGGAGCACGCCGCCGACGTGAAGGGCAAGCGCGCCCGCGAGGGCCTCACCGCGCACGCCGAGGACGCCCGCCTCAGCAAGCAACTCGTCGAGATCGTCACCGACCTCGACCTCGACGTCGACTGGCACCGCCTCCGCCGCACCGACCCCGACGTGGCCGCCGTGGAAGAGGTCTTCGACGAGCTCGGCTTCGGCGCCCGCCTCCGCAACCGCGTCAAGGACTACGCGGCCGGGGACACAGCCGACGGGTCTCGGGGCTCCGGCGGCGACGGGCAGGCCGACCTCTTCGCCGAGGACCCCGACCTCTCGTTCGACTTCGGCCCCTACGAGCCCGTCACCCGCCTCGACACCGACGAGGTCGACTACCGGACGGCGCTGAGCCGGAAGGACCTGGAGGGGGTCGCGGGGGAGATCACCGGGCACGGCCGGCTCGCGCTCGACACCGAGACGACCTCGACGGACCAGATGGAGGCCAGCCTCGTCGGCGCGTCGTTCGCCTGGGAGGA
This sequence comes from Rhodothermales bacterium, assembly GCA_965215145.1. Classification (GTDB taxonomy): domain Bacteria; phylum Bacteroidota; class Rhodothermia; order Rhodothermales; family JANQRZ01. Next base: position 2,706,159 of record OZ244038.1, on the reverse strand, counting down.
GCGGAAGGCGCGCTACGTCCCGAGCCCGCTCCCCGACGGCACCCCCGAAGGGGAGGTGCTGGACGCGCTGCGGGCCGCCGTGGAGGACGAGGCGAGCGAGAAGGTCGGGCACAACCTGAAGTACGACCTCGTGGTCCTCGCCCGCCACGGCGTCCGCGTCCGCGGACCGCTCTTCGACACGATGGTGGCGCACTACCTGATCGCTCCCGAGGAGCCCCACAACCTCGACTCGGTATCGAGCGCCACGCTGAACTACCGCCCCAAGCCGATCACCGACCTGATCGGGACGGGGAAGGACGCGCTGAACATGCGCGACGTGCCCGTCGAGCAGGCCGGCCCCTACGCCTGCGAGGACGCCGACGTCGCGCTCCGCCTCGTGGAGCCGCTGCGCGAGCGGCTGGAGGAGGACGGGCTCCTCAGGATCGCCGAGGAGATCGAGTTCCCCCTCGTCCCCGTCCTCGCCGACATGGAGATGGCAGGAGTAAAAATCGACGAGGCCGTGCTCGACGAGATCCGCGCGGGGCTGGACGCGGAGCTGGCGCGGCTCGAAGCGGAGGTCTACGAGCACGCCGGCCGCACCTTCACCATCGGCTCGACCAAGCAGCTCGGCGAAGTCCTCTTCAACCCGCCCCCGACCGACGAGGAGCGCGCCGCCGCCGAAGTCTGGGCCGAGGAGTCGAAGGACCCGAAGGCCGCAGGGAAGACGAAGAAGCAGATCAAGGAGGAGGCGCCGACGTTCGGGATCGGGCTGGAGCCGCGGGGGAAGACGGCCACCGGCCGCCCGAAGACCGATGAGAACGTGCTCCACGAGCTCGCCGCGACGCACCCCCTGCCGGGCCTCGTCCTCGACTGGCGGAAGCTCCAGAAGCTGAAGTCCACCTACGTCGACCGCCTCCCCGAGCTCGTCCACCCCGAGACCGGCCGCGTCCACACCGACTTCAACCAGACGGTCACCTCCACGGGAAGGCTTAGCTCGTCGTCACCAAACTTGCAGAACATCCCCATCCGCACCGAGGTCGGCCGCGAGATCCGGCGGGCGTTCGTGGCCGAGGCGGGGTTCGCGCTGATGGCGGCGGACTACGCGCAGATCGAGCTCCGCATCCTCGCCCACCTCTCGCAGGACCCCGGCCTCGTCGAGGCCTTCGCCAGCGGGCAGGACATCCACACCGCCACCGCCGCCCGCGTGTTCGACCGCGAGCCGGGGGAGGTCACGCGGACGATGCGGAACCAGGTGAAGCAGGTGAACTACGGCATCCCCTACGGCATCTCGGCGTTCGGGCTCGCGCAGCGGATGAAGCTCTCCGTCAAGGAGGCCGACGCCCTCATCAAGCAGTACCGCCAGAGCTACCCCGAGGTGATCCGCTACCTCGACGGGCTCGTGGACGAGGCCCGCGACAAGGGCTATGCCGAGACGCTCACCGGCCGGCGGCGGTACGTCCCGCAGATCCACGCCCGCAACCCCCGCGACCGTGCCTTCGCCGAGCGCGTGGCGCTGAACATGCCCATCCAGGGCACGCAGGCCGACATGATCAAGCTCGCCATGGTAGCGATCCACCGGCGCTTCCAGGAAGAAGGCTTTCGCAGCCGGATGATCCTGCAGGTCCACGACGAGTTGGTCTTCGAGGTGGCCGACGACGAGCGGGAGGCCGTGGCGGCGGTGGTCCGGGAGGAGATGGCGGCGGCGCTGCCGCTGGGGGAGGTGCCCGTCGAGGTCGAGCTCGGCTTCGGCCCCAACTGGCTCGACGCGCACTGAGCGGGCCGGGATTGCGGGTGGCAAACGGAGTGGTTATGTTCGAGGCTCGCCCTCCCGACTCCGACCTCCATGTCCTGCCTATCGCCCCGCGTTTTACCTCTGCTTTTTGTGGGGGTGCTCGCCGCCTCAGAAGTCTCGGCGCAGGGGCTCCTCCATGCGCTCATCTCGCCCGACCCCCAGACACGCGGCAGCTTCGGTTACTCTGTGGCGGGGGTGCCAGACGCCGATGGCGATGGCCGCGCCGACCTCCTCGTTGGAGCGGTCTTCGAGGACCAGGGACCGGCCCCGATAAATGCCGGGCGCGCGTACCTCCTCAGCGGCCTGACCGGCGCGGTCCTCTTCGAGCTTACCGGTGCTGACCTGGAGAACGGGTACTTCGGGTGGTCGGTGGCGGGGGTGCCGGACCTCGACGGTGACGGCCGCGGCGACCTCCTCGTCGGGGCAGCGGGCGAGGACCGCGCGTACCTCTTCTCCGGAGCCTCGGGCACCCTCATCCGAACCATTCCATCGCCAAGCGGCTTCGGAGACTTCGGCCAGGCGGTATCGGGGGTACCGGACGCCGACGGTGACGGGACGGTCGATCTCCTCGTCGGCGCGCCGGCCGAGGGGAGCGGCAAGGCGTACCTCTTCAGTGGGGCCTCCGGTGCGCTCCTCGCTACGCTATCCTCGACCAATCCGATCTTTTCCGGCGAGTTCGGCCTCACCGTTGCCGGCGTGCCGGACGTGGACGGCGACGGCCGTGGTGACCTCGCCGTGGGTGCTCCCCGCGAGAACGTCAACTCAGACTTTTCCGGCGGGGGCCGCACCTACCTCTTCAGCGGCGCGACGGGGAAGCTCCTCCGCGAGCTCGTCTCGCCCAACGTGGAGGCGGCCGGCCTGTTCGGTTGGTCCGTGGCGGGGGTGCCGGACCTCGACGGCGACGGCCGCGGCGACCTCCTCGTCGGCGCCCGAAACGAGGACCGGAGCGGTCGGGCCTACCTCATCAGTGGCTCGACGGGCGCACTCATCTACGAGCTCACCTCGCCGAATGAGGAATCGGGTGGCCGGTTCGGTCAGGCGGCATCGGGGGTGCCGGACGCCGACGGTGACGGCCTGGCCGATCTCCTCATCGGGGCGCCCAGCGAGGACCCGGGCGCGAGTCCCTTCAGCGCCGGCCGGGCGTACCTCTTCAGCGGCTCCAGCGGCGCGCTCCTCGCCGAGCTCGTCTCGCCGAGTGACGAGTCCGGGGGGCAGTTCGGCGACGCGGTGGCGGGGGTGCCGGACCTCGACGGCGACGGCCGCGGCGACCTCCTCGTCGGTGCCCCCTACGAGGACGCCGGTGTCTTGAATTCCAACGTCGGCCGGGCCTACCTCTTCCGTGGGCCGGCCGGGAGCGGAACGCCCGACGTCGACCTCACCCTCGAAGCAACGAGTCCGACCTCCGTCGCTCCTGGCGACTCCGTCTCCTTCGACTACACCATCACGAACACGACGGGCAGCCCCGGGTCTGGCGTCCTGCGCGCCGAGGTCCAAAACGCCACCGGCGTTACGATCGCTACCCTCGGCGTCATCGCCCGCGGGGAGGTGGCTGCAGGCGAGACCGTCGCCGGGTCGTTCACCCAAGGCGTGCCCGAGGGGGCAGACCCCGGTACCTACACTCTCGTCGTCCTCGCCGTGACGGATTCGGGGCAGGTGCGCGACGCTGAGACCGTCGGGATCGTGGTGACGGAGGGGGAACGCCGGACGAGCCAAGCTGACATGATGTGGTCGCCGCCAGCTCTCGAGGGTGGTCTCGGCGGGGAGAGCGCGGAGCGGTCCATGGCCCCACCGGTCATCGCCCCCATCGCTGTCTACCCTAATCCCTCTCAGGCACGCACGACGCTCCGGTTCACGCTTGACAAGTCGGCCCCCGTTCGGCTGACGGTTCACGATGCCCTCGGGCGCGAGGTGGCCGTGCTGGCCGACGGCGTCCGCGAGGCGGGCGTGCATACGGTCGTGCTCGACGGGCGTGGCCTGCCGGCAGGCGTCTACGCGTGGCGGCTGGAGACGACCGGGCACGTGCAGACGGGAAGGATTACGCTCCTCCGCTAGTGCAGCGCGAATCAGAACGGGAGCACCGACGTGGAGCGGCAGCGCCGGGTGGCGGCGGTGGTGCGGGAGGAGAGGGCGGCGGCGCTGCCGCTGGGGGAGGTGCCCGTCGAGCTCGAGCTCGGCTTCGGCCCCAACTGGCTCGACGCGCACTGACGCAGCGTTGAGTTAGGCGGGCACGCGGAGTGCCGTGCCCGGGGTGACCGACCCGACGCGCGCCTTCACCTCAGGCACCAGCGGCGCAAGATCCTCAATACGGTTGCTCCGAGCCTCCATCAGCACAACGCCGATGTCGTACCGGCTGAGGTTCTGCTGATGCGGGATGCCCCTGTCTGTTGTGATGAGCACGTCGAACTCGGCCGACGCTACGGTGAGCAGCCTTCCGTTCTTCAGACCCCTCCACCCCTGCTGTTGAACCGTCCACGCTTCGATCTCGGGTGCGAACAGCCGAGCGAGCGCTTTCGGCATGTGCTCGTCCAAGAGCGCTCTCACGCTGCCTCCACCTCGTCCAACGTCATCTCGAGGTAGCCTACCGCCTGCTCCCGGCTCACGGTCGGGAAGTCGTCGAGGAACTTGTCGATGCTGTCGCCAGCGGCCAGGTGCTGGATGAGGATCTCGACGGGGACGCGGGTCCCGGCGAAAACGAGCGCGCCGTTCATGACCTCCGGGTCGCGGGAGACGATCTGCTGACGTTTCATGAGACAGGAGCGTTTTTGTCCGCCTAGAACGCCCCTGTACTCTGACCGATCCCCAACGGTGGAGTGGGCGTGGGCGACCCGGAGCGGGAGGTCGTAGCGGCGGCGGTCCGGGAGGAGATGGCGGCGGCGCTGCCGCTGGGGGAGGTGCCCGTCGAGGTCGAGCTCGGGTTCGGCCCCAACTGGCTCGACGCGCACTGACGGGGGCGGCGTACCCATGAAGGGCAGGGCAGGGAAAACGCCGACGGAGATCAGAGCCGGTCCCGCTCTTCCGGTTCAGCATCTGGGACCGTCGCCAGCGCGGCGTCATAGCGCTCTCGGCTACCACGGCCCGCCCGTTCCGACAAATACTCTTCTGTCATCAGGGCCGACGCCTTCTCCGCCACCGCCGAGGCGACGAACTGCTCGATAGTCACACCCTCCCGCTCGGCCAGCGCGGCGAGGTAGGTCTGAATGGAGCGCGGAAGATGGATCTCGACAGCGTTCATGACAGGGCACCGATCTCGGTCAAGAAGGTACGGGGCGACACGGCGCGGAGGCCAAACCCTCCAACGCCGCCGAAGTCCTTCAGGTTGTGCGTGACGATGTCCGCCCGCGCGGCCACCGCCAGTTCGAGCACCATGTCGTCCTTCGGATCACGGAGGGCGGGTCGCCACAGGAAGTAGATCCGGTGCCGCTCTGCTACGGCAGAATGGAAGTCGAGAATAGCTTCGACAGTAGAGGAGGGAACGAACTGACCGACGACCTCTCGCTTCAGCACGTCCTCGTACTCGAGCAGGAGGGGAATGGAGAGGTGGATGTCGAAGAGCCCGCGCCCGACGAGGTCGAGTAGGAGGTAGGAGGCGCCGCGGTTCGAGCGGAGGCCCGCGACGAGCACGTTGGTGTCGAGAACGATCTGGGGCTTGATCACGGCGCTTAAACTACTCTGCCGGAGATCCTCCAGGTTCACGACGAGCTGGTGTTCGAGGTGGCCGACGCGGAGCGGGAGGCCGTGGCGGCGGTGGTCCGGGAGGAGATGGCGGCGGCGCTGCCGCTGGGGGAGGTGCCCGTCGAGGTCGAGCTCGGGTTCGGCCCCAACTGGCTCGACGCGCACTGAGCAGGACGAGGGGGAGCCGACAGGTTCTGCGGGTTGGAACGGAGGGAGTTATATTGAAGCGACCCCCTAAATCCCTTGAACTGATGCTCCGTGCAACATTTTGGCTGACTCTTGCATCACTGACCTTGATGCTCCTCGCACCTGCCGCTGAGGCACAGGACGAAGCCCCGTTGCTCACCCTCGCACCTCCCAACGGGGCGGAGGGCTTCGGAGGTGCTGTCACCGGGGTCCCCGACGCCAACGGTGATGGTCTCTATGACCTCCTGGTGGGAGCAGCGGAACTCGGAGAGAACGAGGGGGCGTTCCTGTTCAATGGGGCTACGGGGGACCTCCTCCACGAGCTTGCCCCGCCGGAGGAAGGCACGGTCAACTTTGGAGCGGCTGTTTCGGGGGTACCGGACGTGGACGGCCGCGGCGACTTGCTCGTCGGAGCTGACTTCGCTGGCCCTGGGACGGGTCCAGAATTCGCTGGTCGGGCGTACCTCTTCAGCGGGGCCACGGGTGCTCTCCTCCGCACGCTCGCCTCCCCGAACGAACGGCGCTCCGGGTTCTTCGGCCGGGCCGTGAGTGGGGTGCCGGATGCGGATGGGGACGGCCGCAGCGACCTCCTCGTCGGGGCACCCGGCGAGCGAGTCGGCGGAAACGATGCTGGCCGGATCTACCTCTTCAGCGGGGCCACAGGAGCGCTCCTCTTCGCCAAGTCCGGGGTGCGGAGCCTCGGTGAAGCTGTAGCCGGGGTGCCTGACGTAGACGGGGATGGGCGCGGCGATGTCATCGTCGGCGATCCGGACGCGTTCGTCATCGCCGGCGGCATGGCCCTGACGCGGGCGGGGCGGGCGTGGCTGTATAGCGGAGCCACAGGCACATTGCTCTACGACCTCCAGGCACCGGAGCCCCGACAGCAGGCGCAGTTCGGGAGCGCCGTAGCGGCCTTGCCCGACACGGACGGAGACGGCGTCGCGGACCTCCTGGTGGGGCAGACGGAGTCGACGCGGCTTACATCTGGAGTGGCGCGAACGGGCTGCTACTCTACAGCGCCGATGTCGACTGCGGTGTCGTAGCCGCTGGGGTGCCAGACACCGATGGGGATGGGCAGGGGGAATTCGTCTGCCGCCGCCGGGAGGTTTCCTCCTTCTCTTTTAGCTTCTATCCGGTGGTCCACAGCGGGGCAGACGGCGCTTTCCTTATGAGGCTCGACGCAGAGGACGTAAGATCCGCGGCCGGGCTGGAGGACATCAACGGCGATGGGCGCGGGGACGTCCTAGTCGGGGCTGAGGGGGCAGCGTACGTCTTCAGCGGCGCCATCGCCAGCGTTGAGCCGCTCAACCTCACGGCCGAGGCCAACAGTCCGCTTTCGGTAGCTCTGGGTGGCTCCGTGACGTTTACCTTCTCCGTCACGAACGACGGCAGTCTGCCCGCCACCGGCGACCTCTACTACACCGCCGAGCGCGCCGGCAGCCAACCCGTTCCATCGGCAGGCGATGCTCCGCTTCGTGGTCGAGGAGGCCAGGTTCCTCCGTCTCGCGGTCTACGACGCACTCGGGCGCGAGATGGCCGTGCTCGCCGAGGGCGTGCGGGAGGCCGGCGAGCACGAGGTGACGTTTAGAGGGCGAGGGCTGCCGGCGGGCGTGTACGTGTGGCGGCTGGAAGCGGGCGGGGCGGTGCAGGCGGGGCAGCTTACGCTGCTCCGTTGACACAGTGCCGACTGGCGGCGCAGCAAGCTTGGCTTCGGCCCCAACTGGCTCGACGCGCATTGAGCGCCTACGGCCTGAGCCTTACCTGTAGCTCCTCTCCGAAAGCGAGCCCAGCCGCCTCGGCTGCCAATCGAATGATGCGATCTATGGAGTCGAGGCTGTGATTGGTGCTGAGCCACCAGCCAGTCACGACCTCCTGGGCAAACTCGTCCGATAGGTCAGGACGTCCAGGGTACAGAGCCTCACGTTCCCGAGCGAGGTAGCGACGCCTACGCCCATGCACGGGTAAGGAGGCGAACCGCTCAGCGAACGAAGGATCTCTGTCAATGAGGAGCTCGAACGCGCGGGTCAATACATGACGCCCGCTGCGGCAGGGGTAGAACTCCCCCTCCAGAGTTACCCCACGCTCCGGAAGGACCTCTGGTCTAACGGGAGAAGCGGGTTGAGCGGCCCGGCGCTGCCCATCTGTCCGGCGGCGCCTGCTCTGAGGTAGCATACCCGACCTCGGCTTCAGACGGCCAACGAACTCCTGTAGGTCTTCAGCAGCGGGCGCGAACCCGCTCACGCTCTCCACTTCCTGCGCGAGTACCCTGAAAACCTCGCTATCCGGCTCGGCTATGATGTTCGCCCAAGCTTGGGGTATGGCTGCGGCAGCGCCCTTCCGCTGCCGCGCTGATTGGTAATCTCGGCGGGCGCGCTCGAAGGCGTCCCCGCTCTCGACGGCGTCGCGGCGGAGGTAACGCTCGAGTTGCTTGGCGCTCTCCTTTGGATTACGCTCCAGGAGGTCGAGCAGGTAGACCCGCCGCTCTTCGTAATTACCCTGCATGGCCGGGAGGTACAGAGACCACGTTGCGCCGTCCGTCAGGATTGCGATGGGGACCCCTTCGTGGAAAGCGTACTCGAAGAGTTGCAGATCAGCGCCGCCGGCGAGTCCCGGCTGCTTGACCTCGACAAAGACGGCTGGCGTTCCCTTTGTGAGGAGCGCGAAGTCTACCCGCCGCCCTCCGACGCCGTACTCGGGGGCAACGACGGAAGGATCAAACGCCGGCCAGCCGAGCGCGTCGAGAATGGGAAGGACGACGCCGCTACTGACGGCAGCCTCGTTGACGAGGCGTCCGGTTTCGATGAGATCGCGGGCGTTGATGATCCGTTGCTCAAGCATGCTGCGGCTAAGCTACGGACCAGGAGAGAAAGAGCCGACGGGGCGCAGGGCTCCGTCGGCTCTCGTCGTGCGAGACTTGGGCGGGGTCAGGCGTCGGTGCCGCGGCCGGTCTTCTGCTGGAGCTCCTCGATCTTCTCCGACGCCTCGGCCTTCGTGAGGTCGCCGGGGGCCTCCTCGCCCGCCTCCTCGGCGAGGGTCTGGAGGTAGGAGCGCTGGGCGCCCGTCATGGCCTCGTCGCCGGTCGTCCAGTTCTCGGGGTCCTTGACGGCGTTGCCGGTGGGGTTCTCCTTGGGGTTCTGATCCATGAGATCGCGCTGCGAAGAGCGGTTGGTGAGAGGGGAGCGGCAACGTAGCCCGCCGCGGTGCCACCCCCGTGTCGCCCCCTCCGGCCAAACCCGCTACTGCCCGGCCTCCTCGCGCAGCTCCTCGAAAAACTCCTGCCGCTCCTCGTCCTCCAGGCCGCCGGTGATGAGGACGCCCGCGAGCACGGAGAGGGCGACGACGAGGACGAGGAACGCTGCGAGGAAGAGGCGGGAGCGACGCTGTCGCTCGGAGGTCGGAGGCTGCATGGGGAGGGGGAGGCGGGCGGTGCGGTGCAACCCCCGCCGTCAGCCGGCGTGTTCCGGCGCGGCCCCGTGCCGGCCCCAATAGCCGACGAGCGCCTTGAGGTAGCGGAGCACGGCCTCCAGGTTCTGCACCGTGTTCCACTCGAACCGGCTGTGGAAGTCGTGCCCGCCGGTGAAGAGGTTGGGCGTGGGGATGCCCATCTCCGAGAGCCGTGCCCCGTCGGTGCCGCCGCGGACGATCCGCAGCTCCGGCTCGATCCCCGCCTCCCGCGCGGCCTCGACGGCGAACGTCACCGCGCGGGGGTCCGTGGCGTCGATGTACTCCCGCATGTTCCGGTACGAGTCCTCGATCCCCACGATGATCTGTGCGCGGGGGTGGCGCTCGGCGGCCTCGTAGGCGAGCCGGCGGACGAGCGCCTTCCGCCGCTTCATCCCCTCCGCCTCGAAGTCGCGCAGGAGGATCTTCACCGCGGCACGGCTGGTCGCGCCCTCAGTGATCGTGTGGGGATAGAAGTAGCCCTGGCGGCCGTCCGTCGTCTCCGGCGCCTCGTCCGGGGGGAGCGCCGCCACGATCTCGGCGAGGACGCGGACGGCGTTCGCCATCACCCCCTTCGCGTAGCCCGGATGCACCGTCACGCCCTCGACGGCGACGACGGCCTCGGCGGCGCGGAACGTCTCGGCGTAGATGCCCCCCACGCCGCCGCCGTCCACCGTGTACGCCACCTCCGCGCCGAAGCGGTCGAGGTCGAGCCCGTCGGTGCCGCGGCCGACCTCCTCGTCCACGGTGAACAGCAGCCGCAGCTCGGGGCGCGGCGCCGGGTCCCCAGCGAGGTCTTCGGCGAGCTGCATGATCGCGGCGACGCCGGCCTTGTCGTCGGAGCCGAGCAGCGTGGTGCCGTCGGAGGTGATGAGGTCGTGGCCGAGGTGATCGAGGAGCGCCGGCTGCCGTGCGGGGTCGAGCGTGACGGCGGGGTCGCCGGGGAGGGGGACGACGCTCCCGTCGTAGGCCGGGTGGACGAACGGCGTGACGCCCCCGCCGGGCTCGTCCGGCGCCGTATCGACGTGGGCGACGAGCCCGAGCCGGGGCGTGCGGGCGGCCTCCTCCGGCGGCAGCGTGGACGGCAGCGTCGCGTAGACCGCGCCCGTCTCGCCCATCGCCGCCGCGACGCCCATCGCCGCCAGCTCCTCCGCGAGCAGCTGCGAGAGCTCCTTCTGCTTCGCCGTCGAGGGCCGGGTCGGCGAGTCGGGGTCGGCCTGTGTGTCGATCCGGACGTAGCGGACGAACCGCGCCGCGACGGGGGGGAGGGTGAAGCGCTCGGCGGGGACGGCGGGCATGGGGCGGTGCGGGGCGGCGTCCGGGAAGCTACCGCACCAGCCCCCGCCGGCTCCACAGCCAGCGGCGTGTCGGCGGCGAACGTGGTAGCGACCATGCTCGTCCCGGCCAGCCACCACGGCAGGCCCCGGCCCGCGCCGAAGAAGCTGCCCGTGTCGCGCGAGGTCCGCCGCGCGTAGACCGCCGCGACGCCGACGACGAGCGCGAGGTAGGCGCCGACGATGAGCCAGTCGAGAGCGATTACGGGCGGGTGGGGGAGGGGGCGCGGGAAGATAGAAGACGGGGCGTTTCGGTAGCTTCCCGGGACCCCCCGCTCCTCGCGCCATCGCTCCGGCTTCGCCTCCGCTCAGGGCACGAGAAGCTGTTCCCCTTCTGAAGGGGGACAGCACGGCGCAGCCGGGAGCGTAGCGACCGCAAGCCGGGCAGGGGGTGTCCCACCCCGCCACCCCCGCCCATGCTCCGCCTCCTCGTTCTCGTCCCCCTCCTCCTCGCCGGCTGCCGGGCGGCGCCGGTGCCGGCGCAGGAGCGCCCGGTATCCGAACCCCCCGCCCGCGTCGCCGTGGACGACACGGTGCGGCACGAGGCCGCCGTCGGCACCGAGGGGATGGTCGTCTCGGGGCACCCCGAGGCCACGCGCGTCGGCGTGGACGTGCTGCGCGCGGGGGGGAACGCGGTGGACGCCGCCGTGGCGACGGCGTTCGCGCTGGCCGTCGTGCTGCCCTACGCCGGCAACGTCGGCGGCGGCGGCTTCATGGTGATCCGCACCGCCGACGGGGAGGCCACGACGCTCGACTTCCGGGAGGTCGCGCCGGGGGCGGCCACGCGCGACATGTTCCTGGGTGAAGACGGCGAGCCGGACCCCGAGCGGAGCCGCGTCGGGCCGCTGGCGGTGGGTGTGCCGGGGACGCCAGCGGGGCTGCTCCACGCGCTAGAAAAATTCGGGACGCTCGACCGCCCGGCCGTGCTCGACGCCGCCATCGCCCTCGCCGAAGACGGTTTCCCCCTCACCGAGAAGCAGGCCCGCCGCCTCAACCGCCAGCGCGACGCCTTCGCCCGCTTCCCCTCCACGGCCCGCTACTTCATCAAGGGGGACACGAGCTACTTCGTCCCCGACGAGACCCTCGTGCAGACCGACCTCGGCGGCGTGCTCCGCCGCATCCGCGACGCCGGCCACGACGGCTTCTACGCCGGCGAGACGGCCGACCTCATCGTGGCCCAGATGGAGGCGTCCGGCGGGCTCATCACCCACGACGACCTCGCCGCCTACGCCCCCGTCGAGCGCGAGCCCGTCACCGGCACCTACCGGGGCTACCGCGTCATCTCGATGCCGCCGCCGTCGTCCGGGGGGATCGCCCTCGGGCAGCTCCTCAACGCCGTCGAGCCGGTGGACCTCGGGGCCTACCGGTTCCAGTCCGTCCGCGCCGTGCACCGGATGGCCGAGGCGATGCGGCGGGCCTACGCCGACCGCGCCGTGTGGCTCGGCGACCCCGGCTTCGTGGAGGTCCCGCAGCGGGGGCTCCTCTCGAAGGGCTACATGCGCAGCCGGATGGCCGACTTCAACCCCCGCCGCGCCTCCTCCAGCGAAGCCGTCGGCGCGGGCGTGCCGCCGGGGGCGCCGGAGTCCTCGGAGACGACCCACCTCTCGGTGGTAGACGCCGCCGGCAACGCCGTCAGCCTGACGACCACCGTCAACGACCTCTACGGCTCGAAGCTCGTCGTGGATGGGGCCGGGTTCTTCCTCAACGACGAGATGGACGACTTCACCGCCAAGCCCGGCGCGCCGAACCTCTGGGGCAGCGTCACCGGCACGCGCAACGCCGTCGAGCCCGGCAAGCGGATGGTCTCGTCGATGACGCCCACCGTCGTCGAGGACCCCGAGGGCCGGCTGTTCCTCGTCGTCGGCACGCCCGGCGGGACCACCATCATCACGACCGTCTACCAAGTCATCACGGGCATCATCGACTTCGGGCTGACGCTGCCGGAGGCCATCGCGGCCCCGCGCTTCCACCACCAGTGGGACCCCGACCGGCTGTTCCTCGAACGCGGCTTCTCGGAGGCCACGGCCGGCGCGCTGGAGGCGATGGGCTGGGACGTCCGCTGGCGGGGCGGCACGAGCGGCGCCGTCAGCGCCATCCGCGTCTTCCACGAGGACGGCCGCCGCCGGCTCGTCGGTGCCGTGGACCCCCGCCGCGACGTGACGCCCCTTGGCTACTGACGCGCCCGCCGAACCCCGAACGCTCCTCCCCGAACGCCATGCCCCTCGACCTCGCCCGCATCGAGGCCGTCTGCTTCGACGTCGACGGCACGCTCGCCGACACCGACGACCACCTCGTCCAACAACTCGCGGGGTTCCTGGCGCGGCTCCCGTTCCTCTCCGGCCGCGAGGGCGCGCGGATGGCCCGCCGGATCGTGATGGATGCCGAGACGCCCGTGAACGCCGCCTACGGCCTCGCCGACCGCCTCGGCATCGACGACGAGCTGGCGCAGGCGCGCTCCTACCTCAACCGGCTCCAGGGCGAAGGCCGCAACGCCGAGGCCGCCGACCGCGTGCCGCACACGATGATCGCGGGGGTGGAGGAGGCCGTCGAGAAGCTCGCCGCCCGCTTCCCGATGTCGACCATCTCGACGGGCGGGGCCGAGCGCGTCGAGGCGTTCCTGGAGCACTACGGCGTCCGGCGCCACTTCGCCGCCGTCGTGACGGCGCAGACGACGGACCGGATGAAGCCCTTCCCCGACCCGCTCCTCCACGCCGCCGAGGCGATGGGGGTCGCTCCGGAGGCGTGCGTGATGATCGGGGACACGACGGTGGACGTGCGGACGGCTGTGGCGGCCGGGGCGCAGAGCATCGGGGTGCTGTGCGGGTTCGGGACGGAGGACGAGCTCCGCCGCGCCGGCGCCGACCGCGTCCTCGCCACGACCTCCGACGTGCTCCCCGTCCTGCTGCCCGAGAGCACCCAGATGGAGGGCTCCGCCGACCCCGAGGCGTCCGTGAAGCCGCCGACCGGCGGGTAAGGAAAAGGGGGCAGACTTGCATGGCGAGGGAGCGTTACCTACATTGACGTAATTATTAACCCCCTCCTCGTCATGCGCGCCCTCTTGGTCCTGTCGTTCCTCCTGATCGCACCCCTCGCCGCGGCCCAGGAGGGAGACCGCTTCTACCCCCTCGGTGAGGGGGACACCTGGACGTACCGTTTCTACGAGCAGGTCTGCGACACCGACGGCCCCCCGTGCTTCTCCGAGGTCGAGCGGTTCGTCCGTCGCACCGTCGTGGGCACCGTCGAGGCGGAGGGCGCCGAGCGCCCGCTTATTCGTGCCGAGGTCCGCGTCCAGCCCAGCGACGAGCCGACCTGCACGGCCGACTACGCCGTGTGGGTGGACGAGGGGACCTCGATGATCCGCGTCGAGCCCGTGGGCGACCCGTGCTCCTCCGCGTACCGGAGTGACGACCTCGGCTTCGGCATCTTCGAGACCCTTCTCGACCTCGACGAGGGCTCGGAGGCGACGAGGGCGGTTGACCTCGGCCCGGTGGCGTATTCGCTCCTGGTTCGAGGGTACTCCCTCGAGTACGGTTTCAGTTCGCTGTTCGCCGACCTCGCGGAGGACGTGGGGCTGGTGGGCCTGAGCAACAGCTTCAACCTCGGCGGGAGCTCGTCGGTCACCAACACCAGCTACGCCCTCCTCCACGCCGTCGTGGATGGAGAGACCTACGGGAGCCCGCCCGTGGCCGGCGAGCCCGGCGCGGGCCCGGCCTCCTCGGCCGCCGCGTGCTCGCCCTCGACCTCGGCGTGCAGCCGGCCGGCGAGATGGTGCACCGGCTCGGCGTGCGGGGCCTCCCGGCCGGGGTCTACGTCGTCCGCGCCGCGACGGCCTCGGGCGAGCGCGCCAGCCGCCGCCTCGTCGTCCTCGACTGACGGGGCCGGGCGGGTTTAGTCTCCGTGTGGAGGAGCCGACAACGGGGATGCGCAGCGTTAGCCCCCGCCGTCCCCTCGCATGCTCCCCTCGTCGCCGTCCGGCCCAGTGCGGATGCATCCCCGGCACCGCCTCCTCGTCGCCGCGGCGGTGGGGGCCTACGCGGCGTCGTTCCCGTGGGCCTTCGCCGTGTTGGGGCCGGCGGTCGGCGCCTTCGGCGCGTTCCCAGTCCTGCTGGCGGCGTGGTATGGGGGGCGGCGGGGAGGGCTCTGGGCCTCGGCCCTCCTGGGGGGGCTCAACTTCGTCCTGTACTCCGTTGCGCTGCCGGAGCTCGACGCGCTCGCCCACGTCGTGCGCGCGCTGCCGGCGGTGATCGTCTTCGGGGCGACGGGGTACGGGCTCGGGCGGCTCCGCGACCTCAGCGCTGCCGTCCGCCGGGCTGGCGAGACGTACCGGGTCCTGTTCGAGTCGGCCAACGACGCGATCCTCCTGCTCGACCCCGAGACGGAGGAGATCATCCGGGCCAACGAGCGCGCGGCCGAGCTCTACGGGGTGGCCCGCGAGGCCCTCGTCGGCCGAAGCCTCAAGGCGTTCAGCGTAGATGTGATGCAGGGGGAGGGGCACGTCGATGAGCTCTTGGAGGCGGGGCGCACCACGTTCGAGACGCGGCAGCGCCGGGGCGACGGGACCGAGATCGACATCCGCGTGAGCGCCTCGCTCGTCGAGTACGAGGGCCGGAGGGCCATCCTGAGCCACAACCGCGACGTGACGGCGCTGAAGCGGACGGAGGCCGCCCTCCGCCAGAGCGAGCAGCGCGCCCGGCGGCTCGCCCTCGTCGCCAGCCGCACCATCAACGGCGTCGTCATCACCGACACGGCGGGGCACGTCGAATGGGTCAACGAGGGGTTCACCCGGATCGCCGGCTACACCCTCGACGAGCTGATCGGTCGGAAACCGGGCTCGCTTCTCCAGGGGCCGGGCACGGACCCCGAGACCGTGGCCCTGATGCGCGAGCGGGTCCGCCGCCGCGAGCGGTTCTCCGTCGAGGTCCTGAACTACGCGAAGGACGGCCGCCCGTACTGGATCCGCATCGAGGCCGAGCCCCTCGCCGACGAGGCCGGCCGCCCCGTCGGGTTCATGGCGATCGAGACGGACGTGACCGAGCAGCGCGAGGCCGAGCAGGCCCTCCGCGCGAGCGAGGCCCGCTTCCGCAACCTCATCCACCACTCCTCCGACGTCGTCACCGTCCTCGACGCCGAGGGCCGGATCACCTACGAGTCCCCGTCGGCGAAGCGCGTGCTCGGGTACGCCCCGGAGGACCTCGTCGGCCGAAACGCCTTCGAGTTCGTCCACCCCGACGACGTGGCGGCCGTCGCGGAGGGGTTCGCGGCAGTGGCTGCCTCGCCGGGCGAGGGCGTCCCCAGCGCGTTCCGGTGGCGCCACGCCGACGGCGCGTGGGTCCACCTCGAGGCCGTCGGGACGAACCGCCTCGACGACCCCGCCGTCCGCGGCATCGTCGTCAACTCCCGCGACGTGACGGCCAGCCTCCGCTACGCCGAGGAGCGCGCCGCGCGCGAGCGGGCCGAGGAGATGCTCCGGCTCAAGGACGCCTTCCTGAGCAACATGAGCCACGAGCTCCGCACGCCGCTCACCGGCATCCTCGGGTTCGCCGAGGTCCTGGCCGAGGAGGCGCCGCCGGACCTCCAGGAGCCGGCCGCCGTGATCCACCGGAGCGCCCGGCGCCTCATGGACACGCTGAACTCGGTGCTCGACCTCGCCCAGCTCGAAGGCGGTGCCGTCGAGCTCCGCCCGGAGCCGCTCGACGTGCTGGCCGAGGCGCGCGAGGCGGTGGCGCTGCTGGCGCCCGTGGCCGGGCGCGCCGGCCTCACGCTGACGGTCGAGGGGGAGGTTACCCCCGTTGCCCTCGACCGCCCCGCCCTGCACCGCATCCTGAACAACCTCGTCGGGAACGCGCTGAAGTTCACCGAGGAGGGCGGGGTCACGGTCCGCGTCGAGCCCGTCCCCGGCGCCGTCCGCCTCCGGGTCTCGGACACCGGGATCGGGATCAACGAGGCGTTCCTGCCCCGGCTCTACGGCGAGTTCCAGCAGGCCTCGACGGGGCTCGCCCGCGAGCACGAGGGGAACGGGCTCGGCCTCACCATCACGAAGCGGCTCGTGGACCTCCTCGGCGGCACCATCGCCGTCGAGAGCACCGTGGGCGAGGGGACGACGTTCACCGTCACCCTCCCGGCTGCGCTCCCGCCGAGCGTGGGTGATGGCGCCGCCACGCCCGAAGCGGTGATCGCGGAGGCAGCCCCGGCCGGCTGAGCCGCGTCACCACCGCTTCGGCACCCGCAGCGCGCCGAGCGGGGCGAGGAGCGTGTTGTAGAGGAGGTAGCCGAGCTCGAGCGCCGGCTGCCACGCGAGCAGGTCGGGCGCGGCGCGGAAGGCGCGGGCGGCCGGGCGGAGCGCGGCGCGGTGCAGGAGCAGCCGCGCGGCCAGCAGGCCCGCCCCCGTCCACCCGAGGAACACCGGCGCCAGCCACACCCCGAGGTTCGAGGCGTGGAAGGCGAGGAGGTGGGCCTGCGCGCTCCGGCTGTAGAACCGCCCGGCCGACGTGTGCCGCCGCTTCTGCCGCGCCCACGCTCGCCACGCCCGCGGCGGCTCGCTCGGCACGAACGAGGCCGGGTCGAGGACGTAGCGGACGGGGGCGCCGTGGCGGTGGGCCTCCTGCACCAGGAGGTCGTCGTCACCGGAGAGCGAGCGGGCCGAGTGGGCGAACCCGCCCAGCCGCTCGAACAGCCGCTGCGGGTAGCTGAAGTTGCGCCCGACGGCGAGGAACGGCCGGCCCCACCCGACCGCCGCCGCCGCCATCCACGCCGTCACCAGCGTCTCGTAGCGGACGAACCGGTTGAGCGCGCCGGGGTATTTCCTGTACGGCCCGAACCCGACGAGCACCGCCTCCGGCTCGGCCGCGGCGTGGGCGGCCGTCACCGAGAGCCACCCCGCCGGCGGCGCGCAGTCGGCGTCGGTGAAGACGAGCCGGTCGTGCCGGGCGGCGGCGACGCCGAGCGTGAGCGCGTGTTTCTTCCGGGGCTGCTCGGGCTCTGCCACCCGGACGAGCCGGAACCGCGCGTCCTCGGCGGCGCGGGCCTCGACGAGCGCCGCCGTCCCGTCGTCCGAGGCGTCGTCCACCACGATCACCTCGAAGGCCGGGTGGGTCTGCGCGCCGAGGGTGTCGAGGAGGTCAGGCAGGTGCGGCTCCTCGTTCCTGGCGGCCACGACCACCGAGAGCGGGAGGTCCGGCGCCGACGCTGGGGTCTGCTGCTCCGCCCGCGCGAGCCCCCGCGCCAGCACGAGCCCGTACCCGACCTGCACGGCGAAGGCGGCGGCGAAGAGGGCGAGCATCGGGGCGGGCTCCGGCGGCGGGCCGGCGAAGATAGGGGGAAGCGCTGTGCTACTACGCGATGCTGTGCGCGGGGGTGTCGCGTATTGCGTGGTGCGTGTTGGGCGTCCTGACACGCACCACGCACCACGCAACCCCGGCCGCTGCCCGGCAGGCCGCAGCGCCCGGCGCGAGGGACGGTATCTTCGCGCCGTGTCCGCCCCCGCTCCGCTCCCACCCGAACCCGCCCCGGCCGCGCGCGGCTCCGCGTTCCCGGAGCTCGGGCGGCTCTGGACGGCGGCCAACGGGCTCACGGCCGTCCGCATCCTGACCATCCCGTTCATCGCGTGGATGGTCTACAACGGCGGCCCCATCGGGCCGATGTTCGGGCTCCTCCTGTTCGCCATCGCGACGGACTTCTTCGACGGCCGCCTCGCGCGCTGGAGCGGGACGGTCTCGGAGTGGGGGAAGGTGCTCGACCCCACGGCCGACAAGCTCGCCGCCGCCGCCGTCACGCTCGCGCTCGTGCTCCGGCCCGAGGCCCACGGCCCGCCGCTGCCGGTGTGGTTCGTCGCGGCCGTGATCGTCCGGGACACCCTGATCGCCGTCGGCGGGCTGGTCCAGACGAAGCGGCTCGGGTTCGTGATGATGGCGCTCTGGAGCGGGAAGGTGGCCGTCACGTTCCTCGCCTTCACCGTGCTCGGCGCGCTGCTCCAGGCCGACCCCGCCGTGATGACGGCGCTGGTGTGGGCCACGACGGCGGCCCTCGTCTACTCCCTCGGCCGCTACCTCCAGCGGTTCCTCCGGGTGATGCGGCTCGGCCCGGCCGTCCCGCTCGACGCGCGGCACCGCGTCGTCCGCGAGCGGCTGCCCGCCAACGTCCCCGCGCCCGGCGCGCCCGAGCGCTCCGCCGGCTGAGCCCCGCCTGAACCGCCGCCCGCCGCCCGCGTTTATCCGGCCCCAACCGCCACCCCGTAGGGGCGTGACTAATCACGCCCCTACGCCATTAACACCACGATCTGAGATGGCCCTGTTCGGTTTCGGCAAGAAGGAGAAGGAACGCGAAACGACGCCCGCGGCGTCGCCGGCCTCGCCGCAGCAGGAGCGGCTCGAGGAGGGGCTGGAAAAGACCCGGACGGGCCTCTTCGGCAAGCTCACCCGCGCCGTCGCCGGGAAGGACACCGTGGACGACGAGGTGCTCGACGACCTCGAGGAGGTCCTCGTCACCAGCGACGTCGGCGTGGAGACCACGCTGGAGGTGATCCGCCGGCTCGAGGCCCGCGTCGCCCGCGACAAGTACGTCTCGACGGCGGAGCTCCAGGGCATCATCCGGGACGAGATCGCGGACCTCCTCCTGGACACCGCTCCTGAGCGCCCGGGAGATCCCGGATCGGGGTCCGGGACAGGCTTCGACGCGCCGCTCCCGAACCGGCCCCACGTCGTCATGGTCGTCGGCGTGAACGGGGTCGGGAAGACGACGACGATCGGGAAGCTGGCCCACCGCTACCAGCAGGCCGGCAAGTCCGTGCTCCTCGGCGCGGCGGACACGTTCCGCGCCGCCGCCATCGAGCAGCTCGACGTCTGGGCCGGCCGCGCGGGCGTCCCCATCATCAAGCAGCACCACGGCGCCGACCCCGCCGCCGTCGCCTTCGACACGCTCGCCGCGGCCAACGGCCGCGACGCCGAGGTCGTCCTGATCGACACGGCCGGGCGGCTCCACACGAAGGGCGGGCTGATGGACGAGCTCTCGAAGGTGAAGCGCGTCATGGACCGGCAGGTCCCCGGCGCCCCGCACGAGGTGCTCCTCGTGCTCGACGCCTCGACGGGGCAGAACGCCGTCCGCCAGGCCGAGGAGTTCACGAAGAGCGTCGACGTGACGGGCCTCGTCCTGACCAAGCTCGACGGCACCGCGAAGGGGGGCATCGTGATTGGCATTTCGAACGAGTTCGGCGTCCCCGTAAAGTACATCGGCGTCGGCGAGGGGATCGAGGACCTCCAGGTCTTCGACCGCGCCGCCTTCGTCGCCGCCCTGTTCGACTAGCGCGGCCCGCTGGCGCGCCGGGACCGTTCGGGGCGCCCCCCGAACCGCTCACGGCGAGCCTCGGACCGGACGCCGACGGCGCCGAGGCGTTGACCCGCCGCCGCCGATACGTTATCCTCGCTGCACCGGGCCCGCTCGGGCCGGAACCGAGCCCGGCCCGTCTTCATAACCGAACCTGCCGAGACGACCCCCGCTGGACTCAGGCGTACGGAACCGGAGCCTATGGCCCTTCCCGCTACCACCCCCGCCCGCCACGTGGCCCCCCGCCTCTGGGTGGCGCTCGCCCTGGCCGTGCTCGTCGGTGCGCTCGCGCCGCGGGCCCTCGCGCAGCAGCCGGCGTACCAGCCGGAGTTCGTGCTCGACGCCGTGGCGTTCAAGGCCAACGACGGCGACGGCCCCCGCCTCGACGTCTACACGCGGGTGCCCTACGAGAACCTCCGCTTCCTCCGCCGCGACGACGGCTTCGCGGCGAGCTACACCGTGACGGCCAGCGTCTACCGCACCGACGGCCGGGGCCGCCAGCAGGGCCTCGCGCTGACGCGGGCCTGGGAGCGCGCCGTCAGCGCGCCGACCTACGACGCCACCCAAGCCGACTCCGCCGCCGACTTCGCCGTGCAGTCGCTCGAGCTGCCGACCGGGGACTACGTGCTCGAGGTTGAGCTCGAGGACGGCGCCTCGGGGCGCGCCTTCGTCCATGAGGCGCCGGTGGCGGTCCCCGCCTTCGGCGGCGCCGTCGCCGTGAGCGACCTGCTGATCGCCGACCGCTACGACGCCGCCGACCAGTCGCTGACGCCGAACGTCGCCAACGCCGTCGCCTCGGACCAGGAGGCGTTCACACTGTTCTACGAGATCTACGCCCGCGAGGCCGAGCGGCTGCGGGTCCGCTACACCGTCCGCCGCCCCGGCCCCAAGCCGAAGCCCTCCGCGCTCCGGTCCATCCTGGGGCAGGGGGAGAAGGACGCCGAGGACGGCCCGCGCGTGCGTTACGAGTCCGACGACTGGCTCCCGATTCAGGCCGGCCGCAACCCCGCCGCGCTCCGCATCGAGACGGAGGACCTGGGGGTGGGGGACTACACCGCCGAGCTCCGGCTCGAACGCCCCGACGGCTCGCTCGTCGCCGCTCGGGAGAAGGCGTTCACGGTGCGGTGGATGGGCCTCAACGACCAGATCCGCGACCTCGCCAGCGCCGTCTCCCAGCTCGAGTACGTCGCCAAGGACCGCGAGCTCCGGGCGATGCGCCGGGCCGAGACCCCGGAGGAGCGGTACCGGCTCTTCACCGAGTTCTGGGACAAGCGCGACCCCACGCCGGGCACGCGCCGGAACGAGCGGATGGAGGAGTACTACTACCGCGTCTCCTACGCCAACCGCAACTACGGCCGCTTCTCCGACCGCGGTTGGGACACGGACCAGGGCGAGGTGTTCATCCGGTTCGGCGAGCCGGACTTCGTCGAGAACCACCCGTTCGACTACGGTACCAAGCCCTACCAGATCTGGTACTACAACCGGATCGGCCGCCGCTTCATCTTCATTGACGAGACGGGCTTCGGCGACTTCGAGCTCCACCTCCCGATCTGGGACGAGCGGACCCGGATGTAACGGCGGGTTTATTTCACCCCCGGCTCTCCACGCCCCGCGCGCTAACCCCGCGTGGGGCGTAGCTTATGTAAACGCTTTCATCCCTCCGCACGATGGCCTCCGCCGCCTCCCCCCGCATCGTCTTCATGGGCACGCCCGACTTCGCCGTGCCGTCGCTCGACGCACTCGTGGCGGAGGGGCTGGCGCCGGCGGCCGTGGTGACGGTGCCGGACCGCCGGAGGGGGCGGGGCCAGCAGGTCCAGCCGTCGGCGGTGAAGCGGGCGGCCGAGCGCCACGGCCTCCCCGTCCTCCAGCCCGAGTCCCTCCACGACGCCGACTTCCTCGCCGAGCTGGGTCGGATCGCGCCGGAGATCATCGCGGTCGTCGCCTTTCGGATCCTCCCGCCGGAGGTCTACGAGCGGGCCAGCATCGGGGCGTTCAACCTCCATGCGTCGCTGCTGCCGGCCTACCGCGGCGCGGCGCCCATCAACCGCGCCGTGATGGCGGGGGAGATCGAGACCGGCGTCACCACGTTCCTCCTCCAGCCGACCGTGGACACGGGGGACATCCTGCTGGCCCGGCGCCTCGGGATCGGGCCGGACGAGACGGCCGGTGAGCTCCACGACCGCCTCGCCGCGCTCGGCGCCGAGGTCGTCGTCGAGACCGTCCGGCAGCTCGCGGCGGGGACGGCGGAGGCCCGCCCCCAGGACGACGCCCGCGCCAGCCGCGCGCCGAAGCTCTTCCCCGAGGACGGCCGCATCCCGTGGGACCGACCGGCGCAGGAGGTCCACGACCACGTCCGCGGCCTCTCGCCGTACCCCGCCGCGTGGACGGAGCACGAGGGCACGCTGCTGAAGGTCTTCCGCACGCAGGTCGCGCGGCGGTCGGGGGAGCCGGGCGAGGTGCTAGAGGCGGAGGGCGAGTGCCTCGTCGTGGCGTGCGGCACGGGCGCCGTCGAGATCGGCGAGGTGCAGCGCGAGGGGCGGCAGCGGATGACGACGGAGGCGTTCCTCAACGGCTACGAGCTCCGGCCCGGCCAGCGGCTCCGGTAAGGGGCCCTCTTCTTTCCTGCTCCGATGCTGCCCCACCCCCACCACACCCTATCGGTCCGGCTCCGCCACACCCGCGACCGCCTAGCCCCGACGCCGGAGGCGGCTGGCCTCGCGCTCCGGCGTGCGCAGACGCTCGCCGGAGCGGCCTTCGGCGAGCAGCCGGCGGCCGAGGGCCGGGCCGGGGTCGCCTCGGGGTACGTCGCGCTCGCCGCTGCGCACGCCCCCTGCCTCCCGAAGCCGGCCCTGATGGCGCGGCTGCCGTGGGCGGTGGCTGCCGTCACCCGTCGTGTGGCCGGGGAGACCCGCATCGTCCTCGACGGGCTGCCCCCGACGGTGAAGACGCTCGCCCGCGCCCTCAGCGCAGGCCTCGGCGCGGGGTGCCCCGGCGGCGTCGAGATCGCGCTCGCCGCCACGCACCCGGTCGGGGCCGACGAGTCCGCACTCAGCGCGGCGGCGGCGGCGCTCCTCACCGGACTCGACGCGGCGTCTCCCACGGAGGCTGGAGCCGCCGCCGTGTCGGAGGTACTCGGCCGCCCCGCTGGGCTCGCTCACCTCCTCGCGGCGCAGGTCGAGGCGCCGCTGGCGCTGGTCGGCGCCGGCGCACCGGGGGAGTCCGTCGAGGTGTCGGAGGGGCTGGCGTTCGGGGTGATCGAGGTGGAGGTGCCCGCGCCGGATCGTGGCGGGCCGCCCCCGCCGGACGTCGAGCGGGCCGCCGAGCGGCTGCGTGCCTACGCCGGGGCGCTCGCGCCGACGCTGGCCGACTTCGAAGCCGCGCACGGCCGCCTGCCCGAGGTGGAGCGGGCCGCCGTGCGCTTCCTGCTCGAAGAGGCCCGCCGCGCGCAGCGCATGGTCGCGGCGCTCCGGCGCGGGGACAAGCAGGTGTTCGGGGCGCTGCTGCTCATGAGCCACGCGGCTTCCGTGGCGATACGGCGAACAGCCCACCCGCAGGTGGAGGCCGTCATGCGGACGGGGGGGGGGGCGGAGGGGATCTACGGCGCCAAGGCCGTGGGCGGGCGGGTCGTGGTGGCCGGCCGTCCTTTCCTCCTCCCCGAGTTCCTGGACCGCGCGGCGGCGGTCGCGGCCGAGTTCGGGCGGCGGCCGAACGTCGCGCTGTTGTAGGGCCACGCCGTTGTAGGTTTGCCCGGCCGCCCGCCGCGCGCCGGAGGTGGCGAGCGGGCTCCCCGGACCCCCGAGCCCTCGCCCTAGCGAGCCCATGACCGAAACCGAGATCGCGGCGCTGGCCGAGCGCGTCGAGCGCGAGAGCACCTTCGTGGAGCCGCTGCTGGCCGAGGTCCGCCGCGTCGTCGTCGGGCAGGACCACATGGTCGAGCGCCTGCTGATCGGGCTGCTCGCCGGGGGGCACGTCCTCCTCGAAGGCGTCCCCGGCCTCGCCAAGACGCTCACGGTCTCGACGCTGGCGCGGACGATCAAGGCCGGCTTCCAGCGGATCCAGTTCACCCCGGACCTCCTCCCGGCCGACCTCCTCGGGACCCTCGTCTACAACCAGCGCGAGGGGGAGTTCTACGTCCGCCAGGGCCCGATCTTCGCGAACCTCATCCTCGCCGACGAGGTCAACCGCGCCCCGGCGAAGGTGCAGAGCGCGCTGCTGGAGGCGATGCAGGAGCGGCAGGTCACGATCGGGGAGGAGACGTTCCCGCTGGAGGAGCCGTTCCTCGTGCTCGCCACGCAGAACCCCGTCGAGCAGGAGGGCACGTACCCGCTCCCCGAGGCGCAGGTCGACCGGTTCATGCTTAAGGTCGTCGTCGGCTACCCGACGCGGGAGGAGGAGCTCGAGATCATGCGGCGGATGGCGGCCGGCGGCGCCCCCGAGCCCGAGCCCATCGTCGCGCCCGAGGACGTGCTCTCAGCGCGCGCAGCCATCGCGGAGCTGTACGTGGACGAGCGCGTCGAGGGCTACATCGTGGACCTCGTGCTCGCGACCCGCCAGCCCGCGCGCTACCGGCTCCCCCGGCTCGACGGGCTCGTGCAGTTCGGCGCCAGCCCGCGGGCCTCGATCTTCCTCAACCGCGCCGCCCGCGCCCACGCCTTCCTCCGCCGCCGCGCCTACGTCACCCCGGACGACGTCCGCGCCGTGGCGCCGGACGTGCTCCGCCACCGCATCGCGGTCACCTACGAGGCCGAGGCCGAGGAGGTCACCGCCGAGCACGTCGTCGGCGAGGTGCTCGGCGCCGTGAAGGTGCCGTAGGGGTGTGGGTCTTGAGTTGTGAGTTTCGATTCTGGGTGGGCGAAATTGCCCTCTGCCCTCTGCCCTCTGCCCTCTGCCCTCTGCCCTCTGCCCTCTGCCCTCTGCCCTCTGCCCTCTGCCCTCTGCCCTCTGCCCGATGACCATCGGCTCGTACACCCTCCACGAGATCCACGCCGGCCGGCTCGGCCTCGACGGCGGGGCCATGTTCGGGATCGTCCCGAAGCCGCTGTGGGAGCGGCGCATCCCCGCCGACGGCCGGAACCGGATCCCGCTCGCCATGCGCTGCCTCCTGCTCGAGGGCGACAGCCGCCTCGTCCTCGTGGACGACGGGGTGGGGGACAAGACCGACGCCAAGTTCGACGACATCTACGCCGTGGACCGGGCGTCCAGCGAGCTCCACCGCTCGCTGAAGGCGGCCGGCTTCGGGGCCGCGGACGTGACGGACGTGGTGCTGACCCACCTCCACTTCGACCACTGCGGGGGCTCGACGCTGCGGCGGGCGGATGGCTCCCTGGAGGTCGCCTTCCCGAACGCGACGTTCCACGTCCAGCGGCGGCACTGGGAGTGGGCGCACGAGAGTCCCCGGGAGCAGGCGTCGTTCCTGCCCGAAAACCTCGAGCCGATCGCGGCCTCGGGGCGGCTCCAGTTGCACGACGGGCCGGGCGAGCTCCTGCCCGGCGTCGAGGCGCTCGTGGTGGACGGGCACACCCGCGGGCAGCAGCTCATCAAGCTGTCCGACGCCGAGCGGACCCTGCTCTACGCCGCCGACCTCCTCCCGACGGCGGCTCACGTCCCGCCCCTTTGGGTCATGGCCTACGACGTGGCTCCGCTGGAGACGCTCGCCGAGAAGGAGCGCATCCTCGCCCGGGCGGCCGACGAGGAATGGACGGTGATGTTCGAGCACGACACCGAGACGGCGACGGCGCGGGTCGAGCGGACCGAGCGCGGTTACCGCGTCGTCGGTCAGGAGCCCACGTTGGGTTGAGGACGACGGCGGAAGAGCCACGCGAGCGACGTAAACCCCGGGGGTTGGGTGCCGATACCCCACTCCGGAGCCGGGTTATCCGCCGAAGTTTCGATGGTCGCCCGCACGCGGTCCACAGCCCCTCCGTACCTTTTGGCTCCATCTCGATCTCGTTTCCCTACTGGGGGAGACGGGCCAACCTTTACCATCAAACGCCGGCGCAGCGCGGGGCCCCCGCGGCCGGTGTGAATGCTTTCGCACGCTATGTCGCTTGTCACCAACGGGGAGAGGGACGGTCACTCAGGAGAGGACGTGGAGGCCCCGGCGGAATTGCTCGCCCATATGGAGGCTGAGCTGACCCGGGTCATCCACGACGTGAACAACCCCCTGACCGTGATCTACGGCGGCGCCCAGGCGCTCGTGGAGCTGAGCCAGGAGGGGGGGCTCCAGAAGTACGCGCTCGACATCGAGGAGGCGAGCCACGTGCTGATCGAGCGGATGCAGCAGCTCGCGACCCTGAAGGAGCAGGTGGTGGTCGCGCTGGACCAGCAGAAGGGCGAGGCTTAAGGACTGGGAGGCGATCCGAGGGATCCGGGGGAGGGCCGCAGGCGGGGTGACGGTCGCGGCAGCGAGACAGGCTGTCGAGGGAAAGTTCCAGGGCGGGGCTTAATCGGGTCAGGAGGCCGTCCGATATCTGCCTCACACCCTCGGGCGTGGCGCACCTCGCGCAGCCGCCACACGCTGCGGGGTCCCTCCGTAGCCCACCACCCCGCGCCTGTTATGCCTTCTGTCCCCATGGTCCCTGCGCACGAGCGCGAGCACATCGAGCGGGCGGCCGAGTACCTCGCCGAGCGGCACGGCGAGGCCGAGATCGCGCGCTGGACGCGCGCCGTCACGGCCATCGAGGAGGCCCGCGTCTACGACGCCTTCCTCGAGTTCAACGAGTTCCTGAAGATCCCCGACCTCGACCCCGTCGGGCGGACGCACGTCCAGCTCCAGGCCGTGCGCTGCCTCCGCGACGCCCCCATCGAGCGGGTCAAGACGGAGCTCGCCTTCATCGAGCCCCACGACCCGTACCAGACCGTCGTGCTCGACTACCGCCTCGGCTGGCTCATGCAGCACCGGCTCAACGCCGCCGCCGCCGCCGATCAGTACTTCGAGCGCGTCCGCGAGGAGGCCCGGAGGATCGGGACCCGCGCCTGGGAGATCGCCGCCATCCTCCAGAAGGCCGAGGCCACGGCGGAGGAGGGCGAGGCCGAGGCCGCCGTCGAGCTCTTCAACCGCGTCTACAACCTCAGCCGCCGCAACGGCTTCGTCGAGTACATCCCGAAGGCGCTCCTGGGCCGCGGCGAGGTGACGATCCGCGAGGGGAACCGTGCCGAGGGCGAGGAGGACCTCCAGAAGGCCTACGAGCTCGCCTGCCGCAACGAGCTCGTGACCGAGCAGGGCGTCGTGCTCCACACGCTCGCGCGGATCTACCACCGCGAGTTCAACTTCTACGGCCTCGCCCTCGAGTACTACGAGCAGGCCCGCGTCGTCTTCCAGCAGACCCCCGTCTGGAACTCCCTCCTCGAGGGGCTCGAGCGCGACACCCACGCCTGCCAGGCCGAGCTCGAGCGGCTCGACATCGCGAAGATCCTCGGGCCGGTGCCCGTCACGAAGCTCCGCCAGGAGTACCTCACGAGCCTCGTCAACGGGTTCGTCGGGATCCCCGGCATCGAGAACCGGACGCAGCTCGGCGAGCGGATCGGGCTGACCCGGCAGGCCATCCACCGTAACATCAACTCCTGAGCTCCGGCCGCTCCGACGCAGCCGGCGAGCCGTCTCTCTCGGGGGGCGGCTCGCTCGGTATTCGGGATATGTTCAATTCATGCTCCCTGAAGCGGGGGACGCCGGGCCGCCCTTGCCGTCGGCGGGACCAGGGGCTATATTCGCCCTTCGCGAACTGCACCGGCCCGCACGCGCCGGACCCCTCACGACATCGCCTATCGGGAGAACGGCTACTGACCTCAGCTCGGCCCTGGGCCTCGGCGCCCGCGACGAGCGTTGCCGTACTTGAGCCCGCCCTTGCACCGTTCCGGCGGGGCCACCCGACCTCCCGATGATGTCCCGGACGCCCTGGATCTCTGCCTGGCTCGCCGCCGCGCTGCTCGCCGCCGCGACCGCGCCGGGCGCGCACGCTCAGCAGGCCGCAGCGCAGGCCGCGGCCCCCACCGCCACGGCGCCCCTCGCCACGGCGCCCCCCGACCGCCTCCCGCTCCCGAGCCTGCGCGTGGTCGAGGCGTCGGCCGCCGGGGTGACCTACGAGGTCGTCGCCCGGTGGGACGGGCCGCTGTCGGCGTCGGTCCACCCGGGGGCGTTCGTCACGGTTCAGGACGCCGCGCGGGGGTTGCCGGCGCTCGGCGAGCGGGTGGAGCTCCCGTCGCTGGCGCCGCCGACGGTGACGGTCCTCGCGGCCGAGTTCGACGAGGTCGCGTTGCCCTTCAGCGCCGAGGCGGCCGAGGCCACGGGGCTCGTCGGTCCGGCGGCGGACGTGGAGCGGATCGGGCTGGAGCGGCGGCGCCCGGTGGGGACCGTCGTCGCCCGGCTGCTCCAGGCCGACCCCGAGGCCGGCGTGCTCCGCCGCTACCGGCGCCTCCGCGTCCGCGTGCAGTTCCCCGCCGCGCAGCGCCCGGCGCGGCCCTCTAGCTCCCCCGGCTTCGCGCTCCGCGGCGGCGAGGACAACCCCCACCTCACGGTGGACCGGAGCGTGCTGGCCGAGGGGACGTGGTTCAAGGTGCCCATCGCGCGCGAGGGCGTCTACCGCCTCGACCGCGCGTTCCTCGCCGCCATCGGCGCCGGCCCCGACGGCGTCGACCCCGACCGCGTGCGGGTCTACGGCAACGGCGGCGCGCCGCTGCCCGCGCTCAACGAGGCGCCCCGGACGCCCGACCTCGGCGAGATCCCGACGTTCGTCACCGGCGGCGGCGACGGGCGGTTCGACGACGGCGACGCCGTCTACTTCTTCGCCAACGCGGCAGACGGGTGGACGTGGGACGAGAGCATCGGGGACGAGCCGTACCGCTGGCGGCATTACATCAACCCCTTCTCGCGGGTCAACTACGTCTTCGTCCGCGTCGACGGTGCCGCCGGGCGACGGGTCGGAGCCGGGAGCTTCCCCGGTGGGAGCGCAACCGTGCTCTCGGAGATCACCGGCCGGCTGTTCGTCGAGGAGGACCTGCCCGAGGGGATGATCGACCGCGACAGCGGCGGCTCCGGGCTCGACTGGCTCGGCCCCGACCTCAACCGCACGACGACCCGGATCACCGCGCTCGACACGCTCCCCAACGGCCTCGCCGCCGGGACCGTCCGCTACCGGTCGCGCGTGGCGGCGCGGACCCCGACGAGCGTGCGGCTCGCGTTCCTCGACGGCGCCGAGGAGCTCGACGAGACCCCCGCCATGCGCAACCTCGGCGGCAACCTCCTCTTCGACGTGGAGGAGATGCAGTTCGAGGACGCGGCGCAGCCGGGGCAGCCCCTCTCGCTCACCCTCGAGCTCCGGCCGGGCGCCGCCACGAGCCCCATCGGCTGGCTCGACTACGTCGAGGCGTTCTACCCGAAGGCGCTCCGGGCCACTGACGGCTACCTCCGGTTCCACACGCCCGGCACCGCCGACGGCCTGACCGAGCTCGTGCTCGGCGGGTTCGCCTCCGAGCCGCAGGTGTGGGACGTGACGGACCCCCACGGCGTCCGCCGCCTCGGCGTCCAGAGCAGCGGCGGCGACTGGCGCGTCCGTGTCACCGCCGAGGCCGACGCCCCGCGCGAGCTCGTGGCCTTCGTGACCGGCAGCCCCCGGCTGCTCCGGCTCGACGACGCCGTGCCCGAGGGCGCCGACCTCGAAGGGCTCCGCCTGGAGAACCAGAACCTCCACGGGGTCGGGGCCGTGCCGGACTACCTCATCGTCGCCGCCGCCCCGTTCCGCGCCGCTGCCGACGACCTCGCCGAGCACCGCCGCGCCGACGGGCTCTCGCCGCTCGTCGTCGGCATCGACCAGGTCTACAACGAGTTCGCCGGGGGGCTGACCGACCCCCGCGGCCTCCGCGATTACATCCGGTTCCTCTACGACCGCGCCGCCCGCCCGGACGGCGCCCCCGTGCTCGAACACGTCCTCCTCTTCGGCGACGGGCACTACGATTACCGCGGCATCAAGGACGGCGGCGACGAGAACAACTGGGTCCCGACCTACCAGACCGAGAACTCCCGCGATGACAAGCGGTCCTTCACGAGCGACGACTACTTCGCCCTGCTCGACCCGGGCGAGGGGCTCTGGCGGGGGAACGCCGAGCGGATCGACGTCGGCATCGGGCGGTTCCCCGTGCGCACGCCGGAGGGGGCCGCCGCCGTCGTCCGCAAGGTCAAGCGCTACGAGGACCCCGCCACCCTCGGCGACTGGCGCACGCGCTACACCCTCCTCGCCGACGACCACCGCCCGAACTCCTGGGACACCGACCTCCACATCGACAACGCCGAGGACCTCGACGGCCTCGTCGAGGAGCTCGCGCCGGACCTCAACGTCCAGAAGATCTACACGGCGACGTACCCCCTGGAGCAGACGGCGCTCGGCGCCCGCTACCCCGGCGCCACGCAGGACGTCATCCGCGGGTTCGGGGAGGGGACCCTGCTCTGGAACTACAGCGGCCACGGCGGCGCCGGCGCCCTCGCCGACGAGAAGCTCATCACCCGCGACCAGATCCGCGTCCTCGACAACTTCGACCGCCTCGCCATCCTCATCACGGCCACGTGCTCGTTCGGCCGCTACGACCTCGTCGACGCGCAGAGCGCCGGCGAGGAGTTCGTCCTCAACGCCGACGGCGGAGCCGTCGCCATCTTCACGACGAGCCGCGTCGTCTTCACCGGCACCGACACGACCTCGGCCAACCTCGGGATGAACGTCGCCCTCAACCGGTTCCTCCTCCGCCCCGGCGCCGACGGCCGGCCCCGCCGGCTCGGCGAGGCGTACCGGCTCGCGAAGGGGATCGACGCGGGGGCGCAGTTCAACAACCGGAAGTTCAACCTCCTCGGCGACCCGGCCATGCGGATCGGCCTGCCCGAGCGCGACGTCCGCATCACCGCGGTCAACGGGACCGATATCGGCGGCGGAGACGGGGTGCCGGCTGCGACCCCGGTCCTTGAGGGGGAGGCTCAGGGGAGCGGGCTCCCCGGGCTCCCCGAGCTCCGCGCGTTGGAGCTGGCGCGGATCGAGGGCGAGGTGCTCCGCCCCGACGGCGAGCGCGACGCCGGCTTCGACGGGGAGGTCGAGGTCACCGTCTTCGACGTCGAGCGGGACCTCGTGCTCCCGCCGGAGGTCCCGATCCGCTACACCGGCGACGGCATCTACGACCAGCGCGTGGACCTCCTCTACCGCGGGCGGGCCTCCGTCCGCGACGGGCGCTGGGACGCCGAGTTCGTCGTCCCCCGCGACGTGTCCTACGCTGGCGAGCCCGGCCGCATCTCCGCCTACGTCTCGACCGGCGGCGGCCTCGACGGGCAGGGCTTCACCGAGGACGTCCTGATCGCTACGACGGCCGGCGCGCCGCTGAACGACACCGAGGGGCCGGAGGTCCGCCTCTTCCTCGACGACACCACGTTCGTCGCGGGCGGGCTCGTGGGGGAGGAGCCCGTGCTCATCGCCCGGCTCGCCGACGAGAACGGGATCAACGCCGCCGGCACCGGCGTCGGCCACGAGCTGCTGCTGACGGTCGACGGGGCGCAGGGCGAGAGCGTCAACCTCGGCGGGTTCTACCGCAGCGACCTCGACACGTACCAGCGCGGGGAGGTCCGCTACACGCTGCCCGAGCTCGCCCCCGGCCCGCACACCCTTACGCTCACGGCCTGGGACGTCGCCAACAACCCGACCACGGCTACGCTCGACTTCGTCGTCGCCGAGAGCGACCGGCTTACCGTGCGCAACGCCTACCCGTACCCGAACCCGACGACGGGACCAACGCGGTTCGTGTTCGAGCACAACCAGCCGCCGGGGACGCCGGCGCGCGTCCAGGTCCGCGTCTACACCCTCAGCGGCCGGCCCGTGCGCACCCTCGACGGCGTCGAGACGCTGCCCGATGGCACGCTCGCCGGCCCCCTTGTCCAGATCCCGTGGGATGGCCGCGACGAGGACCTCGACGGGCTCGCCACCGGCGTCTACCTCTACAAGCTCCGCGTCGAGGTGGACCGCGGCGAGGGCGAGCGCCTCGTCACCGAGCAGATCGAGCGGCTCGCCGTGATCCGCTGACCGCCCCCCGCCGCATCCTGCCCTTAGCTTCCGACGGGCCCCGCGCCCGAACCCAACCGACCATGCCGAACGTCATGTTGAACCGTACCCCCCGTTTCGCCTGCGGCCTGCTCCTCGCGGCGCTGGCCCTCGGCGCGCTCGCGCCGGCGGCCCGCGCCCAGGTCGGCGGTGCCGCCGTCGTCTTCCTCCAGATCGAGCCCGACAGCCGCGCCGCGGGGATGGGCAACGCCGGCGTCGGCCTCGCCGACAACGCGAGCGCCCTGTTCTGGAACCCCGCCGGGCTCGCCGAGCAGCGCGGGGCCGAGGTCTCGTTCACCCACGCCAACTGGCTCCCGGCGCTCACCAGCGACCTCTTCTACGAGTACCTCGTCGGGAAGTACCACGTCAGCGGGCTCGGCACGTTCGCCGGCCACGTCACCTTCCTCAACCTCGGCGAGCAGGAGTACCGCGACGACCAGAACACCCTGCTCGGGACGTTCCGCTCCTACGAGTTCGCCGTCGGCGCGGCCTACGCCCGCGAGGTCACCGAGCGGCTCTCGCTCGGGCTCGGCACGCGGCTGATCTACTCGAACCTCTCCGGCGGCGTCACCGTCGGGGACACCGACACGAAGGCCGGCGTCTCCGTCGGCGTGGACCTCGCGGGGCTCTACACCTTCGGCCCCATCCAGACGGGCAACGTCGCGCTCACGCCGACGCTCGGGTTCAACCTCGCCAACATGGGCCCGAAGATCGGTTACACCGTCGGAGAGTGCCTCCCCATCGAGAACGCGGACGGGACCACCATCGAGCGCGAGTGCGGCGACCCGATCCCGACGAACCTCCGCTTCGGCGGCGCCCTCAGCGCGCAGCTCGACGAGTTCAACCGCGTCAACTGGGCGCTCGACTTCAACAAGACCATCGTCGACTTCGAGGTCATCGAAGACGATGAGGGCGACGTCGTCGGGCGCGAGGCGAAGCCGTTCTACCAGGCCCTCTTCTCGACGTGGAAGTCCATTGAGGTCTGCGATCAGGCGTTGAACGACGAGGGGCGGTGTCCGGAAGGGAGCGAGGAGGAGGTCAGCGTCTTCCGCCAGATCACGGTCGGGACGGGGCTGGAGTACTGGTACAACGACCTCTTCGCCTTCCGCGGCGGTTTCTTCTACGAGGACCCCTTCAACGGCAACCGGAAGTTCCTCACCTTCGGCGCCGGCATCCGGTACAACCTCATAGGCGTGGACTTCTCGTACATCTACCCGCTGGAGGAGGAGTCCCCGCTCGCCAACACGATCCGGTTCTCGGTGCTGCTGAACGTGCTGCGGTAGGTCTACTGCATAGTTCGTAGTGCGTAGTTCGTAAGGGTGCCGGCAGCGTGGCGTGTGCTGTCGGCACCCTCCGTTTGATCCCCGCCCCCATGCCCGACGACGCTGGCGCGTTCGCGCTGTTCGCCCTCGCGCTGCTGGCGTTCGTGGGGCTCGGGGAGGCGCTGCGGGCGTGGGGCGGGTGGCGGCCGGAGGCGTCGCGCCGGGTGGTCCACGCGCTGACGGGGCTGGCCGTCGCCGCGTGCCCGCCGCTCTTCACCGGGCCGGGGCCGATCTACGCCCTCGCCGTCGCCTTCATCGGCGTCAACCTCGTCGCGATCCGGCGGGGGCTCTTGCTGGGGATGCACGGCATCGCACGGCGCAGCCTCGGGACCGTCACGTTCCCGCTCGCGCTCGTGTTCGCGCTGTGGGCGTGCTGGACGCTCGACCCCGGCCGGATCTACGTCCTGCAAACTGCCTTCCTGGTGCTCGCCCTCTCCGACCCGCTGGCGTCCCTCGTCGGGAGCAGGCTTCGGCGGCCGGGGCGGGTGCGGGTCGGGCAGCACCCGAAGTCCATCGCGGGGAGCGCTGCGTTTTTCCTCTCGGCGTGGGCGCTCACGGCGGGCGCGCTGGCGGGGCTCGGGCCGGTGGGGATGACGCCGGGGCAGACCGTGGGTGCGGCCTTCGTCGCGGCCGGTTTGGCGACGGCGGCGGAGGCGGTGATGGGGGAGGGGTGGGACAACCTCGGGATCGTCGTCGCCGCCGTGGTCGCGCTGATCGCCGCGGAGGCCGACCCCGGCGCGGTGGGAGCGATGGTCGTGGCGCTCGGCGTGGCGGTGGCGTTCGGCGTGGCGGCGCGGGTCGTCGGCTTCCTCGCGCTCGACGGGGCGCTGGCGGCGGGGCTGCTCGCGTTCGGGGTGCTCGCGCTCGGGGGCTGGGCGTGGGCCGTGCCGGCGGCGACGTTCTTCGTCCTCTCCAGCCTCCTCTCGAAGCTCGGCCGGCGGCGGAAGGCCGGTGCCGCGGCGCTGGCCGAGAAGGGCAGCACGCGCGACGCCGGGCAGGTGCTCGCCAACGGCGGCGTCGGCGGGGCGCTCCTCGTCGGGCACCTCCTCTTCCCCGAGGCCGGCTGGGTGTACTGGGCCTTCGCCGGCTCGTTCGCCGCCGCGGCGGCCGACACGTGGGGGACCGAGGTCGGCACCCTCGTCGGCGGGCCGACGCGGCTGGCGTGGAGCGGGCGCCGCGTTCCGCCTGGCACGTCCGGCGGCGTCTCCGCCGCGGGAGCGCTCGGCGCGCTGGCCGGGGCGGCGGTCGTCTTCACTAGCCTCGTCCCCTTCGCCGAAGAGCATCTCGCCGGGATGGGGTGGGGGACGGCCGGGCTCGTCGTCGTCGGGGGCGGCTGGCTCGCCGGCTTCGTCGACAGCCTCCTCGGGGCGACGGTGCAGGCCCGCTACCGCGACGCCGCCGGGGCCGTCACCGAGCGCGCCGCCTCGGCCGCCGGGCCGCACCCGCTCGTGCGCGGCTGGCGCGCCGTCACCAACGACCGCGTCAACCTCCTCTGCACCCTCAGCGGCGCCGCGCTCCCGGCGCTGGCGCTGTGGATCCTGTAGGGGCGAAGCATCCGCGCCGACGGGTGCGCTGGCCGGCACGGCTCAGCTTCGGAAGCCGCGAAGGCCGAGCCGCACGCTCCCGGCGGATGCTCAGCCCCTACTCCCGAACCTCAACCCGTACCTTCCGCCTCCGCCGCCCACCCCCCGCCGATGCCCTGGTACCGACAGCTCCACTGGCAGATCATCCTCGGCCTGATCCTGGGCCTGCTCTACGGCGTCGTCGCCGCGGCGAACGGGTGGGGCGCCTTCACGGCCGACTGGATCACGCCGTTCGGGCGGATCTTCCTGAACGGGCTCAAGCTCATCGCCGTCCCCCTCGTCCTCGTCTCGCTCATCCTCGGGGTCGCGAGCCTGTCGGACCTCCGGAAGCTCTCGCGGATCGGGGGGAAGACCATCGGGATCTACCTCGGTACGACGGCCGTGGCCGTCACCATCGGGCTCGTCGTGGTGAATCTCCTCCAGCCGGGGAGCTTCGTGCCGGACGCGATGCAGCAGGAGCTCGCGGCGTCCTACGGCGAGGCGGCCGACGCGCGGATGGGCTCGATGGACGAGGCCGGCGTCCGGGACCGCGGGCCGCTCCAGTTCCTCGTGGACATGGTGCCGGAGAACTTCTTCTTCTCCGCCTCCGACAACCGCAACATGCTCCAGGTCGTCTTCATGGCGATCCTGATCGGGATCGGGCTGATCCAGATCCCTCGCGAACAGGCCGAGCCCGTGCTGAAGGTCGTCGAGGGGCTGAACGCCGTCGTGATCCGGCTCGTGGACGTGATCATGCTCCTGGCGCCCATCGGCGTGTTCGCGCTGCTCGCCGCCGCCATCACCGAGGTCGCCGGCGACGACCCCTCGCGCGTGCTCGATCTCGTCGGCGCGCTCGGGTACTACTGCCTCGCCGTCATCCTCGGCCTCGGGCTCCACGTCGCCATCACCTACACGGGGATCCTGAAGACGTTCTCGCCGATGAGCGTGGGGACGTTCTACCGGGGGATGGGGCCGGCGCAGCTCGTCGCGTTCTCGACCTCGTCGAGCGGCGCCACGCTGCCGGTCACGATGGAGCGGTGCGAGGAGAAGCTCGGCGTCAGCGAGGAGGTCTCCTCCTTCGTGCTCCCGCTCGGGGCGACGATCAACATGGACGGGACGGCGCTCTACCAGGCCGTCGCGGCGGTGTTCATCGCGCAGGCCATCGGGATGGACCTCGGCCTCGCGGCGCAGCTCACGATCGTGCTCACGGCGGTGCTCGCGTCGATCGGGACGGCGGCGGTGCCGGGGGCCGGCATCATCATGCTCGTCATCATCCTGGAGGCCGTCGGCGTACCGGCGGCGGGGATCGCGCTGATCCTCGGCGTCGACCGCATCCTCGACATGATCCGCACCGTCGTCAACGTCACCGGCGATGCGACGGTCGCCACGGTGGTCGCGGCGTCCGAGGGCCAGCTCGGCCCGCCGAACCTCTCGCCCGCCGCCGACCGCGTCCGCGTCGCCGCCGAAGCCTGAGGAATGGGGAATGGGATGCAGGCTAAACCTCGAAATTTAAGAAGAGGCAGACCGCAGGG
This sequence comes from Rhodothermales bacterium, assembly GCA_965215145.1. Classification (GTDB taxonomy): domain Bacteria; phylum Bacteroidota; class Rhodothermia; order Rhodothermales; family JANQRZ01. The sequence continues at coordinate 2,669,956 of OZ244038.1, read as the reverse complement.
GCACGGCGGTGCCGTGCTCGAGGATGGCGATATTCCCCACGCCGAACACCGAACGCTCATGCGCCGCGCCCTGCTCCTCCTGCTGATCCTCGCCCCGACCGCCCTGGCCCGGGCGGCGCCCGATCCGGGGCCGATGCTCGTCCGCACCCCGGCCGGCGAGGCGCTGCTGGAGGAGGGCCGCGACCTCATGCTCGCCTTCCGCCTCGACGACGCCGAGGCCGCCTTCGAGCGGCTCGAACAGACCGAGCCGGCGAGCCCGGCGGCCCGGTTCCACCTCGCCAAGATCGCGTGGTGGCGGGCGCTGATGATGGAGCAGGACGCGCTCTACGAGGCGTTCTTCGAGCGGAGCGAGGCCGCGCTCGACGCCGTCGGCGACGCGCCGGAGGGGCCGTGGCGGAACCACCTCCGCGCCGAGGCCGAGCTGCACCGCGCCGCCATCCACGCCAAGAAGGCCGAGTACACCCGCGCCGCGCTCGCGCTGCGGCAGGCGTACAACCACTTCGAGCGCAACGCCGAGCGCCACCCCGACTTCGCGGAGTCGGCCTGGGGGATCGGGATCGCCCACGCGGCGGTGGGGACGGTGCCCAAGAAGTTCCGGTGGGTGCTCCGGCTGATGGGCTTCGAGGGGACGGTGCCGCAGGGGCTCCGCGAGATCGCTGTCTCGGCCGAGCGGAGCCGGTACTACCGCGAGGAGGCCGGGGCGTATTACGCCCTGCTCGACCTCCTCATCAACGAGTCGGCCGGCGGGGGGATCGACCGGCTCGCGGCGCTCTACCGCCGTCACCCGGAGTCGCCGGCGTTGGGCTACCTCCACGGCTACGCCCTCCTCAACGACCGCCAGGCCGCCGAGGCGAACCGGGTGCTCCGCGCCGCCTCCCGCGCCGTCGCCGCCGACGGCGTCTACCCGATCCCGTACCTCGACTACTACCGCGCGGTGGCGCTGATGCGGCTGGGGGAGTACGAGGCCGCGGCGCGGCTTTACGAGCGCTACCTCCGGCGCTTCCCCGGCCGGGCGCTCCGCGCGATGGCGCGGGTCAAGGCCGGCACGGCCCGCGAGCTCGCCGGGGACCGCGCCGCCGCCGTCGCCCACTACCGCGCCGCCCTCGACGGCCCCGACGCGCGGGAGGACTACGACGGCGACCAGGAGGCCCTCCGCCGCGCCGAGGACCGCCTCGCCAACCCCCTCGCGGGGCACCGCCGCGCGCTCCTCCTCGGCGGCCTCGCCTTCGACGCCGGCCGGTACGACGAGGCCGCCGCCCTCGTCCGCCCCGTCCTCGCCGATGGCGCCGCTGACGCCGTGCTCCGCGCCGAGGCCGCGTACCGCAGCGCCCGCGCCTACCACGTCCAGGGCCGCCTCTCGGACGCCCTCCGGCTCTACCGCGCCGCCGTCTCGAACCCCGGCGACCCCCTGGCGAAGTGGGGGCCGTGGTCCACGTTCTACGTCGGCGAGGTGCTGGCCGAGCAGGGCGACCGGGCCGGCGCCCGTCGCGCCTTCGAGCGCGTCCTCGCCAACGACGACCCCTTCGCCTACCACAAGGCGCTGGAGCAGCGGACCCGGGCCGCGCTGGAGCGGCTGGGGTGAGGGGCGAGCGCCCCTACGAGACGCGGTCGGTGGAGCGGACGCTGTAGCCAGCCTCCTCGACGGCCGCTTCGAGATCGCCGGTGGTGACGTCGTGGCCGGCGTAGGCGACGCGGGCGCGGCCGATGCCGACCTCCTGCACCGTCACGCCGTCGAGCCCCGCGAGCGCGCCCTCGACGGCGTCGACGCAGTGCTGGCAGCTCATGCCTTCGATGTGGAGGTCCTGCGTGATGGTCTGGCTCATGCTAGGGGAGGGGCGGGTTGGGAGAGATGGCGGAGTGCGCGGGCGATGCGGGCGGCGACGCGGGCGTTCTGCTCCAGCAGCGCGAGGTTGGCCCGGAGGGCACGCTCGCCCGTGAGCGCCGCTACGCGGCCGAGCAGGAACGGCGTCACCGCCGCCGAGCGGAGGCCGCGCGCCTCGGCCTCTCCAACGGCCCGCGCGATGGCGGGTTCGATCTCCTCGCGCGGCACCTCGGCCGTGGCCGGCACGGGGACCACCACGAGCACGCCGCCCGGCAGCCCCAGCCGCCCGTGCGCCACGACGATCTCGGCCACCTCCGCCGCCGTCTCGACGCGGGCGTCCACCGGCAAGCCGGACGCGCGGCTGTAGAACGCCGGCACCTCGTCCGTCCCGATCCCCACCACCGGCACGCCGCGCGTCTCCAGCGCCTCCCGCGTCGCCGCGAGGTCGAGGATGGCCTTCGCCCCGGCGCAGACGGGGTAGCGCGCGAGCGCGTCGAGGTCGGCCGAGACGTCGGTGAGGGGGCCGCCGCCGAGGGCGCGGTGGACGCCGCCGATCCCCCCGGTGGCGAAGACCCGGACGCCGTGCCGCGCGGCGACGTGGAGCGTGGCCGCCACCGTCGTCCCCCCGCTCTCGCCGCGCGCCGCCACGACGGGGAGGTCGCGCAGGCTCACCTTCCGCACGCCGTCCCTCGTCCCGAGCCGGCGGACCTCCGCCTCCGAGAGGCCGCACACCGCCCGCCCGTCCACGACGCCGACCGTCCGGGGCTCGGCGCCCTCCCCCCGCACCGCCGCCATCAGCCGCAGCGCCGTCTCGACGTTGACCGGCCGGGGAAGGCCGTGGGTGAGCACGGCCGTTTCGAGCGCGACGAGCGGAGGGGGCAAGGAGGGGATGGAGAGGTGAGCCGGGCAAGTTAGCGAGGGCACCCACCGGCTGAACGCCTGGGCACCCTGGCCTGCCCCGAACCTTCGGCGGGCGGCGCTCGTTGAGGGGCTCGCCCCCGCGAACCCGCATCCGCGCCCGTGTCCAACGCCGCCTTCCACGCCGTCCGCCGCCGCCTGCAAGAGGCGGAGCAGGTCGTCATCACGACCCACCTCCGCCCCGACGGCGACGCCCTCGGCTCGGAGATCGCCCTCGGCCTCGGGCTCGAGAAGCTCGGCAAGCGGGTGTGGATGCTGAACAACGACGCGCCGCCGCCGAACCTCGACTGGATGCTCGACCTCGCGCCGGCCAAGAAGTTCACCGGCGCCCTCAAGCAGCGCCGTGCCATCAACGAGGCCGACACCCTCGTCGTGGTGGACACCGGCGCGCTCGACCGCCTCGGCGACTTCGGCCCGACGTTCCAGGGCGGCCCCGGCCGGAAGGTCCTCATCGACCACCACCCGAACCCCGAGCCGTGGTTCGACGACGCCCTCGTCGAGACCACCGCCGCCGCCACCGGCGAGCTCGTCTACGACCTCCTCTGCGCCCTCGGTGACGAGGCCGGACAGGAGCTTATCGACGGCCCCATCGCGACGGCGCTCTACGCCGCCATCATGACGGACACGGGCTCGTTCCGCTACGGCGCCACCACGGCCCGCACCCACCGCATCGTCGCCGACGTCCTGGAGAAGGGGGACCTCCACCCCGAGGAGGTCCACGTCGCCATCTTCGACACGCGGCAGATGAGCGGGCTCCGGCTCCTCTCCCGCGCGCTCGACACCATCACCCCCGTCTACGACGGCCAGGTCGCCTACGTCGTCGTCTCGCTCGACGCGCTCAACAACTCCGACGCCCGCAGCAACGAGGCCGAGGGGATCGTGAGCTACCCCCTCTCGCTCGACGGCGTCCGCGCGGTCGTGATGTTCCTGGAGACGCAGAAGGGGATCAAGTGCTCGTTCCGCTCGAAGGGCGACCTCGCCATCAACGGCTGGGCGCGGGCCTTCGGCGGCGGCGGCCACCGCAACGCCGCCGGGGCCTACATCCGCAACAAGCCGCTCCGGGAGGTGATCGACGAGGTCATCACCGCCGCGCCGGAGCACCTCGCGCTCGGCGACGAGTACGCCGTCTCGGACGAGATCTCGGACGAGGACCTGGCCCTCCTCGCGCAGTTCCAGGGCAAGCTCTAGGCCCCTCACCTCCCACCGTTGTAGGGGCGTATTGCGATACGCCCCTACGCTCATTTCAGCACCTCATCGCCCATGCGCCTCACCGTCACTGATCAGGCCGCCGACGCCGACCTCACCGTTTACCTCCTGGCCGAGGGCGACGACGCCCCCGACGCCCCGCCGGAGGCCGCCTCCGATGCGCAGAAGGAGCCGGTCCTGCTCTACCGCGAAGGCCGCCGCATGGCGCTCGTCGGGGTGAAGGACGAGGGAGACCGGGCCGAAGCGCTGCGGACGGCCGCCGCGAAGGCCGCCGCCCTCGCCGGCCGCGTGGGTGCCACCAATGTCGCCCTCACCATGCCAGAGGGCGACGCCGCCGACGGGGCCGCCGCGCTCGTCGAGGGGTTCGTGCTCGGCGCCTACCGCTTCACCGACTACAAGACCGCCGACGAGGACAGTCCCGCCGTCGAGGCGCTGACGCTGGTCTCGGACGGGGCCGGTGACGTGCAGAAGGCTGCTGAGGCTGCCCTCGCGCGTGCCGAGTCCGCCGCGTTCGCGCGCGACCTCGTCAACCGCTCCCCCCACGACAAGTCCGCCCCGAAGCTGGCCGACTCGTTGCAGGAGATGGCTGAGGAGGTGGGCCTGCGGTGCGAGGTGTGGGACAAGGCGCGGATCGAGGCCGAGCGGATGGGCGGGCTGCTCGCGGTGAACCAGGGGAGCGTGCAGCCGCCGCGGTTCGTCGTGCTCGAGCACGCGCCGGAGGGGCACGAGGACGAGGCGCCCGTCGTGCTCGTCGGGAAGGCCGTCGTGTTCGACACCGGCGGCCTCTCGCTGAAGCCGACGAAGAACTCGATGGACAAGATGAAGGCGGACATGGCCGGGGGCGCCGCCGTGGCTGGGGCGATGCGGGCCGTGGCGGCATTGGACCTTCCCCGCCGCGTCATCGCGCTCCTCCCGATGACCGACAACCGCCCCGGCGTCGAGGCCTACGTCCCCGGCGACGTGGTGACCATGCGGAGCGGCCTCACCGTCGAGGTCCTCAACACCGACGCCGAGGGCCGGATGCTGCTGGCCGACGCGCTCGACTACGCCAAGACCCTCGACCCCGCGCTCGTCGTCGACGTGGCGACGCTGACGGGCGCCGCCGTCGTCGCGCTCGGCAGCCGCGTCGCCGCCGTGCTCACGGCCGAGGACGAGGGCGCCGACGAGCGGCTCGCCGCGTTCCTCGCCGCCGGGCGCCGGACGGGCGAGTGGGTCCACCCGCTCCCCACGATGCCGCACTACGCCGAGCAGCTCAAGAGCGACGTGGCCGACCTCAAGAACGTCGGGGGCCGCGAGGCCGGGACCGTGACCGCCGCGAAGTTCCTCCAGCGCTTCACCCAGGACGCCGACGGCGACGCCGCCTACCCGTGGGTCCACCTCGACCTCGCCGGGCCGGCGTTCCTCGGCAGCCCGCAGCCGTACCGGCCGAAGGGCGGCACCGGCTTCGGCGTCCGCCTGCTCGTGGCCGTGCTGGAGAACGGGCTCCCTTCCTAACCCTGCGGTAGAGACGCGACACGTCGCGTCTCTACGGTTGCTTGCCTGCCACTTCGATGCTGCCTCGCCTCGCCATCTCCCTGGGCGACCCCAACGGGATCGGGCCGGAGGTCACGCTGAAGGCGCTGGCCGAGGTGCGGGGGGAAATCGAGCCCGTCGTCGTCGGATCGGAGGCGGTGCTGCGGTGGTGGGCGGAGCGGCTCGGGCTGGAGGAGGCGCTCGATGGGGTGACGGTGGAGGACGTGGGGGAGGACAAAAAACCGGAGGTCGGGCGGGTGACGGCGGCGGGCGGGGCGCTCGCGATGGCGGCCGTCGCGCGGGCCTGCGACCTCTGCCTGGAAAAAAGGGCCGACGGGATGGTCACGGCGCCGATCCACAAGGCGGCCATCCGGCGGGCCGGCTACGCCTTCCCCGGCCACACCGAGTTCCTCGCAGAAAGAACCGGCGCCGAGGGCTACGTGATGCTCCTCGCCTCGGAGAGCCTGCCCCGGACTCGGTCCGGGGACGCAGGCGGGGCGCCGCTCCGGGTCGGGCTCGTGACGGCGCACGTCCCCGTCCGCGCCGTGCCTAGTGCCATCACCGAAGGCGCCATCCTCGCCAAGCTCCGCACGCTCGACGCCGCCCTCCGCCGCGACTTCGGGGTCGCCGCGCCGCGCCTCGCCGTGCTCGGCCTGAACCCCCACGCGGGCGACGGCGGCGTGATCGGGACGGAGGACCGCGACGTGATCGCCCCAGCGCTCGAACGCGCCCGCGCCGAGGGGCTCGACGCCACCGGCCCCCACCCCGCCGACGGGTTCTTCGGCACCGCCGCCTACCGCCGCCACGACGCCGTGCTCGCGATGTACCACGACCAGGGCCTCGCCCCGTTCAAGGCCCTCGCGATGGGCCGTGGCGTGAACGTCACCGCTGGCCTCCCCATCGTCCGCACCTCCCCCGACCACGGCACCGGGCTCGACATCGCCGGCGCCGGCCGCGCCGACCCGGCGAGCATGATCGCCGCCGTGCGGATGGCCGCCCGGATGGCAAGATTGAGAATAGAGGATTGAGAATGGCAGACCCCAGAGGCTCGTCTGCCATCCTCGATCCTCCCTCCTCTATCCTCCCCCCGCACGAGCCACCTCTGCTCTGGGATGCCACCGACGACCGCCCGACAGGAAGCCGCCCCCTACAGCGTCCTCGCCGCCGGCTACGACCTCGTGATGGAGCACGTGGACTACGCCGAGTGGGCGGCGTACGTCCTCGCCCTTCTCGCCGAGCACGCGCCGGAGACGCGCTCCGTGCTGGAGCTGGGCTGCGGGACGGGCTCGCTCGCGCTCGAAGTCCAGGCCCGCGCCGCAGGGCTCACCGGCGCGCCCGGCGGGTTCCGCTACCTCGCCACCGATGTCGCCGAGCCGATGGTCCGCGTGGCGCGGCAGAAGGCGGCGTGGGCCGCCCGCACCGCCGGCGACCTCCGCTTCGCCGCCGCCGACTTCACCCGGTTCGACCTCGACGGGCTCGGGGCGGAGGGGCCGTTCGACGCGGTGCTGCTGCTCTACGATGGGCTGAACTATCTCCTGGAAGAGGGGGAGGTCGCACAGTTGCTCGACTGCGCGGTGGGCGTGCTCCGGGCGGGCGGCGTGTTCGTCCTCGACCAGAGCACGCCGGCCAATTCTCTCCTGAACGAGGCGCTGTTCGAAGACGAGGGCGAGGCGGTGGGGGACCGCCCGGAGGAACGGTTCGCCTACGTCCGCCGCAGCCGTTACGACGCCGACCGCCGGCTCCACACGACGGAGTTCGACCTCACCGTCGGGCCGCGGACGTTCCACGAGCGCCACGTCCAGCGGGCGTACACGAAGGCCGAGGTCGAGGCGCTGATCGCGGCCTCGCCGTTCGCCGTCGCGGCAGCCTACGACGGCTTCACCCGCGACCCGGCCACCGACCGCTCCGAGCGCATCCACTGGCTCTTGCAGAAGCCCGAGGCGGGGTGAGCCGCGCGGGGCGGTAGCTTCCGGCGCCCACCCGTCTCCTGCCCCCGCCCGTGGTCGAGCTCAACGACGTCACCGTGACGTACCCCACGCCCGAGGGCGGGCGGGTGCCCGTGTTCGAGGACGTGAGCTTCCACCTCGAGCGCGGCGAGATGGCCTACCTCGTCGGGCCGACGGGGAGCGGGAAGAGCACGCTCCTCAAGCTGCTCTACATGGACCGCCTCCCCGACACCGGCACCGTCCGCGTCGGGACGTACCGCTCCGACGCCGTCACCGAGCGCGAGATCCCCCTGCTCCGGCGGACGCTCGGCGTCGTGTTCCAGGACTTCCAGCTCCTCCCGGACCGGGACTGCTTCGAGAACGTGGCCTTCGCGCTCTACGCCACCGGCAAGGCCGGCCGCGCCGTCAAGGCCCGCGTGCTCCAGGTCCTCGCGCGCGTCGGCCTCAGCCACCGGCAGCGGGCGCTGCCGCACCAGATGTCCGGCGGCGAGCAGCAGCGGGCCTGCATCGCGCGCGCCATCGCCAACGAGCCCATGCTGCTCCTCGCCGACGAGCCCACCGGCAACCTCGACCCCGCCGTCGCCGACGATGTGCACCGGCTGCTGATCAAGCTGAACCGCCACGGCATGGCGCTGCTCATGGCGACCCACGACTACCGCCTCATCCGGAACGCCCCGGCGCGGACGTTCGCGCTCTCCGGCGGGCGCGTCGTCGAGGTGGACCCGGCGTCGCTGCGCTCGGACGAGGGGGCGCGGGTGTAGGGGCGACCGGCCGGTCGCCCCTACAGGGAAAGAACCCGTCCGCAAAAGCGCTGCGGGCTATATTCGGCGGGTCGCCGTCCCATCCTCGCCCGGAGCGCCTGTATTCTTCAAAGAGATCAGCGATTGGACTGTCAGGACTATGTTTGAATCTGGAATAGCAAGCGTGAACGTAGTGCATGTTGCTTTTGCTCAGGTCGGGTACTGGGCTTTGGTAGTAATAGCATTGATCCTTGATAGATCGAGGGGAATGGGCTCTATCAAACAGCTCAAAATAGTATCACCATGGCTCTTGATAACTACGTTAATAATTATAGGATCTCTAAAAGATAAAGATGAGCCTAGCATAATGATTGCAAATTTATCATATAATTCCGTGCATATTATTTATATACTCATTTCCATAATATTAATAATGTCGGTAATAAGGAAAACGGGTCATATACTGAGAAGCCCAACATCTCCCATATTCTTCATGACTATACCTATAATAATATTTTTAAATACACCCAAATGGATAGTAGTTGTACTTTCTGTAATAATATTAATATTCTTTTACAAAAATTCTAAGAATAATTTATATCAAGAATCGTCACAACCTATAGGGTTTAGAATAGTTACAATTCTATGCATAATACTAACAACCCTTATAGGTGTTATTAGTGGATACAATACAATAGATAGAAATTACGGCTCTATATCCGGTCTGCCAAATATTGATGTATCAATATTGTATTTCCACGAATATACCTTAATATATGACAGTCCAGGATCTAATCGAGTAGTAAGCACTTTGACCAGAGGAGACTCTGCTATATCGGCCGATTCTACAATCGGTGAATGGAATATGATCCAATCCTTTGCTGGATTGAAAGGATTTGTTCGTGATAAATATTTGTTCGATACTCCCCCAGCGGCGCGATGGGTATTGGTCACAGTGCAAACTAGACCAGGTCGGGTTAGAGTTCGGCGAGGGCCAGGGACGGATACCGAAACGGTTAGGAGGCTAGGGAGCGGAACGAGGGTCTGGGTGGAAGACGACAACATGAGATGGGTGGAAGTTTTCGAACGTGAAGGGGATTTGGAACCTATGGGCTTCATCAGGCGCGATCTCCTCTCTGAGCCGTGAGCTAGAGAGCAAATCGCCTTTTGATTACTGCGGTTCATGGGGCCACGCTATATTCGCCGTGTCGCCTTCTCCACCCCCTTGCCGGAGCGCCCATGTCCTTTGAAGAAATCGTCGGTGGCCTAGAGTACTACGTGTGGTCCTGGCCCGAGATCGGCGGCGAGCTCTCGCTGATCGTGCTGGCCCTGCTCGGCACCGGCGTCTTCCTCACGCTCCGGCTCGGGTTCATCCAGCTCCGCCGGCTCGGCCACGGCATCGCCGTCACGACGGGCCGCTACGACGACCCCAACGAGCCCGGCGACGTCCCGCACTTCCAGGCCCTCACGACGGCGCTCTCGGCCACCGTAGGCATCGGCAACATCGCCGGCGTCGCCATCGCGATCCACTGGGGCGGGCCGGGCGCGCTGTTCTGGATGTGGGTGACGGCCCTGCTCGGGATGGCCGTCAAGTACTCCGAGGTCACGCTCGCCCAGCACTACCGCGTCGTCGAGCGGCCGGACCACGACGCGAAGGCGTGGGAGGGCACCGTCTCCGGCGGGCCGATGTACTACATTGAGAAGGGGCTCGGGCCGAGCTGGAAGCCGCTGGCCGTGTTCTTCGCCGGCGCGCTCATGGTGACGAGCTTCCTGACGGGCAACGCCGTCCAAGCCAACACCGTCGCCGACATCGTCGGCACCGAGTTCGGCATCCCGGTGTGGATCACCGGCCTCGTCACGGCGAGCGTCGTCGCGCTCGTGATCCTTGGGGGGATCGGGCGGATCGGGAGGGTGACGGGCGTGCTCGCCCCCGCGATGGCGCTGATCTACGTCGCCGGCGCGCTCGCCATCATCCTCGCCAACATCGTCGAGGTGCCGGCGGCGTTCGGGCTGATCCTGACCGAGGCGTTCGACCCCTCGGCTGGCGTCGCGGGGACCGGCACCGGGGTCTTCCTGCTGACGATGATGTGGGGCGTCCGGCGCGGGCTGTTCTCGAACGAGGCCGGGCAGGGGAGCGCCCCCATCGCCCACGCCGCCGCGAAGACCGACGAGCCCGTGAGCGAGGGCGTCGTGGCGCTCCTGGAGCCGTTCATCGACACCATCATCATCTGCTCGATGACGGGCCTCGTCATCATCACCACCGGCGTCTGGAACACCCCGATCCCGACCGCGCTCGACCTCACCAGCGGGGACGTCACCTACGTGGCCCCGGACGGGCGCGGGGTCTTCGCCGGCGGCGAGGCCCCGGAGGCGATCTTCGTCGAGGGCGGCACGCCGCGCTACGACGCCGGCGAGCGCTCGTTCGCCTGGCACGACGTGGCCGTCGAGCAGTTCTGGGTAGACGAGGCGCGGGAGACGCCGTTCTCCGGGCGGCTCATCCCCGGTGAGCAGCGGGCCGTCGACGCCGAGGGCAACGCCTACACCGTCCTCTTCGGCGACGCCATCGAGACGGCGGCGCCGCTGACGAGCGCGGCCTTCGAGCGCGGGCTCGGGCAGTTCGGCCTCGGCGGGGTGGGCAAGTTCATCGTCCTCATCTCGGTCCTCCTGTTCGCCATCTCGACGAGCATCTCGTGGAGCTACTACGGCGACCGCTGCGCGAACTACCTCTTCGGCACCAGGGGCATCCTCCCGTTCAAGGCGGTGTTCGTGGTGATGCACTTCGTCGGCGCCGTCGCGAGCCTGACGACGATCTGGATCATCGGCGACGTGGCGCTCGGGCTGGTGACCTTCCCGAACCTGATCGCGCTGATCCTGCTCTCGGGCACCGTGGTGAAGCTGACGAAGAGCTACTTCGAGCGGCGGCCGTGGGTCGAGAACGCGGAGGTCCACCGCCGGATTGAGGCGGAGAAACGGGCCGGGAAGGGGTGAATGGTGAAGGCTGAAGAGGCGCTGCGGTGGGTGGTCGTCGCGGGGGTGCTGCTGAGCGCCGCCGGGCTGGCGGCGTGCGAATCCACCGCCGGCACGGCCGTACCGCTGACGGCAGCCGCGCCGGCACCCGACACGCTCGGGACGCGGACGCTCTACGCCTACCGGCCGGACTCGACGGCGAGCCACCTCATCGCCGAGCCGTTACCGGAGGGGCTCCCGCCGAGCCTCACCATCGAGGCCGCGCTCGACAGCCTCGGGCGGCGGCTGGCAGATGGATACTTCGACGGGGCCTCATCGGGGGTCGCTTTCGAGACCGTCGAGGTCATGATGCTCCCGACGCCGCCGGAGGCGATGCGCCTCGCCATCGTGAACATCGTGGACCCAGACAGCGTGGTGGCGCGGCGGTTCTCGCTGGGCACCTCCGGCGGCCTCCTCGCCAAGCTGATGATCAAGGCGACGCTGATGCAGCCGCCCCTGCGGGTGGGCGAGCAGCCCCCGCTCCTGAACGGCCTCGTGCTGCTCTACAATGGCCGGCGGTTCCCCTACGGGGAGCCTGAACACGCCCCCCTCCACTACATCCAGCATCTCCCGGCCGGCCGCTACATCCGCGACCGCTGACCGCCCGTGCTCACCGTCGTCGACCACCCCATCCTTCGCCGGGACCTCACGATCCTCCGGGACCGCACGACCCCGCACGGCACCTTCCGCCGGACGCTCTCGGACGCCGCCGCCATCCTCGCCTACGAGGCCCTCCGCGACCTCCCCCTCGCCGAGGCACCGGTCGAGACGCCGCTGGAAGAGACGCCTGGCTACTACGTCCGCGACGAGATCGTCGTCGTGCCGGTCCTCCGCGCCGGGCTCGGGATGGTCGACGGGTTCGTCCGGTTCGTGCCCGAGGCCCGCGTCGGCCACCTCGGCATGTACCGCGACGAGGCGACCCTCCGCCCCGTAGACTACTACGCCAACATCCCCGACCTCGCGCCGGAGACCATCGCGTTCGTCGTGGACCCCATGCTCGCCACCGGCGGCAGCGCTGACGCGGCGATCTCGTTCCTGAAGGCGCGCGGCGCCCGCCGCCTCCGGTTCGTCTGCCTCGTCGCCGCGCCCGAGGGCGTCCAGCGCCTCGCCGACGACCACCCGGATGTGGACGTGTTCACCGCCGCCCTCGACCGCGAGCTCAACGACGACGCCTACATCCTCCCCGGCCTCGGCGACGCAGGGGACCGGATCTTCGGGACGTAGCCGATGCCCCTCCGCCCCATTCTGCACAGTCTGCTCGCGGTCCTCCTGCTCGGGGGCGTGGGGCTCGTGGCGGCGCAGGTCGTGGACCCGGCCAGCGAGGCGCCCGTCACACAGCAGGACCCGGCCGACCAGGCGGCGCCCGCGTTGGACGGAGAGGCGGAGGAGGCTGGGGGCGAGGCGCCGACGTGGCTGTCGTTACTCCCGGCCCTCGTCGCCATCGCCGTGGCGCTCGCCTTCCGGCAGGTGATCGCGGCGCTGTTCCTCGGGGTGTGGTTCGGGGCGTGGCTCGTCGTCGGCGGGCCGATGGGGTGGTTCACCGGGCTCTTCGCCACCGTCGAGACGTACGTGCTCGCGGCGCTCACCGACGAGGGGCACGCGGCCATCATCATCTTCACCCTGATGATCGGGGGCGTCGTGGGCGTCATCCAGAAGAACGGCGGCACGGCGGGCATCGTCGAGCGGGTCGTCCGGTGGGCGCACTCCGCGCAGCGGGGGCAGCTCGGCACGGCGCTGCTCGGCACGGCGGTCTTCTTCGACGACTACGCCAACACCCTCATCGTCGGCGGCACGATGCGGCCCATCACCGACCGCCTCCGGGTCTCCCGCGAGAAGCTCGCCTACCTCGTGGACTCCACCGCCGCGCCCATCGCCGCGCTCGCGCTGGTCACGACGTGGATCGGCTACGAGGTCGGGCTGATCGGGACGGCGCTAGAAGAAATCGAGGGGTGGGACGAGGCGGCCTACTCCGTCTTCCTGAACTCCATCGCCTACAGCTTCTACCCGATCCTCGCGCTCGGCTTCGTCTACGCCGTCGCGCTGACCCGCAAGGATTTCGGGCCGATGCTCCGGGCCGAGCGGCGGGCGCGGGAGACGGGCCAGCTCTGGGGGCCCGGCTCGCAGGTCGAGGGGGCCGCCGCCGAGGAGCGCGCCCTCGCGCCGAAGCCGGGCACCCCGCCCCGTCTCATCAACGCCGCGCTCCCCATCCTCGTCCTCGTCGGCGGCGTGGTCGCCGGGCTGTTCGTGACGGGGGAGGGGGATTCGGTGCGCGACGTCATCTCCTCGGCCGACTCGTACAAGGCGATGATGTGGGCCTCGCTGGCGGCGGTGATCGTGGCCGTCGCGCTGTCGGTGGGGCAGCGGATCCTCACGCTGGACGAGGCGCTGGAGGCGTGGGCGGCGGGGATGCGGGGGATGCTCGCGGCCATCGTCATCCTGATCCTCGCGTGGGCGCTGGCCGGCGTGAACGACGCGCTCGGCACGGCGGACTACCTCGTGAACGCGCTCTCAGGCAACGTCGCCCCGGCCGTGATCCCCACCATCGTGTTCCTGCTCGCCGCCGCGACGGCCTTCGCCACGGGGTCGAGCTGGGGGACGATGGGGATCCTGATGCCGCTCGTGGTCCCCCTCGCCTGGGGCATCCTCACCACCGACGGCGCCGCCGACCCCGTGCGCTACCACATCCTCTACTCCGCCGTCTCCGCCGTCCTCGCCGGCGCCGTCTGGGGCGACCACTGCTCCCCGATCTCGGACACGACGATCCTCTCGTCGCTGGCCTCCGGCTGCGACCACGTGGACCACGTCCGCACGCAGCTCCCCTATGCACTCCTCGTCGGCACGGTGGCGATCCTCGTCGGGACGCTGCCGGCGGGGTTCGGGCTGCCGTGGTGGGTGTGCCTGCCCGTCGCGGCGGGCGTGCTGTTCGCCGTGCTATGGTTCCTCGGCGAACCCGTCGAGGCGGCCGAGGAGGTCAGGGTGCCGTGACGGGCTCGCCGGGCGGGCGCCCCTCGTCCGGCACATCCACACCCTCGTAGACCTCAGCGACCCGGAGTTCCGCCTCCACCGAGTCGAGCGTGAGGCGTCTCTTCGCGTCCGGATCCACGAGGACCCAGTTCTCCCCCTTCCGCCGGACGACCTCGACGCCCTTGTAATCCTGCGCCACGAGGACGACCTCCTGGACGGAGGGGAGGCGGCGGTACGCCTGGAGCTTCTTGCCTCGGTCGAACCGCGCCGTCGAGGGGGAGAGAACCTCGACGATGAGGGTGGGGTTGAGCAGCGTCGTTTCACGCTCGTCCAGGAACTCCGGCGCGCCGCAGACGACGGCGACGTCGGGATAGACGTAGCTGGCCTCCTCGGTGAGCTGGACGCGCATGTCGCTCGGGAGGACGAGGCAGCCCCTCCCGCGTAGGGCGAGGCGGAGCGCGAAGACGACGTTGCTGACGAGGAGGACGTGGGTCTTCGTCGCTCCTGCCATGTCTGAGGAGGGGGAGTCGGGAGGGAATACGGGGTAGACCTCACCGTCCCAGTACAGATATTTATCCTCCTGCTCCTCGGACCAGGCGAAATACTCCTCCGGCGTCATGCGGAGGCGGGTAGCGGGATAAGCGGTCATGGCGTCGCGCGGTAAACTCCGCTAACCTACGCCGCCTCGCCCCTCCCGTCTCCGATGTCCCTCGACGTCCTCCACCTCGACAACCACCTCCTCGCCGTCAACAAGCCGGCGGGGCTGCTCGTGCAGGGCGACCACACCGGGGACACCGATCTGCTCACGCTCGGCAAGGCGTTCCTGAAGCGGGAGTTCGATAAGCCGGGCAACGTGTTTCTCGGCCTCGTCCACCGCCTCGACCGGCCTGTCTCCGGCGTCGTCGTGCTGGCGCGGACCTCGAAGGCGGCCAGCCGGCTCTCGGCGCAGTTCCGCACGCGGACGCCGGACAAGCGCTACCTCGCCCTCGTCGAGGGGCGGCTGACGGGGGAGGGCGAGCGCGTGGACCACCTCGCCAAGACCGACCGCGCCGTCCGCGTCGTCCGCCCGACGCACCCGAAGGCGAAGCGGGCCGCGCTCCGCTGGCGCGCCCTCGGCACCGACCGCACGAAGAGCGGCGACCTCTCGCTCGTCGCCGTCGAGCTGCTGACGGGCCGGGCGCACCAGATCCGCGCGCAGCTCGCGGCGATGGGCTACCCGATCCTCGGCGACCTCCGCTACGGCGCTCAGCGGAGGTTCGACGGGCGCAACCTCGCCCTCCACGCCGCTGCCCTCACCGTCGAGCACCCCACGCGGCGGGAGCCGGTGACGTTTTCTGCTCCACCGCCGAAGACGTGGCACGGCTATTTTGACGCCCTCGTCCGCGCAGCCGTCGCATCCCCCTGATGGATCTCGATCCCGCCGAAGTCCGCGTGCTGGGCGCGCTGGCCGAGAAGGCCCTCGCCACGCCCGACGCCTACCCCCTCTCCCTGAACGCCCTCACGGCCGCCTGCAACCAGAAGACGGCGCGGGACCCGGTGATGGCGCTCTCCCAAGACGAGGTCGCCGCCACGCTCGACCGGCTCCTCCGGCGGGGGCTGGCGGGGACGAGCAGCGGCGCGGGCAGCCGCGTCGCCAAGTACCGCCACCTGCTCGATCATGCCTTTGAACTGGACGAGGGGGAGACCGCGGCGCTGGCGGTGCTGATGCTGCGTGGGCCGCAGACGGCCGGGGAGGTCCGGGCCCGGACGGGGCGGATGCACGCCTTCGCGTCGCTGGACGCCGCCGAAACGGCGGTGCGGGCGTTGGTCGAGCGAGAGGAGCCGCTGGCCGTGGAGCTTCCGCTTCAGCCGGGCCGGAAGGAGCCCCGCTTCGCCCACCTCCTCAGCGGCCCCGTCGAGGTCGAGGAGGTGCCGGAGCCGGAGGCGGCCTTCTCCCCGGCCATGCGCGCGGCCCGCGCCGAGGGCGACCGGATCGAGGCGTTGGAGGGGCGTGTTGAGGCCCTGGAGGCTAAGCTTCAGACGTTGCGCGCGGCGTTCGATACCTTCCGCCAGCAGTTCGAATGAGGCCGATTCATTTCCTCGTGAGGGTGTGACGTAACGGTGGCACGGCGGAGGGCGATCTTGCACCGTTTAACCGGACAAGACCATGACCCCCATCGGACCGCACAACCACGAGATCGCCACGGTGCTGGAGGAGATGGCCGCCCTGCTAGAGGAGCGCGGCGAGCCGAACCCGTACCGCATCCGCGCCTACCGCGCCGCCGCCGAGAGCGTCCGCGCGATGCCCGTCCCCGTCGCCGAGCGCTACAGCGACGGCGGGCTCCGCGCCCTCACCGAGATCCCCGGCATCGGCGAGAACATCAGCGCTCACGTCGCCCGGTTCATCGAGGCCAGCCGCGTCGGCGGCGACCCCCGGCAGGTGCAGGACCCGGTGCTGCTCTTCGCCGCCGTACCCGGCATCAGCCGCGCCCTCGCCGAGCGGTTCGTCGAGGAACTCGGCGTCGAGACGCTGTCGGAGCTCGAACGGGCCTGCTACGACGGCCGCGCCGAGGCGATGCACGGCGTGGGGCGGCAGCGGGTGCGCGCGCTCCGGCTCCAGCTCAACAGCCTCCTCCAGTGGGCGGCGCTGGCCCGCGCACGGCGCGTCCGCCGCGGCCCGCGTCCGGTGCCCCCGCGGCCGGCTGCCCCGGCCGCCGAGGCGCAGCCGACGGCGGAGGACTACCGGCTCGCAGCTTGACCCAGCCGACGGAGTAGGGGCACGATGCATCGTGCCCCTACCCGATGTCACAGCGCTTACGGCCCTCAAAGGGGACGCCCCGGCGAAGGGTTTCGCCGGGGCGTCTCTCTGTCAACGCTCGTGCTTAGCGTAGCACGGTCACGCGCCGGGTCATCACGCCCGAGGCGGCCTCGACGCGGACGAGGTACGTCCCGTCGGCGAGGCCGGCGTTGCTGAAGCCGAGGAGCGTCTCGCCCGCCGGCAGCTCGCCGTCGTGGAGCACCGCGATCCGGCGGCCGAGGAGGTCGAAGACGGACACCGTGACCACCTCGGCCTCACCGAGCCTGATGCCGACGGCGGCGCGCTCCCGCATCGGGTTCGGGTAGACGGCGGCGACCTCGAAGCCCTCCGCGCCTGCGGCGGAGAGCGCGGGCGGCGTGGCCTGCCCCGTCCACCGGTCCCCGACCTCGACCGGCGAGCCGGTGCCGGCATACCGCGCCGTCCAGGTCGCCCTCGCCGAGCTGCCGGACGACGCGACGCCCGGCGTGCCCGCGGCGGTCTTCGTGAAGGCGAAGTCGTCGCTCGCCACCGCGCCGTCCGGGTAGGTCCCGACGTAGGCGACGTAGCGGTAATCCCCGGCCGGCGCGTTGGCCGGGACGCTCTGCGAGAGGGACCGGGTCAGCGAAGCCCCCGCGTCCAGCGAGACGGCCACCGGGCCGACGAGCGGGCCGAACGTCGAGCCGTCCGGCAGCTCGGCGAGGGTCCACGCGTCGAAGCTCTCGGTGGCGGCGCCGTCGTTCATCAGCTCGGCCGTGAAGCTCAGCGTGCCGCCGCCGGGGGCGATCACGACCGGGGCGCTGGCCGGGGTGACGGCGACGGAGAGGTCGCCGCCCATGCTGCCGGGGGTGTAGAACAGCAGCGACCACTGCACGAGGCTGCCGGTGTCGATGCCGGCGTCGTCGCAGATCTTCAGCGTCCACGCCCCCTGCGGGTCTTCGCTGGCGAAGCTGCTCAGGGGGGCGGTGCCGCTGCCCTGCGGCTGGCCCTCGACCTCGTAGTTCGGGAGGCCGAGGGCGTGGCTGCCGGAGCCGAACGCGCCGGCTGGTCCCTCATCGCTGAAGAGCGCGTCGAGGTTGTTGGCCGTGCCGCCCACGCGCTGGAGGAGCCTCACCGTCGTGCCCTCGGGGCTTTCGAGCTCGATGCGGAGGTCGCCGCGGTAGGTATGCGAGATCATCACGCCGACCTTGAGCTGGTTCCAGGCGAACGAGTCCGGCACGCTGATCGCGCTCGTCACGTTCGCCGGGCAGGCGTTGTCGGGGATCGAGACGTCCTGCTCGTTCGTGTAGATGAGGTCAGCCTCGACGAACACGTCGATGGCGGCGCTCACCGTCACCGTGTTGTCCAGCGACGGGTGGTCGAAGGTGGCGAGGTTCAAGAGGTCGGTGTCCACGTCCGGCCCCACGGCCACGTCGTAGGAGACCGTCTCCGTCGCGCCGTCGGCGACGTCGAAGGCCCAGGTGACCGTGCCGCCGCTGTGGGAAACCGAGCCCGTCGAGGAGGAGGGGTTGCCGGCGTAGGTGAGGCCGGCGACGAGGTCGTCCTCGAAGCTCACGCCGTTGAGGGCCTCCCCGGTCGCGTTCGTGAGCGTCGCCGTGAGGCGGACGGTCGCGCCGGGCGTGGTGCTGGCTGGGGCCGCGGCGAACGTGCCGAAGGCGCCGGTCCCCGCCTCCTGCCCGTCGAGCGTCGGCGCGCCCGTCGCGAGCGGGTCGAGCCACTGCGCGAGGCCGGTGTTCATGGAACGGGCCATGCGCCCGTACCAATCGGCCGTCTGGCTGGAGCACGAGGCGTAGCCGCCGTGGAGCTGCCCGACGATCCGCTTCTCCGGGCTGTAGAGCGGGGACCCCGACGAGCCCGGCTCGGTGGTGCCGAGGTCCCAGTCGGCCACGCGGATGTGGGAGCCGTTCGCGTTCGGGTTGGCCGAGAGGTAATTGGTGATGCTCGTCGGGTCGTCCTCGAACGAGATCCGCTTCTCCTCGACGCCGGGGTGGTGGATCGCCACCGCGCTCGGGGTCGCCTGGTCGCGGCGGTCCCAGCCGGAGAAGAAGACGTTGTAGTTCGGGTCGATGGGGTCGTCGGTCTCCAGGAGCGCCCAGTCGGAGCCGTTGGAGGAGCCGCGGAAGATGGTGCCCGAGTTGAACATCGTCAGCGGCCCGTCGCCGGGGCCGCCGCTGGCGGGGGAGCCCGGCGCGCGGCACGTCGAGTTCTCGTAGTTCCAGTAGATCACGACGCTCGCCGCGTTGCCGCTGCTGTTGCCGCAGTGGTTCGCCGTCAGGAAGTAGGGCGAGCCGTCTTCTGCCGTGTTGTTGATCGCGGCGCCGGAGCAGATGTCGATGCCGGAGCGGGTGTAGGCGCCGGAGGAGCGGATGATGTCGCGGTAGCCGTCGCCTTGGGGACAGACGACGTCGACGTTACAGGACCCCGAGCGGCCGACGTCCTCCGGGGAGAGCGTAGTCCGGTCGAGGCCGAACGGACGGTAGGCGTGGTTCACCCGGAGGACCTCCAGCTCGAAGTCGGGCTCCCCCTTCGTCGCCGGGAGGGCGAGCTCGATGACCATCTCGTCGCCGGGGACGACCGGCGTCCAGAGCTCGCCGTGGGCCTCGTTGTCCGCCGCGGTAAACGCGCGGAAGGCGGGCTCGGCGCCGGCGCCGTAGAGCCAGAGCGCGGCACCGTCGGGGAGGCGGAACCGGCTGAACCCGACGTTGAGGCTGTAGGCGCCGGGGGAGCCGACGCGGAGGCGCCAGACGCGGCGGCCGTCGCGGAGGGTCTCCCAGGTGCCGTGGGTCGCCGGGCGGAGCGCGAGGTCGAACGGCTCGGCGAACTGGAGCGGCCGGGGGGCGGCGGGGTTCGCGCGGGCGGCGTCGCGGGCGAGGAGGGCGTCGTTGTCGACGGCGGGGAGCTCGACGCGCTCGACGGCGGTGAGGGGCGCGGCCTGGGCGGTGGCCTCGTGCGTCGCGGGGCGGGCGGTCTGCGCGTGCGCGGGGGCGACGCAGCAGGCCAGCGCGGCCAGGAGCAGGGGGGTGCGGAGGAGGTGCATGGGGGGAGCAGGGGTGGGGGAAGCGAAGCGGCCAATATCGTCCCCATCCCCTCTATGCGCAAGGAATGCAGGCGCAAGACGCTGTCGCCTCTGCGCTACGCGCCGCGGGCCCACCCCTGCCCACAGGGGAGCGCACTACGGCAGCACGATCGCCCCGAGCCCGAGGACCGGCACGTCGAACTCCGGCGCGTAGCCTGCGCTGAGATACCCGTAGAGGCGGAGCTCGGGCGGCCCCAGTACGAACGCGCCGCGGGCGCCGACGATCTGAAGCCGGACGGGGTCATCTGCCTGAGAGGGGCTCGGGGGCTTGCTGCTCTGCGGCTCAACCCGCCAGAAGCCCCCGAGACCCAGCCCGCCGTACCGGCCGGACAGCATCCGGCGCTGGATCACCACCTCGCCGGCCAGCAGGTTGGTGCTGCCCGTCACGTAGAAGCCCGCCGGGAGGTAGAGGGTGAGGTTCGTCCCCCACAAGCCGGGGATCGGCAGGGGGGTAAACGCCGCCGTCCCCCATCGGTTACGCACCCCTATCTGCATCATCGGCAACGTCGCCTGGTAGGCGGCGTTCTGCTGAGTCGTGGGTTTCTCGGTCCCCTGTTCCTCCGCAAGCCGCCTCCCGAAGTCGGAAGGATAGACGCTCCCGGCCATGCCGGCGACGCCGAGATGAATGGGAGGAGGGGGGCGCCGGCCGTGGTGGTGGGGCGGCCGACGGCGGTGAGCGGGGTCATCGTCGGGGAGGAGGGCGGAGGCCTCGCTGAGGGGCGGCGGGAGCGCGCACGCTCCAAAGAGTCCGGCGGACAGGGAGGCGAGGAGGAGGGAAGAGAGGAGGGGGCGCATGGGGACTACGTTGTTGACATCGTCAACAATGTAGCCATCGTCCACTTCGAAAAGCAAGGAGGGGCGGCGCTATGCCCCGCGCTCCCCCGCGAAATCCAGGAACCGCGCGGCCACGGCCTGCGCTAGCGCGGGCGAGTTCCCCCACGCCCGGTTGTTGGCGATCACGTTCAGCGTCCGGCCGGACTCCACGGCTTGGTAGGCCAGCGCCGTCGCCTCGTCCACCATCTTCCGCGCCTGCGGCGTCTCAGCCAGCTCCGGCGCCGGCGCGTCGAAGGGGTACGCCGCCGCGAACGAGTCGGCATAGCCCATCCCGCGCGGGGTGAGGAGCCGGGCGACGACGTGCCCGTCGGCGGCGGGGAAGGCGGCGTCCGGGGCGGCCCCCGCGAGCGTCCACTGCTCCTTGAGCGATGGGAGCCACGTCCAATGGCTGAAGACCGCGCCGAGACCGTGCTTCCTCAGCACCTCGAAATACGGCGGCGTGAGGAGGTGCTGCGAGCGGACCTCGACGTGGACCTGCGGGTCCGTCGGCGCATCGCGGAAAAAAGCGTCGAGGTTCGCGGCGAACGTCTGGGGCTCCGGGCTCTCGGCGACGCGGCTGTACTCCTGCTCGAAGACGATTCCCCGCAGCCGATCCCCCAAGAGCTCCGTCGCCGGCTCGACGAACCGGTCGGCGTAGCCGCGGGCGTCGAGGTAGGTCGGGTTCTCCTCGAACGCCTTGCCGCGGCGGACGACGCGGGCGCTGAACGCCTGCGGGGCCTTGAGGAGGAACCGGGCCTCCGGCGGCGAGCTCTCGGCGTACTCCTGGAGCACGAAGTAGTTGGACCCCCGCCGGCCGTCCTCCTCCAGGAGCGGGCGGTAGAAGGTGAAGTCCAGCTCCAGCACCGCGAAGTGCTCGAAGTAGTCCTGCACCGAGGGGATCGGGAGCTGCGCCTCCTCGAACGCCTCCCCCTTCAGCTTCCGCTTGCGGGTGGTCACGGCGGCGGCCCAGCGGCCGGGGTCGTAGATCTGCCCGAGCCACGCGGCGTAGCGGTCCGAGGCGGTGCCGAAGGCGAGGCGGGGGTGGACCCCGCGGAAGTCGTAGCGGGCGAGCGCGGCGCGGCGGGCGTCAGGGGGTGGGAGGTCCGGGCGGGTCGGGGTGTTCGGCATCGGTCGGGGCGTCGGGCGGCGGGGCGTCGGGCGGCGGGGCGTCGGGCGGCGGGGCGTCGCCCACGCCGTCCGGGGCCGCGCCGTTCCGACCGTCGCCGCTCACGTCGGGGCTCCCGGTGAAGAGGCGGCGCTGCGCCATCCGCGCCGTCAGCACGAGGCCGGCGGCGATGAAGAGGTAGTACGCCAGCATCCGCCACGTCAGGAGCGTCGGGCCGAGGAGCTCCTTCGGCATCACCGAGCCGAGCCAGAGCACGTAGAGCCCCTCGACGCCGCCCGAGCCGCCGGGCGTCGGGACGACCATCGTGGTGAGCATCATCCCCGCCGCGCGGAACAGCGTCGTCACGGCGTCGAGGTCGGGGACGACGCTGAGCGCGACGAGGAGCACGGTGAGGTAGCGCGCCATCCAGATCCCCGAGGCCAGCCCGAAGGCCGTCACGAAGAACCGCGGCGAGCCCCCGCGCAGGACCTCCGCCCGCTCGCGCAGCGAGACGAACTCCTCGCGGACCCGGTCCTCGAACCGCCGCAGCCACCGGAACCGCACCACCCAGGTGGCGACGCTCTCGAGGATCGACGGGCGGATGACGGTGGCGTAGGCGAAGAACACCGCCCACCCCATCATGAACAGGAAGTACACCGTGAGCGTCCCCGCCCCGACGGCGCCGACCTCCGGGGGGAACACGTCGATCTGCGTCGTGGCGAACAGGATCACGGGGATCGAGAGCGCGAACCACACCTGGTCGGAGAGCATCGAGAACAGCATGATCGCGGTGGCCTCGCCGAGGGGGAGGCCGTTGTCCTTCGCCACGTAGTACGACGCGATCGGCGCGCCGCCGATGGCCGAGGGCGTGACGGCGCTCATGAAGTCCCACGCCACCGCCCCCCGCATCCCCCCGAGGAGCGAGACGTGGCCGTGGGAGATGTACGAGAGGCGGAGCCCGCCGAGGAGCACCCGCAGCCCCACCATCCCGAAGGCGAGCGCGAGCACGCCCCAGTTGATGCCCGCCATGAGCCGGAGCGTGTCCGGCTCGTAGGTCACCCCGACGACGACGGCGACCACGGCGACGCTGAGCAGCACCGGCCACGCCATCTGCCGCGCCGAGAGCCCCCCGCCGGCCGGCGGGGCAGGCGTCTCAAGAATCGGGGGGTGAGGGGGCATCCGGGAGGCAGGGTGCGTTCGAGAGCGGGAGGATAGAAGAGGGACGATGGAGGATGGCAGAAGGGGGCCACTCTCCCACCATTCTCCATCCTCTATCCTCCATCCTCCAGACTTGCCTCTACGGCGCGGCGGAGCTTGAGATACGTCTCGCGCATCGCCTCGGGGATGAGCTTGACCTCGGCCACGGTGGGCATGAAGTTCGTGTCCCCCGACCAGCGCGGGACGACGTGCGCGTGGAGGTGCCGCGGGATGCCCGCACCCGCCGCCTCGCCGAGGTTCATCCCCACGTTGAACCCGTCCGGCGACAGCGCCGCCCGGAGCCAGCGGACGCACCGCCCGACGGTGTCGGCGAGCTCGTGGCGCTCGGCCGGGGTGAGGTCCTCGTAGTCGGAGACCTCGCGGTAGGGGACGACGAGGAGGTGGCCGTTATTGTAAGGGTACAGGTTCATCAGCGCGAACACCCCCTCGCCGCGCCAGAGGACGAGGTGCTCGTCGTCGCGGTCGGGCTCAGCGGCGATGCGGCTGAAGACGGAGGCATCGCCGTCGGAGGCTCCGCCGTCCGGCTGGTGCTCCTGCTCGAAGTCGGTGAGGTGGCGCGAGCGCCAGGGGCTCCACATCCGGTCCATCGGGGTGTCGGGAAGGAGGCTGACGTACCGGCGTCAGCAGGAGGGGGGAGGTTGGGCGGGTCTAGAACTGCACCCGCGCGTACTCCCCAAAATACCCGCCGCCCGATGCCCCTCGCCGACCTCCACGCCCACACCGACCGCTCCGACGGGCGGCTCTCGCCGCCGGGGCTCGTGCAGAAGGCGGCGCTCCGCGGCCTCGCCGCCCTCGCCATCACCGACCACGACAGCGTGGACGGCCTCGCGCTCGCCGCGCCGGCCGCGAAGGAGTACGGCGTCCGCCTCGTCCCCGGCGTCGAGCTCAGCGCGAACGTCGGGGGGCAGGACGTCCACCTCCTCGGCTACGGGTTCGACCCGCGCGACGGCGGGCTCCGCGCGCACCTCGCCCGCTACCGCGCCGAGCGACTGGACCGGGCGGAGGCCATCGTGGCGCGGCTGGCCGACCTCGGCGCGCCGGTGCGGATGGAGCGGGTGCTCCGCCATGCCGGCGCCGGCGCCGTCGGGCGGCCCCACGTCGCCCGCGCCCTCGTCGAGGCCCGCCACGTCCCGACGACGGGGCAGGCGTTCGCGCGCTACCTCGGCGACGACGCCCCGGCGTTCGTAGCGAAGGGGAATGCGAGCCCCGCCGAGCTCATCGGGCTCGTCCACGCGGCCGGCGGCGTGTGCGTCCTCGCCCACCCCGGCCTCTGGACCCCCGACGCCCTCGCCGACGAGCTAGTCCGCGCCGGCCTCGACGGGGTCGAGACGGTCCACCCTGCCCACGACGCCGACATGCAGGCGCACTGGGAGGCGTTCGCCGCCGCGCGCGGGCTCCTCACGACCGGCGGCTCGGACTACCACGGCTTCCGACCCGAGGAGGAGGAGCGGTTCGGGAGTTTCGGCGTCCCCGTCGAGCGGCTCGCGACGCTCCCGCAGGCGGCGTGAGCTAGCGGCGGCGGGCCGGACCGGACGCGAGCGCAGCACCACTGCGCCCCTACGGGGTCCTGCTCGGTGCCGCCCGCCGGCCGGACCTGTATCTTCGCCGCGTCGCTCCACGCCCCCACCATGCCTCGCACCTACGAAGGCCACCTCGACGCCTCCGGCGCCCGGTTCGCGCTCGTCGCCGGCCGGTTCAACGACCTCATCACCCGCGCGCTCGTCGAGGGCGCGCAGGACGCGCTTCGCCGCCACGGCGCCGACGCCGAGGCGGTGGACCTCGCGTGGTGCCCCGGCGCCTTCGAGATCCCGCTCGTGGCGCGGCGCCTCGCCGAGACCGGGCGCTACGACGCCGTCGTCGCCCTCGGCGCCGTGATCCGCGGCGCTACCGACCACTACGACCATGTCGCGGGCGGCGTCGCCTCGGGGATCCAGCAGGCGGGCCTCGCCACCGGGGTCCCCGTGCTGTTCGGCGTGCTCACCGTGGACTCCATCGAGCAGGCTTTGGAGCGGGCGGGGACGAAGGCCGGCAACAAGGGCGCCGAGACGGCGCTGGCGGCCATCGAGATGGTGAGCCTGCTCCGCATCATCGGGGAGGGCACGCGCGTTGAGGGCTGAGGGGCGGTAGAGGGCCTCGCATGTGGTAGGGGAAGGGCGTACCTTTAGGCGTTCTGCTCACCCGCGCCGCCCGCATCGGACCCTCCGCTACCCCGCCTGGCACCTCGGCTGCTCCGCCGCGCCGCCGCCCCCCGGAACCCCGTAGCCCCTCCGATGCTCGCTGTCCGTCGCCTGAGCCGTTTCCCCCTCGCCCTTGGCCTCCTCGTCCTGGCTGCCGCGCCCGCGCCGGCGCAGGACGGGCCCGCCACGCCGACCCTCGCCGAGATCGGGACGTGGGAGGTGTTCGCCTCGTTCTACCGCGTCCAGGCCCTCACCGCCGGCGACGGCGCGCTCTGGGCCGGCACCGACGGCGGCGTCTTCCGCTACGACCCGGAGACCGAGGACTTCGAGCGCTACACGACCGGCAACGGCCTCACCGACGCCGACGCCCGCGCCCTCGCCTTCGACGAGGCGCGGGGCGTGCTCTGGATCGGGTACGACGACGGGACCCTCGACCGGCTCGACGCCGCGAGCGGGGCCGTCGTGGGGTTCCCGGACATCGCCCGCGCCGACCGGTTCACGCAGCGGGGGATCACCCGCCTCCGCCTCGATGGGGACTCCCTCCTCGTCGGCACCGACTTCGGCCTCGTCGTCTTCGATGCAGCCGAGGGCGCCGTCCTCGACACCTACGAGAAGTTCGGCGGCCTCCCCAGCGGCCTCGCCGTCTACGACGCGCTGCTGGCGCCGGTGCCGGAGGGCGGCGCGGGGCTCTGGCTCGCCACCGAGGGCGGGGTCGTCCGCGCGCGCCGCGCCGCGCCGAACCTCCGCGAGCCCTCCGCGTGGACGGTCGAGGAGGACGCCCCGGAGCCGGCGCGGAGCCTCGCCTTCTTCAGCGGGGGCGTCTTCGCCGGCCGGGCCGCCGTGGACGACGAGGCGGGGGACCTCTTCCGGCGCCGCCCGGACGGAACGTGGGAGCGGCTGTCCTTCAGCGACCGTACCGTCTCGGACCTCTTCGTGGCCGAGGGCCGGCTCTTCGCTGTGTCGCCGTTCCGCATCGGGACCTACGACGCCGACCTCACGCGCGGCCGGCTCTTCGTCAGCGGGGCGAGCGGGCTCCTCGCCGCCGTGCCCGGCCTGGAGGGGCGGGTGTGGGCGGGGACGGAAGAGCGCGGACTGAGCCTCCTTCCAGCGCCGCCGCAGAGCGGAGACGAGGAGGGGATGGCCGAGCGGTTCGTGGTGCCGGACGGACCGCTCACGAACCGCGTCACCGCCCTCGACGTCGGCCCCGACGGCACGCTTTGGGTCGGCTACGCCCGCGTCTCCGCGGAGGTCAACGGCATGAGCCGGTTCGACGGGCGGACCTGGACGAGCTTCGCCAGGCGCGACGGCGTGGACGTCGCGGGGAGCCCGATCCGCGCCGTCCTCGCCTACAGCGAGGGGGGGGCGTGGGGCGGCTCCGAGGGGGACGGGCTCATGCGCGTCACGCCGGACGGCGAGGTGGTGACCTATCGGAGCGGCAACTCGACCCTCACCGGCGACCCCGGCTTCCCGGACTTCATCGTCGTGCTCGGGGTCGACGAGGACGACGCGGGGCGCGTCTGGGCCACGAACCGGGAGGGTGCGCGTCGCCTCCACGTGTGGTCCGAGGAGGAGGGCTGGGCCGGCGTCGGGCGCCCGCCCGGCCTCCCCATCGGCGCCGGCCGCTACGCCGACGTCTACGTCGGCTCGTTCGGGACGAAGTGGATCAGCCTACTCAACTCGCGGCAGCGCGTCGGGGCCGGCTTCCTCGCCCTCGACACCCGCAGCACCCCCCGCGACGACTCCGACGACGAGGGCGTCGCCGTGACGGAGGTCGGCTCGTCCACGACCGGCGAGGGCCTCCCCGACCAGACTGTGAACGCCTTCGCCGAGGACCTCGAAGGGCGGCTCTGGATCGGGACCGACCGTGGCCTCGCCGTCATCTTCTCCCCCGGCTCCGTCTTCGCCGACCCCGCCCTCGCGCGGCCCACCTGGGCGCGCATCCCGGACCAGACCGACTTCCTCCTCCGCGACCTCACCATCTTCGACATCGCCGTGGACCCGGCTGGGCGGAAGTGGCTCGCCTCGAACACCGGCGCGTGGCTCCTCAACGCGGAGGGCAACGAGGTCGTGGCGCAGTTCACGGAGGGTAACTCGCCGCTGCCGGACGACGTCGTGGTGGATGTGGCGGTGGACCCGACGAGCGGGCGGGTCTACTTCGCCACCGACGCCGGCGTCGTGAGCTACCAGGGCAGCAGTGTGGCGCCCTCAGCCGACCTCCGTGACCTCCGCGTCTTCCCCAACCCGTTCCGCCCGGCCGTCCACGCCGGGGTGCAGGTCGAGGGCCTCGTCGCTGAGACCGATGTCCGCGTGCTGACGGTGGACGGGCAGGTCGTCGCGGCCTTCGATGTCCGGGGCGGGAGCGCGGCGTGGGACGGCCGCGACCAGCGCACGGGGGAGCTCGTGCCGTCGGGGGTCTACCTCGTCGCGGCTTCGGGGCAGGACGGGGAGGGGACCGCCTACGGCAAGGTCGCCGTGATCCGCTGAGCGCGTCTTTTTCCGGTGATCGGGGCCTGCACGCTTTTTTCGCCCCGCACAGGCGGGGGGCGATTGGGCGCGGCCCGCGTCCCCGCGTATCTTCGCCTCGTCGCGCCCTAGCGGCGTGCCACGGTGGCCGTAGCTCAGTCGGTTAGAGCGCCAGGTTGTGGCCCTGGAGGTCGGGGGTTCGATTCCCCTCGGTCACCCCACCGCAGACGCCGGGCAGCCCCCGGCGTTTTGCGCGTCAGCCGGGGTTGCCCGGTGACGCCCGGTTCGTCTATCGGTTTAGGACACCACCCTTTCAAGGTGGAGAGACGGGTTCGATTCCCGTACCGGGTACCCCTCAGGCTCACGGCGCCTCGAGCCGCTCGGCGGCGAAGGTGCCGTTGGGTTGGACCGAGAGGAGCCGGACGACCTCGCCGGCCTCCTCCTCGAACCGGATCCTGAACCCCGCCGCCTCGGCGAGGGCGAACACGTCCTCGGCTTCGGGCTCCAGCGTGTAGGTCGGCTGGCCGGGGATGGAGACGGTGAGGTGGTCGCCGTGGAGCGCGACCGTGATCCGCTGCACGCCGCCGAGGAGGTAGTCGCCCGTGAACCGCGCGAGGTAGTCGGGGTCGGAGAGGGCGGCGTCGGGGAGGCGCTCGAACACGACGGCGTCGAGGGTCGGTTCGAGGGGGATCGCCACCTGCGCCATCCCGCCCGAGGCGTCGGCGGCGAAGGTCAGCTTGATCTCCTGGTCGAGATCCTCCAACGGCAGCACGAACGTGTCGTAATGGTAGTGCGCCAGCGCGCCGCCGATCTCGTAGTAGTCGGCGCGGAGGGCGTCGCCGGAGGCGGAGACGACGAGGTCGCCGTAGGCGGGGTGCCGGTAGGTGCCGGCGTAGTCGCCGAGCGGGTGCGAGGGCGTGGTCCCCTCGACGCGGCCGGCGTCCTCCTGCTCCGCCTCCTCGCCGGCCTCCGCGGCGGAGACGGCCTGGGCGAGCGCCTCGGCGCGCCAGTCCTTTCCCCCCTCCCCGAGCAGCCGGTCGAACGCCGTCAGCATCACGAGCCGGGGCAGCGGCGTGGCGTCCTTGTTCGTGAGCACGAGGATGCCGACCTCCTCACCCGGCATAAACCCGACGAGCGCGCTGAACCCGTCGATGTTGCCGCCGTGGTGGAGCATCCGCCGGCCCCGGTACGGCTCGACGAACCAGCCGAGCGCGTACATCAGGTACGGCGCCTCGGTGAGCCCGCGGTCGCCGGAAACGACGATCTGCGGGGCATGCAGGAAGTCGAGATTCTCGGCGGAGACGACCGCGCGGCCGTCCACCTCGCCCTCGGAGAGCTGGAGCAGGGCCCACCGGGCCATCTCCTCGGCGCTGGCGTTGACGGTGCCGGCTGGCCCGACGGCCGTCTTGGCGAAGGGGTCCTGCGGCTCGACGGCTTCGTGCCCGCCGCCGTAGCCCTTCGCGTGGTTCGGGTCCCGCTGCATCTCCGGGATCGACAGCGTCGCCCGCTCCATCCCCAGCGGCGCGAAGATCCGCTCGCGGACGGCGTCCTCCCACGACGAGCCCGCAAGCTCGCCGCCGAGGATGCCGGCGGCCATGTACATCAGGTTCTGGTACTGGAACTCGGTCCGGAAGGGCTCGGTCGGTTCGAGGTGGCGGAGGCGCCCGAACAGCTCCTCGCGCGAGAACGGCGTGGCGTACCAGAGGAGGTCGTGACGGGGGAGCCCGGAGCGGTGGGTCAGGAGGTCCACCGCCGTCATCTCGGCCGTGGCGAAGGGGTCGTCGAGGCGGAAGCCGGGGAGGTAGTCGATCACGGGCTCCTCCCACTCCAACCGCCCCTCGTCTTCGAGCGTGGCGAGGACGGTGGCCGTGAACGCCTTCGTGGCCGAGCCGATGGGGAAGAGCGTCTGCGGCGTCACGGGCCGCTCATCCTCGACGTCGCGCATCCCGAACCCTTCGAGGAAGACGACCTCCCCGCCCTTGACCACGGCGACAGCCGCGCCGGGCACGTCCCAGTCCGCCATCGCCTCCTCGACGAAGGCGCCGAAGCCGTCGAGCGCGTCGCGGGCCTCTCCGAGGGATTGCTCCTGCGCGGCGTCCGCGCGTTGCAGGCGGAAGGTGAGCGTGCTGCCGCCCTGCATGAAGTCTCCGGCGATCACGCTGGCGTCTTCCTGGAGCGTCCCCGCGAACGTCGGCGTGCCGGGGACGCCGTCCATGCGGAACCGCACGGAGTCGCCCGCGACCTCAACGCCGGCGAGGGCAAAGTCGGCGAGGTTCTGGGCGGGGATGGAGATCGTGCCGCCCCACGCGCCGTCGGCCTCCGTCAACGTCACCTTGATCCCGAGCGGCGAGCCGGGCACGGCGATCTCGCCGGCCCACTCGCCGGCGGGCGTGGCGTTCTGCGCTGCGGCAGGCAGGGCGAGCAGGAGGAGGGCGAACGGGAGGAGGCGGAGCGACGAGCGCATCGGAAGAGGGGGCGAGTGACGAGACCCCGCGCGCTACGGCGCCTCCCGCTTTTCGGTTACGGGGCGGACCCCCCGTTCCGGCCGTGCCCCGCAGAGCGGGACTTGCAGCATCGGGCTCCGGGACAAGTCCCTGTGCCCTCAGGCACGCCCGAAACTGTCCCCCTTCAGAAGCTGGAAGTCCCGCTTGCGGGGGGGACAGTTCTTCGCTGCTGCGAGCGCAGCGACCGCAAGAAGAACGGGGGGTCACCGCAGCCCCGGCACGTGGCGGATGAGCCTCAGCGCGCCCTGCACGAGCGCGGCGTACTGCCCCTGCGGCATCCCCGGCAGCGGCGCGATCGGGAGGCCGTGCTGCGCCGCCACCGTCTGCGCCTCGGTGTACTTCAGCAGCCCCTCCGGCCCGTGGCGCCGCCCGAGCCCGCTCTGCTTGAACCCGCCCATCGGCGTGGCCGTCGAGGCCCACGTCGCCGCGAACCCGTCGTTGATGGAGACGGTGCCGCATTCGATGCGGCGGGCCAGCCGGCGGCCGGCGGCCACGTCCCGCGTCCACACGCTCGCGTGGAGGCCGTAGGCGCTCGCGTTCGCGCGGGCCACCGCCTCCTCGTCGGTGCGGAAGGGGTAGACGGAGACGACGGGGCCGAAGGTCTCCTCCTGGAACAGCGTCATCCCCTCCTGCACACCCACGAGCACCGTCGGCGCGTAGAACAGCGGGCCGACCTCGGGGAGCCGGCGCCCGCCCGTCACCACCGACGCGCCCCGCTCGACGGCGTCGGCGACGTGGGCCTCGACCTTCTGCATCTGCTCCTCGGAGACGAGCGAGCCCAGGTGCGCGCTGAAGTCGTACCGCGCGTTGACCTCCATCACCTCGACGGACTCCACGAACCGGGCGAGGAAGGCGTCGAGGACGGACTCGTGGACGAGGAGCCGCTCGGCGGAGACGCAGAGCTGCCCGGCCGACGAGAAGCACGCCTGCCGGATCCCCTCGGCGGCCCGGTCGAGGTCGGCGTCGTGGCGGACGATGAGCGGGTTCTTCCCGCCCAACTCCAGCGAGCACCCCGTCAGCGCCTCGCCGGCCTGCTCCCCGATCTTCCTTCCGACCTCGGTGCTGCCGGTGAAGTGGACGAAGTCGGCCTCCGCGACGAGCGCCGGCCCGAGGGTCTCGCCGCGGCCGGGGACGACGTGCAGCAGCTCCGGGGGGAGGCCCGCCTCGAACAGCTTCCGCGCGGCCCACAGCGCCGTGAACGGCGTCTGCTCGGCGGGCTTCAGGACGACGGCGTTCCCCGCGAGCAACGCCGGCAGCGCGTCCGAGATCGCCATCGTGAGCGGGTAGTTCCACGGCGCGATGATGCCGACGACGCCCTTCGGCGGGTGGTGCACGCGGACCTGCGTGAGGCCGGGGAGGAACCCCCGCCGGCGCTCGGCGCCGAGGTACTTCGGGCCGTGGACGCCGTAGTACCGCGCCACGAGCGCGACGTCGGCGACCTCGGCGAAGGCGTCGATCCGGGCCTTCCCGGCCTCCATCTGGATCAGGTCGAGCACCTCGACGCTGTCGCGGAGCACGAGGTCGTGGTAGCGGAGCAGCACGGCGGCGCGCTCGCGGACCGGCCGGGCCGCCCACGCCCCTTGCGCCTGCCGCGCCCGCTCGAACGCCCGCCGCACGTCGCCTTCGTCCCCAGCCCACACCTCCCCGACGGCGCGGCCGGTGAAGGGGGCGCGGACGGCCATCGTCTCGTGCTCGCCGCCGGCGAGGGAGGCGCTCGCGGCGAGGTTGCGGAGCCGCTCCGGCGAGACGCGCGGCGGCAGGCCCGGCACGCCGAGCGGGTCGGCGGGGTAGTCGGAGACGAGGTCGCGGGCGAGGACGGCGTCGGGGACTTGCATCGGATCAAACGGTGGACGAAGGGAGGCGCGCCGGCCGAAGGGCGCAGGCGCCGCAGCGGACGGCCAGCAGCAGCCCGAGCGGGACGACGGCGGCGTGGAGGTCGTCGGAGAGGAGGGCGAGCGCCGCGGCGACGATCGAGGCCAGCGCGGCGGCTCCGAGGTAAACGCGCAGCCCGTCCCCGGAGTTGTGCCGCCCGACGAGCCACGCCACCCCGAGGTGCGTCGGCCACGCCCACAGCAGGTCGGGGTTCTGCTTCGTGACGCGGTGCTCGGTCCCGAACCACAGCAGCGCCAGCACGAGCCCGGCAAACCCGGCCACGGCCAGGAGCGCTACGTCGAACCGGCGGGCCGCACGACCCCCATCCCCCCGCCACGCCAGCGCCGAGAGGAGCAGCCCGAGCGCGAGCAGCACCCACGCCAGCGCCGTCGGCCAATCAAGCGTCTCCTCCGGCACCCCTGCGACCTTGACCCAGAACAGCGTGTCGGTCGCCGTCACCAGCGGCTCCCCGTCGAGGGTGGCAGCGTCGAGCGCGCGGAAGAGCTCCAGCGGGAGGAACATCGCCTCGCGCGGCGTCGCCGTCCGGTCCGTCGGCCGCCCGAAGCCGAGGTCGATCCCGAGCTCCAGCGCCGGGTCGGCGTCGAGGTACGGCTCGATGATCTCGCGGAAGGTGGCCTCGTCCGGTCGGTAGTCCCCGAAGTTCAGCCGCTCGCCGGCCGCCCATTCCAGCGCGTCGCGCGGGCGCGTCGAGCAGTTGTCGAACAGGAAGTCGTAGCGGTACTCCCGGTGCTCGGGGAGCGCGTTGGTCTCGGCGAACAGGAAGAGCCGCTGCCGCTCCTTCGGAGAGAGCGCCAGCCCCTGCTCGATAACGGGCCGTTCGAGGTAGCGGTACTCGGCGAGCGTCCGCTCGAACGTGCCGACCGCGAGGCGGTAGTCGAGCTGGCCGCGGAGGAAGCGCAGCACGAACCCCGGCTGCTCGAAGTCGAACGTGCCGTAGTTGTACGTCCGGTCGAGGCCGAGCGCGGGGTCGCGGACGCGGAGGGCGGTGTGGCCGAAGAGGCTGTAGACCTCGCGGCCCGGCAGCATCGTCAGCACCGACACCTCGGCGCGGTCGGAGAGCCGGGGGACGGGCGCGGCGGGCGCGAAGGGGAGGGGCGGCAGCTCGCCTGCGGGTGCCGCTGGCTGTGCCTGCGCGGCGGCGGTGAGGAGGACCAGCAGGAGGGCGAGGCGGCGCATGGCGGCGAAGATAGCGGACCCCCCGTTCGCGCTGTGCATCGCTCTGCTCAGGCACAGCCCAAACTGTCCCCCTTCGGAAGGGGGACAGCTTCTCGTTCTCTGAGCGCAGCGATAGAGCGAGGAGCGGGGGGTGCTCCGCGCCCGCCGGTATCTTCGCGCCCGCCCCGAAATCCGTCACGCCAACTCCGCTCCCGTGACCCGCCGCGAACGCGCCCGCACCGTCCTCGACCGCCTCCGCGCCGCCATCCCGCGCCCTGAGACCGAGCTCCAGTACCGCACCGAGTTCGAGCTCCTCGTCGCCGTGGTGCTTTCGGCGCAGTGCACCGACGCCCGCGTCAACCTCGTCACGCCCGCGCTGTTCGAGGCGTACCCCACGCCCGCCGCGATGGCCGAGGCCACGGCCGAGGAGATCCTCCCGTTCATCCGCTCGGTCTCGTACCCCAACAACAAGGCGAAGGCGCTCGCCGCCACGGCGCGGATGCTGGTCGAGGACTTCGGCGGGGCGGTCCCGCGCGAGCACGCCGACCTCGTCAAGCTGAAGGGCGTCGGGCGGAAGACGGCCAACGTCATCGTCGCCGTGGCGTTCGACGAGCCGGCCATCGCGGTGGACACCCACGTCTTCCGCGTCGCCAACCGGATCGGGCTCGTGGACGAGGCGCCGACGCCGCGCGCCGTCGAGGACGGGCTGCGCCGCGCGATCCCGAAGGAGGAGTGGGCCGAGGCGCACCACCTCCTCATCCTCCACGGCCGCTACACCTGCCAGGCCCGTCGCCCCCACTGCGAGCGCTGTCCGCTCACGGACGTCTGCCGCTACTACGCCCGCCTCCAGAAGCTCCCCATCCCGATTCCCGGTCTCGACCCGAAGCGGGGGCGCTACTTCTGCAAGACCACCGGCCGCTACTTCGACGAGCCTTCTTCCCGGACCGACCGCTACGGCGTCGAGCAGGTGGCCGATCCGGTCTCGGGCTCGATGAACGTGTTCCTCGCGAAGACCGGCGAGACGACGAAGCGGGTGAAGGACTACCGCGTGGGGTAAGGGGGGCCGCGACCCCGTAGGGGCGCCCGGTTCACGAGGCGTCACCGTCGCAGGGCGAGGCGTGCCCTGCCCCTACAAGTCTGGGACGCCAGTCTGCCTAAATTCTCACCCGCTCACCCGCTCACCCGCTCACCCGCTCACCCGCTCACCCGCTCACCCGCTCACCCGCTCACCCGCTCACCCGCTCACCCGCTCACCCGCTCACCCGCTCACCCGCCCGTGTCCCTCCTCTCCGAGTTCAAGAAGTTCGCCATGCGGGGCAACCTCGTGGACCTCGCCATCGGGTTCACCGTCGGCGCGGCGTTCTCGACGGTGGCGAAGTCGCTCGTGGACGACCTCATTATGCCGCCGCTCGGACTGCTCCTCGGGAGGGCCGACTTCTCGGACGCGTACCTCCTCCTCAAGGCCGGCGAGGGCGCCGAGCCGCCGTACCCCTCGCTCGAAGCCGCCCAGGCCGCCGGCGCGACGACGCTGAACTACGGCGTCTTCCTTACGAACATCCTCACCCTCCTGCTGATCGCCCTCGCGATGTTCCTCGTGGTCCGCGCGGTGAACCGGGTCGGGGAGGCGCTGCGCGACGAGTTCGGCGAGGACGACGAGAAGGCGACGGGCGAGCCACTGCCGGAGACGAAGAAGTGCGCCTACTGCCGCCAGGCCGTTCCGTACAAGGCGAGCCGCTGCCACCACTGCACCTCGTTCCTCGGCACCGAGGGCGGCCCGCTCCGCCCCGACGGCCGCCTCACCCCGACCCCCACCGACGCCCCGACCGCTGCCCCCTGACCCGTGCCTGAGACGCCAACACGCACCACGCAACACGCAACACGCATCAGCCCCCACCTCCTCCTCATCCTCGACGGTTACGGCATCGCCGAGGACCCGGCGGTGTCCGCCATCGACCACGCGCGGACGCCGTACCTCGACGGGCTGTTCGCGCGGTACCCCCACGCCACGCTGCGGGCGTCGGAGGAGGCCGTCGGGCTCCCGGAGGGGCTCTTCGGCAACTCGGAGGTCGGGCACCTCAACCTAGGCGCGGGGCGCGTCGTCTACCAGGACATCGTGCGGATCGACGTGGCGGTCCGGGAGGGCGGCTTCTTCGAGAACGAGGCGCTGCTCGGGGCCGTCCGCCGGGCGAAGATGCGGGGGAGCCGGCTGCACCTGATGGGGCTCGTCTCCGACGGCGGCGTGCACGCCCACCTCCGCCACCTCGTCGCGCTACTGGAGTTGGCGAAGCGGGAGGGGCTGGAGGAAGAACAGGTCATCGTCCATGCTTTCACCGACGGCCGCGATACCGACCCGCAGGGCGGTGCGGGCTACCTCCGAGAGCTTCAGGCGGAGATGGAGCGGATCGGCGTCGGGCGGATCGGGACGGTCATCGGGCGTTACCACGCGATGGACCGCGACAACCGCTGGCCGCGCACGGAGTGGGCCTACAGCGTCCTCACGGATCCCGACGCGGCGGCGCGCGCCGTGGAGGACCCGGTGTGGGGGCTGGAGATGAGCTACGCCGAGGGCGTCACCGACGAGTTCGTCGAGCCGATCCACGTCGAGGGCACCCCGCCGGTCCAGGACGGCGACGGCGTGATCTTCTTCAACTTCCGCGCGGACCGTGCCCGCCAGCTCACCCGCGCCTTCACGGAGCCCAACTTCGAGCACTTCGACCGGCTCACCCCCGGAGGGCGTCCGCTCGACCTCGCCTTCGTCACCTTCACCCGCTACGACGCCGACTTCGACCTGCCGGTGGCGTTCCCGAAGGTGAACCTCGACGACACGCTCGGCGAGGTCGTCGCGCGGGCGGGGCTCTCGCAGCTCCGCGCGGCGGAGACGGAGAAGTACCCCCACGTGACGTACTTCTTCAGCGGTGGCCGGGAGGAGCCGTTCGAGGGCGAGGCCCGCATCCTCGTCCCGAGCCCGAAGGTGGCGACCTACGACCTCCAGCCGGAGATGAGCGCGCCGGAGCTCGCCGGGCGCGTCGCGGAGCACCTCCGGGAGCACCGCCCCGACCTCGTGATCCTGAACTTCGCCAACCCCGACATGGTGGGGCACACCGGCGTGTTCGAGGCGGCGGCGAAGGCCGTCGAGGCGGTGGACAGGGCGGCGCGCGTCGTGGTCGAGGCGGCGCTCGAAGCAGGTTATACGGTCCAGATCATCGCCGACCACGGCAACGCGGACCGGATGCGTAACCCGGACGGCTCCCCCCACACGGCGCACACGACGGCCCTCGTCCCGCACCTCCTCATCCGCGACGGCTTCGACGGCCCCCTCCGCGACGGCAAGCTCGGCGACATCGCCCCGACGATCCTCGCGCTGATGGGGCTGGAGCGCCCGGCCACGATGACGGGGGAGGTGCTGGTGGGGCTGTAGCGTATCGCGTGTTGCGTGTTTCTTCCCGAGGGGCACCCGAACACGCAACACGAACCACGCAACATTCAGCGGATCTCCGGGAGGGCGAACAGGCGGGTCTGCGGGCGCCCGCTGATCTCCGACGCCTGCCGGAGCAGAGCGGCCTGCTCGCGGAGCACGCGCTCCTCCAGGCTCGTGCTCCCGTCCCGACGGTCCCCGAAGATCGCCTGGGCGACGGCGCGGGTGGCGGCGCTCGCGCCGAAGGCCTCGGCCAGCCGCTCGGCCAGCGGCTTCCGGCGGGGGAGCACCCGGAGGCGGTAGTCGCCGGGGAGGAGGTCGGCGAGGTCGGCGGCGAGGGCGACGGCGGTGTTGAGCCCGCCGAGCCGGTCCACGAGGCCGACGCGGAGGGCGTCCGCGCCGGTGTAGACCCGCCCGCCGCCGAGGGCGCGGACGGAGTCCGTGGGGAGGCCCCGGCCGGCGGAGACGCGGGCGACGAACGTGTCGTAGACCCCCTCCGTCTGGCGTTCCAGGATGGCGCGCTCGCGGGCGTCGAGGGGCTCGGTGAACGAGTAGACCCCGGCTGCCGGCCCCGTCTGGATCCGGTCGAGCGTGACCCCGAGCCGGTCGTTCAGCAGCTCCGTGGCGTCGAAGAACAGGGAGATCACGCCGATGGAGCCGGTGACCGTGTTGGGCTCGGCGACGATGGCGTCGGCGGGCGCGGCGATGTAGTAGCCGCCGGACGCGGCGACGCCGCCCATCGAGACGACGACGGGGACGAGCTCGGTGGCCTCCTCGACCGCGGCCCACATCACGTCGGAGGCCGTGGCCGAGCCGCCGGGGGAGTCCACCCGGAGCACGATGGCGCGCACGTCGTCGTCGGCGACGGCCTCCTCGATGGCGTCGACGAAGGTGGCCGAGCCGAGGACCGTGCCGCCCGCGCCGTCGGAGGTGCTCTCGCCGGAGAGGATGACGCCGGTGGCGTAGACGAGGGCGATCCGGTTGCCGAACGAGCCGGCGTCGAGGCCGGCCGCGCTGCGGGGGACGTCCACGTAGTCGGCGAGGTCGGTCACGCGGAGGTCGTCGTCGAGGTCGAGGTCGGTGACGGCGCGCCAGGCGTCGGCCACCTCCGGCTCGTAGCGGAGCCCGTCGAGGAGGCCGAGTTCCACGGCGTCGGCGGCGTCGTAGAGCCCGCCCTCGGCGATCACCGCGTCCAGGGCTTCGGAGGTGACGGGGCGGCTCGCGGCGACGGCGTTGCGGAAGGTGCGGTCGGCGTGTTCGAGGAGGTCCTCGTACTGCTCGCGGTTCTCCTCCGAGAAGCTCCGGCGGGTGTACGTCTCGGCCGCGCTCTTGTAGGCCCCCGCGCGGATCACCACGGGCTCGACGCCGAGCTTGTCGAGGGTGCCGCGGAAGAAGGGCACGGCGAGGTAGAGCCCGTTGAGCTCGAACATCGCCTCGGGTGGGGCGAACACGGAGTCGGCGACGGAGGCGAGGTAGTAGTCGAGTTCCGAGAACCCGTCCGGCCCGCTCGTCGCGACGAGCGGCTTCCCGCTCTCCCGGAAGTCGAGGAGCGCGCGGCGAAGCGCCCCCGCCGTCGCCCACGACCCCCCGAACCCGTCCGGCCGCATCCAGACGCCGGCGATGCGGTCATCCACGGCCGCCTTCTCCAACGCCTCCGTGACGTCGCGCACGGTGGTCACCGGCCCGCCGAGGAGCTCCTCGAAGGGGTCGATGGGCTCGGTCTCCGGGAGGTCGCCGCCGAGGTCGAGCAGCAGCACCGAGCCGCT
Organism: Rhodothermales bacterium; assembly: GCA_965215145.1. Lineage (GTDB taxonomy): Bacteria > Bacteroidota > Rhodothermia > Rhodothermales > JANQRZ01. Next base: position 2,631,484 of record OZ244038.1, on the reverse strand, counting down.
TTCGACCTCCGGCAGCCCATCACCACCAGCGAACGCGGCGACGAGCACGAACCCGAAAAAGAAGAGGACGGCGACGGCGGCGAGGGCGCCGAGAAAGGCGGCAACGACGTTCAGGATGAACCGCATGGAGGGTAGGATGGGGGAGGGAGTCAGAGAGCGAGCGGTACCTTCCGGAGCGCGCGGCAGCGCCTACGTCCACCCCCGCCCCGCGTTTCAGCCGCACCGCCGCCGTGCCCTACGAAGTCCCGTACCTCCACCCCGCCGTCGTCCACTTCCCCATCGCGCTGCTGGGGCTCGGCGGCGCCGTGGCGCTGGTGTACGCGGCGGTCGGGCGGGCCTTCTGGAGAGAGGCGGCGCTGCTGCTCTGCCTCGTCGGCGCCGTCGGAGCCGTCGCGGCGACGCGGACGGGGGAGGCGCTAGAAGAGGCCGTCGAGGGGGAGCCGATGGCGGAGCTGTTCCTCGCAGACCACGAGCGCTACGGGGAGTGGACGCAGTGGGCGAGCCTCCTCGCCGTCGCCGCGCTCGGCGGGGTAACCGTCTGGCGACGCCGGATCGCCCCCCGCCATGCCACCCGGCCCGACCCCCTCGGGGTGCGCGTGCTCGCGGCGCTGCCGGCCGTCGCGGCGGCGGGGCTCGCTGTGCAGGCCGGGCGGCTCGGGGGGCTGATGGTCTGGGGCGTCCCGGCCGTTCCATAAAAAACACATCCTCCCCCCCGAACCGGCCCCCGAACGGGCTGTTGTAGCGGGGCTACCGCGATCCTCCCCCGATGCCTAACCGCGACCCTGGCTCCGATCCCGGCCCCGAGCGGCCGGCGCTGAGCGAGCGCGAGGCCCTCATCCTCCGCTCCGTCGTGCGGCAGTACGTCGAGACGGCGGCGCCGGTGGGCTCGAAGGCCCTCGCCGAGCGCCGCGTCGTGGACCTCTCGAGCGCGTCGATCCGCGCGACGCTCAGCGCCCTCGAGTCGCTCGGCTACCTCGACCACCCCCACACCTCCGCCGGCCGCGTCCCCACCGACCTCGGCTACCGCGCCTTCGTGGACGAGCTGATGGAGCGGCCCGACCTCTCGCCGGAGCAGGCCCGCCGCCTCCGCGCCGAGCTCGACCCCCTCCGCGCCGACGTCGAGGCGCTGATGCGGGAGTCGTCGCGGCTGCTGGGGGAGCTGACGAGCCTGCTCGGCGTCGTGCTCAGCCCGCGCCTCGCCACCGGGGTGCTGGAGAAGATCGAGGCGGTCCCGCTCACGAGCGAGCGGCTGATGTTCGTCGTCGCCGTGCGGGGCGGGCTGGTGAAGACGATCGTGGCCGAGCTCGACGGGGCGCCGGAGCTGAGCCGCCCCGCGCTCGACCGCGTCGTGGCGACGATGAACGAGCGGCTGGCGGGGCTGACGCTGGAGGAGGTCCGCCGGACGGCCCACGAGCGGATGCGCGACCTCGGCGCGAGCGACGCGACGGGCGTGGTCCGCCTCGTGCTGCACCAGGCCGAGGCGCTGTTCAGCGAGGTCGCCGAGGAGCGGCAGGCGGAGCGGGGCGGGGCCGGCGGCCTCGTCACGCAGCCGGAGTTCCAGCAGCCCGAGCAGGTCCAACGTGTGCTGGAGCTCCTCGAGAACGACGACGTCCTCCTCCACCTCCTCGACACGCCCGCCGCCCCCGTGCCTGGCCGCGCCGTCGTCCTGATCGGCCGCGAGACCGGCGGGGGGACCGAGGCGCCTGACGGCCTCGGCGGGGATTACTCCGTCGTCAAGGCGTCGTACCGGATCGGCGGCGCCGTCGGCTCGCTCGGCGTGATCGGCCCGCGGCGGATGGACTACGGCCGCGCCGTCGCCCTCGTCGAGAGCCTCGCCGCGCTGATCGGCCGCGCCGCCGCCTGAACCCCTCCACCACCCCTACCTAACAGATGGCCGAAGAGAACACCCCGCAGCACCCCACCGCCGAGGCGGAGCCCGCCGCCGAGCAGCCCGACGGCGCCGACGACCTCGACGGCGTCCGCTCCGAGCTCGACGAGCACCGGGGCCGCGTTAAGGAGCTCGAGGACCAGCTCCTCCGCCGCGCCGCCGAGTTCCAGAACTACCGCCGCCGCACGCAGGAGGACCTCGGGGGCGCCGCCGCGCGGGGCCGCGCCGAGGTGATCGTCCGGATGCTCGACGTCCTCGACGACCTCCAGCGCTCGCGCGAGGCGGCCGAGCAGGCCGCCACCGAGCAGGAGGGGGAGCACCCGCTCTACGACGCGCTCAAGCAGGGCGTGGACCTCGTGGCGAAGAAGTTCGAGGACGCCCTCGCCGCCTTCGGCGTCGAGCCGATCCCCGCCGAGGGTGAGCCCTTTAGCGAGGCGCTCCACGAGGCGATGATGCAGCAGGGCGGGACGGGGCAGCCCGCCGGCACCGTCGTCGGCGAGGTCCAGCGCGGGTACCGGATGGGCGACCGCGTCCTCCGCCACGCCCGCGTCGTCGTCGCGCAGTAGCCCGCGCACCGTCTGCTGGGCACCGGCTTCTCCCGAGCACCGATATCTTCTTAATCATCCTGACGATGACTGCTGCGGAGCACGACACCATGCGGGACTACTACGACGTGCTGGGCGTGCCCCGCACCGCGTCCCCCGACGAGATCAAAAAGGCGTACCGCAAAAAGGCCTTCGAGTACCACCCGGACCAGAACCCCGGCGACGCCGAGGCCGAGGCGCAGTTCAAGGAGGCCGCCTCCGCCTACGAGGTCCTCTCGAACCCCGACAAGCGCGCCCGCTACGACCGGTTCGGCCACGCCGGCGTGAACGGCGGGCAGGGGCGGCCCGGCGCCGGCGGCTTCCAGGACATCTCCGACATCTTCTCCGCCTTCGGCGACATCTTCGGCGAGGCCCGCGGCGGCTTCGCGGGGAACCCGTTCGGCGGCGGGTTCGGCCGGCGGGCCGGCGCCCGGCAGCGCCCCGGCGGCGACCTCCGCGTCCGGCTCCCCCTCACGCTGGACGAGATCGCCGAGGGGGTCGAGAAGACGATCAAGGTGAAGAAGCACGTCCCCTGTGAGGTGTGCGACGCCACCGGCGCCGGCGACCGCGCCGACGGCTACCGGACCTGCCCGACGTGCGCCGGCGCCGGCGAGGTCCGGCAGGTCTCGAACACGTTCCTCGGCCAGCTCGTCAACGTCCAGACGTGCCCGCAGTGCCGCGGCGAGGGCCGCGTCGTCGTGGACCCGTGCCCGGCCTGCGACGGCGAGGGCCGTGTGAAGGGCGAGGCGACGGTGCCCATCGAGGTCCCGGCGGGGATCGAGGAGGGGCACTTCCTCATCGTCCGCGGGGCGGGCCACGCCGGCCGCCGCGGCGCCCCGCCCGGCGACCTCCGCGTCGAGATCGAGGAGGTCCCGCACGAGCACCTCACCCGCGACCGCAGCGACGTCCGCTACGACCTCCACCTCTCCTTCCCCGACGCCGCGCTCGGCGCCGAGGCCGAGGTGCCGACGCTGAAGGGCCACGCCCGTCTCCAGATCGACCCCGGCATCCAGAGCGGGCGCGTCCTGCGGATGCGCGGGCGCGGCCTCCCGGACCTCAACTCCGGCCGCCGCGGCGACCAGCTCGTCACCGTTCACGTCTGGACCCCCCGCGACCTCACCGACGAGCAGCGCGAGCTGCTGGAGCGGCTCCGGGAGGCCCCGTCCTTCCAGCCGCCCGACGAGGAGGCCGGCGAGAAGCGCTCGTTCTTCAGCCGCGTCAAGGACGTGTTCACATGAGCGCCGGCCCGCCCGAGCGCGGCCCCGTCGACGCGCCCGTCCACGAGCCGCCCCGCCCCAACGAGGCGGGCGCCGACGGCGAGATGCTCCGCGCGGCGATGCGCCACCTCGCCTCCCCCGTCACCGTCGTCACGGCGGCGGCCGGCGGCGAGCGGCGCGGCGTCACCATCGGCTCGTTCACCAGCGTCTCGCTGGAGCCGCCGCTCGTGGGGTTCTACGTCATGCGCGGGACGACCTTCCACGGCCTCATCCGCCGGAGCGAGCGGTTCGCCGTCCACCTCCTCCACGAGCGCCAGGCCGACCTCGCCGAGCACTTCGCGCAGCCGGACCTCACAGGCGCCGAGCAGTTCGCGGACATCCCGCTGCGCTCAGAGGAGGAGGCGTCGCTGCCGGTGCTTCAGGACGCCGCGTGCATCCTCCGCTGCGAGCGCTGGGCCGTCCGCGAGGCCGGCGACCACGACCTCGTCCTCGGCCAAGTCTTACAGGTCGAGGGGGAGATGTCAGGCGTCGGACCGCTGCTCTACTTCGCGCGCTCGTACCGGGCCGTGGGGCGCGAGGTGTAGGTCGTCACATGCCGGCGGGAAGGGGCCACGCAAGCCACACCCCGGCGGCGTGGACGAGGCCGACGGCGAGCGAGACGGCGGAGAAGACGACGTCGCGCCGCGTGCCCACGATCAGCCCGAGGGCTTGCGGGAAGACCGCCAAGCCGCGCAGTGTGTAGAGGGCGGCGATCCCGATCAGCATCCAGCGCAGCAGCGGGAGTGGCCCGATGAGGCCCGCACCAGAGAGCGCGTAGGCTCCGAACCCCGCGAACCCGACGACGAGCCCGGCCGTGGCGACGGCCGGCCATGCCCGCCCAGAATCTGCCGCCTGCGCAAACGACTCCCCCGCCCCGAAATAGCGGTACGCCGGCCCTCCTCCGAGGATGATCCCGACGTGCAGCACCGCCACGGCGAAATTCAGGACGGCGGCAACCACGAGCATGGGAGCACCTACTCCTCGACGATCTCGAGGAGGTCGACGGTGAAGATGAGCGTCTGCCCCGGCCCGCCGGGGCCGTTCGGGGCATCGCCGTAGCCGAGCTCCGGCGGGATCACGACCTCGTAGCGCCCCCCCGGCCGCATCAGCTGGAGCGCCTCCGAAAAGCCCGGTACGACACCCGAGACGGGGAACCGGGCCGACTGCCCTCGGTCGAACTCGGTCGAGTCGGTGAGCATGCCGCTGTAGTTGAGCAGCACGGTGTCGTCCGCGTCCGGCTGCTCGCCCGAGCCCTCTTCGATGACCCGGTAGCGGAGGCCGCTCTCGGTCGTCATCACGTCCTCGCCCTCGTCGTAGGTGGCGAGGAACGCCTCGCCCTCGCGCCGCGCCTTCGAGCCGGCCCGTGCCACGAGCGAGTCCTGGAAGGCCCGCATGATCGAGTCCATCTGCGACGGCGTGAACGGGATCGAGTCGCCGCTGAGGCCGGCGCGGAAGCCGGCGAGGATGGCGTCGTCGCTGAGGTCGGTGTCGTCGGACTCGAGCTGCTGGGCCTGCTCGTGGAGCGAGCTCCCGAGCTGGTGGCCGACGATGAAGCCGGCGCGGTCTTCGAGGCTCTCGCCCGGTTCGGACATCGTGTCCGCCTCGCAGGCGGCGAGCGCGAGGGCGGCGGCGAAGGGGAGGACGAACAGGGCGCGGTGACGCATAGGGATAGGAGTGGTGGGTGCAGACGTGCAAGTATACCGACCGGCCCGACGGCCGAACCCACCCGGCGTCACCCTGCGCGGTTTCTTCGCTGCCCGCCGCCGTCTCGGCTTTTGTGCTGCCGCGTAGCTTCGGCCTCCGCCCCGCCCCTCCGCCATGGCCGACCCCTCCGCGACCCGCCGCCTCCTCGTCACCTCCGCGCTCCCCTACGCCAACGGGCCGCTCCACCTCGGCCACCTGGCCGGGGCCTACCTCCCCGCCGACCTCTACTGCCGCTACCAGCGGCTCCGCGGCCGGGACGCCGTCTACATCTGCGGCTCCGACGAGCACGGCGTCGCCATCCTGATGCAGGCGCTCCGCGAGGGCGTCGAGCCGCAGGCCATCGTCGACCGCTACCACCCCCAGATCCGGGAGGCTTTCGAGCGGTTCGGGATGAGCTTCGACTACTACGGCCGGACCACCTCCGCCACCCACCGCGAGACAAGCCGGGACTTCTTCCGCACGCTCCACGCCGCCGGGGTCTTCGAGGAGAAGACGGCCGAGCAACTCTACGACCCCGAAGCCGGCCTCTTCCTCGCCGACCGGTTCGTGCGCGGGACGTGCCCCGTCTGCGGCTACGAGGACGCCTACGGCGATCAGTGCGAGAACTGCGGCTCCAGCCTCTCGCCCGACGAGCTGATCGAGCCGCGCAGCACGCTCTCCGGCGCCGAGCCCGTCCTGCGGGAGACGACGCATTGGTACCTCCCGCTCGGCGAGATGCAGCCCCGGCTCGAGGCGTGGATCGCCGAGCACCCGGAGTGGAAGCCGACCGTGCGGGGGCAGGTGCAGAGCTGGTTCAACGCCGGCCTCACCGCCCGCGCGATGACGCGGGACCTCCCGTGGGGCGTCCCCGTCCCCGTCGAGGGCGTTGAGGGGAAGGTGCTCTACGTGTGGTTCGACGCGCCCATCGGCTACGTCTCGGCCACGAAGGAATGGGCGCGGGAGCACGGCAACCCCGAGCGGTGGCGCCACTACTGGCAGAGCGAGGACGCCGACCTCGTCCACTTCATCGGGAAGGACAACATCGTGTTCCACTGCCTCATTTTCCCCGCGCTGCTGATGGCGCGCAATGAGGCGGACCACGGCGGGCGGCAGTTCGTGCTCCCGGCAAACGTGCCCGCCAACGAGTTCCTGAACCTCGAAGGTCGGAAGCTCTCGACAAGCCGGGGGTGGGCCGTGTGGCTCCACGAGGCGCTCGACGCCTTCGAGCCGGACGTGCTCCGGTACGCCCTTGCCACCATGCTCCCGGAGCAGCGCGACGCCGACTTCTCGTGGCGCGAGCTCCAGGCCCACGTCAACGGCGAGCTCGCCGACGTGCTCGGCAACTTCGTCAACCGGACCCTCACCTTCGCCCAGCGCTTTGCTGATGGGCGGGTGCCTGCGCTGGAGGAGCCGAGCGCGGCAGACCGGGAGGTGCTGGATGCGCTAACTGGCTTCCCCGCGCGCATTGGCGCAGCCTACGAGGCGTTCCGGCTGCGCGAGGCCGTACAGGAGACGATGGCGCTGGCCCGCCTCGGCAACAAGTACTTCAACGACACCGAGCCGTGGCACACCCGCACGAGCGACCCCCGCGCGATGCGGAACACGATCCACGTTTGCGTCCAGCTCTGCACCGCCCTCTCCGTCCTGATGGACCCCGTGCTCCCGTTCTCTGCCGCGAAGCTCCGCGACATGCTGAAGCTCACGGGTGTCCGGTCCAGCGCGCCCGGCGGGGAGGGTGAGGGGACCGGGTGGGAGGATGCGGGCGTGCCGCTGCTCACAGCCGGGCACAGCCTCGGCGAGGCTGCGATCCTCTTCCGCAAGATCGAGGACGAGGAGATCGAGGCACAGCTTGAGCTGCTGGAGACGCGTTCGCTGGAGGTGGAGATCGCCGCGGCCAAGGCCGCCGGTGAAGCTCCCTTCGAGCCTGTCAAGGAGGAGATCGCCTTCGACGACTTCGCCCGGCTCGACCTACGGATGGGCGAGGTCGTGGCCGCGGAGCCGCATCCGAACGCCGACCGGCTGCTCCGGCTGGACGTGGACCTCGGCTCCGAGCGGCGGCAGGTGCTGGCCGGCGTCGCGGAGCAGTGGGAGCCGGAGGCGCTCGTCGGGCGGAGGGTGGTCGTGGTGGCGAATCTCGCGCCGCGCACTATCCGCGGGCTCGAAAGCCAGGGGATGCTCCTCATGGCCGAGGACCGCGAGGGCCGGCTCGTCCCCGTCGGCGGCGACAGCGAGCCCGGCAGCGTCGTCCGGTAGGTCGGGGTCACCCCAAGGTGGGCCTGGGCTTCCCAAAAAAGAACGGAGGGCCGGGCGCCACCACAACACCCGGTCCCTCCGTTGTGCCGCGGGCTATTGGATGCCCGTGCGGCGGTTAATCGGGCAGACGGCAGGCCCCACCACAAGCCTACCGCCTGCCGAACGACGCTCCGGATCGGACCGGCTGGCGCCGCTCACCCGTTGCCGGGCGAAAGGATCTTTGGCAAGGCCGAGCCCATCTGTCGCTCCCGTCACCTTTAAATACGAGAAAGGGAGTGGTGAGAGGTCACGGAGCCAGAAGAAAACCTCCCGAGGCCGGAATCACGGCAAAATCGCCGTTGCCACCTCAGCGCTGAGGCGGAGCAGAGCCGCCGCGAGGAGCCACAGCCCGCCGAGCGCCACCCACGGCGTCGCGTGGGGGAGCCGGACCGGCGGGCGGAGGTCGAGGTTGCCGAGGTGGGTGTGGTTGTCGGTGCTCATGGCGAGGTTGTGGTCGGGAGGAGGGACAGTAAGGGAGGCCGACGCTGAGCCTACGAGGAGCGGAGGGCGAAGATGCGCGACTACCGTTGCGAAACTGTTGCTCCTCATGAAGATGCCGTCTGCCGCGTGGGCCGCGTCGTCCTCCCGTCTCATCCCGAGCAGGATGGCGCGTGCCGGTCGCGTGGACGGACAGGCTCGGAGCGGTAGCTTGGGCAGCTAGTCTCCGTCGAAGCCTCTTTCCGCATCCCCCATGCTGCGCTTCCTCTGTGTCGCCCTGTTCGCCCTGTCTCTCAGCGCCACGGCACAGGACGGGGACGGCCGGGCCTCGGACCCCTCGGCGTCCGGTGGGCGGCTCCTCCCCGAGCAGGCCGCTTTCGACGTGACCCGCTACGACCTCCGCCTCGACGTGGACCCGGAGGCGCGCCGGATCGCGGGCTCCAACACGGTCCACGCCCGGGTCGTCTTCCCCACAGGCACCCTCGTGCTCGACCTCGATACTACGTTTGCCGTGACGGGGGTGCGCGAGGAGGGGGGAGGGGCGCTCCCCGTCGAGCGGCACGGCGGGCGGCTCTGGATCGACCTCGGGAGGACGGCGCAGCCGGGGGAGGACCTCGCCGTGACGGTGGACTACGAGGGCGCGCCGCGCGTGGCGCCGATGGCGCCGTGGGAGGGCGGGTTCGTGTGGGTGGACCGGCCCGACGGCACCCACTGGGTCGGCGTGGCGAACCAGGGCGAGGGGGCGGACTTGTGGTGGCCGGTCAAGGACCACCCCTCCGACGAGCCGGAGTCGATGCGGGTCCGGATCACCGTCCCCGACGGCCACGTCGCCGTCACGGCCGGGCGGCTGGAGACGGAGGCCCTGAACGAGGGCGGGACGGTGACCTACGAGTGGGTCGTCTCGAACCCCATCAACAACTACGGCCTCTCGCTCTACGTCGGCCCCTACGAGCGGCTGGAGGCGGATTACACCAGCGTCACCGGCGAGCCGCTGCCGTACCAGTTCTGGGTGCTCCCCGAGGACCGCCCGAAGGCCGAGCGGCAGCTCCCGCAGTTCGTGGACCACGTCCGGTTCATGGAGGAGACGTTCGGGCCGTACCCCTTCCGCACCGACAAGCTCGCGGCCGTGCACGCGCCGTACCTCGGGATGGAGCACCAGTCGGCCATTGCTTACGGCGACACGTTCGAGAACAACGCGTTCGGCTTCGACTGGCTCCACCTCCACGAGCTCGCCCACGAGTGGTTCGGCAACCTCGTCACCGTGCCGGACTGGAGCCACTTCTGGGTCCACGAGGGGTTCGCCATGTACGTCGAGGCGCTCTACGCCGAGCGGCTCGGCGGCCCGGAGGCGTACCGTCGGTACATGCGGGAGCGGATGCGCGGGCAGATCGCCAACCGCCGCCCCGTCATCCCGACGCCGGGCCTCGACGCGCAGGACGCCTACTTCGGCCGCACCGACGCTACCGACCAGGACGTCTACTACAAGGGCGCGTGGTTCCTCCACACCCTCCGCTGGGCCTTCCGGGCGCGGCTCGGGGAGGCCGCCGGCGAGCGCGCCTTCTTCCGCGCCCTCCGCCGCGTCGCCTACCCCGATCCCGCGATGGAATCCGTCACCGACGGGAGCCAGACGCACTTCGCCACGACGGCGGACGTGCGGCGGGTCTTCGAGGACGAGCTCCGGGCGGGCACAGCCGGCGGGTCTCGGGGCCCCGACGGCTCCGAGGTGAGCCTGAGGGATCTTTTTCGGTTGTACCTCTACCAGCCCACGCTGCCCCGCCTCGTGGCTGAGCGGGATGGAGGTCGGCTCGCGCTGCGGTGGGAGACGCCGGAGGGCTACCCGCTCGCGCTCCCCGTCGAGATCTCCGTGGACGGGGTGGTGCGGGCCATCCCGATGCCGGGTGGCCGGGCAGCCGGCACGGTGCCGGAGGGCGCCACCGTCGTGCTCGACCCCAACGGCTGGGTGCTGAAGGCGGAGTGAGCACCCGGCGGGGCGGGGTTGGGCACGCGGCGAGCAACGAGCGGGCAGGAGCGCTGAATCGTGACCGAGCATGGGACGATTAGAGGGGGACCGATCGCCCGCCCCTTACTCGTTTCCCATGCCGGCTCCCCTCCGCTTCCTCCTGCTCCTCGCCCTCTTCGCGTTTGCCCTGCTCGGCGCGGGCGTGCTGCCGATCCACGTCGGCGCGTTCTCGCGTGGGGCGCCGGGCGGGGCGCCGGACGGTCGGGAGCCGATGCAGCTCGGTGACGCCCGGCCGACGACGTACCGCCTCGTCCGCTTCGGCGGCGAGGTGGTGCTCCGCGCCGAGGCGGCGGGCGCTGCCTCCGGGCTCGTCCGCCGCATCGGCGCCGACGCGGATCGGTATCCGGTGCTCCGGTGGTGCTGGCGGGTAGACGGCGTGCTCCCCGCCGCCGACCTCGGCTCGAAAGACGGCGACGACGCCCCGGCCCGCGTCTTCGTCACCTTCGACTACGACCCCGGCCGGCTCTCGATCGGCGAGCGCGTCAAGTACGAGCCCCTCCGCGCAACCGGCCACGAGGTCCCGCTCCGCGCGCTCGCCTACGTGTGGGCCAGCGAGCCCGACGCCCGGCCCAGCCGGAGCCTCTACACCGACTGGGTCCACCTCGTCCCCCTCCGCCGCGGCGCGGCCGGCGTGGGCACCTGGCAAACCGAGCGCCGCGACATCGCCGCCGACTACCGCCGCGCCTTCGGCGAGGACCCGCCGCCCGTCTCCGGCGTCGCCGTGATGACCGACGCCGACGACACCGGCGGCATAGCCGGCGCCCACTACGGTGACCTCTTCTTAAGCGCGGAGTAGTCCACCGAGGGGAGCTTACTTTCTCAGCTCCACCCTCCAGGTCCCCATGTCCCTGCCGCTCCTCCTGCTCGGCATCGCCCTCGTCCTGTTCGTCTTCGTAGACGCGATCTGGACCACGCTCGGGCTCCACCGGGCCGGTCCGATGGCGGGCCGCGTGGCGGAGTGGACGTGGCGGGCCGTCCGCGCCTTGCATCATCCGGGCGGGAGCCACCGGCTCCTCTCCGCTGCGGGGACACTCACCGTGCTAGCGGCCACCCTCGCTTGGGTCGTCGTCCTCTGCGCCGGCTGGTTTCTCGTCTTCAGCGCTGAGCCCGCCTCCGTCGTCAACGGCGAGACGCGGGAGCCCGCCGACTTCGTGAGCCGGCTCTACTTCGTCGGGTACACGCTCGTCACGCTCGGGATGGGGGACTACGTGCCGACGGGGGGGTGGAAGGCGGTGACCGTGCTGTGCTCCTTGCACGGGCTGATCGAGCTCACGCTCGCCATCTCGTACCTGCTCCCCGTCATCGGCGCGGCCACCGAGGCGCGGCAGTTCGCCTCGACGCTGACGGGACTCGGGGCGACGCCGGAGGAGGTGCTCTCGAATGCGTGGACGGGGGAGGATTTCGGCGAGCTCCCCTCCCATCTCATCCCCCTCACGGGCTCGCTCACGCTCCACGTCCACGCGCACCAGGCGTACCCCGTCCTCCACTACTTCCACTCCAGCCACGCCGAGTCCGCCCCGCCGCTCCGGGTGGCCGTGTTAGACGAGGCCGCGACCCTGCTCCGCTGCGCCGTCCGCGAGGAGGCGCACCCCCCGCCGCCCACGCTCCGCGCCCTCCGCTTCGCCCTCACCGAGTACCTCGACCTCCTCGAGACCGTCGGCGTAGAGCCGACGGCCGAAGCCCCGCCGGTACCGGACCTCCGGGCCCTCCGGGAGGCCGGCATCCCGACCGTCAGCGACGCGGAGTTCCTGGAGCGGCTGGAGGCGGAGGACGAGCGCCGTCGGCTCCTGTGGGGCCTCGTCCGCTACGACGGGTGGACGTGGGACGACGTCGCGTCCCGTGCCGAAGGCCGCGCCTCCGAGCAGGAGGCGATGGTGGGGACGAGCGTGTGAGGCCGGCCGGGCCGCCTGGACCGGCTCAGAGGCTGACCTGCTCGTTGTCCCCGACGTCGCGCGCGGGCCGCCCCGCCAGCTTCGCCTTCGCGAGGCCGATGGCGTAGGTGACGAACGTGGAGGGGCTGTCCCAGTACTCGGCCCGGTCCACCTCGACGCGGACGAGGCGGAGGTGGGGGTCGTCGAGGCCCTCGGGGAACCACGCCTCGTAGGCCTTATTCCACAGCTCCTCGGCCTTCCGGCGGTCGTCCACGACGGCGGCGGTGCCGGCCATCGTGACGTACTCCTGGTCGCTGGGCTTCGCGAAGGCGACACCGGCGGCGGGGTCGCGGCGGAGGTGCTCCACCTTCTCGGAGTCGCTCCGGGTGAAGAACCAGAGGGTGCCGTCGAACTCGGCCTCCTGCGTCGCCATCGGGCGGCTCCACGGCTTGCCGTCGGGGTCGAGGGTGGTGAGCATGCAGATCCTGATGTCGCCGATGAGCTCGGCGAGCTTCTCGATCTGCTCCTGGCGGGTGGGGGCGTCGGACATGGGACGGATGGGGGAGATGGGCGTAGGGGAGGGGCACGGCGCCTACGCCCGGCCACCCGATCCGTTCGCCCATACCCCGCCCTCGTCGCTCTGCTGCTCGTCGGCTGCGGCGGGGGCCGCGCTGCCACCGGCGCCCCGCCGCTCAATCCTTCTCCGGCATGGCCTCCTTCGCCGGGGAGGTCGTGAGCGGGTGCATCAGCGTGATCAGGAGCGCGATGGCGGCGAGGATCTCCAGCCGCCCGACCCACATCAACGCCGTCAGCACGAGCCGCCCGCCCACGTCGAGGTCGGGGCCGGTGACCCCGGCGGAGAGGCCGACGGCGCCGAGCGCGGAGGCCGCCTCGAAGAGGAGGTCCCGCGTGGAGTGGGCGTCGCCGACGAAGACGAACAGGGCGAGCGTGCCGAGGAGGAGGGCGGCGACGAACAGGGCTGCGATGACGGCCGCCTTCTGGAGCGCCTCCAGTGCCTCGGCCGCCCCCCACTCGTGCCCACCGAACTCGAACGGCTCCTGGTCCTCGTCGTCGAGCCCGCGCAGCCGCCAGCCGACGGCGCGCGTGAGCAGCGCCAGGCGCCGAACCTTGATGCCGCCGCCCGTCGAGCCCGCCGCCGAGCCGACGAACATCCCGATCACGAGGAGGAACAGCGCCGCCCCGCTCCACGCCCCCACCTCGACCGAGTTGAACCCGCACGTCGTCAGCGCGCTCGTCCACTGGAACAGCGTGTCCACCGGGAGCCAATCCCCCTCGAACCGGCGGTTGATGAGGAGGAGCATGACGGTCCCGATGGTGAGCAGGGCGAACAGCCACCGCGTCTGCACGTCGCCGATGGCGTTCCCCCAGGCCCGCGCGACGAGGAGGCGGTAATGCGTCAGGAAGCTCATCCCCCCGAGCGTCATCGCGAACACGGCCGCGAGCTTGAGGTCGGCGTCGTAGCTGATGAAGCTGTCGGAGGTCACGCTGAAGCCGCCCGTGGCGAGCCCCGTCATCGCGTGGTTCAGCGCCTCCCAAGTCGGCATCCCCAGCACCCAGAAGAGCCCGAACGAGAGCGCGGTGTAGCCGCCGTAGATGATCCAGATCCAGGGGACCGTGTGGTCGGTGTTGTCCTGAAGCGTGTCGACGTTCAGCTCGGCGCCATAGAGGTCGTAGGCGTCCTCCGTCGTCTCGATCAGGGGCAGCGCGACGAGCACGAGTCCGATCCCCCCGATCCACTCCAGCCAGGAGCGCCAGAACTGCACGCTCCGCGGCAGCTCCGCCGCGTCGGCGGCCACGCTCAGCCCCGCGCTCGTCAGCCCGGACATCGCCTCGAAAAAGGCGTTGACGGGGTCGCCGTAGGCGAGCGTGGTCGGGGAGAGGGCAGCCCCGAACCACTCGGCCGCGAGGGGCAGCATCCAGAACGGCAGGGCCGCCATCGCGGCGATGAGCACCCACGCGAGCGCCACCACCGCCAGCGCCCGCGACGACCCCACCGACGGCGGGTCCTCACCCGGCGCGAACCGGCACCCGCGGTAGAGCCCCTGTCCGAGCGCGAGGCTGACGACCGCCATCGCCCCGAGCCCCGGCAGCACGAACCACTCCCCAAACGCCGCGCCTACGACGAGGGCCGGGACCGCCAGCAGCGCCGGCACGTGGAGCAAGCGGCCGAGGTCGCCGAGGAGGACCCGCAGGTGTCCGGGCAAGGGGGAGGGGGAGGCGGGAAGGGCGCGACCAAGCTAACTCCGCGCCGCTATCTTCTGGCGACCTCCGCTCGCCCACATGGAGCCCGCGCTCACCGACGCCGTCCACCGCCTCCGCGCCGCCGTGCCCGACCTCGCGGCCGTCTACCTCTTCGGCTCGGCGGCCGACGGGCAGACTCACGCCGCGAGCGACCTCGACCTCGCCGTGCTCGCTCCCCGCCCGCTCGACCCCGTAGCCCGGTTCGACCTCGCAGGCGACCTCGCCGCCACGCTCGGCCGTGACGTGGACCTCGTGGACCTCGCCGCCGCCTCGACGGTGATGCGCGCCGAGGTCGTGCGTACGGGCCGGGTGATCTTCGACGGGGACCCCACAGCGCGGGCGAACTTCGAGATCTACGCGCTCGGGGCCTACTTCGACCTCAATATCGAACGCCGGGGCATCCTCGCCGACATCCGCGAGCGCGGCAGCGTCTATGGCTGAGCCGATGCCCGACGACGTGAGCCTCAACAAGGCCGCCACCATCGAGCGCTGCCTAACCCGCATCCGCGAGGAGTACGGCGGTGACGCGCGGCGGCTCTACGAGGACCAGACCCGGCAGGACGCCATCGTGCTGAATCTCCAGCGCGCTTGCCAAGCCGCCATCGACCTCGCCCTTCACCTCGTCCGACGCCACCGGCTCGGGGCGCCGCAGGACAGCCGCAGTGCGTTCGCCCTGCTCGTGGAGGCCGGTCGGCTCGACGCGGCACTCGGGGAGCGGCTGGGCCGGATGGTGGGGTTCCGTAACGTCGCCGTCCACGACTACCAGGCCCTTAGCCTCCCCATCGTGCAGGCCCTCATCGAGCGCCGCCTCGGCGACCTGATCGCGTTCACCGAGCGCGTGCTGCGGGAGGACGTCGGAGCCCCCGGCGCGGGTAGCACCGGGGGCTCCGAAAGCAGCTAGAGGCGGAGCGGATCAGTGGCCGCCGTGGCCGTCGCCACGGCTCCAGACCGCCGGGTCGTCGTCGAAGACGTAGGCGTGGACCATCCACCCGAAGGCGACGGGCCAGAACTCGCCGTTGACCGGTGCCGACTCGCACTCCTGGCGCGTGTGGATCGGGCTCTCGGTCCCGAACATCGGCTGCCCGTCGGGCATCGTCCGCGCCCACTGTGCCTCGCTCCAGAGCGGGACCGGCACGCAGATGTTGGTGTGGAGGTGCCAGCGGGCCTGCGAGAGCGGGACCCGCCGGTTGAGCTCGCGCCACGAGGACTCCGGTGGGGCGGTGAACATCGCGCCGACGAGCTCGAGGCTCCCGTCGTGCTGGCGCTCGTAGAGGAGGGCGCCCGGCTGCTCCGGGTCGATCCGCCAGTTCTCGAGGAAGGAGCGCCACACGTTGACGTAGTGGATCTCGACCCCCGGCTCGTCGGTGTCGCCGAAGACGACGTAGCCGTCGGCGATGGCGCGGTTGACGTCGCGGTACTTGAGGTTGGCCCGGTACGTCGCCAGCGCGATGGCGTTGGCCTTGTCCTCGTCGCCGGGGCGGGGCTCCACCTCGGGCGACATCTCGATGTGGGGGTCGCCCATGCCGCCGTGGCCGTGCTCGTCGCCGGTGCTGAAGAGGACGTTGAGGGCGTCGGCGTCGAAAGTGGCCTCGGCCGCGGCGACGTTCTCGGCCGTGGCAGCGGGGGCCTCCGCCGTCTCGGCGGTGTCGGCCGGGGCGAACGGCTCGTCCGCGCAGCCCGTGGCGATGAGGGCCAGCGCGAGGGTGAGGAGGGCGGGGCGTAGGAAGGTCTTCATGGCATGAGGTGGTTGGGTGGAAGACTTCGTAATGTAACGGGAGACACCTGCCTCGCACATCCTACTTTAGGCTGATACGAGCAGGTCCAGGTCTCCCCCTCCCCGTGCGCCGCGGAGCCGAACAAGACGACCCGCAACGGGTCGAACCGTCGCACGATCTCGCGCGTCACCTCGGGCAGGGCGTCCCGGGGCAGCATGTGGGGAGCCGGCGGAGACGGGCAAAGTAAGGCCGATTCCCCGGGGCACCCCGACGCAGGAGGCGGCCCCGTAGAGATGCGACATGTCGCGTCTCTACTCTGGGCGGGTTGAGCCGCCCGCTCGCTAGGCGTTGATGGCCTGGCCGTAGGCGTCGCGGGCCGCCTCCATCACGGCCTTCGAGAGCGTCGGGTGCGGGTGCATCGCCTCCATCACCTCGTGCGCCGTCGTCTCGAGCCCGCGCGCGGTCACCGCCTCGGCGATCATCTCCGTCGCGTCGTGGCCGATGATGTGGCAGCCGAGCGCGTCCCCCGACCAACGGGCTTACAGCTCGCGAGTGCTGCCTTCTATGACCTGCCGCGCCTGCACGATGGCGCGGCGAGCATCGTCACGGGTCAAGTCGGGGAGGTCGTCGGGGTAGCGGGCCTCGACCGCCCATTGCGTCAACTCGGCGAGGTCGGGACAGGCGGCGTGCAGGCTGGAGCCGGGCGGGAGCAGCCCGCGCAGCCGGTCGAGGTCGTGCGAGTACGGGAAGTCTATCTGGCGGGAGATCAGGAGCGCCTTGAGCGCCTTCTCTGCCGCCTGTTGGGCCAGCCAGCACCCGTGCCGGGGCCATCGGTCCGCGAGGGTCTCGGCTGCGTCGAGGTCTTCCTGCGCATAGCGGAGCCAGCGTCGGGCCTCCCGCTCATGCTGCGGCGCGCTCATAGAGCACCTCCCCGTCGCGCAGCGCCGAGCGTAGCACCGTCCCTACCATCCGGCCTCGCCGCTCGATCTGCTCGGGCGTGGTCACCACCACGTCTTTCGAGACGGGGAGGTGGCGCAGCGCACGACGAATGGCGATAGCAGCCTGCCGTCGGTCGGTGGAGTCTGGCAGCACCACGAGCAGGTCGAGGTCCCCACCCTCCCGCGCCTCGCCGCGCGCTGCCGAGCCGAACAGGACGACCCGCAGCGGATCGAACCGTCGCACGATCTCGCGCGTCACGTCGGGCAGGGCGTCTCGGGGCAGCATGTGGGGAGTAGACAGAGGCGAGCAAGGTAAGGCCGATCTTCCCCAGAGGCGCAGAGTCCGTGGGCCACGCTTAGAGGCCGCGGCCCAGGCTCAGGCGTTGATGGCCTGGCCGTAGGCGTCGCGGGCCGCCTCCATCACGGCCTCCGAGAGCGTCGGGTGCGGGTGCATCGCCTCCATCACCTCGTGCGCCGTCGTCTCGAGCCCGCGCGCGGTCACCGCCTCGGCGATCATCTCCGTCGCGTCGTGGCCGATGATGTGGCAGCCGAGCCACTCCCCGTACTTCGCGTCGAAGACCACCTTCACGAACCCCGTCTGGTCCCCGATGGCGGCGGCCTTGCCGGAGGCGGTGAACGGGAATTTGCCGACCTTCACCTCGTAGCCCGCCTCCTTCGCCGCCGCCTCGGTGTAGCCGACGCTCGCGATCTGGGGGAGGCAGTAGGTGCAGCCGGGGACGTTGTTGTAGTCGATGGGGCGGGGCTTGTGGTCGAGCTTGCCCTCGGCGTAGGCGATGTTCTCGACGCAGACGATGCCCTCGTGGCTCGCCACGTGCGCCAGCCACGGCCCGCCCACCACGTCGCCGATGGCGTAGACGCCGGGGACACCGGTGCGGTAGAACTCGTCGACCTTGATGGCCCCGCGCTCGTGCTTGACGCCGACCTCGTCGAGCCCGAGGTCCTCGGTGTTGCCGACGACGCCGACGGCCGAGAGCACCTGATTCACCTCGATCGTCTCCTCGCCCTTCTTGGTGGTCAGCTTCGCCTTGACCTTCTTGCCCTTCGTGTCGACGCTCTGGAGCTGCACGCCGGTCATCACCTTGATGCCCATCTTCTTGTAGGCCCGCGCGAGCTCCTTCGAGACGTCCTCGTCCTCGACAGGCACGAGCCGGTCCTGGACCTCGACGATGGTGACCTCGGTGCCCATATGATGGTACACGTAGGCGAACTCGACGCCGATGGCGCCGGCGCCGACGATCAGCATCGAATCCGGCCGCTCGGTCTGGAGCATGGCCTCGCGGTAGGCGATCACCTTCTCGCCGTCAATCGGGAGCGGGGGGATCTCGCGTGCCCGCGCGCCGGTGGCGATGATGACGTGCTTGGCCTCGACGGTCTGCTCCTCGCCGACCTCCTCGCCGTCCATCGTCGTCGAGGGCCGGACGGCGACCTTGCCGCCGCCCTTGAGGGTCGCGTGCCCACGGATGACGTCGATCTTGTTCTTCTTCATCAGGAATCCGACGCCCTTGTTCATCTTGTTCGCCACCCCGCGCGAGCGCTCGATGACGGCGGGGAAGTCGGGCTCGGGGACGCTCCCGTTCGTGGTGAACCCGTAGTCCCCGATGTGCTGGAGCTGGGCGGCCACCTCGGCGCTCTTGAGCAGCGCCTTCGTGGGGATGCAGCCGACGTTGAGGCAGACGCCGCCGAGCTTGTCGCGCTCGATGACGGCGGCCTTGAGGCCGAGCTGGGAGGCGCGGATGGCGGTCTCGTAGCCGCCCGGCCCGGAGCCGATGACGACGACGTCGTAGGGGGCGCTAGCCATGTCTGGAGGTGCGTTGGGTGATCCAGGGCCGGGGGCCCCGAGGGGTGAGGGCCGCGAGGGGTGAGGGCCGCGAAGATAGCGGGCGGCGGCTCGGTGGAATTCGCGGCCCGCGCCGGGGGTCCGTGGGGAAAGGGTGAAAGGGGGAGGGGGAAGAGGGGGAGAGCGGAAGAGAAGAGGAGAGGAATCGAGCATTCGGTGTCGCGCTAGCCCCTGCTCACGGCTCACGGCTCACGGCCCAATCGTCCACCACGCCGACGACGATGACGTTGGCGGGGGGCGCACCGCCCTCCACGCCCATGAGCTGCGCCACTACGGCCCCCTCCTTCGCCACGAGCACCACGTCCCCGAGGCCGGCGTCGAAGCGGGGGTCGAGCGCGAGGAGGCCGCCCCGTCCGCGCGGCTCGCCGGAGAGGGCGAGGGGGTGGACGACGAGGAGCTTCGCCTGCCGGAAGCGCTCGCTCTTCCTGGTGGCGACGACGGTGCCGGTGACTCTGCAGAGGAGCAAGCTATTTGCCCGTTGAGGTGTGCGGCCCTGCCTGGAATGTGGGCGCGCGGGAGCGGTGCGTGAAGAGTATGTCCGTCGGAACACGTAATTTAGTCTCGAAGTGCTGAGTGTGGCCGAATATTGACGGCCCCGCGCAGCAGCCCCCACCAACTCTCACACCCACACCCCTCATGTACAGCACCCACGGCATCGAGTCCGTCGCTACGATCACGGAGCTCCGCTCGCAGACGTCGAGTCTGCTGGAGCACGCGAAGAGCACGGGCGCCGGCATCCTCATCCAGAAGAACAACGACCCCTACGCGGTCCTCATCTCCTACGAGCGCTACGTCGACTTCCTCAAGATGGAGAAGAAGACGGGTCGCAAGAAGTAACCCGCGGCGGCGACGGGGACCCCGGCTCCGCGCGCCGGCCGCACCCCGTCCGTCTACGCTTCTTTCGCGCGCTATTCCCCGAGAAGCGCCTTCAGCTCCTCCACCCGGCGCACCGCCTGCTCGCGCGCGAGCTCGCGGTAGCGCTCGGGGAGCATGGCGCGGCTCGTGCATTCGAGCACGGCCGCCAGCGCCTGCAGCTCCACCTGGAGCGGGTACGTCGGCGGGATGAAGTCGGCCACGACGGCTTCGAGCGCCTCGGCCGTCACATCGGTCCCTTCGGCGGCGGCGCGGAACTTGGCGCGGGTGAACAGCGCCTCCATGTCGGCGCCGCTGAGCGTCCGCTCGCCGTTGAGGAGCTCGTCCGGCACCTCCTCCATCGGGAGGTCTACGTCGGTGCGCCGCATCATCACGCGGAGGAGCTCCTCGCGGGCCTCGCGCGTCGAGGGGTAGAAGAGCGCGAGGTGCTCCTCGGCGCGGCCCTGCCGCTTGAGGTCGACCGGCATGAGGTCCGGCCGGGCGGTGACGAGGAACCAGATGATCCGGCCGCGGTAGCGCGTGTCGCTCATGGCCTGGGCGATCTGGCTGAAGACCCGGTTCGAGACGCCGGAGTCGCCCTGGCTGCTGCGGTCGCCGAGGGCGGCGTCGGCCTCGTCGATCATGACGGCGACGGGGTTCATCGCGCGGAGGAGGTTCAGGATCTTCTCGAGGTTCCCCTCGGTGACGCCCTGCCACTGGCTGCGGAAGTTCTTGAGCTTCACCATCGGGATCCCGATCTCGCCGGCGAAGCACGTGATCAGGAACGTCTTCCCCGTGCCGACGGGCCCGGCGATGAGGTACCCCATCGGCATCACGTCCGGGCGGCCCTGGCGGATGGCGCGCGCGGCGTCGCGGAGGTGCTCCTTCGCCTCGTCGTGCCCGGCCACGAGGTCGAGCGAGAAGTCGGTGTGGACGAACTCCAGGAGCCCGTAGGCCTCGGCCTCGATGAGCTCCTTTTTCCGCTCGGTCAGCCGCTCGAACGTGAGGGGCTGCCCGTTCTCCAGCACGTCGGCCAGCAGCGTGCGGAGCTGGACGTACCCGAGCCCGGCGGTGTTCTGCGCCAGCGCCTCGGGCGTCACCTCGCTCCGCTCCTCGAACGTTTTTCCTGCCTCGTCCTCCAGCATCCACCCCACGAACGCCCGCCGCTCGGCCGCGCTCGGCAGCTCGACGGCGATCTCCTCGGTGTAGGGGCTCTGAATGAGCTGGCGGTTGAGGTCCGTGAGGTTCTCGGCGACGAGGACGAGGGTGAAGTCGGCCTTGAGCAGGAGCGGGTCGTGGCTCCACTTCTGGAGGAAGACGAGGGCGTTGCGGTCCTCCGACGAGTAGTTCGCCGCCTCCGCCATGGGGACGATGGTCTCGGCGTAGTCCACCACGACGGCGATCCGCTTGCCGTCGGCGATGCGGAGGCGGAAGTAGTTCTCGAGGACCGAGAACACGCGGACCGGGTCCTTCGGGAGCTTCTGCGCGTACTCGGTCCCGAAGATGGTGTCGTAGCCCGAGAGCGCGCGGTTGAAGTCGGCCTGGCTGGCGCGGTCGGCGAAGTGGATCCCCGAGGAGCGGTCGTAGAAGAGGACGACGTCGCGGCCGGCGAAGAGGTCGCGGGCGAGGAAGTCCCGGAGGGCGACGTACTCCGGCTCGCCGTCGCGGTCCTCGGTGGGGACGAGGTCGCGGACGTTGCCGTGGAGGACGAACTGGTTGATCGTCTTCGTGAAGTAGCGCCGGGCGAGCGTCTTGGCCCACGCGGGGTAGTGCGCGATGTAGGCCTCGATGCCGGCGGGGGCCGCGCTCTCGGCGGGGGCCGCGCTCTCGGCGGGGGCCGCGCTCTCGGCGGGGGCCGCGCTCTCGGCGGGGGCCGCGCTCTCGGCGGGGGCCGCGCTCTCGGCGGGGGCCGCGCTCTCGGCGGGGGCCGCGCTCTCGGCGGGGGCCGCGCTCTCGGCGGCGCCGTTCTGGGCGTCGGGCACGGCGTCAGCCGGGGGGGAAGAGGGGGTGTCGGGCGATGCCATTGGGGGAGCGGAAACGGGGAGCCCGGCGAGCCGTGCCGGGTCAAGTCGACCTCGTGGACTAATATACCCGGCCTCTCTCCCCCGAGCCCCAGTCCCTAATCCCCCATCCCCTCATGTTCGACTGGATCGCCTCGCCCGAAGCCTGGGTCGCCCTCGGCACGCTGACGCTGCTGGAGGTCGTGCTCGGCATCGACAACATCATCTTCATCTCGATCCTCACCGGGCGGCTCCCGAAGGAGCAGCAGGCGCGGGGGCGGTTCTGGGGGCTCGCCCTCGCGATGGGGATGCGGATCCTCCTGCTGCTCTCGCTCTCGTGGGTGATGGGGCTGACCGAGCCGCTCTTCGAGCTCCCGTTCCTCGGCGGCGTCGAGGGCTTCGGCGAGGCCGGCCGGGGGCATGGGGTCGGCCACGGTGAGGGCGCCGGGGGAGACACCAGCCCGGCCGTCATCACCGGGCGCGACCTGATCCTCCTGCTCGGCGGGCTCTTCCTCGTCGGCAAGTCCACCCACGAGATCCACCACAAGCTGGAGGGCGACGCCGCGCACGCGACGGAGAAGGCGAAGGCCGTCAGCTTCGCCAGCGTCCTCTTCCAGATCGCCATCCTCGACCTCGTCTTCTCGCTCGACTCCGTGATCACGGCCGTCGGGATGGCCGACGAGATCATGGTCATGATCATCGCCGTGGTGATCGCGATCGGGGTGATGATGGCGTTCGCGACGACGATCTCGGAGTTCGTCCACAAGCACCCGACGGTGAAGATGCTGGCGCTCGCGTTCCTCATCCTGATCGGCGTCACGCTGGTCGCCGAGGGCCTCAACCAGCACATCTCGAAGGGCTACATCTACTCCGCGATGGCGTTCTCGCTGCTCGTCGAGTTCCTGAACCTCCGCGTGAAGAAGGCGAAGCGGAAGCCGGAGCCCGTCGAGCTCCGCGAGCCCTACGCCGTCGGCGGCGGTGGCGGCCTGCCGGAGCCGGAGCAGGTGACCCGCCCGACGCTGGCGGCCTCCGTCCCGCTCACGCACCCGGACGCCTGAGGGCAGAGGGCAGAGGGCAGAGGGCAGAGGGCAGAGGGCAGAGCAGGCTAAACCGCGAAATCTGAGAAGGACCTGGAAGCAAGCCGTAGGGACGCAATGCATCGCGTCCTGAGGTCTCCGCACTCCGTCACCCCGACCACAGCCTCTCTGTAGGGGCGAGGCACGCCTCGCCCTGCCACGAGCCGCCGTCATGCCTTCGAGGGGCTATGCCGCCGTCTCCCGAGCCGCGGCGGTAGGCCCTGCACCGGGCGAACGGCCGTTCGTCCCTACGGTCTCTGCCTGCCGATTGGGGCAAACCGTCGTGCCGCCGTTGCCGAGGACGCCGCGGGGGCGGCGTACTTTTCGGCCCACCGAACACCCGCTCCGATGCCCCGGCTCCTCGCCCTCCTGCTCACCGCTGCGCTCGCCACCGGCTGTGCCACGCCGACGGGCGAGGTCGCCGACCCGCCGGTCTCGCGCACGGCCGCGGCCGACACCGGCTACGTCGAGGGGCCGGCCTCGCGCGGCGGCACCGGCCGGTTCTACTTCGGCCGCGAGATCGCGCGGACGATGAGCCACCGCGGCGCCGCCTGGCTGGAGCGCCCCGAGCGCGCCGAGACCGAACAGCCTGAGGCCGTCGTGGACGCGCTCGCCCTCCGACCGGACGATGTCGTGGCGGACATCGGCGCGGGCACGGGGTACTTCACGCTCCGCATGGCGGCCCGCGTGCCCGAGGGGGCCGTCTACGCCGTGGACGTGCAGCCGGAGATGCTGGCGATGCTGGAGGAGCGGGCCGCGCAGGAGGGCGCTGCCAACGTGGTCCCCGTCCTCGGCGCGGAGGACGACCCGAACCTCCCGGCGGCGAGCGTGGACCTCGCGCTGATGGTCGACGCCTACCACGAGTTCGGCTACCCCCGCGAGATGATGGCGGCGCTCCGTCGCGCGCTCGTCCCCGGCGGGCGCGTCGTGCTCGTCGAGTACCGCGGCGAGGACGCCGACCTCCCGATCCGGCCGCTCCACAAGATGACCGAAGGGCAGGTCCGCCGCGAGTTGGCGGCGGCCGGGTTCGAGTGGGTCGAGACGCAGGACTTCCTGCCGCACCAGCACCTCCTCGTCTTCCGCAAGCCGGAGGAGGGCGCGGTCGAATAGGGCGGTATCTTCCGCGCCGTTTCTGACAGCCTCTCGCGCGATGCGCTTCCTCGCCTGTCTCGTTCTCCTCGCCGCCCTGGCGCTCATCGCCTGCGACAGCGACGGCAGCGACCCCGAGCCGCCAACTCCGCCCGAAGCCGCCGTCGGTCTCGCCGTGACAGACCCCGCGGGGGACCCCGTGGGTGGCCTCTCGGCCACGCTCGAATACGAGTTCGTTCCGCAGAACGAGGAGGGTAACCGTCGGGGGGGAGACCCCACCGGGCCTGAAGTTGTGCTCACCGCCGTCTACCCTAATCCCTTCGTCGAGCGCGCCTTAATTGAGATCGTCACGCGCGGAACCACCAAACTCAGAGTCGAGGTGGCAGACCTTACGGGCGAGGTGCTAACGGTGTTGAGCGAGCGGGAATTCGAGCGGGGGATCTACCAGATTGTATGGGAGCCGGCTGACAACGCTGTCCCGGACGGCGTCTATGCCGCGCGCCTCGTCGCGGCGGACACCATTGCGGCTTCTCGGCCCATCCTCCACTTGGAGGGTACCCAAGGCGCTCTCTTTCCTCCCTTTTCTCTCGTTGTGAACCTTGGCGAAACGAACTATAGTGGCACCGTCGCCTTCGACGAACGAGAGCGGCTCCCGCAGCTCTACGACACCGAGGTTGAGTACCGAAACGAGGAGACCATACCCCTCGGCGTCCTCGTCCCCACGGACGACATCACCTTAGTTCTCCGTGACGGCGACGGCCGCGAGCAGCGCTACGAGCGCGTGCTCGCCGACAGCCTCAACGGCTTTACCCTCACATGGGACCCGCAGTAAACGGCGTAGGGGCGACCGGCCGGTCGCCCCTACAGAGGTCGTAGCCGAGAGGGCAACTCAGGCGACGGTCACCTCGTCGTTGAGGTAGACGTCCTGGATCGCGTTCAGCAGTTCGACGCCCTCGGCCATCGGGCGCTGAAACGCCTTCCGCCCGGAGATCAGCCCCATGCCACCCGCGCGCTTGTTGATGACGGCCGTCTTGACCGCCTGCTGGAAGTCGTTCTCCCCCGAGGCGCCGCCGGAGTTGATCAGCCCGATCCGGCCCATGTAGCCGTTCACGACCTGGTAGCGCGTGAGGTCGATGGGGTGGTCGCTCGCCATCTCGGAGTAGATCCGCTCGTCGAGCTTGCCGTAGGAGGAGTCCCCGGAGTTGAGCGCCTTGTAGCCGCCGTTCGAGGTCGGCTGCTTCTGCTTCAGGATGTCGGCTTGGATCGTGGCGCCGATGTGGTTCGCCTGCCCGGTGAGGTCGGCGCTGGCCTCGTGGTTGGTGCCGTTGACCTTGAAGGCGGAGTTCCGGAGGTAGCACCAGAGGATCGTCCCCATCCCGAGCTCGTGGGCCTCGGCGAAGGCGTCGGAGACCTCCTGGATCTGGCGGGCGGCGTGCTCGCTCCCGAAGTAGATCGTCGCGCCGACGGCGACGCAGCCCATGTCCCACGCCTGCCGGACCGGGGCGTACATCACCTGGTCGAAGGTGTTGGGGTAGGTGAGGAGCTCGTTGTGGTTGAGCTTGAGGATGAACGGGATCCGGTGGGCGTACCGCCGCGCCACGGCCCCGAGCACCCCGTACGTCGTGGCGACGCCGTTGCAGCCGCCCTCGATGGCGAGCTCGCAGATGTTGGCCGGGTCGAAGTAGATGGGGTTCTTGGCGAACGAGGCGCCGCCGGCGTGCTCGATGCCCTGGTCCACGGGGAGGATCGAGAGGTAGCCCGTGCCGCCGAGGCGGCCGTTCCCGAGGAGCTGCTGGAGCGAGCGGAGCACCTGCGGCGTCCGGTCGCTCTGGGCGAAGACGCGGTCGACGAAGTCGGGGCCGGGGAGGTGGAGGTGCTCCTTCGAGACCTTCGGGTCGGAGAAGCCGAGGAGGTCGTCGGCGTCGGTGCCGAGGAGCTCTTCGAGGCGGGAGGTGGTGACGTCGGCCATCGGGCGTGCAGCGTGGGGTGATCGGGACGGGGAGGGCGGGGGCGAAATATAGCGGCGTGGGCGCCGGGCGCTGCCGGACCGTCCGCTGCTGAAAGCGGTTACTCCAAAGGTTCTTAACCCGCGTCAGCCGCCCGCAGCCTCACCGCCGGCGGGATCGCGGCCGTGTCGCGCAGGAAGCTGGAGAGGTCGCGTGCAAGCAGCGGCGCCGTCAGCAGCCCCTTCGAGCCGAGGCCAAGGAAGGCCCACACGCGCCGCCGCCCCGGCAGCGGCCCGATGAGGGGGAGGCGCTGGGGTGAGTGTGTCGTCGGCGCCGTCACGCGGACGCCGGCCCGCGCTTCGAGCACCTGCGCCTCGGCGAGCGCCGGCACCATCCGCGCAGCGCGCGCCAGCAGGTCCGCCGTTGCCTCGGCCGTTGGACGGGTGTGGTCGAAGGCGTGCTCGTAGGTGCTGCCGACCAGGAGGCTGTCGCCACCGGGCACGACGTAGCCAAGGCCGGAGAGGGAGGGGAGGTCGGTGAACCCGCCCGGCCGCGTCACCCGGACCGTCTGCCCCTTGACGCGGTGGAGGGGCAGCGCGGCCAACTCCGGGACGTGTCGGAACCCGTCGCCGACGGCAAGCAGCACCCGCGCCGCCCCGATCCGCTCGCCGGTCTCCGTCTCCACCCAGGCCCGCTCATTCTCCTCCTCGAACGTCGCTACGCGAACGCGACTTCGCACCTCCGCGCCAGAGGCGGCGAGGAGCGCCCGAATCATTGCTGGGAGATCGATGGCGCCCCCGTTGGGGATCCACAGCGCGCCGTGCGGGGCCTGCACCTCCGGGTGCAGCTCATCGGCGGCCTCGGCCGGGAGCCACGTCGCGTGGGCTGGATGCTCGGCGGCGCGCTCGCGGAATGCCTCGGCCTGCCGGGCGTCGCGGGCGGGGCGGAGGACGCCGGTAGGTCGGAAGAGGCCCGCCACGCTGGCTGAGTCGAGCGCTGCGTGCAAAGCGCTGAGGGCTTCCTCGAACCGCCACGCCGGCCGCGCCTTCTGCCCCATGAACGGGTTGACGAGCCCAGCCGCTGCGCCGGATGTCCCCTCGCCCGGCGCCCTCGTATCGAGCACCGTGACAGGACCGTGCCCGGCGAGGTGCAGCGCCGCGCAGGCTCCCGCCAGCCCGGCCCCGACGATGAGGGTACGGTCGCTCGTCACTCGTCCTTTGTCACTTGTTCGCCCACGGCAGAGACGGCGGCAGAGTACCATCACCCGTGACCAGGGACTAATGACCTATGACACGCGACGCAGTCGTGGTAGGTGGCGGGGTGATCGGGCTGGCCGTGGCGTGGCGGCTGGCCGGGAGGGGCCGCTCCGTGCTCGTGCTGGAGCGCGACGCGGCCGGCGCCCCGCCGAGCGCGGCGAGCCACGCCGCCGCCGGGATGCTCGCGCCCGCTGCCGAGATCGGGTTCGAGGAGGTCGAGTTGTACCGGCTCGGGCGGGAGAGCCTCCGGCGGTGGCCGGCCTTCGCCCTCGAGCTAGAAGCGGCCAGCGGCATCGCCGTCGGGTACCGTGACGAGGGGACCCTCGCCGTCGCCGCCGACCGCGACGACCGCGCGGCGCTCCGGCGGCTGTTCGAGTTCCAGCGCGAGCACGGCGCCCCCGTCGAGTGGCTGGCGACAGCGGAGGCGCTGGAGGTCGAGCCGTTCCTGTCGCCGAAGATCGCGGCGGCGGTCCTCTCCCCGGAGGATCATCAGGTGGATAACCGCGCTGTGCTCCCGGCGCTGCGGGCGGCGCTGCGCCGCTCGTCCCACGCTGAGCTTCGCCACGAGTCCGAGGTCGCCGCCGTCGAGCCGGACGGGAAGCGCCCAGCGGTGCGACTTGCCGGTGGGGAGCGGATCGAGACGCGGGTGATCGTGCTCGCGGCGGGCGTGGGAGCGCGGGAGATCGGAGAGCTGCCCGCGCCGCTGCCGATCCGCCCGGTGAAGGGGCAGGCGCTGGCGCTGCGCGCCGAGCCGCCCTTCGACCTCCGCCACGTCGTCCGCGGCCCCGACGCCTACCTCGTCCCCAAGCCCGACGGCCGCCTCGTGGTCGGCGCGACGAGCGAGGAGATGGGGCACGACCGGCGCGTGACCGCGGGCGGGCTGTACCGGCTGCTCGAAGGGGCCGTCGAGGTGGTGCCGGGCGTCGAGGAGCTGGAGGTCATCGAGACGTGGGCGGGGCTGCGGCCGGCGTCGCGGGACCACCGCCCGATCCTAGGCTTCCTACCGGATGCACCGGGCGTCGCCGTGGCGGCGGGGCACTACCGGCACGGCTTCCTCCTCGCCCCCGTCACCGCCGACGAGGTGGCAGCCGAGGTGGACGCATGGCTCCGGGATGGGGGAGATGGCGGAGACTCCGCGCGCGAAACCTCCCCCCTGCTCGCCCCGTTTTCCCCGACCCGCTCCGCCGCCGCCCGATGACCCCCGCCGACCCCTCGACCACCGTCCGCCTCACCCTCAACGGCGAGCCCGCCGACGCCCCCGCCGGCACGACGGTGACGGCGCTGCTCGGCCGGCTCGGGCACGACGGCGAGACGCCCGGCATCGCCGTCGCCGTCAACGGCGCCGTCCTCCGCCGCGCGAGCTGGGGCACCACGCCACTCCACGACGGCGACGCCGTCGAGGTCGTGACGGCGACGCAGGGGGGCTGATGGCCGAGGCCCCGACCATCGCGCCGGCTGTGGGCGAGCAGGAGGACCTGCTGCGGATCGGGCCACTGGCGCTCACGAGCCGCGTGCTCGTCGGGACGAGCCGGTACCCGAGCCCGCAGACGATGCTCGACGCGCTCGAAGCCTCCGGCGCCGAGCTCGTCACCGTCTCGATCCGCCGGGTAGACCTCGCCGACACGGGCGGGGAGAGCATGCTCGGCCTCCTCCGCGGTGCCGGCTACCGCCTCCTCCCGAACACCGCCGGCTGCTACACCGCCCGCGAGGCCGTCCTCACCGCGCAGCTCGCCCGCGAGGCCCTCGCCACGGACCTCGTGAAGCTGGAGGTCATCGGCGACGACGAGACGCTGTACCCCGACGTGGAGCAGTTGCTGAAGGCGGCGAAGGAGCTGGTGGACGACGGCTTCCACGTCCTCGCCTACGCGAACGACGACCCCATCACCTGCCGCAAGCTCGCCGACCTCGGCTGCGCCGCCGTGATGCCGCTGGCCTCGCCCATCGGGAGCGGGATGGGCCTCACGAACCCCTACACCCTCCGGATCATCCGCGAGACGCTGCCCGACGTGCCGCTCGTCGTCGACGCCGGCCTCGGCACGGCCTCGGACGCCGCGCGGGCGATGGAGCTCGGCTACGACGGCGTCCTCCTCAACACGGCGATCTCGCAGGCGCAGCACCCCGTTCGCATGGCGCGGGCCGTCGGGCTCGCCGTCGAGGCGGGGCGGCTGGCGTACCGCGCGGGCCGCATCCCGCGCCGCCTCTACGCCCAGGCGTCGTCGCCGCTAGACGGGCGGATCGGGTAAGGGGATGGGGGAGGGCAAGCAAAACCTAGAAGTTTAAGGAGAAACCGAGGGGAGGCGACCGTAGGGGCGCAATGCATTGCGCCCTGCGACGGCCGAGGTGCTGGCCCGGCACAGGGCGCAGCACGCTGCGCCCCTACGATCTCCTGCTGATCGGGTTAACGTCGTGAGCCCTTCCGTCCCTCGCCCCTCGCCCGCGTTCCCTCGCCTCCTCCTCGTCGCCGACGGCTTCACCGACGTGGCTGTGTCAGAGCAGGCGGTGGAGGCGGTGCGGGCGGGCGTCCGGTGGGTGCAGCTCCGCGACCACGCTGCCGCGCCCGAAGCGCTCGCCGATGCGGCGGAGCGTCTAGCAGAACGCCTGCGCGCCGCGCGACCCGGTGTACTCCTCTCGGTGAACACCCACGTCGAGCTTGCGCAGGCCCTCGGCACAGGGCTGCACGTCGGGTGGCGCGGGCCGGCGGTGGGGGAGGCCCGGCGGCTCACCCCGGACGGCGTGCTCACGGCCGCCGTCCACACGCCCGCCGAAGCCAAAGCTGCCGCCGACGCAGGCGCCGACGCCGTCCTCTTCAGCCCCGTCTTCCCGACCCCTAGCAAGCCCGGCCGTCCCGGCGCTGGCCTCGACGCGCTCGTGGCGTGCTGCACGGCCGTGCCCGGCACCCCCGTCTTCGCCCTCGGTGGCATCACCCCCGAGCGGGTGGGAGCCTGCCGCGCGGCAGGGGCGTACGGCGTCGCCGTCCTCTCCGGCATCCTCCGTGCGCCCGACGCCGCTGTCGCGGCTCACCGCTACCTCGACGCCCTGTGACCCCCATTTCCCATCCCCCATCCCCCATCCCCTCCACAAAGCCCGTCGCGCTCACCATCGCCGGCAGCGACTCCGGCGGCGGCGCCGGCATCCAGGCCGACCTCAAGGCGATGGAGGCCAACGGCGTCTTCGGGACGAGCGCGATCACGGCCATCACCGCGCAGAACACCCGCGCCGTCACCGCCGCCCACGAGCTCCCGCTCGACCTCATCGCCGCGCAAATCGACGCCGTGGCGGACGACTTCGAGATCGGGGCGGCGAAGACGGGGATGCTGTCGTCGGCGGAGATCATCGGGGTCGTGGCCGAGAAGGTGCAGGAGCACGGACTGCGCCCGCTCGTCGTGGACCCCGTGATGGTCTCGAAGGGCGGCCACCCGCTCCTCCGCGACGACGCCGTCGAGGCGCTGATCGGGGAGCTCCTCCCGCTGGCCGACCTCGTCACCCCGAACACCCACGAGGCCGCGCGCCTCACGGGCCACGAGGTCCGCACCCTCGCCGACGCCGAGGCCGCCGCGCGGGCGATCCGGGCGATGGGGCCGGCCGCCGTGCTCGTCAAGGGCGGCCACCTCGACGGCGAGCCCGACGCGGTGGACGTGCTGCTCGACGCCGACGGCCTCCACCACGTCCGCGGCCCGCGGTTCGAGACGCCGCACACGCACGGCACCGGCTGCACCTATGCCAGCGCCATCGCCGCCCGGCTCGCGCGGGGGGAGGGGCTGCGCGCCGCGATTGAGCAGGCGAAGCGCTACGTCAGCGAGGCCATCCGCCACGGCCTCGCCCTCGGCGGCGGCCACGGCCCGACGAACCACTTCTACTTCATCGGCGACGGCGCGCCCGTGCAGCCGGTCCCGACGGGCGGGGGGCTGTAGCGCCCACCCCTTCTTCACTTGAGCCGGCTTCCGGGGGCCGCGTATCTTGTGCGTCACGCGCCGGTAGCTCAGCTGGATAGAGCGTCGCACTACGGATGCGAAGGTCGGGGGTTCGAATCCTCCCCGGCGCGCCAGAGAGGCCCCGTCAGCCACCGAGCCGACGGGGCCTCGCCGTTTCCGGGGGCGCGATACCGGGCTCGGGGACCTCGAGGGCCTGCCCGTGCCGGCGGAGCCACCCCTTCGCCTTCTCGAAATGGGGCACCTGGACGCGCACCAGCCGCCAGAAGCGCGGGGTGTGGTTCGGCTCCAGGAGGTGCGCCAGCTCGTGCGCCACCACGTACCGGATGACCGGGAGGGGAGCCTTGACCAGCCGCCAGTTGAAGCTCAGCGTGTCGGTCGGCGTGCAGGAGCCCCAGCGGTACCGGAGCTCGCTGACGAGCACGCGCCGGTAGGCCACTCCCATCGCCTCCGCCAGCTCCTCGACGAGGGGGACGATCACCTCGCGGGCCCGCGCCTTGTACCACGCCTGAAGTAACCCGCCGGCCTGATCCTGGACCGCGCGACTCACGAGGAAGCGGCCATCGAACCGGACGCCCTCCGAGGGAGCGTCCTCGATCTCCAGCCGGTACGGCCGCCCGAGGTAGAGCAGTGAGGTGCCCGTCACGAACTCCTTCGGCTCCTGCGCCACGGGGTCGTACTTCTGCGGGTGACGGAGCTTCTCGTAGAGCCACAGCCTCTTCCGCTCGACGAACCGCTCGACCTGCTCGTCCGTGGCCTGCCTCGGGGCGCGCACCGTCACGCTCCGGTCGCGCTCGACGGTGAGGCCGAACGTCTTCCGGTCGGAGCGGATGGTCTGGTACGTGAGGTCCATGTCGCTTGGGCTCCCTGTCGCTCAGGCGTAGAGCAGCACGTCGTGGTTCTTCTCAGCCAGCTCCATCAGGCGCGAGACGAGCGGCTTCCGCTGCTTCACCAGGCCGGGGAGCTGCCGCACGCGCTCGGGCTCGCCGATGAGCGCCTTCTGAAGCTCGCCCTTCAGCTTGTTCTGGGCGGGCACGTTCCGCCAGAACCCGCTCACCGTCAGTTCGCGCTCCATGAGGGCCGTCACGTCTTTGGTCAGGGCGACGAGCGCCCCGACGTCGTCGTCCGTCAGCGGCCGGCCGTCGAACAGCTCACGCTTGAGGATGCGGAAGACGGGCATCTGCCTCTTCCGGTGCAGCCCGTAGGTCGGCTCGCGCTTCGCGTTCCGAATCCGCTGGCGCAGCTTCTCCAGCTCCTCCCGGATCCGGGCCCAGTTGTCCTTGAACCGCGCGATGATCCGCTCCAGCTCCTCGGCGAACGAGGCGTACAGCTCCGGGTCCTCGTCGAAGTGCTCCTCGAGGTGGTGCCGGAGCGCGTGCTCCACGGCCGCCGCCTTCGTCTTCGCCCGCGTCCGCCGGCCGACCTCGCTCAGGAAGTCCTCGTCGAGGATCGAGATCGGCTCGACCTTCTGGTCGATCCCCCGCGCCCGGAGGTGGGCGTCGGTCACGCGGCGGAGCTTCTCCGGGATGCCCTTCATGCTGAGGCGGCCGTCGCGGAGGTGCTGCGTCGCCTGCACGTTGATCTCGGCGAACTGGAGGTACTCCTCCAGGAAGTCCAGCGCCTCCTTGCGCGGCATCACCGTGTTCAGCGCGGACGTGAAGCGGCGGTAGGCGAGCACGTACTCGAACCGGGCGTCCTCGTCGTAGAAGTAGTCGAAGAAGGCGTCGTAGTCGTGGAGGTCGTCGACGCCCGCGCCTTCCAGGAGCATCCAGATGGCGTCCCGAGCCTCCTTCAGCTCGGCCAGCTCGCGCGCGGGGTCACTGAGGACGGCGAGGACGTCGGCCTGCTCGCGCTCGTGGTAGTCGTCGAGGGCGCGCTTGAGGTGGTGGCCCACGCCGACGTAGTCCACGACGAACCCCTCGTCCTTGCCGTCGCCGCCGACGCGGTTCACGCGGGCGATGGCCTGGAGCAGGTTGTGCGCCACGATCACCCGGTCGAGGTAGAGCACCTGCTCGATAGGCGCGTCGAAGCCGGTGAGCAGCATGTTGTTGACGACGAGGAAGCCCACGTCGCCGCGCACGCCGTCCTCGTCCTCGGCCCCGAAGGCCAGCTTGAACGACTGGATGTCGCGTCGGTGCTGCGCCGGGTCCGCGTGGGCCTTGAGGTGCGGCTTGTCGTTGTGGCCGCCGCCCGAGATTACCACCGTCGCCTGCACGCGCCGGAGCCGGTCGAGCGGGATGTGGAGGGGGTTGGCGGCCTCCAGCTCGCGCACCCGCTCCGCCAGCGCGGTCTGGAGGGCGAGGCCGTAGCGGTGGGCCGCCTCGCGCGAGGTCGCCACGACCTGCGCCTTGAACCCGTTCGGGAGCACGTGCTCGGTGTAGTGGCGGACCATGTCGCGGGCCTTCGCCCGGATCACGTCCTCGGCCTCGAGGTAGGCGTCGCGGCTGGCGTAGCCGAGGATGTCGAGGCGCTCCTGGAGGTCGTAGTCGCTGAACACGTCGGCGAACAGGGCGTCGGCGCCCTCCTGGTCCGGCACCTCCGCGTTGGCCGTCCGGCCCTCGTACACGATCTCCAGCGTCACGCCGTCAATGACCGACTGGCGCATGGTGTACGTGTCGATGTAGTCGCCGTACTTCTTCTCGGTCTTGTCGATGGGGGTGCCGGTGAAGGCGATCTCCGTCGCGTTCGGGATGGCCCGGTCGAGGTTGGCGCCGAGGCGGCTGTACTGCGAGCGGTGGGCCTCGTCGGTGAGGACGAGGACCTTCGGGCTCACGTTGAGCTCGGGGAAGAGGCTCGTCTCCAGGTCCCGCTCCTGGAACTTGTGGATCATCGCCATCACGAGGTCCGAGGAGTCCGTCGCCAGCAGCGCCTTCAGCCTGGAGATGCTGGCGGCGGGCTTGACGGCCTTCCCGATGGCCTGGGCCGTCCGGCGGAGCTGGTCCTCGAGCTGCGTCCGATCCGTGACGAACAGCACCTTCCAGCCGCGCAGGTCGTCGTGGAGGTACATCTCGCGGACGAGGAACACCATCGTGAGGCTCTTGCCCGAGCCCTGGGTGTGCCAGATGATCCCGCTCCGGGCGGCCTTGTTCGGCCCGTCGAGCAGCTTCGCCACCGCCTTCTTGACGGCGCGGAACTGCTGGTAGCGCCCGACCACCTTGATCCGCTGCCCCCTGTCGCTCTCGGTGAAGAGCGTGAAGGTGCGGACGAGGGAGAGGAGGTTCTCGCGGTCGAGCATCCCGGCCACGAGCCGCTGCTGGTCGTTCGGCCCGCCCTGCCCGACGGCGATCCCGGCACGCTTCAACTCCTGCTTCAGGTCCTCCGGCGTGCGCGGGTACGGGTCGGCCCAGCGGAAGAAGTGCTTCTCGTGGCGGCTCGTGATGGTCCCGAAGACGGCCCGCTGACGGGTCGTGGCGACGAGGACCTGGTTGGGGTAGAACAGCGCCCGGTTGCCCTCGCCGGCGGCCCCGCGCGCCTCGGCGTAGCGGCGCATCTGGTCGATGGCCGCGGCGATACCGTCCTTCGCCTTCGGGCTCTTGCACTCGATGACGACGAGGGGGAGGCCGTTGACGAACAGCACCACGTCCGGGAAGACGTGCTTCTCGGTGCCGGGGATGCGGAGCTTGAGCTGGCAGACGGCTAGGAAGCGGTTGCGGGCCGGGGTCTCGAAGTCGAGGTAGCGCGCCGTGGGGCTCTTCTCGGCGGTGGCGCGGTTCTCGTCCACGGGCACGCCGTCCGTCAGCAGGCCGAGCACGTGCTCGTTGGCCTCCAGGAGCGAGCCCGGCGCGCTCGGGGTGACGTGGCGGACGAGCCCGTCCACCTGGTCCTCCTCCAACCACGGGTTGAGGGTGCGGAGCGCCTCGCGCAGCTCGGCCTCGTGGACGGTCTGGGCGAACTCGGAGCGGCCGGTGTCCTTGGGCTGCTGGTGGCGGTCGAGGTCGAGGACGCGCCAGTGCTGGTGTTCGAGCTGCTCCAGGAGCGGGAGCTCCACGTCGCGCCGCTCGTTTTGGCGCTTGGGGTCTACGGGCTTGGCGCGGTCGATCATCGGCTAATCACAGGGTGTAGGGCACCGTGACGAAGTCGTGCCGGCCGGGGTCGAAGTCCTTCGTGTTGCGCGTGGCGAGGTGGAGGCCGTGCCGCCGGGCCAGCGCTGCCTGGAAGGCGTCGGGGAGCTTCCAGCGGTGGGCGCGGCGCAGGCGGGCCGCTTCGTCGGCCTCCGCGCGCGTGATCTCCAGCAGGGGCAGCGCATCGAGCACCGGGCGGGCGCGGGCGCGCACCTCGTCGTCGCTGAACCCGACCAGCACCTCGGCCCGCGTGACGACGGAGACCACCGCGTGACCACGCACGGCGCGCAGGTAGGCCGTCGCCTGCTCCACCCCGTTGAAGTGGTCGATGAGGACCACCGAGTCGAGCAGGCGAGTCGAGCAGGACCGTCATGCCTCTTCGGACGGAGGCCCGCCCGCCTGCGCCTCCGGGTCCCACGGGCGCGTCCACTCGTCGCGGATGCGGCGCTGGTATTCGAGGCCGTCGCCGGCCGTCCAGATTCCCTGCGTGCTTTCGAGGAGGCGCTCGAACGCCGCCTCGGAGGGAACGCCGCCCTGCCAGTGCGGGCGGATCTCCTCGGCTAGGTTCTGGAGGGAGGGAGGCCGCGCCGCGGCGGGCTCTGGGAGGCCGCCGTCGATATCCGGCTCCGCCTCGGCTTGCGGAGGGCTGGTTTCCAGGCCGAGGCGGCGCTCGATCTCGAGCCAGTGCGCGTAGGCGATCTGGACGGCCACCGGCCGCATCCGCTCGTCGGTCACGATTTTCTTGGGGATCGCCTTCATGGGGTCTGCGCGTCTGGTGTGGCCGCTCAGGGGAAAACGAGGAGCCGCGCGATCTGTTCTTCCCGCACCGGCCCCGCCTGGGGCGGCAGGCCACCGAGGGAGGGTAGCGGGTGGGGCTGACGTCCTCGCGTCAGGTGACCGGCCCCGCCGTGGGCGCCTCGGCGGGGGCCAGCAGGGCGTCCACCGGGACGCGGCCGGTGAGGAGGTCCTGCATGAGGCCGGCCTTGACGCGGCGGAGCTTGGCGAGGTGGGCGGCCTCGCGCGCGACCTGCGCGTCCTGCTGGTCGAATGCGGCGACGATCCGGCGCTGCTCGTCTGGCTTCGGCAGCGCAATCGATTCGCCTAGCAGCTCTCCCATGTCGAGCCGCTTCGTGCCGTGGGTGGACGTGGTTGTAAGCGAGAGCAGGCGATGAGCGCGCGCCTGGAACCAGATGGCAAGAAAGGCCGGGCTGTTCTCCTTGTCCGCCACAAGAGCCTTGACATCCTGGTTGAATGCCATCGGCTGAGAGGTGAGGACTACGGGAAACGTGTGGGCGAGGATCATCCCCCTCACGACGATCAGCACGCTGCCCGACGGAGCGAGACGCGTCCCGCTCAGGCCACGCTCGGTGATCGCGTCCTCCGTTCTGGTGAGGTGGAGAACCTTCATGTCTTTCGGGCTCACCCACGGGATTGAGCCGCCCCAGTTGGCTGGCTCCCCCTTGCTCGGCGTGCCCCCACTCATCCACCGCCCCACGTCCGCCAGCGTCGTGACCTCCCACTCCGCCGGGATGCGGCCGAGGGGGGAGTTGCGGAAGGCGTGCGTGGCCTCGTCGCGGAGCCGCCCCTCGGCGTCGAGGCCGCGCGTGAGGAGGTCCTGCACCAGCCCCGCCCGCACGCGGCGGTGCTTGGCGATCAGCGCCTCCGTCTGGCGGATGACCTCGTCCAAAGAATCCAGTGTGTCGGCAATGACTTCCTGTTCGGCTCGCTCAGGCATCTCCAGCACGACATCGTGCAAGGCCGCCCGTGAGAGCTCGACCTGATTGGTCGAGCCTGTGGTGCAGAAGTTGTCAACCTGCCGCTGGAAGGCAGGCATCTGCATCTGGTAGAACAGGAAGCGCGGCACATGCCGCCCCTGATCGACCCTGACGACTGTTACATGGCTGTCGTAAGTAAGGGGGCGCTCGGTCCCGGCATAGAACCCCACGCGCCCGAGCGTCCCGGTGCCTGTTGAGTTGATGACGATGTCGCCCGGCTGGAGCCGTCTGGCTTCGCTCAAGCTTTCCCAGAATCCGCGCGTGACGTACTTGGTCTTGCTGAATTGGAGACCGTCGGCGAAAATGCACGCCTGGTTCAACACCTCGTACTCCGAACGGTCGGCGTACACCGGTGACTTCCCCCGACTGATGTAGGTCGTTATATCGCCTAATCGAAACTGCTGCCTCGCTTCCATCACGCCGTCACGTAGTCGAGCCGGCGGAGCATGGCGCGGAGGTCCCGGTCTACGATCTCCCGCTCCGCCTCCATCGCGCGGAGGCTCATCCCGTACTTGGTCCACTGGTTCAGCACGCCCGCCGCGAGCGCCCGCCGCTCGGCCTCCAGGTAGCGCACGAGCGCGCCGCGGATGAGGTCGTGGTGCTTGCGCAACACCAGCCGCCGCGCCTCGGCCTCGGTCATGGCCCCGCCCACCTCGGCGTCGAGCGCCGCCAATCGGGCCCGCTGCGCCTCCAGCCCGGCCCGCTGCTTCTCCAGCGCCCGCGCCCGCTTCTGCCGTGCCTTCTCGGCCCGCGCGTCGGCCTCGGCCGCGGCGAGGCCCTGAAGCTCCCGCCCGAGCTGCGCCAGCCGCCCCCGCACGTCGGCCGCCACCGCCTCCAGCCCATAGCGCTTGAGCTCCAGCTTCTCCGCCAGCCGCCGCTCGCCGTCGCGGATCGCGGCCTTCGCCGCGCGGATCGCCTTCTCGGCCGTCTTGATCGCCTGCTGCTGCACGGCCAGCGCCGTCCGCTCCCGCACCGCCGAGGGGTCGGTCTCGCCGTCGAGGTCGTCGGCCTGCGCCTTCAGGAACGCCTTCACCCGCGCCGTGGTGACGCGCTCGCCCTCGTCGGGCTCGTAGTCGGCGGCCTCCACCAGCTCCGCCAGCTCGGCCTCGTGCTCGGCCTGCTGCTCGGCGAGCCTGTCGAGGCGGTCGCGGTCGGCCTGGAAGAAGGCGGCCACGAGGTAGGGGTCGGGGAGGAGGCCGTGGGTCCAGCCGCTGGCCTGGATCGTCTTGAGGTCGTAGCGGATGGCGTTCCACCAGTTGACGAACACGCCCGCCGCCTGGAACTCGTCGAGCACGCCCTCCTCCAGCAGCATCGCCTTCAGCGAGGCGAGCAGCCCCGCCCGCACGTCGGGCAGCCGGGCCTGCTCGTGCTCGCCGCTGCGGGGCGGGGCCAGCCGGGCGAAGTCCTCGCGGGCCTCGGCCCACCACGCCTCCAGCCGCTGGGCCAGCCGGTCGTAGGTGGCGCGCACGGCCGGGTCCTCGCTGACGGCCGCGCGGAGCGCGTCGGCCCCGGCCCGCCCGTCGCGGAAGTCGAGGTACTCGTCGTCTCGCGGCGCGAACACCCGGTCGGGGTCGAACCCGAACTTCGCCATCTGCGGCCGGAGCGCCTCGACCTCTCGGCGGGGCACGCCGCCGGTGAGGTGGGCGCGGACGTCCTCGGGCTCGGGCGGCGGCGTGTTGTCCACGTAGCGCCGGACGTTGAGGTTGAAGTCGTTGGCGCGGATCTCCGCGAGCGGCACGAGGCGGCTGTAGGCGGGCACGCTGCGCGCCTCGTGGACGACGTGGGTGACCTTCTCGATGTCCTCGGGGCGGAGGTGGTTCTGCGCCTTGCCCTCGCCGTACTCGCGGTCGGCGTTGACGAACAGGACGTGCCGGCGGCGCGCGTCGGGCTTGCCGCGCCGGAGCACGAGGATGCAGGCGGGGATGCTGGTCCCGTAGAACAGCCCCGGCGGGAGGCTGACGACGGCCTCGACCACGTCGGCCTCCAGGAGCCCCCGGCGGATCTTCCGCTCCTGCCCGCCGCGGAACAGCACGCCGTGCGGCATCACCGTCGCCATCACGCCGTCCGGCTTCAGGCTCGCCAGCATGTGCTGGACGAACATGAGGTCCCCCTTCTTGCCGGTCTCCGGCGCGAAGCCGAACGAGAACCGGCTCGTGAACTGCATCGCCGCGCGGCTGTAGTTCTGCGAGAACGGCGGGTTGGCGAGCACCCGGTCGAACCGGCGCGGCTGCCCGTGCTCCAGGTGGAGCGGCTCCTCGAGCGTGTCGCCCAGCTCGACCTCGGCGGCGGGGAGGTTGTGGAGGATGGTGTTCATCCGGCAGATCGCCCAGGTGGTCGGGTTCGAGTCCTGCCCGGCCAGCGCCAGCGCGCGCGGGTCGCCGCCCTGCTCCTCGACGTAGGCGGCCGACTGGATCAGCATCCCGCCCGAGCCGACGGCCGGGTCGTAGACGCTCATCCCCGCCTCGGGCTCGACGAGCCGGACCATCAGGCGGACCACCTCGGCCGGCGTGTAGAACTCGCCGCCCTTCTTGCCAGCGCTGTCGGCGAAGTACTTGATGAGGTACTCGTAGGCCGCGCCCAGCAGGTCCGGGAACTCGAAGCGGTCGTTGGTGAGGGTGACCGTGTTGAAGTGGTCGATGAGCTCCTTGAGCCGCCCGTCGTCCACCCTCCGCTTGTTGCCCGCCCGCGCGTTGAAGTCGATGGCGTCCTTGAGCACGCCGTGGAGCACGTCGTTCGCCTCCTCCAGCGCCGCGACGGCCTTGTTGAGCCCCTCGCCGACATCGTGCTGGAGGTCCTTGACGTGCTCCCACCGCGCCCGCTCCGGGACGAAGAAGGTGTCGCCGTAGGAGGTCCGGTCCTCCATCACCCTCCCGAACTCAGCCGCGTCCATCTCCTGCAGGTGCGCGTAGTCCGCCCGGACGTCGGCCCGCTTCCGCTCGAACTCGTCCGACATCCGCTTCAGGAACAGCATCCCGAAGATGTACTCCTTGAACTCCGAGGCGTCCATCTTCCCGCGGAGGATGTCGGCCGCCTTGAGCAGGAAGGATTCGAGCTGCCCGAGGGTCAGCTTGTCGCGTCGGTCCACGCCGGGTAGGAGCTAAGGGGGAGGGCTGCCGGCCCCCGCCGGTGCCGCCACCAAAGGTACAGCCCGCCCCACCTCACCGACGCTGCCAACTCCGGCCTCCGTCAGTAGGCGTTCTCGTGGACGAAGCCGCGGAAGAGCGTGAGCCACATGATCTTGAAGTCCAGCCCCAGGCTCCAGTTCTGGATGTAGAAGAGGTCGAACTCGACCCTGCCGCGGCCGTTCAAAGCCGGGCCAGCAAGTTTGCCGCTCAGCCTATGCCCGCCGCACCCGCCCTCACGAACCTCCAGCGCGAGCTCCTCGACCTCTTCGCGCTCGACCTTCCCGAAGAAGAGCTCCGCGAGGTGAAGCGCCTTCTCGCCCGCCACTTCGCCGAGCAGGCCACGGTGGGCTTCGAGGAGTTCGCTGAGGAGGAGGGACTCTCGGCGGAGGACACCGACCGCTGGGCCTTCGAGCATCACCGGGCGTCTGCCGGTACTGACGGTGGTGACCGCTGAGGGGGGCTTTCCGGTGCGCGCCGTCTTGGACACGAACATCCTGCTGCCTTCGATCCGGCGTGGGGGCCGGCTCCGCTGGCTCTTTGACGCTCTCCTCGGCGGGGCGTTCACCCTCGTGGCCTCCACCCCCATTTTGCTGGAGTACGAGGAGGTGATCGGGGAGCGGACAACGCCAGAGGTCGCACGGAATGTTCTGCGGGCGCTGCTCGCACTCCCGAACGCTGAGCGCGTTGAGCCGCGTTTCCACTGGCGGCTCATCACGGCCGACCCCGACGACGACAAGTTCGTGGACGCCTACCTCGCCGCCGGCGCCGACGCCCTCGTCACCCACGACGCCCACTTCGACATCTTGAAGAGACTTGACTTCCCGCCCGTCACCGTCCTTTCCGCCGAGGCGTTCCGTGCAGCACTTCGGGAGGCAAGGTGACCCCCCGATTCCGGCTCATACCATCCCTCCGGGTTGGTGCTCCACCTCCACGGTGTAAGGACGCAGCATGCTGCGTCCCTACGACGGTTGAGATGGGCAGAGCCGCCGACGCAACGCGCTACGATCTCAGCGAACTCGCATCAGTAGGCGTTCTCGTGGACGAAGCCGCGGAAGAGCGTGAGCCACATGATCTTGAAGTCCAGCCCCAGGCTCCAGTTCTGGATGTAGAAGAGGTCGAACTCGATCCGCTTCTCGATCGACGTGTTGCCGCGCCAGCCGTGGACCTGCGCCCAGCCCGTGATGCCGGCCTTCATCTTGTGGCGGAGCATGTAGTGCGGGACGTGCTCCTTGAACTCGTCGATGAACACCGGCCGCTCCGGGCGCGGGCCGACCACCGACATGTCCCCCCGGAGCACGTTGATGAACTGCGGGAGCTCGTCCAGCGAGGTCCGCCGGAGGAACGCGCCGAGCGGCGTCGCCCGGCTCTCGCCGGCCTTCGCCCAGACGGCGCCCGTGCCGGACTCCGCGTTGACGGGCATCGAGCGGAACTTCAGCATCTCGAACGTCCGCCCGTTCAGCCCCATCCGGGTCTGCCGGTAGAACACGGGGCCGGGGCTGGAGAGCTTCACCCCGATGGCGAGCGCGAGGAGCAGGGGCGAGAGCAGAGCGAGCACGACGAGGGAGAACACCACGTCCACCGCGCGCTTGACGGCCCGCCGCGCGTCGAACGGGGACTCGTCGACGAGGTGGATCACGGGGAGCCCGCCGACCTCCGACATCCGGCTGTTGAGGATGACGTCGAACTGGAACAGGTCCGGCACGAGGGCGACGTGGGCCAGCCGCTTCGCCGCCGCCCCGATGATGCGCTCGACCTTCTCGGACGCCCAACTCGGCAGGGCGACGTAGACGAGGTCGGCGCCGCGGCCCTCCGCCGCGAGCCGGTCCATCACGTCCGGCAGGTCGTCGGTCGTGCCAAGCATCTCGACAGGCTCCTCCGGCTCGCGGTCGTCGAGGAAGCCGACCACCTCGAACCCCATCCACGGGTACTGGCGGAACGCCTGCGCCAGCCGCTGCCCCGCGCGCCCGGCGCCGACGATCAGCACGCGCCGGAGGTTCTTGCCGCGCCGCCGCGCCTGCCGGAGCGCGGCGTACATCCCCACCCGCAGCACCACCAGCAGCGCAGACGAGATCCCCCCGAACAGCAGCATGTGCAGCCGCGAGAACGAGAACTCCCGGTAGAAGAACGTCGCCGCCACGCTGGCGACGAGGCCGAGGAACACGGCCCGCGCCACCCCGAACGCGATCAGCGGCAGCCGCTCGGCGCGGCGGGTCTGGTAGAGCCCTGAGACGAGAAACACCGTCCCCCAGAGCACGAGCACCACGGGCAGGAACTCGAGGTAGCGCGCGAGCGCGACGTAGAGCGGCGGCTCCATTGCCTCGAAGCGGATCACCCACGCCAGCACCCACGCCACCGCGATCACGGCGAGGTCGGCGACGAAGAGGAGGCGCTGGAGGAGGCGGCTCTGCTCTTTCAGCATGGCGGCTCGTTCAGCAGGGACCGGTGGTGGGACGGCGTCCGGGCGGCGAAAGATAGGACCGGGTTAGAGGGCGCCGGTGAGGCGAAGAGACGAAGATGCAGAGGGAGGAGAGAGCGGGAACCGTATGGCTGAGCGCCCGCCGCTCACCGCTCACCGCTCACCGCTCACCGCTTCGAGTTGCGGGAGCGGGCGGAGCTTCTCCGGGTGCGTGGCCTGGATCAGCGCCCGCGCGAGGCTCCGGGTCGAGTCGATCAGCGGGACGCCCTCGAAGACCAGCTCGGGTACGGCGAGGGGGAGCTCGGTGCAGCCGAGGATGACGGCGTCGGCGCCCCGGTCGCGGAGGTAGCGGACGCCGTCGAGGAGGTGCTCGCGGGCGCGCTCCGTGGGTGGATTGCTCTTCGCCTTGATGCCCCAGTCCTCGTCGAAGATGACGGGGTTGATCATCGTGTCCTGGTAGGCCCAGTCCGGCCGGACGGCCTCCAACCCGACGGCCTTGAGTCCGCGCTCGTGGAGGCGGTTCTGGATCGACGAGTTCGTCGCTAGCACGCCGACGCGCTGCGCCCCGAGCCGCCGGGCGTCCTCGGCGCACGCCTGGATCATGTCGAGCAGCCGGATCGGCCGGCCCTCCCGCTCCATCGTCTCGTTGAGCACGTCGAAGATCACCGGCGCGTGGGCCGTGTTGCACGGCATCCCTGCGACCACGCAGCCGGCGTCTTCGAGGCGGCGGAGGATCTCGGCCAGCGGCGTCACCGGGTTCGGCGCCGTCTGGTCGGCGATGTAGGTCGAGCGGTCGGGGACGCGGGCGGGGTAGGAGATCAGCGCGACCGGGAGGTGGTCCTGGTCCACCGTCGCCAGGGTCTCGTCGAACACCTTTTTCACGAGGTCGAGCCCGGCGTAGGGGCCGAGGCCGCCGACGGCGCCGATGGCGTTGCGTTCGTCCATAAACGGAGCCAGTGGAGGAGGGGAGAGCCAGTGGAGGAGGGGAGGGGAGCGGCCAGGCGAACGCCGCGTAGGACGAGAGAGGATCAAACCGCGTTCCTCCGGCGCCGGCGGCACGCGCGGGCGCGTTGACGGCATCCGGGCGGCGGGGTATTTTCGAGGGCGCGATCGGCCGACACTGGACGCCAGCCGATCGCGCAGCCGTGCCCGGTAGCTCAATGGCAGAGCACCGCACTTTGGATGCGGGGGTTGAAGGTTCGAATCCTTCCCGGGCAGCCCGCCCCTCCCTTCTCCCATCGCCCCCTCCCGATGCTCCAGGACGCGCCCGTCACCCTCTTCGCCGGACGCTCCAACCCCGCGCTCGCCGCGCGCATCGCCGCGGCCTACGGGCAGCCGCTCGGGGAGGTCACCATCCGGGACTTCTCCGACGGCGAGATCTACGTCCGCTACGACGAGTCCATCCGCGGCACCGACCTCTTCATCATCCAGAGCACGCCGCCGCCGGCCGAGAACTGGCTGGAGCTGCTGTTCCTGATCGACGCCGCGCGGCGGGCCAGCGCCAAGCGCGTCACGGCCGTGATGCCGTACTTCGGCTACGCCCGCCAGGA
The DNA here is from genome assembly GCA_965215145.1 of Rhodothermales bacterium. Taxonomy (GTDB): domain Bacteria; phylum Bacteroidota; class Rhodothermia; order Rhodothermales; family JANQRZ01. The sequence continues at coordinate 2,587,604 of OZ244038.1, read as the reverse complement.
CCGGAAGGACCAGCCCCGCGTCTCCATCGCGGCCAAGCTGATGGCCGAGATGCTGGTGCAGGCCGGCGCCGACCGGGTCCTCACGATGGACCTCCACGCCCCGCAGATCCAGGGGTTCTTCGACATCCCCGTCGACCACCTCTACGGCTCAGCCGTCTTCATCGACCACCTCCGTGAGCGGATCGACCCCGATGCCGTCGTCGTCGCGCCGGACGTGGGCTCGCTGAAGCTGGCGCGCGCCTACGCCAAGCGCCTCCACACCGACCTCGCCTTTATCGACAAGCGCCGGCCCCGGCAGAACGTGGCCGAGGTGATGAACCTCATCGGCGACGTGGACGGCCGCGACGTGCTGCTGCTCGACGACATGGTGGACACGGCCGGCACGCTCGTCTCGGCGGCCGAGGCGCTCAAGGACCACGGCGCGCAGACCGTCACCGCCGCCTGCACCCACCCCCTCCTCTCCGGCCCCGCCTACGACCGCCTCGAGGACAGCCCCATCAGCCGGCTCCTCGTCACTGACACCGTCCCGCTCCACCAGACATCCGACAAGATCGAGGTGACCTCCGTGGACGAGCACTTCGCCGACGCCATCCACCGGATCTACGCCGACGAGTCGGTCTCGACGCTGTTTATCCCGTAGGGGATCGAGGGTTCAAGCAGAACGCTCGGCATCTGGCGACCACGGTAGAGACGTCCGTAGGGGCATGGCCGAGCGACTCGCGCTCGGTCCCCTCGCCCTGCAACGGGCGGGTGCTGGGCCGGTAAAGGGCACGGCACCGCCCTGCCCCTACGAAACCCTGCTCGCTGCTTGTGAAGCGTGGGGGAGTTTCCGCCGAGCGCCGTGCGGCGGGGCCGGGGCGATCCTAAATTCGCCGGCTCCGCGCGCCGTGCCGCGCGTCCCCCCTCCGAACCCGAACACCCAACACCCCCGTCATGGACGCCATCACGCTCGACGTGCAGCCGCGCGAACTCGGCAAGGCCGCGGCCCGCGCCGTCCGCCGCGCTGAGGAGGTCCCCTGCGTGCTCTACGGCCCGCACCAGGAGCCGGTCCACTTCCGCGTGCCGGTCCTCGCGATGCGGCCCCTCATCTTCACCACCGAGACCCACCGCGTCGCGTTCTCGCTCGGCGGCGAGGAATTCGACTGCATCCTCAAGGACGTCACCTACCACCCCGTCACCGACGTCCCCGTCCACGCCGACTTCTACGCGCTGACGGCCGGCGAGGCCATCACCGTCACGGTCCCCGTCGTGCTCGTGGGCGTGGCACCCGGCGTGAAGGCCGGCGGCATGCTCTCGCAGCCGCTCAACGAGGTCGAGGTCCGGTGCCTCCCGGCCGACATCCCCGGCCACCTCGAGATCGACATCTCCGGCCTCGACATCGGCGACTCCCTGCACGTCTCGGACCTCGCGGTCGAGAACGCGGAGATCGAGACGGACCCCGCGCGAACCGTCGTCACAATCACCGTCCCGATGGCGGAGCCGGAGCCGGAGGAGGAGGGCCTGCTCCTCGAGGGCGAGGAGATCGAGGGCGAGGGCGAGGGCACCGAGGAGGTCGACGGCGAGCCGACCGCCGGCGCCGACGAGGCCGAGTCCGACGACGACAGCTAAGGCCCGTGCCTGAAGAGAACCCCCGCGTGCGGGGCGGGTGGCTCGGCCACCTGCTCCGCACGCTGCGTTTAGCCCCCGCTGAAAGCGACGCCGCTGAGCCAGCGCCGGCGCGGCTCGTCGTCGGGCTCGGCAACCCCGGTCCGGACTACGCCGGCACCCGCCACAACGCCGGCTTCCTCGTCGCCGACGCCGTGGCTGAGAAGCTCGGCGCTGAGTTCGAGCAGGGGCGCGGGCCGTTCGTCCTCGCGCGCGGCGCGTGGGAGGGCGTGCCCGTCGCAGTGGCGAAGCCGGCGGGGGTCTACATGAACCACAGCGGCCGGGCCGTCGTGGCGCTGCTCAAGCGGTTCGGGTTGGAGGACGATGCCGTCCTCGTCGTCTACGACGACCTCGCCCTCGACCTCGGCACGATCCGGCTCCGCGCGAAGGGGGGGGGCGGCGGACACAACGGCGTGCAGGACATCATCAACCGGCTCAATTCGCCGAATTTCCCCCGGCTCCGCGTGGGCATCGGCTCTAGCTTCGCCCGCGGCGGTCAGGTGGATTTCGTGCTCAGCCCGTTCGAGCCGGAGGAGGAGCCCGTCATCGAAGAGGCCGTCGAGCGTGCCGCCGAGGCCGCCCTCGCCTTCACCCGCGAGGGCATCACCGCCGCGATGAACCGTTACAACCGCCGGGGCTGACGCCCCTCCTGTCACGTGTTCCGTGTTGCGTGTTCGGCCTCACGGGTCGCCAACACGCAATACGGGACACGCAACACTTTACTCACCCACCCCCCTGCTTCATGGAAACGATGATCACGTGGCTGGTGCCGCTCGCCGGCGTGGCCGCCCTCCTCTACGCCTTCCTGCGCACGCGCTGGGTGACGGCGCAGGACGTCGGGACCGACCGGATGGCCGAGATCGCCAACGACATCCACGAGGGCGCCCGCGCCTTCCTCCGCCGCGAGTACCGCGTGCTCGTCGTGTTCGTCGCCGTCGTCGCTGCGCTGCTGGCCTTCGCCAACATGACCCAGCCGGAGTCGTCGTGGATGATCGCCGTCTCGTTCATCGTCGGCGCCTTCTGCTCGGGGCTCGCCGGGTTCATCGGCATGAACGTCGCCACCAAGGCCAACGTGCGCACGACGCACGCCGCGCGGACGGGGCTCGGCCCGGCGCTGAACGTCGCGTTCTCCGGCGGCCTCGTGATGGGGCTCTCCGTCGTCGGCCTCGGCATCCTCGGCCTCGGGACCCTGTTCCTCATCTACCAGGAGCTGTTCTACGACCCCGACGTCTACGTCTCCACGACCCGCGTCATCAACGTGATCGCCGGGTTCAGCCTCGGCGCCTCGTCCATCGCGCTGTTCGCCCGCGTCGGCGGGGGGATCTACACCAAGGCCGCCGACGTCGGGGCCGACCTCGCGGGGAAGGTCTATGAGGGGATCCCCGAGGACGACCCCCGCAACCCCGCCACCATCGCCGACAACGTGGGCGACAACGTCGGCGACGTAGCCGGCATGGGCGCCGACCTCTTCGAGAGCTACGTCGGCTCGATCATCGGGACGATGGTGCTCGGCGCGGCCTTCATCCCCGGGTTCGTGCTGGCCGGCGAGGAGTTCGTGCTCGGCGCGGTCCTGCTGCCGCTCGTGGTCGCCGCCGTCGGCATCCTCGTCTCCATCCTCGGCTCGCTGTTCGTCAAGGTCAAGGAGGGCGGGAGCCCGCAGCGCGCGCTCAACGTCGGGGAGTTCGGCGCCGCCGCCGTGATGGCGGTGATCTCGTTCTTCATCATCCAGTGGATGCTGCCGGGCGAGTTCACCGCGGTCACCCCCATCGTCGGGGAGTTCACCTACACCGCCACGGGGATCTTCTTGGCCGTCGTGATCGGGCTCGCCTCGGGCGTCGCCATCGGCCTCATCACCGAGTTCTACACGGCGACCCACACCCGCCCCGTGACGAACATCGCGCGCCAGAGCATCACCGGCTCGGCGACGAACATCATCGCCGGCCTCGGCGTGGGGATGTACTCCACCGGCGGCCCGACGCTCGTCCTCGTCCTCGCCATCATCGGGTCGTACTTCTTCGCCGGCCTCTACGGGATTGCCATCGCCGCGCTCGGGATGCTGAGCGTGACGGGCATCCAGCTCGCCGTCGACGCCTACGGCCCGATCTCGGACAACGCCGGCGGCATCGCCGAGATGGCCGAGCTGCCGCCGGAGGTCCGCGAGCGGACCGACCTCCTCGACGCCGTCGGCAACACGACCGCCGCCATCGGCAAGGGCTTCGCCATCGGCTCGGCCGCGCTGACGGCGCTCGCGCTGTTCGCCGCGTTCATGACCCAGGCCGACATCGAGACGATCAACGTCGCCAACCCGAACATCCTCGCGGGCGTCCTCCTCGGGGCGATGCTCCCGTTCGTGTTCTCCGCGATGGCGATGAACGCCGTCGGCCGCGCCGCGGGCGACATGATCAAGGAGGTCGGCCGGCAGTTCGCCGAGATCCCCGGCCTCCGCGAGGGCACCGCCAAGGCGGACCACACCCGCTGCGTGGACATCTCGACGGCGGCGGCCATCCGCGAGATGGTGCTCCCCGGCCTGCTGGCCGTCAGCGTCCCCGTCATCATCGGGTTCATCTCGAAGGACATGCTCGGCGGCCTCCTCGTCGGCGTCACCGTCTCGGGCGTGCTGATGGCGATCTTCCAGTCGAACGCCGGCGGCGCGTGGGACAACGCGAAGAAGCGGATCGAGGGCGGCGTCACCTTCGACGGCGTGACCTACGGGAAGGGCACGGAGGTCCACAAGGCGGCCGTGGTGGGGGACACGGTGGGGGACCCGCTGAAGGACACGTCGGGGCCGAGCCTGAACATCCTCGTCAAGCTGATCGCGGTCGTCGCCCTCGTGATCGCCCCGCTCATCGCCTGAGCGAGCCGGACATAGCGTGACCGTCTCGGGGGCGGGCCTCCGGGCCCGCCCCTGCCCTTTTTTCCACGGTGAGCCTCCATCGCGGTGGAGGCCGCATGAGGGAGTGAGGCGGGGCGAGTAAAGCTGGGGCGGTAGCCAGCAGGAACGCGGCGGGGCGGGGCGGGGTAGGGGGACGCTGCCTTCCCCGCCCCCCATGCCCCTCCCCGCTGGCCCCGCAGAGGTCGCTCCGCCCGAGGAGGCGCCGAGCGCTGAGCCGATGCCGGACGGGTCCCCGGCGTCGGTGCGGCTGTGCGTGGTCGACCTCGGCTCGAACTCCTTCCACGCCATCGTCGTGGACGCCCGGCCGGACGGGACGTTCGAGGCGGTGGACCGGCTGAAGGAGATGGTTAAGCTCGGCGAGGGCGGCTTCCGCCAGCACCGCCTCACCGAAACCGCGCAGGACCGGGGGCTCGCCGCGCTCCACGCCATCCGGGCCTGGGCCGAGGGCCACGGCGTCACCGAGTTCGTCGCCTGCGCCACGAGCGCCGTCCGCGAGGCCGAGAACGGCGGGGCCTTCCTCGAGCGCGTCCGCCGCGAGACCGGCCTTCACGTCCGCACCATCACCGGCGAGCGCGAGGCGCACCTCATCTACCTCGCCGCGCGCCAAGCCGTGGACCTCTCCGAGCCGACCCTCCTCGTCGACATCGGCGGGGGCTCGACGGAGTTCGTCGTCGCCGACCGCGAGGGGGCGCACTTCCTGACGAGCCTGAAGCTCGGCGCCGCCCGGCTGACCGAGGAGTTCGTCACGACCGACCCCGTGAGCCGAGCCGAGTTCCGCGCGCTGCGGGACCACGTCCGGAGGATGCTCGCGCCGGCGTTCGAGGCCGCCCGCGAGCACGGGGTCCGCCGGGTCGTCGGGTCGTCGGGGACGCTCCGGGCCATCGCGTCGGTGGCCGCAGCGGCGGCGGGGGAGCCGGGGCAGATCACCGAGGTCGTCTATGACGCCGCCACCGTCCGCCGCGCCACGAAGGCGCTGATGACGAGCGACCGCGCCGCCCGCCTCGCCACGCCCGGCGTCTCGGAGCGGCGGGCCGACCAGATCGTCGCCGGGGCCGCGCTGATCGACGTGGTGCTGAAGGACCTCGGCGTCGAGCGGTTCGAGGTGAGCCCGGTGGCGCTGCGCGAGGGGATCGTGGTGGACTTCCTCGCGCGGAACTACCAGTGGCTCCGGCGGCTGGCGCCATTCGGGAGCGTCCGGCGGCGGAGCGTCTACGACCTCGCGATGCGGATGGGGTGGGAGGAGGAGCACGCCCGCCACGTCGCCCGCCTCGCCCTGAGCCTCTTCGACGGGACCGAGCCGCTGCACGGGCTGGGGGAGGCCGAGCGCGAGCTGCTCGAATATGCCGCCGTGCTCCGCGACGTGGGCTACGCCATCAGCCGCCGCGGCCACCACCGCCACTCGTTCTACGTCATCAAAAACGCGGACTTGCGGGGGTTCACGCCGGAGGAGGTCGAGACGGTGGCGCACGTGGCACGGCTGCACCGGGCCGGCCGGCCGAGCCGCCGGCGCCCGCAGTCGGCCACGCTCCCCGAGGAGCGGCGGCAGACGATCCTCCGCCTCGGCGCGCTGCTCCGCCTCGCCAACGGCCTCGACCGGAGCCACTTCCAGAACGTGGTCCACCTCGACCCCGAGCTTCGGGAGGACCGCTTCGTGCTGCGCGTCCAGACGAAGGCCGACCCGCAGCTCGACGTCTGGGCCGCCCGCCGCGGCGCCGACCTCTTCGAGCGCGCCTTCGGCCTCCCCGTCGAGGTCCGGGTCGAGTAGATTCGGCGCATAGATGCCTAGGAGGCGGAGGTAGCCGTGAGCAGGGCGCGATGTATCGCGCCCCTACGGGTGTTCTCCTTCGGAATCCCCTCCGCTCCTCCCTTTCCTCCCCCCTTCCTCTCCCCATTCACCCGCTCCTCACAGCGATTCCGGTTGTCCGGTTCCGGCGCCCGCTCTAACTTCAGCGGGTCTGTGCCGGCGCCCCCACCCACCCCTCCCGCGCCGCCCGCCGAGCCGCCCTCACCCACCGCCCCTCCCGGATGCTCGCGCCGTTCCTGTTCTTCGTGTTCGCCGTGGTCGCCGTCGCGGCGGCGCTGGGGATGCTGATCGCCCGGAGCCCCGTGGCGAGCGCGCTGTGGATGGTGCTGAACCTGTTCAGCATCGCCTGCCTGTACCTCACGCTCCAGGCCGAGTTCATCGCCGTGATCCAGGTCCTCGTCTACGCCGGGGCGATCATGGTGCTGTTCCTGTTCGTGATCATGCTCCTGAACCTCGACGCCGTGCCGCGGCTCCAGGAGCTCGACTGGCGGAAGGGGGTGGCCTTCCTGCTCGGCGTCGTCGTGCTGGCGCAGCTCCTCTTCGCCGTCGCCATCGGGCTCGACGTGGCGCCGGAGGCCGTGGCCGTGGCGGAGGCCGTCGAGGCGGGTTCGGCGCGGAACGTCGGGCTCGTGCTGTTCACGGAGTACGCCTACCTCCTCCAGGTCATCGCCATCCTGCTGCTGGCGGCCACCATCGGCGCCGTGCTGCTCGCCAAGAAGCGGCTGGTTTGAAAGTTCTGAGTCATAGGTTCTGAGATCCCACTCGCAACCCACGACTCACAACCCACAACTCACAACTCCGAATGGAGCTCGCCCTCAACTGGTACCTCTCGCTCTCGGCGGTCCTCTTCGTGATCGGGGTGCTGGGCGTGCTCATCCGGCGCAACGCCATCGTCGTGTTCCTCTCGATCGAGCTGATGCTGAACGCGGTGAACCTCACGCTCGTCACCTTCAGCCAGGCCTTCGCCGACGTGGACGGGCTGATCCTGGTGTTTTTCGTGATGTCGGTCGCCGCGGCCGAGGCCGCCGTCGGGCTCGCCATCGTGATCGCGCTGTTCCGCAACAAGGTCACCGTCAACGTCGACGAGTTCAACCTCTTCCGCGGCTGACGCCGCGGGTTCTGAGTCTTGAGTTCTGAGTTCTGAGAACTCACCACTCATAACCCACAACTCATGACGCCCGAGTTCGCCGTCCGGCTGATCCTGCTCCTCCCGCTCTTCGGGGCGGTGCTCAACGGGATGATGGGGCTCTTCGTCCCGGCGTACCGGCAGCGCGAGGGGCTCATCGGCGTGCTCGCCACGGGGGCCGTCGCGGTGCCGTTCGTGCTGGCGGTGCTGCTGTTCATCCCGACGCTCGGGGGGCACGGCGAGGCCGAGGTCGTCCGCTACTTCACGTGGATGGCCGCCGGCGACCTCTTCGTCGACTTCGCCTACCGGATCGACCCGCTCTCGCTGGTGATGACGCTCGTGGTGACCGGCGTGGGGAGCCTGATCCACCTGTACTCGATGGGGTACATGCACGACGACCCCGGCTACTGGCGGTTCTTCGCGTACCTCAACCTCTTCATCTTCGCGATGCTGAACCTCGTGCTCGCGGAGAACCTCGTCGTGCTGTTCCTCGGGTGGGAGGGCGTCGGGCTCTGCTCGTACCTCCTGATCGGGTTCTGGTACACCGACCTCAAGAACACCGCGGCGGCGAACAAGGCGTTCATCGTCAACCGCGTCGGCGACTTCGCCTTCCTGCTCGGGATGTTCCTCGTCTACCGCGAGGTCACGGCCGCCGGGATCGCGCCGTTCGGGATGGACTTCACGACGCTGCTCTCGGAGCCGGGCCTGACCGCCGTGGCCGGCGTCGCGGGGCTCGCCTCGCTGCTCTTCTTCATCGGCGCCACGGGCAAGAGCGCGCAGATCCCGCTGTTCGTCTGGCTCCCCGATGCCATGGCCGGCCCGACGCCGGTGAGCGCGCTGATCCACGCGGCGACGATGGTGACGAGCGGCCTCTACCTCCTGGCCCGCCTCTCGCCGATGGTGATCGAGGCCGGCTGGGTGATGCCGGTGATCGCCGTCGTGGGCGCGCTCACGGCCATCATGGCGGCGACGATCGCGCTGACGCAGAACGACATCAAGAAGGTGCTGGCGTACTCGACGGTGAGCCAGCTCGGGTACATGTTCCTCGCGGCCGGCGTGGGGGCCTTCTTCGTCGCCATCTTCCACGTGATGACCCACGCCTTTTTCAAGGCGTGCCTCTTCCTCGGCTCGGGGAGCGTGATCCACGCGATGCACGGCGTCGAGCACGACCTCGAGCACAAGGGCCTCATCCCGAAGCACCACGGCGCGCCGGACACCCCGCACGACAGCGAGGCCACGCAGAACACGCTCCGCCACGACCCGCTCCCCTACGACGGCCCGTTCGACGCGCAGGACATGCGGACGATGGGCGGCCTCCGCCGCTACATGCCGCAGACGGCGATCACCTTCCTGATCGCCACGCTCGCCATCGCGGGGGTCCCGTTCCTCGCCGGGTTCTTCTCGAAGGACGAGATCCTGTTCAAGGCGTTCGAGCTCGGCGCCGACGGGACCGGCTGGGCGTACTTCGTTTGGGGGATCGGCATCGTGACGGCGGTGCTGACGGCGTTCTACATGATGCGCTGCTACGTCCTCACCTTCGAGGGCCGCGAGCGCTGGCCGGACGCGCTCGACACGAAGCCGCACGAGAGCCCCTGGCAGATGACGGTGCCGCTGTGGGTGCTGGCCGGGCTCTCGGTCGTCGCCGGCTTCCTCGGGCTGCCGCCCGTGATCGCGGAGCTGCTCGGGACGGAGAGCTGGATCCACCACTACCTCGGCTCCAAATACGGCGGGCCGGTCGCGGAGCTGGAGCTCGCCCACCACGTCTCCCATGCGACGGAGTGGATGCTGCTCGGGCTCGGCGCGCTGATCGCCATCGGCGGCGTGGCGTTCGCGTGGTTCTCGTACCGCCGGAGTGGCCTCCAGTACGACCGCCAGATCCAGCGCCGGCTCGGCCCGGTCTACGCGCTGTTCAGCCGGAAGTACTTCTGGGACGAGGGCTACGACGCCGCCGTCGTCCGCCCCACCATGCGCGGCTCGAAGGAGGGCCTCGCCCCGTTCGACGAGCGCGTCGTGGACGGCGCGGTGAACGGGGTGGCCCGCGCCGCCCGGATGTTCAGCGGCTCGCTGCGCGGCATCCAGACGGGCGCGGTGCAGAGCTACGCGCTCGCCGTCGTGCTCGGCGTCGTCGTCGTCGTCGCCCTCATGATCTTCGTGTAGGGGCAGCCCCGTGGGCTGCCCTGCTGACCTCGTGTGACTGCCCTTCTGCCGAACCCCGCTGACGGGCGGGCACAAAGGCCCGCCCCTACGATCCGTCGCCAATGGATTTCCTAGCCGGCATCCCCCACCTCGTCTCGCTCGTCATCTTCCTGCCGGCGCTCGGCGCGCTGGCGGTGCTGCTGGCACCGAACGTGAACGCCGTCCGCTGGACCGCCCTCGGCGTGACGGCCGTGACGTTCCTCATCTCGCTCGGGCTCTGGGCCGGCTTCGACCCCGGCATCCCCACGACCGACCTCCCACAGCTCGCCGAGCGCAGCGCGAACTGGTTCCCCGGCGTCGACATCACCTACTCCGTCGGGGTGGACGGGCTGAACCTGCTGCTCCTGCTCTTGACGACGCTGCTCGGCCCCATCGTGGTGCTCTCGTCGTGGACCTACATCGGCAAGCACCACAAGGGCTACTACGCGCTGTTGCTGATCCTCCAGACCGGCGTGCTAGGCGTCTTCGCCGCGTTCGACCTGTTCCTGTTCTACATCTTCTTCGAGCTCACCCTCATCCCGATGTACTTCATCATCGGGATCTGGGGCGGCGAGAACCGGGTCTACGCCGCCGTCAAGTTCGTGATCTACACCCTGTTCGGCTCGCTGCTGATGCTCGTCGGCCTGCTGTGGCTCGGGTTCGAAGCGGGCGACGCGGTAAACGGCGGGGTGTTCACGACGGACTGGTACAAGCTGGTGAGCTACAACGTGCCGCTGGGGGCGCAGACGTGGCTGTTCCTCCTGTTCGCGCTGGCCTTCATGATCAAGGTCCCGCTGTTCCCGCTCCACACCTGGCTGCCGGACGCGCACGTCCAGGCCCCGACGGGCGGCTCGGTGGTGCTGGCCGGCGTGCTGCTGAAGATGGGGACCTACGGGCTCGTCCGGTTCGTCCTCCCCTTCTTCCCCGTCGCCACGGCCACGTTCGCCACGCCGATCGCGGTGCTGGCCCTCGTCGGGATCATCTACGGGGGGCTCGTGGCCTACGCCCAGAAGGACGCCAAGAAGCTCGTGGCGTACTCGTCGGTGGCCCACCTCGGCTTCGTCGTGCTCGGCATCTTCGCGCTCACGGCCGAGGCCATGCAGGGCGCGATGATCCAGATGATCAACCACGGGATCTCGACGGGCGCGCTGTTCCTCATCATCGGGATGATGTACGAGCGGCGCCACACGCGGCTTATGGCCGACTATGGCGGGATCGCCAAGACCGTCCCGGTGCTGACGTTCTTCATGGTCTTCAGCGCGATGGCCTCCGTCGGGCTGCCGGGGCTGAACGGGTTCGTCGGCGAGTTCCTGATCCTGCTCGGCACCTTCAACAGCGCGATCCTGGGGAGCTGGTGGATCGTGGGGATCGCGACGGCCGGCGTGATCGTGGCGGCGATCTACCTCCTGACGATGCTGTACCGGACGTTCTGGGGGCCGGTCACCGACCCGGCCAACGCGGAGATGAAGGACCTCAACGGCCGCGAGGTCGGGCTGCTGGTCCCGCTGGCGGTGCTGATGGTCGTGCTCGGGTTCTGGCCGCAGCCGTTCCTCAACGTCAGCGCGCCGGCCGTGGACGCGATGGTGGAGCTCGTCGAGGCGAAGCGGGTCGTGGCGCTGGAGGGAACGGAGGGCTTGGTCGAGGTAGAGGCGCCCCGCCGAGGCGTCTCTACGGTGAGCACGGCCGAGCCGCTGCCGCTCGACGGATTCGCCCCCACGCCGTAACCCCGTCCGCCGTATCGTAGGCCCGCCCCTCACCCCTCGCCCGCCCCGGACGTGACGCCTGCCGCCGACCCCCCGCTTCTCTGTCCATCGCAGCGGCTGCGTCCCCACTCGGGGCGCCGTAGGGGCGTGACTAATCGCGCCCCTACACGGATCGGGAGGGGGGTCTTTCTCGCCCTGTGCATGCTTGCGTTCACCGCACCGGCCGTGGGGCAGGGGGTCCCCGAGGACGATGGGGTGCAGGAGGAGCTGATGCAGGACGAGCCCGTGGCCGACCCCGCGACGGAGCTCGGCCTCGACGACCCCTCGCCCGCCGAGGAGGAGGCGATGCAGGAGGAGATCGCCCACGGCGAGGACGACCACGGCGACGAGGCGCACGCCGACGGCGGCCACGGCGCCACCCCGCCGCTCTGGCTCGTGATCCCCTTCGCCATCCTCCTCCTGATGATCGCGACGGGGCCGCTGTTCTACCTCCACCACTGGCACCACCACTACCCGAAGTACGCCGCCGGCCTCGGCGCCATCGTGGCGATCTACTACCTCTTCGTGCTCCACTCGCCGATCCCGATGGTGCACGCGCTGGAGGAGTACGTCGCCTTCATCGCGCTGGTCGGATCGCTGTTCATCGCGTCGTCGGGGATCTTCGTTAACGTGAATGCAAAGGGCCGGCCGCTGGCGAACGTGGCGCTGCTGCTCGTCGGCTCCGTCGTCGCCAACCTGATCGCCACGACGGGCGCGGCGATCCTGTTCATCCGCCCGTTCCTCCGGCTCAACCAGGGGCGGCTGCGGCCCTACCACATCGTCTTCTTCATCTTCCTCGTCGCCAACGTCGGCGGCGGGCTGACGCCCATCGGCGACCCCCCGCTGTTCCTCGGCTTCCTCCGCGGCGTGCCGTTCTTCTGGACGGCGATCCACGTCTTCCAGATCTGGCTGCCGACGGTCATCATCCTGCTCGGCATCTTCTACGTCATCGACCGTCGGAATACCGCCGTCAGCACCGCCGAGGTGGACCCGAACCGCTCGACGGTCTCCATCGTCGGGAAGCGGAACTTCGTCTTCGTCGCCCTCATCATCGCCAGCGTCTTCCTCGACCCCGGCGTGCTGAGCTGGGTGCCGGACCTCTACGAAATCGCCCACATCCCCTTCGGCATCCGCGAGGTGATCATGTTCGCGGTGGCCGGGCTCGCCTTCAAGTTCAGCAGCCAGGAGGCGATGAAGCAGAACGAGTTCACGTTCGAGCCCATCCGCGAGGTCGGCTGGCTCTTCCTCGGCATCTTCGCGACCATGCAGCCGGCGCTGAACCTGATCTCGTCGTTCGCCCGCGAGAACGCCGACGCGCTGACGCAGACCTCGTTCTACTGGGCCACGGGCATCCTCTCCGGCATCCTCGACAACGCCCCGACCTACCTCAACTTCCTCGCCGCCTCGATGGGCAAGTTCGGCCTCGACGTGAGCGACTCGGACGCCGTTATCGCCTTCGCCGAGGGGTCCTCGGCGGCTGGCCCGGAGACGACGCTCTACCTCGCGGCGATCTCGGTGGCGGCGGTCTTCTTCGGCGCGCTCACCTACATCGGCAACGCGCCGAACTTCATGGTCAAGGCGATCTGCGAGGCCCGCGGCGCCGATACCCCGAGCTTCGGCGGCTACGTCGCGAAATACTCCGTCCCCATCCTGATCCCGGTCTACGCCGTGGTCTGGCTCGTCTTCTTCAGCGGCTACCTGCTGTGAGGACGGCGCTCTCTTTCAAAGACCGTCCTCCTGAGGGAGCGTCAGCGACTGAAGGATCTCTGCGGAGGCAGGCGTCCTTCCCGGCAGAACGCGAGAGATCCTTCACTGCGTTCAGGATGACAGGCCAGAAAGGGCATGAGTGACCGTACCCCCCTCACCGACGAGCAGGTCGAGCAGGCCCTCGCGGGGCTGTCGGGGTGGGAGCATTCCGGCGACGTGCTGCGCAAGACGTTCACCCTCGCCGACTTCCGCGCCGCGGTAGCTTTCCTCGTCCGCGTCGCCTTCGAGGCCGAGGCGCGCGACCACCACCCCGAGATCCGCAACGTCTACGACCGCGTGGACCTCGCGCTCACGACGCACGACGCCGGCAACCGCGTCACCGAGAAGGACGTGGACCTCGCCCGCGCTATCGAGCAGCTCCCCTAGCTCCCACCCGCCTCCCCGATGTACGATCAGCTCTGGGCCGACCTCGGCGCCACGCTCCCCATCACCATCGTCGGGGTCGTCGGGATCTTCGTCGTGCTCTACGACGCCTTCCGTAACGACGCCCCGGAGATCCCGTGGATCGCGGGCGGCGGCGTGCTCGCGGCGCTCGTCCTCTCGCTGTTCCAGATGGGGGAGGAGGGGAGCGCCTTCTACGGGCACCTCATCACCGGCGGGTTCGCGGCCTACGTCAACGCCGTCATCCTCGTCGGCGCGCTCGGCAGCGTCGCGCTCTCGGCGCCGTACCTCCAGCGGGTCGGGAAGAACTACGGGGAGGTCCACGCGCTGATCCTGTTTGCCACCGTCGGGATGATGGTGCTCGCCAACTCCGGCAGCCTCGTCTCCATCTTCGTCGGGCTAGAGACGATGAGCGTGTGCCTGTACGTGCTGACGGGCCTCGTCCGCGAGGAGCCGACGGCCAACGAGAGCGCGCTGAAGTACTTCCTCCTCGGCGCCTTCTCGACGGGCTTTTTCCTCTACGGCATCGCGCTGCTCTACGGCGCCACCGGGACCGTGATGCTCGGCCTCATGCCCGAGGCGCTCGTCACCATCGCCGACCGGGAGTGGCTGCTCTACGTCGGCCTCGGGCTGCTGCTGATCGGGTTCCTGTTCAAGGTCTCGGCCGTCCCGTTCCACATGTGGACGCCCGACGTGTACCAGGGCGCGCCGACCACGATCACGGGGTTCATGTCGACGACCTCGAAGGCGAGCGCGTTCGCCGCGCTGATCCTCGTGCTCGCCGCGCTCGGCGGGCCGGTGGTGCTCGCGGCGAAGTGGCAGGTGGCCCTCGCGGCGGTCGCCGCCGTCACGATGGTGGTGGGCAACGTGATCGCGCTGAGCCAGACGAACGTGAAGCGGATGCTGGCCTATTCGTCGGTGGCCCACGCGGGCTACGTCCTGACGGGGATCGCGGCGGGCACGGCGGCGGGCTACTCCGGCGCGCTGTTCTACCTCCTGGCCTACACGCTCATGAACCTCGGCGCCTTCGGCGTGATGGCGGCCCTGGAGTGGGACGACGAGCAGGGCGCCGAGCAGACGCTCGATTCGCTGGCGGGCGTCGGCTTCCGCCGCCCGCTCCTCGGGGTGACGATGGGGGTGTTCATGTTCGCGCTGACCGGCTTCCCGCCGCTGGCCGGGTTCATCGGGAAGTACATGGTGTTCGCCGCCGCCATCGAGGCGGACTTCACGTGGCTCGCCGTCGTGGGCGTGGTCGCGAGCATCGTCTCGACGTACTACTACCTCCGCGTGCTCGTGGCCTTCTGGATGCGCGACGAGGCCGACAGCCCCGCGCGCGTCCGCGAGTCCGCCTTCCCCGTCTCGACCGCCACGGCCGTCGTGCTCGTCGCCTGCGCGGTGGGGCTGCTGTTCTTCGGCGTCCTCCCCGGCGGCGTGCTGGAGGTGGCCGAGGGCTTCTTCGCCGACGCCGCCACGCTCGCGCTCGGCCGCTGAGCCCGTGACTGACCTGATCCGGGACTACCTCCCCGACGCCCCCAAGCTCGGGCTCTACCGCGCGCCGAACCTCCCCGCCGACAAGGTCCGCGCGGCGCTCCGGGACTACGGCGTGGGCGTCCACCCGGACGAGGTGCTCGCGCTCTACGACGCCACCCGCCTCGGCTCGGCCAAGGACGGCGCGCTGTTCCTCGCCGACCGGCTGGTCTTCCAGAACAACGACTTCGAGCCGCCCCAGACCGTCCGCTACGCCGACGTCGTGCGGGTCGACGCGAAGCGGCAGCTCCTCGGCGGGCGGAAGGTGGTCCTCGACGTGAACGAGGCCCGCGCCACCGTCACCCACGAGCTCGACTTCTCCGCGCGCGGCGAGGCCGCGGAGTACGTCGCCCGGTTCCTCCACGAGGCCATGCTGGCGAGCGCCCGCCGCGAGGACCCACGAGCAGAGAGAGGGGAGGCGGAGACCGACGGCGCGGCCGTGGCCGAGGCGCTGGCCGCGCTCGTCCGCGAGGGCAAGCTGACGGAGCCCGACCGCCGCCGGATGCTGGCCGCGCTGGACCGGGGGTGAACCCCCATCCCACTTGCATCGCCTTCGGCTCTGGCTGCGCGAAACGGTCCCCCCCGGCAAGCGGGACTTGCAGCTTCAGAAGGGGGACAGCCTCTCCTCCCTTGAGCACTTCGACTGCGCTCAGCACAGGCTCAGCGATGGGAGGGGAGGTGGGCGTCTCGAAACGCGACCCGTCGCTTCGCGTTTAGCCCGTCCCTTCTCATCACCCAAACCCCCTCCCGTCATGGCCTTCACCCTTCCGGACCTCCCCTACGACTACGACGCCCTGGAGCCCCACATCGACGAGCAGACGATGCGGATCCACCACGGCAAGCACCACAACGGCTACACCACCAAGCTCAACGCCGCCCTCGAAGGCACCGAGTGGGCCGATAAGCCCATCGAGGAGACGCTCGCCCACCTCGACCGGCTGCCCGAGGCGAAGCGCACGGCCGTCCGCAACAACGGCGGCGGCTACCTCAACCACGGCATCTTCTGGACGACGATGAGCCCCAGCGGCGGCGGCCAGCCCTCCGGCGACCTTGCCGACGCCATCAACGAGAAGTGGGGCTCGTTCGACGCCTTCAAGGAGGCGTTCTCGAAGGCGGCCACCGGCCAGTTCGGCAGCGGCTGGGCGTGGTTGGAGGTCGGCTCCGACGGCGGGCTCCAGGTCCACGGCCACGCCAACCAGGACAACCCCGTGATGCACGGCGCCAAGCCGCTGCTCGGCGTCGACGTGTGGGAGCACGCGTACTACCTCAACTACCAGAACCGCCGGCCCGACTACGTCGCGGCGTGGTGGAACGTGGTCAACTGGGACGAGGTGGCGCGGCGCTACAGGCAGTACACGTCCTGACCTAGGACGGACAGGAGCTGTAATGAGGGGCGGTGGCCGCTTGGTCGCTGCCCCTTCTCTCACCTGGAGAATGTAAGCGTTTACCTTCTGCGTTCGCCTCCGCCTCAGCACACTATGACTGGCTACTCCTTCCCCCAGCAGAACGTCGAGGCCGTCGTTGGCAACGGGCGCACCATCGCCCGCGCGACGGCGGGCGGCGTGGCGTTCGTCTTCGCTGGGGCCGCGGACCGGCTGCGGCTCCACGTCGGGGGCCGCCCCGCAGGCGAGCTCCCGGTCAGCACACTCGTTCGACCTGGCGCCGCACGCTACGCCTTCCCTGGCCTCGTCGCCGTCACCCACGCCGCTGCGCCGGACGCCGACGGCTACCTGATCCTCGTCGAGAGCGCGGCGGGGGAGAGGACTGAGATCACGCTAGAGGCCGAAGCCGAGGGCATCGGGGGCGAGGGGGACGTGCTCATTACCCCGGCCGGCATCATCCGCAGCAGCGGCAGCGGGGAGGCCACGGCGGCCGACGGCGCCGGGCGGATCACCGTCACGGTGTCGCCGGGTGGGTCGGTCTCGTTCCTCGCTGGAGCGGGCGAGGCCGTCGAGCGGCTGCGGGCGCGGCCGGCGGCCGAGTGGGTCGCGGAGTGGGAGGCGCTCTACCGCGGGCGCGGCCTCCGCCTCCGCACGCCCGACCCCCGGCTCGACCTCGCCGTGGACGCGATGAAGCACCACATGCAGCTCGGCTGGGCCTGGGAGCCTGGCGGCTCCGGCATGATGGTCTGCGACATCTTCCGCTGGCGCGACGTCTGGAGCCGCGACTTCGGGAGCGGGTTCGGCCCCGGCGCCCTCGTCGCCGACCTCTACCCCGCCGTCCGCGAGACGCTCGACTACGAGGTCCGCCGCCACGCGGCCGTCCCCCCGTGGCACTACAAGGTCTCGGACGACGCGAGCCAGGGCGGCAGCGCCGAGGGGCTCGGCTGGCTGATGAAGCTCGTCTGGCGCCTCTACCAGCACGCCGGCGACGCCGACGAGCTGCGCCGCTACACGGACGCCTTCGAGCCGTGGGTCCAGGCGTGGGCGGACCGGGACCGGGGCGGGCTGGTGGTGGACTCGACCGAGTGGATGGACCACTCCCGCTACCTCCGCCTCCCCGAGGGGCAGCGCACGCTCTACTCGAACGTCCTCTACTACGCCGCCCTCCGCCGCCTCCGCCATGCCAAGGCCGCGCTCGGGGACGAGGCCGCCGCCGAGCGCTACCGCGGCCTCGCCGCCCGCACCCGGCAGGCGCTCCACGACGCCTTCTGGAACGAGGCGGGCTACTTCAACAACGCCGTGCAGTGGGGCGTCCCGGACACGGCGGTGATGCTGGCCGACAACGCCATCGCGGTGACGGAGGGGGTGGCGAGCCGGAACGAGCGGTTCCGGGTGCTGGAGACGCTGCGCGAGCGGTGCTGGCGCCCGGCCGGGTCCGTCACCTGCGACCTCCCGATGAAGTACGTCGCCGAGGGGAACGACCACAACGTCAAGGTCTGGCCGTGGTGGATGGCCCACGAGGCGAAGGCGCGGTTCCTCAACTACGACGCCGAGGGGGGCCTCCACGTCGTCGGCAAGATCGTCGAGACGCTGGAGCGGCCGACGCTGCCGGGGCTCTGCGAGGAGTACCTCAACCCGGACGGCTCGCAGGACGATGTGGCCGGGCACGCCTTCATCACCGGTGCCGGCGCCACGCTCGACGCGCTGCTCTACGGGATGGTCGGTTTGAAACACGTCGGGGCGGGGGAGCGGCGGCTGCGGCTAGCCCCGCAGGTCCCCCGTGGCTGGGAGGCGTGGAGCGCCGACGCCGCGCTCTACGAGGGGCGCATCGCCTTCGAGCAGAGCCCCGACGCCTACCGCATCACCACGGCCGGCACCCGGACCGAGGAGCTCGACCTGCGGATCCCGCCGCGCGAGTCCGTCGCCGCCGTGACGCTCGACGGCCGCGAGATCCGGCCCGAGCGCTACGAGGAGGGCGCCAGCGAATTCCTCCGCCTCCCGCTCGAACCGGGCGAGGCGCAGGCCGTCGAGGTCCACTTCTCCCCGAGCCGGACGACCGTCGGCGTGCTGGCCCGGCCGAGCGCGCTGCCCGCGCCGCTGGAGGGCGCCGAGCCTGCGCTGATGGACGAGCCCCGCCTGTTCGCCGATGTGCTTCAGGGCTTCATCGCCAACGCCGTCAGCTACTTCGGGGAGATGCGCCACGTCGCCGCGCGCGACCTCGACGGGCTGACGAAAGACCGGCTCCTCATCGTCGCCGGCAACGAGCTGCCGTACCGCACGAAGGGCGGGGACCCGGTCCCGCCGATGATCGAGGGCTTCCTGAACGAGGGCGGGTCGGTGCTGCTGCTCGGCCCCCGGTTCGCGCCCATCGAGGAGGACACGCCGGGGCAGCTCGGCGAGAAGGGCGGGGCGTTCTGGTGGAAGGTGTGGGACGCCGGGCGGTGGGTCGACTACGACCCCCGCGCCGAGGCCACGGTCGAGCGCCCGCAGCATGACGGGACGGTCTACTGGGGCGAGGGGCCGCTCTTCCAGGCGTGGGAGCACCGCGTCGGGCTGTTCGGCTTCGAGACCGCGTGCCGGGGCGTCTTCGACGTCGAGGGGTTCGCGGTGGACGAGGAGCAGCCCGTCGAGGTCGTCTACACCGACTTCGCCGCGCGGCGGCCGTGGGTGTTCCACCCCCTCGCCTTCACCGAGCGCGTGGATCCGACGGTGACCGGCCCGCGCCCGGAGCGCTACCCCTGCGCCGCGCTGCTGCACAACGCCGAGACCGACGCCCGCATCGTCGTCGTCGCGCCGACGCTGTGCAGCCGGGCAGACCTGCTGCACCGGGTCCTTCGGCACGTCGTCCGTCCCGCTGAGGCTCCGGTTGTGCTCGCCTCGGCGGAGGATGGAGGGTAGAGGATTGAGGATAGGCGCTCGACCCTCTATCGTCGATCCTCTATCCTCCAGCGCAGAGCGGGACCCGAAAAACCGGGAGGCCCGTACCCCTCGTGGAACCGCCTCCGACACCGATGCCCCCGACCGTCCTCGCGCCCGACCGTCTCATCACCGGCGAGGAGCTGGCGCAGATGCCGGACCATGACCTGTGCGAACTCGTCGAGGGCCGCATCATCCCCATGAGCCCTACCAACTGGAGACACGGCGACATCGAAGCCACCTTATCCTATCACCTCAGCCGCTTCGTCCGAGACCGGAAGCTCGGGCGGGTGCTGACGGGCGAGGTCGGCATCTACACCGGGCGCGACCCCGACACCGTCCGCGGCGCCGACGTGGCGTTCATCTCGACCGGGCGGCTGGCCGAGGTCCAGTCCCCGAGCTTCCTCGACGTGGCGCCGGAGCTGGTGGTCGAGGTGATGTCGCCGGGGAACCCGTGGGGGGAGGTGCAGCAGAAGCTGGAGGAGTATTTCGGGGCCGGCGTCGAGCGGGTGTGGCTGGTGGAGCCGGCGCGGCGGCGCGTCCTCGTCTACCGGCGGGCCACCGAGGCCGAGGTCCTGGAGTTCGGCGAGATGCTCCGGGGGGAGGGCGTGCTCGACGGTTTCGAGCTCGCGGTGAGCGACGTGTTCGAGGAGGCGTAGACGGCTGACCGCGGAGTGCTCTGTTGCAAAGCTCAAACCGTGTCATCTCGACCGAGCGTGAGCGAGCGGAGAGACCTCTTCGGGCAGAACCACAACGGGCTGTGGAGGCGTTCCCCGGAGAGGTCCCTCGACTCCGTCCCTGCGGGACGCCGCTCGGGATGACAAGAGGAAAGGTTTGCAACAGAGCAACCGCGGAGCCGTGGTCCTGTCCCATCCTCACTCGTCCATCCTCTATTCTCCAGCCCAGGGGGTGTGATACCAAATCCGGCTACTCTGTGAGGGAATGGTCAGCGCCCCCCGGCCACCAGTGGAACAGCGTACGGCTTTTGATCCTGTCCTCCTGCTCCGTCAGCGCGACACAGCGCTCGGCGAGCGTCGCCTCCAGATCCGCCAGCCGCTCGAACACCCGGTTCGCCAGCGACTCGTCGGTCAACTCCCACAGCCGCTCGGCCGGCATCAACTCCGGGCTGTACGGCGGCAGGTGCTCCAAGGCTAGCACGCCGTCGGCCTCCAGCGCCAGCGTCTCGGCCGAGACGTGCCAACCGGCTCGGTCGAGCACGAGCGTCACCGCGTGCTCCCGCTTCGCCACGAACGCGCTCACGATCTGCGTGAACAACTCCGTGTTCACCGAGGGCGCGAGCCAGAACTCCGTCTCTCCCGTCTCGGGACACACGAAGGCGTAGACGTAGAGCCACTCGTAGCGCGGCCGGACCTGGACCTGCGGACGCTCGCCCTTGCGTGCCCACACCCGCCGCAGGATGGGCTTGAGACCGACCCGGTGCTCGTCCATCGCCCAGAGCTCGACCGGCTCCCTCTCGCGCGCGGCGGCGACTTTCGTGGCAAGCTCATTTTTTGAACGCCGCTTGCGCGGCCGGGTCGGCGCCCTCGTGGGCGGGGCGGGGAGTCTGCGACGAGAAGCCGAGGCGGAGCATCCACTCCCACCCCCGCTGGTCGTGAACCCGTTCGCGCCCGGTCGTCGCCTCGATCCAGCGGGCGACCTTCGGGCCGGTCCACGGCCCGCCGTCGGGGGCGCGCCCGGTCTCCAGCGCGGCGTCGAGGTCGGTTTGCTGCTCGGGTGTGAGCATGGCCGGAGCGCCGGGGTGGTCGTGGCGGCGGTCGCGCAGGGTGTCGGGGCCGCCCTCGTTGTAGCGGCGGATGATCGTGGAGGCCCAGTTGGGGGTGTAGCCGGTGACGGCGGCGATATCGTCGAGGGTGCGGCCCTGCGACTTCAAGAGGAGAACCTGCCAGTGGGCCCGCTCGGTGCGGTCGTGGCACGCGCGGAAGCGGGCTCGAATCTGGTCGGGGGAGAGGTGATCGGCGAGGGGGAGAGATCGGGGCATGGTCCAAGAGGCGGGAGTCCCCTCAGACCGCACGAACCCTCAGAAAGCTCCCGGACTTGGTATGACACGGGGTTGCCACCACCCCGCGCTATGCTCGGTCAACCCCCACCCGCCGGGCACCGCCTTGAGCTACCTCGTCGTCACCCACCTCGACTTCACCGACGCCCCCTCGGGCGAGCGCGCCGCCGCCGAGCGCGAGCTGGCTACCCTCGGCCTCCTCCGCTGCGTCGTGGACAGCCGCGCCGAGGCGCACGTCCTCCCGAAGGACACCTACGCCGGGGTCTTCGACGGCGCCGAGGCCCACGGCCTCCGAGCCCGCGTCGGGGAGGCGCTGAGGGGCGTGATCGGGCCGGAGGCGCGGGTGTTCGTCTGCATCGGCCGGCACTGGAGCCTCCGCCACGCCGCCTGAACGCGGCGGGGCCGGCGGGCGGTAGCTTCCCGCCCGTGCGCCTCCCCGACGACATCGCCCTCCGCGTCGCCCTTCGCGCGGACGCCGCGCCACTCCCGACCGACGCCCTCTCCGCCGAGGAGCGCGAGCGCCTCGCCGGCTACCACCGTCCGAAGCGGCAGCGCGAGTTCAGCCTCGGCCGCGCCGTCACCCGCGCCCTCCTCGCCGACCGCCTCGGCGGCGACCCAGCCGCCATCCCGTTGGAGGTGGCCGACGACGGGGCGCCGGAGGTCCGGGGGAACGGCCTCCACGTCTCCATCGCGCACACGGCGACCGGTACCGCCACCGTCGCCGCGGCGGCCGTGGGGCGCAGGCGGCTCGGGGTGGACATCGAGGCCGTCCGCCCACTCCGCCAGGGGATCGAGCGGTTCTTCCTCCGCCCCGACGAGCGCGACCTCGTCGGCCGGCTCCCGGAGGGCTCGGCGCTCGTGGTGCTGTGGGCGCTGAAGGAGGCCGTGCTGAAGGCGGAGCGAACGGGCTTCCAGATCTCCCCAATGAGCCTCCGCCTCGCGCTCGATGAGCCGGGCCGTGCGGCGGCCACGGTGGAGGAGGGGGGAGGTTGGACGCTCCGCTGGGCCGAGCGCGCGGGCTGCATCGTGGCGGTGGCGTTCGAGGAGTAGAGGCACGATGCATCGCGCCCCTACAGCCCCTCCTGCACCTCAGCCCCCGACGGCGTCTCGAACAGATCGTCCGGCGTCTCCGGCGCGAACCGGACGGCCGTCAGGGTACCTTGCGCTGCCGGCTCGCCCGCGCCGCTCCCCGTCCAGGCGAACGAACGAAAGCCCTCCTGGAGCGTGATCCCGTCCACCGTCTGCGCGCCGTCGTAGAGCATCAGCCGCTCCGGCGTCGCGCCGCCCGCGGGGAAGAAGCCGGGGTAGGAGACGACGTAGCGGACGCCACCGACGCGCCGGGTCTCCGGGTCGAGGAGGAGGACGTAGTAGTCGTCCGGGGCGTCGCCCGTGCCGGCGTCGAAGGTGACGCGGACGAGGTCGTAGCTCCGTCCGTCGGCCTCCATCTGCCCCGCCGCTTCGAGGTTCACGCCGGGGTCCGCCAGCACGAACGGCATCGCGACGAAGTAGTACGGCGTGAGGGCCCAGAACCGCGCGTTGGTCGGGAGCTCGGCGCCGGCCGGCATGACCCACGCCTCGGTACCCGTCCACCCGAACGCGGCCGAGTCCGTCATCACGGTGTGGCGGGCGCGGGCGGCCCAGGTGTCCACCGTCTGCTCCGTGTCGATGTCGTCGTCCGAGCCGAGGCGGTCGTAGGTGTAGCGGAAGCGGAGGGGGCCGTTGCCGTACCACCGCGCGAGCCCGCCGTGGGCCTCGATGGCGGCCCAGACCATCCGCCCGGCCTCCGTGGCTTGCAACCGCTCCCGCGCCTCCGCGACCCGCGTCTCGACTTCGGCAGCGGAAGGCGCAGCCACCGCTTCTGCTGAGGGAGGTGGCGCTGCCTCTGGGGTCGGCTCGGTGCAGCCGATGGCGAGGAGTAGAGGGAGGCAGAGGCGGAGCACGGCGCTACCTCACTACCGTGAGCCGCTGCGTCAGAACGTGTCCGTCGGCCTCAAGCCGGAGGAGGTATGCCCCGCCCGAGAGCCCGCTCGCATCGAAGCTTACGGTGTGGGTACCGGCCGCGCGAGCGCCCGCCACGAGCACCGTGACCTCCCGCCCCAGCACGTCGTAGGCGGCGAGGCGCACGGGCGTGGGTCCGGGCAGGTGGAAGATGACCTCGGCCGAGCCAGAGGCAGGATTTGGATGGGGTGACAGAAGTGTGGGGCCTCCGGCGGTTGGGGCGTCTTCAGAGGAGACGGGCTCGGGACTGCCGCTGAAGAGGTAGACGCGGCCGGCGACCTCTAACTTGTCGCTGAGGTCTTCCTGAGGCGCCCCTATCACGAGGTCACCGCGCCCATCCTTATCGGCATCAGGTATGCCTGCCACAGAGAAGCCGAATTGACCATTGACCTCCTCGTTGGGAGAGACGAGTTCGAAGAGGAGAGTGCCCGTCGCTCCACTGAAAAGGTAAGCGTAGCCGGCACTAAAATCGGCAAACCGTGCTCCGATGAGCAAGTCGCCACGCCCATCCCCATCGGTGTCGGGCACGCCAGCGACAGAGAAGCCGAACTGGCCGAACCCCTTCTCGGTAGGAGGAGTAAGCTCAGAAAGCAAGGCACCATCTGCGCCGGAGAAGAGATAAGAACGACCAGCGTCGGCGTTACCTAGTGGGGAATCCTCGGTAAAAGCGCCAATTAGAAGATCATGTTTACCGTCGCCATTAACATCTGGAACATCTGAAACTGACCCTCCAAATCTACCCCCCTCTTGCTCATTAGGAGACATAAAATGAGTAATTAAAGTACCTTTAGATCCGCTAAAAAGATAGGCACGCCCTGCGTTGTTAGGACTATTGCCAGGGCTTTCCTGATAGGAGCCGATTAGGAAGTCGCCATTTTTGTCATCATCTACATCTTGCACACCCGAGACAGATTGTCCAAATCTGCCATCAATCTCTTCATTAGGAGAAAAAAGTTCGAAAATTAATGTACCTGTGGCACCAGAGAAGAGATACGATCGTCCAGAATCCTCAGGACTTGAGTCAGGATTTTCGTTGGGCGCTCCGATGAGTAAATCACCTCTCCCGTCGCCGTCAGCGTCGGCTACACCTGCCACGGAGAAACCGAATTGGCCACCCACCTCTTCGTTGGGAGATGTCAGTTCGAAGAGAAGTGCGCCTGTGGTACCGCTGTAAAGATAAACTCGGCCCTCACCGGAGGCAGCGATGAGCAGATCGTCCACGCTATCGCCGTCAGTATCAGGTACCCCTGATACGGAGGTACCAAAGCTGCTTAGACCGGGGAAGGGAACTCCGTTGGGGGAAGTGAGCTCAAGGAGAATACTCCCCGTGGCGCCAGAAATCAGGAAAGCCCGTTGTCTGCCAGGTTCCCCGATGAGGAAGTCGCCCAAACCGTCCTCATCGACGTCTGACATACCCGCTACTGAGTTACCGAAGAAGCTAAAGCGTTCCGGGTCCGGAGAGGTTAACTCGCGGAGGAGGGGCTGCGCTACGAGAAGGTTAGGAAGCAACAGGAGAAACACTGCTGTGAGTACCGGCAGCGTGCAGAGTGAGAGCGAAGTGCTCTTCATGGCAGCAGGAGGCGAGGGAGAAAAGGGTTAGTCGCAACGGTAGTTACGGGAGAAAAGGCGAGAAGTGCAAGGGCTGCCGCCAGAAATCTGAACTGCTGGCCACGGATCCCGCGCAAATGTTGGCGGACCCCCCGTTTCGGGAGCGCATCGGGCTGCGCCCTCAGGCACTACCAAAACTGTCCCCCTTCAGAAGGGGGACAGCTTCTCGGCCCCTGAGCGCAGCGATGGGCCGGGAAGCGGGGGGTGCGCCCCGCTCGAATCCGCAGCCCCACGCCGGGCGTTGGCTATCTTGCTCCGCTTGGCCCTCCCGCATCCCTGCGCCCGATGGAAACGACGCCCTACGCCCCGAAGCACCCCGTCCGCTTCGTCACCGCCGCCTCGCTCTTCGACGGGCACGACGCCGCGATCAACATCATGCGGCGCATCCTCCAGGCCAGCGGCGCCGAGGTCATCCACCTCGGCCACGACCGCTCCGTGCAGGACGTCGTGGACACGGCGAGCCAGGAGGACGCCCAGGGCATCGCCGTGTCGAGCTACCAGGGCGGCCACGTCGAGTACTTCAAGTACATGGTGGACCTCCTCCGCGAACGGGGCTGCGAGCACATCCGCGTCTACGGCGGCGGCGGCGGCGTGATCGTCCAGGAAGAAATCCGCGAGCTCGAGGGCTACGGCGTCGCCAAGATCTTCTCGCCCGAGGATGGGATGCGGCTCGGGCTCCAGGGCATGATCAACCGGATGATCCGGGAGTGCGACTTCGACACCGTCGAGGTGCTCGACGGCAAGGCGAAGAAGGCGCTCGAAGACCCCGAGCCGACGCGCGAGCCGCGCGGGCTGGCGAAGCTCATCACGGCCGTCGAGCAAGAGGCCGTGGCCGTGGAGGAGATCGAGGCGCCGGCCTTCGTCGGGGCCGGCGGGGACGGCGGCGCGCCCGTGCCGACCGGCACCGCGCCCGTCGTCGGCATCACCGGCACCGGCGGCGCGGGCAAGTCCACCCTCACCGACGAGCTCGTCCGCCGCTTCCTCACCGACCTCCCCGACCTCGAGCTCGCCGTCCTCTCGGTCGACCCGACCCGGCGCTCGACCGGCGGCGCCCTCCTCGGCGACCGGATCCGCATGAACGCCCTCTACGGCGAGCACGCCGACCGCGTCTACATGCGCTCGTTCGCCACGCGGCAGGCCCACCGCGCGACGACCCAGGCCCTCCGCGACAGCATCGCCGTCTGCCAGGCCGCCGGCTTCGACCTCATCGTCGTCGAGACCGCCGGGATCGGGCAGTCGGATACCGAGGTCGCCGACCTCGTGGACGTGTCGCTCTACGTGATGACCCACGACTTCGGCGCGCCGACGCAGCTCGAGAAGATCGGGATGCTCGACGCCGCCGACCTCGTGGCCGTCAACAAGTTCGAGAAGCGGGGCTCCGAGGACGCCCTCCGCGACGTGCGCAAGCAGGTCCAGCGCAACCGCGCCGCTTTTTCCTCGGCGCCGGACGAGATGCCGGTCTTCCCCACGATGGCCGCGCACTTCGACGACCCCGGCGTCTCCCGCCTCTACCTCGCCCTCCTCGACCGGCTGAACGCCGAGCACGACTTCGGCCGCGCGAGCCGGGCCTACGACGCCGACGCGCTGGCCGAGGTGGACCCCGGCGAGCAGGCCGTGATCCCGCCGCGCCGCCAGCGCTACCTCGCCGAGATCGCCGACGCCTGCCGGGACTACCGCGCCTGGGCGGAGGCGCAGGTCGCCGTCGCCCGGAAGTGGGGGCAGGCTCGCGGCGCGCGCGAGCAGGTCGAGCACTGGCAGCCGGAGGACCAGGAGCTTCTGCTCGACCGCCTCGGCGAGATGGCGAGCCACTGGTGGGAAGGGCTCGACCCCCGCTCCAGGAACATCCTCGACAACTGGGACGCGCTGGCCGAGCAGTACCGCCTCGGCGAGCTGGTCTACGAGGTCCGGGGCCGCGAGATCAGGCAGCCGCTCACCCACGAGACGCTATCGGGAACGAAGGTCCCGCGCGTCGCGCTGCCGCGCACCGAGGACCCCGGCGAGCGGCTCCGCTTCGCGCTGCTGGAGAACCTCCCCGGCTTCTTCCCCTTCACCGCCGGCGTCTTCCCGCTCAAGCGCACCGGCGAGGACCCCACCCGGATGTTCGCCGGCGAGGGGACGCCCGAGCGGACGAACAAGCGGTTCCACCTCGTCAGCCTCGGGATGCCCGCCAAGCGGCTCTCGACGGCGTTCGACTCCGTGACCCTCTACGGCCGCGACCCCGCCGAGCGGCCGGACATCTACGGCAAGGTCGGCAACGCGGGCGTGAGTATCTGCACGCTCGACGACATGAAGAAGCTCTACTCCGGCTTCGACCTCGCTGACCCGAAGACGAGCGTGTCGATGACGATCAACGGCCCCGCGCCGACGATCCTGGCCTTCTTCATGAACACCGCCGTGGACCAGCAGGTCGAGCGGCATCTCAAGGAAGAGGGCCGCTGGGACGAGGCCGACGCCGTGATCGCCGAGAAGCTCGGCGAGGGTCGGCCGGTCTACACGCCCTACGACGGCACCACCCTTCCCGAGGGCCACGACGGCTCGGGGCTCGGGCTCCTCGGCTGCACGGGGCAGGACCTCGTGGACTGGGGCGTGCTCGGCCAGGCCGCCTACGACGAGATCCGCGAGCGGACCCTGAAGGTGGTGCGCGGGACCGTCCAGGCCGACATCCTCAAGGAGGACCAGGCCCAGAACACCTGCATCTTCTCGACCGAGTTCTCGCTCCGCGCGATGGGCGACGTCCAGCAGTACTTCATCGAGAACGGCGTCCGCAACTTCTACTCCGTCTCGATCTCCGGCTACCACATCGCCGAGGCCGGCGCGAACCCCATCACCCAGCTCGCCCTCACCCTCTCCAACGGGTTCACCTACGTCGAGTACTACCGCAGCCGGGGGATGGACGTGCAGAAGTTCGCGCCGAACCTCTCGTTCTTCTTCTCAAACGGGATGGACGCCGAGTACAGCGTCCTCGGCCGCGTGGCGCGGCGGATCTGGAGCGTGGCGATGCGCGACCTCTACGGCGCCAACGAGCGGAGCCAGAAGCTGAAGTACCACATCCAGACCTCCGGCCGGAGTCTGCACGCGCAGGAGATCGCCTTCAACGACATCCGCACCACGCTCCAGGCGCTGATGGCGATCTACGACAACTGCAACTCCCTCCACACCAACGCCTACGACGAGGCCATCACGACGCCGACCGAGGAGAGCGTCCGCCGCGCGATGGCGATCCAGCTCATCATCAACCGCGAGCTGGGGCTGGCGAAGAACGAGAACCCCCTCCAGGGTGCCTTCATCATCGACGAGCTGACGGACCTCGTGGAGGAGGCGGTACTCGCGGAGTTCGAGCGGATCAACGACCGCGGCGGCGTCCTCGGCGCGATGGAGACGATGTACCAGCGCGGCAAGATCCAGGAGGAGAGCCTGTACTACGAGCACCGCAAGCACTCCGGCGAGCTCCCCGTGATCGGCGTCAACACGTTCACCTCGGGGGACGGGGTGGTGGAGGAGACCCAGACGGTCCCGCTGATGCGCTCGACCGACGAGGAGAAGCGGCGGCAGATCGAGAACCTCCGCGCCTTCCAGGCCCGCCACGCCGACGACGCCCCCGCCGCGCTGGACCGGCTCCAGCAGGCCGCCCGCTCCGGCGGCAACGTGTTCGCCGAGCTGATGGACGCCGTGCGGGCCTGCTCGCTGGGGCAGATCACGACGGCGCTCTTTGAGGTCGGCGGCCAGTACCGCCGCAACATGTAGCCGTGGCCGAATCGATCAGGCTGTGGGAGATGACAGACCTAGGGGGCGGGGAGCGGCTCGCTGAGGTGCCCGAGGCGCGGCTCGACCTAGAGCAGCGGCTCCACGACTGGGCACTCCGCGATATCTCGGTCATTGAGGACGACCTCCTCGTGATCGGGACGGAGCTGGAGACGGACGTCGGTGGCTACGTGGATATCCTCTGCCTCGACCGAGGTGGCAACCTCGTCGTGATCGAGCTCAAGCGGGGCAGGACGCCGCGGGAGGTCGCGGCGCAGGTGCTGGACTATGGCGCGTGGGCGCACCAGCTCTCCGGTGAGGCGGTCGAGCACCTCGCGCAGGAGTACATCGGTCGTGACCTCGGCAGCGTCTTCTGGGAGCAGTTTGAAGAGGAGCTGCCGGAGGTGCTCGGGGAGAGCCACCGGCTTCTCATCGTGGCGACGCAGGCCGACGCCCGGACCGAGCGGATCGTGCAGTACCTCTCGGGTGTCTACGGCGTGGACATCAACGTGCTGCTGTTCACCTTCTTCCGCACGCGGGATGGGCGCGAATTGTTGGGCCGCACGTTCCTTCTAGAGCCAGAAGGAGTGGAGGAGCGCAGCCGGGGACGGTCCGGCAGTAAGCGGCGGCCGAACCTCACACGGGAGCAGTTGCGGGCTGCCACAGAGCGGGTCGGGCTGGCCGAGGCCTACGACGATCTCGTCTCGGCCCTCAGCGGTCCATTCCGGTTCGACCGGACGCGAAGCGCGGCCGCATTCAAGGCAAGGTTGGATGGGGGCTCCAGAGCCATCTTCAACGTGGTCGCCACTGAGAGCGACCCGAGTCGCGGGCTGAAGTTCCAGATCTACACCAATCGTATGGCGGCCTGGTGTGGGTCTCCCGCCGAGGAGGTGCGCGAGGCACTGCCACCCTCGGTAGAGGAGTGGGCCTATTTCGGAGAGGAACCCGAGTGGCAGGGCCACGAGGGGTACATGCAGCCGGCGGATGCCAGGCGCTTCGTTGCCTGGCTCGGCCAGCAGGCCGAGTCCGCACTGTGACGCCGCGCAAATCCGTGCAGACGCCCGATGCTCGGCACAGTCCCGTTTCGGCACGGCGGCCCCGGCCGAGGCCCATCACCCCGGCTGGATGGCATGGGGGCGTGACGTTGTGCCGGGGGCGAGCGCTCGGCGGGAAGGCTGCACGGCGGTTGCGGAAACGGCCTACATCCCTCCCTTCCCCCAGCGAACTCTCCTTCCCTATGGCTACGCGCCGCAAATCCGCCGCCTACGTCGAGGCCATCGTCCGCGAGGCCATCGCCCGCGTGACCCGGACCGTCCGCCGCCCGCTCCAGGAGGCCGGCTATACCGGACCGCGCTCCGCCTCGCTCCGGTTCTCCGACACCCAGCAGGACTTCCTCGCCGGCTACATCTACGGCGCGCTCCAGCGCCTCCTCGAGCTCGGCGAGCTGAGCGAGGACGAGGACGTGGCCGAGGCCACCCACCGGCTCTACTGCGGGCTCTTCGGGCTCGACGACAACGAGTACGGGCCGTGGCACGAGTGGGTCGTCCGCGAGGGACTGCACCACCTCCACCGCCCGCACGTCTTCCTCGGCTACTGCACCGGCCGCAACGACGTCGTCGCGCAGATCCGGTTCGGCGGCGCCCGCAACGCGCTGGCCGACGCGCTCCGCCACCTCGGCAGCGACGGCGAGCCCCTCTTTGGGGTGGGGTAGTGCGCGTTGCGTAAGGGCGCGTTGCGTAAGGGCGCCTCGCCGGGGCGGCGCGCTTGGCAGCACCACCCCCTGCGGTGTCGGCTGACGGGACCCCGCCTGGGCGGATCACCGCAGGCGCGGCGGCGTTGCCGCGGCTCAGCCGCCCGCCCGATGCTCCCGCCCGACTCGGTCCTGCTCGACACCGCGCGCCCCGGCCCCGACGACACGGCCGGGGCGCTCCTGTTCACCCGGCCCCATCGGACCCTCCGCGCCAGCCGCTACGACGAGGTGGGGGAGGTGCTGGCCGCGCTGGACCGCGAGGCGGCGGCCGGCCGCTGGTGCGCTGGCTTCCTCGCCTACGAGGCCGCCTACGCCCTCGACCGTGCCGCCTTCCCCGACCCGCCCGCGCTCGACTGCCCGCTCGCGTGGTTCGGGGTCTACGACGCGCCGGAGCGGCTGACGCCCGAGGCCGTCGAAGCGATGCTCGCCGACGCTGGGCCGCACCGGACGACGGAACCGCAGTTTGCGCTCGACCTCCCGGCCTACCGCGCGCGGATCGGCCGCATCCGCCACCTCATCCGCGAGGGGGACGTCTATCAGGTCAACCTCACGGCCCCGATGACATTCGGGTTCGAGGGGGACCCGCTCGGGCTCTACGCCGCGCTGCGGCGGAAGCAGCGCGTGGCCTACGGCGCCGTCGTCCGCGCGGGGGCGGGGTGGACGCTCAGCCTCTCGCCGGAGCTGCTCGTCCGGCGCGACGGGGACCGATTCACGGCCCGCCCGATGAAGGGCACCGCCCGCCGCGCGCCCACCGCCGAGGCCGACGCCGCGCGCGCCCTCTGGCTCGTGGCCGACGAGAAGAACCGGGCCGAGAACCTGATGATCGTGGACCTGCTGCGCAACGACCTCTCCGTCGTCGCCCGGCCGGGGAGCGTCCGGGTGCCGCGGCTGTTCGAGGCCGAGCGCTACGAGACCCTCTGGCAGATGACCTCGACCGTCACCGCCGAGGCGCGGCCGGGGGTCGGCGTGGCGGACGCGCTGCGGGCGCTGTTCCCCTGCGGTTCCGTCACCGGCGCCCCGAAGCGGCGGGCGATGCGGCGGATCCGCGAGCTGGAGGACGCCCCGCGCGGCGTCTACTGCGGCGCCATCGGCGTGGTGAAGCCGGGGGGCGACTTCGTCTTCAGCGTGCCGATCCGCACCGTCGAGCTGCTTGGGGACCCGCCGACGGCGGGGCGGATGGGCATCGGCAGCGGCGTCGTGTGGGACTCCGACGCCGACGAGGAGTACGCCGAGTGCCTCCTCAAGGCCCGCTTCCTCACCGGCCCCGCGCGGCCGGACTTCCGCCCCCTCGAAACGATGCGCGCCGAGCGCGGCCGGATCCCGCTGCTCGACCGCCACCTCGCCCGCCTCAGCCGTAGTGCCCGCTACTTCGAGTTCGTGCTGGACGAGGCCACCGTGCGGGCACGGATGGAGGAGACGCTGCGCGGGGTGGGGGAGGGGCCGCACCGCGTTCGACTGACCCTCGGACGCGGTGGGGACGTCGCGATCGAGGCGGAGCCGGCGGACGACACCGCGCTCCGGCTCCACCGCGCCGTCGTCTTCCCCGAGCCCGCCCCCTCCGACGACCCCTTCCTCCGACACAAGACGACGCACCGACCCTTCTACGACCGAGCCCTCGCGTGGGCGCGCGCACGCGGCGCCGACGAGGCGATTCTCCTCAACGAACGGGGGGAGGTGACGGAGGGGACGTTCACCAACCTCTGGGTTCGCCGTGGCGACCGGCTCCTCACCCCGCCCCTCGCCTCCGGTGGGCTCGGCGGGGTCTACCGCGAGCACCTGCTGGCGACGCGCCCCGACGCGGCCGAGGCCGTGCTCCGCCCCGACGACCTCCGCGCCGCCGACGCCGTCCTCCTCTCGAACGCCGTCCGGGGATTGCAGGAGGTGCGCGTGGGGGCAGACCCGTAGGGGCGAGGCCCGCCTCGCCCTGCAATGTGCGGGACGCCGGATCCGACGAGGGCACGGCACAGCGGAGTGCCGGTCACTCCGCTCGGCCCCTACGGTAGGCTGGCGGTCTCAGCACGAACGCTGCGCCCCGCGCTGCCGAACGCCACCCTCCCCCGCCCGTACACTTCACCCCCTCCCCTCCACCCCCTCCCCGACATGGACCTCCTCGGCACGCTCACCCAGTCCCTCGGTGGCAACACCCTCGGCCAGCTCAGCCGCGCCGTCGGCGCCGACGAACGGACGACGCAGCGCGCGGCGATGGCCGCGCTCCCGCTCCTCCTCGGCGCGATGAACCGGAACACCAACGACCCCCAGGGCGCCGCCTCGCTCGCCAGCGCGCTCGACCGCGACCACGACGGCGGCCTCCTCGACCACCTCGGCGGCTTCCTCGGAGGACTCGGCGGGGGAACGGCCCCGGCGGGTGCCGCGGCGGCCATCCCCGGCCTCAGCCCACGGGCCGGCAACGGCGCGGGCATCCTCGGCCATATCTTCGGCGACCGGCTCGGCGGCGTCGAGCGAGGCGTCGGCAAGGCGACGGGGCTCGACAGCGGGCAGACGACGCGGCTGCTGATGGCGCTCGCCCCGATGGTGATGGCGGCGCTCGGGCGGAAGAAGCGCGCCGAGGGCCTCGACGCTGGGGGGCTCTCGGACCTCCTCGGCCGGGAGTCCACCCGCGCCCGCCAGGCCGCGCCGGACGACCTCCTAGGCTCCCTCGGCAGCCTCCTCGACCGCGACGGCGACGGCAGCCCGATCAACGACGTGCTCGGCGGCCTCCTCGGCGGCCGGCGCTAACGCCCCTCCCTCCGCGCCGTAGGGGCGCGATACATCGCGCCCCTACCCATTTCGACTGACCATGCGCGACGACCTCACCCTCGACCTCGCCCGCTACCGCGTCGAGCCCGGCGAGGCTGCACGGCTCTCGGAACGGGACCCCGCCGACACCCAGGGCCTCACCGAGGACGCCGACAAGGACCGCGTGAAGGCGCAGACCAAGGCCAACATCGAGCGGCTGCGGGACCTCCAGGAGCGCCTCTACGCCGAGAGCGAGCAGGCCCTCCTCCTGGTCCTCCAGGCGATGGACGCGGGCGGCAAGGACTCCACCATCGAGAAGGTGATCGGGCCGCTGAACCCGCAGGGCGCCCGCGTCTGGAGCTTCAGGGCGCCCACCGAGAAGGAGCGCGCCCACGACTTCCTGTGGCGCGTCCACCGGCGGACGCCGGGAGCCGGCTACATCGGCGTCTTCAACCGCTCGCACTACGAGGACGTCCTCATCGTCCGCGTCAAGGGCCTCGCCCCGCCGGAGACCGTCGAGGCCCGCTACGAGCACATCAACGGGTTCGAGCGGCTGCTGACGGACGAGGGCACCCGCGTCGTCAAGGTGATGCTCCACATCTCGAAGGACTACCAGCGCGAGCGCCTCCGCCGCCGCCTCCGCCGGCCCGACAAGTACTGGAAGTTCAACCCCGACGACCTTAAGGAGCGGGCGCGGTGGGGCGCCTACCAGGAGGCATTCGAGACCGCGCTCAACCGATGCTCGACTGCGTGGGCGCCGTGGCACGTCGTCCCCGCCGAGGAGCGGTGGTTCCGCGACCTCGTCGTGAGCCAGCTCCTCCTAGAAACCCTCGAGGCGATGGACCCCCGGTTCCCCGAGCCGGACTTCGACCCGGCCGAGTACCCCCCGGAATCCATCACCTGAGCGCGCAGCTCGGCCGAGGGGTTACTGCCGGAAGAAGCCCTCCTCGTCCAGGACGAGGTTGATGAGGTGGATCACCCCGTTGCTCGACTCGATGTCGGCGACGACGATGTCGGCCCCGCCGATCTGCCACATGAGCGGGTCCGTCGGGCTCCGCGTGATGCCGTAGTCCGCCTCGCCGAGCGTGACGACGGTCATCCCCTCGGAGAGGTCGCCCGCGGTGACGCTGCCCTCGGCGACGTGGTCGAGGAGGAGGTCGCGGAGCTGCATCTTAGCGTCCTCGTCCATGTCCATCGAGATCATATCCCCGGCGTCGATGAGGTTGAAGGCCTGGTTGATCGGGGCGAAGACGGTGTAGGGACCGTCGCCGCCGAGCGTCTCCGTGAGGTCCGTCGCGCGGAGGGCGCCGACGAGGACGGAGAGATCGGGGATGGCGAGGGCGTTCTCGACGACGGTGTTCGTGGCGGAGGTCGGAGCACCGATGAGGGCGCGGCCCTCGGCCTCGTCGGCCATGTACGTCCGGGTCTGGACGGCGTCGCGGGTCATCTCGCCGGTGGACCGGCCGCAGCCGACGAGGAGGAGGGGGAGGGCGGAGAGGAGGAGCAGGCGCTTCATGGCGGAGATGGGAGGGTGGAGGGGAAGGGGAAAGCTACGGGTGCCACCCCTATGGGTTCTCACCCCGCCCGTCGAGGCTGCCGGATGTGCAGCAGCACGCGCCACACAACATGCACTGCACGCTACGCACTGCGCGACACGCACTAGAACGGCACGTCGTCCTCGACCTCCTCCGGCGCCCGCTCCGTCCGCCGGAGGGTAATCCCCGTGGGGTTGAACCCGAAGAGATCCTCAGGAGAGAAGACGAGGCGGAAGGCGTGGTCGCCCTCGAAGAACGGGTCGAACTTGGCGGCGAACTCGTCGAGCCGCTTGAGGTAGTAGGCGGTGTTCTCATCAGGCGATGCGGGGTCCCAGTCCTCGGCCAGCCTCGCGTGCTCGAAGGCCGTCACGTTCGCGCCCTGCCCGGCGATGTAGTAGCTGATCCGGTCGCCCTTGACGGGGGGCTGCCCCGTCCGCTCCATGCGCTGGATGGCGAGCTCGTAGGAGGCGGCGCGCGAGCGCTTCCCGTCCTCCACGTCGCGGCGGTACTGGTCCACGGTTTCCTTCAGCGCCTCCGTCCGCTGGAAGCTCTCGACGCCCTCCCAGTCGTGGGCGACGACGGCGTCGCGGGTGCGGAGGTAGAGGTCGTGGAGGCCCTGCACGTCCTCCTCCAGCAGCAACCGGATGGCCTTGCGTACGAACCGCCGCCCAAACCGCTCGATGGAGCGGCTGACGAGGCTGGAGCCCTTGAACTTGAGCGCCCCCTCGTAGGTCTCCAGCGCGTAGTTCTTCTTCTTGTACGAGAGCATCGCCCGGAAGCGCCCGTCGAAGCCGACGTTGATACCCTCCGGCATCAGCTCCGAGATCTCCTGAACGAACGCGCGCTCGGCCTCCTCGCCGCGCACCTCCTCGGGGGGGACGAACAGGACCCCGTCGGTGTCGGCCTCGACGACGGTGCCGCCGCGCTCGCGGATCAGGCGGAGGATCTGGCGCAGCAGGTCCTGTCCCGTCGCCGCCACGCGGTCTGCCTCGGCGAAGTCGTTGAAGATCGCCATCCCAAACCCCATATTACCGTAGAAACTATTTATTATGTTCTTATATGCGGTCTGTCTCGCGTCCAGTTCGCTCCGCAGCTCCCCGTCGTCGATCTCGCGCATGGCGGCCTTCGTCTCGAAGCGGAGGTCGGTGAGGAGGTGGAGCATCCCCGGAAAGAGGCCGAGCGCGTCGTCCTTCGGCTGCACATCGTAGTGCAGCATGATGCTGGGGTAGAGGCTCTCGACGTCGGCATAGACGATGGGGCCGACGACGCCGGTGACGAACACGTCGGTGTAGCCGCCGACGGTCTGGCTGCCGAAGTCGGCCTTGGGGAGGGCGTGGCGGCGGCGGAGGTACTCGCGCACGAAGAGCGCCTCGATCTTGGCGGCGGGGCCGGTGCGGGCGCCGTGGCCGTAGGGCATCGGCACCATCTGGGTGAGGTAGAACGTGCTCCCGGAGAGGTGGCGGGCGAGGCGCTCCGTCTCGACCACATCGTCGAGGGCGTAGTCGAGCAGCCGCTCGGGCTCCTCGTCCCAGACGCGCGGGATGTCCAGCCCCGCCACGTAGGTCCGCCCCTCCGGCGCGAACCCGAAGTACTTCGCCGCCGCCTTCAGCCCGTACCCCGGCAGGTTCCGCTTGAACACGTCGTAGCTCATCACCTGGAAGTAGGTGTCGATCACGTGCCGCCCGGCGATCTCGAGAGCGGGGAAGTCGATGCTCCGCTCGGCGAAGCGCATCGACGCGGGGAAGCTCCGGGGCACCGAGCCGTCGCGGCCGATGGCGAAGGCGACGCCGTGGCGGGCGCACCGCTGCGTGATATAGGGGAAGTCGAAGGCGTAGCCGTTGTGGGCTTCGAGCACGTCGGGGTCCTTCTCGTGGATGAGCCGGACGACCTCCTCCAGCATCGCCTTCTCAGGGAGGAAGCGGCCGTCGAGGAGACACGTCCAGCCCCGGCTGTTGCTCATCGAGACGATGATGATTCGGTCGCCGGGGCGGCTCGCGCTCGGGAAGCCGCCCTCGGAGGCGTACACCTCGATGTCGATCTGCATCCGGTGCAGCTCCTCGAAGGCCATCCCCTTGAAGAGCGTGCGGCCGGTCTGCATGAGGTACTGCTGCTCGGGGCTGCCGGTGGAGTAGACCTCCTCGGGCCGGCGCGCCTGCGTCTCGGTGACGCGCTCGACGTGGCGGAGGGCGTCCCAGTACGCGCTCCGGTCGGGGAAGACGACGAGGGTGCGGAAGAAGCCTGGCCCGTCGAGCTCCTGGAACTTGAACCGCGAGCGGGGGAAGCCGCGCAGCAGCTCGGCGTCGGTGAGGAAGAAGAAGGGGTGGTGCGGCTCGTCCGTCCAGACGACCTCCTCCGGCCCGAGCCGCCGGTAGACCCGCATCGCCTCGCCGCCGGCCGCCTCGACGGGGTGGAGCCCGACGATCCGCTCGGTGCGGTCCCGCCCGTAGAGGGCGACGTCGTAGGTGTCCAGAATTGGGGCGTCGGGCATGGGCGTGCTACGCCCGATTGGACTCCCCCGTTCGTGTCGCTGCGGACCCCCCGCTTCCCAGCCCATCGCTTCGCTCAGGGCCTGAAAAGCTGTCCCCCTTCAGAAGGGGGACAGCTCTTCGCTGCTGGGAGCGCAGCGACCGCAAGAAGAACGGGGGGTCCGCTACCGCGTCAGCGTCAGCGGCTGCGTCCGCTCCTGGCCGTCGGCGCGGAGGTGGACGACGTAGCGCCCACTCGCCAGGCCGGAGCCGTCGAAGCGCGCGGTGTGCTCCCCGGCCGGCCGGTCGCCGTCCACCAGCGTGGCGACGCGGCGGCCGAGCACGTCGAACACGTCGAGCGCGACGGGGCCGGGGGCGGCGAGGGTGTAGCGGAGCGTCGCCGCGCCGGCCGTCGGGTTCGGGAAGGCGGGGGCGAGGGTGAGCGCCTCGGCCGCGGCACCCGGCTCGGAGGCGACCGTCACGCCGGAGACGTCGAGCGAGAACATCGAGCGGCCGTGGGTGCCGGCGACCAACGTCCGCTCGGTCGGGTGGACCTTGAGGTCGAAGACCGCGACCGCCGGCATCCCGGTGCCGAGCACCTCCCACGTCTCGCCGCGGTCGGTCGAGACGAACGGGCCGGTGTCGAGGCCGAGGTAGACCACGCTCGGGTCGACGGGGTCCACGGCGAGGGCGTTGGCGGGGGCGTCAGGGAGGCCGGCGGAGAGGTCGGTCCAGGTGAGGCCACCGTCGTCGGTGCGGAGGACGCGGGGGATGGGGTCGTAGGACCTCAGCCCGGAGTAGCTGACGTAGGCGACCATCGGGTCGGTCGGGTCGGGCGCGAGGCGCGTCACCCAGCGGTTGGGGAGGTTCTCGCGCGTGGCGTCGGTCCAGGTTGCGGCGCCGTCTGTGGTGACCCAGACCTTCCCGTCAGCCGTGCCGGCCCAGACGACGTCGGGGTCGAGGGGGTGGACGGCGAGGGTGGTGAGGGTGTGGCTCCAGGAGTTGGTCTCCTCGCGCGTGAGGACGGGCGATACCGGCTCCCACGAGGCGGCGCCGTTCGTCGTCCGCCAGACGCGGTTCGAGCCGTAGTAGAGCGTCTGCGGGTCGTCCGGGTCCATCACGACGGGGGTGGACCAGTTGACGGGCTCGTTCCACGAGATGGGGGGGGCGACGTAGAGGAAGCTCGACCCGCCGTCGGTGCTCTTGCCGAGGTTGCCGAACTGGGACTCGGCGTAGATCGTCTCGGGGTCGGTGGGATCTACGATCACGTAGAACCCGTCGCCGCCGAGGATCCGCTCCCAGTCGTTGATCTCGCCGAAGATGGTGCGGATGGTGTTGTTGTCCTGGGTCCCGCCGTAGCGGCGCTCGGGGTTCTGCGCGTCGAGGCCGATCTCGTAGAACTGCGTGATGGGGAGGCCGTCGATGGCCGTCCACGAGGCGCCGCCGTCGGTCGAGAGGTCGATGCCGCCGTCATTGCCGGAGAGGACGTAGTCCGGGCTGCCCGGCTGGAACGCCATCGCGTGGTGGTCCACGTGGAGCGTCTCGAGGTAGTCGCCGTACTCCTCAACCCACCCGGGGCCCCCGTTCCCGATGGGCCGGAGGAGGGGCACGCCAAGGACGAACACGTGGTCGGGGTTGTTTGGGCGGACGCGGATCTGGCCGAGGTACCACTGGAAGCCGGCGCCCTCGGGGAGCTCGTTGAACAGCCGGTCGTAGCGGCGCCAGGCCGTGCCGGCGTCGTCGGAGCGCCAGAGGCCGATGCGGTAATACCCGTCGGTGTAGAGGGCGTAGGCGGTGTTCGGCTGGCTCTCCGAGAAGTCGAGCCCGATGCGGCCGACGGGCTGGGCGTCGGGGTTGGGAAGCCCGTTCGTCAGCTCCTCCCACGAGTCGCCGCCGTCGGTGGAGCGCCAGAGGCCGCTCGTCGACCCCGAGAGGTTCGAGCCGTCGAGGCGGCGGATGCGACTCCAGGTCGCGGCGAGGAGCGTGTTCGGGTCGTCCGGCTTCATGGCGAGGTCCACCACGGCCGTCGAGTCGGAGAGGAAGAGGAGGCGTTCCCACGAGGCGCCGTCGTCGGTAGTGCGGAAGACGCCGCGCTCCTCGTTCTTCCCGAAGTAGGCCCCGAGCGCGGCGACGAACACGCGGCTGGGGTCGGTGGGGTCGATCCGGATGCGGCCGATGGAGTAGGTGGCTTCGAGGCCGAGGGGGGTCCACGTCAGCCCGCCGTCGTCGGTACGGTAGATGCCGCCCCCGGCAAAGTTGTACGCATTCCCGTTGGCCTCGCCGGTGCCGACCCACAGCACGTCGGGGTCGGTGGGGTGGACGGCGAGGTCGCCGATGTTCAGAAGCGCCTGCTCGTCGAAGATCGGGGTCCAGGTGAGGCCGCCGTCGTCGGAACGAAAGACGCCACCGGTCCCGACGCCGGCGTAGACCCGGTTCGGGTCGCTCGGCGCGAACTCGATGTCGGAGATCCGCCCGCCGATGTCGGTCGGGCCGTCCTGCTGCCACGCGCCGAACGGGCCGCCGCGCGCCGCGCCGCGCATCGCGACGGACTGCGATATCGCCTCGCGGGAGGCGGCGCGGACGCGGGCCAGCGCGGCGGCGTCGAGGTCGTCGGCGGAGTGGGGGTAGAGCCGCTGCGCCATCGCCCAGTCGCTCGGGCGTGCGTCGGGGCCGGGCGCGGCCTTCTGGGCGCGGTCGAGGAGGGAGGGGGTGGCCGCCGGCCCCCACGTCACCGCCGCAGCCACGGCGAGCGCGAGGAGGAGCAGGAGGGCGAACGGGGCGCGGAGCGAAACGGGCATCGGGGCAGCAGGTCGTTTGAGATGGAGACGATACGCCCGCCCCCTCCCTCCGGCAAGCCAAGCCGGCGCGAACCCGTTCATCCCGAGGGGCGAACGGCGCCGGACACCGGCGGGCCGCAACAACCCGCGGGGTCGGCGGTACGTCGGCGCGCTATGCACCGCCTCGTCCCGTTCCTCCACTGCGTCCTGCTCCTCGCCGCCTGTGCCGAGGAGCCGCCGCCCGCGCTCTCCCCGGCGGAGGCCGCCGAGACCGACGCCGTGCTGGACCTCCTCCGCGCGGCCGACCCTGGCGAGCCGCTCCGGCTGTCCTCCGACTCCTCGCGTTCCTACGAGCTGTCGGAGCAGATCGAGCGGCTCGACGCGGAGGGCCGCGTGGTGGCTTCTCGCTCGCGCCGCTGGCGCGTGGGCGCGGACGGGTTCCGCCTTCTCGCGGCCGACTCCACCGGGACGTTCGGGGATGAGGAGGGGGGCCGGCCGACCGCCCCGGACCCCATCGGGCGGGTGCTGCCGGAGGAGCCGGCGTTCCTCGGCCCGCGCGGGCGTGAGACGTACCGGTTCGCCCTCGCGCCGGACACCGCGCTCGGCGGGCGGCCCGTCCGCGTCGCTGCCGTCGAGGCACGGCCGGGCGAGGGGGACGACCAGGCGCTCCGTGCGGCTCGGCTCTACCTCGACGCGGCCACCGGCCGCCTCGTCGGCGCGACAGTGCGGCGGCGGCAGGCGTCACCGCTGTTCGGGGAGGAGAGCACGCTGTCCGCGATGCTCCGTCCGACTCCGGAGGGTCGCTGGCTTCCCGACCGGACCCGCTATGACGCCGCCGTCCGCGCTCCCTTCTCCGAGCCCCGCCGGTTCCGCCTCACCCGACAGTACACGTTCGAGCGGTGAGCAAACGGAGACGGACCTCCTGACCTCTCGACCCTACTCCACCACCGGCGGCGGGGCGTCGATGCGCCACCCGTAGGGCGGCAGGGTGTCGGCCCCGACCCCCGGTAGGTTCACCGCGACGGGCCGGTCCCGGACGTTCACCGCCACCGTGGTCACGTTCTCGCCCGCCGTCCGGCGGAAGGCTACCACGTCGGCCTCGGCGGCGTGCTGGACCGGGTCGAGGGCGCCGCGGCGGAGGGCGACGTTGGCGGCTCGCCGTGCGAGGAGGTCCTCGTAGAACCGCCGCATCGCCGGGTCGTGGTCCCACCGGATGGGGACCCGCTCGAAGAGCGGGAGCCGCTGCGGGTCCCCGACCTCCTGGCCGTTGTAGAGGAGCAGCGCGCCCGGCAGCGTGGCCGCGAGGACGGCGGCGGCCTGCGCCCCCTCCGCCCCGCCGAAGAGGGCGATGGGCGTCTCGTCCCACGCCGTCTCGTCGTGGTTCGTGGTGAAGCGGAGGCGCGTGGCACCCTCGGGGTAGCGCAGCTCCTCGTCGTGGAGGACCTCGAAGAGCCGGTACGCGGGCTCGCCGCGCCAGACGTCCTTGAGGGCGCCGTAGGTGTTCCAGGCGTAGGTGAGGTCGAAGCCGGCGGCGTAGAGGTCCGGGCTCGCCCCCTCGGCCAGCATCAGCACGGGCTTGACCTCCCGGAGCTCGGCGATGGCCGCCTCCCAGAAGTCCAGCGGGACGAGCTCCGCCACATCGCAGCGGTACCCGTCGACGCCGACCTCCTCGACCCAGAACCGCATCGCCGCGCGCATGGCCTCGCGGAGGCCGGGCGCGTCGTAGTCGAGGTCCGCCACGTCGGTCCAGTCCGTGCCCTCGGGGTGGGTGATGGCGCCGGCGGCGTCGCGGGTGTACCACTCCGGGTGGGCCTCGACCCACGGGTGGTCCCACGCCGTGTGGTTGGCGACGAGGTCGAGGATGACGCGCATCCCGCGGGCGTGCGCCGCGTCCACGAGCGAGCGCACGTCCTCCACCGTCCCGAACCGGGGGTTGACGGCGGTGTAGTCCCGCACGGCGTAGGGCGACCCCAGCG
Organism: Rhodothermales bacterium; assembly: GCA_965215145.1. Taxonomy (GTDB): domain Bacteria; phylum Bacteroidota; class Rhodothermia; order Rhodothermales; family JANQRZ01. Next base: position 2,545,644 of record OZ244038.1, on the reverse strand, counting down.
TCCCCTTCCGGCGCTCCTCGCCGACGGGGTGGATCGGCATCAGCCAGAGGTCCGTCACGCCGAGCCGCTTGAGGTCGTCGAGGCGGGGGACGACGGCGGCGAGGGTGCCCTCGGGGGTGAAGCTGCGGACGAAGACCTCGTAGAGCACGACGGCCTCCGTCGGCGGGGCCGGTTCGGCGGATATAGCCGGTTCGGGTTCGTCGGCGGGGGCCGGTGCGGGGGCGCACCCGGAGAGGAGGCCACCGAGCAGGAGGAGGCTGCACGGCAGGAGAGTGAACGGGGGAGGGCGGAGCATCGGGGCGGGGGCGGGCGAGCGGGGAAGCTAGCACGTCGAGCCGCTCGCGGCGGGTGCGCCTGAGGCACAAATCCGGTCCCGTGGCAGGACTATCCTCACGTAGCCTTGATTTTCGCCCGGTCTCATTGTAACTAGGGGGCACCGCCAATCCGCGATGTACCGGGCCCGTCCCCACCTGGCCCCGGTTTTCTCATGCATCGCAGTCTCACCTCCCCCTCATCAACATCAGCCCCACCCCATGAACCGTTTCCGTCTACCCCTCCTCATCGGCCTCGCCGCCCTGCTGTGCGCGCCCGCGCTCGCGCAGGAGCAGCGCGTCGCCCCCACCGGCTCGGCCGACCTCCCGGTGTTCGGCCCGGAGGCCGTGACCAAGGTCAGCCCCGAGGCCATCCGCGTCGTGAGCCCCGAGCTCATCGACTACGACGAGCTGACGTGGCACGACCAGCGCGGCGTCGCGGTCGACTCGATCTCGTACTTCGACACCACCGGGACGACGTTCTTCACGACCGTCGTCGCCGACCCCGAGGCCGTCTCCGACACCTCCGGCTTCCCCGAGAACCTCGAGCTCTCGGAGCTCTTCACGCCGGGGTTTGGCAACACGCCGATCTTCGGCGGCTTCGGCACCCGCGGCGGCTCCGCCATGTCGGCCGGTCAGGTCACCAGCTTCGGGTTCTACCTCAACGCCCCCACCGGCACGGCCGGCACGGGCGACCTCCTGATCATCTTCTCGAAGTTCGAGTCGGGTGAGCCGGGTGACCTCGCCTACGCCCGCCCCTCCGCCGACCTCGTCCTCAGCCTCGACCTCGCGGCCCTCGCCACGGGCGGCGCCTTCGAGGTAGACGTGAGTGAGTTCAACCTCTTCTTCGAGGACGACGAGGAGTTCATCTGGGCCATGCAGGTCGACAGCGAGGACGGTGACGCCAAGGCCTTCCCCCTCCTCGACGACGGCGTGGCCAACATCGGCCCGCTGGCGGAGCCGAGCTACTACGACCCGACGCGCTCGGGCGGCATCGCCTTTTTCCCGACCCTCTTCCTGCCCCCGGGCTTCGACCCGGGCCTGTATTTCTTCAGCTTCACCGACAGCAACAACTACTGGTTCTACTCGAAGTACTTCGACGGCCAGCAGCCCCTGGTGGACACGGAGATCAACGCCGGCTGCGGCGACACCTCCGCGGAGTGCATGGTCCCGAGCGCCGGCGGCACGATCTCCTACACCGCGTGTGGTCAGAACAACGGCCCGACGCAGCAGTACACGTTTACGATCGTCGCCAACGGCCCCGAGGGCGTGCCGGACGACTTCCCGCTCTTCAGCCAGACGGTGACGATCCCGTCGGGCGCCGGTGGGTGCGTCTTCCGTAGCGAGCGGGTCCCCGGGACCGCTCCGGACGGGTTCTACCAGATCCGCATCGACGTCTCCGCTGCGGGCACGACGAACCCCCTCGGCTTCGAGGACTACGACCAGTTCTTCTTCGAGAAGGGCGACCCGGACCCGGCCGCGCGCACCGCGGCCAGCATGGTTGCCGTCTCCGAGTCCGCTCCGGCGGCCTCGTTCGCCTGGGAGCCCGGCACGACCGTGCGCGAGTGGGACTTCTCCAGCAACCTCACGGCCGGCACGGCCGCAGCGACGGTGACGGGCGCGTACCCGAACCCGTTCTCGGGTGAGACCGCGGTCCGCTTCGCTGTCGAGCAGGCCACGGACGTCAACATCACCGTCTACGACGTGATGGGCCGCGCGGTCGCCGTCCTCGTCGACGGCACCGTCGAGGCCGGCCAGCACGAGGCCGTCTTCAACGGCTCCGAGCTCGCCAGCGGGGTCTACGTCTACCGCCTCGAGGCCGGTGCCGAGGTGCAGACGGGCCGCCTGACGCTGGTCAAGTAGGCTGAAGCACCCCGGTAGAGGCCTCTGCCTCCGCCGGACCGAACACGCGGGGCGCGCTGCCGACGGTGGCGCGCCCCGCGGTGCGTTCGGGCCCGCCGGGCGGCCTACCTTCCCCCATGCCCGACAAGCTCCCCCTCCTCGCCGACCTCCACCCGCTGCTGCGGACGGCGCGCTTCGGCCGCACGGTCCGGGGGTTCGGCGCCACCGGCTCGACGAACGCGGAGGCGGTGCGGTGGGGGGAGCGGGGCGCCCCGGAAGGCGCCCTCGTCGTAGCCGAGCACCAGACGGCGGGGCGCGGCCGGCTCGGCCGAGCTTGGGCGGACGCGCGGGGGCAGAACCTCCTCCTCTCGCTCGTCCTCCGTCCCGCGCCCGAGGCGCTGCGCGTCGAGCGGCTCGGGCTGATCCCGTTGATGGCCGGCGTCGCTGTGGCCGAGGCCGTCGCTCCGTTCGTGGCGCCGGTGGAGCCGGCGCTGAAGTGGCCCAACGACGTGCTGCTGGAGGGGCGGAAGACGGCGGGCCTCCTGCTCGAAACCCGCCTCGGCGGCGTCCCCCTCGTCGTGCTCGGGGTCGGGCTGAACGTGAACCAGGTGGACTTCCCGCCCCCGCTGGCCGACCGGGCGACCTCGCTCCGGCTCGCCACCGGGCGGACGGTCCCCCGGGCCGACCTGCTCGCCCGCCTGCTCGCCCGCCTCGAAGCTCGCTACGACGAGCTCCTCCGCGACGGCGGAGCCGCAACACGCGGAGCGTTCACGCAGCGGATGGTGGGGCTGGGGGAGCGGGCCGCCGTCGGACCAGCCGGGGGGGGGGCGGAGCGGGTGGGGACGCTCGAAGGGATCGGGGCCGACGGCGCCCTCCTCCTGCAAGCGGGTGGGGGCCTGCGCCGGCTCCACGCCGGAGAGGTCACCCTGCGCGGCCGGGCGCCCCACGAGCTACCGGCCGACCTCCCGCTGCGATGACCCTCACGCTGGACATCGGCAACACCGCGATCAAGGGGGGGCTCTTCGCGGGGGAGCACCTCGCCCGCACGTTCAGGTGCGAGACGGACACGGCCCCGCCCACCCTCCTCGCGTTCCTCCGTGATCATCTCGATGGCTCCGGGGTCGAGCGGGTTGGAGTCGTTTCCGTGGTGCCGCCTGCGACGGAACGGTTGCTCGAAGCCATCGAAGCAGCGACGGGCCGGCGGGCCTCCGTCATCAGCGCCGCCACGCCGCTCCCCTTCGCGGTGGGGTACGGCACGCCCGAGACGCTCGGCTCCGACCGAGTCGCGGCGGTGGCCGGCGCGTGGACGCGCTACCCCGACGCAGGGCGGGGGGGGACACGCCCGCTCGTCGTGGTGGATGCTGGGACGGCCGTGACGGTCGAGGTCCTCGCCGACGGGTGCTACCTCGGCGGCGCCATCGCGGCCGGGCCAGACCTCACGCGCCGCGCGCTCGCGCGGGGGACGGCGCAGGTCCCCGAGGTCGAGCCCGAGCTACCGGCCTCTCCCATCGGCCGCTCGACGTGTGAGGCCGTGCAGGCGGGCGTGATGCTCCCGTTCCTCGACGGCGTGCAGGGGCTGCTCCGCCGTACCGCCGGGGCGCTGGGCGAGGCCCCGTTCGTCGTCGTCACCGGCGGGTGGGGCGGGTGGCTCGCCGCGCGGATCCCCGAGATCGACCGCGTAGAGCCGGAACTCGTGCTGCACGGTGTCCGGGCGCTGGTGGTGGCGGAGGTCCCCTGAGCTACAGGACGGGCACCTCCTCGCTCAGCAGCGACTGCACGTGCGCGAGCACCATGTCGAGCGCGACGCGGTTGTGGCCGCCGCGGTGGATGATCACGTCGGCCACCCGCTTCGACGGCTCGACGAACTCGAGGTGCATCGGGCGGACGGTGTGCTGGTACTGCTGGAGGATGGCCTCGATGTCACGCCCGCGCTCGTGGAGGTCGCGCTGGATGCGTCGGATGAGGCGGACGTCGGCGGCGGCGTCCACGAACAGCTTCACGTCCATCCGCTCGACGAGCGCCGGCTCGGCCAGCACGAGGATGCCCTCGACGACGACGACGGCGTGGGGCTCGACGGTCTCCGTCTCCGCGCGGCGGCTGTGGGTGGTGAAGTCGTAGGTCGGCTTCTCGATGGGCTCCCCGGCCAGCAGCCGGTCGAGGTGCCGCGTCATCAGCGGCGTCTCGAGCGCGTCGGGGTGGTCGAAGTTGAAGGCGGCGCGCTCGGCGGGGGGGAGGTGCGAGAGGTCGCGGTAGTAGGAGTCGTGGTCGAGCAGCGCGATCCGGTCCCGGCCGAAGGCGCGGACGACCCGGCGCTGCACCGTCGTCTTCCCCGAGCCGGAACCCCCGGCGATTCCGATGACGACGGGCATAGAGCGGGGGGCGAGAGGCGGGAGACTCCAGAGGGGGCCCCGGAATCTAGCGACGGTGTGGGAGACGGCTCGTAAAAGCGCGGCGCACCCCGCCCGAGGCTCAGTCCTCCTCCTCCTCGCGGGCCGCCTTCGCGGCGGCGGCCTCCGCCTCGGCGGCCTCGCGCTCGGCGCGGCGGCGGGCGCGGCGCGCCTCCCACCCCGGCCGCGTCACCATCACCACCGTCCCCCGCCGGGTGCCCTCGTCGAAGCTCGTCGCCTCCTCGTCGACCTCGTAGCCGCCCGGCGCCTCCCACTCCGCGAGGTCCGCCACGCTCTCGGCGGGGTCGCGGACGACGAAGTTGACGAGGGCGCCGCGGAGCTCCTTGACCCCGTGCGTGACGGCCTTGCGCTCGCCCTGCTCGTCCTCCCGGAAGAACTTCATCTGCACCATCGCCCGGTAGGAGCCGTCGTCGTCCCACGCGTCGAGGTGGGCCTGCGGCAGCAGGTTCCAGACGAACTTGCCCGCGAGCACGCGGTTGAGGTGCGGGCTGACGATGGGTCGCCAGTACTTCGAGACCCTCCCCACCCCCTTCAGCGAGGCGTCCATCTTCAGCCGATAGTCAGGGATGAGGTCGTCGGGCCGGAGCAGTCCGAAGAGGCCGGAGAAGATGATGCCGTTCTCGAGGAGCCGCCGCTGCGCGCCGGTGGGGAGCTCGGGGAACTCCATCGCCGCGTACATCACCCCCGGCCCGTACCGGTCGATGGCCGCCATGAGCGGGCTCCCGTAGAGCGCGGCGTTGGCGGCGACGGCCGCCTCGACGGTGTCGTCGCCGCTCACCCCGAACAGCTTGCGGAGGGCCTCGTCGTCGGCGCCGTCGAGGAAGTCCTGGAGGGCGCTGATGAGGACGCGGCGCTCCGGGTTCAGCTCCGAGAAGTAGTTGAACGTGTTCGACGTGCGGTAGTCGAACATGTCCGGGGCGAGGGGGTTACCGCCCGTCGCCTTACCCTCGGCGCTCGGCAGCAGGATGGCGAAGCTCGGCATAGGCGGAAACAGGTGCGGCTCCGAGGCAGAGCGCGGAGCCGCTAGGGGAGGGGGGTGTACGGGAAGCTCAGAGCTGGGGTCGCTGGCGAACCTCCTCCATGAGGGCGTTGGCGTCCTGGAGGATCTGCTCCGCGCGCTGGCGGGCGTCGGCGACGAGCGCGGCGCCGGTGGCGCGGGCGTCGCTCTGGACCTCGTGGTCGCGGAGCTGGTCCCGCAGCGAGGCGACCTGCGCCGTCCAGCGGTCGAGGAGGTAGCCGAGCCGGCGGCGCGCCTGCCGCCCCTCGTTCGGCGCGATCAGCAGCCCGAACCCGAAGCCGACGGCGCCGCCTACGAGGGTGCCGAGAAGGGAAGCGCGGGCTACGCGCCAGGTCTCGCTGCTCATGGCTGGGGTTCGTTGGGTGGGGGCGGGTCAGCAAAAGAGCCGCGCCCGACGAGGCACGGCTCCGATGCGGTGCGGCAGCCCCACGCCGACCGGAGGTGGAGCCACGCGGCGGAGCGCGCTACCGGCCCTTCTTCTTGTGGCGGTTCTTGCGGAGGCGCTTCTTCCGCTTGTGGGTGGCGATCTTGTGGCGCTTGCGCTTACGGCCGCAGGGCATAGGAATCTCGGAATGGGGGTGGGCGGAGGCAGCCCGCTAAAGTAAGGCCGGAGCGCCCTTCGGGCAAGCTTCCGGCGCGCATGCGACGGGGCGAGCGGCGTCGGGGTTCTCCAGAACTCGCCCCTTTGCGGCCTTTTCACTCGCACGTGTCGGCGCTCCTTGCAGGGCACCTCCGGGTCCCTGTTCGCGTGCTGTACACTCCATGTGTATCATCGGACACACCGCCGCAGCGGTGTGCGACGGCGGGGCGATTTGAGGGGCGCTCACGCGTCGCCGCGCCGTTGGCACAGGGTTCGCAAAGTGTGGAGTTGAGCTTCGGGTCTGATGCCTCCTTGACCGGAGCTTGCTCGAGCGAGGTGCTACCGTGCTGATACGCACACGCACCACGGAAGCTAGCCTCCGCCGTCGGGCGGCCGTGTTTGGGTGAGCACGGCCGCTCGACTTTTTTTGGCTTTCGGGTCCGCAGGTCTGCCTCCCCAAACCCACTCCCCCGGGCTATACTCGGCCGAGCCCTCACCTCTGCTATGCCCTGGCCCCTCGGTTTCACCCTCGCCCTGCTCCTGCTCGCTGTGGGGTGCAGTCCGCCGACGGCGCCGCTGTACCGAGACTACCGCGCTGCCGGAGCCGATGCCGCCGAGGACCCTGCGGTGGCAGAGGGCCCCGCCGTAGAGGAGCGGCTGCGCTCTGCGTTGCGCGAGGCCGGGTGGGAGGTGGCCCCGCCAACCGGCCCCGGCGTCGTCTCGACGGCCCCACGCACCGTGAGCAACTGGGGGCTCTACCGGACCGTCGTATCGCTCGACGCCGCCCCGCTGCCCGACGGGCACGTCCGCGTCCTCTTCCACCCCCACCGCCGGTACATCACCGGGGGCCGCTCGAAGATCCCGGCGCTCAGCGGGGGCCTCCGCCGAGCCCTCGTCGGCGAGCTCGACGAGGCCCTCGCGGCTTACGGCTTCCGCTCGCTCGACGCCCCCGCCGAGCGCGATGAAGCTGCCGTGGAAGGCGGCGGCTGAGAAACAACGGGTGGGGGCCGGGGTTCTATGCGGGCCGCCTGCCGAGAGGGGGGCGGAGCTCTTTCACAACTGGGGATGTTTTGGATTCGACGGAGCGATCGTGCAGCAGGCTGCGTGTCGGGTGGCTCTTGGCCTGCCCGTGACCCAAGCCGAGAAACTGAAGCAACTGCGAACGATTACTCGTACGCGCTGGCGGCGTAAAGCCCGCTAGCTGTCTCCTGAGGGGCTCGCTCATCGGCCCCTCTTGAGGCATCGCCTCAGGTGAGCTAGCCGCCAAGGCTCCGGCTGAGCCGTAGCGGCGAAACCCAATCAGCCTGCGCTGGCCCGGCGCCAAGCCGTTCGGGCTTGCTGGACCGGCAAAGACCCCCACGAGCGGCTACGCATGTAGACGCCTGGACTGTAGCTCGCTTCGGACCCGGGTTCGACTCCCGGCATCTCCACCCCACGAGGCGCCCCGCGATCACGGCGGGGCGCCTCACTCGGTTTGTACGCCCCCGTCTCGGGGACACTCCTGCTCAGCGCCGCCCCCAAGAGAGCTTCTGCCGGACGGTCTCGAAGTAGTCGGCGCCGGGGAGGCGGACGAGGTGCACGGCGTGGTCGGCGCGGCGGACGGTGATCCGCACGCCCTCCGGCTTGACGAGCTCGCTCTGGCCGTCGCAGGCGAGCAGGAACGGGTGCTCGCGGATCGCCACCTCGAGGGCGATCTCGACGCCCTCGGGCAGCACGACGGGCCGCGTCGTGAGGGTGTGCGGCGCGATCGGTGTCAGCACGATCACCCCGGAGCCCGGCGCCATCAGCGGCCCGCCGGCCGCGAGGGAATACGCCGTCGACCCCGTCGGCGTAGCGACGATGAGGCCGTCGGCCCAGTAGTCATTGAGGTGGCGGCCCGCGACGGTAGCGCGGACGTCGATCATGGAGGCCGACCCGCTCTTGGCGACGACGACGTCGTTGAGCGCCCACCGAGGCCGCTCCGCCGGGAGGGGCCGCCCGTCCCGCGTGACGGCGACCTCCAGGACCGTCCGCGCCTCGACGGTGTGCGCGCCCGCCTCGATCTGCCGGACGGCCCGCTCGGCCTCCCCGACCTCGACGGCGGTGAGGAACCCGAGCCGCCCGATGTTCACCCCGAGGATGGGCGTCTCGTGCCGGCCGACCCGGTGGGCCGTGTTGAGGAGCGTCCCGTCCCCCCCGAACGAGAGCACCACGTCGGCGTGGGCGGCGAGGTCGTCCACGGCGAGGCGGTCGCAGGACTCCGCCCGGAGCAGACCCCGCTCGGCGAGCCCGTCGGCGACGGCGGCCTCGAAGCAGAGCGGGAGGCCCTCGGCGTGGAGCCACTGCGCCAGCCGCGCGGCCGGCGCCCAGAGCTTCTCCTTCCCGGTGTTGCCGGCGATGCCGTAGATCATGGACGGGAGGGTAAGGCGGCTGTGAACCGGTCGTGACAACGAGCATCAGGTGGGGCCGTAGGTTACGCCGAACGCACCCGGCGCGCGCCCGCGCCGCAGCCCCATGCACCTCGTCGTCATCGGCAACGGCGTCGCCGGCGTCACGGCGGCCCGCCACGTCCGCAAGCTCGACCCCGCCGCGCGCATCACCGTCGTCTCCGACGAGAGCGACCACTTCTACTCGCGGACGGCGCTGATGTGGATCTACATGGGCCACCTCACCTACGGCCACACGAAGCCCTACGAGGACCGGTTCTGGCCGGAGAACCGGATCGGGCTCGTCCGCGACTACGTCACCGCCGTGGACCCGGAGGCGAAGCGCCTCGCCCTCCGCTCCGGCGGCACGCTCGGCTACGACCGCCTCCTCATCGCCACCGGCTCCCGCCCCCGCTTCGCCGACTGGCCCGGCCACGGCCTCCTCGGCGTGCAGGGCCTCTACGGCCTCCGCGACCTCGAACGGATGGAGCGGGCCACCGTCGGCATCCGGCAGGCCGTCGTGGTTGGGGGCGGGCTGATCGGGATCGAGATGGCGGAGATGCTGCACACCCGCGGCGTCCACGTCACCTTCCTCGTCCGGGAGGAGACCTACTTCGGGAACGTGCTGCCGCGCGAGGAGGCGGAGGTGGTCGGCCGCGAGATCCGCCGCCACGGCATCGACCTCCGGCTCGGGACCGAGCTGCGGGAGATCCGGGGGGCGGACGGCCGCGTCCGCTCCGTCGTCACGACCGACGGGGAGGAGATCCCGGCCGAGTTCGTCGGCGTCACCATCGGCGTGCAGCCGAACGTCGAGTTCTTGAAAGACTCGGGGATCGAGACCGGCCGGGGCGTCCTCGTCAGCCGCGCCTTCGAGACGAGCGCCCCGGACGTGTTCGCCGCCGGCGACTGCGCCGAGTTCCGGGAGCCGCTGCCGGAGCGGCGGGCCGTCGAGCAGCTCTGGTACACCGGCCGGCTCCACGGCGCCACCGTCGCCCACACCCTCTGCGGGCGCCGCCGGGAGTACGCCCCCGGCGTCTTCTTCAACTCCGCCAAGTTCTTCCAGCTTGAATATCAGACCTACGGCCGCATCGAGCCCGACCTCCGGCCGGGTGAGGAGACGCTCTACTGGGAGCACCCCGGCGGGCGGCACAGCATCCGCATCACCTACGAGCCCGGTCCCGGCGGCGACGGGCAAGCCGCCGGCCGCGTCATCGGGTTCAACGTGATGGGCGTCCGCTACCGCCAGGGGGTCTGCGAGCGGTGGATCGCCGAGGGGGCGTCCGTGGAGGAGGTGCTCCAGAACCTCGGCGCGGCCAACTTCGACCCCGAGTTCTTCCCGCAGTTCGAGCGGGCCGTCGTGGAGCAGTACAACCGCCGCCATCCGGCAAAAAACCTCGCGCTGAAGCGGCGGCGCGGGTGGCGGCGCTGGATGGCGAAGAACGACCTCACGGGGCTCAACATCCCGCCTGGCCGGGCACTCCCGTGAGGTTCTGAGTGATGGGTCGTGAGTGATGAGTCCTCCTCCTGAAGCACAAGACTCATAACCCACGACTCACAACCCACAACTCCCTATGCCCTCCATCCCCGTCTACAACGCGCACATCGCCCTGGGCGACAACCCGGCGCACCGGGTGACGCCTGTGCAAAAGGTCGCCCTCGGCGCCGTCGGGCTGAGCGGGCTCGGCGTCCTCGTCGCGCTCTTCAGCAGCCTCGGCGCCACACAGCCCATCCCGCTGCTCGCGTTCATCGGTGCCACCCTCGTCGGCGGCAGCCTCGTCTACTTCTGGGACGAGTACCGCCGCCGCGAGCCCGGCGTCCACCACGACGGCGTCATGTTCAACCAGAACATGGCGCGCGGCGCGCTGGGCTGGGTGGTCGGGGTCGTGCTGACGGGGGGGTACGTCCTGCTCTACTGGTTCCCGCAGACGCTCGACGGGCTGATCCGCGCCGTGGACCCGCTGGCGTACACGCTCCGCGGCGCCCCCGCCGACCAGTGGTTCCTCTACGGCACGATCTACACCGTGGCGGTCCTCGTGATGGGCGTCCGCGCGCTCCTGAAGTACCGCCACAGCCGGTACCAGGTGCTCCGCACGCTCAGCGTGATGGCGGTCCAGCTCGTGCTGGCGTACCTCCTCCCGCAGATCCTCCTCCTGCTCAACCAGCCCGAGTTCTACTTCTCCTACTTCTGGCCGCTCGACTACGACCAGCTCTGGCCGAACATCGTGGCCGGCGCCGCGGAGAACCCCCTCGCGGCGGCGTTCGTCGGGTTCGGCGCGTTTATGATCTTCGTCGGGACGCCGGTGCTGACGTACTTCTTCGGGAAGCGGTGGTACTGCTCGTGGGTCTGCGGCTGCGGCGGCCTCGCCGAGACGGCCGGCGACCCCTACCGTCACCTCTCCGACAAGAGCCTCAAGGCCTGGAAGGTCGAGCGCTGGATGATCCACTCCGTGCTCGTCTTTATCACCCTGACGACGGTGCTGCTGTGGGTCAACTCGGCGCAGGGGGGGGCGCTGCTCGGGGAGCTGTCGCAGACGTTCTCGTCGTGGTACGGGTTCGGGATCGGGCTCGTGTTCTCGGGCGTGGTCGGGGTCGGGTTCTACCCGCTCATGGGGAGCCGGGTGTGGTGCCGGTTCGGGTGCCCGATGGCGGCGGTGCTCGGGCTCTTCCAGCGCTACTTCTCGCGGTTCCGCATCACCACCAACGGCGGGCAGTGCATCTCGTGCGGCAACTGCTCGACGTACTGCGAGATGGGGATCGACGTGCGGTGGTACGCGCAGCGCGGGCAGAACATCATCCGGAGCAGCTGCGTCGGCTGCGGGATCTGCTCGGCGGTGTGCCCGCGCGGCGTGCTGAACCTGGAGAACGGCCCGCGCGAGGGCCGCTTCGGCGCGCCGACGCTGAACCTCATCCCCGACCTCGACATCCTGGACGAGCCGGCCCTCCGGCCGAGCGCGGCGGTGACGCACGGGCGGTAGGGCCGTGACGTTGCCCGGCCCGGCGGCGGCGAAATCGTTACGTTGCAGCACGTCCGCCGCCCATGCTCCGGTTTCTGCTCGCCCTCGCCCTCTTCGCCGCCGGCCCCGCGCTCGCGCAGCCGGCTGACTCCGGCCTGCTCACTCAGGCCGAGTCCCTGCCCGAGACGGCCGCCGAGCACGACGCCCTCGCCCGCCACCACCTCGCCGCCGGAGACTTCAAAGAGGCGCTGCACCACGCCGAGCGGGCGGCGGAGAGGGAGCCGAGGGAGGCCCGGTTCTGGGAGACCAAGCTGCTCGTGTTGCAGGGGCTGCTCTGGGAGGAGAAGGCGGCGAGCATGACCGACAGCCGCCGCCGCGCCGCCGCCCGGCGGCTCCTCGCGCTCGACCCCGAGACCCCGGTTGCCCTCGAAGAGACGGCCCTCGTGGCCTATTTCGATTTCGAGTGGCGGCGCAACCTCTCCAACCGCACCAGCGGCAGTTGGCTCATGGACGATGAGGGCGGCCTGCGCGGCTCGACCTCGAAGGCACTCCGCCGGGCCTTCGAGTTGCTCGAACGCGCGCTGACGGCCGAGCGGGGGCGGGCTTCCGCGCACCGCCTCGCCCTCCGCATCCGCGCCGACCTCCGCGACTGGGGCGGCCTCCTCGACGCCGCCGGCCGCATGGCCGACGCCCGCTTCGACGACCCCGACGCCTGGCTCGCCGTCGGCCTCGGGCGGTTCCATCTGCACGACGTCGCCGGCGCCGACCGGGCGTTCGACCGCGCGCTCGGGCTGATGCCGCCGGAGGAGCGCACCCCCTTCGAGCGCCTCGCCGGGCTCCTCCCCCCGAACGCCACCGAGACGCCCGATGCGGAGGCGTTTTGGCGAGGCGAGGACCCCCGGCTGCTGACGCCGCACAACGAGCGCCGCCTCGAACACCTCGCCCGCCTCGCCCTCGCCGACCTCCTCTACCGCGAGCCCGGCCGGCGTGGGTGGAACACCGACCGCGGGCGCCTCGTCGTCCGCTACGGCCCGCCGCGCTACAGCCTCACGTGGCTCTCCCTCGTTGACGGGCGCTATAGCCAGGCCGTCTACGACGACTTCGCCGTGCTCCTCCACGACCCGGAGATGACGGGACATTACGACTTCGCAAGCTCGGCCGAGGGGGAGGACGAGGCGACGCGGATGCGGAGCCGGTTCACCCGCGAGCCCGTCCGCTCGACCTACGCCCCACCGGGCCGGACGGTGTTTCCCTTCACCGCCTACGCCTTCCGAGGAGAGGACGGACGGACCGACCTCTACGTCCGCTATGGGCTCCCCACCGAGCGCTACGAGGGTCGGCTCGCGCTCCGGGCCGGCGCCTTCCTCCTCGACAGCACCGCTGCCCTCGCCGCCGAGGCCCATGTAAAACACGAGCGGCTGAACCCGAACGCGCTGGAGCCGCTGAACGACGGGATGCTCTGGACCGACGGGCTCGCCCTCTCGGCCGCGCCCGGCGCCTACCGCCTCTCAGTCGAATGGGAGCAGGGGGGGACGGGGAAGGTGGGCTACGAACGGCAGGACGTCGCGCTGCCGGCGTTCGGCAGCGGGCTCGCGCTTTCGAGCCTCGTGCCGGCGACGATGGTGGAGGAGGCTGCTCCCGGAGATGCCGCGTCGGCCGGGGTGTTCGTGCGGAACGGGCTCGTCGTGCGCCCCGCGCCGTGGGCGGTGTTCGTGCGCAATCAGCCCGTCTACCTTTACGTTGAGGCCTACGGGCTCGCCCGCGACGCCGACGGCCGCACCCGCTACGCCGTCGAGGTCGTACTCCAAGCGAAGGACCGGCGCTCCTTCGCGGACCGGTTGCTCGGGCGCCGCGCTGAGGCCACCTCGGTCGAGTTCGAGACCGGGGGGACCGCCACCACCGCCACCGAGTACGTCCTCCTCGACGTCGCCGACGAGCCGCCCGGTCCCTACACCGTCACCCTCCGCCTCACCGACCGCGTCTCCGGCCAGACGGCCGAGCGCGCGACGGACCTCCTCCTCGACTAGCTGCCCCCGACCGATGGCCCCGCCGCGACTGCTCCTGCTCCTCGCCGCCGCCTGCTGCCTCGCGGCCCCGGCGCTCGCGCAGGAGGAGCGCGCCGGCGACGCGACGGCCGCCGTGCTCAGCGACGCGCTCCGGGAGCGGATGGACCGGGGCGTCGAGGCGTTCCGCGCCGAGCGGTTCGCCGAGGCGCTGGAGCACTTCGAGCGGGTGGCCGAGGCCGCACCCGAAGCCGCCGAGGCCCACTACATGATCGCGCGGGTCTACGCCGAGACGCCGCTCGCGGACAAGCGCGCGGCGCTCGGGGCCGTCCGCCGCGCCCGCAAGATCGAGCCCGACAACCTCCAGTACATGGTGGCCGAGCTCCAGCAGCTCCGCGAGCCCTCGTGGAACAACGTCGCCGAGTTCATCCAGCAGGAGCAGCGCCGCAGCCTCGCCCGCGCCATCCTCGCCCGCGACTCCACCAACGCCTTCGCGCACGAGGAGCTCGGCGCCGTCTACATCCGCGACTTCTGGCAGTACCGGAACGCCATCCGCCTGCCCGGCCTCTCGTTCGGGGGGTCGGAGTCGGAGACCACCCTCTACGAGGCCGCCGAGCCCATCGACCCCGCCGAGATCCCGGTCCCCGCCGGCTCCACCCCCGAGCTCGCCGAGGGGATCGCCGACGCCGCGGCGTTCGACGCGCCGGGGGCCGTCCCCCTCAGCGACCGGTTCGACCTCGAAACGCTCCAGAGCCAGGGCGTCGCCGTGCAGGACCTCTCTGCTCGCGCCCAAGCGGCTTACGACCGCGCCATCGGCCACCTGGAGGCGGCCCTCCGCGCTGACCCCCGCCGTCGCCCGGTCTACGACCACCTCATGCGGATCTACACGCTGAACGAGGACTGGGACGAGGCTGCGGCGATGCTCGACCGGATGCTCGTCTTTTTCCCCAAGGACCCCGGCACCTGGCTCTACCTCGGCGCGGCGAACCACCGCCTCGGACGTGCGGACGCTGCCGCCGTCGCCTTCGACGAGGCCCGCGAGCGGATGACGGAGGAGGAGCGCGCCGCCTTCGAGGACCTCGCGCTGCTCCTCACCGACGACGACCTCCGCGCCTACCGCGCCGACCCCGACGGCTTCGCCCGCGCGTTCTGGACCGCCCGCAACCCCCGTTACCTCACCCCCTACAACGAGCGCCGCCTGGAGCACTACGCCCGGCTCGTCCACGCCGACCTCCTCTACGCGGCGCCGGAGATCGGGAAGCGGGGGTGGCAGACGCAGCGGGGCCGCGTCGTCGTCCGCTACGGCCCGCCCGAGCGCGACGTCGTCATCACGGGCGCCTTCGAGGAGGCGCTCCACGCCTTCGGCGTCGTGGACGACGCCACCGAGGCCGGCTTCCGCCTCGACATGGCCGCCCGCTCGAACCTCTTCAACGTCTGGGACTACGGCGACTTCAAGTTCGTCTTCGAGGACCCCGTCCGCAACGGCGAGTTCCGGCTCTACTCGCCCCCGGCCGACCTGTACTCCGACCGCGCCGCCGGCTTCGTCGAGAAGATGGACTACGAGCTCATCGCGAGGCGGACGTTCCGCGAGACCCCCGAGCGCTACGACTACGAGGCCGCCGGCCGCGCCGTGGACGTCCCCTACGTCGTGACCGCCTTCAAGGGCGACGGCGGCCTCGCCGACCTCTACGTCCACTACGGCATCCCCCTCGGCGCCGAGGCCGACCTCTCCGCCGACCTCGTGGACCTCACGCTCCGCACCGGGGCCTTCCTCGTGGACCCCGAGGGCGGCACGCTCGCCGAGCGGCAGCGGACGCTCTACGGCCTGAAGACGGCGCAGGTCGTCTCGTTCGAGGACATCCGGCTGTGGACGGACACGCAGGCGCTCGAGTCCGGGCCCGGCCCGCACACGGTCTCCGTCGAGTTCGAGACGGCCGGCGGGGGGACGCAGGCCACGCAGCGCCGCGAGGTTGACGTCCCTGCCTTCCCCGACGACCGGCTCTCCGTCAGCGACCTCCTGCTGGCCTACGCCGTCGAGGAGGTCCCCGCAGCCGACGGGTCTGGGGGTCCCGGCGGCTCAGAGGGGGTCTCGGGGGGGCGGCTCCGGCGCGGCGGCCTCGAGATCCTACCGGCGCCGTGGAGCGTGTTCGGGCGGCGGCAGCCGCTGTACCTCTACTTCGAGCCCTACGGGCTAGCCGTCGGCGCGGACGGGCGGAGCCGCTACACCGTCGAGGTGTCGCTGCGGCCGAAGGACCAGCGCAGCGCCGTCGCCCGCCTCGTCGGTGGCCTCTTCGGCGGGGACGACCGCGGGGTCTCGGTCGAGTTCGAGGCCGAGGGCTCCGGGCCGGACGACCAGCAGTACACCATCCTCGACGTGGCGGACCAGGAGCCGGGCGTCTACACGCTCACCCTCCGCGTCCGCGACGAGGCCACCGGCCGCGCCGTCGAGCGGGAGCGTGATCTCTTCCTCGAATAGCTCGGTCCGCCCCCTCGCGCCTGTCGGCAGACGGACTCCGCGGCAGGCCCTGCATCAGCCCGCGGCCGCCGCACCCTAGCCCTCCACGGCGCGGCGCACGGCCTGCTCGACGCGGAGCGACGGCGGCTCGTCCACGATCCGCACGCGGAGCGCCGTCAGCCCCGTCGCCCCCGGCAGCGCCTCCAGTTCCAGGTCCTCGACCGGCCCCGTCACGAACCCGGCCGCGCGGAGGTAGTCGAGGTAGGTCCGGTACTCGTCGCGGGCGCGGGGGTCCGAGAGGACGACGGCGAGGTGCTCCGGCTGCGTGAGCCGGTCGCCGTTCGAGCCGCGCACGACGGCCTTGTCGATCCGCTTCTTGACGATCTCGTAGCGGGTGTTGTAGGCGCCGTCGACGTCGAACCGCTTCTCGTCGTAGCGGAACCGGATGGCGAGCGGCGCGCTGTGGGCGAGGATGAGGTGGGCGGCCTCCAGCGGCATCGGGCGGGCGGCGGCCACGGCGTCGAGCGCCCAGCGCGCGCCGCACATCGCCTGGAGCTGCCAGAGCCGGAGGTTCCGCAGCATCAGCGCGTCGAAGCCGCCGTCCCACAGCAGCGCGGCCCCCGCGTAGATGTTGTGGTCCACGCCGTCGGTCTTGTACTTCTCGAAGTAGTGCGGGGCGAACGCCTGCGCCTCGGCCTCCTGCACGTCGAGGTGGGCCGAGAGCGTGTCGTTGAGCAGCGCGACGGCCCCCTCGTAGCGGCGGCGCTGGTCGTAGAGGAACCCGAGATCCGGGTCGAGCGCGGCGCGGTACGCCCCGATCCGCTCCGGCACGCGCGGCCCGAACCCGGCCACGGTGTCGAACAGGCTCTCGACGTCGCGGCGCAGGAAGTCCACGATGCCGGCCTCGTGCTGCCCGCCGAACCGCTCGGCGACCTCGCGGGCGTAGCGCTCGATGCGGTAGCCGAGCTCGTCGAGGATGGGGAGGGGCCGGTACGCCGCGGCCTCGACGACGACGGCGAGCCCGAGCGAGAGCTGCTCCGAGAGGTCCTCGGCGATGGCCTGGTTCCGCTGCGTCGAGGAGTTGCGGATGTCGGAGAGGCCGTAGAGCGGGTAGACCCCCGCGAACGCGATGGGCTCCATCTCCGGGATGGCCTCCATCTCCGCCACCACCTCGTCCGCCTCGGACGGATCACCGGAGGGGGGCGAGGCGGTGTCGTCGAGGAGGTGCCGCGCGGCCTCGCGGAAGCGCCACTCGACGACGGGGTGGATCGCCGTGCATTGCCGCTTGATGACGGCCTGCATCCGGTCCTCCCGTTCGTCGAGCGTGCGGCGCAGCGCCGTGGCGAAGAGGCCGAGCACCTCGCCGAGCTTCATCGTGTTGAAGGCGTTGAGGGCGCCGGCGCCGGGCGAGGCCACCTCCAGCAGCCCGATCACGGCGCCGCGGAACCGGAGCGGCGCCACGCCGACGCTGCGGAATCCCTCGTCGAGCAGGCGCTGCTCGTAGGTCGTCGGGGCCTCGAGCTCGGTGAGGTCGCTGATGGTGACGGCGCGCTCGGCGCGGAGCGCCCGGCCGTAGACGGAGTCCCCGACGGCGCAGCGGTCGGGGGCGCCCTGCGGGCCGAGGAGGAGGCTGCGCCCGATGGGCCGGGCCGTGGGGTGGGGCCCGTAGAGGGCGACGCCGTCGAGCGCCCCCCGCTCCAGGCAGATCAGCCCGACGGCGAGGTGGGGGCAGCCGAGGAGCGTGCGGAGCCGCCGCTCGATGGCGTCGATGCTGGCGGCCGAGGTCAGCGCCTCCTTGCGGAGGAGGTCGTCCTTGAGCGCGGAGAGAGCCTGCTGGTCCGTCACCTCGACGCCCTCCATCACGCCGAACCCGCTGAACCGGAACCGCTCCGGTGGCAGGAGCTCCTGCCACAGTCCGAGGTCCGTCGGGTTGGCGACGAGGCGGCGGCGGTCGGCCTCCGAGAGCGGCGGCGGCTCGCCCTCGACCTCGACCTCCGCGAAGCGGGAGTCGACGTCGACGCGGAAGTAGCGGGCGGGGCCGGCCTCGCCCCCGTCGAGGGTGAGGACGAGGGGGAACCGGTAGGCCACGGCGACGCCGTATACCCGCTGGAGAATTCCCCAGTACCCCATCATTGCGCGGCCGTGGTCGTACTCCTCAACGCTCATGCTCATCCGGTGCGGGAGGCGGTCGAGGTCGAGGAGTTGGAGGCGGGCGGCGGCCTCGGTGGCGTGGCAGAACTGGGTGGCGAAGGGGGCCATGATCGCCGCCACCTGGGTGTCCCCGTGGGCCGGGGGGAAGACGGCGCTGAACAGCCGCGCGGCGAGGGCGGGGTGTTGCTCCAGCGCGGCGGGGTCCACCTCGTCGGCCGTGAGTTCGTGGGCCGCCTCGAGCTCGGCCAGCACGGCCCGCGCCACTGGCTGGAGCGAGTTCTCGGCGTCCTCGGCCGCCGCCTCCCAGAATCCGATCAGGCCACGGAGGCTGAACCGGGTGGCGAACGGGAAGCCGGCGGCGTCGGGGGAAGGCGCGCTCATCGGGGTGGCGGAGGGTGGGATTCCCATTCGTACGCCCCTCCTGGTGGCCCGTTGCAGATACCCCGTGCTGTGCTCCCACCGCGAGCGGCTCCATAAAGAAGGGCGGCCCGGCGAGGCTCCTGCTCAAAACCGCCGCCGGGCCGCCCAGCGCCCAGCCGCGCGTCGAGCGCCGCCGAGCGGGTCGGTACAGGGGAGCCCTACGGAGTCTTCGGACGAAAGATGCACGCGCGGACATTCGGCGGCGGCGCGGCGCTCAGGGGGCGCCCATCTGGTAGAGCCCGAGCGTCAGGAGCAGTGCCGCTCCGAGTGCCGCGACCGTCCGCGCATGGTTCCACCGCGTCCACCGCGTCCACCTAACCGCGCCAGGCCGGCTCCGCCTCCGGGCTGAGGCGGGCGAGGCGGTTGTCCATCGGCACGTTCGCCGCCGCCGTCACGCCGACGAGGTAGAGCGGGGAGCCCGCCAAGCACACGGCGGCACCGGGACGCTGCAGGCCCCCGGGAGCCCCGGCGAGGACCACCACGCAGGCCACCGCCGTTCCGAAGAAGACGGTGAAGAAGAGGGAGTTCAGGATCCGCGCGTTGACGCCCTGCATGGCGGCGGCCCCCGCTTCGGCTGGGAGCTCCGCCAGCGCCCGCATCAGGAAGTTCGAGGACGCGAACAGCAGCCCGCCTACGAGCCCGCAGCCCAGCGCGGCGACGAACGTGGCAGGATCAGAAGTGCATTCGGGATCGGCATCGGCCGCGGGGCTCAGCTTCCGAAAGCGTCATGATTCCGAAAGTGTCATGATAGCGGGCGACGCCCCCGAGCGCCCCTCTAGGCCGTGTGAGACAATCCATGCTTGATCCAGTCCACCGCCGCCGCCACGTGGAGCGCGCCGAGGTAGCTCTCGGCCGTCTTCTCGTAGCGCGTCGCCACCGCCCGCCACTCCTTGAGTCGGCCCCACAGTTGCTCTACCCGGTGCCGCTCGCGGTAGGCCCCCCGGTCGTAGGCCGCTCGGTCGTAGGCCGCTCGGTCGTAGGCCGCTCGGTCGTAGGCCGCTCGGTCGTAGGCCACGGCCGGGTGCGTCCGGTTGGCCGCGACGACGGGCTCGGCTCCGGCGATCCGGATCCCCGCCCGCCACGAGGCCGACGAGTACCCCCGGTCGCAGACGACCCGGCCCACGCGGCCGAGCCCGACCACGGCGACCAGGAGCGCGTCGGCCACGCGGAGCTCCGAGCGGTGCCCCGGCAGCAGCCGGAACGCGAGCGCCCGGCCCCGGCGGTCACAGGCGACGACGGCCTTCGTGCCGAAGCCGCCCCGGCTGCGCCCGAGCGCTACGTCTCGGAGCGCTACGTCTCGGAGCGCTACGTCTCGGAGCGCTACGTCTCGGAGCGCTACGTCTCGGAGCGCTACGTCTCGGAGCGCTACGTCTCGGAGCGCTACGTCTCGGAGCGCTACGTCTCGGAGCGCTACGTCTCGGAGCGCTACGTCTCGGAGGGGGCCGTAGCGTCGGGAGCCCCCTTCTTCGCCCCCGCCGCCTTGGGGTGGGCGCGCACGACGGTCCCGTCGAGCATGACCGCGGCGAGGTCGGCGTGCCCGGTGTCGCGGAGGTGCTCGAAGGCCCGCTCCCAGACGCCCGAACGGGACCAGCGCTTGTGGAGTTGGGCGGCGCGCCACCAGGGCCCGAACTCGGCGGGGACGGCGCGCCAGGGTGGGCCGTTCTTGAGGCGCCAGACGACGCCCTCGACGGTGGCGCGCTCGTCGCGGACGGGGCGGCCTCGACCGGAGCGGGCGTGGTCGAGGGCGGCTTTGAGGGCGGCTTTGAGGGCGGCCCACTCGGGGTCAGTCAGGAGCGGCATGGCGGGGGGGGCTGGAGCCGGGGCAACGTCACGCCGAACCGATTTGTCTCACACGGCCTAGGAGCCCCAGCGCCATAAACGGCTCTGGCGGCACGTCGTACTCGGAGGCGAGCTCGAAGTCCGCCGCCGGTCGGAACCCGAACCGGGGGTTAGCAGGCTGGGTGGCCGAGCACGACGACCGCGTCGGCGCCCGCCCGGCGGCACGCCGCCAGCCCCGCCCGCACGAGCCCCCCGCCGATCCCCGCCCGCTGGTGTTCCGGGAGGACGGCCATTGGAGCGAGCCCGCGCACGTCGAGATCCGGCCGCGCCGGATCCAGCGTCACGGGCGTGAACGCGATGTGTCCGACGACGGCGCCCTCAAGAACGGCGACGAGGCGGAGGTAGGCCGGGACGTACACCCGGAGCCGGTCTACGAGGTCGGCCTCGTCGGGGTGGCCGAACGCGGCCTCGTTGACGCGGCGGACGGCCGCCCGGTCGTCGGGCCGTTCCGGTCGGATGGTGACCCGGCTGGCCGTGGGGCCGTCCGACGTGGAGCCGTCCACGGTGGAGCCCCTGTGCCGAGGCGGCGACGGCCTCGGGATCGCGGGCGCGCTCCTGGGCCTGCTCCTCGAGGAGGAGGTCGAGGAGGTGGATCACGGCCCGGCGCAGCTCGGGGCGGGGGACGATGGCGTCGAGGTGCTCCAGGTTCGTCACCCCCAAGGGTTCGCTTTCAGCCAGGCGACCACCATTGTCGTGTAGTCATTGTAGATGAGCTCGTCGCGCTCAATCTCTGCCTCGCCGAGTATAGCTGGTAACTCTCGAAGGAAGAGCCCATACCGCTCTGACATCTTCCTCCCGCCCGGCAGCATTACCTCTCCAGGAGCGGAATGACTGAGCCAGTCCCTGACGGCCCTTACGGCCTCAGCGGGGTCGTCACCGTGCGCCCTGATGTCCTGCCCCGAGAGGTCCGAGAGGTAGGCCTGGTAGCGGAAGCGCTCTCGGTCGAGGATCAGGCACCGCTTCTCGCGCTGCGGACCTCTCCCGAACCTCCTCGCGCCGAGGAATACGCCCAGCTCCAGGGGCATATTGAACCGCGGCAGGTCCAGCGTGGGGTCGAGCTCCGTCCGCGAAACATCGTGGATGCCGAGGCGACACTCCGAGATGATGCGGTAGATCTTGTCGATTCGCACCCGTGCGCCATCGTCCTCTTCGAGAGCAGAGCGGGCCACGAAGCCGCAGTCGTGGACCGCGAAGACGATAGCATCGAAGATGGGCGCGTAGTCGGGATCGAAGGGGCAGTTGATAAAGACGCCCTGTTCATAGGAGCGAACGGGCATCGGCCGCCTACCTCTTTACTAAGGCCGGGGCACTCCCATAAGGGGCGGGCTCGGTCTCGACCGCATGCCTGCGCCTCGCCTTGACGGCCTTCGCTGCGCTGAGCGCGCGGCTCCGGCTCACGGAGCCGACCTTCTTCGAATCCTTGATGGTGCGGCGGGTTTTCGACATCGGTAGCGTGGCTAGAGGGGGGATTTACTCTTTCAACATCGGCGGAGTGCGCCGGTTCATCAAAGACTCCGCCCCTATGCCGAGGCGGCGACGGCCTCGGGATCGCGGGCGCGCTCCTGGGCCTGCTCCTCGAGGAGGAGGTCGAGGAGGTGGATCACGGTCCGGCGCAGCTCGGGGCGGGGGATGATGGCGTCGAGGAACCCCTTTTCCAGGAGGAACTCCGCGCTCTGGAACCCCCTCGGGAGGTCGCGCCCGATGGTCTCGCGGATGACGCGCGGCCCGGCGAACCCGATCAGCGCGCCGGGCTCGGCGAGGTTGAAGTCGCCGAGCATGGCGTAGGAGGCGGTCACGCCGCCCGTCGTCGGGTGCGTCATGAGCGAGAGGTAGGGGACCCCGCGCTCGCCGAGCACGGCGAGGTTGGCCGCCGTCTTCGCCATCTGCACCAGGCTGAGCGCCCCCTCCATCATCCGCGCCCCGCCCGTCTGGCTCACGATCATCAGCGCCCGCTCCTCGTCCGTGGCCCGGCGGATGGCCCGCGCCACGATCTCCCCGACGGTCGCGTTCATCGAGCCGCCGATGAACGTGAAGTCCATGGCGGCCAGCGAGAAGGGGTGGCCGCCGACGGTGCCGGTGGCCGAGACGGCGGCGTCGTTCAGGCCGGTCTTCTTGCGCGCCGCGTCGAGGCGGGCGTCGTAGGGCTTCCGGTCGTGGAAGCCGAGGGGGTCGTTCGAGACGAGGTCGGCGTCGTGGCGCTCGAACTCCCCGTCGTCGAAGAGGAGGCGGGCGTAGCCGAGCCCGCTCATCGGGAAGTGGTGGCCGGCGGGGGTGACGAGGTGGTTGTCCTCGAGGGCGCGCTGGCTGACCATGTCGCCCGTCTCGGGGCACTTGCGCCAGTACCCCTCAGGCACCTCGTTCTGGTCGGTGCGGCGGGTGTTGATGCCGGCGGCTTTGCGCTGGAACCAGGCCATCGTGGGAGCGGGTGGGTGGGGCCTCCCCTCAGGTCGCGTTCCGGTGCGGGAGGCGGGCAAAGATAGACCCGCCGCGCTTCGCTTCGAACGGCTTGAGGTAGGCCGGCTCGAACGCTGCCACGTCCTCGGTGATTCCTCCCTGCCACCGCGCCCACCCGAGCGCGCCGACGGCCGCCGCCGACGGCCGCGCCTCTGCCGGGTCGAGCACGTGGACCTCCCGGTTCAACGCCTCGGCGACCGCCGCGCCGGCCTCGCCCGCAGTCCACAGCGCGCCCTCGGCCGGAGCCTCCGCTTCAGAAAGCCACGCCGGGAGCTCGTCGAGCCGGAGCGCGGCGGGGGAGAGGACCCCGGTGAGCCCATCGGCGTCGCGGCGGAAGGCGGCGGCGTAGACCTCCCCGCGCCGCGAGCGGAAGGCCGTCACGAGCACGTCGCCCTCGGCCAGCCGGTCGCGGGAGGCGTGGGCCAGCGCCTCCAGCGACGGCGCGGCCACGAGCGCGGCGCCGCTCACGAACGCGAGCCCCTTCGCCGTGCTCGCCCCGATTCGCAGGCCGGTGTACGAGCCCGGCCCGGCCGAGACGGCGACGGCGTCGAGATCCGACGGCACGAGGCCGTGTTCGGCGAGGAGGTCCTGGACGAGGGGGACGAGCCGCGCCGCGTGGGAGCGCGGCTCCGTCGTCTCGGCGAGCCCGACGACCTCGCCGCCCGTGCGGAGGAGGGCGACGCTGCACACGTCGGTGGCGGTCTCGAGGGCGAGAAGCAACGTGAGGGGTGGAGAGTGGAGGGTGAAGGATAAAGGAGGGGGCGGGCCGCCACGCTCCCTCTCACCCTTCGGCCCCCGCCCCTCAACCCTCTCCGACCCGTCTTGACATTCTCTTAACGCCCGGTATCTTCTTAGAGGCTGTTCGGATTTAGAGCGTGCAGGCGAGAGCGAGCGAGGAGCACCCCGGCAAGGCGCGCGAAGTGGAACATCCCGCCCCTGCGGGGCAGCCGATGCGACGGCATCGGCGATGCAGCGCAACGCCGCCGGGGGCACTTCGCAGCCGCTCGCAGCCCACGACGGTGAATCCCGAACAGCCTCCTAGCCCCTCCGCTTTCCTCCACCCCAGCCCCGCACCCCGCCCATGAACATCTACGACGCCGACCACATCCGCAACGTCGCCCTCGTCGGGCACCAGGGCAGCGGGAAGACCACGCTCGCCGAGGCCATGCTCTTCAGCTCCGGCGCCACGCAGCGCATGGGCACGGTCGAGGAGGGGAGCACCGTCTCGGACTATCACCCCTCCGAGCACGAGCGCCAGATGAGCGTGTTCGCCTCGCTGCTCCACGCCGAGTGGAAGGGCCACAAGATCAACATCCTCGACACCCCCGGCTACCTCGACTTCGTCTCCGAGGTGGTGACCGCGCTGAAGGTCGCCGACTGCGCGATCTTCGTGATCGACGCGGCCGAGGGCGTCCAGGTCGGCACCGAGCAGGCGTGGCGCTACTGCCAGCGCACGAGCACGCCGTCCATGTTCGTCCTCAACAAGCTCGACCAGGACCAGGCCGACTTCGCCGAGGCCGTGAACCAGATGCACGACCGGTTCGGGCGGGCGGCCACCGTGGTGCAGCTCCCCGCGGGGAAGGGCACGCGGACCATCATCGACGTGCTGCTCATGAAGCAGCTCCGGTTCGACGAGCGCGGGCAGATGACCGTCGAGCCCATCGCCGACGAGTTCCGCGCCGAGGCCGACCGGCTCCACAACGAGCTCGTCGAGAACATCGCCGAGAACGACGAGGTGCTGATGGAGCTCTACTTCGAGCAGGGCGAGCTCTCCGAGGACCAGATGCGCCAGGGCCTCCGCGCGGCGATGCTCCGCCGCGAGCTGTTCCCGATCTTCCTCACCATCGCCAAGGAGAACGTCGGGGTCAGCCGGCTGATGGGGTTCGTCGACAACGTGCTGCCGGCGCCGACGATGATGCCGCCGGCCGAGATGGCCGAGGGCGAGGCGCGCTACGACGCCGCGGCCGACCCCATCGCCTTCGTCTACCGCACGATGGCCGAGCCCCACGTCGGCGAGTACTCGTTCTTCCGGGTCCACCAGGGCACGCTCGAACCCAACACCGACCTCGAGAACGCGCAGACCGGCTCCTCCGAGCGGCTCGGGCAGCTCTTCGCCATCAACGGCCACGAGCGCGAGCCCGTGGCGAAGCTCTTGCCCGGCGACCTCGGCGCCGTCGTCAAGCTCCGCGACACGGCGACGAACCACACCCTCCGCCGCCGCGGCTCCGAGGCCGTCCGCGCCCCCATCGCCTTCCCCGACCCGAAGGTCCGCGTCGCCATCCGCCCGGCGCAGAGCGGCGACGAGGACCGCCTCGCGCAGGGGCTCCACCAGCTCCAGAAGGAGGACCCCAGCCTCCGCGTGGACCACGACGCGGCGCTGAGCCAGATGACCCTCGCCGGCCAGGGCGAGATGCACCTCGAGGTCGCCAAGTACCGCCTCAAGCAGCGCTTCGGCGTCGACGTCGCGTTCGACCGCCCGAAGATCGGCTACCGCGAGACGGTCCAGGGCCGCGCCCGCGCCAGCTACCGCCACAAGAAGCAGACGGGCGGCGCCGGCCAGTTCGCCGACATCTCGCTCCTCGTCGAGCCGCTGAACGGGGAGTTCCAGGCCCCCGACGACATCCGCGTCCGTAACGCCGTCGACCTCGAGACCGACTGGGGCTCGACCGTCCAGTTCATCGACGGCATCGTCGGTGGGGTGATCGACATGCGGCGGTTCTTCGGGGCCATCCAGAAGGGGATCATGGAGGCGCTCCGCGAGGGGCCCGTCGCCGGCTACCCCGTGGGCGACGTCCGGATCGTGGTCTTCGACGGGGGGATGCACGCCGTGGACTCGAACGAGAACGCGTTCAAGACGGCGAGCCGGCAGGGCTTCCGCGAGGCGTTCCGCCAGGCCCGCCCCGTCCTGCTCGAACCCATCTCGCAGCTCGAGGTCCTCGTCCCCGAGGAGCACATGGGCGACGTCCTCGGCGACCTCAACACGCGGCGGGCGCGGGTGCAGGGGATGGCGGCGGAGGGGCCGTTCCAGAAGGTCACCGCCCACGTCCCCGACGCCGAGCTCTACCGGTACTCGACGGCGCTCCGCTCGATGACGCAGGGCCGCGGCCTCCACCACGCCGAGCACCTCCGCTACGAGGCGATGCCGCGCCACGTCCAGGACGAGATCGTCGCGCAGAACGCGGAGCTAGAGGAGGCGTAGCTCGCGAGGCGGGCAGACTCCCTGTAGGGGCGCAGCGTGCTGCGCCCCTACAGGGAGTCTGGGTTGGTGCGAGGGCTGGAGCGGGAAGGATCGGTGAATCGTGACGCGGTGCGGCACGGGGCGGAAACCCGCTTTGCCGCAATGCGTCAAAAGACGCGCATCCACCTCCGCCCCATGCCCCGACAGGTCAAGCGCTACGGCAGCCGCAAGCTCTACGACTCCGCCGAGAGCCGGTACGTCTCCCTCCAAGAGGTCGCCAGCTGGATCACGGCGGGCGAGGAGGTTGAGGTCGTCGACAACGCCTCGGGCGAGGACGTGACGGTGCAGGTGCTGACGCAGGTGATCTCCGAGCAGGGCCGCCGCGGCTCGTCGTTCCCGAGCGGGCTCCTCCACGACCTCATCCGGGTCGGGGAGGGGGCGCTGCAGGCGGGCGAGGAGGCGGTCAGCTCCCGCGTCAAGCAGGTGCAGCAGGCCGTCGGCTCCGTCGCCACCTCCGTCACCGGCGCGGTGCAGAAGCGGGCGAAGCCGTCGCCTGCCACGCCGGCGGTCGAGGACGAGATGGCCCGGCTCCGCGAGCGCCTCGATGCACTCGAAGCCCGCCTCGCCCCGCCCGACGACGAATCCTAAACCCGAACCCTCCCCAACCCCACACCCCCCATGGACACCACCCAGACCCTCGCCGCCGCCACGGGCGCCGTGCGCGACACCGCCACCGCCGTCGCCGGCTACACCCGCGACGCCTTCTACGCCGGCCTCGGCGTCGTCGCCGTCCTCCAGGAGGAGGCGGAGAAGACGTTCGGCCAGCTCATCAGCGAGGGCCGCGCCGTCGAGACCGGCCGCGCCAAGACGCTCACGGCGAAGGCCTACGGCGAGGCGGAGGCCGAGACCCGCGAGGTCCGCGCTGAGGCCGAGGAGGCCGCCGCCGAGGTCCGCGAGGCGGGGCGCAAGGCCGAGGCCACCGCGAAGGCGATGGAGGACCGCGTGGCCGAGGCGGTCACCGACGTGCTCCAGCGCATGAACGTCCCGACCCGTGAGGACGTGGACGCGCTCAAGCGCAGCGTCGAGCGGCTCAACAAGAAGACCCTCGAGCTGCGCGCGGCGTAGCCCGGCGGGTCCGGCCGGCGCGGCGTCCCACACCGCGCCGGCTTTCTCTTTCCCACGCAGCACCCGAACCCAGAAGACGATGGCGAAGACGAAGCAGGAAACCCAGGAGCTCCAGGAGTCCGCGCAGCGGATCTTCCTCGCCGGGCTCGGCGCGCTCTCGAAGGCCGAGAAGGAGGGGAGCAAGACGTTCAAGAAGCTCGTCAAGCGCGGCAAGAAGTACGACGGCCCTGGCGCCGACGAGGCCGCCGCGATCCGCGGCCAGCTCGAGGCGCAGCTCGACGGCCTCCGCAAGGGGGCGGCCGAGGTGCAGCGCGAGGCGGACCGGCAGGCCACGAAGGCGAAGCAGGTCGTCGAGGGCCAGGTCGGCCGCGCGATGCAGGGGCTCGACGGGCTCGTTGAGGGGATCGAGGGCCGGATCGAGCAGGCGGTGACCGCCGCGCTCCACGGCCTCGGCGTCCCGACCCGCGACGAGATCACGGAGCTCCGCGCCAGCGTGCGCCAGCTCTCGAAAAACCTCGACGCCGCGCGGCAGCAGCGCGAGATCGCCCGCGCCGCCGTGCCGGACGTGGAGGCCCTCGCCGTCGGCGGCGGGTGGTACGAGGTCCGCGTACACGGCCTCGTGGTCGACAAGGTGCAGGGCGAGGACGATGCGGCGGCACGCGTCGAGGAGCTTCGCGCCCAGGACTTCTCGACCGGCCGCACGGAGGCGCAGACCGTCACCACCGAGGCCACCGGCGGTGGGTGGTACGCCGTGAAGGTGGACGGCGTCGTGGTCGATAAGGTGCAGGGGCAGAAGGCGGCCGATGCGGCCGTCGCCCGGCTGGAGAAGCAGGCGGCGTAGGGGCTTCGCACCCGCCGATACCCGTAGGGGCGACCCTTGCAGTCGCCCTGGGGGCGGGCACGAGACCCGCCCCTACGCCCGGTAGGCCCCGGCAGCGCACCCCGAAGGCGCTGCGCTCGGTCGGATCCCCGCTCTATCTTCCGAGATGCCCGCTCCCGGTCTATCCTCCCGCAGCACCGTCGCCCTCGCCCTTGCCGGTGGGGGGCCGGAGGGGGCGATCTACGAGATCGGCGCGCTGCGGGCGCTGGAGGAGGCCGTCGAAGGACTCGACCTCGCGCGGCTACCGATCTACGTCGGCGTCTCGGCCGGGGCCTTCGTCGGGGCCTGCCTCGCCAACGGGATCGGGACGGCGCAGCTCTGCCGCTCCGTCGTCCGCGACGAGCCCGGCGAGCACCCGTTCCGCCCGGAGCTCTTCCTCCGCCCCGCCTTCGGCGAGTGGGCCCGCCGCACGGCGACGCTCCCCAAACGGCTCACCGAGGCCCTCGCTGACTTCGCCTTCAAGCCCGACCACGAGGGCGGCCTGACTGCGGCGCTCACGAACCGGCTCGGCCGGGCGCTCCCCGTCGGGCTCTTCAACAACGAGGGCATTCGGTACTTCCTCAGAGACGTATTCGCCATCAAGGGCCGCACCGACGATTTCCGCCGTCTCGGCACCCGCTTCGTCGTCGTCGCCACCGACCTCAACTCCGGCGAGGCCATCCGCTTCGGCGAGGCCCCGCTCGACGGGGTCCCCATCTCACAGGCGGTGCAGGCGTCCTCGGCGCTGCCGGTGCTGTACCCGCCCGTGCCCATCGGCGGCCGGGAGTACGTGGACGGCATCCTCCTCAAGACGGTCCACGCCTCCGTCGCCCTCGACGCCGGCGCTGACCTCGTCTTCTGCGTGAACCCCGTCGTGCCGGTGGACACGGCGCGCGCCGTGGAGGAGGGGTACATGCAGCGCGGCAAGCTCGTAGACCGCGGGATGCCGGGCGTGCTGGCGCAGGCGTTCCGCACGCTGATCTACTCCCGCTTCACCACCGGCCTCGCCGCCTACGAACAGCGCTACGAGGGGGCCGACGTGGTCGTCGTCGAGCCGCGGCGGGACGACTACCAGATGTTCTTCTCGAACGTGTTCTCGTTCGACGCCCGGAAGCTCGTCGTCGAGCACGCCTACCACGCCACCCTCGCCGGCCTCGCCGCGCGCCGCGAGGCGCTGGCGCCGACCCTCGCGGCGCACGGCCTCCGCCTCCGCGACGAGGTCCTCGACGACCCCGCCCGGCGGCTCTGGCCCCAGGTCGGCCTCGACCTCATGGAGGAGCCCCTACAACGCTCCGACGACGACGCCGGCGCCCCCGTCGCACGCTCCCTCCGCGACACCCTCCTCCGCCTCGACCAGACGCTCGACCGGGCGGCCTGAGCGATGGCTGAGGCGGCGACGGGAATCAGCAGCGACCGGCTCGTCTTCGTCGGCGGCCTCCACCGGAGTGGGACGTCCCTGCTGCACCGCTGCATCGGTGACCACCCCGCCGCGAGCGTGTTCCGCGACACGGGCGTGCCGGAGGACGAGGGGCAGCACCTCCAGGCGGTCTATCCGCCGGCGGCGGCGCACGGCGGCCCCGGCCGGTTCGGGTTCGACCCCGCCGCGCACCTCACCGAGCGCTCGCCGCTGGCGACGCCGGAGCACGCCGAGCGGCTGCTGGCCGAGTGGGCGCCGCACTGGAATCTCGGGAGGGACTGCCTCGTCGAGAAGTCCCCGCCGAACCTCATCCGGCTCCGATTTTTGCAGGCGCTCTTCCCCGAGGCCCGGTTCGTGGTGATGCTGCGGCATCCCGTCGCCGTCGCCTATGCCACGCAGAAGTGGAGCAAGACCAGCCTCGACAGCCTCGTCCGGCACTGGCTCGTCTGCCACGAGCGGTTCGAAGCCGACCGGCCGCACGTCCGGCAACTGTTGATGCTGCGCTACGAGGACTTCACCGCCGACCCCGAGGCCGAGCTGCGGCGGGCCCACGATTTTCTGGGCCTAGCCCCCCAGCCGCTCCAGCGGGAGGTGCGGGCGGACGTGAACGCGGCGTACCTCGCCCGGTGGTGGCGGCTGAACGAGCGACTGCTGACGCGGCCCTACGCCCGCCGCATCCGACGGCGCTACGAGGGCCGCGCTCACGGCTTCGGCTACTCGCTTGACCCGGACACCGCGTTCGGGTAAAAAGGCTAGCGGTTGCGGCCGAGCTTCTCGTGGCTGGAGACCCAGTCGTTCGAGGAGATCGCGCTCGCCAAAGAGATCTCGCCCGCGAGGACCACGCCCGCGATGATCTCGGCCAGCTTCTTGACCCGGTCCTTGCCGGCGCAGCCGAGCATCCGCAGGCACTCCTGCTGCGTCGCCAGGCCGGTGCCGCCGCCGTAGCTCGCCACGATCAGGCTCGGGATCGTGATCGACATGTAGAGGTCCTCCTCAGGCGTGAGCTCGGTGTAGAGCAGCGCCGCCGAGCTCTCCGAGACGTTCGCCACGTCCTGCCCCGTGGCGATGAACATGGCCGTGATGCCGTTGGGGGAGTGGAGCCCGTTGTTGTTGGCGCCGGAGAGGATCGAGCCGACGGCGCCGGCCACGCCCCAGTGGTAGTGCAGCCCCTTCGGCTCGACGCGCATGTGCTGCCGGAGCACGTCCCCCTTCACCACGCACTCGGCCGTGACGCGCTTGCCGCGGGTGCGCATGATGTTGACCTGGCTCGCCTTCTTGTCCGTGGCGAAGTTGCTCTCCAGGTAGAACCGCCGGATGGTGTCGTTGTGGTCGAGGATCCAGGAGCATGCGGCGAAGGTGGCGCGGCCGACCATGTTCTGCCCGGCGGCATCCCCCGTCGTGAAGTTGAAGCGGCAGAAGGCGAACTTGTTGGAGAGGTACGTGTCGATGTTGCTGAGCTGGCCGATGCTGGTGGTGCTCTCGGCCTGGGCCTTGATCTCCTCGAAGTGCTCGGCGAGCCACGCCTTGAAGTCGCGCGCGCCGCGGGCGTCCTCGAAGATGAACACCGGCGCCCGCTGCATCGCGTCGTCGGAGACGGTGCAGGTCACGCCGCCGGAGAGGTTCAGCACCTTCATCCCCCGGTTGTAGCTGGCGACGAGCGTGCCCTCGGTGGTGGCGAGGGGGATGAGGAAGTCGCCGTCGGCGTGCTCGCCGCGGACGGTCAGCGGGCCGGCGATGCCGAGGGGGATCTGGGCCACGCCGACGAACGCCTCGACGTTGCCCTCCAACATGTGGGGGTCGAACGAGTAGTGCTTGACGTGCTCGTACTCCTCGCCGGTGTAGTCCTCCAGGAAGTCCTGCCGCTCGCGGATGGCGTCCTCGGAGTAGTCGTCCTCGGGGTCGCGGGGCAGCCTGACACGGTCCTCCTGCGCGTCCTGGACCGAATCCTTGACCCCGAACCCGAGCCGCCCCATCCCCTCGATCTCGAACTCGAGCTCGATCTTGTGGACCCCCTCGTCCACGGCGATGCCGGGGGCGTGGACGTGGACGATTTGGCTGAGCGGGAAGTCGAAGGGGTCGGACGAGGAGACCCCGGCGGCGTCGAGCGTGGTGCCGTCGTCGAGCGAGAGGGTGAGGCGCTCGGCGGGGACGGCCTCGCCGTCGACGGTGACGCGGTGGAGCCCGGTGAGCTTGGCGTCCACGAGGCGGTTCTTGAGGGAGAACCGGACGCCGTCGTCGGTGGGGGTGAGGCTGCCGTTGGTGTAGAGCTGGCGGAGGACGAGCGAGGGGATCTTCATCGGGGGCGGGGGATGGAGGGGGGTGTCAGAATACGCGCGCCCGCGTCACCCGTCAACGCGGCAGCGCGGGCCGCCAGCAGGGGCAGGCCGTGATACCGTTGTGATCCTTTCGTGAGACTCCGTGAGCGGCGCGTGACAACCGCAGGTGCCCGAGAGCGATAGCATAGCCGTTCCCGACCCGAACCACCATCCGCCCCCTCCCATGACGCTCAAGCACCTCTCCCTCCTGACGCTCGCCGCGGCGCTCGCGCTCGTCGGCTGCGACAGCTCCGACCCCGACCCGCTCCCCATCGACGAGAGCCGGACGTTCACCGTCACCATCGAGAACGTCGGCGACATGCACCCCGTGCTGAAGAGCGGGGCCGTGGCCCAGCCCGAAGGCATGGGGCCGCCCATCGAGCCGGGCGAGTCGGTCTCGTTCAGCTTCACCGCCCCGGCCAACACGCTCCCCATGTCCGGGATGCGGTTCAACATGGCGACCATGTTCGTCCAGTCGAACGACCTCTTCTACGCCTTCCCGCCCGAGGGCCTCGCCCTCTACGACGACGACGGCGACGCCATCACCGGCGACGTGACCGAGCAGATCTTCCTCTACGACGCCGGCACCGAGGTCAACGAGGAGCCGGGCCAGGGCGAGTTCCAGAAGCTCGTCCAGGACCCGATGGCGACGGACGTCGGCCCGGACGAGGGCGGCGTGATCCTCCTGATCGAGGACGACGGCACCGACGTCATGGGCTTCGAGTACCCCGATAAGGAGGACGTCATCCAGGTCACCGTGGACCACGACGGCGCGTCCACCTTCACGATCACCGTCGCCAACGTCTCGGAGCCGGGGCTGATCGAGGGCACGGACCGCGCGATGGGCGCCGTGCCGCTCTCGCCCTTCGCCTGGGCCGTCCACGTCAACACGAGCCCGGACGGCTACTCCGGCCTCTACCAGCTCGGCGAGCCGGCCAGCCAGGGCATCGAGCTGATCGCCGAGGACGGCTTCCCGGCCGACGAGCTCGGCGGCATGGACCTCCCGCCGGACGCCGGCCTCGCCGACGAGCTCGCCCCGCTGACGGGGATCACGGTCCCGCTCTCGCCCGGCGCCTGGGCCGTCCACTCCGACGCCGTGCAGCTCTTCGAGGTCGGCGGCGACGCCAGCGAGGGCATCGAGGCCATCGCAGAGGACGGCTTGGCCGGCCCGCTCGGGATGGCGCTCGCCGGGCTCGACGGCGTCGAGGACTCCGGCACGTTCGTGCGAGGGGACGGTGCTGAGATGGACGGGGCCATCGGCCCCGGCGGCAGCTTCACCTTCACCTTCGACGCCGAGCCGGGCGACCTCCTCTCGTTCGCGACGATGTACGTCCAGTCGAACGACCTCTACTACGCCTTCCGCCCCGAGGGCCTCGCCCTCTTCGACGGGGACGCCGCCGTCACGGGCGACGTGACCGACCGGGTTCTGCTCTACGACGCGGGCACCGAGGGCGACCAGGAGCCCGGCGTCGGCCCGGCCCAGGTGATCCGCCAGCCCGAGTTCGACTTCGGCCCGGCCGGCGAGGGCTCCATCGTCCGCATCGGCGACGGCGGCTCGGACGACGGCTACACGTACCCGCCGAGCGGCGAGATCATCCGCGTCACGATCTCGGCGCAGTAGGCACATGCTGCGCCCGTAGGCTCCGGCGGGCCGGGCCGGCTTCGCGCCGTCCGGCCCGCCGTCCGTTCACCGGCGCCGCTTTAGCCTCGCGTGACAACCACCGTCTCCGCCGATCCGTATCGTATCCCGTACCCGCTGAACCCGCTGCTGCCATGAACGCCGCCCCCTCCGTTCTTGTCGTCGAGGACGCCCCGGACATCGGGGACCTCCTCCGGCTCCACTTCACCGACCTCGGCTACGGTGTAGAGGTCGTCCGCGACGGCGCGCTCGGGCTCCAAAAGGCGCTCCAGCACGACTACGACCTCCTCGTGCTCGACCTCATGCTGCCGGGGCTCTCTGGCCTGGAGGTCTGCCGCCAGCTCCGCGAGACCGGCCGCACCACGCCGATCCTCATGCTCACCGCGAAGGGCGGGGAGGGCGACAAGGTCCGCGGCCTCGAGCTCGGCGCCGACGACTACGTGACGAAGCCGTTCTCGATCCGCGAGCTGCTGGCCCGCGTCAAGGCCCTGCTCCGCCGCGTCGAGCTCGACCACGGCGACGAGGCCGACGAACGAGCGCCCATCGAGGTGCCCGGCCTGCGGATCGAGCCGCTCAAGCGGAAGGCGTTCCGCGACGGCGACGCCCTGGAGCTGACGGCGAAGGAGTTCGACCTGCTGGCGCTGTTCGCGCAGCACCCCGGCCGGGCGTTCAGCCGCCAGGAGTTGCTCGACAAGGTCTGGGGCTACCAGTACGCCGGCTACTCCCACACCGTCAACTCCCACATCAACCGCCTCCGCGCCAAGGTCGAGCCGGACCCCTCGGCGCCGACCTACGTGCAGACCGTGTGGGGCGTCGGCTACCGCTTCGCCGAGCCCGAGGAGATCGCGGCGTCCGGCGCCCCGGCCTCCTGACCGCCAGCAGAGAGCGCCACGTCCGCATCCCCCCTTCGAAGGGGGACCGCTCGCGCAGCGAGCAGGGGGGCGTCGGGCGCTACCACTGCGGGACATCCCCCGTCCCTACGGGGCACCCCCTTCGAAGGGGAGTCCAGCCAGGCTGTCGTTGTAACCCCAGTCCCTCACCCCGCACGCCAACCCACCGACCCGCGCCCGCCTTTGTTTTTCCAGTCGTTCTACGCCCGGCTCTCCGCCATCTTCCTCGTCCTCCTGCTCGCGCTCGGGGGGGCGCTCGGGGTGTGGGCCACGCAGGCGGCCTTCACGCTCACCGAGGCCGCCGACCAGGCCCTCAACCGCGACCTCGCGGTGGACCTCGCCCCGCGCTTCCAGCCCCACCTCCGCGAGGGCATCGACCTGGACGCCATCGGCGAGATCATCGACGGACTCACGACGGTCAACCGCCGGATCGACGTCTACCTCCTCGGCTCGGAGGGGATGATCAAGGGGTACTTCGTCCCGCCGGGCGAGGAGGTCGTGATGGCCTTCGTGGACACGAGCCCGCTGGACAAGCTGATGGACGCCGGCCCCGACGACCTCCCCGTCCTCGCCGACGACCCGATCCGGCCGGGCCGGCAGCGGCCGTTCTCGGTGGCGCCGGTGAGCATCATGGGCGAGGAGGGCTGCTACCTCTACATCACCCTTGGCAGCGAGGCCTACGACTCCGCGCTCGCCATGCTCCGCTCCGGGCTCGTCGGGCGGGCCACGCTGCGGGTGCTCCCGATGGTGCTCCTGTTCACGGCCGCGCTCGGGCTGATCCTGTTCGCCTTCGTGACGCGCCGGCTCCGCCGGATGAACGAGGTCGTCGCCTCGTTCGAGCAGGGGGACTTCTCGCGGCGCGTGGACGTCCGGGGCCGCGACGAGATCGGGCTGTTGGGGACGTGCTTCAACCGGATGGCCGACACGCTCCAGCGCACGATGGAGAAGCTCAACGCCGCCAACGCCGAGCTCGCCCAGACCGACGAGCGCCGCCGCGAGCTCGTCGCCAACGTGAGCCACGACCTCCGCAGCCCGCTCGCCTCCATCCGCGGCTACCTCGAGACCATCCTCATCAAGGGCGAGCGGCTGAGCCCCAAGGAGCGCGAGCGGTTCGTCGGCGTCGCCCTCCGCAACGCCGACGGGCTCTCGCGGCTGGTCGAGGAGCTGTTCGAGCTCTCGAAGTTCGACGCCGAGGAGGTCCAGGCCCACCGCGAGCCGTTCGCCGCGGCGGAGCTCGTGCAGGACGCGGCGGCGCAGCTCCGCCCCCAGGCCGAGGCCGCCGGCGTCGCCCTCCGCACCTGCCTCGCCGAGGACCTCCCCCCGGCCCTCGGCGACATCGGCCTCATCGAGCGCGTCATCACCAACCTCGCCGACAACGCCCTCCGCCACACGCCCCCCGGCGGCACCATCGAGCTCGCCGCCGCGCGCGCCGACGGCGGCGTGGCCGTCCGCGTCCGCGACACCGGCGCCGGCATCCCCTCGGCGCACCTCAGCCGCCTCACCGAGCGGTTCTTTCAGGTGGATGAGGCCCGCAACCGGACGGCCCACGGCGGCGCCGGGCTCGGCCTCGCCATCGCCAAGAAGATCCTCGCCCTCCACGGCAGCGAGCTCGTGATCGAGAGCGCGGAGGGGGAGGGGACGACGGTGGCCTTCGAGCTGCCTACGGCGTAGTGCGTAGTCCGTAAGGGTGCCGGTAGCGGAACGTCCAGGCAAGCGTCCTTACGCACTACGTAATACTCCCCGCGTAGCGCGGCCGGGCGCGGCTCCGGCTGCCGCGCTCCTCGTGCAGCAGCAGGCCCCGGATGCGCGCGACGTGCTCGTGGGCCTCGGCGGCGCGGGCCTCGAACGCCTCGGCCGAGGCGGCGTGGCCCCGGCCCCGCTCGTCCTCGGCCAGGCGGCTGAGCATCCGGCTCCGCTCCTCCAGCGTCCGCAGCGCCGCCCACAGCGCGCGCTCGACGGCGTCGGCCTGGTCGGCGGCGAGGGTCTTGGCCGTGTAGCCGTGGCCGACGTGGCAGCGGTAGCGGTGGACGCCGTCGGCCTGGATGGACCACAGCGGGCCGCTGCACTCCGGGCACGAGACGGGGACCATCTCGCCCAGGCGCTCTTCCTTCGGGATGTCACTCATGGCTCGCTCGGCGATCTCGGCTTCGAGGGCGATGTCGCGGGGGATGGGGACGGCCTGCTGGACGGGCTGCCCCACGGCCGCCGTCAGCACGGCGCCCAACCCGGACAGGGGGACGACGTGGTCCGGCCCGGCGGCCTCCTGCGCGCTCTCCGGCATGTCCGGGTAGGCCGCGTCCGCCGGGTCCTGGACGACGGTGAGGCCACCGCAGCGCTTGACGGCCACGAGCCCCGAGGCGCCGTCGTTGAGCATCCCCGTCAGGATCGCCCCGACGACGCGGGCGCCCCGCGAGGCCGCGGCGCTGCGGAAGAGGGGGTCCACGGCGGGGCGCGCGCGGTTCTCCTTCGGCCCGGCCGTGATGCGGAGGCGGTCGCCCTTGACGAGGAGGTGGCGGTCGCGCGGGGCCACGTAGATCCGGCCGGGCAGGAGGGGCTCGCCCTCGATGGCGTCGGCGGCGGGGAGGGGGCCGGCGCGGTCGAGGATCTGCGGGAGCATGCCCGGCCCCTCGGCGTGGAGGTGGAGCACGACGCAGACGGCCGCGCCGAAGTCCGCCGGGAGCTGCGCCGCCAGCGCCTTCAGCGCCTCGACGCCGCCGGCCGAGGCGCCGACCACCACGGTATCGCGGCGGGCGCGGCCATTGGAGGGAAGGGATGAGAGAGCCATGGGCCTGTGCTAAGGGGTAGCGGTAAGGTAGGGTGGGGAGGCTTGAATCGGCATAGGGAATCCCCCCATAAGAAACAGGGGATGCAGGGTATGTGTATCCGAGGTATCATCCGGGACGCCCCCACCGCGTCACCCCCCTCCCTCTCGGACGACCCATGAGCGAAGACCGGACGCTCGAGCCCAGCGAAGAGCCCAACGGCGAAGCTGTAGGAGCGGAGAACGGCGCGGAGGCGCAGCGGCACCTCGCCGTCGTCGGGATTGGGGCTTCAGCGGGGGGGCTGCGGGCGCTCCAGACGTTCTTCGGGGCGCTGCCGGCGGAGACGGGACTGGCCTACGTCGTCGTCCAGCACCTCGACCCCAGCCACGAGAGCGAGCTCGCCGAGATCCTCCAGCGCTCGACCGAGATGCCGGTCCGGCAGATCGCCGACGCCCCCGAAGTCGAGCCCGACCACGTCTACGTCATCCCGCCCGGCAAGACCCTCGGCATCACCGACGGCGGGCTCCGGCTCACCGACGCCGAGCGCGAGCGCGGCCAGCGCGCCGCCTCCATCGACACGTTCTTCCGCTCGCTCGCCGCCGACCAGGGCGAGCGCGCCGCCTGCGTCGTCCTCTCCGGCACCGGCACCGACGGCACGCTCGGGCTCAAGACGCTGAAGGAGGCCGGCGGCCTCACGATGGCCCAGGACCCCGCCGAGGCCGACTACGACGGGATGCCCCGGAGCGCCGTCGCCACGGGCCTCGTGGACGTCGTGCTCCCGGCGGCCGAGCTCGCCCAGAAGCTCGTCGCCCTCCGCCACACCCCCATCCCCGCCGCCGCCGACGACCTCGAGGAGGACGACGACGAGGCCGTGACCAAGATCCTCACCCAGCTCCGCGCCGGCACGGGCCACGACTTCGCCCGCTACAAGCAGAGCACCGTGCTCCGCCGGATCGGCCAGCGCATCCAGGTGCTCGGCCTCGACGGGCTCCCCGGCTACCTCCGCGCCCTCCGCAAGCAGCCCGCCGAGCAGCAGGCGCTCTTCAAGGACCTCCTCATCTCCGTCACCAGCTTCTTCCGCGACCCCGAGGCGTTCGAGGTGCTGGACCGGGACGTGATCCCGAAGCTGTTCGAGGGCAAGGGCCCGCAGGACGCCGTGCGGGTGTGGGTCTGCGGCTGCGCGACCGGCGAGGAGGCCTACTCCATCGCGATGCTCCTCTGCGAGCACGCCGCCGGCCTCGACGACGCCGAAGGCGCCCCCGAGCTCCAGGTCTTCGCCACCGACCTCGACGCCGACGCCGTCCGGTTCGCCCGCGAGGGGCTCTACCCCGAGGTCGCCGCCGCCGACATCCCGCCGGACCGGCTCAAGCAGCACTTCGTTCGGGAGGGCGAGGGCTACCGCGTCAAGGAGGCCGTCCGCGACATCGTCCTCTTCGCCGTCCACAACGTCCTCGAGGACCCCCCGTTCTCGAAGCTCGACCTCGTCACCTGCCGGAACCTCCTGATCTACCTCCAGCGGCCGGCGCAGGAGCGGGTGTTCGAGACGTTCGCCTACGGGCTCCGCAGTGGGGGGTACCTCTTCCTCGGCTCCTCCGAGGCCGTCGAGGGCACGCGCGACCTCTTCACCACGCTCGACAAGCGGCACCGGCTCTTCAAGAGCCGCGGCGTGGTCCTGGCCGGGCTCCGCCTCCCGACGGGCCGCGCGCGCCCGTCGGCGACCGCGCCGGGGGCGGACAACGGGGAGCAGAAGGTCTCCCTCGGCGAGCTCCACCGCCAGCGCCTCCTCCGGGCCTACACCCCCGCCAGCGTCATCGTCGGGCGGGACCACGAGATCCTCCACCTCCACGGCGACCTCGGCCCGTACCTCCGCCTCCCCGCCGGCGACCCCACGCTCGACCTCCTCCAGGTGGCCCGCCCGGAGCTCCGCCCGGAGCTCCGCACGGCGCTGTTCTACGCCGCCCAACGCGGGACCCCCACCGAGGGGCAGCGCGTCGCGCTCGACGCCGAGGGCGGCGGGCCGGAGAGCGTCACCCTCACGGTCCGCCCGCTGACCGAGCCCGAGGAGGCCGAGGGGCTGCTCCAGGTCGTCTTCGAGGAGGCGCCCGCCGGGCCGGTCGTCGTCGCCCCCTCGGCGCCGGCGGACGCCGACGCGCTCCAGCACCTCGGGGAGGAGCTCCAGCAGGCGAAGCGGCGGCTGCGCGCCACCATCGAGGAGTACGAGACGAGCACCGAGGAGCTGCGGGCCTCGAACGAGGAGCTGCTCTCGATGAACGACGAGCTCCAGAGCACGACCGAGGAGCTGGAGACGGGCCGGGAGGAGCTCCAGAGCATGAACGAGGAGCTCAGACCGTCAACCAGGAGCTCAAGAACAAGATCGAGGAGCTCAACCGCGCCAACGCCGACCTCGCCAACCTCATCAACGCCACCGGCGTCGCCACGCTCTTCCTCGACCGGGACCTCCGGATCGCCCGGTTCACGCCCACCCTCGCCGACCTCCTCAACGTCCTCCCCGCGGACCAGGGCCGGCCCGTGGACCACCTCACCCGCCGCATCGACTACCCCGAGCTCCCCGAGGACGCCGCCCGCGTCCTCCGCGGCCTCACCCCCATCGAGCGCGAGGTCGAGGGGCCGGACGGGCGGTGGTTCATCGCGCGGACCGTCCCGTACCGCACGGTCGACGACCGCATCGACGGCGTCGTGATGACGTTCGCCGAGGTGACGGCGCTAAAGGCCGCCGAGGAGGCCGCCGCGCGCCGGGCCGAGCGGTTCCGCCGCGCCATCCGCGAGGCGCCCGTCCCCGTCCTCCTGTACTCCGAGGACGGCGAGATCCTCCAGCACAGCCGGGCCTTCACCGAGATCTCCGGCTACGAGCCCGAGGAGATCCCCACCATCGAGGCGTGGACGGAGCGGGCCTACGGCGAGCGCGCCCCCGCCGTCCGCGACCACATCGACCGGCTCTTCGAGCGCGAGGAGCGCGTCGAGGACGGGCTCTTCCGCGTGCGCACGAAGGGCGGCGAGGAGCGGCTGTGGCGGTTCGCCTCGGCCCCCGTCGGCACGGACTCCGACACGGGGCTCCGCCTCGTGCTCTCGACGGCCGTGGACGTGACCGACGAGGAGGCCGCCCGCACCGAGCTCGCCGACGCCGCCGTGGAGATCGAGACGGTCTACGGGACGGCCCCGGTCGGGATAGCCTACCACGACCAGGACCTCCGGTTCATCCGCGTCAACGAGCGGCTGGCCGAGACCAACGGGCTCCCCGTCGAGGACCACCTCGGGAAGACGCTCCACGACGTGGTCCCTCTCCTAGCCGACGAACTGGAGCCCCACTTCCGGCGCGTCCTCGATACGGGCGAGCCCGTGGAGGACTTCGAGGTCCGCGGTGAGACGCCGGCCGCGCCGGGCGAGGAGCGGGTGTGGCTGTGCAGCTACGTCCCTCGCCGCGACGGGGACGGCGCCATCGTCGGCGTCCACGCCGTCGTCCGCGACATCACCGACCGGAAGCGGGCCGAGGAGGACCTCGCCGTACGCGGCCGTCAGCAGGCCGCCGTCTCTGCCCTCGGCCTCAACGCCCTCGACGAGCCGGACCTCCAGGCCGTCCTCGACCGCGCCGTCCACACCGTCCGCGAGACGCTCGGCGTGGACTACGCGAAGGTCCTCGAGCTCCAGCCGGACGGGGAGGCGCTGCTGCTCCGCTCCGGGCTCGGCTGGAACGAGGGTCTCGTCGGCGAGGCCACCGTCCCCAACGACCGCAGCTCGCAGGCCGGCTACACCCTCGGAGCGGCCGACCCCGTGATCGTGACGGACTTCGGGGACGAGGACCGGTTCGGATCGCCGGACCTGCTGACCGAGCACGGGGTCCAGAGCGGGATGAGCGTGGTCATCCAGGGGGAGGATCGGCCGTTCGGCGTGCTCGGCGTGCACAGCCGCGCCCCGCGCGCCTTCAGCGGCGCCGACGCCGACTTCCTCCAGGCCGCCGCCAACGTCGTCGCGGCGGCGGCCGAGCGGGCCGAGGCGCGGGCGCGGCTCGAACGCGCGAACGCGGAGCTCGAAGACCGGGTCGAGGCGCGGACGGCGGCGCTCCGCGAGAGCGAGGAGCGGTTCGGCCGGATGTTCCGCGCGGCCCCCGTCGCCATCGCGCTCGAAAACCTCGAGGACGGCCGCTACCTCGACGCCAACGCCGCCTACTCGGAACTGACGGGCTACGGCCACGACGAGCTGGTGGGGCAGACGGCGACGGCGCTCGGCATCCCCGCCGAGGACGCGGACTACGGGCGTGCGGTGGGGCTCTTCCGGGACGACGGTCGCGTGGTGGCCGTCGAGGGCCGCATCCGGCAGAAGTCCGGCCGGCTCCGCGACGTGCTGATGTGGGGCGAGCCGGTCGAGATCGGCGGGGCGCCGTGCGTGCTCGCCATCGCCGTGGACGTGACGGAGCAGCGGCGGCTCGAGCGGGAGGTCGTGGACGCGGCCGAGCGCGAGCGCCGCCGGATCGGGCAGGACCTCCACGACGACCTCGGGCAACAGCTCACCGGCGCCGCCCTCCTCGCCCAGACCCTCCGCGAGAAGCTCGACGCCCTCGGCGCCGCCGAGGCGAGCGACGCCGCCTTCCTCGCCGAGGTCCTCGGCACCACCCTCGCCGACGCCCGCGGCCTCTCCCGCCTCCTCTCGCCGGTGGACGCCCTCGCCGACGGGCTCTCGGCCGCCCTCACCGACCTCGCCGACCAGGTCGAGCGGATGGCCGCCGTGGGCTGCCGCTTCGTCGTCGAGGGGGACCCCAGCCTCGAGGACGCGACGACGGCGACGCACCTCTACCGGATCGCCCAGGAGGCCACGAACAACGCCGTCAAGCACGCCGACGCCCGCGAGATCGTCCTCACCCTCCGCCGCCGCGACGACGGCGCCCTCGTGCTCCAGGTCGCCGACGACGGGGTGGGCCTGCCGCCGGGGCACGGCCGGGGCCTCGGCCTCCGCACGATGCACTACCGCGCCCGCCTCCTCGGCGCCGACCTCGCGGTGGAGAGCGGGGGCGCGGATGAGGGCACGGTCGTCACCTGCACCCTGCCGCCGTCGGCGTCGTAAGGCCGCCGTCGGAACGCGCGGCCCTCGCCTGGGAGTCCTCACGTGAGATTCGCCGCGCCGCCCATTGAGCCGGCGCCTGCCCAGTCCTATCTTGTGCGTCCTCCGCTCGCGCGGAACATGCACCCGTAGCTCAGTTGGATAGAGCGTTCGCCTCCGGAGCGAAAGGTCACAGGTTCGAATCCTGTCGGGTGTACCGATCGGATTTCGGCAGCTAGAACGAACGGCCCCCGCGCGCCCTGGAGCACGCGGGGGCCGTCCTGCTCTGCCTGGGTCCGGGGGGGCTCCGCCTTCAGGCCGCGTCGGCGAGGGCGCCGAGGATGGTGGTGACGACCTCGTCGGGCGGGCTGGACTTGTAGAGGTAACTGCTGACGCCGTAGCTGAAGGCCTCCATCACGGAGGGGAGGTCCTCCTCGGAGGTCAGCACGATGACGGGCAGGCCGCTCAGGTCCTCGCTCTCGCGCATGAGCCGCGTGGCCTCGAGGCCGCCCATGCCCGGCATCCGGAGGTCCATCAGGACCACGTCCGGCCGCTGGCGGCGGGCCTCGCGGATGGCCTCGAACCCGTCGGCCGCCTGGCTCGTGCGGAAGCGGAGGTGGCTGAGGTGGAGGCACACCGAGTCGCGGACGGCGGCGTCGTCGTCGACGACGAGCACGAGCGCCGCGGCGGGGTCGTCCTAGGGGCGGACCTCCTCCGGCCGCTCGGCCGCCGCGGCGACCCGGACGCCGAGGAGCCGGTCGCCGAGGGCGGGCTCCGTCGGGGCGGTGGGCC
Organism: Rhodothermales bacterium; assembly: GCA_965215145.1. Classification (GTDB taxonomy): domain Bacteria; phylum Bacteroidota; class Rhodothermia; order Rhodothermales; family JANQRZ01. The sequence continues at coordinate 2,502,775 of OZ244038.1, read as the reverse complement.
CGTCGAGCTCGCGGGCCGTGCTGATCACGGTGGCGACGAGGCGCTCGACCTCGTGCTGCCGCTGGCGGCTCAGGGGGAGCGGCTCGCTGCGCGCCGCCGTCAGGGCCTGGTCCAGGCGCCGCGCGGCCTCGCTGAGCACGGCGTACCCGTACATCCCGGCGCTGCCGCGGAGCTTGTGGACGCGCTCGTGGAGCGGGGAGGCGGCGTGGTGCATGGGGTGCTTAGGTCGGAGAGCGAGCCGACCCCTCGTCCGGGGGCGTTCCGCGCCGCCAAGTCAAGGAGCGAGCCATGTGGCCTCGACAGCCGGAATCCGTCCCGGCACCCGGCCGTCCGGCGAATCCTGCCGGAACGGGTTGCCTCCCGCGAGCTGCACCCCGGCTATACCGTGCCCCGTTGGGCACGCCGCGTTACGCGCCCCCGCCTCCCAGATAGCTGAGGCTCCGACGGCTAGGAGCCACCGTCGCCCGCCGTGAAGTAGACGCCGCGACCCGTGCGTTCGAGCAGCCGGGGGACACCGTGGCTGGTCCGACCGGCACGGCGACCCGGTGCGGGGCGAGTCGAGCTGGAAAGAGTGCCCTGTCGGGGGGGGCGTCGAGGGTGGCGAAGCCCGCCGCAGGGGGCATGCAGGGGAGGGGGTCAGGGCCCCGGGCAATAGGGGTGTGCCAGCCGGCTCAGGCGGAGGGGCGGCTGAGGAGCTGCATGCGAACTGCGTGGGAGCCCGCTCGGTGCTCCCGCGCCTCCGACTCGATGAACCCCCGGTGGTGGGCCGCTTCTCGGAGCAGAACGCGGGCGATCTGCTCACCCGCACCGACCCCCACCTCCGCCTCGGCGGCAGCCAGCCCTGTTCCCGCCTCCAGGTCCGCCAACAGGTCTTCGAGGCGGGTTGCGAGGTCGGGGTGCGCAGCGACCACGGGGCATCCCAGGGCCTCCGCGCCCGCGCGGATCTCCTCGGCGTCCGTCACCACGAGCCAGGCGTCGCGGAGGGCGGCCCAGCGCTGGGTGAGGCTGAGGGGGCCGCAGAGGCGCACGCGGCCGGCCGTCTCGTGCGCCCTCAACCCACGCGCGACGGCGGCCCGCGCCGCTCGGTCGGGAGCGAGGGGCCAGAGCACGCGGAGGTCTCCGCGCCGCGCCGCGAGCGCGCCGAGCGCCGCCGCCGTCTGCTCGGTCGCCCGGCTGCCCCCTCCGGAGCCTCCCACGCTCACGATCACGAGGCGCCCCCCGGCGGACCAGTCCCGGAGCGCCGTCGGGAGCCCACGCTCCGGGGGGCCGCCGCGGGGGTCGAGGCGGGCCGCCCCCTGCTGGGCGGCGGCGTCCGTCGTGTTCCCCACGAGGTGGACGTGCTCGGCCGGGTGGTGCTGGCCGGCGAGCGCCTCCGCCGCCTGCTGGCTCGCGGCGAAGTGCCAGCGCGCCAGCCCGGCCACGAGCGTGCGGTGGCTCGCCTCGGGGGCTGCGGTGGGGTACGTATCCCCGCCCTGCACGTGGCCCACGGGGACCTCGGCGTGGGAGGCCGTCAGCGCGGCGGCCAGCGCGGCGGGGGTGCTGCCGAACACGAGCACCGCCACCGGCTCGACCGCCGTCAGCATCTCCTCGAAGGCTCCGAGCGGGCGCGCCTCCGCGCTCGCCGTTGTCGTCCGCCCCCCCAAGAGGAGGTCGATGGCGAGCACGGGCTCCATCCCGAAGAACGCGTACAGCGGGTGGCCGGCCTCGTCGGCAGGGCCCGTATGGAGGACGATGGGGCGGAGGGCGCTCCCCTGCAACGCGCGGAAGACCGGCGCCGCGCTGGCGATGTCGCGGGGGCCGGAGGTGCAGAGGAGGAGGGTGCGCGGCTTCGGATTCATGAGGAGCGGCAGGATAGGAGGATGCCGCTCGCTCTGGCAGGCGTCATGCCGCCGGGGAGGTCTAAGCACGCGGTTTTTGGCGAGGAGACGATGTGCTCCCACGAGTTGGGACGAAGCTTCGACCAACCCGGCACATCCTTCGACGGATGGCCGGGGTGGCGGTGCGGATTTTGGGGAGGGGGGCGGGACGGAGGAAAGGAGTTCCGGACGGTTGCGACCTCCGCCGTTTCGATTGGGAACCCCGTCGGGCCGCCACGGGCCTCCACCGCCTCCGGCCCCACGCGCCAGGAAGGCAATGGGGGAGAAGCCCGAACCCACGGCCCAACTGAGTTTAGATGGAGGGCGGGGGGGCTTAAGTGGACACATGGGGGGCCGATATCCTAGTCCCTCCGCCACCGTGAGCGTCTGACATGCACCCAGGCAACCGGACCCCGTCCGCGCCCCCCTCGCAGGGGCACCCACCCTCCCCGGGGCGCCCGCGCATCCTCGTGCTCGAGGACAACCCGGAGTCCCGGCTCCTGCTGCGCCACCTCCTGCGCCGGGAGTTCGAGGCCACCATCGTCTCCACCGGCGACGAGGCCCTCGTCGCCGCCGCCGAGACCACGTTCCACGCCGCGCTGCTCGACATCAACCTCGGCGAGAAGCGCACGGGCGTCGACATCCTCGCCGCGCTGCGCACGCTGCCGACGTTCGGGGAGACCCCGGCGCTGGCCTGCACGGCCTACGCCCTCCCCGGCGACCGCGAGCGGTTCCTCGACGCCGGCTTCGTCAGTTACGTCAGCAAGCCGTTCGTCAAGGCCGAGCTGATCGAGGCCCTCCAGCAGTCCCTGCGCGAGCCGGCCTAGCTGCCCCCGACGGCTCGCCGTCTACGGCGTCGCCCTCGACGGCGAACGCGGCGAGGAAGGCCCGGAGCAGGCCGTCCACCTCGGGCGTCTCGCGCAGCCCCGCCAGCGTCCGTTCGAAGACGGCCTCGTCGGCCATCTCGGGGTAGTAGGCGCGGTACGTGAGCAGCCGCTGCCGCTCGCGCTCGGCGTCGAGCTCGCTGTGGAACTGGGTGCCGTAGATGGGGAGGCCGCCGAGGCGGAACGCCTGGTACGGGGCGACCTCGTTGCGCGCCAGCTCGACGGCCTCGTCCGGCAGCCGGGCGACGCGGTCGTGGTGGCCCATCTGCGCGAAGAACCGCTGCGGGAACGTCCCCAGCAGCGGGTCCGCCCGCCCGGCCTCGGTGAGCTCGACGGCGAGCGTGCCCATCTCGGCGTGCTCGGGGTCGTTCACCACCTCGCCGCCGAAGGCGCGCGCCACGAACTGGTGCCCCCAACACGAGCCGAACAGCGGCACCTCCCGCTCCGCGCAGGCGTGGCACAGCCCGACGAGGTCCGCCGTCCACGGGTACGTGTGGGTGACGGAGTAGGCGCCGGCCCCCCCGATCATCACCGCGTCCACGCCACCGAGCAAGCCCGGGGAGAGGGGCTCGGAGAGGGCGTTCGCTACGGCGAACTGCTCCGGCCGCAGCCCCGTCCGCTCGGCGAAGGAGTCCTGCTCCTCGGCGATCACGGCCGGCCGCTCGCGGATCTGGATGAGCAGCACGCGGAGGTCGTCGAAGCTGGGGGCCATCGGGGTGGAGGGGATGGAGGGAGGCGAGCCGGACAAGGTAGCGATGTGGTGGCGGCAGGTCGTAGGGGCGTGGTGCATCGCGCCCTGCCGAGGCTCACTGCCACGGCAAGGCACCTGTAGGGGCACGGCGGTGCCGTGCCCGAACATCGGCGCCACACCCACGAGTCCATCACCCCATCAGATCCGCGAAGTCCTCCCGCACCACCTCGTAGAGCCGGCGCAGGGGGAGGCCGACGACGTTGTAGTAGTCCCCCGCGATCCGCTCGACGAGCAGCGCCCCGAGGTCGTCCTGGATCCCGTACCCGCCCGCCTTGTCCATCGGCGAGCCCGTGGCGACGTAGCCCGCGATCTCATCGCCCCCGAGCGCCGCGAAGGTCACCGCCGTCGCCTCGTGCGCGGTGACGCGGCGGCCGGTGGCGGGGTGGACGAGGGCGACCCCGGTGAAGACGGTGTGGGTGCGCCCGCTCAGGCGCCCGAGCATCGCCGCGGCCTCATCGGGACCAGCGGGCTTCCCCAGCACCTCGTCGTCGAGCACGACGACCGTGTCGGCCCCCAGCGTGAGCGCCTCCGGCGCGGTCGGGGCGACGGACTCCGCCTTCTGCAGGGCGAGGTGCTCCACGGCCGCGCCCGGCCCGAGCCCCGGCGGCAGGTGCTCCTCGATGTCGCTCGGGCGGACCTCGAAGCCGAGGCCGATCTGCTCCAGCAACCGCCGCCGGCGCGGCGACCGTGAGGCGAGCACGAGGGGGACGGCGAGGGTGAACATGCGGCGGAGGGCGGAGCGAGAACATACCGCTCGCCCCCCAGCTACGCCGCCGGCTGGGCTCGGGTGAAGAAGAGCCGGCTGATCCCCCAGGCCACGGCGAAGGCCCCGGCTACCAGCGCCCCCAGGAAATAGAGCCAGTCCCCGTGGCGGGCGTAGAAGCTCATCCCGCTCCGGATGGGTACGGCCGCGCGGGCGACCCCGGACCGCATCCAGCCCAGCGCCTCCCCGGCGCTCCCGTCCGGCTCGATCAGGCCGGTGTGCCCCGAGGCCGAGACCACCGCGACGGCGCGGCGCGTCTCGACGGCGCGCAGGCGGGCCAGGGCGAGCTGCTGCTGCGACGCCGGCGCGCGCCCCCACCAGCCGGCGTTGGTCAGCACGGCCAGGAACTCCGCGCCGTCGCGCGCCATCCGCCGGGCGTGATCGCCGAAGAGGGCCTCGTAGGAGATGAGCGTGGAGAACCGCACCCCCGAGGCCTCGAAGAGCGTCCGCCGCGCGCCCGGCGCGAAGGTGCCGGCGCCGACGACCCCGAGGTCCTCCCAGACCCGCCCCCCGGCGGGCACCCGGTCCGCCGTCGGGACCACGCGCACCTTGTCGTACTGCTGCGGGGCGCGGGCTGGGTGGAAGAGCAGCGCGCTGTTGTAGTACGGCCGCGCGGCGGCCGCGCGCCGCGCCAGCAGCGGCTCGACGGTGAGCGAGGGCGCCGTGTCGAACCGCGTCACGGCCCCGGCCAGGACCGGCACGTCGCGGGAGGCGATCCAGCGGCCGAGGCGCTCGTAGAGGGTGCGCTGGAGGGCGGGGTCGGGGAAGACGGGGAGGGCGCCCTCGGGCCAGACGACGAGGTCCGGCGGCGCGCCCTCCGAGGCCGCGAGGGCCTCGTCCGTCAGCGCCGACAGCCGCCCGACGCGCTCGGCGTCGGCGACGGCGTCCCAGCGCGAGGGCGGCAGGGCGGGCTGCACGAGGTCCACCTGGAGGGACGCCTCGGGCGGCTCCAGCACCGTCAGCCGCCAGGCCCGGTACCCCAGCGGCGCCGCCAGCAGCGCCACCACGACGAGGCCGAGCGCGAAGCGCGCCGCCAGCGGCCGGGCCTCGATGGCCCCGAACGCGACGGCGTTCACCGCCAGCACCCAGAGCGACAGCCCGGCGACGCCCGTGAGGTCGGCGAACTGGTTGAAGGGGAGGGCCGTGGCCTGCGTGTGCCCCAGCAGGAACCACGGTACGGGAAGGGGGCCACGCAGCAGCAGGAGCTCCAGCGCGAGCCACCCCGACGCGAGCGCCGCGAGCCCGGCGCCGCGGCCGAGCCGCTGCCGCACGAGGGCGGACCCCACGACGGGCAACGCCATGAGGGCCGGGAGCACGAGCAGGCCGACCCCGCAGAGCACCGCCTTCGACGGGGAGGTGTGCAGCACCACCCAGTAGCCGGCGACGGCGACGAACAAGAGGAACGCCACGTAGGTCTCCCGGAAGAGCACCCAGCCCTCGTCCACGTCCGCCCACCGCGCCAGCATTGGGACCAGGGCCACCAGGGCCAGCCCGTAGAGGGGGAGCGGCGGGAAGCTGAGCCCCAGCAGTACGCCCGTGTACACCGCCCAGCCCGGCGTGCTGAGCCGGTGGGCGAGGCGGATGCGGGGGCGGGGCAGAGACTGCACGGGACGCGGGCGGGTCGGCCTGCGGTATCGGTCTCGCCCGAAAGCGGCTTAATCGCGGTGCCACACGTCCTCCGCGGATGCCGCGCCGGTTGCTCGCTCCCCGGGCGCGCTCTATCTTCCCGCCGCTCCCTCGCTGCGCGCCCGCCCCGCCCCCCATGCCCGTCCTCTCCATCTGCAACCACAAGGGCGGCACGGGGAAGACCACGACGGCCATCCACCTCGCCGCAGCCTACGGGCTCAGCGGGCGCCGCGTCCTCCTCATCGACCTCGACCCGCAGGGGTTCCTGACCCGGCTCCTCGGCGCCGAGGAGCCGGCGGAGGCGGCCTCCTCGCTCGCCCTCTTCGACCCGGAGCGGACGTTCGAGGACATCGAGCGGGTGCCGATGCGGGGGTTCGACCTCCTGCCGGCGTCGTACTCCATGACCCGCCTCGGCCGGAAGCTCTCGAAGCCGACCGACGTGCTCTGGGTCAAGGAGGCCCTCGAGACCGGGCACGACTACGACCTCGTCCTGCTCGACACCGCCGCCGCGATGACGGTGTTCAGCCTCAACGCGCTCGTCGCCTCGGGCCACGTCCTCATCCCCGTGACGCCGGAGTACCAGCCCGTCGTCGGCGCCGAGCAGACGTACTCGACGGCGCGGCTCGTGCAGGGCAAGCTGAACCCGGCCCTCGCCGAGCCGCGGTTCCTCCTCACCCAGGTCGACGCCCGCAAGCGCGACCACGCCACGCTCTCGGAGTACGTCCGCAAGACGTTCGGGGAGCGCGTGCTGGAGGCCGAGGTCCGCACCAGCGCCAGCCTCGCGGAGTCCGCCGCCGGCGGGGAGACGGTCTTCGACCGGGACGTCGCCTCGCGCGGCGCGCTCGACTATGCCAACGCCGCCGACGAGCTCGCCCGGACGCTCTTCCCCGACGCCGCGCCGGCCCCCGTCGCCGGCGTCCTCTCCGTCGGGGCGCCGGCCGCTCAGCCAAAGGCGGCTTCCGAGGCACGACCCGGGGCGCCCGTGTGGATCCCGCTCTCGGACTCGTGAGGCGCGCTTCCGTGGGCCGCCTCCTCGGGCTCGTCCTGCTCGTCGCCCTCACCGCCGCGCTCGTCCTCGCGCTGATGGGGCGGCTCGGCGGGCTCCCGCCCGTCGGGGACCTCCTCGACCCGGCCGACGGGCTCTACCGCACCGCCCGCTCGGCGGAGGCCCCCGGCGAAGCAAGGCTCGCCATTCCCGGTCTACGCGGCCCCGTCACCGTCGTCCGCGACGGCCGCGGCGTCCCGCACATCTACGCCGAGCACGACCTCGACGCCATCGCGGCGCTCGGGTTCGTGACGGCGCAGGACCGCCTCTTCCAACTCGACTTCCTCCCCCGCGTCGCCAGCGGCCGGCTCGCCTCGGTCTTCGGCCCGGACCTCGTCGCGAGCGACCGGTTCCTGCGGCGGACGGGGATGGACCTCGGCGCCCGCCGCAACGCCGCCCGCGTCGAGGAGGAGGGCGGGCTGGAGGCGGAGATCCTCGACGCCTACGCCCGCGGCGTCAACGCCTACCTCGCCGGGCTCGACCCGGCCGACCTCCCCCCGGAGTTCCGCCTCCTCGGCCACACGCCCGACCCGTGGACGCCGCTCCAGTCGATGCGGCTCCTCCAGTACATGGCCTACGACCTCTCCTTCGGCAGCGACGGCGCCGACTACGCCGACCTGCACGACTGGCTGGGGGAGGGGGACTACCGGCGGCTCTACCCGCGCTACGCCTCCCCGTTCGCGCCGATGGTGCCGGAGACGGCCGGGCAGCCCGTGCCCCCGCTCACGCAGGGCACGGCTCGGCCGACGGGCACCGAGGCCCCCGAGCCCGACGTGTTCGCGCCGCCAAGGCCGGAGTCGGGGATCGGCTCGAACAACTGGGCCGTCGGGCCGACGCGCTCGACGACGGGCGCCTCCGTCCTCGCCGACGACATGCACCTCGCGCTGTCGCTGCCGGCGGTGTTCTACGAGGTCCACCTCGCGACGCCCACGGTGCGCGTCCGCGGCGTGACGATTCCCGGCGCGCCGCTCGTCGTGGCCGGGTTTAACGAGCGCGTGGCGTGGGGCTACACGAACACCGGCGCCGACCAGCTCGACCACTACGCGCTGACCCTCGACCGGAGCGGCACGCGCTACCGCTACGACGGCCGCTGGCTCGACCTCGAAGCCCGGCCGGGCGCGATCACGGCAGCGGGTGGGGAGGAGGTTGCGGACACGCTCTGGCTCTCGCATTGGGGGCCGCTGGTGGAGAAGGGGGACACCTCGGCCGTCGCCATCCAGTGGACGGCGCACGGGCCGAGCCGGACGCTCCTCGCCCTCTGGGGCTTCGCCCGAGCCGAGAACCTGGACGCCTTCGAGCAGGCGCTGGAGCACTGGGACACCCCGATGCAGAACGTCCTCGCCGCCGACGCTTCGGGCATCGCCATCCGCTCCGCCGGCCACCTCCCAATCCGCCGCCGCGGCGACGGCGCGGGGCTCCTCGACGGGAGCACCGACGAGGGGGAGTGGATGGGCCACGTCCCGTTCGACGAACTACCCTACAGCCGCGACCCCGAGCGGGGCTTCCTGTTCTCCGCCAACCAGCCCCCCGCCGGCGACCCGTACCCCCACTACCTCGGCCACGACTGGCGCGCGGGCTTCCGCTCCCTCCGCATCGAGGAGCTTCTAGGAGAAAAACCGCGCCACAGCCCCGACGACCTCGCCCGCTACCAGGCCGACGTGAAGGTGCTCCAGCGCGACCTCGTCGTGCCGCTCCTCGCTGGCCTCCCGCTCTCGACCGAGGCCGACCGGCTCCGCCAGATGCTCGAAGCCTGGGACGGCGTGGCGACGGTGGACCGCCCGGAGCCGCTGGTGCTCGACGAGCTCCTCGACGCGCTCGAACGACTGGCGTGGGACGAGTGGGAGGGCCGCCGCACCCCCGCCGACGCGATGCTCTTTTCTCTTCTCCGCACTGACCCCGGCCTCCCGTACTTCGACGTCCGCGCGACGCCGGAGCGGGAGCGCGGCCCGGACCTCCTCGCCCTCGCCGCCGAGCAGGCCGCCGACACCCTCGCCGCCCGCTACGGGAGCGACCCCGCCGGCTGGCGCTGGGGCGACCACCACCGGGTCGTCTTCCAGCACATCACCCGGAGCGACGCGCTGGCGCCGTTCTCGCGCGGGCCGGTCGAGTACCCCGGCTTCCAGCAGACCCTCTCGCCCGCCTCCGGCCGGCCGACGACGCACAGCGCCGCGTGGCGGATGACGGTGGACCTCTCGACGAGCCCGCCGACGGCGCGCGGCGTCTTGCCCGGCGGCCCCTCCGGCCACCCCTTCAGCCGGTTCTACGACTACAACCTCCCGACCTACATCGCCTTCAAGCATTTCGGCCTCCCGATGCCGCCGCGCCCCGAGGACGTGGAGGCGCCGACGAGCACCCTACGGCTGATGCCTGGACGGTAGGGGCGTGATTAATCACGCCCCTACGGCTGCCGCAATGCGTCCCGGCGGGCTACCTTCGCCCCGGACCCACCGCGCCCGACGCATGGCGAACGCCACCGACCACCGCTTCTCCTCCCGCTGGGGGCTGCTGCTCAGCGTGCTCGGCATCGCCGTCGGGACGGGCAACATCTGGCGGTTCCCGCGGATCGCGGCGGCGAACGGGGGGGACGAGGGGGCCGGCGCCTTCCTCGTCGCGTGGCTCGTGTTCCTCCTCGTCTGGAGCATTCCCCTCATCATCGCCGAGTACGCGCTCGGGCAGCGCGGGCGCGGCGGCACCATCGCCGCCTTCTCCCGGCTCACCGACGGGCGGCTCGCGTGGATGGGCGCCTTCGTCGGGTTCGTGGCGACGGCCATCATGTTCTACTACAGCGTCGTCGCGGGGTGGTGCTTCTACTACACCGGGACCTCGCTCTTCGCCGGCCTCCCGATCTCGCTGGAGAACGCGCAGGCGACGTGGGAGGGGTTCCAGGGCTCGGGGCTGCCCGTCGCCTTCCACGGCACCGCGATGGCGCTCGGCGCGCTGGCGTGCTGGCGCGGCGTCCGCTCCATCGAGCGCGTCAACCGCGTCCTCGTCCCGACCCTGCTGGTGATCGTGCTGATCGCGGTCGTGCGGGCGCTCACGCTGCCGGGGGCCGGGGCGGGCGTGGCGTACCTGTTCACCCCGGACTGGAGCACGCTGGCCGCGCCGGACGTGTGGCTGCAGGCGCTGACACAGAATGCGTGGGACACCGGCGCCGGCTGGGGCCTGATCCTGACCTACGCCGCCTACATGCGGAAGGAGCACGGCGTCGTCCGCAACGCGGTGCTGACGGGCGTGGGGAACAACACGGTCTCGCTGCTGGCCGCGACGATGATCTTCGGGATCGTGTTCGCCACGCTGGGCGCGCAGATGGAGGCGCCGGAGGTGCTGGCGATCATGCAGGAGAGCGGGCCGGCGTCCACGGGGCTGACGTTCATCTGGATGCCGCAGCTCTTCGCGCAGATGCCGCTGGGGGCGCCGCTAGCCGTGCTGTTCTTCCTGGCCCTCTCGTTCGCCGCGCTGTCGTCGCTGATCTCGATGATCGAGCTGACGACGCGGAACCTCGTGGACCTCGGCCTCGCTCGCCCGAAGGCCGTCGCGGCGACGGCGCTCGGCGGCTTCGTGCTGGGGGTCCCGAGCGCGGTCAACCTCGGGTTCTTCGCCAACCAGGACTTCGTGTGGGGCGTGGCGCTGATGCTCTCGGGCGCGTTCGTCGCCTTCGCCGCCGTCCGCTACGGCGCGGCGAAGATCCGCGCCGAGATCGCCACGCCGACGGACTGGCGGCTGCCGGCGGGCTGGGATGCCATGATGCGCTGGGTGATCCCCATCGAGGCGGCCGTGCTGCTCGGGTGGTGGCTCTGGCTCGCCGCGACGGCGTACTCGGAGAACGCCCTCGACCCGTTCGAGCCGTACAGCGCGGCGACGTGCCTCGTCCAATGGGCCGTCGTGCTGGTCGCGTTCGTCGCCCTCAACCGCTGGATGGCGCGGCGCACAGCCGGCCGCCTCGCCGCTCCGCCTCCGGGGTGATCCCGCGTCCCGGCGAACCTCCCGCTGCGCGTGCCGTTAGCAAGGCACCCCCCGTTCGTGCCGCGCCCCGCAGAGCGGGACTTGCAGCATCGGGCTACGCCCTCAGGCACGACCCGAACTGTCCCCCTTCCGAAGGGGGACAGTCCCGCGAAGCCGGAGCCGCAGGCGACGCAAGCGGGACGGGGGGTCCGCAAGGCCCACAATCCGACCCGGCCGATGCCCCTCCGCCTCCTCCGCGAACGCCGCCAGCAGGCCCGCGCCCGCACCGTCACCCTCCGCGCCGCCCGCGAGCGCGCCCGCCGCGGTGCCGCCTGCCTCGACGCGGCCGACCCCGGCTGGCACACCCGCCTCGACCCCGCCACGCTCGAGCTCGCCGACGGGGCGCGTTGCGTGCTCGGGCAGCTCCACGGCGCCTTCCGGCTCGGGCTGTTCCGCGCGCGGATCTGGGACGGGACGAGCGCCCCCGGCGTCCGCCTCCTCGGCGCCCCCTCGCCGGTGGACCTCGGCTTCTACGCCCGCCGCGACGCCGGCCCCGCCGCCGAGGCCCGCGATTACGACCTCCTCAACCGGGCGTGGCGGGAAGAGATCGAAGACCGCGAGCCCGCCGCTGGACTCGCTCCCGATCAGGTCTCCTCGTCGAGGAAGAGCACGTGGCGGACGAGGTCGCGCGAGTCGGCCCGGCCGCCGAGGGAGCCGGCGAGGACGCCGATGGACGCGAGGAACCCCGCGAGCTTGAGGTGATCCACGAGGCGCGTCGCCGGGTCCACCGTCGGCCACGTCTCCATCAGCCGCTCGGGGAAGACGGTGAGCACGCCGAGGTACGTCGCCCCGAAAAAGATCCCCCACACCGCCAGCATCGTCAGCGTCAGCGCGATCAGCACGGCGGCCGAGGTGACGACGGTGGACTCGGCCAGGAGCCGGTCGCGGTTGAGCACGCTGCCGAACGCGAACGCCCGATAGAGCACGACCGTCGAGGCCACGACGGCGCCGACGGAGAACAGGGCGAGCTGGAGCCACCCGAGCGTCGAGCCGACGTCCCACATCTCGGCGCTGAAGAACAGCACGATCACGGCCGAGAGCGCCGCCGTCATCATCGTCGGGAGCTGGCCGATGAGGCGGATCGGGTTCGCCCGCGCGACGGCCGCGCCGACACTCGGGAGGTTGCCGAGGAGCCACCTCGCCGAGAGCCGCCACCGCTGGAACCGACTCGGGCGCGGGGGGCTCACCCGCTCGCGCGCCTCGCGCGGGAGGTTCCGCTCCATCGCCGCGAGCTGCTCCGCCGTCAGTGTCCCCATCCGGTCGAGGTCCTCGACGGCCTCGAAGTCGAACATCGCGTTGGCGCGCTCGGGGTGGTGGCCGAGGTTGAGGACGTGGCCGAGCGTGTGGAGCATGAGCGCCGCGAGCCGGCGGACGGCGCGGTCGGGGTCGGCGTCCTCGCCCCAGAACTCCGGGTCGAGCCGGCGGGTCGAGACGATGCCGACGTTGGTGAGCTGGCTCGGCAGCGCGAGCGTGTAGGCCAGCGTGCTCGCGGCGAGGTCCACCTCGGTGACGATCAGCAGGAACGGGATCCGGCGCTCCAGCTTCTCGGCGATGCCGAGGTGGAGGAAGTCGAGCGGGGAGTACGCCCCGGCGACCGGCGTGAGGTGCGGCCCCTCGAACGTGTGGGGGTCGAGCCGGAGTGAGAGGTCGGCGAGGGCGCGGTCGACCTCGGCCACGGCGCGCTGGACGAGCTCGCCGAAGGCGGCGGAGTCCCGCCCCTCGACCTCCATCTGCATCACGCCGACGGCGTAGTCCTTCATGTGAGAAAGGGGGAGGGGGTGAAGGGGGGACAGGGCGTGCCTCCGCAAATCCCAATCAAGTCATCCCCGCGTAGGCGGGGATCCAGAATGACGATTCTACCCGACACCGGCCTCGCATGGATGGGCTTCGCCGCTGCTTCGCGGTCCGGATCGGGGTCCGGGATGACGGTCGAGGTAGGGCGGTGCGTTTGCGGTAAGGACGTGATGCAACACCCCCCTCATTCCACGAACTGCAGGTCGATCCGGCGGGTCTCGACGTTGGCCGCGGCGACCTGCACGCGCACGGGGTCGCCGAGGCGGATCACCCGGCGCGTCCGCGTCCCGACCAGCGTGAGGCTCCGCTCGTCGAACTCGAAGTAGTCGTCCATGTCGCGGACGTGGACGAGGCCCTCGGTGAGCAGCTGCGTCATCTCGACGAACACGCCGAACTTCGTGACCCCGCTGACCACCCCGTCGAACTCGTCGCCGACGTGCTGGGCGACGTACTCGACCTGCTTCAGCTTCACGCTCTCGCGCTCGGCGTGGGCCGCCTGGCGCTCCTGCGCCGAGCAGTGGTCGCACGCCTCCTCCAGCGCCGCCTCGCTGATCCGCTCGCCGTCGTCGGTCTTGGGGTCGGCGTAGTACTTCAGGAGGCGGTGGGCGATGAGGTCCGGGTAGCGGCGGATGGGGGAGGTGAAGTGGGAGTAATGAGCGAACCCGAGCCCGAAGTGCCCGATGTTCTCCGGGGAGTAGACCGCCTTCGCCATCGCCCGCAGCGCCGCCGTCGTCACCACGGGCTCCTCGGGCGTGCCCTTCACGTGCTCGATCAGCGCGGCGAGGTCGGCGCGGTCCACGCTGCCGCCCTTCGCGCTCGGGAGCTGGTAGCCGAAGGCGCGGACGTACTCCCGGAGCGCCTTGATCTTCTCGGCGTCGGGGCGGTCGTGGACGCGGTACACGAACGGCGGCGCCTTCCCCCGCCGCTTCTCGATGTGCTCGGCCACGGCGCGGTTGGCGAGCAGCATGAACTCCTCGATCAGCCGGTTCGCCTCGCGCCGCGGCTTCGCGATCACGTCCACCGGCTTGCCGTCCTCGTCGAGGATCACCTTGATCTCCTGCGTGTCGAAGTCGATGGAGCCCTCGCGGAGGCGCTTCTTCGTGAGCGTCCGCGCGAGCTTGGCGGCCAGCAGGACGTCCTCGCGGAGGGGGTGCTCCGGCGTGCCGCCGTCGATGATGAGCTGGGCCTCCTCGTAGGAGAACCGCTGCTTCGAGCGGATCACCGTCTCGCGGATCTCGAACCCCTTCACGGCCCCGCGCGGGGTGACCTCCAGGATCACCGAGTACGTCAGCTTGTCCTCGTCGGGGCGCAGCGAGCAGACCCGGTTCGAGAGCTTCTCCGGGAGCATGGGGATCACGCGGTCCACGAGGTAGGTGCTCGTGCCGCGCCGGTACGCCTCGGCGTCGAGGTCCGTCCCCTGCTCGATGTAGGCGCTCACGTCGGCGATGTGGACGCCGAGCTCGACGTTGCCGCTGTCGAGCCGCCGGAGGTGGACGGCGTCGTCGAAGTCCTTGGCGTCGACGGGGTCGATGGTGAAGACGCGCTCCCCGCGGAGGTCGAGCCGGCGGGCGATCTCCTTCTCGGTGATCTCCGTCGGGATCGCCTCGGCGTCGGCCTCGACGCCGGCGGGGAAGTCGGGCCGGATGCCCTGGGCGAGGGCGAGGGCGAGGACCGCCACGCCGGGGTCGTCGGCCCGGCCGAGGACCTCCAGCACGCGGCCTTCAGGCGCCGCCTTCGGGTCCTCGTAGACGTCGATCGAGACGAGGACCTTGTCGCCCTCGGTGGCGCCGTTGAACGCCTTCTTGTCGACGTAGATGTCCTTGTGGACGCGGCGGTCGTCGGGCTTGACGAAGGCGAAGTGCCCCATCTTGTCGAACGTCCCCACGGTCTCCTTCCGGCGCCGCTCGACGACCTCCGTGACCTCGGCCTCCTGGTGCCGGTCCGAGCGGCGGCCCTTGACGTCGGCGGCCAGCGAGATCCGCACCCAGTCGCCGTCGAGGGCCGTCTTGAGCCGGGTCGGGGGGACGTAGAAGTCGCCGTGGCCGGGGACGGCGACGAAGCCGTAGCCCTGGGGGTGCATCTGGAGCGTGCCTTCGAGGGCGTTCGCCTCGCGCTTCGGGCGGTGCCCGTAGCGGCCCCCCTTCGCCTTCTTCATCAGCCCGGCCTCGTCGAGCTCCGAGAGGACGCTTTGGAAGAGCCGGTAGCGGTCGTTGTCGCGGACGTTGAGGCGCTGGGCGATCTCCTTCGGGCGGAAGGTTTTCTTGCCGTCGTTGCGGAGGAGGGCGAGGATCTGGCGCTTGAGCTGCGCGCGGGTGTCGGGCATGCGGAGGGGTGGGGGTGAGGGAGGTGCGCCGGGGGTACGGACAGCCCCGGCACGTGTTCATCTGCCCCCAACGGTGAGGGCGTTGGGGAGGGCGGTGTACCAGGAGGGCGCGAGCAGGCACGCCAACCGGCAGGCCGGCTTTGCGCCCAGTGGCCGGTGTGTATTATGCCGACATCGGAAGGCTCGCGTAGCGCCAGCGTCCTCCGGCACGATTACTCCGGCCCGCGCGATGTCAGCACTTGCCCTGCGCTGCTTATGCCGCCTGGCGTCGGCCTAATTACCGGTGCTACCGCACCGCGCTTCGCTAGCGAGTCGTTTGATGTTGTCCCCGCGTTTGGTCCTGCTCACCGCCCTCGCTTTCTGGACGGGCTGCGCTCACGCTCAGGGAGCCGAGCCAGACCGAGAGGCGGCCGACGTCGAGATCGCCCTGCGCGACGGGGACGAGCGGGAGGTCGAGGCGGAGGAACAGCTCCGCCGCATCCTCGCCGCCTACGACACCGCCCCGTGGACGTTCACCCGGAGTGTGCGGATCGAGTCAGGAGCCGTCCCGCACAGCCACCCCACCCTCACCCTGAGCACGCGGTACCTCGCCGACGACGAGTGGCAGCTCTCGGTGTACCTCCACGAGCAGGCCCACTGGTTCGTGGCTGCGCGAGGTGAGGCCGAGGAGGCTGTGATCCTTGAACTCCGCCGCCGGTACCCCGAGGTTCCGGTTGGCTTCCCCGACGGCGCGCGGTCGGAGCGGAGCACGTACCTCCACCTCATCGTCAACTGGCTCGAACTCGACGCCGTGAGCAGGCTGATCGGCGAGGATTCGGCCCGCTCGCTCCTAGCCCGGAAGCACTACTACCAGTGGATCTACGAGCGCGTGCTGGCGGACGCGGAAGAGATCGAGGCGCTGCTGGCGGAGCACGACATGCTCATTCGGGTAGTCGACTAACCGAGGGGGTGCGGTAGAACCCGCCGCTGCACGTCGACGCAGGGCGCGGGCCTTCCTAGTTCGTCCGGGCCTCCCTACTTCCGTAGCGCCGTCAGTCCGCGTCCGCGCTTACGGTCTCGCCCGTGGCCCCCGGCGCTTCCCGGCGCTCGTCGCGGGCGCGGCCGAGGAGGTGGCGCACGAGGGCGCCCCAACTCGCGAACTCCGTCTCGACGTTGACGCCCGCGCCGTAGGCCCCCGTCGGCGCGGCGGCCACCTCGGCGCCGAGCAGCGGGTCGCCCTCGCGGCGGTAGAACACCTCCAGCGAGACCGACGGCGAGAGGCGGACCTCGACGGCGACCTCGCCCTGGAGGCCCTCGCCGGCGGGGCGGTCCTCGTAGCGCTGGTAGACCCCCTCGCCGCGGATCACGAGGCGCTCATCCAACAGCCGCAGCGCGATGCCGTAGGTGAGGTCGAGGTCGCGCTCGGTCTCGCCCTGCTGCACGCCGAGCGCGACATCGAGCCCCTCGGCGCCGAGGGCCTGGGCGAGGATGAGGCTGAGCCGCGACGAGACGAGCTCCGAGAGCGAGGTGTAGAGCAGGTCGTCGGCGGCATCGGAGAGGGGGGCCGAGGGGTCGGAGAGGGCAAGGAGGAACGTGTTCGTCAGCAGCACGCTGGTCGCGTACTCCGCTTGGCGGTCGGTCTCGTTGAGGCGCCGGGCGATGGCCTCGGAGGCGGGGGTCTGCCGCCCGCCGGAGGCGTCGAGCGCGAGCGAGAGCTCAACGAGGGGGGCCGTGACACGCCCACCGACGTCGAGCCCGACGACCAGCGGGACCCGCTGCCGCTCGTCCACGCCGGCGAGCCCAAGCCCGGCCAGCGAGGCCCGCGTGCGGTACGTCGCCGGGAGGTCGAGGGCGGCGTCGAGCGGGCTCCCCTCGAACCGGAGTGTGCCGCCGCGCCCGAGTTCGAACCGCCGGGTGAACACGTCGCCGGCGGTGAACAGGTAGTCCCCGCGCTCGACCTCAAAGGTCCCGAACGTCTGGAACTCCCCCTCGCGGACGGCGAGCTGGAGGCGGGCGCTCCCCTCGGCCGTGATCTGGTCCCCGATCACGGGGTCGAAGACGAGGTGGACCGTCGAGCCCGGCGGGGCGAACAGATTGACGTTCATCCCGAGCCCGTCGAGGAACGGCCGCTCGCCCTCGGGGCGCTGCGCGATGAGGTTCCGCCGGGCCTCGGCCTCCGGCACCCGCCCGGCCGAGTCGGCGAAGACGAGGAAGCCGGCGTCGGCCGCGCCGCTGGCGCCGGCGGTGACGGGGATGAACACCTCGGAGCCGGCGGTGGTGACGGCGTCGGGCGAGCGGAGGAAGGCGTCGTCGAGGGGGCCGGTAAGCGTGGCCGTGCCGGTGGCGCGGACGCGGCCGTAGAAGGGGAGCCCGCCGGCGCGCTCGCGCTCCACGTCCATGACCTCGAACTCGGCGAGGTCGGCGGCGAGGTCGAGCGAGAAGAACCGGTAGCGGTTGAAGAGCACGTCGCCGCGGACGAGCGCGACGCCGCCGTCGGCGTCCTCGACCTGGACGCCGCGGAGGTGGAACCCCTCGCGGTCCACGGTCACCCGCCCCTCAGCGCCGAGGGCGAGGCCGAAGGCCGGCACGGTCGTCCGGGCGTCCGCGGTGGTGAAGCTGCCCTCGAAGACGGGCGTCCGCCAGTCGCCGGTGATGGTGCCGCTCCCGGCAGCCCCGCCGGTCGTGCGGTCGAGGATGGCGGGGAAGAGGTGGTCGAAGAGGAACAGGTCGAGGCGGTCGAGGTCGGCCGCGAGGTCGAGGCGGCCCACGTCGCGGGAGCCGTCGGGGCGGCGGCCGGGGAGGCGGACGGTGCCGGCGAGGCGGCCGTCGTTCCGGACGGCGGCCGTGTCGCTCTCGGGCTCCAGCCGGAGGTCCACGGCGAACCCGTCGCGGCCGGGCACGATCTCGCTCCGCGCGACGACCCGCCCGGCCCGCTCGCCCCAGACGGTGAACGCCTCGACGCGGGCGTCCCCGAGGATGGCGGGGCTCCCGAGCGCGCCCGTGACCGCGAGGTCGGCCGCGGCCTCGCCGCCGAATGGGAGCCGGAGCCCGAGGAGCCCGAGCACCTCGGCGAGGTCGAGCGCCTCGGCCTCGACGCGGAGCGTGTCGGTAGGCAGTGCCGAGGCGGGGCCGCTGAGTGCCAACCGCTGCGCCCGCGTACCAGGCTCAGCCTGCCGCACGGCCTCGAACTGGCGGAACACGACGGCGTCGCTGAAGAGGTCCACCTCGACCCCCTCGGCGCCCCAATCCTGGTCCGGAGCGTCGAGCCGGAGCCGGCCGGTGAACCGGTTCCGCTCGGGGAGCAGCGCGAGGTCGCCCCCGGCGGACACGCTCACCGAGTCCTCGCGCCGGTGCGCGAGGACGTTGGCGCGGAGGGCGCGGCGACGCGGGTCGAACGCGACGGCGGCGTTGGCGAGGACGGTGCCACCGTCGGCGGTCCGCAGCGTGTCGGCCTCGGCGGAGAGCGCGAGCCGGAGGTCGCGGAGCGGGTCGTCGCTGTCGGAGAGCGCGAGGTCGGCGTCGAGCGTGAAGGCGCGTGTCCGCACTGGCCCCACGCCCAGCGAATCCCCACCGATGCTCACCTCGGCGGCGAGGCTGTCGGGCGCGAGCAGGAGGTGCGCCGAGGCCCGCGTGCCGGGGGCGACGGCGAGGCCGAGCGGCCGGAGGGCTTCGGGGGACAGGGCCTCGGCCGTCAGCACGAGCTCCTGGGCTGTCGCAGGCGGCGCGGGTCGCTGGACGCCTCGCTGGGCTTGGCGGGCGGCGGCGCGGTATGGCTTTTCGAACTCGGCCCGCCCGGCCGCAGCAAGCCGCTCCCCCCACCAGACGCCGAGCGAGGCGGCCTCCGTCCACGCGAAGTCGCCGTTGGCGCTGAGGCTGAGGGCGTCGGTGCGCAGGGCGAGGCGGGGGCCGAGGGCAGCGTCCGGTCGGATCAGCACCCGCGTCTCCCCCTCGGGCAGCGTCCACCGCTCCCCGCCGACGGCGACCGCCGAAGCCGCGAGGTCGAGGGTGAGGTCGGCGTCGAGGGCGTCGAGCGAGCGGCCAGCGGCGGTGAGGTCGGCGGTGCCGGTGAAGGACGTGGCGGGCGCCCGCTCCGAGAGCGCCTGTGCGTCGAAGCGAGCGGCCCGTACGGCGAGGTCCGCCTCGAAGGCGCCGAAGTCCGCCACGCCTGCGATGTCGAGCCGCCCGGCGGAGCCGGCATCGAGCGCGACGGTGCCGGTGAAACGGAGCCCGTCGGCCATCACGTCGGCGTCGAGCGCGTCGAACGTG
The DNA here is from genome assembly GCA_965215145.1 of Rhodothermales bacterium. Taxonomy (GTDB): domain Bacteria; phylum Bacteroidota; class Rhodothermia; order Rhodothermales; family JANQRZ01. The sequence continues at coordinate 2,483,486 of OZ244038.1, read as the reverse complement.
CGGCCCGCGAGCGCGCCGGGGTCGAGGGCCAGCGCGAGCTGCGCCGCGAGCGTGCTCCGGTCGTTCCCCGCCCCGTCCACAGCGATGCGGCCGGTGAGGTCGCCCGCGAGGTCGGGGCGGCCGAGGGCGCGGCCGGGGTCGAGGTTCTGCACGCGCGCGTCGAGCGCGTAGCGGAGCGGCCGGCCCGGCACGGCCGAGAGCCGGAGGTCGCCGTCCACCGCGCCGGCGGCCGAGGTGAGATCGAGGCGGGCGTCGGTGCGGAGGGTGGCCCCGGCTCGCCACCCGACGCTGCCCCGCGCCCGCGCGGTGCCGCGCACGAGGCCGAGCCCGGCGAGGTCCGGGAGCGCCACGCCGGGCAGGGCAGCGGCGAGGTCGCCCGGCAGCAACGCCGGGAGGTCGAGGCGGAGGTCGTAGCCGAGCGAGTCGGGCAGGCCGCGCAGGGTGCCGGCGGCGCGGACGGTGGAGCGGCCCACGCTCAGCGCGCTCCGCCCCACCTCGACGGCTCCGATCGGGCCCTCCGCCACGAGTGCCACCTCGAACGGCTCGGTGATCGGGATGGCGGGGACGAGCCGCGCCACCTCGCTGCCGTCCAGGCGGCTCGGCTCGAGGTCGAGCCGGAGCGCGCCGGTCTCCCGGTGTAGGCCGAACGACCCCGCGAGGCGGGACCCGTCCGTCTCCAGCCGCACGTCGTCCGCGCGGAGCCCGTCCGGGCCGATCCGCAGCGCCCCCTCCAGGTGCTCCACGGCGAGGCCGAGGTCGGGGAGCTCCATCGAGAGCGCGCCGACGCGGACCTCCTGCTCGTTCCCCCGCAGGTCGAGGGCGAGTCGAGCGTCGAGGCCGACGGCGCGCGCGTCGGCGTAGTCGAACAGTGCGCCGGACGCGACGGCGGCTGGGGCCGGCCCGTCGTTCTGGGTGACGAGCGTGCCGCCGACGATGCGGACCTCGGCGGCGGCGAGGTCGAGCGGGCGGGCGTCGTCGGAGGGCGGGCGGAGGGGGCGGAAGGCGTCGGCGAGGTTCCAGCGGCCGTCGGCCTGCCGGACGAGGGCGAGGCGGGGGCGGACGAGCGTTACCCGGCGCAGCGCGAGCCGGTTCGAGAACAGCGCCATCCAGCGCGGCTCCAGCACCACCGAGTCGGCGGCGATCACGACGCGGCCCTGCGGGTCCCGCACCCGCACGTCCCGCGCGAAGAGGTCCGAGACGAGGTTGCCCGTCAGCCGGCCGACCTCGATCTCCCCCGCGAACTGCTGGGCGAACTGCGCTTCGAGCTGGCGGGCCACCCCGTCGCGCCCCACCTGGGTCCGGGTCAGCCCGACGAACAGGAGCACCGCGGCGACGGCCACGAGGGCCGCCGCCTGGAGGAGCCGGACGGGGAGCTTGAGGACGGTGCGCACGGGCGGGGAGCTAGGCCCAAGCAACGCCCGACCGGCGGCCTACATCGCCGTTGACGGGTTTTTCGCGGGGGCGGCCTTTGCATACGCCCAGGCCGCCTGGAGTTGCTCCGCCGTCACGTCGCCCGTCGCTCGTCCGGCACCGATCTCTTCGAGCACCACGAGCCGGAGACCCTCTGCCGTCCGCTTCTTGTCGTGCCGCATCGCCGCCGTCAGCGTGTCCGTCGGGATCGCGGCGAGGCCGGGGGGGACGGGGAGCCGCGCCACGAGGCCGTCGGCGCGTGCGAAGGCTTCGGAGGGGAGGAGGCCGAGCCCACGGGAGAGGTGCAGCGCCGCCCGCATCCCCAGCGCGACGGCCTCGCCATGGCGGAAGGCGCCGTACCCCGCCGCCCGCTCGATGGCGTGCCCGAACGTGTGGCCGAAGTTCAGCAGCGCCCGCCGCCCGGCCTCGCGCTCGTCTTCTACCACGATCTCGGCCTTGATCCGCACGGCCTCGCGGACGAGGCGCGGCGCGACCTCCGGCGCCCCGGCCAGCGCATCATCCCACCGCTCCTCCAGCCAGGAGAAAAATCCGGCGTCGGCGACGAGGGCGGCCTTCACGACCTCCGCCAGCCCGGCCGTCCACTCCCGCCGCGGCAGCGTCCCGAGCGTGGCGGGGTCGGCCACGACGAGGCGGGGCTGGTGGAAGGCGCCGACGAGGTTCTTCCCCGCCGGGTGGTTCACGCCGGTCTTCCCACCGACGGCGCTGTCGACCTGCGCGACGAGGCTCGTCGGGAGCTGCACGAGCGGGAGCCCGCGCAGCAGCGTCGCCGCCGCGAGCCCCGCGAGGTCCCCCACGACGCCGCCCCCGAGCGCGAGCACGGGCGTCCCCCGGTCCAGCGGCTCGGCGAGCGCCCAGTCGTAGAGCGCCGCGAGCTTTTCTAGCGACTTCGTTGCCTCGCCAGGCAGGAGGACGCGCACGCGGGGGCGCCACCCCGCCGCCGTCAGCGCCTCGGCGAGGGCGTCGAGGTAGAGCGCGCCCACGTTCCGGTCCGTCACGACGAGGCAGGGGCCGGGGCGGAGGCCGGCCGCGGCCATCAGCGCTGGAGCCTCAGCCAGCGGGCGGAGGTGGACGGCGTAGCCGCGCCCGTGCGGGAGCGGGACGGGGACGGAGTCCGGTGCGACGGGGTCGGGCATGACGTCTGGGGGCCGCCGAAGCTACTGTCGCCCAGACGCACCGGCGCCCCCGGAGGAGCACTCCGGGGGCGCCGTCGGCTCAGCCCCTAGGGCCGAGCGTGCTGCGGGAGACCGCTACCGGACCACGGTCATCCGGCCCGTCTCCACCGTGGCGCCCACCGCCAAGCGGTAGACGTACACGCCCGCAGGCAGGCCCGAGGCGTCGAACGCCGCGCTGTGCGAGCCGGCCTCCACCGCCCCCTCGGCGAGCACGGCCACCTCGCGCCCGAGCACGTCGTAGACCGCGAGCCGGACCTCGGCGTCGGCCTCGACGGCGTACCGGAGCGTGGCGCCGTCGCGGAGCGGGTTCGGGAAGACGCCGACGGCGGCCTCCGCCTCACCGGCCGCGAGCGCCGGCGCCCACGCCGTCGCCTCCAGGAGCGACCACGTCGCCGCCGCGCCGGCCGGCCGCGTCGAGCCCGTCACCGTCACGTCGACGTCGCAGCTCGCCACGGCGCTGCCGGCGTCGGAGCCGGCGCTGATGGTGAGGGTGTAGTCGCCGGTGGGGGCGTTGGCCGGGACGCGGACGTTGAAGCTCTGCGTGCCGGTGCAGGAGTTCGCCGCGAGCGTGCCGGACTGGACCTGGGTGGGGCCGGCGACCTGGTTGCCGCCCTGGGAGGCGGTGAAGAAGACGACGCCGGAGGCGGCGGAGTCGGTGTTGTTGCAGACCTCGTAGGAGAACGAGGCGGTGCCGCCCTGGGCGACGGCGCCGCCGCCGGAGCAGGAGACGCCGAAGTCGTCGCCGCCGCCGGCCGCGAAGAGCTCGATGTACTGGTTCGCGTCGTCGATGGTGCGGACAAGAACGTTCTGGCGGGTCACCTCCTGGAGCCCGGCGGAGGTCGTCACCAGGATGTTCCCGTTGGGGAGCTCGTAGACCCCGCGCGGCGTGCTGCCCACGGCGTCATAAACGGCGAGCTGCTGGCCCGTGGGGGAGAACTCGTAGGCCCCGCTCGGCGAGCTGAACCCGGCCGCGAGCACGTTCCCGTTGTCGGCGAGGTTGAGCTGCTGGGGGGCGTTCAGCGTGGACGACGGTTCCTGGAAGATCCCGAGGAAGGTCCCGTCGAAGGCGTACCGGAAGATCGGGTCGCCGAGGAAGTCGGAGACGAGGACGTCCGAGTCGCGGACGAGGACGTCGAAGGGGGAGACGAGGCCGTTGGCGCCGTTGGGGAAGAGGTTGCCGAGGTAGTTCCCGCTCTGATCGAACCGGGCCACGGTGTCCTCGTTGCCGCCGCCACCGACGGTCACCCAGAGCTCGTCCCCGTCGGGGCTGTAGTCCATCCCGCGGATGTTGTCGAGGATGGCGTTGTCCACGCCGCCGGCCGGGGCGAAGATGCCGACGAAGTTGCCGGCGCAGTCGTACTCGAAGACGGCGTCGCCGAGCTGGTCGGAGACGAAGACGCCGTCGCGTCCGAAGTTGGGGATGGCGTTCTTCGGCGTCGAGAGGTTATCGGGGTCGAGGATGAAGATGGGGTCGATGAGGTCGCCGGTCTGGGCGTCGAACGTCGAGACCGCGTCGTCGCCGGAGTCGGGGACGAGGAGGACGGCGTCCACGCAGACCTGGGCGCCGCCGCGCACGGCGGTCTGGCTTGTGGGGCGGTCGGCCGTGACGGGGGCGACGCCCTGCTCCTCAGCCTCCTCGGGGGAGAGCTGCTGGGCCGAGGCCGCGGGAGCCACGGCCAGTGCGCCGAGGGCGAGGGCGAGACAGAGCGAGTAGAGGGTCCGCATGGTGAGGGAGGGGTTTGGTGAAGGGGGGAGTGAAGCGTCACGCTTCCTTCACATAGTAGGACCCGCCCCGCCCGGATGCAAGGGCCTGGTAAACTAATCTCCCGTCCCGGCTGCTCCGCGGTCCACCTCCGCCGCCGACCTCGTCAGGCCGGCGAACACGCCGAGCCCGCCCTCGACGTTGCTGAACAGCTCCAGCGGCTCCGCGAACGGGTTCGCCTCGGAGTCGTCCTGGAGGTCCCGCGACTGCGCGTAGCGCACGAAGGGCTCCGAGAGCCGCTCGAGCACGACCTCGTAGGCCCCCGTCACCGGCGGCTCGAACCGGTCCCAGAAGACCCGCAGGCGGAGCGAGCGGGAACCCCCGTCGAAGAACGAGTCGCGGAGGAGGGCGCCGTCGCCGTAGAACCGCTCGCCCCCGTCGTCGCCGTCGAGGTCGATCTCGTCACCGTCGAGGGCGCCGAAGGAGGCGCGGAGGAAGGGGTCGCTGCTGAAGAAGTCCCGCGGACCGCGGAAGAGGAGGGAGTCCCCGTCGCGGACGGTGAGGCGGACCCGGACGCGGTAGACGTCGTCGCCCTCGGGGTCGTCCCAGCGGAGGGTCGCGGCAAACGTGGGGGGGCTGAACCCGTCGCCCTCGCCCTCGTCACCCACCTCGGTGACCTCGACGGGGACGACGGCGGGGAGGCGGGTGGTGGCGACGACGGCAGGGAGACCGGGCGCCTCGGCGCGGAGGGTGTACGTCTCGCCCGCGCGGGCCGTCGCGCCGTTCACCGCCCGGTACGTCCCCCGCTCGTAGGGCAGCCCCTCCGGCCCCGGCGCACCGCCGACGTGGGCCAGCTCGGCCACGAGGCCGCCGTCGGCGGCGAGGATGCGGACGGTGGCGTCGGTGACGCGGCGGCGGGTGCCGTCCTCGCCGAAGGGGTCCTCCGGCGCGAGCGCCGGGACGCTGCGGCCGAGGCGGAGGCTGAACACGCTGTCGGCCGCGAGGAAGCCGCCGACGACGAGGCGGGGCGGCTCCTCCGGCACGTCCACGTCCACGACCTGGTCGAAGTCGCAGGCCGCGAGGCCGAGCGCGCCGACCATGAGGACCGCCAGGACGAGCGAGGTGCGAGGGGTCATGTCGATCAGGTGCAGGGTGCGGCGCGGCGCCGTCTGTAGGGGCGCATGGCATACGCCCCCGAGGCGTACGCCCCCGAAGCGGGGTCAGAACCGGAAGCGGTAGGAGAGGGCGGGGATCACGGGGAACAGGCTGACCTGCCGGAACTGCGCCGGCTCGTCCCCGAACCCCGAGTCGAGGTACATGAAGAACGGGTTCTTGCGGTTGTACGCGTTGTAGAGCCCGAGCGTGATCGTCCGCTCGCCCCACCGGGTCTCCTTATGGAAGTTGACGGCGACGTCGAGGCGGTGGTAGGCGCCCATGCGGAACCCGTTGCGCTCGCCGTAGAACGTGGCGTCGCCGCCGGAGCCGAAGAAGCCCCCGCCGAACCCCTCCCCGAACGGCTCGAACCGCGCCAGCGGCAGCGTCACCGCCGGCCCCGTCCCGAACACCCACGTCGCCGCGAGCTCGGTCCGCCGGCTGAGCTTGTGGTTCAGGACGACGGAGACGTCGTGGCGGCGGTCGTAGCGGTAGGGGAAGGCGCGGCCCTCGTTGAGCACCTCGAACCGGCGGGTGCTCCAGGCCAGCGTGTAGCCGACCCACCCCGTCGTCCGGCCCCGGCTCTTTTTCAGGAGGAGCTCCAGGCCGTACGCCTCGCCGGTCCCGCTCGTCACCTGCTCCTCCCAGTCCCCGAGCGCCGTGTTGAAGAACCCCGCGCCCTCCTCGTACTCGATGAGCCCGTCCATCCGCTTGTAGTACCCCTCAGCGCTGGCCTCGAAGCCGTCGCCGAGGGTGCGGACGACGCCGACGGCCGCCTGCCACGCCCGCTGCGGGGGGACGGCCTCGGTGGCCGGGAGCCAGAGGTCCGTCGGCAGCCCGATCCCGGAGTTGGCGAGGAGGTGGACGTACTGCTGCATCCGCGCGTAGCTCGCCTTCACCGCCGTCCGCCGGCCGAGCCGGTAGCGCGCGGCGAGCCGGGGCTGGACGGAGAGGTACCCCTCGTCGCGGACCCAGAACCCCGAGGCGTGGAGGCCGACGTTCACCTTCAGCCGATCCGTCAGCCGGACGTCGTCCTCGGCGTAGAGCACAGCCTCGGTGGCCTCGACGGGCGGGGACGCGGCGAGCAGCGTGTCGGTTGGGAGGACGCCCCCGGTGGCGCTGGTCTGGACGGCGCCGGGGCGGTAGCGGTGGCGGACGACCTCGCCGCCGAGGCGGACGTAGTGCGCCGGGCTCGGCACGAAGTCCACGTCGAGCCGGGCGCTGAGGTCGCGGATGCCGGAGCGGTAGTTGGCCTCGAACGTCTCCGTCACGGCCTCGCCGTCGGGTCCGGTGAAGAGCCGGGTCCGCACGCGGTTCTCGATGTCGAGCCGGTAGCGGCTGTAGAGGAGCGAGGCGTTGGCGAAGAGCTTCGGCGAGAAGACGTGGTTCCAGCGGAGCGTCGTCGTGAGGTTGCCCCACGCGAACCCCCCCTCGAACTCGTCCTCGATCTCCCCGCCGCCCCCACCGGCCTCATCGCCTTCGAAGGCGCGCTCGTCGATGTTGGCGAAGAACCGGTCGCGGCCGGTGTAGGCGCTGAGGTAGACGCGGTCGCGCGGGCCGAGGACGGCGTGGGCCTTCGCGTTGAGGTCGTAGAAGTAGTACCCCACGTCCTGCCCCTCGGGTAGAAACGGCTTGGCGAGGAGGTCCACGTAGGTCCGCCGGCCGGAGACGAGGAACGCCGCGCGGTCCTTGAGGATCGGCCCCTCGACGGTGAGCCGGCTCGCCACGAGCCCCACGGCGCCCTCGCCGGCGACCTCCCGGAGGTTCCCCTCCCTCATGCGGATGTCGAGCACGGAGGAGAGCCGGCCGCCGTAGCGCGCGGGGAACCCGCCCGTCACGAGGTCCACGGCGCGGAGCGCGTCGGCGTTAAAGACGGAGAAGAAGCCGAAGAGGTGGCTCGCGTTGTAGACCGGGGCGCCGTCGAGGAGGATGAGGTTCTGGTCCGGGCCGCCGCCGCGGACGTAGAGCCCGCTCGTGCCCTCGCTCCCGCTCTGCACGCCGGGCAGGAGTTGGAGCGCCTTCAGCACGTCGACCTCGCCCAAGAGCGCCGGGAGCGCCTGGATCTCGCGCGGCGTCATCGAGGCGGCGCTCATCTGCGTGTCTTCCAGCGGGTCCCGCTCGGCCGTGACCTCCAACTCCCCCAGCTCTCCGGCCGTCGGCACGAGCGCCACCGCGAGCGCGGAGTCGGCTGCGAGGGGCAGCCGGAGCGCCTGCGCCTCGTAGCCGATGTACGAGACGAGCAGCGTGGTTGAAGAATCGGCGTGGGGGAGCGTGAGGCTGAAGAACCCGTAGGCGTTGGCGACGGTGCCGGCCTCGAAGGCCGGGGCGAAGACGTTGGCCCCGAGGAGCGCCTCGCCGCTGGCGGCGTCGCGTACGCCCCCGCTGAACGTCACCGACTGGGCTGCCACGGGCGCGGCGCAGAGGAGCGCAGCGAGGAGCAGTCCGGCGCGGCGAGGGGAGGGGAGGGGCAACGGCAGCAGGGTTCGGTGGGCGCAGCGACGATAGCGAAACCGCGGGGCCGGCGCAATCCAAATCGGAGGGAACACCGTTGCGCCTCAGCCGCTCGGCGCTTCGCGGGAGTAACGGCGGCAGGCGAGACGGGCGGGTGAGACGGGCTATATTTGCTCTCCGCCACCCGCCGCCGCTCCCTATGGCCCGCCTCTCGCTCTTCCTCGCGCTCACCCTGCTCCTCGCGGCCTGCGCACCGCGCACCGTCAATCAGCCCCAGCGGCCCGGCACCGTCACCCCGCCTGTCGAGGAGGTGGACCCCGCCGAGAACGGCGAGATCGACGTGGATGATGGCGACGTCCCGGTGATCGAGGCGGACCCGGCCCCGCCGGCCCCGCCGGACGAGGCCGAGATCGCCCGCGTCGACGCCGACGAGTTCCTCGCCGAATACGCCGCCCGCGTGCAGCCGCTCTACTACGCCTCGGCGCTGGCGCAGTGGGAGGCGAACACCCGCATCGTCGAGGGCGACACCACCGTCGCCGCGCGCGCCCGCGCGGCCGACGAGGCGCTGGCCGACTACACCGGCAGCGTCGCGGTCATCGAGGAAGCCCGCCGGCTCCTGGAGCACCGCGAGCACCTCACCGACCTCCAGGCCCGCCAGCTCGACGCCGTCCTTTATGCCGCCGCGGCGAACCCCCAGACCGAGCCCGCCCTCGTCCGCCAGCGGATCGCCGCGGAGACGGCGCAGAACGAGCGGCTCTTCGGGTTCGCCTTCACGCTCGACGGCGAGGAGGTCACCCCGAACGAGATCGACCGCGCCCTCCGCGAGGAGACCGACACGGACCGCCGCCTCGCGTGGTGGCGCGCCTCGAAGGAGGTCGGCCCGACGCTGACCGAGGGGTTGCGGGATCTCCAGCGCCTCCGCAACGCCACCGTCCGGGCGCTCGGCTACGACGACTACTTCGGCTACCAGGTCTCGGACTACGGGATGACCACCGAGGAGATGGCCGAGACGATGGCGCGGATCAACCGCGAGCTCCGCCCGCTCTACTGCGGCCTCCACACCTGGACCCGCCACGAGCTCGCCGCGCGCTACGGCGAGCCCGTCCCCGAACTCATCCCCGCGCACTGGCTCCCGAACCGCTGGGGCCAGGACTGGAGCGCGCTCGTGGACGTCGAGGGGCTCGACCTCGACGCGGCGCTCGCCGAGAAGGAGCCGGAGTGGCTCGTCGAGCAGGCCGAGCGGTTCTACGTCTCGCTCGGCTTCGAGGAGCTGCCGGAGAGCTTCTACACCGAGAGCTCGCTCTACCCGCTCCCCGAGGGCGCCGACCACAAGAAGAACACCCACGCCAGCGCCTGGCACCTCGACCTCGAGGACGACATCCGCTCGCTCATGAGCGTCGAGCCGACGAGCGAGTGGTACGAGACGACGCACCACGAGCTCGGCCACGTCTACTACTTCGACTCGTACACCAACCCCGAGGTGCCGCTTGTGCTGCGCGGCGGCGCCAACCGCGCCTTCCACGAGGCCGTCGGCAGCCTCATGGGGCTGGCGGCCATGCAGCCCCGGTTCGCGCAGGAGATCGGCTTGATCGAGGAGGGCGCCGTACCGGACCCGGTGCAGGGGCTGCTGAAGGAGGCGCTGAACTACGCCGTCTTCATCCCCTGGAGCGCCGGGGTGATGACGGAGTTCGAGCGCGCCCTCTACGCCGACGACCTCCCCGCCGACGAGTGGAACGCCCGCTGGTGGGACCTCAAGCGCCGCTACCAGGGCATCGCCCCGCCGGACCCCGCGCGCGCCGCCGTCGGGAGCCCGTACAACGACGCCGCCACGAAGACCCACATCAACAACGACGCGGCGCAGTACTACGACTACGCCCTCTCGTTCGTCCTCCTCTTCCAGCTCCACGACCACATCGCGACCGAGATCCTCGGCGAGGACCCCCGCAACACGAACTACTTCGGGCGCGAGGACGTGGGCGCCTTCCTCCGCGAGATCCTCGAGCCCGGCGCGACGGTGGACTGGCGCACGCTCCTCGAAGACGCCCTCGGCGAGGGCCTCTCGGCCGAGCCCATGCTGAACTACTTCGCCCCGCTGGTCGACTGGCTCGACGAGCAGAACGCGGGGCGCACCTGCACGCTCTCCGAGTTGTAGCCTCCCCTCCTTACCTTCCGTCCCCTCCAACCCCTTCACCCTCCAACCCCCTCTACGACCATGGGACTCCTCGACTTCCTCCGCGACAAGGGCGACGACGTCGTCGGCAAGGCCAAAGAAAAAGAGCACGACCCCGACGCCGCCGCTAAGGTGAAGCAGTACATCGAGCGCCGGATGGGCGACCAGGTCAGCGGCCTCGGCGTGCGCTACGAGGGCGGGCGCGTCACCCTCATCGGCAAGGCGAACTCCCGCGCCGCCCGCGAGAAGGCCGTCCTCCTAGCGGGCAACGTCCGCGGCGTCGAGCAGGTCGACGACGACGGGCTGCGCATCGAGCGCGAGGAGCCGAAGGCCCCGAAGGTGACATACTACACCGTCGAGTCCGGCGACACGCTCTCGAAGATCGCCGAGCGCCACTACGGCGACCCCCAGAAGTACAAGGAGCTCTTCGAGGCCAACCGCGAGGTGATCCAGGACCCGGACAAGATCTACCCCGGCCAGAAGATCCGCATCCCACAGCAGGCGTAGCGCGGCTCTCGGGCTTCCCCCTCGGCGGCGCCCCGGCTTCGGCTGGGGCGCCGCTCGTTCGTCGGCGGACGGCCGTGGCAACGGCATCCCCCTCGCTACGGGATCAGCGGCTCCCGCCGCCGCGCGCGCGGCCGGTGGCTTCGGCGTAGTACACGTCCACGACGATCCCGACGCGGAGCGGGACGTAGGCCATCCTCCCTCCCCGCACGAGCCCCAGCAGATACCCCACCTCGGCGAACGGTTGAATCCTGCGCCGCGCCCTCAGCCGAAGGCCCACCGCCGTGCCCACCCCCAGCCCCGTCTGCCACCCCGCCGACCTCGAGACGCCCTCGACGAGCTCGCCGTCGGAGAAGCCCAGCCGCACGGTCCGGTAGAGGAGGGGGCCGACCTCCACGCGGAGATAGGGGGCGAGCCGACTCGGTCGTTCCAGTACGAGGGCGGGGCCAACGAGGGCTGCCCGGACGCGGCCATACCGGCTCGCCTGGGCGGGGGGCGAGAAGGCGGCGTAGGTGAAGCCGAGGCCGCCGTAGAGTCCGCGGCGGATGCGGAGCTGGAGCGCAAACCGGAACTCCGGTTGAGGACCGTCCGCGCGAAGGCGGTTTGGGTAGGCCGGCAGGGCTGCGCCCGCACCGGCCGTGACCAGCACTTGGTCCGAGTCCGGACGGGGGAGGGGGCGGGGAGAGAGCTGGGCCGCGGCAGGCGAGACGAGGCCGAGGAGGGCCGCGACGAGGAGCGTCCGGGGAGCAGTCATGGCGTGGAGGCGTCGGCTGGGTAGCCGCCGCTGGCGCCCCGCGAGTAACGCCCGATCTCCTGACTCATCGCCGGACGGCGGCGGCGACGGCCTCCAGCGCGCCTCGGTCCACGGTGAGTGTTAGCAACGCGTGCGGCACGTCCGCGAGCAGCGGGCGGAGGCGGCGGTGGGCCTGTGGGGTGAAGACCAGCAGGTCCACCTCGGCGGCGAGGTCCGCGAGGCGGTCCCGCCCGGCGTCGGCGGCGAGCGCGAGCGCGGGGCCGCCGAAGCCGGTGAGGTGGCGGAGCTCCGCCAGCAGCGGCTGCACGGCGTCGGGGTAGCGCGTCACGAGGCCGAGCGTCTGGGTGGGGAGCAGCCGCGCCACCTCGGCCAACACCCCGGACGGGGGGTGCACCAGCACACCGACGACCTCGGCCTGCGGCAGCGCCTGCACGGCCTGCCGGTACGCCGCGTGCGGCACCACGACGAGGTCGACGGCGGGGACGCTGGGGAGGCCGCCGAGGAGGATCGCCTCGGCGCGCTCCTGCACCGCCGCGCTGACCTGCTCGGCGGTGGCCTCGGCGAGCTCCCGGTACGGCGCCGCCACGACGACGCGCGGGCGCGCCCCCCGGTCGAGGAAGGCGAGTTGCTCCTCCACGAGCCCCCCGATCTCGTCCTCGTCGAGCCCCAGCCCGATCAGCCGCTGCACGGCCTCCTGCACGACGGCCGCCCCGCGCTCCAGCCGGTCCGCCACCGGCTCCGGCCCCCGCCCGACGACGGTGTAGCCGGACCCCCGCCGGGCCTCCAGCAGCCCCTCCCCCTCGAGCGCCTGGTACGCCTTGCGGACGGTGTGGAACGAGACGCCGACCTGGTCGGCGAGGGCGCGCGTCGAGGGGAGCTGCTCGCCCGGCCGGAACCGCCCCGTGGCGAGGTGGAACCGGAGCTGCTCGGCGAGCTGCTCCCCGACGGGCGTGCTAAGACTCCGGTCGAGCTGGATCATGGGGGAGGGAAAGGGGCGATGGGCGAGATTCTACGCACGGGCACGCTAGCTGAGCGGCCAGGCACTTGCGGTTATGGTCGGGACGGTTTATACTGGAGACCATCACCAACGGCGAGGGTCACAGGTATGCGTAGCCTCCGTTACGTCGCATCTGCTGCCGTCTTCCTCTGCGCCGTCGGCGCGAATGCTCAGTCGGTGGGGAGGGCGGGCGCGCCGCTCACGGTCTCGCCGGACACGCTGTTCTATCCGACCGAAGACACCGTGATCATCACGAACGAGACCAGCGTGACGGTGGCGTTCGACAGCGTGGTCGTGTCGTTCTATGCGGCGAGCGGTTACTACGTCAGCCTGACGCTGCCGGACACGACTTTCGCCGGCGAGTACCTCATTGAGCCTGAGCCGGGCATCGTAGCCATGATGGACCTCGCGCCAGGGGAGACCGCCACCTTCCGAATCGGGGGCTTCGACCCCTGCGTTATCTGCGACGGCGGCAGCGGGTTCGGGGCGGACACGCTGCTCGTCTACTCGGGCGGAACGTCTACTCCCGACACGTCGGTCATCGACCTGTCGAACTACGTCTCCTCGGAGCCGCCCGCCGTTGCGCCGTCGCGGCTGCGGCTGAGCGCGTTTCCCAACCCCGCCGCGGAGGCCGTGACTCTCACGGTCGAGGGGGCTGGGGCTGGCAGGCTGACGCTCGACGTGTTCGACGTGCTGGGCCGACGGGTAGGCGGGCTGAACCTTAGGGGAGGTGAGGGCGGCGCCGTGCCGTTGGACGTCCGGGCGCTGCCGGCGGGGGTCTACTTCGCGCGCGCCCGCACCCCGGACGGCGGCCGGGCGACGCTGCGGTTCGCCGTCTCTCGCTGAGCGGCTACACGGGCACAGACCCCCGCTCCGCGTCGGTAAACTGGAGGGCGGCGAGGCGGGCGTAGAGGCCGCCCTCGGCGACGAGCGCGTCGTGCGTCCCGTCCTGCACAATCTTGCCCTCGTCGAGGACGAGGATGCGGTCGGCGTCGCGGACGGTGGCGAGGCGGTGGGCGATCACGAACGCCGTCCGGCCCTGGAGGAGTCGGCCCAGCGCCTCCTGCACCAGCGCCTCGCTCTCGGCGTCGAGCGCGCTCGTGGCCTCGTCCAGCAGGAGGATCGCCGGGTCGGCGAGGAGGGCCCGGGCGATGGCGAGCCGCTGCCGCTGCCCGCCCGAGAGCTTCACCCCGCGCTCGCCGACGGACGTAGAGAAACCCTCCGGCAGTGCCTCGATGAAGCCAGTGGCGTTGGCGGCGTCGCAGGCGGCGCGGACCTCGGCGTCGGTGGCGTCGAGGCGGCCGTAGCGGACGTTCTCCCCGACCGTCGTCCCGAAGAGCTGGACCTCCTGCGAGACCAGCCCCGTCGCGGCGCGGACCGAGCGTAAATCGACCGCTCGGACGTCGTGGCCGTCGAGGAGGACGCGGCCCTGGTCGGGGTTGTAGAACCGGGGGATGAGGTTCAGCAGCGTCGTCTTCCCCGCGCCGGACGGCCCGACGAGCGCCACGGTCTGCCCCGGCTCCGCCTCGAAGCTCAGGTCGTGCAGGACGGGCCGCGCGGGGTCGTACCCGAACGTCACCCCCTCGAACGCAATCCGCCCGTCGAGGCGGGGGAGGGCCGGTGCACCGGGCGCGCTCTCGACCTCGGGCTTCGTGTCGATCAGCTCGAAGATCCGCTCCGAGGCCCCGGCCGCCGACGAGAATTGCGTGTAGAGCCGGGCCAACCCGCCGACGGTCCGCGCGATGTTGAGCGCGTAGAAGATGAACGCCACGAGGTCGCCGGCCGTGAGGCGGTCGGCGAGCACCTCCGTCCCCCCGTACCAGAAGATCCCGACGAGGCCGACGAGGAACAGCAGCCCGACCCCGCTCCAGAACGCCGCCGACAGCCACGCCTTCCGCTTCGCCGCGGCGAACAGGTCCTCCACGGCGGCGCCGTAGCGGCCGACCTCGTGGGGCTCCCGCGCGAACGCCTTGACGACGCGGACGGCCGTGAGCGCCTCCTCGGCGATCGCCGTCGTCTCGGCCAGCCGGTCTTGGATCTGCCGGGCCAACCGCCGGATCACCTCCCCGAAGTAGCGCGCCGCGAGCGACACCAGCGGGGAGATCACGAAGACAACGAGCGAGAGCCGCCAGTTCAGCGCGAGCATGAGCGCCGCCGAGCCGATGAGGGTCAGCGTCTGCGTGGCGAGTTGCGCGAGGTGGTCCGTCGCCGCCGTGCGGATGGTGGCGACGTCGTTGGTGAGCCGCGACGAGATCTCGCCGATCCGGCCCTCGGCGTAGAACCGGAGGCCGAGGCGGTGGAGGTGGGCGTAGAGCCGCTGGCGGAGGTCGGCCACGACGCGCTCGCCCGTCCAGGCCAGCCCGTAGGAGCCGCCGAAGTTGAGGGCCGCCTGCACCACGAACAGCGCCAGCAGCCCGAGCGCGAGGCGGTCGAGCAGCGCGCGGTTGCCGGCCTCGAAGACGGCGTCGAGCAGCGCCCGCAGGCCGAGCGGCACGGCGAGCCCGGCCAGCGACGCGAGCAGCGTCAGCACGAGGGCGCCGGCCAGCGGGCGCCGGTAGGGCCGGGCGAAGGCGAGGATCCGGCCGAGCGCCGGCAGCAGCGCGCGCTGCTCGCGCCCGGCGGGCTCCGTCGCCTCGGAGGTCGTGGGTTCAGCCATGCCCGGCCTCAACCTCGGACGACGCCGGGCTGTTTCGCCTACACCACAGCCTCACCGATGGTGTAGGGGCACGATCTATCGCGCCCCTACAGGCGCCCTCGTATGCGTAGGGGCGGGTCTGAGACCCGCCCCTACCGACGATCCAACGGCTATTGCATCGCCGCCTCCTCGGTCTCGGCGAACTCGTCGTACTCCTCGCGGCGGATGGCGATGCCGGGCCTGGTGGACCCCGCGCGCGAGGAGGTTACGAGAGTCGGAGGTGGACGCAGCGGTTAACCGACTACCGTCACGCGGCGGCTCGTGGTGAAGCGCTCACCCGCCGCGCGCATGACGTAGACGCCCGAGGGCAACCCCGAGCCGTCGAGCGTGAGCGCGTGGCTGCCGGCGGCGAGCGGGCCCTCGTGCAGCACCGCCACCCGGCGGCCGAGCACGTCGAAGAGCGCCACCTCCACCCGCTCGGTGCGAGGAAGCGCGAGCGTCACGGTCGCCGTGCCCCGGAACGGGTTCGGGTGCGCCGCCGACAGCGCCGCCGTCTCAGGCACCGAGGCGTCGTCCTCCGCCGAGACCGGCGGGGCGAACGGGCGCGCCGGCGAGAGCGCCGTCACGAAGGCGTGCCCGCTCCCGCGCAGGCTGTTCTCGAACGTCCCCGTCACCACCACCCGCCCGAAGCGCTCGGCCAGCACCACGTTCGACGGACCGCCCCCCTGCGGCTCCAGCCGCCAGCCGAGCAGCGCGCCGGTCTCGGCGTCGTAGGCCTCCGAGCCCGAGTAGACCACGCCCCCTTCGACGCCGCCACCCTGGCCCGGCTGCGCCGCGAGCGCCTGCCCGCCGGGGTCCTCGCCCGGCTCAGCCGTCCAGGCGAGCACCGCGCCGGTCATACGGTCCGCCGCGGCGATGTTGTCGCGCGGCTGGCCGCCGATGGTGTCGAGCCCGCCGCCCGAGAGGTAGACGCGGGAACCGCCCGGCTCTCCGCCTTCGGAGCCGTCCGTCGGCGGTCCGAGCGCGGCGATCCCGCTGCCGACGCCGTTGGGGGGCCCGGTGGGGTTCGCGTTCCAGTCGAGCACGGCCCCGGTCGCGGCGTCGAGCGCGGCGAACTTCTGGCGGGGCTCGCCGCCGACGGCGCTGAGGGGGCCGGCGAGGAAGAGCGTGTCGCCCTCGGCCCCCGGTGGCCCGGCCTGGACGAGGAGGACCTTCTCGGCCTGGGGGTCGGCGGGGAAGCTGGCCGTGGCGGTGACCCAGAGCTCGTCGCCGGAGAAGCGGTCGTAGGCGACGGCGGCCCCGCCAGCGTGGAGGTAGAGCCGGTCTTCGCTCGCGACGAGGGCCGAGCTGTTCGAGCGGAAGCGCGAGGTGTCTCCACCGGACGTGTTCGACACGGCCGGGGGCGGGGCGAACGGCGGGGCGGGCGAGCCGTCGGCGCGCGCCACGACCGGCCCGGCGCGGCGGATCGGCCCGGCGGCGCTATCGCCTACCCCCACCCCGGCGGTGCTGAGTGCGCGCGCACCAACACGGGCGTTGCCGGGGAAGTCCATCAGAATGCCCGTCTCCAGGTCGGCCACGCCGAGGCCGTTGAAGGTGAGGAAGTAGAGGAAGCGCTCGTCGGGGCTGACGGTGATCTCCTCGACGGAGGAGAAGATCACGAAGTCCTCGTTGAACGGCGTCACGCGCCCGGTGGTGAGGTCGATGCCGGCCAGGAAGCGTCGCGGCTCGCTCGGCCCGATGCCGAAGAGCTCGTCGAAGCCGCCGGCGTAGAGCCGGCTCTCGCCGTCGTCGCCTGGGCCGACGACCAGCGAGCGAACGCCGACGCTCCCGCGCCCCGCCGCGACGCGGAGGACGCCCTCGTCGAAGTAGTCGGGGAGGAACTGCCCGCTCGCGGCGTCTACGGCGACGAGGTAACGCGACGGGAAGGGGTCGCCGGGGAAATCGCGCTGAGCTGAGAGGTAGACGACGCCCTGGCCGTCGGGGCCGCCGCTAGAGTCGAGAGCGACGGCGCTGCCGCTGCGGTACGGGGTGTCTTCGAGGAAGCCGGTCGAGGCCCCGGTTGCGCGACTGATCGTGAAGAGCGGGGTGACGCCGCGCGCGTTCGTCCAGATCACGTCCTCGGCCACGGTGTAGGGGCCGCCGCCGAGGCCGATGCCCGTGGTCCAGTCGGTCGGCTCGCCGCCCTCGCCAGTCTGGGGGTCAGCGAGCGTCACCTCCGCCGACCCCGTAGGACGGGAAACGCCGCGGACGGCGTCGAAGAGGCCACCGACATAAAGTTGTCGTGTCAGTCGGTACAGGGCCGATGCCGAAGCCAAAGACGGGGACGATGCCACCCCCGTCTCTCGTAAGGTCGAGGTCCCACGGCAGTAGAGCCCCGGTCTCGGTGTCGAAGGCGGCCGCTCCCACTCTGTCGACTCCGTCGACCGAGGTGAAGAAGCCGCCCGCGTAGAGCACGTCGTTCTTGTAGAGAAGCGCGACGACGCCGTTGACATCGCTTCCGGTGAAGTCTACCGAGAACGGGAGGACTGCCCCGGTCTCGGCGTTGAGCGCGGCGAGGTCCTCGCGCGGCTGCCCGTCCACGGTGTCGAACCGGCCCCCGACGAAGAGGACGCCGGCGGTCGTGTCGATGGCGAGCGCCTCGACGGAGCCGAAGAAAAACGGGACGCCTGTCACCTGCGGGTCCGGCGCGAACGCCTCATCGAGGCTCCCGTCGGGCAGAATATGAGCAAGATTCCGGCGCGGCTCACCCCCAGCCCACTCCGTCCGCCCGCCGACATACCACCCCCCTCGGCCGTCGGGGAGCACCACCTCGACGCCGCCGCCGAAGCTGTCCGGCCCGATTCGGGCTTGGCTGAGGTCCGGCTCGCCGGTCACCTTGTCGAGCACGGCAGCCGGCCCCGTCGGCGGGCCGACGGTGATGAAGTCGCCGCCGACGTAGAGCGTGTCGCCGGCGACGGCGGCGCTTCGGACGAAGTCGCTCGTGCTGTAGAGGTTGCGCTGCGGCTCCTGCGCGAGCGCAGCGGGAGCGAAGGTGAGGAGGAGGGCGAGTGTAGCGAAGAGTGATCGAGGGGTACACATGGCGTGGCGAGCGCGAGGAGGCAAGAAGCAACCTGGGAAGTTAGGCTCCCCCTCGGAGAATGCATCACGCAAGAGTCACCCCTCTGCCGCCGCGGGCTTCTACTGCATCGCCGTCTCCTCGGCCTCGGCGAACTCGTCGTACTCCTCGCGGCGGATGGCGATGCCGGCGCCCGAGAGCTTGCCCTCGAGGTCCTCGTAGCCGCGGTCGAGGTGGTAGACCCGGAGCACGTCCGTCTCCCCGTCGGCGACCATGCCGGCGAGCACGAGCGAGACGCTGGCGCGGAGGTCCGTGCTCATCACCGTCGTGCCCTGGAGGCTCCGCCGGCCCGCGCCCTCGATGGTGACGGTGTTCCCGTCCACGCGGCAGTGCGCGCCCATCCGCTCGAGCTCGGGGATGTGCTTGAACCGGTCGGTGTAGATCGTGTCGGTGACGGTGGCGGTGCCGCCGTCGGCCTGCGTCATCAGCACCGTCCACTGCGCCTGGAGGTCGGTAGCGAAGCCGGGGTACGGGTCGGTCTCGATGGAGACGGGCTCGATCCGCTCGGGGACGTGGACGGTGACGGTCTCGAACCGGCCGCCGCCGGCCTCGGGCTCGGTGAAGAACCCGGCGCCGGTGGCGCGGAACGCCTTGGGGAAGGCCTTGCCGAGGTCGCCGGTGTCGGCGCCGGTGATGCGGAACGTGCCGCCCGGCTCGCCGGCCATCGCCGCGGCGATCATGTAGGTGCCGAGCTCGATCCGGTCGGGGCAGTTCCAGAAGTCGACGGCCTCGAGCCGGTCCACGCCCTCGATCTCCAGCGTCCGCGTGCCGAGCCCCTCGATGCGGGCGCCCATCTGCTGGAGCATGTTGCCGAAGACGACGACGTCGGGCTCGGCAGCGACGTTTTCGAGCCGGCTGCCACCGCGCGCCGTGACGGCGGCGAGCATCGTGTTGATGGTGGCGCCGACGGAGACGGGGTCGAACCGGAAGGTCCCCCCGGCGAGCCGCCCGCCGGGCGCCTTCGCGACGACGTAGCCGCGGTCGAGCTCGATGTCGGCGCCGAGCGCCTTCATCCCCTCGACGTGGAGGTCGACGGGGCGCGGCCCCCACGCGCAGCCGCCGGGCATCGAGACGCGCCCCCGGCCGCTGCGGCCGAGCAGGGCGCCGAGCATGTAGAACGAGGCCCGCATCTTCTTGACGAGGTCGTACGGCGCCTCGGGGTGGTCGATCTTCGAGGCGTCGATCACCATCGAGTCCGGCGTCGAGGGGTCGTCGTCGGGGCGGTACGTGACGGAGGCGCCGACGACGCGGAGGACGTTGGCGAAGGTGTGGACGTCGCGGAGCACGGGCATGTTGTGCAGCGTCGTCGTGCCGTCGGCGAGGAGGGCGGCGGCCATGAGCGGGAGGGCGGTGTTCTTCGAGCCGCCGACGTGGATGGTGCCGGCGAGCGGCCGGCCGCCTTCGATGACGAGCTTGTCCATGAGCAGAAAAAGGGGAGGGGATGCGGCCGCACGAGGACGGCGCGGAAGGGATGGGTTAGCGGTACCGGAGAGGGGTATCGGCCGGCGACCGGATGCTCTGCAACGTGCGGCGGCGGCCGGAGGGTCCGGCCGCCGCCTAAGCACAACGAGGCTGTGGAGCCGGCCCTACCTCATCACGACGACCGGCCGTGTTGCCTCGACGCCCGAACCGTACAGGCGGACGAAGTAGGCGCCGGCTGGCAGCGCCGAGAGGTCCCACCGCAGCGCATGCTCGCCGGCCTCCAACGCCCGCGCCGGCAGTGCCGCGACCCGCCGCCCCGTCACGTCGAAGGCCTCGATGGCGACGGCTCCCGGTTCCGCCAGCGCGAAGGCAACGGTAGCCGTCCCGCGCACGGGGTTGGGGTGGACGGACAAGGCGCCGGCCGCGAGTGGTAGGGCTTCTTCCACGTCCGTGCTGCCAGTGTACGTGTAGAGCCAGCGGCGCTCGTCGGCCCACTCGGTATCGGTCCAGTCTTGCTCTAGGATCTTTACTAGCTCACCAGCGATGCCGTAGGTATAGAACCAGCGGAAGTTGTCTTCCCACACGTCCTCTACCCAATCCTGGACGAGACGCTCTGTAAGGAAGTCCTGATCACTGTAGGTGTAGAGGATACGGAAGGAGGTTTCCCAAATGGCCTCGATCCAGTATTCATATAGAGCCTGAGTCAGGTTTGCGGTGGGGTATAGGTCGATAGCTGTTGGACCAGTCGAGCCCATTTAACCTCTGGCTTAGAATTTATGATAGACTGCCATCAACGTTATGAGCGTATATGACGCGAGATTGAGTTTCCCACTCATCATCCTCCCACTTGCGCTCCAAACGCTCTAAGAGGATGCCGTTATCGTCGTAGGTGTAGAAGTATTGGAGCGCGTTCTCCCATCCGCTCCCGGACCAGCTATGCCAGAGGAGCTCGCTGAGCAACCCCGCATCGGTGTAGGTGTGAAGCTCGCGGAAGCTGTTCTCCCAGGTCGCGCCGGTCCAGTTCTGATTGAGGCGCTCCGTGAGCTCTCCTTCGCTGTCGTAGGTGTAGAGCGCGCGGCTGCCATCCTCCCATCCCGCCCCCGACCAGTTCTGGCGCAACTCTTCTGCAAGAAGCAGGTCGTCGTTTGCGCGGGTGGCATTTCCCGCGGCCTGCTGCCGATGCCACTGCGTCTGGTCGTCGGTAGCAGGCCGCACGAGGGCTTCAGCGAGTTGCAGATGCGCCAGCACGTCAGGCTCTACGAGGTCGGGCTCTACAAGGGAGTGGGGATTAACAGGCAGGAGCAGGTCCAGCGAAGGACGGTGAGGCTGCGCTGAAACCGCAGCGGCCGAGAGTAGCACGGCCAGGTGGAAGAGCGTAACCTGTCGCATAGGATGGGGCATAGAGGGTACTACATGGGCGAAGGATCAGCTACGCCCGGATACTACCGAGCCGCAACGTCCCTCCCCTACCTTCCGATCCGAGACCCCCGACCCTCGTGACTTCGACCTACCTCGACCACGCCGCGACGACGCCGCTGGACCCGGCGGTACTGGAGGCGATGCTGCCGTTCCTCCGCGAGCACTTCGGTAACGCCTCGTCGGTGCACGGGCCGGGGCGGCGGGCGCGCGTCGCCGTCGAGGAGGCGCGGGAGCGGGTGGCGGGCGTCCTCGGCTGCGAGCCGGCCGAGGTCCTCTTCACGAGCGGCGGCACCGAGGCCGACAACGCCGCCCTCCGCGGCGTCCTCACGAGCCCCGACCGGCGCGGCCCCGGCCTCGTCACGAGCGCCGCCGAGCACGAGGCGGTGCTGGAGCCGGCGCGGCGGCTCGGATGGGCGGGGCACCCCGTCGCGATCCTCCCCCCGCAGCCGCACGGCGCGGTGACGGCCGAGCAGGTCCGAGACGCGATCACCTCGGAGACGGGGCTGGTCTCGGTGATGCTCGTCAACAACGAGGTCGGGACCATCAGCCCCATCGCGGAGGTCGCCGCCGTGTGCCGCGACGCGGGCGTCCCCCTCCACACGGACGCGGTGCAGGCGGCGGGCCTCCTCCCGCTCGACGTGGACGCGCTCGGGGTGGACCTCCTCACGCTCTCGGCGCACAAGGTCTACGGACCGAAAGGCGTCGGCGCGCAGTTCGTCCGGGCAGGGACGCCGTTCGAGCCGCTGGTTGTCGGGGGCGCGCAGGAGCGGCGGCGGCGCGGGGGGACGGAGAACGTGGCGGGGGTGGTCGGGATGGCGGTGGCGCTGGAGCGGGCGCAGCAGAACGCGGAGGCGGAGCGGGCACGGCTGGCAGAGTTGCAGCGGCGCCTCGTCGAACGGCTCCGGGAGCGGCTCGGAGGGGGCATCCGGTTCAACACGCCGCTCGGCTCGGAGGGGCCGCCGGCCGCGCCGCACATCCTCAACGTCTCGTTCCCCCCGGAGGACGGCCGCCCGCTCGACGGCGAGATGCTCCTGCTCGGGCTCGACGTGGCGGGGGTCTACGCCTCCAGCGGGAGCGCATGCACGAGCGGGGCCATCGAGCCGAGCCACGTCCTCCGCGCGATGGGCGTCCCGCGCGAGACGGCCCAGGCCACCGTCCGGCTCTCGATGGGGCGGGGCACGACGGCCGATGCCGTGGACGCCGCCGCCGAGCGGCTAGCGGAGGTCGTCGACCGCTGCCGGGCCGCGGCGTGACGACGTACGTAGGGGCGGGTTTGAAACCCGCCCCTACGGTCTAGCTTGGCGGTGAAGTCGTCTAGCGGACGACGGTCACCCGCCGCGTCGCGGCGAGGCCGCCGGCGGTGGCGCGGACGACGTAGGCACCCGGAGCGAGCGCCCGGGCGTCGAGGCGGAGCGTGTGCGTCCCGGCCGCGAGCGGGCCCTCGACGAGGACGGCCACGCGGCGCCCAAGCACGTCGAACACCTCCACCGTCGCGTCGGCGGCGTCGGTGAGGGTGAGCGTCAGCGCGGCGGCGGCGCGGGCCGGGTTCGGGAACGGCGCCGACAGCGAGGCGGCCTCCGCCCGCGCCCCGTCCTCCGAGGCCACGGCCATGGTGTAGCCGAGCGCGTACTCCCCGGCGGGGGTGACGTCGTCGCGGGAGAACGCGCTGCCGGAGTCCGTCCACGTCTCGGTCACGTCGGACCAGGCGCCGGTGGGGGAGTCGCGGAAGAGGAGCAGGGCGTCGTCGTCGGCGGTGGGCGCGAGGACGCCGCCGTAGCTCAGCACGAGGTCGGCGGCGGCGGTGCCGCGGCTGTCAGCGCCCCAGACGAAGGCGGAGCGGGAGACGACGCCGTCGGGGAGCCTGCCGTCTTCGATCACCTCCTGCGAGGGCACGCCGACGTAGAGCGCGGCGGTGGCGTCGTCGCCGAGCGTGGTCACGTCGGCGTCGATGCGGGCGCCGGCCTCCCCGACGCCGGCTGCGCCCGTCGCCTCCACGAACACGGACTCCGCGCCGAGGGGGAACGGCGAGGGCAACTGCGCGACGTTCTCGGCCGTCGCGTCGTTGCTGCCGGAGGCGTCGTCGCCGAGGTCGTCGCCGTCGAAGCGGTAGTAGGCGACGAGGGACTCGGGGATCTCCTCGCCCTCGAGCGTCTCGTAGATGCCGTCCTCGATGGCGGCGCTGCCTAGGGGCTCGGTGTAGAGCCGCGCCTCGTCCATCGTCCCCGCGAACCCGCTCAGGCCGTCGAGGGCGTTGCCGAGCACGAGCTCCTCGGCGCCGTTCGCGACGGGGGCCGCGTCGTAGTCCGTCACCCCGCCGACGGGCCGACCGTCGAGGTAAAGCCGGAGGACCCCCTCGGCCGCTCGGGTGAGGGCGACGTGGACGGGCTGGCCCGCCGTGACGGCCGCGTCGCCCCACGTCTCCTCGACGACCTCGCCACCGGCGGTGAGGTGGCTGTAGCGGAGGCGGAGGGCGTCGCCGTCCTCCACGAGCTCGAGGCGGAAGGCGCGCGTCGCCGCCGAGGCGAGCTCGGCGAGGACGGCCGGGACGGCGACGGGCTCCATCCAGAACGAGAGCGTGAGCGGCCCGGCCCTGGGGAAGTCCGCCGAGGGGCCGGCGCGGAGCGCGCCGCCGAAGGCGAAGCTCGCGGCGCTGGCCGACTGCGCGGGCGGCGCCGTCCCGAGGAGGTTCGCGCCACCGGGGCGGACGACGATCTCGCTGCCGTCGAGGAGCTCCGGCACCACGTCGCCCTGGAGGGTGCCGCGGACGATGATGAAGGCCGGGAAGCCGCCGTCGGCGCGGAGCGTGAGCGAGCCGCTGACGGTGAGCGTGACGCCCTCCGGCACGTAGAGGTGCTCGCCCTCGAAGACGGCGTCGGAGAGGGTCGTGTCGGCCGCCAGGACGGAGCTCTTCGCGTCGTCGTCGAAGCTTTCGAGGAGGCTGCCGCGGAGGTTGAGCCGGCCGCCGGAGACCGTCGCGAGGCCGATGTCGTCGGTGCCGTCGAGGAGGGCCCGCTTGACGTCGAGGATGACGGCGGCGGGGTTGTCCTTGTACTCCTGGAGCCGCGCGCCGCTCATCCCCGAGACGACGAGCGCCACGGCCCCGGCCACGTGCGGCGTCGCCATCGAGGTGCCGGAGCTGGTGCCGTACCCGCCGCCCGGCACCGTCGAGAGGATCGCCGTGCCCGGCGCGCCGAGGTCGATCGCCGTCAGCCCGTAGGCCGCGCCGCCGTTGCGCTCGTCGTCGCGCGTCGTGTTCGTCACCGCGACCATGTAGTCGCTCGCGCACGCCGTCGGCACGTCGCCGGACACGTCGACGTCGATGCCCCGGTTCGCCGTGGCCCCGGCCGAGAGGATCCCGGCCGCGCCGAGGTCCTCGTAGAACCCGCACCAGATCGGGTAGTCCTCGGGGTCGGCGAAGTCGACGCCGAAGGAGGAGTTGGTGGCGACGACGAAGGCGCCCTCGGCGCCGCCCGTGGCGTCGTAGCGGGTGCGGAGGGCGAGGGCGTAGCCGTACGCCTCGATCACCGTGGACTCGAAGGGCGAGGACCCCTGGATGGCGACGACCTCGGCGTCCCAGTTCACGCCCGTCACGCCGGAGCCGTTGTTGCCACGGGCCCCGGCCGTCCCGGCGACGTGGGTGCCGTGGAAGCTGGACGTGACGTTGCCGCTGCTGGAGTACGCGTTCCAGCCGTTGACGTCGTCGACGTACCCGTTGGCGTCGTCGTCCACGCCGTTGTCGGAGATCTCAGCGGTGTTGGTCCAGTAGCGGAGGTCGGGGTGGTTGAGGTCGAACCCGTCGTCCACGACGGCGACGGCGACGCGGTCGCCGTGGGCGGAGGTGCCGCCGGGGACGAAGCCCCACGCCTCGGGCGCGTCCACGTCGGCGCCGGGGGTGCCGCCGTTCTGACCGGTGTTGTTGAGGCCCCACATCTCGGCGAAGCGGCTGTCGTCGGGCGCCGTGCTCCGCAGCGCGACCTCGTGGTTGAACTGCGCCACGCGCACGGCCGCGCTTCGGCGGACGGCGTCGAGCGTGCTGCGGGCCGCCCCCCCGGCGTCGGCGGTCGCGGGCTCGGCGAACTCGACGAGCCAGATGTTCAGGGCCGGCACGAGCAGCCGCTTCGCCGTGAGGCCCTCGGCGGCGAGGGCCGCGTCGGCGGTGAGGTCGGCGACGTGGGCGTCGGGGGCGAGGCGGACGATCATCTCGCCGGGGACGCGGCGCTCGGTGTCCTGCGCCTGGAGCGCAGGGGCGAGCAGGAGCAGGAGAGTCAGGAGGGCGCCGCGGAGGCGAGGAGCAGGGGGCACGGTGCGCTGGGGTGGGGTGGTGGCGCGGGTATCGGCGCCAAGCCGTAGATACGAAACCCCTTGGGGCGTTGACAAGCGCGGCGCCGGCCGCGTGGAGGAAATGAGGGAGCTGGTGTGTGGAAAATGTGTGATCCCGAGATGATGGGACCGGAGACCGCCCTCCGCCGCTCGCCCCAGGTGCGGAGGGTGGAGAGGGAATCCCCCGTAGGCCAGGGGCACCGGCGCGCTATCTTCCGCCGCCACTCCGGCCCGCCGCCGGCGCCCCTCCCTACTCCCCCTCGCCCGTGCCCGCTTCCCCGCGCCGCCTCCCCCTGCTCCTCCTGCTCGCGGTGGCTTCGGCACCGACCGCCGCCGCGCAGACGGCGACCCTGCGCGGGTTCGTCACCGACGCCACGAGCGGGGAGGCGCTGCCGTCGGTGAACGTCCTCGCGGCCCCCGTGACGGACGCCGCGGCCGACCCCTTCGGCGCGGCCACGACGGTGGACGGGCTCTACACGATCACCCGGCTGCCGGCCGGGCGCTACGCCGTCCGCGCCAGCTTCGTCGGCTACGAGCCGTTCGCCGACACCCTCGCGCTGGAGGGCGGCGAGATCCGCCAGCTCAACATCGAGCTCGCGCCGGCCTCCGAGGAGCTCGGGGAGGTGACCGTCGAGAGCGAGCGGACGGCGGGCGCGGCGCGCATCACGGCGGGCCTCCAGCGGATCGACCCGGCCGACATCGAGCTCGTCCCCACGCCCGACGTCTCGGGCGACCTCGTGAACTACCTCACTACGCTGCCGGGCGTCGTGACCACCGGCGACCGCGGCGGCCAGCTCTTCATCCGCGGCGGCGAGCCGAGCCAGAACGAGGTCCTCCTCGACGGCATCCCCGTCTACCAGCCGTTCCACCTCCTCGGCTTCTACTCCGCCTTCCCCAACGCCATCCTCAACCGCGCCGACGTCTACGCCGGGGGCTACTCGGCGCGCTACGGCGGCCGGCTCTCGTCGGTGATCGACGTGGCGACGCGGAACGGGAACAAGCGGCGGTTCGCCGGGAGCGCCTCGGTGGCCCCGTTCGTGTCGGCCCTCTCCGTCGAGGGGCCCCTCGTGCAGGACCGGCTCTCGGTGCTCGGCTCGGCCCGGGTCTCGACGGTGGAGCAGGGGGCATCGAGGCTCGTGGACCAGCCGCTCCCGTTCGACTTCGGCGACGCCTTCGGGAAGGTCCACCTCAACGTCACCGATGCCTCGCAGCTCTCGCTCTCGGGGGTCTACACCTACGACCGCGGCACGCTCGGCACCGACGTCGGGGCGAGCGAGGTCGGGGGCACGTCGCCGCAGGAGCTCCGGTACTCGAACCTCGGCATCGGCGGGCGCTACCTGCTCTTGCCGAAGACGGTCCCCGTGCTGGCCGAGGTGCTCGTCTCGGTGGCGCAGTTCGAGACCGAGCTCGGCGCCGAGGGCGCCGCCGCGCGGTCGTCGAGCGTGGGGCGAATCGGGGGGAGCGCCAACATCTCGTACTTCCTCGGCGCGTTCAACCTCCGCGCCGGCGCCTTCGTCCGCACGACGAGCGTGGAGAGCGAGCTCGGCGGGCTCGGCGGGGAGGAGCTGTTCCAGAACGTGGACCAGGACCGGCAGTTCGTGACGGAGGCCGGGGCCTACGCCGAGCCGGAGTTCGCCCTCGGCGGCGTGAAGCTCACGCCGGGCCTCCACTTCGCCGCCTCCCCCAACCAGGGCACGACGTTCATCGAGCCGCGCCTCCGCGCGGTGTGGGACGTCGGCGTCCACCAGCTCTCGGCGGCGGCGGGCCTCTACCACCAGGAGATCGTCGGGCTCAACGACCGCCGCGACGCGACGAGCTCCTTCACGGCCTGGACCGTCACGCCGGGCGGCGCCTCGCCGCGCGCGCTCCACGCCGTCGCCGGCTACCGCATCACCCCGGTCCCGACGCTGGACCTCGCCGTCGAGGGGTTCTACAAGCGGATCGACGACCTCCAGGTGGGGGAGTGGACGGCGTTCCCGCGCCTGACGACGAACCTCCAGCCGGCCACCGGCGAGGTGCTCGGCCTCGACGCCCGCGTCGAGTTCCGCCGGGGCAACTTCTTCACCACCGTGAACTACGGGCTCTCGAGCGTCGAGTACGAGGCCGAGGGCCGCAACCTCGAGCTGTGGTACGGCACGGAGACCCTCCGCTTCCGGCCCCCGCACGACCGCCGCCACCAGGTCAACGCCCTCGTCGCCTACCGCGTCGCCGGGTTCGACCTCTCGGCGCGGTGGCAGTTCGGCAGCGGCCTCCCGTACAGCCAGGCCGTCGGGTTCGACCAGTTCATCGTCCCCGACGGCCAGCCCGGCTGGACCACGGAGGCCGGCGCCCCCCGCGTGATCTACGAGAGCCCCTACAACGCCGAGCTGCCGACCTACCACCGCCTCGACCTCTCCGTCGAGCGGACGTTCGACGTGCGGGCGGCCGAGATCACGGCGCAGGCCGGCCTCATCAACGTCTACGACCGCCGCAACCTCTTCTACTACGACGTCTTCACGCTCCGCCGCGTGGACCAGCTCCCGCTGATCCCTTCCTTCGGACTGAAGGTGGCGTTTGAGTAAGAGCGGAGGAGAGGGAAAGCGGAAGAGAGGAGGAAAGAAGGGACGGAGGGAACAGCACGGTCGGATGCACGCTAGTCACTGCTCACTGCTCACTGCTCACTGCTCACTGCTCACTGCTCACTGCTCACTGCTCACTGCTCACTGACGCCGCATGAACCGTCTTCTTCCCCCGCTCTTCCTTACCCTTACCGGCTTCGCCTGCCTCACGGCTCTCGTCGGCTGCGAGGAGGACGTGATGACGACGTTCGACAGCTCCCAGGCCTTCACGCTCTACGGCGCGCTTGACCCCGAGGTGGAGCAGCAGGCCATCCGGGTGATCCCCATCCGGGACCGCCTCGAGCTCCCAGGCGCGGACCCGCTCGACGCCGACGTCCGCATCGTGGACGTCCGCACGGGGGAGGTCTTCCCGCTCCGGGACTCCCTCATCACGATCGGGGGCTCGGCGGCGCACGTGTTCGTCGGGGCGCTCCGGCCCGAGTACGGCGCGACGTACCGCGTCGAGGCCGAGCGGACGGCCGACGGGGTCGTCACGAGCGCCGTGGTGAACGTGCCGCCCCTCGCCGAGGGGGTGCCGCAGGACCCGGTGTTCCGCGCCGGCAACGTCGTGTGGACCCCGGTGCTGTGGCGCGGCGCGCCCATTATCCTCCGGGGCGAGACGGAGTACGCCGTGGAGGACGGGGACTGCCGACCGGACACCGTGACGGTGCCCTTCCGAGGTGAGACGCTCGAGGGGGAGGGGGGCATCCTCACCCGCGTGCTCTTCAGCGAGGATGCCGACGCCGTCCGGGATTCCCTCGGCGGGGCAGCCCCGGCCCTCCTCAGCATGACGCTCCGCGTCCAGGTCGCCAGCGCCGACTGGGTCCCGCCGGGCGGGGCGTTCAACCCCGAGGCCCTCGTGGAGCCGGGGACGTTCTCGAACGTGGAGAACGGGTTCGGCTTCGTCGGCGCCGCCTACTACGCGGAGGTCACGTGGCGCCCCCAGGACGACGACTCCCGCGTGCTCGTGGTGACGGACTTCAGGCCCCGAACGTTCGGGTGCGGGTAGGGGGGCGCCAGCGGGCCAGGTTCGCAGCCCCCGCCGCAGCCGAGGTCGTAGTCGGCGCTGCCCCTACGTCACCGCGGGGGACCTGTGGGTTCACCCCATGAGAGGGGGCGCGGGGCCAACCTCCGCCATCGCCCGCCTGCTGCGTGGCCTGACGCTCGGGGCCTCGGCGCTGTGGCGAGGGAGCCGTACCCGGAAGGTCGTCCCCGCGCCGACCTCGCTCTCGACCGAGATCTCCCCGCCCATGAGCTCGACGAGCCCCTTCGTGATCGCGAGCCCGAGCCCGTTGCCTTCGGCCCGCCGCGCCGCGCCCGTCGAGCCCTGCCGGTAGGGCTCGAAGAGGTGGGGGAGGAACTCCTCCCGGATCCCGATCCCCGTGTCTCGCACGGCGATCTCCAGGGAGCCCCCCTCGGCGTCGTCTCCCACGGCGTCGAGCAGGATCGTCACGGCCCCCTTCTCGGTGAACTTCAGCGCGTTCCCCACGAGGTTCGTCAGCACGCGCTCCAGGGCGTCGCGGTCGAGCGTGGCCGGCAGCCGCAACGAGCCGGGCATGACTTCAAGGGCGAGCCCGCGCTTCCGCGCCAGCGGCGCCAGCGCCTCGGCGACGTGCCGCGCGACGTCGGCCACGTCGAGGCGCTGCGGGTGCAGGGCGACCTTGCCGGCGCGGAGCTGAGCCGACTCGAGCAGGGCCTCGACGGTCGAGAGCAGGCGCCCGCCGCCCTTGCAGATGGCGCGGGCGTACTCCCGGACCTCGCGGGCGTCGCCGCCCTCGTACTCGGTGAGGACCTCGGAGAAGCCGAGGATGGCCGTCAGCGGGGTGCGGAGCTCGTGGCTCGCGTTGGCGAGCATCTCGTCCTTGAGCCGGTCCTCCTTCTGGAGCTGGACGTTCGAGGCCTCGAGTTGGGTGTTGAGGCGGTCGAGCTCGGCGGCGCGGGCGCGCTCCCGCTCGGTCTCCCGGCGGTGGTGGCCGCTCCGCCAGGAGACGATCCCCGCGACGAACGCGGCGGCGGCGAGCCCAAAGAGGGTGCGTGCCCACCACGTCTGATACCACGGCGGAAGCACGGTGAAGGCGAAGGCGCCGGGCTGGCTCAGGACGCCCTGCGCGTTCCGCGCCTCGACACGGAAGGTGTAGCTGCCGGCGGGGAGGTTCGTGTAGTCCCGCCGCGCCTCGTCGGACCACGCGCTCCAGCCCTCGTTGAACCCCTCTAGTCGGGTGCGGAAGACAGTGGCCTCGGGGGCGTTGAAGCTCGGCGCGGCGAAGGCAAAGCGGAGGGCGCTCCGGACGTGGGGTAGCTCGACGCTCCCGTCCGCCTCCTCGGCGACGGGGATGTAGCCGTCTTCCGCGTCCGTGACGGCGGAGCGGACGAGCGCTCGGAAGGGGGCGGTGTAGGTGAGCCCCGGCCGCTCGGCGCTGGGGTCGTAGCGGACGAGCCCCTGCTCCGTCCCGACCCACACAACGGGGCCGGGGTAGAAGCGAATAACGCGGTGAATCACTGAGCGGAGGGCGGGCGGCGTCACGTCCACGTAGGCGACGCGGTCCCCGTCCTGCTCGGGGACGAGCACACGCAGGGTCTCGTCGCGTGATATCCAGATGCGGCCGTCGGCGTCCTCATCGAGGCCAAAGGGTCCGGGTCCGCCGAGCACTTCGAGCACGGCAGCCGTGAGAGCAGTATCTGGCCGCAGCGTCAACCGCGAGGGGTCCTCGAAATCAGCGCGGTAGATGGTCGAAAAGGTGAATGCCGTGATCTCCTGGTCAATCTCGGCAATGCCAAAACCCTCCTCCCCG
The DNA here is from genome assembly GCA_965215145.1 of Rhodothermales bacterium. GTDB lineage: Bacteria > Bacteroidota > Rhodothermia > Rhodothermales > JANQRZ01. The sequence goes on along the minus strand of OZ244038.1, from coordinate 2,452,853 downwards.
GTATCCGGCAAGACTACCGGCTCAACAGTCTTTTCTCCCGGGCCTCCGTCGATCCGGTAGAGCTCACCGTCGGATGTACGCGCCCACATCACACCTTTGATCTCTGCGAGGGAGCGGACCCGACCCTCGACCCCAGAAAGCCTCCGCAACCGCCGTCCGGATTCGAGAGCCCAAAGACCATCCCCTGCTACGAGCACACGGCCATCGGAGCGGCGGGCGAGTGCGAACGTGGGTTCTTCCGAGAGGATTTGAGCAGGCCCGACCCCAATCCCAATCCGGTAGAGCCCAGACGTACAGGCTGCCAGGAGACCTTCTTCCGTAGAGACGAGGTTCCAGCATTGTGCACCGACCCCGGGGACTGGAAGGAATCGAGCTCCGGTAGGGGAGGGGTCGAGCCGGTAGACGCCGGTCTGAGTGGCCGCATACGTCGTCCCTCCGTGGTCCTCTATGGCGTGGACCGCGCCCGGTAGTCCGAGCTCCTCATCGAAGAAGGTGAGTGGCCCCGGCGTGTCAAACCGAACGACGCCTTCGGACAGGGCCGCCCAGAGCCCGCCCTGCGCGTCACGCGCGAGGTCGACCACGAGGTCCTCGGTCGTGAGACCGGCTGCCTCACCGAGGTGATAGACTATCTGGCCGGACGCATCTACGATAGGGATACCGCCCTTGAGGGTCGCCAGCGCGTAGAGCCTGCCCGGAAGGGCGATGCCGTCGTAGAGCCGGTGCTCGGCGAGGTGTGCCGAAAGCGCTGGGGTGTCTAGCGGTCGGAGCCCATTCCCGTCGAGGACGTGGAGCGAGTCCGCTGTGCCGACGAGGAGGCCGCTGCGGTGTGGGAGGAGAGCGTAGACCTTCCGGTCGGCGAGCGCCCGACCACCGGGGGCGAGCATGAGGCCGCGATCTCCGTCGAACCGGAGGAGGCCGCGCCCCTCCTGACGGAAATAGACGGCGGTTCCGTCCGGTCCTTCGACGGCGAACGCCTTGTGGAACCGCCCGGCACCATCGGCGCGCACAATGCTGAGGGTGCCGGCGTCGGGGTCGTAGAAGAGCGCCCGGTCGAAGGTCTGGAAGAGGACGCCGGTTTCCGTGACGAACGCCCCCCAGACCTCAGCGCCTCCGAGGAGCGAGTCTCCAGCGATCTCGATGTAGGAGAGGTCGAGGGCGTCGGCCTTGACGTAGCCCAGTGTGCCCACACCTCCGACCCAGATTCTGTCGCCCGAGGCGGCGAGGGAGCGAACGCGATTCCCTGGAATGTCAACGGACTCCCACCGGGCCCCGTCGAAGTGGAGAAGGCCCCTGTCGTTGCCCACCCATAGAACCCCGCGCGGGCCTTGAAGGACGGCCCAGTTCTGAGGGAGGGCGTCGTAGTCATCGATGCCGTACGGCTCCACGTGCAGCGGCCGTCCGGCTTCGGCAAAGGACCCCTGCGCCGGGGTCCCCTGAGCGGAGACCTCAGGGGCACTTAGACTGACCAGTACGAACGCTGAGGCAAGGGAAAACCTGCGGACGGCTGCACCGAGAATTCTCGGAGGCCACGAACTCAGATGGGGAGGGAAGAGGAGCATAGTGGCGAGCCTCGGGGGAGCGAGGGGGTGATCCCCCCGAAGGTATAGGGCTTTTCCCGATGCTCGTAAGCTGAGCACGAGTGGGATTTGTCGGAGTTATCGGCGGCTTGAACGATAGCTTAATGGAGCGAAGGCTTTCCCTTTAGGGACCTTTGCGTTACATTTACCGTTGTTAAAGCCCTTGAGCCAGCCCACACCCCCCTTACCTCACCCCACCATGAAGACGCTTACCCTCTGCTGCGCCCTCGGCCTCGGAATCTCCTTCGCTGCTGCGCCAACGGGCGGCAGCCAGCACAACCAGGACCACAGCGAGATCCTCGACGTGGCCGTCGAGACGGGCGGCAGCCAGCACAACCAGGACCACAGCGAGATCCTCGACGTGGCCGTCGAGACGGGCGGCAGCCAGCACAACCAGGACCACAGCGAGATCCTCGACGTGGCCTGAGCCACGCGTAGTCATCCCTGTCAAGCGGCGCCGACTCCCTACCGGCGCCGCTTTTCTTTTGTAGCAGCCCAGCGTCAGCGCATCAGCAGCGCGGCCATCCAGAGGACGAGGCCGGCGCGGAGCGTCCATGCCGCCGTGCGGAGCCAGTTGCTGAAGACGAGGCGGCCGTGCATCTCGGCGTCGAAGCCACCTGAGAGGGCGCGGTGGAGAGGGACCTGCACGAACGCCGTCGACGCCCAGATCACCCCGACCAGGACAAGCCCGACAAGCGGCATCCACGCGGGCACGCCCTCTAGCCGGGGCCCGGCGACGAGCGCGACGGCCGTCCCCAGCTCCAGCACCATCAGCGGCCCGACGATCCAGGTGATCCGCGCCTCGTGGCCGGCCTGATACGCCGGGTACCCCTCGGCGCCGACGCCCGCGAACAGCGGGTAGTGGACGAGCTGTACGATCCAGATCACCCCGAGCATGGCGAGGGTGGCGAGGAGATGCAGAAGAAAGACTGCCTGCGCCGTCACGGGGCCTCGGCGATGACGGCTTCGGCGGCGAGGCGGCCGGAGAGCATGGCGCCGTTGATCGAGGCGTCGGCGCGGTGGTCGCCGCAGACGAAGAGGCCGTCGACGAGGCGCGGCGAGCGGCGGGGCGGGGAGAGGGCGGGCGGAGGCTGCGCCGGCAGCGCGTGGGGGATCCGGTACGTGCGCAGGTGGCGCCACGCGGCGACGGCCGCGCCGTACCAGCTCCGGAGCTGGGCGCGGGCGCGGCGCTCGACCTCCCCGTCATCTAAGGCCGGCACGTCGACAACGGAGATGGACACGAGGGCCTGCCCCGGCGGGGCGTACCGCCGCGCGACGTTGCTCATCACGACGACCTCGTTCACCACCCCCGTGCGGTCGCCGTTGAGGACGAGGACGGGGTCGGCGTGGGGCGGCTCGGGGGCGGCGTAGTAGAGGCAGACGGTGCCGTTCGGCGCGGGCGGCTCAAGTTCGACTCCCGTCCCATCAAGGAGAGCCGGGAGCGCCCAGGCGTCGGTGGCGAGGACGACGGCGTGGGCCTCGACCCGCTCTCCCGTCCTCAGCACGACGGCGCCCGGCCCGACGGAGCGGACGGGCACGTTCAGCCGGATGCTGCCCTCGGGGAGCCCGGCGGCTATCTGCTCCGGGATCCGCTGCATCCCGCGGGCCGGGACGGCCGTCTCGCCCCGGGCGAACATGCGGAAGTAGAACTCGAAGGCACGGCTGCTCGTCGCGAGCGCCTCCTCGAGGAAGATGCCGCCGAAGAACGGCTCGAAGAACCGCTGCACCATCCCACCCGAGAAACCATACCGCTCGCGGAGCGCCTCGCGGGTCGGGACCTCCTCGCGAGCCCACAGCGCGTCGAGCGTGGGGGCAGTGACGGACCGCCGCAGGCGGAGGACGCGGAGCTTGTCGGCCAGCGTGCCGACGGGGCCGAAGGCGGTCGGGAGCGCGGCGGCGGGCGCGCGCAGCGGGTCGGCGACGCGGTGGAAGGCGCCATCCATCCGGACGAGCGCGCCGGGGTAGAGCGCCTGGAGGTCGAGCGCGGCGTAGTCGAGCACGCGGCGGGCCTCGGGGTAGGCCGTCAGCAGGACCTGGAAGCCGCGGTCGAGGAGGAACCCCTCCACCTCGTCGGTGCGGACGCGCCCGCCCACGGCGTCGGCGGCTTCGAGGACGAGGACCGACCGGCCGGCCTCGTGGAGCCGCCGCGCGCAGCACAGCCCCGCCAGCCCCGCCCCGACGATGACCGCGTCGTGCTGGGGCATCAGTCGGATACGGTGACGGTGTAGCCGGCGGCCAGCTCCGGCGGGGCTGCGCCCGAGGCCGGGGTGAAGGTGATGGTGTAGGTCGGGCCGTCGAGCGGGAGGTCACCGGCTTCGCCCTCGGCGGCTTGCGCGGCGGCGCGCTCAACATCTACGCAGAACCGCCCGTCGGCGCGGCGGACGCGGACATCCTCCTCCTGAACAAGCGGCAACGGGCGCCCGCCGAAGTCCGGGTCGGCTGTACGGCGGAGGCTCACGCCGGCGGTGTAGCAGTCGTCCCCAGCAAGCCGCTCTGTGAGGGCGAGTCGGCCGCTCCGGTCCGAGGGGTCGGCGGCGGTGGGGAGGAGGGTGAATCCGATCTCGACGCCGCCGCCCGTCGGCTCGACCGAGAGATGGCTGAGCGAGAGCCGCCGGGCGCCCGTCTCCACGGCCACCGGCGAGCCGAGCAGCTCGAAGCGGGTCGTCGGGAAGGCGCCGGTCCGCTCGCGGATCAGGACGGCGGTGGCGGCGAGCTGCCCGGCAGGGGAGAGCTGCGCGTCGAGCGCCTGGGCGGCGCCGTCGAGGGCGGTGCGGGTGTCGGGGGGGAGGGTGGAGGCGCAGCCGGAGAACAGGGCGGCGCAGCAGAGCAGCGCGAGGGGGCGGGTCATGCGGCGGGGGCGGTGGGGTCCACGGGGACGATGGCGGTGCGGCCGAGGAGGTGGCGGAGCGCGCCGTCGAGGAGGGGGTACGCGAACCGGAACCCGGAGTTCAGCAGCCGCTCGGGCTGCATCCGGACGCTCTTGAGCGCCATCTCGCGCGCCGCCTCGCCGCCGGCGGTCCTCGCCAGTGACGCCGGGATGCGGAGCACGCTCGGGCGGCGGAGCACGGCGCCGAGGTCGTCGGTGAGGTCCTTCTGCCGGACGGGGTGCGGGGCGCTGAGGTTGAACGGCCCGGCGAGGTCGTCGCGGGCGAGGAGGTGGAGCACGGCGTAGAGCACGTCGTCGAGCGCGACCCACGGCATCCACCCCCGCCCGCTCCCGACCGATCCCCCGAGGCCGAGCCAGAACGCGGGGAATGCGGTGCCGAGGAACCCCCCGGCCGGCGAGAGGACGACGCCGATGCGGAGGCGGCAGGTGCGGATGCCCGCCTGCTCGGCCGGCGCCGTTGCGGCCTCCCACGCGCGGCAGACCTCGGCTAGGAACCCCTCGCCCGGCCCGGCCTGCTCCGTCACGGTCTCGTCGCCGGAGTCGCCGTAGTAGCCGCTGGCGGAGGCGGAGAGGAGGACGCGCGGCGGGCGCTTCAGCGTGGCGAGTGTGTCGGCGAGGAGGCGCGTGCCGCGGGCACGGCTATCGAGGATGCGGGCCTTCTTCTCGCGGCTCCACCGGGGCGCGAACACGCTCTCCCCGGCGAGGTGGACCACCGCGTCCACCCCTTCGAGCGCGGCACGGTCGATCTCGCCGCGGGCGGGGTTCCAGTAGGCGGCGCGCTCCCGCGGCCCGCGCCGCCAGGCCGTCGCCTGCTGCGTGGAGCGGACGAGGCGGACGACGGTGTGGCCGCCGGTGGTGAGGAGGGCGGCGAGGGCGCTGCCGAGGAGCCCGGTGGAGCCCGTTATTGCAACAGTCAAGGAGGAAAGGTCCGCGGCGGCGTGGCGGGCGAGGTCCTCGCGGGTCACGCGGTGGCGGTAGGCGAAGAGCCGCAGCAGCTCCCGCTCGGCCCGGTCCCCGGCGAGGGGATATGCGATGGGCGCGAGGGGAAGCTCGTACTCGACGTGGTCTTCGAGGACGGAGCGGCCGGGGTCCTCGGCGGGCAGCATCCGGTGCGTGTGGCGCCACGCCGCGAACGGCCCGCTGACCTGCTCGTCCACGAACCCGAGCGCGCCGTGCTGCCGCTCCTCGTCGGGGAGGGGGTGGTGCTCGGCGACCCACCGCAGCGGGCGCGGGCCGGGGCCGAGCTCGATGACTGCCCGCTGCCCCGCGCCGGTCCCCTCGAACTCCGCGAGGCGAACGGGCTGCCACGGCGGCGCCAACCGCTCGAAGGCGCCGGGGCGAGCGTGCCACGTGAAGAGCGCTTCGGGCGGGACGGGGGTTCGGGTGCGGCGGGTGAAGGTAGGCACGGCCTCGGAGGGTGAGCGGCCGGGATCGGTCCCGGTCCCCCTTTCTCCCGCTCCTCCGCCCTCCCGTTCCCGCTCAGCGGATCTGCTGATAGGCGGCGAGGGCGCGCTCGCGGGCGGCGTCGTGGTCCACGATGGGGCGGGGGTAGGTCTCACCGAGAACGACGCCGGCTCCTTCCAGCACGTCGGCGGGGGCGTCCCAAGGGTGGTGGATCCATTTGGCCGGCAGGCTCTCCAACTCGGGGACCCAGCGGCGGACGTAGGCGCCTTGCGGGTCGTGGCGCTCGGCCTGGGAGACGGGGTTGAAGATGCGGAAGAACGGCTGCGCGTCCGGCCCCGAGCCGGCGACCCATTGCCAGTTCAGCGCGTTGTTGCCGAGGTCGCCGCCGCAGAGGGTGTCCCAGAACCACCGCTCGCCGTCCTGCCAGGGGAGGAGGAGGTGCTTGGTGAGGAACGAGCCGGTGAGGAGCCGGGCGCGGTTGTGCATCCAGCCGAGCGCCCAGAGCTGCCGCATCCCCGCGTCCACGATGGGGTAGCCCGTCCGCCCGCGTTCCCACGCTTCGAGGGCCTCGGGGTCGTCGCGCCAGGGGAAGGCGGCGTACTTCTCCTTCAGCGGCTCGTCGGGGAGGCGGGGGTAGTGGAAGAGGGTGTGGTAGGCGAACTCGCGCCAGAGCACCTCGGCGAGGTACTTGTCGGCGGCGCCGCGCATGGGGCCGTTCTGGACCCAGCCGTTGACGGCGTGCCAGACCTGCCGGGGGCTGACCTCGCCGTGGTGGAGGTGGGGGGAGAGCATGGAGGTCTGCCGGAGGTCCATCCGGTCGCGCTCGTCGTCGTAGTCGATGAGGGCGTCCTCGACGAAGGCGTCGAGGCGGGCGCGGGCGCCGGCCTCGCCGGGGGTCCACTCGGCGCGCATCCCGCCGGCCCAGTCCACGCCGTCCTGCTGCTCGGGGGAGAGGGGGAGGGCGTCGAGGGGCGTGCTCTCCGGCCAGGCATCCAGCGCCTTCGATTGGCCGAGGCGGGGGACGGGCAGCGGCTCTGGGACGTCGAGCACGTCGAGGAGCTTGCGGCGGAAGGGGCCGTAGACGTGGTACGGCCCGCCGGAGCCGGTCTCGACGGCGGCGGGGTCGTGGAGGATGCGGCCCGCGAACGTCTTAACCTCCCAGCCCTCCTCGCGGAGCGCGCCGGCGACCTCGGCGTCGCGGGCTCGTAGGGCGGGCTCGTAGCGCGCGTTCCAATAGACCGCCCCGGCGCCCACAGCCTCGGCTACGGCGCGGAGGGTGTCGAGGCTGGGGCCTTCGCGGAGGATCAGGCGGCTGGCCTTTTCCTCCAAGCTCCCGTTGAGTGCCTGGAGGGATTCCCGGAGCCACCAGCGGTGGGCACCTCCGGGCGGCCAGTCGCCCTCCTCGTCCGGCGCCCAGATGAACAGGGGGACGACGGGGCCGCGTGCGGCGGCGTGGAGCGCGGGGTTGTCGGCGAGGCGGAGGTCGTGGCGGAGCCAGACGACGGTGGGGGCGGGCACGGAAGCTAGAGGGGATGGGAGATAGGGTGCGGGAGATGGGAAAGCCGAACCGATAACGGTGCGCTAGCTCCTACTCAAAGCTCAGAACCCACAACTCAAAACTCACCGCGGCCGGACCGTGGCGAAGCCGCCATCCACCGACAGCACTTGCCCCGTGACCCACCCGCTCCGCTTGCGGTCGAGGAGGAAGGCGAGCGCGTCGGTGAGGTCGGCGGGCTCGCCGATGCGGCCGAGGGCGTGCATCTTCGCGGAGGCGGCCTCGGCGGCGTCGCTGCTCGTCAGCCGCGCGGCCATCGGGGTGCGGACGAGGCCGGGGGCGACGGCGTTGACGCGGATCTGCCGGGGGGCGTACGTCGCCGCGGCGGCGCGGACGAGGCCCTCGACCCCGCCCTTCGCCGCGGCGATGGCCTCGTGGTTGGCGAGCCCGAGCGAGCCGGCCACGCTCGACATCAGCACGACGGCCCCGCCCTCGGGGTCCCTGTTCCGCTGCATCGCGCGGGCGGCGGCCTTGACGATGTGGAAGGCCGAGTGGAGGTTGAGGGCGAGCGTCTCGGCGAACTCGTCGGCGCCGGTGAGGTGGGCGGGCTTGAGGAGGATGGAGCCGGCGAGGTTCACGGCGCCGTCGAGCCGGCCGTGGGCCTCGACGGCGCGCTCGATGAAGCTGTGGACGGCGTCGTGGTCGGTGGCGTCGAGGGGGTGGGCCGTGGCGCCGAGCTCGTCGGCGAGCGCGCGCAGGGGCGCCTCGCGGCGGGCGCCGAGCACGAGCCGGGCGCCGGAGGCGGCGAGCGCCCGGACGAGCGGCGCGCCGATGCCGCCGGTCGCGCCGACGACGGCGTAGACGGGAGTCGTGGGCATCGGGCTAGAGGGCCTCGGCGCCGAGCAGCTCCTCGGGGGTGGCCGGCAGGAGCAGCCGGTCCACGACGTGGATCACCCCGTTCGTCGCCTCCGCGTCAGCCTCCACGACCGTGGCCGTGTTGCCGAGCGCGTCGGTGACGGTGACGCCCCCGGCGGCGGCGGTGACGGTGAGCGCGGCACCGTTGACCGTCTCCACGACGGTCTCCCCACTCAGCGCCTCGGACATCACCGCGCCGGGGACGACGTGGTACCGGAGCAGCGCCGCGAGAGCCTCCCGGCTCTCCGGCAGCAGGAGCATCTCGAGGAGCCCCTCGGGCAGCGCCTGGAACGCCTCGTCGCTCGGGCCGAAGACGGTGTACGGGCCGCCGAGGAGGAACGTCTCCTCCAGGCCAGCCTCGTTGATCGCGGTGATGAGCGAGGTCAGCCCCTCGTCCTGCGCGACGGCGAAGAGGGTGTTCTCCGTCTGAGCCTCCTCGAGCGCCGCCGGGCCGGGGACGGCCTCGCCGCCCTCGGGGTCGCCGCAGGCGGTGAGGGCGACGGCGAGCGCGAGCGCGACGGACAGGGAGCGAGGGGTCAGGGAGAGGGGCATCGGGAGGGGCGTGGGCGGGGTGGGGGCGAAGCGGGCGCCACCGGCGACGGTCGGTTGCTGCTTCGATGGAAACCCGAATATCGTTCAAATCATTCACAGGCGAACCGTTCCCCCCCTTGCTCCTCCAGCTTCTCAATGGCGACGCCCGCTCCCCGGACCTTCTCGCCGCGCGAGGTCGCCGACGCCGTGGGGGTGAGCGAGTCGTCGGTGAAGCGGTGGATCGACGCGGGGGCGCTGCCGGCGGCGCGGACGGTGGGCGGCCACCGCCGGATCGGGTTCGAAGAGGCCGTCGCCTTCATCCGCCGCCGCGGGCTCGCCGTCGCGCGGCCGGACGTGCTCGGGCTGGCGGAGGTCGTGGATACGGAGCCGGAGCTGGCGGCGGCCCCGATCACGGAGGGCCTGCTGGCCGAGCTGTTCGAGGCGGGGCGCGGAGATCAGGCGCGGCGACTCGTCGTGGCGGCCTACCTCCGGGGCGACGCGCTGCCGGCGCTCTGCGACGGCCCCGTCGCCGCGTTCATGGAGCACGTCGGGCGGCTCTGGGAGGAGCAGCGGAGCGGGATCGCGACGGAGCACCGCGCCGTGGACCTCTTCGCGCAGGCGTTCCACCAGATCCGCGCGGCGATCCCGGCCCCCGTGCTCGGAGCCCCCGTCGCCGTCGGCGCCGGCGCGAGCGGGGAGCCGTACGTCCTGCCCTCGCTCATGGCCGCGACGGTGCTGGCGGACCTCGGCTTCGCGGTGACCAACCTCGGGCCGGACACGCCGCCGGACGTGCTCGCCGAGACGGCCGAGGGGGCAGGCGCCGCGCTGGTATGGTACTCGGTCTCGCAGCCGCCGCGCGCGGCGGACGTGACTACGCTGGGCACGCTCGCCGTTCTGGCCGATGGCCTCGCGCCGACGGGGGCCGAGGTCGTTGCGGGGGGGCGGGCGGTGAACGGGCTGACCTCGCGCTGGCCGAACCTCCGCATCCTCCCCACGATGGCGGCCCTCGCTGAGGTGGGCCGGGAGGTCACACTGGCCGCGGAGGAGGGGTGAACGCGGCGGGCGCCGTACCCTCCCCGCGAGCCCGCCCCCCACCGATGGAGCCGCCCCGAGCCCTCCCCCACTACGACCCCCTCCACCGCTACACGTACCTAGAAGCTATTGCAGAAGTCGGTTGAGACAGATCAGCGCCAGCGCCAACAGCAAGAACCCCCGGTAGACGCCCACACCATGCTCCCACCGCACCACCAGCCGCCGGTAGTTCCCCAGCCACGCGAAGGCTCGCTCCACCCTCCAGCGCTGGCGGTACGCTGCCGGATCGCACGCCGGTGGGCGGCCTCGGCGCGGCTTCCAGTTCTTCGGCCGCCGCTTCGTCGGGATCGCGTGGCGGATGCCGCGCCGGGCGAGGTACCGCCGGAACGCTCGGCTGTCGTAGCCCCGGTCGCAGGTCAGCCGCGCCGACGGCGCCTTCGAGGGGCTCGTCGCGAGCGAGGCCGCGCTGAGGACGGCGCTGGCCCGGCGCGCGGGCACCGTGCCTCAAGCCTCCGGCTCGAACCGGACGCGGAGCCAGTCGGCCTCCATCCCCGCGCTCGCGAGCCTGTAGTAGCTGAGGAAGTTGGGGAGCGCGTAGTGCCGCCGCTGGTTCCGGACCTGCACCACGAGCTCGTCCCCGAACTGCTCGGCCTCGGCCCCGTCGGCGTCGAGGAAGGGGAGGTGGAGCGCGAGCACGTAGGCGTCGCCGTCGGCCTCCATCCGGTAGGGCGGCTCCGTGTGGAGGACGGCGGCCGGGTCGTGCTCGGCGTAGAGGTCGCGCCCAATTTCTTCTAGCAGCGGCAGCCCGAACACCTCCTCGCCGACGTGCGGCACGTGGAGGATCGGGAGCGGCGCGAAGCTCTGCCGGATCTCCTCCAGGTACCCCCGCTGCGCGGCGACGTACTTGGCGAGCACGCGGCCCACGCCGTCCTCCGGGATCACCCGGTTCACGACGACCGCGTCGACGCCGTAGCCGTAGAGCTGGAGGTACGTGTAGGCCCGCCGCGCCTCGGCGATCACCATCCGCTCGGGGTTGACGACGAGGCGGGTCGAGGCGACGGCCGGGTCCTGGAGCGTCTTCTGCACGTCCCCCAGCACGCCGAAGAGCCGGTCGAGCTCGGCGTAGCCGCGGTCGAGCGGGATCCCCGTCGTCTTGCGCACGGCGAAGCCGCCGACCTTGAACGCCGTCTTCTGGAACGGGAACGCCTTCGAGACCCACCACTGCGCGACCTGCGGCAGCGTCAGCAGCGTCAGCGTCTCGCCCGTCGGCGCGGAGTCGAGCACGATGAGGTCGTAGTCCCCGGAGCGGAGGAAGAGGTCGAGCCAGAGCAGCGCGCTGGCCTCGCCCATCCCCGGCAGCGCCGCCATCTCCTCGGCCGCGATCCGGTCCACGCCCTGCCACTTGAACACGCTCAGCATGAGGTCGCGCATGCTCCCCCAGTACTTCTGCATGGAGTAGTAGAGGTCGACCTCCATCGCGTCGAGGCCGTCGGCGACGCGGGTGGGCTCGGGGCCGAGGGGGGCGTCGAGCGCGTCGGCCAGCGAGTGGGCGGGGTCGCTCGACAGCACGAGCGTGCGGCGCCCGCGCCGGGCGGCTTCGAGGGCCGTCGCGGCGGCGCACGTCGTCTTGCCGACGCCGCCCTTGCCGGTGAACAGGAGGATGCGCTCGGCCATCGGGGAGGGGATGCACGGGGAGGGGCCGTGCAACGTCGCCGCCGCCGCGGGGATCGGGAAGGGCGAACGAAGACGCGCCCGCCAGCCCGGGGCCGGCCGGCTACCGCAGCCTCGGGTCGAGGAGAGGATCGAACGGACCCGCTATCTCCAGCCGCTCTACCTCCGGGTGCTCAGGGTTGACGAGGTAGTTCGACTCCACGGGCACGACCGCGGAGGGCACCGCGAGGACCAGGCTCCGCCCCTCCCGCACCCACCGGTCCCCGATGGCCCTGGTCGAGCGCGGGGCCGGATCCCGGCGCCAGTCCGCCGGCAGCTCCGCCGGTGGGAGCCCCTCCAGAAGCGCATCCCCGAAGCGGACGCGGAAGGCGACGTAGGAGCCGAGGAGCCGCTCGCTCGGGAGGTTCACCAGGATCTCCAGTTCCGCTAGGGCGAGCGAGCCCGAGGTGTAGACGAGCGGCGTCCCAACGCTGCCCCACCGCCCACCGGCCCGCCGCGCACCCTCACCGCTGAACGCGGTAGCGGCCCACCGCGCCTTCACGAGCCGCCACGCCTCGATCACCCGCTCGGCCATCGCCTAGCTGTAGACGCCGTGCTCCAGCCGGATGAGCAGCCGCTCGACCTCCCGCGCGCCGGGCTCGACCGAGGCGTACTGCAACGGGACCTCCCCGCCGAGGGCGCGGACCGGAGCCGTCAGCCACGCCCGCGCTGGCTCGACCCCCTCCATGACCTCGATGGCGTGGGCGACGATGCGCCCGAGCCGGAGGAGACGCTCGGACTCGAGGAGGGCGAACCGGCCCGCATCCCGTCGGCGGTTGAGGGTGCTGGGGGAGAGGTGGAGGACGCGGCTTAGCTCGCTCGCGGAGACACCGAGAACCCCACGGAGCGAGTCGAAGCGCTCGACGGGTAGCCCGCCCCGGACGACACCGATGAGTTGGGAGGGGCCATCGGAGTCGAGCTCCGGGAAGTCGAGTTCGGCCGTTTCCATAGAGGGGGTCCGTCAGATGGGAACGTTGATCTTCCATCTGGAACAGGACCATGCAGGGCCTGTTCCGATTCGCGCCGCTCCACGGATGCGCTCGGCCATCGGGGGAGGGGGGCACGGGGAGGAACGCCGTGCAACGCCGCCCCGCTCCCGGAGATCACGGAGCACCGGAGAAGACGCGGCGGGCGCCGGCGGGGCATCCTCAGCGGGGGGATGACGGGGGCGCAATCGTGACGGCTTCGGGGCCCTGTAGCATCGGGCGTCTTCGGGTGTATCCCTTCACCACGGAGCGGCGGGCTGCTTCCTCGTGGGAGGGAAGCGGCCCGCGTCATGGATCGGCGAACCCATAAGGCGAGACGCGCCCACCAGCCGGAGCCGGTGGGCGCGTCTAAAATGGGGACTCGTCCTCGGCGTCAGGCCTAGTTGAGCGGGAAGTCCGTCCATCCGAAGTACCACGTCGCGTTAGCCGGGATGCCCGGCTCGACGGCACCGAGGTAGTTCACCTGGTCGAAGAACCCGTTGATCGGCGGGGTCCGGACGAGGTCCGGCCGCGACACGAGGCCCTGGTTCCGCGGGCGGAAGTCGGGGTCGCGCCGGTCGATGGGGTTGACGAGGCGGGGGTCCGAGGAGCTGAACGCCGTCCCGACGCACTGGAGCTCGTTGTCGGGGTCGGGGTCGATCGGGGCGATCCCCGAGAGGGCACCGATCATGTTGTCGATCCGGAGGGGGTCGGCGTCGGTGTCCGTCGGGCAGTTGTCGAAGGTGGCATTGTCGTCTATGTCGAGGAAGTGGCTCCCGAACCCGGCGACGATTCCGTTGTAGAGGTGACCCCCAGCTCCGTGGTACACCTTGAGGCCGACGTTGTCGTCACCGACACCGGACGGGAAACGCCCGACGAACGTGTAGTTGTAGATCTCCGGCTCCGTGAGCGGACGGTTGCTGTAGTTGCTGCTCGTATTCTGGATGCGATTGTTCTCGGCCTCAATGCCACGGTCGCCAGTCGATTCGTCTTGCTGAACGATCCAAAACTGGCCGCGGCCGTTCCAGCCGTAAGAGTAATCGAACGAATCATCTCCTATGCCCGTAGCGAGCGCGTACTTTACATCCACGGAGCCTCCATAGATGGCGATCCCGTCCTCGATGCTCTTGTGGATCTGGACGTGGTCGATCTGCGTGCCGCTGCCGACGCCGTAGAGAGACAGCGCGTTGACGTCTCGGTTCAGGATATACTCCGCCCCGGCGAACTCGATGCGGACGTAGCTGATCGTGCCGCTGTCGTCACCGGGGTTGTTGCCGCCGTAAGTGAGGTTGCCAAAGGGGTTCGGGAGGCCCTCGACGAAGCAGTCGTCGGCGGTGAGGATGCTGCCGTCGAGGTCCCCGTTGCAGATCCCCTCGCCGATCACGATAACGCCGCCCCAGTCGCCGGGGGCACGGGAGCCGGGCGGGTTGATGCTCGTGAACACGATGGGCTCGGCTTGCGTCCCTACTGCGTGAATGCGACTACCACGTCGGATGACCAGAGCCGAAGGGCCATTGGTCGTGCCCCTGATGGTAGTGCCAGGCTCAATGGTGAGAGTCGCACCATCGGTCACCTCCACGATGCCCTCAAGCGTGTACGCCAGGTCCTTCGTCCACGTAGTGTTCCGAGTGATGGGGCCGCGGACGGTGCCGGGCGGAGGGGGCGGCCCGGATCGCACATAGAACTCAACCCTGTCCGTGGCTCTACCCCCGGCCACGACGCTTCCGGCCGAGTTAAAAATGGTGAAGGTCGCCTCAAACTCGTAGGGTGCATATCTAGCGTCCAAAGGGCACTCCACTATTTCGATAAAGAAAGGAGGAAAGTTTGTAGGACTCTGATACGTGTCGCATCCGTCGTTGAGATTCCACTCTTCATTCAAAAACGCAGTATCAAGAGTGTTTACGTTGATATATCCCGTACTTGTTCCTAGCGTTAATGTTTTACTGGCTTTAAGGTCACCATCAATTTCGTAAATCAATGTTACAAAATATACTCCAAAAGGAACGGAAAAGTAGTTAGCTTCGCCGAATGCGTCGAGTGTAAAGTGGCGAGGGGCGTCGTAAAGGAATTCGCCCTCGTTGGGTCTGTTGACTTTGATGTCGACCGAGCCGCCCCTTCCGCCGATGGCGCCGTCGGCGAAAGAACTGTCGCCACTGAGAGAGTCGGCTTTTAGTTGATGGTTGACTCCAGGGGTCGAGCTGGCCCCATCACCCTCTGACTGCATGGCTTCGGGTTCCGCCGTGTCGCATCCTGTAGCCAGTACGAGCGCGCAGGCGGTGAGGAGGGTTAGAAGAAAACGCGAGCGGCTCGTCGAGATTAAAGTGCTAGCGGGGGGAGCGAGTGACGGGGAGTAGAGCATAACCGTAGTTGAGTGATGAGGTGATCGGAGCTGTTCAGCGAATGACCGTGGCGCGCTCGGCGAGGGCGAACCGCTCGCCGGTGGCGCGGACGAGGTACGTCCCGCTCGGGAGCGCGGCGGCGTCGAGGGCCAGCGGCGTCGGCCCGGCGGCGAGGGCGCCGTCGTGGACCGTGGCGACGCGGCGGCCGAGCGCGTCGAACACCTCGACCCGGACGTGCTGCGCGCGGTCGAGGCGGAGCGTGAGCCGCGCCCGGCCGGCGGCGGGGTTCGGGTACGGAGCCGAGAGGGCCGCCTCAGCCCCGGCCGCGAGCGGCTCGTTCGAGACGTTCTTGCCCTCGAAGAGGCTGCCGTCGGGCTCGTACTTCGCGACGAAGGCGCTGGCCCCCCCGACGTTGCTGACGAGTGCCTCCCCCTCGCCGGGGTCCATGTCGAGCGTGGCGCTGCGGAAGAGGCCGACGGCGACGGTGTTGCCGAACTCGTCCACGGCGACGCCCAGCCCGTTTTCGATGGCCTCCTCCCCCTCGAAGTCCTGCCCGCCGAGCCCGAAGGCGAACACCGCAGACCGATCCTCACTGTAGCGGGCGACGAAGAGGTCGGGGCTGCCGGTGCCAGTCACGTTGAGGGTGGCGTCGGTGGGGTCGAAGTCCACCTCGCCGAAGCCGTTGAAGTCCCCCGTCACGACGACGTCGCCGTTGGGGGTGAGGGCGAGGGCGCGGCCCGTCCCGAGGGCGACGAGCTTGAAGGCCCAGCCGAGGTCGCCATCCTCATACCGCGCCACGTAGGGCTGCGGGGGCGCGGAGAACTGGTTGGCGAAGTCCGGCTCGAGGGTCGTCCCGGAGCCGAAGTCCGTCGCGCGTGAGAACTGGCCGGTGAGGAACACCTCGTCGTCGTCGTTGACGGCCACGCCGCCGCCCGCGTTCTCCCCCTCGCTCTCGAGGGTGTTGACCCAGCGGAGCGTCTGGTCCCCCTCGTAGAGCGCCACGAAGGCATTGGTGATCCCCTCAGGGGTCGTGTTCTCCGCCGTGCCGTCGCCGGGGTCGAAGTCGGCCGTGCCCTCGAACTGCCCCGTCACGGCGATGACGCCGTCAGGACCGGTGGCGACGCCCGTGACGAGGTCGGCGATGGAGAAGCCGCCGCCCATGGGGCCGCCGAGCGCGAAGGCCCAGAGGAGGCCGTCCTCGCCGGTGGGGTCCTCCCCGTCGAACTTCGCCACGAACCCGTCGCGGTCGCCCTGCGCGGTGAGGATCTCGAAGCCGGCGCCGGGGTCGAAGTCGACGCTCTGGCCGAAGCCCCCGACCACGACCACGTCGCCGTCGTCGTCGACGGCCACGGCCGTCCCCTGGTCGGCGCCGAGGCCGCCGATCTGGAACGCCCACTCGAAGTTGCCCTCCCCGTCGTAGCGGGCTACGAAGGCGTCGCTGAGGCCGCCCGGCGCCGTGAGGACCGTCTCCCCCTCGCCGGGGTCCGCGTCGAAGGAGCCGTCGAAGACGCCCGTGATGACGACGCCGCCGTCGGCAGTGGCGACCCCGTCGCCGACCTCGATCCCTGCGTCGCCGAGGCGGAAGGCCCACGCGAGTGCGCCGTTCACGTCGTACTTCGCTAGGAAGACGTCGAAGGCGCCCGCGGACGTGAGCGTGAAGCTCCCGTCGGTCGGGTCGAAGTCCGGCGAGTTGGAGAATTCGCCGACGACGAAGGTGCTGTTGCCGTCACCGACGGCGACGGCGTTGGCGCTCTGGTTGCCGGCGTCCGAGATCGAAAACGGGTAGTAGACCTCGGGTTGGGCGTGGAGCGGGGCCGCGACGACAAGAGCCGTGAGGAGGGCGGCAGGAAGGCGGAGCATGGCGGTGGTGGGATGGGGTTGGGGGAGGGGGGTCAGCGGAGGCGAGCGCCACAGACGCCCACGGTCCTTCGCAGGGAGGAGGGGATGGAGGCACACCACTCGCGGCGGTGGACCGCGGGGTCGGCACGGCGGCCGAGGGGGCGGGCGTCGCCGTCCGGGGCCGTCTCGACGCGGACGGGCACGGGGGTCGGGTTGAGGGTCTGCTCGCCGTTGCCGAGCTCGCCGAACTGGTTGAGGCCCCAGCAATAGGCCGTGTCCGAGCCGCCAGCCACGGCGCACGTGTGGAACGCGCCTACGTCGAGCTCCGCGAGGCGAAGGTCGGGGTCTGGGAAGACGACGGGCACCGGCGTGACGGTGTCGGTCGTGTCCCCGGTGCCGAGCTGGCCGTCGTCGTTCTGACCCCAGCAGCTCACCTTGCCGCCGCTGGTGAGGGCGCACCCGTGAAACCCTGCGCCGCCGGAGACGGAGGTAAACACCTCGGCCGCGTTGACGGGCGTAGCTTCGAAAGCGACCCCTGGGAGCCCAGATGCACTGGGATCGATGCCGGAAGCTGCGCCCCAGCCGTAGAGTCGGCCGTCGCTGGATATCGCTGACGAGGCGATAGAGTGGGTCGCTGTCGCCTCGAACTCGATAGCCGTCGGAAGTACACGGGCAGGCTCTGGGCGGTTACGGTCGAGCGTGAAACCGATGCCGAGCTTGAACTCCGTGGCATCTCCCCAGCAGTACGCGGCGCCGTCATCGGCCGTCGCGCAGACGTGCTCGCTGATGTTACTCAGCGACTCGAGACGGACGCCTTCGGGCACGCTCACCTGAACGGGAACCGTCGAGAGGAGATTGTTGTCGGGGTCGTCCGACGGGTCGGGGGGGGCGCCGTCACCCAAAACGCCCCGGCCGTCGAAGCCCCAGCACAGGGCGCCGCCGTCGCTAAGCAGAGCGCAGGAGGCAGACCCCCCCGCTCGAACGGCGGTGACGCCGTCGGCCCCATCCGGGAGCAGGGCCTCCACAGGAGTAGGCTGCGGACCGGTCTGGGTGGGAGGTCCACCGTTCCCGAGACGTCCCAGGAACCTTTCCCCCCAACAGAAAACACGACCGCTCTCCAGGAGGGCGCAGGCATGGGCGCCCCCAGCCGATACGCCCTGGGCCGGCCCGGGTAGCCCAACGACGCGGGTCGGGAAGACGCGGGGCACGAGGTCCCCCGTGCCGAGCTGCCCCGCCGCATTCGCCCCCCAGCAGAAGACGTCGCCCTTGGGGTCGAGGCCGCAGGTGAACTTGACGCCGGCTGTGATCGTCTCGACGGGGAAGAGACCGGCGGCGGCGGGCTCTACGACCGCGACCTCGACGGTGTCGGCTGCGGTTCCTGAGGGTAGGCGGAGGTCTCTGCGCACTAGGCTCCCGTTGCGGAGGGGCTTAGCGACCCCGCCGGCCGTTGCGACGATCCGGGCTGACCCGGGCTCCCTGCCCGCTATCCCGACCACGAGGCCGGGTTCGCCTCCGGTGCCCGGCGGGGGAGGCCCCACTTCTGCTACCTCGGGGTCGAGGCTGAAGAAGTCTATTCCGTAGTCGTCATAACGATCAGGGTCTACTTCGTTACCGAACACGTCGGTGACCTGGACCACCCGAAGAGCGACGGAGGTGTTGACGTCGAGGGTGTCGCGCTCTGCTTGAATCTCGATGCCACCGACGGGGCCGGTGGTGACCGAGATGGCGGTAGTGGCGACGAGGTCGCCTCGGCTCTCGACCTGAGCGGTGATGGCCTGACCCGTATTGTTGGCGGTCGAGCCGGGTGTCGGGCCCAGTACCCAGTCCACAAAGGCTCGCCCGCTGTCCCCCGTGACGTCCGTCGTGGCCAGCACCTCCCCGGCACCCTCGGATACGGACCACCGTACGGTAACGTCCGTCGCCGGCGTGTCGAAGTTGTCGGTGACGGCGGCTTGCACCCGCACCGTGTCGCCGACCCTGGCGGCGGCCCCGCTGCCGAGCACCTCGACCGTGATCTCGCTGACGGTGCCCTCGAAGTCGTCGCCGACCCCGTCGCACCCCGCTAGCATGGCAAGGCCCAGAAACGCGAAGGAGGAGGCAAGGGAGAGGCGGAAGGAGAACACCGAACCAAGCATGGAGGCGGGCGTCGCGGCGGTGGAAGGGCGTGCTGTAGTGGTGCTGTAATCGGACCTGACCGGCCCCCCGAGCGAGAGGCCGGCCAGGCGCCTATGACGACGCAGGGCGTCGTGTGCGGGCTAGTTCTGCGGGAAGTCCGTCCACCCGAAGTACCAAGTCTGCGACTGCGGGATACCCGGCTCGACGGCGCCGAGGTAGTTCACCTGGTCGAAGAACCCGTTGATCGGCGGCGTCCGCACGAGGTTCGGCCGCGACACGAGGCCCGTGTTCCGCGGGCGGAAGTCGGGGTCACGCCGGTCGATGGGGTTGACGAGGCGGGGGTTCGAGGAGCTGAACGCCGTCCCGACGCACTGGAGCTCGTTGTCGGGGTCGGGGTCGATGGGGGCGATCCCCGAGAGCGCGCCGATCACGTTGTCGATCCGGAGCGGGTCCTGGTCTGTGTCGGTCGGGCAGTTGTCGAAGGTGGCCGCGTCGTCGATGTCCAGGAAGTAGCTCCCGAACCCGCCGATGATGCCGTTGAAGAGGCGGCCGGCGGCGCCGCGGCGGATCTTGAGGCCGACGTTGTCGTCACCGACGCCCTGGGGGAAGCGGCCGACGAACGTGTAGTTGTAGACCTCGGGCTCGGTGAGCGGGAGGTTGTTGAAGTCCGGGCTGGTGTTCTGGATCTCGTTGTTGTCCGCCTCGATGCCGCGGTCACCCGTGTCCTGGTCCTGCTGCACGATCCAGAACTGGCCTCGGCCGCTCCAGCCGTAGGAGTAGTCGAACGAGTCGTCCTCGGCGCCGGTCACGATGGCGAACTTCACGTCGACGGTGCCGCCGAAGAACTCGATCCCGTCGTCGGAGCCCTTGTGGACCTGGACGTGGTCGATCTGGGTGCCGCTGCCGACGCTGTAGAGCGTGAGGCCGTTGATCTCGCGGGTGGGCTGGAGCTCGAAGCCGGCGAACTCGATGCGGACGTAGCTGAGCGTGCCGCTGTCGTCGTTCGGGTCGTTGCCGCCGTAGACGAGGTTGTCGAAGGGGTCCGGGAGGCCCTCGACGAAGCAGTCGTCGGCCGTGAGGATGCTGCCGTCGAGGTCGCCGTTGCAGAAGCTCTCGCCGATGACGATCACGCCGCCCCAGTCGCCGGGGGCACGGGAGCCGGGCGGGTTGATGCTCGTGAAGACGATGGGCTCGGCCTGGGTGCCGGCGGCCTCGATCCGGCCGTCGCGCTGGATGAGCAGCGCGGAGGGCTGGTTCGTGGAGCCCTGGACGAGGGTGCCCTCCTGGATGGTGAGGGTGGCGTTGTTCGTCACGTCCACGATGCCGTCGAGGACGTAGGTGTTGTTCTTCGTCCACGTCGTGTTCCTCGTGATCGAGCCCGAGACCGGGATGACGGCGCGGGTGCCGGCGTCGGCGCCGAGGGCGGCCTCGGTGCCGGTGGAGGTGCTGATGGGGTCCGCACTGTCGCAACCGGTCAGGGCGACCGGGACGGCGACGAGCGCGAGGACGACCGCGAAGAGCGGCCAAGAGCGAAGGGTGCGCATGGTAGGGGAGTGGAGTGAGGTGAGGGTAACGGGGCGGCGAGGCTTAGGGAGTGCTCCGACGCCTGAAGAGGATAGGCTCTATGTCAGGCGCTTCTGTGACCTCATTGTTAGCGCTAGGTTATCCTGAATTAGAAGGCAAAATGAGGCGGGTGCATACCTCGCCCAGCACGCCGCTCTCGGGCGACCAGCAGAGGGGGAAGGGCGGTCAGCGGACGGTCAACGGGCGTCCGCCGTGAAGGTGAGCGAACTGCTGGCGCCGACGGCCTGGAGGGTGTAGGAGGTGCTCGCGCCCCCGAGCGTCCACGTCACCCCGGCGAGCCCGTCGGCGTCGGTGAACGTCGAGTCCGGATTTACGGAGGCGCCCGCGCCCGTGGCCACGGCCCACGTCACGATCGCGCCGGGGACGCCGTCGCCGTAGGGGTCGCGGGCGACGACGGCCACGGGCAGGGTCTCGCCCGGCACGGCCTCGCCGAACCCGGAGGTGTCGGCCGCGAGCTCGAGCCGGGTCGGGACGCCCCGGTTCAGCTCGCGGAGCGGGTCGCCGTCGCAGGCGGCTAGGCCGAGAGCGAGGATCGGAACGGTGAGGAGGGCGGCTGCGACTGCCCGCGGGGGGCGGTGGAAGGGGGAGCGCATGGGGCGATAGGCTAGGCTAGAAGGGCGACCACGAGAGCGAGAGCGAGAACGTCTGGCCCCGGTCGTAGCTCGTCGTGGCGAGGGTCTCGCCGTTGTCGAACTCCTGCTGAAAGCGGACCTCGCTGCCGAGTAGGCGGCGCGCGGTCCCGCGGAGGGTGAGCCCGCGCCCGAGCGGCTGCTCGACGACGAGGTCGAGCTCCGTCCGGGGGGCCTCGTAGATCGCCGGGCGCACGGGCCCGTTGCTGACGATCTCGAGGCGGCGGCCGGTGGCCTGGAGCAGCGCGCTCACCTGCGTCCCGAGCCGCGGCACCTCGTAGCTCGTGATCGTGTTGATCAGGAACGGCGTCTGCCCGAACACCGGCCGCTCGTCGGCGGGGATGCGGACGAACTGGCCGCCGGCGTTGCGGAACACGAACTCGTCCACCTCGGAGTACATCAGCGTGAGGTTTGCGTTGACGGTGAGCCCTTCGAGAACGCGGGCGATCTCTGCACCCCGGCCGCGGGCCTCGAACTCGACCCCATAGGCGCGGGCGCGGCCCGTATTGGCCCACGTCCGGTCGCCGTTGCCCTTCCAGACCGCCTCGATGGGCCGGCCGAACCCCTTGTAGAAGCCGCCGACCGAGAGCACGGCGTCGGCGCTCGGGAACCACTCCCAGCGGACGTCGGCGTTGGTGATGAAGACGCGCTCCAGGTCCGGGTTGCCGGTGGCGATGATGCCGCCGAAGAAGTCGTAGAACGAGATGGGCGAGAGCTCCCGGAACTGCGGCCGCGCCACCGTCCGCGCCAGCCCGGCCCGGACGTTCATCTGGTCCGAGGGCGAGAGGGTGACGGCGATGGAGGGGAGGACGTCGGCGTTGGCGATCCCCCACGTCCGCTCCCGGTCGGCGAGGGTGCCCTGGCCGAACTGCTCGATAAAGATGCCGAAGGCGCGGCCGTCCTGGCGGGCGTCCTCGAGCCGGGCGCCGGCCACGAGCCGGACCCCGTCCACGACCTCGACGTCCAGCATGGCATAGGCGGCCGCGACGGTGGCCTCGGCCTCGTAGTTGTCCGAGGCCTGCCCCCGGTCCTCCGGCGCGAGGCCGATGCGGGCCGAGTCCTCGGGCACGCTGTAGTCCTCGTTGAAGGTGATCCACTCCGGGCTGAAGAGCGCGTCCGGCGACAGCGCCGCCAGCGAGTCCGGCAGGGTGGTGCCGGAAGCCCGGCTGGTGAAGAAGATGCGGCGGGTGTAGACCTCGCGGTCGCGGCGGTCGTAGAGGCCGCCGACCTTGACGCTCACGGGGCGGCCGAGCGCGCGGAGGGGGACGGTCCCGTCGAGGCCGGCGACGTAGCCGTTGTCATCCTGGTCCTGGTGGAACACCGCGGCCAGGCTGGCGAAGTTGCTCTGGAAGTACCGGAACGGGACGCCGTCGAGGGGCTGGTAGCCCTCGGTCTCGGGGTCGACGGCGGCCTCGGCGGACTGGACGTAGACGGGGGCGCGGGTACCGGGCTCGAAGCGGCCCGTCCGGGTGTAGGCGAGCTGCCACTCCACCGTCGCTGCCTCCGTCACGAACGGGAGCCGGTGGTCGCCGCTGAGGCGGCCGGTGAAGAGGTTGCTCGTGAGGCGGCGGAGTTGGGGGATGTAGAGGTTCTGGTCCTCGCCCTCGCGGTACCCCTCGAGGATCCGGGCCTGGTCCTCGGTGGTCCGGTTGTAGACCGTCGTGAGGGCCAGCTTCGAGGCGTCCGAGACGGCGTAGCCGAGGTTCACGATGCCACCGACGCGGACGCCGCGCTCGCCGTAGCGCCCGACGTAATCGGTCTCGAAGAACGGGATGGCCTCGGGCTCGCCGTCCTCGTTCGTGAGCGTGGCCTGCCGGAGCAGCCGCTCCCGGTAGTTCTGCCGCGCCGAGAACGTCTGGTCGTAGGTCCCGACCGCGATCACCCCAAAGCGCCGGCCGAAGACGTCGAAGGCGTCGCCGAGGGTGAGCCCGAAGGACTGGTTCACGGGCGCCGTCATCACCTCCGGCGTGTTCGGCATCAGCCCGACGATGGCCTCGCCGAGCGCCTCCTGCTCCGCGGCCGAGCGCGGGTTCGAGGGGGCCGTGGGGGGCGGCTCACCGGGCTCCGGGAGGTCATCCTGGGAGAACCCCTGGACGTTGCGGCCGTCGAAGAAGGCGTCAGGGTAGTCGCCGAAGCAGTCCGAGAATCCCGTCCAGGCGCTCGAACAGCCGCCGAGGTAGATCCCCTCCTGGAGCGAGGTCGCGGTGTTGTAGGAGCCCGAGGCGCTGAACTTCACGATCCGGCCGGGCGGGGTGTCGCGGGTGAAGAGCTGGACGAGGCCGCCGGCGAAGTCGGCCGGGAGGTCCGGCGTGTACCCCTTGACCACGCGGGCGCTCTCGAGGGCCGAGGCGGGGAAGAGGTCGAGCGGGACCTCCCGCCGGTCCGGCGTGATCGACGGGATCGGGATGCCGTTGAGGGTGAGGTTCGCGTAGCGGTCGCCGAAGCCGCGGACGCGGATGAACTTCCCGTCCTTGACCTCGGCCGCGGGGGTCCGCGAGACGGCCGCCGCGGCGTCGCTCCCGGCCAGCTCGATGTCGCTCCGGCTGACGACGTCGATCACCGAGGGCGCCAGCTTCCGCACCGTCAGCATCGCCGCCGTCGTGCCGCGCTCGCGCTCGGCGGTGACGACGACCTCCTCGCCCTCGACGGCCTCCTCGGCGAGCGTCACGTCGAGCTCCGTCGTCCGCCCGTCGCGGACCTCGACGCCGGTGACGGTCTTCGTCCCGAACCCGATGTAGCGGACCTCGACGTCGTAGGTCCCGGCGGGGACGGCGTCGACGCGGTAGTACCCCTCGGCGTCGGCGGCGTCGCCGACGCCGAGCGCGGGCAGCGCGACGTTGGCCCCGGGGAGTCCCTCCCCGGTTCGCGCGTCGAGGACGCGGCCGGCCAGCGCCCCGGCCCGCTCGGGCACGTCGGCGTGGGCCAGCGTCGGGGCCAGGAGGAAGAGCGCGAGGAGGCGGGCGGCGCGGCGGTAGCGGAGGGGCACGAGACGGGGTGGCGGTGGCGGGAGGTCGCGGACGTGAGTCCGCGATGAAGCCGTCGCACCCGCCCCCTTCGCTTGGCAGCCCCGCAGGGCCCCGGCCGTGCATGCCCCTCGGGGAGGGGACGCGCGCCTCACTGAGAGACGGGTGGTGCGGCCAGCGCCGGGCCGGGAGGGAGTCCCGGGTGAGTTTCGGGCCGCCCCGCGCTTAGCCGAAGAGGGTACCGACCGACAACCCGAGCCCGTGTTAAGCACCGATTACGCTACCGTAAAGCGTGGCGCCGCGTCGGCCTCAGGAGGCTGGCGACGGTGGGCGTGCCGTGCGGCAAGAGGTACCGCGAGGGCGTCGGGCCGAGGGGAAAGAACTGCCGCGCCCGAACGGCGATAGGGGGCAGGAGCGGCAGCGCGACCCGTTGGGGAGGTGTGGCAGCCGCTTTGAAGGAGGAGGGGTGCCCCCAACCCCGACGCCATGCTCCTCCGCCTCCGCAACGCCGCCGCCTCGATGGCCGAGCAGGTCCAGCGCCAGGACCGCACGGCGAACAACCTCGCCAACGCCGCCACCATCGGCTACCGCCGGGGCCGCGCCTTCACCGAGGTCCTCCGCGAGGGGCTCGACGCCGAGGGCGCCCCGCGCAGCGAGCGCCGCACCCAGGGCTGGGCCGACCTCGCGCCCGGCGCGCTGGAGGCCACCGGCAACCCGCTCGACGTGGCGCTCGAGGGGGAGGGGTTCTTCGTCGTCGCCGGGGACGACGGCGCGCTCCGCTACACCCGCTCCGGCCGGTTCATGACGGGCGCCGACGGCACCCTCCGCACCGCCGACGGCCTCGCTGTGCAGGGCGCGGACGGGCCGCTCCAACTCCCGCCCGGCGGCCCCGTCACCGTCGCCGCCGACGGCACGATCCGCGTCGGCGAGCAGGAGGCCGGCCGCCTCCGCATCGTCACCTTCGCCGACCCCGGCGCGCTCCGCCACCTCGACGCCACCGCCTTCGTCGCCGACGCCGCGCCCGAGGACCTCGACGCGCCGGCCGTCCGGCAGGGGTTCGTCGAGGGCTCGAACGTGGACCCCATCCGCGAGATGACCGAGATGATCTCGCACGTCCGGCTCTACGAGGCCCAGCAGAAGCTGATCCAGGCCGCCGACGGCGCCCTCGGCCAGGTCACCCGCGACCTCGGGAAGTTCTGAGTGATGAGTGGTGGGTCTTGAGTTCACGGACTCACCGTTCACGGACTCACCGCTTGCAGCCCACGACTCACAACTCATCACCCACAACCCACAACTCACGATGCTCCGAGCCCTCCGCACCGCCGCCCTCGGCATGAGCGCCCAGCAGGCCAGCGTGGACAACACCGCGAACAACCTCGCCAACGCCAACACCGTCGGGTTCAAGCGCGCCAACGTCGTCTTCCAGGACCTCCTCTACCAGACGGTCCAGCGCGGCGGCGAGGGCGAGGCCCGGCCGGCCGCGCTTCAGCTCGGCGCCGGCTCCGCCGTCGTCGCCACGGAGCGGACGTTCACGCAGGGCGGGCTGACGCAGACCGGCAACGCCCTCGACCTCGCCGTCAACGGCGACGGGTTCCTCCAGGTCCGCCGCCCCGACGGCACCGTCGCCTACACCCGCGACGGCGCGCTCACGCTCGACGCCGAGGGCCGCGTCGTGACTCAGGGCGGCCTCGCCCTCGAGCCCGACCTCGAGGTGCCGCCCGAGGCGCAGGACGTGCAGGTCGGCGCCGACGGCATCGTGCGCGTCCGCATGGCCGGCGAGCCGGAGCCGCTCGAGATCGGACAGATCGAGCTCGTCCGCTTCGCCAACCCGGCCGGGCTGCGCGGCCTCGGCGGCAACCTCTACGAGCAGACCGAGGCCAGCGGCGAGCCGGCCATCGCGCCGCCCGGCGAGGACGGCCTCGGCCTCCTTCAGCAGGGCTTCCTCGAGGCCTCGAACGTGGACGTGGTCCAGGAGATGGTGGACCTCATCACGGCCCAACGCGCCTACGAGATGAACTCGAAGATGGTGACGACGAGCGAGGAGATGCTCCAGATCGCCAACAGCATGAAACGCTAGAGGATGGCGGATTGAAGATGGAGAATAGGCAGGCTCTTATTCGTCATCTCCCTTCTTTTTTCTCTCCCCACTCAATGACGCTCCGCCTCCCGTTCTGGCTCCCCACCCCGCTGCTCGTACTTGCGGCGGTGCTGGTGGCTACCGACCCCGCCTCCGCCCAGCCCGCTGACCCGGCTGGCGCGGAGGTGCGGGTGCGGGCCGCCGCCGAGGCGTGGCTGGCCGAGCGCTTTCCGACCGCGGCGCCACGGCTCGAACCGCGGGTGCTCCGGCTGTCGAACGGCCTCCCCGCAGCCGGTCCGCTCCGGCTGGAGGTCCCGGCCGCCGACGGGCTCCCGCGCGGCCACGCCCGCGCCGAGGTCTACGCCGACGCCGGCCGCGCCGGGTGGGCGCTCCTCTACGTCGCCCACTTCGACTCGGTCGCCGTCGCGCGCCGCGCGCTCGGGCGGGGAGACACGCTCTCGGTGGGGGCCGTCGAGACGGCGTGGCTGGAGACGACCCGGTTCCACGGCGAGCCCGTCCCGCCATCGCTCCTCCAGACCGACGCTCCCCCTACGGCCCGCCGCCGCCTCGACGCCGGCGAGGCCCTCCGCGCGAGCGACCTCGCGTGGCCCGCCGCCGTGGACACCGGCGACCCCGTGGCCGTGCGCTACATGCGGGGCGCGCTCCGCCTCGTCTTCGAGGCGCAGGCGCGCGAGCGCGGCGCCGTCGGCGAGGCGATCCGGGTGTGGTGCCGCGCCACGGCCGCCACGTACCGCGTCCGCCTCACCGCCCCCGGCGAGGCCGACTGGCTCGCCACCCTCTAGCCCGCACCGCCATGCGCTTCGCCCCGATCCTCTTCCTCCTCGTCCTCACACCGGCTGCGACGGCGCAGTCCCTCTTCGCCGACCCCGTGGCGCGGCAGCCCGGCGACGCGCTCACCGTCATCCTCGCCGAGCGGACGGCGGCGCAGCGGCAGAGCGGCTACGAGGACCGCGCGCAGTCCGCCTTCGGCGGCGGCGCCACCACCGGCGGCGACCTCGCCGGGCGGTTCTCGCTGGACGCCAACTTCAACGCCGACGCGAGCGCCAGCAACCGGACGGCCCAGAGCGACCTCCTCGAAGGCACCCTCACCGTCCTCGTCACCGGCGTGGACTCGACGGGGAACCTGCGGGTCGAGGGGGAGCGGCGGCTGAAGGTGAACGGCGTCGGCCACCGGCTCCGCGTCGAGGGCACCGTCCGGCCCTTCGACATCCGCTCGGGCAACGTCGTCCTCTCGCACCAGATCGCCAACGCCGACGTGACCTACCGGCAGGACGGCCTGCGCCACCGGTTCTTCAGCCCCGGCACCCTCATCAAGGTCGGGGCGGCCCTGCTCGTCGCTGCGGCCGTCGTGTTCGGCGCCGAGCAGCTCGGCAGCAGCGCCGCCTCCGTCACCACCCCCGCCGAATGAACCGCGCCCTCCTCGTCCTCGTGATGTTCTCCGTCGCCTCCACCGTCGCCGTGGCCCAGGACGCCCCACCCTCGGCGTCGGCACGGCTGAAGGACCTCGTCGTGCTCGAAGGGGCCGCCCCGCTCCAGCTCGTCGGCTACGGCCTCGTCGTCGGGCTCGACCGGACGGGGGACCGGGCGCGCGGGCGCTCCGGCTCGCCCTACACCGTCCAGGGCATCGCCAACATGCTCCAGCGGTTCGGGATCCGCGTGGACCCCACGCAGCTCGGCGCCCGCAACGCCGCCGCCGTCATGGTGACCGCCACGCTCGACCCCTTCGCCGGGCCGGGCAGCCGCATCGACGTCACCGTCTCCGCCCTCGGCGACGCCCGCTCGCTCGCCGCCGGCGTGCTGCTGCAGACGCCGCTGCTCGACCCGCTCTCAGAGGCGGTCTACGTGACCGCGCAGGGGCCGGTCTCGACGGGGACGCTGCTCGCCGCCAGCGCCGGGTCGAGCACCCGCACCGGCCCGACCAACACCGGCCGCGTCCCCGGCGGCGGCCTCGTCACCGCCTCGCCGCCGCTCACACTCGACGCCGCGACGGCCGGCCTCGTCCTGCGCAGCCCCGACTTCACCAACGCCGCCCTCATCGCCGAGGCCGTCAACGGGCGCTTCCCCGCCTCCGCCACCGCCGTCCACGCCGGCCTCGTCCGCGTCTCGATCCCGAGCGGGGGGCTGACCGGGCTGATGGCCGCGCTCGAAGCCCTCGAGGTCGGCGTCGACGTCCCGGCCCGCGTGGTCGTGAACGAGCGGACGGGGACCGTGGTGGCCGGCGGCGACGTCCGGATCAGCGAGGTGATGATCACCTACGGCAGCCTCGTCATCTCGACCCAGCTCGACCCCGTGGTCTCGCAGCCGAACGGGCTCTCGAACGGGCAGACCGTCGCCACCGCCGCCGGCGCGGCCGACGTGGACCAGGCCCCGGCCCGGAGCGTCGTCCTCCCCCCGAACACCGACGTGGCCGAGCTCGCCGCCGCGCTGAACGAGCTCGGCCTCGCCGCGCGCGACGTGATCTCGGTGTTCCAGGCCCTCGCCCGCGCCGGCGCCCTCCAGGGCGAGCTGGTGATTCTGTAGTCCGCAGTTCGTAGTTCGTAATGACTGTACCGCCATTAGCCAAACCTGATTCTATGCGGATTGACGCCCTCCCGGTTGACCTCGCGGCGGCCCCCGGCGGCGAGCCCCGGACGCCCGAGGAAGCGGCCGAGCAGTTCGAGGCCCTCCTCGTCCGGCAGTTCGTCGAGGTGATGACGAAGGACCTCTTCGAGAGCGAGGGCAGCACCCTCCCGGCCGCGCAGAGTGACCAGCAGCGCGACGCGATGACGGACGCGCTCACACAGGAGCTCGTCGAGACCGGTGCCCTCCGCTTCCGCGACCTCCTCCTGCGCCAGTGGCAGCCGGGCGAGCCCACCGAGGCGCCCACCGACGCTCCCGACTTCCTGGAGGTCTTCGGCGGCCGGGCGTGACGCCGCGCCGCTTCATCCCGCCCCACTCGCCCCGACAACTGTGATGCACACCGCCCCGCCCGCCGACCCCACGAAGGCCATGACGGACCCCGCGATGAACGCCCTCCTCACCGCCTTCGCCGACGAGGCCGAAGCGCTCGAAGACCTCGCGGCCTGCGCCGATGGGCAGCTCGCCGCGCTCCGCGACGGGGCGCTCGACGCCTTCGAGGAGAGCGGCCTCGACACCGCCGAGGCCGTCGCCGCGCTGGACCGGGCGGGGCGGGAGCGGGCCGCGCGGCTCGCCGCCCTCGCGCGCAGCGTGGGGGAACCGGAGGACGCCCCGCTAGACGCCGTGGCGAGCCGCCTGCCCGACGGCGGGCGCGACCTCCTCGAAGCCCGCGACCACGTGCGACGGCTCGCCGCCACGGCCGGCGACCGGTGCGAGGCGCTCGCCTTCGCCGTCCGCTACGCCGCCCGGCTCGGGCAGGCGACGCTGGAGGCCTGGCAGGGCCTCGGCGCCGAGCGCCCGGCCCGCGTCTACACCGCCGCTGGCGCCTCCGCCGACGGTGCCCCCGCACGCGGCCTCCTAAACCAGACCGGCTGAGCGCCGACACCGCCATGGGTCTATTCGGCCTCATCCGCACGAGCCGCCAATCGCTCGGCGTCCTCGAAGCCTCCATCCAGACCGTCGGGCACAACATCGCCAACGCGGGCACGGCGGGGTACAGCCGCCAGCGGCTCGGGCTCCGCGCCGAGAGCCTCGTCACGAGCGGCCTCCACATCGGCCCGCCGGCCGGCCCGTTCACCGGCGCCGGCGTCTCGGTCCAGAGCTACGAGCGCGTCCGCGACGGCCTCCTCGACGCCGCCGCCCGCGACGCCCGCTCCGACCTCGGCGCGGCCGACGAGGAGGTCCGCCTCGGGAGCACCATCGAGGGCCTCTTCGCCGTCGGCACGGACGGCAGCCTGCAGGCCTCGCTCACGGCGTTCTGGGACGCCTGGAGCGACGCCGCCGACAACCCCACCGATCCCGGCGTCCGCGGCGTGCTCCAGCAGCGCACCGACGCGCTGGCCGCCACCTTCCACCGCCACGACGCCGACCTCACCCGGGCCGAGGACGACGCCCGGACGCTGCTCGAGGGCGGGGTGGCCGAGTTCAACGGGCTCGTCGAGGAGGTCGCCGCGCTGAACGAGGCCGTCCGCCTCGGTCAGGCCGCCGGCACGCCGGACCTCGCGGCCGAGGACGCCCGCGACCAGGCCGTCGCCGCGCTCTCGGAGCTCGCGCCGACCCGCGTCGCCGTCGAGCCCGACGGGACGTACACGGTGACGGTGCAGGGGATGGCCGTCGTGCAGGGGTCCGAGACGCTCGGCGTCGAGCACGTCGGCCCGCCGGACGCCGCCGCCGACAGCGTCCGCTTCAAGGGGACCGACGTGGAGCTCCAGCCGGGCGAGGAGGGGGGCGGCCGGTTCGGCGGCTGGCTCCGCACGCTCAACGACGACATCCCCGCCACCCGCGCCGACCTCGACGCCCTCGCCGCTGGGCTCGTGGAGGACGTGAACGCCGCCCACACCGCCGGCTTCGGCCTCGACGGCCAGACCGGCCTCGACTTCTTCGACCCCGCCGGCACGACGGCCGCCAGCATCGGCCGCTCCTCCGACATCGACGACCCCGCCGCCATCGCGCTGGCCGGCGCCCCCGACGCCTCCGGCGACGCCACCACCGCCCTCGCCATCGCCGACCTCCGCGCCGGCTTCGACGACGAGGCGAGCGGCATCGTCGCGGCCGTCGGCAGCCGATTGCAGCAGGCCTCCGCCAGCGCCGCCGCCGCCGACGCCCTCGTCGGCCACTTCGATGCGCTCGCGCAGGGCGTCTCCGGGGTCATCATCGACGAGGAGATGACCCGGCTCATCGAGTACCAGCAGGCCTACGCCGCCTCGGCCCGCGTGCTCGACACCGCGCAGGAGCTCCTCGACACCCTGTTCGCCATCTGACCTATTCCGTGTGGCGTGTTTCGTGTTGGGACAAACACGAAACACGCCGTACGCAACGCCCTGCCCCATGCGCCCGCTCTCGCTCTCGTTCCAGCGCAGTCTCTCGGTCGGCACCTCCGACCGCGCGCTCTACACCGTCCGCCGCGACCTCGCGCAGCTCCAGGAGCAGTCCGCGACCGGCCTCCGCGTCAACCGCCCCTCCGACGACCCCGGCGCCTTCGAGCAGGCGCGCCACTGGGAGGCCCACGGCGACCGGCTCACCACGCACCAGCGCACCGTCGGCGCGGCGCGGCTGTGGGTGGACACCACCGACCAGGCCCTCGGCGAACTCACCGAGCTCGTCGTGAGCGCCTACGAGGCCGGGCTCAAGGGCCTCAACGACACCAACGGCGAGGACGAGCGCAAGGCCCTCGCCACGACCGTCGAGTCGCTGCTGGAGCAGACGGTGGACCGCCTCAACACGCAGACCGGGGGGGAGTACGTCTTCGGCGGCAACCGCACCGACGAGCGGCCGTTCGCCGACGACGGCACGGCCACGGGCGACCTCAGCGGGCGCCGCGTCCGCCGCATCGGCCCGGACGCCGACCTCGCGGTGAACGTCACCGGCGACCGGGTCAACGTCTACGCCGACGGCGGGGACGGCCCGGCCCAGACGGTGACCGGCGCGCTCCAGGCCCTCGCCGACGCGCTCCGCAGCGGGGAGGGCCTCGAGGACGCCGTGGGCGAGGTCGAGCAGGCGCGCGACCACCTCATCGCCGTCGCCGGCGAGTACGGCGAGACGGGCCGCCGGCTGAGCACCGCCGAGGTCCAGCTCGCCGACGCCGCGCTGCTGGCCGAGCGCCGCCGCTCCGAGCTCGAAGACGCCGACCTCTTCGAGGTCACCGCCGGCATCCAGCGCGCGCAGGTCCAGCTCCAAGCGACGCTCCAGACCCTCGCCACCGTGGAGCAGCGCTCCCTCCTCGATTACCTCCGCTAGTGATGGCCGCCCCCGCTCCCCGAGGCGCGCCCGCTCCCCGAGGCGCGCCCGCTCCCCGAGGCGCGCCCGCTCCCCGAGGCGCGCCCGCCGGCCGAGGCACGCTCGGCCGGCTCGAGCTCCGCTGCCCGCCGGTGCCGCAGACGCTCGTCGAGGCCGTCGAGATGATGGAGCACCTCGAGGACGTCGATGCGCGGGAGGTCACGCGGATGGTCGAGCGCGACCCCGTGATCGTGGCGCGGCTGCTGAAGACCGTCAACTCGGCCTACTACGGGCTCCAGCGCACCGTCACCTCGCCCGAGCGCGCCGTCGTGTTGCTCGGGCCGGTGACGGTGGTGGGGCTCGTGGCGGGGATGAGCATGCTCCGCCTGCGCCCGCTCGTCACCCAGGCCACGGCGGGCGTCGCGGGCGCCGTGCTCCGCCACAGCCTCGCCACCGCCTACCTCACCCGGTTCCTCGTCGAGGAGGTCCCCGAGCACCGGGCCCCCCGCGCCTTCCCCGCCCTCGTCCGCAACGGCACCGCCTTCACCGCCGGGCTGCTCCACGACTTCGGCAAGCTCATCCTCGTCTACAACTTCCCCGGCGAGGCCGCCGCGCTCTACGGCGACCGGGCCCTCGACGGCCTCGTGGCGGCGGACGACGGCTGCGAGCACGAGCGGCTCGTCTTCGGGTGCAACCACACCGAGGCCGGCGTCGTGGCCGCGTTAGCATCCACCTTCCCCGAGCTCCTCACCGACGTCGTCCGGCTGCACCACACCCCGGAGGCCCTCCAGGGCGTAGGTGTCGCGCCGGCCACGGCGTGCCTCCTCCGGGCCACCGTCGCCGCGAGCCACGCCGCCGAGCTCCTCGGGTACGGCGTCCGCACCGGGGCGGCTCGGCGCGGCGACCTCCCGCCGGTCTGGGCCGAGGTGCTCCGTCAGGACGCGCCGACGGCCGGCTGCGCGGAGGCGCTCGTGGCGCGGCTCTGCGGCGAGGGCAAGGCGGTGCAGGCGTGCGTGAGCGTGCTGGCGCAGCCGGACCCCGAGGCCGTCCGGCAGGCCCGGCCTCGGCTCCGCCTGATCGGCTGAGGGGGCGGACGGTTCCCCGCACCGCGGGCGCCTCGGGAGACCGGGGCGCCCGCGGCCTTTTTTCGCCCCCGAGCTTAAGTCCGAGGTGCGACCCCGATAACGGGTGGTGACCCGCTGGATCGCCTCTGGCCTCCGGCACCCAGACCGAAACCACCACGCACCAACCCCAAGAGGCTCCCCATGTTCGGCGATCTCTCCCGCATCAACACCAACACCCAGTCGCTCCAGGCGCTGGGCGCGATGAACAAGACCAACGGCGACCTCGCCATGCGCCAGCTCCGGCTCTCGACCGGCAGCCGGCTCAACCGGGCCGAGGACGACTCCGCCGGCTACTCCATCGCCAAGAAGCTCGAGAGCCGCGTCCGCGGCCAGGCCCAGGCCCTCGCCAACGTCGGCGACGCCAAGAGCATGCTCTCCGTCGCGGAGGGCTCCCTCGGCAGCGTGATGGACATCCTCCAGACGATGAAGGAGAAGACGGTCCAGGCCGCCAACGACTCCCTCGGCGACTCCGAGCGGACGGCCATCCAGAACCAGCTCGACGAGCTCTCCAGCGAGATCAACGACATCCTCTCGACGGCCGAGTTCAACGGGAAGGACCTCTTCACCGACGACGCGACCGGCACGAGCCTCTCCTTCCACGTCGGCGCCGAGAAGGCCGACAGCTTCGACGTCTCGCTCGGCCGGATGAGCAAGGCCGCCCTCCTCGGCGAGGGCTCCGAGCTCGACACGAGCGGCATGAGCGCCGGCGACGTCGCCCTCACCGGCTACACCGGCACGGCGGCCAAGGACTACACCGTCACGCTCGACACCACCGTCGATGAGGCCGCCGACACCGAGAACCGGATCGGGGCGGGCGCGACCTTCACTCCCGGCGCGGACGCCTTCGAGATCGGGGAGACCGCCGAGTTCCGCGCCACCACGAACGCGGCCGGCAGCGCCACCGCCGCCCAGAAGGCGGCGGACATGCGCCTCGAGTACAAGAACGCCGACGGCGAGTGGGAAACGGTCCAGGACAACCTCGACCTGAGTGACGGCAGCGGCGACGACGTCACGGTCAACTTCAAGGGCCTCCAGTTCGACATCACCCACGCCGCCGCGGCCGGCGATGAGGCTGGCATCGGCGACGGGTTCGACTTCTCCCTCACCGCCGGCGGCCTCACCGACGGCGACGGCGCCGTGACCTACAACGGCGACGGGGGCTACACCTCCAACGACGGCGCCCTCTCCTTCAACGCCGACTTCGCGGGCGCTTCGGCCGGGGACTTCTTCGACGTCGCCGCCGACGTCGGCGGCCTCAACGTCGCTACGAACGACGGCGCCCGCGACTCGATGGACACCATCAACACGGCGATCCAGACGCTCTCCGACCAGCTCGGCTCGATCGGCGACAGCCAGAGCCGCCTCTCGTTCAAGGCCGACAACCTCCAGACGGCCATGACGAACAACGAGGCCGCCCGGAGCCGGATCGAGGACGCCGACTTCGCCAAGGAGCAGATGGAGATCGTGAAGCTCCAGATCCTCCAGCAGACCGGCATCGCCTCGCTGGCCCAGGCGAACTCCGGCCCGCAGAGCGTGCTCCAGCTCCTCGGCTAAGCCGGAGGACCAGAAGCGCCGCAGCACCCGCGAGACGCCGAGGGACGCTCGCGACCCACCCGCCCCCGACGCCACGACGCGCCGGGGGCGGGTTTTTCGGTAGCGCCGCTTAGCGCGGTCAGCCGGTTCCCGATAACCCTGCCAAGAGGGCGCCCACCGCCCCGGCCCGATCCCGCACTCCCCAACCCGCAGGTTCCATGAGCGCTTCCCACTCCATGCGGCAGTACCAGCAGCAGGCCGTCGCCACGGCCTCGCCCGAGCGCCTCATCGCGAAGCTCTACGACCTCGGCGTCGCCGCCTGCTACACGGGCGACCGCGCCCGGCTCCGCGCCGTCCTCGTCGAGCTCGTCGGCGGGCTGGACTTCGAGCGCGGCGACGAGCTCGCCCAGCGGCTCCACGACCTCTACGCGTTCTGTCTCACGCGGAGCATCGACGGCGACCTGGCCGTCGTGGCCGAGTTGTTGGAGGGGCTCCGGGGGGCGTGGCAGGAGGGCGTCGTCGGCCTCCCGATGGCCGCGTGAGCCCTCGGGTCCCGTGAGCCCACCCACGGCCTGATCCGCGTCCCGCCGCGCGCCCCCTCCACTAACACCCGCGCGTCATGATCCCAGCCTACAACGCCAGCGACCCCTACGAGCTGCTCATCGCCCAGATGATCCGGCTCGAAGCGCAGCCGCAGGTGCGGCTCCAGCAGCAGCGGAACGACCGCGAGGTCCAGCGCGCCGTACTGGACGACTTCGACAGCTCGCTCTCGGCGCTCCACACCACGCTCGAGGGGCTCACCGACCCCCTCGCCAACCCCTTCCTCGCCCGCGCCGCGACGGTCCCCGAGGGGGCCGGCTTCGGCGCGACCGTCACGGACGAGGCCGCCATCGGCTCGCACACGGTGGCCGTCGAAAGGCTCGCCACGACCGACGCCCGCGTCTCGCGCCGCCTCGACGCCGACGGCGGCACGCTCGCCAGCTTCTTCAGCGACAACGGCGTCCAGACCTTCTCCATCGAGGTCGCCAGCCCGACCGACGACGACCCCGACCGGCGGGTCTCCGTGGCCGTGGCCGTGCAGCCCGTCGGGAGCACCGACAGCGGGATCCTCGGCGAGATCCGCACGGCCATCTCGGACGCGATGGCCGACGCCGTGGACGCCGGCGAGATCAGCGCCACCGAGGCCGTCGCCGCCTCCGTCGTCACGGAGACCTCGGACACCGCGCGGCTCTCGCTCCGCTCGGCCGGCACCGGCTACGACAACCGCCTCGCCCTCACCGACTCCGACGACGGCCTCCTGAGCCTCCTCCAGCTCGACCGCACCGAGCTCGCCAGCACGGCCGGCACCGTCACCACCCCGGCCACCGCGGCCTCCGTCACCGGCGACGCCGTCGAGGTCCCCCTCACGCTCGGCATCCTCGACGGGCGCTCGCTCGACATCACCGTCGACGGCACCGCCACGACCGTCGAGATCCCGACGGGCACCTACGACACGGTCGAGGACCTCGCCGCCGCGCTCGGAGACGAGCTCGGGAGCGACGTGACGGTGGACGTCGAGGGCGGCGCGCTCCGCATCGCCACCGCCGCCACCGGCAGCGCCGCCTCGATCCAGATCACCGGCGGCTCGGCCCTCGACGCCCTCGGGCTCGAAGCGATGGCGTCGCCCGCCACCGGCACCGACGAGACGACCACGACGGTCTCGGCCGACGAGAGCGGCGGCGCGCTCGTGGAGATCGGGACGGGGGAGGCGGACTCCGGCCTCAACGCCCGGTTCGTCCTCGACGGCCTCACGATGATCCGCTCCTCGAACGAGGTGGACGACGCGCTCGACGGCGTGACCCTCTCGCTGAACAGTGTGGGGGAGGCCACCACCTTCAACGTAGAGACCGACGCCGAGGCCGTGGCGGGCGAGGTCGAGGACTTCATCGGGAAGTACAACGCCGTGCTCGACTTCATCGAGCAGCGCTCGAAGGTGGACCCCGAGTCCGGCTCGCGCGGCCAGTTCGTCGGCGACTCCTCGATCCAGGGCCTCCGGTTCGGGATGCGGACCGACCTGCTGACGACGGTCGAGGGCCAGCCCGAGGGGATTGAGCGGCTCACCGACCTCGGCATCGAGATCGGCGACGACGGCCGGCTCACGCTCGCCGACCGCGACGCCCTCGTCTCGGCCGCCGCCGCGGACCCCGGCGCCCTCCAGAACCTCTTCGCCAACGCCGACGACGGCCTCGCCACGAAGCTCCAGGGCCGCCTCGACGTCTTCCTCGGCGTCGACGGCACGCTCGACGCGCGTAGGGACATCGCCGACGACCGGATCCGCCGGCTCGACCGGAGCATCGAGAGCTGGGACGGCCGGCTGGCGCAGCGCGAGGAGTCCTTGCGCCAGCAGTTCGCCGAGCTCCAGGAGACGCTCGCGCTCCTGCAGGGCCAGCAGGCCACGCTCTCCAACATGTTCTTCACCTACGGGTACGGCCCGTGAGCACGCTCCCCCCGACAGATCCCCCCGCCGAGGGCGAACTCGCTGCGGCGCTCCTCCGGATGGGGGACCGCCTGCTGGAAGCCGCGGCCGCCGGCGACGTCGAGCAGGCGCTGGCGTGTACGCAGGAGCGAGGCACGCTCGTCGCGCAGCTCGCGGAGCGACTTGCGGGAGAGGCGGGGCCGAAGCCGACGGCAGCGCAGGCCGCCCGGCTCGCCGAGCAGCACCGCGCCGCGACCGAGGCCCTCGCTGCTATCGAAAGCGAGCTCGGCGCAGCCATCGGCCGGGCCGATCGGTATCATCACGCCGCCACGCGCTACGGGGCCGCCCCGGCCTCGGCGGGGCATCTCCACGCGCGGGTATAAATCACCCCGGCCGGCTTCTTAATGCCCTCCCTGCCGAACCGATAACCGGGATAGACCCCCTTCCGACAAGACCATGGACATCTCCCGGCTCTTCCCCCACCTCCGCAACTCCACCAACCCGGCCTCGGAGACGAGCGGCCCGGAGCGCACGGCGCCCGCCTCGGCGGTCCAGCCGGCCGGCTCCGGGGCGGACCAGGCGGACCGCTTCGAGGTCTCCGACGAGGCCCGCGCACGGCAGGCGGCCGACGCCGCGCGGCAGGCCGAGGTGGAGTCCGCGCGGCAGGCGCTCCGCGCGCAGCCCGGCCTCAGCCCGGAGCGCGCGGCGGCCATCGAGCAGCGCGTGGCCGAGGGGTTCTACGACCGCCCCGAGGTGACTGCCGAGACGGCCGGCCGCCTCGCCGACGCCTTCACCGGGCGGCCTTCGTAGGCGGACGCCGCGGGGAGCCCCCTGGCGGCCCCTGCTAGCCGACCCGCTGCAGCTCCCGCTTGGGGAGGTGCCCCTCCTCGCGGTACCGCTTCAGCTTGTTGCGGATGGTGCGGGCGCTGATGCCGAGCTGCTCGGCGGCGCGCTCCTGGTTCTGCCCGCTCTCCTCCAGCGCGCGGAGGATCATCACCCGCTCCATCGCGTCGAGCGTCTGCGGGGCCTCAGCGCCCGTGACCCCAACGGGCCGCGCGAGCGTCGGGCCGTCGGAGAAGAAGACGTTGAGCACGTCGTCCCGCTCGATCACGGGGCGCTCGGCGGCGAGGACGACGCCGCGGTGGATCATGTTGCTGAGCTCGCGGACGTTGCCGGGCCAGTCGTAGGCCTCGAGCTGGCGCAGCAGCGCCGCGCCGACCCGCTTCGGCGGCAGGCCGTACTGCCGGCAGAAGTGCTCGGCGAAGTGCTCGGCGAGGAGGGCCACGTCGCTCCGCCGCTCGCGCAGCGGCGGCACGCTCAGCGGGAACACCGCGAGGCGGTGGTAGAGGTCCTCGCGGAACGAGCCGTCGGCGACGGCCCGCTGGAGGTCGCGGTTGCTCGTCGCCACGACGCGGACGTCGACGCGGGTGACGGCGTCGGAGCCGACCTGCTGGAACTCGTCCTCCTGGAGCACCCGGAGCAGCTTGGCCTGGACGGGCAGCGCGATCTCCGTCACCTCGTCGAGCAGGATCGTCCCGCCGTGGGCCCGCCCGAAGGCGCCGACCATGTCGGCGACGGCGCCGGTGAAGGCGCCCTTCTTGTGGCCGAAGAGGTGGCTCTCGACGAGCTCCGAGGGGAGGTTCGCGCAGTTGAGCGCGACGAACGGGCCGGCGCTCCGGTCGCTCTGCTCGTGGACGAGCCGCGCCAGCACCTCCTTGCCCGTCCCGCTCTCGCCGTGGACGAACACGGGCGCGCGGCTGTGGGCCAGCCGGGGCAGCAGCTCCAGCATCCGCTGCACCGAGGGGTGCTCCCCGACGAACACCGTGGGCGGGCGGCCCGTGCCGGAGGCGGCGGGCCGGGGCCTCGGCGTCCTCACGGCCGGCTCGCTGGCCTCCGCGGCAGCCCGGTTCAGGTGGCGCTGCACGCATTCGAGGAGGACCTCCGTGGTGAACGGCTTCGGGAGGTAGTCCACGACGCCCCGGCTCATCGCGCGGACGGCGTGCTGCACGCTGGCGTGCCCGGTGATCATGACGACGGGGAGGCCGGGCTCGCGGTCGCGGATGCGGGCCAGGAGCTCGAGGCCGTCCATCTCCGGCATCTGGAAGTCCGTCACCACGAGGTCGAAGGCGGCGCCGTCGAGGGCGTCGAGGGCCTGCTGGGCGCTGGTGCAACTCGTGACCTCGATGCCGTGGCGGCCGAGCAGGCGCGAGACCACGCCGTGCAGGAGCCGCTCGTCGTCGACGAGGAGGACGCGGGGGGAGCCGGGGGACTGCTGGGACATCGGGTGTGGCGGTGAGAAGAGGGGAGGCGAGAAGAGGGGGAGGCCTAATCAGGCGCAGTCTCGGCCGGAGCGGCCGGCAGGATAAGAGTAAAAACGGTGGACTCCGAGGCCGCATCGGCGTGCCCGAAGAGCCGGCCGCCGTGGCACCGCGCGATCTTGTGCGCGATGGGGAGTCCGAGCCCGAGGTTCTGCGATTTCGTGGTGTGGAAGGGCTGGAAGGCGGCCTGGATCTCCGCGTCCCCCAGCAGGGCAGGGCTGGCGACCGAGACGGCGAGGTCGGCCCCGTCGAGCCGGACGCCGACGCGGACGCGGCCCCCGGGGGGGCTCGCCTCGACCGCGTTCTGGAACAGGATGAGCACGGCCTGCCGGAGCAGGACGGGGTCCGCGGGGTGGCAGTAGCGCGGCGGGAGCGGGCAGTCGAGGTCGACGTGGGCGCCGGGCTCCTTCGCGGCGTGCAGGAGCTGCTCTATGAAGGGCCGGATCGGGACGGGCAGCGGGGCCGGGTCGAGCTCGCGGCTGTAGTAGAGGAGGTCCGCGAGGGTCCGCTCGATGGCGGCCGTCCCCCGGAGGATCTCGAGGGCGATCTCGCGCTCGTCCGCCTCGAGTGAGTCGACGAGGAGCTCGGTGTAGCCCTGGACGCTGCCGACGATGCTACGGAGCCGATGCGCGAGGACGGTGGCGAGGGCGGCGACGCCGTCGTCCGCGGCGTCATGCTGCAGGGGGGGGACCGCGGCGGGGGGGGAGGGGGGCACGGGCGATGTTTCCGGTTGGGCCGGCAGCGTTTTCCTGGTGTGCCGGGCGTGCGGGGGGGTGGGGAGTGCAGTTGCGCCTTCCATGTAAGCGGGGGGCGACTGGGGAGGGATATCCAGCCTCAGACGCAGAAAGCGGACCCTCATGCTCCCTCGCCCCCGCGTCACGGACGGGTCAGCTCCGACCCCGCAGGGCTGGCGCCGCCATCGGGAGCGGGAGGGCTGGGGCGCGCGGCATGGCCGTTGTCTAAGCCCAGGTGGACCTCCCCCTCGCTGTCCGCCCCCCTCCTCGATGGATACCACCAAGTTGGGCCTGCTGCGACAGGCGATGAGCGCCTACGCGATGCGCTCGCGCACCGTCGCCACCAACGTCGCCAACCTCGACACGCCGGGCTACCAGCGCACCGGCGTCGCCTTCGAGGAGGCGCTCCAGCGCGCCCGCCGCTCCCCGAGCGGCGTCCGCGACCCGCAGGCCGTCGCCCCCCGCGTCGAGGCCGACGACCGGCCGCCCCTCCTGGAGGACGAGATGATGGAGCTGGCCGACACGCAGATGCGGACGCAGCTCGCCACCCGCGCGCTCTCGGAGCACTTCGCGCTCCTGCGCGCCGGCGTCACCGGGCGCTCCGAGTGAGGGGCGGGTCTGATGTCCTCCATGCCTGATGCGTAGGGCGTCCGCGCCCGTTGTCGGCGCCCGCCGCACCCTACGAAGTACGAAGTACAGAAAATCCTCCCATGCCCATCGGCCCCCGGTTCTTCTCCGTCTTCCGCACGAGCGCGCGCGGCCTCGAGGCGCAGCGCGTCGCGCTCGGCGTGGCGAGCGAGAACATCGCCAACGCCAACACCTCCCGCACCGCCGACGGCGAGCCGTACCGGGTGCAGCGGGCCGTCCACCGCGCGGAGGGCGGGGCCGGCGCCCAGTTCCGCGCCGTCCTCCGCGGCGACGAGGACCTCCGCCGCACCGACGCCCGCCACCTCGGCGGCCTCACCGCCCGCCGCTTCGGCGCCTCCGCCGAGGGCGGCCCCGAGACCGCCGTCGAGAAGCAGGACGGCGAGCGGATCGAGTACGACCCCGGCCACCCCGACGCCGGCCCCGACGGCTACGTCCGCTACCCCGACGTCAACGTCGTCACCGAGATGGCGGGGATGATCTCCGCCAACCGGCTCTACGAGGCCAACCTCTCCACGCTCCAGGCCGCCAAGGAGATGCTCAAGCGGACCCTCGAAATCTGACCGCAGCAATCTGACTGCTGACTCTATGAACGTCCGGCCCCTGTTTACGCCCCCGCTCCCGCCGTCCGCACCGGACGCCGCCCAGGCTACGCCGCCCGCCGGCCCGGGGCGCGCCGCGCCGCCCACCCTTTCCGACGCCGAGCAGGCCGCGCTCGCCGAGCGGTTCCCCGAGGCGCCCGCGCTGACGCTCCGCCTCTACGGGCCCCAGACCGGCCCCGAGCCGACGGCCCCGCTCGGCAGCCGCCTCGACCTCCGCGCCTGAACCCCGCTCCGACGATGAGCAGCCTCACCCTCGCCCAGCTCCAGCGCCTCCGCAGCACCGACGCCCCCGCGTGGGGGCCGCCCGAGCGCGGCGGGGCCACCGGCGCCTCCGGCTTCGGCGAGACGCTCAGCGAGGCCATCGACGCGGTGGACGCCTCGCAGAAGGAGGCCGACGGGCAGATCGAGGCGTTCGTGGCGGGGGAGCAGGAGGACCTCCACGAGGTGATGATCTCGATGAACGAGGCGCGCCTCCACTTCCAGCTCATGGTCGAGGTCCGCAACAAGACCCTCGAGACCTACCAGGAGCTCATGCGGATGCAGGTCTAGATGAACACGTATCTCGGTCAACTCCGCGCCTTCGTCGTCAGCCTGCCGCCGCGGCAGCGGCTGACGCTCGGGGCCGTCGTGCTCGGCGGGCTCCTTCTGCTCGGCGCCGTCGGGTACTGGGCGAGCCGGCCGGACTACGCGCTCCTCTTCGGCGGGCTCGACGCCGCCAGCGCGGCGCGCGTCGTCGAGCACGTCCAGGGGGAGGGGCTGCCCTACGACCTCCGCGACAACGGCACCGCCGTGTTCGTCCCCCGCGAGGCCGTCCACGAGCTCCGCCTCCGCCTCGCCGCCACGGGCGCCGTCTCGGACGGGCAGACCGGCTACGAGCTCTTCGACGGCGGCACGCTCGGCATGACGGACTTCATGCAGAAGGTGTCCTACAAGCGCGCGCTGGAGGGCGAGCTCGCCAGGACCGTCATCAGCGTCCGCGGCGTCGAGGGCGCGCGGGTCCACCTCGTCCTCCCGACCCGCAGCCCGTTCCGCGACCGCCAGGCCGAGGCCAGCGCCTCCGTCGTGCTCCACCTCGACGGCGGCGCGCGCCCGAGCCGCGAGCAGGTCGCCGCCATCGCCGCGCTCGTGGGCGGCGCCGTCGAGGGGCTCCAGCCCGGCGCCGTCACCGTCGTGGACGCCCAGGGCGAGCTCCTCTCGAACCCCGCCGGCGCCGCGGCCGACGGCGCCCTCTCCTCCAGCCAGCTCCAGGTCCGCCGGGCCGTCGAGGAGCACCTCGCCGAGCAGGGGCAGACCATGCTCGACCGCGTGCTCGGCCCCGGCCGCGCCCTCGTCCGCGTTGCTGCTGCGCTGGACTTCAGCCGGACCATCACGGAGACCGAGCGGATCGACCCCGAGAGCCAGACGATCATCTCCGAGGAGCGGATCGACGAGCAGGGCGCGGCCGGCGGCGCCGCCTCGACCGTACGGAACTACGAGCTCTCGCGCGAGCGCGAGCAGCGCGAGCGCGCCGCCGGCGAGGTCGAGCGCCTCACCGTCTCCGTCATCCTCGACCACCGCCCGCCGCCGGGCGCGGAGGCCGCCGGGGAGGGGGAGGAGGTCCCGGCGCCCGTGCCGTACACCGAGGCCGAGATCGCCGAGGTCACCGCCCTCGTCACGAACGCCGTCGGGCTCAACGAGGACCGCGGCGACCGGATCACCGTGCAGCAGGCCCGCTTCGACCAGACCGACGACAGCGTCTTCCTCGCTGAGCGCGCCGCCGAGCGGGCCGACGAGCGGCTCCGGCTCTACCTCCGCTACGGGCTGATGGCCCTCGCCCTCGTCGTAGCGGCGGGGCTCCTCCGGATGGCGACCTCCCGCGCCGTCGCCATCGCCGCGCCGCCGGGGCCGGCCCCGTCCCCCCAGCTCCCCGAGCCCGAGCGCCCGGCGCTCCCCGAGTCTGGCGAGGGCGAGGTCGCCGCCCTCAAGGCCCGCCAGGCGGAGAAGGCGAAGAGCATCGAGACCGTCGTGGAGGACTTCTACACGAGCCGGCTCTCGAGCGACGCCCGCGCGCGGCTCAACGCCAAGCGGAGGTTCTACGAGACCACGCAGGCGATGGTGGCCGAGCAGCCTGAGGAGGCCGCCGCCCTCATCGGGACGTGGCTCGCCGAGGACCGCAGCCGCACCAACTAACCCCGCCCGCCATGCCTTCGGCCCCCGCCGCAGCCCCGCCCCAGGCGCGCACCCCGGAGGCCCCCGACGAGGGGGTCTGGGTGACGCGCGCTGAGGCGCCCGCCCCCTCCACGCCGCCCGGAGAGGCGGAGGGCGCAAGCGCCCAGGACCACGCCGCCGTGCTCGCCCGGATGTCCGGCGCGCGGCGCGCGGCCGTGCTCCTCGTCGCCCTCGGCGTGGAGGCCGCCTCGCGCGTGCTGACCCTCCTCGACGACGAGGCCGTCGAGGCCGTCTCCGTCGAGATCGCGCGGGCGCAGAACGTGCCGGGTGAGCAGGTGGAGGCCGTGCTCAGCGAGTACAACGACCTCGCCCTCGCCCGGAGCTACGTCAGCCAGGGCGGCAGCGCCTTCGCGCGGCGGATGCTCGAGACGGCCCTGGGGGGGGACCGCGCCGAGGAGGTGATGATGAAGGTGGAGGCGGCCATGGAGGTCTCCGCCTTCCACATGCTCCACACCGTGGACCTCCACGCGCTCAGGGACTTCCTCGAGAAGGAGCACCCCCAGACGGTCGCCTTCATCCTGACCCAGCTCAACCCGCGCAAAGCCGCGGCCCTGGTGGACCAGCTCTCCCCCGAGGTCCAGCGCGAGGTGGTCGCCCGGGTCGCCACGATGGGCCCCCCGTCGCCCGAGGTGCTCCGCGAGGTCGAGGACGTCATCCGCCGCTCGATCGGGGACGGCCTCGGGGACAACACCGGCGCCCGCGGCGGGGTCGACAAGGTGGCCGAGATCCTCAGCGCCACCAGCCGCGCGACCGAGCGGGCCGTGCTGGACGGGCTGCGCGAGGAGGCGCCCGAGCTCGCCGCCT
Organism: Rhodothermales bacterium; assembly: GCA_965215145.1. Classification (GTDB taxonomy): domain Bacteria; phylum Bacteroidota; class Rhodothermia; order Rhodothermales; family JANQRZ01. The sequence goes on along the minus strand of OZ244038.1, from coordinate 2,408,515 downwards.
CCATCAAGAGCCTGATGTTCGTCTTCGACGACCTCGTCCACCTCGGCCCACGGGACCTCCAGAAGGTCCTCATGCAGGTGGAGCAGCGGGACCTCGCGCTGGCGCTGAAGGGGGCGCCCGAGGAGCTCCACGAGAAGGTGCTCCAGAACGTCTCCGAGCGCGTCGCCGAGGCCGTCCGCGAGGAGGTCGAGCTCCTCGGCTCCGTCGCCGTCTCGGAGGTGGACGACGCGCAGGCCCGCATCCTCGACGCCGCCGGCGAGCTGGAGGCGCGCGGCGAGGTCACCCTCTCACGCCAGCCGGTCGAGCGCATTTAGGACCTACCCGAAAAGCCCCCTCGGCTCCGTCTGGCTGCACGGGCACAGCGCGGCGTTGTGCTGCATCGCCGATGCTGACGCATCCTCTGGTGGAGTCGCTTCGCTCCTCGATGCTTCGCATTCGCGCGCCTTGCTCCGCACTCGTTCGCTCAAACTCCGCTGGTCAAGCCGACTTTCCGGATAGGCCCTCAGCCCCCTCCTCATGGCACCCCCCCTCGTGGCCCGCGTCCTCAAGCAGCCCGCCTCGGCGGCCCCCGCCGTGTTCGACGCCGTCGGCGTGGGGGCCGAGGGGCAGGACGTGACGCGTGTCCCGACGCACTCCCGACCCCTGGTAGCCTGCCTCTCAGGTGGGGGGGGAGAGGCCGCACGGGGGAACGCCGTGCGGGGGGAGGGGGCGCCAAATGCGAGGGCCGTCGTGACACGGGAAGCCGTCCGCCTCGCCGAGGAGCCCGTCCGCCTGACGGCGCCCCCAGTGCCTCCCCCCACGACGCCGCAGCCCACGGCGGCCCCTCCTCAGGAGACGCCCTCCCCGGAGGCCCGCCGCGCCGAAGAGGAGCGGGCGGCTGCGGAGGGGCGGGCCGCCGCCGTCGAGGCCGCCCGTGCTGAGGCCTACGAGGCTGGCCTCGCCGCCGGCCGCGCCGAGGCCGAGGCGGCTCTGCGACCCAAGATCGAACGCTTGGAGAGGGCCGTCGGCACCGACTTGGAGCAGCTTGAGGCGCTCTGGCACGCCCACCTCGAGCGCGTCGGGCAGGGGCTCGTGGCGCTCGCCGTCGAGGTCGCCGAGACGCTCGTGGCCGGGCCCGTGCCGGAGGCCGCGCGGGAGGCGGCCGACCGGGCCGTCGTGCAGGCCGTCGAGGGGCTGGCCCGCGGGGAGGGGCTGAGCGTCCGCCTGCACCCGGTGGACTACCTCCGGCTCGACGAGGCCGGCCTCGTCGCCGGGCTCAACGCCGCCCACCCCGCCCTCCGCTGGACGCCCGACGACGGCCTCGCCGAGGGGGACTGGGTGGTCGAGTCCGCCGCGGCCGCCGTCCGGAGCATCCGGACCGAGCTGCTCGACGGCCTCCGCGCGCGGCTCGACCTGATCCGGGCGATCGAGGAGGCGCCGGAGCCCGCGACGGCGGTCGTACCGGCGGCGGAGGCCGAGGCGCTGGCGGCCCTGGAACCCCCGGGACTGCCCTCGGAGCCGCGCTAGCCCATGCCAACGGCCGCCCTCGAACACGCGCTGGCCCAGCTACGGGCCGTACCGGCCGGCCCGCGCCGGTACGGCCGGGTCCGCTCCGTCGTCGGCCTCCTCGTCGAGGCGACGGGGCTCGACGTCGCGCTCGGCGAGCTGTGCTACCTCCACGAGCGGGGCGTGCCGGGGGGGCGCCGCGTCAAGGCCGAGGTCGTAGGCGTGCGCGGCGACGCGACCGTGCTGATCCCCCTCGACGACACCGCCGGCCTCCGCGCCGGGGGGCTCGTCGAGCCGGCGCAGCTCCCGCTGACGGTGAGCGTCGGGAGCGCCCTGCTGGGCCGGGTCATCGACGCCGGCGGGCAGCCCATCGACGGCCGCGGGCCGCTCCGGCTGACGGCGCACCGCCCCGTCCACTCCGAGCCGCCGTCGCCGCTGGCCCGCCGCCTCATCACCGAGCCCCTCGCCACCGGCGTCCGCGCCATCGACGCGCTGCTCACGCTCGGGAAGGGGCAGCGCGTCGGGATCTTCGCCGGCTCCGGCGTCGGCAAGAGCACGCTGCTCGGGATGGTCGCCCGGCGGGCCGAGGCCGACGTCAACGTGATCGCCCTGATCGGCGAGCGCGGCCGGGAGGTCCGGGAGTTCGTCGAGGACACCCTCGGCGAGGAGGGCCTCGCCCGCTCCGTCGTGATCGCGGTCACGGGGGACCAGGCGGCGATGAGCCGCGTCAAGGGCGCGAGCGTCGCGCTCGCCGTGGCGGAGCACTTCCGCGACGCGGGCAAGGACGTCCTCCTCATGATGGACTCCGTCACGCGCGTCGCGATGGCGCAGCGCGAGGTCGGCCTCGCCGTCGGGGAGCCGCCGACGACGCGGGGCTACACGCCGAGCGTGTTCGCCCTGCTCCCGCGGCTCCTCGAGCGGGCCGGCCCCGGCGCGCGCGGCACCATCACCGGCATCTTCACCGTCCTCGTCGACGGCGGCGACCTCGACGAGCCCGTCGCCGACGCCACGCGCGGCATCCTCGACGGCCACATCGTGCTCTCGCGCGAGCTCGCCCACGCGGCGCACTTCCCGGCCATCGACGTGCTCCAGAGCGTGAGCCGCGTGATGCCCCGCGTGGCGCCGCCGGGCCACCTCGCCACCGCCGACGAGGCCCGCCGCCTCCTCGCCGCCTACGCGCGCGTCGAGGACCTCCTCCGCGTCGGGGCCTACGAGCGCGGGCAGGACGCCGAGGCGGACCGGGCCATCGCGCTCCGCCAGCCGCTCGTGGACTTCCTCCGCCAGCAGACGAGCGAGGCCCCGACCGCCGACCCGGCCGGCCGCCTCCGCGCCGTCCTCGGCCCGCCGGCCTAGCCCTTGCAAAGGGGGTGGGGGGAAGGCCCCGCCCCCGAAACCGACCCGATCTCCACCCCTCCAGGCAACGCCTGTCCTCATGGCCGGAAGGAAGTTCCGATTCTCGCTCGACGCCGTCCTCCGCCTCCGCCGCCACGAGGCGGAGCAGGCCGAGCGCGCCCTCGCGCAGGTCGCGCGCCTCCGCCAGGACCGCGAGGCGCACCTCGCGGCAGCCGAGGACGCGCTCCGCGCGTTGCCCGACGCCGCGGGCCTCGCGGGGACGCCCGCCGACTTCCGCCGCACGGCTGCGGCTCGGAGCGAGGTCATGGACGTGCGCGCCCAGGCCCGCCGCGCCCTCGAGGCGGCACGCCAGCGGGAGGGGGCAGCCCGCCGCGCCCTCGTCGAGGCCCGGCGGCCGGAGGAGGCGCTGGAGTCCCTCCGTGAGCGGCAGGAGGAGGCGCACCGGCAGGCCGCGCTCCGCGCCGAGGCCGGCGTCCTCGACGAGCACGCCACCGCGGCCTACTGCCGCCAGCTCCGGGCCGACGCATGAAGAAGGCCCTCGTCATCGGCATCGTGACGGTGCTCGCGTTCGCGGGCGGCCTGCTCGGGCCGTCCCTGCTGCTGCCGGCCCCCGCGCCGGCCGAGGGAGCGGGGGGGACCGCCACGGCCGAGGAAGCCGCGATCGTCCCGAGCGAGGACTCGCCGGCTGGGTCGGACAGCCTCGCCGCGCTCCCGGCCGCCGCGGCGGATTCGCTGGAGGCGCTCCGGGGGCGGCTCGCCGAGGCCGAGGCCGAGGCCCGCGCCCACCGCGAGCGCGTCGGCACCCTGGAGCAGGCGCTCCAGGAGCAGACGGACCGCCGCGCACGCGCGCAGGAGCTCAGCAGCACCGTCAGCCGGCTGGAGGACGGGGAGCTCCGCGCCCTGCTCTCCGCCGTCGACGCGGCCGTCCTCGCCGAGCTCTACGCCGAGGCCTCGCCGCGGAACCGCACCAAGCTTCTCCAGGCGCTCCCCGCCGCCCGCGGCGCGGCCCTCGTCGAGCGGATCGCTGGAGGAGCGCCCCGGGCGGTGCAGCAAGCCGCCCCCGCACCGCCGCCCTCTGCCCCCGTCGTCACCACAAGCTCGGGGGGCCGACCATGACCGCTGTGATTTCTCTCCTCGCCCCCACACCGGCTCCTGCTTCACCGCCGCCGCCCGTCTCAGAGCCCGACGGAGCCTTCGTCGCAGCCCTCGCCGAGGCGCTGAGCGGTGGCCGTGAGCCGGCCGAGGAGAACCCGCAGGAGGAAGCAATGCCTGAGGAGGCAGAGAACCTCGGTCTTGCCGGGATCGCCGTGGCCCCGGAGGCGGGGGCTGAGGCGCTGCCTCCGGAGCTTCAGGGGATCGCCCCAGTCTTCCCCCTGAACTCCGATCTGGTGACCCCCGATCTGGTAACGGAGGGGGCGCCTCCTGAGACCCTAGGGGAGGGGCACCCGTCAAATAACGTCGTCGCAAGCTCCCTCGATGGAGCCCTCGCTGAGGCTGCCCTTCCGGAGAGCGCCTCCGGGGAGCCGGGCCTCGCGCTGGCTCAGCGCCAGGGAGGCGAGGCGGGGCCGCCCACGCCTTCGAATCCGCACCGTGCAGAGGAGCCCTCCCACCTCGGTGCGTCACACCTCGGTGTGTCAGGAGGCGGGACGCCACGTGAGGGCGGGGGAGAGAGAATGGCTCCTCGTTATTCGCAACCGGACGGAGACCTGGAGGGGCGCGCGGCGACCGGCCGCACCGAGCAGACGAGCAGCCCCGCAGAGCAGGCGAACGGCCGTACCGAGCGGGCCTCGCAGGAGGCCAAGGCCGCCGCGCCGGCCGAAGCCGCCACGCCAACCGAGGCTGGCACCGACCGGCCGGGCGGTGCAGGGGAGGCGGAGCGGCTCGCCCGTCGAGAAGCCAACGCGGTAGGCGAGGAGCCGCAGCCGGCCCGCGAGGGCGCCCTCCCCGCAGGTGACTCGCCCGTGAAGGGCGAGCCTAAGAAGGGCGAGGAGGCACCCCCAGCCACCGGCACCCTCATCAATGACCCCGCCCCAGACTCCGCCGGCGACCCCGAGCCCGATAAACGACTCGACCCCGCCCGGCCCGCCGCAGAGGCGGCCGACCTGGGGAGCCGCGACGGAGAGAACGCCGCCGGCGACTCCGCCTTTGGCGGCGAGACGGAAGATCAACCGGATCAAACCGCGCCGGCCCAGAGCGACGAGGCCCTTTTCGAGGACGCAGCCGCAAGCTTGGCGAAGTCGGACGGGGTGGGGGCGCTGACGGGCGCGTCGGCGGGGGCGTCCGTGGCCTCCGCGGCGCGGCCCTCCGCGCTCGCCTTGTCCGCAGGCCCGTGGGCGGACCTGATCGCCCAGCAGCTCGACCGGGCCGCCGGCTCGGAGGCCGGCTGGGCTACCCTGTCGGTCGACCTCGGCGAGGGGGAGGGGAGCCTCACCGTCCGCGCCCGCCAGGGCGACGGCCGCCTCGTCGTCGCCGTCCAGCTCAGCGACCCAGCCGTCCGCGCCGCCGCCGAGCGGCAGGCCGCCGAGATCCAGGCGCGCCTGGAGCAGCACTACGAGACCGCCGTCGACCTCTCGTTCGGCCGCGGCGAAGGGGGGCAGGAGGGGGGCGGCGACACGTCTCGCGGCTCCTCCAGCGCTCCCACTCTCCCGAAGCCGGCGGAGCAGACCAACCCCGCCCCCACCAGCAGCCCCACCCACCCGTCCGCTCGGCAGGAGTGGATCGGCTAAGCCCAGACCCCATGACCTCGACCCCCCCGACCTCCCCGACCCCCTCGCCCTACCCCTCGGCCGGCGGGTACGTCCCGCCCGACACGGGCCGGGACATGGACCGCGACGCGTTCCTCACGCTGCTCGTGACGCAGCTCTCGAATCAGGACCCGATGAACCCGCAGGAGGGGCACGAGTTTGCCGCCCAGCTCGCGCAGTTCTCGTCCGTCGAGCAGCTCGGCCTCATCAGCGAGACGCTGGGGGCGCACACGCAGCTCCTCGGCGCGCTCGGCGCCACGCTCGACGCGACGGGGGCGCAGCAGGAGGCGATGGCCCAGGCGCTCACCGCGCGCGGCGACCTCGCCGCCGCCGCCGGCCTCGTCGGGCAGACGGTCGAGGCCGTGGGTGACCACGCCGTCTGGAACGGCACCGACCCCGTCGCGCTCGGCTTCGAGCTGCCGGAGCCCGCTTCGAGCGTCCGCGTCGTCGTGCGGAACGAGGCGGGCGAGGCCGTCCGCACCCTCGACCTCGGCCACCTCGGCAGCGGCCGGCACCTCCCCGGCTGGGACGGCCTCGACGACGGCGGGGCGCCGGTCCCGGAGGGGACCTACACGTTCTCCGTGGAGGCCGAGGGCAGCGACGGGGAGGACGTCGAGGCTACCACCTTCACCCGGGGCCACGTCGACCGCGTGACCATCGAGCCGGACGGGATCACCCTGTGGCTCGGCGGGCTCGCCGTGCCGATGGCCGACCTCCTCGGCGTCGCCTCCTAGCCCATGAACGTCCGCCACCTCGCAGCCCGCACCGACGGCGCCCAGCGGGCGCCCGAGCCCCGCCCCCGCGGCCCCAGCCCGGCCCAGCCGAACCCCGCCGGCCCCTCCTTCGCCGACGCGCTCCGAGAGGCGCGCGGCGAGGCGGCCGGGGCGCCCCCGCTCCGGCTCTCGGCCCACGCCGAGGCCCGGCTGCTCCAGCGCGACATCTCGATGACCGACCCCGAGCGGGCCGCGCTGGGCGAGGCCGTCGCCCATCTCGACCGGAAGGGCGCCCGCGAGGCGCTCCTCCTCCGCGCCGACGCCGCCTTCGTCGTCAGCGTCCCCAACCGCACCGTCGTGACGGCCGTGGCGCGCGACGAGCTGGCCGAGCGCGCCTTCACCGGCATCGACAGCGCCATGCTGCTCTGAGCGCCGTGCCGCTCTAGCCCCACAACCCACCTACCGACACCCCTAAACCCCCAATCCGGCTGGCCCCACCGCGCTCCGGCGCCACGGGAGGCCGGGCCGCAGCCGACCGACTGACGCTGCGGACCAACCCACCAAGAGGTATCCCCCATGATGAACGCCCTCTACGCCGGCGTCTCCGGCCTCCGCAGCCATCAGGTCCGCATGGACGTGATCGGTAACAACATCGCCAACGTCAACACCTTCGCCTTCAAGCGCGGGCGGGCCAGCTTCGCCGAGCAGCTCGGGCAGCAGATGGTCGGGGCCGGCGGGAACTACCGCGGCTCCGTCGGCAACGGCGTCCTCGCCTCGCGCATCGACCAGAACTGGACGCAGGGCGCCTTCGAGTTCACGAACCTCGCCACCGACCTCGCCCTCGCCGGCGACGGGTTCTTCGTCGCCAAGGAGGGGCCGCAGACGCTGCTCTCGCGCGCGGGGAACTTCCGGTTCGACGCCGACGGCACCCTCGTCACCTCCTCCGGCGCCCGCGTCCAGGGCTGGCCCGTCCAGGCCGACGGCTCCGTCTACACGGGCACGCTCCAGGACGTCCGCCTCGACCTCGACGCCTCCTCCGCCCCCGAGGAGACGACGGAGGCCCGCCTCGCCGGGAACCTCTCGGCCGACATCCGCGCCGGCGACGACGACGACGAGGTCACCATCTCCTCGGCGATCTACGACGAGCAGGGGCAGGCCCACACCCTCGTGCTCACCCTCCAGAAGTCGGGCGAGGACGAGTGGACCCTCACCGAGGCCGAGCTCGCCGGCGACCCCGACGCCGAGCCGCCCGTCCCGGCCACGCCCCTCGGCGGCACCGGCGCCGTCCTCGAGTTCGACACCGACGGGACCCTCATCGGCCCCGACCCCGCCGAGGCCCTCATCACCGGCGTCTTCCCGGACTCCAACGGCGACGACGTCGCCGTGACGGTGGACCTCGAGGGGCTCACGCAGTACGGCGGCTCGACGACGCTCGCCGTGGCGGAGCAGGACGGGAAGGCCGCCGGCGAGATCCTCGGCTACGGGTTCGACCCCGAGGGCAAGCTCGTCCTCAACTTCTCCAACGGCGAGCAGCGCGCCATCGCCCAGCTCGCCATCGGCTCGGTCACCAACCCCGGCGGGCTGGAGCAGGCCGGGAACAGCTTCTTCCGCGCCGCCCAGAGCTCGGGCGACCTCGTGATCGGGCGGGCCGGGCAGGAGGTCAACACGAGCGTGGCCTCGGGCGCCCTCGAGGTCAGCAACGTCGACCTCGCGGCCGAGTTCACCGACATGATCGTGACGCAGCGCGGGTACCAGGCCTCGGCCCGCGTGATCACGACCTCGGACGAGCTGCTCCAGGAGCTCGTCCAGCTTAAGCGGTAGGCACAGCCCCTGGGCCGCTGTCGGCCCACGCGGCGGAGTGGCGGCTCCGGCGCGCGCCCCGCCCGGCTCGCACACAGCGTGTGACGCCGGGCGGGGCTTTTAGGACCTGTCCGGAGAGCCCTCTCGGCTACGCCTGGCTGCACGAACGCTGCGCAGCGTTGCACGCCTCGCCCGATGCTTTAGGCATCGCGCTCCCCCCGCGCCTCGCTCAGCGCCCGTTCGCTCAGGCTTCGCGGGTCAAGCCGACTCTCCGGATAGGCCCTTTGCTGGCCCCGGCGCTTAAGCGGTCGGGCGCGCTCCGATAACCGAGCGGGGAGGGGCGCCCGAGCGAGGCCGGGTCCTCGTCGCTCCCACCGTCCCCCCGCTCTCGCCGTCCCCCCGCAGGGTTCCCTCAGCAGGCATGGAGAAGTCCACCCCCCTCGGCCTCGGCCTCGGCTCCGTCCTCATCTTCGGCACCATCCTCCTGGGCGACGGGTGGCAGACGTTCGTCAGCCCCGGCTCCGCCGCCATCGTCTTCGGGGGGACGCTCGCCGCGCTCCTCGTCGCGTTCTCCCTCGAGGAGGTGAAGGGGGCCGTCGGCGGGCTCCGCTCGGTGTTCTCCTTCCGCGAGCCCGAGCTCGAGGGGCTCGTCGCCGAGTTCACGGACCTCGCCCGGCTCGTGCGGCGGGACGGCCTGCTCGCCCTCGACCGCCGCCTCGGCGAGACCGAGGACGACCTCGTGCGGTTCGGGCTCGAGATGGCCGTCGACGGCGTCGAGCCCGACGAGGCCGCCGGGCTGATGCAGACCCGGATCGGCGAGGCCGTGGCCGGCCCGTCCTTCCGGGTGAAGTTCTGGAACACCGCCGGCATCTACGCCCCGGCCTTCGGCATGGTGGGCACGCTGATCGGGCTGATCCAGATGCTCCAGAACCTCAGCGACCCCAGCGCCATCGGCCCCGCCATGGCCGTCGCCATGATCACGACGTTCTACGGCGCCCTCTTCGCCAACCTCGTCTGCCTCCCCCTGGCGAACAAGCAGGGCGGGCAGGTCGAGGCCCTCCTCCGGCGCTACGACCTCACGCGGGAGGGCGTGCTCGGCATCATCCGCGGGGAGAGCCCGAGCCTCCTGGAGAAGCGCCTCCGGCAGTACCTCGACGACCCGGACGGCGCCGCCGCGGGCGAGCCCGCCGAGGCCGTCCCGCTGAAGCAGGCCGCCTGACCCCGAACCGCCCCCGCCGTGTCCCGCAGCCGCGACCAAAGCGCCCAGAGCACGGAGCCGACGGCTCCGTTCTGGATGACGACGTTCAGCGACATGATGACGCTGCTGCTGGCGTTCTTCGTGATGATCGTGGCGATGTCCGAGGTCGAGGTCGAGAAGTTCGAGGAGGCGCTGAGCTACTTCAACGGCCACACGGGCCTGCTCGAGACGAGCGACGCCGTGCTCGCCCCGAGCCCCGAGATCGTCAGCGCCCGCCCCATCGAGGACGAGATCGTCCAGGCCAACCGGTTCGAGGAGCTCCTCGAGCGCCTCGTCGCGGAGGGGCTCACCGAGGCCGTCGAGGTGAACCTCACCGAGCGCGGCCTCCACGTCGCCATCGCCGACTCGATCATGTTCGCCTCGGGCGAGGCGGCGCTGCTGCCCCCGGCCGCCGCCGTCCTCGCCGCCGTCGCCGCCGTCCTCGCCGACGACGTCCGGAGCGTCGTCGTCGAGGGCCACACCGACGCCGTCCCCATCCGGACCCCCCGCTACCCCTCGAACTGGGAGCTCTCGGCCGCCCGCGCGGCGGCCGTCGTCCGGTTCCTCCTCGCGCGCGACGCCGCGCTCCCCCCCGACCGCTACCAGGCCGCCGGGTACGCCGAGTTCCGCCCCCGAGGCCCGAACGGGACCGCCGAGGGGCGGGCCCGGAACCGGCGCGTCGAGATCCTCCTCAGCCCAGAGCCATGGCCGACTCCCCCCATACCGCCCCCGCCGATGCCGCTCCCGACGGCGCCCCGCCCGTAGTGGAGGCGCCCGCAGCAGAGGCGCCGCCGAAGAAGCGGGGCCGGCTCCTGCTCGTCCTCCCCGTGCTCGCCCTCCTCGCCGGGGGCGGGCTCGGGTACGCCCGGTACCAGGAGGCGGCCGGTGCCGACGCCGACGCGCCCATCGAGTACGGGGAGTTCCTGGAGCTCCCCGGCTTCATCATCAACCCCGCGGACTCCGGCGGGCGACGCTACCTCATGGTGGACCTCGGCTTCGAGGCCGCCGACGCGAAGGCGCTGGAAGCGCTCGCCGAGCACGAGGTCGTCGTGCGGGACGCCATCGTCGGCATCCTCAGTGAGCAGAGTGTGGAGGAGCTGGCGGCGGTATCGGCGCGGGAGGCGCTGAAGGACTCCCTCCGCGCGCGCGTCAACGGCCTCCTCGAGCACGACGTCGACCGGCTCTACTTCACGCAGTACGTCCTGCAGTAGCACCTGCTGCAGTAGCACCTGCTGCAGTAGCACCTGCGGCCTGCCGTGGCGTCCGCGGCGGCACGCGGCGGGGGCGGGCCGGCGGCTCAGCGGCTGCTCGGGAAGATCACGTGGCCGGAGCGCTGGGCGGCACCCCGCCGCGTGCGCAACGCCTGGCCCACCGCCCCGGTCAGCTCCGCCACGGCGAACGGCTTCTCGAGGTAGAGGTCGGCCCCGTGCCGGAGGCTCTTCCGCTCGACGTAGGGGTTCCCCCGCCCCGTCATCATCACGACGGGGATGTGCTCGGTCTCGCTCCGGTCGCGGAGGGCCATCACGGCGGCGTACCCGTGGCCGTCCCGCATGTGGATGTCGCAGAGGATGACGTCGGGGAGGTGCTCCAGCGCGGCCTCGACGCCGTCGGCGCCGTTGCTGGCCTTCAGCACCCGGTGCTCCTCCTGCTCGAGGACGAAGGAGACGGTGTCGACGAAGAGGTCGTCGTCGTCGATGATGAGGACGGTCGTGCTCATGGGGTTTGGGGTCTAGGGCGCGGCCGGGGCGGGTGCCGGCGCGGCGGCGAGCGCGGCGGCTACGGCCTCCAGGAGCGAGCGAGCGCGGAACGGCTTGCCGAGGAACCGGGCGAGGTCGGCTCGGCCCTCGTTGGTTCCCCCGTGGTCGGGGAGTCCGCTCATCCCGATCACGGGGAGGTCCGGGGCGAGGGCCGCCAGCGACCGGGCGAGCTCAGGCCCCCCCATCACCGGCATCATCATGTCGGTCAGGACGACGCGCACGGCCCCCCCGTGCTCGCGGTAGGCCTCCAGCGCCGCGGCCCCGTGCTCGGCCGTGGCCGTCCGGTACCCGTGCGCGCGGAGGACGGCCGACGCCGCCGCCCGCGCCGCCGCCTCGTCGTCGACGACGAGGACGAGCTCCCCGCGCCCGCGCGGGGCCTCGTCCGCCTCGGCCCCGGCGGCGGGCGCCTCTGGGAGGGCGGCCTCGTCGGAGGCGGGGAGGAGGACGTCGAACCGAGCGCCGGCCCCCCCCGCGCTCTCGACCGTCACCGTCCCCCCGTGCTCCCGGACGATGTCCATCACGGTGGTGAGCCCGAGGCCGGTCCCCTCCGCCTTCGTCGTGAAGAACGGCTCGAACACCTCGCGGAGCATCTCCGGCGGGATGCCGGGGCCGGTGTCGGAGACGGAGATGCGGACGGCGGGGCCGCCCTCGGCCGCGTGGGCGCCCGCCGCGATCCGGAGCGTGCCGCCGTTGGGCATGGCGTCACGCGCGTTGACGGCGAGGTTCATCACGACCTGGTGGAGCTGGGTCGGGTCGCCCCGCACGGCCCCGAGCCCGTCCTCGACCTCGAGGGCGAGGCGGATGGTGGGGGGGAGGGTGCTCCGGAGGAGGCTCCCCACCTCGTCGACGAGGGGGGCCACCGCGATCGCCGCCTGCTTCCCCTGGGCGCCGCGGATGTAGGCGAGGAGCTGGTGGACGAGGCCGGCCCCCCGCTGCGTCGCCCGCTCGAGCTGCTCGACGAGCCGCCGCGCGGCGGGGTCGTCCCCGAGCCGGAGCTCCAGGAGCTCCAGCGACATCATGAGCGGGCCGAGGACGTTGTTGAGGTCGTGGGCGATGCCGCCGGCGAGGTGGCCGAGGGTCTCGACGCGCTGGGCGCGGCGGAGGAGGCGGTCCCGGCCGGCCCCCCCCGTGACGACGCGGATCGTGCCGGGGTCGCGGGTGGAGGCGTCGAGGGCGCGGGCGTCGAGGAGGAGGGCGAGCGCCCGCTCCCCGTCGTCCGGGACGACGACGCTGCCGGCGCGGGCGCCGTACTTCCGCCGGAGCGCTTCGGCCTCGCGCGGCCCGACCCGGTCGAGCCGGACGGCGGCCAGCCCCCACTCGGCGAAGAGCCGCTCGGGGACCGCCGCGTCCATGAGGAGCGTGACGTCGCGGTGGCGGCCGTCCCGCCGGATCCGCGCGAAGGTGTGGTCGACGCGGGCGGCCTCGCCCTCGAGCACCTGGAGGAACGTGTCGCCGGCGAGGAGGAGGAGCCCCGTGATGCCCTGGGCCTCGTTGTTGGCCGACGCGCTCTCGACGACGGCGGAGACCGTGTCCCACGTGACGGGGGCAGCGGAGGTGCTCCGGTAGATCAGCCGCTTCATGGGGCGGAGGGCGGGGGGGAGGGGGACGCGCCGCGGCCGGGGGCTCACCCGCACGAGCGGTAGCCCGTGCTCTTGCCGAGCACGACCCGCTCGAAGCCGGCGTCGAGGTTGAGCGTGGTCTCGGCCGCGCCGAGGAAGAGGACGCCGCCCGGCCGGAGCACGCGGCGGACCCGGGACAGGACCTCCCGCTTCGTCTCGACGTCGAAGTAGATCAGCACGTTCCGCATGAACACGACGTCCTGCGTCGGCATCGGCGGCCACGCCTCGACGAGGTTCATCTCCTCGAAGGTGACCCTCCGGCGGACGGGCTCCTTGAGCTGCCACATCGGGCCGTCGGCCTGGAAGTACCGGACGAGGAGGGGGGCCGGGAGCCCGCGGTTGACCTCCAGCTTCGTGTACGCCCCCTCGCGGGCGCGCTCGAGCATCTCGGTCGAGAGGTCGGTGCCGAGGATCGAGACGTCCCAGGCGGCGAGCTCCGGGAAGTGCTGGTCCAGCAGCATCGCGATGCTGTAGGGCTCCTGGCCCGACGAGCAGGCCGCGCACCACACCCGGAGCCGGCGCTCGGCCGCGCGCTGCTCGACGAGCTCGGGGACGAGGTGGTGACGGAGCGCCTCGAACGGGTGGAGGTCCCGGAAGAACGAGGTCTCGTTCGTCGTCATCGCCTCGACGACCCGCCGGTGGAGGTCGCCGAAGGGGCGGCCCCGGAGCTGCCCGACGAGGTCGCCGATGGAGGCGAGCTCCTGCCGGCGGACGATCGGGAGCAGCCGGGCCTCGAGGAGGTACCCCTTGCTCTCGTCGAGCACGATGGCGGCGCGCTCCCGGACGAGGTCGCGGACGTAGGAGGAGTCGCGTACGGCGATGGACATGGTGGGGGGCGGGAGGAGGGGGGCGGGGAGGGAGGCTTAGGGCCGCCACTCAGCGGGCGGCGGCCCCGACCGCCGCCGCGCGCGACCGCCGCACCCGCGCGGCGATCTCGCCGGCGAGCCGGTCGAGGGGGAGGACGGCGTCGGCGAGGCCGGCGTGGGCCACGGCCCCCGGCATCCCCCAGACGACCGACGAGGCCTCGTCCTGAACCACGATCCGCCCGCCCGCCGCGACGATCCGCTCGGCGCCGAGGCGGCCGTCGTGGCCCATCCCGGTGAGCACGACGCCGAGCACGTGCGGGCCGTAGACGGCCGCGGCGGCGCGGAAGAGCACGTCGGCGGCCGGCCGGCAGTTGTTCTCCGGGGGGGCTTCGTGGGTGCGGAGCCGGACCTCCGTGCCGTGGCGGGCCACGTCCATGTGGAGCCCGCCGGGGGCGACCCACGCGGTGCCGGGGGCGGCCACGGCGCCGTCGGCCCCCTCGCGCACGCGGAGGGCGGAGGCCTTGTCGAGCCGGTCGGCGAGCGAGCGCGTGAAGAGCGGCGGCATGTGCTGCACGATCAGGAGCGGCACCGGGAGGTCGCCGGGGAGGGCGGGGAGCACCTCGGCCAGCGCGTTCGGCCCGCCCGTCGAGACCCCGACGACGACGGCGTCGATGCGGCCTGGCGGGCCGGCGGGCGCAGGGGCGGGCGTCGGGGGGGGTGAGGCCGCGGGTCGGTCGGGGCGCCCCCCCCCGAGGGCCTTGACGCGGGGCACGAGCTCGGCCGCGATCTGCTGCTTCGCCCCGAGGAGGCCGCCCGCGCCCGTCGGCTTCGCGACGTAGTCGCTCGCGCCGAGGGCGAGGGCGTCCAGCGTCGTCGCCGCGCCGCGCTCGGTGAGCGAGCTGAACATGATCACCGGGAGGGCGGGGTAGTCCGCGCGGAGGGCGCGCAGCGTGGCGAGCCCGTCCATCACCGGCATCTCGACGTCGAGGACGACGAGGTCGGGCGCGACGAGGGGCACCTTCTGCAGCGCGATGCGGCCGTTGGCGGCCACGCCGGCCACGGCGATGGCGGGGTCGCCCTCGAGCACGTCGGAGACGAGGCGCCGGACGACGACGGTGTCGTCCACGACCAGCACGCGGACGGGGGCCTCGCCCCGGCTCGGGTTTCGGCTAGGGCCGTGGTTCATGCCGTGGCTCATGCCGCGGCCGGGGGCGCGTCGGTGGAGAGGCCCAGGAGCCCGAGCTTCTCGGCGAGGGCCTCCCGCGTGAACGGCTTCATCATGTACTCGTCGGCCCCCGCCTCGAGAGCGGTGACGATGTGGTCCATGTCGGACTCCGTCGTGACCATCATGAGGGGGACCTCGCCGTAACCGCCGTCGGCGCGGACGGCCCGGACGAAGCCGAGCCCGTCCATCACCGGCATGTTCCAGTCGACGAGGACCACGTCGACCCGGTCGAGCTCGCGGAGGCGGGCGAGGCCCTCCTCGCCGTCGGCGGCCTCGGAGACGCCGAACCCGAGGCCGGCCAGCTGGTCGCGCACGACGGTGCGGATCATGCGGGAGTCGTCGATGATGAGGGCGTGCATGGGCGTGGGGGGTGGGGGCGGGGCCGGCGCGGGGGCGTCCGCGCCGGCCCCGCCGGGTTCAGGCGTACTGGAACTCCGAGACGACCTGCTGGAGCGTCGCCGCCATCCGGGCGAGCTCGCCGGCGGCCTGCTGGCTGTCGGTGGCGCCGCTCGACGTGCTCTCGGCGGCCTGCGCCACGCCGGTGATGTTCTCGGCGATCTCGGCGCTGCCCTTCGCCGCCTCGTTCACGTTCCGCGCGATCTCCGCCGTCGTCGCGCTCTGCTCCTCGACGGCCGAGGCGATCGTGCTCTGGATGTCGTTGATCTGCCCGATGATCTCGGAGATCTGGCCGATGGCCTGGACGGAGTCCTGCGTGTCGCCCTGGATCGTCTCGATCTTCTGGCTGATGTCCTCCGTCGCCTGGGCCGTCTGCTTCGCGAGCTCCTTGACCTCGTTGGCCACGACGGCGAACCCCTTCCCGGCCTCGCCGGCGCGGGCGGCCTCGATGGTCGCGTTGAGCGCGAGGAGGTTCGTCTGCTGCGCGATCGACGTGATCACCTTGATGACGTTGCCGATCTCGACGGAGCTCTCGCCGAGCTTCGAGACGGTCTGGTTCGTCCGGTCCGCCGTGGCGACGGCGTCGGCGGCGATGCGGGCGGCCTCGGCGGCGTTGCCGGCGACCTCCTTGATCGAGGCCGACATCTCCTCGGCGCCGGTGGCGACGGTCTGGACGTTCTTGTCGACCTGCTCGGCGGCGGAGGCGGCGGCCCCGGCCTGCGTCGAGGTCGTCTCGGCGTCGGAGCCCATCTGGGTCGAGATCGAGCTCATCTCCTCGGACGCCGCGGCGAGGTGCTGCGCGTTCTCGGCGATCTGCCCGATGTTGGCCCGGAGGTTGGCGAGGAGCTGCCGGAGCCCCGCGGCCATCTGCCCCACCTCGTCCTCGCCCTCGACGGCGACGGGGCGCGTGAGGTCGCCCTCGGCGGCGGCGCTGACCACCTCGAGCATGACCTGGACGCTCTGCTCCAGGCGCTGCTTGGCCTCCACCTGCCCGGTCACGTCGGAGGCGTACTTCACGACCTTGAAGAGCTCGCCGCTGCGGTCGTAGATGGGGTTGTAGGAGGCCTCGATCCAGACCTCCTTGCCGCCCTTCCCGATCCGCTTGTACTGGCCCGGCCGGTACTCGCCGCGGCGGAGGGCCTCCCAGAACTCCTCGTACTCCGGGCTCCGGGCGTACTCGGGCTCGACGAACATCCGGTGGTGCCGGCCCTGAACCTCGTCCAGCGAGTAGCCGAGGGTGTCGAGGAAGAGGTCGTTCGCCGTCTGGATCGTGCCGTCCATGTCGAACTCGATCACGGCGCGCGTCTTCCCGATGGCCTCGATCTGGCACCGCCAGTCGGCGTTCTGCTCGAGGATCGCGTTGAGCTCCTCCTTGATCTGAACGAAGTGCTCGGTCCGGTCGGTGCCGCGCGTCGTCTCGACGGCCGAGAGGTCCATCCCGAACGACTCCACGGTGCTGAGCAGGAACGAGTCCCCGATGGCCTGGAGGTCGAGGTTCCAGACCTTATGGAGCGCCTCCATCGCGCGGTCGACGTAGGCGGTGTCCTCGCGGTCCTTCGCGAGGCGGGCCCGCGTGAGCCGCGCGAATTCGGCGTAGGCGCCGACGTACCACTTGAACGGGAGGTTGATCCGGTCGTGGACGGCGCCGATGTGGAGCCGCGTCTCGAACCAGTCGGTGTCGTAGCCGTCGGCGGCCCCCGTGAAGCAGGACGCGAAGTACCGCGTCTGGGCGCCTTCGAGGTGCTGGCGGAGCGAGGCGAGGGTGTGCCCGCTCTGCGCGGCGAACGACTCGAAGAACGAGACCGTCGGGCCGAAGTTGAACTGCCAGTCGTAGAACTCCTTGGCGATCTCGGCCGCGTGCTCCTCGGCCCACGGGATCAGCTCCTCGAGGACCTGGACCTCCGCCCCCTCGAGCCGGATGAACTCCCGCCGCAGCGCGAGGTTGTGCTCGTTGATCCCGAACTTCTGGGCGAGCGAGCCGGCGCCGTGGCGCCCGTTCGGCGACCCGTTCGGCGGGCCGGAGCGGTGGCGGGGGGCCGAGCCGTTCCCTCCCCGGCTACCCTGGGGGGAGGCGGTCGTGATCCAGTTCGTCTCGTTGGCGGTGGTGGCTTCCATGGGGGGCTTGCTGTTGGGGTGAGCGTAAGGGGGGCGCTTAAGCGCGCGGGGGCAGGTTCAGCGTGCGGTCGGCGTCCATCTCGAGGAGGAGGCGGCCGTCGAGCTTGTAGACGCCGTCGACGACGTCGCGGACGCGGCCGGCGAGGGTCTCCGGCGGGGGCTCCAGCGCGTCGGCCACCGGCTCGACGACGTCGCCGATCTCGTCGACGAGGAGGCTGAGGGTGTCGTCGCCGGCGCGGACGATGACGTTCATGGGGCGCTCCTCGGGCGGGCGCTCCGCGGGCGGGCGCCCGTCGAGGGGCCGCTCGGCGAGGCCGAGGCGGAGGCGGAGGTCGACGGCGGTGACGACCTGCCCGCGGAGGTTGATGAGGCCGCGGATCTCCGGCGGCGCCAGCGGCACCGGCGTCATCTCCTGGAAGCGGAGGACCTCCTGGACCTGGAGCACGTCGACGCCGAAGTAGAGGTCGCCGAGGCAGAACGTGCAGAGCTGCTTCTTGGCGTCGGCGGCGGGGGGGGCGGGGAGCGCCATGGCTTAGGGGTGAGCTACGAGGAGGTCGGAGGGGGCGTAGGCGGCGCCGCCGTCGCCGGCGGGGGTGCCGTCGCCCCACGAGAGGTCGGCCGCGCCGGCGGCGCCGACGAAGTGGTCCACGTCGATGAGCTCGGTGACCCGGCGCTGGATCACGGCCACGCCCGCGAGCCCGGCCGCGCCGGAGGCCCGCCGCTTCACCTCGACCTCGTCCTCGACGATGTCGATCACCTCGTCGACGACGAGGCCGACGGGGGCGCCGCCGGGCGTGCCGCCCCCCTCGCAGACGATCACCTGGAGGAGGCCGTCCGCCTCCTCGGCGCCGAGGAGGCGGACGAGCGGCATCAGCATGCCGCGGTACTGGACGAGCTCCTCGGTGCCGGCGCGCTCGACGCGCTCGGTGGGGATCTCCTCGAGGCGGGAGACCTCGGAGAGCGGGAGGGCGAGGCGGTCGTGGCGGCCGGCGCGCACGAGGAGGATCGTCTGGCGGTCGCCCCCCCGCGCGCTCTGCGCCTCGGCCGCCGCCCGGCTCCGGCCCTCCTCGGAGAGCACGCCGGCGCGGTCGGCGAGGCCGAGGACGTCGAGGATGAGGGCGACCCGGCCGTCGCCCATGATCGTGGCGCCGGCGTAGGTCGAGAGCGCCTTGAGCTGCGTGCTCAGCGGCTTCACGACGATCTCCTCGGAGTCGAGGACCTCGTCGACGACGAGGCCGAAGTTCTGGTCGTCGGCCTGGAGCACGACGATGTTGAGGGGGGCGGGGTCCTCGCCGGGGCCGGCCGCGTGGCGCTGCAGGAGGCCCTCGCCGAGGCCGAGCTGCTCGGGGAGCGAGACGAGGGGGAGGAGCTTCCCGCGGAGGCGGTAGACCGGGGCGTCGTGGATGGTCTCGATCCCGCCGCGGACGGCCTCGCCCTCGAGGCGGACGAGCTCGAGGAGGTTCACCTGAGGAATGGCGAACCGGCTCCCGCCGGTCTTGACGATGAGGGCCGGGATGATGGCGAGCGTGAGCGGGATCTTGATCTTGAACGTCGTCCCGTGGCCGAGGCGGCTGTGGACGTCGACGGTGCCGCCGATCCGCTCGATGTTCGTCTTCACGACGTCCATCCCGACGCCGCGACCGGAGATGTTGCTCACGGTCTCGGCCGTCGAGAAGCCGGGGAGGAAGACGAGGTGGAGCGCCTCGCGGGCGCCCATCGCCGCGGCGTCGGCCTGGGTGACGAGCCCGCGGCTGACGGCCTTCGCCTTGATCCGCTCGGGGTCGATGCCGGCGCCGTCGTCGGCGATCTCGATGTTGACCTGGCCGCCCTCGTGGAAGGCGCGGAGGAGGAGCCGCCCCTCGGCGGCCTTCCCGGCGGCCTCCCGCGCCTCGGCCCGCTCGATGCCGTGGTCGCAGGCGTTGCGGACGAGGTGCGTCAGCGGGTCCTTGATCGCCTCGATGATCGTCTTGTCGAGCTCGGTGTCGGCCCCCTCCATCTCGATCCGGATGGCCTTCTGGCACTCGACGGCGAGGTCGCGGACGACGCGGGGGAACTTGTTCCAGACGTTCCCGATCGGCTGCATCCGCGTCTTCATCACGCCCTCCTGCAGCTCCGTCGTGAGGAGGTTGAGGTGCTGCGCCGGCGCCGCGAGCGCGGCCTCGTCGCGGGTGCTGGCGACCTGGAGGATCTGGTTCCGCGTGAGCACGAGCTCGCCGACGAGGTTCATGAGCCCGTCGAGGAGGTCGACGTCGACGCGGATCGTGCTGTCGGCGATGGAGGAGGCCGGGGGCGCCGCGCCGTCGGGGGCGGGGGCCGGGTCGGCAGCCTCGGACCGGTCGGGCGTCGCGATCGGAGAGGCGGTCGCCGGGCTGGCCGGGGCCGCCGGCTCCGCGGGGGAGACCTCCGGGGAGAGCTCCGGGACCGCCTCGACCGTGTCGGCGGCAGGCGCCTCGGCTACCGGCGTGTCGGCGGGCTCGTAGGTGCCGTCCCCCCGCATCACGACGGCGCCCGCGCGGTTGAGCACGGTGAGGTGGTTGCGGACGGTCCCCGTGGCGAGGTCGCGCGCCTCGGCGAGGGCGCCGAGCGGCACGGCCCCCCCGGCCTCGGCGTGGAGGCGGCGCAGGCAGTGGAGGGTGAGGTCCGAGGCGCTGCCGGCGGCCGGCGGCTCGGCGGGGGGAGGCGCGACCGCAGCGGCCTCTCGGGGGGCGGCGCCCTGGCCGATGGCTGGCGCAGCGGCAGCTACGGGCGCCGCCTCAACGACCGCGGGCGCTGTCTCGACGGGTTCGCCGCTCTGGAGCTGCTGCAGGAGCGCCACGAGCTCGGAGAAGTCGTCGCCGCCCTCGCCGCCGTCCGCCTCGACGTGCGCGAGGATGCGGCGCATGGCGTCGAGCAGGCTGAGGAGCGCGCCGGTGATGGCCGGGCTGGGCGCGAGCTCCCCGTTGCGGAGGAGGTCGAGGAGGCTCTCGCCGACGTGGGTGATGTCGACGAGCTTGTCGTAGCCGAGGAAGCCGCTGGTGCCCTTCACCGTGTGGACCCCGCGGAAGATGCGCGCGAGGAGCTCGGGCTCTTGGCTCCCCTGCTCGAGGGCGATGAGGTCGTTGTCGAGCCCGTCGAGGATTTCGGAGCACTCGATCAGGTACTCCTGTACGATCTCATCCATGCGGGGGAGGGCGGTGGGGGTGGCGGGTTAAGGGACCGGACCCGTTCTCGGCGCGGGGCCGGGGGTGCTAAAGGGCTGCGGCGATTTTAGAGCCCGTGCGAGGGGAGGGCACCGTCGCCGCTCAACAAGGCGTGCGCCAAAGGAGGAGGGGGCCGGCCTAGACCGCGTCCGTCCGTGCCCATGCCGGCCTAGGCGGGCCTGCTGGGCCGCCCGGCCGGCCGCACGGAACGGTTGAGCGTTTTCCGCTCCGCGCTCGCAGACGGAAAGAGCTTCCGGACCCCCCGAGGGCGCCCCGCAGCCTTTTCCGCCCGAGCGCCGCCCTCCTCCCTCTGGGGCAGGTGGCCCCGGGCGGAGTCGGAGGAGGGGCTTAGGGCGACCGGTGCCGGGCCGATAACGCCGGGGCGACCGCTCCGCGACGCTCCCCCTCGCCCGCTCGTTGACGTACCAGCGAGCGACGGGGAAGGGCGCGCGCCGAGTGGCCTCCGATACCCAGCCCCCCAAGCACGCTAACCCCATGAAGTTTCTCGTCGTCGACGACTCCCCCACCATGCGCCGGATCGTCTGCAACGCCCTCCGCGACATCGGCTATGACGACCTCGTCGAGGCCGGCGACGGAGCCGAAGCGCTCGAGCAGCTCGAAGCGACCCCGCCGGACTTCGTGATCACGGACTGGAACATGCCCAACATGAACGGGCTGGACCTGACGAAGAGCATCCGCGGGCACAGCGAGCACAACGGGCTCCCCATCCTCATGATCACCACGCGCGGGATGAAGGAGGACGTGCTCGCCGCCATGCAAGCCCGCGTCAACAACTACGTCGTGAAGCCCTTCACCCCGCAGGTCCTCCGCGAGAAGATCGACGCCGTCCTCAAGACGGCGTAGCCCCAGTCCCAAGACGGCGTAGCTCCGGCTGCATCCTCGCGCTCATCCACCCCCCACGCTCCAGCCCATGGTTCTCGCTCAAGCGCCCCTCGTCATGGACCGGCTCCAGGAGCTCCACGAGATGTTCGGGGCCGGCCAGCGCGCCACCGCCGTCGCCGAGGACCTCTTCGGCTTCCTCTACGAGGTGCTCCCCCTCATGGAGGAGATCGACGGCTCGCTGCGCGAGAGCGCCGGCCGGATGCCCCACGCCACGCTCCAGCTCCAGAACGTGACCGAGGCCACGGAGGTCGCGACGACGGAGATCCTCGACCTCGTCGACGGCGCGCTCCGGCAGCTCGACCTCGTCGGCGGTCTCGTGGACGGGTCGGCGTCCGCCGACGGGCCGCAGGTTGGGGCCGCCGCGGCGGAGCTCCGGGCGCTCCTCCGCGCCCACCTCCCCGACCCGGCCACCCAGGCCGAGGCCGAGCGGCTCCTGGAGGCGAGCCGGCGGGAGGTCCACGCCGAGGCGGCGGCGCGGTGCGGGCCCGCCCTCCGGGAGACGCGCGACCACCTCAACCGCATCCTCATCGCGCTGCAGGTGCAGGACATCACGGCGCAGCAGATCGCCGCGGTGAACCACCTCATCGGGTCCGTGCAGACGAAGCTGCGCGCCCTCATCGCCAGGCTCGCCGACGAGGAGACCGCGGAGGCCACGCCCCGCGCCGTCGAGGTGGACCCCAGCACGTTCGACCCGAACGCACGGTACGACCGCTCCGGGGAGCAGCAGAGCGTGGCCGACGACGTGATGGCCGGTCGGCCCGGCGGCGATGGCGCGACCAGCGGTGACGGCGCGGCCTCGCAGCACGAGATCGACGACCTCTTCGGGGCCGCCCAGGACGGCGACGGGCAGCCCGCCTCCGAGCCGGGTGGGGAGGGGGGCGTGGCGAGCCAGAGCGACATCGACGCGCTGTTCGGTGGGGGGTAAGCGGGGGCGCTGGGCGAGCCCGGCAGCCCGTTGGCACAGCGCTTGATGACGGGAACGGCCGTCCCCTCCCTACCCCGTCGCACCGCTGGATGTCCAAGCTGCTCAACCAGGACGAGATCGACTTCCTGCTCGGGGGGCAGGAGGGCGTGGGCGAGGGGGGGGCTGGGGGCCCGGATGGGGCGAAACGGCCCGTCACCCCGTACAACTTCAAGCGGCCCCGGCTCTTCTCGCAGGACCAGACGCGCGTGCTCCAGCACGTCCACGAGCTGTTCGCCCGCGACGTCTCGGTCTACCTCTCCTCCCAACTGCGGACGATGGTGGAGGTCTCGCTCACGGCCGTCGACCAGGTCCTCTACTCCGAGTACGTCGCCTCCAGCGCGTCCCCCTCGGCGCTCTACGTCGGCGAGGCCGAGGAGCTGGGCCACCGGTTCATCTTCGAGCTCGACCCGAACTTCGTGGTCTACACCGTCGAGAAGCTGTTCGGCGGGGCGGGGCGGTTCCTGGAGCGGCCCCGCGAGGTCTCGCAGATCGAGCAGCGGATCATGAGCCGGGTCATCCGGGGCGCCTTCGACGAGCTGGAGAGGGCCTGGAGGCAGGCGCACGAGCTCCGGCTCCGGGAGGTCGCCTTCGAGAGCACGGCCGACTTCGTCCAGATCTCCCCGAGCATGGAGCCGGCCATCGTCGGGGCCTTCGAGCTGCGGGTCCAGGGCCACCGCTCGTTCGTCAACGTGTGCTACCCGTACCTCCTCCTCGAGCGCATCCTCGGCCGGACCGGGATGCAGCGCTGGGCCTCGGGGTCCGTGACGGAGGTGGCGCCCCAGGTCCGCAGCCGCTACGAGGACGCCCTGCGCGATGTCGACGTAGAGCTCCGGGCCGAGCTGGGCCGGGCGCACCTCTCGCTCCACGACGTCGCCGCCCTGGAGGAGGGCGACGTGATCCCGCTCCAGCGCCGGACCGCCGAGCCCATCCAGGTCTTTATCAACAAGCAGGAGAAGTTCCGGGCCGCCGCCGGTACGGCCGGTAAGCAGCGCGCGCTCCGCGTGCTCCAGGTCACGGCGCCCCCGGACCTCTCCGACGCCCTCGCCACCGCCGACCATGGCCGCTGACGCCCTCCGCCCCCTCGTCCAGGACGCGCTCGACGCGCTCCGCGCCTTCCTCGCGACGCTCCTCAACGCCGAGGCGCCGCTGGAGGCGTCTGCGCCCGTGCGGGAGGCCGCACCGGAGGCGCCAGAGGGCGCGCTGCTCCTGCTCGGCCGTCCTGAGGGTGCTCCTTCCTTCGCCGTCGCCTTCGACGCGGGCTGGGTGGAGCTCCTCGCGCAGGCGATGCTGGGCGGCTCCATCCCGATGGAGGAGGCCGGCGACCTCCTCGGGGAGGTGGCGGGGCAGGCCTACGGCGCGCTCCGGACGCAGTTCGGGGCCGGGGGCGCCCGGTTCCCGGAGGCCACCTTCGAGTCCGGAACCTCCGAGGGGCTGGAGGAGGTAGCGCCGGCCTGGCGCGTCCCCTTCTCGTTGCCCCACGGAGAGGACGTGCTCCACGGAGCCGTCTTTCTCGCAGAGGCCGTCGTGCCGTCTACGCCCAAAGCGCCCTCTGAGCCTGAGGCGCAGTCCACGTCTGAGGCACCGTCGGGGGCGCCTGCGCCCGGCCCAGCTGCGGCGGTCGAGGTCGCGCCCGCCGCCTTCGAGGACTTCGGCCGGGAGCGCATCGGCGACGGGCGCGACGGGCACCCGAGCCTCCACTTCCTCTCCGACGTGGAGCTGGAGGTGACCGTCGAGCTCGGCCGCCGCCGGCTGCCGCTGGCCGAGGTGCTCCGGCTCACGACGGGGAGCGTCGTCGAGCTGGAGAAGCTGGTCGGGCAGCCGCTCGAAGTCTACGCCAACGACCGCCTCATCGCCGAGGGCGAGGCCGTCGTGATCGACGACCAGTTCGGCGTCCGGATCACGAGCCTCGCCGCTCGGCCGGGGCTCGGCGAACGCGCGGCGTAGGGCCGGCACCCCTTTGGCAACGGAACAGGGGGGCACCCGAACCGGCATTTAAAGCCGCCTCCGGGAGTCCCTCCGCCCTGAGTTGCCGCCGCCACCGGCAAGATGTTCCGTCCCTCCGCCGCCCCGCCCTCCCCCCGTCGCCTCAGCCCGTGGCGGCGCGCTGCCTTCTTCGGGGCCGGGCTGCTCGCGCTCTGGCTCGCGCTCCAGCTCGCCCCGGCGGGTCCGCCGACGCCTCCGCCCGACCCCGTCGCCGCGTCGGACCGGCTCCCGCCCGTGACCGCCACCACCGAGGCGGGAGGGCGGCTTGGGACCGTGGAGACCCGACCCGAGCGGGGCCTGCTGCGGCCGGGCAACGTGCTCGCCGTCTTCATACTCGCGGGCGGCATCGTGCTCGCATTCGTGCTCCGGCGGCGGGGGGAGGGGCGCCCCACTGCGGAGGGCGTGATGGCGACGCTCGACGCCCACGCGCTCGCGCCCGGCGCGGAGATCCGCCTCGTGCGAGTGGGGGAGGAGGTGTTGCTGCTCGGGCTGGCGCAGGGCGGCGTCTCGCTGCTCCGCCGGTACCGCGCCGACGAGGCGCCCGTCCCGCTCGACGCCCCGATGATCCCCGGCCCCGCGGCCCCATCGTCCGGCGCTGCCGAGTTCGCGGCGCTGCTCCGCCACGCGCAGACCCCGCCCACCCGTGGCTAGCCAGCTTCTCCGGCCGAACGTCTCCCGGAGGGCCGTCGCGCTCGGGCTGCTGCTCGTGCTGGCGGCCGGCCCCATCGGCCCGTCCGGCGCCGCGCTCGCGCAGGAGGCGCCGCCGGCGACGGACGCCACCGCGGGCATCGACCCCGACGCCGGCGTAGACCTCGCGCCCCCGGCCGATCCCGACGCCGCGCCGGGCGCGAGCGCGCTCCCCGGCCTCCGGCTGACGCGCGACGGCGAGGACTACGAGCTCCCGATCCAGCTCCTGCTGATGATCACGGTGCTCACGCTGGCGCCGTCGATCATCCTGCTGATGACGAGCTTCACCCGGCTCATCGTCGTCTTCAGCGTCCTCCGCACCGCGCTCGGGATGCAGCAGTCGCCGCCGAACCAGGTGCTCGTCGGGCTCGCGCTGTTCCTCACGCTGTTCGTGATGGCGCCGGTGATCGAGGAGGTCAACGAGGAGGCGCTCCAGCCGTACCTCGCCGGGGAGGTCTCGCAGGAGGACGCCCTCGCCGTGGCGGCGCGGCCGACGAAGGCGTTCATGCTGGAGCAGACGCGCGACGACGACCTCCTGCTGTTCATGGACCTCGCGGGGGTCGAGAGCTTCGCCGCGGCCGAGGAGGTCCCGCTCCACGTGCTGGTGCCGGCCTTCGTGATCTCGGAGCTCCGGATCGCCTTCCAGATCGGGTTCCTCCTGTTCCTCCCGTTCCTCGTCGTGGACCTCATCGTGGCGAGCGTGCTGATGTCGATGGGGATGATGATGCTGCCGCCGGTGATGGTGTCCCTCCCGATCAAGCTCCTCCTGTTCGTCCTCACCGACGGGTGGTACCTGCTGGTGGAGTCCGTCGTGCGGGGCTACTTAGGGTCTTGAGTGATGAGTTCTGAGTCGTGAGTCTTTACTCACAACCCACAACTCACAACCCACAACTCACAACCCACAACTCACAACCCACAACTCAGATGAACTCCGACGTCGCGCTCTACTGGATGCAGGAGGCGATCCGCCTCGCCCTCCTCGTGGCGACGCCGATGCTGGCGGTGGCCCTCGCGGTGGGGCTGATGACGAGCCTGTTCCAGGCCGTCACCTCGATCCAGGAGATGACCCTCTCGTCGGTGCCGAAGCTGCTGGCGGTCGCGGCGGTGCTCCTGATCCTCGGGCCGTGGATGCTCCAGCACCTGACCGACTTCATGGCGCAGGTGTTCGCCTTCATCCCGAGCGTGTCGCGGTGATGGGGCCGTTCATCATCCCGGAGCGGGCGGCTCCCCCGGTGCGTGTGGCGTGTTGCGTGTTCTCACCTCCTAATACGCAACACGCCACACGCAACTCCGGCCTCAGTCTGTCATCTGCGGCACACCTCTCCGCCCGATGACGATCGAGACGGAGGCGGTGCTGCGGGTGCTGCTCGTGTTCGTGCGGGTGGGGGGGCTGCTGGTCGCGGCGCCGTTCTTCAGCCGCCCGTTCGTGCCGGTGCCGGTCAAGGTGATGCTGGCGGCGCTGCTGGCGTTCGTGCTTGCGGGGTTCGCCACGGGGCCGCTGCCGGCGCACATCACGCACCGGCTTGGGTTCGGGGTGGCGCTCGGCGTCGAGGCGGCGACGGGGGCGCTCCTGGGGTTCGGGGCGCGGTTCGTGTTTTTCGCGGTGCAGGTGGCTGGCGAGGCCATCGGGTTCCAGATGAGCCTCGGGCTGGCGCAGGCGTACTCCCCGGTCGGCGACGCGAGCAACCCCGTGGGGCAGCTCCTCGGGTTCTCGTTCCTGCTGATCTTCCTCGTGCTCGACGGGCCGGCGCACCTCGTCCGCGCGATGGCCGGCTCGTTCGAGGTCGTCCCGCTGGGCGGGGCGCGGCTCGGCGCGGGCGGGGCGCTGCTGGCGGGGTGGACGGGGGCGTTCCTCGCTACGGCCGTGCGGCTCGCGGCCCCCTTCATGGTGGCGATCCTGCTGCTCGACGCCGCGCTCGGCATCTTCGCCCGCGTCGTCCCCCAGGCCGACCTCTTCGCCATCAGCCTCCCGGCGAAGCTCGTGCTCGGGATGGGGGCGCTGTTCGTGTTCGCGCAGGCGTTCGTCGGGCTCGCGCCGTCGCTCGTCGAGCAGGTCGCCCACGACTTGGCGGAGCTGATCTCGGTGCTGGCGCCCTAAGGCGTTGCCCCGGAGCGGAAGCCCTTTCCGGCCCGGTGGCGGACGGCCTTTCCACCGAGGCGCCCAAAGCGCCTCATTCCCCCGGTTGTCGGGGCGGCGCGGCGTTCGCTAAGCGACGGGGTAGAAAAAGCCCCGCCCCGTGAGCGACCACCCCGACCGCCAGGAAAAGATCCACGACCCGACCCCGTCGCGCCTGCGGAAGGCGCGCGAGGAGGGGAACGTGTTCCGCTCGAAGGAGCTGGCCTCGGTGGGGGTGCTGACCGCTGCCGGGGCCGTCCTCGTGCTCGGGATGCCGCACGCGTTCGGGACGCTCCGGGAGGTCACGGCCGGCGTCTTCCGCAGCGCCGCCACGACGCCGCTCAACGGCGAGAGCCTGCCGGCCGTCGTCGCGGCCGTCGCGCTGCCCGTGCTCGGGCTCGTCGTCCCGTTCTTCGCCGTCGTGATGCTCGCCGGCACGGCCGCCAACGTGGCGCAGACGGGGTGGATCCTGACGGCGAAGCCGCTGGAGCCGAAGCTGGAGCGGGTCTCGCCGCTGGCGGGGATCAAGCGGCTGTTCTCGTCGAAGGGGGCGTTCGAAGCGGGGAAGGCGGTGATGAAGGCGGCCGTCGTGGGGCCGGTGGCCTACCTCGTCATCAAGGACCGGCTCCCGGAGCTGCTCGGCCTATACGCCCTCCCCCTCGACGCCATCGGCCGCGTGGGCGGCGCGTGGCTCGTCGGCCTCGCCCTGCCGATCCTCACCGCGCTGCTCGTGCTCTCGGCGGCGGACTACGCCTTCGAGCGGCACCGCTGGCGAGCGGATCTCAAGATGACCGAGAAGGAGATCCGCGACGAGGGGAAGGAGCAGGAGGGGGACCCCCACCTCCGCGGCAAGCGCCGCCAGCGCGCCCGCGAGATCGCCCTCCGGCCCCGCCTCGACCACGCCGTCCTCGGCGCCGACGTCGTCGTCACCAACCCGACCCACTACGCCGTCGCCCTCCGCTACGACCCCGCCGCCGACGGCGCCCCGGTGGTGCTCGCGAAGGGGGTCCGCAAGCGCGCCCTCCGCATCAAGGCCCTCGCCGCGGACCTCGGCGTGCCGACCGTCGAGGACCGCCCGCTGGCCCGCGCCCTCCACGCGACGGTGGACGAGGGGCAGGCCATCGACGAGTCGCTCTACCCCGCCGTCGCCGCCGTCCTCGCGGAGGTCTACCGCCGCCGCGCTGCTTGATGCTGCTCGCCCACTCCCTCATGACCCCCTCCCCGCTACGCGGGACTCCCCCTTCGCAAGGGGGAGAGCTCCTCCCCTTAGACAGGGGGAGGTGTCGCGAAGCGACGGAGGGGGTAGATCGGCCAAGCATTCTCTCCTCCTCTCTCCCTCTCCTCCTCTTTTGACCCCCGCCCTCCCCGCCGCCCACCCGCCCGCCGCGCCGGAAGCCCGCAGCTTCGGGTTCCGCCAGGGCGTCGACGCGCTCGCCGCCTCGGGCGTCGTGCTGGTGCTGCTGGTGATGGTGGTGCCGCTGCCGGGGTTCTTGCTGGACTTCCTGCTCGCTACCAACATCGCCGTCAGCCTCGGCGTGCTGCTGACGGCGTTCTACGCGAAGCGGCCCCTCGACTTCGCCATCTTCCCAGGGCTGCTGCTGCTGACGACGCTGTTCCGCCTCTCGCTCAACGTGGCGAGCACGCGGCTCATCCTGAGCGAGGCCAAGGCCGGCGCGCTGATCGCCGCCTTCGGCGAGGTCGTCGTGGCGGGCAACTTCGTCGTCGGGGCCATCGTGTTCCTGGTGCTCGTCCTCATCAACTTCGTCGTCATCACGAAGGGGTCCGGCCGCATCGCCGAGGTCGCTGCGCGGTTCACGCTCGACGCGCTGCCGGGCAAGCAGATGGCGATCGACGCGGACCTCAACGCGGGGCTCGTGGACGAGGCCGAGGCCCGCCAGCGCCGCTCCGACGTCTCCCGCGAGGCCGACTTCTACGGGGCCATGGACGGCGCCTCGAAGTTCGTCCGCGGCGACGCCATCGCGGGGCTCATCATCACCGCCGTCAACATCGTCGGCGGGCTGGTGATCGGGACGACGCAGCTCGGGATGGACCTCGGCGAGGCGGCGGGGACGTTCACGCTGCTCTCGATCGGCGACGGCCTCGTGAGCCAGATCCCGGCACTACTGATCTCGACGGCGGCGGGCCTCATCGTGAGCCGCGCCTCGGGCGAGGGCGACGTGGCCGGGGAGGTCCGCGAGCAGCTCCTCGGCGCCTCGCTGCCGCTGGTGGTCACGGGCGCGTTCCTGCTCCTGCTCGGGCTCGTGCCGGCGCTCCCCATCGTGCCGTTCTGGGCGCTCGGCGCGGGGGCCGTCTGGCTCGGCCGCACGCGGATGCGGGCTGAGCGCGCCGAGGAGGAGGAGGCCGCGCGGCCCCCGGAGCCCGAGGCCCCGCCGGAGACCGAGCCCTCCGACCTCCTCCTCGTGGACCCGCTGGAGCTCGAGATCGGCTACGGGCTGATCCCGCTCGTGGACCCCAGCCAGGGCGGCGACCTCCTCGACCGGGTCAAGCTGCTCCGCCAGCAGCTCGCCGTCGAGCTCGGCCTCGTGATCCCTCCCGTCCGCATCCGCGACAACGTCGCGCTCGGCGCCAACCGCTACGTCGTCCGCCTCCGCGGCAACGCCGTCGGCGAGGGGGAGGTGATGCCGGGCTACCACCTCGCGCTGCTCCCCGAGGGGTTCGACGGGCAGGCGCCGGGGCTCCGCACGACGGACCCCACGTTCGGGCTCCCGGCCGTGTGGGTCCCCGATCGGCACCTCCCGCAGGCCGAGCGGCAGGGGCTCACCGTCGTTGAGGCCCCGGCCGTCGTGACGACGCACCTGCTGGAGACGCTCCGCACGAACGCTCACGGCCTCCTCGACCGCCAGGAGGTGCAGGGGCTCCTCGACAAGGTGAAGGAGACGGCCCCCGCGCTGATCGAGGAGCTGACCCCGGCGCTGCTCTCGGGTGGGGAGATCCAGAAGGTGCTGAAGGCGCTCTTGAGGGAGCGCGTCCCCGTCCGCGACCTCGTCACCATCCTGGAGGCCCTCGCCGACCACGCCCCGCGCACGAAGAGCGTCGAGGTGCTGACGGAGTACGCCCGCGCCGCGCTCGCCCCGGCCATCACCGCGCAGTTCACCGCCGCCGACGGGCGCGTCCACCTCGGCGTGCTCGACCCGGTCCTCGAAGGGCACCTGCTGGAGCGGGCGGAGGCCGGCGGGCTCTCGGCCGCCACGCTCGGCCTGGAGCCGGAGCGGGCGCAGAAGCTGCTGGAGGCGGCCGAGGCCCTCGCGCAGCGGCTCCTCACCGCCGGCCACCCCGCCGTGCTGCTGACCTCGCCGGTGCTCCGCGCCACCCTCGCCGCCTTCCTCGGCGGCATCGAGAGCGACCTCGCGGTCCTCTCCTACAACGACCTCACCGCCGACGCCGCGCTCGACGTGGTGGACCACCTGACGCTCAAGTGATGGGTTGTGAGTGATGAGTCCTGAGCGACGCCCGGACCGGGTGAAGCAGGGAGGGCTCAGAACTCATAACCCGCAACTCAAGACTCCTCCTATGAACATCCAGACCGTCACCGGCCCGACCATCCAGGACGCCCTCGCCGAGGCCCGCGCCACGCTCGGCGACGCCGTCGTGCTGCTGGAGTCCGTGCCCGCCGGCGACGGTGAGCTCGCCAAGATCACCGTGGCGCTCGACGCCGCCGCGCCGCGCCAGCCCGCCCCCCGCGCCCTCGCAACGGTGGGAGCAGGGGGGGAGCTGATGGCGGCCGAGGCAGGCAGTGGGGTGCCGGCACTCGGGTTCGGGTACGGCACCGCGCGTCCTGCGACCATGCGTGCGCCACGGCCCACGGCGGTGCGGCAGCCGCTGTATGCCGCGCCCACGCCGAAGGCGGCCGGCCCCGCGCCCGAGGTGCTGGACAAGCTCGACCGGCTCGGCGCGCTGCTCGACGGGTTCGCCGACCGGCTCGACCGGCTCGAAGACCGTTTGGAGGAGACGGGTCCGACGGGGGAGGGGCGCTGGGCCGTGCACCCGCTCTACGGCGCGCTCGTCGGCTCCGGCCTCACCCCGGCCACCGCCGCTGCGCTGCTCGACGCCGCTGAGGCCAACGGCTGCGACCCGACCCGGACGGACGCGGAGGGCCGGGAGGCGCTGCGCTGGGCCGTCGCCCTCGCCCTCCGCGACCGCCTCGCGCCGACGGCGCCGCCGCGCCACCTCGCCAGCGCCCTCGCCGTCGTCGGGCCGGGCGGCTCGGGGAAGACCTCGCTGCTCGTCCGCCTCGCCACCGACCCGCGGGGGTACGGCCGCCGCGCCGTCGGCGTGCTGGCCGTGGTGCCGGAGGGGGAGGAGGCCGACCGCACCGCGCCCTTCCGCGAGCGCGGCGTCTGCGCCTGCACCGTCACCACCGCCGCTGAGACGCGGCGGGCGCTCGACCGCCTCGCCGGCAGCGACGTGATCCTCATCGACACCCCCGCGCTGCCGCCCGACGCGGCCGGCGCCAACCGGATGCTCGCCTGGCTGGCCGACGTGCTCGCGCCCCTCGGTGCCTTCGAGGTGCTCCTCACGCTCGACGCCGCCCGCGCCCGCCCACCCCTCGATTTCTCCCGGCTCAACACGCTCCCGCTCCCCCCGACCGCCGCCGCCGTCACCCGCCTCGACGAGGCCGACGGCTGGGGGCGCCCGGCGGAGTGGCTCCTCGCGCTCGGCCTCCCCGTCAGCCTCGCCACGACCGGCCCGGAGGCCGACGGCACGCTCGCCTCCTACTCCCCCGCGTGGTTCGCCGAGGGCCTCGTAAAGGGTTTGGAGGATAGAGGGTAAAAGATGGAGGAGAGTGGGGTCTCCATCATCCACTCTCGATCCTCCATCCTCCACCGCCGTTGCGCCGATAGCACGCAGTTTCTCGCTCCATCGCCCCTGCATCCATGAGCTCCCACCCCCTCACGCTCGCCGTCGTCAGCGGTAAGGGCGGCGTCGGCAAGAGCGTCGTCGCCGTGAACCTCGCCGAGGCGCTAGCAAGTACGGGCCGCCGGACGGCGCTCGTGGACGCCGATGTGGGGCAGGGCGCCTGCCCCGTCCTCCTCAACGAGGTCCCCGCCGCCACCGCCGCCGACGTCGCCGCCCGCCGGGCCCCCACCCTCGACGCCCTCCACGAGACGGCTTCCGGGGTGACCCTCCTCCAGGCCGCCCGGACGCCCTCCGAAGCCGCCGGGCAGGAGGCCGCGCTATTCGACGCGCTCGACGCCGGGTTCGAGCAGCTCACAGCCACGCACGACGCCGTCGTGATCGACGCGCCCGCCGGGGCCGGGCTCGCCGTGCGCTGGGCGCTCGACCGCGCCGGGGCCGGCCTCCTCGTCCTCGTCGGCGAGCCCACCGCCGTCACCGACGCCTACGGGCTGGCGAAGCTCGTCTGGGGCGCCGACCCCCATTTCCCCCTTGCTCTCGCCGTCAACTTCGCCGATACGGAGGCGGAGGCGGAGGGGGTGGCCGCGCGGTTCGCCGCCGTGACGGACCCGTTCCTCGGCCGCGCGCCGGCCTACCTCGGCTGGGTGCCCTACGCCGTCGCCGTCCGCCGGTCGGTGCAGCGGCAGGTGCCGGCCTTCCGCGAGGAGGGCTCCGCGCGCCGCGCCTTCGCCGCCCTCGCCACCACCATCGCGCCCGGCCCCGCCGAGTGGTGCAGCCCCGCCGCCCCGTCGCCGAACTGATCCCCGTCGCCGAACTGATCTCGCCGTCGATCTATGTCTACCACGAACCCCGAGCTCCAGCGCGCCGCCGAGCGGCACCACGCCGATCCGAGCCCCAGGAACCGCGCCGCCGTCGTCGAGGCCGGGCTCGCCCTCGTCCGCTCGATCGTCGGCCGCGTGCGGATGCCGAGCCACCCGCTCGTGACGTGGGAGGACCTCGAAGGCACGGCCATCGAGGGGTTCCTGCAGGCGCTCGACACCTACGACCCCACCGTCGGCGCGAAGTTCGTGACGCACGCCTACCGCCGCACGAGCGGCGCCGTCGGGGACTACCTCCGCTCGCTCGACGTGCTCTCTCGCGACAAGCGCCGCCGCGTCAACGACGTCTACCGGGCGATGGAGACGCTCCGCCAGCAGCTCGGCTGCGAGCCCACTGAGGCGGAGGTCGCCGCCGAGCTCGGCGTGCCCGTCGAGGACGTGCAGGAGTCGCTCGGGCAGGCGCACCTCTCGTTCACCCTCTCGCTCGACGAGCCGGTCGGGGAGAGCGACGGGCTGCTCCGCCGCGAGTTGCTGGAGGACGAGGGCGCGACCGCCGGGTTCGACGCCGTCGAGCGGGAGTCGCTGAAGGCCCAGATCGCCCGCGAGATCCCGCACCTCCCCGAGCGCGAGCGGAGGATCCTCGGGCTCTACTACTTCGAGGGCCTCACGCTCAAGGAGGTCGGCGCCATCATCGGGGTGACGGACGCGCGGATCTCGCAGATCCTCGGGCAGACGATGCTGACGCTCCGCAGCCGCATCATGGCCGAGCGGCCCGTCCGGGAGGCTGCCTGATCCCTCACCGGCCCGCAGCACCGGGGTCCGCGTCGACGTGCAGCGGTGGGTTCAGCGCCCCCGCGGGGGCGCCCGTCCCTCGTGGTCAGCCGCGCGCCGGCGCCGCTACAACCGGCCGGAGAAGCCGAGGCCGATCATCACGTGCCCGGTGCCGAACTCCAAGCGCCCGTGGGCGGGGTTCGCCAACTGCCCCGTGACGGCGCCGTAGAGGCCGTCGCCCGCACCGCCGCGCAGGCCGACGCCTAGAAGCGCCGCGCCCCGCCCGAGCGCTAGCCGCAGCCCCGCCTCGGCGCTCAGCGCGCCCCGCACCAGGCCGGTGCCGCCGCCGTAGACCGGCAGCCCGTCCTCGTCGTAGTAGAGGGCGTCCCGGTCATGGTAGGAGCCCGTGCTGCCCTCGGCGAGGACGGTGACCTCCGGTCGGAGCGCGCCGTACGCGGCCATGGGCCCCGGCGTGCGGACGGCGAACAGACCGGCTCCGCCCAGCGCGAGCTCGGATGTCGAGGCGCCGGCCGGCCGGTAGCTGCCGACGACGAGGTCGCCCCCGGCGCGGAACGCCAAGCGTTGAGCGTAAGCGGGCGCTGCGACGACCGTGGACAGAGCGAGTAGGAGGAGAGCCGTGCGCATGGCGAGAAGGGGGAGGGAGGACTGAAGAAGCCGCGCGGACCAGCCAGCCGGTCACGTAGGCGCGGAAGAAGGGGGCTAGCATCCAGCCGCTAGTCGGGCGCGGTACCGCCGTGTAGCATAAATCGACGTCCGTTCAGGCTCCCGTCGAAGGGGTATGACGCGCCGGTGGCACCCCAGCCTCGGTAGGCTTCCGCAGCGGCCTCTCAGCCGCCCGACCTCCCGTTCCCTCACCCCGCCCTCCGATGACCCGCCGCATCAACCCCCTCAGCCGCCGGCCGCAGCAGCGCCGCCTCGTCATGGCCGTCCGCGGCGCCGCCGGCGCCGGTAAGAGCCACTTCGCCGCGAGCCTCGCCGACGCCGGCCTCGGCCGCCTCTGCTTCTTCGACACCGAGCGCAAGGGCCGCCTCCTCGCCGGCGCCGACGGCTCGGTCTTCGACGCCCTCGAAATTGAGCACCCGGACGAGCTCCCCGAGTTCATCGACTGGGCGCTCGACGGCGAGGGCCGCGAGCAGGGCTACGGCTGCTACGCCCTCGACTCGTGGGCGATGTACTTCGGCCGCAAGCACCGCCAGACCATCGAGGCCGCCCGCGCCCGCACCGGCGACCCCGCCGCGCAGCCCTCCGCCGAGGAGGTCCAGGCCGACCAGCTCGTGCTCCAGGAGGTCCTCCGCCGCCTCTGCGTCGACTCCGGCGCCTGCGTCGTCATCACCGACCAGATCGCGGCGAAGGGGAAGGAGGACCGCGAGGAGAACGAGATGGGCCGCGTCCTCCCGATGACCACCGGCGGCCTCGAGTACTTCGTCGACGTGATGGTCGAGCTGTCCGTCCGCGTCGAGGGCTTCGAGCAGGTCCGCGTGGCGACCGTGGTCAAGAGCAACGTGCCGGCGCTCCCGGTCGGGCTCGAGGTCAAGGACCCCTCGTTCCGGACGTTCCTCGACCGCCTCGGCCAGGGGCCGAAGCCGCAGGCCAAGCCCGCGCCCGAGCTGCTCCCGGAGGAGGCCCCGGCGCCGGCCGGCCCGACGCCGGCCGACCTCGTGGAGGCCGCCGCCGGCTTCGGCATCGACCGCGCCGCGCTGCTCGTCGCCGTCCGCCACTACTGCGGCGTGCCCGACCTCGACCGCCTCAGTCCGGGCGACGTCCGCGCGCTCCTCGAGCGGATGGAGGCCCGCCACGGCGCCGGCGGGGATTCCGCCGGGGTGCCGGATGTGGCCGTCGAGGTCAAGGCGTCCAAGCGGAAGGCGAAGGCAGCCTGAGCCGGTTGGAGGGGCACCCGGGAAGCCGTTTCCTTCCGGTGGCGGACCTTCGTATCCTTCGTGCTCCCTGGGATCCCCCTCCGGCCTATGCCACGGCACGCCCCGCCCCGCGCCGTTCCGCTCGTTCCGCCTCACCGGCCGCTGATCCGCGCCGCGGCCGTCGGCCTGCTGCTGCTCGCCGGCGCGGCCCCGTCGGCCGCGCAGGAGGCCGAGACCTGCGACGACGTGCTCGTGGTGGCGCAGGCGGAGTACGTGGACGGCAGCTTCCAGGCGGCCGCCGACCGACTCACGACCTGCCTGGACAGCGGGGGGTACGATGAGGCCCAGCAGCGCGTGGTCTACCCGCTGCTCGCCAAAGCCCACCTCGCGCTCGACCAGGAGGCGGAGGCCGTCGAGGTCCTCACCGCGCTGCTGGACCTCGACCCCACGTACCAAGCGGACCCGATCACGGAGCCGCCCCGCTTCGTGGCGTTCGTCGACGAGGTCCGGGGGTGGGTGGTGCAGGCAGAGCCGACCCAGGCGGCCGAGCCGAGCCTGGAGGCCGAGCCGGCCCCCCGGCGCCGCAGTTGGATCGAGCGGACGGGGCTCTATTACATCGGGGCCGCCGTCGCCGGCGTCGCCGTGCTGCTCGTCGCGGCGAGTCTCGGGGGCGGCTCCGGCGAGGGCCCTCCGCCGGCAGGGTCGCCGCTCCCCCCGCCGCCCGCGTTCCCCGGCGGCAGTTGAGCCGCCCGCCCCAACGCCGCCATCCCCCACCGCCACGTTGCCCCGAGCGCCGGGGCAGCTCGAGAACCCCGATGCTGCGAAGCCGACTCCTGCTGGCCTGGATCGCCGCCCTGCTCGCCGCCGCTCCCGCCTTCGCGCAGGGGCCCGTGGAGGACGTGCTGGCGGAGCGGTTCGGCCTACCGGCGGAGGGGCTCGTGTTCGTCGAGAACCGGGGGCAATGGCCGTCCGAGGTCCGGTACCTCGCCCAGCTATCGGGCGCGAACGTGTGGGTCACCACGGGCGGGCTCGTCTACGACCTCTACCGCGTCACGCGGCCCCCGGAGCAGCCCGGCGCCCCGCAGGAGGCCTCCGCGGCTCGCGAGCAGGCGGATCTCCGCCGGCAGGGCCACGTCGTGCGCGTGCGCTTCGGGAGTGGCGGGCCCCGCCGGGCGGAGGGGCGCGAGCGGCGCGCGGGCTTCTTCAACTACCTCCTCGGGGCCCGGCCGGAGCGGTGGGCCACCCGGGTGCCGGGCTACGCGGAGGTCGTGCTGAGCGGGGTAGGGGAGGGCGTTGCGCTCCGGCTGCGCGAGCGCGACGGCGTCCTCGACTACGCGCTCGAGGCGGCCCCCGGCGCCGACCCCGGCGCCGTACGGGTGATGATGGAGGGGGCGGAGGGGCTCCAACGGCCGCTCCCGCCCCGCCCCGCCCGCCGAGGGGGAGGGGACGGCGACCTCGTCTTCGGGACGTACCTCGGCGGAGCCGCGTTCGACACGGCGAGTGCCCTCGCCGTCGGCAGCGACAGGAGCGCCTTCGTCGGCGGCCGGACGGAGTCGGCGGACTTCCCCGCCACGACGGGGGCCTACGACACGACGGCCAACGGCGACAGCGACGCCTTCGTCGCCCACCTCAGCGCCGACGGCGCCGAGGTCCTCTTCGCGACGTACCTCGGGGGCGCGAACGACGAGCTGCTCGACGACCTCACGCTCGACGGCGCAGGCGACATCTTCGTGGCGGGCCGGACGGAGTCGGCGGACTTCCCCGCCACGACGGGGGCCTACGACACGACGGCCAACGGCGACAGCGACGCCTTCGTCGCCCACCTCAGCGCCGACGGCGCCGAGCTGCGCTACGGGACGTACCTCGGCGGGGACGGCTTCGATGACGCCAACGCCCTCACGCTCGGCGACGGCGGCGACGTGTTCCTCACCGGGCAGACGCGGTCGGACGACTTCCCCACCACGGCTGGCGTCGTGGGTGGGGCCTTCGGCGGGGTCTCCGACGCCTTCGTCGTCCGCCTCGACCCGGAGGGGGACGGCGAGGACGACCTCTTGTGGGGGACGTACCTCGGCGGCGCGGACGCCGAGTTCGCCCTCGCCCTCGCCGTCGCCGAGGACGAGAGCGTCTACCTCACCGGCCGGACGGCCTCGGCGGACTTCCCCACCACCGACGACGCCTTCGACACGGCGGCCAACGGGGGCGACGACGCCTTCCTCGTCCACCTCAGCGCCGATGGGGATTCGGTGCGCTACGGGACGTACCTCGGCGGGGACGGCTTCGACATCGGCCACGCCGTCGTGGTTGCGGCCGACACCGTCGTCTACCTCACCGGCCGGACGGCCTCGGCGGACTTCCCCACCACCGACGACGCCTTCGACACGGCGGCCAACGGCGGCATCGACGCCTACGTCGTAACGCTCGACCCGACGGCCGACGGGGAAGGGGGCCTCCGCTACGGGACGTACCTCGGCGGGACCGACGACGACCTCGGGTTCGCGATGGCTCGGGCGGACGACGGGGAGCTCTACGTCGCCGGCCGGACCCTCTCGGCGGACTTCCCCACCACCGACGACGCCTTCGACACGGCGGCCAACGGGGGCGACGACGCCTTCGTGGTCCGGTTCGACGCGGAGGCCCCCGGCAGCGACGGCCTCCGCTACGGGACGTACCTCGGCGGGGCCGACTTCGACGGCGTGAGCACGGTGGCCGCTGGCACGGGAGACGACGTCTACGTCACGGGCCGGACTTCCTCGGCGGACTTCCCCACGTCCTCAGGGGCGAGCAGCTCCTCGCTCGGAGGGGATAGCGACGCCCACGTCACCCGGCTATCAACGGCGCCGACCAACGAGCCCCCGACGGTGGAGAGCCCCATCGCGGACACGTCGCTGGTCGTGGGCGGGGAGCCGTTCGTGGTCGACCTCGACACGGTCTTCGCCGACCCCGACGACGACGAGCTCAGCTTCGCCGTCGACGCGGACCCCGACGACGTGGTGGCGCTGGACCTCGACGGCAGCGTGCTCACGGTCACGGCCGACGCGGCGGGGGCGGCGACCGTGACGGTGACGGCGACCGACCCCGACGGCGAGAGCGCCGACGACGCCTTCGAGGTCGTCGTCACGGAGGGGAACGAGGCGCCGGTGGTGGAGCGCCCCATCGCGGACACGTCGCTCGTGCTCGGGGAGGGGCCGCTCGTGGTCGACCTCGACACGGTCTTCGCCGACCCCGACGACGACGAGCTCAGCTTCGCCGTCGACGCGGACCCCGGCGATGTGGTGGCGCTGGACCTCGACGGCAGCGTGCTCACGGTCACGGCCGATGCGGCGGGGGCGGCGACCGTGACGGTGACGGCGTCGGACCCCGACGGCGAGAGCGCCGACGACGCCTTCGAGGTCGCGGTGACCGAAGGGAACCAAGCCCCGACGGTGGAGTCCCCGATAGCGGACACGTCGCTGGTCGTGGGCGGGGAGCCGTTCGTGGTCGACCTCGACACGGTCTTCGCCGACCCCGACGACGACGAGCTCAGCTTCGCCATCGACGCGGACCCGGACGACGTGGTGGCGCTGGACCTCGACGGCAGCGTGCTCACGGTCACGGCCGATGCGGCGGGGGCGGCGACCGTGACGGTGACGGCGACCGACCCCGACGGCGAGAGCGCGGCCGACGCCTTCGTCGTCACCGTCTCCGAGCCGAAGGACGAGCCGCCCATCGTGACCACGCCCATCGAAGACGCGACGCTGGCGCTGGACGGGGGCTCCCTCGTCGTCGACCTGACGGAGGTGTTCGAGGACCCCGAGGGCCAGTCGTTGAGCTTCGAGGCGAGCGCCGACCCCGACGGCGTCGTGACGCTGGACCTCGACGGCAGCACGCTCACGGTGACGCCGGAGTCGGCAGGGGCAACCACCGTCACGGTAACGGCCTCAGACCCGGCAGGCAACGAGGCGGCCGACGCCTTCGTCGTGACCGTCACCGAGGCCAACCCGCCCCCGACCGTCGAGTCCCCCATCCCCGACCAGGTGCTCCTCCTCGGGGGGAACGTCTTCACCGTCGACCTCGACACCGTCTTCGCCGACCCCGGCGACGCGCTCACCTTCGCCGTCGACGCCGACCCCGACGGCATCGTGATGACGGAGCTCAGTGGGAGTACGCTCACCGTCACGGCCGAGGCCGCCGGCACCACCGTCGTCACGGTGACGGCGACCGACTCGGAGGGCCAGGACGCCAGCGATGCGTTCTCGGTCGTGGTCGAGGAGGACGACGACCCGCCGACGGTGGAGAACCCCATCCCGGACCAGAGCCTCGCCCTCGGCGACGCCCCCCTCGTCGTCGACCTAAACGACGTCTTCGAGGACCCCGAGGGGAAGGCGCTGAGCTTCGCCGTCGAGATGGACCCGGCGGGGGTGGTGACGGCGAGCCTGGAGGGCAGCGTGCTCACGGTGACGCCGAAGGCCGCCGGCTCGACGGTCGTCACGGTGACCGCTACGGACCCCGGGGGGGGGGCGGCGGACGAGGAGTTCACCGTCACGGTGGGGGACGGCGGGGGGGACCTGCCTCCGCGCGTCGTCGCTCCGATCGCGGACCAGACGCTCGTCGTCGACGGGTCCTCCTTCGTCGTCAACCTCGCGGAGGTCTTCGAGGACCCCGAGGGGAAGGCGCTGAGCTTCGCGGCGAGCGCCGACCCCGACGGCGTCGTCGCCCTCGACGTGACCGGGAGCGTGCTGACCCTCGCCCCCGAGGCCGTCGGCTCCACCGTCGTCACGGTGACGGCGGCCGACCCGGCGGGTAACGCGGCCGCCGACGCGTTCATCGCCGTCGTCGCCGAGGACAACCGGCCCCCGACCGTCGAGCGCCCCCTCGCCGACCGCAGCCTCGCCGTAGGCGGCACCTTCAGCATCGCCCTCGACACCGTCTTCGCCGACCCCGAGGACGAGCCGCTCACGTTCGCCGTCGAAGCGGCCCCCGGGGGGGTGGTGGAGGCCGACCTCGACGGGGACGTCCTGACGGTCACGGCTGAGGGACCGGGCTCCGCCGTCGTTACGGCGACGGCCACGGACCCCGCCGACCAGAGCGCCAGCGAGGCGTTCACCGTCACCGTGATGGACCAGCCCCCGCGCGTCGTCGCCCCCATCGGTGACGCGACGCTCACTGTGGGTGGCGAGCCCCTCGTCGTCGATCTGACCGGGGTGTTCAACGATCCCGAAGGCGAGACGCTCACGTTCTCGGCCAGCGCCGCCCCGGCGGGGACCGTGGCCGTGGACGTGGACGGGAGCCTCCTCACGGTGACGGCCGAGGCGCCGGGCCAGGCGACGGTCTCGGTGACGGCGACGGACCCGGCCGGCAACCCGGCGGCCGACGCCTTCGTCGTCACCGTCGCGGACCAGGCGCCGGTGGTGGTCGACCCAGTCGGGGACGCTGCGCTGGTGCTCGGCGGCGGGCCGCTGACGGTGGACCTCGGCGCGGCCTTCGAGGACCCGGAGGGCGCGGCGCTGAGCTTCGCGGCCGACGCCGACCCGGCCGGTGTCGCGGACGCGGAGGTGGACGGGAGCACCCTCACCGTCACCCCCGAAGCGCTGGGCCAGACCACCGTCACCGTCACCGCGACGGACCCGGCCGGCAACCCGGCGGCGGACGCCTTCGTCGTCACCGTCACGGAGCCCTCCGTCAGCGTCGGCGCGCCGAGCGCGACGCCCAACCCGGCGGAGGCCGGGACGCCCGTGGCGGTCCGCGTGGCCGTGAGCGGCGTCGTCGGGGGGGGCGTTCGGCTGTTCTACCGCCGGGGCGGTGAGGACAGCTTCGACTCCGTCCCCATGGCCGCGAGCGACGGCGAGTACGTCGGCACCATCCCCGGCCCGGCCGTGACCTCGCGCGGGGTCGTCTACTACGTCGAGGCCGAGAACCCGTCGGGCGCGTCCAGCCGCAGCGCCGAGGCGAGCCTTCAGGTGCAGGTCGCCTCCGGCCTCGTCGCCAGCGTCAGCCTGCCCCGGGCGACGACGGCCGGCGGCTACCGGCTGATCTCGGTCCCCCTCAGCCTCGACGCCGCCGCCGCTGGCACCGTGCTCGACGCGTTCGGCCCCTACGCCGAGGACGCGTGGCGCTTCTTCTCGATCCTCCCCCCCGGAGAGCCGGGCGCCGTGCAGGCCGCCTCGACCCCGGACCAGTTCTACCGCGAGGGGCCGAGCACGCAGATGCGGGTCGGGCTCGGGTTCTGGCTCATCGTCCGTGACGGGGGGACGTTCGCCACCGGCGCCGGCCGCTCGGTCACGCTCCGGCGCCCCTTCATCGTTGACCTCCACGAGGGCTGGAACCTGGTCGGGACGCCCTTCGACTTCCCCGTTACCATCGAGCAGGTCCGGCTCGCCAGCGGCGCCCCCGTCCAGCTCAACGCCTACGGCGGAACCTGGCAGCCCCTCGACGACGCGATGCAGCCGTTCGTCGGCTACGCCCTCCGTGTGGACGAGCCCGACGAGCTGCTGGTCAGCCCCACGCCGGAGGAGGCCGCGCGGCCGGTGGGGGATGGGGAGGCTGAGGCTCCGGCCGAGCCGGCCTGGGCCATCGGCATCACCGCGACGGCCGGTGAGGCCCGCGACGAGCACACCGTCGCCGCCGTGGCGGAGGGCGCCCGCGAGGGCCGCGACGCGCTCGACTGGTTCGAGCCGCCCGTCATCGGGGAGTACCTCTCCGTCGCCTTCGACGCCGCGGACGGGGTCCCGCTCGCGGTGGACGCGCGGCCGGCCTCCGATGAGGGGACCGCCTGGGACCTCCGCGTGCGCACGGCCTCGCCCGAGCGCGTGACCCTCGCCTTCGACGGCCTCGACGCCGTGCCCGCGGGGTTCGTCGTGTGGCTCGTCGACGAGGCCGCGGGTTCCGTGAGGGACCTCCGGGAGCGCGCCGACCACCGCCTCGCCTCGCCCGGCGGCGGTACGCCCGCTCGGCTCCAGCTCATCGCGGGCACGGAGGCCTTCGCCCGGAGCCGGAGCGCGGCCGGCGGCGCCGTGCCCGAGGCGTTCGCACTCCAGCAGAACTACCCCAACCCGTTCGCGGCCCTTACCACGATCCGGTACGCGCTCCCCGAGCCCGCCGCCGTCCGCCTCGAGGTCTTCGACGCCCTCGGCCGCCGCGTGGCCGTGCTTGTGGACGCCGAGCGCGAGGCCGGCCACCACGAGGTCGTGTGGGACGCCGCTCGCGATGCCACGGGGCTCGCCAGCGGAACCTACTTCTACCGCCTCCGAGCCGGCGACTTCACCGACGTCAAGCGCCTCGTCGTCGTGCGCTGACCCCGCGGTCCGTTGCCCCTGCGGGACGCGGACGCGAACGACGGCACCGCGCCCCGTAGCTGGAGGTGCGCCCACGCTTCGGCCTCCTCCTGACGTTCCCAGCCCTCTGCAAGCGCGGCCTCCCTCAGGAGCGCCGCCTCGTGGGGTAGGGCATCCTCGCTAAGGATTGCGACAAGCACCGGCTCACCCGCTCGCAGCTGGACGTCCTCAAGGAGGCGGAGGCTCCCGCCCTCCTCGCCGATGGCTTCGACTGTTCGCAGCAAGGCTCAGGCTCGGTTTCCTGCTCCAACGCTGACCCTCTCTTTCGGCTGCGACGACAGCGGCAGGAGGGCACAGCTAACAGATTGTCGCTCAGCCGCACGACAGTTATGCTGCGCCTTCCGGAGCGAGCAGCAAGACGAGCAAATGCGCTGCCGCCACCGCTGCTGTGCCGTAGATGATGGACCGCGAGTGCGCGGTGTTGAACTCGTACTTCGGGTGCCCCGAGAGCCGCCAGTGCAGCCCCGCGTGCACGACCATGAATACGTCGAGGCCGAGCACCGTCCAGTACCGGACTCCGGGATCCGGATGCGCGGCGAGCCACAGGAGCACGGCGAAGAGCGGGACGTGGAGGAGGACGAAGGCGCGGCGAGCCGGCTCGTCAGCCATGCCTCGCAAGACGAAGAGGAGCCGCCACTCATGCTTGTGGACGGCGTCGAGTTCGTGCGTGATGAGGCCTGAGAAGGCGAGGTAGAAGAGGAAGTCGGCGGCTCCGGTCACAGAAGGTCTCAGTTCGAGGAGCGCGGCATAACAGAGGGCCATTATGCGGCACCGATGCGGATGCTCCGTGGCTAGGACTTGGCGCGCCGCCGCTCGGTCTGCGGCGGTGTCGGTGACACTTCGGCATCGAGCACCGAAAGGTCAAGCTGTGGTGCCGAAGCTGTGCTCGAATCATCTGAAGTCGGCTGAGATTGCACCCCTCCGATCTGGTCCGCCAAACTGTCGGCGATCTGCCGCACCCGCTCCGCTTGCCGCTCACGGCCGTTCCGTACTCGGGCTGCGAGCAGTGGACCGCCGAAGGCTACGGCGGTGAGCAACACGAGCACTACAACTGCTACCCCCGTGAAATCGCCCAGCGCAAGCGTCTCCGCGACGAGAGCCCCCGCCAGCAGAGACGGGAGCAGACCGAGCAACGCCGCCATTAACCATCCCATCTGGCGGTCGTCTTCGAAGCCAGCGTCTTCCTGCACGACCCGGAGCAGGGTTCGCTCCCCACGCGGACTGAGCGTGACCGTCGTGCGGACACCCGACGCTGCGGTATGCATCCACTCCTGCGCTTCTCCAAGAGAGACCGTGTCTCTGTCCCACCAAGCCGAACTGGCGCCAAGCCGATGCCGAAGGGAGACGACGAGGTCTTCCCACACACCCGCAGGAATCGGAGCCTCGATCCAGCGCTCCGCTACGGCGACCTTTGGACGGGTTGGGAATCGCTGCCGGATGCCTACCTCAGCGGCGGCGGCGCGGATGGCCGTGGGATTGAGTCCTGCTTCAACTCCCGCCTGTTCGACCTCCGCCAGGGTGAGACCCGTCGAAGCTTCGCGTGTTGATGCTGGCCGCTGACGCTCGGCTGCTCTCGCAAAGATGGCAGCGACCTCCTCTTCCGCATACGTGCGCTCGGGCATCGGTGGTCGGATGGCTTTGCCGCATGACGGATGGCGGTTATGCGGCCTATGCACCTGCAATGAGGAACCGCACGGGAACAGACAGCCGCTCAGCCGCATGGAGGGAGTGAGCAGGCAGTGCGAGCCGCAGGATACGCCGGCGCCCGCACGTGGCACAACTGCCCGGACCCTCCAGGTCGGCCTGCAGCGGCGGGTTCGCTGCACCCAGCACTCACCCCTCCAGCAGCTTAACCACCGCCGCCACCAGTTCGGCGAGCGCAGCGTCGGTGAGGGCGCCCACCTCCCGCACGATTAGCGCGTCGTTCGCGGTGAACAGCTTCCCCGGCCGGGCGTAGCTCGTGAGGTTCAAGCCGCCGCGTGCGGAGCTCGCGCCGGTCAGCTCCACCGCGCCGGGATCCGCGTACGGTTTGCTCGTCACCTGCGCCAGCACGTAGTCCCCGCGCCCGGCGCTGGCGAGCACGACGGCCGGGCGCCGCTTCGACGACGAGAGGTCCGAGAACGGAAACCGGACGAGGACGACCGACCCGCGCTTGAACGTCGCTGACCCCGTCACTGGAGGTGCGCCCACGCCTCGTCCTCCTC
This sequence comes from Rhodothermales bacterium, assembly GCA_965215145.1. Taxonomy (GTDB): domain Bacteria; phylum Bacteroidota; class Rhodothermia; order Rhodothermales; family JANQRZ01. The sequence continues at coordinate 2,363,578 of OZ244038.1, read as the reverse complement.
CTTCCGGTTCCAGTCCGCCGCGAGCGCCGGCTCGCTCAGGAGCGCCGTCTCGGCCGGGTCGTCCTCGTCTAGTAGCGTGACGAGGGCGCGGTCGCCAGTGCGGAGTTCGATGTGCTCGAGGAGCCGGAGGCTCCCGTCGCTCTCGACAACGGCTTCGACGGTACGGAGCATGGGGCGGGGCAGGTGTTTCGGGTCGAACGCCTCTCCCGGTCGCCGGTTGCCGCCGAGGGTGGTGGTACAGCGAACAGAGGGCCGCTCAGCCGCTTGGGGCAAGCAGCAAGATGTTCGGACGAAGCTACGGAAGCGGCGGTGGTCAGACGAGCCGGAAACGCTCACGCCCCACGTCGGCCTGCAGCGGCGGGTTCTACGGCGCGGGGGCTACAGGAGCGCCCGGAACTCATCTACGGTCAGACCCGCCTCGCGGATGATCGAACGAAGCGTGCCTTTCGCCACTTCCTTATGATCGGGGACGACCGCACGGCGGTGTGGAGCCTTGGACTGGCGGAGGATCATGTGACTCCCCTTCTGCCGGTCGAACTCGTACCCGACCTTCGCCAGCGCCTTGACCACGGCCCGACCCGAGACAACAGGTAGCTGCCCCACGGCTATACCTCGACCAGCTCCTCCGTGATGGGCGGCGGGACAGGATCGCCGTGGTCCTCCAAGCTCTCGACGTAGAGGGCAATGGCTTCCTTGACGTTGGCGAGAGCCTTGCCCCGCGTCGGGCCGTCCGCGACGCAACCGGGGAGGCTCGGGACGGTGGCGACGAACACGCCGTCCTCGTCCGTCTCGATCAGAACGCGGTACTTCATCAGCTTTCGGGGCAGTTGCGAATCGATGATACCCCGCCCCGCCTATCCGGTTCGGGAGCGCCGTAGCAGAGGGCCGCTCACCTGCGCAGGGCAAGCAGCAAAGTGGTTGAGCGAAGCTACGGAAGCGCTAGCGGTCGGACGAGCCGGGAACGCCCGCGCCCTGCGTCGGCGTGCAGCGGCGGGTTAGGTGGATTCCTTATGGCAGGCACGTTCATAGTGGTATCGACTACTCGTGAGGTCCCAAGAAGCGGTCTCCGTTGAAGTGGATGAGATGAGTGGGCTGTTCTGCGATCCAAACCTCTGTTTCCCAAGCGATGTCAGAGAGGTACGACTTGAACGTCGAGAAGTCAGGGAACGCACTCACGAAGACGGGACCAACATCTGCGTCTTTCAGCATCAGCGTGCGGAGCTCGACGAGCCGCTTGGGAGAAACGGGTCCATGCGACGTGACGGCTTCGATGAAGTAGAGCCATTCGTTCCCGGCGTCGTAGAGCACGACGTCGGGAAGCTTGTCATGCGAAGGAACGGGTACCCCAATCGCTGCGAAGCCCTCCTCGTCCAGGTGCAGCGTTTTGTCAGCCGTGTCGCCGACGTAGAGAACACGAGCGCCCGGAGCGAAGCGGGGACCGAACTCTTCGATGATGGCGACCTGAAGCACGTTGTGCGCTCCGGGCGAGAGGTGGTATTCCTCACCAGAGGGCAGACGGAGTGCCACTTTATGCTGCTCCCGTTTCGCTCGGTACGTGCTCAAGAGCGACTGCTGTTCCTCAAGGAAGGCCGTAGCCGCTTCGATCCAAGTGTCGGAGTTGTACGCCCGAATCGTGCGCAGGGCCACCTCTGACAGCGCGTAATGCGTGCGAGGGCTGTTCGTCGGTAGCGTCGGATCGTCGGGGTTTCTCTCAACGATCCCGGCTTGCTCGAACTGGTGGATGACCTGCCGACGGATGGTCTCCCTCGTGTTCTCGGCGTAGTCGCGGTCATAGCGGGTGCGCATCTCGCCCATGATGTCGTGGATGCCGAGGCTCTTCCGCTCGGCGTCTGTCCACGAGTCAGACTCCGAGAGCTGAGCGAGCGCGAGAAGCGTCAACCCCGCCATCTCGTTGTGCTGCCGCCTAGGCATTCCCAGCGTCTTGAGGAGGTCTTGCGCGTCTTGAATCTTGCCCATGCAAAGGCGGGTTTCGGTGATGGATGGGAGGTCTTCGTGAAGTAGTCCCTCAGAGCGGAGCACATCGTAAACGGCTCGATCCGGAGGAGAGCCAGTTAGAACAGCGTCTCCGATCCGAGCAATCGTCGCGGCTTCGGGAAGAGGGAGCGTGCGGAGTTCGCCAGCGTTGACCTGGGTGTGCCCCCCCAACACGCGGAAATACCGATCCAGGAGAGCGCTGCCGAGTAGAGCAGTGAGTCCCGCGGTCGCTTCATCCGACAGCGGCTCCCCGTTTGATGGCCGGATCACGTTGAGGTGGTTCTCAACGGCGACGGGGCTTCCTCCGAACTGCTTGGACAGGAGAGGTGCAGCGGTGAGGCGGCGTCGTTCCTCCTTCGCGCTAAAACGCCTGAGGAGAACGGCGTTGCCGGGAGGCGTGAGCAGCGAGGCGGCGTCAGGGCCGTTCCGAAGTCCTTGCGGTTTCCGCCCACGCTGGGTCGGCCAGATGACCTCACCCGCCTGGACGTTCTGCATCCACAACAATGGAACGGCCTCGCCGGCTTCTACATCGTGCTCCGAGGCGAGAAGCGGCTTTGATCGGAACGGCACGACCGGCCCGGTTGAAACGTGAAGCCCGAGCGCGCTGAGCGACGAAGGCCACGCCTCGACCGAGCGGATCGTGAGTTCGTCTAGCTCTCCCGTGGGGATGCGGAAGAAGGTGTGTCGTCCTCTCCGGCTGGCTAGAAGCTCCCACGGAACAGAGCGCGAGGTCACGTTCGACAAGTCGGCTCCTCGTGCAGACACGGAGATCTGCACGGTGGAGGGATCGCCGGTCCCGTGGAAATCGCCGTCGCCTCCATGACCGCCCGTCCGCTTCAGTACGACGACGACGTTTTCCTGGAGGACGTTGTCCTGATCGAAGGCCTCGTCCCTGGCGTCGAACAGGTGAAACCGCTCGATAACCGAACGTCGGAGTAGTCCGTCCCTGAAACGCCCGAAGTAGGCACCGCTACAGAAGCTGCGCGGGATGAGGAACACGGCGCGACCGCCAGGGCGAAGTTTGGCGAGCCCGAGCGTGATGAAGACGGCATAGGCGTTTGGAGCGGCGGGCGCGATGGCTTCGGCTGCTTGAAGCCGTTTGTCGTCACGGTTCAACTTGAAGTAGGGAGGGTTCGCTATCACAGCGTCGAACGTCCCTATTTCGGCGCTCTCGTCTCCCCCGAAGAGGGTGAACGAGCGTTCCGACGCCACGGTCATGAAGTCGCCTACGGTGACTGTGGTGCTCGAAACAGCTTCCGATCCCCGGTCGAGAAGGCTGCGCGCGACAGAAGCTAGCTCGGTGTCCACGTCATAGCCGACGATCTCTAGTCGGTCGATGCCACGGCGCGTGGCCCTTTCAGCTACTGCACACGCGAGGACTCCAGATCCAATCGCAGGTTCGAGCACTCTTGATTCATCGTGGAGATCGCCGAGTGCATCCGCCATCAGAGAGGCCACGGCTGGAGGTGTCAGGAACTGCCCTAGCTCCTTTTTATACGACGCCTTCCGCCGCGAGAGGAGGGCCTGACCCCGCTCGTAGGCTTCGTCTGTGGCTGATGCTGTTGAGGTAAGCGCCAAGGGGTGTGGTCTCCGAATCGTTGAAAGACATTCCCTTCAAGGTACCGAGCAAGGCGCACCCGGTTGGGGAATCCACCTAACAGTGGACCGCTCAGCCGCGTGGGGCAAAAGCGGAGTGGTGAAGCGAAGTTATGACCGCCGGGCTGGCGGTGCGGCTCGGCGGAACCGAAAACGCTCGCGCCCCACGTCGGCCTGCAGCGGTGGGTTATACGGCCATTTTGCGGCGTGCGGTTCTAACAAGCTCGTTGTAGGCAGCCGTAATCTCATCAGCTGCATCGTTTAGTTCCTTTACCACTTCGCGCCATTTATCCGGCCGCTCGTGCATCCAGTCCGGCGGGACTCGATACCACTCCGGCGCCCCCTTTTGAGTAGCGCCGTACTGAGCCGAGGTCGCCAAAAAGCGCTCTATGCCCTCGATCATCCGGTCTTTGGTAGCCTCAAGCTCGGTGTCCAAGAACTCAAAATCTGGTTGTTTTGACTCCCAAACCAAATCGTTCAGCAGCACCGTGAGGCGACGTTGATATGCGTTTCCGAAGTCGTGGTCTCGTAGCTCGACGACAGCGTAATCGGCCGGTAGCATCTCCCTGATCCTGTTGAACAGATCTATATCAAGCTGCGAGAGCCCGGACCCGGGCTCCGTGGTTCTCGGCCCTAGTGACAGACAGGCTCGTATCGCCGTCTCCAGAGTGGAGGAAAGGCTTTTCTGAATCTGGGACTTGTTCGAAGCATCGTGAGCCTCATAGACAACCGGGCGCCTGTGCCGAATGTCGAACGGTAGATCCTCGATCCGGCCAGTATCCAAGTTAAAAACCATGATGACCCTCTCCCAGCCAAGCGCTCGCACTGCATAGCCGAGCTCAATGAGCACGTTGGGATTAGGAGTCAAACGGGTAGCCGCGCCCTTGTTGATGGGTGACACGTCGCACACGAAGACTGACGAGGCATCAACCTTGTCCAGTATGGTCTGCGCGATGTCGGGAGACCCTGCCACGTCCATCGTGTCTCGGTCGATCCTGGGCTCAACCTCAAGCTCTGGATCCTCCTTGATCCGCGACACTGCTTGCTTAGCCGCCCGCTCGATCAAGTGCCGGTTGAGATTGCCTGGCAAGTCAGATTGCCAAGAGTAAAAAACGATGTGCTTCATCAAACGAGGCTAGAGCTTTCGCTCGTGGGCCGTATAACAGATGACCGCTCAGCCGCGTAGGGCAAACGGCGGAATGTGGGGGCGAAGCTATGACCGGCGGGCTGGCGGTGCGCCCCGGCGAAACCGAGAACGCTCGCGCCCCACGTCGGCCTGCAGCGGTGGGTTCTACAGCCCCAACGAGCACGGCGCTCAGGGGAAATACTTGTAGATGTCTTTCCGGTCCAGCACTCGGACGAACTCGACCTCCTCGCCTTCGACCGCCAGTCCGATACGGTGGCTCCCGATACGGACGCGGTAGTACCCGCTGCCCCCGCTCATCTTCTTGACGTCCGGCAGATCAGAAAGCGAATCGGCTTCCTCTACCGCCTCGATCACCTCGCGGATACGGCCGCGGACCTTCGCGTCCTTCAGCTTCTTCAGGTCGCGGAGGAAGCTCTTGCGGAAGGTGGCCGTCACGCCGTGTCGTCTAGAGCGGCGAACACATCGGCCCGGCTTACCTGCCCAGTCTTCCGGCCTTGCCGAACGGCCTCGGTCAGCGCCACGTCCTCGATCACCTCGGCCACGACGTCATGGAGGAGGTCCCGACGGTCTTCGAGCGCGTCAGCGACGGCCTGCCGAAGCATCTGGCGGAGGGCGTCGTCGGAGATGGAGACTTGAGGCATGGATAGCGAGGGTCCCGGCCTTCTACCGCATCTGGGCTATAAGGTTCGAGGGCTGTAGAACAGAAGGCCGCTCACCCGCGAAGGGCAGCGCGGCGGTAGGACGAAGCAAAGTAGACGCCGAGGCTCGCACGAGGCAAGACCACCAAGCCCTTCGTCGGCGTGCAGCGGCGGGTTATGCCGCAACGACATACGAGCGCCCCGGACGAACCGAGGGCAAGAGCGCGTTTATCTCCAGCAGTGCTGGCTCAACGTCGGCCAGATCTGAACTCACCGCTCGTATCACGATGATGGCGAGGTCGAAGGCTGCCACGTTCTGCTGGTACTCCAAGTTCGAATCGAGCGTCACGAGCACGTCGAACTCCACCGACGCCGCACGAAGAAGCTCCCCGTTCTTCTTCCCGCTCCAACCCCGGTACTGCACCGTCACCACATCGTGCTCTGGGTCGAACCCACGTCTGAGTCGCCAATCGAGGCTCTCGTCGATCAGCACTCTCATCAAGCGGTAGCGAGTACGGCGTCCTTCGCCAGAGCGAGGAACGCGACAGCCTGCTCTCGGCTGACGCCGGGGAATCCCTCGAGAAAGTCGTCAAGTGGTCGCCCCGCCGCGAGGTAATCAAGAAGGTTCTGTACGGGGACGCGGGTGCCCTGGAAGACAGGTGTGCCGCCCATGATCTCGGGGTCGGAATGGTAGACCTCGTGACGTTTCATGATCTCGCGCTTTGGTTTCATTGGGCTAGAACGCCTTCTGCCCTCTTCCGATCCAGGCGCAGCGCAGTTGCGGCATAACAGAGGGCCGATCACCCGCGAAGGGCAGCGCGGCGGTGAAACGAGCAAAGTAGACGCCGACGCTGGAACGAGGCAAGACCGTCAAGCCCTGCGTCGGCGTGCAGCGGCGGGTTATGCCGCGCCCGACATGAACGGCAGATGCTCCGCCCCCCGGACGCTCGCAAACACCCACGGGTCCACCTCATCGCTCGTCTTCACCACCGACACGTCCCCCGAAGTCTCGAACACGACGGCCAACACCTGGCTCGGGTGTGAGACTCCGGCCATGCGGAGCTTCGAGCGGAGGTCGTCCTCCGTCATCCGCGCCTTGTCGAGGTGGTCCGAGAGCACCTCTTCCCCGGCCATGACCAGCAGCGGCTCGTTGTCGACCAACGCTTCGACGGTAGAAGTAAGGCGACGGGACTTCGAGACGGCGTACTGGATGCCGTAGAGTGCCGCCAGCCCGAACGCGCCGGTGAGCAGGGCCGGCCTCGGGGCAAGGATGGTCGAGGCGAGGACGGAGCCGAAGGCAACGGTGATGGCGAAGTCGAAGCTCGACATCTTCGCAAAGCTCCTCAGCCCGGTGATCCGGGTGAGGGCGAGGAGGGTGATGTAGATGCCGAGGGCCGAGAGCAGGACCATGAGCAGGGTCGTGCCGGTCGTCGTGATCCAGCTCCAGTCGAACATGCGTATCTGGGGTTAGGGATTGTTGAAGCGCGGCATAGCAGTGCTACGAGTCCGTGACGTCGACTTCGCCTCGTCCGCGGCTCGGGACGCGCCCCGTCGGCTGACGAAGCGTGATCTGAGTGAGCTCGGGGCGGCAGTTGATTCTCACCGGAACGGTCGAAAAACCAATTCCGCGGTTGATGTAGATCCGGTTGGGCGGCGCGCCAATCGAGTCGGCGGCCCACCCGTCGGCGGCCACCTCCCCACTCCGCACGATGTCGAGCCACGAGTTCCGCGCGCCAGGCAACAGTCGGACTTGGCCGCCGTGCGTATGGGCTGCGAGCGCGAGGTGCGCTTCTTCCGCCGGGATGTCGCGGAAGGCCTCGGAGTTGTGCATGAGCCACAACCTCGGAGCTCCAGTGGGTACGGATGCTAGGGCCGCGTCTACATCGGCCAGCCCGGCCCAGGCAGACCCAACCCCGACTACCCACAGGGTGTCGCTCCCGAACGCTACCGGCACCGCCTCGTTCTGGAGGACCACCACACCAAGCGCCTCTAGCTCGGCTTCGAGGTACTCAGCATAGTGGTCAACCCGCTCGCTCGACTCCTTCATGAGCGAGTAGTCGTGATTGCCGAGAACGGCCACCGTCGGGATGCCTGCTTCGACGAGGGGACGAACGGCGTCGACGGCCTCGATCACATGGGCTGAATCGGGTTGATACACGAAGTCACCCGCGATGAGGGCGAGTGCGACCGCGTCGTCGACCGCGTCTTCTACCGCCTCGTGGACCATGCCCGTGTTGCCCCCCCACATCCCAATCTGGAAGTCGGCCATGAGCGCGACCGTCTGACCGGCCCAGCCTGCCGGGAGGGCAGGGAGTTCGGCCTCGAAAGCCTTGTCGTCGAGAAGGAACCGAGGCTCGATGAGGGTTCCGTAGGCGACGATTGCGACAAGAAAGAAGAGGAGGGCGAGTAGTGTAGTTCGCATGGGAGATCACGTTGAACGGGTGCCAAAGGATAAACTATTGCCCGACGGGTGTTCGTCCCGGCCTTTACGGATCACCCTAATCTGAGGTGGGGACTGTTGAAGCGCGGCATAACCAATGATTATACTGAACTGCCACCCCTGCTCTTCACAATGCCAAGGCCCTTCTCTCCGGCGGCGCGGCGAAGATACCACCTCGTCCGCTCGTCCATCCGCACACGGATGCGCGCTACAGACCGGTCCAGCCGTATCACCCTGGCCGAGGTGTCAGCCACCCTCCGCGCCAACGGATACGCTCGTAGTGAGCGGTACGTCCGCGCCGTCCTGTCCGGAGAGAAGATCAGCCGGCCCGCCCTCCGAGAGATCAGCGCGGCCGTGCGGCACCTGCGGGAACAACGCGAGCAGGCGCTGCCAACTTGGCTCTGAGGGGGGGTGACTACCCTCATAGCGCGAAGAGCTCAGTCCAGCAGCCCCGTCACGAGGCCGGGGAACAGAACGACGAGCAGCAGCGCGAGGAGCTGGATCCCGATAAACGGGAGCACCCCGCGGTAGATCTCCCCCGTCGCCACCTCGGGCGGCGCCACGCCGCGGAGGTAGAACAGGGCGAACCCGAACGGCGGCGTGAGGAAGCTCGTCTGGAGGTTCATCGCCAGCATCACCCCGAACCACACGAGGTCCACGCCGAGCAGCGCCGCCGCCGGGGCCAGCAGCGGCACGATGATGAACGCGATCTCGAAGAAGTCGATGAAGAACCCCAACACGAACACCACGAGGTTCGCCACGACGAGCAGACCGATCACGCCGCCGGGCAGGCTCGTCAGCAGGTCCTCGATCCAGACGTCGCCGTAGAGGCCGCGGAAGACGAGGGCGAAGGCCGTGCTCCCGATCAGCAGGAGCATCACCATCGAGCTGAGGAGCGTCGTCGCGCGGGCGGTCTCCCAGAGCGCGCGCCACGAGAGCCGCCGGTTCGCCGCCGCCAGGAGCATGGCCCCGACGGCTCCGAGCGCCCCGGCCTCGGTCGGCGTGGCGACGCCGGTGAAGATGCTCCCGAGCACGACGGCGATGAGGGCCAGCGGGGGCACGAGCGCCGTCAGCACGCGGCGGACGAGGGCGCCGAGGCCGGCCGCGTGTTCTTCCTGGGGGAGCGCGGGGGCCGCCGCCGGCCGCGCCACGGCCACGACGCCGACCCAGAGCGCGTAGAGCCCCGCCAGCAGCAGCCCCGGCCCGACGGCGCCGAGGAAGAGGTCGCCGACGGGGACGCCGAGCTGGTCGGCGAGCACGATCAGGACGACGCTCGGGGGGAGGATCTGGCCCAGCGTCCCGCTCGCCGTGATGACGCCGGCGGCGAACCCGCGGTCGTACCCGTAGCGGAGCATCACCGGCAACGAGATCATCCCCATCGCCACGACGCTGGCGCCGACGACGCCGGTGGCCGCTGCCAGCAGCGCCCCCACGAACACGACGGCGAAGGCCAAGCCCCCCCGCGCCCGCCCGAACACGGCGCCGACGGTGGTGAGGAGGTCCTCGGCCAGCCGGCTCTTCTCCAGCATCGTCCCCATGAAGATGAAGAACGGGACGGCCAGCAGGATCGGGTTCGCCATCACCCCGAACGTCCGGTCCCCCATCGCCAGCAGGAACGGCCACTCGAAGTAGCCCAGCCCGACGCCCACGAACGCGAAGGCCAGCGCCGTTCCCCCGAGCGCGAACGCGACGGGGTAGCCGGTGAAGATGAGGACGAGTGCCGCGACGAACATCGCCGCACCGAGCCAGTCGCCGCCCATCAGTCCGCCTCGCGGTCGGCTACCGGCTCCTCCCCCCGCAGCTGCGCCGCCGCCCGGACCACCTCGGCGACGCCCTGGAGCGCGAGCAGCCCGAACGCCACCGGCACGAGCGCCTTGACGGGGTAGCGCGGGAGCCCGCCGGGGTCGGGCGAGCCCTCGCGCAGGGCCCACGACTGCTCGACGCCGGGCCACGCCGCCCACAGCACGAATGCGCAGAAGGGGAGCAGGAACAGCAGCCCGCCGAGGAGGTCGACCCAGGCCCGCCCGCGCTCCGGGAGCCGGCCGTAGAGGACGTCGACGCGGACGTGGGCGCCCTCGCGGAGCGTGAGGGCCGCCGCCAGCAGGAACACGGCGCTGAAGAGGTACCACTGCCCTTCGAGCATCGCGTTCGAAGTGAGCGTTACGCCGGCGAGCCGGCCGACGTACCGGAGCACCGCCGTCAGCGCGCCGAGCCCGACCATCGCCACGAGCAGCCCGAAGGCGACGCGGCCGACGAGGCCGCTGAGCCGGTCGATGGCGCGGGCGAGGCGGAGCGCGCGGGACATGGGAGAGTGGGAGAGCCAAGCAGAACCCCACAAACTAGCGACCACGGTCGAGCTCGCTTCCCCTCCCTCTTCGTTCCCCTCCTCACCCCTGGTCCAGCTCGATCAGCAGCTCATCGATGGCCTCATTGGCGAGCCGGTCCGCGTAGTTGTTGCGCTCGTCGTCAGCGTGGCCCTTGACCTTGACGAACTCCACGTCGTGGACGCCCGTGAGCCGGTCGAGCGCCTCCCAGAGGTCGCGGTTCTTGACCGGCTTCTTGTCCGCCTTCTTCCAGTTGCGGCGCTTCCAGTTCGATATCCAGTCCTGCTGGAAAGCGTTGACGACGTAGGCGCTGTCGGAGGAGACCGTGACGCGGCTCGGCTGTTTCAGCGCCCGAAGCCCCTCGATCACGGCCCTAAGCTCCATCCGGTTGTTGGTCGTCTCCGGCTCGGCCCCCTTGAAGGTCTTCTCGTGCGAGCCGGCCTGGAGGAAGACCCCCCAGCCGCCGGGGCCGGGGTTGCCCCGGCACGCGCCGTCGGTGTAGAGGGTGACGGACTCGGGGGCAGCGTTGGGGGGCATCGGAGGGGGCCACGCGGGAGAGGGGAGAGGCCGGTAACTTAACCCTCCGCCATCCGCGACCCCACCTCCGGACCCATGCCATCCCGCGCCTTCGTCCGCTCGCTCCTGCTCACGTTGCTGGTCGGCCCGCTGCTCGCCGGCTGCTTCTCGTCCGGGGAGGCCGCCGAGCGGGAGCGAACCCGGAGCCGGCGCGGCCCGGCCAACGAGCTCCAGAACCAGGTCGTCCGCACCTACCTCACCGACCACCCCGCCGCTAGCGCCTACGACATCGTGCGGCAGCTCCGCCCGGCATGGCTCCAGCGCCGCAGCCCCAACACGACCGTCTGGGCCTACGAGGGGGGGATCCGGGTCGGGGACGCAAACCGCTACCTCCGGGGCGTCGACCTCGAGAGCGTCGAGCGCATCGTCTTCCTCGACGCCAACACGGCGACGACGCGCTACGGGCTCGGGCACGAGGAGGGCGCTATCGTGATCCACTACCGCTTCCGATGACGCGCTCCGCGGCGCCGACCCCGCGCCCCCCGCGCTCCGCCCGGTCGCGCCCATGAAGTTCGTCGACTACGTCACCGTGACCGTCCGCAGCGGCAAGGGCGGGGCCGGCTCGGCCTCGTTCCGCCGCGCGAAGTACGAGCCCCGCGGCGGCCCCGACGGCGGCGACGGGGGCGACGGCGGCTCCGTCCTCTTGGAGGCCGACGCGAACCTCTACACCCTCCTCGACCTCCGCTACAACCGCCACCACTTCGCCGAGGCGGGGCAGCCCGGCCAGGGCGCGATGAAGACGGGGAAGACGGCGCCGGACGTCGTCCTCCGCGTCCCGCCCGGCACCCTCGCCCGCGACGACGAGACGGGCGAGGTGATCGGGGAGGTGACCGAGCCCGGCGAGCGGGTCGTGCTGGCGGAGGGGGGGATGGGCGGGCGCGGCAACGTCCACTTCAAGAGCGCCACGAACCAGGCCCCGCAGTACGCCCAGCCCGGCACGCCCGGCGAGGAGCGCGAGGTCACCCTCGAGCTCCGCCTCCTCGCCGACGTCGGCCTCGTCGGGTTCCCGAACGCGGGGAAGAGCACGCTCATCGCCGCCCTCTCCGCCGCCAAGCCGAAGGTGGCCGACTACCCCTTCACGACCCTCGAGCCGAACCTCGGCATGGTCTACCTCGGCGACCACCGCTCGTTCGTGATGGCGGACGTCCCCGGCCTCATCGAGGGGGCCAGCGAGGGGCGCGGCCTCGGGCACCGCTTCCTCCGCCATGTCGAGCGAAACGCCGTCCTCCTCTTCGTCCTCCCCGTGGACGCGGCCGGCGGCTCCGGCGAGAGCCCGGCCGAGCAGTACCGCACGCTCCTCGCTGAACTCGAAGCGTTTAACCCGGAGCTCCTCGACAAGCCCCGCGCCATCGCCCTCTCGAAGACGGACCTCCTCCCGCCCGAGCTCTACGACGGCTTCGTCGCCGACGCCCGCCGGGGGCTCCCGGAGGACGTCCCGACCGTCGCCGTCTCGGCCGTGGCCCGACGCGGCCTCGACCGGCTGAAGGAGACGCTGTGGGCGATGGTGAAGGAGGAACGGGTGGGAGGGGAGGGGTAGATTGCGGGTGGTACACGGTGGATAGTGAGACGCACCCCTCCACCACCTACTATCACCTCCCCTCCCCGCCCGATGGACCTCGCCGCCCCCGCCGCCGCCGTGAGCCCCGCCGAGACGCGGGCGTTGATCGCGCTGGCGATGGTGCCGGGCGTGGGGCCGGGCCGGCTGCGCGCGCTGCTGGCCCGGTTCGGCTCGGCCGAGGCCGTGCTCGCGGCGCCGAGGCGGGCGCTGGCCGGGGTCGAGGGGGTCGGGCCGCAGACGGCCGCCGCGGTGGCCGGCTTCGACGGCGACCGGGCCGCCGACGAGCAGCTCGGCCGCGCCGCCGCCGTCGGTGCCGAGGCGGTGACGCTGTGGGACCGCCGCTACCCACGGCTCCTCCGCCAGATCTACGACCCCCCGCCCGTGCTCTGGCTCCGCGGTGACCTCCTGGAGAGGGACGGGCGCGCCGTCGCCATCGTCGGGACGCGGCGGGCCTCCGACTACGGGAAGCGCGTCGCCCACCACTTCGGGTTCGAGCTCGCGCGGCGGGGCTACACCGTCGTCAGCGGCCTCGCCTACGGCGTCGACGCGGCGGCCCACCGCGGGGCGCTCGAAGCCGGAGGGCGCACGCTCGCCGTGCTCGGCTCGGGGGTGGACCGGGTCTACCCGCAGCGGAACGCCCCGCTCGCCGAGGCGATGGCCGCCGGGCAGGGCGGCGTCCTCTCCGAGTTCGCCCTCGGCACGAAGCCCGACGCGCCGAACTTCCCCCGCCGCAACCGGATCATCGCCGGGCTCGCCGCCGGCACCCTCGTCGCTGAGGCGCGCAAGACGGGCGGCGCCCTCATCACCGCCTGGATGGCGACGGAGCAGAACCGCGCCGTGTTCGCCGCGCCGGCGCCGCTGTTCGGGGCGGTGGGGGAGGGGACGAACGCCATCATCCGGAAGGGCTACGCCACCCTCGTGACGAGCGTGGACGACCTCCTGGAGGAGATCGACCCGCAGCTCGACCCGCAGCTCGGGGAGGCCGCCTCGGCCGCGGCGGCCCCCGCGGCGGCGCCCACCCCCGACCCCGCGCTAACCGGCGTCGAGCGGCGGCTCTTCGAGGCCCTCTCGGCCGAGCCGACCTCGCTCGACGCGCTCTGCGAGCGGACGGGGCTCGGGCCGTCGGCGGCGCTGCCGTACCTGCTCCAGCTCGAGTTCCGCGGGCTCGTCCGGCAGATGGCGGGGAGGCAGTTTTTCCGAGCGTGAGGACGGCGGGGCGCCCGGCGGCACCCCGCGTACTTCGCGGGCCGGCCCTACCTTTGCTTCCGGTTCTGAGCCGCCCCCCCACCCTCTCCGTGGCCCATGCAGTACGTCCTCCTCGCCCTCGCCCTCCTCGTCATCGTGGCGACGGCGCTCCCGCTCGTCCGCGAGCCCTATTGGTGGGTGCGGATGTTCGACTTCCCCCGTGCGCAGGTCGTCGGGCTGGGTGTGGTGGTGCTCGCGCTGTTCTGGTTCTTCTACGAGCGGACGACGGCGCTGGGGTGGATCGTGCTCGGGCTGCTCGTGGTGGCCGTGCTGTACCAGCTCTGGCGGATCGCGCCGTACACCCCGCTCTGGCCCAAGCAGGTCCTCGACGCCGACGAGTTCGGCGGCGGGCCGCACGGGGAGCGGACGTTCCGCCTCGTCGTCTCGAACGTGCTCATGCAGAACCGCGACGCCGAGCGCTGGCTCCGCGTCGTCCGTGACGCCGCCCCCGACGTGCTCGTGGCCGTGGAGACCGACGGCTGGTGGGCGGAGCAGGCCGAGGCGCTGGAGGGGGAGTACCCGCACCACGTGAAGCTCCCGCAGGACAACACCTACGGCATGCTCGTCTACTCCCGCTCGAAGCTCTACGACGTCGAGGTCCGCCACCTCGTCGAGGAGCGGGTGCCGTCGGTGTGGGGGGCGTTCGAGCTGCTGGGGGGGCAGCGCGTGCGGTTCGTGTTCCTCCACCCCCGCCCGCCGCGCCCCGAGCTCCGACAGGACTCGACCCTCCGGGACGCCGAGCTCGTCCGCGTCGCCCGCGAGATCGAGAAGTCCGACGACGACGGCCCGGTCATCGTCGCCGGCGACCTCAACGACGTGGCGTGGAGCTACTCGACGACGCTGTTCCAGCGGCTCTCGGGGCTGCTCGACCCCCGCATCGGGCGGGGCCTCTTCAACACGTTCAGCGCGAAGAACCCCCTCGTGCGCTGGCCGCTCGACCACGTCTTCCACTCCGACGACCTCACCCTCTCGGAGCTCCGCCGGCTCGACAAGGTCGGCAGCGACCACTTCCCCATCCTCGTCGAGCTGACCTACGCCCCGGAGGCGGAGTCGGAGCAGGACGCCCCCGAGGCCGACGCCGACGACCACGAGCAGGCCGAGGAGGTCATGGAGGACGCCGCGGAGCAGAAGGCGGGGGAGAGCGACGCCGAGGAGCAGGAGCGCGACCAGAAGGACCGTTGAGGGAGAAGGGCTTGCAATTACCGGGGATAACCCGGTGGTGCATCTCGGGGAAAGGAGGGGTTATATTTACCGCCGTTCACTAGACCCCCTGCCCCAAGACATCCATGCGCTTCCCCCGTTACCTCCTCGCCCTCCTCGTTCTGGCCTCCCTGGGCCTCGCGGCCTGCGACTCCTCGGAGCCCGAGCCGGAGCCTGAGCCTGAACCCGAGCCGCAGGAGCTCTTCCTCCTCGGCCCCGCCTCCTTCTTCACTGCGTGAGCTTCCCCGAGGGCGGGCGCGGTCCGCTCCGCACCATCGAGCTCACGACGCCGTTTACATTCGAGGTCGCCAACACGGAGCTTGACTTCGGGAACGTGGCCGAGGCCGAGGCCCCCGAGTCCGGCGACTTCGACGCGCAGTACCAGGACCTCGGCTATGCCCTCTCGGCCTTGGACCGTGTCACGGCTGCCGAGTCCATGACCCTCACCCTAGAGGCGCCCGACGAGGGCTCCTTCGACGACTTCTACTACGTCGCCCTCGATCTCTCGGCGGACGGGCTCTCGCCCCAACGCGTCGCCAGGGAGTACTACCCCTCGGGGACGACGGCGACCCTCGACATCGATACGTACTACGCGCGCGACTTCATCCGCCAGCCCGGCTTCCGGGCTACCCTCGTCCTCGATCCAGAGTACTACTCCGACTTCCCCGGGGAGGAGGACTACCGTTTCCGGGCCGAGTTCGGCGCCCTCTACAGCTTCTACGACGGCGACCCCGCCCCGGCCGAGGTGACCTTCGAGCGGGAGGTCAACGTACGGCGCTGGCTGCAGGACGTGGAGGACATCGACGTCGGCGACATCGTGTCGGCGCAGGTCTCCGAGGTCCTCGTCTACGAGCGGCTCTACTCCGACTCTGACTCCCTCCGCGAGCGCCTCGAGGCCGCGCGCATCCGCGTCGGCTCCCCCGAGACCGAGGAGACCGAGGAGGTCGCCGTGCTCCGCACGTTCGAGGAGGAGGAGGACCCGTACTACGGCTCGTACGCCGTGATGAAGGCCGAGGCCGACATGGACGTGACGGCGACGGTCCGGCGCACGGGCCGGCTCCTCGTCGAGGGGACCTACGAGCTCGACGAGGCCGCTGCGCGGCGAGGGGAGCGCTACGAGACGGACGTCGTCGTCGCGGTCACCTTCGAGATCCCCATCCCGACGAGCGAGGGGGTCGAGGAGGACCTGCGTAGGCTCACTCTCCGCATCCCGATGGCGGAGGTGGCGGCGCCGGTCGAGTAGCGACACCGACCCGGCAGCGAGGCCCACGGCGGGGCGGCGTACCTTCGGCGCCGCCCCGCCGCCTGTCCCGATGACCCTCGCCGAAGCCCGCCGGCTGTTCCCGCACACCGCGCGGGGGGCCTACCTCGACCACGCCGCGACGGGGCCGCTCAGCCGCCGGGTGATGGACGCTGTCGGGACGTACCTGGAGCAGCGCCACCGGACGCAGCCGAACAACTACGCCGCCGTCGAGCCCGTGCTAGAGCGGGCGCGCGAGCGGATCGCCCGCCTCGTCGGCGCCCCGGCCGGGCGGGTCGAGTTCGCGCCGAACACGAGCTACGCGCTGAACGTGCTCGCGCAGGGGCTCGACTGGCGGCCGGGCGACCGGGTGGCGGTGCCGGCCTGCGAGTTCCCCGCCAACGTCTACCCGTGGCTCGGGCTCGGAGCGCGCGGCGTCGCCGTGGACTTCGTCCCCCACGAGCGCGGGGCGTTCCCTTTCGAGGCCGTCGAGAGGGCGTTGGCGCCGCGGACGCGGGTGCTCGCCGTGAGCTGGGTGCAGTTCCTCTCCGGCTTCCGCTGCGACCTCGGCGCCCTCGGCCGGCTCTGCCGCGCGCGGGGCGTGCTCCTCGCCGTGGACGCCATCCAGGGCCTCGGCGCCCTCCGCCTCGACGTAGCCAAGACGCCCGTGGACTTCCTCGCGTGCGGCGCGCAGAAGTGGCTCGGGGGGATGCTCGGCACGGGGTTCTTCTACGTCACCGAGGCGCTGCAGGCGCGGCTCACCCCGGTGCGCGGCTGGTTCAACGGCCCGATCGACTGGGACGACTTCCTCGCCTACCCGATGGGGCTCCACGAGGACGCCCGGCGGTTCCGCGCCGGCACCCTCAACCACGCCGGCGTCGTCGCGCTCGACGCCGCGCTCGGGCTCTACTTCGAGGCCGACCCCGCCGCGTGCGAGGCGCGCGTGCTCGCCCGGAGCCGGCAGGCCGCCGAGGGGTTCGACCGCCTCGGCCTCCGCCGGTTCGGCTCCGCCGACCCCGCCCACGCCTCCGGCATCGTGACCGCCGAGCACCCGGACCCCGAGGGCGTCCTCGCTGCCTGGGAGGCCGCCGGCGTGCAGGCGTCCGTCCGTGACCGCAAGCTCCGCCTCGCGCCGTCGTGGACGAGCACGGAGGCGGAGGTCGCCCGCGCGCTCGACGCGGCAGCGCGGCACGGGAAGACTGCCGTGCCCGTCGGCGAACCCCGAGGGTGAGCGGCCGGTAGGGGCGTATCGCCACACGCCCCCACGACTCCGTTGGAACGAGAAGAAACCCTCGTCGAGTTCGACGTGCCGGCGGATTACCGCGCCGCCGAGCGGATTGACGTGTACCTCGCCGAGCGGGTCGAGGGCACCACCCGCTCGAAGCTGAAGGAGGCGATCAAGGCCGGGCGGGTGAGCGTCAACGGGGCGCCGCAGCCGAAGCCGTCGGCGCCCGTCGAGGCCGGCGACTGGATCGCGCTGCGGCTGGAGCGCCCGCCGCCCGTCGAGGCGCTGCCGGAGGCCATCCCGCTGGATGTCGTGTTCGAGGACGAGCACCTGATCGTGGTGGACAAGCCGGCGGGGCTCGTCGTGCATCCGGCCGTGGGGCACCGGACGGGCACCCTCGTCAACGCGCTCCTCCACCACGTCGGCGGCGGCGCGCTCTCGTTCGAGGACGGGGAGGACGATGGGGGCGACGACGAAGCCCTCGGCCTCTCAACGGCTACGGCCGCGCCCCGCTTCGACGGCGACGTGACGGTCCGGCCGGGCATCGTCCACCGGCTCGACAAGGACACCTCGGGCCTCCTCGTCGTGGCGAAGACGGACCCGGCGCACGCGGCGCTGGCGCGGCAGTTCGAGCGGCGGACGATCCGCCGCCGCTACCTCGCCCTCGCGTGGGGGACTCCGAGTCCGCCGGCCGGTACCGTCGAGACGTCCATCGGGCGGGACCCGAAGGAGCGGCGCCGGATGGCCGTCGTGTCGGAGGGGCGGGGGAGGCACGCCATCACCCACTACGAGGTCGTCGAGCCGTTCGCGCACGCCGCCCTCGTCCGGTTCCGGCTGGAGACGGGGCGGACGCACCAGATCCGCGTCCACGCCCGCCACCTCGGCCACCCGCTGCTCGGGGATGCGACCTACGACGGCGCCCGCGTCCGCTCCGGCCCCGACACGGCGAAGCGGCGGCAGTTCTTCAAGAACCTCTTCGAGCGGATGCCGCGGCAGGCCCTCCACGCCCACACCCTCGGCTTCGACCACCCCGCGACCGGCGCGCCGATGGACTTCGAGGCCCCGCTCCCGGACGACTTCTCCCTCGTGCTCGACCGCCTGCGTACGGTCGAGCCGGGGTGAGCCCCCGCCTCCTTCCCTCTTCCTTTCTTCCCCTCTCCCCCTCTTCTCCTCCTCTCCCGGCCGCGTACCTTCTCGCCTCCACCGCCCACGCCCCGATGCCCGCCGACCTCCCCACCATCGCCGAGCTGCTGCGGCCCGAGGCCGTCCGCGTCGGGCTGCCCGGCGGGCCGAAGGCCGAGGTGCTCGACGCCGTGCTCGCGCTGCTCGCCGGGGCGCCGGAGGTCGCGGACCCCGCCCGCGTCCGCGCCGACGTGGTCGCGCGCGAGGCGCAGATGTCCACGGGGGTCGGGCAGGGGCTCGCGCTGCCGCACGCCCGCACCGCCGCCGTCTCGGGCACCGCCGCCGCCTTCGCCGTCACCGACGAGCCCGTCCCGTTCGACGCCATCGACGGGGAGCCCGTGCGGCTCGTGTTCCTCCTCGTCGGACCCGAGGGCGAGCGGGGCCGGCACGTCCGCCTGCTCGGCCGCGTCTCGCTGCTGATGAGCCGGGCGCCCTTCCGCGAGCGGCTCCTCGCCGCCGCCTCCCCCGAGGAGGTCATCGCCGCCTTCCGTGAGGCCGAGGGGGTGCTGGCGTGAGCACGACCCGCTCCATCAAGGGCACCTTCGACGTGCTGCCCGACGCCTACGAGGCCGGGGGAACGACGGTCTTCGGCTCCGCCGCGTGGCGGCACGCCGAGGCGACCGTGCGCGCGGTGCTCCGGCGGTTCAACTTCGAGGAGGTCCGCACCCCCATCATCGAGCCGACCGAGCTGGTGGCGCGCGGGGTCGGGCAGGCGACGGACATCGTGCAGAAGGAGATGTTCGCCTTCACCCGCGGCAGCACGGACTACGTCCTCCGCCCAGAGGTCACGGCGCCCGTCATGCGGGCCTACCTCCAGCACAGCCTCGAAGGCCGGGGCGGCACGCAGAAGCTGTTCTACCTCGGCCCGTGCTTCCGCGCCGAGCGCCCGCAGCGGGGCCGTTACCGGCAGTTCCACCAGTTCGGCACCGAGACGCTCGGCTCGGGCGACCCCCGGGCCGACGCCGAGACCGTCGCCGCGATGATGGCGGTCTACGACGCCTTCGGGATCACGGAGACGCGGCTGCGGATCAACACGCTCGGGGAGCCGGAGGAGCGGAAGGCGTTCCGCGAGGCGCTGCGGGGCTACCTCAAGCCCTACGTGAACGACCTCTCCGAAACGAGCCGCCGCCGCCTCAAGACCAACCCCCTCCGCATCCTCGACATGAAGGACCCGCGCGAGCGGGAGATCCTGCGGGACGCGCCCTCGCTCAGCGACCATCTCGGCCCGGAGAGCCGGCAGCACTACGAGGCGGTGAAGGGGCTGCTCGACGACCTCGGCGTCGAGTACGAGGAGGACCCCGCGCTCGTCCGTGGGCTCGACTACTACACCCGCACGGCGTTCGAGCTGGAGAGCCCGGCGCTGGGGGCGCAGAGCGCGCTGGCCGGCGGGGGCCGCTACGACGGCCTCGCCCAGACGCTCGGCGCGAAGAAGCCCGTGCCGGCGGTCGGGTTCGCGGCGGGGTTCGAGCGGCTGTTCCTCGCCCTCGAAGCGGCGGGCGCTGAGCTTCCGGGGCGGGAGCCGCTGGCGGCGTTCTTCGTCGCGCTGGGGGAGGCCGCCGAGCGCGAGGCGTTCCGGCTGGCCCACGGCCTCCGCACCGACGGGCTGGCCGTCGGGCTCGACCTCAGGGGCCGCTCGTTCAAGGCGCAGATGCGCGAGGCCGACCGGCAGGACGCCCGCCACGCCGTCATCCTCGGCGACGACGAGTTGGCCGCGGGGGAGGCCCAGCTAAAGGACCTCTCGACGGGTGAGCAGCGCCCTGTCTCCTTCGACGCCCTCGCCGGCGCGCTCCGTGACCCATCCGTGACCGGCGAGCCAGCAATGACCCCCGCCGCCCCGCGTTAACGTCGCCGTAGGGGCGCAGCATGCTGCGCCCCTACCACGGTCGACCTAGACAGCCATGTATCCCCGCCTCTCCGACATCTTCCCCGACCTGTTCGGGTTCGAGCTTCCGCTGCCGCTCTACTCGTTTGGGCTGATGGTGGCCGCCGCCATCCTCACGGCGGCGTGGCTGGCCCGCCGCGAGCTCGACCGGAAGTACGCGGCCGGCGTCGTCGGGGGCGTCGAGGTTGAGGAGGAGACGGGGAAGGGCCGGAAGCGGAAGACCGTCGCGAGCCCCAGCGCGCTGATGCCGACCATCGTCGTGCTCGCGGCCGTGTTCGGGGTCCTCGGCTCGAAGGTGTTCCACATCCTCGAGAACCTCGGCGACTTCCTCCTCGACCCCGGCCGCTACCTCCTCTCCGCCGACGGCCTCACGATCTACGGCGGCATCATCGTGGCCGGCCTCGCCATCGCGTACTACGTCCGCCGGCGGGGCCTCCGCGTCGGCCCCGTCGCCGACTCCATCGCGCCGGGGCTCATGCTCGGCTACGGCATCGGGCGGATCGGCTGCTACCTCTCCGGCGACGGCGACTGGGGCGTCTGCTCGGACCTCGCCGACAAGCCGGCCTTCGTGCCCGCCTTCCTATGGAGCGAGACGTTCCCCCGCAACATCCTCGGCCGCGACCTCCTGGCGCAGTGCGGCGCCCCCTACGACGGCGTCTACCCGACGATGCTCTACGAGGTCGCGATGGCGACGGCGCTGGCCGGTGTGCTGTGGGCGCTGCGGAAGCACCCGTTCCAGGCGGGGTGGCTGTTCAGCCTGTACCTCGTCTTCAACGGCGTCGAGCGGTTCCTGATCGAGCAGATCCGCGTCAACGTGGTGATGTTCGAGCTCGGCGGGTGGGGGGTCACGCAGGCGATGCTGATCGCCGTCGGGTTCGTCGTGGTCGGCTGCGTCGGGCTCGCGTTGCTCTCGAAGCGGCGGGCGCCGGTGGCCCCTGAGCCGGTCGTCATGGAGGCGCAGGCATAGCCGTTTGCTTCGGTGGGCGCGGCGGGCGAACTTAGACCTCACCACCGCGCCACCTCCGCCATGCGCCTCCTCCGCCTCCCCGCGCTTCTCGTCGTCCTAGCCGGCGCCGCCGTGGCGCAGCCCGTCACCGTCCGGGGCGTCGTCCTCAGCCACGACGGCCAGCCGCTCCCCGCGGCCCACGCCCACCTCGGCGCTTCGCCGACGAGCTACGAGACGACCGCCACCGTCGCCGCCGACGCCGAGGGGCGCTTCGAGCTCACGGCCGACACGACGGGGTTCGTCCACCTCCAGCTCACCGGCGCCGACCACCGCATCCTCCGCGTCCCGCTCTACGTCGAGGAGCCCGGCGCTGAGGTCGAGTTGACGGCGTGGCTTGCGGCGAACCCGCCGGCGGAGGGTTACGACGAGCTCAAGGTCGTCGGGAGCTTCAACAACTTCGGGTTCGGCTCGGCCCTGCCGATGGAGGCGCAGGGGGACGGGACTTACGCGCTCACGGTCCCGGCCGAGGCCGACACGCTCGGCTACCAGCTCGTCGGCTCCACCGGCCACGGCAACAGCGTCAACGGGACCGTCTACGACCGGCTCGTCTACGACGGCGGCGGCGACTACCGCGCCGTGTTCGACCCCGTCGAGGGCGACTCGGTGACGGTGGTGTTCGACCCCGCCGCGGCCGTACGCGCCGAGACCGAGCCGACCGTGACGTTCGCCGACCCCACGAGCCAGACGGCGCAGGCGGCGGAGGCGCTCATGGCCGCCGACGCCCTCTCCGCCCGCGCCTCGGACGCGATGGGCGGGGTGCTCCGGCAGGCGCAGGAGGACGGGCGCCTCGCCAGCCCCGAGGGCCAGCAGGAGGCGTTTGAGGAGGCCCGCGCCGCCCTGGCCGCCGCCGGTCTCGGCGAGGACCACACCGTACTCCGCGACGCCGCCCTCGCCGAAACCGACCCGGCGCTGCGGCGGGTCCGCCTCGCGGCGTACCTCTCCGTTAGCGGCGTCGAGCCCGCGGACAGCACGGCCGACTCCACCCTCGCCGTCGCCGCCCTGGAGGCGCTCCCGCCGGACTCCCCGCTCTGGCGCCCGAACCTCCCCACGACCGCCGCGGCGCGCACGCAGCGGGCGGACGACTTCCGGGGCCACCTCGACCGCGTCGTCGCCGAGCACCCGGACCCCGAGGTCGGGGCGAGCATCCTCTTCCAGCGGCTCTTCCGCGCCGCCTCGAAGGAGGACTCGACGGCGCAGACGGCGGCCTACGCCGCGCTTTCGAGCCGCTTCCCCGAGACCCAGTACGCCCGCATGGCGGCGGCGCAGTTCGCCCCGGACCGCGCGGTGATGGAGGGGAAGCCGGTGCCGACCTTCGCCCTCGCCTCGCTCAACGACCCCGAGGTGATGGTCTCGGACGAGTCCCTGCGCGGCAAGACGGTGCTCCTCGACTTCTGGGCGACGTGGTGCGCCCCCTGCATCGCCGAGCTCCCGATGCTGACGGAGCTCCACGAGCAGTACCGCGACCGGGGGTTCACCATCGTCAGCCTCTCCTTCGACGACGAGCCGGAGGAGGTGGCGGCGTTCCGTGAGGACCGGTTCGCGATGCCGTGGGAGCACGTCTTCATCGAGGGCGGCTTCGAGAGCGAGCTCGCCAAGGAGTTCGGCGTCGTCGGCATCCCGAAGCCGATCCTGATCGGCCCGGACGGGACCATCCTGGCGACGGAGATGGAGCTCCGCGGCGAGGAGCTCCGCGCGACGCTGGCCGAGCACCTCGGCCCCACCGAGGCGGACGAGGACGCGGAGCCGACCGACGGGGCGCCCGAGTAGTGGACCCCGCCGCGCTGACCGCCCGCGCCCTCCGCGCCGTCGCCGCCTGGGAGGCCGAGTGGGGCCCCTACGAGCATCACTCCGCCTCGGCCGTAGCCGCCGAGCGGTTGGAGGACGCCCTCGCGGAGTACCTCGACCGGCTCCGGGGGAACTACCCGTTCTTCCACCCCCGCTACGCCGGGCAGATGCTGAAGCCGCCGCACCCGGTGGCCCTCGCCGCCTACGCCGCCGCGCAGCGGATCAACCCGAACAACCACGCCCTCGACGGTGGCCCGCCGACGGGGCAGATGGAGAAGGAGGCCGTCGCCGGGCTCGCCGCGATGTTCGGGCTGCCGACGGAGACCCTCGGCCACCTCACCGGCGGCGGCACCGTCGCCAACCTGGAGGCGCTGTGGGTCGCGCGGCACCTCCACCCCGACAAGGCCGTCGCCTTCAGCGAGGCCGCGCACTACACCCACGGCCGGATGGCCGAGGTGCTCGGCATGAGGACCGTCGTACTGCCGGCGGGTGGCGCGGGCCGGATGGACCTCGGCGCGCTGGAGGACGCGCTGAAGACGGGGGAGGTGGGGACCGTCGTGGTGACGCCGGGGACGACGGGCCTCGGCGCGGTGGACCCCGTCCACGAGGTCGTCCCGCTGGCCCGCCGCCACGGCGCCCGCGTCCACGCCGACGCCGCATATGGGGGCTTTTTTACCTTGCTCGCAGGCGATCACGGGGACGATCCGGCAGCCCCGCCCGGATTCCCCGCTGCCCCGTTTCGCGCGCTGGCCGACTGCGACTCCGTCGTCGTGGACCCGCACAAGCACGGGCTCCAGCCCTACGGCTGCGGCTGCGTCCTCTTCCGCGACCCCGCCGTCGGCCGGTTCTACCGCCACGACTCGCCCTACACCTACTTCACCTCCGACGCCCTCCACCTCGGCGAGATCAGCCTGGAGTGCTCGCGGCCGGGCGCGGCGGCCGGCGCGCTGTGGCTTACGCTCCGCGCCCTCCCCCTCCGTGCCGACGACGGCCTCGGCCCGATCCTCGCCGCCTGCCTCCGCGCCGCCCGCGCTTGGGCCGGCCGGATCGACGCCTCCGACGCGCTCGAAGGGCTCGTCCCCCCGGAGCTCGACATCGTGACCTTCTTCCCCCGCACGGCCGAGCGCACTGCCTCCGCCATCGACGCCGCGAGCCAGCGGCTGTTCGAGCGGGCGATGGACGACCCCGACGACCCCGTATTCCTCAGCGTCTACCGCGTCTCGGCCGAGGCACTGCGGGCCCGGCACCCTGAGATCGAGCCGGACCAGCCGCACGCCCGCGTCCTCCGCAGCGTGCTGATGAAGCCCGAGCACGAGCGCTACCTCGACCGCCTCCACGCCCGCGTCGAGGCGCTGGCGCAGGAGGGCACTACCGCCCCTTGATCCGCTGTAGGGGCACGATATATCGTGCCCCTACCATCGTCTGCCATGCCCGAAACCGAGTCCACCGTCATCGTCGGCCGCAACCCCGTGCGCGAGGCGCTGGAGCGCGGCGACCGCGCGGTCGAGAAGGTGATGCTAGCGAAGGGAATCGACGGCCGGGCGGCGGGGGCACTACGGCAGGCGGCGAAGGCGGCCGGCGTGCCCGTGCAGGTCGTCCCCCCGCAGAAGCTGAACGCCGTGGCGCCGGGGCTCACGCACCAAGGCGTCGTCGCCGTCGCCGCGGCCGTGGCCTACGCCGACTTCGACGGGATGCTGCGCCAGATCGCGCCGACGCCGGACGACGTGCGCGCCCGCAAGCCGGTGCTCGTCGTGCTCGACGGGCTCGAGGACCCGCACAACTTCGGGGCGATCCTGCGGAGCGCCGTGGCCGCCGGGGCGGCCGGCGTCGTCGTCCCCGAGCGGGGGCAGGCGCCGCTCTCGGCCACCGCCGTCAAGGCCAGCGCCGGCACCGCCGACCGCGTCCCCGTGGCCCGCACGAAGAACCTCGCCGACGCGCTCGTGCAGCTCAAGGAGCGCGGCTACTGGGTGCTCGGCCTCGACGGGGCCGGCCCCGAAACCATCTGGGACACCGACTGGGACCGCCCGCTCGCCCTCGTCGTCGGGAGCGAGGGGCGTGGGATGCGACCGCGCGTCCGCGCCGCCTGCGACCTCCTCGTCTCGATCCCCCTGCGCGGCCCGGCCGAGTCGCTCAACGCGAGCGTGGCCGCGGGCGTCGCGCTCTTCGCGGCCGTCCGAGATCGCTGAACCGGACCGCCGCCTTGCTGCCTCGTCGTTCTAGCGCCGCTTGCTGCGGAGGCCGTAGACGATCTTGCGGATCGTGTCGAACTGGAGGTAGGGGTACTGCTCGCGGAGCGCCTCGATGGCTTCGTAGGCCGGGGTGTCGTGGTGGCGCAGCGAGCGGAACTGCTGGCGGATTTGGAAGTCGCGGACGCCCTTTTCGGAGAGGACGTTGTGCTCGGCCAAGCGCTCGTACACCTCGTCGCTGACGAGCCCGTCGAGGGGGTTGTCCATGTCGTGAGAGCTGAGGATCTCCATGACGTGTGCGGTTGATGGGGGACGACGGCCGTCGGCGGGTGGAGGCCGCAGCGTCACGATACCCGCCCCGCCGGCGTACGCGGCCGGATTCTTCGCCGAACGGTTCCTTCATCTGCCCGAACGGTCCGTGCTCCGTCCGAACGGCGACCCGTCAGTCCGGCCGGACGGGGACGGCCGTCGAGTCGTAGAGCCACTCGACGGCCTCGACGACGGGGGCGCCGTCGCGCCGCGCGAGCGTGCCGCGGACGAAGAGCCGGAGCCCGCCCAGCGCCGGCAGCGGCTCCGGCGTCTCGACGACCACGAGCCCCGTCCCGTCGTCGAGCACGAGGCGGGCCTCCCCGGCCGGCTGGTCCAGCACGAGCCCGGAGAGCGACACCTCGGCGCCGTCCGCGAGTGAGTCGAGCCCGGCGGCGGTGGCGGGCCGCGACGCCTCCTCGGTGAGCGCGGCCGGGAGGGGGGACTCGGCGCCCTCGCAGGCACAGAGCAGCAGGAGGGGCAGGGCGATGATGAAACGTGTCATCGCTACGCGGGGCGCTCGGTGGGCCGCCACGCCGAGAGGCCGCGGCCCTGGAGGAGCAGGCAGGCGAAGCCGGCGGCGGTGTAGAGCACGAGCTGCGCCGCGTGCGCGATCACGGCGTAGGCCGTCGCCGCAGCGAGGCCGACGGCGAACAGCGTCGTCAGCGTCTGAATGGCGGCGTAGTGGTACGAGCCCGCGCCCCCCGGCGTGGGCACGATCAGCGCCGCCGCGCCGACGATGAGCAGCACCCACGCATCGGCGAGGCTGAGCCCCTCGATACCCAGGAGCGGCAGCGGGAGGTACGTCAGGACGAGGTAGCAGGCCCAGATGGCGACGGTGCTCCCCACGAGCCCGAGCCGCCGCCGCGCCCGCAGCAGCGAGAGCACGCCGTCGCGGAACGAGCGGAGCGTCGCGGCCACCCGCTCGGCGACGCCCTCGCGGCGGGCCGCCCACCGGAGGACCGCCCGGAACAACACGGTCACCCCGACCGCCACCGCCACGGCGATCCCCCCGAGCGCCCACCACGCCAGCGGCGGATCGCGGACGAGCGCGACGGCCGGCTCGAACAGCGTCGCCAGCCGCGCGAGGTCGTCCGCCGCGAACGCCAGCGCCGCCACGGCCCCGACGGCCAGCGTCAGCACGTCGAGCACCCGCTCGATGAACACCGTCCCGAGCACGCCGGAGAACGGGAGCGGCGTCTGCGCGGCGAGGTTGCCCGCCCGCGCGACCTCCCCCAGCCGCGGCGCCGCGTAGTTGACCATGTACCCGATCATCACCGAGTAGAACGCCGGCCTGAACCCAACAGGTTCATCGTCCTCGGCCTCGGGCAGCGCCTCCAGCAGCATCTGCCAGCGCCACGCGCGGATCGCGTGGCTCAGCAGCGTGAGTACGGCCATCGGGAGGAGGTACCACCAGTTCGCCGTCTCCAGCGCCGCCCACACCTCCCCGAAGGCCACGTTCCGCAACGCCAGCCACAGCAGCCCCCCGCCCAGCACGAACGAGCCGGCCTGCACGAGCACGGATTTCAGTCGGGGGGACATCGGGGAGGGGCGGGGGAGAGGCCCAAAAGAAACGGGACGGCCGGAGCCGCCCCGCGGGATACCCGGTGAAACCGAGCCGTGCCTCAGAGGCGGAGGTCCACCACCTCGACACCGGGCTCGGGCTCGTACCGGAACGTCCCGGCCGTCACCGGCGGGTTGACCCGCACGTCCCAGAGGGCGAAGGTGTAGGCCGTCCCGTTCACGTCGGTCACGCGGACGCGCATCGGGAGGGCGTCGGCCGCGCGCGCCCAGAGCGTCACCTCCGAGACGGCCCCGCCGGCGTCCTTCGGGGTGAGGCGGAGGACGTCGTGCGGCGCGCCGCGCAGCGTCTCCCGGCCCGTCACCACCACGTCGAACCGGTCGGGGTAGCGGGTAAAGAACGTGCTCGGCGTGAACCCGCTCGGGTCCTCGACGGCGTCGTTGACGAGCACCTGCCGGTCAGACTTCGAGAGGGCCCACGCCGTCGTGCCGTCGCTGACGAGGAGCTGGTCGGCGGTGTCGATCCGGTAGGCGTCGCCGCGGAGGGCGAGGGTGCCCTCGGCCGTGGCGCCGCCGGCCTCCTGCGTGAACCGCGCGCTGAGGGCGTCGAGGCCGTCGTAGGTCTGCCGGAGCCGGGCGATCACGTCCTCGCCGTCGGACTGCGCCGCCGCCTGTCCAGCGGAGGCGACGGTGACGAGGGCGACGAGGAGCAGCGCGAGCGGCGGCGGGCGGAAAGGACGCGTCATCGGGGGGCGTGGTGGTGGGAGGGCAGAGCGTGGTGGGAGGGCAGAGCGCCCGGTCAGAGGACAACCTACGTGCCCGAACGAAAGACGCCGCGGCCCCGAATGACGTAGGGGCGGGTTTGAAACCCGCCCCTACCAGGGTCAAGCCGACGGTGCCGAGGCTGCTACGCCTCGACCTCGACCTGCTGCCCGTTGGCGTCGCCCGTCTCGGACTGGCCGGCGCGGCTGCCGACCTCGATCCGGCGCGGCCGGCTCTGCTCGGCCTTGCCGACGCGGAGCGTCAGCACGCCGCCGTCGAAGTCCGCCTCGATCTTGTCGGGGTCGGCGTTCTCGCCGAAGCGGAAGGAGCGGAAGAACCGGCCGTAGGCGCGCTCGATCCGGTGGTACTGGCCGGACTCGTGCTCGCGCGCGAGGCTCCGCTCGCCGCTGATCTTGAGGACGCCGTCCTCGTAGGTCACGTCGAGGTCCTCGGCCTTCACGCCGGGGAGGTCCATCGAGAGGAGGTACCCGTCCTCGGTCTCGGCAACGTCGGCGCGGGGCGCCCACACGGCGGAGCCGCCGTCGGTGCCCTCGTTGGCGTCGCTGCGGTTCGGGAAGAAGCCTTCGAAGACGCGGTCCATCTCGCGGCGGAGGAGGTCGTAGTCGCCGCCGCGGTAGCGCATGATAGCCATAGCTGGTGATAGTTAGGTTGCGGTGTTGGGATACGGGCGGGAGTCCGTCGAGGGCTCCACGGTCACGCTAGTCCCCATCACGCCACATGCCAACGGCTTAGCTTTGCCAGATTGACAAACGCCCCGCGTTTTCCCCCGGCGCCCCCTCTTTCCCTCTGGCAGATGGCCGCGCTCACCGTCCGCTCCGGCGGCCAGACTGGCGTAGACCGCGCCGCGCTCGACGCCGCCCTCGCGGCCAGCGTCCCCGTCACCGGGTGGTGCCCCGCCGGCCGCCGCGCCGAGGACGGCCCGATCCCCGAGCGCTACCCGCTCACCGAGACCCCCCGCACCGAGTACGCCCAGCGCACGAGCTGGAACGTCCGCGACGCCGACGCCACGCTGATCCTCGCCCGGGGCCCCCTCGAAGGCGGCACGGCGAAGACGGCCCGCTCGGCGGAGGGGCAGGGGAGGCCGCTGCGGGTCGTGGACCTCGCCGCCGAACCCGACACCACCGCAGCCGCCGAGGCCGCGGCGGTATGGATACAGGAGATGGGAACCCGAGAGCTGAACGTCGCCGGCCCGCGCGAGAGCACCGCGCCCGGCATCTACGCCGAGGCGCTCGTGTTCATGACGGCGCTGCTGCGGGCGCTCAGAGTTTGAACCGGACGGGGAGGGCGAATCGGACGGGGACCGCCTTGCCCCGCTGCTGCCCCGGCTCGAACTGCGCTTTGCGGACGGCCTCCAGCGCAGCGGCGTCGAGAGCGGGGTGGGCGCCGCGCACGACCTCAGCGTCGCGGACGGCGCCGGCCTCGTCGACGACGAACTGCACGAACACTGTCCCCTCGATACCGGCCTCGCGAGCGACCTCGGGGTAGTGGATGTGCTCCATCAGGGCCTCCAGCCCACCGACCAGCTTCGGCTGAGCTTCGGCGACCGAGTAGACGCCGTCGGCGTCCCGTTGCGCCCCCGCCGATTCAGCCACCCTCTGCCGTAGCTCTTGCTCGGCGCGGTTAAGCGCCGCGCGGGCCTCCGGCGAATCGCTCCAGTCGGACTCCTTGAACGTGGCCGCTGCGGAGGCATCGCCGAGCTGGAACCGGACGGGGAGGGCGTATCGGACGCGGACGGGCTCCCCGCGCTGGAGGCCCGGCTCGAAGCGCGCCTTGCGCACCGCCTCCAGCGCAGCGGCGTCGAGGGCCTCGTGCGCGCCCTTCACGACCTCCGCGTCGTAGACGGAGCCGTCCTTGTCCACGATGAGCTGCACGAACACGGTGCCCTCGATCCCCGCGCGCCGCGCGAGCTCGGGGTACGTGAGGTCCGCCATCAGCGATTCGAGCCCGCCGATCAGCTTCGGCATCTCCTCGACGACGACGAAGACCTCCGGCGGGGCGGGCTGCTCCGTGGTGGCGAGGGCGGGGCCAGCATCGGCGGCCTCCTGGGCGGCCTGCTGGTCGCAGCCGAGCAGGATCAGGGCGAGGGTGAGGGCGAGCGCGTAACGCATGGCGATCGGGGTGAGGTGAAGGGGGCCTATCAGGGTGGAGACACGTGAGCCGACGCAGAGTTGCTCCGTCGGGTTCAGCGGAGCCTGAACTGCACGGGGAGCATGAGGCGGACCTTGACCGGCTCCCCCCGGTGCCGGCCCGGCCGGAACTCCGCCTCGCGGACGACCTCCAGCGCGGCGGCATCGAGCAGGGGGCTCGGGCTCCGACGAACCTCGGCGTCCCGGACCGCGCCAATCTGGTCCACGACGAACTGCACGTAGACCCTCCCCTCGATGCCGGCGTCCTGCGCGAGCTTCGGATAGCGGAGGTTCTGCATGAGCGCCTCGAGCCCGCCGATGAGCTCCGGCGGCTCCTCGACGATCTCGTAGACCTCGGTGGTGTCGGGCGGCGGGGCCAGCTCGGGAGGCGGGGGCGGCGGAGGCTGCTCAGCGGCTTCGAAGGTGACGGGCTCGACCCCAGCGCCGATGGCGGGCCGGATCCCCACGGCCTCCCCCGGCCTCGGGTCGGGGAGGCGGAACCGGACGGGGAGCGCGTAGCGCATGGGCGCCGGCTTCCCCTGCATGGTCCCCGCCCGGAACTCGATCCGGTGAAGCGCGGCCACGGCGGTGGAGTCGAGCGCGGGATGGATCCCGCGCATGACGTCCACGTCCCTCACGCTGCCGTCCTTGTCTACTACGAACTGGAGGAAGACGGTGCCCTCAGCCCCCATCCGCCGCGCCGACTCGGGGTAGCTGAGGTGGCCCTGGAGGGCCTCTAGCCCGCCGATCAGTTCGGGTGGCTGCTCGATTCCGGGGAACGCCTCGGGGGCCGGGTCCCCCTGCGCGATGGCGGGGAGGGGGAGCAGGACGAGCAGGAGGGGGAGGGCGTGGCGCATCGGGGACGAGTGGGGTGTCGTCAAGAGATGCAGGTGGGCCGTCAGGGTTGCTATGGCGCGGCGTGATCCCGCTCGGCCTCGCGGCGCTGGCGCTCGCGGAGGCGCCCGCCGTAGAGGTCCTCGCCGGCCTTGAGCCGCCGCATCGCCTTCGCGTAGACGGCCACGACGGCCGCGGCGCCGACGACGACGGTGAGCACGAGCGGGAGCCAGAACGGCACGTCGAAGGCGCCCTCGAACCACCCCGGTTTCTTCGCCCGCACGTCGGGGTTCAGCACGGCCTTGTCCACGAGCCACGCGGTCAGCCCGAGCGCGGCCACCACGACGAGGGCGATGGCGACGCGGAGCAGCCGGAGGGGCGCGGCGGGGTCGGTGGGCATCAGTCGCAGGTGTCGGAGGCGGGCGGAGTGGGGGAGGCGCCGGCGAGCCTGGCCGTCGAGAAGCGGTCGAGGTCCACGTGCTCCTTGTCGTGCCAGCACCAGAGGCCCTGACAGGCGAAGCGGTTCTCGTAGAGCGCCCGCCCGAGGATCACCGAGTCGAGCCCGAGCGGGGCAAGCTCCTGGAGTCGGAGGAGGTCGCGGTAGTCGCGCACGCCGCCCGCGACCGTGAGGCGGCACGTCGAGAGCCGCTCCGCGAGCGCGCGGCAGGCGTCCAGGTCCGGGCCGTCGGCGTCGGCGGGCTCGGTGTAGACGATGCGGCGGACGCCCCGGCGCTCCATCTCCAGCGCCGCCGCCACGGGGTCGAGGCCGTCGCCGCCTGCCTGGCCGGCTACGCCGACGACGACGCGGCTGCACGTGTGCTTCGCCACCGCCTCCTCGGCGAAGTCGGGCTCGCGGAGGGCGGCCCCCCCGAGCACGACGCGGTAGACGCCCGCCTCCAGCAGCTCGTCCACGTCGGCCATCGTGCGGATCCCCCCGCCGACCTGCAGCGGGATGTCCACGGCCGCGGCGATGTCGCGGATCACAGCGCGGTTGCCCGTCCCGTCGGGGTCCACGTTGGCGAGGTGGAGGGCCTTCGCGTTCTGCACCCGCCACAGCTTCGCCATGCGGACGGGGTCCACGAAGTAGTCGGCCTCGTCGGCGTACCGCCCCATCCGGAGCCGGACGCACCGGCCGCCGCTGAGGTCGATGGCGGGGATGACGAGCAGCATCGGAACGAAGGACGCGGATCAGCAAGGTCGAACGAGCGACACACGCCGTGGGTCCGACTGGGGAACCTACCCCGTTCCGCCCGATTCGCGCGAGCGCCCGCCTCACCATCCCCCCGCCCGCATGCGGCTCACCGACCTCCCCCTCGACGGCCTCCGCTTCCGCACCGCCGAGGAGGTGCGCGAGCCGATCCGCCGCGCCTGCGCCGCCAACCCCGACCTCGCGCAGTTCCACGACCTCGGGACCTGCGAGGAGGGGCGCCCGCTCTACGGCGTCACGCTCGGGTTCGGGCCGGAGACGGTCACCCTCGTCGCCGGCGCCCACGCCGACGAGCCCGTGGGGCCGGAGACGCTGCGGACGCTGATCCTGGAGGCGCTGGCGAACCGCGACTGGCTCGCCGAGGACGGCGGGTTCGAGGCGCTGTTCGAGCGGTTCTCCTTTCGGATCATCCCCCACGTCAACCCGGACGGGGAGGCAAAAAACCAGGCGTGGATCGAGCGGTGGCAGGATCCCGGATCGAGCCCGGGACAGGTTCTGGAGGCATTTCTGCTGCACCGCCGCCGCGAGCCGCCCGGCCGCGACATCGAGTTCGGGTACCCGGTGATGCGGAAGGAGAACCGCGCCGCCAGCCGCTTCCTGTTCGACTACACCCCGCTCGCGCTGCACCTGAGCCTGCACGGGATGGCCTTCGCCGAAGGCGCGCTGCTGCTGGTCGAAAGGCACTGGGCCGGGCACGGCGGGCCGGACCGGACGGCGGCGCTGCGCGAGGGCTGGGCGAAAGCTGTTATTGCAAGTGGACTAGACGTGCACGACCACGACCGCGGCGGCGACAAGGGCTTCCGCTACCTCGGCCCCGGCTTCTGGACGACGCCCGAGGGCCGTGCCATGCAGGCCCACTTCCGCGCCCGCGGCGACGAGGCGACCGCGCGGAAGTTCTTCCTGTCCTCGATGGAGCAGGCCCACCTCGCCGGCTACGACGCGGCGAAGGACCGGCACCCGCTCTGCCTCGTCACCGAGCTTCCGTTGTTTGTGGTGGAGGGGGAGCATGAGGGCGAGCCCGGCGTGCCGACGGCGTACCTCGCGCTGAAGGAGGCGCTGCCCGAGGCCGAGCTTCGGCTGCGGCAGGGGGAAGACGTGGCGGACCTGCTCGCCTCTTTCCACCTCCGCCCCCTCGACCTCGACACCGCCGTCCGCCTCCACCTTCGCTGCATTGAACTGGGATTGGAGACCGTTAGCGCCGGCTTGACAGGTTAGGGGCCAGGGCTCTACCTTGCGGTGACCTCCGCCCCCGTAGACCTACCCGATAGTCACTAGATGTAGAGACTGTCAGAGCTTGTATTCAAAGTAGGGCTGGAGCGTAGCTTCCGGCATGAATCGCCCACGCTACCCCTCCGACCTCTCCAACGAGCAGTGGCAGGCCGTTGAGCCGCTGCTCTCCAAGACGATGGGCCGACCGCCCACCGTCGACCGCCGCGAGGTCGTCAACGCCATCCCCTACCTCGTCCGCACCGGCTGCCAGTGGCGCTACCTCCCCCAAGGCGAAGCCGGCTTCCCCAACTGGGCCTCGATCTACTCGTGCTACCGCCGCTGGCGGCTCGACGGCACGCTCGACCAGCTCCACGCCGCCCTCCGCCGACAGGTCCGCGTCGCTGCCGGACGGGAGCCGGAGCCAAGCATCGCCGTCGTCGATAGCCAATCGGTCAAGACGACTGAGAAAGGGGACCCCGAGGGTACGACGCGGGCAAGAACGTGAAGGGCCGCAAGCGTCACCTCGCCGTCGATACGATGGGCTTGGTGCTGGCCTGCGCGGTGACAGCGGCCTCTGAGCGCGACGAATGGGGAGCCGTCCGGGCGCCGGCTCCGCTGGCCGGCCAAGTGCCCCGGCTGGGGCTGCTACGCGCCGACGCGGGGTCTCCGGGATCGTTGGCGTCATGGGCGTGGCGCGTGCTGGGCTGCCGCGTGGAGATCGTGCATCGACCGCGTGGTCAGAGGGGGTTCGTGGTGCTCAAGGGTCGTTGGGTGGTGGAGCGGACGTTCGGGTGGTTGAACCGGAGCCGCCGGTTGTCGAAGGACTACGAGGGGGCGGTGGAGTCGAGTCGGGCGATGGTGCTATGGGCGATGACGCACCTGATGCTGAAGCGGCTGCATCCGGGGTAGTTTGAATACAGCCTCTCAGAGCCCAATGTCTTCGCTGGCATTCTCATCGAAGAGCCGTCCCTCGCGGACGTACTCGGCGAGCATGGCGTCCGTCCTGTGCCGGGTCTGCTTCTTGATGGCTCGGTCGGACTTCCCCGCTCGCGCCGCACTCGTGGCGAACCCCGCCCGGAGCGAATGCCCCGCGTAGAGCGAGGCATCGAGCCCGGCCGCCTCGACGTGAGCTTTGACGACGTTGGCTACGGTCCGCCCCGTGATAGCTTTCCGACCCAAACGCCCCCAGCGGTCGATGGAACGGAACACGGGTCCCGAGAGGGGAGAGGGTCGGCCCTGGTCGGCGAGCGCCCGGCCGGCGGCTGCGAGATAGGACCGGGCTGCCCGGACGGGGCACGTCGAGGGCCGAGCCCCGTAGACCACGCCGACGACCTGGCCCGCGCCCTCCTGGTCGCTCTTCGAGCGAGGGATGAGGAGCCGGAGCCCCTTCGGGTCGAACGAGAGGTGCTCTGCGCGGACCGCTGCCAGCTCGCTCCGCCGGAGGGCCGCGGCGAAGCCAAGGAGGAGGAGCGCCTTGTCGCGCCGCGCCCGGAGCGCTGCCCCCGGAGCGCTGCGCCCGGACTCGCCTCCTCGGGGAACGCCTCGGCCAGCCGCACGACCTCGTCGCAGCCCTCGGCCATCTGGACGACGTCGGCCGTGAGCGCGGGGGCGACTTTCTCGCGTGCGGTCCCGAGAGCGCGCACGACGCCCGCCCAGACCGAGTGAAGCGGCTCCTTCGACCTCAGCGCCGGGCTCTCGACGCCGGCGAGCTTGTGGGCCTGGCTGATCGCGGCGAGCCGGCGCTCCAGCGTAGCCACCTTGAGCGGTGCCGTCGGCTGGCCGTTGTCGCTCACCGGTCTAGCCTCGGCGCGCGACGCTATATATGACGCTATATATAAGGACACGGTCTCGGGCCTCACGGGCATGGATGTGAGCCCGCGACCCTCGCACCACGCGGCGAAGTCGGACCAGTCGGAACGGTAGGCCCGGAGCGTAGCGTCGGAGCGGGCCGCCTCGGCGAACCGCCGCGCGGCCTCGGCGTCGGCCGCGAGCGCCGCGGGGACCTGGCGCGCGCTCTTGGCTGGGACGAGCGCGCTCATTCGAGCTCCGAGGGCAACGGCGGGACCGTCCGCGCGGGGGGATCTGGTCCGGCGGCACATCGATCCGGCGGAAGCCGGCGAAGGCGACCTCGAAGGCGGCCCGATCGTCCGAGCCCTCCAGCACGATCACGTCGCCGACGTGGGACGACCGGAGGCCCGGCCCCGAGACCCACCGGACCTCCGCGTTCCCAGTCCAGTCGCCGCGTCCGTATTGGGTCCGCGCTCAGACGGCCTGGAGCGTGTCGGCCACGTCGTCGTGGGGTTCGACCTCCAGCGTGGCCGCGTGGTCGTACCAGCCTCCGCGGTCCGCGAGCGGCTCGTCGTGCTCGACGCCGAGGCGGTTCGGGAACCCGTGGGAGCCGGGCTTGAGGAAGAAGAGGTGGGCGAGCATGGGCGTCGGGGACGCGGCTTGTCGAGGCGGAGTGGGGTGCCACGAGATAGGGCTCGGAGCGCGATCTGTTTTCGATGACTTTCACTTATCGGAAACGACCAAGGATGCCCCCCGACCGGACAGGCCAGTACACAGCGGGGAGCTTAGCAGAGTGCTGCTATAGGCGCGCGATGCCGCCGACATAGAAGTTCTCGATAGAGGCCAAGCGCTCCACCTTACCGCCGCGTTGCCCCATCGTACCCTGTATGGCTGAAGCCGCACCGTCCCGTGGCCCGGTGTGCGGACCAAACCGACGAACGATCGAACGACGGACAAGACGACCCCTCAATATGAACGCACCACAGCACACACTCTTCCTGGTCGTGGGCCTCGCCCTGGCGGCCCGACCCGCCCTCGGCCAGTCCGTCTCAGAGCGTCTCCAGAATCCCCAGCACGCCGATGTTGAGGTCGTCGCCCACGTCGTCGAGCCCCGGCAGCTCGACCCGACGCCCGAGCGGCTCCGCAGCCTCCGGCTCCCCGCCGGGTTCGAGATCAGCGTCTTCGCCGAGGGCCTCGTCAACCCCCGCATGATCGCCGTCTCGGACGACGGCACGGTCTACGTCACTCGCCGCTCGGTCGGCGACGTGGTCATGCTCCGCGACGCCGACGGTGACGGGCGCGCCGACGGCGAGCCGGTCGTGGTCGCCGCCCGGCCCGGCCTCCACGGCATCGCCCTCGACGGGCGGACGGCTTACCTCGCCCGCATCCACCAGATCTACCGGACGGAGATCCGGCCTGACGGCACCTTCGCCCCGCTCGAGCTCTTCGCCGACGGCCTCCCGGACCTAGGTCAGCACCCCAACCCGATGGTCGTCGTCGGACCCGACGGCCACCTCTACACCACGCAGGGCTCGACGTGCAACGCCTGCTCCGAGGCCAACCCCGAGAACGCGGCGATGCTCCGCGTCGCGCCTGACGGGTCGAGCCGGACGATCTTCGCCTCCGGCCTCCGCAACACCATCGGCTACGGGTTCCACCCCGAGAGCGGCGCGATCTACGGGATGGACCACGGGATCGACTGGCTCGGCGACAACGAGCAGCACGAGGAGCTCAACCAGATCGTGGAGGGCACCGCCTACGGCTGGCCCTACGTCTACGCCGACGGGCAGTTCAACCCGCAGGACCACCCACCGGGCGGGATCACGATGGAGACGTGGGCGGCCCGGAGCGCCGAGCCGCTCGGGCTCTACACCCCGCACGCGGCCCCGATGCAGCTCGCCTTCTACACCGGCGACGCGTTTCCGGCGGAGTACCGGGGCGACGCCTTCATTGCGATGCGCGGCTCGTGGAATCGGAGGCCGCCCTCCGGCTACGAGGTCGTCCGCATCCGGTTCGAGGACGGGCGGCCCGTCGGTTTCGAGCCGTTCGTGCAGGGGTTCCTCGTCAAGGACGGCGACGCCGAGGGCGACGGGTGGGGACACCTCGGGCGGCTGTGCGGGCTGGCTCAGGCCGTCGACGGGTCGCTCCTGCTCTCCGACGATACGAACGGGGTGATCTACCGGGTCGCCTACACCGGAGGGCAAACGGCCCACGAAGCGCCGATGATGCCGACGAACGAGGCGGGCGCGGACGTCCGAATGACGAACGCACCCGTCCCGCAGCCGCCCGCGCCGACGCCGGAGGGGCTGGCCGCCGAGGTCGTCGAGGCCCCGGCGACGCTCAGCGTCACGTCGCCGGCCTTCGCCGACGGGCAGCCGATCCCCGATTTGTTCGGGGCCGAGGGGCAGAACATCTCCCCGGCGCTGCGCTGGACCCCCGGCCCGGCCGGCACGCAGAGCTACGTCGTGATGATGGAGGACCCGGACGTGCCGGCCAAACTGAAGCCGTTCGTCCACTGGACGCTCTACGACATCCCGGCTGACGTGACCCGGCTCGGCGAGGCCGTGCCTGGTGCCCCGGCGCTCGCCGTTCCAGAGGGCGCGCGGCAGGGGCGTAACGACTACGGATCGCTCGGCTACTTCGGGCCGCGCCCGCCGAAGAGCGACCCACCGCACCGCTACCACGTCCAAGTCTTCGCGCTCGACACCGCGCTCGACCTCCCGTTCGGGGCGAGCCGCGCCGAGCTCCTCGACGCCCTCCGCGGGCACGTCCTGGCGAGCGGCACGCTCGTCGGCACCTTCGAGCGCTGAGGTGGCTGTGCCTGACGATACCGCCGATCCACGCCCGCCGCAGGGCCACGACGTCATCGTCGTCGGGGCTTCGATGGGCGGGCTCGACGCGCTCAGGGCACTGGTGGGCGGGCTTCCGCCGGACCTCCCGGCGGCGGTCTTCGTCGTCCAGCATACCGCGGCGAACGGGCCGGGCCTCCTCGGCGGGATCCTCGACCGGGCCGGACCGCTGCCGGCGCGGCTGGCCGAGGACGGCGACGCCGTGCAGCCGGGCCGGATTTACGTTGCGCCGCCGGACCGCCACCTCCTCCTGACCCCGGCGGGCGTGCGCCTCTCCCGCGGCCCGCGCGAGAACCGGACGCGCCCGGCGGCGGACCCCCTCTTCCGCTCGGCCGCCGTCGCCTACCGCTCGCGCGTCGTCGGCGTGGTGCTGAGCGGGCTGCACGACGACGGCGCGGCGGGGCTGCTCGCGGTTACGCGCTGTGGCGGGCTCGCCGTCGTGCAGGACCCCGCCGACGCGGCCTACCCCGAGATGCCCCGGAGCGCCCTCGCCGCCGTCGCCGACGCCCGCGTCGTGCCGGTCGCGGAGCTGGGCGCGCTCCTCGGCCGGCTGGCCGAGACGCCCGCCGGTGAGCCGCCGCCGGTCCCCCGAACCCTGCGCCTCGAAGCGCAACTGACCGAGACTGGGATGGACGAGATCGACGTGATGGACGAGCTGGGCGAGCGGACGCCGCTCACCTGCCCCGACTGCGGCGGCGTGCTCTGGGAGGTGAACGGCCCGGAGCGCCCGCGCTACCGCTGCCACACCGGGCACGCCTTCACCGAGGCGGCGCTCGTGGACGGGCAGGCCGAGGCGACGGAGGTCGCGCTCATGACCGCGCTCCGGACGATGGAGGAGCGCGCCCGGCTGCTACGGAAGATGGACCGCGAGGAGGGGCGCTCCGCCTACGCCGAGCGCGCCGGCGAGCTGGAGCGGCACGCCGAGCGCGTCCGGGACCTCCTCTTCCGGGCGCGCACCCACACACCGGACGCCGCGCGGGACTCCGGCCGGGGCGTAGAACGGCCGAGCGCATAGCGGGGACGCTGCCGGCCGAGCGGAGGCCGTGGGTTTAGCAGACTTCTGCTATGGGAATCCGGAGGCGAGAGGCGCACCTTTGCACCTCCCCTCCCCCTTCCCATCTCTAGGCTCTGTTCGGAAACTCCAAAGAGGGTGTCATCCCGGGCCCCGATCCGGACCGCGCAGCAGCGGCGCAGCCCATCTCGTCAAGACAGCGGCCCCCGTTCGGGATCCTGAAACGAGTTCAGGATGACAAGAGCGGAGTTTCCGAACACGCCCTAGGACCCTCTCCCTTCCCATCTCTAGGAGGCCGCCATGCGCCTTGTCACACTCCTCGTCGTCGCGCTCTTCGCCCTTGCCCCGGCCGATCCGGTGCAGGGTCAGAACCCGGACTTCCCCAAGATCAAGCTCCCCGACGGCTACACCATCGAGATGGTCGCCGACAGCCTCCAGCTTCCTTCGTCCATCACGTGGGACGACGACGGGCAGCTCTACGTCGGGACCGCCGGCGGCGGCCTCTTCCCCGAGCAGCTCGCCCCCATCGAGATCCTCCGCGTGGGCGATGACGGCTCGACCGAGGTCGTCGCGGACCTCTCCGGCGTCGTGGCCCCGGCCCTGGTCGGGCTGCTCTGGCACGACGGCGCGTTCTACGTCACCCACCGCGCCGACGACCTCACCGGGGCCGTCTCCCGCGTGTCGATGGACGGCGAGGCCACGCTCCTCTTCAGCGGCATCATCGACAGCCAGGCCGAGCACCAGATCAACGAC
Organism: Rhodothermales bacterium; assembly: GCA_965215145.1. Classification (GTDB taxonomy): domain Bacteria; phylum Bacteroidota; class Rhodothermia; order Rhodothermales; family JANQRZ01. Next base: position 2,323,965 of record OZ244038.1, on the reverse strand, counting down.
ATCCGCCTCGGCCCCGACGGCCGGATGTACGTCGCCGTCGGGCCGGCCGGCAACGCGGGCGTCGTCGGCCCGACGATTGCGCCCTATGTCGCGCTCAGCCCGAACCTCAAGGCGACGCCGTGCGAGGACCTCACCCTCACCGGGCGCAACATCCAGTACCCCGACTTCCGCACGCCTGATCCGGACGACACCGTGCTCACCGGGGCCTACGTCCCCTTCGGGACGGCCACCGAGCCCGGCCAAGTGATCCCCGGCGTCGAGAAGTGCGGCGGCTCGATCCTCGCCTTCGACCCCGCCGACGCCGCGAACACCATCGAGACCGTCGCCTGGGGCTTCCGCAATCTCATCGGCCTCGCCTGGGACGAGGACGGCGACATGTACGCTGCAGAGAACGGGTACGACCTCCGCGACCGCCCCGTGCTCGACACCCTCGACGCCAGCCTCCGCATCACCGACGACGTGTTCTGGTACGGCGTCCCCGACTTCTCGGCCGGCCGCGAGCCGCTCTCCGACGAGATGTTCGAGCCGCCGGACTCGCTCCAGGCCCCCGTCTTCGTCGACGGCGAGCCGGTCGGGCGGACGCTCGACTTCGTGATCGACCATGACGCGAGCGGGCTGACGCCGCCGACGCCGGAGGTCGTGCTCGGCCGGCACCCGTTTAACTCGTCGCCGTCCATGCTCGACGTGGCACCGGAAGACTTCGGCGACTTCGGCGGGCACGTCTTCATCGCCGAGTGGGGTGACCTCGCCCCGCCGACGAACCCGACGGCAATGGGACCGGCTGGCTTCCGCGTGGTCCGGGTGGACCCCGCCGTGGGCGAGGTCGTGCCGTTCGTGCGGAACCAGCTTCCGGGGCCGGCCTCGGGGCAGCCGCCGCCCGGCGAGCCGGGGATCGAGCGGCCGTTCGACGTGCAGTTCGGCCCCGATGGGGCGATGTACATCGTGGACTACGGCCGCGTGAACATCGATTACACGCAGGCGCCGCCCTACGCCTACGACGAGAACTCCGGCGTGATCTGGCGCGTGACGCCGACGGGCGGCACGCCGACCGAGCCGGGTGCGTCGCTGGGGGCCTTCCGCCTGGACGAGGCCTACCCCAACCCGTTCGCGGCCACCACCGAGATCGGCTTCACGCTGCCGCGCGCGACTGAGGCGGCCCTCGCCGTCTACGACGTGCTCGGCCGCGAGGTGGTCCGGCTCGTAGACGGCCTCACGGAGGCGGGACCGCACCGGGTCCGCTTCGAGGCCGGCGGCCTGGCGAGCGGGGTCTACGTCGTCCGACTCGAAGCGGACGGCACCGCTCAGTCGCGGCGGATCACGCTGCTGCGGTAACCACGCTGCTGCGGTAACGGGGCCATCGCAGCGCCCGGCCGCAGGGTAGCAGGGTCCTGCCAAACGACGTGGCGAAGCCTGAGAGGGGGAGCCGAGGGCTCCCCCTCCTGCAAGTCTCGGTAGCGAGCCGGAGGCGACCCCCTCCGGCTCTCCACCTCCTCCCGCACCTCCTCCAACGAAACATCACCACCCCCATGCGCAAGGTTCAGATCCTCCTCTCCGCCGTGCTCCTCACCGCACTCGTGGGCGGCACCCTCCTCGGCTGCGACAACGAAAGCGTGGCCGAGCCGCTCCCCGACGAGGGCTTCGTCGAGGTCAACGGCGCGACGATCTATTATCAGGCCGAGGGCGACGCCGGCGACCCCACGATGGTCCTCGTCCACGGGTACCCGCTCTCGAGCGGGCTCTACCGCGAGCAGCTCGACGCGCTCTCCGACGAGTACCGCGTCGTCGCCCTCGACCTCCGCGGCTACGGCCAGAGCACGGCCCCCGACGACGACGCCACGATCCAGGTCTACGCCGAGGACGTGCTCGACGTCATGACCGAGCTCGGCATCGAGCAGGCCCTCGTCGGGGGCATGTCGATGGGCGGGCCCATCGTGCTCTCGATGTACGACATGGCTCCTGAGCGCTTCCGCGGGATGCTGCTGATCGACACGATCGCGGCGGCGGCCAACGCCATCGAGGCCGGGACGTGGACGGGGGCCGCCGAGTTCGTCCGGGCCGAGGGCGTCGAGGCGCTCCCGCCGCTCATCATCGACGAGATGCTGACCGGTGAGGCGCGGATGGAGAACGCCGACCTCGCGGACTACCTCACGGGGATCATGAACGAGGCGTCGCTCGACGCGGCACTCGCCGGGCTGAACGCGCTCGCGAACCGGCCCGACTTCCAGCCGCTCCTCGGCGAGATCGACGTGCCGGTGCTCGTCCTCGTCGGGCTTCAGGACACGATCTACCCCTTCGAGATCGCGCAGCGGATGGCGGACATGATCGGCGAGAACGCCGAGCTCGTCATCATCGACGACGCCTCGCACGCGGCGATCATCGAGGGAGCCGAGCGTGCCAACGACGCCATCCGCGGCTGGGCCGACGACGTTGACGACTGACGACGTCGACGACTGACGTAGTGGGACGCTTCTGTCCTCATGGCTCCGTCTCTTCTGTCCAGCCGTTCCCTATTCATTCCCCCTCTCCTGAGTGTCGTCGGATGAGCGTCGTCGGACGCCGCTCCGGCGCGGCGGAGCGGGAGCGCGGGCTACCAGCGCACAGCCCCGTCCTCTCGTGGCCGCGGGGCCGCCGCGTGACGCCATACCCCGAAGGGTAACGCCCATGTCTATCTCTCTTAAGAAGCTCGAAGACCAAACGATCGTCCTCACCGGCGCAACCTCCGGGATCGGCCTGACGACGGCGCGCAAGGCCGCCGACAAAGGCGTCGTGACGGCCCGCGCCGGGACCGACGGCTTCGCCGAGCGCTTCGCGGAGGCCGTCGCCCACCACCGCCACTTCGACCGCGAGCGGACGGAGCAGGTGCCGGCCTGACTCCTGGCACCGTATCCGCATACCCCTTCCTCCCCGAACCATGGTCACGCCCTCCGCTCCGTCCCCCACCCAGCTCAGCCGCCAGCTCCGCCTCGGCGACGCGCCCGACCTCGGCCGCCGCCGCAGTGTCCTCGGCCTCTCCGCCGTCGGGGCCACAGCCGGCATCCTCGTCGGGCTCTACCAGACCGGCGTCATCAAGCACCTCCCGGACCCGCCCGTCGGCCGTTCGACTCCGCCCGCGTCGACGCCTCGGACTACGCCTACGAGCGGGCGCGGACGCCGGACGGCCTCGCCATGCTCGTCACCTACGGCGTGACGATGCTCCTCGCCGGGGCCGGCGGCGAGGGCCGGGCGCGGAAGCTGCCGTGGCTCCCGCTCGCGCTCGCGGCGAAGGTGGCGAGCGACGTGGCGACGAACGCGAAGCTGGCGCGCGAGGAGTGGGACGAGAACGGGGCGCTCTGCGCCTACTGCCAGGCGGCGAACCTCGCCTCGCTGGCCTCGCTCCCGCTCGTGCTCCCGGAGGCGCGCAAGGCCCTCCGGCATCTGCTTGGTCGGTAATGCTTCACCTATCCACCTCTTATGAAAGCCCTCACCAGGAAGGCTCCTCTCAAAGCCGGGTTCGTCGGCGGCACCCTCGCCGGCGCGGCGACGGTTGCGGCCACCGCGCTCGGCCGTCCTGTCGGTCTCGTCTCCGCCGACGAGTTCCCGCCGCCGGAGACGTGGCAGGGGATGTTCGGCGGGCCGCGACCCCGAGCGACGGCCCTCGGGAGCGCCCTCTTCGCCGTCGGCGGCGGGGCGTGGGGCGCGCTCTTCGCCGCCTTCGTCGAGGACCCGACCCCGCTGAAGGGGGCGCTCTTCGGCGTGCTCCCGTTGCTCTACGAGGGGGCCGCCGTCGCTCCTCTCATGGGGAAGCGGCCGTTCTTCGGCGGTCGGGCGCTCCCGAATGCGCTCGGCGTCGTCGGGAACTGCCTGATCTGGGGGGGCTCACGGGCTGGTGCTGCCGGCGGCAGGCTTTCCTCTCCACGGCTTCGGACTGACCGGCAAGCCGGACCTCCTTTTTCCATCACCCGACCCCTGCACCGATGCCCTACGACACGCTGAGTGAGCTTCCCGACTCGGTCAAGAACAGCCTGCCGAAGCACGGGCAGGAGATCTACCAGGCGGCCTACAACAACGCCTGGGATGAGTACGCCGACCCGAGCGCGCGCCGCGACCCCTCGGACTCCCGCGAGGAGACCGCCCACAAGGTGGCGTGGGGCACAGTGAAAGAGCAGTACGAGAAGCAGGGTGACCGCTGGGTCCGCGAGACCGACTAGCCGCGCGCCGACCGTAACGGCTGCGACCGTAGTCATTGCAGGAGCGAGCGCGCCGCGGCGCCAGCATCCCGACCCCATCCCGCCTGATGGCTGTCGTCCCCGACCCCGCCGAGATCTTCCGCCGCGCCGCCGAGGAAGGCGAGCGCCGCCTCGAGCAGCCCCTCCTCGAGCTCGCCTCAACTGCGTTCATCGCGGGGTTCACCGTCGTCTTCGGCATCGCCGCGCTCGGCATCGCCCACGCCGTCACCGAGCCCTACCTTGGCGAGGCCGCTAAGATCGCGGGCGCGCTCGCCTTCGCGCCTGGGCTCGTCTTCCTCATCGTCGGGCGGACGGAGCTCTTCACGGAGAACTTCTCCGACCCCATCGCCTCGGTCTTCGAGCGGCGGGAGGCCGGGGGCGTCGTCGGCATCCTCCGTTTGTGGGGGGCCACCTTCGTGATCAACCTCATCGGCGGCGGCCTCCTCGCCCTCGTCGTCTCGGTCCACGGCGTCCTGCCCGAGGGGACGGCGGGCGCGCTGAGCGGGATCGCCGAGCGGCTCGTCTCACGCGGGGCGGGGGCGGGGTTCGCCTCGGCCATCGTGGGCGGGGCGCTCGTAGCGCTCCTGTCGTTCCTCGTGCAGGCTACGGACGGCATCGGGAGCCGGATCGCCCTGGCCTACGCGGTCGGGTTCCTCCTCGCGCTCGGCCCCTTCGACCACGTGATCGTCACGTCGCTCCACGTCTTTTTGGGCCTCCTCTTCGGCGCCCCCGTCGGCCTCGGCGTGCTCGCCGAGGTCCTGGCCATCTCGACGGCGGGGAACCTCGTCGGGGGCGTCGGGCTCGTGGCGCTCAGCCACGTCGCCCAGGCCAAGGGCGCCGGCGAGCCGGGCGATGGGCAGCCCTGACGCCTGATCGCCGCCTCGTAGTCGTACGCGCGGCCGGCCGGGCTGTGGAGGATAGCACGATCCTGCTACGGCGTGCCGGAAGAGGAGCGGCTACCTTGCACGTCCCTTCTCGCCCGCGCAGGGTCTCGCCCGGCGCGGGCTGCCTTTCAACCCCTACCGACCCCTCTACCGGGAAATCACCATGCCGCTCAAGACCCTCCCCGACCTCTACCTCAACCAGCTCCGCGACCTCTACGACGCCGAGCAGCAGCTCACCGAGGCCCTCCCGAAGATGGCCGACGCCGCCACCCACCCCGAGCTCGCCCAGGCCTTCCGCGACCACCTCGACCAGACGCGCGGCCAGGTGCAGCGCCTTGAGCAGGTCTTCGACGGCCTCGGCGAGAAGCCCTCCGGCGAGACGTGTGCGGCCATGAAGGGCCTCGTCAAGGAGGGCGAGGACCTCATCAGCAAGAAGGACCGTCTCCTCTGGGAGGACGCCGACCCGGCCGTGCTCGACGCCGGGCTCATCGCCGCTGCGCAGCGCGTCGAGCACTACGAGATCGCCGGCTACGGCACCGTCTGTACCTACGCCGAAATGCTCGGTCGCCGTGACGACCGCGCCCTCCTCGGGCAGACGCTCGATGAGGAGAAGGACACCGACGACCGGCTCACACGTCTCGCCAGGCAGGTGGTCAATCCCGCCGCCGCCACGGCCTGACCACCGGGGCGCCCCGCCCTCCCCTCTTACCGCGACGCCGGGCCGCGCGTCGTGTGGGGCGGGGCACCCCGGACCATTACACCCCCCGTACCGGACGACGCTATGCCCTCCGACCGCCCCGACGCCTTCCCGGCCCAGCACCAGGACCGGCACCCCGGCCACGAGGCCGACATGGAGCCGCAGCCGCAGGAGATCGCGCCGGACTACCGGGGCAGCGGCAAGCTCGAGGGCAGGGTGGCCGTCGTCACCGGCGGCGACAGCGGGATCGGCCGCTCCGTGGCCGTCCTCTTCGCCCGCGAGGGGGCCGACGTCGCGGTCGTCTACCTCGACGAGCACGACGACGCCGAGACGACGAAGGCGCTCGTCGAGGCCGAGGGGCGGCGCTGCCTCCTGCTCGCGGGCGACGTCGGGCAGCGGTCGTTCTGCCGCGACGCCGTCGCGCAGACCGTCGGCGCGCTCGGCGGGCTCGACGTGCTCGTCAACAACGCCGCCGTGCAGTTCGTCCGGCAGGACCTCACGGCCATCTCCGAGGAGCAGCTCGAAACGACCTTCCGCACGAACATCTTCGGGTACTTCTTCATGGCGCAGGCGGCGTTGCCGCACCTCGGAGAGGGCAGCGCCATCGTCAACACCACCTCGATCACGGCGTTCGAGGGGCACCCCGCCCTCATCGACTACGCCTCGACGAAGGGGGCCATCCTCGCCTTCACGCGCTCGCTCGCCCAGAACCTCGCCGGCCGCGGCATCCGCGTCAACGCCGTCGCGCCGGGGCCGATCTGGACCCCGCTCATCCCCGCCTCGTTCCCCGCCGACGAGGTCGCCGAGTTCGGGCAGGACACGCCGATGGGGCGGGCCGGGCAGCCGGAGGAGGTGGCCCCCTCCTTCGTCTTCCTCGCCTCCCAGGACGCCTCGTACATGACCGGCCAGACGCTCCACCCCAACGGCGGGCAGGTCGTCGGCGGGTAGGGGTCCGTGCCCTCGTTAGGCTCGGCGAATGCGTGTGGGCACACGCCGTATCTTTAGATATCAGTTCTGCGCACGTCTGCCGACGCGCCGGAAGGATGAGCGCCTAGCGGCCCTCGGATGAGCGCCTAGCGGCCCTCGGATGAGCGCCTAGCGGCCCTCGGATGAGCGCCTAGCGGCCCTCGGATGAGCGCCTAGCGGCCCTCGGATGAGCGCCTAGCGGCCCTCGGATGAGCGCCTAGCGGCCCTCTTCCATCTAGCCCTCTGCTGCGTCGCATCCACCCCACCGAGGACGCGAGGATGGCGGACGACAACCATCAGGAGGGGCAACGCGCCGCGACGGATGAGCCGGCGCGCTCGGACGCCGAGTGCGCCGAGACCCTGCCGGACCGCGGCACCGAGGACGGCGACGTGGGCGGCGTGCCGGGGCCGGCGTTCGTCGTGGCCGGGCTGGGCGCGTCGGCGGGCGGGGTCGAGGCGCTCGAGGCGTTCTTCGCCGGGCTGCCCGAGGTCGACGGCATCGCCTTCGTGGTCATCCTCCACCTCGCCCCGGACGAGGAGAGCCACCTCGCCGACGTGCTCCAGGGCGGCCTCCCGCTCCCGGTCACCCAGGTGACGGAGAGCGTCGCCGTCCGGCCGGGCCACGTCTACGTCATCCCGCCGAACAAGAACCTCCTGATCGAGGACGGCCACCTCGTGCTCGAGCCCATCGAGGAGGAGCGCGTCGAGCGCCGGCCCATCGACCACTTCTTCCGCACCCTCGCCGACGCCTACGGCGAGCACGCCGTCGGCGTCATCCTCTCGGGCACGGGCGCGAACGGGACCGTCGGGGCGCGGCGGCTCCGCGAGGTGGGCGGGTGCGTGATGGCGCAGGACCCCGAGGACGCCCGGTTCGAGGAGATGCCCCGGACGGCCCTCGCCGCCGGCATCGTCGACGTCGTCGGGACGGCGGGGCGGCTCGCGGCCGAGGCCGCCGCCTACGCCGAGCGGCTCCGCGAGGAGCGGCTCCCCGAGACGCCGGAGGCGCTCCCCGAGGACGGCCAGAAGGCGCTCCAGCACGTCCTCGCCCAGCTCCGCGCGCGCACCGGCCACGACTTCGCCCACTACAAGCGCTCGACGGTGCTGCGCCGCCTCGACCGCCGCCTCCACGTCACCGGGGCCGACTCGCTCGACGCCTACCTCGACCGCCTCCGCGCCGACGCGGGCGAGGCCGCGGTGCTCCTCGACGACCTCCTCATCTCCGTCACCAACTTCTTCCGCGACGCTAGGGCGTTCGCGGCATTGGAGAGCGCCGTGCCCCGGCTCTTCGAGGGGAAGGGGCCGGAGGACGAGCTCCGCGTGTGGGTCCCCGGCTGCGCCACGGGCGAGGAGGCGTACTCGATCGCCATGCTCCTCCTGGAGCACGCCGCGACGCTCGCCGAGCCGCCCGCCGTGCAGGTCTTCGCGTCCGATCTGAGCGAGGCCGCCGTCCGCACGGCCCGCGAGGGGGCCTATCCCGAGTCCATCGAGGCGGACGTGAGCGCCGAGCGGCTGCGGCGGTTCTTCACCCACGACAGCGGGCACTACCGCGTGAGCGAGCCGCTGCGCGAGGCCGTCCTCTTCGCCCCCCACAGCCTCCTCAAGGACCCCCCGTTCTCGCGGCTCGACCTCGTAAGCTGCCGGAACCTCCTGATCTATCTCCAGCGCGACCTCCAGCAGAAGGTGCTCGCGCTCTTCCACTATGCGCTCCGCCCCGGCGGCTTGCTCTTCCTCGGCACGAGCGAGTCCGCCGACGGCGGCCCCGACCTCTTCGACGCCCTCGACAAGGGGGCGCGGCTCTACCGCCGCCTCGACGTCGAGACGCCCGCGCCCTTCCTCCCGCACGTCCCGCGCGTGCTCACCGAGCCGCCCGTCCTGCCCGCCGCTGCGCCGCTGCCCGCGCCGCCGGAGCCGCCGCCGGGCGAGTTCGCGCGGCTCCACCAGGCCCTCCGCGAGGAGACCGCCCCGCCGAGCGTGCTCGTCAACGAGGGGGGCGAGGTCGTCCACGTCTCGGACGACGCCGCGCCGTTCCTCCAGGTCTCCGGCGGCGCGCCGACGCGGAGCCTCGTCAAGCTGCTCCGGCCGGAGCTGCGGGCTCCCGTGCAGACGGCGCTCTTCCAGGCCCGCCGCGACGGGGCTCCGGCCACGTCCGGGCCGGTCACACTCACCGTCGGGAGCGAGGACCGGCGCGTCGGCGTGCGGGCGCGGCCGGCGGGGTCGCACGGCGGCGGCCTCGTGCAGGTGGTCTTCGAGATGCGCGCGGAAGCGGCGCGCCCCGTAGCGGCGGCGGCGCACGACGCCGACCTCGTGGCCGTGCTCGAAGAAGAGCTCGGGGGCGCACGCGAGCAGGTCCGCGTGACGAACGAGGAGTTCGAGACGAGCCGGGAGGAGCTGCGCTCGCAGAACGAGGAGCTCCAGTCGGTCAACGAGGAGCTGCGGAGCACGGCCGAGGAGCTCGAGACCTCGAAGGAGGAGGCGCAGTCGATGGCCGAGGAGCTCCGCACGGTCAACGACGAGCTCAAGGCGAAGGTCGACGAGACGGCCCGCGCCAAAGGCGACCTCGAGAACCTCATCGTCTCGACCGAGATCGCCACGCTCTTCCTCGACCGCGACCTCTGCATCAAGCGCTTCACGCCGCACGTCCGCGACCACTTCCACGTGCTCGCCTCCGACCTCGGCCGCCCGCTCGAAGACCTCGCCCAGAAGTTCGGCGGCGTCCGGCTCGTCGAGGACGCCGAGGCCGTCGTCGACCGGCTCGAGGTGAAGGAGCGTGAGGTCGAGGGCACCGATGGCCGGTGGTACCTCGTCCACGCCCGGCCCTACCGGACGGCCGAGGACCGCATCGCCGGCGTCGTCGTCACGTTCGTAGACATCACGCGCCGCAAGGCCGACGAGGCCGCGCTCGCCGCCAGCGCCGCCCGCACCGCCTTCCGCGTCGCCCTCGCCGACGCCTTCCGCGAGCACACCGCCCCCCTGGCCGTCCAGGCCCAGGCGACGCGGCTGCTCGGGCAGCACCTCGGTGCCAGCCGCGTCCACTACGGCGAGATCGAGGGCGGGGTCGTGGTCGTGGCCCAGGACTACACCGACGGCGTGCCCAGCCTCTCGGGAGCGTTCGAGATGGACGGGTTCGGCCCGGCGCTCATCGAGGCGCTCCGCCAGGGCCGCACGCTCGTCATGCCCGACCTCGACGCCAGCGGCGACCTCTCGGGCGAGGCGCGGGCGGCCTACGCCGAGATCGGGATCGCGGCTCAGATCGGCGTGCCGCTCGTCCGGGACGGCCGCCTGCGCGCCGTGCTATCGGTCCACCAGTCAGCGCCCCGTGCCTGGACCGACGCCGAGGTCTCGCTCGCCGAGGAGACGGCCGAGCGGACGTGGGCCGCCGTCGAGCGTGCCCGCGCCGAGGACGCCCTCCGCGCCAACGAGGCCCTCTTCGACGCCACGCTCTCCACCATCAGCGACTTCGCCTACGCCTTCGACCGCGCCGGGCGCATCCTCTTCGTCAACCAGCCGCTCCTCGACCTCTGGGGCCTCGAGCTGGCGGACGCCGTGGGCAAGACGTTCCACGAGCTCGACTACCCCGCCGAGCTCGCCGACCGGCTCCAGCTCCAGATCGAGCAGGTCTTCGAGACCGCCGAGGGCCTCACCGACGAGACGCCCTACACCGGCGCCGACGGCGAGGAGGGGTTCTACGAGTACATCTTCCGCCCACTCCTGGCCGACGACGGCTCGGTCTCGCTCGTCGTCGGGTCCACGCGCGACGTGACCTCGCGCTACCGCGCCCGGGTCGCGCTCCAGGCCGAAGCCGACCGCGCGGGCTTCCGGGCCGACCTCGCCGACACGCTCCGCGCGCTCTCCGACCCGGTCGAAGCCCAGGCCGAGGCCGCCCGCACGCTCGGCGAGCACCTCGGCGCGAGCCGCGTCCACTACGCCGAGCTCGAGCCCGACGGCCGGCACGCCGTCGTCGCCCGCGACTACGCCCGCACCGCGCCTGACCGGAGCGGGCGGTACGCCCTCTCCGACTTCTCCTTTCTCATCGCCGAGGCCCGCGCCGGCCGCACGCTCGTCGTTCCCCATGTCGCCGACGACGAGCGCCTGAGCCCGGCCGAGAGAGAAGAGTACGCCGGGCTCCCCGTCGCCGCGCTCGTGGTCGTGCCGCTCGTCAAAGACGGCGGGCTCGTCGCCCTCTTCGCCGTCCACCACGGCGCGCCCCACGACTGGACCGACGCCGAGGTCGCGCTCGTCGAGGAGACGGCCGAGCGGACGTGGGCCGCCGTCGAGCGTGCCCGTGCCGAGGACGCGCTCCGCCAGAGCGAGGAGCGCCTGCGGCGGGTCGTCGAGGCCGTGCCGGACCTGCTGTTCACGGCCACGCCCGAGGGCCTCATCGATTACGCGAGCAGCCAGATGAGCGCCGACATGGACGCGTTCCCGATGGACCTGGAGGGGTGGCTCGCGTTCGTCCACCCCGACGACCGGGAGCACGCCGGGGCCGCGTGGCGCGAGGCCGTCGAGCACGGGACGCCGTACGAGAGCCGGCACCGCATCCGCCAGCCGGATGGCAGCTACCGCTGGTTCATCGTGCGGGCACGCCTCGCCCCCGCCGCCGACGGTGCCGAGGCCGCGTGGTACGGCACGGCCACCGACATCGACGCGCTCGTCCGGGCCGAGGCCGAGGTCCGCGAGCTCAACCGCACGTTGGAGGAGCGCGTCGAGGAACGGACCAGCGAGGTGCGCGCGCTCTCGGCCCGGCTGACCGTCGCCGAGCAGGAGGAGCGCCAGCGCATCGCCCAGGTCCTCCACGACGACCTCCAGCAGCAGCTCTTCGGTCTCGGCCTCACGCTCGGCCTGGCCCGCAGTGCCCACCCCGGGGAGGAGGCCGAGGAGCTCTTCGACCAGCTCGGAGAGATCCACGACCAGGCGACCGACCTCACGCGGTCGCTCGTGGTCGAGCTGAGCCCGCCGGTGCTGGAGTCCGAGCGGCTGGAGGAGATCCTCCTCTGGCTCGCCTTCCAGAAGGAGGAGCAACACGGGCTGACGGTCGAGGTGGAGGTCGAGGAGCCCTGCGAGGTCCCGTCCCGGCCGGCGCGCGTGCTGCTCTACCAGGTGCTCGGGGAACTCCTCTTCAACGTCGTCAAGCACGCCGGGACGCGGCACGCGCGGCTCCGTGCCTGGAAGGAAGACGGACGGGCCGTGGTCGAGGTCGGCGACGACGGCTACGGCTTCGATGCGAACGCCCTGAAGGAGCAGCCCCAGGCGAGCGGTGGGTTCGGGCTCCCCAGCGTGCGCGAGCGCGTCGAGCTGGTGGGGGGGGACGTCGAGATCGCCTCGGCCCCCGGCGACGGCACGCGCGTGGTGGTCCGCGTGCCGGCGGCCCCCGGCCCCGAGACGCAGAAGGCGTAGCCGGCGCGCAGGGGGATGGCCCCATCCCCGGTTAGGGGGGCGCCTGAATTACGGAGGGCGCAGGACCGCCGCCGTCGGTGTCGGGTTGAGGGTGGGATGCGGGACCGGAACCCACGAGCAGGCTGAACCCACGAGCGGGAGCGTCGCTGCCCTATGCCCCACCAGCTGTACCTCGTCGAGGACCACCCGGTCATGCGCCGGGCCTACGCCCAGGTGCTCGCCCGCGAGCCGGGCCTCGAGCTCTGCGGCTTGGCTGCGAGCGCGGAGGATGCGCTCGGCGCCCTCACCGGGACCCCCCACGTCTCCTGCGACCTGCTCCTGGCCGACATGTCCCTGCCGGGGATGGACGGGGCCGGGCTCATCGAGCGGCTGAGCGCTGAACGCCCGGAGCTCCGCGCCCTCGTCATCTCCGCCCACGAGGACGAGGCCTTCGTCCGCCGGGCGATGGAAGCCGGGGCGCTGGCCTACCTCCGCAAGCGCGACGCCGCGACCGAACTCCTCCCGACGATCCGCCGCCTTCTGGCCAACGGCGCTCCCGGCTCCTCCACCTCCGACCCCCCTTCGGACTGACGGCTTCGGGCTGCGGGTCCCCCTCCTGTCCGGCCTCTCCAGCCGTAACGGCTCCTGCCCCTGATGGCTCCGCTAGGCCATAGCGACCCCGCGCGTACCGTACTCGTCGACGACCACGCCATCGTGCGCCGTGGGCTCCGCCAGCTCTTCGAGCGCGAGTCCGACTTCACCGTGTGCGGGGACGTCGCCACCGAGGCCGAGGCGTTCGACCTCGTCGAGGCCCTCTCGCCCGACCTCCTCGTCACCGACATGACGCTCGACGGGCGCAGCGGGCTCGACCTCATCCAGCGCGTCCACCGCTACCACCCGGCGCTGCCCGTCCTCGTCGTCTCGATGCACGACGAGGACCTCTACGCCCATCGCGCGCTCGCCGCCGGCGCCCGCGGCTACGTCATGAAGCGCCACGCCGACGGGGAGGTCGTCCGGGCGGCCCGGGCCGTGCGCGACGGTCACGTCTACACCCGCGGAGCCATCCGTAGCGACGCGGGCCCCGAGGTGCTCCTCCGCGACGGCCGCGACCCGCTGGCGGCGCTGACCGACCGCGAGTTCGAGGTCTTCCTCCTCGTCGGGCAGGGGTTCGCGCCGCGCCACATCGCCGAGCAGCTGTCGCTTTCCGTGAGCACGGTCGAGGTCTACCGCGAGCGGCTCAAGGAGAAGCTGGACCTGAAGAGCTCGCCGCTGCTGCTCCGCTACGCCGTGCGGTGGTGCAAGGACCAGGGGGAGCTTTAGAGCGGACTGTGCCATAGAATCCGCCCCTCCCCGCAGAGCGGGACTGTAAGCCTCGTCTGAAGAGGGGGAGGACGCACTTCGAGGCCGCAACGCAATAGCACAGTCCGTGTTAGCAGAAGCCTGCTAGTGCGTTCTGTGGATCCGCTCGGTACCCTGTGGCCGGCACTCGGCGAGCGACGCTGGGGCGACCGCCTCGCCGGGGTGCCGCTTCCCCTCCCCCCTCTATCCAGTAAGGACCGCCATGCAGCGCTACGCTACCCGGGACTACGGGTCCCGCGACTACGACGACCGCGGCTACCGAGGCCGCTCCAGCTACAACCGAGGCCACGACCGCGATCACGGTCGGGGCGACGTCGGCTCGCGTGATTACGACCGCGACCGCTCCATGCGCAGCGGAGGATACAACCGCGACTACGACCGCGGCGGCTACGACCGCGATTACACCTCGCGCGGCGGGAGCTACAGCCGCGACTCCGACCGCAACGATTACGACGGCGACCGCGGCTTCTTCGACCGGGCCGGCGACGAGGTCCGCTCGTGGTTCGGCGACGACGACGCCCAGCGCCGCCGCTACGACGGCGATGAGTACGACCGCGACTACGGAGACCGCGGATATGGCGGCAGCAGCACGGGCCGACGCTACAGCCGCGACTACGGCCGTCGGGACCGCAGTTACTACAGCCGAGGCTCCGGTCAGGACTACAACCGGGACGACTACGACGGCAACGACTACGACCGCGGCTATAGCCGTGACCGCAGCGGGTATGACCGAGGCTACCAGGACCGGGACCACCGGCAGACGGAGTCGCACGCCGGCCGGGGGCCGAAGGGCTACCAGCGCTCCTCGGACCGGACGGTCGAGGACGTGAGCGAACGGCTCATGTGGAACGACGACCTCGACGCCTCCGAGATCGAGGTCTCGGTCGACAACGGCGAGGTCACGCTCGAAGGCACCGTCGAGAGCCGCCGCGCCAAGCGGATGGCCGAGGACCTCGCCGAGTCCGCCACCGGCGTCCGCGACGTCCACAACCGCCTGCGCATCGAGCGCCGGGACTCCGACGATGATTCGAGCGGCGGTACCAACTCAGGCACGAGTGCGACGAAGAGCAAGAAGAGCTCCTGACGAGGAGCGGACCCCTGGGAACCGCTCCTCATGAGCAGGAGCAGAGAGAGCGCCGACGCTGTGGTGGGCGCCCCGTCTCTCCTGACTCCGCGGCGCACTCCGCCGAGCCCCGCCTCCCCGTAAGGAGGCGGGGCGCGCAGCTCCCGCTGCTCGTTCGCGGGATCTACTTCGAGGGGTACGACCCGGCGGACAAGCCGACGGAGCACGAGCGCGAGGTGCTCATCGAGCGCGTGATACACGAGCTGCGGCAGGCCGGTGGGGCCGACCCCGAGGCCGCTACGCAGGCGGTGTTCGAGGTGGTCAGCCGGGACGTCGATGCGGGGCAGGTGCGGCACGCCCGCGAGATGCTACCGGAGGACCTCCAGACCCTCTGGCCGGAGGCCAGCAGTGCGTGATGGCGCCGAAGCGTAGCCACGCCCCGCAACCGCCTCGCCTTCCAACGCTGAGCCCACATGCCTCCTCCACCCCCCCTCGAAGAACACCGCGACGCCGGCCAACAGCGGCGTTCCAAGCACCTCCCTGCACGGACCGAGTCGGGCGAGCCGGCGAGCCGGCCGGAGGTCCACCGAGCGCCCGCTGAGACCGCGGCGCTCATCGCCGAGCACGCCGAGCCGTTCGAGAGCGTGGACGACGCCGACCTCGACGCGCTCCTCGACCGGATCGGCGAGGCCCGCGTCGTCTGCGTCGGTGAGGCGAGCCACGGCACCTCGGAGTTCTACCGCCTCCGGGCGCGCATCACGCAGCGGCTCGTCGAGGAGAGGGGCTTCCGCATCGTCGCCGCCGAGGCGGACTGGCCCGACGCCGAGCGCGTCGACGCCTACGTCCGCCACCGCGACACCGGCGGGGAGGCTCGGGACGAGTCGGGGGATGGACCCTCCTGGGAGGCGTTCGCCCGCTTCCCGGCGTGGATGTGGCGCAACCGCGAGGTCGCCGGGTTCGTCGAGTGGCTCCGCGAGTGGAACGCGGACCGCGCCGAGGCCGACCGTGCCGGGTTCTTCGGGCTCGACGTCTACAGCCTCTACACCTCCATGCACGAGGTGCTGGGCTACCTCGAAGGGCGCGACCCCGAGCTCGCGGCGACCGCCCGCGAGCGGTACGCGTGCCTCACGCCCTTCTCAGAAGACCTGGCCCGCTACGGCCAGGCCGTCGTCACCGGGCGGTACCGCGACTGCGAGGACGAGGCCGTCGCCATGCTGCGCGACCTCCTCCGGCAGCGCCTCCGCCTCACGACCGGCGACCGTCCTGCCGAGGGTGACGGCGCCGGGGCCGGCGCGAGCGAGGCGTTCGCCTTCTTCGACGCGGCGCAGAACGCCCGCGTCGTCCGCGACGCCGAGGCGTACTACCGCGAGATGTTCTACGGCAACGTCTCGACGTGGAACCTCCGCGACGCCCACATGATGGGGACGCTTCAGGGTCTGCTCCGCTTCTTCGGCGAGGATAGCAAAGCCGTCGTGTGGGCGCACAACTCCCACCTCGGCGACGCCGCGGCCACGCACATGGGCGCACGCGGCGAGATCAACCTCGGCCACCTCTGCCGCCGCGAGTACGGCGACGACGCCTACCTCGTCGGGTTCGGGACGCACGCCGGGACCGTCTTCGCAGCGAGCAATTGGGGCACGGAGGGCGAGGTCATGCGTGTCCGCCCGTCGCACCCCGAGAGCTACGAGAGGCTTGGACACGAGAGCGGGGTCGAAAACTTCTTCCTCCCGCTTCGCGGGGCCGACGCCGGCCTGCGCTCCGAGCTCGGCCACCCGCGTCTGGAGCGAGCCATCGGGGTCCTCTATCGGCCCGAGACCGAGCTCCGGAGCCACTACTTCCCCACCGTCCTGCCCGAGCAGTTCGACGAGTGGATCTGGCTCGACGAGACGCGCGCAGTCACGCCGCTCGGCCCCGGCCACGCCCCGGAGCTCCCGCATCACCACCCGTTCCGCCTCCTGGCAGACTGAACTCCGACCGCGATGTCCAACGACGACGCATCCGCTCAGCCCATCCCCGACGACCACGCCGCTGTCGAGCCGGCCGCCGACGAGCCGGCCGCGCGCTCCACTAAGGAGCAGATCCTCGGACTCTACCTCACCGGCATCCGCGACGTCGAAGACCTCGCCCTCCTGACCGCCTCCCGCGCGAGCTACGTCGGCTCCGTGCTCCAGGAAGAGGGCCTGCGCGAGGACTACTTCGACCTCTACACCTCGACGGCCCACCCGATGAACGTCTACTCGAAGTTCTTCGCCGGGAAGCTCGGGTTCAAGGACGTCGAGACCGCACGCGCCAGCGTGGCCCACATCGACCGGCTCTACCGGCAGTTCGAGCTGGCGGAGGACCGCGCCGGGCAGCACCACGCGCTCCTGATGGCGCTGACGATGTTCGACCGGGCTCGGTGGACCGGCAAGGGCGACGAGGCCGAGGTCTACCGCCGCTGGCTCGCCGATCACCTCGCCTCCTCCGCGCCCTGACGGGTGCCTCTCCGACCAACCCGACCGTGTGACCCACAGCATAGTCCCGCCCTCGATCCTGGATCGCATGAAGCTTCCCTCGGCTGAGGGCCTCGCGAGAAGATGCTCCCCACCGACGACGCCGTGAACAAGGTCGCTGCGGCAGCCGCCGAGTTTGCCCGGTGTTACGGGCGACGAGCTCAGCAACGTCGGGGAACCTGCTCGGTCTGGAGGAGCGCTTGCTCGGCGAGGTGCGCCGTCTCTCCGGCGTCGGGGACGCCAACGCTCACCTTCGCGAGGGCACGTCGTCACGGGTGAGGCTTTCATCTTCCGCACCTGCTATCAGCTCCCGTAGTCCTCCCGGCAGCGCCTGTACTGAGTCGGAGTAACCCCCGTGTGCTCACGAAAGACCCGAGCGAAGTTGCTCGCGTTCCGCAAGCGGCTGGCGCGTCGCTTCCGGCATGACACCCCCGCGCTATCCCCCTGACCTCTCCCCCCTGGCCTCTCCGACGAGCAGTGGGAGGCCCTTCGACCGCTCCTCACGAAGGCGATGGGCCGAGCGCCCACCGTCGACCGCCGCGAGGTCGTCAACGCCGTCCTCTACCTCGCCCGTACGGGCTGCCAGTGGCGCTACCTCCCCGCGCCCTTCCCCAACTGCGCCACCGTGCATCCGCGCTACCGCCGCCGGCGGCTCGACGGCCCCCTCGATCCCCTCCACGACGCGCTTCGGCGTCAGGCCCGTGTGGCGGCCGGGCGAGAGCCGGAGCCGAGCATCGCCGTGGTAGGTAGCCGGTCGGTCAAGGCGACCGAAAAGGGGGGCCTCGCGGCTTCGACGCCGGCGAGCGCGTGAAGGGCCGTAAGCGCCACCTCGCCGTCGGTACGGTGGGTTGGTGCTGGCCTGTGCCGTGACGGCGGCCTCGGCGCGCGACGCGTGGGGCGCAGTTCGTGCGCCGGCTCCGCTGGCGGGACGGGTGCCCCGGCTGGGGCTGCTGCGCGCCGACGCGGGGTCTCCGGGGGCGTTGGCCTCGTGGGCGGGGCGGGTGCTGGGGTGCCGCGTCGAGGTCGTGCATCGCGCCCCGGGTCAGAGGGGGCTCGTGGTGCTCAAGGGGCGGTGGGTGGTGGAGCGGACGTTCGGGTGGCTGGGTCGGAGCCGGCGTCTGTCGAAGGGCTACGAAGCGGCGGTGTCGTCGAGGCGGGCGATGGTGCCGTGGGCGATGGCGCACCTGATGCTGACGCCTGATGCTGAGGCAGCTGCATCCGGGGTAGTTTGAATACAGGTTCTCGTGGGCAGCTAATTTGCGAGTAGATTTTAAATTTGGTACAGGTAAAATTATGGAGACTGTTTGTGATCGCCTCGGCCTAGCGATTCGGATCACGCCCGTTGGCGGTCTGCAAAGTGTCGTAGTTGAACAGGCATTACAAACTAGAGGAAGAAGCTGACGCCCGCGCTGCTGCCACATACACCGCTGTGTGACTCATCATCAGTCGCCCGTTGACCATCCATATGAGCGCTGGCGTTACCCGTTGTGGTGTCAGCCTGCTCCTGCATTCTAGCTGAGCTCACATAGCGGCTCACCCGAAGAGGTCGTCGGTTTCGGCCTGGACGGCGGCGGGGGTGGTGCGGGCGGGGGCGCCATCGCGGAGGGCGGCGAAGAAGTCCTCGTCGTAGGGGCGGGTCTGGACGACGACGGGCATCGGGACGGCGTGGCCGAGCACGAGCGCCTGCTGCTTGCTCTCCAGCGTCGCCAGCACCTGCCGCAGCGCGCTCGCCCCGCTCGTCCCCACGAGCGCCGCGTTGAGGTCCTTCTCGTCGTTGAGCTGGGCGACGACCTTCGTCCCGATCTGACTCAGCACCTCCTCGTCGATCCCGCTCGGGCGCTGGTCCACGATGAGGAGGCTGACCGAGAACTTCCGCATCTCCCGGGCGATCTTCCCGAACGGCGTCTCGCGCGCCGTCTGCGGCCCGAGGAATTTGTGGGCCTCCTCGATGGTGATCAGGAGCTGCTGCGGCTCGTCGGCCGGGTCCTGCGTCGCCTCGAAGCGCTCGTAGCGCCGCTCGTACTCGGCGCGGAGGCGGCGGGTGATGACGTTGGCGACGAGGAGGTAGACGAGGAGCGAGTTGTGCTGGCCGAACTCGAACACCACGCTCTTGCCCGCCCCGATGCTCTCCAGCAGTTCGTCCAGCACGTCGCGCTTGCCGGCCGACGGCTCGGTGCGGAAGAAATCGAGGCCGGAGAGGCGATCCAGTTTCCGTTTCAGCGCGGTGAGGCTGCCGGGGTGGGCGCCGGTCTTCTCGGCCATCTCCTCAATGTCCGCGGCCGAGGCGTCGAGCAGCGTGCTGAGCCAGCGCTCGCCGTACTGCTTTTTCAGGCCGAACGTGCTCTCGGCGGCGGTGGGGTTGAGGTTCAGCGTCTCGCGGAGCGGGAGCACGTCCTCCGGCTCGATCTGGTCGGCGTAGAGGTACACGTCGGCGTCGGCGCTCTGGCCGCGGCGGCGGGTCGAGGCGGGGTCGAGGGTGAAGACGTGGACCTGCGCGGGGAAGAGCTGCTTCAGGCCGGGGACCCGCGGGCGGCCCTCGCCCTCCTGCCGCGCCGCGAACCCGTACTCGTTGTGCATGTCGAAGATGAGGTTCACCGCGCGGCCGGTCTTGATCGTGCCACACAGCAGCAGCCGCGTCGTGAAGCTCTTCCCCGTCCCCGTCTTCCCGAACACCGCGTTGCTCCGTTCCACGAACCGGGCGAGGTCGAGGCAGACGGGGGCCTCCATGTCGAGGGGGGTGCCGACGGCGAAGTAGCGGTCGCCGCCGTCCCACGCCTCGTGGCCGAACACGACCGCCACGTCGTCGTCGGTGGCGTCGCCGACGGCGGAGAAGTGGGCCGGGACGGTCTTGACCGGGCGGGGCTCGCGCTCGGTGACGCCCTTCTCCAGCATCAGCATCGGCTTGAGGCTGACGGTGGCGTAGGTCCCGGAGCCCTGCATCACCCGGCGCAGCAGCTCGTCCTCGGCGCCGGGGGGGTGGAGGAGGATGCCCTCGTTGGCGGCGGCGATCTCGACGTCGGTGACCATCGAGAAGAAGTCGAACCGCTCGCCCTCGACGACGCAGAAGGTGCCTGCGCGGACGGTCTCGACGGAGCGGCCGGGGTCGTGCTTCATCTCGACGCCGCCGGTGAGCGAGCCGTGGGTGAGCACGCCGAGGCGGCGGCGCTGAGCGGATGGATCGGCTTCCATGAGGTGGGGGCTCAAACAGACGTAGGGGCGACCGGCCGGTCGCCCCTGCAGGATAGCGAAGCGCGTGAAACGAAGGTAGGGGCGTGATTAATCACGCCCCTACGGGATGTTGCCGAAAGAGACGGCCTCTAGCTGGTGGCCTCGGTCTCCGGCTTCAGGAGGCCGTCGCCGCGGCGGCCGGGGCGGCCGAACAGCTTGTCCAGCACGTCCTCCTTCGTCAAGAGCGTCGTCAGCCCGACGAGGGCCGCCTCGGCGATCAGCTTCTTCGTCGTCGTGAAGCTGAGGATGCCGAAGAGGACCCGGAAGCCCCCCTTGACCAGCCCGAACGCGAGCTTGATCAGGAGGGGGAAGACGAGGAGCGCGCCGAGGAAGGCGACCAGGGACTCGAACGTGAAGTTGCCGACGGGGCTGCGGAACGTGGCCATGTCCAGGGGAGGGGAGAAGGGCAGTTGGGGAAGGTGAGGCGAGTATACGGCGGAGCGGGGAAGTCCGTTTCTGCCGAATCACCGTCAGGCTCACGCCGCCGGCTGCGCCGCGAGCTGCCCGCACGCCGCGTCGATGTCCTGCCCGCGGCTTCGGCGGACGGTCACCGTCACGCCCTCCCGCACGAGCGCCCGGATGAACCGCTGGAGCCCGGCCTCGCCCGGCGAGCGGAAGGGGGCGCTGGGGACGGGGTTGTAGACGATGAGGTTCACCTTGCTCGGGGCCCACCGCGTCACGGCGGCGAGGTGGCGGGCGTCTTCGGCTGAGTCGTTGACGCCCTCGAAGACGCAGTACTCGTAGGTGATGCGGCGGCCGGTGCGGGCGTGGTAGTGCTTCACCGCGTCCTCCAGCGCCGCGAGGTCCGTCTTCTCGGAGCGGTTGACGGGCATGATCGCGCTCCGCTGCGGGTCCGTCGGGGCGTGGAGGCTGAGGGCGAGGCCGGCCGGCGGGACGTGCCCCTCGGCCTGGTCGTCGGCGAGCTGGCGGATGCGACGGGCGAGGCCGACCGTCGAGACGGTGATCCGCTTCGGCGAGAGGCCGAGGCCGTCGGGGTCAGTGAGCAGCCGGAGGCTCTTCGTGACGGCGGCGTAGTTCTGCAGCGGCTCGCCCATCCCCATGTAGACCACGTTCGTGACGCCCCGCCCGAAGTGCTCCTCGGCCACGCCGTTCAGATGCCGGACCTGGTCGAAGATCTGGCCGGCCGTCAGGTTCTCGTGGAAGCCCATCAGCCCCGTCGCGCAGAAGTGGCACCCCATCGCGCAGCCGACCTGGCTGGAGACGCACACCGTTAGCCGCTTCGCCCGCCCGGCGTCGTCGTGGTCGGGGATCAGCACGCTCTCGACGGTGCGGTCGGAGGGGAGACGGAACAGGAACTTCAGCGTCCCGTCCGTCGCCGCCTGCCGGCGGACCTCCTCGACTCCCGAGACCTCGGCCACGTCCGCGAGCCGCTCGCGGAGCGCCCTCGGGAGGTCGGTCATCTCCTCGAAGCCTTCGGCGCCGCGGGCGTAGAGCCACCGGAAGAGCTGCCGCCCCCGGAACGCCGGCTCCCCGAGCGAGACGGCGAACGCCTCCAGCTCGGCGCGGTCCATCGCCTTGAGGTCGACGCGGCGGGTGGTATCGGGCGAGGCGGACATGCTCCTAAAAAGCCGAGGGCGTAGGCGAGGTTCATGGGGGGCGCCGGAGTGGCGGTGAATACAGCACCCGTAGGGGCGAGCGGAGCGCAGGTCGCTCCGCTGGGCCTCGCCCTGCTGCGGCAGCGCGAAGAGCCGAGTCCGGGCACGGCACCGCCGTGCCCCTACGGAGGCCGACCTCGGACCCTTCGCCTCAGAACAGCCCCGCGATGAGGGCGTAGCGCAGCACGCGCAGCGGCAGCACCACGGCGGCAAAGGTCGAAGGCGGTGCGCGCGCCAGCCCCGCCACCACCGTCAGCGGGTCGCCGACGACGGGCGCCCACGAGAGCAGCGGGCTCGGCGCCCCCCACCGCTCCATCCCCCGCAGCGCCTGCCGGCCCCCCCTGCCCGCTCCAGCCGGGGGCGCATCCGGTCGTGGGGAAGCGGCCGAGGCCGTAGTTGACGAGGCACGCGAGGCCGTTCCCCAGCGAGGCCGCCGCGAGCGCCTCGGCCACCGGCATCCCCGCCGCCAGCGCCGCGCTCATCGCGGGCTACCCCCGGAACAGCGGGCGCCGCACGGTCCACACCGCCAGCGCCAGCACGAGCGCGGCGAACCCGACGGAGGCCCCGAGCGAGAGCCCCAGCGGCAGCGCCACGCCCGGCGCCTCGGCCGGGAGGTAGAGGCCCTGCCGGAGCGCTGCCACGCCGTAGGTCGCGGGGTCGAGGTAGACGGCCCAGCGGAGCGCAGGTAAAACGCTCTCCGGTGGGAAGAACGCGCCCGAGAGGAACCACATAGGGAGCAGGAACAGGTTCATCACCGCGTGGAACCCCCGCGTCGTGTCGAGCCGCCAGGCGATCACGAACCCGAGCGCCGTGAACGTCAGCGCCATCGCCGCGGCGGCGGCGAGCGCGACGAGCACGCCCGGTAGCGTCGGCGCCAGCCCGACGGTGGGGGCGAGCAGCAGAAACAGCGCGGCCTCGGCGACGGCCAGCGTCGCCCCGCCGGAGACGAGGCCGAACACGACGGCCACGCGCGGAACAGGCGCCACGAGCGTTGCCTGCAGGAACCCCGCCTGCCGCTCCTCGACCACGGAGATCGTGGAGAAGATGGCGGTGAAGAGCAGCACGAGCGCGATGATGCCGGGGAAGAGGTACTCGAGGTAGCCCACGGCGGCGAGCGCGGGGTCGGCCTCGGCGCCGGGCATCTCGAACGCCCCGTAGAACCCGACCCCGAGCAGGAGCCAGAACCCCAGCGGCTGCACGAGCGCGCCGACCAACCGGCTCCGGTCGCGGAGGAACTTGACGATCTCGCGCTGCCACAGCGCGCGGACGACGGCTAGGGCCATGAGCGGAAGAATGGAGGAGAGGGAGAGGAGGAAGGAGGCGAGCCCGTCATCCGTTCTTCCCCTCTTCGTTTCAGGAGGAAAGGGCCGGTTCGGGGCGCCCTTCTTCTTCGAATCGCGCCTCCGTCCTCGAAGCGAAGACGTCGTCCAGCGTGGGGCGGCGGACGGTCGCGGCCTCGATGTCATCCGGGAAGGCGGCGAGCACGCGGGCCAGCGCGGCGGGCGCGTCCTCGGTCTCTACGAGCAGCGCCGCGCCGACGGGGCGGGCCGCGATCCCGAGCCGGTCGGCCAGGAGCTCGCGGAGCGTGGCGGGGTGTTTGGATTCCAACCACAGCGCCTCCGCGCCGAGCTCGGCGCGGAGGTCGTCCGGGCGGCCGAGGGCGACGAGCCGGCCCCGGTCGAGGATGCCGACGCGGTCGCAGCGCTCGGCCTCCTCCATCAGGTGCGTCGCCACGACGACGGCGGTGCCCCGGTCGCGGCGGAGGCGGACGAGCGCGTCCCACAGCCCGCGTCGGGCCGTCGGGTCGAGGCCGGTGGTCGGCTCGTCGAGGAGGAGGAGCGGGGGGCGGTGGAGGAGGCCGCGGGCGAGGTCGGCGCGGCGGGTGAGGCCGCCCGAGAGCGTCTTCACCCGGTCGCCGGCGCGGTCGGCGAGGCCGAACCGGTCGAGCGTCTCGGCGATGCGCCGGTCCAAATCGCGCGCGGCGAGGCCGACGAGGGCGCCGTGGAAGCGGAGGTTCTCGCGGACGGTCAGCTCGGCGTCGAGGGCCGGCTGCTGGAACACGACCCCGAGGCTCCGACGGACGGCGGTGGGGTCAGTCACGACGTCGTCCCCGAACACGCGGGCAGCGCCCTCGGCCGGCGGCGCCAGCGTCGTCACGACGCGGAACAGCGTCGTCTTCCCCCCGCCGTTCGGCCCCAGCAGCCCGAACAGCTCGCCCGGGCGGACGGCGAACGTCACCCCGTCGAGGGCGCGGCGCTCGCCGTAGCGGAACGCGAGATCCTGGACCTCCAGCGGCGCGGTGTTCATGCGGCGGCGCTCATCCGACGGCCAGCCGCAGGACGTAGTCCAGGGCGACGAGCGCGAAGAACGCCGGCACGTAGGCGATGGAGGCGAGCAGGAGCCGGCGGGCGCGCTGCGGCGTCGGCTCGGCGGCGAACGAGAAGGCCGGCAGCGTGAACCACGTCCCGAGCGCGAGCATCCCCGCGAAGTAGAGCCCCCCGGCGAGGCCGAGCGCGGCCGGGACGATGCCGGCCAGGAGCAGCGCCAGCGCGGCCCCGAGCGCGACGCGCGCCGTGGCGAGCCCGTCGGGCCGGCGGACGGGGAGCATGGCGAAGCCGCCGCGCGCGTAGTCCTCGCGGTACATCCACGCCAGCGAGAGGAAGTGGGGGAACTGCCACAGGAACACGATGGCGAACACGGCCCACCCGCCGACGCCGAGCCCGCCCGTGGCGGCGGCGTAGCCCCCGAGCGCCGGCAGCGCCCCCGGCACCGCGCCGACGAGGGTGTTCCACGCCGAGAGCCGCTTGAGCGGGGTGTAGAGCGCGAGGTACGCCGCGGCGGTGCCCCCAGCGAGCGCTGCCGTGAGCCCGTTCGTGAGGACCGCCAAGATGGCGAGCCCGATCCCGAGCACGCCGACGCCGTAGGCCAGCACGAAGGCGGGGGAGAGGCGGCCCGCGGGGAGCGGGCGGTCCCGCGTCCGCTTCATCTGCGCGTCGCGGCCCCGCTCCAGGAAGTGGTTCAGCGCGCCGCTGCCGCCGGCCGTCAGCGCCGTCCCCACGAGCAGCGCCGCCAGCGTCGGCCCGTCCACCCCCGCCGGGGCGCCGACGAGGTAGCCCGCCGCGGCCGTGGCGACGACGAACCCGGTGATGCCGGGCTTCAGGAGCTCCCAGAGGTCCGCCAGCAGGCCGGGCTCGGCCGACGCCGGGCGCCCCGCCGGTCGAGCGGGAGCCCGGCGTGGAAGGACGGCTGCGGCGTCGGCGTCGCGCATGCGGAGGGGCGCAGGGTGGGAGGGGCGGCGGCCCCCAATGAACCGCGCCCCGGAGGCCCTGTTCGTCAAGAACCGGGGAGTTTGGGGGAGCCGGCGGGCGGTGGGGTCCCGGCCTCCGAGGCCGCCCCTAGCTTCCTCCATTCCCCTCACCCCCTCTACCCCCTCCACCATGCCTCTCATCGCCTCCATCTCCGGCATCCGCGGCGTCTTCGGCGACGGCCTCACGCCGGCCGCCCTCGTCCGCTACGCCTCGGCCTACGGCGCGTGGCAGCGCGACCGCGTCGGCCACAAGCCCGCGGTCGTCGTCGGACGGGACGGGCGCGTCACGGGGCCGCTCTGCGCCCGCCTCGTGACGGCCGCCCTCCAGGCTACTGGCTGCGACGTGGTCGACGCCGGGCTCGCCACGACGCCGACGGTCGAGATGGCCGTGCTGAAGGCCGAGGCCGACGGCGGCATCATCCTCTCCGCCTCCCACAACCCCGCCGAGTGGAACGCGCTCAAGCTCCTCGACGAGCGCGGGGAGTTCCTCTCCGCCGCCGCCGGCCAGGACGTCCTCGACCGCGCCGCGGAGCTGGAGCGGGGCGCCGCCGACTACACCGTCCCCTTCGACCAGATCGGCTCCTACCGCGAGGAGGACTTCCTGGAGTACCACATCGACGAGATCGTCGCGCTCCCGTACATCGACCCGGAGGTGATCGGAGCGGCCGATTTCAAGGTGGTCGTGGACGGGATCAACTCGGTCGGGGGGATCGCGCTGCCGGCGCTGCTGGAGAGGCTCGGCGTCGAGGACGTCCACGTTGTCAACGGCGAGCCGACGGGGCTCTTCGCCCACGAGGCCGAGCCGCTGCCGGAGAACCTGACGGAGACGACGGCGCTGGTAGAGGAGCTCGGCGCCGACCTCGGCCTCGTCGTGGACCCCGACGCCGACCGCCTCGCGCTGATCGCCGACGGCGGGGTGTTCTTCGGGGAGGAGCGGACGCAGGTCGTCGCGGCGGACTTCCTGATGGGGAAGACGCCGGGGCCGTTCGTGACGAACCTCTCGTCGAGCCGGCTGATCGAGGACGTGATGGCGCGCCACGGGCAGCCGGTGCACCGCAGCGCCGTCGGCGAGGTGAACGTGGTGGAGAAGATGCGGGAGGTCGGCGCCGTGCTCGGCGGCGAGGGCAATGGCGGCGTCATCCTGCCGGCGCTCCACCACGGCCGCGACGCCCTCGTCGGGAGCGCCATCGTGCTCCAGTTCCTCGCCGAGACGGGGCAGAGGCTCTCCGAGATCGGCGCGGGCTACCCCGCGTACCACATCTCGAAAAACAAGCTCCCCCTCGACGGCCTCGACGCGCAGGCCGTCCTCGGCGCGATGCGCGCGCGCTATGAGGCCGACGCCGACGCGGAGGTCTCGACGGTGGACGGGGTGAAGGTGGACCTCCCCGAGGGCTGGGTCCACATGCGGACCTCGAACACGGAGCCCATCATCCGCATCTACGCCGAGGCGCGCACCGAGGCCGGGGCGGCGGCGCTGGCCGAGCGGTTCATCGGGGAGATGAAGGCGGCCTAGCTGTGGGGGAGGCTGCGCGACACGCCTGAATTCAACTGAATTCAGCCTCGGGGTTGCACGCGCCGGAGGGAGGTGTCTGAGGAAAAGCCAGGCGCTTCGGAGCCTTGCTTTCCCGACTTACCCGTGTTTAATTAACCCTGCAGGCCATGCTCACCCTCGCCCCCCCCGACCTCCCCCAGCCGACCATGCCTGGCTCCTCCGGCTCCTCCCACGAGGTCACCCTGCTCCTCGGCGCGCTCGCCCGTGGCGAGACGCTGGACGACGACGCGCTCTTCGGCCACGTTTACGCCGAGCTGCGCGGGCTGGCGCACCAGCAGCGTGCCCGCTGGCACGGCAACGAGACGTTGAACACCACGGCCCTCGTCCACGAGGCGTACCTCAAGCTCGTCGGGGGCGGCGGGGCCTACGAGGGCCGCGCGCACTTCCTGGCCGTCGCGGCGAAGGCCATGCGGCACCTCCTCGTCAACTACGCCGAGCGGCAGGCGGCGCAGAAGCGCGGCGGCGGGCAGGCCGACCTCCCGCTCGAGGAGGCCCGCCTCGTCCCGGAGGAGCGGGCGGAGGAGCTGCTGGCCCTCGACGAGGCCCTAGAGCGGCTGGCCGCCGCCGACGAGCGCGCCGCGCGGACCGTCGAGTGCCGGTTCTTCGGGGGGCTCTCGGCCGAGGAGACCGCCGAGGCGCTCGGGCTCAGCCGCCGCACCGTCACGCGCGACTGGGCCGCCGCCCGCGCGTGGCTCTACGGCGAGCTCCGGGACGACCACCTCGGGGACCCGGGTTGAAAATGGCGCATCCGGCACCGGAATCCGGTAGATAGAGGACGACCCCCATGCCCCCGCCGCCCGCCCCGATGCCGCTCGATCGCTGGCCCCGCGTGAAGGCCCTCTTCGAGGAGGCCCTCGCCCGCCCGGCCGACACCCGCGCCGCCTTCCTCGACGACCTCGGCGACCCGGCGCTCCGCGCCGAGGTCGAGCGCCTCCTCGCCCTCGACGCCGAGGCCGACACGTACTTCGGCGACCTCGCCGACGAGGTCTGCGGGGCGGCGGACGGGGCCGACGCGGCCCCCGTTGCCGAGGCCGGGCCGTGGCGGCTCCGCGAGCTCGTCGGCCACGGCGGGATGGGCGCCGTCTACCGCGCCGAGCGGGCCGACGGCGCCTACCGCCAGGCCGCCGCCGTGAAGCTCATCCGCCGCGGCGTCTACGGCGACGAGGCCGCCGTCCGGTTCCGCGTCGAGCGCCAGGCGCTGGCCGCGCTGCGCCACCCGAACATCGCCCGGCTCCTCGGCGGCGGTGTCCTCCCCGACGGCCTCCCGTGGCTGGCGATGGAGTACGTCGACGGCGAGCCGATCACGGCCTACTGCGACCGCCGCCGCCTCTCCGTCGAGGCGCGGCTCCGGCTGTTCCTCGCCGTCTGCGACGCCGTCGAGCACGCGCACCGCCGCCTCGTCGTCCACCGCGACCTCAAGCCCTCGAACGTCCTCGTCGCCGAGACCGAGAGCGACGACCGCGAGCCTCGACCCGTGCTGCTCGACTTCGGCCTCGCCAAGCTCCTCGAAGACGAGCCCGGCGTGACGGTCCCGCTGACGGCGGAGGGGCGGCGGGCGCTCACGCCGGAGTACGCCGCGCCCGAGCAGTTCACCGGCGGCGAGGTCACGACGGCCACCGACGTCTACAGCCTCGGCGTGCTCCTCTTCGAGCTCCTCACCGGGCACCGCCCCTACGCGCTGGCGCGGGGCGGGCCGGAGGCCGTGGCCGAGGCCGTGCTTGGGCAGGAGCCAGCCCGGCCGAGCGCGGCCGTCGTGCAGACGCGAGAGCGGCGGAGCGCCTACGGCGAGACGCGGACGGTGACGCCGGAGGAGGTCGGTGCAGCACGGGCCGCGAGCCCGCCGCAGCTCCAGCGCCGGCTTCGCGGTGACCTCGACCGGATCGTGCTGAAGGCGCTCCGTAAGGGGCCCGAGCGGCGCTACGCCTCGGCCGACGCCCTCGCCGACGACCTCCGCCGCCACCTCGCGGGGGAGCCCGTCGCGGCGCGGCCGGCGACGTTCGGGTACCGGGCGGGGCGGTTCGTCCGGCGGCACCGGGCCGGCGTCGCTGCCACGGCGCTCGTGGTGCTCTCGCTCGTGGGTGGCCTCGGCGCCGCGCTCTGGCAGGCTGCCGAGGCCCGCGCCGCCCAGGCTCGCACCGAGCGCGAGGCCGGGACGGCCGAGCGGACCGCCGACTTCCTCGTGAGCCTGTTCGAGGGGGCGTCGCCCGGCGTCGCCCTCGGTGACTCCCTGACGGCGAACGACCTCCTCCAGCGCGGCGCCGAGCGGCTCGAGTCCGAGCTCGTGGACGAGCCCCTCATCCACGCCCGCCTCCTCGACGCCGTCGCCGAGGCCCACCGCAGCCTCGGCGACCTCGCCCGCGCCGACTCCCTCTTCCAGCGCTCGGCGGACGTGCTCCGGCCCGTCCGCGCCGAGGCCCCGATCCCCTACGCCATCGCCCTCGGCAACCTCGGCATGATCCGGGGGCAGCGCGGGGACCTGGAGGCCGCCGAGCGCCTCCTCTCGGAGGCGATCGCGCGCTTCGAAGCCACTGGCGACACGCTCTCGCTGGACTTCGGGAGGGTCCAGAATCAGCTCGCCATCATGCTGTTCCGGAGGGGGGACTACGCCGCCGCCGTCCCTTACCTCCGCCGCGTCATCGCCGCGGACCGGGCCGCGTCCGAGGCCGCCGGCGCGCCCATCGAGGGGCTGCCGATCCACCTCGACAACCTCGGGAGCGTCCTCCTCTTCCTCGGCCGCTACGAGGAGGCGGAGCCCGTCATGCGGGAGGGGCTCGCCCTCCACCAGCAGCTCCACGGCGACCTCCACCCCAGCGTCGTCATCAGCATGGGGAACCTGGCGACGCTCCTGAACAACGTGGGCCGGTCCGAGGAGGCCGAGGCCCTCAGCCGGGAGGCGCTCGCCCGGAACGTCCGGCTCCACGGGGAGGCCCATCCCAGCGTGGCGATCGGCCAGGGCAAGCTGGGGAGCGTGCTGCTCGGGCGGGAGAAGTTCGACGAGGCGCTGGAGCTCTACCGGCGCTCCCTCGTCACCAAGCGGGCCGTCTACGGGGACCACCACGCGAGCACGGTCGTCGCCTTGATCGGGGCGGGGGAGGCGCTCCGCATGGGCGGGCGTCCGGGGGAGGCCGTGCCCTTGCTGCGGGAGGCCGTCGAGGCGGCCGAGGTGGCGGTGCCGCCGGGGCACGTCCGTGACCGCGACGCGCGTCGGGAGCTCGCGCGCGCGCTCCACGCCACGGGCGACACGGACGGCGCCCGGGCCGTGATCCGCCGGGGCATCGAGCGGCTCGGCGCCCTGGAGACGCCGGCGCCCGAGGCGCGCGCCCACCTCGAAGAAGCCCTCGCCGAACTCGACGCGCCAGCCGACGCCGCGAGCGGCCGAGGGCGGTGACCGCCGAGACCTGGCCCCGCGTGAAGGCCCTCTTCGAGGAGGCCCTCTCGCAGCCGCCCCCCCCGCGCGTGGCCTTCCTCCGGGCCATCGGGGACGGCGCCCTCCGCGCCGAGGTCGAGCGGCTCCTCGCCCTCGACGCCGAGGCCGACGCCTACTTCGACACCCTCGCCCGCGACGTGTGCGGCGCGCCCGACGGCGCGGCCGGGCTCCCGCCGCCGGAGCGGGCCGGGCCGTGGCGGCTGCTCGGCGGGATCGGCCGGGGCGGCATGGGCGCCGTCTACCTCGCCGCGCGCGCCGACGGCGCCTACGAGCAGCGCGCCGCCGTGAAGGTCGTGGAGGCCACGGCGCCGGCGCTCGTCCAGCGGTTCCTCCAAGAGCGCCAGATCCTCGCCCG
Source organism: Rhodothermales bacterium (assembly GCA_965215145.1). GTDB lineage: Bacteria > Bacteroidota > Rhodothermia > Rhodothermales > JANQRZ01. Next base: position 2,293,441 of record OZ244038.1, on the reverse strand, counting down.
CCTCCGCCACCCGAACATCGCCCGCCTCCTCGGCGGCGGGGTGCTGGAGGACGGCCGGCCGTACCTCGCGATGGAGCACGTCGACGGGGAGCCCATCACGCGCTACTGCGACCGGCGCCGGCTCGGCATTGAGGCCCGGCTCCGGCTGTTCGGGCAGGTCTGCGAGGCCGCCGCTCACGCCCACCGGATGCTCGTCGTCCACCGGGATCTGAAGCCGAGCAACGTGTTCGTTGCCGAGGGCTTGCCCCGGACCCGATCCGGGGACGAGCAGGGCGAGCCGCAGGTGAAGCTGCTCGATTTCTGCATCGCCCGGCTGCTGGAGGAAGACGGCGCCGAGGCCGGGGTGCCGTTGACCAGGGCGGGCGCCCGCGTGCTCACGCCGGAGTACGCCGCCCCGGAGCAGATCCGCGGCGAGCCCGTCACGACGGCCACGGACGTCTACGCCCTCGGCGTGCTGCTCTACGAGCTCCTCGCCGGGCGCCGCCCCCACCGCGCCCCGACCCGGTTCGGGCTGGAGCAGGCCGTCCTTGCCGAGGAGCCGCCCGCCCTGAGCGCGGCCGTCACGCGGGGGCCCGAGGGCGCGGAGGAGGCCACGGCCGAGGCCCGCGCCGCCGCCCGCTCGGCCGACCCCGACGGGCTCCGGCGCCGGCTCCGCGGGGACCTCGACCGGATCTGCCTGAAGGCGCTGCGCAAGGAGCCCGAGCGGCGCTACGCCTCGGCCGACGCCCTCGCCGACGACCTCCGCCGCCACCTCGACGGGCTGCCGGTGGCGGCGCGGCCGGACACACTCTGGTACCGGGCGGGGAAGTTCGTCCGGCGCCACCGCGCCGGCGTAGCCGCCGCGGCGCTCGGGGTGCTCTCGCTCGTCGGTGGCCTCGGCGCCGCGCTCTGGCAGGCCGCCGAGGCCCGCGCCGCCCAGGCCCGCGCCGAGGAGGAGGCCGCCACAGCCGAAGCCGTCACGGACTTCCTGGTCGGGATGGTCGGGGAGGCCCGGCCGCGGGGGTCCGACGGGGACACCCTCCGGGTCCGGGACGTACTCAGCGCCGGCGCGGCCCGCCTCGACACCGGGTTCGCCGAGCGCCCGGAGATCCGCGCCGCGCTCGCCTCCGCCTTCGGCGACGCCCACGCCGAGCTCGGAGACGCCCCAGCGGCCGTCCGGCTGCACCGGCTCGCGCTCGACCTCCGCCGCGCCGCCGGACCGGCAGACCCCGGCGTGATCGAAGCGGAAAACGACCTCGCCACGGCCCTCCACAACACCGGCCGCCTCGACGAGCTCGATAGCCTCCTCGCCGGCGTCCTCGCTGCCCGCCGGCGTCATCTCGGTCCGGCCCACCCCGAGGTCGTCAAGGCTTTGGTCGACCTCGGCTATGGGACTAGCCAGCGGCCCGACTCCGCCCGAAGGTCGCAGGCGGGAGGCTATTTCCGCGAGGCCCTCGCCGTCCTCGAAGGGGCTGGGCCCGACGCCTTCGAGGCGGCCCACCGGGGGGAGGCGACCTACGACGACTTCCGGTCAAACGTCTACTACGCCCTCGCCACCCACCACCTAGAGATGGAACAGGCGGAGGAGGCCGCGGAGCCCATGCGGCTCGCCCTCGAGCTCTCGAGCGCCCCGCCGTCGTCGGCCACCTACCAGATGCAGGCCAACACCTACGGCGTGCTGCTCCGCCAGCTCGGGCGCTACGAGGAGGCGATCTCCGTACACCGGGAGGCCGTTGACCTCGCCCGCGCGGCCTTCGGGCCGGAGCACCCGTTCTACGGCCACCCCCTCCTCAGCCTCGGATCCGCCCTCCAGGCGAGCGGGGACGCGGAGGGGGCGATTCCCGTCCTCCGCGAGGCCGTCGGCGTGTTCGGGGGGCCCGAAGGCGGAGGCTACGGAAGCCTTGTCGCTCGGTTCTACCTCGGCAGGGCCTTGTTAGAGGCGAGGCAGAGGGAGGAGGGGGTGTCGGTCCTGGGCAAGGCGCTCCCGCTGCTGGAGGAGTTCGGGCCGACGAGCCCCTACGTGACGGTCACGCAGAGGCTACTGGCGGAGCAGGGGGGTGGGGTTCCACCGGCGCCCGCGCGGGCAGAGCGAGAGGGCGCGCGATGACCGGCGCTGCTCCAACGGCCCGCGCGGAGGCAACCGGTCTACAACCGGTCTAAGGGCCCGCAGAGGAGCCGCCGGCGAGCGGGGTCCCGTGACCCCATCGTGTCCTCTTCGGCGCATGTATCCGGTAAAGAGGTCAAGGCATCCTCTGTGCGCTGGCCCGACGCTCGTGATCTAAACCCAAGCCCCCAATGGCTGCTCTGATTCCCCGTCACCCCCTGCGCCGGTGGGCGCTCGCGGCCCTCCTCATCGCCCTCGTCGCCCTCGCCGGGTGCGACGGCGAGACAGTCTTCGTCGAGGTGCCGTCGGAGGAGACGGACCTCGACGTCGAACTCGTGGCGGCGCTCGCCGCGGCCTCCGAGGGGACCGGCCCGGCCGCGTTCCTCCTCCCGGCCAGCGACGACCTCGGCGCGATCCCGCAGGACCCCCGCAACCCGCTGACGCCCGAGAAGGTCGCCCTCGGCCGGCTCCTCTTCCATGAGACGGCGCTCGCCGTGGACACCGTGCTGGCCGAGGGGTACGGGACGTACTCCTGCGCCTCGTGCCACCACGCCGCGGCCGGATTCCAGGCCGGCGCCCCGCAGGGCCTCGGCGAGGGCGGCGTCGGGTTCGGGCGGTTCGGCGAGCGCCGCCGGCTCCACCCGGCCTACGCCCCGGACTCCGTGGACCGCCAGCCCGTCCGCACGCCCGCGGCCCTCAACGGCGCCTGGCAGGACGTGATGCTCTGGAACGGCCAGTTCGGCGCGACGGGCACGAACGCCGGCACCGAGGAGCACTGGGAGGAGGACACGCCCATCTTCACGAACTTCCTCGGCTACGAGGGCCTCGAGACGCAGGCCATCGCGGGGCTCGCCGTGCACCGGATGGCGAGCGGGCCGGCCGCCGTCGTGGACGCCCACCCCGAATACCGCGAGCGGTTCGACACCGCCTTCCCCGGCTGGCCCGAGGCCGAGCGCTACACGGCCGAGACGGCGGGCCTCGCCATCGGCGCCTACGAGCGGACGCTTACCGCCCACGAGGCCCCGTTCCAGCGGTGGCTCCGCGGCGAGGCCGGCGCCATGACGGCGGCGCAGAAGCGCGGCGCCCTCGTCTTCTTCGGCCGCGGCGCGTGCGCCTCCTGCCACGCCGGCCCGACGCTGGCCTCGACCTCGTTCCACGCCCTCGGCATGGGCGACCTCGAGGGCCCCGGCGTCTTCAGCGACTTCAACCCGGAGGACCCCGTCCACCTCGGCCGCGCCTCGTTCACCCAGCGCGAGGAGGACGAGTACCGGTTCAAGACGCCGCAGCTCTACAACCTCGCCGACCACGCCTTCTTCGGCCACGGCGCGAGCTTCAACACCGTCCGCGAGGTCGTCGAGTACAAGAACGCCGGCGTCCCCCAGAGCGACCTCGCCCCGGCCGACCGGCTGGCCGAGGCGTTCCGCCCGCTCGGCCTCACGCCCGACGAGGTGGACGACCTCGTGACGTTCCTCGAGCGCGGCCTCTACGACCCTGACCTCGCGCGCTACGTCCCGTCGGCGCTCCCCTCCGGGCAGTGCTTCCCCAACAACGACGCTCAGAGCCGCGTCGACCTCGGCTGCGAGGGCGAGGAGGCGCGACCAGCGACTCGGGAGGGGCGGGGGCTCGCGCTGAGGCAGGACCGGTAACGGCAGTCCGTGTGGGAGGAGGAGAGGGGCGGCTGGCCGAACGAATCGGTCGTCCCCGTGGCTTTGTGGGGTGGGCGTGTCCTCTCGCGGCGTGAAGTTCGGTAAGGGAGGGAAAGGGCGGCGTCGCTGCCTACTCCCTAATCCCTTCCCCCCTACTACCATGAACCGCCTCTTCACCCTCCTCGCCGCGCTCGCCCTCGTGGCCCCGCTCGCGGCTCCAGCAGCGAGCGCGCAGCAGCGCTCGGCCCCGGCCCAGCAGGCCGCCCAACCTGACCGCATCGGCGATGAGCCCCAGGCCGAGGCCGAAAGGGCTCCGCGCTACCGCGCCACCCCTGGCACCGAGCGCCTCGCGCTCACGCCCGAAGGGCTCGCCGAGGCGCGGGCCTTTGCCGCGTCCAAGCCTCGCGTCACCGTCGCCGCGCGCCCCGCTGACGCGCAGCGCCGCACGCCGCGCCCGCCGGAAATCCGTGGCGGAGCCACCGTCTTCACCGTGAACAGCGCCTTCGACGACGGCGTGGACTCCAATCCCGGCGACGGCTTTTGCTCCGGACCCTTCGGCGAGTGCCAGCTTCGCTCGGCGATCCAGGAGGCAAATGCGACGAGCGGCCCCGTCCGCATCGAGTTCGCCATTGGCAACGGTCCCACCGGCTCCGAGGTGGCACCCGGCGTGTGGCGCATCACGCTGGGCTACGACGGACCGGATGCCGGCAACGAGGCCGATGTGCTCCCAGACATCGTCAACGACAACGTCGTGCTCGATGCCCTCACGCAGCCGGGCGCGAGCTGCGGCAACCTCGTCGCAGGCACCACGCACGACCTCCGCGTCATTCTCAATGGAAGCAACACGACCGGCGACGCCCTCAACGCAAACGACGGCAATGGGATCGATTATACGGGCACTTTCAGCGACGCTGCCTTTACCGTGCGGGGCTTAGTCGTGCAGAACTTCAACTTCGGCTTCGGTATCTACTCGCTGACCGACAACGGCCTCGCCGAGTGCAACTACGTCGGGACCGACTATACCGGCGAGAGCGCCGCGGGCAACCTCGACGGCATCTACGCGGGGGGCACAGTCCGCAACAACTTGGTAAGCGGCAATGCCAACCATGGCGTCTACGCACGCGCGTTCTCCTCAACGACCGTCTCGCGCAACCTCGTCGGCTCGGACGACGATGGCAACCAGCCGCTCGGTAACGGCGACACCGGCATCTTCGTCTCGGGCAACGCCACCGACCACACGATCACGACGAACCTCGCATCCGCGAACGGACTCTATGGCATCTTCCTTGGAGACGATGCGTTCTTCACCGCGGGAGCGGCTACGGGTGCGGATCTGACGAACAACACGGTGGGGCTATCGCGGACGCGCAGCGCAGCCGCTGGGATGGGGAACACCTGCAGCGGCGTCCGTGCCGAAGACGGAACGAGCGATAACGACATCGGCCTCCCCGGCAACGGCAACTACGTCGCCCAGAACGACGCGGGCAACGTCGGCTGCAGCGCCATCTTCGTGACCAACGCCTCGAACAACCGAATCCGGGGCAATGTCCTCGGGCTGACGCTCGGCGGGGCCGCCGCGCCGAACCTCTTCCACGGGATCCGGGTCTCGGATAACTTCGGCACGGCCGACGGCAACGTCATCGGGGGAAGCGGACCGAACGACGGCAACATCGTCGCGGCCAACGGCGGGTACGGCATTCTCCTCGACGGGGACACGAACTGCCGCATTTGGGGCAATACGGTCGGACTCAACGCCGCCGAAGTGGCCCGGCCCAACGGCCTCGACGGCATCGCGCTCGACAAGAGCACCGCTCCCATCGTGCGCAGCAACACGGTGTCGGGCAACACCGGCTCCGGCATCGTGCTCTTCAACGCCACCAATCTCGGACCGACAACGGGTGCCGTGATCGAGAACAACCGGATCGGGACGAACACGGCCGCGACCGCCGCCCGCCCCAACGGCGCGAGCGGGCTCGTCCTCATCGACGCCACCGGCGCCACCGTCACCGGCAACACGATCTCGGCCAACACCGACACCGGCGTCTTCCTCGACGGCGGCACCTCCGGCCACACGTTCGAGGCCAACTTCATCGGGACCAATGCCGGGAGCGCCGACCTCGGCAACGGGCTCCCCGGCGGCGCCGGCCGCGCGGGCGTCTTCTGCCAAGCCGCCACCGACGTCCAGTTCGGACGGAACGGCACCGGCAACGTCGTCGCCAACAACGGCGCCGACGGCGTCTTCCTCGCCTCGGCCGCCTGCCAGGAGTTCTCCATCGTCGGGAACGTCATCTCCGACAACGGCGGGCTCGGCATCGACCTCGCCCCCAACGGCGTCACCCCGAACGACCCCGGCGACGCGGACAGCGGCCCGAACGGGCTCCTGAACTTCCCCGTCATCACGAGCGCCGTCAACGACGGGACCACCGTCGCCATCGCGTGGACGCTGAACGCCCGGCCGAACCGGACCTACGAGCTGCTCTTCTGCCGCGTCCCGACCCCGGACCCCTCGGGCTTCGGGGAGTGCGACGACCCGAACGCGACCGTGCGCACGACGACGAACGCGAGCGGCAACGCGAGCGGGACCCGGACGCTGCCGGCCGCGCGCTACCCCGTCGGCGACTTCGTCACGGCCACGAACACGCGCGTCAACGCCGCGGCGTTCGGCGGCTACGGCCCGACGAGCGAGCTCAGCCGGGCCGTCGAGGTCGAGGCCGCCGCGACGACGCCGCCGCTCACGGTCACCATCACGCCGACGAGCCCGGCGCCGCCGGTGACGCTCACGCGCGGGCAGCGGGTGTTCTTCGACATCACCTTCGCCGTCGGCCCCACCGGCCCCCCGTCCTTCCAGTACTGGACGGAGGCGGTGCTCCCGAACGGGAACACCGCCGGCCCCCTCATCGGCCCGAACACGGTGAACGTCTCGCCGCCGGCGACGGTGACGGTCTCGTTCAGCCAGCGCGTGCCGAGCAACGCGGCCTTCGGGAGCTACGCGTACCGCGTCAACGCGGGGACCTTCCCGAGCCCGGTCCTGGAGTCGGACGCCTTCCAGGCGCAGGTCGTCCCCTCGGCCTCCGCGTCGGGCGACGACGGCGAGGTGAGCAATGTGTGGCTTGCTTTCGACGCCGACGGCCGGCCCGCCCCGACCGGCGCGGTCCACGACTTCACTGCGACGGGTGAGGGCACCTCCGCGGACCCGGCAGCGAGCCGGGCCAGCGAGGCGCTGCCTGAGGTCGCTGCGCTGGAGGCCGTCTACCCGAACCCGGCTCGCGGCGCCGCCACAGTCGCCTTCGCGCTGCCTGAGGCCGGGCTGGTGCGGCTAGCCGTCTACGACGTGCTCGGCCGCGAGGTCGCCGTGCTCGCCGACGGCGAGGCGGAGGCCGGGCGGCATGAGGCCGCGCTCCGTGCGGCGACGCTGCCGGCGGGGACCTACCTCGTCCGGCTCACGGCCGGCGCCGAGGTGCGGACGCAGCGGATCACCGTGGTGCGCTGATCCGCCGGTCATGGAGACAGGGTCGAGGCCTGCCGAGCCATTGCGCTCGGCGGGCCTCGCCCGTTCAGGCAGCCACGGCGAGGGGAGGGGCCGGCTCCGGCACGGCCAGCGCCTCGGCGGCGAAGAGCACCAGCCCGATCCAGATGAGGTCGGTGACGAGGAGGTGGAGGATCTGGAGGGGCACGGGCGCCATCAGCCAGACGTTCAGCAGCCCGATCACCATCTGCACGAGGAACAGCCCGAACACCGCCGCCCCCAGCCGCCGCGCCGCCGCGCCGGACGGCCCCGTGCGGACGACGTAGACCGCGGCGCCGACGGCGAGCAGCACGAGGCAGGCCAGCAGCGGGTGGTAGATCCTGAGCCCCACGAGCGTGCTCACCAGCGCGTCCTCCGCCGGGCTGATCCCGCCGCCGATGGCGAGCGTGTCGCCGAGGGCCGTCACCGCCCCGCTCGCCCCCAGCAGCGCCGTCCCGACGATGGCCGCCGTCACGGCCCACCCGAGTGCGCCGCGTCCGCGAATCCGCACGGCTGAGCCCCCCGACGCCCAGTGCGCCGTCAGCGTGAGCGCACCCAGCAGGAGGAACGTGTTGACGAGGTGGGCCGCCATCCAGTAGGCCCGCCCCACCGCCGGGTTGTAGGCGACGTACTCGAACAGCACGAGCGCCGCCCCGATGGCCCCCTCGACCACGACGAAGAAGAGCGACCACGCCGCCGCCTTCCGCACGCGCGACCCCCTTGCGTAAGCCTTGAAGGCCCACAGCGCGAGCCCGACGACGAGCAGCCCGAGCAGCGCGCTCGTGACGCGGTGCGCGAACTCGATGGCGGTCGCGGCGGTGGGGGAGCGGGGGACGACCTCGCCGTTGCACAGCGGCCAGTGGTCGCCGCAGCCGGCGCCGCTGCCGGTGGCGCGGACGAACCCACCCCACAGGATCACGAGGACCGTCAGGGCGAGGACGGCCCAGGCGAAGCGGGCGAAGCGGCGCTGCGAGTGCGTCATGGTGGGGGGCGGTCGGGCGGAGGGTAAGTCTGGGCTGAGCCGCAGTTTCCGCTTCGCACGGAATCAGCACGGCGCCCGTCCGAGGCGAGAGGCGCTACCTTCTAACCTCCCCTCGAACCCCCATCCGATGCGCCTGCTCCTCCTGCTCCTCCTCGTGCTCGCTGCCCCGACCCTGCGCGCGCAGCCCGACGCAGGCTACGCTGCCCTCGTCGAGGCCGCCGAGGCTGCCTACGAGGCCGACGCCTTCGCCCGCTCCGACTCCCTCTACGCCGAGGCGTTCGAGGCGGGCGAGCCCTCCGCCTTCAACCTCTACAACGCCGCCTGCTCCGCCGCCCTCGCTGGTCACGCCGACCGCGCCTTCCGGTGGCTCGGCGACGCCCTCGACGCCGGGTGGGAGCACCACGCCCACATGCGGAGCGACCCGGACCTCACCGCGCTCCGGGCCGAGGAGGAGCGGTGGGCGGAGATCGAGGCGCAGGCGCAGACCGCGCTGCGAGAGCGCTACGGCGACGGCTTCAATCCGGCCCTCTACGCCGAGCTCATCGAGATCCAGGAGCGGGATCAGGAGCCGCGCCGCCGCCTCTCCGAGCTCTACGAGCGCTTCGACGGGCAGCCACCGGACTCGCTCGCCCAGCCGCTCGCCCGGGAGATGATGCGGACGGACTCGCTCCACCTCGTCCGTCTCGAGGAGATCATCGCCGAGCACGGGTGGCCGACGTACAGCCTCGTCGGGCGGGAGGGCGCGACGGCCGCCTTCCTCGTCGTCCAGCACGCCGAGCTCCCGGCGCAGGAGCGCTACCTCCCGCTGATGGAGTCCGCCGTCGAGGCAGGCGAGGCCGCCCCGCACAGCTGGGCCCTCCTCGTCGACCGCGTCCGTGTCCGCCGCGGCGAGCGGCAGCTCTACGGCTCGCAGCTCCGCCGTGACCCCGCCACTGGCGCCATGACGGTCGAGCCCATCGAGGACGAGGCCCGCGTGGACGAGCGCCGCGCCGGGGTCGGGCTGGAGCCGCTGGCCGACTACCTCCGCCGCTTCGGCGTCGAATACGCGCCGCCCGAGGAGCCCGACGACCCGCAGCGGTAGGCCCCCGATAGCAACACGCACTACGCAACACGCACTACGCAAACGGGGCGGCCCCCCGAAGGAGACCGCCCCGTTGCGGTGTTAGCGTCAGGCTCGGGCTAGAAGTCCATCCCGCCCATGCCGCCGCCCGGCATCGCCGGGGCCGCCGCGTTCTCCTCGGGCCGGTCGTTGATGACCGTCTCGGTCGTCAGCAGCAGCCCGGCCACGGAGGCCGCGTTCTCGAGCGCCGTGCGCGCGACCTTCGTCGGGTCGATCACGCCCTCCTCGATCATGTCGCCGTACTCCTCGGTCCGGGCGTTGAACCCGTAGGCGCCGTCGTTCTCGCGGACCTTCTGGACCACGATCGAGCCCTCGAGGCCGGCGTTGTTGGCGATCTGGCGGAGCGGCTCCTCGAGCGCGCGCCGCACGATCCCGATGCCGATCTTCTGGTCGTCGTTCTCGACCTCCACCTCGTCGAGCGCGTCGATGGCGCGGACGAAGGCGACGCCGCCGCCGGGGACGATCCCCTCCTCGACGGCCGCGCGGGTCGCGTGGAGGGCGTCCTCGACGCGGGCCTTCTTCTCCTTCATCTCCGGCTCCGTCGCGGCGCCGATCTTGAGGACGGCCACGCCGCCGGAGAGCTTGGCGAGCCGCTCCTGCAGCTTCTCGCGGTCGTAGTCCGACGTCGTGCCCTCGACCTGGTTCTTGATCTGGTTGATCCGGGCGGTGATGTTCTCCTGCGTCCCGGCCCCGTCCACGACCGTCGTGTCGTCCTTCGTGATGACGACGCGCTTGGCGCGGCCGAGGTAGTCGAGCGTCGCGTTCTCGAGGCGGTAGCCGCGCTCCTCGCTGACGACGGTGCCGCCGGTGAGCGTGGCGATGTCCTCGAGCATGGCCTTGCGGCGGTCGCCGAAGCCGGGGGCCTTCACGGCGGCGACCCGGAGCGTCCCGCGGAGCTTGTTGACCACGAGCGTGGCGAGCGCCTCGCCCTCGATGTCCTCGGCGATGATGAGGAGCGGGGCGCCCATCTGGGCCACCTTCTCCAGGACCGGGAGGAGGTCCTTCATCGCGGAGATCTTCTTGTCGTGGATGAGGATCATCGCGTCCTCGAGCACGACCTCCATCGCGTCGGGGTCGGTCACGAAGTAGGGCGAGAGGTAGCCGCGGTCGAACTGCATGCCCTCGACGGTGTCGAGCGAGGTCTCGGTGCCCTTCGCCTCCTCGACCGTGATCACGCCGTCCTTGCCGACCTTGTCCATCGCCTCGGCGATGAGGTCGCCGATCTCGGTGTCGTTGTTGGCGGAGATGGAGCCGACCTGGGCGATCTCGTTCTTGCCGCCGACCTCGCGAGACTGGCTCTTGAGCTCCTCGACGACGCGGACGACGGCCTTGTCGATGCCGCGCTTGAGGTCCATCGGGTTGGCGCCCGAGGTGACGTTCCGGAGGCCGGCGTTCATGATCGCCTGCGCCAGCACGGTGGCCGTCGTCGTGCCGTCGCCGGCGACGTCGCTCGTCTTCGAGGCGACCTCGCGGACCATCTGCGCGCCGACGTTCTCGATCCGGTCCTCGAGCTCGACCTCCTTGGCGACGGTGACGCCGTCCTTGGTGACGGTCGGGGCGCCGAACTTCTTCTCGATGATGACGTTGCGGCCCTTCGGGCCGAGGGTGACCTTTACGGCGTTGGCGAGCTTGTCCACGCCACGCTTGAGGCTGTCACGCGCCTCGATGTCGAAAGTGATCTGCTTAGCCATAGTTGGCAGGGGGTTCGGGTTCAGAAGGGGAAGGGGAGGTGGGGGCGAGTCTAGCTGACGACGCCGAGGATGTCGGACTCGCGCATGACGAGGACGTCCTCGCCGTCGAGCTGGACCTCCGTGCCGGCGTACTTGCCGTAGAGGACGGTGTCGCCCTCCTGGACCGTCATGTCGATCTTGGTCCCGTTCTCGACCTTGCCGGGGCCGACGGCGACGACGGTGCCCTCCTGGGGCTTCTCCTTGGCGGTGTCGGGGATGATGAGGCCGGAGGCGGTCGTCTCCTCGGCCTCCTTGGGCCGGACGATCACGCGGTCGCCGAGCGGCTGGATGCTTGCCATAGTTGCGGTGATGTGAGTGATGGGGCACGAGCTCCTGGCACTCCGGGTCGGGGAGTGCCAGCCGTGGAACCGCGACTCCGCACGGGAGATTCGGGGAGGGCAATGAAGAGTGCATTAACCCGTCCCGAGGCCGCACCCGGCCCCACGCCTCAAGCCCGAGTCCGGCGCGCCGGGTGGGCGCTGGCGCTGGCGCTCCCGGCCGCGCTGCTCGTCGGCGTCGTGCTGCCGCCGTTCGTGCCGGAGGCCGCACGCGGGGTGGTGATGGCCGGGTTCCACCTCGTCTGCCACCAGATCCCCGCGCGCTCGTTTGCGGTGGACGGCGTCCCGCTCGCCGTGTGCCATCGGGACACGGGGCTGCTGGCGGGGATGATCCTGGGCGCGCTCCTGCTGCCGCTCCTCCTCCGGCGTCTCCGACCGTGGCTCGAACAACCGAAGGGGCTCCTCGCCGTCGCCCTCCTCCCCATGCTGGCCGACTGGGGGCTCACCGCCGTCGGGCTCTGGGAGAACACGCCGCTGAGCCGGACGGCGACGGGGGCCTGGGCCGGGCTCGGCCTGGGGCTCCTGTTGGCGTGGGCGCTTGCCGTGCACCGGGCGCCGCATCCGAAAGCGGCCCGCGCCGTAGGTTAGCCCCGTCACCCGCTCACCCAACCCGGACCCCCATGTCGAGTAAGCTCCAATCCATGCTCATCGGCGGGCTCGCCTACGCGCTGCTAGGCATCGCGCTCAGCTTCATCATGGACCCCACCGCCGCCGGTGCGGACCCGATGAGCGGTGCGATCGCGGGTTGTGTCGGCTGCCTCGTCGTCTTCGTCGCGCCGCTGTTGGCGGTGTGGCACTACACCACGACGAACGCCCTGACGATCCCGGCGGGGGAGGGCGCAGCCATCGGCGCCGGCGCGGCCGTCATCGGGGCGATCATCGCGGGGGTCATCAGTTACCTCCTGATCGCGGCGGGGATGCGTCCCGGCGTCGAGGAGATCATGGAGATGCAGCGCGAGGCGTTCGAGGCGCAGGGGATGTCGGACGAGGAGATCGACCGGGCCACCGGGTTCGCCTCCTCGATGAGCAATCCGCTGATCGGGATGCTCTTCTCCGTCGTCATCGGTGCCGTCGTCGGCGCGGTCGGCGGGGCCATCGGGGCGGCGATCTTCAAGCGCGGCGGCACGGCGCCGGCCGAGCCGGGGTACTAGCGGGCCTCCCGCCGTCGCAACGCGAGCGGCCGGTCCAGCACCTCGCGCAGCACGAACGCCTCGCGGGCCCGCTCGGGGTCGGCGAGGCGCTTGGCGAGCTCAGCACTCGGGGAGGGCGGGGCGCCGAAGTCGTCGTCGAGGTCGACGATGGGGTCCGGCGCGGAGAGGGGGGCGCGGAACCCGCCGCCGCGCCGCTCGAAGACCTCCTCCGAGAGCGGGTTCTCCACACCGAACCCGTGCGCCTCGTGCTCGAACTCGCCGACGGGGCGGAACTCGCCCCGCGGCCGCGGGGGGGGAAGCCTCGGCGTCTTGGGCAGCGCCGGAGGCTCGGGCAACGGAGCAGGCTCCGGCAGCGGCTCCGGCTCCGGCGGCGCGGCGTCCCCGAGCGCCTCGCGGATCTGCCGCAGCGCCTCGGCGAAGGGGTCCTCCGCGGCCTGGGCCTCGGGCCGAACCTCCACCGGCTTCGGTCCGCCGCGCGGCTCTCGCGCAGTGACCCGCTCGGGGTCGGCGGGGAGCGGCTCCGACCGGCGGGGCTCGCGGCGGGGTGGCCGGTTCGGGGCCGGCTGCGGCACCGGCTGCGGCGCCTCCGGCTCCTTCTTCCCGAAGAACCGCTGCAGGAGGGGGGCCAGGATGAACAGCAGGATGAGGAGGTCGCCGAAGTCCATCGGAGGGGGCAGGAGGGCGAGGGGGCCGGCGGGACGGTGAGGGCCAGAGGTTACGACCGCGCCGTGTCGAACAGCGACGGGCTGTGCTCCTGTTCGGCGAGCGCCTCGATCAGCCGGCGGTTAGCGCGGGGGAAGGCGTGGTCGTCCAGCGCCGCGACGGCGACCCATCGGACGGGCTGCCCGGCGTGGTGGACCGGCTCGCGGACGACGCCGCCCGGCACAGGCGCCTCCTCGGCGAGGCGGCAGCGGAAGGCGTGCAGGGTGATACGGAAGTGGGAGTACGCATGCGCGATCCGCGCCACCGGCGCCCCGACCTCGACCGCCAGCCCGAGCTCCTCCCGGATCTCGCGGCGGCACGCCTCGGCCGGCGTCTCGCCCGGCTCGACCTTCCCGCCGGGAAACTCCCACAGCCCCCCGAGCATGGCGTCCTCCGGCCGCCGCTGGATCAGCACCCGCCCCACGCCGTCCTCGACCACCCCCACGGCGATGTCGTGGTGCGGCACGGGCGCCTTCTTCTTCGAGACGGGGTACGCCTCCGGCTCGCCCGCGGCGAAGGCGGCGCAGACGCCGTTCAACGGGCACGTCGGGCAGGCGGGCGAGCGCGGCGTGCAGACCGTCGCGCCGAGCTCCATCACGGCCTCGTTGAACGGCCCCGGCCGGTCGGCGTCGAGGAGGCGGTCGGCGAGGGTCTGGAGGTGGCGCTTCGTGCGGCCGCTCGTCACGTCGTCGCCGACGGCGAAAACGCGGGTGAGCACGCGGATCACGTTGCCGTCGAGGACGGCCAGCGGGACGCCGTAGGCGAGCGAGAGCACGGCGGCGGCGGTGTACGGCCCCACGCCCGGCAGGCTGCGGATCTCCTCCTCCGTCCTCGGGATGCTCCCGTCGAACCGCTCCACGACGGCCCGGGCGGCGCGGTGGAGGTTCCGCGCGCGGGAGTAGTAGCCGAGCCCCTCCCACTGCTTCAGCACCTCGTCCAGCGGCGCCGCCGCCAGCGCCTCGACGGTCGGGAACGCGGCGGTGAACCGCTCGAAGTACGGCCGCGCCTGGTCCACGCGGGTCTGCTGGAGCATCACCTCGGAGAGCCACACCCGGTACGGGTCGCGGCGGCCGGCGGCGTCGGCCTCGCGCCAGGGCATCGGGCGGCGCACCCGACCGAACCACTCGATGAGCGGCCCCCGGAACGCCCGGACGTGCTGCTCCTCGACGCGGTCACCATAGCCCTCGGTCGCTCCACTCACCGGACGTCCACGGCGAGCACGAGCGTGTCGCGCCGGCTTCCGCTCCGCCGCTCGATGAGGAGGAACTCGCGGCCGACCCCGCCCGGCACCGTACGCCACATCAGCGAGCGCCCGACGAGCCAGCTCAGCGCCGGCAACCGGAGGCCCCGGAACTCCGCCTCTTCGGAGCCCGGAAGCTCAAGGACCAGCGGCTCGCCCGCCGTCAGCTCGAACCGGAGCGTGTCCGGCGCGGCAGGGAGGGGGGAGACGGGGATGGAGCCGATCCCGCCGTCAGCGCGAGCGCGGCGAGCAGGAGGGCGGGGGCGAGGAGGCGCATGGCCGGAGTTTACGGACGGCTCCTGCGGGCGGCAACCACCGAGCTGGCGGCGAGGGCGGGGCATCCGCTGGCAGCAGGGATGCGGCATGCTGCGTCCCTACGGGAGGCTGAGGGCCTGGGGCGCGGGCACGAATGGCAAAGCAGCAGCGTTCGAGCGGCACGATGCTTCGCCGTCTCATCCTCCCGCTCCTCCTGCTTGCTCCCGCCGCCGCCGCCCAAGCGCCGGCCGACTCAGTGGCCGCATGGGCACTCGTGGTAGATGGCCGGCCGGAGGCGTGGCCGGCCGCGCCCGCGCTGCCGCCCGACAGCCTCGGCTCTGCCGTGCGGGCTGCGCTCGCCGAGCAGGCGCGGCAGGGCTACTACGCTGCCGCCGTGGACTCGGTGGTGGCCGAGGGGCCGCACCGGACGATCCACCTCTCACGGGGCGGGCATGCTGCCGTCGCCTCCGTCCGCATCGAAGGGGCGACGGTGCTGGACGCCGAGCGGCTGCGGGAGGGGTGGGCGACGCGCCCGGGCCGCCCCCTCGACCCTGACGCCCTCGCGGCGGACCTCCGCGCGCTCTTACGACGGTACGAGCAAGCGGGCTACCCCCTCGCCACGGCGGACCTCGCCGCGGCCGATCTCCGCGCCGACGAGCTCCACCTCGTCGTCCGCGTCGAGGAGGGGGAGGCGCTCACGTTGGCCGGCGTCGAGCTGACCCCGGCGTCCCGGACCTCCGGTGCGTTCGCGGCGCGGGTGGCCGGGCTCCGCGTCGGCGGGCCGCTGGCGCCCTACGACCCCGCCGCCGTCCGCCGCGAGCTCGAAGCGACGGGGCTGTTCGAGGAGGTCGGGGCGCCGGAGTTGGCGCTGAGCGCGGAGGGCGGGGCCGTCGTCCGTGTGCCGGTGGTCGAGGGGCAGCCGGGCGCGTTCGACCTCGTCGTCGGGTACCTCCCGCCAGGCGGGCCGGAGGAGGACGGCCGCCTCGTCGGAAACGGCTCGCTGGTGCTGAGCAACCTGTTCGGGCAGGGCCGGCGGCTCGCGCTCGAGCTCGTCCGCAACCCCGGCCTCGTCTCGTCGCTCGACGTCCGCGCGACCGACCCGTTCCTGTTCGGCCTCCCGCTCCGCCTCGAAGGGCGCTTCGCCGGCTACCAGCAGGACTCGACGTTCAGCCGCCAGCAGCTCGGCGTCGAGGTCGGGTACCGGTTCGCGCCGGGGCTGGAGGGGGTGGTGACGGCGAGCCGGGAGTTCGTCGAGGCCGGCGTGGCGGGGGACGAGATCGTGGCCGGCCTCCCCCGCGTAGCCGCAGCCGACGCGTGGTTCGCCGGCGTCGGCGTCCGGTACCGCCGGGTGGACCGCCCGCTCAACCCCCGCCGTGGCCTCGCCGTCTCGACGCTCGTGGAGCAGGGCGTCAAGGAGCGCGCGCTGCCGGACTCCTCGGAGGGGATCGTGACCGTCGCGCAGCAGCGGCTCTTCGCCGACGCCCGCCTGTTCGTCCCCACCCTCCGCCGCCAGCTCCTCGTCCTCGGCGGCGACGCCGCGCTGCTGCTCGGCGACGCCTACGACGACGCCGACCTCTTCCGGTTCGGCGGCGCCCGCTCGCTGCGGGGCTACGACGAGGAGCGCTTCCGCGGCAACGTCGTCGCCCGCGCCCTCGCCGAGTACCGCTACCAGCTCGACCGGACCTCGTTCGCCTTCGCCTTCTTCGACCTCGGCCACGTCGGCCGACCCGCGACGCCCGGCGCCCCGGCCGAGGCCAGCGTGCGGCCGGGCTACGGCCTCGGCCTCCAGTACCGGACCCCGCTCGGCGTCGTCGGCGTGAGCTACGCCCTGAACCCCGAGGACGGACCGACGCGGGGGAAGGTCCACGTCGGGCTATCGGTGGGGCTGTAGGGGGAAGGGAGAGCGGAAGAGAGGAAGAATGGGA
Source organism: Rhodothermales bacterium (assembly GCA_965215145.1). Classification (GTDB taxonomy): domain Bacteria; phylum Bacteroidota; class Rhodothermia; order Rhodothermales; family JANQRZ01. The sequence goes on along the minus strand of OZ244038.1, from coordinate 2,276,764 downwards.
GAGGGGAAGAAGGGAAGGGAGGAGGCCGTCTAAATTCTCCTCCGCTCCTCCGCTCCTCCGCTCCTCCGCTCCCGTGACCACGACGTTCTACGCTCCGCCCGAATGCTTCGTCGATGGCCGCATCGTGCTGCCGGAGGACGAGGCGCGGCACGCCGTCCGGTCGCTCCGGCATGGGGTGGGTGATGAGATCCTCGTGGTGGACGGGGTCGGCGGGCGCCACCGGGTCCGCCTGACGGAGGTGGACAAGCGCGGCGCCGAGGGGGAGGTGACCGCGTCGGAGCAGGGGGTGGGCGAGCCGCCGTACCGGCTCCGCCTTGGGCTCGGTGTGCTGAAGAACCCCGGGCGGTTCGAGACCTTCGCCGAGAAGGCCGTCGAGCTGGGGGTGAGCGAGATCGTGCCGCTGTTGACCGAGCGCACCGAGCGGGCTAAGGTCAAAGAAACCAGACTGAGGGCTCTCCTCGTGGCGGCCATGAAGCAGAGCGGCCGGAGTCGTCTTCCGCAGATCACATCCCCCCAGCCACTTAAAGCTGCACTCGAAGTGCCTGCCGACGGCCTCCGCCTCCTTTGTCACGAGGCCGCGGACCCCACCGCCTCGCTGCTCCACCGCCTCGGCGCGGGCGACCCCATCGGATCCGCCACCGTGCTCGTCGGGCCTGAAGGCGGGTTCTCGGACGCCGAGGTCGCGATGGCGGAGGCGGCCGGGTGGGAGGTCGTCTGGCTCGGGCCGCGCCGCCTCCGCGCCGAGACCGCTGCGCTCACCGCCGCCGCCGTCTTCATGCTACACGCTGCCCACTCTTCGCCCCCCTGACCCCCGGTCCCCCTTCCCTCTTCCCCCCAACATGGACCTCACCGAGACCCTGAAGCACCGCGAGGAGCTCGTCGACGGCGTCCTCCTCCAGGCCTTCCGCGACACGGTCACGCTCCCCGACGGCGAGGAGTCGGTGCGGGAGTGGATCCGGCACCCCGGCGCCGCGGCCGTCGTCCCCCTCTTCCCCGACGGGACGACGCTGCTGCTCCGGCAGTACCGCTACGCCCCCGGCCGCGAGTTCGTCGAGGTCCCGGCTGGCAAGCTCGACCGCGAGGGGGAGCCGCCGGAGGACGTCGCCCGCCGCGAGCTCGCCGAGGAGGCCGGCTTCACGGCCGCGACCCTCACGCCCCTCGGCCCGACGTACCCGTGCATCGGCTACAGCGACGAGGTGATCCACCTGTTCCTCGCCGAGGACCTCGCGCCCGCCGAGGCCGAGGTCGAGGACGACGAGTTCGTCGAGCCCTTCCGCCTCCCCTTCGACGAGGCCGTGACGATGGCCCACCGGGGTGAGATCCTGGACACGAAGAGCGCCGTGGCGCTGATGCGCGCGGGGCACCTCGTCCGCGAACGGGACGGGAGGTGAGGGGAGGGAGGGGGGGCAGACCGGACACGGACGCAGCACGCTGCGCCCCTACGAAGGCCCTCTGCTCGCTGCCTTCTGCTCGCTCTCCCTTCTTCACCGACGCTTGCCTGCGCGTAGCAGCAACGGCGTTGCGAGGGATCGGGTGCGGACGGTAGCTTGCCCGATTCTCAACCCCCGCGCCCCGTCCGCCCCATGCTCTACCTCCTCATCGTCCTCGTCATCACCCTGATCGGCATTATGATGTCGGTCGTGGTGCTCCTCCAGGCCGGGCGCGGCGGCGGGCTCGCCGGCATCAGCGGCGGCGGGCAGGCCACGCAGATCCTCGGCGCCCGGCAGGCCCCGGACTTCCTCGAGAAGGCGACGTGGGCGCTCGGCACGGCGTTCATCGTGCTCTGCATCGTCGCCAACTTCTTCGCCAACCCGACCGAGGAGCAGCGGAGCGTGATCCAGGGCGCCGAGGTCCCGCTGGAGAACCCGCTCCCGGCCGGCCCCGGCACCATCCAGGACAACCCCGTCGCGCCGGCCCCCGCAGCGCCCGCCCCGGCCGAGCCCGCGCCCGACGGAGAATAGCCCGAGCGGCCCGTCTGAGCAGAGAAGGCCCCGCCTCCGTTCTCGGAAGCGGGGCCTTCGTGTACGCAGCGCGTGCCGGCCTGTAAGCCGAATTCTGTCCTCCGGCGCGGTGCTGCGGCGCCGCGACCCGGAGGGACCGCCATCTATCTGGGACCGCCGTCGCCGGCGGCCTCGAGCGGCCTACCCGTCCCACCGCTCGCGCGGGCCGCGCGAGTCGGCCGAGGCCGAGCGGGACTGTTTGGCCTTGCACCCCGTGGGGTTTGCCTAGCCACGCCTGTCACCAGGCGCGCTGGTGGGCTCTTACCCCACCGTTTCACCCATCACCTGTGCGCGCCCTGTAGCCTTCGCTACGCGGCTGCGCCATCGGCTGGTCTGCTCTCTGTTGCACGTGCCGTCGTCCCGCCTCGGAGGCCGACGCGGGACGCCCTCCTGTTAGGAGGCACGGTGCCCTGCGGTGTTCGGACTTTCCTCCCCACCGAGCCGCCCGGGGGCGGGGTGAGGCGGCGATCCGGCCAGCACGCGGGGGAAGTTAAGGGCTGCGGGGTGAAGGGCGGGGGCAGCAGGGGTTAAGAGCGCGGCAAAGCGCTCCCTCACCTTCAGACGTCCATCCCCTCGACGGTCTCGCGGAACAGCTCGTCGTCCACGATCACGCGGCCGGTGTGCTCGCAGACGACGATCCGGTTGCGCTGGCGGACCTCGACCTGCCGCTGCGGCGGGACCATGAAGGAGCCCGCCGCCCCGCGCTCGATGGCGACGACGGCGCGGCCGTCGCGGAGCCGCTCGCGGAGGCGGTTGTAGGCGTTGAGGTAGCGGGGCTCGATGGCCTCGGCGGCCTCGTCGCGGAGCTTGTGGTACTGCGCCTGCTCCTTCTCCGTCTCCTCGACGACCTGGTCGAGCTCGCCGCGCTTCTCGTCGAGAGCCGAATCGAGCTCCTTGAGCCGCTCGCGGGCCTCGGCGACGACGTCCTCGTTCGAGGCGTCGCGCCCGGTGAGGGCCTCGATGTCCGCCTCGGCCTGGGCGATCCGCTGGCGCTGCGCCTCGATCTCCTTGGTGAGCGCGTCGTACTCGCGGTTGTTGCGGACGTTGAGCTGCTGCTCCTCGTACTTCTTGATGAGCCCCTCGCTCTCGGTGATGTCCATCTGGAGCTTCCGCCGCTGGACCTCCCCCTGCTGCGCGTCGTCGTCGGCCTTGCCGATGCGGGTCTGGAGGCCGGCCCGCTCGTCCTCGAGGTCGCGGATCTCCTCGGGGAGGTCGCCGCGGAGCTTCTCGACCTGGTCGATCTTGGAGTCGATGTGCTGGAGGCGGATCAGCGCGCGGAGCTGGTCGGTGATGCTGCTGGTGGTGGTCTCGGTCGCCATGCGGTTCTCCTGCGGGGGCTGGTGATTGCGGTCGGGCCAGCCGGGACAACGGCCAGCGCCGCACCTGAGTTCGCGCGGCGATTGCGGAAAAGGAGTTAAGGCACGAACGTCCGCATCGGGCTCGTCCGCCCCTCCGTCCGCCGGAAGGCGACGCCCTCGAACCGCTCTTCGAGCCAGTCCACGAGGAGCGTCTCCGTGACCCACTCCGTCTCGTAGTGCCCCGCGTCCACGAGGGCCATCCGCGGGGTGCCGTCGGGGGCGAGGGGCTGGAAGAACGTGTGGTAGGTCACGTCGGCCGTGACGTAGCAGTCGGCCCCGGCGGCGAGGGCGGCGCCGATGAACGACGAGCCGGAGCCGCCGCAGACGGCCACCCGCCGGACCTCCGCCGCGGGGTCCCCGACGTAGCGGAGCGCCGCCGCGTAGAGCCGCTCGGCGACGGTGCCGAGGAAGGCTTCCAGCCGCACCGGCTCGGGCAGCATTCCCACGGCCCCGAGCCCCACCCGCGTCGCGGCCTGCTCGACGGGGTAGACGTCGTAGGCGACCTCCTCGTAGGGGTGCGCCTCCCGCAGCGCCCGCAGCGCCCGCGGCAGGTCCCACCGCGCGACCTCGACCTCCAGCCGCACCTCCTCCACGGATTCCATCTCGCCCGGCGTCCCGACGAACGGGTCGGCGCCGGCGCCGGGGCGGAAGTGGCCGGTGCCCCGCGAGGTGAACGCGCAGGCGTCGTAGTCCCCGATCCGCCCGGCCCCCGCCTCGGCCAGCGCGGCGCGGACGGCGTCGGCGTGTTTTTCCGGCACGAACGTGACCAGCTTCACCAGCTTCCCTTCGAGCGGCGCGAGGAAGTCCAGATCCTCTATGCCCAGGCGCTCGGCCAGCGCGAACGACACCCCGCCCGGCGCGGCGTCGAGGTTGGTGTGGATGGCGTGGTAGGCGATCCCGGTCTGCGCGAGCCGGTACGCCAGCGCGCTCACAAAATCGGTGGGGACGAGCCGTTTGAGGGGGCGGAACAGGAGGGGGTGGTGCGTCACGATCAACTCTGCACCCCACGCCGCGGCCTCGTCCACCACGGCCGGCGTGAGGTCGAGCGCGACGAGCACCCGCGAGATCTCGGCGCCCGGCTCCCCGACCTGGAGGCCGACGGCGTCGAAATCCATCTTTGAGCCCGGCGGCGCCCAGGCTTCGAGCGCGCGGGCGATGTCGGCGACGGTCGGCACAGGGGTCGGGAGACGGAGGCAGGGGACGGAAGACCGAGGAAGCTACCGCCGACGCCGAACCCGGAATCCGTAGGGGCGCAGTGCATTGCGCCCTGCAACGGCTGGGGTGCCAGGCAGGTCGGGGGCGCAGCACAGCGGAGTGCTGGTCACTCCGCTCAGCCCCTACGGACCTCTGCCCTCTGCTACCCCTCCCACTCCCGCAGCTCGTCGGCGACGGTGGGGTCGACGGCGGCGCGGCCGGAGAGGCGGATGCCCTCGGCCTCGTCCACCCGCGTTAAGATCGCAGCCCCAATCACGAACAGCACGATCACGACCGAGATGCCCACGCGCTGCGAGCCGAAGGCGTCGGTCAGGACGCCGAGCAGGAGGGGGCCGACGAAGGCCGTCGCCTTGCCCGAGAAGGCGAAGAACCCGTAGAACTCCGTCTCCTTGTCGTCCGGCACGAACCGCCCGAGTAGCGACCGGCTCGACGCCTGGTTCGGCCCGATGGCGGCGCCGACGAGGAGGCCGGAGATCCAGAACACCGTCTTGTCCGCCGTGGAGACGGCGAGTACGGCGGCCACGGTCAGGAGCGCGAGCGAGACGAAGATCACCGTCCGCCCCCCGAGGCGGTCGTCGAGGAAGCCGAAGGCGAAGGCGCCGAGCCCGGCCATGACGTTCAGCACGATCCCGAACATCAGCACCTCCTCGATCGTGAAGCCGAGGGTGCCCTGCGCGTAGATCCCCCCGAAGGCGATCAGCGTGACGAGCCCGTCGTTGTAGAACAGCCGCGCCACGAGGAGCCGCACGATCTCGCGGTAGCGGCCGAGCTCGCGGGCCGTCTCGCGGAGCTGCCCGAGGCTCTCGCGCACGAGCCGCCCGACCGGCGGCGCATCCGCCACGCGGGCCTCCTTGAGGAGCAGGAACGTGGGGATCGAGAACAGCGCGAACCACCCGGCCACGAGGAGGTTGGTGGCGCGGACGTGCTCGCCGGTGGCCTTGTCGAGCCCGAACGGGGGGACCTCCGGCTGGACGATCAGGAACAGCGCGACGGCGAGGCAGAGCAGCCCGCCGACGTAGCCGAGCGCCCACCCGTACCCCGAGACCCGCCCGATCACCGCCTGCGGCGCGATGTCCGGGAGGTAGGCGTTGTAGAACACGGCCCCCATCTCGAAGGCCACGTTCGCCACGACGAACCACACGAGCGCCTGCATCACCGCGCCTGGCTCGGCGAAGAACAGCATCGCCGTCCCGACCACGCAGATCGCCGTGGTGACAAGGAGGAACCGCTTGCGGGCACCGCCCCGGTCGGCGAGGGCGCCGAGCAGCGGGGAGAGGAGGGCGACGAGGATGGCCGTGACGGTCACAGCCCGCGACCACAGCACGGTCCCGAGCTCGGCGTCCGGGACGCGGGCGCCGGTGGTGTCGGGCGCGAGCGCCATGTAGCCCGTGAAGTACGTCCCGTAGATGAACGTGACGACGAGCGTCGTGAAGGCCGAGTTGGCGAAGTCGTACATCGCCCACCCGAACACGGCGCGGCGGTCGTAGCGGACGGGGGCGGCGGGGGTGGTAGCCATCGGGCGCGGGGCGGGCGACGGCGCAAGGTAGGGCGGCCCGTCGAACCGGCGATCCACGGGCCGCCGCTTCACGCAACGGTATCTTTCGGATCGCCCCCCGCGGGGCGCCCCGCCCTCGTAGCTCAGGGGATAGAGCAGCCGCCTCCTAAGCGGCAGGTCGCAGGTTCGAATCCTGCCGGGGGTACCATCTCCCACCTCTCGCTTACCGCCCTCATGGCCGAGCCCGTCCGCGTCCGCTTCGCCCCGAGCCCGACGGGGCTCCTCCACGTCGGCGGCCTCCGCACGGCGCTCTACAACTACCTCCTCGCCAGAAAAACCGGCGGCGCCTTCGTCCTCCGCATTGAGGACACCGACCGGGCGCGGTTCGTCGAGGGGGCGGAGGGGGACATCGCCGAGAGCCTCCGCTGGGCCGGGCTGGAGTTGGACGAGGGGCCGGAGCAGGGCGGCCCGCACGCGCCCTACCGCCAGAGCGAGCGCGGCGACCTCTACCGCGCCGCCGCCGACCGCCTCCTCGCCGACGGCCACGCCTACGTCGCCTTCGACACGCCGGAGGAGATCGAGGCGATGCGCGAGCGGCGGGAGTCCCCCGAGAACCCGTCCCCGAAATACGACGCGGCGACGCGGGGGGAGATGCAGAACAGCCTCACCCTGGAAGCCGGCGAGGTGCAGCGCCGTCTCGACGCCGGAGAGCCTCACGTCGTCCGCCTGCGGGTGCCGGAGGGGGAGGCGGTCCGGTTCGAGGACGCCGTCCGCGGCGCCGTCGCCTTCGACACCGACGGGCTCGACGACCAGGTCCTCGTCAAGAGCGACGGGCTGCCGACGTACCACCTCGCCAACGTCGTGGACGACCATCACATGGCGATCACCCACGTCGTCCGCGGCGAGGAGTGGCTGCCGAGCGTGCCGAAGCACCTCCTGCTGTACGAGTACCTCGGGTGGGAGACGCCGCGGATGGCGCACCTCCCGCTCATCCTCAGCCCCACCGGCGGCAAGCTCTCGAAGCGGAACGCCGAGAAGCAGGGCATCCCCGTGTTCGTCCGGGACTACCGCGCGGCCGGCTACGAGCCCGAGGCGCTCCTGAACTACCTCGCCTTCCTCGGCTGGAATCCCGGCACCGAACAGGAAGTCTTCTCGCTGAAGGAGCTGGTCGAGGCGTTCTCGCTGGAGCGGATCGGGCAGAGCGGGACGCAGTTCGACCTCGACAAGCTCCGGTGGTTCAACGGCCAGCACCTCCGCCGGATGAGCGCCGAGGAGCTGGCCGAGGCCGCACATCCGCACCTGGAGGAGCAGGGCATCAAGGCGAGCGACCAGGAGGTCCGCGCCGCTGCGGCGCTGATGCATGAGCGGCTCGACTTCGCCGCCGACCTCGCCGACGCGGCCTACCTCTTCCGCGACCCGGAGACCTACGACGAGAAGGGCCTCAAGAAGCGGTGGAAGGACGACAGCCCCCGCCTCGTCGCGCTCTATGCCGACCGCCTCGAAGCCGACGGCGCCGCAGGCGTGCCCTTCACGGAGGAGAGCACGGAGGCGGCCATGCGCGCGCTCGCCGAGGAGGAGGGCGCCGGGTTCGGGCGGATCATCCACCCCGTCCGCCTCGCCACGACGGGCGTGACGGCGGGCGCTGGGATGTTCGAGACGCTCGTCGTGATCGGCCGCGAGGTCACCGTCCGCCGCCTCCGCCGCGCGGCCGAGGTCCTCAGCGTCTCGGTCTAGAGGATGGAGGATAGGAGCTGGAGGATGGCACGTCCTCCGGGCCGCCTGAGCTATCCTCCATCGTCCATCTTCTATCCTCCCGCACGGCGAGCGGCATCGGCTGCGTCAGCATGAGCGATCCCCCCAACACCGGTCCCTTCTCGCTGACCCCGGCGAGCGTGCCGTTCGCTGTGATCCCCGGCCTCGTGCTGATGTTCACCGTGGCGCCGGCGTCGGACGCGCCGTTCGCCCTCACCGGGTTCTTCGCCGCGTTCCTCGGCGCCATCGTTGGGATGCTCGTCTACCGGGGCGTGCGGGACTACGGCCCCTTCGCGCGGATCGGCGCACTGACGGTGCTCGTCGGGGCGCTCTACCTCGTTGGCCGAACCTTCACCGGGGCGGGCTGAAGTCAGGCCCCTGGGGTGCCGATTTCATGACGTAGGCTCCCGGCGTGCCCATGCCATTCTCGGTAATGGGTTGCAGTTAGATCCCTGCTCCGGGGGATTCCCGGTGCGGTCACCGGGGGAGTCCTATTCCCTCTGCCCTCCCGGAACCGGCGGCCCTCGCGTCCCGTCGGGGAACGGTCCTACAACACCATCACATCTCCCCATGCAAAAGGCTACTCTGGGCGCTCTCGCCCTCCTCCTCGCTCTTTCCACTCCTCTTCAGGCGCAAGACGCTCGCGAGGCGCTGCTCCGGGGCTACAACGAGGTGGACCCCGTCGTCACCGAGGCCACCGGCTCCGCGACCGCCACGCTCGACGGCGACTCGCTCACGGTGACGGGCTCCTTCATGGACCTCCGCGCCGAGGCCCTCAACGTCGCCGGCACGCCGGCGCACATCCACGTCGGCGGCCCCGGCGAGAACGGCCCCGTCGTGATCGCGCTCTCCCCGGTCCTCCCCGAGGACAGCCTCAGCGGGACGATCGACGACGCCTTCGACCTCACCGAGCTCGTCTACCCCAAGGGCATCGACGCCGACTCGATCAAGACGGCGTTCAGGAGTGGGAACCTCTACGTCAACGTCCACTCCGAGTGGTACCCCGGCGGCGAGGTCCGCGGGCAGCTCCTCCCCGAGGGCAACCAGGCCCCGAGCGCCCCGAGCGCCCCGCAGCCGTCCGACGCCACCGTCGTGATCCAGGGCAGCGTGAACAACCCGTTCACCGCCCTCTGGGCCGGCGCCGACGACCCCGACGCCGACTCCGTCGTCTACGTCTGGGAGCTCGCACTCGACGGCGACTTCGAGGAGGAGGACCTCCTCGTCTCCGTCAACACCGGCTCTAGCACGTCGGCCACGCTCACGTTCGGGCTCGTCAACAACCTGCTCGGGAAGGCCGGCCTCGCCGTCGGCGACGAGGTCACGCTGTCGCACCGCGCCTACACGCAAGACGGCGCGCTCCGCACCGCTGGCCCGACCTCGGAGGTGACCCTCGAACGGGGGCGGCTCTCGGGGGGCTTTGAAGCAGAGCTCGAAGGCTACAACGAGGTCGAGCCCGTGATGACCCCCGGGAGCGGGGACGTCGGCCTCGTCATCACCGGCGGGACGCTCGTCGTCTCCGGCTCGTTCGACGACCTCAGCGGCACGCTCCGCGACGTCGAGGGTACCCCGGCCCACCTCCACATCGCTGGGCCCGGCGGGAACGGCCCCATCGCCATCCCCCTCGTGGTCACCGCCGACCCCGACAGCCTCGGCGGTCAGCTCCTCCCCGGCGACAACACGTTCAACCTCCTCACCTTCCCGTTCCTCAACGGGTTCACCTCGGACGAGGTGGGCGGTGCGATCACCGCGGCCGGCTCCTACGTCAACGTCCACACCGAGACGTTCCCGGCGGGCGAGCTCCGCGGCACCCCGCTCCTCGTCAACAACCAGCCGCCGGCGCCGATGGCCCACATCATCACGCCGGAGGAGGACGCTATGCTCGACCTCACCGGCATCACGGAGGACGACTCGCTGGAGGTGACGTGGACGCCGCGGATGGACCCCGAGTTCACGCCTGTCGTCTACGTCTGGCAGCTCTCGACGCTGCCCACGTTCTCGGAGACGCTGGTGAACGACAACACGGGCATGGAGACGGAGATCTCCGTCAGCCTCACCGTGCTCGACTCGCTCCTGGCCGAGTCCGGCGTCGAGCCGGGCGAGACGGTCACGCTCTACCACCGCGCCAACGCGCAGGACGGCTCGGCCCGGACGACGGGCGTGGTCCAGGAGCTGATGGTGACGCGCGAGCCCATCGTGGCCGGCGAGCCCGGCCCAACTGCCCTCGGCTTCACGGTCGAGTCCGTCGCGCCGAACCCGGTGCGGGGGGCGGCCACCGTCCGGTTCGCGCTCGGCGCCTCGGCTGAGGTCGGCGTCGAGGTGTTCGACGTGCTCGGCCGCCGCGTGGCCGAGGTCGCGCCGAAGGCGTTCGGCCCCGGCGCCGGGCGGACCCTCGAGCTCGACACCCGCGGCCTCGCCGCCGGCACCTACGTCGCCCGCGTGGCGGCGGACGGCGAGGCGGTGCAGTCCGTGCGGTTCACCGTCGTCCGCTGAGGTAGTAGCACGGTTAGCGATTCACGAGGCCGGCTCCCCATCGCGGGGGCCGGCCTCGGCTTTGGGACCCGAAGGACCCCCCGTTTGGGGAGCGCATCGGGCTGCGCCCTCAGGCACTCCCCAAACTGTCCCCCTTCTGAAGGGGGACAGCTTGTTCGGCCCTGAGCGCAGCGATGGCCGGGCGAGCGGGGGGTCTGCAAAAAACCTGCGTTCTCTGCGGCCTTTCCTGTTGCGATTGTCCGGCGGGAGCCCTACGTTGGGGGACCCCTCCGCGCCCCGGTCCGCACCGCACGCGGCCGGGGTGAGAAATCCGCCCGAGGGTGGCGTGCGGCGGCGGCCTTTTGCGTGGCACACGGGAGAGGCCGCCCCCTGCGATGCCCCGAGCCCCGGCAGCCTCCCCTGCTCCTCTCCTCCAACCCACCCGTCCGATGCGTCCCGCCTTCCGCGCTTCCCACCTCGCCCTGCTCCTCGCGTTGTTCCTGCTCGCGGCCGTCCCGGCAGCAGCACAACCGCTCCTCTTCGAGCTCCTCTCGCCGAATGAGGAGCAGAACGGTGAGTTCGGTACCTCCGTAGCGAGTGTGCCCGATGCCGATGGCGATGGCTTCGGCGACCTCCTTGTTGGCGCGCCTGAGGAGGACCCCGGAACGAGCTTCACTGACGCAGGACGAGCTTACCTCCAGCAGAGCCGTGGCAGGCGTCCCTGACGCTGATGGTGACGGCAGAGGGGACCTCCTCATAGGCGAGCCTGATAGCAGGGCCTTCCTCTTCAGCGGAGCCACCGGTGCCCTCCTCCAGACTATCACATCGCCCAATGCTGAGTCTCAAGGCTTCTTCGGCAATTCGGTTGCAGGCGTTCCCGACGCTGATGGTGACGGGCGCGGCGACCTCCTCATCGGTGCCCGAGGGGAGGACCCTGGGGCCAGTCCGGAATTGGCTGGACGAGCCTACCTCTTCAGTGGATCTACCGGTACGCTTCTCTACGAACTGCAGTCTCCCGCCGAGGAGGAATTCGGTGGATTTGGCTACTCTGTAGCAGGTGTACTTGACGCCGACGGTGATGGGAACGGTGATCTCCTCATCGGTGCCCCCTTTGAGGACCCCGGCACGAGCCCTGTTTCCGCAGGCCGGGCGTTCCTTTTCTCTGGAGCTACAGGTGCTCTACTCTATGAGTTACGTTCAGCCAACGAGGTGGCTACTGGTGGATTTGGAGACTCAGTTGCAGGTGTGTCCGACGCCGACGGCGACGGACGCGGCGACCTCCTCGTGGGGGCCTATCGGGAGGGACCTAGCGGGAGCCCCTTCGCAGCCGGCCGCGCCTATCTCTTCAGCGGGGCCTCCAGCATGCTCCTCCTCGAACTCGCCTCGGCGAACGAGGAGTCAAGTGGTCAGTTCGGCTGGAGCGTGGCTGGTGTGCCGGACACCGACGGTGACGGACGTAGCGACCTCCTCGTCGGAGCTTATCAGGAGGACCCTGGGGCAAGTCCCAATCAAGCTGGCCGGGCCTACCTCTTCAGCGGTGCTTCCGGCTCCGGCTTCGACCTCACGGCCACCGCCACCACCTCGCTCACCGTTGCTCCCGGCGGCTCGGTCCAGTTCGCCTACACCGTCACCAACGGCACCGACGCCGCCGTCTCCGGCGACCTCTACTACGTCGCCCGCAACAGCGCGAACGCCACCGTCGCTTCGGGCGTCATCACCTCGGGCACGCTCGGGGCTGGTGAGACCACAGCAGGCACGTTCACGCAGCGGATCCCGAACGCGGCCCCGGCGGATAGCTATACCTACGAGGTCCGCATCGGCCAATTCCCCTCGGCCGTGGCGGATACCGAGACGTTCACCATCGTCGTGACCCCGGCCGCACGTGCAGCCGGCAGGGCGGAGGCGTGGGCGGTGACGGACGCCTCGCCGTGGGCTGCGGCCAGCCCATCCGCCGCCACCCACGCCGAGAGCGCGGAGGCCGTGGCGGCGTTCCCGAACCCGTTCCGGTCGCGGACGGCGCTGCGGTTCGCGCTGGCCGAGGCCGGCCCCGTCCGGCTGGCCGTCTACGACGTGCTGGGGCGCGAGGTGGCGGTGCTCGCGGAGGGCGCCGCCGAGGCGGGCCGGCACGAGGCGACGTTCGACGGCTCGGGGCTGCCGGCGGGGGTGTACCTCTGGCGGCTGGAGGCCGGCGGGCGCGTCGAGACGGGCCGGCTGACCCTCACTCGGTAGCCGGTGACCCTTTCAACATCGCTCTCCTCCCCCTCCTCAGACGAGGCTTACAGCCCCGCCAGCGGGGAGGGGGCTGGGGGGTGGTTGACGCCACGGCTCCGTCGTCCAACCACCCCGCTCGCTCCGGGACAAGTCCCTGCGCGAGCTGCCCCTCCTTGTCTAAGGAGGGGCGGGTAGTCAGGCTTGTCTAAGGAGGGGCGGGTAGTCAGGCTGACACGCTGGGCAAGGGCATCCAGCGGATGCTGAGCGAGTTGGATTGACAGCACCGCAGCCCGCCGCTAGCTTTCGGGCCTGCCACCTCTCTCTCGTCCTCATGGACCCCCTGCTCCAGCGCCACCGCGACGCCATCCTCCGCATCGCAGCCGACCACGGGGTGCGGAGCGTCCGCGTCTTCGGCTCGCGCGCCCGCGGCGAGGCCACCGAGGCGAGCGACGTGGACCTGCTCATCGAGGCCGGCCCGGCCCGGAGCTTCTTCTTCCCCGGCGGTCTCATCGCTGACCTCGAAGACCTCCTCGGCCGCCGCGTGGAGGTCGTCACGCCGCAGGCCCTTTACCCCGACCTCCGCCAGCGCGTGCTCGGCGAGGCGGTGCCGCTGTGACTGACGACCGGCTCTACCTCCGGCGCGTCCTCGCATGCATCGAGCGTGTTGAACGCTACACCGCCGAGGGCCGCGAACACTTTCTGGATGATGAGAAAACGCAGGACGCCACCCTCCGCAACCTTCAGACTCTGGCCGAGTCCACTCAGCGGCTCTCCGATGCGCGAAAGGCCCGGCACCCGGAGGTGGATTGGCGCAGCATCGCCGGATTCCGCAACGTCGTCGTCCACGACTACCTCGGCATGGACCTCGCGCAGGTCTGGGCCATCGTCGAGGCCGACCTTCCGCTGGTCAGGGCGACGGTCGAGCGGATGCTGAGCGAGCTGGATTGACGGCGCCGCCGCGCGCCGCTAGCTTTGGCGCCCGTCACCCCGTTCTCCCACGCTCCCGCCATCGGTCGTTCGTTACGGTCTCCCGCCCCGCCGCGCCCGCACGGGCTGCCGTGACCGACCGATGCCTCGCGTCCTCCCGCTCCTGCTGATTCTGCTCGTCGGCGTGCCGACGGCGCGGGGGCAGGAGCGCACGGTGATCCGGGGAGACTCGCTTGGTGCGATTGGGGATGGCGCCTTCCGCGACACGCTCAGCCTGCGCGAGCCGCGGGTCCGCCCGTTCGTGATCCCCCGCACGCTCGACCTCCGCCTCGACGGCGCCCCCGTGGACACGGCGGACTACCACCTCGACGCGCGCACCGGCCGGATTGTCCTCACCATGCGCCCCTCGCCGCCCCCCAGTGCGGTGCTGACGGCGACGTACCGGACGCTCCCCCTGCAACGGTTCGCGCAGCCCCTCGCGCTCCGGCGGGTGGACACCACGGCGGCGGACACGCTCGGAAGGCAGCGCGTCGTGGAGGAGGCGGGGGGAACGGACGAGCCGCTGTTCGGGAGCCTGCCGCAGCTCCGGCGGAGCGGGGCCATCTCGCGCGGGATCGTCGCCGGCAACCGCCGGGACGTGTCCATCGAGTCGGGCCTCCGGATGGAGCTCGATGGGGAGGTCGCCGACGGGGTCCGGGTGCAGGCCGTCCTCACCGACGAGAACACGCCGATCCAGCCCGAGGGCACCACGCAGCGGCTCTCCGACTTCGACCGCGTCTACGTCCAGCTCGATGCGGACCTCGGCCAGGCCCGCCTCGGCGACGTGGACCTCGCCTTCACCGGGACCGAGTTCGCGCCGTTCGTGCGGAAGCTCCAGGGCGCGGCCGTCACCGCCGAGGTCCCGGCCGCGCTCGGAGGCGCCTTCGCCGGGGGCCGCGTCACCGCTGCCGGGGCCGTCACCCGCGGGCTCTTCCGCAGCCAGGACGTCGAGGCCGTCGAGGGCGTGCAGGGGCCGTACCGGCTGACGGGCCAGAACGGCGAGGAGCTCATCATCATCGTCGCCGGCAGCGAGCGGGTCTATCTGGATGGCGTCCTCATGCAGCGTGGGGAGGCGCAGGACTACGTGATCGACTACGGCACCGGCGAGGTCACCTTCACCCCGCGCCGCCTCATCACCGCCGAGCGCCGGATCACGGTGGACTTCGAGTACAGCCTCGGCGCCTTCACCCGGACGCTGCTCGGGACGGAGGTGGACCTCGGGTTCGGGCGGATGGGGGAGGGGGCGCTCGCCCGGCCCCGCGCCCGCCTCCGCGCGACGCTCCTCCGCGAGGCCGACGGCGCCGCCTTCGCCGACGAGCTCGGGCTGACCGAGGCCGACCTCGACCTCATCGCCGTCGCCGGCGACGCCCCCGCCGTCCGCTCCGGCGCCGAGCCGGTCCCGTTCGACGCCGAGAGCCCGTTCGTGCTCTACACCCAGCAGGACACCCTCTTCGGCGGGGAGGTGTTCTCCGTCTTCGTCCCCGCCGGCCCCGACGACGCCGACGTGTTCCGCGTCCGGTTCTCGCGTGTCGAGCCCGGCACGGGCCAGTACGTCCGCGCCGGCCGCGCCGTCAACGGGGTGCTGTTCGAGTGGGTCGGCCCGGCGGGGGGGGATTACGTCCCGCTGCGGCTGCTCCCCAAACCCGCCCTCCGCTCGCTGCTCGACCTCGCCGCGACGGTCGAGCCCGTTATGGGAATAGAACTCTTCGGCGAGGCCGCGCGCAGCACCGACGACCCCAACCGGATTTCCGACCTCAACGCGAGCGACGACGCGGGGGGTGCGTACTTCGGCGGCGCCCGCCTCCGCCCGACCGAAGCCCTGGGCGGCCTCCTCCTGGCCGAGGTCACGGGGCGGCTCCGCGAGGCGACGTTCCGCCCGTTCAGCCGCATCCGGCCCGTCGAGTTCAACCGACACTGGAACCTCGCCCGCGCCGGAAGCGGCTTGCCAGGGCTCGATTCGCTGCGGGAGGAGACGGTCGAGGGGTTCGCGCAATGGTCGAGCGGGGAGGGCGGAAGCGAGCGGGTGCTCGTCCGCGCCGAGGCTGGGCGGCTCGTGCTCGGCGACCTCTTCGACGGCGAGCGGGCCGGGGCGACGTTCTTGCTGGGGGATGGGTGGCTCGGCGGGCTGCCGGGGTTCGACTACCGGGTGGACTGGGTGGAGGCGGAGAACGGGCTGGTGGGAGAAGAGGGGGGCTGGCTGCGGCAGCTCGGGAGATTGTCAAAACCGTTATTGCAACAAAAAATAACATCGTTCGTGGAGGTCGAGCAGGAGCGGCGGGCGCAGCGCGTGATCGGCACCGACAGCCTCGCGGCGACGGCGCTGGCATTCGTCGAGGTCCGCCCCGGCGTCCGGTGGGTCGGGGAGGAGGGCCGCCGCGCCGCTGGCCTCCAGTTCGAATACCGCGACGAGCAGCTTCCCTTCGACGGCCGGTTCGCCCGTGCCGCCCGCGTCGCTACCGTGAAGGCCGACGGCCGCTACCGCCTCGGTTCCACGTTCTCGACCGAGGCCGAGGCCGCGTACCGCCGCCGCAATGCCACCGACGCCTTCCGCCTCCGCGGCGACCCTTCGACAGGCTCAGGGCAGGCCCTCGAAAGCGTCGCGCTCCGCTGGACGAGCCGGTGGAGCCCGCTCGACCGCGCCGCCGACCTCAACGCGGTCTACGAGGCGACGACCGAGCGGGCGCCCGTCCTCCAGGAGGTCTACCTCCGGGTGGGTCCGGAGCTGGGGCAGTACGTGTGGGAGGACGCCAACGGCGACGGCGTCCAGCAGCTCGACGAGTTCCGCGAGGAGATCACCCCGCTCGAAGGGGAGTACGTCCGCTCCTTCGTCCCCGGCGACCGGCTCCGCCCGACGGCCGCCGTGCAAGGCCGTCTGCGGCTCCGCCTCGACCCCGCGCGGTTCCTCGGCGATGATGCGCTCGGCTGGCGCCGCGTCCTCCGCGCCGTCACCACGCTCACCACGCTCGACGTGCAGGAGCGCACGGAGTCCGACGAGCTCCTCGACGTGTACCTCCTCCGCCCGCACGAGCTCCAGCAGCCGGGGCGGACGCTCGCCGGGCGGTTCCGGGTGGGGCAGGACGTGACGCTGTTCCGCGGCGACCCCCGCTTCGGCGGGCGGCTCTCGGCCAACCACCTCCGCACCACGACGCGGCTGGCCTCGGGCCTGGAGCGCCGGCTCGTGCAGCGCGCCGAGGCCGAGGCCCGCGTGCAGGCGCTGCCGCCGCTCGGGCTCGCGCTGCGCGGGGCCGTCGAGCGCCGCGACGCCGAGAGCCCCTTCGCCTCGCGGGCCTTCGCGCTGCGCGGCTGGGAGGCCGAGCCCGAGGCGACCTGGCGCTTCGGTCCCGGAGCGGCCCTCACCGCCGGCGTCCGCCTCGCCCGCAACCGCGACGTGCAGGGCGCCGCCGGGGCCGAGCGGACGGCCGACATCGTGATCGTCCCCGTGCAGACCCGCCTCTCCGCTGCGAACCGCCTCCAGCTCCTCCTCTCCGCCGAGCGCGCCGACGTGCGGCTCGCCGGTCCGGCGGCCGTGGGGGAGACGCTGTTCGAGCTGACCGAGCGGCGCGGCGTGGGGACCTCGTACCTCTGGAGCGCGAACGGGCAGTACACCGTCAACCGCTACCTCCGCGCGAGCCTGACCTACGAGGGCCGCGCCCCGGCCGCCGCGCCCGTGCTCCACAACGTCCGCCTCTCGCTGAGCGCGGTGTTTTGAGTTGTGGGTCATGGGTTGTGAGTCGTGAGTGATGGGCAGGGGCGGACCCGCGTGTCCGCCCGAGCCATCTAAAGGCCGGACCCCTACGTCCGCCCCGGCGGCGGCACAGCCCTGCCCCTCTGCCGGCGGTATGTTCGGGCCGTCGCCTCCGTGCTGTTGCCCCGCCTTCGTCCCATGAGCAAGCTCGTCGTCCTCCGCGAGTTCTGGCGCTTCCTGCGCGTGCGCAAGAAGTACTGGCTGTTCCCCATCGTCCTCGTCCTCGTCGCGCTCAGCCTCATCATCGTGCTGACGCAGGGCTCCGCGCTGGCGCCGTTCATCTACACGCTGTTCTAGGCGGCCCGGGCGATGCGGAAAGCGGCGGCGATACGCGAGGAGCTGCACGAGCTCGACTTCGGGCGGCGGAGCCTGCGCTCCTTCGGGCTCGTCGTCGGCGGGGTGTTCATGGGGATCGCCGTCTTTATCCTGTGGCGGCGGGGGTGGGAGCCCTCGGCGGTGGTTTATGGACTCGGCGGCTTCGGCGGAGCGCTCGTGCTCTTCGGCCTTCTCGCCCCGATGCTGCTCCGGCCCGTCTACCGGGTGTGGATGGGGCTCGCGCTCGTGCTCGGGTTCGTGATGACGCGGGTGCTGCTGAGCCTCGTGTTCTTCGGGGTGATGCTGCCGATCGGGCTCGCGCTGCGGCTCGTCGGGAAGGACCTCCTCCACGGCCGCCCGGACTCTGCGCTGCCGACGTACTGGATTGAGAAGGAAGAGGCCGACGACTCCCCGAAGCGCCTCGAACGCTACTACTGACCAGGGCCTGAGACGTAGGGGGCTCCGCAGCAGCGCGCAGCACGGGCACCCTTACGCACCACGCTCCACGCACTACGTCTCGCCATGCACATCCTCGGCCTCTCGTGCTGGTACCACGACGCCGCCGCGTGCCTCGTCCGCGACGGCGAGGTCGTGGCGGCGGCGCAGGAGGAGCGGTTCTCGCGCGTCAAGCACGACGCCCGGTTCCCCCGCAACGCCGTCGCCTACTGCCTCCGCGAGGCCGGCATCACCACGGATGACCTCGGCGCCGTCGCGTTCTACGACAAGCCGTTCCTGAAATTCGAGCGGCTCCTCGAGACCTACCTCGCCACCACCCCGCGGGGGCTCCGCTCGTTCGTCCGCGCGATGCCGCTGTGGCTCAAGCAGAAGCTCTGGATCCCCGACCTCCTGAAAAGGGAGCTCGGCTTCGAGGGGACGCTCCTCTTCCCGGAGCACCACGAGAGCCACGCCGCGAGCGCCTTTTTCCCCTCGCCCTTCGAGCGCGCCGCCTTCCTCACCACCGACGGCGTCGGCGAGTGGGCCACGACGTCCTTCGGCACGGGCGACGGGAACCGCCTCCGCATCCGGGCCGAGCTCCACTTCCCCCACTCGCTCGGGCTGCTCTACAGCGCGTTCACGTACTTCTGCGGCTTCCGGGTGAACTCCGGCGAGTACAAGCTGATGGGCCTCGCCCCCTACGGCGAACCCCGCTACACCGACCTCATCCTGAACGAGTTGCTGGACCTCCGGGCGGACGGCTCGTTCCGGCTGAACCTGGACCGCTTCACGTTCGCCCACGGGCTGCGCATGACGGGGGCGCCGTTCGCGCGGCTGTTCGGCGGGCCGCGCCGCGAGCCGGAGGCGCCGATCACGCAGCGGGAGATGGACCTCGCGCGGAGCGTCCAGGCGGTGACGGAGGAGGCCGTGCTGCGGATGGCCCGGCACGTCCACCGCGAGACCGGCGAGGAGAATCTCTGCCTCGCCGGCGGCGTCGCGCTCAACTGCGTTGCCAACGGACGGCTGCTGCGGGAGGGGCCGTTCGAGCGGCTCTGGATCCAACCCGCGGCGGGCGACGCCGGCGGCGCGCTCGGGGCGGCGCTGATGGCGTGGCACGTCCACGCCGGCGGCCCCCGCGACTTCGCCGGCCAGAATGACGGTGGCCCCGGCGACGCGATGCGGGGCTCCTACCTCGGCCCGGCGTTCTCCGACGACGAGGTCGCCGCCTTCCTCGACGCAGAGGGCGTCCCCTACGAACGCCACCCCGACGAGGAGGCGCTGGTAGAAGCCGTCGCGGAGGACCTCGCCGCGGGGAAGGTGGTGGGGTGGTTCCAGGGGCGGATGGAGTTCGGCCCCCGCGCCCTCGGCCACCGCTCGATCCTCGCCGACCCGCGCGGGCGGGACGTGCAGCGCGTGGTGAACCTAAAAGTAAAATTCCGCGAGAGCTTCCGGCCCTTCGCCCCCAGCGTGCTGGCCGAGCGAGCCGCCGACTACTTCGAGCTCGACGCGCCGAGCCCGTACATGCTGCTCGTCGCCCCCGTCCGCGGCGCCGCGGTGGCAGGGGAGGGGCTCGACCGGCTCCGCCACATCGACTCCCCCGTCCCCGCCGTCACCCACGTCGACGGCTCGGCGCGGGTGCAGACGGTGCACCGCGCGGCGAGCCCGCTCTACCACCGGCTGCTCGAAGCGTTCGAGGCGCGGACGGGCTGCCCGGTCCTGGTGAACACGAGCTTCAACGTGCGCGGCGAGCCCGTCGTCTGCACGCCCGCCGAGGCTTACGCCTGCTTCCGGCAGACCCACCTCGACGTGCTCGCCCTCGGCTCCTGCGTCGTCACGAAGGCGACGCTGCCCGACGCCGATGCGGCCGTGCTCTCGGCCGAGGAGGTCGCGGCGACCTACGGGCTGGACTGAGTGGGGAGGGGGGATGAGGAGCCGAGTCGAGGGGGCCGCTAGCCCTTCGCAGGGCGCAATGCATCGCGCCCCTACGGGTGCCCCGGTTCGGCCTGCACTCACCCCTCCGAGATGGTCACCTGCTTCATCGCGTCGCCCTGCTGGACGGCGTCCACCACGTCCTGCCCGCCCGTGACCCTCCCGAAGACGGTGTGCTTCCCGTCGAGGTGGGGCTGCGGGGCGTGGGTGATGAAGAACTGGCTGCCGTTCGTGTTCGGCCCCGCGTTCGCCATCGAGAGTGAGCCGGCCTCGTGACGGTTAGGGTTGCCGGCCGTCTCGTCCTCGAACTGGTAGCCGGGGCCGCCGCGCCCGGTGCCGGTCGGGTCGCCGCCCTGGATCATGAAGTTGGGGATGACGCGGTGGAACACGAGCCCGTCGTAAAACCCGTCGCGGGCGAGCGAGACGAAGTTGTTGACGGTCTTCGGGGCGTCGGCGGCGAAGAGCTCGAGCTCGATCGCGCCGCGCTCGGTCTCGATGCTGGCCCGGTACTGCTTGTCCGGGTCGATCTGCATCGCGGGAGCGCTGTCGTACTGCGTAGCCATGGGGGGAGGGGAAGGGGGAGAGGGGGGGCTGTATCTCGGCAGCGGCGGGAGCGGTTCCGGCGGTCGTGCTCGGGACGGCCGTGCCCGGAGCGGGGCGGGCGAGGCGGTCCGGCTAGGTCGCGCATCCGCTCACCCCACCCCAGCCCGTGCCGGCGCTCGACTCCGCGACCGCCGCATCACGACGAGCCCGCCGAGGATGAGCGCCCCCCCGCCGAGCTGCGCCGCCGTCACCGCCTCCCCGAGGATCACGACCCCGCTGGCGAGCGCGACCACGGGGACGAGGTTGCTCCAGATCGCGGTCGGGCTCGGCCCGACGGCCTTGACGGCGACGTTCCACCACGAGTACGCCGCGCCCGTCGAGAGCCCGCCGGAGAAGAGGATCGCGCCCCACTCCTTCCACCCGACCGCCGCCCAGTCGGCCTCGGGCCACGCCCACCAGCCGAGGCCCCACAGCAGCGGCAGCGCGACGAGGAGCCCGAAGAACGCCAGCCCCGTCGCCCCGACGCCGCGGTCCATCAGCGGGCGGCTGAGCACGGTGTAGGCCGCCCACGCCACGGCCGCCCCCAGCATCAGCGCGTTCCCGACGAACGTGTCGGAGGAGAGGTCCACCCGGTCGGCGCTGCCGAAGACGACGAGCACCGTCCCCGCGAACCCGACGACGAGCCCGGCCCACGCCCCGAGCGGGAGCCGCTCGACGCCGAGCGCCCGCGCCCCGAGCGCCGTCCATACCGGCGCCGAGGCGATGATGAGCGCGGCGCTGCCGGCCGTCGTCCGGTCCACGCCGACGATGAAGCAGAGCTGGTAGCCGACGTACCCCAGCAGCCCGAGCCCGACGATCCGCGCGGGGTAGCGGCGCAGCGGCGCCCAGAAGCTCCGCCCCTCGCGCCGCGCCTCCGCCGCGTGCATCGCCCCGAGCACGGCGGCCGAGGCGACGAACCGGAGCGCGTTCACCACGAACGGCGGCATCGGCCCGAGGGCGACCTTGATGATGGGGAAGTTGAGGCCCCACACCACCACCGTCAGCAACAGCAGGAACTCGGGGCGGCGGTGGAGGGGCAAGAGCGGGTGAGCGGGTGAGCGGGTGAGCGGGTGAGCGGGTGAGCGGGTGAGCGGGTGAGCGGGTGAGCGGGTGAGCGGGTGAGCGGGTGAGCGGGTGAGCAATTTAGGCGGTTGCTCCCGCCGCCTCTCCTCCGCTCCTCGATTCTTCCGCTCTTCCCCTCCCTCACACCCCCTTACTCTCACGCCCCTTCCCCCGAGCCTCGCGCCGTACTTTAAGTGAGCCCGCCAGCCGCGCCCATGAAGCCCGAAGGGATCCGCAAGCTCTACTACTCGATCAGCGAGGTCGCGAAGATGACCGGGCTCGAGGCCCACGTGCTGCGATACTGGGAGGGCGAGTTCGAGGAGCTCCGGCCGAAGAAGAACCGCGCCGGCAACCGCGTCTACACCGAGCGCGACATCGCCACGGTCCGCCGCATCCGCCACCTCATCCGCGAGGAGAAGTACACCCTCGAAGGGGCGCGCCAGGTGCTGGCCCGGATGGGCGACGCGGAGGACGGCGACGGCGGCGACCCGCTGGCCGACGACCTCCTCGCCCTGCGTGCATTCCTAGAGAAGCAGTTGCGGGCGTTGTGAGCGCCTGCCTATCTTCGTGCCCGCTCCGGCTCGTGCCGGGCGCGTTCGGGAAGTAGCTCAGCCAGGTAGAGCACTCGGCTGGGGGCCGAGCGGTCGCAGGTTCAAATCCTGTCTTCCCGACCCCCGAGGCCCGGTGGCACCCCGCCGCCGGGCCTCGCACGTGTACCGGCGCCAAGGAGCCCGCGCGGAGGTCCGGCGGGGACGGGGGCGCCGTCGTAGTTTTGGGGCTCCCCTCACCCCCGCACCGCATGGCAGACCCCGCCCCCGTTGGAGGCCCCGCCGGCCGCTTCGAGGCCGACCTCCGCGCCCTCCGCGAAGCGAGCGGCCTCCCGCTCGAACGGGTTCAGGAGGAGACCCGCATCCCGCTCGACGTCCTCCGCCGCTTCGAGGCCGGACAGCTCCTCGGCGACGACCACTACAACGAGGTCTACCTCAAGGCGCTGCTCCGCGCCTACGCCACCGCCGTCGGCGTCCCGCCGCCCGAGGTCGTCGAGGCCTACGCCGCCGAGCGGGCCGGGCGCTACGACGGCGCCCTCCGCCACCACCTCGACGCCGGCGCGACCCCCGCCACACGCGGGCCGGCGCCCGAGCCGACGGAGCCCGAGCCTCCGCCGAGGAAGCCCGCTCCCCCGAAGGCCCCCGCCGGCACGGCCCCCGCCGTCGCCGCGCTGAAGGAGGGGCCCGCGCCCGCCCGCGAGTCCACGCCCGCGCCGGAGTACAAGCCGCGCACCGTCGCCAAGGAGCGGGTGCAGACGCACGCCGAGGCGGCCTCGACGTCGACGCCCATCGACCGCTCCTGGGGGATGATCATCGCCGGCACCGTCGTCGGGCTGCTCGCCATCGGCGCCGTGCTGTTCTTCCTCCTCCGCGACGACGGCCCCGAGCTCGAACCCGTCGAGCGGCCCGTCGCCGCCGAGGCGGAGGGGGCTGAGGCCGCCGAGGAGGACCCGGAAGACGAGGCCGAGGAGGAGCCGGCGCCCGCGTCGCCCGCGCCGCGGCTCGCGCTCCCCATCGCCGTCACCGTCGTGGCCGACGCCGGCGGGGACGGGCTCCAGAACTTCCGCGTCACAGAGGCCCCCGACGACCGCCGCCCGTACTGGCTCGAGCCCGGCGCCGAGCAGACCTTCAGCAGCGCCGAGGCGCTGACGCTGTGGGGCGAGGCCGCCGAGGGGCTCGACCCCGGCGAGGTCACGCTCCGCATGCAGGGCATCACATGGGACCCCCAGCCCGGCCAGGTCCTCCGCCTCGACCCCCAGCGCGGGCAGGCCCTGCTCGACTCCCTCCACCGCCTCCAGAGCCGCTAAGGGATGGCGCGACGGGAGGGGACGACGAAGGACGCCGGCGCCCGGCTCGCCGCCGACGCCGACCGCGCGCTCGCCCGCCTCGGCGGGCTCGAGCTCGACGCGCTCGCGGAGGCTGAGGCCGCCGCCGAGACCGAGCGGCTGCGCCCGCTGCTGCGCGGCCTCGCCCACCGCTACTACGTCCTCGACGCCCCCGTCGTCGCCGACGCCGAGTACGACCGGCTGTTCCGCGCGCTCCAAGCCATCGAGGCCCGCTTCCCCGCGCTCGTCACGCCCGATTCCCCGACGCAGCGGGTGGGCGGGGAGCCGCTGGAGGCGTTCTCGAAGGTGGAGCATCCCGCGCCGCTGCTCTCGCTCGGCAACGCCTTCGACGCCGACGAGATCAGGGCGTGGTACGACCGCGTCGTGCGCGGCCTCGAACCCGACTTCGGCGACGTCCGCCCCGCCCTCGTCGCCGAGCCGAAGATCGACGGGCTCGCCCTCGCGCTGACCTACGAGGGGGGGCGGCTCGTCCTCGGCGCCACGCGCGGGAACGGGCGGGTGGGGGAGGACGTCACGGCGCACGTCCGCACCGTCCGCGCCGTCCCCCTCCGCGTCGAGGTCCCCCCGGAGGCGCCCGCCGCCGACTTGTTCAGCGCGCCGGCCGGCGGGGGCGTCCCCGAGCGGATAGAGGTCCGGGGCGAGGTCTACCTCCGGCGGTCGCAGTTCGAGCGGCTCAACGCGGCGCTCGCGGCCGAGGGCGAGAAGACGTTCGCCAACCCCCGCAACGCCGCCGCCGGCAGCCTCCGCCAGCTCGACCCGAAGGTCACCGCCGGGCGCGGCCTCAGCTTCTTCGCTTACGGCCTCGGCCCCGTCGCCGCAGGCACCGCGAGCGGCCCGCCGCTGACGCAGGCCGAGACGCTCCGGTGGCTCGGCGCCCTCGGCTTCCCCGTCAACCCCGAGATCCAGCGGTTCGAGGACGTGGAGGCCGCCGTCGCCTTCTGCGAGGCGTGGGCCGAGCGCCGCGACGGGCTCGACTACGAGATCGACGGGGTCGTCCTGAAGGTGGACCGGAAGGACTACCAGGACGTGCTCGGCGCCGTCGCCAACGCGCCGCGCTGGGCCGTCGCCTTCAAGTTCCCCGCCCGCGAGGCCACGACGACGCTGCTCGACATCGAGCGGAACGTCGGGCGGACGGGGGCCATCAAGCCCCTCGCCATCCTGGAGCCCGTTGGGATCGGCGGCGTCACCGTCTCGAAGGCCACCCTCCACAACGCCGACTACATCAGCGACCGCGACATCCGCGTCGGGGACCGCGTCGTCGTCAAGCGCGCCGGTGACGTGATCCCCCAGGTCGTCGGCCCGATCCCCGAGGCGCGGACGGGGAGCGAGGAGCCGTGGTCGCTCGGCGAGATGTGCCCGGCGTGCGCGGAGCCGCTGGTGCAGTTCGAGGGCGAGGTCGACACGTACTGCGTCAACGCGGCGTGCCCGGCCCAGCTCCGCCGGCTCGTCGAGCACTTCGCCAGCCGCGGCGCGATGGACATCCGGGGGTTCGGGGAGAAGGTGGCCGTCGCGCTCGTGGACGAGGGGCTGGTCCGCTCGCTCCCGGACCTCTACCGCCTCCACGAACACCGAGAGGAGCTGATCGCACTGGAGCGGTTCCAGGAAAAGAAGGTCGACAACCTCCTCGCGGCCGTCGAGGCGTCGAAGGACCGCCCGCTGGCGCGGCTCCTGTTCGGCCTCGGCATCCGGTACGTCGGCAGCACCGTCGCCGAGATCATCACGGCCGAGATCCCGAGCCTGGCGGCGTTGGCGGAGACGGACCAGGAGGCGCTGGAGGCCATCCACGGCATCGGCCCCGAGACCGCCCAGAGCCTCGTCGAGTGGTTCGACCACGCGCCCAACCGCGCGACCATCGAGGAGCTGCGAAAGCTCGGTGTCCGCACCGAGGAAGCCCCCCGCGCCGAGGCGCCCCCCGACGGCCCGCTCGTGGGGAAGACCCTCGTGCTGACCGGCACGCTCCCGACCCTCGCCCGCGCCGAGGCGAAGGCGCGCATCATCGCCGCCGGGGGCCGCGTCGCCTCCAGCGTGAGCAAGAAGACCGACTACCTCGTCGCCGGTGACGCCGCCGGCTCAAAGCTCGCCAAGGCCGAAGAACTCGGCGTCGAGGTGATCGACGAGGCCGCGCTGCTGGCGATGACGGGGTGAGGGGTTGAGGGGGACGATCTGGGTGGTACAGAGTCGGGAGCATCGGGGGCCGTTACAGCGGGGGCCGCTCCCGCACCCTCACAGCACCCACCCCACCACTGTGACGAGGCCCACGGCGGCTAAGGCGAGGAGGGCCGCCATCGCGCCGAGAACGGCCCAGTGCCGGACCCGCCCGCTCAGCCCGGGGCGCGAGGCCGCGAAGTTCAGCGTCACGAACCCCATCATGACGACGTGGAGCGCCTTCTCCGACCACGCCTGCGGCTCCCCGGACAGGGCCTCCGCGATCCACCGCCGGCGCCGAGCGACCTCGCGCGGCCGGAGGAACGGGACCGGCCGGTGCCCGGCCTCCGTGGCGGCCTCCCGGAACGCCGGCTCGGCAGCCAGGAGCGCGGGCGACGTCGTGACGAGTACGTCGGCCCCGGAGGCGACGGCGAGGGCGACGTGGAGCCGGGCGGCCGACGCCCGCCTCGGGAGGACGCCCCGGTTCTGATACGCTGTGGCGAGGGCCCGGGCGGCCGGTCCGATCGGTGCCTCGCCCACCGGGCTGTGGCGGTTCACGCTCCCGAACAACTGGCGTGCGCCGTCGGGGGCCCTCCGCACCTCGCGCCGGACGAGGTCGGAGACGAGGGGGCGATGGTGGCCCCGGCGGATGTCGTAGGCGAGCCCGGCTGCCCACGTCGCTCGGCGGTCGGGGTCGGGGCGGTCGGGGTCGGGGGAGTAGGCGGTTGTTTCGAGGTAGAGCCTCAACGGCCCGGAGGCGATGTACAGAGGGCCGCTCACCCGCGCAGGGCGACGCGGCGGTCGGACGAGCAAAGTAGACGCCGAGGCTGGAGCGAGGCAAGACCGCCTGGCCCTTCGTCGGCGTGCAGCGGCGGGTTATACGGCCACGCGGATCACGCGCCCCGGACCCGCCTCCTGCAACGCCTCGTTGATCGACGGCACTAACGGGAGCAGGTCATCGATGTCGTTGCTCACGGCCGAGAGTACGATCAGGCATAGCTCGATCCCCGTCAGGTTCTGCTGATACTCGATCCCCCGATCTATCGTCAGCAACACGTCGAACTCCGACGCCGCAAGCCGGAGCAGCGGGCCGTTCTTGCTCCCGCCTCACCCCCGCTCCGGCACCGTCAACGCCTCCGCTTCCAGCGACCACTTCAGCTTGCGCGGCAGGTTCTCGTCAAGCAGGACTCGGATCACGGCGCGGCAACCAACTCCTGCTCCGCCAACTCGAGCAGGGCCTCCGCTTGCTCACGGCTGACCGTCGGGAAGTCGTCGCGGAAGTCTTCGATCCGCTTTCCCTTGCAGAGGTAGACGAGGAGGGTGTCGATGGGGACGCGGGTGCCGGTAAAGACGGGCGCGCCGCCGAGAATCTCGGGATCGGAGTGGTACACGTCGGTTCGGTTCATTGCTTTAGCTAACCGTTCTGTTGCGCCCGTTCAGGTTCAAACGCTCCTGCCCTCCTTCGGATTCAACGCGGCGGGAGTGGCCGTATAACAGAACAAGCTCAGCCGCGTGGGGCAACTGGCGGGATGGTCGAACGAGGCAATGATAGCGCCGCCGTTCGGACGAGCCGATAGCGCTCACGCCTCAGGCCGGCCTGCAACGGCGGGTTCTGCGCCTGGCTAGCCCTCGAACCAGAACACGAGGCGGGCATCCTCGATTTCGGGCGGCAACCGCTCCGGCTCGTCTCGGAGCGTTGAGAGGGGCCAACCGAGAATCCACACGCCGAACTCCGAACCCCCTCCGCCGCCGATCCCTCCCTCTCGCCAGGGGCGCTCCCCGAGCTCTTCGTCCACGTACCGGAGCACCTCCATCAGTTCATCGAGGCCCAGCCACGAGTGGCTATGCCGGGATGAACTGTTGAGAAGCCGGGCATGGAGCCGAGTCGTGTACGAGGCATCGTCTGGAAGCCCCTTCGGTGGCGAGACGGCGAGGGGTAGGTCCCGGCGGTTGACGCCGGCCATTTTCGCAAACAAGCCGTAGTGCCGGTCGATGTCGCAGCCCATGTTAGGAAGGCGCAGAACAAATGGCCGCTCAGCGGCGCAGGGAGCGCCGACGGTGGAACGGGCTGAAGATCGTGACGGCGCTCGTGCGAGGCAAGACTGTGCAGCCCTGCGTCCGCCTGCAGCGGCGGGTTATGGAGCCGTTGGGTTGGGGACAGGAAGCAGAACTGAGCCGGAGGGGTCCAGCAGCGTGAGCCGCCGGACCCCACCGTTGTTGCTATCGCAGCAGCGTCAGCCGGCCCGTCTGCACCTCGGCTCCTGCTTCGAGCCGCCAGAGGTACACCCCGCTCGGCAGACCCGACCCCTCGAAGGTTGCTTCGTGCTGACCGGCCTCGGCTGTGCCGTCGTAGAGCACGGCGACTTCGCGCCCGAGCACATCGTAGACGGCCAGCCGCACCCGCTCCGGCGAGGGCAGCGTGAACGAGAGCGCTGTCTGCTGACGGAACGGGTTCGGGTAGGCTGCGACCGCAGCGTCGGCTGCATGCACCGCAACTTCTGCCGAAGATGCGGCAGCCTCCCACGACTCGGCCTCCGGTACTGCCCACGCTACGGCTCCACCCGTGCGCGCCGTGCCGCCAACGCTGACCGTGAACGTCTCGGTGTCGGCGATCACCGAGGGGAATTGACCGATGCTCAACTCGTAGGTGTAGGTGCCGATGGGAGCGCCCTGCGGAACCGGCTGCGTGAATGTGCTCGTGACGGTCTGCCCTGCCTGCACCGTGCCCGAGACGATCACGCCCGAGGCGACAGCGTTCGCGCCCTGCCGAGCGACGAAGAAGAGGTCGCCGGAGACGGCAGCATCGGTGTTGTTCGTGACGGCGTAGGCGAAGGTGATTGAGCCGCCGGGGGCGACGGTGAGCGGCGTGGTGGCGGTGGCAGTCAGGTCGAAGCCGGAGCCAGCGGCACCACTGAAGAGGTAAGCACGGCCGGCGTCGGTGGGGCTCGCGCCGGGGTCCTCGCGGTAGGCCCCAACGAGGAGATCACCACGCCCGTCGCCGTCGGTGTCGGGTACGCCTGCGACCGAGACTCCAAAGCGCGCGCGCCGCTCCACATTGGGTGACTGAATTTCGAAGAGGAGAGCACCGGTAGCCCCACTGAAGAGATAGGCCCGGCCGGTATCTGAGATCGCATTAGCGTTCTCACCAAAAGCTCCGATGAGGAGATCGCCGCGGTTGTCACCGTCGGTGTCGGGAACGCCCGCGACTGAGTAGCCGAACTGACTGCCCTGCTCCTCATTGGGTGACTGGAGTTCGTACAGGAAGGCACCCGTAGCTCCGCTAAAGAGGTAGGCTCGGCCGGCATCGAGAGGGCTCGCGCCAGGGTCCTCCCGTTCGGCCCCGATGAGGAGATCGCTGCGGCCATCACCGTCGGTGTCAAGTACGCCTGCAACTGAGTAACCGAATCGTCCACTGCTCTCCTCATTGGGTGATTGGAGTTCGTGGAGAAGAGCCCCCGTGGCACCGCTAAAGAGGTATGCCCGCCCCGCACCCAGGGGGCTCGTGCCAGGATCCTCATTGGGTGCTCCGACGAGGAAGTCACCGCGACCGTCGCCACTAGCGTCAGAGACACCTGCTACAGAGAAGCCGAAATCCCCGCCTCCTTCTGCATTGGGTGAGGAGATATCGAAGAGAAGAAGGCCGGTGGCTCCACTGAAGAGATATACTCGGTTTCGGGCGTAGTCCGCGATAAGGAGATCGCCTTTGCCGTCACCGTTAGCGTCGGACACGCCTGCCACCGATTGGCCGAAGCCATTTCCGAGAGTAGGCGAGTCGAATTGGAAGAGGAGAGCACCGGTGGCACCGCTGAAGAGGTAGGCACGACTCTCATTTCGAGTTCCAATGAGGAGGTCGCCCCGTCCGTCACCATCGGTGTCGGGTGCTCCTGCAACCGAGAAGCCGAATTGGCCGCCTAGCTCCTCGTTGGGAGAGGCGAGAGTGTGAAGGAGGGCACCAGTAGCCCCACTGTAGAGATAGGCCCGGCCTGAGTTGTCGGGGCTAGTGCCGGGGTCCTCATTGGGCGCTCCGATGAGGAGGTCTGCTACACCGTCCCCACTAGCGTCAGGCACACTCGCTACGGAGGTACCGAATTCGCCGCTTGGCTCCTCGTTCGGGGAGGCAAACTCAAAGAGGAGCGGCTGCGCCGCCGCTGGGACGAACGTAAGCAGGAGCAATGTGAGGGAAAGAGGGAGGAGTGTAACGCAGTGAGTCATGGCGGTACCCCGGCGAGGGGAGGTTGGGTGAGTGAAGCGAGAAGCGCGTAGGAGAGGGGAACGATCCACTGTGCGCTCAGATGGGCACGACGCTATCGAGTGCGGAGGCTCCATAACAGAAGGCCGCTCACCCGCGAAGGGCAGCGCGGCGGTAGGACGAAGCAAAGTAGACGCCGAGGCTCGCACGAGGCAAGACCACCAAGCCCTTCGTCGGCGTGCAGCGGCGGGTTATGCCGCAACGACATACGAGCGCCCCGGACGAACCGAGGGCAAGAGCGCGTTTATCTCCAGCAGTGCTGGCTCAACGTCGGCCAGATCTGAACTCACCGCTCGTATCACGATGATGGCGAGGTCGAAGGCTGCCACGTTCTGCTGGTACTCCAAGTTCGAATCGAGCGTCACGAGCACGTCGAACTCCACCGACGCCGCACGAAGAAGCTCCCCGTTCTTCTTCCCGCTCCAACCCCGGTACTGCACCGTCACCACATCGTGCTCTGGGTCGAACCCACGTCTGAGTCGCCAATCGAGGCTCTCGTCGATCAGCACTCTCATCAAGCGGTAGCGAGTACGGCGTCCTTCGCCAGAGCGAGGAACGCGACAGCCTGCTCTCGGCTGACGCCGGGGAATCCCTCGAGAAAGTCGTCAAGTGGTCGCCCCGCCGCGAGGTAATCAAGAAGGTTCTGTACGGGGACGCGGGTGCCCTGGAAGACAGGTGTGCCGCCCATGATCTCGGGGTCGGAATGGTAGACCTCGTGACGTTTCATGATCTCGCGCTTTGGTTTCATTGGGCTAGAACGCCTTCTGCCCTCTTCCGATCCAGGCGCAGCGCAGTTGCGGCATAACCAGTCATTAGGCGGCGTATGGCAATAGTTGTGTCTAAAGTTCATAAATCAGAATCGTCGTCTTCCGACTTCGGCTTCAGTTTGTCAGACGGTTTTTGTTGCATATCGAGCGTGTGCATTAGCGTGCGCTCTAGCATTCTCGGAAACTCACGAGCGATCATATGGTGTTCCTTGCGCCCAAAGCCGAACTCTTCTATGAATGGGCCTCGCATCATCATGTCGGAGAAGCGATGCAGGCGATGTAGTTCGCGCTCGATAGTCTCAGCGTTTCCGGTCTTGGCAGCACGATAGACTTCCATTGCAAGTTCGTAGAGCCACGGCATGTCGTCTTTTACGAGACTCGCAGCCATAAGGATAGAGACCGGATCACCGGGGTCTCCCGACATGTGCATAATCTCTTCAAACATCATCGGATGGAACCTTCGCATCCGGCGGCGGCGGAACGGCTCTTCATCAACCAAGCGGTCGGCCACGCGTGAAGGAAGTGTCTTCATCTCCTCCACAAGCTTAGCTATAGAGCTCGTTTCAGAATCCGACCCGTCTCCGGTCCCCAAAGACTCTACAATTGAAGACTCGGTTGCCTTAAAAGTTTTTACTTGAGCCTCAACGACGTCAGGATCTAATTCTAATCCAGGAACGCGGCGGGCGAGTTGATGCACGAGTTTGGTCAAGTCCTCTTCGCCATCATCCATGTTCTGAAACTGATAGAAAGGGCCTGCACTCACGCGGCTTAGAGGGACTCCGAGTGCCACTCCCACTACCGGTGTGTCGAGCTTTCCCTTTGCCACTCCTGCTTCAAACAGAATCCAAGGCCTGTCTAAGCTCCGCTCGGTGAACAGACACACCACATCTGAAGTTGCCTGAAGCTGCGACATGAGACGCTTGTACCACTCCTCTCCGAAGTCAATGCCGTCCCCTGCCTTCTTGTCTGAGGAGCGAAATGTTTTGATCATTCCGGCGCTGACGCTCTTGAGGAGCTTGCTGAACGCTTCGGCTAGATCCGCATCTCGGGTATCGTGACTGATGAACACGAGCGGCCCTGAGACAATGACGTCCGGCTCGGTTGGCGTTTCTGCGTCAGCCATTTTTGATTCTTGTGTTTGTGATCGAGCTTAGCGTGTGTAAGCCGCCTAACAGATGGACGCTCAGCCGCCGAGGGCAACGAGCGGGGCGGTGAGTCAGAGCGCAGGATACGCCGATGCCCGACCAGCGCGAAAGACCTGACGCCCTCGGTCGGCCTGCAGCGGCGGGTTCTACGGCGGCCCGTGACGCCGGGCGGGGTGGGCGGACAACGCGCGGGTCGCAGCCGCCCCGCCCGTGGCACCCCGAACCCAATCCTCCGATCTCGCCCGACGGCGCGGTGCTGTCGGCCTGGAGCCACCCCGCCCGACGACCGGCGAGAGGCGCCGCCCCGCCCGCCGAGCACGGAGCCTCCGCAACGGGGAGAGCTGGGGCGGGGCGGGGTGGTCGGCCGCACGGGGCGAGACCGGAGCACGGCCGCTGTAGAACAGATGGACGCTCAGCCGCGAAGGGCTGGGGGCGGGGTGGTCAGTCGAAGCTACGGAGACACAGCCGCCCCGCCCGAAGCGAGAACGCTGACGCCCTTCGTCGGCCTGCAGCGGCGGGTTAGGCGGCCGTAGTTAGTCGTCTCGTTTCTTGCCTAGTCCCCAACCACCGATGAAACCGCTCACGAGTCCACCGAGGCCCGTCAAGGACGGATCAAGATCTCCGGCTTGTCCTCGAACACCAGAAGCAGCGCAATGAAAAGCCCGGTCACGATAACGAAGGACGCGAAGATGTAGCGTCGGTCGCCCGTCCTGTCGTCCTTCTCGTCCGACAGGGTCTGCTTCCTCAACTCGTACTCCCGCTCGTCGTGCTTATGGGCAAGATCGAGAAGCTGGGTGATGTGACTCCCATCCATCTTCTGATGGAGGGGGTTACCCATCATGCCCATACCCATCATCCCCGTCACCATAGAGGCGATCTGAGGCTCACGCTCCGAGAGCTTGCCTAGGGCTCCCTGAAACTCCTCGGCGTCCGAGAAAGGAATGTCTTCTGGACCGTCGCCCGGATCGCCCTCGCTCCGTCCGGTCACTGAGGGCACGTTGTTCTCTTCCCCTTCCGGGGTGCCCTCATTCTGAGGAGTGTCCGATCCTGTCATAGACGTGGTGCGAGGCTGTTAGGTACCAACGAGTGTGGGGGCGTGAAAAGAGCCCGTCAACGAGCTTGTCAACGCGGCGGCCTACGAAGGCGGCGAGGACATGGTTGATCACCGATTCCGCCTCGCTCTCGGTAAGAATCCCCTTCTCCACAACCTCCGCTGTAGCCGAGATGAGCTTGCTCAACGCGCTCAATTCCTCGTGGTACGAGGCCGGCTGATGGGCAGGGCGTGGGGACAGTAGTGACAGTAGGGCGTCGGAGAGGCCCGGCTCGGGCGCTTTCTCATCGTCCTTCTCAACAAGCGCCTGGATATGCCGCAGCTTTGCCAGGGCGGCCTGGTTGCTGCTGAAGAAGCCCTGCTTCTCGGAGGCGGGATCGGCGATGTGAGGCATGAGAGGGCCTTTTTGTCCTGGAACGCGGGTTCTACAGGTGATCGGGTGTGCGGTTGCGAAGCTTTAGAGGGCTTCAAGATAGGAAAGTCCCACTGACCAAGGGCCGTCACCGCAATCGCCCCGGGGTTGAGGCCGCCTAACCAGTCACTGAGCGGCGCGGTGCGGCATAGCGCGAGTCGGTGAAACCGGATCCGATCCGCATAGCACGAGGCTGATGTAGACGCACGCGCACTGACGCCTCAAGGATACGGCCGCCTATACGAAGGACCCAAGCCCATCCGAGCGGCTCCGCGCAGGCAGACTCCTTGATGCTCCCATTGTGCTATGCCGAACGGGTCCGCATAGCACTCCCCTCCCCACGGCGCCTCTCTCACGAGAAGCCGCAGCACAAAATGCAGAATGCAGAAGCCCTAGCACGGGGCTTGGGGAATAGCACGACGAGCAGCAGCACGAGCAGACGGATCCCGATAAACGGGAGAGCCTCAGGAGTCGAACTCCAGGCACCGCCCGCCGTAGCTTCCCGCGGACCCGAACCCGCCCCTGTTGCTCGACGACCTCAAGGCCCGCCTCACCCGGCGCCGCGCGCTCAAGCGCGTGCGCGATCGCACCGTGCGGCCGTGGAACCCGGACCCCGCGCAGCGCCGCGTGCTCCTCGTCCTCCCCGCCGACGACGGGGCGGCGAAGGAGGCGTGGCGGTTCGTAGACGGGCTCGGCCTCGACCCCGCGCTCGTCACCCCCGTCCGCCCGGCCGGCGCCATCGCGACGCCGCCGGCGGGCTACATCGGCCGCGTGGAGGTGCTCGCGCCCACCGACCTCGACCGCCTCGGCCTCCCGAAGCGGTCCTTTACCGAGCGGGTGTGGGCGTCGGGGCCGGACGTCGCCCTCTGCCTCGCCGACCCGTCCGACCTCGCCTCGGTCGTGCTCGCGGCGGCCTCGCCCGCGGCGTTCCGCATCGGGCTCCACAGCGTTACCGCTGTGGAGGACCCCGAGCCGCTGTTCGACCTCGCGGTCACGGGGGAGGGGGCGCTGAGCGGCGTGCTCGAAGGACTGGGCGAGACGTTGGCGAAGATCCGTCCGCCCGTGCTCGCGGAGCAGACGCAGGACGTGCGCGGCGCCCGGCCCGTCGGGTGATGGAGGCCGGCGCGGCGGAGGGCTTAACGGCGCTCGACGCTGCTGTTATTGCGATCTATTTGGTAGGAGTCGTCGCGCTCGGGCTGTGGGCCGGCGGGCGCCAGCGCTCGGCGACCGACTACTTCCTCGGCGGACGCGACCTCCCGTGGTGGGCCGTGACGGGCTCCATCGTCGCCACCGAGACGAGCACGCTGACCGTGATCGGCGTGCCGGCCGTGGCCTACGGCGGCTCCCTCGTCTTCCTCCAGCTCGCCGTCGGGTTCCTGCTCGGCCGCGTCGTCGTGGCGGCGGTGCTCCTGCCGCGCTACTTCCGCGGCGGCTTCACCACGGCCTACGCCTTCCTCGGCGCCCGCTTCGGCACCGGGATGCAGCGGCTCGCGGCGGCGACGTTCCTCCTCACCCGTCTCCTCGCCGACGGCGTGCGGCTCTTCGCCACGGCCATCCCGATCCGCGTGATCGCGCTTTCGGCCGGCGTCGAGCTGGGCTACCCGGAGATCATCCTCGGCCTCGCCGTGGCGACGGCGCTCTACACCCTCGTCGGCGGGCTCCGGGCGGTGGTGTGGATGGACGTCTTACAACTCGCAGTCTACGTCGGCGGCGCGGTGCTGGCGGTGGGAACGTTGCTGGTGGAGGCTCCGGCCGGGTGGGGGGCCGAGGCGGCAGCGGTAGGGAAGACGCGGGTCGTGGACCTCGGGCTCGGGATGCCGGTGGGGGAGTGGCTGCGGAGCCCGAACGTGCTGCCCGTCGCGCTCGTCGGCGGGGCGTGCTTCGCGATGGCCTCGCACGGCACCGACCAGCTCATCGTGCAGCGGCTCCTCGCGTGCCGCAGCCTCCGCGACGGCCGCCGTGCGCTCGTCGGCAGCGGCGTCGGGGTGGTGCTCCAGTTCGGGCTGTTCCTCGTGCTCGGGCTGCTGCTATGGGTCCACTACGGCGGCGCCGACCCGGCCGCGCTCGGGCTCGACCGCGCCGACGAGGTGTTCCCGAAGTTCATCGTCGAGGAGATGCCGCCGGGGGTGGCGGGGCTGCTCTTGGCCGGCATCGTCGCGGCGGCGATGAGCACGCTGTCGTCGTCGCTCTCGGCGCTGGCCTCCTCGACGGTGTTCGATCTGCTGCGGCCGGACGGCGGCAGGGCAGGTGGTGAGGCGGAGGAGGAGCGGGCGCTGCGGACGGGGCGGTGGGCCGTGCTCGGGTGGGCGGCGGTGCTCGGCGGGTTCGCGCTCTTGTTCCGCTCGGTCGAGAACCCGGTCGTGGAGCTCGGGCTGGGGATCGCGTCGTTCACCTACGGGGGGCTGCTGGGGGCGTTCGCGCTGGGGCTGAGCGGGTGGGCGGTGCGCCCGCGAGGGGCTGTTATTGCATTCGCAATCACGATCCTGGGACTCACCATCGCGGTCACGTCCGGGTGGCTGGCGTGGCCGCTCTACCCCGCGCTCGGGGTGGCCGTCACGCTCGCCGTCGGGGTTGTGGTGCGGCGCAGCGGGAGGGCAGCCGCGTAGCGTCGCGTATCTTCGGGGGTCGGACTCCCGCCACCCTCCCGCCCCCCGATGGGCCTCCTCGAGCGCTTCGGGCTCGCCCGGAAACCCAACCGCAGCCGCCTCGGCTCGTTCGAGATCCGGCGCCCGCCGAAGGCGACCCAGCGCTCGCTCCCGCGCGAGGGCGTCCTCCTCCGGGCCGGCGTCTTCGCCGGGCTCCTCGTGCTGACGCTGCTCGCGTTCCCCCAGACCGAGCGGATCGACACGATCTCGCGGGCGCGGGTCGGGCAGATCTGGCAGCGCGCCGAGGTCATCGCCCCGTTCAGCTTCCCCGTCTACAAGGACGCCGAGGTGCTCCGCGCCGAGCGGGACTCGGCGCGGGCCGGGGTGGCGCCCGTGTTCGTCCGCGTCCCCGACGCCGAAGCGCGGACGGCGGCGCGGGTCGACTCCGTCGCGGCGCGGCTCGACGAGGCGCTGGGGGCGTACGTGGCGTGGCAGCAGCGCCGCGCGCGCGAGCCCGCCGGGGCCGCCGCCGACTCCGCCCGCTACGCCGCCGCCGTCGAGCGCGTCGGCCTCGACCTCTCGCCGAGCCAGTGGGACGCGCTCCTCGGCTCCTACGCCGCCCGCGCCGGCGGCGTCACCCCGACGCGCGAGCCCGTCCGCGGGCCGGCCCTCCACGACGCCCTCCTCGCCGAGGTCCGGGCCGTCGCCGCGCGGCTGCTCCCCCGCGGCGTCCTCGACGTCTCGAAGGACAGCGTACTCACGCCGACGGTGATCGTGGCCGACCTCCGCGAGCGGACCGAGGCGGCCTTCGACGCCGAGGGGCTCTACGGGCTCGACGAGGCCGTGACGGTGGCGCGCAACGACCTCAGCGTGGAGTACGTCGGGCGGGAGGACACTGTCGCGCTCGGGGTGATGCTCTTCGAGCGGGTGCTCCAGCCGTCGCTGGCGTACCAGCGCGCCGAGACCGAGGCGCGGCGGGCCGAGCGCGCCGCCGGCGTCTCGCGGACGGTCGGCGTCGTGCAGCAGGGCGCCGCCATCGTGCGCCAGGGCGACACGGTCACCGAGGAGGTGCAGCGGCAGCTCGCGTCGCTGGCGCGGATCCGCGCCGAGCAGCAGGGGGGCGCCGGCCCGCTCCGGCTCTACGCCGGCAAGCTCATCCTCGCGCTCGCGGCGTTCCTCATCTTCTTCCTGTACCTCTACCTCCTGCGCTGGCCCATCTTCGCCGAGGCGCGGAACGTGCTCCTCATCGCGATCCTGTTCGCCGCCGTGGTCGGGCTCTATGGGGTCGCGGCGCGGCTCCCGACGACGCCGGCGCTGGCCGTCCCCGTCGGGCTCGCCTCGATCCTGCTCACCGTCATCTTCGACTCCCGCGTGGGGATGTTCGCGACCGTGGCGCTGGCGTGCCTCGGCGGGGCGCTCTTCGGGTACGACTTCGAGTTCACCTTCGCCACGGTCGTCGCGGGGATGCTGGCGGTCTTCACCATCCGCGACGTCCGGAACCGGAGCCAGATCGTGCTCACGGCCCTCGTCGTCTTCCTCGGCTACGCCGTGATGATCGGGGGGTTCTCGCTGCTCCGGGCCACCAGCGGCGAGCTGTTCCGGCTCGAGCTCATCCTCGTCCTCGTGAACAGCGTGCTCCTCCTGTTTACCTACCCGCTCCTGTGGGTGTTCGAGCGGGGGTTCGGCGTCACGACGGACCTCACGCTGTTGGAGCTCTCGGACACGAACCGCCCGCTCCTCAAGGAGCTCTCGCTGCGCGCGCCGGGGACGTTCAACCACTCGCTCCAGGTCGCTAACCTCGCCGAGGCCGCCGCCGCCGCCGTCGGCTGCAACGCGCTGCTCACCCGGATCGGCGCGCTCTACCACGACATCGGCAAGATGATCCGGCCGGAGTACTTCATCGAGAACCAGCAGCCCGGCGAGAACCCCCACGACAAGATCACCCCGTTCATGAGCGCGCTCATCATCGCCGAGCACGTCAAGGCCGGCGACGAGCTGGGGCGCGAGCACAACCTCCCCGAGGGCGTCCTCGACTTCATCCCGACCCACCACGGGACGACGCTGATGGAGTTCTTCTACCGCCGCGCCGAGGAGCTCCGCGACCCGGACGACCCGCCCGTTGACGAGGACGAGTTCCGCTACCCCGGCCCCACGCCGCAGACGACCGAGCAGGGGATCGTCATGCTCGCCGACTCCGTCGAGGCCGCCAGCCGGAGCCTCGAGAAGCCGACGCCGAAGAAGCTCGAAGGGCTCATCGACGCCATCGTCCGCGCCCGCGTCGAGGACGGCCAGCTCGACGCCACGGGGCTCACGTTCGCCGACCTCGACCGCATCCGCGAGACGTTCCTCTCGCTGCTCAGCGGCGTCTACCACTTCCGCGTGAAGTACCCCGACCAGGACCGCGTGACGGGCGAGGACGAGCCGGCGCCGGCCGAGGCACCGGCCGCGCTCCCGGAGAAGCCGGAGCCCGCCGCGTCGCAGCGGGGGCCGCAGGGCCCGCCCCCGGACGAGCGGTCGCCGCGCGTGGATGCCGCCGCCGAGGCGGCCGAGGACACCCCCGTCCCACGCCCCGACGCGAACGGGGCCGTCGGGCCGTCGAACGAGGAGCGCGCCTCGCTCGGCTAAGCCCGGCCGCCGGCGTCCAGCGCGCGTAGCTGGTCCGCCAGCCGGGCCTGCTCGGCGCCGCCGGCCCGCGCGATCTGCTGGAGCGTCTCCGTGACCCCGTGCCGCTCGGCCCACCGGCGCCGCGCTAATCCGATGGCGGGGGTGTAGACGAGCTTGCGCCACGCCCGGTGGCCACGCACGCCCCCGCTCAGCGGCGGCGCCGGCACGCGGTGGAGCTCGGCCGCGAGCCGTTGCGGCCGGGCGGCGAGCTCGCGGGCGTAAGCGTAGAGGTCCTGATCCAACCCGTTGGCCGCCTCGATCGTCCGCCGGGCGCCGTCGTCGGCGAGGAGGCGTTTCGCCAGCCCGCTCCCCCTCGACGTGTTGGCCCGCGGCGCCGCGCCGAGCCCGAACAGCCGCGCGAACCCGTCAATGCTCCCCGGCAGCCCCCCGCCCTCGACGACGCCGACGAAGGCGCACGCGGCCAACGCCTCCTTCGCCGCGTCGAGGTCGGCCGTCGAAAGCTCGCCTTCGGCGCGTCCGGAGAACCGCCGGACCATGAGGTTCCGCATCTCCGGCCGCGCGATCCATTCCTCGAACGCGGTGTCATCGCCGAGCTGCTCGGCGCGGAACTGGAGGTGGGAGGCCGTGCGGCGGAGGGGGTCGCGGAGGGCGGTCACGTAGAGCGCGCCCGGCACGGCGTCGGCGGCGGGGGAGATCCGGTGGCTGGCGGCGCTGCGGAGCGGGCGGTGCGTCTTCCGCGCGAAGCCGTAATCCGCCTCACGGATCCAGTGGGCGACGGGGTTGACGGGGAGCACCTGGCAGTGCGCGCGGCCGTAGCGCCCCATGAGGATGCGGTTGATCGTCGTGCCGGCGGCCTTCTGGACGTGGACGTGGAGGATCATCGGGGGCGGAGCGGCCGGGAGGGGGAGGCGGAAAGGTACGGGGGCCAGCGGCAGCAGGCGGGGGGCTAGGGCTGCTCGCCTCCAGGCGGTCCGTTATTGCAAAACAGATCAACCAAAAGCGATTCCACCTCCGAAGTGGGGCGCGAGCTCACGTCCACCCAGCGGTACTCCGCCCGCCGGCGGAACCACGTGAGCTGCCGCTTCGCGTAGCGCCGCGTGTTCTGCTTGATCCGCCGCACCATCTCCTCGTAACCCATCTCCCCGCGCAGGTGCGCCATCGGCTCCCGGTACCCGATGGTCCTCAGCGGGTTGAGGTCGGGGGGGTAGCCGGCGTCGAGCAGGCGTCGGTTCTCCTCCACGAGCCCCGCGTCGAGCATGGCGGCCACGCGCCGGTTGATGCGGTCGTAGAGCGCGGCGCGGGGGCGGTGGAGGACGGCGACGCGGGCGTGGAAGGGGGGCGGGGGGATGCTCCGGTGATAGTGGGAGAGCGGGCGGCCGGTGTCGCGAAAGACTTCGAGCGCCCGGACGACCCGTTGCGTCTTGGTCGGGTCCATGGTGGCGGCGGCCTCGGGGTCTACGGTCTCGAGCTCGCGGAACAACGCGGCGGCGCCCTCGGCGGCGAGCCGGTCCATCAGCCGCGACCGCGTCTCGGGCGTCGTCTCCGGCACCTCGGCGAGGCCGTGGGCGAGGGCTTCGAGGTACAGCGTCGAGCCGCCGACGACGAGGGGGATGCGGCGCCGCGCGAGGATCTCGCGGATGCGGGCCTCGGCCGCGCGGGCGAACATCCCCGCAGAAAACGGCTCGCCGAGGCTGAGCTCGTCGACGAAGTGGTGCGGCGCGGCGGCGCGCTCCTCCGCCGTCGGCTTCGCCGTACCGACGTCCAACTCGCGGTAGACCTGCCGGCTGTCGGCCGAGACGATCTCGGCGCCGAGCGCGCGGGCGAGCCCGAGCGACAGCGCCGTCTTCCCGACCGCCGTGGGGCCGGCGAGCACGAGGACCGTGGGCCGGGCCTCCAGCCTCCGTGTCTGACCCATCATGATATGTGCCCGGTCAGGGGCGCAATTAGAGTATCGGTTAGATCCGACCAGTATGCGCCGCCGCGCCCCCCCTGGATTAGACGCTCGGTAGCCGACGCCAGGACGAGCCGAGAACGCCCGCGCCCCGCGCCGGCGTGCAACCGCGGGTTATGTGACACGGTGCCTGCAATCTTTACAGGGCACCTTGCTATGTGCTACCTCTCGCTGAGCGTCTGACGCTCGATCCACTCCGTAATCAAGGTGAGGGCCGCTGGGGACACCGTCTCCTCTATCCGTTCGATCTCGTCAGGGAGCCCGGTCGTGGCCGGTTGGAGCCAGTGATTCATGCCCTCGACGACGTGGATTGTCCCGCGGTCGCCGAGCGATGCCCGTAGCGGGTCCTCGTTCTCTCTCGGCACGAACAGGTCGAGCGAGCCGAAGACGGCGAGCGTCGGCACTTCAACGGATCGGAGGGCCGGCTCGGGGTCGTAGCGGGCGAGGTCGCGGAACAGCGGGGACGTGTGCGCGCGGACTGTCGCGTCGAGCGCGTCGCCGGACAAGCCCGAGGTGGCAAACGCCGACCGGACCTCGGCGGCGACGGCGGCCGAGTCCACGTCGGACCCGGTGGCGGCAACGACGCGCTCCATCATGGACCGTACGGATTCCACGACGGAGGGCGGTGCGCCCGAGGCCGCTGCCAGCCGCGCGTTCTGCTCCACGAGGGCCGGGCCGGTCGGAGTGGCTGGGGGCGCGAGTAGGACGAGGAAGTCGGCGCCGGCCGGACCAACTGCTAACGGCGCGACGAGCGACCCCTCGCTGTGTCCAATGAGGCCGACCCGGTCCGGGGCCACCGCCGGCCGACTACGCACGAAGCGGACGGCCGCCTCGGCGTCTCGGGCTAGGTCGTGCAAGCCCATCGCCGCGGCGTCTCCAGTCGAGCGGCCCCCACCTCGCTTGTCGTATCGGAGGACAGCGACTCCGCGCCGCGTAAGGCGGTCGGCGAGGACGAAGAACGTCCGGTGCCTCCCGATCCTGGCGTCCCGGTCGCTGAGCCCGCTCCCTTGGAGGAGCACGACGGCGGGGAAAGGCCCCGCGCCCTCGGGGACCGTGAACGTCCCTGCCAGGACGACATCGGGGTCCGAGTCGAAGGTGACCTCCTCCGACGAGTACGGAGCAGGCTCGCCGGTGGCGGCCCCACCCGCAGCCCCCCCGACAGGGGTAAGCGTGAGCGGGACGACCTGCTCCCCCTGCGTCCACGTTCCTCGTATCGTGGGTCCGTCTCCCGAGAACGCACCGCGGAAGGCGGCGTCAACCTCGGCGGCAGCGAGAAATAGGCTGTCGCCTCGGACCTCTACACCCGAGAGCGAAGCGCCCCGGTTGAGTCCTTTGTCGGAGAAGAAGACGACGAGCGACCCAATTGCGTCCCACTCAATGAGAATGACTGCATGAAAGTAGTCCTCCTCTGCCGACCATGCCCCAACGACGCCGCCGACGGTGCCCTGCGCCAGCGCGTCGGGGAAGACAGCGGGCGCGGCGACAAGGACGGCGGCGAGGGCAGCGAGTCGGATGGTCATGGGGGTCGGAAGTGAGGCGACGGAAGGCCAGCTAACAAATGGCCGCTCAGCGGCGCAGGGCAGTGCCGACGGTAGAACGGGTTGAAGATCGTGACGGCGCTCGTGCGAGGCAAGACCGTGCAGCCCTGCGTCCGCCTGCAGCGGCGGGTTATGGAGCCGTTCGGTGGGGTCCAGAAGCACGAGCCGCCGGACCCCACCGTTGTGCATCGCTACCGCAGCAGCGTCAGCCGTCCCGCCTGCACCTCGGCTCCAGCTTCGAGCCGCCAGAGGTAGACCCCGCTCGGCAAGCCCGCTGCATCGAAGGTCGCCTCATGTGAACCGGCATCGAGAGTACCATCGGCGAGGACTGCCACCTCGCGCCCAAGCACGTCGTAGACCGCCAGCCGTACCCGATCCGGCGTGAGCAGCGTGAATGAGAGTGCTGTCCGTTGGCGGAACGGGTTCGGGTAGGCTGCGACCGTAGTCTCTACCGCACGAGACGTACTCACCAGGGCCTCTGAAATCTCCCACGGCGCGGCATCCGTCACCGTCCACGCTGTCACCCCACTCGTGCGCGCCGAGCCGGTTACGGTGACGGTGAACGTCTCGGTGTCGGCAATGACCGAAGGAAATTGCCCGATGTGGAGTTCGTAG
Organism: Rhodothermales bacterium; assembly: GCA_965215145.1. Taxonomy (GTDB): domain Bacteria; phylum Bacteroidota; class Rhodothermia; order Rhodothermales; family JANQRZ01. Next base: position 2,234,253 of record OZ244038.1, on the reverse strand, counting down.
GTGTAAGTCCCTGCCGGCGCACCCTGCGGTACTCCCTGTGTGAAGGTGCCTGTGGCGGTCTGACCCGCCGGGAGCGCGCCCGAGCGGATGCGGCCGGTGGCGACGACGACGCCGTTGCGACGGGCGACGAAGAAGATGTCGCCGGAGGCGGAGTTGCTGGTGTTGTTCGTGACGGCGTAGGCGAAGGTGACAGAGCCGCCGGGAACGACGGTGAGTGAGGAGGTGTTGGTGGCCGTGAGGTTGAACCCAGAGCCGGAGGCACCGGAGAAGAGGTAGACACGCCCACCAAGACCTTCATCTCTGGCTCCGACGAGGAGGTCACCGCGTCCGTCACCGTCCGTGTCCGGCACGCCGGCGACCGAGAAGCCGAACTCGCCGCCCAACTCCTCATTGAGTGAGCTAAGCTCGAAAAGAAGCGTGCCGGAGGCCCCGCTGAAGAGGTAAGCCCGCCCGGCGGCTGCGGGGCTAAGGCCGGGGTCCTCATTGGGCGCTCCGATGAGGAGATCGCCACGGCCGTCGCCGTCGGCATCGGGCACCCTCGCCACCGAATAACCGAAGTTGCCGTCCTGCTCCTCATTCGGTGAGGCAAGAGTGTGGAGGAGGGTGCCCGTGGCCCCGCTGAAGAGGTAGGCCCGCCCGGTCTCATCAGGGACTGTGCCGGGGTCTTCGCCGAACGCTCCAATGAGGAGGTCGCCGCGTCCATCGCCATTGGTGTCGGGCACGCCAGCGACCGAGAAGCCGAACCGGCCCTCGAAGTTGGGGTTAGGACTGTCGATGCTCTGGAGGAGGGTGCCCGTGGCCCCGCTGAAGAGGTAGGCCTGCCCGAGAGCGCTATTGGTGGGGCCAGGGTCCTCCCGATAAGCGCCGACGAGGAGATCACCGCGTCCGTCGCCGTCGGCGTCGGGCACGCCCGCGACTGAATAACCGAAGTTGCCGTTCGTCTCTTCGTTCGGGGAAACGAGCGTAGAAAGGATTGCGCCGGTAGCCCCGCTGAAGAGGTACGCTCGCCCGGCACCACTAGGGCTTACGCCGGGGTCCTCGTTGAAGGCCCCGACGAGGAGGTCGCCGCGCCCATCACCATCGGCATCAGGCACGCTCGAAACAGAGTGACCGAACGGGCCGCCGCTCTCTTCGTTAGGCGAGACGAGTTCGAAGAGGAGGGCACCGGTGGTCCCGCTGAAGAGGTAGGCTCGACCCCCCATTTCGTCAGGTGCTCCAACGAGAAGGTCCCCCCGGCCGTCGCCGTCAGCATCGGGCACACCGGCGACCGAGGAGCCGAAGAAGCCGACGAATTGCTCATTGGGGGAAATAAGGGTATGGAGGAGGACGCCGGTAGCGCCGGAGAATAGATACGCTCGCCCGGCGAAGTTGGGACTTGTGCCGGGAGCTTCGTTACGCGCTCCAACGAGGAGGTCGGCTACGCCGTCGCCATTGGCGTCGGGCACACTCGCCACGGAGAAGCCGAAGAGGCCGATTGCTTCCGCGTTCGGCGAGAGGAACTCGAAGAGAAGGGGCTGCGCAGCTGCGGGAACAGATGCAAGCAGGAGCAGCGTGAGGAGGGGGAAGCGGAAGGTGAGGAGCGTAGCGCGTTGAGTCATGGCGGTACCCTGGTGAGGGGCGGTTGGGTGAGTGAATCGAAAAGCGTGTGGGAGGGGGAGACGATCCGCTGTGCCCTCAGATACCTCAGATAGGCACAACGGTATCGAAGGCGTAGGCTCCATAACAAATGGCCGCTCAGCGGCGCAGGGAGCGCCGAGGGTGGAACGGGTTGAAGATCGTGACGGCGCTCGTGCGAGGCAAGACCGTGCAGCCCTGCGTCCGCCTGCAGCGGCGGGTTATGGAGCCGTTCGGGTGGGGACAGATCACGCTCCGGCTGTTGAAGCCGAACGAGAGGGGTCCAGCGCTACGGGCCGCCGGACCCCTTCATTGTGCATGGCTATCGCAGCAGCGTCAGCCGACCCTTCTGTACCTCGGCTCCGGCTTCGAGCCGCCAGAGGTAGACCCCGCTCGGCAGGCCCGACCCGTCGAGCGTCGCCTCGTGCCGGCCGGCCTCGGCTGTACCGTCGAAGAGCACGGCGACCTCGCGCCCGAGCACGTCGTAGACGGCCAGCCGCACCCGCTCCGGCGAGGGCAGCGTGAACGAGAGCGCCGTCTGCTGCCGGAATGGGTTCGGGTAGGCCACCGCCGGAGCTTCCGCTGCACGGGCTGCGCCCGCTGGAGCCTCGGCAGTCTCCCACGGCGAGGCATCTGTCACTTCCCATGCCACCGCACCGGCTGCGCGCGCCGAGCCGGTCACCGTGACCGTGAATGTCTCGGTGTCGGCGACGGCAGAAGGAAATTGCCCGATGCTGAGTTCATACGTGTAAGTACCTGCCGGAGTGCTCTGAGGAACCCGCTGCGTGAACATACCCGAGACGGTCTGCCCCGCCTGAAGTGTGCCTGAGAGAATGCGACCGGAGGCCACAGCACTCGCGCCCTGCCGAGCGACGAAGAAGAGATCGCCGGAGACCGAAGCGTCAGTGTTGTTCACCACAGTGTAGGCGAAGCGGATGGAGCCACCGGGAGCGACAGTGAGGGAGCCGAGTGCTGTCGCTGTGAGGTCGAAGCCGGAGCCGGAAGCACCCGAGAAGAGGTAGGCCCGCCCCGCATCCGTGGGGCTTGCGCCGGGATCCTCATTCCTTGCTCCGACGAGGATATCGCTTCGCCCATCGCCGTCAGCATCGAGAAGACCCGCAGTTGAGCCGAATGAGCCGAAGCCGCCACCTGCCTCCTCATTAGGAGAGACAAGTTCGCGGAGCAGCGTGCCTGTGGCACCGCTAAAGAGGTATGCGCGCCCCGCACCCTCAGGAGACGAACCCGGGTCTTCTCCCTCGGCTCCGATGAGGAGGTCTCCACGCCCATCGCCATCAGCATCAGGCACTTCTGCTGTGTCAGAGCCGAAGTAACCAAGGCTTTCTTCGTTTGGGGATTGAAGCTCGAAGAGAAGCGTGCCTGTGGCACCGCTAAAGAGGTACGCCCGCCCTGCATCCTCAGGACTTGCGCCAGGGTCTTCGAAGCGTGCACTGACTAGCAGATCGCCACGACCATCTCCATCGGTGTCTGGCACCCCAGCCACATTATAGCCAAAGCGGCCTTCGGCTTCCTCGTTCGGAGACTGGAGTTCGAGGAGCAGAGCACCTGTAGCTCCACTATAGAGATAAGCCCGCCCGGCGTTGGTAGGACTCGTTCCGGGGTCTTCGAGGCGTGCGCTAACGAGGAGGTCGCCGAGGCCATCTCCATCAGTATCGGGCACTCCTGCCACATCAAAGCCAAACCGGCCGTCAAACTCCTCGTTCGGTGATCGAAGTTCATGAAGTAGGGCACCTGTAGCTCCACTGAAAAGGTAGGCGCGTCCTGCACTCGTAGGGCTGGAACCAGATTCCTCGAAGGGAGCAACTATGAGGAGATCGCCACGACCATCTCCATTTGCGTCGGGTACGCCGGCGACGCTGAAACCGAAGTCGCCACCTCCTTCTTCGTTTGGAGACTGAAGCTCAAAGAGGAGAGCGCCCGTTGCACCGCTAAAGAGATAGGCCCGGCCAGCTCCAGAGGGACTCGCGCCGGGGTCTTCTAGGTCAGCCCCGATGAGCAGGTCGCCTCTACCGTCTCCGTCGGTGTCCGGTACTCCCGCCACCCTAACCCCGAAGCGTCCTCCAGTTTCTTCGTTCGGGGACTGAAGCTCAAAGAGCAGAGCACCCGAAGCACCACTGTAGAGATAAGCCCGACCGGCATCCTCGGGGGAAGAGCCTGGGTCTTCCCGATCACCCGCGACCAGCACATCAGTGAAGCCATCGCCGTCAGCGTCGGGTACAGCGGCTGCGCTGATACCGAAGCGTCCACCTGGCTCCTCGTTCGGCGAGAGGAACTCGAAGAGGAGTGGCTGCGCTGCTGCTGGGACGGCGGCGAGCAGAAGCACCGTGAGAAAGAGAGAGACAGCGGGGAGTGTAGAGCGGTAAGTCATGGCGGTACCCCGGTGAGGGGCGGTTGGGTGAGTGAATCGAAAAGCGTGTGGGAGAGGGAGACGATCCGCTGTGCCCTCAGATAGGCGCAACGGTATCGAATGCGGAGGCTCCATAACAGAAGGCCGCTCAGCCGCATGGGGCAACGACCGCGACGGTAGAACGAGACACAGAATACGCCGGAGTTCGGACGAGCCACGAACGCTGACGCCCCATGTCGGCCTGCAGCGGCGGGTTATACAGCCTTGTGGTTCGAGCAGGCTACTCCATTTCAAGTTCTTTTAGCACTTCGCCTAGGCTTTCAGCGTCAAGCTGGGGCCTGTGCATTTGGATCAATCCTTTCAACAACTCGGCGACGTCCTCATCTGAAACGATCCACATTACTTGCGGATTCGAGATGGTAGCACTCAGAATGTCGTTAGCCTGAGCCGAGCTGAACCCCGTGTACTTAGAGAGTTTGTCCACGATCTCGTGGGTTTTGGCAAACGATCTGCTCTCCGAGAGCGACTTGATAAGCAACTCTTTCTCAGCCTCGTGCGCGACGTGGATCGTCGGGAACTTGTCTTTCAGAAATAGAGAGAGTCGCTCGTAAAACAGGAGTTCTCCACGATCAGAGTCGTTCCACTCGCGAATCAGGAATGGCGACATCTTGCTGGAGTCTGACTTCGATTTGAAGTCCTTGTCGTCGGAAACAACGCATAAGTCTTCTTCATCTCCGACCTCGGAAAGAAGGGACTCCCAGCTAACGGCGTCCCCGTAAGAACCGTCCTTCCCAGGTGGGTTGCCCAGGTCGTACCGGAGCCGCGCACGATCTACAACCTCCCCAGACCGCTCAATCGGCTTCGCGGCCTCAAACAACTCCTTGATGACCTCATCCGCTTTCAAGCTGCCGGAATCGATGTCAGCCTGAAGGTTTGCCAACAAGGTGCTTTTCGCGAGCTTGTAGCTCCGGATTGCATCCCGCATGGCTTGGTACTCCCCGTAGGACTTACATATCTGAGGGAAGCGATCATCTAGTTTGCTACTCCGGAACCTCGAAATCACCGTGTCCAGCTTGGACTCGTGATTCCGCCAGAACTCGTCGAGCGTCTGCTCAGGAAGCAACAGCGTTACCTCGCCATGCTCGATCAAAGCTGCCAGCTTGTGGAGTTCGTCCAAGTCATCGCTGGAGAAATCGTAGAAGTTGAGATAGATGTTCGTGTCGATGAATAGGTTCATCTTCTGGACGCGGGCGGGAAAGGCTGTATAACAGATGGACGCTCAGCCGCGAAGGGCTGAGGGCGGGACGGTGAACCGAAGCTACGGAGACGCCGCCGCCCCGCCCGAAGCAAAGACGCTGACGCCCTTCGTCGGCCTGCAGCGGCGGGTTATACGCCCTCAATCGGCTAGCTTTGCCACCATGAAGTGAACGAATGCAGATGAAGCTACAAGCATGAATTGCGCATCTGCGAAGTCGAGGTTGGAGTTCTCCATGATGGCGTGCCGGACCCCATCCTCATCCGAGGTCCATCCGTACAGTTTTTGGAACGCGCCCTTGAGTGCCGGATGGAGAGTACCAGCCTGCTCCAGCTCTCGCAAGGCGTCTTTTAGGTTCGGCTTTGACTGACCAGTTACGACGGACGCGAGACTCTCAACTGCAGAGATGGCTTCCTTGATAGAGTTCCGATAGTCAGGCTGTTCTCGATCCGATAGCAGCCGAAGAGATGTTGCGAGGTGGCTGTTGACTCCGGCAAGTTCAGCTTCGCCTGAAGCGTCGAGTCCTGATTGGATCGCTCCGATCTGAACCGAATCCGAGATAGGGGTAACCAAACCGTTCAAGATCCTGTAGCCCGACACTTCCCTTCGTAGAACGTAATTAAAGTCGTCTGATAAAACTCCTTCTGAGAGGGCTACCAGATACTCGACGGCGTCGTATACCCGATTCCACCCCGCTGTCTGGAAAAACTCGCTGATGATGGCGTTGGGCTCAGCAGCGCCAGCGAAGTTTGCTGGCGACTTATGAACTGGCAACTTGAAAAAGTCCGACCACATCGCATTGAAACGCCGCTTATACGGGGCGCGGGCAGCGATCTTGGAGGTCCTGAGGCCTTCGAGGAGGAATGGATGCGCGACATTGAAAAGGCTGTTGCGCAGAGCGTCGTCCATCGACTCGATCTGAATCGGAGACTTCTGCTTCAATCCCATCCTCTCGGAGAACGACATGTTGTATCGGTTGGGGAGGGCGTATAACCAGTTACTGAGCGGCGCGGTGCGGCATAGTACGAGTCGCCGAAAGCGGACCCGCGCGGCATAACACGAGAGCAGCCTCCTCCGAACACGCCACGCTCGTCAAGTTAAACCGGCCAGTCCATCCAGACAACCGCCATCGGTGCTGGCGTAGCACGGGGGGCCGCTGGGGCCGCATCGCGCTATGCGGACTGGTGCCGTCTTCCCACAACCCCCCTCAGACCGCCTCCGACGGCGGGCCGGCGGGCTCCGCTGCATTCTTGGTCGCAGGCGCGTTGGGCACGGCCTTGCCCTGCTGCGTGGCGAAGTAGCCGTGGACCCGCGCCGCCGCCGCCGGCCCGACCACGCTCGCCAATTCCGCCTCCGGCGTCGCCGCGATCCGCTTCACGCTGCCGAACGCCTGGAGGAGCTTCCGCGACGTCTTCGCCCCGACCCCCTCGATCTCTAGGAGCTCCGTGTGCAGCGTCGAGAGCTCGCGCTGCTTCCGCTGCGCGGTGACGGCGAAGCGGTGGGCCTCGTCGCGGGCGCGCTGGAGCAGCCGCAGCGCGCTCGACGTCCGGGGGATCATCGTCGGCTGGGTGTCGCCGGGGACGAACACCTCCTCCAACCGCTTGGCGAGGCCGACGACGGGGAAGCGCCCGTACACGTCCACCGCCCGGAGGCTCTCGACGGCCGCCGAGAGCTGGCCCTTCCCGCCGTCGATCACGACGAGGTCCGGCCACGGGCCGTTCTCCTCTAGCGTCCGCCGGTACCGTCGCTCGATGACCTCGCGCATGCTCTGGTAGTCGTCGGGCTTGCCCTGGGGGACGGAGCGGATCTTGAACGTCCGGTAGTCGCCCTTCTTCGGGCGGCCGTCCTCGAACACCACGCACGACGCCACCGTGCCCGTCCCACCGAGGTGGCTGACGTCGAAGCACTCGATCCGGCGGGGGAGCCGCTTGAGCCGGAGGTCGCGCTGGAGCGCCTGCACGGAGCGGGGGACGCGGTCCTCGTCCTGCTTCTCCTTCTGCAGCTTCCACTCGCCGAGGAGGAGGCGGGCGTTGGCCTCCGTCATCCGCAGGAGGCTCGCCTTGTCGCCGCGCTCGGGGACGCGGAGGGGGACCTTTTTCCCTCGGCCCTCGCGGAGTACGTCCTCCAATGGGCCGGGCTCGGCGGGGGCGTGGGAGAGCAGCACCTCGTCGGGGAAGAACGTGGCCTCGGCGTAGAAGTCCTCCAGGAGCCGCTGCATCAGCTCCCCGTCCTCGACGCCCTCGACGGGGCGGACGGTCTTGTGGCGGCGGCCGATGATCTTCCCCTCCCGCATCACGAACACGACGCCGATCCCGACATCGGCCTCGCGGTCGGTGGCGAGGGCGAAGAGGTCGCGGTCGGCCTCGTCCTCGGCGACGACCTTCTGGCGCTCGCGGTACTTCTCGATGGCGCGGATGCGGTCGCGGTAGGCGGCGGCCTCCTCGAACTGGTGCTCGGCGGCGAGCCGCTGCATCTCGTCCTCCAGGAGCGCGAGGAGCTCCTTTGTCTTCCCGTTCAGGAGCTTCTCGATCTGCTCGATGCTCCGGTTGTAGTGCTCCTCCGTCTCGTAGCCCACGCACGGCGCGGCGCACTTCTGGATGTGGTAGTCGAGGCAGGGCTGGAACTTCTCGGCGCGGATGTTCCCCTCGGAGAGGTAGAGCGAGCAGCTTCGGAGCTTGAACAGGCTCTTGATCGTCTTGAGCATGAGCTTCATGCTCTTCACGTCGGTGTACGGCCCGAAGTACCGGCTGCCGTCCTTGCGGACGCGGCGGGTGGGGAAGACGCGGGGGAAGCGCTCGTTCTTGATGCAGATGTAGGGGTAGCTCTTGTCGTCCTTGAGGAGGACGTTGTAGCGCGGCTTCAGGCGCTTGATGAGGTTGTTCTCGAGGATGAGCGCCTCGGCCTCCGTGTCGGTCACGATCACCTCGACGTCCTCGACCTTGGCGACGAGCGCGCGGAGGCGGCCGTCGCGGGGGCGGCTCTCCTGGAAGTAGCTCCGCACGCGGTTGCGGAGGTTCTTCGCCTTGCCGACGTAGAGCACCTTCCCCGCGGCGTCCTTGTGCTGGTAGACGCCGGGCGCCTTCGGGAGGTGCTTGAGCTTGTCGGCGAGGGCCTCGGTCATCGGGGCGGAGGAACGGAGGAGCGGGGGAGTGGGAGAAAGGGAGAGGGGAAGGCGTTGGGGCCGAGGTGGGTGGAGGCCGATAAGGCTAGCCCGCCGCGCCGACGGTCATCTGTCACACGCCTGCCCCCGACCCCACGATCCCCACTCCTACCCGATGCGCCGCTGCACCGCGCCCCTCTTCGCGCTCGCCTTCCTGCTCCTCGCCGTGGCCGGCTGCCGGCCGGCGCCGCGGTTCACCGTCGTCGGCTACCACGTGTGGTGGATGGGGGACGCCTGGCAAGAAGCGGATCTCGCTGGCCTCGACGTACTCGCCTTCTTCGACCTCTCGGTCGGGCCAGACGGGAGCATCGCGGCGGCGAACGGGTGGCCGGAGGCGTGGCGCCCGATGACGGCGGCGGCGCAGCGGGCCGGCGCCCGCGTCGTCCCCACCCTCTCGCTGTTCGACCGCGCGACGTTCGTGGCCGTCCTCTCGGACGAGGCCGCCACCGCCCGCCTCCTCCGTGCCGCCGTGGAGGCCGCCCGCGACGGCGGCGCCGACGGGGTCCACCTCGACTTCGAGGTCTTCGAGCCCGTGCCCTCCGAGGTCCGCGACGCCTACCCCCGGTTCGTCCGCGACCTCCGAGGGGCGCTCCGCGACGCGCTCGGCCGCGAGCCCGTCGTCTCGGTCTTCACGCTGGCCGAGGACGCCGCCGACGCCTACGACGAGCGCGCCCTCGCCGCCGCCGCGGACCACCTCGTCGTGCAGGGGTACGACTTCCACTGGCTCACCGGCCCCACCGCCGGCCCAACGGCCGCGCTCCGCAACCCGGAGGGGCTGAGTTGGGAGGGCGTCCTCGACCGCTACGACCGGCTCCGCGTGCCCCGCCAGAAGCTGGTGATGGCGGCGCCGCTCTACGGCTACGAGTGGCCCACCGAGCACGGCGAGATCGGCGCGGCGACGCGGGGGGCCGGCGAGATCATCGCCTACGCCCCCGTCCGCGAGCGCGTCCCCGAGGTGCCCGTCGCCGCGGCGGAGCGGTCCGCGCGCCACGGCCTCCGCCGCGACCCCACTACGGGCGCCCCGTTCTACGCCTTCCGCGACAGCGCCGGCTGGCGGCAGGGCTGGTTCGACGACGCCGAGAGCACCCGCGCCAAGCTGGCTTTCGTCCGTGAGGAGCGCCTGGGCGGCGTCGCCATCTTCCCCCTCGGCTACGACGGCGGCGCCTTCGCCGGCCTCCTCCGCGAGGCATTCCCGGACTCGCTGCGGGAGCAGCGAGCAGAGGGCAGCGAACAGTGAGCGGAGGACGGAGGACGAATAGGCTGAACCTCGAAACCTAAGAAGATCGTGGAGTTCAACCGTAGGGGCGCAACGCATTGCGCCCTGCGAAGGGCTAGCACTCGTCCCTCCTCCCCCGCCCTACACCCCCTCCCGCGCCGCCAGCTCCCGCCACATCCCCCAGGGGTCCGGGCCGTGGGGAGGGGGATCGTCCCGCAGACGCGGAACCCGAACCGCTCGTAGAGGGCGACGTTGGCCGCGGTGCCCGTTTCGAGGTAGACCGGCACGCGGTCCGCAGCCCGCGCGTGCGGCGGGTGGGGTCGGGGTAGAGGTGGACGTAGAGCGGGTCCCCGGGAAAGGCCGCCGCGACCACGTCCGCAGCCCGGTCCACCTCGGAGGCGTTGAGCGGGCGAACGCTCATGGCTCCGAGAGGAACCCGACGACGGCGCGGCCGACCGCCTCGGCGTCGAGCGGGCCGTCGGTGCGGGGGAGGATCGAGAGGCGGGCGTCGGGGAGCGCGCGCCAGAGCGCCAGGGCCGGCTCGACGCCCTCCTCGGAAGCCGAGACGAGCGTCGGCGCGCTGATCGCGCCCAGCCAATGCTCCTCCGGTGCAGCTCTGACGTCGTGCACGACGACGCGCCGGACGCGCGCGGGGGCGTGGTGCGCGAGGCCGAGTGCAGCGGCCCCGCCGATCCCGAGCACGTCCGCCTGCGGTACGTCGAGGTGGTCCAGCACGGCAAGGGCGGCGTCAGCGGCGGGCGCCGGCGTGAGCGGCTCCTCGGAGGAGGCGGTGGACCGGCCGTGACCGGGTAGGTCCAGCGTGACCGTGCGGGCGTGGGGTTCGAGGAGCGGCAGGAGCCGACGGGCCTCGCCCTCCGCCGAGCCCCCCGCGCCGTGGAGCACGACGAGCGGCGGCGCGTCCTCGTGCGCGCCGAGGTAGTAGGCGACCCGCCCCTCCCCGAGCCGCGCGAACCGGGGTTCGAGCGGCGGCGGCACCCACTGGCAGAACTCGAGGAGCACGCCGCCCGCGTCTTTCGGGTGGACGAAGAAGATCATCTTCCCGTCGGCGCCGCGCTTGGGGGCCTCGTTGAGGAGGCGCACGCCCACGCGCTGCAGCCGCGCGAACTCGGCCTCCACGTCGTCCACCTCGAAGGCGACGTGGTGCAGCCCCTCGCCGCGCCGCTCGACGTGCCGCGCGACGGGGGAGTCCGGCGCTGTCGCCTCGAGCCATTCGAGCTTCGCCCCACCGGCGTCGAGGAAGACCGTGCGGACGCCCTCGCTGGCGACGACCTCGGCCTTATACGGGCGGAGGCCGAGGAGGCGCTCGTAGAGCGCGGCGGCGTCGGTCGCGCTACGGACGGCGATGCCGAGGTGCTCGATGCGCATGGCGTTCGGGGATCGGGAGCAGAACCCCGAAAGCTAGCGATGACCGCGGGGGGCGGGCCGTAGGGGCGCAACGCGTTGCGCCCTGCAACGGGTTGGCGACACGTCCGCCGTTTCAGCCCCCCCAGACCAGGGCACCCACCCCAAGCCCCGGCGTACACCCCGCCATGCGCGACCACGCCCACCACGACCACGGCCACACCGACGCCCCCCGCGACCAGCGGCGCGTCGCGATGGCGGCCAGCCTCGGCATCGCCGTGCTGATGCTCGTCGGCAAGCTCGCGGCGTACTTCATCACCGGGAGCACGGCCATCCTGTCCGACGCGCTGGAGTCCGTGATCCACCTCTTCGCCACGGGCATCGCGGCGGTGAGCCTGTGGTACGCCGCGCGGCCTCCGGACCCGGCCCACCCCTACGGGCACGGGAAGGTCGCCTACTTCTCCAGCGCCTTCGAGGGGCTCCTCATCCTCGTCGCCGCCGTCGCCATCGTGGTCGCGGCCGTGGACGCGCTCGTCACCGGGCCGGAGCTCGAGCAGCTCGGCGTCGGCCTCGCCATCACGGCGGCGCTGGCGGCGGTCAACGGCGTGCTCGGGTTCGCGCTGATCCGGATCGGGCGGCGGCAGAACGCGCTCATCCTCGTCGCCAACGGCGAGCACGTCCTCACGGACATGTGGACGAGCCTCGGCGTCCTCGTCGCCGTCGCGCTCGTGCTGGTGACGGGCCTCGAATGGCTCGACCCCGCCGTCGCCATCGTCGTCGGGCTCAACATCCTCTGGACGGCCGGGCGCCTGCTGTTCCGCTCCTTCGACGGGCTCATGGAGAAGGCCGACGCCGCCGAGACCGAGCGGCTCGCTGAGGCGCTCCGAGCCGCCGCGGCGCGGGGGGGCATCCGCGACTGGCACCACCTCCGCCACCGCCGCGTCAACGACCGCGTGTGGGTCGACGTCCACCTCCTCTTCGCGCCGGGGCTCTCGCTCGTGGAGGCCCACCGCCGCGCCACCGCCGTCGAGGCCGAGCTCCGGGCGCTCTTCCCCCAGGATGACGTGTCCATCACCTCGCACCTCGAACCCGAGACGCACGAGCACGCCGGCGGCGTCCACGACCCCGCCCCCGATCCCCTGGGCGCCGAGCCGGCGGCCTAGCGCCCGATCGAGGAGGCTACGAAGCGAGCGTTGAACCGGCCTTCGGCCGTAGCGGACCCGAGCGGGATCCGGCCGTCCTCTGTCTCCTCGTAGCCAATGCCGCTAAACGAGAACCGCCCGGCAATGCCGTCGCCGGTGACCTCCTCGATCACGAGCTCGCCCGAGTCGGCGGTGTAGACACGGAACGCGGTGGAGTCCCGCATGAGCGGATTCGACGAAGGCCCCAGGTACTCTACCTCGGTGTACCCGCCGATGATGGCGGTGCCTGAGAAGTCCGGCCGGCCGAGGCTGAAGGCCCCCTCGGTAAAAGGCTCGTCATCCGTGCGGAGGAAGTAGATCGAACGGGCGAGTGGCTCGGCCTCCGTCGGAAGACGATCCGCGGCGTCGCCGAGTAGGATAGAGCTAAAGAAGAAGAGGGAGTCCGAAGGTGCGACCGTGGTGGCCTCCCCTGACAGGTCGAGCTCATCGCCGCCGACATCGACGCTGGCCTCGAACGTGCCGAGCGCCAGCGGCGAGCCGTCGCTCCCACCCCCGTCTTCCGGGTCGGAGGAGTCGCAGGCGGCGAGGGGGAGGAGGACGGCGAGGGTGAGTAGGAGGCGGCGTTTCACGGGGTACACAGCGGTTGATTGGAGGGGGCGTCTCTGCCCCTAACGTCCGACGCCGTAGCGTAGCGCCTCAAACGAGCCTTCCGCCTCCACGGTCGAGGTGACGAGGCCGTCGCGCGTGTAGAGCTCAGCCGTGGCGGTGAAGTCGAACTGCCCGCGCACCGCCCGGTCCGTGACGGCCTCGACGGTGAGCGTGCCATCACCGGCCGGGTAGAAGCCGAGCCCGTCGGAGCGGCCCCGCTCGGAGTAAAGCGCCTCAACGGGCTCGCCCTCGCCGAATGGGTACGTCCCCGGCTCCAGGGCCACATCCGGGTCGAAGCGGAAGGAGATCTGCCGTGAGGGGAAGGCGCCTACGTTGCCTTCCCGGAGGTCGATCTGGAGCCCAGCGAGAACCCCCCCACCGTCGCCGTAGTCGAGGACGAAGGCTGTGCCGACGAGCGCGCGGGCGTCGCCGTCCACCTCGACCGCAGCCCTGAACGTGCCGGCCGTCGGGAGGGGGGAGTCGGGTTCCGACGAGTCGCAGGCGGCCAGGGGGAGGAGGACGGCTAGCGCGAGCAGGAGCTGGAGCGGCTTCATAGCTATTCAGAAGGTAGGCGGCACAGATGAAACTTACAGACCCGCTTCTACCCCGATCAACCAGCGAAACTTGAATTCATCATCATCCCCCGCGCGCTCCGGGTCCGAGAGCCAGAGGGGGAGTTTGGCGGCGAGGCGGAGGCCGGAGAGCACGTCGGATTGCCCCGTGAATCGTTCAAGTGGCTCGAACGCACCGAGGTCGTAGCGCACGCCGAGGCCGGCGTCGGCGAGCCAGTCGTCGGCGCCGAGGCCGCGGTCGGTGTTCCACGCCGCGCCGGCCCCGGTGAAGACCTCGAGGCGGAGCGGGGCGAGGAGGTCGTTGAACACGTCGTCCGCGCCGGCCACCTCCGGCACGGCGAGCTCCAGCGCGAGCGTCCCCGCCAGCAGCCCGTTGCCGAGCACGGTGCCCTCCCGGCGTGGCGGCAGGGGGAGGACGGGGTTGCAGATCCGCCCGTCGCAGATCGGGTCGGGCAGCTCCAGCCGGGGCCGCTCCACGTCCAGCAGGTACCCGACGGGGCCGAACCCAGAGAAGGCGACGAGGTGGGCGTCGCCGCGGGGGTCGTCGAGCGCGGCGGCGGGGACGCGGAAGGCGGCCTCGCGCCAGCGCGTCTCGACGGTGGCCCCGCCGAGGCGGAACCGCTTCTGCGGCGTCAGCCACTCGTCCCCGAACCCCACGGCGGTGCGGGCGCGCAGCGTGAATGGCCCGAGCGGCAGCCCCTTCGAGGCCGTCACGTACGCGCGGTTCGCGCTCCGCGTCGGCGCGAACCGCGGGCCGGCACCCGGCCGGGAGGGCGTCCCTTCCAGCCGCGAGAACGGCTCCAGCCCCGCCCCCAGCTCGACCGTCGCCGAGAGCCCATCGTCCCGATCCCCGAGGTCGAGGTCGAGGCGGGCCGACAGCATGTGGTCCTCGCCGAAGAACGCCCGCGCGCCGAACACCTCGTCGCGCTCGGCGAGGTAGGGAAACGCGGCGTCGGAGGCGCGGTGCTGGTGGATCAGCGAGAGGGTGACGCTGCCGTGGGGCCGTTCGAACACCGTTCGCCCACCGAGAGCGTGGGTGCCCGAGAGCCGGTTTTCGAGGATGCCGAGGTGCTTCTCGGCGTCGAGCCCGAGGAGGCTGTGGCGGCCGAGCCGGCGGGTCGCGCGGAGCGTGTAGTCGATGCCGTCGAAGGCGCTCGTCTCCAACGGGTCAAAAAGACGGTCCTCAGGGCCTCCCTCCGCGAAGGGGACGAGGGGGCTCTCCTCGAACTCGGTCGTGACGCCGGAGGCGAGGACGTGCGGCCAGAGCGTCACCCCGAGCTGGAGGGTGTGCTTCGGCGCGGCGTACGTCGCCGCGGAGACGGCGCGGAGCTGGAGTCCGGCGCCGAACCCGTAGCCGTCGGCGTAGAGCGCGATGGGGGCGAGGGCGAAGGCGCGCGCGGTCTGCTGGACCTCGGGCTGCCGGAACCACCCCTCGAAGGCGAGGGGCACGTCGAGGCCGCGGGCGACGCGGTTGTCGGCGCGGTCCCCGTCCGGCGTCCGCCCGCGCGGGTCCACGACGGCCTCGACCGCCGGGCTCGGTGCGTCGAGCGCGAGCCGGTAGATGGGCGCCACCCACGGCCACGGCTCGGCGACGGCCCAGCCCTCCGGCACCGGTTTATGGCCGAACATCGTCGCGAGCGGGATCGAGACCCAGCGCTCGCTGCCGTCCTCGAAGGTCACCCGGACCTCCGCCGGCAGCACGCCGGCCGCGTCGCGGCGGAGGGTGACCGTCGAGCGGTAGCCCGTGGCCGTCCGTTCGGTGTTGAGGTCGTCGGCGGCGTAGTCGTAGCGGGCGCCGGCGTCGAGGAACTGCTCGAACAGCCAATCCAGTTGAAGACCGCTGACGCGCTCGGCGACGGCCTCGAAGTCGGCGGGGGTGGGGTGGCGGAACCGCCACTCCTGGGCGTAGCGGCGGAGGACCTCGTCGCGCGCCTCGTCGCCGGCGACGTAGCCGAGCAGGCTCAGCAGCGCCTCGCCGGCGCGGTACGAGCCGACGCCGTAGGCCGCGTTCGTCCCGAACCAGTCGGCCGGCGTGTTCGGCGGCTCGTAGTAGCCGAGGTTCTGCGCGGCGGCGACGCTGCGGACGGCGGCGGCGTGGTCGGCCGGGCCGTCGGCCTCGCGCAGCAGGTGGTGCGCCGCCTCGGTGTCGGCGAAGCCGGTCATCCCCTCGTCCATCCAGGCGAAGTCCGCCTCGTTCGTGCCGAGCATCCCGTAGAACCACATGTGGGCGAGCTCGTGGGCCGTCACCCCGAACAGCGACTGCGGCCCGCGGCGCCCGGTGATGAGCGTGATCATCGGGTACTCCATCCCGCCGTCGCCGCCGTGCACGACGGTGAACTGCGGGTACGGGTACGGGCCGTACTCCGCGGAGAAGAACCGGACCATCTCGGCCGTCCACTCCGCCAGCGGCTCCCACAGCGGCGCCACGTCGGGCTGGTAGAGGAGGTGGAGCGCGACGGGCTCGGCGCGGCCGGGGACGTCCTCGACGAGGTGGCGCTCGTGGACGAAGTCGGGGTCGGCGGCCCAGGCGAAGTCGTGGACGCGCTCGGCGCGGAAGTGCCACGTCAGCGAGTCCGGTGGGGGGCTCCCGGCCGCGCCGTCGGCGGCGGGTCCCGCGTCCTCCTCCGTCTCCACGTCGAGGGGCCGGGGCGGGCGGTCGTAGCCGTGCCCGACGGCCTCCGGGTTCTGGAGCACGCCCGTCGCCCCGACGACGTAGGCGCTCGGCAGCGTCAGCCGCACGTCGAACGTCCCGAACTCGCCGTAGAACTCCCGGCCGATGTACGGGTCGGCGTGCCAGCCGGTGCCGTCGTAGTGGGCGAGCTTGGGGTACCACTGCGTCATCGAGAACTCCACGCCCTCGCGGTTGTCGCGCCCGCTCCTCCGGGTCTGCAGGGGGACCTGCCCCTCGAACGCCATCTCGAAGGTGACGGTCGCGCCCGGCAGGATCGGCTCGGCGAGGTCCACCTGCAGGACGGTATCCGTGACGCGCCACTCGACGGGTGCGCCGTCCTGCGTCAGCCGGAGCGGGCGGAGGTAGCCGATCTCCTCTGGTCCGAGCTCGAAGATGCGGGGGACGACGCGGCCGTCGGGGTCGGGGAGGTGGCGGTTCCGCTCGGCCATCATCGAGCCGGGCTGGAAGGCGTTGAAGTAGAGGTGGTAGAACGCCTGCCGCAGCGTGTCCGGCGAGCGGTTCGTGTAGGTCAGCCGCTGCTCGCCCCAGTACCGGTGGGTCTCGGCGAGGAGCGTCACGTCCATCTCGTAAGCGACCTCCTGCTGCCACGCGGGCGCCTGCTGCGCGGCGGCGGGAGGGAGGAGGAAGAGGAGAAAGAGGAGAGGTAGAGGAAGGCGCATCGGGTGGTGGGCGGTGCGGAGGGGGCGGAAGGTAGGCGCGGGGCCGGTGGAGGTGCAACGCAAGCCGAAACACCCCGGCAGGTTGCGAAGTGGGGCGGAGGCCCTATCTTCTTCACGTTCTACGCGAGGTGATCCGCCGAAGCGACGCACCGGCCTAGCGGAGTGCTGGTCACTCCGCTCCGCCCCCTCACCCACCGCCGACCGCCATGACGAAAGCCGACATCGTGGAGCGCATCGCCAGCGGAACCGGGCTGACGAAGCTCGAGACGGAGGCCGTCGTGGACGGCTTCGTCTACACCATCATGAACGCGCTCGAAGCCGGGCGAACGGTGGAGCTCCGGGGGTTCGGCTCGTTCCGCACGCGCGAGCGCGCCGCCCGCACCGCGCGCAACCCCCGCACCGACGAGCCCATCGAGGTGCCGCGGCAGTTCGTCCCGGCGTTCAAGCCCTCCCGCGAGTTCCGCCGCGCGGTGAATGCAGCGCGAATAGCCGCCGAGCCCGGCGACGGCGGAGCGTAGCCGCGTTCGAGCCGCGAGCCACGGCGGGCCACCCCAGGCCATCGACGCGCTCACGACCGACGCCGGTAGGGGCGACCCCACGTGGTCGCCCTCCGAAGGGCTAGCAGCCCTCCCAACCCCATGGGTCTGAGAGTTGGCGCCGTGCCCACCACCGCAGAGAAACCACCGCCCCACCCATGCCCCCACCCGTCTGCCCCGGCTGCGGCGCCCGCCTCCCCGAAGGCGCCACCCGTTGCGACCTCTGCGGCACCCAGGTCGGCGAGGACGCCGCCCCGCGGCTTGTCGACGACGCGCCAGTCGAGGTGCCATCCGGCGAGGGAGGCGTCGCTCCTGTGCCGCCACCGGCGACGCCAACCGAGGCCCCCACCGGCGAGCAGTTCTGCATGACCTGCGGCACGGCAAACCCGAGCCACGCCCGCTTCTGCTGGCAGTGCGGCGCCGCGCTCGCCACGGCCACCGAGGCTGTCACCCCTGACCCCGAGGCGCCCGCCGTGGTGCCGATGGAGGCATCGCGAGAGGAGACTAGGCCGCCGGCGCTGCCACCGTCCCTCCCGGTCGAA
The DNA here is from genome assembly GCA_965215145.1 of Rhodothermales bacterium. Lineage (GTDB taxonomy): Bacteria > Bacteroidota > Rhodothermia > Rhodothermales > JANQRZ01. The sequence continues at coordinate 2,216,490 of OZ244038.1, read as the reverse complement.
GAGCCCGCACCGCGCGGCACCGACGAGGCCGGCAAGCGTGCGCTCGCGCTCGTCGGCGGGGCGGCGCTGCTCGTCGTGGTGCTGTTCGGGATCAGCCTGTGGGGCGGCGGGCAGCCGGAGCCTGCCGTGACGGGCGCCACGGCGGGCGCCGTGCAGGCCGAGCCGCCCGTCGCGGCGCCGCCGGTGCTGCCGGCCGAGGTCGCCCGGCAGGTGGAGGCGCTAGAAGGCGAGATCGACGCGCTGGCCGAGGGGCCGGCGCGGATCGCCAAGCAGAAGGAGCTGGTCGAGGTGCTCGTGCGGGCGGGGGCGTTCGCGCAGGCCGGCGCCGCGCAGGAGGCCGTCGCCGAGCAGACCGACACTGCCCTCGCGTGGGCCGACGCCGGCTCGTTCTTCCTCGCCCACATGCTCCGCACGCAGGGGCCGGACCGGAGCGCCTACGCCCAGCAGGCCGTCGGCGCCTACGAGCGCTCGCTCGCGCGGGACTCCACCGACCTCGACGTCAAGACCGACCTCGCGACGGCCTACCTCAACGACCCCCAGAACCCGATGCAGGCCGTCGAGACCATCCGCGCCGTCCTCGACGCCGACCCCGACCACGCCCGCGCCCGGTTCAACTACGGCCTCATGCTCGCCCAGATCGGGCGGACCGACCAAGCCGCCGAGCAGTTCGAGCGGGTCGTCGAGCTGACCGGCCCGGAGGACATCGTCCACGGGCGCGCGCAGGAGGAGCTAGCCCGCCTCCGCGCCGCTACCGCGGGTACCGCCGCCGGCTAGCCCGCGTGCGCCGGATGCCCATTGTGGTCCCCGCTGCGTACTATTGCTCTCCCGCCACCCCCTCCGTCCATGCGCCGCCTCTCGCTGTTCCTCCTCACGCTCGCCCTCACCCTCGCCGCCTGCTCCGGCGCGCGGGATGCTACCGAGGTCGTCACCCCACCCGAGCCCCCGATCCTCGTCGAGGACGCCGCGCCCGAGGCTACGCCGACGCTCGACCCGGCGGTGCTCGCCGAGCCGGTTGCGCTCGACCCGGACGTGCGGACGGGGACGCTCGCCAACGGGCTGACCTACTACGTCCGCCGGAACGCCGAGCCGCAGGACCGCGCCGAGCTCCGCCTCGTCGTCAACGCCGGGAGCGTGCTGGAGGACGAGGACCAGCGCGGGCTCGCGCACTTCCTGGAGCACATGGCCTTCAACGGCACCGAGGCCTTCCCCGAGACCGAGCTCGTGAGCTACCTCGAAGGCATCGGGATGCGGTTCGGGCCGGACCTCAACGCCTACACCTCCTTCGACGAGACCGTCTACCTCCTCCAGGTCCCGACCGACAGCGCGGACCTCCTGGAGACCGGGTTCGAGGTGCTGCGCGAGTGGGCCGGCGCGGTGGCGCTCACGCCGGAGGAGGTGGACAAGGAGCGCGGCGTCGTCCTCGAAGAATGGCGGCTCGGGCGCGGCGCGCAGGGCCGCATCAGCGACCAGCAGCTCCCCGTCCTCTTCGGCGGCAGCCGCTACGCCGAGCGCCTCCCCATCGGCGAGCCGGAGGTGATCGAGAACGCCCCCACGGCCACCGTCCGCCGGTTCTACGAGGACTGGTACCGCCCGGACCTCATGGCCGTCGTCGCCGTGGGGGACTTCGACCCCGACGCCGTCGAGGCGAAGATCCGGAGCGAGTTCTCCGCGCTGGAGAGCCCCACCGACGCGCCGGAGCGCCCGACGTTCGACCTCCCCCCACACGACGACACCCGCTTCGCCATCGCCACCGACCCCGAGGCGACGACGACCTCGGTGGCGGTGATCTACAAAGCCGAGCCCCGGACGACGGAGACCGTCGGCGACGCGCGCGAGGGGCTCGTGACGGGCCTGTACCTCCAGATGCTCAACGCCCGCCTCCGCGAGATCACCCAGCGGCCGGGCGCGCCGTTCCTCCAGGGCGGCGCCTTCGAGTTCGGGTTCGTCCGCGCCGCCGACGTGTTCGGGCTCTCGGCGCTCGTCCCCGAGGGCGGCGTCCCCGAAGCCCTCGACGCGCTGCTGACCGAGGCCGCCCGCGTCCGCCGGCACGGGTTCACCCCCGGCGAGCTCGAACGCGCCAAGGCCGACCTCCTCCGCTCGGCCGAGCGCGCCTTCAACGAGCGCGACAAGACGCCGAGCCGGGCCTACGCCAGCGCCTACGTCGACCACTTCCTCGAAGCCGAGCCCGCCCCGAGCGAGGAGCGCCGGTACGAGCTCGCGCAGCTCCTCCTCCCGACGATCTCGGTGGCGGAGGTGAACGCCCGCGCCGAGCGGGTCACGGGGGAGGGGAACCGGGTGATCTTCGTCTCAGCCCCCGAGAAGGAGGACGCGCCGGCCCCTGAGGAGGACGCGCTGCGGGGCGTGATCGCCGCCGTGGACGCGAAGACGATCGAGCCGTACGTAGACACCGTTTCCGACGAGGCGCTCGTCGCGGCGCCTCCCGCACCCATGCCTATCACTGGCGAGAGCCGGTACCCCAACGACACGGGGCTGATCGAGTGGACCCTCGCCAACGGCGCCCGCGTCGTCGTCAAGCCGACGGACTTCAAGAACGACGAGGTGCTCTTCGCCGCCTTCAGCCCCGGCGGCGCCTCGCTGGTGGAGGACGCCCGGTTCCGCGCGGCGGAGTTCGCGGGCTCGGCCGTGGACGCCGGCGGCGTCGGCGCCTTCAGCGCGACGGACCTCGAGAAGAAGCTCGCCGGGCAGGTCGTCTCGGTCAGCCCCTACGTCAGTGGCACGGGCGAGGGGCTCCAGGGCTCGGCCTCGCCGGAGAACCTGGAGACGCTGCTCCAGCTCACCCACCTCCTCTTCACCGCCCCCCGCGCCGACGCCGACGCGTTCGCGGCGTTCAAGGAGCGCGTGGCGGCGTTCATCGAGAACCGCGGGTCGAGCCCGCAAGCCGTCTTCTCCGACACCCTCGCGGTGACGCTGGCGCAGGGGCACCCCCGCGCCCGGCCCCTCGCCACCGAGGACCTCGACCGGCTCGCGCTGGACGACGCGCTCGCCGTCTACCGCGAGCGGTTCGCCGACGCCGACGACTTCACGTTCGCCTTCGTCGGCGCCGTGGACCCTGAGGCGCTGGCGCCGCTGGTCGAGCGGTACCTCGCCACGCTCCCGGCTGACACCGCCTCGGCGGAGGAGACCCGCGACCTCGGCATCCGCCCGCCCGAGGGCGTGGTCGAGAAGACCGTCCGCCGGGGGATCGAGCCGCAGGCCCGCGTCCAGCTCGTCTTCTCCGGCGACCTCCGCCACGACCCCGACCGGTTCGACCCCGCCGACGGCGACGCCTTCGCGCGCGAGCAGGCCCTCGCCCGCCGCGAGCGGTTCCTGATGGAGTCCGTCGCCGAGGCCCTCTCGATCCGCCTCCGGGAAGAACTCCGCGAGGACCGCGGCGGCGTCTACGGCGTCGGCGTCCGCGCCAGCCCCGACCGGACGGCCGGCACGTACACCTTCACCGTCGGCTTCGGCGCCGACCCCGAGCGGGTGGACGAGCTGAAGGCGGCGGTGTTCGACGTGATCGAGCGGTTCCAGGCCGAGGGGCCGGATGCGGACCTGATCGCTACGGTGAAGGAGAAGGGCCGGCGCGGCGAGGAGACCGCGCTCCGCACGAACGGCTACTGGCTCCGCGCCATCGCCGGCGCCTACCGCCACGGCGAGGCGCCATCGGACTACCTCTACGAGGACGACCTCCGCGAGGGCCTCACGGCCGAGGCGCTACGCCAGGCCGCCGAGCGCTACCTCGACCCCGCGCGCACCGTCCGGGCCGTCCTCCTCCCCGAAACCGGCGACAACAGCGATGGTTGACGATCCGCCGGCCCTGACCGGTCTGAGGGCGTACGGCCGTACGCCCCTACGGCGTGGAGGCTCAACTCTGATTCCTGGGGAGCGTCTATCTTGAGGCTCCCACCCCTGACGCCCCCGTGAAACCTGTCCTGACCGACGCCGAGCTCGACCGCATCCGCGAGGCCGTCTCCGACGCCGAGCGGCGGACCTCCGGCGAGATCGTGCCCTACGTCGTCGGCCGCAGCGGCGGCTACGAGGTCGCCGTGTGGCGGGGGGCGGCGTTCGGGGCGTTGCTGGTGATGGCCGTCGCGCTCGTCGCGCTCGGGCTCTACAGCGGGTGGGGGCTCGGGTGGGCCTACACGGCCTGGGGGATGGCCGTCGTCGCCGCGCTCGGCGGGACGGCCGGGGCGCTGCTGGCCGCGTTCGTGGCGCCGGTGAAGCGGGGCTTGGCCGGACGCCCGCGGCTGGCTCGTCGCGTCCACCGCCGCGCCTCGCTGGCCTTCCTCGAAGAGGAGGTCTTCGACACCCGCGACCGCACCGGCATCCTCCTGTTCGTCTCGCTCTTCGAGCACCGCATCGAGGTCCTCGCCGACACCGGCATCAGCCAGGTCGTCGCCCACGAGGAGTGGGTCGAGGTGATGGACACGATCCGCCGGGGCGTCCGCGCCGGCCACCTCGCCGACGGGCTCGTCGAGGCCATCGAGATGTGCGGGCGGCTGCTGGAGGCCCGCGGCATCGCCATCGAGCCGGACGACACGGACGAGCTCCCGGACAACGTCCGCCTCCGGGAGAAGTGAGGGGCGGGATATGGGGGATAGGAGATGGGATATGGTATTGGCCGCTCTCTTCCTGATGCTCCCCCCTGGGGTGGTGGCGCAGCAGGCCGTGCCGGCGCTGACGGGCCGCGTGGTCGACCGGGCCGGTATCCTCTCAGACGCCACCGAGCAGGCCCTCACCGAGCGCTTCGCCGCGCACGAAGCCGCCACCTCAAACCAGGTCGCCGTGCTGACCGTGCCGAGCCTGGAGGGAGAGGCCGTCGAGGACCTCGCGCTGCGCGTCTTCCGCACCTGGGAGCTCGGCCAGGCCGACCGCGACAACGGCGTCCTGCTCCTCGTCGCCCGCGACGACCGCGAGCTGCGGATCGAGGTCGGCTACGGCCTCGAAGGCGACCTCACCGATGCCGAGGCCGGCCGGATCATCCGGGGCGAGATCGTCCCCCGCTTCCGCGACGGCGACTTCGACGGCGGCGTCCTCGCCGGCGCCGAGGCCGTCGTCGGCAGCCTCGACGGGACCTACGCGCCGCCGGAGTCCGACACGTCTATCTGGTTCAACGACCGCCCGGCCGAGGAGACGCATTTCCTCCTCCGGCTGCTGTTCGTGCTGATGTTCGGGGGGCTGCCGCTCGCCATGATCGGGATCCCGCTCCTCGGACTCGGAGCCACCGGTAGGGGTGGGGACGTTGCCCTGGGATGCGGGGGCCTCTTCATAGGCGTCTTCGTCGGGGGCGGGCTCGTCTTCGTGATCCTGAGCGGCTGGGGGTTCCTCATCGGCCTCGTCGGCACGCCGATCCTGCTGATTGGGCTCAATCGGTGGATCGAGACGCACCCGCGCTGGGGCCCTGCCCGCCGCCACCGACGCCGGAAGGCGGAGGCGTTCGCGAAGGCACGGGCGAGGGGGAGGAGGTCGGTTGTGGTGGACGGGCTCTCGTACAGCGTCCCGGCCAGGTCCTCGGTCGGCGGCTCTTCCGGCGGCAGCGGGGGAGGAGGCGGGTTTAGCGGCGGCGGGGGTTCCTCGGGTGGGGGCGGCGCCTCGGGGAGCTGGTAGCCTTCAACCCGCCGCGGCCGTGCGTCGGCGGGTGAGGGCAGAGGCGGCGAACCGGAGCGCCTCGGCCAGCCGGTCAGCGTCGTCCAGGGGGTTGTAGACGTAGGCACTCGCGCGGAGCGAGGTCGCGGGGAAGGCGCCGTCGCCGGAGAGGTGGGCGTGGAGCGGCATCGTGCAGTGGTACCCCGCGCGGACCATCACGCCCTGCGCGTCGAGCAGCACGGCAAGGTCGTGAGGATGAATCCCCTCCATCTGGAGTGCGACGATCCCGCCTTCAGGCTCCGCGTCGCCCGGCGGCCCGACGAGCCGGACGCCCTCGATAGAGCGCACCTGCTCGACGGCGTGGCGGCCCCAGTCGGCTTCGTACGCCGCGACGGCCGCCATCCCCGTTTTGCCGTCGTAGCTCATCCGCCCGAGGTAGTCGCACGCGGCAGCGAGGCCCACGGCGCCGGCCGCGTGGGGCGTCCCGGCCTCGTAGCGCAGGTTTCCCTCCAGGAACTCCGACCCCTCGACGGCCACCGTCCGGATCATCCCCCCGCCGGTCTGATACGCGCCCATGTCTTCCAGCACCCCCGGCCGCGCCGCCACCGCCCCGATCCCCGTCGGCCCAAGCATCTTGTGCCCACTGAAGACCAGCACGTCGCAGCCGAGGTCTTCGAGATCCACCGGCCGGGTCGGGACGCTCTGTGCGGCGTCGAGGATGCTGAGCGCGCCGGCCTTCCGCGCCGCCGCAAACACCTCGCGCACGGGGTTCTCCACGCCGAGGACGTTCGAGACGTGGGCCATCGCCACGAGCCGCGTCCGCCGTCCGACGAGGGCGAGCGTGCCCGCGAGGTCCACGGTCCCGTCGTCGTGGAGGGGGATCCATCGGAGCGCAGCGCCGGTGGCGCGGGCGAGCTCCTGCCAGGGGAGGAAGTTCGAGTGGTGCTCCTGCGGGCTGACGAGGATTTCGTCGCCGGGCTTCAGATGCCGCTCGCCCCACGCCCGCGCGATGAGGTTCAGCCCCTCCGTCGTGCCGCGCGTGAACACCAGCCCCTCCGGCTCCGCCCCGACGAAGGCGGCGACGGTGCGGCGGGCCTGCTCGTACAGATCCGTCGCCCGCGCCGAGAGCTCGTAGACGCCGCGGTGGACGGGGGCGTTCTCGTGGGCGTAGAAGTGCGCGATCCGGTCCACCACGGCGCGCGGCTTCAGCGTCGTCGCCGCCGAGTCGAGGTAGCAGGGGCGCTCCTCACTCGCGGGCGCGTCGAGGGCCGGGACCTCGGCGGCGGGGAGGGGAAGGTTCATGGGTATGGGGGTTTCGGAGGGTGAGGGTATGCGGGTGACGCTCAACCCTCACGCCCTCATCCGCCCACACTCACATAAATCCGAGCGTCACCTTCGCCTCCTCGCTCATGTAATCCGGGAGGTACGGCGGGTCGAAGGTCAGGTCCACCTTCGCCGTCCTCACGTCCGCGATGGCGTTCACCTTCTCCTCGACCTCGGCCGGGAGGCTGTCGGCGACAGGGCAGTTCGGCGCCGTCAGCGTCATCTTGATGTAGACGTTGTCGTCCTCGTCCACGTCGAGGAGGTAGATCAGCCCGAGGTCCCAGATCGACACGGGAATCTCGGGGTCGTAGATGCCCTTGAGCACCTCGACGACCTGCGCGCCGACGGGGCCGAACGCCTGGTCGCGGTCGAGCGGGGAGGGCATCGGCTCGAAGGGGTCGCGGTTGGTCATGGTTGGCTACTACCTCGTTCAGTCATCCCCGCGAAGGCGGGGATCCATGTGATGTGGAGGCAGGCGCAGCCGTCACATGGATCCCCGATCAAGTCGGGGATGACTCGTTTAGAGAGGGCTTTACTTTCCCGCCGACGCCTCCAGCTTCGCCTCGATCAGCCCGTCGAGGTGCTCGCGGAGGGCGGTGTGGGGGAGCTCGTCGGTGATGTCGCGGGCGAAGGCGTAGAGGAGGAGCCGCTTGGCGGTCGTCTCGTCGAGGCCGCGGCTGCGGAGGTAGAACACGTGCTCCGGCTCCAGCTCGCCGGTGGTCGAGCCGTGGGAGCACTGCACGTCGTCGGCGTAGATCTCCAACTCCGGCTTCGAGTAGTGGTCGGCGTCCTCGCTCAGCACGACGCCCTGGCTGCTCTGGTAGGCGTTCGTCTGCTGGGAGTCGCGGCGCACGAACACCTTCCCGTTGAAGACGCCCGTCGAGGCGTCGTCGAGGATGCCGCGGTAGAGCTCGTTGGAGAAACAGTTCGGCGCGGCGTGGTCGACGAGCGTGTGGTGGTCGACGTGCTGCTCGCCGTCGAGGACGTAGAGCCCGTAGAGGTGGCTCTCGCACCCCTCGCCCGCTGGGACGACGTTGACGTTGTTGCGGACGAGCCGGCCGCCGAGGGTGTAGGTGTGCGCGGCGAAACGGCTCTGCGCCTCCTGGTACACCTGCGTCGTCTCGATCCGCGAAGCCGTGTCCCCCTCGTTCTGGAGCTTGAGGACGTTCACCCGCGCCGCCCGGTCCACGACGACCTCGGTCACCGCGTTCTCGAACGTCCTCGCGCCGCCGGCCGTGTGGAACGTCTCCAGCACCAGCGCCTCGCTGTTCTCGCCGAACAGGTACAGGTTGCGGGTCTGGAGCAGGCTGTCCTCGCTCGCGTCGGTGACGTAGGCGACCTGCACCGGCCGCTCCAGCGTCACGCCCCTCGGAATCTGGAGAAAGACACCGTCGAGGTCGAACGCCGTGTTGAGCGCGACGAAGGCGTCCTCGTCCACCTGCGCGTACTTCCCGAAGTAGCGGCCGACCGTCTCGGCGTCGCTCTCGGCGGCGTCGAGCAGCGAGCCTACGCGGACGCCCGGCGGGAGCCCGTCGCGGTCGGAGAGCTCCGGGCGGACGGCACCGTTGACGACGACGAGGAGGTGGGCGTCGAGGTCGGGGAGGCGGAAGCGCTCCACGTCCCCGCGCGTGAGCCCGGTCGGGGCGCCGGGGGGGAGGAGGGCGTAGTCGTGCCGGAGCGCCTTTTCCACGTTCGTGTACTTCCAGCCCTCGTGCTTCCGGGTCGGGATGCCGAGGCGGGCGAACGTGCCCATCGCCTGCTCGCGGATTTCTCCCAGCACGTCGGCCTCGCCGCGCCGTTTGAGCGCCTGCTCAAAGGCCGAGGCGATCCGCGCGTTCAGGTCCGGCGTCTGCTCCAGCGTCTCAACGGCACCGTCGGCGGAGCCGTTGTCGGGGCCATCGGTGCGCTGGGGGCGCAGCGCGGCGCGGTCGGGCATGGTGGTGTTGGGGAGGCTCATGCGGGGAGGGCGTCGGCGGCGTGCTCGCGGATCCAGTCGTACCCCTTCTCCTCCAGCTCCAGCGCCAGCTCCTTGCCGCCGGACTTCACGATCCGGCCGTCCATAAGGATGTGGACGCGGTCGGGGACGATGTGGTCGAGGAGACGCTGGTAGTGGGTGATGAGGACGAACGCGCGCTCGGCGGTGCGGAGCTTGTTGACCCCCTCCGAGACGACCTTCAGCGCGTCGATGTCGAGGCCGGAGTCGGTCTCGTCGAGCACGGCGAGGCGGGGGTCGAGCATCGCCATCTGGAAGATCTCGGCCCGCTTCTTCTCGCCCCCGGAGAACCCCTCGTTCACAGCGCGCTGCGTCAGCTTCGGGTCGAGGTTGACGTAGTCGGCCTTCTCGCGGAGCAGCTTCATGAAGGCGGCCACGTTCATCGGCTCCTCGCCGCGGTGCTCGCGCATCGCGTTGACGGCGGTGCGGAGGAACTGGATCGTGCTCACGCCCGGGAGCTCGACGGGGTACTGGAAGGCGAGGAAGACGCCGTCGCGGGCGCGCTCCTCGGGGGCCATCTCCAGGAGGTCCTGCCCGTCGTAGCTCACCGAGCCGGCCGTCACCTCGTACTCCTCGCGCCCGGCGAGGACGTGAGCGAGCGTGCTCTTGCCCGAGCCGTTCGGCCCCATGATGGCGTGGGTCTCGCCGGCCCGGACGGTGAGGTCGAGCCCGCGGAGGATCTCGTGGCCCTCGACCTCGACGTGGAGGTCTTCGATTTTAAGCATGCGTTTCTTTTGGATCCTGTTGGATTCTGTTCTTTGGGACTCCGTAGGGGCGGCCCTCGTGGTCGGCCTGGCGAGGGCGGGCGCAAGGCCCGCCCCTACGGGGTCGCTCCGGGTTCAACCCACGGAGCCTTCGAGCTGGATCGAGAGCAGCTTCTGCGCCTCGACGGCGAACTCCATCGGGAGCTTCTGCAGGATCTCCTTGGCGAACCCGTTCACGACGAGGTTCAGCGCGTCCTGCTCCGAGATCCCCCGCTGCTGGCAGTAGAACAGCTGGTCCTCGCCGACGCGGCTCGTCGTCGCCTCGTGCTCGACCTTGCCGGTGGCGTTGTGGATCTCGATGTAGGGGAACGTGTGGGCGCCGCAGCGGCTCCCGAGCAGCAGCGAGTCGCACTGCGAGAAGTTCCGCGCGTGCGCCGCCTTCGGGCCGACGCGGACGAGCCCGCGGTAGGCGTTGTTCGAGGTGCCGGCCGAGATCCCCTTCGAGATGATCGTGCTGCGGGTGCGCTTGCCGAGGTGGATCATCTTGGTCCCCGTGTCGGCCTGCTGCGCGCCCTTCGTGAAGGCCACCGAGTAGAACTCCCCGACGGAGTCGTCGCCCTTGAGGATGCAGGAGGGGTACTTCCAGGTGATGGCGCTGCCCGTTTCGAGCTGCGTCCAGGAGACCTTCGAGCGCTTGCCCTCGCAGAGCGCGCGCTTGGTGACGAAGTTGTAGACGCCGCCCTTGCCGTGCTCGTCGCCGGGGTACCAGTTCTGGACGGTCGCGTACTTCACCTCGGCGTCGTCCATCGCGAGGATCTCGACCACGGCGGCGTGGAGCTGGTTCTCGTCGCGCATCGGGGCGGTGCAGCCCTCGAGGTAGCTCACGTAGCTCTCCGGCTCGGCCACGATCAGCGTCCGCTCGAACTGGCCGGTGTTGGCCTCGTTGATGCGGAAGTAGGTCGAGAGCTCCATCGGGCAGCGGACGCCCTTCGGGATGTAGCAGAACGAGCCGTCCGAGAAGACGGCCGCATTCAGCGCCGCGTAGAAGTTGTCGGTGTAGGGGACCACCCGGCCGAGGTACTTCCGCACGAGCTCGGGGTGCTCCTGGATGGCCTCGCCCATCGAGCAGAAGATGATCCCCCGCTCGGCGAGCTCCTTCTTGAACGTCGTCGCCACGCTGACCGAGTCCACCACCACGTCCATCGCGACGGGGGCCACGCCGGTGAGCCGCTTCTGCTCGTCGAGCGAGATGCCGAGCTTGTTGAAGGTATCCAGCAACTCCGGGTCGACATCGTCGAGGGAGTCGTACTTCGTCTTCTTCGGAGCGGCGTAGTACGAGATGCCCTGGAAGTCGGGGAGGTTGTAGTCGAGGTGGGCCCACTGGGGGTAGCTCTTCTCGGGGTCCTCCAGGAGCTTCACGACGTGGCGATACGCCTTGAGCCGCCACTCCAGCATCCACTCCGGCTCGTTCTTCTTCTGCGAGATGAACCGGACGACGTCCTCAGAGAGCCCGTTCGGCGCGCGCTCCGTCTCGATGTCCGTGACGAAGCCGTACTTGTAGCCGCCCTCCTCCTGTTCGAGGTCGGCGACGAGGTCGTGCTCGGTGTAGGTCGGCATGGGGGGCGGGGTGCGGGGGCGGAAGATCGGGCGCGGCCCCGTGAACGGGTCGGGAATAGGGGCCGCGCTGGGCGGCGCGGGAGAACTCCTCCGGCCGCCGGGCTGTTACTGCCGGCGTGCGCGGGGGGATTCCCCGCCGCCGGTTAAGTTCCGCCCAAGCACCCCTGTCACCCCCGACCGAGACTCGAAGCCGAGCCACCATGACCGAGACCGCCGAGGGCATCACGATCACCGACCGCGCCGCCCGGCGCATCCTCGCCATCGCCGAGGCCGAGGGGGTGGACCCGGCCGCCGAGGTGCTCCGCGTCGCCGTGGTGGCCGGCGGCTGCTCGGGGCTGACCTACGACCTCGGCTGGGACTCCGCCGTGCAGGAGGGGGACCGGTTCGCCGAGGGCGACGGCTTCCGCGTGGCGATGGACCTCAAGAGCTACCTCTACCTCGCCGGCACGACGCTCGACTTCACCGACGGGCTGGAGGGGAAGGGGTTCCACTTCGAGAACCCGCAGGCCGCCCGCACCTGCGCCTGCGGCGAGAGCTTCTCGCTGTAAGCAGGCCCCACGAGAGGGGGGTGCCCACGAGGGACGCCGAGGGGCGTCCCTTCTCGTACCTGCGGCGGACCGTTCTCGCCGTAGGGGCGCAGCGCGCTGCGCCCCTACGAGCTGCGCCCCTACGACCAGCCCTCAGCGGACGATGCTGACGCGGACGGCCGCGCGGTGCGCGCCGGCGACGACGCGGACGACGTAGAGCCCCGGCGCCACGGCCCGCCCGGAGGCGTCGCGCCCGTCCCAGCGGAGGGCGTGCTCCCCGGCCGGGTAGGCCCGCTCGGCGAGGCGAGCGACGCGGCGGCCCCGCACGTCGAAAACCTCGGCCGAGAGCTCGGCGGCCTCCGGCAGCGCGAAGGCGAGGCGCGTGCCGGCGGCGCCGGTGGGGTTCGGCGCGGCGGTGACGGCGAAGGCCGACGCCTCGGCTACCGGCTCGCTGGAGGTGGACCCGGCCGGCTTGAGGAGGAACCCGTAGTTCTCGGGCCGGCCCTCGCTGTCGACGAACCCCTCGCGCTGGCCGACCCCGACGATCCACCCGAGGTTGTTGATCCCCGTGGCGCGCTGGAAGCGCCACCCCGCGCCGGACTCGTCCATCAAGTCGCGGAGGAAGTGGAGCGTCTCGTCGATCCACACCGTGGCCTGGAGCCGGTCGGCGCCGGCGTTGAGGTCGCTGCACTGCCCGACGACGGTGGCGGCCTCGTTGAAGTCCTCGGCCGTGCAGTCGAGGACGCCGTCCGGGACGGGGTAGCGGCGGGCGGTGCCGTCGGGCTCCCAGATCGCCGGCGAGAGCGTGTTGCCCGGCCCGAACGCCTCGCCCAGGACCTGCCCCTTCTCGTTGATGGCCTTGCCCTCAGAGAAGTTGTCGCCCTCGGAGACGAGGCCGAGGTCCTCGATCTCGTAGGTCCCGTCGCCGTTCGGCGTCCACCGCACGGCGCGGAGGATGTCGTCGCTCTCGTCGGGGTCGGGGACCGCCGCGCCGACGATCGTGCCGGCGTCGTTGATCCCTGTAGCGCGGCTGAACCCGCCGCCGATGGTGCCGAGGTCGGTGACGGCGTAGGTGCCGTCGCCGTTCGGCGCCCAGACGGTGGCGTGGTAGGCGTTGAACGAGCCGCCCTCCCAGTCCGGGTCGTCGGTGCGGGCGTTGCCGACGACGAGGCCGGCGTCGTTGAGGTCCTTGCCACTCGAGACGAGGTCGTACCCCGGCTGGAGCGGGAGCGGGGGGAGGCCGATGGGCTCGCCGCCGGCGAGCCGGACGAAGGCGCGGAACTCGCCGTCGAAGCCGTCCTCCGTCTCGACGGCGTCGCCGGTGGCATCGCCGCTGGCGTTCACGGCGCCGACGCCGGCGAGGTCCGGCCCGAGCGAGCCCTGCCAGAAGACCTTGCCGTCCTGCCACAGGAAGGCCTCGGCGGGGTCGAAGAGGCCCGGCGCGTCGAAGAGGGTCACCGAGCCGCCGACGATGCCGTCGTCGGTGACGGTGTTGGCGACGCCGCCGGCGTCCTCGGTGGTGATGAGGGTGAGGGAGTAGGTCGGAACGTCCTGCGCGGCGAGGGCCGGCACGAGGGCGAGGGCGAGGAGGGGAGCCAGGATGCGCATAGCGGCCAGGTTAGATCGGGGGGGAAGGCTCGCCCGCGCCGGTCTGAGCGTCCTGAGGGGGAGCTAAGGTCGTCCTGAGGGACAGGTAAGGACGCGCTCGATCGGTCATGGACCCAGCTCGACGAGGGCGAGGTCCACCTCGCGCTCGCCCATCCACGCGACGATGCCCGTCCGGCTCCGGGGGTCCCACTCCAGCGCGTAGGCCTCGCCCTCGCCGGGGAAGGCGAAGAAGGGAGCGTCGGAAGTGGTGGACCGGAGCGCGTCGGGGCCGGAGCCGGTCTCGACCCAGACCACGCCCTCGTCGGCAGGCGCCCAGTTGTTGAGGTCGATGGGGCGGAGGCCGGGGAGGAAGAGGGCGTCCTCGCCGTCGTCACCCGTGCGGCGCCAGAGCCCGCGCTCGTCCGGGCGCATGAGGTAGAGGTCGCGGCCGTCGAGGGAGGGGCGCGCCGCGAGGCCACCGCCGACGGTGATGGGGGCACCCTCACCGCCGCCGACGGGGAGGCGCCAGACCTCCATCCGGCCCGAGCGGTCGGAGCCGACGTAGAGCCACCGGCCGTCGGCGGACCACGCCGGCTGCACCTCGTTCGAGCCGGGAAGGGCGATCCGCCGGGGCTCCCCGTCCAGCCGGTCGAGCACGAACACGTCGGCGCCGTCCCCGTCGAGCGCGGCGAAGGCGAGGCGGGCGCCGTCGGGGCTCCACCGCGGCGCGCTGTAGGCCAGGCCGTCGAGGTCGGTGACGGGGCGGGGGCGGGCGCCGTCGCGCTCGGCGACCCACACCTGCGGCGCGCCCGAGCGCTCGGAGATGAACGCCACGCGGCGGCCGTCGGGCGAGATCTGGGGGTAGGCGTCGAAGGCCGTCGAGGGCGCGAAGGGGGTGAGGGGGCCCGGCCGCTCGGGGTCGAAGCCGAACAGCCCGATCTCGACGCGCCACCGCTCGAAGGTGAGCCGCCCGCCGGCGACGTCCGGGCGGGCGGCGAGCCCGACGCCGCCGATGGCGAGGGCCTCCGGCTCGGCGACCCCGTCGGCGGCGGCGAGCCGCCGGAAGGTGGCCTGCCCGACCTGGACGGAGACGTAGACGACGCCGCCGCCCGGGAGCCAGTCGTGCCCGATGAGCATGGCCGTGTCCGTCGCGAGCGTGGTCACGGCGCCCGTCGCCACGTCGAGCACGCAGACTGAGGCGACCTCCTCGCCGACGGTGCGGCGGAAGAGGATGCGGCGGCCGTCCGGCGACACGCGCGGGTGGGCGTCGACGGCGTCCTGAGGCCGGTCGTAGGGGAGGGGGCGGTCCTCCCCGGTCCGCGCGTCGACGCGGAGCAGCGCGCGCCCGGCCGCCTCGTGCCCGCCGGCGACGAGGGAGCGGCCGTCCGGGGTCCAGTCGATCGTCCGGGTCAGCCCGCCCGGGCACGGCCCGACCGCGCGTTCCGGGCCTCCGAGCGTGCTTACCACCCGGAGCTCGCACGTCTCGTCCGCCGCGGCAGCCCCGTCGCGCGAGCGCACGACGTAGGCGACCTCCTCCGCATCCGGGCTCCACCGCGGCGATTGCAGCTGCAGCGGCCCACCGTCCGCGACGCGAAGCGGCTCGGGCGTGCCCTCCACCGGCCGCACGTAGAGGTGGGAGGAGGAGGGGGTGTTGACGAGGTAAGCGACCCTCTCGCCGTCCGGCGAGAGAGCCGGCTCCATCTCGAACCCCGGCGCCGCCGTGAGCGGGCGCGCCAGAAGGGATGCCACGGCCTCTGCGCCCCCCGCTCCGTCCCGAGCGACCCCATAGCCCACCGCGACGAGGAGCACGGCCCCGAGGGCCACCGCCGTGACGACGACCCACCTCCGCAGCGGGGGCCTCCCATGCTCGCCCGCGGCGGCCCGCGTGGGCGAGCCCTCCGGCGGCCGGTCCCCCTCGGTCTCCCACTCCACGGGGGCGAGCAGGCGGTACCCGATGCGGGGCACGGTCCCGACCACGGCCGGGGCGCGGGCGTCGTCGCCGAGCGTCTTTCGGAGCTCGGAGACGCAGCGCGTGAGCGTCTCGTCGCCGACGACGGTGTCGGGCCAGCCCTCGTCGAGGAGCTCGCGGCGCGAGACGGCCTCGCCGCCCCGGCGGGCGAGGTGGCAGAGCACGCCCATCACCTTGGGCTCGAGCGTGCGGACGCGCCCGGCGGTCTCGACCTCGAGGAGCGAGGGGCGAACCCGGTGGCGCCCTACGCGGAACGGGGGCACGCGCAGGAGGCGGTCTTCGGAGGAGAGCATCGGGCTCGGCGGTGGGCTGTGCGTGGGCCGATTCTAAGGAATGACTAAGGGATCTCCAAGGGCATGCCCGCTGGCGCCGCGGGGAGGTAGATCTGCTGAAACGCGCCGGTTAGGCCATGGGGCGAGGCGCCAGAGCCGTTGTGGTAGCCGAGGGGGTGCCGTAACGTGCTGGAGCGCCAGCGGGCCGGCCTGCCGCATCCCCCGTCGCCCACACCGCCCCCGACGCCCCCTCCGCTGCCTTCTCAACGCCATGAAGTCCCTCGCCGTCCTCACCGCCCTCCTCTTTGGTGCGCCCGCCGCCCTGGCGCAGGTCGCCCCGCTCTACGCCCTCTCCTCGCCTGACGAGGCCGAGGGCGGCGGCTTCGGCATCGCCCTCGCCAGCGTCGGTGACCTCGACGGCGACGGCACCTCCGACGTCGCCGTGTCGGGGCCGGACGAGGACACCGAGGTGGGGGGGACGCTCGTCGTCGATGCGGGCCAGGTCCACCTCTACAGCGGCGCCACGGGCGCCTTCATCCGCACCTACGCCTCGCCCAACCCCGAGACCGACGCCTACTTCGGCGACGCCATCCTCCCGGCCGGGGACCGCGACGGCGACGGGGCGCCGGACTTCTACGTGCCGGCCTCGCGGGAGGTCGTCGGCGGCCTCGACAACGTCGGCCGCGTGTACCTCCTCAGCGGGGCCACGGGCGCCGAGATCGCCTCGTACACCTCGCCCAACCCCGCCGACGGGGGGGAGTTCGGGTTCGACCTCGGCCGCCTCGGCGACCTCACCGGCGACGGCGTCGGCGAGGTCGGCGTGAGCGCGCGTGGGGAGACCGTGGACGGGCTGCCGCTGGCCGGCCGGCTCTACGCCTTCGACGGCGTGGCCGACACGCTCGTGCTGACGGTCACCTCGCCCGACCCCCTCCGGGAGGCCGGCTTCGGCTACACCTCCGACGACGCCGGCGACATCGACGGCGACGGCACGCCCGACATCGTCACCGGCGCCCCGTTCCGCGACACCAGCGCCGGCCAGCTCGTCGGCCGCCTCTACCTCATCAGCGGGGCCGACGGCTCGGCCCTCCGCACGGTCTCCTCGCCCAACGAGACGCAGCTCGGCGGGTTCGGCCGCTGGGCTACCGGCCTCGGCGACGTCACCGGCGACGGCGTGCCGGACGTGGCGACGGGCGCCAACGGGGAGCCCGTGCAGGGGTCGTATTTCGGCCGCGCCTACGTCATCAGCGGCGCCACGGGCGAGGCCGCCGTCACGCTCCAGTCCCCGAACGACCAACTCCTCGGGTTCTTCGGCGAGCTCGTCGAGGCCGTGCCCGACCTCGACGGCGACGGGCTCGACGACCTCATCGTGAGCGCCCGCGCCGAGGACGAGGACGCCATGCCGATGGCGCTCATCGGCCGCGCGTACGTCTTCTCCTCGACCGGCGCCCTCCTTGCCACACTCGAGCCGCCCGTGGTGGACCCCGACGGGGTGCAGTACTTCGGCTACGGCATCGCCGCGCTCGACGACCTCGACGGCGACGGGCTCCCGGAGGTCGGCGTCGGCGCGTTCGGGGAGAACCTGCTGGGGAGCCCGCCCACCGCCGGCCGGGCGTACGTCTTCTCCACCTCCCGGAGCACGCCCACGGAGCCGGCGCCCGCGGCTTCCGAGCCCCTCGCCCTCCGCACCGGGCCGAACCCGACGCGCGGCGGGGTGGCCGTGTCGTTCGCCCTCCCCGAGCCCGGCCTCGTCCGGCTCGACGTGCTCGACGCGCTCGGACGCACCGTGGCGGTCCTCGCCGACGGGGCGCGCCCGGCCGGCGAGCAGACCGTGAGGGCGGCGCTGGAGGGCCTCCCCGCCGGCGCCTACTTCATCCGCCTCCAGGCCGGAGCTCAGACCGCGACCGCCCGCCTCACCGTCGTCCGCTGACCCAAGCATCCGCTGAACCCCAGGGCCGGGGCCGCCCAACCCCCCACTCCATGCGCACGCCCGCTCTGCTCCTCCTCGCCCTGGCCGCGCCGCTCGCCGCGGCGCAGACCACGCTCACCTACCCGCCGACCGACGAGGACTTCCTCAACCCCGAGCGCGGGTTCCACTCGAACACCGACCTCGTCTCCGAGACCGACCTCTCGTGGGTCCGCCCGGCGGGGTACACCCTGACGCGGGCCTACGTCCGCCTCGACGCCTACCGCGACGCCCCGCTCCCGGCGGCCTTCCTCGACTCGCTCGACACCGCCCTCGGCGTCGTGCGCGAAGGGGGAGTCAAGGTCGTCCTCCGGTTCGCCTACAACTTCGGGGGGGATGGGGAGGACGCACCGCTCGACCGGATCCTCGAACACATCGGCCAGCTCGCGCCGGTGTTCGAGGCGAACGCCGACGTGATCGCCGTCGTCCCGGCCGGCTTCATCGGGGCCTGGGGGGAGTGGCACTCCTCGACCAACGGCAACGATACGCCCGAGGGTCGCGCCGCCGTCCACGCTGCCCTGCTCGACGCGCTCCCGCCCGAGCGGCAGGTCCAGCTCCGCTACCCCTCGGACCTCGTCGAGCTCTACCCCGACCCGCTCGACCCGGCCGACGCATCCTCCGGTAGCGACCAGGCCCGCACCGGCCACCACAACGACTGCTTCCTCTCGAACGAGCACGACGCCGGGACCTACCTCCCCGCGGACCAGGCCGACGCCTTCCGCACCTGGCTCGACGGGACGACGCCGTTCGTATTCGTCGGGGGGGAGACGTGCCAGGTCACCCCGGACCAGCAGCGGACGGACTGCCCCACGGCGCTCGCCGAGCTGACGCGGTTCCACTGGACCTACCTCAACGACAGCTTCTGGGCCGGCGCCCTCGACCGCTGGCGCGCCGAGGGGTGCTACGGCGAGATCCGCCGCCGCCTCGGCCACCGCCTCCGCCTCGTCTCCGGGACGTTCCCCGAGCGCGTCGCGGCCGGCCGGTCGCTCCAGGCCGCCCTCGTCGTCGCCAACGACGGGTTCGCCGGGCTGCGCAACCCCCGCGCCGTCGAGCTCGTGCTGACGCCCGTCGGCGGGGGC
This sequence comes from Rhodothermales bacterium, assembly GCA_965215145.1. Lineage (GTDB taxonomy): Bacteria > Bacteroidota > Rhodothermia > Rhodothermales > JANQRZ01. Next base: position 2,197,870 of record OZ244038.1, on the reverse strand, counting down.
GAGCCCGTCCGGCTCCCGGCCGACCTCGGCGCCGACCCGCGGCTCGCGCTGCCGGGCGGGGGCGGGACGGCGACGGTCACCGCCTCGACGGACCTCCCCGACGACCTCCCCCTCGGGGACTACGCCCTCGGCCTCGCCCTGCCGGACCCCGCGGCGGCCCTGCGCGGCCGGCCGGAGTACGCCGTCCGCCTCGCCAATGCGGACACGTGGGACGCGGCCACGGGCGTCAACAGCCTCGGCGCGACGGTGGCGGTCGCGGCGCCCGTCTCGAACGCGCCGCTGCCGGCCCCCCCGCCGGTGCCCATCGCCGTCTACCCGAACCCGGCCCGGACCTCGGCGAGGGTGACGTTCGTGCTCGCCGAGGCTGACCCCGTCCGGCTCGACGTGCTCGACGCGCTCGGCCGGCCGGCGGCCGCGTTGGCGGACGGGCCGCGGGCCGCGGGTGAGCACGCGCTGAGCGTGCCGCTGGCGGGCCTCCCGGCGGGGGCGTACCTCATCCGCCTCCGCACGACGGCCGGGACCGTGACGGCCCGCCTGAGCGTCGCCCGCTAACGCTCCACGACGTCCTCGATCTCGCAGCCGATGGCGAGCCAGCAGGAGCCGCCCTCGAGCGTGCCGCCCTCGAACGTCCCCTCGCCGACGAGCGTGAGGGTGCCGCCGGCGAGGTCGAGCGGGGCGCCCTCGGCTGCCAGCTCCGCCTCATCGAAGGCTCCCGCGGACGACAGCGTGAGCGCCACGCGCGACGCCTTCGCCAGGAGGTGGTCCGGGTCGAACAGGAGCGTCACGCGCACGGTCACGTCGCCGCTCTCGGCGTCGTAGCGCCCCTCCGGCTCCCCCTCGATCGCGACCGTCGCCTCGACCTCCCCGAGGTCGGTCCCGACGCGGTCGGTCACGGTCGGGAAGTCGAGGATGCGGACGGTGCCGTCCTCCTGGTCGAGCGCGGCCTCGAACGCGAGCGGCTCGCCGCCCTCTTTCGGCTCGACGACGTAGGCGCGGTTGTCGCCGTCGAGGATGCGGTGGGCGAGGACGCAGTGGACGGTGGCGCTGAGGTGGGCGGAGAACTGCGCCGGGAGGGTCTCGGGGAGCACGGGGCGACGGGCGGGGAAGAGGGGCAAACAAACAACCCCGATAGCCTTACGGGGCTACCGGGGCCTTACATCGAGGGACAGCCTTACGGGGCTGCCGTCTTTGTGACCGGTCAACGGAAAACGGCAATTGCTAGTTTCGGGGCGGGTCGCTTTCGCGGCTCCTTCACGCAGCCGCACCTGCACTGCATCGTGTGGGCACAGGTTGCTGTTAGATAGAGGGATGAGCCTCGTCAACGGCTCCACCGTACGCGGTCCCCGGCGGTGATCCCGTAGGTGTCCGCGAAGCCGGCCTCCGTCTCGACTACGAACCGCGCCGGAGCGTCGGACGAGACCGAGCGCGTCGAGTACGGCTGGGTGTACTTCGCCGTGTTCACGACCGCCGAGTCGGCGCCGACGAAGGTGATGTCGAGGGCGAGCGGGGTGTTCGCCATCCAGAAGCTCTGGACCCGCGTCTGCGGCATCAGGAACAGCATCCCGCTCCGCTCCGGCAGCGAGGTCCGCTGCATCAGCCCGCGCGTGATGGCGGAGTCCCCCTCGGCGATCTCGACGGCGATGGTCACGAGGTCGCCCTCGCCGGGGCGGTAGAACGTGAGCATACCGTCCTGGCGAAACGGGATCTCGACGGCCGGTTCGGGCGGGGGCACGTCCGGGGCTTCCTCGGCGCAGCCGGTGAACACGGGGGCGATCAGGAGGAGCAGTGCAGCGAGCGGGCGGAGCGGCATCGGGGCTAGCGGAGGAGGCGGGCCGTGACGGCGTCGGCGACGAGGACGCCCTCGTCGGTGAGGCGGAGGGTGGAGCCGCGGAGCGTGGTGAGCCCGGCGGCTTCGAGGTCGGCGATGGCGTCGAGTTTTTCGGAGAGGAGGTCCACGCCGTAGCGCTCGGCGAGACGGTCGAGGTCGAGGCCGTCCTCGACGAGGCGGAGGCGGAGCAGGACGTGCTCGTCGGCGAGGTCGTCGAGGCCGAGGCGCTCCTCGCGCTCGGTCGGGCGGTGGCCCTGGCGGAGCAGCGCCTCGTACTGCTTGAGGTTGCGGACGTTCGACCACCGCGCGGCCGTGGAGCCGGAGCGTTGCCAGAACGAGTGCGCGCTCGGGCCGAACCCGAGGTAGTTCCGGTGGTGCCAGTAGCCCTCGTTGTGGCGGCTCCGGGCTCCGGGCTGCGCGAAGCTCGACACCTCGTAGTGCTCGTAGCCGTGGTGGCGCAGCGCGTCCATCGTGTCGAGGAACCGCCCGCGCATCGCCTCCTCCGGCGCCGGCGCCACCTTCCCCGCCGCGACCATCCGGTGCAGCGGCGTCCGCTCCTCGACCGTCAGCCCGTAGGTCGAGAGGTGGGGGACGCCGCGGGCGGCCACCTTTTCGAGGTTCGCCATCCAGTGCTCGGCCGGCTGCTCGGGGACGCCGAAGATGAGGTCCACGGAGTAGCGCGCGAACCCCGCGCGGGCGATGGCGTCGAGGGCCCGCTCGGCCTCGGCGGCGCCGTGGGCGCGGCCCATGAACCGGAGGTCCTCGTCGAAGAACGACTGCACGCCCAGCGAGAGCCGGTCCACCCCGAGCGCGTGGAGCCCGACGAGGTAGTCGAGCGTGGCGTTCTCGGGGTTCACCTCGAACGTCACCTCGAGGACGCCCGAGCAGTCGAAGCTCTTCCAGACGGCCCCGAGCAGCCGCGCCACGTCGTCGAGCGGCAGCAGCGACGGCGTCCCGCCCCCGACGTAGACCGTCTCGACGGGCTCCGCGCCGTGCTCCCGCCCGTAGGCCGCGATCTCCGCCTCCATCGCCCGCACGAACGATCCGAACTCGCGCCGCGTCGTGACGAGGTAGAAGTCGCAGTAGACGCAGCGCTGGGTGCAGAAGGGGACGTGGAGGTAGAGGCCGGCCACTCGGGCGTGTGGGGATCGGAGGTTCGGGGAGGCTTAACTTACCGACCCCGCGCTTCGCACTCGGTCCCCCCGCCTTTGCTGGATATCCACCGGCTCCACCCGCAGCTCTCCGACTTCAGCGCCTACCGCGTGGGGGAGGAGGCGCGGCTGGCCCACAAGCTCGACGCCGCGCTCGGCGCGCTGGCCGACTGCGCCGGCTGCTGGGAGGACACGCACGAGCGGGCCCAGGCCGCCCGGAAGCGCGGCGACTGGCGTTCGCTGACGGCCGGCCTCCGCGAGCCCCCCGACGGCTGTTCCCCCTGCACCGAGCGCCCCACGCCCGTCACCGTCGTCGCCGCCGACGGCTCGCAGATCTTCCCCGACCGCCACGTCGAGCCGGCCTGCTACGTGCTCAACGTCGGCCGCATCGCGTTCCACTACGGGACCGAGGAGCCGCCGCTGATGCAGGCCGAGCCCGAGCTCCGCTACCGCCAGAACGATCTCGCGGAGCTGGCCCCCGAGGAGGGGGACGCGGCCCCCTTCGACGTGACGGCCGAGGTGGTCTCCGCCCTCCGCGACGAGCAGGAGCTGCGCTGGCTCCTCCACACCGCCGTCGAGGAGCGGCAGCCCGGCCGGTTCACCCTCGCCGTCGCCGACGGCACGCTGATCCGGTGGATGCTCCGGGGCATGAAGCACCGCGCCGTCGAGGACCGCCTGATCGCGCGCTACCTCGCCCTCCTCGAAGGCTTCCGGCGGGAGGGCATCCCCGTGTGCTCCTACGTCTCGATGCCCGGCAACACCGAGCTCGTGAACCTCCTCCGGTTCCACCGCGACGAGCCCGAGGACGCCGACGACGCGGACTCCCTGCGCGGCATCCTCGACCGCCTCGTCTTCGAGCGGACGCTGGGGGTCGGCGAGCGCTCGGCGCTGTTCGTCTCCGGCAGCCACATCCAGCGGGAGTACGGCCCCGAGCAGGAGGTGTGCTACTTCTACCTCCGCCTCCCCCAGGAGGTCGGCCGCGTCGAGCTCCCGGCGTGGGTCGCCGCTCAGCCCGGCTGGCTCGACCACATCCACGCGGTGATGCTCAGCGAGTGCGAGAAGGGCGGGGGCTACCCGATGATCCTCACCGAGGCCCACGAACGCGCCGTGATCCGCGCGCCGGAGAAGGCGCTGTTCTACCGGATCCTCGAACGGGAGATGGCGCGGGCCGGCCTCCGCGGTTACGCCGGCAGCCAGAAGGCGGCCTCGAAGCGGGCGCCGCGGATCTGAGAGCCGGGGAAGGGGTGAGAGGAGGAAAATGAGGTCTAGCTGATGGACGAGACGAACGGGAATCAGCCTCCACTGCGGCTCGTCGAGAAGGACGACGCCGGGGGCGAGGGCGCGTCAGCGTTCGTCGCCGAGGTGATCGAGTCGAGCACGCGGCACGTGCTGGCCGAGGTGCTCCGCGAGCGCGAAGGGCCGGCCTTCGGGCAGTGGGTCGAGGTGCCGCTCGAAGGCGGGACGACGCTGTTCGGCGTCGTGGCCCACGTCGAGGTGGGGAGCGTGGAGCCGGGGCGGCGGGCGACGGCGCTCGGGCTGGACCGCGACGCGCTGCGCCGCGAGATGCCGCACGTCCTCGAGCTCGTCCGCACGACGTTCCGCGCCGTCGTCCTCGCCTACCGCGAGGCCCCCGGCCCCGGCGGCAAGGGCGGCGCGCTCCGGCAGACGCTCCCCCCGCGTCCCGCCGCCCTCCACGACCGCGTCCGCCCCTGCGCCGACGCCGCCGTCTGCGCCCTCGGCGGCCCCGGCTCCTCGTTCGACTACCTCCGCACCCTCGTCCGCCACCCCGACCCGGCCGTGCCCGTGGACGACCTCCTCGTGGCGCTGCTCCGGCAGGCCCACCGCGCCCACGGCGGCGAGGACGAAGGCGAGCGCGCCCTGCTCGCCGCCGGCCGCGCCCTCAGCCGGCTCCTCGACGACGACCACGAGCGGCTGCAGTCCATCCTCCGCCGCGCCACCTGAGCAGGCGAGGCGAGCCGGGGCCACGTCGCCCGCTGCAAGGGGGGCTCAGTCGGCGCCCGCGGGCTCGGCCTCGCTGTCGGTGATGGGCACGGGCTTATCCTGCACCGCGGGGTCCTTCCGGCGGAAGGGCTTCTGGAAGAGGAGGCTGTTCGGGAGGTAGAGGGTGTGCCCGCTCGGCTCGCGGACGACGACGAACAGCGGGCGGATGTCGAGGACGCGCCCCGCCAACTCCCCGTCCGGCACCTCGATCTCGTCGTCCACCTTGAAGGGGTCCGAGAGGAACAGGAATACGCCGGCCACGACGTTCGAGAGCAGGCTCCACACGGCGAAGAACCCGATGGCGACGAGGCCGACGACGCCGGTGATGAAGACCCACAGGTTCTGCGGGTCCATCCCCCAGACGTAGGCCACGACGAGCGCGGCGAACCCGACGACGAACACCCGGAAGAGGCGGTACACGAACCGCACGCGGAGCAGCAGCATCTTCCGCACCCGCGCGAACTGCGTCAGCGCCGCCTTTACGGCCGTCAGCACGGCGACCATCACCACGGCCACGGCGAGGGTCAGCCCGCCGCGCACGAGCAGCGTCGTGCTCACGGCCTCGGCGACGGCCTCGGAGATCTCTGGGTCCACGGGACGGAGGGGCGGGAGTGGCGAGTGAGGGAGAGGGGAGCTGGGAAATGTAGGAAGGCGGAGAGCGCCTCGGCGTAGGGGCGCAGGGTGCTCGCCCCGCCAGAGGGACGGCGCCGTGTTTCCGAACGCGACCGTAGGGGCGGATCCGTCGCGCCCGGCGCAGGGATGGCGCCACGGCCAAGCCTCCTGGGCGGACGGTGCCACGAACCCCCCGGTACCGGCTCAGTTCGAGCGGGGGTCGTCGGGGTAGTTCGAGAGCAGGGCGTACTCCCCGCCGAGCCCGCGCATGATCCCGCGCCACAGCGCGCCGGGCGCGGCGAAGACCAGTTCCGGCACGGCCTCCAGCACGATCCAGCTCCCCTCCTCGATCTCGGCCTCGAGCTGTCCGCCGCCCCAGCCGGCGTAGCCGGCGAAGAACCGGACCCGCTCCTCCTCGAAGGAGCCCTCCCGGAGCCCCTCCGCCACATCGTCGAACCGGCCGCCCCAGCCGACGTCGGCGAAGAGCGGGATCGCGTCGGGCACGGCGGCGGCGTAGCCGTGGAGGACGTGGAGCGTGTCCGGCTGGACGGGCCCCCCGAGGTAGAGCCGGCTGTCGATCCCCACCGGCTCGACGAGCACCTCCGAGAGGTGGAGCTCCGTCGGTCGGTTGACGACGAGGCCGAACGAGCCGCCGTCGTTGTGGTCGCAGAGGAGGATCGCGGTGCGCCGGAAGTTCGGGTCGAGCAGGGCCGGCTCGGCGACGAGGAGCACGCCGGGGACGAGGTCCATCGGGCTCAAGGGGGGAGGCGGGGGAGGGGGAAGGTCGGTCCGGCGCGTTGGGAATCCGCCCCTCCGCCCGAAATTATCCGGCGGGCCGGCTCAGAGCCCCCGCTCGGCGAGGTCGCGCACGAGGTCCACGAAGAAGGCGCCGGAGTCGAAGTCGCCGCCGGCGCCGAGGCCGATCTGCCGGGCGTGGTCGGCGTCGAGGACGCCGCGGAACCCGGCCCACTCGGCGCTGGCGGTCGGGACGATGCCGTCGTTGACGCCGGCGAGGCCGTGGAGCACGCGGTTGCCGAGGAGGAGCGGCGGCGAGACCGGGGTGTCGGTGCCGCGCCCGGCGCGGCCTGCCCACGAGGCGTAGTGGACGCCCGCCGCGTCGGGGTGGGCGGGGTTGAACTCCTCGCACACGAACCGGGGGGTGAGCTCGGCCAGGGCCGCCTCCGTGCGGGGCTCCTCGGCCTCGTAGGCCGCCCGGCCGAAGAAGTCCATCACCCCGATGAGCCAGGCCCGCAGCCGCTCCGGGCGCTCCAGGACGAACTCCGCCAGCGGCGTCCCCCGGTGCGGCGTCGAGAGCGTGACGACGGCGGCGACGCGGTCGGCGTAGCCGAGGGCGCTGACGAGGCGGCGCGCGTCGAGGCCGCCGCTGGAGAAGGCGACGAGGCTGACCCGCCCGGCGCCCGTCTCGTCGAGCACCCGGTCCACCCGCTCCGCCCACGCCGCCGCGCGCACGGCGACGGTGTCGTAGGGGTTGACGTGGGGGGCGTAGGCGAGGACGCCGTGGCCGCGGAGGTGCATGGCCTGGGCGTGCAGGACGCCCCCCTGCATCACGTTCGCCAGCGCGCCGAACCCGTGCATCAGCACGACGGGGTAGCGCGTGCGGACGAGCGGGGGCTGGGGGTACGGCTCGAACTCGACGGCGCGGCGGGCGAGGCGCTCGGCGTGCTCGCGGAGGGGGAGGGGCATCGGGCGGCGGGGAGCAGCGTGCAGGTTTCAACGCGCGTCCCTCCGTCCTATTCCGCCTCGCCGGGGACCTACGCGAACGGCTCGGGGTTACGGAGCGCGTCGAGCTGGTGGGCGATCCACTGGAGCCGCGCCGCCAGCGTCCGCCCGCGCAGCACGTCCTCGGCGCCGGTCGCCTCGAGGGCGTCGAGCGTCCGGCGGCAGTCGTCGAGGGCTCGGGCGAGGTCCTCGGCGGCCAGGACACGCGCGGGGCGGGCGGGGCGGACGTCGAACGAGGTGGCCATCGGAGCGGGGGTCGGGTGCGGCCACTATATCGCCGGAGGCCCTCCGGGACTGAGACCCGAAGCGGGTTTCGTAACGAGAACGCCCGGCTCCCCCCCGGTTATTCGCGGCTACCGCCCTTTCACGTCCCTCGCCTGATCTCTTCCTGGAGCGCCCGCGCGGCCTGCGCCTCGGGGTACGTCGGGTCGGCGTCGGCCCAGGCGTCGAGGGCGCGGGCGAGGTGCCGGCGGGCATCGGCGCGGTCGCCGCGGGCGTGGGCGAGGCGGGCCAGATCGAGGTGAGCCTCCGGGCGCGACGGGTCCCGCTCGAGGACGGCCTCGAAGTCCCTGCGGGCCTCGCGGGCGCGGCCGACTTCTGCGAGACTCCGGCCGCGGAGGAAGTGGAGGTGGTAGCCCCCCCGGTTCTCCTCGATGGCCTCGCCGTAGCGCTCGACGGCCTCGACATGGTCGCCGCGGTAGGCAGCGAGGCGGGCGCGGAATGCCGTCAGCGTCGGGCGGGCCTGGTCGATCCCGAACTGGTCCACGACGTCTTCGGCGCGGGCGAGGGCGGCCTGCGCGCGCTCGTGCTCCCCCTGGATCCCCGCGAGGGCCGCCTCAGCGAGGTCCACGTTGGCGACGAAGAAGCCGCCCTGCGCGTAGAAGGGGGACTCCTTCGCGGCGCGGACGTAGGGGGCCACCTCGGCGGTGAGGCCGGCCTCGGCGTAGTCGGGCGCGGCGAGGGCCTGGTCTCGGAGGACGGACGCCGCCCCCGCGTATTCCGCCTGCCGCGCCCACGCCTCCCGCTGAGCCTCCAGCGCCTCGGCAGTCTGGCCCCGCCGGAGGAGGAGGTCGGCGCGCTCATCGTGGAAGTAGGCCACCTCCTGCGGCGTCCGCGCCCGGCCGATCCCGTCGTCGAGGAGCCGCGCGGCCTCGCCGAACCGGCCGAGCTTGAGGAGGACCTGCGCGCGGTTGCCGAGGGCGTAGAAGTCCGAGGGGTCGGTGGCGTAGGCGCGGTCGAAGGCGACGAGGGCGCTGTCGAGCCGGCCCATCACCTCGTAGGCGAACCCGATCCGGCGGTGGCCCGTGGACTGGTCTGGGAAGGCGCGGACGTAGGCGCGGTACTCGGCGAGCGCCTCCTCGGGGCGGTAGAGCTGGTTGCGGAGGAGGTCGCCGATGGTGAGGTGGTAGCCGGGGTTGGGGTCGAGGGCGAGGAGGCGGCGGTACGTCGCGAGGGCCTGCTCGTACTCCCCCCGCATGTTCCGGAACGAGCCCAGGAAGAACAGCGCCGTCGTGTCGTCGGGGTAGAGGGTGGCCCACTGCTCGGCGGCCTGCATCGCGGCGTCGGGCTGGCCCTCGAAGAAGAGGAGGTTGACGCGGGCGGTGTAGCGGAGCGGCTCGGTGAGGCGATACTCATGCTGCGCGGCCTGGCGGAGCATCGCGAGCGCCTCGGCCTGCTGCTGCCGCATCATCAGGATATCGACCCGGTTGAGGTAGGCCATGGCGAAGGTGGGGTCGGCGGCGATGGCCTCCTGCATCGCGGCGTCGGCGGCGTCGAGGTCCTGCCCGAAGTGCCAGGCGTGCAGGGCGGTGGCGTAGGCGCGGAGGGCCGCCTCGCTTTGCGTCGTGAGCTCGGCCAGGGGGACGTCCGCGGCGCCCTCGGCGCGGGCGCTCGGGAGCTCGAGGTCGTCGCGGAGCTCGCGGGCGGCGGCGTCCACCGCCGCCGGCAGCGTCGGCGCGACGAACGTCTCCTCGTCCAGCTCCCGCCCGCTCTCCGCGTCGTAGAGCCGGGTGGTGAGGGCGAACCCGTCGGGGGTGCGGCCGACGGTGCCGGTGAGGACGTGGCCGAACCCGCTCTCCCGGGCGAGCTGGCGCTGGAGCGCGAGCGGCACGCCGAGGCCGTCGGCGAAGCCGGCCTTCCGCAGCTTCTCCGCGAACGCGTTCGGCGCGGCGACCGTGGCGAAGAGGTCCTGCGTGAGGTCGATCTGGAAGAGGGTCGGGACGGCCAGCCGCGCCCACCGGAGCGTCTCGGCATCGGCGCCCGGCGCCGCGTCGAAGTAGCCCACGGCGACGCGCTTGCGGAAGGCCTCCTTCGCCACGCGCCGCTCGACCGTCTCGCCGTCGGCGGTCTCGATGGTCACTGTCTCCGTCGTCGCCCCGAGCGGCTTCCCGCCGAAGAGGAGGAGCAGCACGGCCACGGCCCCGAGGGCGTTGCATCCGAGCACGGTGAACTGCCCGGGCGTCCAGGGGTCCCGCCCCGGCGCGCCGTGCTTGTAGGCCATCACCAGCACGCTCGGCAGCGCCAGCACGATGGCGAGCAGGAGGAAGTCGGTGAGGTAGGGGGAGAGGGCGTACTTCGTGACGAGCCAGTCCGTGAAGAGGATGGCCGAGGTGGCGCCGGTGAGGTAGAGCCCGAGGATGTGCGGCACGCGCCGCCGCTGGAGCCGCGCCCAAAACGAGTCGGGCCGGCGCGCTTCGACGGACGTGGTCGGCACGGAGGAGGAGGCAGCGGACATGCGGGGTGGGGCGGTTTCGAGGCTCCCGGAACTTACCGCTCGAAGGGAGGGCCGACAACGGAAGGCGCCTCAAACCGACCGGGCCTCTACAGCACGGACGGCCCCTCGGCGGCCTCCACAACGCGAGGCTACAGCAGCAGGAGCATCGTCGCCCCCGCGGCGAGGGGGACGCGGACGTTGTCGTTCAGCGGGATCGGCACGGCCTCGACCGCCGCCGCGGCGACGGCCCCGACGAGCACCGGCCCCGGCCCCAGCACCGGCTCGGCCGCCAGCGCGAACGGCATCGCGGCCACCCACCCCGCCGCGACGAACGCCGCCGACCCCTCGACGGACTTCGGCGAGCCGGGCCAGCGCATCCGCCCGTACCGCCGCCCGACGACCGCCGCCGCGGCGTCCCCCACCATCAGCAGCGCCAGCGAGGCTGCCGCCACCGTCTCGGGGAAGAGGGCCGCCGCGAGGGCCGCCGCCACGCACATCCACGTCGCCCCGTTGAAGATGATGGGGCCGCCGAACGGGGGCCGCTCCTCCGGCCGCATGATCGGGGCGAACGCCCGCGCTATGAGGTCGTGGACGGGCCGGACCCGGTGCCGCGCCGCGTCGAGCGTGAGGGCCACGAGGGCCAGCGGGACGAGCAGCGCCAGCGCCGTCGGCCGCCCGAGCCACACGATCCCGGCGGGGATGACGAGGGCGCCGAGGTGGAGCGCCTTCCGCTTCAGCTCGGCGCTGTAGGAGATGAGGGGCGGGGAGTCGCTCACGGCGCGGTCGGGGAGGGGCGGGAAGGTACGGAGGTGGTATCGGCCGGGAGCCCCGCGCAGCGTAGCCTGTACGAAGGCTCAGTTCCATCAACCCTCCCCCGGCTCCATGGGCTGCTCGCTCCGCCTCGCCGCCTTCGGCCTCGCCGCGCTCCTGCTCCTCCTCGGCGCCTGCGCCGACGCCCCGGACCGGTCCACCTCGGCGGACTACGACGACGTGGTGGCCGAGCAGCACGCCGGCGACGCGCCCACGCCGACGCCCATCACGACGGCCGCCGGCGGCGACGTCCTCACGAGCCGCCCGGCCTACGCCCGCCTCGACGACCGCGCCATCACCGGCTTCCTCGCCCGCCCCGCCGCCGACGTGGCCGCCGACGGGGAGCCGCTCGCGGCCGTGATCGTGATCCACGAGTGGTGGGGGCTCAACGAGAACATCGAGGCGATGGCGGTGCGGCTCGCCGAGGCGGGGTACCTCGCCCTCGCCGTGGACCTCTACGGCGGCGAGGTCGCCGCGACGCCCGAGGAGGCGCAGCGGTTCGTCCGGCGCGCCCGGCAGCGCGAGGGGCTGCTCGAAGACAACCTCCGCCAAGCCTACGGCTACCTCGCCGACGCGGCCGGGGCCGAGCGGGTCGGCGCGGTCGGGTGGTGCTTCGGCGGGGGGTGGGCCGTCCGCAGCGCGTTCCTCCTTTCCGGGCTGGACGCAGCCGTCGTGTACTACGGCGACGTCCCCACGGGGCGGGACCGCGTCGCGATGCTGGACACGCCCGTGCTCGGCCTCTTCGGCGCCGACGACCCCTCGATCCCCGTAAGCCAGGTGCGCGCCTTCGAGCGGATGGCGCAGCGGTTCGGGAAGGACGTCCGGGTCGAGGTCTACGAGGGGGCGGGCCACGCCTTCGCCAACCCGTCCGGGCAGCGCTACGAGCCGGACGCCGCCGAGGACGCGTGGGACAAGACGCTGGCTTTCCTCGCTGAGCACCTCAAGGCTGAGCACCTCAAGGGTGAGGAGTAGTCAACCGCCGAGCGCGTCGTCCAGCGCCCGGCGGAACGCGGCCGTCGCGGCCTCCACGTCGGGCGCCGTCGTGATCGCCGTCATCACGGCGACGCCGTGGGCGCCGGCCTCCAGCGCCGGCCGCACCCGCTCCGGCGTGATCCCCGCGATGGCGACGACGGGGACCGCGACGGCGCGGCAGCACGCGGCGAGGCCGCCGAGCCCCCGTACGGCGCGTGGGTTCGCCTTCGAGCGCGTCGGGAAGACGGGGCCGAAGCCGACGTAGCTCGCCCCCGCTGCTTCGGCCGCCCGCGCCTCGGCCGCCGTCGAGGCCGTCGCCCCCACGACGGCGCCCGGCCCGAGCAGCCGCCGCGCGACGGCGACGGGGAGGTCCTCCTGCCCGAGGTGCACCCCGTCCGCCCCCACGGCCAGCGCGAGGGCGAGGTGGTCGTCGACGAGGAGGGGGATGCCGGCCGCGCGGCACACAGCGGCCGTCGCCTCCGCCTCGGCGAGCTTGGCGCGGACGGGGCCGCGCTTCTGGCGGAACTGGACGGTGTCGGCCCCCCCAGCGATGGCGCGGGCGGCCAACTCGTCGTGGCCCAGCCGCTGCTGGAAGTGGAAGTCCGTGAGGACGTGGAGGCGGCCGATCGAGGGCTCAGCAAGCACCGGGCGGGAGCAAGGTTTTGGAAAGGTTAGAGAAGCGTAGAAGCAGGCTTGGTCGGGAGCCTAAAGGCGGAGCAGGCGTAAATTAGCCCGTTCATGCAGCACACGCAGGTCCGCCGCCAGGCCCGTGTGGCTCCGGGGCCCCGGCCCCGAGCCGCCGGCCCGACGCCGGTTTGCAGCGCTGCGCTCTAGCACCTCAACCCAGATCATTCCCATGGGAGAGCGCGAGACCGGCACGGTCAAGTGGTTCAACGCCGAGAAGGGCTACGGCTTCATCAGCCGGGAGACCGGCGACGACCTCTTCGTTCACTTCAGCTCCATCGCCGGCGACGGCTTCCGCTCACTCGAGGAGGGCCAGCGCGTCGAGTTCACCGTCGGCGAGGGCCGGAAGGGGCTGCAAGCCCAGGACGTCCAGGCCCTCTAAGGAGGCTTCGGCAAGGGGACTTCAGCGCCCTCACACCTCGTAGACGCCGAGCTCTTCGCCGAGCTCGACCTGCGTGAACCACTGCCGGGCCGGTTCGAGGTCGGCGTCGGTCATGCCGGGGGAGAGGTGGACGAGGAGGAGGCGGTGCACCCCGGCCTTTGCGGCGACTTCGGCAGCCTCCTCGGCGGAGGAGTGGTTGCCGGGCATGGTCCCCGTCGCCTCGTGGACCAGCAGGTCCGCCCCACGGGCGAGCGCCGTGATGGGCGGCGTCGGCGCGGTGTCGCACGAGTACGCCAGCGCCCGCCCCGTCGGGACGTGCTTGACGCGCAGCCCAACGCAGGGGACGGCGTGCGCGCCGGGCGCCGCCGTGACGCGCCACGTCGGGCTCTCCAGCACCTCCGCGTCCGGCTCGTACTCGACCTCGTGCCACGCGATCTCCGGGAGCCCCTTCGCCACCCAGCCGGCGGTGTCGAACGCCTCCCAAATCCTCCGCGCCTGGCTCAGCGCCGGGGCGATGCCGTGGACGGGGATCGGCTCGCGGCGCCCGCAGAGCCACATCTTCTCCATGAACAGCGGGAAGCCCGAGACGTGGTCCGGGTGCTCGTGCGTGACGACGAGGGCGTCGAGCGTGAGGGGGTCGAGGCCGCACGCCATCATCCGCTGCACCACGTCGCCGCCGCAGTCCACGACGAGGGTCGAGGCCCGGCCGTCCGGCCCCTCCGCCTGCATGGCGAGCATGGTGGTCGTGCGGTGGGGGTCGGAGACGGCGGCGCCGGTGCCGAGCAGGTAGAGCTTCATCGAGCCCGAGGGAAGGGGAGGGGGACCCAAGCTACCGCCCCGGCGACGGCCGCCCTACCGCTTACGGGCGACGACGTAGGCGGCGAGCTCAACGAGGGCGTCGCGGGCGGGGGTCGGGGGGAAGGCGGCGAACGCCTCGGCGGCCTCGGCGGCGAGGGCGCGCATCCGCGCCTCGGCGTAGGCCACCCCGCCGCGCTCCCGCACGAAGGCGTTCACCCGCGCCACGTCCCCCCGGCCCTTCCGCCGCTTCCGCACGATCCGGCGGATGCCCTTCGCCTCGTCGGGCTCGGCGTTGCCGAGGGCGGCGATGAGGGGGAGCGTCATCTTCCGCTCATGGAGGTCGATCCCGAGCGGCTTGCCCACGTCGGCGGCGCCGACGTCGAAGAGGTCGTCGCGGATCTGGAAGGCGAGGCCAAGCTTCTCGCCGGCCCCCCGCAGCGCGGCGACGGCGGCCTCGTCATCGGTGGCGCTCAGCGCGCCGCAGGCCGTGCACGCGGCGATCAGCGAGGCGGTCTTGTCGGAGATGATCCGGAAGTACGTCGCCTCGTCGATGTCGAGCCGGCGGGCCTTCTCGATCTGGAGGAGCTCCCCCTCGCTCATCCGGCGGACGGCGTCGGAGACGGCGTGGAGGAGGTCGTAGTCCCGGCCGTCGAGGGCGAGGAGGAGCCCGCGCGAGAGGAGGAAGTCCCCGAGCAGCACGGCCACCTTGTTCTTCCAGAGCGCGTTGATCGAGAAGGCGCCGCGGCGGCGCTCGGCCTCGTCGACCACGTCGTCGTGGACGAGGGTGGCCGTGTGGAGCAGCTCGACGAGGGCGGCGGCGCGGTAGCTCCGGTCCGTCACCCCGCCGGCGACCTCGGCGGCGAGGAGCACGAGCACGGGCCGGACCTCCTTCCCCTTCCGGCGGAGGACGTACTGCGTCACCCGGTCCAGCAGGCCGACCCGGCTCCGCATGGCGTCGCGGAAGTAGCGCCGGAACGCCCGGAGGTCGTCCTCGACGGGCGCCCGCACGGACGCCATCGAGGGGCGCGGGTGGTGCCGCAGGAGCGCGTCGGTCGAGACGACGGGCGGGGCGAGGACGGGGGGCTCCATGTGCTGGCTTTCAGTTTCGATTGAAAGTTATTACTGTGGCAGCGGCGGATTGTTGCAGGGGTTAGTGAAGAGTGTGGGAGGGGAGGCGCCGGTTGCCTCCGCCACGGCGCTGGCCGCCCCCGCTCTATCTTCGGCTCCTCACCTCCCCGACTCCCATGCGCGTCCTCGTCGTCGGCGGGGGCGGGCGCGAGCACGCGCTCTGCCACGCCCTCGCCCGCAGCCCCCGTCTCACCGAGCTCCTCTGCGCCCCCGGCAACGCCGGCACGGCCGGGCTCGCCGAAAACGTCCCCGTCGCCGCGACCGACCGGCGCGGGCTCATCCAGCTCTGCGCGGATCGGGCCGTGGACCTCGTCGTCGTCGGCCCCGAGGCCCCGCTCGTGGAGGGGCTCGCCGACGAGCTCCGGGCCGAGGGCGTCGCCACGGTCGGGCCGAGCGCGGCGGCGGCGCGGCTCGAGGGCAGCAAGGCGTTCGCCAACGCCTTCATGGCCCGCCACGGCATCCCGACGGCCGCCTCGCGGACGTTCACCGAGTTCGCCGAGGCCGAGGCCCACGTTGTCGCTGGCTCCTTCCCCCTCGTCCTGAAGGCCGACGGGCTCGCCGCCGGCAAGGGCGTGGTCATCGCCGAGACGGCCGCCGAGGCGCGGGCGGCGCTGCGCGAGATGATGCAAGAAGGAGCTTTCGGCCGGGCCGGCCGGACCGTCGTGGTCGAGGAGTTTATGGCGGGGGAGGAGGCGAGCGTGTTCGCGCTCTCGGACGGGCGGGACTTCGTGCTCCTGCCGCCGGCGCAGGACCACAAGCGCCTCGGCGAGGGTGACGTGGGGCCGAACACCGGGGGGATGGGGGCCTACGCGCCCGCCCCCGCCGTCACGCCCGCGGTGCTCCGCGAGGTCGAGGACGCCGTCGTCCGGCCGGCGCTGCGGGGGATGGCGTCCGAAGGGATGCCGTACAAGGGGGTCCTCTACGTCGGCCTCATGCTCACGGCCGCCGGCCCGAGGGTGGTCGAGTTCAACTGCCGCTTCGGAGACCCCGAGGCGCAGGTGCTCCTCCCGCTCCTCGACACCGACGCGCTGGAGCTGTTCGAGGCGCTGGCGCACGAGCGGCTGGGCGCCACCGAGGTCCGCCACCGCGAGGGGGCCGCCGCCTGCGTCGTCCTCGCCTCCGAGGGCTACCCCGGCTCGTACCCGAAGGGCCGCCCCATCCAGGGCCTCGACGCCGTCCCCGACGACGCCCCCGTCTTCCACGCCGGCACCGCCCGCAACGATGCCGATGAGGTGGTGACGGCAGGGGGCCGCGTCCTCGGCGTCACCGGCCTCGGCTCCGATCTCCAAGCGGCGCTCGACCGCGCCTACGCCGCTGCGGACGCGATCCGCTTCGAGGGGATGCAGCTCCGCCGCGACATCGGGCAGAAGGGCCTCCGGCGGCTGGCCGGAGAGGCGTGAGCTGGGGCACACCGAGCCGCCCCGCCCCGTTTTCGGTAGGGGCCGTTCATGAGCTGCCCCTACGGCTACTCGCCGTCCTACTGCTCCTGCCAGCCTGCGCCGCTCCGACCGAGCTCCGGGGGGCTGCGCCATCCGTCGAGGCCGACACGCTCGACGCCACGCCGCTCGGGCCGGCCTTCACCGACGCCGTCGCCGTGGCAGCAGACGCGGGCGGGCGCGTCTACGTCGTGGACGCAGGCGAGCGGGTGGTCCTCACGCTCTCATCCACGGGGCTCCCCGTCGCTGCGCTCGGCGGCCCGGGCGCGGGCGGCTACGCCTTCCTCGCCCCTGCCGACCTCGACCCGACGAACGGCCAGGTCCTCGTCGTCGCCGACGCGGGGAACGGGCGGCTCCAGCGGTTCTCAAACGAGGGGCGGCTCCTGGATATCCTCCCCGTCCCGGCCGTCTTTGCTACCGAGGACCTCCGCCGTTCGGGGGCCGTCGGGCGCGAGGCGCGGCCGGACGCGCTCGACCCCGGCGGCGACGGCCGCCCCATCGCCGTGGCGAGCGCGGCGACGGGCGAGCTGTTCGCTGTGGAGGAGGTGCAGGGCGTGGTGCTCCGGTGGGACGGCCGCCGCGAGCTCGAACGGGTCGTCGGCGGGGCGGACGCGGGGGAAGGCGCGCTCCGCGAGCCGGTGGACCTCGCCCTCGGCCCCGACGGCCGCCTCTTCGTCGCCGACCGGGGGCGGGCCGCCGTGCTCGTCTACGACCCGTTCGGCCGCTACCTCCGCCGCATCGCCGCCGGCACGGCCCGCGGCGTCACCGCCGTCGCCGTCGCCCGCGACCGGCTCCTCCTCGCCTTCCCCGACCGGGTGCTCGTCTACGGTCTCGACGGGCGCCTCCGCCGCGCCCTCGCCTTCGACCTGCCGCAGCCGCTCGTCGGCGCCGACGCCACGGCCGACGGGCTGCTGCTGCTCACACCCTCACGTCTCTACCGCGCGGACGCGCTGCGGTGACGGAGTGACCCCCCGTTTCACTTGCGCCGCCTCCGGCTGCGTGAAACTGCCCCCCTTCTGAAACTGCAAGTCCCACTTGCGGGGGGACAGCTTGACCGTCTCTGAGCGGAGCGATGGACGGACGAGCGGGGGTCAGCCGCCCAGCCGCTCGCGGAGGAGGGCCTGCACGGCCTTCGCGTCGGCGCCGCGGCCGGCGCGGCGCATGACCTGCCCGGTGAGGAACCCCAGCAGCTTCGCCTCGCCCGCGCGGAAGCGCTCGGCCTCCTCGGGGTGCTCGGCGACGACGGCGTCCACGACGGGCGCGAGCGCGGCGTCGTCCCGCACCGCCGCCAGCCCGCGCGCCTCGACGACGGCCTCGGCGCTGCCGCCCTCGTCGACCAACGCGGCGATCACCTCGCCCGCCGCCGTCCGCGTCAGCGTCTGCTGCCCGACGAGCCGGACCACGTCGGCCAGCGCCTCGGGCGTGGCGGCGGACTCTTCCAGCGAGCGCCCGCCGAGGGCCGGGCGGAGGTCGTGGACGAGCAGCACCGCCGCCTCCCGCGGCGACGCCCCCACGGCGACCGTCGCGTCGAACAGCGCGCCGAACGCCGCGTCGGCGGCGAGCACGGCGGCCTCCTCCTCACCCACCCCGCGTTCGAGAAGCGCGTCGTACTGCTCCCGCTCCTCCCCGCTAAGTCCAGCCGCCGGATCACGCGGCGCGTGGACGACCGGCGCACGGCTGCTTTCCTTCCTCTGCTCAGCCCCCTCCGCCTTCTGCCCGCCGCTCGCTGCTCGCTGCTTTCCCCAGCTGTCGCGCAGCGCGACGATCCGGTTGAAGACGAGTCCGCCCGTCCGGCTGTCCTCCGGGTCCCGCCAGAAGTACCCCCGCCGCTCGAACTGGTACCGCGTTTTTCCTGGGTCCTCCGCCACGCTCGGCTCGATGTAGCCCTGGGTTTCTACGAGCGAGTCCGGGTTGAGGGCGTCGGTGAAGTCCTCCAGCGTGTCGGGGGTGGGGTGGGAGAAAAGCCGGTCGTAGAGGCGGAACGTGGCCGGCAGCCCGTGCTCGGCGTCGACCCAGTGGATCACGCCGCGCGGCTTCTGACCGTCCTCGGCGAGGCGGGCGCGGATAAGCGTCACGCTCCCGTCGGCGTTCGTGTCCGCGTCCAGGCACTCGATGACGGGGCCGTGGCGGAGGCGGACGACGGCGCCGGGCGCGAGCCGCTTCCAGCCCTTCGGCGGGTCGGCGGCGAAGTCGCCGCGCTCGACCCACACGCGCGGGCCGAAGGGAAGTCGCCGGGTCGTCGGCGCGTCCTCCGGCGGGGTCACGTCGTGGGGCCAGTACGGCGCGTCGGTCCACGCCGTCCCCCCCACGCCCTCGACGGTCAGCGCGACGGGGTCGGTGACGGCGAGGACGCGGGGGGCGACGGCGTTGAGGTCGTCGCGGAGGGCGTACTCGTAGCGGGCGAGGTCCACGCTCCCGTTCACCTTCGTCACCCCGATCTCGAGGAAAAACCGCCGGAGCGCTTCGGGGCGGACGCCGCGGCGGCGCTGCGCCGCGAGCGTCGGCATCCGGGGGTCGTCCCACCCGGCCACGTGGCCCTCCTCGACGAGCCGGCGCAGCTTCCGCTTGCTCATCACCGTGTGGTCGAGGTTGAACCGGGCGAACTCGTGCTGGCGGTTCCGGGGCTCGGGGATGCCGATGGCGTCGAGGTACCAGTCGTAGAGGGGGCGGTTGACGTCGAACTCGAGGGTGCAGACGGAATGCGTCACGCCCTCGACGGCGTCGCCCTGGCCGTGGGCCCAGTCGTAGAGCGGGTAGATGGCCCAGTCGGTGCCGCTGCGGTAGTGGTGGGCGTCGCGGCGGATCCGGTACATCAGCGGGTCGCGGAGCTTCATGTTCGGGTGGGCCATCGGCCCGTGCTCCGTGTCGATCCGGGCACGGAGGACGTGGGCGCCGTCGGGGTGCTCGCCGCGCCGCATCTCCTCCAAGAGCCGGAGGGATTCCTCCTTCGGGCGGTCGCGGAAGGGGCTCGGGGTGCCGGGCTCGGTGACGGTCCCGCGGTTCTCTCTGATCTCGTCCTCCGTTTGGCTATCCACGTAAGCCAGCCCCTTGTTCACTAGCTCGACGGCCCACTCGTAGAACCGCTCGAAGTAATCCGACGCAAAACGCACCTCGGCGGGCTGAAAGCCGAGCCACCGCACGGCCTCCTCGATGGCCTCGACGTACTCCGGGCTCTCGGTCTCCGGGTTCGTGTCGTCGAAGCGGAGGTACGTCGTCCCCCCGAACTCGGCGGCGAGCCCGAAGTTGAGGCAGATGCTCTGGGCGTGGCCGAGGTGGGGGTAGCCGTTGGGCTCGGGCGGAAAGCGCGTCACCACGCGCCGGGATCGCGGACGGTCCCCGTAGGTCCCGGCCGCGACGTCGGCGGCGATGAGGTCGCGGAGGAAGTTGGAGGGGCGGTCGGTCGGCTCCATCGGGTGCGGGGCGTGGGAGGGGGGACGGGAGGATATACGGCGGCGGCGGCGGCCGGCGCCCGGCGGGGGTGAGAAACGGGGGAATCCTGCGGGCGCGGCTTCCCCGAACGGATCCCCGCCGGGGGTTGAATTTCCCCGTCCGTTAACTCCAATCCCTTAACCCCATGAGCCACCCCGACCCCTCCGCCGCCGCCGCCCGCAGGGCCACCGTCACCGCCCGCGGCGAGGGCCCGCTGATGAACGTGCTCGGAGACCGCCAGCGCGTCAAGCTCACCGGCGCCGACACCGAGGGCCGCTTCACCCTCATCGAGAACGAGAACCCGCCCGGCGTGGAGCCCCCCCTCCACTGCAACGAGGACGAGGTGTTCTACGTGCTCGACGGGCGCGTGGAGTTCGAGGCGGACGGCGAGCGCTACGACGCCGGCCCCGGCACGACGGTGTTCCTCCCGAAGGGGGTCCCGCACCGGTGGAAGACCGTGGGGGAGGAGACGGCGCGGATGCTCATCATGCTGATGCCGGCCGGGCTGGAGGGGCTGTTCCGCGAGCTGTCCGACCTGCCGCCGGGGCCGCCGGACATGGAGCGGGTGCTGGCGATGGCCGGCCACTACGGCATCGAGTTCCTCCCGCCGCCCGAGGGCGGACCCGAGGCAGGGTAAGGAGGCGGGAGAGAGGATGAAACCGCGATGGCGGTTGCTCACCGCTCACCGCTCGGCGGCCAGAGCCCGAGCATCCGGCGGACCGCGACGACCTGCCCGAGGTGGTGCGCGTTGTGGTCGGCGATGAGGAGGAGCTCGCGGAGGACGGTGTAGCCCGGCGCGCCGGGGACCTCTGCGAAGGGGTCGGCGGCCTCCGCCAGCGCGACGGCGGCGTCGAGGTCCCGGAGGAAGGCGTCGAGCGTGCGCTGCCAGTCGCCGGGTCCGGCGTCAGCGGCGGGCCAATAGTCGGCGGGCCACTCCTTCTCGCGGTAGCCGTCGCCGCGCGTGAACTCGAGGATGTCGGCCTGGGTGAACCGGAGGTGCTCCACGAGGTCCCACAGCGAGTGCGGGAACCCGCCGACCCGCTCGTTCGCCCGCTCCGGCGGAATGCCCGCCAGGGCGTCGGCGGTGGCGACGTGGGCGTGGCCGCCGCGGAGGACGGCGACGAGCTCGGCGCGGAGGCGCTCGTCGGGCGTGCGGGGAGCGGTCGAGGGGCGGGGCATCGGCGGAGGGGGTGGGTGCGCAGCCGGAGGATACCGCCCACGCTACCTTCGGGGATGAGCGCTCCCGACCCCTTCGGCGACCGCTTGCCGGTCTTGACGGGCGAGCGCGTTCGACTCCGCCACCCTCGCCCGGCGGACGCCGACGCCGCGTTCACCATCTTCGGCGACCCGCGGGCGATGCGGTACTGGAGCCACGAGGCGTTCGAGCGCCGCGAGCAGGCGGAGGAGTACCTGCGGAAGATCGACGGGGGCTTCGCGGAGCGGACGCTGTTCCATGGGCCACCACCGAGCCCGCCGAGGATGCGCTGATCGGGACCGTGACGCTCACCGGCCCGGACGAGCGCAACCGGCGGATGGAGTTGGGCTACATGCTGAGCCCGGCGCGGTGGGGGAAGGGACTCGCCTCCGACGCCGTCCGCACCGCGCTCCGGTTCGCGTTCTCTGAGATGGACCTCCACCGCGTCGAGGCCGAGCTCGACCCGCGCAAAGCCGCCTCGACGCGACTGCTCGAACGGCTCGGTTCTCACCGCGAGGGGCTCCTGCGCGAGCGGTGGTTCGTCTACGACGAGTGGTGCGACAGCGCGCTCTACGGCCTCCTCCGCGCCGAGGCCCCCTTCCACGACGAGCCCTCCTGATCATGGAAATCCAGGCCCACATCGACATCGACGCCCCGCCCGAGCGGGTCTGGGCCGTGCTGACCGACTTCGGGCGGCACCCGGCGTGGAACCCGTTCATCCGCGAAATCAGCGGCGAGGTGCGGGAGGGTGCGCGGCTCGTCGTCGGTCTTGGACCGCCGGACAAGAAGCCGATGACGTTCCGGCCGACGGTGGTGGAGGCGGAGCCGAACCGCTCGCTGGTCTGGCTCGGCGTGCTCGTCGCACCGTGGCTGTTCCGGGGCGAGCACCGCTTCCGGCTGGAGCCGCTGGGCAGAGGGCGCGCGCGGTTCCACCACGGCGAGGCGTTCGGCGGTGCGCTCGTTCCCCTCCTCCGGCGCAGCCTCGACACCGACACGCGGCGCGGGTTCGAGCTGATGAACGGGGCGCTGAAACGGGAGGCCGAGCAGGGGGCCGGCTGACCCCTGCAGCGCTCGCTGAACAGACCGTGCAGGCAGCGGTTGTAGGGGCGTGATTAATCACGCCCCTACGTCCTGACCCATGACAGAAATCCAGCCTGCCGAGCGCACCACCTCCAGCGGCCTCCCCGTCGCGCCCGTTTTTTCCTCCGACGACCTCCCGGCGGACCTCGACGAGCGGCTGGGCGAGCCGGGCCAGTTCCCGTTCACCCGCGGGATCTACCCCCGGATGTACCGCGACCGGCTCTGGACGATGCGGCAGTACGCCGGGTTCGCCTCGGCCGAGGAGTCGAACGAGCGCTACCGCTTCCTCATCGGGCAGGGCGCGCGGGGGCTCTCCGTCGCCTTCGACCTCCCCACGCAGATCGGCTACGACTCCGACGACCCGATGGCCGAGGGGGAGGTCGGCAAGGTCGGCGTCGCCATCGACTCGCTGGAGGACATGCGGCGGCTCTTCGACGGGATCGGGCTAGAGGAGATCACGACGAGCATGACCATCAACGCCACGGCGCCGGTGCTGCTCGCGCTCTACGTCGCCGTGGCGAAGGAGCAGGGGGCGGACCTCCAAAAGCTCGGGGGGACGATCCAGAACGACATCCTCAAGGAGTACGCCGCCCGCGGCACCTACATCTTCCCGCCGCGCCCCTCGATGCGGTTCATCACCGACACCTTCGCGTGGTGCGCGAGGGAGCTGCCGCGGTGGAATACGATCTCGATCTCCGGCTACCACATCCGCGAGGCCGGGAGCACGGCCGCGCAGGAGCTCGCCTTCACCCTCGCCAACGGGATCGCCTACGTCGAGGCCGCTCTCGCCGCGGGGCTCGACGTGGACGTGTTCGGCCGCCGGCTGTCGTTCTTCTTCAACGCCCACAACGACTTCTTCGAGGAGGTCGCCAAGTTCCGCGCGGCCCGCCGGCTGTGGGCGCGGATCATGCGGGAGCGCTTCGGCGCCACCGAGCCGAAGGCGATGACGCTCCGGTTCCACACCCAGACGGCCGGCAGCACCCTCACGGCGCAGCAGCCGCTCAACAACGTCCCCCGCGTCACGCTCCAGGCGCTGGCCGCCGTGCTCGGCGGCACGCAGAGCCTCCACACGAACGGCTACGACGAGGCCCTCGCGCTGCCGACCGCCGAGGCCGCCGGCCTCGCCCTCCGCACGCAGCAGGTCGTCGCCCACGAGTCCGGCGTGACGGAGACGGTGGACCCCCTCGCGGGCTCGTTCTTCGTCGAGCGCCTGACCGCCGACCTCGAAGCGGAGGCCGAGCGGATTATCCAGAAGATCGACGACCTCGGGGGCGCCGTGGCGGCCATCGAGCAGGGGGTCTACCAGGACGAGATCGCGCGGGCGGCCTACGAGGCGCAGCTCGCCGTCGAGCGCGGGGAGCAGGTCGTCGTCGGCGTCAACAAGTTCGTGGAGGAGGAGGTCACGGTGCCGGAGACGCTGCGGATCGGGGAGGAGGTCCGCGAGCGGCAGGTCGAGCAGCTCAAGGCGCTCCGTGCCCGCCGGGACGCCGCCGCCGTGGACGCCGCGCTGGAGGCCGTCGAGGCCGCCGCGCGCTCGGACGAGAACCTGCTGCCGCACGTCCTCACCGCCGTCGAGGCCCACGCCACCGTCGGTGAGGTCTCGAACCGGCTCCGCGCGGTGTGGGGTGAGCACGCCGGCATCTGAACCCCTCGGCGCTCGTGTAGGGCCGCCGCATGCGGCGGCCCTGCGGGTGCAGCGGTGAGCATGGAGCCCGCGTGATAGATGGGCAAACTTCCTGCGAGCCCGCCACCACCGGCCCGCGGGTGCGTTGGAACGGGAGACCTACCAGCGTTGCCATGCCTGCTCCCGCGCTGCTTGACCCCATCGACCGCCGCATCGCCGGCTTCATGCGGCGCTACGGCGTCGTCACGTTACGCTGGGCCGTCGGCATCGTGTTCGTCTGGTTTGGGGCGCTGAAGCTGTTCCCCGGCCTGAGCCCCGCCGAGGCGCTCGTCAAACGGACGGTCTACTGGTTCGACCCCGACTGGTTTTTCCCGGTGCTCGGGGTGTGGGAGGTGCTGATCGGCGCGTTCCTCCTCATCCGGCCGCTGGAGCGGGTGGGCCTGCTGCTGCTCGCGCTCCAGATGCCGGGGACGTTCCTCCCGCTCATCCTCCTCCCCGAGGTCTGCTTTACCGCGTTCCCGTTCGGGCTGACGCTGGAGGGGCAGTACATCGTCAAAAACCTCGTCATCATCGCCGCCGCGCTGGTCATCGGGGGGACGGTGCGGCGGCAGCCGACGCCGGAGCAGAGGCTGTAGGGCGGTCTGCCATATGCCGAAACCTGAGCGCCACGTGTCGGTACCAGAGGTGGTCCGACAATGCGCTGCCATACACAATGCGCTGCCATACACAATGCGCTGCCATACAATGCGCTGCCATGCCGCCCTCGCTGCCCACCGATGTCCGTTACGATCCGTCCGCCGTCCGGCGGGGCCTCCCGTACCGCAAGCTGAGCGGGCTCGTCGCCGCGCTCGGGCTGACGCTAGCGGAGGCGGCGGGGCTGCTGCTCGTCAGCGAACGGACGCTGGCCCGGCGCCAGGACGAGGGCCGGCTGACGCAGGCCGAGAGCGACCGGCTCGTCCGGCTCGAACGCCTCGCCAGCGATGCCGTCGAGGCGTTCGACGGGCACACAGCCGAGGCGCGCGAGTGGCTGACGACGCCGAAGGCGCTCCTCGGCGGCGAGACCCCACTGCAGCACGCCGACACCGAGCCGGGGCTGCGGGCCGTCCGGCAGATGCTCGCCGTGATCCAGCACAATGTCGCCGCCTGATGGCCGTGCGTGAAGCGGTGCGGCTGACGCAGCGCCGCTACGCAGAGACGGCGTACTCCGGCGCCGGCGCGCTCCGGGTGGACGGCCGTTGGCACCGCGCGGGCGTCCCCCTTGCCTACACCGCCGAGTCGGCCGCGGCGGCGCTCCTCGAAATGCTCGTCCACGTCGAGCGCCCGCGGCTGCTGGCGATGGAGCTCGTCGTCGTGCCGGTGCGGCTCGACGTGGGGCTCGTGGTCCTGGTCGAGGACATCTACGGGCCGTTGCCGGAGGGGTGGTGGCGGTTTCCGTGGCCCGCCGCCACACAGCAGATCGGACGGCGGTGGATTGAGGAGGGTCTGTCGGTCGGGCTCGACGTGCCGAGCGCCGTGGTCCGCTCCGCGCGCAACCTCATCCTCAGCCCGGCCCACCCGGGTTTCGGGCGGGTCGAGATCGGGGAGCCTGAGGCATTCGAGATCGACCCGCGCCTAGGGGCGTGAGCGAGCGCAGGGACGTTCCGTAGAGACGCAGCATGCTGCGTCTCTACGGTGGGGTGCCCCTCTCGGCGTACCCCATCCGTCACCCTCCGGACCGCCACCGCTCCAGCAGTTCGTAGACCGCGACGCCGAAGGCCACGGCCACGTTCAGCGAGTGCTTCGCGCCGAACTGCGGGAGCTCGACGGCGAGGTCGCAGCGGTCGAGCGCACGCTGCTGCACGCCGTCCACCTCGTTGCCGAGGACAAGCGCGAGGGGGAAGTGCTCCGGCCCGACCTCCTCGATCCGCGTCGGCCGGTCGGTCTGTTCGAGCGCGGCGAGGGTGTAGCCGTCGGCGCGCAGCGCCTCCAGCGCCTCGGCGGCGTCCTCGGCGTGCTGCCACGGGACCGTTTGCTCTGCCCCTAAAGCCGTTTTTGCAATGGAAAAATCCGAGGGCGTCGGCGTGAACCCGCAGCAGACGACCCGCGCCACCCGCGCCGCGTCGGCCGTCCGGAACACGGAACCGACGTTGTGGGCTGAGCGGACGTTGTCGAGCACGACGATGATGGGGTGCCGGGGGAGGGCTGCCAGCTCCTCCAGCGTCGGGCGGGCGATCTCGTCGGGGCGGAGCTTGCGCACGGGCGGGGGGGCGGGGTCGGGGTGACGAACGGGACGGACGGGGCGGCGTAACATGCGCCTTCTGCCTCCACCACTGCAAACCCGTTCCGATGCGTCTCCGCTCCGCCCTGCTCCTCCTGCTGCTCTCGCCCCTGCTCATCGCCGGCTGCTCCACGCTCCAGCAGTTCGCCGCGCTCCGGCAGGTCGAGTTCGCCATCAACGACGTCGAGGACGTGGACATGGCGGGCGTGGACCTCGACCGGGTGCGCTCCTACGAGGACATCGGCATCGCGGGCACGGCCCGGCTCGGGGTGGCGCTCGCCCGCGGGGAGATGCCGCTCTCGTTCGTCCTCAACGTCGGCGCCGAGAACCCGGCCGAGAACGCCGTCGCCGCCCGGCTGCTCGAGCTCGACTGGACCCTGCTGCTCGACGACACCGAGACCATCAGCGGCATCTTCAACGACGACCGCCTGATCGAGCCCGGCACCGAGGCCGTCCTCCCGATCTCGATGGAGCTCGACCTGATCGAGTTCTTCGGGCGCAACCTCCAGAACCTCGTCGAGCTCGGCCTCGCCGTGGCGGGGGAAGGGCAGCAGGACGTCGCCCTCCGCGCCAGCCCGACGGTGAACACCCCCCTCGGCCCGATCCGCTACCCCGGCGAGATCACCATCGTCAGCACCACCGTCGGGGGGTGAGGGAGAGGATGAGCGGAGGAGAGAAAGAAGGGAAAAGAATTACCGCAGGGGCACGCTCGCACGCCCTGCCTCGCCCACGCCTACCCGCTCCGGGGTGAACTACACGCGAAGCCGCCGGAGGCGGGGCGGTGGGGCCAGAAGCGGGGAGGAGGAGCGCGTACCTTTTCCGCTTCCCGTTTCCGTAACCCCGCATCCCCCCACTCCGCCTGTGATCGTCGCCATCGACGGCCCGGCCGGTTCCGGTAAGACCACGACGGCGCGCCGCGTCGCCGCGCGGTTGGGATGGCTCTACCTCGACACCGGCGCGATGTACCGCGCCGTGGCCCTCGCGTTCCTCGACCGCGGCCGGCCCATCACCGCCGAGGCCGCCGACGAGGTGCTCGACGACCTTCGCCTCGACCTCAAGCGCGACGACGACGGCGTCCGGGTCCTGCTCGACGGCCGCGACGTCACGGGCCGCATCCGCACCGCCGCCGTCAGCGACGCCGCCAGCCGCGTCAGCGCCCTCCCCGCCGTCCGCGACCGGATGCTCGCCGAGCAGCGCCGCGTGGCCCGCGAGCACGAGGGCAGCGGCGTCGTCGTCGAGGGCCGCGACATCGGAACCGTCGTCTTCCCCGGCGCCGAGCTCAAGGTGTTCATGGTGGCCGACGAGGGCGCCCGCGCCGCGCGCCGCCACGCCGAAATGACCGCGAAGGGGGAGGCGGCTTCGCTCGAGACCGTCGCCGCCGACATCAGCGCCCGCGACGCCCGCGACGCCGGCCGCGCCGTGGCCCCCCTGAGAAAGGCCGCCGACGCCGTCGAGCTCGACACCACCGGCCTCTCCATCGACGACCAGGTCGAGCGCGTGGTCGCCCTGATCCACGAGCGCTCCGGGGCGGCCGGTAGCGCCGCCGCCTGAGCGCGGCCCGCAGAACCCCACCGGGGGATGAGGGGTACCCCTCGTTACCCCTCGAAAACAACGCCCTCTAGCACCGCTCACACCGAAGGCCCCCGACCGTGCGCGTCCGAGACGCCGAGGGAGGGGGGATGTCCAACCCAAACCCACCCCCGAGCCGCAGGCTCTCGGCCTGCTCCGCGCCCGACGCGCCCCGGCAGGACTGCGGCCCTCCCCCCAACCAATCTCATGGCAGAAGAGTTGAACCCGACCCGGCCCGAGGAGACGGCCGAGGGGCAGTCCCCCGAGTCCAGCATCACCGACGCCCCGCCCACCACGCTCGAGCAGGTGGACCCCGACGCCGAGCCGCAGGGCGACGGCGCCGCACCCGCCGCCGAGGCCGCCGAAGCGCCCGCCGCCGAGGAGAAGGCCTCGCTGATCGACCGCGCGAAGGGGGCCGTCGCCGAGGCGGCCGAGGCCGTGACCGACCGCGTCGAGGACGCCGTCGAGGCGGCCGGCGACCTGATCGAGGACGCCACCGAGGCGGTGACCGAGGCGGCCGAGTCCGCCGTCGAGGCCGTCAAGGAGAAGGCCGCCGACGTGGCCCACGCCGTCAGCGACGCCGTCGAGGACGTGGCCGAGCGGATCGAGGGCTCCTCCGAGACCGTCGACGCCGACGCCCCCGTCGCGCTCCAGAGCGCCGACGACCTCCAGCACACCGGCGGCTCCCTCGGCTACACCGGCGAGATCCAGGGCGAGGTCATCACCCTCGCCGACCTCGAGGCCTACGAGAGCCGGAAGGACCCCGACGAGCCCGAGGACAAGGACGAGGACCTCCTCGCGATGTACGAGGGCTCGCTCTCGGCCGTCGAGGAGGGCGAGATCGTCGAGGGCACCGTCGTCTCCATCGGCGAGAAGGAGATCCTCGTCGACTTCGGGTTCAAGAGCACCGGCACCGTTTCGAAGAACGAGTTCCGCGAGGTGCTCGAGGTCGGGGACACCGTCGAGGTGTTCCTGGAGCGGAAGGAGGACCGGCTCGGGCAGCCCGTCATCTCGAAGGACAAGGCCGACACCGTCCGTCGCTGGCAGATCATCAACGACGCCTTCGAGAACGAGGGCGTCCTCGAGGGCACCATCGTGCGCCGCATCAAGGGCGGCATGATCGTGGACCTCCTCGGCCAGGAGGCGTTCCTCCCCGGCTCCCAGGTGGATGCCCGCCCCGTCCGCGACTTCGACGCCTACCTCGGGCGGACGATGGAGTTCAAGGTCGTCAAGACGAACCCCGCCAACGGCAACGTCGTCGTCAGCCACAAGGCGCTCGTCGAGAAGGAGCTGAAGGCGCAGCGCGAGAAGATCCTCGACACGCTCGAGGTCGGGCAGATCCTCGAGGGCCAGGTCAAGAACATCGTCGACTTCGGCGTCTTCATCGACCTCGGCGGCGTCGACGGGCTCCTCCACATCACCGACCTCTCGTGGGGCCGCGTCGGCCACCCCTCCGAGGTCGTCGAGCTCGACCAGGAGCTCAACGTCGTCGTCCTCAACTACGAGAAGGAGCGGCAGCGGATCTCGCTGGGCCTGAAGCAGCTCCAGCCGCACCCGTGGGAGAACATCGCCGAGCGGTTCGCCGAGGGCCAGACGGTCCAGGGCCGCGTCGTCTCGATCACCGACTACGGCGCCTTCGTGGAGCTCGAGAAGGGGATCGAGGGGCTCGTCCACATCTCCGAGATGAGCTACACCGAGCACATCAAGCACCCCACCCAGAAGGTGCAGCTCGGGCAGATCGTGGACGTGAAGGTGCTCAACGTCGACGAGGAGGACAAGAAGATCTCCCTCGGCATCAAGCAGCTCGAGCCCGACCCGTGGGAGGGCCTCGTCGAGCGCTACTCCGTCGGGCAGATCCTCACCGGCGCCGTGCGCAACATCACGAGCTTCGGCGCCTTCGTCGAGCTCGAGCCCGGCATCGACGGGCTGGTCCACGTCTCGGACCTCTCGTGGACGAAGCGGGTCAAGCACCCCTCCGAGGTCGTCAAGAAGGGCCAGGAGCTGGAGGTCATCGTGCTCGACATCGACATCGCGCAGCGCAGGCTTAGCCTCGGCCACAAGCAGGTCCAGACCGACCCGTGGCAGCAGTACGCGACGGCCTACGCCGAGGACACCGACACGACGGCCCTCGTCACCGAGGTGACGCCGGACGGGCTCCGCGTCGAGCTCCCGCTGGAGGCGCCGGGGTTCATCCCGGCCAGCCAGCTCGAGCGCGGCGGCACGAACGGCTACGTCGAGGGCGACGAGCTCGCCGTCCGCGTGATCCGCCTCGACAAGCGGGACCGCGACATCATCCTCTCCGAGACCGCCCGCCGCCGCGCCTCCGAGCGCGCCGAGAAGCAGGCCGAGCGGTTCGAGAAGTCGAAGCAGCTCAAGGAGGAGCGCCGCGAGGTCCGCCAGTTCCAGGAGGCCGAGGAGTCCTCCCGCGGCCCCGCCACGCTCGGCGAGCTCACCGGCCTCGAAGCCCTCAAGGCGAAGATGGAGGCGCAAGAAGCCGAGGCGGAGGGCGCCGCGCCCAGCGAGGCGCAGAGCAAGCCCGTCGAGGCCGCGCAGCCCGAGGAGCAGAACCCGCCGACCACCGCCGGCCCGGCCGCCTCCGAGATGGAGGGCGCCGTCGGCACGGCGAACCGCGGCACGCTCGGCACCGACCCGGACGAGGAGGCCGACCCCTCGGACGGCACGCGGACCGGCCAGAACCCGCCGAAGGAGCGCTCGCAGCGCGTCGAGGAGGGCGGGGACTACCCGCCGTCGGAGAAGAACCAGGCCGCGCTCAAGGACGCCCCGATGCCCACCGAGGGCCTCGCCGGGCAGGCCGAGGCCGCGACCGACGACGAGACGCCCGCCAGCGGCTCGGCTGCCGAGCCGCAGTACGCCGGCCAGGGCGTCGAGCAGCCGTCGGACGTGGATGTGCCGGACGTGCTGGAGCAGCCCGCCGACGAGGCCGTCGCCGAACTCACCGGCGAAGACGACGCGGAGGGCGAGTCGGCCGAGATGGGCCAGGCCGACGCCACCGTCACCGGCGAGGACGCCGAGGACGTGGCCGACAAGGCCGGCTGATCCGACCCGCGCACATGCACCCACGGGGGCGGCGCTTCGTCACGAGGCGCCGCCCCCGGCTTTTTTGCGCCTGTCCGAATCGCGCAGCGAGCGCCGTCGTTAGAGCGCGGCCCTTCCCCAGTCGCCCCTCTCCCTGCCACCCCGACCCCCCTATGTTCGACTTCGACCTCCGCGCTCTCGCCGAGCCCGACGTGCCCGAGCGGGCCTTCCTCAGCGTCTACCTCGCCTCCGAGGACGACCGCGGCCTCCTCGACCAGCGCTTCAGCCAGATCCGCTCGTTCCTCAGCGAGCACCCCACCGAGCTTGAGCACTTCGAGGAGAACGTGAAGCTCATCGGGCCGCTGCTCGAAGGGGCGTTCGACGGCGAGAGCCGCGCCGTCTTCGCCTGCTGGGCCGCCGACTTCTCCCGGGCCCACGACCTCCCCGTGGCCGTCGAGACGCTCGTGCGCGTGGACGACTCCCCGTACATCCGCCCGCTGGCTGAGCTGGAAGACGAGTACGAGGACTTCGCCGTCGTCGTCGCCGACAACACGGCCGCCGAGGTGTTCCTCGTCAGCGCCGGCGAGATGGAGTCCGAGGACCGCGTCCGCGGCGACGTCAAGAACCGGGTGAAGAAGGGGGGCTGGAGCCAGAAGCGCTACGCCCGCCGCCGCGAGAAGGAGCTGGAGCACTACGCGACGGACGTGGCGAAGACGCTGGACGAGCTCTACGACGAGACCCCCTTCGCGCGGCTCGTCCTCCTCGGCTCCGACGAGGCGATGCAGGCCGTCGCCGCGGCGCTTTCGAACCCGATGCGGGAGCGGCTCGTCGGCGAGCGCTCCATCGACGTGGGGGAGGGGGAGGGCGCCGTCGAGCAGGCCGCGTTCGACCTGTACGAGAACGCCGAGCGGAAGAGTGAGGAGGATCTGTGGGAGCGGATCCGCGCCGGCTACCTCAGCCACGGCCTCGCCGTCACCGGCGCCACCGACGTGCTGGCCGCCGCGCAGCAGGGCCGCGTCGAGGTGATGCTGGTAGAGCGCGACGCCGAGATCGACGGCTCGCGGTGCCGGGCCTGCGGCCACCTCGCCCACGGCCGCCCGGAGACGTGCTACGCCTGCGGCGCCAAGGACCTCTTCGGCGTGGACCTCGTCAACGAGCTCGTCGAGCTCCTGGCGACGACGAGCGCCGAGGCTGACTTCACCGACCCCTTCGACGGCCTCGCCGAGGCCGGCCACGTCGCGGCGCTGCTGCGGTATTGAGTTGTGGGTTCCGAGTTCTGGGTTGTGAGTTCGAGAGCGGTGAGCCCGGACGGCAAGCATCGTTATTGACTTCCCGACCCAGGCACGTACTCGAGCCGCCCGCCATCGCGGAGATAGATCGTCCGCCACTCTAGCCGCCGCTCAATCTCTGGACTCTCGGGCGCTCGGCCCTCTCCCACATATGCAAAATGCCCGACGCGGCTGCTGTGTCCACCCTCGCTCCACATCTGGCATCTGCAAATGCCAACCTTGTCCGTCGCGTTACACGCGGTCCATATCCCCTCTTTGAATCCCCGATTGCCGTGCCACGCGGCCGCTGCCGGAATCGATGCTGGCCTCCAACTCGGCCGGACCGGCATGATGTAGTCGTCGATGTGGGCGACCGCGTAGATCGCGTAGGCGAGCATCCCTATGAGTAGAAGGGGGAACCCCCTGCTGAACAAAAGGTCGATGCGGCTTGGCTCTCGAAGGCGTCTCATCGTCCGCATCAGTTCATAGCCCACGACTCACAACTCATCACCCACGACTCACGACCCGCCCGAGAGGTGCTCTGTCAGGACCGCCTCGACGCTAGGCAACACCGCGTTCCAGTCGGCGTCGGGGCGCTTGGTGACGGTGAGGAAGGCCGGCAGCACGAGCACGTTGGCGACGCCGTCCACGGCGAAGAGCGCCGCCGCGAGCGGGTCGTCCGCGGCCCCCACCGCGCTGGCGTAGACGCCCATCCCGCCTTCGATGAACGCGCCCGCCGTGGCGGTGAACTTCAGGCTGTCGGGGTTCGGGGTGGGCTGGACGGTGAAGGGCGGCATGGCGGTGAAGGCTGAGCGAGGAGCGGGCTGGCACACGGCGCGCGGCGCAAACTATCCCCCGCGTGGTGAGTAGATTGCGCCACCCCTCCCGTCAGCCCCTCACCCATGGCCGATCCGCCCCGCCCCGATCCGCTGCCGCCCGAGCCCCCCCGGGCCGACTTCCGCCCGACGGCCTCCGAACTCCCCCCCCTCGCCGACCCTCCCCCCTCCGAGCCCCCGCGCGTGGCGCCGCTCCCCGAGGTGCCGGCCCCCGTCACCGGCTCCGCCGCGCCGATCACCGACGAGCGGTTCCAGCTCCCCGTCCACAAGGGCAAGCTCGCCCGCGTGCAGGACCACGCCGAGGGCATCGCCAACAGCATCACCGACTGGATCGAGCTGCGGATCGCGCTGACGAAGCGGGAGGTCAAGGACCAGATCGACGCGCTGAAGGCGCAGCTCACCGAGCTCCTCAAGGCGTACGGCCTCGCGGCGGGCGCCGGGCTCGTGGCGGCGCTGGCGGCGTTCTTCATGGGGGGGTTCCTGTTCACGGCCCTCTTCTCGATCTGGCTCTCGCTCAGCGCCTCGCTGTTCCTCGGGTGGCTGCTCTACACGATCCTCTTCGCCATCGCCGCACTCGTCCTGTTCAAGCGGGCGGAGAAGAAGAAGGAGGAGCTCCCGCTCTTCCGCGACGACCGCCCCCTCACGGCGGACCGCCCCCACCACGACGTCCCCTCCGAGTCCGACCGCGTCGCCCGCGACCGCGAGGCGACCAACGCGCCCGGCCTCGACGGCACCGGCGCCTAATCCTGCATCCCCTCGACGATCCCCCGACTGATGAACAAGGCAGAGATCAAGACGATGTCGCAGGTCGAGCTCCGCGACGCGCTCGACACCCGGAAGCGGGTGATGCAGGAGCACCTCCACGGCCTCCAGAGCGAGCTCACCCTGGCCGACGTCAACGTCGGCGGGATGCCGGTGCTGGACCACGTCCGCGAGCGGCCCCTCGTCGCCGTCGCCGCCGTGGCCGGGGGGGTGGTCCTCCTCCGCGTCCTCATCGCCCTCGCCCGCCGCGACGGCCCGGAGGAGGACCGTCAAGCCCTCTGGACCCGCGCCCAGCTCGACGACCTCGTCGAGGCCGCGGCGTACCGCGTGCAGCGCGGCGAGGACGCCGACGAGGCGCTGCGCCGCGCGCTCCGCAGCCGCGCCCCCGTGATCGTCGTCGAGGAGGGGCCGATGGAGGCCACGCGCTCGGCCGTCGGCTCGACGGTCCGGCTCGTGCTGAACTCCGCGCTCGGGTTCGGGCTGAAGTACGCGCTCGACGTGTTCGCGCAGCGCGTCACGGGCGAGCCCGAGATCATCGAGGCGGCGACGGACGCGTAGGCGGCGCGCCGAGTCCGGCGGCACGGGGATTGCCATATCTTCACCGAAGAAGCCGCGCCGCTCATGGTCCCCGCCGTCGTCACGTACCTCGCCGTCCTCCTCCTCGCGGGGTGCGTGCTGATCTGGGAGGCGCGGACAGGGCGGCTCACCGGAAAGACCGCCCGCCGTGACGCCCTCCGGGCCGGGTTGTTCTTCCTGGCCGCCGTCGTCGGCGGCGCCCTCCTCGTCCGCTCGGCCGGCTCGACGGTGCTGCTGGCGCTCGCGTTCATCCCCGTCACCGTGCTCAGCCTCATGCGGCTCGTGATGATCGCGCGGCGGCGGTGGTCGCCGGTGGCGACGGCGGCCGTCCTCGGATTAGCACTCCTCACCGGGATGTCCGGGAGCCTGTCGCTGCTCCCGCAGGACCTCGACCGGACCTTCTTCATCGAGCAGGTCTTCCACCGCGACGCCGGCCCGGCCGCGCCGAGCATCGACCCGGCCGCCCGGCATTCGGTCCGGACGTAGCGGCCTAGGCCCCGTCACGTTAGTCCGGGCTGCGCGAAGCCCCGCCACGCCCTGCGGCTCTGCCCTCCTCACCCGATGCTGGGGCATCGGCTTCATCGGGCGCCTTGCCGGCCGCGCTGGGGGCTCCCGGTCGCCGCCGGACCGACTTACATGACAGGGCCTAGCCGTGACGCTCCCGCCTCACCCCGAGCTCGTCCGCCGCATCGAACGCCGACTGGCCCGGCCGCTGCCGGGCTTCGCGGCGCAGGCCCGGATGGCGCCCCTCGGCCGCCGCGACGAGCGGGCGCTCCGTGCGGCCGAGGGGAAGGACGCCCGCCAAGCCGCCGTCCTCGTCCTGCTGTACCCGCTGGAGGAGGGGAGCGAGACCGCCTTCGTGCTGACCGAGCGGCAGCCGAGCCTGCGCGACCACAGCGGCCAGATCGCCCTCCCCGGCGGCAGCCGCGACGGTGCGGAGTCGGCCGAGGAGACGGCGCTGCGGGAGGGGTTCGAGGAGGTCGGCGTGGACCCGGCCGTGCCGCGCGTGCTCGGGCGGCTGACGCCGCTCTACATCCCCCCGAGCCGGTTCTCCGTGGTCCCCGTCGTCGCGGCGATGGACGCCCGCCCGCCGTTCGTCGCGCAGGAGGCCGAGGTCGCCGCGCTGCTCGAAATCCCGCTGGCTCACCTGCTCGACCCCGCCCTCCTCCAGAGCAGCGAGCGTCCGGTCTTCGGCGGCTCGTTCGAGGTGCCGCACTTCGCCCTCGCCGGGCGCGAGGCGTGGGGCGCCACGGCGATGATGCTGGCGGAGTTCGCCGCCGTCGCCGCGGAGGCCGTCGGCTAAGCCGCGACCCGCTCGACGGCCAGCCCCTTCGGGGTCTCCGCGACGAACGCCATCGGCTCCTCGGGGGAATGGAAGAGCAGCAGGAGGTGCCCGTGCTCGGCGGCCTCCTGCGCGAGCCGCGCCCGCTCCGCCTGCGCCCGCTCGGCGTCGAGGTCGTACTTGGCGAGGAAGCGCCGGGCGATCTGGCCGGGCGACGGGAGCACGTCCCCCCCGAAGACGGCGACGCGCCCGCCGGTGTGGAGTCGGAAGGCCTGGTGGTCCCGCGTGTGCCCGCCGGTGTGGACGAACTCGACCTCGTCGGTGAGGAAGCCGCCGCCCTCCACGAGCCGGAGCTGCCCGGCGGCGTCCAGCGTCTCGACCACCCGCGCTCGCGCCTCGGCCGAGGTGCCGGTGTAGTTCGGCGCGTCGGGCTCGCCGGCCTGCACGACGTACTCCGCGTTCGGGAACGTCGGCCGGTCGAGGCCGTCGGCGGCGAAGACGGCGCCGCCGGCGTGGTCGACGTGGAGGTGGGAGAGGAGCACGCGCGTCACGTCCTCCCGCTCGAACCCCGCGCGGCGGACGTTTTCTACTAGGAACTCGATGCCGCGCCCCTCGGCGTAGGCCCCGAGGCCGGTGTCGAGCAGCAGCACGTCCTGCGGGGTCTCGACGAGGAACGGGGTGACGGAGACGAACAGCGACCCCTTCGGGAGCGGCTGCCCATCCTGGTGCGGCACGAACCGCTTGTCGAGGCCGACGGTGAAGCGGCCCTCTGGGAGCGGGTGGATCGTGAGGTCGCCGTAGCGGAAGCTCACGCGTCCTGCCCCCGCCGGTCCCCCTTCCGTTTGCCGCCGGGCTGCCGCTCGCTGTGCTGCTCGTAGGCCTCGATGATGTCCATCACCAGCCGGTGCCGCACCACGTCGCCGCGGTCGAACGAGACGAACTCGATCCCGTCGATGCCCTGGAGCACCTTCGTCGCCTCGGCGAGGCCGCTGTCGGCCTTCCGCGGGAGGTCGGTCTGCGTGAGGTCGCCGGTGACGATGCAGCGGCTGCCGGGGCCGAGCCGCGTCAGGAACATCTTCATCTGCGCCGTCGTCGCGTTCTGCGCCTCGTCGAGGATGACGAACGCGCTGCTGAGCGTCCGGCCGCGCATGTACGCCAGGGGGACGATCTCGACGGCGTTCTGGTCGAGCGAGGCGAGGAGCTTGTCGCGCGGGAGCATGTCCTCGAGGGCGTCGTAGAGCGGGCGGAGGTACGGGTCGATCTTGTCGCGGAAGTCGCCGGGCAGGAACCCCAGGCTCTCGCCGGCCTCGACGGCGGGGCGGCTCAGCACGAGGCGCTTGACCTGCCGGCTCCGGAGGGCCGCCACGGCGAGGGCGACGCCCATGTACGTCTTCCCCGTCCCCGCCGGCCCCACGGCGAAGACCACGTCGCTCCGGCGGGCGGCGGCGACGAGCTGCTCCTGCCCCGGCGTCTTCGCCTTGATCATCCCGCCCGTCGGCGTGAACAGCACCACGTCGGAGGCGTCGGCGCGGGGGGCGCCGGCCCCGACGGTGACGACGTCGAGCACGGTGTCGACGTCGCGCTCGGTGAGGGTGCCCGTGCGGCCGAGGACCATCTGGAGCTCGCCGAGCACGCGCTCGATCTGGTCGAGGACCTCGGTCTCGCCCTGAAGGAACACCTGGTTGCCGCGGGCGGTGACGCGGGCCTCGACGAAGGCGCCCTCGATTTTTCTGAGGAAGGTGTCGTTGAACCCGAACAGGAGGAGCGGCTCGACCCGCTCGATGGTGACGGTACGCTCGGCCAATCTTTTGGGGTGGGGGAGGAGGTTTTGGAGGGAAACGAAGATACCGGCGCGGGGCACCCCGGCTCCCGTCCGGCGTGCCATCGCCGCAATCTCCATCGTCGGAGCATCCATCATCCCCGCGCCCGATGCCCGTGCCGCCGCTCGTCGTCCCATTCACGAAGATGCACGGGGCCGGCAACGACTTCCTCGTCCTCGACAACCGGTTCTTCCACCTCTCGGAGGGGGAGCTGGCGGCGCTGGCGCGGCGGTTCTGCCCCCGCCGGTTCGGGGTCGGCTCGGACGGGCTGCTGGCGCTCGACCCGGCGGCGGCGGAGGGGCACGCCTACCGGATGCGGTTCCACAACCCCGACGGCAGCCGCGCGGGGATGTGCGGCAACGGCGCCCGCTGCCTCGCCCGGTTCGCCCGCGCCGCCGGCCTCGCCGATGGGCCGGGGACCGCGACGTTCACGTTCGGCTCCGACGCCGGCGAGTACCGCGCCGCCGTGCCCAAGGACCCCGCCGCGCCCGTCCGCCTGTTCGTCCCGCCCCCGACGGGGTTCCGCGAGGCCGTCCCCCTCGCCGACGGCAGCAGCGTCGCCTTCGTCCACACCGGCACCCACCACGCCGTCCGCATCACCGCCGACGTGGACGGCGCCGACCTGGAGACCCTCGCCCCCCCGATCCGGCACGACCCGGCGTTCGCACCGGAGGGGGCCAACGTGAACCTCGTCGAGCCCGTGGGGCCGGACGCGGTGAGGGTGCGGACGTTCGAGAAGGGCGTCGAGGCGGAGACGCTGGCGTGCGGGACGGGCGCGCTGGCGGCGGCCGTCGTCGCCCGGCTCACCGGCGCCGTCGAGCGCGTGCCCGTCGAGGTGCGGGCGCGGGGCGGCACGCTCAGCGTCGGGTTCGCCGTGGGGGAGGGCGGCGCCGTGCAGGACCTCTACCTCGAAGGCCCCGCGGTGACGGTGTTCTCCGGCGTGCTGGAGGTCGACCCGGCCACGTTAAAAACGACGTAGGGGCGGACCCGCGTGTCCGCCCGAGGTCGCCGCTTGCCGGGGGCGGACACATAGGTCCGCCCCTACGAAGGCTTCTGAAGGTTCAGTCTAGAGGAGATTCAGCCTAGAAGAACAGCGAGCGGTTGTCCTCGATCTCGGCGTCCTCGCGGAGGTCGGCCATCCACTGGTTGAGGATCTGCTGCTGCTTCCGGGTGACGAGGCTCTGGCGGATCTGGTCGCGCTCGGCGGAGCTCATCGCCGCCGGGTCCGCCTCGGCGACGGCCTTCACGCGCGCGACGAACACGGCGTTGTCGCCCTCGACGACGCCGGAGGTCTCGCCCCGGTCGAGCCCGAGCACGGTCCCCACGAACCGCGGCTCACGGCCGAGGGTGGGGACGAGGGTGTTGTTGAACTGGACGTCGGTGGCCGTGCGGAGCGGGACGCCGAGGGCCGCGGGCAGCGCGTCGAAGCGGTGCTCCTCGGCGGCCTCGCGGAGCCGCGCGGCCTGGGCCGCCCGCTTCTTGGCGAGGCGGACGCGCGGCTCGAGCTCGGCGCGGACCTCCTCGAACGGGCGGAACCCCTCGGGCTGGACCTCCACGGCGCGGAGCAGCACGAACTGGTCGCCCGTGTCGATCACGTCGGAGAGGTCGCCCTCCTCGGCGCGCTCGAGGAAGCGGCGGACCTCGCGGGTGGTCGTGAGGCCGGGGACCTGCGGCTGCTCGGCCTCGACGGTCACCGTCTGCACCCCGATCCCCTTCTTCTCGGCCTCGGTCGCGAGCGTGCTCCCCTCCTCGGTGAAGTACTTCACGTCGTCGATGTCGTCGCGGAGGTCGCGGAGCGTCCCGCTCGTGGCGCCGACGCCCTGGGCGAGCGTGACGACCTCGGCGTCGCGGTCGGCGCGGCCGGTGACCTCGATGAGGTGGTAGCCGAACTCCGTCTCGACGGGGCCGACGACCTCGCCCTCGCGGGCGCCGAAGGCGGCCTCCTCGAAGGGCGCCACCATCCGGCCCCGGCCGAAGAAGCCGAGGTCGCCGCCGCGCGCGGCGCTGCCGGGGTCCTGCGAGTACTGCCGGGCGGCGTCGGCGAAGTCGAGCGTGCCGGCCTCGATGCGGGCCTGGACCTCGCGGGCCTGCTGGAGCTGCTCGGCGCGCTCGGCCTCGGAGTCCCCGCGGTTGCCGAAGAGGACGTGCCGGGCGCCGACGGCCTCGGCCTCGGCCGGGCGGACGCCGACGATCTTGACGAGCTGGGCCTGGTCCCCCACGATCACCGGGCCGACGACGCGG
This sequence comes from Rhodothermales bacterium, assembly GCA_965215145.1. Classification (GTDB taxonomy): domain Bacteria; phylum Bacteroidota; class Rhodothermia; order Rhodothermales; family JANQRZ01. The sequence goes on along the minus strand of OZ244038.1, from coordinate 2,158,640 downwards.
CCCACCTCCGGGTCCTCGAACACGACGGCGCTGGCGGCCGGGGCGAGGTCGCCCGGCGTCGCCCACCGCCGGGCGTAGGGGGCCTCGGAGAACTGCCGGCTCACGAACACCGAGTCGTCCTCGGCCGCGGCGAACCCGTCGCGGAGGCCGCTGAGGTCGGCGAGGATGTCGGCGGTGTCGGCGGCGGAGGGGGCTTGCGAGAGGGTGACGTACTCGAGCGCCACGGTGCGCTCGCGGCGGAAGTCGTCGCGGTTCTCGTCGTAGAACCGCTCGAGGTCCCGGTCGGTGACCTCGACCTCGGCGTCGGCGACGTCGGCGTAGCGGAGCATGACGTAGTCCGCGGTGGCCTTCCGGTTGCGGCGGACGTACTCCGCCTCGACCTCGGCGTCGGTGACGCGGACGGCGGCCTGGACGAGGGCGTTGAGCTTCTCGGCGCGGCGCTTCGTGCGGAGGTAGCTCTCGAAGGCGCCCGGCTCGATGCCGTAGATGCCCTGGAACGTCTCGGGGTCGTTGAAGAGGCTGACGACGCGGGCGCGGTCGACGCCGCCCTCGCCGTCGGGGAAGAGCTGGAGGATCAGCGGGTCGGGGTTGTCGCCGAGGACGAGGTCGCGGACCTCGGCGTCGGCCACGGTGACGCCCATCCGGTCCATCTCGCGCTCGCGGAGGGCGTTGTCGACGAGGCTGTTGTAGACCTGGTCGGCGAGCTGGTCGCGGACGGCCTGCGAGGGGGCCTCCCCGTTCTGCTGCTGGTAGGCGCGGATTTCCTGGTTCAGCGCCTCGTTGTAGTCCTGGTACGAGATGGGCACCCCGTCCACGACGGCGATGTTCTGGCGCTGCGCGAAGCCGATGTTGTCGAAGGCGCCGGAGTCCTGGAGCACCCAGAGCCCCCCGAAGGAGAGGACCAGGATCCAGAGCACCACCGAGGTGCTCTCGCGCATCTTCGTCATCATGCCCATAACGTCCCTCTTCAGCTAGCGGTGGGGTTCTGGAAGGTCTGGCGCCGGCGGACAGCCGGCCCGGCGAGGATACCCCGTCCCGCCTCGGGCGGCAAGGGAATTTTCCGTTGGACCGGTCGGGGGTCCTGCCCCCTCACCGTCGCCGAAGCCAGCCGGCCGGGTCCACAGGCTGCCCGCTCTCGTAGACGCCGAAGAACACGCCCGCCCCGAGCGGCTGCGCCGCCGTGCCCGCCTGCCCGAGCCGCCCACCCGCCTCGACGCGCTGGCCCTGGCGCACGCCCACGCCCGAGAGGTTGCCGTAGACCGTGACGAAGTCGCCGTGAGTGAGGAGGACGCAGGTGCCGTAGAACGGCATCACGAACACGCGCGAGACGGCACCGCCGAGGACGGCCTTCACCGGCGCCGCGGCGGAGGTCGAGATCAGCATGCCGGGGTTGAAGGTGGTCGTCCCCGTGACGGGGTTGCGGCGGTTGCCGAAGGGCTCGGTGACGACGCCGGAGGCCGGCCACGGCAGCCGCCCGCGGTTCTCGCGGAACGAGCTGGAGAGCCGGTCGAGCTCGGCGTCGGAGATCTCGGGTGCGGGGGCCGGGGCGGGGCGGGGCGGAGCCGCCGCGCCGGGCTCGGCCGCTGCGCTGGCCTCGGCCGCACGCCGGGCCTCCTCGGCGGCGCGGCGGCGCTCGGCCTCCGCCTCGGCGATGAGGCTCTGGATCTGCCGCTGGAGCCGGGTGGCCGCCTCCTGGCGCTGGGCGAGCTCGGCTTCGATGCCGCCGCGGCGCTCCCGGAGCTCGGTCACGAGCCGCGCCCGCTCGCGCTTCCGCTCGGCTAGCTCCTCCTGCTCCGCCCGCCCCCCGGCGATGAGGGCCTCCACCTCTGCCGCCGTCGAGTCGAGCGCGGCGCGGCGGACGGCGAGGTCGGCCTGCGTCTGGAGGATGGCGTCGGCCTTCCGCTCGCGCTGGCGCGAGAACCGCTGGAGGTAGCGGGCGCGGAGCAGCATCTGGTTGATCGAGCTCGCTGAGAGGATGAGGGCGAGGTCGCCGATACGGCCGTGGACGTAGGCCTGCCGCGCGTAGCGGCCGTACTCCTCGCGGAGCTGGTCCAGCTCCACCTCGGCCGCGACGAGCTCCTCCTCGATGCCCGCGGCGGCGGCGCCCAGCTCGGTGCGCCGCTGGGCGTAGGAGGCGACGAGCTCCTCGCGCAGCCGGATCTCGCGGTCGATGGAGCCGAGGGCCTCGGCGGCGCTCGCCTCCTCGCGCTGCACGGCCGAGAGCTGGGTCTCGAACTGCTGCATCTGCTGGCGGAGGTCGCGGAGGCGCTCCTCGGCGCGGGCCTGCTCGGCGTCCTGCGCCCGCGCCGGGAGGGCGGCCGGCAGGGCGAGGAGCAAAAGGGCCGTTATTGCAAATAGGCGCATCACCCGGTCACTTCGCCAGCGGCGCGTAGGTCTCCGTCACCATCCCGTGCCGCCCCCGCCACGCGAGTCGGAGCGTATCGGCCGTGAGGGTCTGCACGACGCGGACGGCCGAGCGTTCGGTCCCCTCGTCGTAGTTGAGCTGGAGGGCGTCGGCGGCAGGGGAGAGGCGCCAGGTTCCTGCCTCCCGGCAGCATCCGCCGGGACGGTCCTCGACGAACCGGCCGTCGGCCCCGAAGGAGAACGTGTGGTCGGCGCCGCCTCCGCCCTGGCCGAGCGGGACCGCGCCGTGGTGGGCGTCGTGCCACGCGACCTGAATCCACGCCCCGACGAGCAGGGAGGGGTCCGCGGCGGGGCCCGGTTCACCAGGCACCGAGGCAGACCGGCACCCGCCGAGCAGGGCGAGCAGGAGCAGGGGAGCGAGGTGGCTGATCATGGGGGGCACCCGCAGGGGCTGAGCGGAGTGACTAGCACTCCGCTGTGCCGTGACCGCCGCGGTGGGAGGGGGCTTCACTCGATGGGCTCGCGGGGCGTATCGCCGGGGTCGAAGGGGAAGTCGAGCCGGGCGGGGTTCAGCGTGAGCCGGCGGTGCTCGATCGTGACCCGCACGTCCTCCGCCGGGTTCGCCAGCTCGATCCGTCGGGGCAGCACGCGGCCCTCGATCACGTCGAACGCCGAGAACCGCCGCTCGTCCACGAGCCGGCCGGCCTCGGTGCGGGCGTAGCGCGCGAGCCGCCACGTCGCGGGGTCCACCTCGGCCGTCACGTCCCCGCCCGGCGAGACGAGCCGGTAGCGCGGGGCCTCACCCGAGGAGTCGGCCGTGAGGGTCCACGGCACGGCGGGGCCGGGGAGGAGGGTGCCCGTCAGCGTGCGCCGGATCTCGTCGAGCCCGACGGGGCCGGGGACGAGCCGCTCGGCCGCGGCCGTCGGGCCGATGAAGAGCCGCCCTTGCAGCTTGTCCCAAAGAAAAAAACTGTCGGCCGTGGCGAGCGCGCGGGCGCCCTCGATGTTGAACGGCCCCCGCAGCGACGCCCACAGCGTGTCGGCCCCGCGCTGCCGCAGCGTGGCCGCGGCGTCGGCGTCCTCCTCCGGCGAGCGGATGGCGACCTCGGCTTGGCTGCTGAAGCTGCGGATCGAGTCTCGCGCGGCGACGGCCTCCATCCGCGCGAGCACCTGCGCGGCGGAGTGGTTCGGGAAGTCGGACGGGGCCGTGAGGTCCGGGGCGTCGCGGACGAGCGGGCCGGAGCAGCCGGCGAGGATGAGGGAAGAGAGGACGAGAGGTGTCCACGGGACCCCCCGCCGCACTCGCGGTCGCTCGCAGGGCTCGCTTCCGGCTTCGCGCGGCTGTCCCCCCTGAGGAGGGGGGCAGCTTGTCGCGCTCTGAGCAGGAGGCGCAGCCGACGCGATGGCGCGGCGAGCAAGGGGTGCCGATAGCCTCACCGTCGAGCCTCCTCGATCTTGCGGCGGAGGTGCTCCCGCGAGGGGTCCCGCGCCAGTGCCGTCTCCCAGTGGCCGACGGCCTCGGCGGTGCGGCCCCGCGCGGCCTCGGCGTCGCCGAGGTGTTCGAGGAGGACAGCGCTGGCGCCGCCCGCCGCCTCGCCGGCCTCCACGGCCTCCGTCAGCCAGCGCGCCGCCTCGTCGTAGTCGCCGCGGGCGTAGTGGACCCAGCCGAGGGTGTCGAGGAACGACGGGTTCGGGTCGAGGTCCACGGCGCGGCGGGCCATCTCCAGCGCCTCGTCCAGCCGGTCCTTCCGCTTCGCCAGCTCGTAGGCGAAGTTGTTCAGCGCCGTCGCGTTGTCCGGGTCGAGGTCGAGGGCCTCGGCGTGCGCGGCGTCGGCGGCGTCGGCGTCGCCCGTGCGGGTGTGGAGGAGGGCGAGCGTGGTCAGCAGCGCGCTCCGCTCGGCGGCGTTCTCGGGGGCCACCTCGTCCCGCGCTTCGAGAGCCTCGTCGAGGTACGCCCGTGCCTGCTCGTTCTCCCCGCGCTCGACGGCCACGGCGGCGGCGACGCGGAGGAGCGGGTACTGGCCGGGGAACAGCAGCAGCGCCTCGTCGGCGGCCTCAGCAGCGGCGGCGGCGTCTCCCGCTTCGAGGTGGGCAGCGACGAGCTGGACCCACGCGTTCGGCCGCGCGGGGTCCTCGGCGAGCGCGGCGGCTAGGGCGTGGGCGGCGTCGGCGTAGGCGCCCACGCGGAAGCGGAGGTCGCCGAGCATGAGGAGCGCGTCGGGCGTCGCGGCGTCGGCCTCGGCGACGCCTTCGAGGATCTGCCGCGCGGCCTCGGCGGCGTCGGGATCCTGGGCGGACCGGGCGTAGAGCGCGGCGGCGCGGGCGAGCTGCGTCTCCGGGTCGTCGGTCGCCGTGGCGGGGTCGCTGAGCGTGGCGAGGAGGGCGTCGGCGGCGGCATCGTCCCCGCCCTGCCGGAGGAAGTCCGCGAGCGCGATGGTGGCGTCGGGGTCGGTGGGGAAGTCGGCGAGGACGGCGCGGAGGGCGGCCTCGGCACGGCCCCGGTCGCCGGCCTCGTCGTAGAGCCCCGCGAGCTGGAGGCGGAGGGCGCGGTTGGCGGGGTCGAGTCGGACGAGAGCTTCGAGCGCCTCGGCGGCGCCGGCGAGGTCGCCGGTCTGGCGGTAGAGGCGGAGCATCCGCGTGCGCACGGCCCCGCTCTCCCCGAGCATTCCGAGGAGGCGGCCGTAGGTGTCGAGGGCGTCGGCGGTGCGGCCGGTCTGCTGCTGGATCTGCGCCAGCGCGCTCAGCGCGTCGGCGTCGCGGGGGTTCGTGGCGAGGAGCCGCTCGTAGGCCGCGATGGCGCCGTCGGGGTCGCCGGCGTCGAGGCGGAGGGCGGCGAGGTAGCGGTGTGTGCTCGCCTCCTCGGGCGCGGCGCGCGCGGCCTCGTCGGCGAAGAACGTCGCCGCGTCGAGGTCGCCGCGGGCCTGGTGCGCCTCGGCGAGGGCGGCCAGCACGGCGGCCTGCCCCGGCCGGAGGTCGAGCGCCTGCTCGAACTCGGTGATGGCGCCGCCGGGGTCGTCGAGGTAAGCGCGCGTCATCCCCCGCACGAACGCCGCCTCCGCCTGCATCACCGCCGACGAGTCCGCGCCCGCGACCCCGGCCGGGTCGAGCCGCCCGCCCTGCGCGGCGGCAGAGACGGGGACGAGCAGGAGGGCGACCAGGAGCCAGCGTCGGCGCATCGCGGCGTGCGGTGGGGGATGTCGGGCGGGGCGGGTAAGTTACCGGCCTAGCGAACCCCTGTTGCGTGGTGCGTATTGCGTGTTGGGCCGGGTGCTGATGGCGGAGCGTCGCGGCGCGCCGCCTCGTGAAACACGCAACACGTAACACGAACCAGCCCCCCATGCCCCTCTCTCGCTTCAAGGCGCCCGACACGACGCTCATCATCTTCTCGATCATCGTCGTCGCGGCGCTGCTCACGCTCGTCGTCCCGCCCGGCGCGTTCGAGACGGCCGAGGTCACGACGGCGGCGGGGACGAAAGAGCAGGTCGTCCCCGGCTCGTTCTACTACCTCGACCGCCCGGAGCGGGGCTTCTTCGGGGGAGTCGTCTCCGTCATCGCGGCGGTCCTCACCGCGCCCATCCTCGGGTTCGTCGAGGCCGCCGACATCATCGGGTTCGTGCTCCTCGTCGGCGGGGCGTTCGGGGTGCTCCAGCGGACGGGCGCGGTCGACGCCGGGCTCCGCCGGATCGTGAGGGCCGCCGATCGCTCGCGGACGGTGGAGCTCCTCACGATCCCGATCTTCATGGGGGTGTTCTCGCTCGGCGGGGCGGTGTTCGGGATGAGCGAGGAGACGGTCCCGTTCATCCTCATCTTCGTGCCGCTCGCGCTCTCCCTCGGGTACGACTCCATCACCGGCGTCGCCATCCCGTTCGTCGGCGCGGGCGCGGGGTTCGCGGGGGCGTTCCTGAACCCGTTCACCGTCGGGATCGCGCAGGGGATCGCGGAGGTGCCGCTGTTCTCGGGGCAGGCGTTCCGGATGGGGCTGTGGGTCGTCGTCACCGCCGTCGCCATCGCCTACGTGACGTGGCACGCGCAGCGCGTCAAGCGCGACCCCCGGCGGAGCCCGGTGTTCGAGGAGGACGAGGCGAAGCGGGCCGAGGGCGTCGCCGTGCCGGCGGGCGAGGGCGGCCCGATGACGGACCGGCAGGGCGCGGTGCTCGCGGTGTTTTTCGGGGGGATCGCGCTGCTCGTGTGGGGCGTGACGCAGTACGGCTGGTACATCGCCGAGATCGCCGCGCTGTTCGTCGGCGTCGGGATCGCGATGGGGGTGGCCGGGCGGCTCGGGGCGTCGGAGACGTCGCGGGCGTTCATGGACGGCGCGAAGGACCTCCTCACGACGGCCGTCATCATCGGGCTCGCCCGCGGCATCCTCGTGGTGCTGGAGGAGGCCAACGTGATCGGGACGATCCTGAATGCGCTGGCCGGCGTCGTCGGCGGCGCCGGGCCGACCCTGGCGGCGCAGGCGATGTTCCTGGTGCAGACCGCCCTCAACTTCTTCGTCCCGAGCGGGAGCGGGCAGGCGGCGCTCACGATGCCCCTGATGACGCCGCTGGCCGACCTCGTCGGCGTCAGCCGGCAGACGGCGGTCCTGGCCTACCAGATGGGCGACGGGTTCACGAACCTCATCATCCCCACGAGCGCGATCCTGATGGGCGCGCTCACGCTGGCGGGCGTGCCGTGGGCGAAGTGGGCGCGGTGGATGCTCCCGCTCCAGCTCGTCTTCGTCGCCCTCGGCCTAGCCGCCCTCGCCCTCGCCGTGGCGACGGGGTGGGGGGCTTGAGGAGTTTTCGGTTTCCGGTTCGCAGCTCCAAGCCCTCGGCTCCTCTCGCCCTCAAAGAAGCCCTTCTCCGAAGGGGGACTCTCCCGGATGGGCGAACTGCAAACAGCGGACTCCGCCAAGCGTTGCCGCTGGAACGTGTGTTGCCCTATGTTTGCGTCCCGGCCTCGCGGGCGTTAGCGCGCCGATTCCGGGCCTCCCCCGTCGGCGCCCCGTTCGCCGGTGTCCACCCCTCGATACACACCCTCCCGCACCCATGACCAAGCTCTTCAAGCCCGGCCTCCTCGCCGCCGCGTTCGTCCTCCTCGCTACGGGCGCGCAGGCCCAGGGTGTCCCGGCCGAGGCGCGCGCCTACCTCGGCGAGTGGTACGCCATGCGCGACGGCCAGCGCACCGCCGTCGTCGAGATCTTCGAGGACGACGGCCGCCTCCACGGCCGCGTCGTCCGCCTCCTCCCGACCGAGGAGGACCCCTCGGCCACGTGCCAGCAGTGCCACGAGGACTTCCGCGGCAAGGGCCTCACCGGCGAGCTCCTCGTCCGCAACCTCCGCTGGGACAGCGGCAAAAGGCAGTTCAAGGACGGCGAGATCCTCAACCCCGAGGACGCCCGCCGCTACAACTCGTACATGGAGATGCAGGACGACGGCCGGCTGATGGTGGCCGGCACGGCGCTCGGCGGGCTCATCAAGAAGAAGCGCTACTGGGTCCGCGCCAACTGACGGCCCCGCGGTAGTCGCCCCGTGACGGTTCCGTTGTGCAGCCCCGTTGCCATTGCGCGGCGGGGCTGCTCGTTTTATACTTCTTATACTTCCGCCGCCGACCCCAGCCGAACGGGCCTACCCCGAGGCCCTCAGCACGAGACGAGGGAGCGCCTTCCCAGCCGCAGACACCCCACCCGGCCCAGCCCCGCGCCGTCGCCCGTCCGCCCCGCGCGGGAGGAATGGGCGATGAGCGCGCTCCCCGGCCACGTCCTCGTCCTGAACCAGGACTACCGCGCCCTCGCGGTCTGCTCCGTCGAGCGGGCCGTCGTGCTGCTGCTGCTCCACAAGGCCGAGCTCGTCCACGCCGACCCCCGGCGGGTCCTGCACTCGGCGCGCGCCGAGCACCCGTGGCCGAGCATCGTGCGGCTCAAGGTCTACGCCCACGTCCCGTACAAGAAGATCATGCTCACGCGGCGGAACGTGCTCCGCCGCGACCGCTTCCGGTGCCAGTACTGCGGGGCGGCGGACCGCCTCACGCTCGACCACGTGATGCCGAAGTCGCGCGGCGGTCGGGACACGTGGGACAACCTCGTCGCGGCCTGCGTCCCGTGCAACAACCGGAAGGGGAACCGGACGCCGGAGGAGGCGCACATGCCGCTCCGGCGCAAGCCGTTCCGCCCGAGCCACGTCATGTTCATCCGCGACTACATCGGCCGCCTCGACGAGGAGTGGAAGCCGTACCTGTTCCTGAGCTGATGCCCGCTTCTTAAGCTAATGCCCGCCGGCCCGTGAGGAATCGGCGAGTGGGGAGGAGCCGTCGAACGGGGGAGGAAGTGTCGCGTATGGCGTGTTTATCGCTCGGCTTTCCGGCACGCAACACGGACCACGCAGCAGGCTCCCGATGAACTTCCTCTCGCACCCGGTCGTCGCGAAGCTGCTGTGGGCGATGCCGCTGCTGTGCTTCGCCATCGGCGGCTTCCTCTTCCAGGCCGGCTTCGACATCAAGCGCACGCTCGAAGCGGGGACCCCGACGGAAGCCGAGGTGCTGGAGATCCACACCCTCGAGCGGAGCGAGTACACCGACGGCTACATCCGGCTCCGCTACACCCCCCCCGGTGCCACAGCCCCCGTCGAGGAGCGCGTCGTGCTCCCGCTCACGTTCCTGAAGTACCTCGAAGGCGCCGAGCGCATCCCCGTCCGCGTCGCCGCCGGCAGCGACGTGGAGGTCGTGCTGGAGGACGTGGCCCGGCCGCAGTGGCGGCTCGCGCTGATCCAGTCCGCGTTCGCCCTCGTGATGGGCCTCGGGCTGACGGTGCTTGTGGGGGGGTGGAACCGCTACCTCGCCCGCCACGGCGACCCCGCCCACCAGCCGACCGGGCTAGCGGCGTAAGCGGCGGGGCAGACCGCCTCCGCGGAGCTCAGTACTTCGGCATCGACGGGTCGACTTGGTCGCTCCAGGCGTGGGTCCCGCCCTTGAGGTTGACGGCGTTGTCGAACCCGTGCTGACGTAGCACCTCGACGGCCTTCGCGCTGCGCCCGCCCGTGCGGCAGTGGACGACGACGAGGTCGTCATCCCTGTGCCCCTCCAACTCACCCACCCGCTGCGGGAGCTCGTCCAGTGGGATCAGCGTCCCGCCGAGGTTGGCGATGGCGTACTCGTCCGGGCGGCGGACGTCGAGGACGAAGGGGGCCTCGCCGCGGTCCATCCGGGCCTTGAGGTCGGTGACGGTGATTTCGGGGACAGCGCTCATGGCAGGGGAGGGGGGAGAGGCACAGAGGGCCTCGTAGTCCTGGAGTTCGGTGATGGTGGGATGATCCCCGCAGAGGGGGCAGGCGGGGTCGCGGGCGACGGCCCACTCGCGGAACCGCATCGGGAGCGCGTCCACGAGGAGGAGCCGCCCGACGAGCGGCTCGCCGATGCCGAGCAGGAGCTTCAGCACCTCGGCCGCCTGCAAGGTACCGACGAGGCCGGGCAGCACGCCGAGCACGCCGCCTTCGGCGCACGACGGCACGGCGCCCGGTGGGGGTGGGCGGTCGTAGAGGCAGCGGTAGCACGGCCCACCGGCCGCGCCGAACACGCTCACCTGCCCCCCGAACCCCAGCACCGAGCCGTACACGTCCGGCCGCCCCGCGAGCGCGCAGGCGTCGTTGACGAGGTAGCGCGTGGCGAAGCTATCGCTGCCGTCGGCCACCACGTCGTAGCCGCCGACGAGCGCGAGCGCGTTCTCCGCCGTCAGCCGGGCGGGGTGGGGGACGACCTCGACCTCCGGGTTCAGGCCCCGCAGCCGCCCGACCGCCGCCTCCAGCTTCGGGCGGCCGACGTCGGCGGTGCCGTAGAGGATCTGCCGCTGGAGGTTCGAGGGGTCCACCCGGTCGAACTCCACCAGCCCGATCCGCCCGACGCCCACCGCGGCTAAGTAGAGGGCCATCGGCGACCCGAGCCCGCCCGCGCCGACGAGGAGGACGGAGGAGCCCTTCAGCCGCCGCTGCCCCTCGGCGCCGACCTCGGGGAGCGCGAGGTGACGGGCGTAGCGGAGCCGCTCTGCGGGGGTGAGGTTCGGGGAGCTCAAATCCGTTATTGCAAACCAAAAATTATTCAGGGAGGAAGAGCACGAGGCCCCAGACTACCAGCACGTTCGTCACCAGGAAGAACACCGCCTCCTCGATGGGGAGGCCGAGGGGGTCGAACCCGAGGCTCGTCGCGTCCGCGATGTCCCAGATCCCGAGGTCGATGGCTGTCCGGTCCGCGACCCACAGGTACACCGTCGGCACGGCGATCCCGACGAGGGCGGCCCGCCGCGCCCGCCACAGCTTCCCCGCCGCGATCCACGCCATCCCGGCCAAGACGGGCGCCGCCCACGCGAGGATCAGCCCCATGTAGAGCGTCCGCGTTCCGAAGAGCATCGCCGCGCCCGCCGCCACCACGGCCAGCCATCCGCCGACGAGCGCGGGCCGGAGCCATAGGGGGGGCTCCTCCTGCGACGGCGGCTGCTTCGTGCGGACGGCGCAGAACCACAGCCCCGTCAGCACCGGCTGGAGCAGGAAGAACGCGTACTCCTCGACCGGCACGTAGCCGACGGTGGCGAGGACGCGCTCCGGCCCGTAGCTCCACACCCCGCGCCACACGAGGAAGTTGTCCCACAGGATCGTGTAGGAGAACGCGATGAGCCCGATGAGCCCGATGAACCGCCACGCCGTGCCGGCACCGACCCCGGCCATCGGCCGCGGCTGGAGGAGCACCAGTGCGAGGATCGGCGGGAGGATAAAGACGAGGTGGAACTGGAGGTAGGTCACACCTTCCGGCGTTCGAGGTCTTGGAGGAGCACGCGGGCGGCGTTGCGGCCGGAGGCCCCCATGATGCCGCCGCCGGGGTGGGTGCTGGCGCCGGTGAGGTAGAGCCCGGGCAGGTGCGCCCGGTATCCGCTCATCCCGACCATCGGGCGGAGCGCGAACATCTGGTCGAGGCTCATCTCGAGGTGCATCACGTTACCACGGAAGAGCCCGAGCTCGCGCTCGAGCCACAGCGGGTGCTGGAAGAGCTGCCCCACGATCTTGTCCCGCGTGCCCGGCGCGTAGCGCTCGAAGGCGTCGAGGATGGTGTCGGCTACGCGCGGCGCGATGTCGTCCCAGCGCTGCCCCCGCGCGAGCTCGTAGGGGAAGTACTGCGCCCACAGCCACAGCACCTCACCGCCGGGCGGCGCGAGCGTGTCGTCCACCGCGCTGAAGGTCATCGCGACGATGGGCGGGTCCGCGGCGGGCTCGCCGCGGAGGTAGTCGGCGTAGGCGTTCATGAGGTGGGGGCGGTCCCGGCAGAGGAGCTGGAGGGCGATCCGCGCGTCGTCGCTGGGGTGGGCGGTGTAGCGGACGGGCTCGGAGAGCGCGAGCCGGAGGATCGCCCCGAACCCGTTGCCGACCCGCACGCCGTCGAGCCCGTCGGGGCGGTGCTCCTCGGGGAGCAGCCGGCCCATCGTCTCCAGCACGTGCGCACCTGCGAGCACGGACCGGGCGGTGTAGACCTCGCCCCGCACCCGCACGCCGGCCGCACGCCCCCCCTCAACCAGAATCTCCTCGACGGCGGCGTCGGTGAAGACCTGCCCGCCGTGCGCCTCGACGTGCCGCCGAAGCGCCTGTGTCAGCATCCCCGAGCCGCCGCGGGGCCGGGCGGCGCCGCCCTCGTGGTAGAGCGGGTGCCACAGGAGGAACGGCGCCGTCATCGGCTCCGTCGGGGGCGGGCCGGACTGCGCGGCCATCCACACCAGCGGCGCGATGATCTTCTCCTCGTTGAAGTACCGGGTGACGACCTCGCCGTACGGCCTGAGGATCATCCCAAGTGCCCGCTGCCAGTCCATCTTCGCCGACTCCCCGAACGCCATCTTCTTCCCGAGCTGGAGCGGGCCGGGTACGGAGAGGAAGGTGTCCCGTACCGTCCTCCCGAACGGGAGCCAGTCGGCGACAAATCGCCGATACGCCTCGCCTTCACCTGGAAATTGCCGCTCTAACTCATCGGCCGTACGCTCGGCATCGCGGTAGAAGAACACCGCGTCCCCGTCGTCGAAGGGCGCGAAGAAGAGGGGGTCGAGCTCGATGTAGTCGAGCCCAAACCGCTCGAGCCCCAACTCCTCTACGATCGGCGTCAGCCGGATCAGGATGTGCGCGCTGCCGCCGAGGTCGAACTGGTAGCCCGGCACGATCTCCTGCGTCGAGACGGCTCCCCCCACGATGCCCCGGCGCTCAAAGACCCCGACCCGGTACCCCATCTGCGCGAGATACGCCGCCGCGACCAGCGCGTTGTGCCCCGCGCCCACGACCGCTACGTCAAAATCACGACCAGAAGACGGCAAGGGGAGGGGAGACGATGGCGCAGAGCGGGGCCGTGCTACCCCACACGGCCCCGGCGGTTTCGAGGCGGTGAAGCAGGCTATAAATTGATATAATCAGATGCGTTATACCTTAGCTTATCGCGCTGGTGGACATACATCATAGTCGTCTCTAGCTTTTTGTGCCGCGCATGTGTCTGGACCTGCTGGGGTGTCGCTCCACCTTCTATGGCGAGGGTGCAGGCCGTGTGGCGCAACGTGTGAACGCCGACCTCCACATCGATACCGGCACGAACCGCGGTCTTGTTGACGATAGTATAGATCGAACGAGCAGATAGGCGGCGGCCCCTTGAGTTGTTGCTCAGCGAGCGCCAGAGGGGACCGGAGGTGATCCCATACGCCGCGCTCATCTCGGAGATGGCCTCGACGACATGGGCGGGGAGCTTGACATGTTGGTCGCTGCCGCCTTTTGTCTGGGGGAGGTGTAAGACCCAGTAAGGACCAGACATGCGGAGGTGCTCGGCGTCCATCGCTGCGGCTTCGGAACGGCGAAGCGCACCGTAGAGCAGGGTCTGAATCAGCGCGGTATCGCGGGGGGCGGCCTCGCCCGTCTCGCGGGCGGCGGCTACGAGGCGGCGGGCCTGACTGGTGGATAAGACTGTTATTGCATTCTGATTTCTATCAACCTCTGCTCCGCGCCGAATGACCTGCCTGTCCGCAGGGTTGCGATCTAAGAATCCGAGTGCCAGGAGCCAGCTAAAGAACCCTCGAATGCCTGATACACGACGCTGGATGGTAGAGGGCCTAAACCCGTCCGCCTGGAGCGTCTCGATATGCCTGTTCACATGCACGAACGTCACGCTGCGAGCCATGCGCAGCGTGACGATGTCGCTCTCGAAGAACCGGGTGAGGTCGTTGGTGTAAGCCCGCCGCGTCGCTTCGCGGTCGAACCGGAGGAGGTAGACGGGCAGCAGGTCGGAGTCGGCCCCGATCCGTGGTGTCTGCTGAAGAGTGGTGACCACGCCCTCTGAGGATCTGGGGCTGAGGGCGTCGCTGGGTGGAGTCGGAATGGGGGGAGCTGGGGTGGGGTCGGGCATGTCACGGGGTGGGGTTTGGCTGGATTTGCCTAGGGCCTATAATGGGGCTTATCGGAAGTAAGATACGACTTGCGGCCCAATCGCCTTGGTCTTCGGCGAGGGGGCGAACCCGATGGGCGACCTCGCGTTCTCGGCCGCCCTCCACCCATCCTCACCATGCTCCAGAACTCAACTGCCTGTGCAGCCATCGGCGCGGTCTACCCATCGGAGTCCCGTGGGCTCACGGCAGATTTGAGGGCCGGTGCGGAGCTCGACCTCCGGGTGTACCCGGTTTGCGCTAGCATCGTGATGGCCGGCCACGGGGTCGTGACCGATATCACCGAGGTGCCGGAGGACACCGTCCGCGCGCAGCTCGAGCACCTCGCCGCCACGGTGGCGCCGGCCGCGATGAAGATCGGAGTGCTCGGATCCCACGGCGCAGCACGGGCCGTCCTCGACGCGGCTGAGGGCCTGGAGGGGCCGGTGGTGATGGACCTTCAGGTGAGCGGACCCTCGGGAGAGACCGTGCTCACCCAGCGTGGGTTGGACACGGTGATGGACCGCCTTGAGATTCCGGACGTCGTCACCCTATCCTATACCGACGCCGAGTTGGTCAGCGGCGGTGAGATCCGATCGCTGGACGACGCGCAGGTGGCGGCTCAGCGGATCGTGCGGCGGGGTGCGCGGGCCGTGCTCGTCAAGGGTGGAACGCTGCCCGCACGGCACTTCGAGGCGGAGGGCGTCGAGGCGGGTGATGGCGTTCCGGTTCGGTTCGCCTCAGACCTCTTCTATGATGGGAGCGAGTTCGCGCTCTTCGAGGCGCCCTATCTCCAAGGAAGCGGGATGACGGGGGCGTCTAGTTTCTTTGCTTTGTCGCTGCTGAAGGGTTTGGTCAGTGAGGTTGCAATAACGGAAGCCATGCAGATGGCAAAGGCCTTCGTGACCGAATCGCTCCGGCGCGCCCTCCCAGCGAGCCGCGACTAGCGGCCTGCCGCTCTCGTAGCTTTTGAGGCCACGCCCTCCTCAAGCAGACTCCGCAGACCCGTGCCCGCCAGCCCTCCCACGCCAGAGCTCGTGCGTCGCAGGCTCGGAAGCTGCCTCGTCGAAACCGAGCTACCCTTCGGGGAGCGCTACCGAGGCAAGGTCCGCGACACCTACCGGCTCGGCGACGGTCGGCTCGTCCTCGTCACCACCGACCGGATCTCGGCGTTCGACCACGTGCTGCGGCAGCCGATCCCCTACAAGGGGCAGGTGCTGAACCAGATCGCGGCGCACTTCTTCGCAGCCACGGCAGACCTCGTCCCGAACCACCTGCTGAGCGTCCCCGACCCGAACGTGACGGTGGCGCGGGCCTGCGCCCCCTTCCCCATCGAGTTCGTCGTGCGGGGCTACCTCGCCGGGCACGCGTGGCGGGCGTACCGGAACGGTGGTCGTGAGCTGTGCGAGGTTCAACTACCGGACGGCCTCCGAGAGAGCGAGTGGCTGCCCCACCCCATCCTCACCCCAGCCACCAAGGCCGAGGAAGGCCACGACGAGGACATCAGCGCGGCGGAGATCACCCGGCGTGGGCTGCTGAAGCAGGAGGACTTCGACCGCGCTGCGGGCTACGCCCTCCAGCTTTTCGCCCGCGGCACCGAGTTGGCTGCGGAGCGCGGGCTGTTGCTCGTAGACACGAAGTACGAGTTCGGCCGGACGTCCGAGGGCGAGATCGTGCTGATCGACGAGGTCCACACGCCCGACTCCTCACGGTACTACTACGCCGACGGCTACGAGGAGCGGCTGGCGCGGGGCGAGCCGCAACGGCAGCTCTCGAAGGAGTTCGTTCGGGAGTGGCTGATGGACCACGGGTTCCAGGGCAAGGGAGGCCAGGCGCTCCCCGATCTCCCCGACGCGTTTCGGGTCGAGGCCGCGCTCCGGTACGTCGAGCTGTTCGAGACCCTCACCGGCCGCGCCTTCGAGCCGGACCCGCACCCAGACCCGCGCGAGCGGGTTCGGGAGGCCGTCGAGGGGGTCGCAGCCGCTTAGAGCCTATCGGACGACGGCACGCGCGACGGCCAGGGCCTCGGGCGTCGCCCTGCGAGGAGCGAACCCTCGGGCGGCGGACTCACCCCCGGCAGCACGTAGACGGGCCACGTCTGCGTCTCCGCCGCCGGCGGACGGGTCACCGACAGGGGGTCGTCCTCCGGTACCCCGAAGACGCCGAGCGAATCCACGAAGACGAGCCCTCCACCGTCACGCCCCAGGACCACGGCGAGCCGAGACCAGTCCGGCCCTGCGACCACCACCGCCGGGCGCTCCACCTCTCCGGCCCCCCACGTCAGCGCCTGCACCCGTTCGATCTCCGCCGCCATCCGCGCACGCTCGGTGAACGCCGGCCCGAGCGGGAGCAGGCGCATCTGCATGGGGCCGACGTCCAGCCGGAGGGCCGGCCGGCGGAGCCGCTCCGGCACCGCGCTCGCCGCCTCGAGGTCCAGCACGAGCGGCGAGAGCAGCAGCAGGACGCACACGACCCGGAACGCTCGCTGCGGAAGCGCCAGCCCCAGCCACCCCACGACGAACGGCACGGCCGGGATGAGATACGCCGCCTCGAGAGGGAGGCGCAGGTACAGCAGCCCGTAGAGCCCGGCCCCTACGGCGCACGCGAGCCGGTAGCCCCGTGGAGCCGGTGGCAGCCGGCGGAGGCCCCGGCGGATCAACGCCACCGCCGCCACGCCGAGGCCCGCCAGCCCAGGCAGCCCCCACACCTCGACGGTCGCGAAGTGCAGGGCGAGGCGCAGCGGCAGGCGCCCGTCGTAGAAGCGCAGGAATCCCGGCCCGTAGGTCCAGAGCGCCGGGAGATAAAGCACCCCCGCGGTCACGGCTGCCGCCACCGTGAACCGGACGAGGGGCCCGGCTCCCTTCGGGTGCGCTCGTGACGCCCCCGCCACCCACATCATCCCGAGCAGGGGGACCCCCGCCGCGGCCGCGGTCAGCCGCGCGCCGGTGGCTAGCCCGAGAGCCACCCCCGCGAGGACCGGCCATCGGAGCAGCGCCATCGCCGCGAGCACGAACGCCAGGCTCCACAGGTAGTCCATCAGCCCGACGCTGTTGAGCAGCACCACCGGCGTCGCCATCGCCGCCAGCGCCGCCAGCCAGGCAGGCCGCACCCCGAACCGCCGCAGCGCCAGCGCCAGCCACCCCGCACCCAGCGCCGACAGCACCGCCGTCGTCGCGTTGAGCGCCACGGGGTCGGCCCACGCCAGCGGCGCCGCGCCCAGCTCGACGAGCGGGTAGCCGGGGTGGCGGGACATCGCGTAGCTCCCGGCGTCAGCCACGTGCCGGGCGGCGACGGCCAGCCGCCACGCATCGGGGTCCATCCCATACCACCCCGTCAGCAGTGGTATGCGGCTCAGCAACGTAAGCCCGGCCACGCCGCCGAACAGCCGCCCCCCCGGCGGGATCCGCTCCACCAGCCTCATGCCCCTCTCGTGGGCAAGCCCCCCGCCGCTGCGGCCTGTGAGGCCCGGTACGTGGCCTCCCCGAAGCAGACGAGCCGCACCGCCGAGGGGGGGTGTGAGCTGTCGAGGTAGGAGTGGATTGTTTGAATTGCAATAACGGCTGCCTCGCCTATCGGATAGCCGTACGCCCCGCACGAGATCGCCGGGAACGCGACCGACTCCGCACCGGCCTCCCGAGCAAGCCGGAGGCTCTCCCGATAGCACGACGCGAGCAGGTCGGCCTCGCCGTACCCACCCCCCCGCCATACGGGACCGACGGTGTGGATCACGAACCGCGCCGGTAGCCGGAACGCCGGCGTGATCCGCGCCTCGCCCGTCGGGCAGCGGACGCCGGGGCGGACTTCAGGAACGGCGCGGCAGGCGGCCAAAAGCTCCGGCCCGGCGGCGCGGTGGATGGCCCCGTCCACCCCTCCCCCGCCGAGCATCCGCTCGTTCGCCGCGTTCACGATGGCGTCCACCCGCTCCCGGGTGATGTCGCCCCGGACGATCTCGATGCGGCCTTCGCTCATCGTCGCTCCCCGGACTGGATGGCCGTGATGGCGGCCACGTTCACGATGTCCTCCCACGTCGCCCCGCGCGAGAGGTCGTTGGCGGGGCGGGCGAGGCCCTGGAGGACGGGGCCGAACGCCTCGGCGCCGCCGATCCGCTGGGCGATCTTATAGCCGAGGTTGCCGGCGTCGAGGTCGGGGAAGACGAACACGTTGGCCCGCCCGGCGACCGGCGAGCCCGGCGCCTTCCGCTCGCCGACGGCCGGCGCGAACGCCGCGTCGAACTGGAGCTCCCCATCGATGGCAAGCTCGGGATTGCTGGCCTGCGCGAGCGCCGTCGCGCGACGGACCTTCTCGACGCGGGGGTGCTCGGCGCTCCCCTTCGTGCTGAACGACAGGAACGCGACCCGCGGCTCCTCACCCGTTACGAGCTGGTGGCTCCGCGCTGCGTCCGCCCCGATGGCCGCGAGCTCCTCCGCGTCGGGGTCCGGCACGACGCCGCAGTCGGCGAACGTCACCGCGCGGCCGTCGCGGAGGACCATCAAGAAGAAGCTCGACACGAGCGTCGCGCCCGGCGCGACGCCGATGACCTGGATCGCGGCGCGGAGGACGTCGGCGGTGGCGTGGGTGGCGCCGGCCACGCTCCCGTCGGCCTCGCCCCGTCGGACCATCAGCGCCCCGAGGTACAGGGGGTCCCGGACGGCCTCGTGCGCGCGCTCGAACGTCATCCCCCGGTGGCGGCGGAGGTTGAACAGCTCGCGTGCGAAGTCCCCGCCCCGATCCGACCGGGCCGGGTCGACGATGCGGATGGCCTGGGGCAGCACGACGCCCTCCCGCGCCGCGGCCTCGTGGACGGCGCCCTCACGGCCAAGCAGGACGGGGCGGACGACGCCCTCGTGCGAGAGGCGCGCGGCGGCACGGATCGCCCGCGGGTCCTCCCCCTCGGGGAAGACGATTCGTCGGTTCAGAGGTCGCGCCTTGCCGGCCAGGTTCATTTGGGTTGCAATAACAGAATTAAGCGCGAGCGCTCAGTCCGCCGCGGGGTCGACTAGCGCGTCGGTCAGCGCGGCGTTGCGCGCCCCGAAGCCCGGCACGAGGTCCCGCAGCGGGCGCACCGTCCGCCGCCGCTGCCGCATCCCCAGCGTGAACGTCACGCCCCCCGCGATGAGCAGCCCCGTGCCGGCACCGAGCAGCACCGGCCGCGGCTCCGGGTCCTCGTACTGCGGCGGGACGAACTCCCCGTCCGGCCCCGTCGTGCCTGTCCCCTCAATGAGCTGCTCCCCTACAAAGATCGGCTCCGCGCCCAACCCGAGCAGCACCGCCCCGGCCATCCCGACCCCGAGCCCGGCCCACTGCTTCAGCCGGGCGGCGCGGAGCTTCCGCCGGGCGGCCTCCGCGGCATCGGGTAACCCGGCCAGCAGGTACGCCTCGGCCTCGCCGAGTCGCTCCTCGCCGCGCTGCGCGATCCACCAGTGTGCGGCCAGCGTCCGCTCGCTGGCGCCGGTCCACGGGAAGACCGTGCGGTCGCGGAGCTGGAGGCCAAGCCGCTGCTCGGCGTAGGCGTCGAGCGCGGCCTCGTCGAGCCGGAGGTAGGCGGCGGAGTCGGCGAGTGGGACGAACTGCGCGGCGACCGGCGAGGCGGCGGAGCCGCAGAGGGAGGCGAGCAGGAGCAGGCGGACCATCGGGTACGAGGGGCGGGAGCGTACGGAACTTACCGCCCCCTCCTCCACCGCGTGGCCCCTCAGCCAAGCTCGCGGAGCGTCCGCTTGACGGCGTCGAGGTCGGGCTGCTTGCCGGCGTTCTCGAGGACCTCGGCGTAGCGGACCGTGCCGTCGCCGTCGATCACGAAGGCGGCCCGCTTCGAGATCCGGTCGAGGTTCATGTCGGTGAAGTCGTGGTCGTACTTCGCCCCGAAGCGCTCCGAGACGGAGGCGTCGTGGTCGCTGAGCAGCGTCATCTTCAGGTCGTTCGCCTTCTTGAACTCGGCCTGCGCGAAGGGCGAGTCCGTCGAGATCCCGACGACCTCGGCGCCGGAGCCGGTGTAGTCGTCGAGGGTGTTGCTGACGGCGTTGAGCTCGTCGGTGCAGACGCTCGTGAAGGCGCCGGGGAAGAACAGCAGCACGACGGGGTTGCCCCGGTGCTCGGCGAGCGCCCACCGCTGCGTGTCGGAGGTGGGGAGGGTGAAGTCGGGGGCTTGCTGCCCGGTCTGGACGGCCATCGGTGGAGGGGTGAGGGATGGGAGGGGACATCTGTTGCGTGGTGCGTATTGCGTGTTCGATGCCGCTCAACACGTAACACGCACCACGCAATACTCAAGCGGCGAACCGGATCGTGCGGACGGGCTCGATCCGCGCGGCGACGCGGGCGGGGACGTACGCCGCCAGCGTGCAGAGCGCGAGCGCCACCGCCGCCACCAGTACGAAGTCGAGCGGGGCGAGTTCGACGGGGGCCGTGTCGATGTAGTACGCCTCCTGCGGGAGCGGGATGATCCCGAACCGCTGTTGCAGGAGCCCGAGCCCCAGCGCGAGCCCCAGCCCGAGCCCCGTCCCCACGAGCCCGACGAGGAACCCGAGCCTGACGAACAGCCGCCGCACGCCGCCGGCCCCCGCCCCCATCGCGCGGAGCACCCCGATCTCGCGGGTTTTCTCTAGGATCAGCATCAGCAGCGTCCCGACGATGTTGAACGCGGCGACCAGCACGATCACCCCGATCACCAGCGGGATGATGCTCTGCTGGAGGTTCACCCACGCGAAGAGGTTCGCCTGCACGCGGTAGATCGAGCGCGCCAGGACCGGCAGCCCGAGCTCGTCGCCGACGGCGAGCGCGGTAGGCTCGGCCTGCCGGATGTCGGCGAGGGTGAGGTCGTAGCGGGAGACCTCGTCGCCGTCGAGACCGAGGAGGCGGCGCGCGGCGCCGAGGTCGGTGTAGGCGAAGGTCTCGTCGAAGTCGGCGAGGCCGGTCTCGTAGACCCCGGCGACGCGGAGGCCGACGACGCGGGGCCGGGCCATCGCCGCGCCGCCGGCGTAGTCCCGCATGGCGAGGCCCACGACGCGGTCCCCGACGCGGAGGCCGAGGCGGGCCGCCAGCGGCGCCCCGACGACGACGCCCGCGCGGCCCTCGGCGTCGGGCGTGAGCGCGAACGTGCCCGTTTCGATGCGCTCTTGCAAAAACGGCTGACTCCCCTCGGGGACCCCGTTGACCACCACCCCCTCGATCCCCCCGGCCGCGCCGCCGGTGCGCAGCAGGACGAACCCGCTCGCCACGGGGACCACCTCCTCGACCCCCTCGAACGCCGCCAGCCGCGCCGCGAGCGTGTCGGACCCGCCGAGCGGCGCGTCGAGGTAGTTCTCGACCCGGACGTGCCCGCCGAACCCGACGATCTTCGACTCGATCTCGCGGCTGAACCCCCGCACGATCATCAGCGAGAGCAGCAGCGCCGCCACCCCAACGGCCACCCCTCCGACGGCCACAACCGTCACGAACCGCAAGAACCGACCACCGCCGGTACGGCCCTCGGCGCCGCGGAGGTAGCGGAGGGCGACGAAGCGCTCGAACGGGGCGGGCATGCGGCGGAGGGGGGCGAGGGGGCGGAAGCTACCGCCAACGCGCCTCCCCCGACCCCCTCATTCCACGACCGTCACCCGCCGCGAGAGCACGGCCGCCGCGCCGGAAGTGCTCTCGACGCGGGCGCGGACGACGTAGACCCCCGCCGGGAGCCCCGCCCCCAGCACGAGCCGGTGCCGCCCCGCTCCGAGCACGCCCTCGTGGAGGAGCGCCACCCGCCGCCCCAGCACGTCGAACGCCGCCGCCTCCACCGTCGCCGCCGCCGGCAGCACGAGCGGGAGCGCCGTCGTCCCCGCCGTCGGGTTCGGACGCGCCGCACCCAGAACGGCTTTCGATGGGAGGGGCGCCTCGCCCTCCTCGGCCGTCGAACCCGTCACCGTCAGCACTAGCGGCACCGCCGCCAGCGGGCCTACCCCGGCCTCCCCGCTCTCGACCGCCTCCCCCTCGACCCACACCGCCACCCGGTACTGCCCCGGCGGCAGCGGCTCCCCGTCCGCCGCGACCGCCCGCACGAGTAGCCGGACCTCCGCCCCCTCGCCGGGCGCGAGCACCCCGCCCCACCCCGTGCTGTCGATCCCGCCCTCGTCTCCCTCCGGCGCGAGCACGTGGAGCCACGGCGGCGACAGCGGCGTCGGCCGCACGGCGAACACCTCCTCGGTCACGTTCCCCGCCCACGACGGCGCGATCACCGCCGTCGCGTAGACCGCGTCGTTCGGCGCCCGCCGGCTCCGCGCCAGCCCGTAGAGCGTCGAGACGTAGCGCGTCCCCCCGTAGTCCGGCGGCGACGTCCCCTCCAGGTGCAACGGCGTCGCCGAGCCCGGACCCGCCGCCGGATGCGGCCCCTCCCCGTCTGGGCCTTCGGTCCGGGCCCAGCGGTCGGTCACGAGCGCGCGGTTGTCCCCGGAGTAGATCACCCGGCTCACCTCCAGCACCTCCACCCGCACCCCCACCGGCCCCGCGGAGTCCGCCGGGGCGCTCCCGGCCGGGCGGCCGTGGGCGTCGAGGCTGAGCACGCGCGTTACCGGGTCGGCCTGCACGGCGAGCAGATCGGCGGGGTACCCCTCGGGGACCGCCCCCGTGAGGTCGGCGGCGAGGAGGCGGTCGCCGCTGCCGCGGTAGTAGAAGAGCCCGCCGCCGGCCTCGCGCGGGTCGGGTATGAAGGCGAGGCCGAGCCCCCCCCCCCCCCCCCCCTCGATGGGGTCCGGGTGGCGGCTCCCGTGGGGGAGCGTGACGGTGCGCCCCGTGGGGTGCCCCTCGTCGTTCTCCCCCTCGGCGAAGGAGCCCTCGACGAGCTCGACATAGAGCTGCTCGTACTCCCCCGGCCCCACGCGCTCGGAGTCGGCGATGAGCCACCAGAGCGTGCCCTCGGGGTAGGCCCCCGGCCCCCCCGGCGCCAGCGCGGGCGGCATCCACGCCAGCCCCCCGGAGAGGGCCCGGTAGTCCCCGTTGCCCGTCGTGTACATCCGCCACAGCGCCGGGTCCGGCCGGAGCCCGGAGGTGAACCGGAACGTGTCGTCGGCGCTGCCGTCCTCGACGAAGACCCGCCCGTCCGGGAGCGCCTCGGCGTCGAAGACGTGGAGGTACTCCACGTCCGCCTCCCCGACGACGGCGAGCACCGCGCCGGGGACGCCGCACCCGCGCCCGAGGGTGTCCGGCCGCTGGGGCGCCCCGAGCTGCAAGGGGTCGTCGAAGTCGAGGCACCACCGGAGCCGGAGCGCCCCCGCGTTCTTCACCGAGAGCGCCAGCGCCGCCTCCCCGCCGGGCTCCAGCTCCACGGCGGCGGCCGAGAGCGCGGCCTCGGCGGCGAGCCCCTCGGGCGGGGCGTGCCCCGCCGGCGGCCCCTGCGCCCACGCCGCCGGCGCCGCCAGCACGAGCGCCAGCAGCGCCGCCGTCGTCCGCAGCGCCGTCTCGGCTCGCGTCAT
The DNA here is from genome assembly GCA_965215145.1 of Rhodothermales bacterium. GTDB lineage: Bacteria > Bacteroidota > Rhodothermia > Rhodothermales > JANQRZ01. The sequence continues at coordinate 2,135,438 of OZ244038.1, read as the reverse complement.
CTCGGCTCGCATCGTCACCATCGCCATGTCTCGTCCGGTTGCACCCGCGACGGCCGGCCCCGGTCCGGCCCGGCCGCCGCGCGCTGTCGCCTACTCGATCACCGTCACCCGCCGCGAGAGCACGGCCGCACTCGCCCCGCTCTCGACCACAGCGCGGACGACGTAGACCCCCGCCGGCAGCCCCGCCCCCAGCACGAGCCGGTGCCGCCCCGCCGCGAGCGGGCCCTCATGGAGGAGCGCTACCCGCCGGCCGAGCACGTCGAAGGCCGCCGCCTCCACGCGCGCCGCCGCCGGCAGCACGAGCGGGAGCGCCGTCGTGCCCGCCGTCGGGTTCGGACGCGCCGCACCCAGAACGGGCGCCTCGGCCACGCCCTCCTCCGCACGCAGCGCCGTCCCACCCGCGTCGCCACCATCGTTACCCTGCGCGGCCTCCCCCCCGCCCTTCGCCGCGATCATACCGGCGATGCCGTTGAGGTCCCGCTCCAGCCTAGAGCTCGGCACGCCCCGCGCCACCGTCTCCAACCGCGCCGCCGCCGCGGCGTAGCGCCCCGCCTGCTCGTCCACCACGGCGGCGGCGTAGTCCAGCGACCGGACCACCGCGGGGTCCGTCACCGCCCCCGCGTGTGCCGCGAGCAGCGCCTCGGCTGCCGGGTAATCCTCGCGGATCACGGCCTCCGTCACCTCGGCCCGGAGCGCCTCCTCGGCCGTGGCCTGCCGCGCCGCCGAGAGCCCGCCCTGCCCGATGGGCGCGCGGAGCCACGCCAAGAGCGCCATCGTCTGGGCGCGCTCGCCGAGGGCGTCGGTGCGGTCGAGCCGCTGGAGCCCGTAGAGCCGCGCCGTCAGGGCCGCCGCGCCGGGGGCGCCAGGGTTGGCCTGGAGGCTCTGCCGCGCCGACCGGATCGCCTGGCGCAGCCCGCCGTCGCCCGAGCTCCCGTTGCCCGGCTGGGGGACGATGGTGGTGGGGTCGAGGATGAGGAAGGGCTTGTAGTCCACCGGCCCGAAAAAGTCCGTTGAGTCCGGCCCGACTTCGCTGCCCCAGTACGTGAGCTCAGCGAGGACCTCGACGCCGGAGGCGTTGTAGATGAGGTAGGAGCTGTCGGCCGGCGCGTCGTCGAGGATGACGTTGAGGCCCCCGAGGTCCAGCCCGTCCGGCACGTCCTTCCCTACGAAGAGGCTCGCGTCGGCGCCGACGTAGAGCTCGTGGAAGGCGTTGTTTCTCACGCGGTCGTTGCCGGCTCCGAGTTCGCCGGAGTCACCAATCCGATTAGCGAGGTCGAGTTCGGCGCCGAAGAGGAGCCGGACGCCGTCGGAGGCGGGGGCCGTCCCGCCCCCGTTCCGGTCGAAGTCCACGTCGAAGACGTCGAGGCTCGCGGCGTTCCAGAGGAGCAGCCCGTGCCCCCCGTTGTCCCGGACGAGGGACGCGACGAACTCCGTGATCTCGACGTTCCGGGCGAGGACGCCGACGCCCTCGTTCGCCTCGACCCACGAGTCCTTTAGCTCGAAATCGCTCCGGACCGCCCCCCCCGTCTGGGGGTCGAGCGCGAACGGCACGAAGTCGCTCGCCACCCCGGTCCCGTTCCCCCGGAGCCGGGTGAACTGGAGCTCCACATCGCGCGCACGGACCGTAACGCCGACCTCGGCGCCGGAGACGAAGGCCCGCTGGACCCTGCTCCCGTCCCCCTCCAGCAGGATGCCGTCCCATGAGACCCCGCTCGTCATCCCCCGGAACGAGACGGTGTCCGCCGCCGTGCCCTCGACGCGGGCCGTGCCGTAGACGGCGAGGCCAGCCCCCTGCTCGAAGAAGAATCGGGCGCCGGGCCCGGCCTCGAACGAGGCCGCGGAGTCGTCGCCGGGGCCGGTCTGGACGCCCACGCGGAGGTGGGCGTCGGTGCCGAGGGTGACGGTGCCGCCCTGGTTGAAGAACGAGGCCCCGCCGAGGAAGGCGTGCTCGACGCCGGCCCCGAGCCGGAGCCGGCCGCCGGCCTCGACCGTCACGCGCGAGGGCGCCCCGTCGGCGCCCACGCCGGAGGCCGCGAGCGTGCCGCGGAAGCCCGCGGCGTCCCCCGTCGCCGTGACGACGAGCGCCGCCCCCTCGGCCAGCGCAATCTCGCTCCCGGCCTGCCCCGCGAGCCGGCCCTCGACGACGAGCCGCGCCGCGCGCCCCGTCGCGTCCGCCCCGAGCGTGAGCTCGTTCTCGACGGTCAGCGTGATCCCCTGGGGCACGACGACCTCCGTGCCGCGGAAGGCGAACCCGCACACCGAGAGGTCGTCGGTGAGCACGAGGCGCCGGGTGACCTCGGCGTTGTGGCGCAGCGTGACCGTCGTGAGGCGGTCGAGCTGGCCGGGGGTGAGGTTGTCCCGGCAGTCCGACCGGCTGTAGCTCATGACGTTCGTCGTGCTCGGGTCGTACTCCGGCTCGCAGATCACGCTGGAGCTGGTGAAGTCGCACGAGGGCGTGACCTGGAACGGGATGAAGCCGGGGTCGGCGGGGGTGTCGCAGACGAAGTCCCCGCACTCGAGGCAGTTGCTCCCGTCGGGCTCCTCGGTGCAGGAGACGCCGGAGCCGCCGGCACACTCCCCACTCCCGACGATGGGGAGGTCCGGAAGAGAGCCGCCCCCCGCCGCGGGGGTCTCGACGCAGAACCCGTCCGGGCAGCAGACCTCGCCCGTGCAGAGGAACGTGTGCTCGAGCCCGAAGGCGTGCCCGAACTCGTGGACGATCGTGCTCGGCCCGTTGATGACGCCGCCGGGCGCGGGCACCACGTTCTCGCCCCCCACGGCGATGGCCCCCGAGGGGATGTCCCGGGCGACCCCCCCCCCGCTCGTCGGGCCGCCGATGAAGAGGTCCACGGCGCCCGCCGTGGTGCCCGTGGCGAGGAGGTCGCTGAAGGCGGCGATGACGCTGCTCTCGTAGAGGCCGGTGTCGCAGACCTCCCGCTGCGCGGAGTCCGGCTCGAGGGTGACGCCGTGGGCGGCGAAGAACGCCACGGTGTAGTCGAGGGCGTCGTCGATGGCGCTCTGGGTGAGGGCCGTCTGGCAGGCGTCGTCCTTGACGACGCGGACGACGTAGCGGGCGGTGAGGTCGGTGCGCTCGGCCGTGATGGGGTAGGGCCCCTGGTCGAGGCACAGCGGCGGGGCCGGCGGCGGGCCGGCGGCGTCGGGGCCGGGGACGGTGGCGCAGAAGAGCTCCTGGGCCTGGACGGGCTGCACGCAGCAGGCGACGGCGAGCGCGGCGAGCGCGAGGGCGCGGACGAACGAGGGGGCACGCATGGCAAAGGGGGGGTGGATGAGGAGGGGTCGGTCTGGCTTCACAGTTCCTTCTCTCACCTACACGATAAGGAGTTCTCGCCGGAATAGCAAGCCCCGCCCATCCCGCTTTATAAAACCGCCCATAGCGCCCCAGAAGCGGCTTTTTTCCAGGGAGCCCTCCCCATCAGGGTCAGCACCCCGGGCACCCCTACCCCCGCAGCCGCTCGTCCACATCGAGCGCCTCCGGCGCCCCGACCTCCAACTCGCCGAACACCCGGTGGCGGGGGTTGACGAGGTAGTTCGGTTCGGCAGGGACGACGACGCTGGGCACCCGCAGCACGGGGCCGTCCCCGGCTGTAACCCAGGCGTCCCCCGCCTCCTGCACCGCACGCGGGGCCGGGTGCGCACGCCATCCGTCGGGCGCCTCCTCCAGCGTCTCGACGTGCCGGGGCGCGAAGGTGACCGGGACGAGCGCGTACCGCCCGAGCAACCTCGGCGCACCGAGGTGGACGACGATCTCCAGCAGGGCCAGCGCGCGCGACCCCGCCGTATACGCGACCGGCACTCCGCGGCTGTTCCACCGTCCCCCGTAGCGCCGCGCGCCCTCCCCACTGAACGCCTGCCGCCCGGCCTCCGCGCCGTCGAGGTACTGGGCCTGGACGATCCGCCACGCGGTGATGCGCTCCTCCGCCACGGCTAGCTGAACACGCCGTGAGCCAGCCGCCCGAGCACGTCCTCGACCTCGCGCGCACCGGGCTCCGTGTCGGCGTAGTCGAGCGGGGTGCGGCCGGCGAGCGCGACGTTGGGGGCCTTCAACCAAGCTCGCGCCTCGTCGGCGCCCCCGAACACGTCCGTGGCGAGCTCGTAGAGCCGGGCGAGGCGGATCAGCCGCTCGCTCGTGTCCGGCGCCAGCGGCTGGGCCCGCTCCCTCCGTCGGGCGAGCGTCCGCGTCGAGACGCCGGCGAGGTCGGCCAGCGCGTCGGCGGCGAGGTCGAGCTCGCTTCGGAGCCGTTCGAAGGCGCTGGGCGGGAGGCCCCGCTTGAGCCGGGCGATGAGGTCGTCCGTGGAGCGCACGTCGAGGCCGATGGAGCGTCCGGTCATGGTTGGGTTGGGCGACAGGTGGCACAGACATTATCGACACCTGTCGTAGCCCCCTGAGCCCGCCGGGTTCCGCCCCTCACCCCTCCGCACGGGAGCCTCCGCCGGCCCGCCCCGTATCTTGCTCTGCCCTCCCCCGATGCCCCTCCGCGCACCCCTCCGACCGATGCACAACGCCGTCCTGACCCCGCCGCTCCCCCTCAACGAGCCCGTCCAGAGCTACGCCCCCGGCTCGCCCGAGCGCCGGTCGCTCCAGCAGAAGCTGGCCGAGATGCGCGAGGAGACCGCCGAGATCACCCCCGTGATCGGCGGCGAGCGGGTCACGACGGGCTCCACGCGCGACGTGATCGCGCCGCACGAGCACAGCCGGGTCCTCGGCAAGGCGCACATGGCGGGGACGCCGGAAGTAGAACGCGCCGTCGAGGCCGCCGTCGAGGCCCGCCACGACTGGAGCCGGATGCCGTGGGCCGACCGCGCCGCCATCTTCCTCCGCGCCGGCGAGCTCCTGGCCGGCCCGTGGCGCGACGCGCTCAACGCGAGCACCATGCTCGGGCAGAGCAAGAACCCCTACCAGGCCGAGATCGACAGCGCCTGCGAGCTCGTGGACTTCTTCCGGTATAACGTCCACTTCATGCGGCAGATCTACGAGGAGCAGCCGGTCTCGCCGCCCGGCGTGTGGAACCACGTCGAGTACCGCCCGCTGGAGGGGTTCGTCTTCGCCGCCACCCCGTTCAACTTCACGAGCATCGCCGGCAACCTCCCGACGGCCCCCGCGCTGATGGGGAACACCGTCGTCTGGAAGCCGGCGTCCACGTCGCTCCTCTCGGCCCACTACATCATGGGGCTCCTGGAAGAGGCCGGCCTCCCGCCGGGCGTGATCAACATGGTCCCCGGCTCCGGCGCCGACGTCGGCGACCCGGCCATCGCGTCGGAGCACCTCGCCGGCCTCCACTTCACCGGCTCGACGGGGACGTTCAACGGGCTCTGGGAGACGATCGGGAAGAACCTCGACCGCTACCGCGGCTACCCGCGGATCGTCGGGGAGACCGGCGGGAAGGACTTCATCGTGGCCCACGAGTCGGCGGACCCGGCGGCCGTGGCGACGGCCATCGTGCGCGGCGCCTTCGAGTACCAGGGGCAGAAGTGCTCGGCGGCCTCCCGGGTCTACGTCCCCGAATCCCTCTGGCCTGAGGTAGAGCGCGAGCTGATGGCGCAGCTCGCGGACATCACCGTCGGCCCGGTCGAGGACTTCACGCACTTCATGAACGCCGTCATCGACCGGAAGTCGTTCGACAACCTCAAGGGGTTCATCGACCGCGCGAAGGCCGCCGACGGCGTCACCGTCGCCCACGGCGGCGGCTGCGACGACGCCGAGGGGTTCTACATCGAGCCGACGGTGCTCGTCGTCGAGGACCCGCACTACGAGACGATGGAGGAGGAGCTGTTCGGCCCCGTCGCCACCGTCTACGTCGCCCCCGAGAGCACGTCCTGGACGGAGCTGCTGCGGCTGGTGGACCGGACGAGCCCCTACGCCCTCACCGGCGCCGTCTTCGCCCGCGACCGCCGCGCGGTGATCGAGGCGCACGACGCGCTGATGGACGCGGCCGGCAACTTCTACATCAACGACAAGCCCACCGGCGCCGTCGTCGGGCAGCAGCCGTTCGGGGGCGCCCGCGGCTCGGGCACCAACGACAAGGCCGGCTCGCACGTGAACCTCCTCCGCTGGGCGAGCCTCCGGGCCGTCAAGGAGACGTTCGTCCCCCCGACCCACTTCGCCTACCCCTTCCTCGGCGAGGACGCCGGCGACGTAGCCGCGAAGGCGCTGGCGGACGGCGCGAAGGCGAACGGACAGAAGAAGGAGGCGGCCGAGGGCTGAGCCGTGGACTCCTCCCACCCCATCGAGTGGTTCGCGCCGGGGCCGGCCCGGACGAGCAGCACGGCGCCGGAGCCCGCCGCGACGGCCGCCGTGTTCCGTAGCCGCCGTCACCCTGGCGATGCGGGGCCGTCGCTCGTGTTCGCCCGCGCCCTCCCCCCCGCCCTCGCGCTGCTGCTGCTGCCGCTGATGGTCCTCGCCACGGCGGACATGCTGCTCGGCAACGACCCGGCAGGGTGGCTGCTCTGGGCCGCACCGGTCGCTCTCGCCGTCGCCACGGTGGTGACGCTGTACCGGCTCCGCAGCGCCCCCGTCGAGATCGTCCTGCGCGGGGGGCTCGGCGGGGCGCGGACGCTGTGGGAGGTCGCGGCGAACGCGCCCCTCCGGCTCCGCCCGATCTTCCGCCCGCGCCGCGTCCGCGACGGGCTCAACGCCATCGTCGGCGAGGACGTGTTGACGCTGGCGCCGGACGAGTGGCCGGAGGTCGCCGCCCTCGAAGCCGCCCTCCGCGCCGCCGCCGACCGGGCCGAGATGGAGCGCCATGGGCACCCGCTCGGCTGAGCCCTCCCCGCCTCCCCTTCCGCTCCGATGAACCCCGAGCCGAAGCCGACCGTTGCCGACCCCCACCAGGGCTTTTTGTTTGCAATAACGGGCAGCCGGGCCCAGAGCGCTCCCCCGCCCCCGGTGGGCCCCTCGGTGGCGAGCGGGAGCTACTGGGACTTCTGCCCCAACTGCGGGCAGCGCCTCGAGAACCGCGGCTGCAAGTACCGCTGCCCTGGTTGCTTTTACTTCATGTCCTGCTCCGACTTCGACTAGAGCCTGTTAGCAACTCGGATTGATGATTCCAGTCCGTACGAAGCGACTTTGACAGCAGCAACAGGTGAATAAGCCTGAGCAGGAGTCCGGTCGAGCCGAGATCGGCCGCTCTGAGGCTGTTCTGGCTCTCGTAGTTGCATCAAGTCCCTAACAAGCTCTAGCCGGAGCAGGACGTTCCGTTTAGCGGACGACCGCCACCCGCTTCGTCACCACCGCCCCGCCGGCCTCGACGCGGACGAGGTAGGTCCCGGCGCCAAGCGCGGCGCCGTCGAGCGCGGCGGCATGGGCACCCGCCGTGGCGAATCCCTCGGCGAGCACGACCACCTCGCGGCCGAGGAGGTCGTAGATGGCGACGCGCACCGAGCCGGCCTCGGGGACCGAGTAGCGCACCGTGGCGGAGTCGCGGAGGGGGTTCGGGAAGCTCTCGACGACGAGGGCGCCGGCGGCCGCGCGGGCGGCCACGTCCGCCGCCACGTCGCCCGCCGGCGTGCCTAGGCCGGCAGTGGCCCACTCGGCGAGGGCAGCCACGGCGCGGGCCGGACCGCCGGCCTTCTCAAAGGAGAAACGCGCCGCGTCGAGCACGCCGTCGGGGAAGTCGCCGACGAGGACGGCGTAGGTGTACGTCCCGCCGGGGACGAGGCCCGGCACGCGCTGCGTCACCGTGCGCGTCTCCGTCTGCCCCGGCTCCAGCGTCTCCGTCACCGGGCCGCCCACCGGGAACAGCGTCGAGCCGTCGGGGAACGTCACCGCCGTCCACGCCTCGACCGTCTGCGCCTCGGCGGTGTTGTTCTCCAGCGTCACCGCGAACGAGAACGAGCCGCCGCGCGCGGGGATCGCGACCGGCGGCGCGTCCGGCACCGCCGCCACCGTGATGGCCGGCGGTGCGGCGAACTCGTAGAGCGAGACCGTCCCGCTGACCTCGTAGGAGACGACGAGGAGGTCGGTGCCGTTCGGGCTCTCGGCGGCGGGGATGAAGACGAGCCCCTCGGGCCCGAGGTCGCCGGCGGTCCCGAGCGCGGCGTCGCCCGAGAAGTCGCGGGTGTTCGTGTAGTCCACGAACGTCGGCGCGAGCGGGTCGGTGACGTCGTAGACCATCACGCCGCCGATCCGTTCGAGCCCGACGAAGGCGTAGACCCGGCCCCCGACGGTGCCGGTCACGACGCCCTCCGGCTCCGGCCCCTTGTCGTCGGAGCGGCTGTCGAAGGAGCCGTTCTCGTCGTTGTCGGAGTTGAACTCGTCCGGGAGGAGGGCGGCGGTGATCTGCTCGAAGTCGTCGGCGCTGTCGTAGACGAGGGCGCCGTCGGGGGTCCAGATCGAGAACGAGCGGGCGCCGTAGGAGAACAGCGCCTCGTAGCGGCCGTCGTCGTCGAGGTCGCCGTTGGCGCTGGTGACGCGGAGGCGGCCGAGGTTTTCCTCCTCCTGCAGCGTGGCCGCGTTCGGGAAGGCGGCCGGGTCGAGGACGAGGTCCCCAACGCGGACCTCCTCGGAGAAGGCGTCGTAGTCGCGGGCGTCGCCCTCGTTGGCCGTCACGAGGAACGTCTGCCCGCCGGCCGTGAACGTGTCGGCGCCGTCGGGCTGGTAGAAACCCATCACGGGCCAGTTCTGGATGTTGATGCCGCCATCGCGGTTGCTCGCGTCGAGGGGGTTCTCGGGGGCGGCGTGGTCCTTCGTCCCGAGCGCAAAGATCTCCGCGATCCGCCGGCTTGCGATATCCACGACGGCGACGGCGTTGTTCTCCTGAAGCGTCACGAACGCCGTTTCCCCATCCGGGGAGACGGCGACGAACTCCGGCTCGAGGTCCTCGGCGACGCTGGCGCCGGGGCCGTAGATCCGCACGCCCTCGGGGAGCTCGTCCGCGCGCGGGCCGCCCGCGTTGAAGTCCGCGAAGCCGAGTGTGACCACGCGGCGGCTGCGGACGTCCACGAGCGAGACGCTGCCCTCGGGGTCGACGGCGTAGGCGTCGTTGGGCTCGCCCTCGTTGGCGACCACGAGCGTGCGGCCGTCGGGCGTGAACGCGATCCCATCCGGCAGCGCGCCGACCGTCACGCTCCCGAGCGGGGTCCCCCCCGTCGTGAAGAACGCGACCCGGCCGGGGTCCGTCTTCGGGTCCGCCTCGACGGCGACGGCGACGAGCCCGTTCTTGACGGCGACGCTGTTGGCCTCGTTGCCGAACGCCGCGAGCGAGATCGTGAACGCCTCGGTCGGGAGCGTCGGGTCGCTCACGTCGAGGGCGACGACGGCGTTGTCGAGGGCGTTGACGAAGAAGACCCGCTCGGTGGCCTGGTCGTAGGCGGCGATCTCGGCCGCGCTCTCGTCGAAGAGCCCGGTCTCGTAGCGGCCGATGAGGGCCAGCTCCGGCGCAGACTGCGCGAGCGCCGCCGCGGCTGGGAGAGCGAAAAGAGAAACGAGGGCGAGGGCGTGGCGGAGGGGCATCGGAGCGCGTGAGGATGTAGGGAGACGCGCAAACAACCCCTCCCCTCGCGACGGGCCTGTTACGACGGGGTTATCTGCCGGTTAACAGGCTGTTACCTCGCTGGAATTGCAAAAACGGATTGTCAACCTCGTCCCCGTCGCCTAACCCCTGAACAACCTGTGCCTTTGTGGGTTGGCCCCGCCCTCCCCTCTCCTCCCCCATGCCGCCCGTCCTCTGGTGGGTCAAGAAGGACTTCCGCCTCGCCGACAACCCCGCGCTCACCGCCGCACTCGATACCGGGGCTGAGGCGCTGCCCGTCTTCCTGTTCGAGCCCGCCGTCCTCCGCGCCGAGGAGACCTCCGGGTTCCACGTCGCCGCGTGGGTCGAGGCGCTGGATGATCTGCGCGAGCGGCTCCGCCCACACGGCGGCGGCGTCCTCGCCCTCCGCGCCGATGCGGTCGAGGCCCTGGACCGGCTGCACGCCGCTATCGGCTTCGAGGCCATCCACTCGCACGAGGAGATCGGGAGCCGCGTGACGTTCGAGCGCGACAAGGCCGTCGCGCGGTGGTGCGCGGCCCACGGGGTGGCGTGGCACGAGCACCGGCAGACCGGCGTCTTCCGCGGCGGGCTCGACCGCCGGGCGAAGCGGTGGAAGGCGTTCATGCAGGGCGGCCCCCTCCCTGCCCCCGACGCCGAGGCGCTCCGCCGCGTCCGCGTGCCTAGGGCCGTCCGCGCGCTCCAGCCCCCCGAGGGCGAGCGCCCGACGCCCGAGGCGTTCGGCCACCCGCTCACCGAGCGGCAGCGGGCGGAGCGCCAGCCCGTGAGCGAGACCACCGCCGACGAGACGCTGCGGTCGTTTCTCGAAGAACGGGAGCGGTGCTACTCCGGCGGCATCTCCTCCCCCAACGACGCCTTCGTGTGCGGAAGCCGCCTCTCCGTCCACCTCGCGTGGGGGACGCTCACCGGCCGGCAGGCCTACGCCGCCACCGAGGCCCGCCAGGCCGAGGTCAAGGAGAGCGACGACGAGGCGGCGGCGCAGTGGAAGAAGTCCCTCCGGAGCTTCAAGAGCCGGCTCCACTGGCGCGACCACTTCATCCAGCGCCTCGAGACCGAGCCGCAGATGGAGTTCGAGCCGCTGAACCCCGCCTACGCCGACCTCCCCACGCCCGGCGACGGCCACCTCAACGCGTGGCTCAGAGGGGAAACCGGCTGGCCGCTCGTAGACGCCTGCATGCGCTGCGCCGCCGAGACCGGCTTCCTCAACTTCCGCATGCGCGCCTTCGTCACCAGCGCCGCCGTCCACAGCCTCCGCATCGACTGGCGCAAGACGCTCTACCCCGTGGCCCGGCTGTGGGCCGACTACGAGCCGGGCATCCACGTCGCCCAGACGCAGATGCAGGCTGGCGTCGTCGGCATCAACCAGCTCCGCATCTACTCCCCCCGAAGCAGCTCGCCGACCACGACCGCGAGGCGGAGTTCGTGAAGCGGTGGGTGGCGGAGCTGCGGGACGTCCCGCCGAAGCTGATCCTCCGCCACCACCTCGACCCCGTCCCCGACTACCCCGAGGCGCTCGTGGATTGGAAGGAGAGCTCGCGGCAGATGAAGGACGACTTCTGGGCCATCAAGGCGCTCCCGGAGACGAGGGCGCTGGCCGAGCAGGTCTACGCCCGGCACGGCTCGCGGAAGCCGCCGAGCGCGCGGCGCGGTGGGCGCAAGGCCGTCCCGGCGAAGGGTCCGAGCACGCAGAAGGCGGAGGGCTGAGCCGTGAGCGACGCGCTGAACCTCCTCCGGCGGCGGACCCGTCGCCTCACCGACCGCCGCATCGTCTCGCGCGGGCGGGACTACGTGCTGTGCTGGCTGATGCAGGCCCTCCGCGCCGACGAGAACCCCGCGCTCGACGCCGCCGTCGCGCTGGGCAACGAGCGGGGGTTGCCGGTGGTCGTGCTCCACACGCTGGAGAACCGCTACCCGTACGCCTCCCACCGCATCCACCGGTTCATGCTGGAGGCGAGCCAGGAGCTCGGGCCGGGCGTGGAGGCGCGGGGGCTCCGGTTCCGGCGGTACGTCCGCCAGGGTCCGACCGACGGCGACGCCCCCGGCACCGTCGAGGTCGCCGCCCGGCTGGCCCGGCGCGCGGCGGCCGTCGTGGTGGACGACGTGCCGACGTTCGTGACGCGGGAGTACGCCGACACCCTCGCAGAAAAACTCGACCGCGCCGTGCTCGCCGTCGACGCCTGCTGCCTCGTCCCGATGAACGACTTCGAGGCGCACCTCGCCGTCACCAAGCGGTTCCGCGCCGCCCACACCCCCGCGCGCCGCCTCCACCTCGACATCGACCTCACCCAGACCCCGACGGAAGAACCCTTCGGCGGCGACCTCCTCGACGGCGACCTCGGCATCGGGCCGACGGCCATCGAGGGGCTCGACGCCGACGGGCTCGACGCATTCATCGCCGGGTGCGGCGTGGACCTCACGCTGCCGCCGGCACCGCGCTTCCGGGGGCACCGCTCGGCCGCACTCGACCGGCTCCGCGCCGCCGTCCGGGACGTGGTGCCGCGCTACAAGTGGAACCGGAACAACCCGGCCAAGCCGAACGCCACCTCGGGGCTCTCGCCGTGGATGCACTTCGGGGTGCTCTCCCCCCGCGAGGTCGCCCGCGCCGTCGAGGCCGCCGAGCAGGAGGGCGCGCTGCATCCCGCCGCGCGCTACAAGTTTCTCGACGAGGCGCTGACGTGGCGGGAGTTCTACTACCACCGCTGCCGGAACGAGCGGCTGTGGGCGCGCTTCGAGGGGCTGCCCGAGCCGGCCAAGCAGACGCTCCGTGACCACGCCGACGACCCGCGCCCCCAGCTCTTCAGCCTAGAAGAACTCGTCCACGGGGAGACCGACGACGAGGCGTGGAACGCGGCGCAGAAAGGGTTCCTCCTCGACGGGTGGATGAACAACAACCTCCGGATGTACTGGGTCAAGCAGATCCTGAAGTGGCGCCCGACGCCGGAGGACGCCTTCGCCGCGGCCTGCTATCTCAACGACCGCCTCTCCCTCGACGGCCGCGACGCGGCGACCTACGGCGGCATCCGGTGGGGGTTCGGGGAGAGCAAGCGGGCCTACCGCGAGAACCCCGTCTACGGGTGGGTCCCGCCGAAGACGACGGCGGCGCTCCGCAAGCGGGAGGGCGTGAGCGAATGGCTCGCCGAGGAGGCCGCGCGGGAGACCTACCGCGTCGTCGCGCCGGAGGACGAGGCCGCCGCGTTGGCTCGCTATGCCTGACCGCAGCGCGGCCGGGGCTCAGCAGTCGACCTCGGCGTCCTCGCAGGGGTCGTGGCCCCAGTTCTTGAGGCTGTAGTGCCAGTCGCTCTCGGCGGGGTCGGACGGGACCTGCGCCTTGTGGCGCTTGATGTAGCCGACGACCTTCTGCATGTGGTCGAGGTCGGCGTCCGTGAGGTCCGCCTTCTTCTTCCGCTTGATCTCGACGATCCGCCGGCCGGAGCGGTGGCCTGTGGACTCCCCGGAGTCGCTGTCGCCTACAGACCGCGAGTCCTCGGTGTCGAGCCAGTCATCGAGCTCCTGCGGGGCCATGTTGACGAGGTCGTTGAACGCCTCGTAGGTCTCCTGCTGCTTGTCGGTGAGGTCGGCCATGGGGGGGAGAGGGGCTGGAAGAGAGGGGCCTCCTCCCTACCGGATGCTTGCGTGAGCGTTCCGGCGGCGCCGCGCGGTCCGATTAGACCCCGATCACGTCGTAGCGCGAGCCGGCCACGGGGTCCTTCGCCACCTCGATCCGCACGGGGAACGCCTCCTTCAACTCGTCGAGGTGGGTCACGACGAGGATCTTCTCGAAGTCGTCGCTCACGGTCTGGATGGCGGAGACGAGCGCCTCGATGCCGCGCTTGTCCTGCGTCCCGAACCCCTCGTCGACCACGAGGGTGCGGATGCGGACGCCGGCGCGCTCGGCGAGCAGCTGCGCCAGCGCGATCCGCAGCGCGAAGTTGACCCGGAAGGCCTCGCCGCCGGAGTACGTCTCGTAGGGCCGCGGCACGCCGGCCGTGTCGGTGATGGTGATGTCGAGGGTCTCCTTCGTGCCGCCGGCCTTCTTGTCCTTGAGGGTCTCGAGCTGGACGCGGGTGCGCCCCCGCGAGAGCCGCGCGAGGAGGGCGTTGGCGCGGTCCTCGATCTCGGGCAGCGTCTCCTCGATGATGAGCGCGGGGATGCCGTTCCGCCCGAAGGCGGTGCGGAGGTGGTGGTAGAGCGTCTTCTGCTTTTTGTGCTCGCGCAGCTCCGCGCGGACCTCGGCCAGCCGGGCGCGGTTCCGCTCGCAGGCGTCGAGGCGGGCGCGGAGGCCGCCGCGGCGGGCCTGCGAGCGGCTCAGTCGGGCCTCCGTCTCTCCCCGGTCCTTCGCGAGCGCGTCGGCCTCAGCCTGCCGGTCGGCGCGTTCTTCCAACTCGGCCTCGGCCGCGGCGACGGCGGTGCGTAGCGCGTCGGCCTCGGCGTCGAGGCGGCGGAGGTCGTCGGCGCGGGCGGCGCGGCGCTCCTTCCAGTCGGCGGCGTTGGCGCGGGCGCCCTGGAGGAGCGTGTGCCGCTCGGGCGCGTCGCGGAGGGCGTCGAGGGCGCGGCGGACGGCGTCGTGGCGCTCGCCGTCGTAGCCCACGGCGGCGCGCTGCTTTTCCAGGTTCTCGATCCGCTGGCGGAGGTCGCGGGCGGCGGCCCCCCCGGCCCCCCCGACGGCCTCCTCCCGCAGCCGCGCCGCCTCGATCTCCTCGCGGGCAATCTTATTGGTGAGCCCCTGGAGGTGCCCCTCCACCTCGGCGAGCTCCTTGAGGCGGGCCTCGTAGCGGGGCCGCTGCGCGGCGGCCTCCTGCACCCGCTCGAAGTGGGCCTCGTCGAACGGCTCGGCAGAAAGCCGGCGGCGGAGCTCGGCCCGCTCGGCGACGAGCTCCGGGCGGAACGCCTCGTCGGCGAGCTGCTGGGTGAGCCGGGCGATCTCGGCACGCTGCTCCTCCGCGGCGGCCTGCCGCCCCTCGGCGGCCTCGACCTCAGCGCGCGCGCGGACCAGCCGTTCGGCGACCCCGTTGAGCTTCCCGATCTCGGCGTCGACCTCGCGGTAGCGGCGGCGCAGCGCCTCCCGCTCGGCCTCCCGCTCCGCCTTGCCCCGCTCCAGCTCGGCGATCTGCTCTTCGAGCGCGGCGCGGTCGGCGGCGTAGGTGGCCTCGACGGCGCGGCGGTGCTCAGGGGTCAGGGCAGTCCCGCAGGTCGGGCACTCCTCGGTCTCCAGCGCGGCCAGCCGGGCCGACTTCTGGTTCACCTTCTCGACCTCGGCGCGGAGCCGCCCGACCTCGCGGTCGGTGGCGTCGACGGCGGCGGTGAGGCCGCTGCCCTGCTCGCGGACGTCGGCCCGCTGTTCTTCCAATGACCGTACCCGCTCGGCGCGCTCGGCGAGGGCGGTGATCTGCCGGCGCGCGGCGGGGAGCCGTTCGAGCGCGGCTTCTGCAGCACCGACCTCCTTGGTGAGCCGGGCGATGTGGGCGTTGATGGCGCCGCGCTCGGAGGCGAGCTCCTGCTCGATCTTGGCGAGTAGCTCCTCGTGCCCGCGGCGGACGCTCAGGCGCTCGCGGAGGCGCTCGGCCTCGGCGGCGGCGGCGCGGGCCTTCTGCAGACCGGCCTCGGCGGCGGGGCGTTCGAGGAGCCGCCGCTGGGCTTCCTTGCACCGCTCGCGGTCGGCGGCGAGGCCGGCTTCGAGCTGGGCGAGGCGGTCGCGCTGCTCCTGCTCGCGGCGCTGGACCTGCTCGCGGAGCCGGAGCGCCTGGTCCTTCAGCCCGAGCTCGAGGTCGCGTTTCTCGTCGAGCGCCGTCCGCTCGGCCGAGAGGGTCCGGTGGCGCTCGTAGTCCTGGGTGATCCGGTCGGCCTGGGCGATGAGGCCCTCGGCCTCCTCGATCCGCGCGGCAAGCTCCGCCCGCTCGGCCTCGACCTTCTGGCGCTGCTCGGTGAGGGCGCCGAGGCGCTCGCGCTGCTCGGCGGCGCGCTTGGCTACCGCGTCGAGCGCGGCGAGGCGGTCCCGCAGCGTGCGCTCCCGCGCCTGAAGCTCCTCCAGCTCCTTCGCGAGCGCGGCGATGACGGCCTCAGCCTCGGCGTGCTCCTCCTTCAGCCGCGCCTCGTCGGCGACGGCGTCCTTGAGCCGCCCGACCTCCGCCTCAGCCGTCTTGAACTGTTCGAGCGCGTCGCGGTAGCGGGCCTTCGCCGCGTTCGCCAGCCGCTCGTACCGGCTGAGCCCGAGGATCTTGCCGAGGATCTCCTTCCGCTCGGTCGGCTTCTTCTTGGTGAACTCGTCCGAGCGGCCCTGGAGGAGGAACGCCGAGTTGATGAACGTCTCGTAGTCGACGCTGAGCGCGCGGTTGATCGCCCGCTGCGTCTCACGAACGGAGGGGGCTGTCAGCGGACGCCACCCGCCGGCCCCGTCCTCGACCTGGAATTCGAGGCCGGGCTTCGAGGTCTTCCCCGACGCCGAGCGCTGGTAGGTGCGGACGACGCGGTAGCGCTCTCCTTCGAGGTCGAAGGCGAGGTCCACCTCCATCTCGCGCGCGCCGATGCGGAGGAGGTCCTCGTCGGGCTTCCGGGCGTCGGCAGCCTTCCGGGCCTCGCCCCAGAGCGCCCAGGTCACGGCGTCGAGGAGCGCGCTCTTGCCCTGCCCGTTGCCGCCCGAGAGGCAGGCCACGCGGAACTCTTCAAAATTGAGAGGCTCGGCGGCGTCGCCGTAGGAGAGGAAGTTGCGGAGCTTGAGGCTAACGGGGACCATCGGGCGGGGCGGGGCGGCGTCGGCCGGAACCTACGGACGCGCGGTGACGGCGTGGCGGCAGCGGCGCGAGGAAGGGGCCTGCACCGCGGTAGAGACGCAACATGTTGCGTCTCTACCACCACCCCCAAATGAACTTGCTAACCCTCCTCCCCCACCAGCCCTTCGAACCGCTCGCGGAGGCCGTCTTGCCAGCCTACCCGAGCCAGATGCTTTCGGCGAACAACTTACAGGATCTCACATCAGGCAAAAATATAATCCTCTTACCCCCTTGACAAGAGGTCTAGAATGTCGAACCTTTGCGCCCGCTCAGAGCGACCCCGACACCGCCGCTCCGAGCTTCCATCAGGTGTCGCTCAGTGCCGACCCCTAACATGGGAGGCGGCACGCCTCTAGCAGCAGTCGTGCGCTACCGCCACACTCTCCTCCTCTTGAGCTACGTGCTCTCTCTCTCTGCTTTAGCGGCAGGCTCCTCTACCCTCGCGAAGGCGGAAGCCCCCTCCGTCGGATCGACTCTCGCTGGCAGCGTCGAACTCTACGTGAGCGGCAGCATCGGTTCGAACTACGCAGACCTTGTGTCGCAAACCTCCAACGAGAAGGTCTATCGTCTGAAGTCTGGGATAGCAGGCCCGGTCCCCATCGGCACCTACTATGACGTTGACATTCTATCTCCTGCGCTCGCCTATAATGGGACGCAGACATACGTCAACGGCTCCCTGGTTTGGAATCAGCGCTGCTTTCGTCCCAATGGTCCCTTCACCTGCCCAGATGAGTTCGGGTACCCGCAGGCCACCGTTCCCCGACTTGGCGTCGGCGTTCATACCCTCTCGGCTCGGTCTTGGGTAGCAAACGTCCTGGGCCAGGAGTACGTCGGTGCGAATGATTCCTTCACACTCGAGATCCTCCCCGCCCCCTCTAACAACCTGACGGTCTCGCTCAGCGGGACCTCTTGGCTCGAGAACTACGGTACGGGCTCGTGGACAGCGACAGCGCAGAACGGAACCGGCTCTTCTTACACCTTCCGATGGTACCATAGGCCGCCCGGCTCCTCGACCTACACCCTCAAGACGACCCGGACGAAGACGTCGCCTTCCGACTCCTACTCTCAATACCTCAATGCGTATGGGCAGCATTCGGTCAAGGTCGAGGTCACGCGGGGGTCCCAAACGGCGGCGAAGACGAGGCTCGTCCAAGTCAATGAGCCCGACCCTCCATGCGGCGGGGGCATCCCGTGCCGTCCCGTACACGGTGGCACTGCAGGAGTCGGTTCGCAAAGCGCTGCGCCCCCGGCTGATTTCGTTCTCTACGCTCCTGCGCCGAACCCCGTCCGCGACCGCCTCACTGTTCGCTACGACCTGCCTGAGGCGTCCGGCGTCCGGCTCGGCGTCTACGACGTGTTGGGCCGGGAAGTAGTCCGAGTAACGCAAGGGCAGATGGAGGCTGGACAGCATCGGGTTTCGGTTGAGATGGCGGACCTGCCGGCGGGCGTTTACGTCGTCCGACTCCAGACCGGTACGCGGATCGAGACGCAGCGGGTGACGTTGCTGAAGTAGCTGCCCTCCTTCGACACGTAGGCGCGGCGGCCGAGGCCGCGAGGTCCCGTCCGCCGCGTCATCCCAGTTCAGTCAAAGCCTAGTCTTACCATGAACAACACTAAGTTTAGGAAAAGCCTCTTACGGACCATGCTGGTAGCGTTCGCTGCCACCGCCTTCACCGCCGGATGCGACAGCGCTTCCGATGAGGATGTCGAGGTCATCCCTCACGCGGGCGCCACCATCACCGCCTCTTCCTCCTTCCTCGTCTGGACCGCAACCAATGAAGGGGGACTCGTAACGCTCCGGTCCTATTACCCTGAGGATTCCACCCGGAGCGTCGCTCAGGAGTCCCTGACCCTCATCGACACAGGAGAGGCACTGCCTGAGTTCGTCGGCTACAACCTCTACACTTTAGAGGGGTTGTATCAACTAAGCCTATCCTCGGGTACAGTCGCCATCCAGAACTTCAACGTAGAGGGTGTGATGGCGGGCTACGTGTACGGTCGCTCCTCCGACAGCAGCCGTGATGACATCGCATCGCCCTTCTACGTGGACATGTCAGAAGCCGGAGCGGAATAGGGCTGTCGGGAATGGGAAGGGGGAAGGTTGCTCGCCGCCCTCTCACCCCTCTTCCCCCACCAGCCCCTCGAACCGCTCGCGGAGGCCGTCCTGCCAGCCGGGGGCGACGGCGCGGAACGCCTCCCACAGCGCGGGCGCCAGCGCGCGGACGGGCTCGTAGAGCACCGAGCGCTCGCGCGTCTCCATCCCCACGATCAGCCCGCCCGAGCCGGGGAGCGCGAGGCTGCCCGTCATCAGGAGCAGCACGCTGAGGGCGACGGCCGCGCGGAGACCGCCGAACAGCGCCCCCAGCCCCTTGTCCACGAACCCGACCCTCAGGGACTCCAGCGTCTTCCGGGCGAGGTGCGACACCGCCGCCAGCCCCGCCAACACCCCGGCGAAGACGACGATGAACCCGACCGCCGGCGCCGTCCGCTCCGCCACCCCGAGGCTCGCGACCACGGCCGCCCCCGCCGGCTCCATCAGCGCCACGCCGACGAAGAAGGCTAGCACCAGCCCCACCGCCCCGACAAGCTGGCTCAGCGCGCCGGCCCGCAGCCCCCGCCACACGCCGAGCCCGATGGCGATCAGGACGAAGAAGTCGAGCGTGGTGAAGCCGGTTTCTTGCATTGCAATAACAGACCCAGTGCCCGTAGGGGCACGATGCATCGTGCCCTTACCAACCGCCGGGTCAACTCTGGAGCAACCCCTGCACGGCGGCGCGGACGCGGTTGCCGTCGGCTTGGCCGCGGAGGGCGCTCATGGCCTCCCCCATCACGCGGCCCATGTCCTTCATCGTCGTCGCGCCGGTGCGGGTCACGATCTCCTGCACGACGCGGGCGATGTCCTCGTCGGAGAGCTGCGCGGGGAGGTACGCCTCGATCAGGGTGAGTTCGTCGCGCTCGCGCTGGGCAAGGTCGTCGCGGCCGGCGTCGTCGTATTGCTCGGCGGCGTCGCGGCGCTGCTTGGCCTGCTTCTGCACGACGGCCGTGAGGTCGTCGGCCGAGAGCGGGCCGGTGCCCTCCTTCTCGCGGGCGGTGATGGCGCTCATCAGCGCGCGCACGGTGAGCAGACGGGTCTGGTCCTTGGCGCGCATCGCGTCCTTGAGGTCGCGGGCGAGGCGCTCCTTGAGGTGCTCCGGGTCGGTCATGGGTCGGGGGGCTGGGTCAGCCGGAAGCTACCGAGGACCGAGGCGGGGCGGCGGCGCACTCCGTCTTACGGATGCAGGCTACGTGCTGGGATCGGTGACCTCTCGGGTACCGCCCTCCATCCACCGCGCCAGTCGCGCTCGGATGCGGCGCAGGCGCTCAGGGCTGATCTCACCGACCGCACCCAGAAGCACGGCTCCCTCCATGACGGCCAGGCGGCTGATGCGAAGCACGCTCGTGACCTTCAGCCCGGACCGGTCGAAGTCTGCATCAGTGTCGCGGATGACCTCATCGAACCCGCTCACCTCTTGGCGGAGCTGGGACGATACCATGCAGACGAGCCAGTCGTCGAAGGGGCCGGGCACCTCCCCCAACAACGCGACGGGGCGGAGCTTACCCGCCGAGAGGTCGGTCTGAGGAAAGCGCAGGAGAGCGATTTGACCGGGTTGCCTCACTAGAACCGCTCGGTCAGATCCGCCTCGGAGTAGTCCGGGCCGCCCTCGTCCTTCAGCCCGCGCATCGCCGACTGCAAGGACACGTCGAACCACGCCCGATCCGCCTGACGATCCTCATTTTGCTCGGCCCGCGTCAGCAGATAGTCCACGAAGCGGAGCACCTCGGCGCGCAAGGGCTCCGGGAGTCTCTGCACTCTGCGGTTGATCTCTTCGGTGACCGCCATAGCTTCTGCTGCGTCGGAGCAGGTGTAGGCCGTTCCAACTCAGGACAGCAGTTTCCGATCCGAGTAAGCCGGTAGGCTACACTCGCGCCCTGCGTCGGGCAACAGCGGTGGATTAGCTAGCTTGGCGGAGACGCTCGACCACGAACTGGTTCAGGCTCTTCCCCTCCCGCTGGGCCCCGACGAACACCTCACGGTGGAGGTCCTTCGGAAGCCGCAGCATCAGCCGCCCCGAAAACGGCCGGTCCGGCTCCTCGCCCCGCTCGGCACAGAAGGCGAGGTAGTCGTCCACGGACTCCCGGAAGGCCGTCTCGATCTCATCCACGCTCCGGCCCTGGAACGTGATCACGTCGCGGGTGTCGAGCACTTCGCCGTGGAACAGACCCGCCTCGTCGTCGAACTCGACGTGCCCGGTGTAGCCCTTGTGATTGAGCATGGTAGATCAGGGTTTGGATGCCTGTGAGGTACGCCTGGGGTCTCAGGAGTAGTCTTCTGGGCCGTGTCCCGCCTCGGCCGGGAAGCGCCGAGTGGATTTCAGCGCTCCCTTGTCCGTTTCACGCTGGGGGTGCGGCCGGTGGAAGACGGCTCGGACGCCGCTGAGTGCGACGCGGACGCGGGAGCCGCTGCCTTCGGTGATCTCAGCGCCCAACGCGGCAAACGGCTTCTCGACATCTGCCCACGGCACGTCCGATCGGGCCGGGGTATCGAAGACGGCCCGGAGCGTCTTGCGCTGCTTGCTGTTGAGGCCCATAGTGTCAATATACGACACCACGACTTCCCTTCCAGTTCAGCAGTTCAGAAGGAAGCGTAACAGGATGCCACTCAGCCGCAGCACGCGGCGAAGCGGTTGGACGAAGCTACGGAAGCACAGGCGGTCGGACGAGCCGGGAGCGTCCGCGCCCTGCGTCCATTAGACTGATAGGGTACTCCCGAGCCCCGGTGCCGACCAAGCCTACGCCCTGTGTTGGTGCCACCGTCAAGGCGGTGAGCCCACACGCCGATCCAGGCCCGGCACCGGCCCGAGCAAGACCAGATAGCGATGCGCAGCCCACGCTCGACGTGATGCCTGCCGTAATGGACGCGGTCCCCCTCGGGCACGGACTCGGACAGCCCCCGATCCAATGAACACCCCGCAGTTCTACCTCGGCGTCGACGTCGCCTCCGAGACGCTCGCCGCCTCTCTCACCCGCGGCCCCGGCCGCCCCGTCGCCGGGCCGCTCGCCGTCGCCAACGACCCCGTCGCCAACGACCCCGACGGGTTCGCGGAGCTGGCGGCGTGGCTCACCGATCACGACGCGGGTCCCGGAGACGTGCTCGTCTGTCTGGAATCGACCGGGGTCTACGGCGAGGCACTCTGCTACTGGCTCCACGAGCGGGGCTACCGTCTCGCCGTCGAGGACGCCGCGAAGGTCCAGCGCGCCATGCCGGTGACCGGGGCTAAGAGCGATGCGCTCGACGCACGCCGGATCGCCGACTACGCAGCGCGGTTCCTCGACGAGCTGAGGCCCTGGGCACCCGCCGAAGCGGTCGTCGAACAGGTGAGAACGCTCTTGACCATGCGCGAGCAGCTCACGCGTGAGCGGACGGCGAAGCAGAACGCGCGCCGGATGCTGGCCCGGAAAGTGGTCCAGACGCCGCTGGCCAACCGGATCGCCGATGACGCGGTGGCCTACCTCAAGGACCGGATCACCGAGATCGACCGCGAGGTCCGGCGCCTCGTCAGCGAGCACCCGACGATCAGCCGGGCGGTCGGGCTGCTGGTCAGCGTGCCCGGCGTGGGGCACCTGCTCGCGGCCCACCTCTGCGTGGCCACGGGCGGCTTCTCGCGTCCGCTCCGCCCGAAGCAGGCCTCGGCGTGGCTCGGCATCTGCCCACTCGAGTACGAGAGCGGGACGAGCGTCCGGCGGAAACCACGCAGCCGGGGCTACGGGCCGTCGGCGATCCGGAAGCTGCTCTACCTTGCCTCGATGCGACTCGTGTCCATCGACGGCTCGGCCCACCAGGCGTACTTCCGTCGGAAGACAGCCGAGGGGAAGAGTGGGCGGTTGGTCTTGAACAACGTCTCGAACAAGCTCCTCCGGGTGGCTGCAGCCGTGCTGCGCGACGGGCGGCCCTACGCGGCGGACCACGTGAGCGTGCGGCCTATGAATTAGACCTCCGAGCCCTTGACATTGTCATAGCGATCGGCCTGCAGCGGCGGGTTATGCAGCCTGCAAACAACCCATACTATGTTGGTGAAGACGTACCATCCGGCGGTTTAACAATCTTGATTTCCTCTCCTTTGAATGATAAAATTTGATCATAACGCTTTTTTATTATTTTATGATATTTTCCAATAATCTCTACCGATGTGCCTGACGAGAAACCCAGAGCCGATGCCTTATTAAGAACACCTTTATGAAATATGATGTATATATCATCAGATAGATTCTTCATACTGTGAGATACCACTAATTCTACTAATACACTTCCTCTTCTTGCGCCTAATCTACCTTTACCATGACCTGCATGGTCGTCGCCAGTCTGCCTGATGTTTGATATTACACCCTTGATTCTGATTCTCTTGGTTTTTAGTTCAGGAGAACTGTTTAACTCTGAGTAAGAGTACTTTCTAACTCTATATGTTTCTTGCTTTTGAAGCGAAGTCAAAGACTCATAATGTGCTACTTTGGCATTTCGACTCTTTTGCAATCGTATGATAATGTGAACAAAATATTTGAAATCGATGATCTCTTCGGATGCTTTAGGTCTGCTTGTTGTAGTCATCAATTTTTCATAAGCCATTATAGTCAGCAATATTGCGATGATTAAAATACTTATTAAATCAACCATCACGATGCGAGTATTATTGGATAAAGCTACCACGTCCGACGAGGCGGCATAACCAGTAATTGAGCGGAGTGCTGGGTCTCTAGATCTAGTGACCGGTCTCTACATGTAGTGACAGTCTCTACATCTAGTGACTGCCGGAGCCCGCGTGCCCGCGTTTACGGCAAGCCCCTTCCTCGTCCCACAATACGTTCGCACGGCATTGCGGGCGACAACAGACGCACGCGAGCCACCCTGTATGACGACTGCAAACTGCATGGCTCTTGCCGGCCGGGGCGGAGCATCTGGGACACCCTTTGGGAGTCACACTGATGAACAGCGGAATACCCCAATGGTACGGCTCCGCCCATCAAACGGGCAAGCCCGAGCGGACCCTTCGCGCCGCCGACGGTATCAGGGCTTACCGCAATGCGAGCCGGACGGCGAACGTCCCGAGCCCGACAGCTGAGACGCCGAGGGCGACGGCGGAGTACGTGTCGTAGCGCTCGATGTCCGGCCGCAGCGTCGGGTCGCCGGTTTCGAGGTAGGCGTCGTAGCGCTCGTCGGCCTCGAACTTGGTGTAGACGGCAACGGCGGCCCCGGCGGCGGCAAAGCCGAGCGCGGCGGCGTCGATCCACCAGCGGCGGCTGGGCTCCGGCCGGTAGCCGAGCGGCTCCGCCGCAGCGGCGTCCGGGCTGAGGGGGCGGAGCATCACGGTGGCGGACGCGGCGGCACCCTCCCACACGAGCTCCCCGACGGGCTCCGGCGCATATCCCGGCTTCTCCACGAAAAGGCGTCCGTCCAGCCGCTCGTCTACGGTCAGCGTAAGCGGCGTCGTGCCGATCACGCGGGGACCACCGGCCTCGTCCACCCGGACCTCCGCGCCGAAGGGGAGGCTCTCGATCCGGTACCGCCACGGCACCCCGAGCGCAACGGTGACGGGCTCCTCTCCGACGATGACCTCGGCCGACGCCTGCCGCGGCGTCCACGCCTCCCGGTTCGGCTCGACGAGCAGCACCGCCCGCTCCCCCACCGCCACCTCGAACGGCCCGGCGGCTGCGCGGCCGACGAAGGCGCCGTCCACGTAGACCAGCCCCTCCGGCAGGTTCGTCTCGACGGTCAGCCGGCCGGTGACGGCGAGGCTGTCCTGCCCCCACGCTGGCACGGCCAGCAGGAGCAGAAGCACAGGGAGTAGCGAACGGTTGGGGTGCATTCGGAAGCTCCCGCTGATGTCATCCTGATCTCGGCCGACTCGTTTCAGGATCTCGAAGCGGTTCCTCGCCCCCCCTAAGATCCCGGATCGAGTCCGGGATGACAGCCCATGCGGGGTTCTCGAACAGTGTCTAGTCATCGGCGGCGACGGGCTCAGGGACGGGGGCGAAGGCGACGACGTGGCGCGGCTCGGTGGCGACGAGCAGCATCCCTCCTGCGGGGACCGGGGCGGTCTTGACGCGCCCGCGCACCTCCTCACGCCACAGCACCTCGCCGGTTTCGAGGTCGAGCGCGAGCACCTCCGCGTCGAGCGTGCCGACGTAGACGATCCCTCCAGTGACGAGCGGCGCGGCGGAGATCGGGCCGAGGTCGGCGGAGCGCCAGCGCTCGGCGCCCGTACCGGCGTCGAGGGAGCGGACGATGCCGTCGGTCCCGGTCACGATTATCTGGTTTGCAATAACGGCAGGCGAGGTGAAGCGGATGAGGGAATCCGCTTCGAGCGCCCACGCCTCCTGCCCGGTCACGGCGTCGAGGGCGACGAGCCGGCCGCGCGTGGTCGGGACGTACAGCCGCTCGGCGTCGGCGGCGGGGGCAGCGTAGACGGGGGCGCCCGCGTCGGCCGTCCAGAGCATCCGCCCGGTGGCGGTCTCGAAGGCGGATACCCGGCCCCGGTCGTCGGCCGCTGCGAAGCGGTCGGTGCCGAGCGCGACCGGGGTCGCCCGGTAGGCTCGGCCGGAGTCGGCGGGGACGGTCCATCGGTCCTCCCCCGTCGCGGTGTCGAAGGCGCGGACGCTCCCGTCGAGCCCGGCGGCGATCACCAGAGCCTGCCCTGAGCCTGCCAGGGCGAGGAGGCCGGCGGACACGTCTCCGATCTGGCGGCGCCAGCGGGTCTGGCCGCGCCGGAGGTCGTGGGCGGTGAGCGTGCTCCGCCCGGCGTGCCCCGCAGCGATCAGCAGCCCGTCCACGAGCACCGGCGTCCCCTCGACCGGCCCCGAAAACTTCTCCACCCCGAGCCTCTTCCCGTCCTCGACGGCGAGTGCTACGACCTCCCCCTTCCGCGTCGGCACGAGCGCGACGCCGTCGGCGACGAGCGGCCCGCCCGGCCCGAACCCGCCCTCGACGTTGGCCGTCCACGCGATCTCCAGCGGCGGCCGGAGCGCGAGCGGCGTCGCCCGCTGCCGCATCGGCCCGCCCCCCTCGTCTGTCCAGTCGGTGGCCGCCGGGCGCGGCGGGGGGTCGAGGCGGAGCGCCTCGCAGGCGGATAGGGAGAGGAGGAGCGGAAGAGCGGAGAAGAGGAAGAGGGCGTGGAGGCGGCGCAGACGGGTTCGCCCGCCCTCTCCCCTTCGTCCTTTCTCCCTTTCCTCCATTCCCCCTCTCATCCCCTAAAAGTCGTAACCGAAGAACACCTGGTTGAACCGTTCGCGCTCGCCCCAGTCGAGGCCGTCCTCGAACCGCCAGCCGGTGTCGTAGCGGAGGACGAACCCGCCGAAGATGTTGATCCGGAGGCCCGCGCCGAGGGCGCCGAGGGTGCGGCCGGTGTAGAGGCCGTCCTCGCGCTGGTCGTAGGCGTCGTTCCACGCGCGGGCGGCGTCGGCGAAGAGGGCGCCGCGGAGGTTGGCGATCCCGAACGGCGCCAGGATCGGGATGTAGGCGCTCGGGGCGTAGGCGAGGGGGAAGCGGAGCTCGTGGGAGGTGAACCACAGGTTCCGCCCGCGGACGCGCAGGAACGGGAAGCCGCGGAGGTCCCAGCTCCCGCCGAGCAGGAACAGCCGCGCCTCGCGGCCGACGTTCGTCCGCGCCATCCCCCAGTGCGCCAGCGTCAGCGGGCCGAGGCGGGTGTAGCGGCGGAGGTCGGCCGAGAGGGTGTAGTAGCTGACGTTCGAGAACCGGAGGTCGGTGGTGTAGGCCGCCTGGAGGTTCGCCTTCCAGCCGTCCACGGGGCCGTTGAAGCCGTAGAGCGCGTTGTCGTGCGTCAGCCCGACGGCCTGCTGGTAGAGCAGCGCGTCGCGGTCCACGTCGGCGATGGCGACGCGCTTGTGGTTCCACGCCAGCGAGCCGGTGACCTCGACGCGCTGGAACGTCGAGAGCGGGTAGCTCACCGCGCCGAACCCGCCGGTGAGCTGCTCGAAGAAGAACGGGTACGTCGCGTCGGCGTCGGGGTCGGTGCGGTCGTAGCGGAGGCCGCTGAAGCGGAACGCCCCGTAGCCGACGTTGGCGCGGCGGCCGAGGTGGAACCGGCTGACGGCCACGTTCAGCCCGTCCACGAACGAGCCGCCGGGGACCTCGGTGGCGTAGGCCGTCACGAAGATGCGGTCGTCGCCGAGGAGGTCGCTGAAGGCGAGCACGGCGCCGCCGGAGGCGCCCCACAGCGGGTTCGTCGAGACGGCGCCCTGCGCCACGTCGAGGCTGTATTGGCGGCGGTACGGCCGCTGCCGTTCGGCGTCGTCGGGGTCCGCGGTGAGGCGGTCGTAGCGCCACGGCCGCGCCTCGGGGCTCCGCGCGACGAGCCCCACCTCGGCCGTCGCCTGCGGGTTTTTTACCAGCGAGTCCGCGTCCATCCGGCGGATCGTGAAGCGGAAGCTGTCGAACGTCGTGAAGACGACCTCGCCGCCATCGGTCCAGACGGGGTCGAAGGCGGCGCCGGTGAAGGCGGTCAGCCGGCGCTCGGTGCGGGTCGGCGCGAGCGCGGCGGAGTCGGGCGCGGCCGTGGCGCCGGCGGCGGCGGCCTCGGCGAGCACGGGGTCCACCGGCGTGCCCGGCCGGCGCGTTACGTCGACCGTCCAGAGGTCCTGCCCGCTAAACTTCCCGTCCTCCTGCCGGCGGGTGGAGATGAACACGAGCCGGTCGCCGTCGGGGCTCCAGCGCGGCGAGAGGTCCTTGTGATCGCCGTAGGTGACGAAGGCGACGCGGTCGGTGTCGAGGTCGTAGGTGAACAGGTTGTAGGCCCCGCCCTCGCCGAAATCCGTGCGGTCGCTGGCGAAGGCGAGGTGGCGGCCGTCGGGGCTCCACGCCGGGTCGCGGTCGTCGTAGGGGTCGTTGGTCAGCTTCCGCAGCGCGTCCGTCGCCGGGTCATAAGTGTAGAGGTCGGCGAAGCCGCTCCGCTCGATGCCGGTGAAGGCGAGGCGACCGTCGGGGCTCCACGTCGGGGAGTAGACGGCGACGAGGTCGGGGAACCGGAACGTCTCCCCCACCCGGCCCGCTTCGAGGTCGTAGACGTGGACGACGTCGGCCTCGCCGCTCTTGGTGACGAAGGCGAGCTGGCCCCGCTCGTCCACGTCCATCCGGCTCTCGAAGAGGTGGAACGCCTCGAACCGCGGCCCCCGCCCGCCCTTGACGAGCACGCGCGGGTCCGCCACCGGCGCCCCGGCCGAGTCCACCTCGACGGCCCAGAGGTTCGAGTACCCGTCGCGGTTGGCGACGTAGGCGACGAGGCGCGTGCCGTCCGAGCGCTCGTAGAGGACGGGCTTGCTGTGGAACCCGCCCGCCGCCACGGGCTCCGCCGCGAGCGACGGCGGCGTGGCCTCCTCGAACATCGGGTAGTACTGCTCGCGGACCCACCGCCCCCACCGCTCCGAGGTCGTCTCGAACTTTTCCTGAAAGACGTGCTCGACCACCTTGCGGAAGTCCGTGTCCCGCCAGAAGTTCTCGAACAGCAGCAGGATCTTCTCCTCCCCGTACTCTTCGGCGAAGAAGCGCAGCACGGCCTCCCCCTCCTTGTACATCAGGTACGAGCCCGCGATGCGGTCGAGGTCGCCGAGCGGGACGAGGTAGTTGCTCGCCACGGCGTCGCGGAGGACCATCTCGTGCTGGAAGTCCGGCTCCCCGCTCCAGTACTCCGCGAGGCCCTCGGTGAACCACAGCGGCGGCAGCAGCTGCATCGGCTTCCGGTGGTCGCGCATCACCCGCGCCAGCTTCGAGAAGGTGAAGACGTGGACGAGCTCGTGGCGGACGACCCGGCGGAACCGGTGGAGGTCGCCGTTGGCGGGGATGACCACGCGGCCCTTGAGGAACTCGAAGAACCCGCCCACCCCGTCGGGGATGAAGCCGGGGGTGACGTTGGTCTGCTTGAAGTGGAGGTTCGAGGAGTAGAAGATGAGCGGCACCCGCTCGCTCAGGGCGAAGTCGAAGCGGTGGCGGAGCTCGTCGTAGGCCTCCTCGGCGAAGTGTGCCCCGTGCTCAGCCAGTTCGCGGGCCTCGGGGTAGTAGTAGACGTCGAAGTGGTCGGTGTGGAGGACGTGCCAGTCGAAGCCCTCGTACTGGACCTTGTTGCGGCCGTAGTAGGCGTGGACCTGCGCGGCCACGGGCGGCGCCAGCGCGAAGCCGAGCGCCGCGAGGACGAGCAGGAGGAGAGGGGTTCGGAACCGGCGCAGCATAGACCGCAGGGGGCGGGAGTCGGCGGAGGGTACGGGCAAGGTAAGCGCGTCGAAAGGCCATCGCGCGCCCCCGTTCCACCGTTATCGCGCCGCGATGCCCCCACCGTTAACGCCGCTGGGGCAGACCCACGTGTCTGCCCCAGTCGAACGCGCCCGCTCAGACCCGTCAAAGGGCGGACACCCAGCGGAGCGACCTGCGCTCCGCTCGCCCCTCGATTACCCCTCCGCCAGCGTCTTCTTCAGTTGCTGGATCGTCTCCACCGGAGTCGGGTCCTCCTCGGCCAGCATGGCGAGGTAGAACGAGACGAAGTCGCCGAGTTGGATGGCGGTGAGCATCCGCGTGAGCGCGTGCTCGCCCTCCGGCTCAACGACGGTCCAGCTCGCGGCGCGGTCTTCCACGAGCCCGCGCGTGACCTCCATCCGCCGTTGGACCTGTGGGTGGTCGTCGGCGTCGCGGAGGACGACGATGGCGACCCGCTCGCGGAGGCCCTCGGGCGCGGCCTCCCAGCCCATGATCTCGTTGTGGTTCAGCTCGGCGAAGACGTTGCCGTAGGCGAGCTGCTTAGCGTTCTCGTGGAGCTGCGTCTGCCACCGCTTCCCGACGGCCTCCAGCAGGCCGGGGCCGGTGTAGACGACGGACAGCTTACCGTCGAGCGTGCGGGCGAGGTCGAGCGCCGGGTTGCCGCCGAGGTCGGCCAGTGCGGCGGCGCGGTCGGTGACGGCAGCGGCGGCCTCCTCGAATGCGTCGGCGGAGGTTGGGGCGAGGCCGAGGGTGTCGGCGATGCGGAGGCCGGCGCCGAGGGAGTAGCCGAGCGCCGCGCGCGGCTGCATCCCGCCGGGGATCACGACGTGCGGGAAGCCCTCGGCCTCGGCCCGCTGCTTGAGCTCGCCGCCGGAGGTGATGGCGTAGACGGTCGCGCCGCGTTCTGTCGCCTCGCCCAACGCCGATAGCGTCTCCTCCGTCCCCCCGGAGTAGCTCGACGCAACCACGAGGCTCCGCTCCCCCACCGACGCCGGGAGCGTGTAGCCGCGGACGACGGAGACGGGCACGGGGCTCGTCGGGCGGGCGTAGCCGCGGACGAGGTCGCCGCCGATGGCGCTGCCGCCCATCCCGACGAAGACGACCTGGTCGAAGTCGTCGGCCGAGTGGCCGGGCCGGAGGCGCTCGGCGCGGCGCCACCCCTCGCGGAGGTGGTCCGGGAAGGCGCGGACGGCGCCGAACATGTCCTGCGGGTCGAGGCGGTCGATCTGGGCTTGCATCGGGGTTCGGGGTGGAGGGTCGATACGGGGTCGTCGGCAGGGTGAGGCGCGCCTCGCCCCTACGGGTGCTGACCACGACGGCATCGCTAACTCGTCCGACTGCCCCCCTCTCCTGCCCCTCATGTCCCGCCGGCGTCGCCGTCGAAGAACGGGGCCAGCTCCGGGACGTGCTCGCGCATCCACTGGTCGGCGAGGGTGCGGACGCTCTGGGCGTCGGGCTGGGCGAGGGCCTGCTCGGCGAGGGCCTCGGCGTCGGCCAGCGTCGTCGAGCGGATGGCGCGCTTGACGTCCGGGAGGAACGACGGCGAGGCGCTCAGCTCCCGGAGCCCGAGGCCGACGAGGAGCGGGGCGACGCGGGGGTTGCCGGCCATCTCGCCGCAGAGGCTGACCGGGACGCCGTGCCGCCGGCCGGCCTCGACGGTCTCGCGGACGAGGCGGAGCACGACGGGGTGGAGCTCGCGGTAGCGCCCGGCGACGAGGTCGTTCCCCCGGTCCACGGCGAGCGTGAACTGCGTGAGGTCGTTCGTGCCGACGGAGAGGAAGTCCACCTCGGCCGCGTACCGGTCCGCGGCGAGCGCGACGGAGGGGACCTCGACCATCACCCCGAGCGGGACGTCGGCGTCGTGGTCGAGCCCGTCGGCCTGGAGGGAGCGGACGGCGTCGGCGAGGTGGCTGCGGAGGCGGTGGACCTCCTCCAGCGAGGACACCATCGGGATGAGGATGCGGACGGGGCCCTCGGTGGCGGCCTGGAGGACGGCGCGGAGCTGGGGCCGGAGCACCTCGGGCTTGTCGAGGAGCACCCGCACGCCACGCCAGCCGAGGAACGGGTTGTGCTCGCGGTGCGCCATCGGGAGGAACTTGTCGCCGCCGAGGTCGATGAGCCGGAGCGTCGTCGCGTGGGGCCGCGCCGCGCGGACGACCTCGCGGTAGACGGCGAGCTGCTCGGCCTCGCCGAGGGGGCTCCCCTTCGCCAGCAGCAGCATCTCGGTGCGGAAGAGGCCGACGCCCTCGGCCCCGTAGCGCTCGAGCAGCGGGACCTCCTCGGGGAGCTCCAAGTTGGCGCGCAGCGCGACGCGGGTCCCGTCCTCCGTCTCGGCCGGGAGGTCGCGGACCTCCTCGCCGCCCGCGCGGATGAGGCGGTACTGCTCGCGCCGCTCGCGGTACGCCGCGAGAGTCTCCTCCGAGGGGTCCACGATGACGCGGCCGTGGAAGCCGTCGAGGACCACGGTCTCCCCGCCCGCGAGCGCGGGCGAGAGCCCGTGGAGGCTGACGACGGCGGGGACGCCGAGGGCGCGGGCCATGATCGAGACGTGGCTCGTCGGCCCGCCGAAGTCGGTGGCGATGCCGAGCACGGCGCGGCGGCTGAAGAGGAGGACGTCGGCGGCCGTGAGGTCCTCGGCGACGACGACGCGGTCGGGCTCGATGCGGGAGAAGGCCCGCGCCTGGCGGAGGTTGCGCAGCAGCCGGTTCTTGATGTCGGCGAGGTCGCCGGCGCGGGCGCGGAGGTACTCGTTGGGGCTGGCGGCGAGGCGGCGGCGGGCCTCGTCGAGCGCGGCCTGCACGGCGTAGTCGGCGACGCAGCGGCTCTCGGCGATCCGTCCGAGGACGGCCTCGCGGACGGTGGGGTCGCGGAGGGCGAGGCGCTGGGCCTCGAAGATCTCGGCGCTGGCCTCGCCGAGCTTCTCGCGGGCGAACGTCGCGATCTTGCCGAGCTCGCGCTCGGAGCGCTCGACGGCGGCCTCGTAGCGGGCGACCTCGGTCTCGGCGTCGTCCGGCGCGATGGAGACGGGGTCCGCCTCGAAGTCCGGCGTCGAGAACAGGAACGCCGGCCCGATGGCGATGCCGGGGGCCACCCCCTTCCCCGAGAACACGCGCTCCTCGCCCGGCTCCGGGGTGGGAGCGGGCTCGTCGGGGGGGCGGTCTGTGGTGGGAGCGGGCACGGGGTCGGAGGCCAAGTCAGACGGCTTCGCCGAAGCCGCTCTCGAAGAGCTCCTCCAGCGCCGCGGCGGCCTCCGCCTCGTCCTCCCCCTCGAAGACCAGCGTGAGCGTCGCGCCCTGCTCGGCCGCCAGCGTCATCACGCCGATGATGCTCTTCCCGTTGATCTCGTAGCCGTCCTTGCGGATGTGGAAGGTGGCGTCGAACCGGGCGGCGGTGCGGACGATCATCGACGCCGGGCGGGTGTGGACGCCGGCCTGGTTGCGGACGGTGACTTCGCGCTCGACCATGCGGCGGGAGGAGACGGGCGGGTGATGCGGAAAGGCGGATCGGAAGGTACGGCCGGGGGGCGGAGGGGACGCGCTACTCACGGCCGGCCGCGCGCCGCTCCTCCACACCTTCCACCCCCTTCACCCCTTCACACCCTCCAGCCCTTACCCTAGCGCACCCGCGCGGCCAGCCGGTCGGCCAGCCACAGCAGCGTCGCCCGCGCCTCGGACGGCGGCAGCCCACGCAGCGCCTCGGCCCCGGCCTCGGAGTGGCGGCGGACGGCGGCCCGCGCCTCGCCCAGCACGCCGAGCGCGTCCATCCGACGGCGGGCCTCGTCCACGTCGGCGGCGGGCAGCCCGCCGTCGGTCACGGCGCGGCGGAACCACGCGTGCCCGGCGCCCTCGGAGCGCTCCAGCGCGCGGAGCAGCAGGAACGTCTTCTTCCCCTGCACGAGGTCGCCGCCGACGGCCTTGCCCCAGCCGGCGTCACGGGCGGTGAGGTCGAGGAGGTCGTCCTGGATCTGGAAGGCGAGGCCGAGCGCGAGGCCGGCCTCGTGGAGCCGCACGCGGGTCCGCGCATCGGCGCCGGCGGTGAGGGCGCCGAGCTCGAGGGCACAGGCGAGCAGCGCCGCCGTCTTGCCGCGGATCATGCCGAGGTAGTCCTCGGCCGTCACGTCGTCGCGGGCCTCGAAGGCGCCGTCGAGGGCCTGCCCCTCGCAGACCCGCGCCACCATCCGTCCGAACACGCGCAGGGCCTCGGGGAGGCGCCGCGCGGGGGTCCGGCCGAGGAGGTCGTAGGCGAGCCCCATCAGGAGGTCGCCCGCGAGGATCGCCGTGGGCTCGTCCCAGACGACGTGGACGCTGGGCCGGCCGCGCCGCTCGGGCGCCCGGTCCATGATGTCGTCGTGGACGAGGCTGAACGTGTGGAACACCTCGGCGGCGAGGGCCGCCGGCATCGCGTTGGCGTGGGCCGCATCCGGGCCGTCGGCGCAGGCCTCGGCGGCGAGCAGGAGGAGCGCCGGGCGGAGCCGCTTCCCCCTCCCCGCCAGCGCGTAGCGGACGGGCTCGTAGAGCTCGACGGGCTCGGCCGGGAGGTCGAGGTTGGTGAGGGCCTCGTCCACGGCGGCGGTGAGGCCGCGGACGTGCTGCGCCGCGCGCTCAGCCACCGGGGGTCCCGTCGCCGGAGGGTCCGTCGGGGGCGCGGCGTCGGGCATCACGCGCTCTCGGCCGCCGCGACGCCGGCCCCGCGCAGCGCCGCCATCAGCCGCTCGTGGACCTCGGCGATCTCCCCGGCCCCGTCGACCTCCACGAAGGGGATGGTCCCGCGGAAGTAGTCGGCGAGCGGGGCCGTCTTGGCGTCGTACTCCCGGAGCCGCGTGCGGATGGCCTCCGGCTCGTCGTCGGCCCGGTGGAGGAGGCGGTCCAACGGGAGGTCCGGCGGCGGCGGGTTGAAGTCGAGGTGGTAGATCTCCCCCGTCTGCGTGTCCATGCGGCGGCGCGAGAGCCGCTGCACGAGGAGGTCCTCGTCCACGGTCAGGCTCACGACGGCGTCGAGGGGGGCCCGCTCCCCGACGAGGTGCTTCCGGAGCCACTCGGCCTGCGGGATCGTGCGCGGGAAGCCGTCGAGGATGAACCCGTCGTGGCCGAGCCCGGCCAGCGCCTCGGCGACCATCTCGTTGACGAGGTCGTCGGGGATGAGGGCGCCGCGGTCCATGAAGCCGCGGACCTCGCGGGCCAGCGGGGTGTCTTGCTTCTTCACGGCGCGGAAGAGGTCGCCGGTCGAGACCTGCTGGAGGTCGTAGCGCTCGACGAGGAGGTGGGCTTGGGTGCCCTTGCCGGCGCCGGGCGGGCCGAAGAGGACGAGGCGCATCAGCGCGGGTGGTTGAACGGGGGGTCGCGGTGGAGCGCCGGGGGAGCGGCGCGGCGGCGGGGAAGATACCGTCCGGCCGGAGAAGGCCCGGGCGGCGTCTCAGCAAAGAAGAGGGGGAGGCGCCCGCCAAACGCCTCCCCCAGTCGCACCGCGCCTTACGGGGCGCGGCACGGGGTCCGTCACGGTGGCCCCGACGCGGGGCGGCACTCAGCGCGTGTCGTCGGGGTCGTAGTAGGGGTTCTCCGGGTCGTCCGGGTCGATCAGGCGGATGTCGTCGCCGGCGCCCTCCTTGAAGCGGTCGAGGCGCTCGCGGACGGCGTCGCGCTCGCGCTCGTAGAGGCCCGTCGGGAACGGCCGCTCGGAGCGGGCGCGGAGGGGGTCGATCACGCGGGACTGGAGCACGATCAGGAGCTCCTTCTGGACCGTCGTCTTCTGCTTGTACGAGAAGAGGTACTTCACGATCGGGATGTCCATGAGGATGGGGACGCCCTTCCGGGAATACGTCTCCTCCGTCGAGAACAGCCCGCCGATCACGGTCTGCTCGCCGTCGAGGAGGAGGACCTGCGTGGACGTCTGGTTCTTGTCGATCGTGATGCCGGCGGCGCCGGGCCGCCCGGAGCTCTTCTCGACCTTCACGTCGAGGTGGATGAACTCGACGGGCGCCGCCAACGGGTCGGTCGAGTCGGAGGCGTCCATCACGAGGGTTGGGCGGACGTCGATGATGACGCCGGTGGCGATGTACTGCGTGATGGTGTTGCCGGCGAAGTCCTGGAGCGTCACGGGGATGTCGGTGCCGCTCTGGATCCGGCCCTGCTCCCCGCTCTGGACCGAGACGCTCGGGCTGGCGATCGTCTCGCCGACGCCGACCTGCTCGAAGTACCGGAAGAGCGTGACGATGTCGGAGAAGTTGGCCAGGGTCGGCCCCTGGATCACGTTCCCGAAGCGGTCGAAGAGGGGCTCGGTGTTGAGGAGGAACTGGAGGCGCGCCTGGTTCTCGGTGGCGGTGCCGCCGCCGCCGTCGGCGAAGAGAGAGGCCCAGTTGCTCCCGGTCTCGCGGAGGCGGTTCACGTTGAGCTCGAAGATGTGCGCGTCGATGCGGATCTCGCGCGAGGCGGCCGTAGCCGGCGGCGGCTTCCCGCCCTCCAGCTGCGACGACGCCCCGTCGGTCCCGACGGCCTGCGCGCCGTCGCCCTCGTCGACCCGCCGCCCGAGGACGAAGAAGTCGTCGGTCTCGCGGAACGTCAGCCCCTGCACGTCGAGCACGAGCTCGAAGGCGTCGACGAAGTGCATCCCGGCGATGCTGACGCCGATGGGGTCGGCGAGGCCCTCGGGGTCCACGAGCTGCTTCCCGGTCTCCCGCACGAAGACGGGGTTGAGCAGCGCGAGGAACTCGCTCATCGGCGTCTCCGGCAGGAACGACACGAGCTCGTCCTGGGGGACGTAGGCGCGGTACGGCCGCTGCCCCGGCGAGGGGTTGACGACCTGGGCGAGCGCCGCCGGCGCGGTCGCCGCGAAGGCCACGCACGCGGCGGCGAGGGCCAGGCTAGCGAGCCGGAAGCGGGGGGACGGGGTCATGGGTTCGGCGGTTGCGCAGAGAGAGTCGGTGGGGTGCAGCGGGCGGGCACGTCGGCCTAGCTGTCGTCAGCCGGCGGCCGGGCGAACGGAGAACGGACGCCGACCCCGCGCGGTGGGGGCTGGAACTGCGGCTCGGCGTCCTTCTGCGGCGGGGTCGGGGCCTCCGCAGCCGGCGGCGCGACCTCGACGGGGCTCGTGGCGGGCGCGTCAGAGCCCGGACCGGCGGCGGCGCGGCGGGCCCGGCGGTACTCGGGAGTGCCGGGCTGGGGCGGGCCGGGCGCGGCGCTCACGGCGCCCGCCGGCGTCAGGCGGACGCGGCCGAGCGCCTGGCGGTACCGCTCGCCCGTGGCGAGGTGGACCTCGACGCGCTCGCGGATGCCGCCCTTGCTGAGGTCGGCGACGACCTTCGCCTCGGCGGGGTCCACCTCCACGATGCGGCCGAGCCACACGGCGTCGCCCTCGCGGACGGGCCGCGGGCCGAGCGAGCCGCGGAACACGGCCACGTCCCCGATCACGGAGATCAGCTCGTCGCTCTCCACCTCCACGAGGTCGTCGGTGTTCGGCGGGAGCTCCTCCATGACGAGCGGGAAGAAGGGGTTGGCGACGGGGGTCCGGGGCGGGAGCACGTGGTCCGGCACGCTCACCATCGAGTCCGGCGCGCTCATCCCCTCGGCGCCGCCGAAGTAGGCCTCGAGCGTCATCGAGAACTGGACGAGCTGGAGCCGGCGCGGCACCCCGGTCTCCTCGTTCGGGAGGTCCTGCTCCGTCTCGGAGACCGTGAGGTCGCGGACGCGGTAGAGGCCGCGGCCGTTCTCGACCTCCCATACGAACCGGTAGAGCGCCTCGTAGAAGGCGGCCCCCTCGATGTCGTAGGAGAGCGTGCTGAACCCGCTCCGCCGCGCGACGCCGCCGAGCGAGACGTTGAACCGCTGGAAGCCGACGGCCGAGAGCTCGTTGAGGTACTCGACGACGGCCGGGGAGGTGAGCCGCGTCGGGAGCACCTTGTAGCGGGCGTTCCACCGCCGGACCGCCTGCTCGGCGAGCTCCTCGCTGGAGGACTGCGCCGCGAGCAGCTCGGTGATCTCGGCCTCGCGGAGCTGGAGCGCCGTCTCCTCCTGCTCCAGACGCTCGAGCTGCGCCGGCTGCTTCTTCTGGGTGATCCACGCCCCGAGCCCCGCCACGCCGAGGAGCAGCACGGTCAGGATGAGGGTGTTGAGGAGGTCGCTGTTCGGCATGGCGGTGGGGGTATCGTCCGGTCGGCGGCCGGGGCTAAGGGGGCGGGCTCCTCCGGGGCGCGTCGGCCCTGGAGCTCGCGGGGGCGAGGCCCCGTCAGGGGGCGACGTCGGAGAGGGCGTCGCCGAGCGGGTCCGGCGCGGGGGCCGTGGGGACGTCGGCCTGCTCCCGGAGGTAGCGGGCGACCTCGGGGAGCTCGCTCGGGACCGGCGCCGTGAGGACGTAGCTGAAGACGGGGTAGTCGCGGATCGAGGCGAACCGGAGCTCGTCGATGGAGCCGCCGAGCCGCTCGGCGAACTGGACCACCTGGGCCCGGCTCGTCGCGTGCCCCGCGAGCTGGACCGAGCTCCCCTGCGGGTCCCACTGCTGGACCCACGCCCCCCCCGTCGAGGCCGTCGCGCGGGAGAGCCGGCTCAGCGAGCGGCTCCACCGGTCGCTCCCGACCAGCAGCGAGTCGATCACGTCGAGCGTCTGGGTGACGCGGACGTGGACGTTCTGGAGGCTGTCGATCTGGGCCTGGAGGGCCTGGCTGGAGAGGTTGAGCTCGGCCGGGTAGGCCGCCACGCGCTCCTCGGCCGCCGCCACCTCCGCCTGCTGCGAGAAGTAGAGGCCCACGAAGAACAGCACGGTGAAGAAGAGGAGCAC
Organism: Rhodothermales bacterium; assembly: GCA_965215145.1. Lineage (GTDB taxonomy): Bacteria > Bacteroidota > Rhodothermia > Rhodothermales > JANQRZ01. The sequence continues at coordinate 2,098,107 of OZ244038.1, read as the reverse complement.
GCTCGCCACCAGCGTGTGCCACGCGACCGCGAGGTCGAGGCGGGGCCGGACGCGGCGGAGCCGCTTCGGCAGCAGGTTCACCTCCCCGAACGGCGAGCCCTTCTCGCGCTCCGCCGCCGCGCGGAGGGCGACGCCGACGGCCGGCAGCGCCGCCGCCGAGAAGTCCGCCCCGCCACTCGGCAGGACGACGCCGCGGTCGCGGAGGCCGTGCTGGAGCGGCTCGACCTGGGCGTCGGGGTAGAAGGCGGAGAACGCCTCGATCACCTCGGACTCCTGCTCCTCGCTGAGCACGACCACGCGGTGCACCGTCCCCACGCCCTGCACGTCCTGCTGGAGCAGGACGCGGCTGCAGATCGTCTCCGGGCTGTCGAAGGCCGAGACCCCCACCATGTGCTCCTGGTGGTGGAGCTCGTCGCCCTGGAGCAGGATCACGAGGGTGTCCTCGGTGCCGACGCGGACGACGGCCGTGCTCTCGTGCTGCTCCGGCGGGAAGGCCCACCGCGAGAGCCCCATGAGCAGGGGCACCTCCGCGTCGATGGCGCGGAGCGGCACGCTCCGCATCCCGCTCTGCTCGCGGAGGAGGTCCAGCGACTCGGCCAGCGCGTCCTCGGCGGTCGGGACGGCAGCCAGGAACCGGCGCACCCCGTCGCGCGGCGTCATCGGGACGAACCCGACGCGGTCCTTCTCGAAGGGCTCCTCGTGGACCTCGCTCAGCCGGTCCAGGAGGACGTCGCGCTTCACCGCCGGCAGCGCCTCGGCGCCCTCCCCTCCCGAGTCCTCCTTGGGCCTCTTGTCGCCCTTGGGCTTCTTATCGTCGGCCTTCTTCCCCCTCCTCCCCTCCGGCAGCAGGAGCTCGACGTAGCGCACGGCGGGCTGGCCGATGCAGAAGGCCGTGTCCGGCCGTTCGTGACCCGCGGCGGCGCACTCGTCGAGGAGGTCCTTGAGCTCGAAGACGACGGGCGACGCCTGCCGCTTCTGGTCGCCGCGGACGTCGTCGAGATCCCCGAGCGTGGCGATGTCGCCGAACTCGGTGCCCAGGAACAGGTCGTCCCCCGCGCCCTGCTGGCCGAACTGGATGGTGACGTCGCCGTCCCCCTCCGCCGGGCTCTCTGCCGTGAGCGCCGGGAGGTCCGGCGTCTCGGCGACGTCGGCGGCGGCGTTGCGCTGCCGGGCGAAGCGGCGGAGCACGCGGTACTCGGTGCCGGCCGCCTGCATGAGCGCGCCGTACACGGTGCCCTCGGTGACGTAGACGCCGAGGAAGCTCCCGCTGGCGCGGCGCCCCCGGCGTCCGCCCCGCCCGTCACCTCGGAGCCCGCCCGTGGGGGGCGAGACCGGCGGGGTCTCAGCGGCGGCGATGGGGAGCTCGCCCGTGGGGCCGGCGGGCGTGGCGCCAGCGGGCGGCTCCTCGTGCGAGAGGAGGCCGTCGTCGTCGGTCGGGAACGAGAACCCGGCGTCGCCGAGGTCGGCGGCGCCGTCGCCGGAGGGGTCCGGGCGCGGCTGGCCGTCGGGGCCGTCGAAGTCGTGGGGGTCTGTCGTCATGGCGGTCGGTCGCTAGCGCTGAGGCGGGGTGCGCGGTGGGTGGCCGGAGCCGGGGAGGCGGCTCGTCGCCGGCGGGCGTTACCGGAGCGGGCTTTAGCGGAGGAGCTGCTGGAGGCGGCGCTTGTTGTTGGCGTAGTTCATCGCCACCTCCGGGGTGATCTTGCGCTCGCGGAGCAGGCGCGCGAGGTCCTGCTCGAGGGTCAGCATGCCGAGCTTCCCCCCCTCCCAGATCATCTGGTAGATCTCGTTGAGGTTGTTGTTCTTGATGGCGGCCGTGACGCTCGGCGTGATCCAGAGCACCTCCTTGACGAGGACGCGCCCGCCGCCGACCTTCGGGGCGAGCTTCTGCGAGACGATGCAGCGGAGGGTGTCGGCGAGGCGGGTCCGGATTCGGTCCTGCTCGGAGGGCGGGAACTCCGCGATGATGCGGTCGAGGCTCTCCACGGCGGAGGAGGTGTGGAGCGTGGAGAACACCTTGTGCCCCGTGTCCGAGGCCTCCATCGCCGCGTGGATCGTCTCGGGGTCGCGCATCTCGCCGACGACGATGACGTCGGGGTCCTGGCGGAGCGCCTGCACGATGCCCTCCTTGAACGAGCCCACGTCCTGCCCCACCTCGCGGTGGCGGACGATGCACTTCTTCGAGGTGTGCATGTACTCGATCGGCTTCGCCACGATCACGATGTGCCCGGCGAAGTCGTCGTTGTTGGCGTCGACGACGGCGTCGAGCGTGGTGCTCTTGCCCGAGCCGGTGACGCCGGTGACGAGGGTGAGCCCGTCGCGGACGTGGCGGAACATCATCCCCCGCTCGATGATGGGGTGGAACCCGAGGCTCTTGAGCGGGAACGAGGTCTCGTTGATGGCCCGCATACACAGGCCGAGGTGCTGGAAGTCGAAGTACATCGTCGCCCGGTACCGGTAGCGGTCGTCGCCGGGGACCTTGATCTCGTAGGAGAAGTCGAGCGAGCTCGCCTCGAAGAGCTCCTGGTGCTGGAGCTCGCCGGCCATCGTGAGCAGCAGCACGTCGATCTCGTTGGTCGAGGCCCCGATCTCCTCGTGGGGGCGCTTGTCGCCGTCGATGCGGTACCACACGCGGCCGGAGGCGGCCGGCCCCCCGAGGTCGAGGTCGGAGGCGCCGAGGTCGTTCATCCGCGTGATGAACCGCTCGAGGTAGCGGGTGACGGCCCCCCGCTCCTCGTCGGAGAAGCGGCTGACGTGCTCGGCGTAGTAGCGGAGGCGGGCCTCGCCGACGAGGGCGGACGGCGCGCTCCGCGCCAGCGTCCGCACGAACGCGGGCAGGCCGTCTTCGCGCGCTGCCGGCGTCGGGAAGCCGCTCGCGGGGGTGGGATCGCGCCGCACCCCCTCAGGCGGAGCGGACGCGCCCGGAGGCGGCACCGGGTGCGCGGTGGGCGGCGCACCGGCCAGGCTGATCGAGGACGGGTGGGAGCTCACGGAGACGGGGGGCGGCGGAGGGTCCAGCGAGGGACGCAGCCCCGTCAAAGGGCGCGCCACGGCGGATTGCTCAGCCTGAGACTCGGTTTCGATCTCACCTCGCCTGAATACCACGGCGTTTTGTACCCGCCGCCGGCACATTGAGTAATCGATACGCTCCGTCCGCCCCTCCCCCGCTCCACTCGGGCCTGTCAAACTGAAGCGACCGGCTCCCCTCAAGATGGGGAGCCGGCCGCTCAGGGGCTACGGTGAGCCGGAGCTATTCGCCCTGACACATCACGTAGTCGAGGTCGTGGCGCTTGAGGTGGCCGTTGTAGGCGCCGTTCACGGAGACGCACTTCGCTCTCCCCTTCTTCGGGTCGTCGCCCGGGAAGTGCATGATGAGCACCTTTTTGTTGGGCTTGTTCGCCTTCGGGCAGGCGCAGGGGTCGGGCTCCCCCTCACCGTCGTCGCCGCCTGAACCGTCGTCACCGCCGTCGTCGCCGCCACTGCCCGTGGTGCCGTCGGGGTCGGGGTCGCCGGAGCCGCCGTCGTCGCCGCCCGAGCCGTCGTCGCCATCCGGGTCAGGGGAGCCGCCCACCGAGCACGCCGCCGGCTGGTCCGCGAAGGGGATGGGGTCGAGCCAGACCTCGACCACCTGGTCGCTGAAGTCAGGGCGGAACGCGGTGTGGTCGTCCTCGTCGTGCTTCGAGTGGCCGTCCCGCACCCAGAAGTCCTCGAGGTCCCGGTAGCCGAAGCCATCGCGGGTGGGCCAGGGGTTAGCCGCGTCCCCCTCGTAGCCGAGCCGCTTGAGGGCCTGGAGGTTCTGCTCGGGGTCGTCGGAGCCGTCGCCCATCCACTCCGGGTGGTGGAGGTCCTCCCACCCGATCCGCCACTTCTGGTTGTCAGCGGGGTGCTGTTCCACGAAGGCCCAGTCCGACTCGGTGATGTAGTCGAAGTTCTCGAAGGGGAACTCGATGGCGTTGTGGATGTGGTCGTAGTCGCCCTCGTCGTACTCGTGGCTGGTGACGTCGTAGGTGGCAGGAGAATCCGGCCGATGATCGCATTTCTTGTCCACGCCGATGAAGAAGTCCATCTGCGTGCCGGCCGGAATCACGAACTCCGCCGTGAGGTCGACGTTGTCGTCCTTGCTCGCCACGGGGAAGACCATCTCGGGGTCCGGGAGGTTCGCGGCCGTGGCCCCGGCGGGGTAGCGCTGGAGGTAGATGCCCGAGCAGTAGCCCGCGTCGGACTCGAGGTACCTCGCGTTGAGCGCGCTGCACTGCTGGGACTTCAGGACGCGGACCTGGTAGTTGTCCTCCATGAGGTGCTGCGCGCCGCCCTCGTAGTCGTCGCCGGACCACGCGCCGCCGAAGTACCCGCGCGACTCGATGTTGAGTGTGAAGCCGTCGCTGAGGTACGCCTCGACGACGTACTCACCGCCCTGGTGCTCGCCGGTGAGGGCGCCGTCGTCGCCGTTGATGGCCTGGACGGCCTCGTAGAGGTCGGAGCCGTGCTGGCGCGCGATGCCCATCGCGACGTTGAAGCCGGAGCGCGCGATCTCGCGCGCGATGAGTTGCTCGGCGTGGTCGCCCTGCTGGCCCGTCGTCCGCACCAGCGTCTGCTGCGTGCCGACCTGCGAGATGGCGAGGTAGAGCCCCGCGCCGAGCACCATAATAAGTAGAGCCTTGCCCATGATCTTGTCGGTTGTGGAGGGATGCGTGGAGGGCGGCGGGAAACGGCGGCGGAAGAGGCGGGAAGCGGCGGGGGGAGCGGGTGAGCAGCTAGCCGCTCATCGGCTCCCAGAAGGGGCGGACCTTGAGCGTCGTCGTCCAGTAGAGCTCGCGGAGGTACTCCGGCTCGATGGGGAACTCCGGGACGAGGCTGAACGAGACCCGGATGAACTCGCCCCGCTCGGGGTCCGACGTCACGGACCCGTCCCGCGCGAGCATCGAGACGTTGAAGGCCGACAGCGTCGACATGCTGCGGCCGTCGGTCGTCCAGTCCGACGGGTCCGGCGCGGAGATCGCCCCGTTCGTGACGGGCTCCTCCGCCATCATCCGGTGGATCTCGTAGAGGTAGATCGTGCTGTCGCCGCGGACGACGGCGCCGAGGTCTTGGAGCTCGTAGCGCGTGATGATCCGGAGGGTGTCGCCGGTGGCGAGGAGGCTGTCACTGAAGAACACCCACCGCCGGGTGTGCCCCGTGACGGGGTCCTCGACGGGGGTCATGAAGCGGTAGGCGTCGTCGCCGTAGTTCGCCCCGAGCGAGAGGATGTCGTCCTCGAGCCACTCCCCGAACGAGATGGCCTTCGCCTTCGTGGAGTAGGAGGACGCCTGCTCCAGCCCCGAGCGCTGGGCGTAGATCTGCGCCGTGGCGAGCATGAGGATCACGACGCCAGCGACGATGATCGCGGTGAGGTTGTCGAAGAGGAACTGCATCGGGGGACCGGAGGGCGAGGGGGAAGGGCGCGGCCGACGGCACTGGCTAGCCGTCGAGGACGTCGCCGTAGGTGTCCTCGTAGTCGACCTCGGCCTTGACGGGGTCGTAGGAGAAGACGCGGCGGAGCTCGATGGTCCGGTGCGGGAGGAGGTCGCTCGTGGCGGTGACGACGGCCATCTTGTGGTAGGTCGGGACCAGCGAGACCGTGCTCAGCTCGACGTCGGAGACGTAGGAGACCTCGACCTGGACGTCGAAGTCGATCTGGTTGCCGTTGGCGAGGCGGATGGGGACGACGACGTCGGCGCCGTGGACGTCGTCGATGTCGTCGCAGGCCGGGGTGAGGAACGGCTTCTCGAGGTTGCACTTGTCGGGCGCGTGGCCCCCGAACAGGGCGGGGATCTCGAACGCGGTGGGGCTGGCGGGGAGCGTGCCCGCCGCGTGGAGGCCCTCCGGCGTCGTCCGCTCGTCGAAGGAGCGCGAGCCGATGAGCTCGAGGACGTGCATGAGGGCGCCCGAGGCCGCCATCTCGATCTCGTTCTCGACCATGTGCTCGTAGTTCGCGATCGCGTTGCGCTGCTGGCTGAAGGCGAGCAGCGTCGTCACGATCATCGCGAGGAGGGCGAGCAGCGTCTGAGGCATGGGGGGACCGGGGCGAGTTCGGGGTGTTCGGGGAGCCCCCGCACGCGGCGGAGGCGGACGATCTGTCCCGAAGTAAGTCCCGTATCGGAGGATTTTTCCTCCTTACCCCCACACCCGCCGCATTTCGTTGCGGCGACGTTCCATCCCCTCCCCCCTTCTCTCGGAGACGGCCGTCGGGAACCGGCCCCGGCCCGTTCGCCTCTCGGCCGGGGCGGTCGCGTCGGGCCGCTTTACTCGCCGGCCGTGACGCGGATCATCTCCTCGACGCTCGTCTCCCCCATCTTGACGAGCTCGCGCGCGGAGGCCTGGAGCGTCAGCATCCCCTCCTGCTGCGCCACGCGGCTGATGGAGTCCTCGTCGATCGTCTCGCCGGCCTCGACGATGAGCTGGCGGATGGCGGGGCTGAAGTAGAGCGCCTCGGCGACGGCCCGCCGGCCCTTGTAGCCGCGGCCCTTGCACGTCGAGCAGCCCGTGCCGTGCTGGGCCTTGTAGAACGTGGTCCCGGCGAGGTCCTCGTCGGTGAAGCCGAGCTCGCGGAGCAGGGCCGGCTCGAGCTCCTCCTCGGGCACCTGCTGTTTGCACGCGGGGCAGAGCGTCCGCATCAGCCGCTGCGCCACGACGAGGTTGATGGCGTAGGCGATGAGGAACGGCTCGAGCCCCATCTTGTAGAGCCGGCTGACCGCCGAGGGCGCGTCGTTGGTGTGGAGCGTGGAGAACGTGAGGTGCCCCGTGTTGGCGAGCTTCACGCCGAGCTCGGCGGTGGCCTTGTCGCGCATCTCGCCGACCATCACGACGTCGGGGTCGTGGCGGAGCACGGCGCGGAGGGCCCCTTCGAGCGAGAGCTTGTGGCCGAGCTTGATCTGGCGCACGCCGGGGATCATGTACTCGACGGGGTCCTCGATGGTGAGGACGTTGACCTCGGGGTTGACGACGTTCGAGAGCGCGGCAACGAGCGTGGTGGACTTGCCCGAGCCCGTCGGCCCGGTCAGGATCACCATCCCGTTCGGCTGGCGGATGGCCTTGTCGAACTGGCTCAGCGCGAACGGCAGGAGCCCGAGCTTGCCGAGGTCGGTGATCACCTTCCGGTCGTCGAGCACGCGGATCACGATGCTCTCGGCGCGGAGGTCCTGGTTCGCGTTGGCGATCGGGAGCACCGAGACGCGGTAGCGGATGAGGGTGTCGTCCACCCAGCGCTGGATGAACCCGTCCTGCGCCATGTCCCGCTCGAAGCGGTCGACGTTGACGGCGTTGTCCTTGATGACGGCGAGGAGCGCCTCGGGGTGGCCGCGCTCCTCGGTGTGCCAGTGCTGGAGGCGCCCGTCGACGCGGAAGTGGACCTCGACCCTGCGCTGGGCGTTGGGGTAGATGTGGATGTCGGAGGCGCCGAGCCGGACGGACTCGATGAGGAGCGCCTCGACGAGGTTGATCAGCGCGCTCCGGCTCATCTCGGCCTCGAGGGCCTCCTCGTCCACGAGCGTCTTCTCCCCCGTCTCGAACGAGACGCCCATGTCGAAGGCGTCGGAGCCGGAGCTCTCCTGGATCCGCTCGAGGTACTCGTTCTTGCGGGGGAACGCCTCGCGGAGCACGTCGCGGACGACCTCGCGCGGGGCGTAGCAGAGCTCGAACCGGTCGAGCTCGAGGGCCTGCATCGCGCGCGGGAGCTGGGGGTGCGTCGGGTCGTCGGTGATGAAGACGAGGCGGAGCATCCCCGTCGCCGGCTCCTGGGCGTAGGCGTAGGGGACGACGTTGAGCTCGACGAGGCGGTCGCGGGGCCGCTCCGCGAACGACTCCATCACCGTCTTGGCGAAGTCGGCGTCGGGCTCGCGCTCCTGGACGGGCGCGATGCGGAAGGCGTAGGTCAGCGCGGCCTGGGCGTAGACCGTCTCGCGGTCCACCTTCGGGTCCTCGGCGAGGACGCGCCAGAGCGACTCCCGGAGCCCCTGCTGCCGCTTCGCCTCGATGGTCTCGTCCACCACCTCGCGCGCGACGCTGCCGGCCCGCAGCAGCGCCTGGACGACGCGGTCCTGCACGCCCGGCGCCAGCGCCGCCGCGCCGCCCCGTGGGCCGCCATCCCCGGAGGGAGCGACCGGAGCCGCCTTCGAGACGGTGACGGGGGGCGGCGGGGGCGCCGCTGGGGCCGCGTTGAGGTTGTTGAGCGAGACCCAGTCCGCGGCCTCCTCGTCGGCCAGGTCACGGAGCCCGTCGAGCTCCTCGTCGGGGATCTCCCCCCCCATCACCGGCTGGATCTGGAAGCCGTCGGCGTCGGGCGACTGCTGCGGGGCGGGAGCGTCCATCGAAGGGGGCGGATACGGCTGGAGGGGGCGGGGGGCCTCCGCTGGGGAGGGCCTCCGCTGGCACGGTCGGGGTATCGGGCGGGGGCGGACTCTACTTTATCATTCCGACACGGCATCATTCCGACGCGCCGCTGCCGCCGGGCCGCCCCTTCTGGGCTCAGCCGTTCGTCCCCATCATGTCGGCCGCCTCCGGGCGGATCAGCGCCGTCTCGGCCGAGAGCACCGTCAGCAGGGCGACGATGATGCCGATGAAGAGCGCGACCATCGTCTGGATCGACTGGACCGCGACCTCGAGCTTCAGCGTCGTCTCCTTCTCGTAGTAGTCGGCCATCTGGCGCGCGCTCTTCCGCACGGCGCCGGTCTCACTGCCCGTGCGGTAGCGGGCCAGCGCCATCGGGGTGAACACCCCCGAGGCCTCCATCGCGTGGACGAGGTCGGCGCCCTGCGCCACCATCATCGGGATCGTGATCGTCTTGATCTGGTGCTCCATGTAGGAGTTGCCGCACGCCTCGGCCGCCACCCGGATCACCTCGATGTTGTTGCCCGAGCCGGAGTACAAGATGGCGAAGACGCGGCTGAAGACCTCGATGTTCAGCTTGTGCAGGAGCCCCCCGATCACGGGGACGCGGATCATGTGCTTGTGCGCGAGGAACTGCCCCTTCGGGCTGCGCAGGAACGCCACGATCCCCCCGATCACGGCCACGATCCCGACGATGAGCCACGTCATATTCTCGTCGAGCCACGCCGACATCACGAGCGACGCCCTCGTCAGCGGCGGGAGAACGATCCCCTCGAAGGAGGCGAACAGCCCGGCCGTGGCCGGGACGATGTACCACACGTACCAGATGAATACGCCGATCGTCGCCGCGATCGTGACGGCGGGCATGATCATCGAGCTCCTGATGCTCTTCTTGAACTCGTCCCGCCGCTCCAGGAACTTCGCCGTGGCCTCGTAGATCTCGGCCATGTTGCCGGACTGGCTCGCCACGCCGAGCATGTAGGCCGTGAACTTGCCGAGCTTGTCCTGGTGCTTCATGAAGGCCTGCTTCGCCTCGACGCCGCCCTTGAGGTCGGCGTTGATGTCGCGGATGACCTGCTTCAGCGACGAGCTCGAGATGTCGGCGACGAGGAGGTTCAGGACCTCGTTGAACGCCATCTTCTCGGAGAGCAGGTTCGCCGCGAGGCGGACGAACATGATGACGTCGCCGGAGGCCGGCTTCTGCTGGAAGTTGAAGAGCTTCTTCTGGACCGAGAGCACCTCGAGCCCCATCCGCGAGAGCGCCGCCTCGATCTCCTCGGAGCTGAACGCCTTCTGCTCGCCGGTGATGGTCTTGCCGCTGGGGTGCTTGACCTTGTAACGGAAGAAGACGCGCTCGTCGAGCTCGCGGAGCGAGAACTTGTGGCGCTCGGCGAGGTCGGTGACCTTCTTGTTCGCCGTCCGCTTGTTGGGGGCGAAGATGGTGCCCTGGACGGGCTGGCCGGCGGCGCTGACGCCGCTGAAACGGTACTCTGCCATGGCGGGGCTGGGGCGGGCGAGGAGCCAGGAGGGGGGGCTGCGGGCGGGGCCTAGTCGCCGAGGACGATGGAGCTGTCGAAGCGGACGAGGGTCTCGGCGATGTCGTAGTCGTCCACCGTGATGCGCACGCCGATCCTCGGGTAGCGCGAGCTCACCCCGGTGATCTCGAGCGTGTTCGCGGTGGCGCCGGTGATGGCGAACGCCCCGCGGATCGTGGTCGTGTCGAGCGCTAGCGTCTGGAGGCCCCGCTCCTCGAGGCGCTCGTAGGACTGGTTGCCGCCGTTGAAGGGGTCGTTCGTCGTCTTCCAGTAGACGGCGTGCGTGGCGATGGCGAGCGAGCGGTCGAGGAGGCCGTCGGCCTCATCCTGCTCGAAGTGGCGCTCGAGGATGTAGAGCGCGGCGAACGTGGAGAGCGCCACGATGATGACGCCGATCACGAGGAGGAGGAGCTGCTGCTGACCCATAGGAGCGTTCTAGTCGGGGAGAAACGTGTCGAGGCGCGCACGAATCGTGACGGCACGCGGCTCCACCGTGCGGCACGAGCGGGGCGCGGACGGGACGGTGGCGGGGCGCAAGGAGGCTGCCAAAGCCCTCTTCCACCCGCCCGCCCGGTTCAGGACCGGCTTATCGGAGCGTTTGGGCGACGCCCTGCGCCTCCCGCTGTGCCTCCTGCTTCGCCAGCCGCTGCTCCTTCGTCTCCCAGGTCCGGCCGCGCTCGTACCGCTCGTGGTTCTCGACGCGCCACGCCTCGACGTCGCCGCTCGCCATCTGGCCCTGCCGCTGCCGGCGGTAGGCCTGCTGGTTGGCGTGGTACCACACGAGCAGCTCGGCCCTGACGTCCGCGAGCAGCGCCTCGGGGAGCTCGGCGGCGACGTCCCGCCGCTCGCCGGGGTCGGCGGCGGTGTTGAAGACCTCCATCGCGCGGCGGCGGCGGTAGAGGAACTTCAGGGAGTCGCGCCGGGCCGCCAGCCCCGAGCGCGCGTTCTTCTTCGCGTGGAAGAGCGTGCGGCCGGGCTCGGGCGGGAGCAGGAGCGAGCGGCCGGGGAGCGTCGCGCGGGCGGCGTCGAAGCCGGGGGCGCCCGGCGCCCGCCCGGCGGCGTCGCGCGCCTCGAAGCCGAGCGCGTCGAGCACCGTCGGCACCACGTCGATGGCGTGGCGGGCGCCGGCGACGCGGCCGGGCGCGGGGAGGACCGACGGGCCGTAGAGGACGGCCGGGACGTGGAGCGCCTCGTCGTAGATCACGTCGCCGTGGGTGCGCTGGCCGTGCTCCCCGAAGGCCTCCCCGTGGTCCCCCACGATCACGAACAGGGTCTCCTCCATCAGCCCCCGCTCCGCGAACCCCGCCACGAGGTCCCGGACGAAGGCGTCGGTGTAGCGGATGGAGTTGAGGTAGGCGTCGAGGCGGGCGTCGCCGGTGCCGTAGTCGCGCACGGGGAAGCCCGGCGGGGTGTCGTAGGGGTGGTGGGACGAGAGGGTGAGGAAGCCGAGGAGGAACGGGTCGCCGGCGGCGACGGCCGCGTCCACCCAGCCGAGCGTGCTCGCCAGCGCCACGCGGTCCTCGTAGCCGAAGTACGCCTTTTGGGTGAACCCCTCCTTGTCGAAGGCGGCGTCGCCGAAGTGCTCGGCGAAGCCGAGGTTGTCGAGGATGACGTCCTTCCGCTCGAACGCCATCACGGCCGGGGTGAAGAACGCCGAGCGGTAGCCGTGGTCGGCGAGGAGCGCGGGGAGCCCGCGGGCGGGGACGGCGCCCGGCACGGCCTCCCCCTCCAGCACGTGGCCCTCGGGGCTTGGGTAGATCCCCCCGAAGAGCGAGACGAGCGTCTTGTTGGTGTACGAGACCGGGGCGTACATCTGCTCGACGAGGAGCCCGTGCTGCGCCAGCGAGTCGAGGAACGGGGTCGTGTCGAGCGCGGGGTCGTGGAGCCCGGTCGAGCGGGCGCGCACGGACTCCAGCACGATCACGACGACGTTCTTCCGCCGCGTCGAGTCGGTGGCGGCGAGGGTGAGCCCGTTGGTGTCGAACCCCACGCCGGCGCCTGCAGCAGCGTCGGCCGGGGCGTCGAACGTGTCGGTCGCCGCGCCGATGAACCGGGCGAGGGCCGGCTCCGGCGCCCGCTCCATCGGCGGCCGGGGGGCGAGCACGAGCAGCGCCGCGAAGGGGAGCGCGGCCCAGGCCATCCGCCCGGCCCCAAAGCGTTTGGGGTGCGCCCCTCCTTCACGCCGGGAGCGCCACGCGGCCGCGGCCGCGGCCAGCAGGCTCAGCGCGGGCGGCACGGCGAGGAGCAGCGCGTGCCCCCAGCTCATCTCGCTCGCCAGGACCGGGAGCAGCCCGGCGGGGTCGGCGAGGAAGTCCCGCACCATGTAGAAGCTCCCCTCGAGCCCCGTCGCGACGAGCGTCCCGGCCTCGACGACGTAGAACAGCCCCCACACCGCGGCGAGGAGGTGGACCCCGACGAGCACGACGCCCCGCGCCCACCCGCGCGCGTAGGCCACCGCCGCCGCGCTGCCGGCCGCGGCGAGGAGGACGAGGAGGAGGTCGGTCCGGACGAACTCGAAGGCGTCCGCCTGGAGCCAGCCGTTCATCCACCACGGTGCTACCAAAGCGCCGAGGGCGAACAGCGCCGCGCTGACGAGGGCAGCGACGGCAGCGGCCCGAAGCGGGCGCTCCGGCCACCGCGCCCGCGCGCCGAGGAACACGGCGGCCGAGAGCACGGCCAGCAGCGCCGGGATCGGGAGGTGGACCGAGAGCACCCCGCCGACCTCGTGGGCGACGGGGTAGGTGACGTAGGTGAACTCGATGAGCCGGACCAGCGCGACGAGGACGGCCAGCGGCGCGAACAGCAGCCACAGGCGGGCCGCGTCGGCCGGGCGCATCGGGGCGGGGGCGGTCAGAAGGCGGGGGACGGGCATCAGAGGCGGGGCTGATGGAAACGCGAGCGGCGCCCCGGGGAGTCATCCTCCGAGGCGCCGCTCACCTGCTTACGGTCGATCTGCTACGCCGAGGGCACTTAGCTGATCGTGGCCGCGTAGTCGCACTCCGTCACGTTCGAGACCTCGGTCGTGATGTCGTCGGGGTCGGTGCCCTCGACCTTCACGACGACCTGGTTGCCCTGGGCGCGGTTGCAGCCGACGATGTGGACGCTGCCGTCGGCGCCGGTGATCTCGAAGGTGCCGTTGAGGTTCTCGTACTGGCCGGCCGTGTTGAGCTCGTAGCCGAGCTGCTCCAGCTCGAGGTCTTCGAAGTTGTGGTTGTCCTCGTCGGCCGCGTCGGCGCCGCCGCCGAAGGCGCTCGGCTTCAGCTTCCACGCCTGCGCGTCGGAGGCGATGCGGACGGCGTCGTTGACGACGGCGTCGGCGTTGGCCTTCTTCTGGTTCTCGCCGAAGGCCTGGATGCCGACGACGACCGCGAGGCCGACGATGACGATGCCGAGGACGAGGAGGAGGAGTTGTTGCTGACCCATGGGTTACCTCAGGAGGTGTTGGTGTGTGTGCTGGTGGGGAAGCACGCCGGAGGCGGGGTGGTGGGTACCGCCGTGGTGGATCCGTGGCGTGCTCCGCTCGCGCTCACCGCCTCCCTCCGCCAGCGCTGTGCCGGGCCCGCCGCCCGCCGCCCTCGGCGCGGCTCTTTCACGCCACGCCGCCCGCTACCTACGCCGAATCGGTGCGTTGCCGTGTCGATACGGCGTCCCTAAAGCGGACCCCGCCAGATAGCCGGCGCGGATGTCACGGCGGCGGCGGGTTCGTATCTCCCCGCCGCAGCCCCTTTCGTAACTCGTACGGGCGCATCAGGACTGGGCCGACGCGGAACCTGCGGGCCCGCTCCGCCGTGGAGGACGCTGCCGACTCGGCATCCTCTCCGACTCCCCCTCACCCCCTCCCCCATGAACAACAACTCATCGGCCTCCGACAAGGCCCGCGACGTCGCCGGGAACGCCTTCGAGGAGATCAAGCTCGCCAGCAACCAGCTCGTCGACCGCGTGCGCGAGTTGATCGAGGAGGGCAACGTCCGTCACATCTCGATCCGAAAGGACGACCGGACCCTCCTCGAGATCCCCGTCACGGTGGCCGCCGGCGCCGGCGCCGCCGCCGTCTTCATCTCCCCCATGCTGGCCGCCGTCGGCGCGCTGGCCGCCCTCGTGACCGACATCACCGTCGTCGTCGAGCGCGACGAGGAGGGGGGAGACGCGAGCGGGAAGCCTGCCGAGACGCCGGCCTCGAAGCCCGTCACGGACAAGACGATCGGGAAGTAGCCCTACCACACGGGCTCACGCCTACACGTAGGGGCGACCGGCCGGTCGCCCCTACCTGCGTTTATGGCCGACCTGGAATCTTATCTCGACGGGCTCGTCCGCCGGTTCGAGCGGCCGGCCTTCGTCGCCGACGACCCCATCGGCATCCCCCACGGCTTCGACGACCCGGCCGACCGCGAGACCATCGGGCTCTACGCGGCGCTGCTGGCGTGGGGCCGCCGCACCACCATCCTCTCGAAGCTCGCCGACCTCTGCGAGCGGATGGACTACCGCCCCGCCGCCTTCGTCCGGGACTTCCACCCCGAGCGCGACGCCGCCCGGCTCGACGGCTTCAAGCATCGGACGTTCCAGCCCGAGGACGCCCTCCACCTCACCCGCGCCCTCTCGGCGCTGCTGGCCGAGCACGGCTCGCTGGAGCGGGCCTTCACCCGCCACCTCGCGCCCGAGGCGCCCCACGTCGGCCCGGCGATCCAGGGGTTCAGCGAGTCCGTGATGGCGGCGGTGCCGGGCGTGCCGCGGCGCCTCCAGAAGCACCTCGCGCGGCCGAGCACGGGGAGCGCCTGCAAGCGGCTGGCGATGTACCTCCGCTGGATGGTCCGCCCCGGCCCCGTGGACTTCGGGGTGTGGAGGGGCATCCGGCCCGATCAGCTCGTGATGCCGCTCGACGTCCACACCGGCCGGCAGGCCCGCGCGCTCGGCCTCCTCACCCGTCGGCAGGACGACTGGCGCGCAGCGATGGAATTGACCGAGCGCTGCCGCGCCCTCTACCCCGCCGACCCCGTCCGGTACGACTTCGCGCTGTTCGGCGCCGGGGCCTACGGCGTCGAGCACCCCGCTGCTCTCCTGGCCGGCACCTCGTAGGGGCGGGCGGGATGCGGGTCATCCCGCCGTGTGTCCGACCAGCGCAGGGCGACCACGTGGGGTCGCCCCTACGGCGCCCGCGTCACGGCGCCTCCGCGACGAGCCGCAGCACGTCCGCCCCGTAGCGCTCCAGCTTGGCCGGGCCGACGCCGCTGACGGCGAGGAGGCCGTCATCATCCCGCGGGCGCGCGCGCGCGATGGCCGCCAGCGTCCGGTCGTTGAAGACGATGTAGGAGGGGACCTCCGCCTCCTTCGCCGTCTGGGTGCGCCACGCCTTGAGGGCGTCGAAGAGCGGCACGTCGGCCTCATCGATGGTCTCGTCGGCCGGGGCGCTGCTGCGGCTGCCGGAGGACCGCGTGCCGGGGGTCGATGAGGCGGGTACCTCCAGCGGGATGGCCTCGCGGTGGGCGAGCGCGCGCTTCCCCACCGCCGTCAGCTCGACGACAGGGCGGTCGGAGCCGGTGATGCGGAGGTAGCCGTCGGTGATGAGCCGCTTGTACAGCTTGTCGATGTCATCCTGGTTGAGGAAGCCGAGGCGGCCGTAGTACGGCGAGCCGGCGTAGCGGTCCATCCCCTGCGCCTTCGAGCCGGCGAACATCTTGACGAGCGTGAGCCGCCCGACGCCCCAGCGCAGCCGCCGCACGGCGTCGAGCAGGCCGAGCGCGATGCGGCTCCCCATCGGGAGGGCGTCGTAGGCCGGGAGCTCGTCCGGCGGCGGCGGCGCGGCGGCCTCGACGAGGCAGTTGTCGCAGCACCGCGCGGCCTCCGGCGGGGCCGGGTCGCCGAAGTGGTCGAGGACGAGCGCGCGCCGGCACGCGTCGGTCTCGGCGTAGCC
Organism: Rhodothermales bacterium; assembly: GCA_965215145.1. GTDB lineage: Bacteria > Bacteroidota > Rhodothermia > Rhodothermales > JANQRZ01. Next base: position 2,082,303 of record OZ244038.1, on the reverse strand, counting down.
GACCATCTTCTTCAGCGAGTGCCGCTTGTGGCGCTGCCGCCGGAGCGCAGCGTCGAGGACGCGCTCGGCCTGCTCGGGCTGCCAGCCGTGGACGGCGTACTGCCGGAGCTGGCCGCGGTCGTCGAGGCGGTTGAGGGCGCCGGCGCGGCGGAGCAGGCTGAGCGCCACGCGCGCGCGGACGGGGTGGAGGTCGAGCCGCTCGGCGAACGACTCGGGATCGACCGCGGCGACCTCGCCGTGGCCGGCCTCCCCCGCCTGCCGCTCGACGTGGCGGAGCACGGTGCGGAGCTCCTTCTCCTCCGGCGCGGCCTGGTCGATGAACCACTCGCGGAGGGCGGCGTCGTGGGTGGCGTAGAGGAGGACGGCGCGGGCGGGCTCGCCGTCGCGCCCAGCACGGCCGGCCTCCTGGTAATAGCTCTCGAGGTCCGACGGGATGCCCCAGTGCGCGACGAGCCGCACGTCGGCGCGGTCCACGCCCATCCCGAACGCGTTGGTGGCGGCGACGAGGCCGAGCCCGCCGGAGATGAAGGCGTCCTGGACCTCGTGGCGCTCGCGGTCCGGGAGGCCGGCGTGGTAGGCGCGGATGTCCCGCCCGAGCTTCTCCTTCACGAATCGCGTCACGGCCTCCGTCTGCTTCCGCGTGCCGCAGTAGATGATGCCGGCGCCGGGGGCCTCGTCCATCTCCTCCAGGAGCCCCTTCAGCGCGCGGCGCTTGTCGGCGGCCGACGGGGTGGCGCGGACCTCGAAGAGCAGGTTCGGCCGGTTGAACCCCGTGACGACCCGCTCGGCGTCCGGGACTTCGAGCGTCGCCACGATGTCGTCCTGGACGCGCGGCGTGGCCGTCGCCGTGAGGGCGACGGTGGGGACGCGGCGGCCGGCGGCGATGCGGCGGCGGGCGCGGGCGATGTGGAGGTAGTCCGGGCGGAAGTCGTGGCCCCACTGGCTGACGCAGTGGGCCTCGTCCACGGCCAGCAGCCCGACCTCGGCGCGGCTGGCGGCGGCGAGGAAGCCCCGGTTCTGAAGCCGCTCCGGCGCGACGTAGACGAGCTTCACCGCCCCCTCCCGCATGGCGTCGAGCGCGGCGCGTTGCTCCTCCATCGGCATCGCCGAGTTCAGCGCGACGGCGGGGACGCCGTGGCGGGTGAGCGCGTCCACCTGGTCCTTCATCAGCGCGATCAGCGGCGAGATCACGAGGGTCACGCCGGGCCGCAGCATGGCGGCGAGCTGGTAGACGAGGCTCTTCCCCGCACCCGTGGGCATCACCACAAGCGCGTCCTTACCGTCGAGCACCGGGCGGATCGCGTCATCCTGCCCCGGCCGGAGGCCGCCGAACCCGAAGTGCTCGCGGAGGGCCTCCTGCACGGCGGCGGCGGACGCGGTGGGCGCGGCGGCGGGCGGGGCAGGCATCGGTGGGGCGAGGGTGACAGGCACGGCGGGGATCGGCAACCTACGAACGGGGACGCCCGATGGATACCACCGCCGGCTGTCAGCCCCGCGTCAGAGGCCGGAGGCGTAGACTTGCGCGCGGCCCTCACCCTCCCCCCTCCTCTTATGCTGAACGACCGCACCATTGCCGTGATCGGCGCCGGCAACATCGGGCGCGCGCTGCTCGGCGGCCTCCTCCGCGGCGGCGAGGTCTCTCCCGATCGGCTCCGCGCCACCCGCCGCAACCCCGACGCGCTGGAGGCGCTGGCCGCGCAGTTCCCCGGCATCGGCGTCGGGACGGACAACGCGGCGGCGGCGGAGGGGGCGGACGCGGTGGTGATCGCGGTGAAGCCGCAGCAGGCAGCGGGCGTGCTGGAGGAGCTGCGCGGGCACGTCGCGCCGGGCGCGCTCGTCGTCTCCGTCCTCGCCGGCGTCACCACCGACGCCGTCCGGGCGGCGCTCGACGTCGCAGATCCCGCGCGCGGGGCCGAGGTCGCCGTCGTCCGTGCGATGCCGAACACACCGGCCCTCGTGGACGAGGGGGCCACGGCGCTGGCCGGCGGAGCCGGGACCGACGACGCGCACCTCGCCCTCGCCCGGCAGATGTTCGAGAGCGTGGGGATCGTGGAGGTCGTGCCCGAGGTGATGATGGACGCCGTGACGGGGCTCTCGGGGAGCGGGCCGGCCTACATCTACATGGTGATCGAGGCGCTCACCGACGGCGGGGTGAAGCAGGGGCTCCCGCGCCCGCAGGCCCGCCGCCTCGCGGCGCAGACCGTGTTCGGCGCGGCGAAGCTCGCCATCGAGACGGGGCAGCACCCGGCCATCCTCCGCGACGAGGTGACGACGCCCGGCGGCACCGCCATCGCCGCCGTCGCCGAGTTGGAGCGGCACGGGCTGCGGACGGTGCTCATCAACGCCGTCGCCACGGCGACCGCGCGCTCGCGCGAGCTGAGCGGGGTAGATTAGGCCATGCGCCCCGCTCTCCTGCTCGCCCTCGTCCTCCTCCCGGCCGCTCCCGCCCTCGCGCAGGGCACCCCCTCGCAGGAGGAACGGTCGGAGCTCGGGATAGAGGCGGAGCTGGGGTTCTGGGGGTTGACCTACAACCGCGGCGAACTATGGAGGTCGTTTAGCCTCGGCGTCGGCCTGACCCACGGCCGCCACAGCGTCAGTGCTCGCCTCCTCTTCGCCGACGACCAGGGGTTCAGCCTGATCAGTATCAGTATCGGTCCGCCTCTGCCCGCGCAGCAGGTCATGGAGCAGGGCCTGCTCTATGGGTACTCCGTCCTCGACGGAGAGCGGGCCTCGCTCCGCCTCGGCATCGGCCTCGCCAGGGTGACGGAGCGGTACCGGCCGGACCCGGACGAGGCCCGCAACTTCACCTACCGCGCCGGGGTGGGGGTCCCCGCCGAGGTCGTCGTCGCGCTCCACCCCGCGAAGTGGTTCGGCGCCTTCGTGCGGCTAAACGGGACCCTAAGTGCCGAGGGGGTCTACGGCGGCTACACCGTCGGCATCACCCTCTGACCGCCGCCATCGCCTCGGCGCAGCGGGCGGCCCACGCCCGAGCGGCGTCGAGCACGCGGGGCCGAGCGGGGCCGTCGATCTCGAAGTGCTCGGCGGCGCGCGTGGCGCCGAGGGCGTCGAGCCGGTCGGCGAGGCGGTACGCCGCGACCTGGTAGTACGGCTCGTAGAGCCGGTCGCCGAGGGCGACGACGCCGTAGGCGAGGCCGGAGCAGTCGGGCGCCACGGCGTCGAGGGCTTCCCAGAACGGCACGGCCCCGTCGGGGAACGTCCCGTCGCTCCACGTGCACAGCACGAAGATCACGCGGCCGGCCTCCTCCAGGTCCTCCGGCACGGCGTCGGCCATGTCGAGCACGTCGGCCGCGTGACCCGCGTCGGCGAGGGCCTCGGCGACCTCCTCGGCCACGAGCTCCGAGTTGCCGGTCTGCGTGCCGAAGAGGACGAGGAGGGGTGAAGGCACGAGGAGAGGAGGAAAGGCAGAGGGGAAGAAAGGAGGAGGCCGTGGATGCGTTCCCCACCCCTCGCCTCCACCGCTAACTCTCCTCCCCGTCCAGGATGTCCTCGACGCGGGCGCGGGCGTCTTCGAGGTGGAGGCGGGTGGCGCGGTCGCGGGCGGCACCGGAGCGGAGGGCGCGCTCGACGGCGGCCTGGAGGTCCACGAGCTCGCCGCGGGTGAGGGCCGGGATGTCCGACTGGCTCACGTCGACCTCCGTGACGCCGACGTAGTAACGGAAGAACTCGTTGTCCGGATACTCCGGCTGCTCGGTCATCAGCCACTCCAGCCGCTCCAGGTAGCCACGCTGGAGGTTCCGGCGGAGCGGGCCGATAGCCTCGGCGTCGTAGACCTCGCGCCAGACGCTGCGGCGGATGGTCTCCATCATCTCGGCCGCCGTGAGCGGGTCGCCCTCGCCGTTGGCGTCGATAGCCTCAACTTCGAGGAGGCGCTGGATCCGGCTCGGGTCGAGGAGCCCGTTCAGCATAGCGACCTGGCGGGCGCGGATGCGCTCGACGGCGCCGGCCGCCTCGATCCGCCGGAGCACGTCGGGGTCGAGGAGCCAGTCCGGGCGCTCCATCGCGTGCTCCAGGAAGAAGGCGAGGTTCGCCCGCTGGCGCTCGGGCGCGACGGGGGTGTAGACGGCGCCGTCCTCGTCGGCCGTCCGGTAGTCGATGTGGACCCCGCCGACGTTGGCGGCGGCGTGGTTCATGTAGCGCGCCCACTGGGTCACGGCCTGGCCGTAGAGCTCCTCCAGGTTCGCGTAGTCCTCCATGTCCTCGCTCGTCCAGTCCACCAGCCGCGCCATGATGCGGCGGAGGTTGGCGAGCCCGTAGGTCCCCGCCTTCACCGCGTCGTCGCCGAGGTCCTCGCGCTGGGCGCGGGGGTCGGTGGCGTTGCCGGCCTCGCGGACGAAGCGGAGTTGCGGGTCGGCGTTGGCGCGCTGGGCCATCCGGTTCAGCGTGGGCCGCTCGGCGTCCGGGGAGCCGGCGTCGGGGAAGTAGCGGTAGCCCCACTCGATGGCGTGCTCGTCGTAGGCCCCGATGTCCGGGGTGAACCGGCGGACGTTGTCGCCCGGCTGGGCGACGTAGTTGAACCGGGCGTAGTCCATGATGCTCGGCGCCGTGCCGTGCTGCGCCGTGTAGGTCGGCGAGCGGAGGGAGTCCACGGGGACGGCCGAGGAGGAGAAGAAGTTGTGCCGCATCCCAAGCGTGTGGCCGACCTCGTGGGCCGAGACGAACCGGACGAGCTCGCCCATCTCCGTGTCCGAGAACTCGACGGCCTGCGCGCCGGGGTTCGCCGCGGCGGTCTGGATGAAGTACCAGTTCCGGAGCAGGTTCATGATGTTGTGGAACCACCCGATGTCGCTCTCCAGGATCTCGCCGGAGCGGGGGTCGTGGACGTGCGGGCCGTAGGCGTTCTGGACGGGGCTCGGGAAGTACCGGATCACGGAGTAGCGGACGTCCTCGGGGCTGAACTCCGGGTCCTCCTCCGGCGTCGGGGGGTCGAGCGCGCGGATGGCGTTCTTGAAGCCGGCCGCCTCGAAGGCCCGGTTCCAGTCCTCGACGCCCTGCTTGAGGTACGGCCGCCACTTCATCGGGGTCGCCGGGTCGATGTAGTAGGTGATCGGCTTGACGGGCTCGACGAGCTCGCCGCGGGCGTAGGCCTCGGGGTCCGAGGGCTCGAGGCGCCAGCGGGTGATGTAGGAGCGCTCCTCGGCCCGCTGCGCGTCGAGCCCGAAGTCGAGCTGGTCGACGGTGAAGTAGCCCACGCGGCGGTCGCCGAGGCGGGGCTGCATGGGCTCCTCGGGGAGCAGCACCATCGAGTGCGCCATCTCGACGGAGAGTGTGCCCGTGCTCGCCTGCGACGGCGGCTCCTGCGCCTCGTACGTCAGCACCGTGCGGACCTCGACGTTCTCGGGGTAGCTGGCGACGTGGGAGAGGAAGCTCCGGTCGGAGTCCAAGCGGCGGACCTTGAGCCCCTCGCGCGCGCCGCTCGGCAGCCCGAGCGCGGGGGTGTCGCCGGTGTAGAGCTTCGTCACGTCCACCACGACCCCGCCCGAGTCCGGCGTGATCGCCTCGACGGGGAGCCGCGCGAGCACCGGCTCGAAGGTCGCGTTGCGGACGGTCTCGTAGATCGGGAGCGAGTCGGCGGCGACGGTGTTGTAGCTGACGCTGCGGAGGAGGAGCTTCCGGCCCTGGCGCTCCCACCGGACGGTCTGGGTGTTCGCCTTCTGCCCGCCGTAGCCGAGCCCCTCGGCGTTGCGTGACACGCGGGTCACGACGAGGAGCTCGCGGCCGAGGAGGCTGTCGGGGATGGCGTAGAGCAGCTTCTCGCCGTCGTCGAGGAGGTAGGCCGTGAGCAGCCCCTCGTCGGCCGCCGTCGTGTCGGTCACGACCTCGCCGAACGGTTTGTACGGCGAGTCGTCGTCCTTCTTCTCCGAGGCGTCGGGCGCGGCGGCCTCGCGGGCGCCGGTGCAGCCGGCGAGGGCGAGGAGGGCGACGAGAAGGAGGGGGGAGAAACGGGACATCGAGGGGCCGGCGCTGATGAGGTGCTAAGAAGATAGCAGGCCTGCCCGAGCCGGCTCCGGTCAGTTGTTTCTACCTGCGACTCCTCGGCGGCGGCGGTCCTACTGCCCGACGAGGGTGTTCACGGCCAGCAGCCGGTCGGTGTTGTAGGCGGGGTCGCGGACGTAGACGAAGGCGCTGTAGAGGCTCGGCTGGTTGACCTCGACGTTGCGGCGGCGGCGCTCCTGCTCGGCGGGGTCCTCGACGTAGTAGCTGTAGACGTAGCGCCCCTGCTTGAGCAGCGCCGTCCCGACGTAGAGCCCCTCGCTCGGGCGCCACTCCAGCGCGAAGTCCGGGTCGAGCGCCCACCCGTTGAAGCTCCCGGTCAGCAGCACGCGGCCGGCTACGGGGCGGGCCTGCGGGGGGACGTACCGGAACGTCACGGCGGCGTACTCCGCCTGCACGTCGGGCTCCGTGGCGTCGCGGACGACGGAGGCCACCTGCGTCTGCCCGGCCAGCAACTCGCGGTCGAAGAGCGGGCTCCCGAAGGCGGCGTCGTCCTGGTCGAGGACGACGGTGTAGGGGTCGGCGGCGAAGTCCACCTCGGCGATGTCCGGGCCGGGCGCCAGGAGCGAGAGGTCGAGCTCGTAGACCGGGCCGGCGCTGGTGAAGCCGGTGCCGCGCGGGAGGAAGAACTGGTAGAGCGAGGCGCCGAGCAGCGTCGGCTCCTCGGCGCAGCGGGCGCGCTCGAACCGGCCGTTCCGCGCGAAGCACACGTCGAAGTCGTGGATCGGGCTGTCGAACTCGGCCGGGGGGCGGACCCGCGCGACGGGCTGAAGGAAGCCACTGCCGAGGCCGGACCCGAGGCCGCTCTGGATCTGGAAGTCGACCTCGGCGGTCTGCTCGGTGAGGAAGAACGCCCGCTCGAACAGCACGGCCCGCTCGTCCCCCGGCTCGGTCACGCGGACGATGTAGTTCCCGCTCCGGGTGAAGGCGATCTCCGCGTTCGGGAAGCGGTACTCGTAGTGGGTGTAGCGGACGCGGGTGGCGGCGCTGGGCTCGTAGTCCCGGATGTCGTCGCTCTGGAAGCCGCGGAGGTACTCGGCCGGGACGAGCCGGCGCTGCCAGTTCCGGTCGGCGTGGTAGAACCAGACCGAGACCGGCCCGCCGATCCCGTCGCCGACGCGGTCGAACTCGAGCGAGAGCGTCTGCCCGGAGTTCAGCCCGAGGACGGGGAGCGCGGCCTCGTCGCCGGTGCGGTAGAGCTGGACCGTCTCGACCCCCTCGACCGTCGGCGCCAGCCGGAGCCCAACGGGGTCGGCGCGGCGCGCGGGGTCGCCGCCCGCGTCTTCGGTGGTGGCGCAGCCCCCGAGCGCGAGGAGGCAGAGGACGGGGACCAGAGCGAGGCGGTGGAGCATGGCGCGCGGCGGGGAGGTGGTAGGCGCAACGGCGAGAGCCGAAGGGTAACGATGGAACGGCGATGACGGGACGATCCGCGTGGGTCTTTACCCTTCACCCCCCACTCTTCACCCTTCTGTGAGGGGTCTCCGCTGCGAGAGCCACGCCAGCATCTCGGCGCGGTCCCGCTCGCGCGCGGCGAGGTACGGGGCGCCGGCCGCGGCGTAGAGCCCGGCGGCGTCCTCGGCGTAGAGGCGGGCGACCTCCCGCTCGCCTGCGGCGTGAGCGAAGCCCGCAAGCCACGACGCCCGCTCGGCGGCGACGCCCGGCAGCGCGGCAGTCGGCGCGCGCTCCAGCGTGGCGAGGGCGCGGTCGGCGCCCCCGGCCTCCATCCACAGCAGCGCCGCCAGCGCCGCGGCCTCCGGCCCCATCCCCTCCAGCCGAGCGGCCCGCGCCTCCGGCGGCTCGACGGCGAGGAGCACCCGGAGCGCCTCGGGGCTCAGCTCGCGCCGCAGGGCGACTGCCGCCCGGAAGCTGCGGGAGAGGTTCGCGGCATCCGCCAACTCGCCGTAGGCCGAATCCGCCTCAGCAGCATCCCCCCCGAGCCGGTGGGCATCCCCGAGTCGCAGCGTTCCTGCCACCCCGAGCGTCGGGCGTGCACGTTTCAACCGCTCGATCACCCCCTCCTCCTCCCCCCGTGCCAGCGCGAGCCGCGCCCACCCCGCCAGCGCCGGCCCGTAGGTCGAGTCGGCGCGGAGGGCGGCGGCGAAGGCGGCGCTGGCGGCCTCCGCGTCGGCATCGCGCAACGCCTCCTCACCCGCGCGGGCGTGGCGGGCGGCGGGCGGGATCCAGTGTGGGCACCGCCGCTCGAACAGCGAAGCTCGGGAGAACCGCGCGCCCGCCACCCGCTCGGCCTCGGCGTCGGGTACCTGGTCTCGGATGAACGCCTCCCACTCCGCGGCGAGCGCCGACGCCGGTTTGCCGTAGACCCCCTCGAAGTCGGCCGTGGCGTAGGCCCGCCGCAGCGGCGCCGGGCCGTAGGCGTCGAGGAGGTAGCGGACGAACGAGCCCATCGTCGTGTACGAGACGGCGCCGCGCCCCGTCCAGAACCCGAACGGCGAGAGCTGCGCCGCGACGGCCGCGGCGAGCCCGTCCGGGTAGACCCCGAGGGAGTCGGCGCGCAGCAGCCCGGCGGCGACCTGATCGTGCAACGGGGGCAGCCCCTCCGGCGGCTCCAGCGCCGCCGCCAGCCCCTCGACGAGCCCGACGGCCGGCGACGCCCGCAGCACCGGCATCCCGAACTCGCGGCTGACGACGTGCGCCAGCTCGTGCGCGAACGAGCCCTCGAAGGCCGCTTCGAGGAGGTGGACCTGCGGCGTCGGGAGCCAGACGGGGACGACGCTCGTCTGCCGCGCCCCCGTCAGCGCCGCCTTCGTCGCGGCGTCCGGGTAGAGGTACGTCGTCGTCCGCACGGGGACGTCCACGCCGAGCGCCTCGCGGAGCTGGTGGTACCGGTACCGGTGCGCGTCGGCGATCACCGTCAACTCGGCCGGCGTCGTCTCCTCGGGGTCGTAGTGGATGTCGAACCGCTCGGTGGCGAGGTGCCCGCCGAGTTCTTGCTTTAGGACCCACCCCGGCGTGTTGATCCCCAGCCACGGCGCGGCGGCGTAGGTGAGGGCAATCACGGCGCTGACGCCGAGCAGCGCCCAGCCCCTCGGATGGACGCCCGCCTCTTCTCGTCCCCGCCCGTCCCTCCTCACCCCTGCTCGCCGGCCGAGCAGCACCAGCCACACCGCCCACCACAGCGTCAGCCCCCGGAAGAAGAACAGCCCCGGCCGCACGGCGAGCTCCTCGTCGTAGACCGGCCCGAGCACGCCGCCCCAAACGTGGTTGTAGGTGTAGACCTGCGGGTGCAGCCCGAGGTCGTAGAGCACCGGCAGCACGGCCACCCCCAGCCCGATCAGCACGAACGCCGTCCGCCGCCACCGCACGCCCGCCGCGTCGAGCCAGAACGCGAGCGCCACCGCCAGCGCCACGCTCGGCACGGCGAAAGTCAAGAAGAGGAGGAGCCCCTGCCCGTAGCCGCAGTTCGGCCGCCACAGCAGCGACAGCGTCAGTAGTCCCCACGGGACCGCGAGCAGCGCCCCGAGCCGGACGAGCACCGGACCGAGCGCCATCCCCCGCCGGAACAGCGCGAGCGCCGCCAGCCCCGAAGCGAAGAACCCGATGCCGGCCACGACCGCCGCGCTCTCGGCGTGGAGCAGCCCCAGGAGCGGCAGCGGCCACAGCCCCACGCACAGCGCGGCGTAGACGAGCCCGACGAGGAGGAGGGGTTCGGTGAGCCTAGTCATCGGCCACTCGCACGCCTACCAGAACGAATGACCAAGGACGAACGACCAGTGACCCTCACAGGAGCACGAACGCGAGCCCGACCGAGATCGCCTCGCGGAGCTGGATGTCCTCCGTCACGTCGCGGTCCAGCAGCGCGTCCACGGCGACGTTCGCGTTGAGGAAGTCGTTGACCTTGAGCGTCAGCACGTTCTCCCACGTCGCGTCCGGCCCGTCGTCGAAGGCGCCGAACCCCTGGAACAGCCCGAGCCGCGACTCGAAGAGCACGTTCTCGACGAGCTCCCGGCGGACCTCCGCCAAGGCGTCGAGCCCGGCCTCGAAGCGGACGCCCTCGTCGAGGGCGTTGCCGTAGACGGGCCGCAGCCGCTCGATGGCGACGATGGTCTCCTTCGCCGCGAACCCGAAGCGGAGCGTGTACCACCGGTCGGGGTCGTAGGTCAGCCCCACCGTCTGCGTCCAGAGGGCCGGGGCGAAGAAGTCGGCCACCTTCAGCTCCTCGTTCGGGCGGATGCGGTCGGCCAGCGCCGGGTACTCCTCGGCCGAGGGGTCGTAGTCGAAGCCCGGCGCGAACTGCGTCCGGATCTCCGTGGCGACGGTGGGGCGGAGGGCACCGACGGCGAGGTACTGGAGGTTGAAGCCGTAGCGGATCACGTCGAGCGCCTTGCGGAAGTCCAGCGTGTCCTGCTTAACAAGGCCGAGGGCGAAGCGGGCGTCGTGGGTCTGCTTGAACTGCCCGAACACGCGGGCGAACTGCCCCTTCGTCTCGGCGGTCACGGCGAGGGCGTCGAGGCCCCCCTCCTGCCAGTTGCGGTAGGCGGCCTGGCTGAGGTTGAGGTTGAACGCCGCGGCGCTGCGCCAGCCGTCGGCAGCGGTGAGGGCATCGTCTTCCTCGGCGTCCTGCGCATGGACAGAGCCGAAGAGCGCGGGGGCGAGCAGGGCGAGAACGAGGAGCGTGAGGAGAGGGCGGGGCATTAGGGGCAGTCAGGGTACAGGAAGAGGGCCGCACCAGTAGCGGCGCGGCCCTCCGAAGGAGCAGATGAGGCGAGGGGGACTACATGTCCGCCTTCTTCTCCTGGATCTCGACGCGGATGTCCTGGGCCATCTTCTTCAGGTCCTGCATCCCCTTGCGGACGCGGGTGCCGGCGGCCTTGTTGTTCTTTTCGTAGAACTGTGTGAAGTCGCGCTCGAGCGAGTCGACGTAGTCCTTGAGTTCGGAGTAGCGAGCCATGCGGGTCCTCGGAGGTGTGTGTGGATGGGTGAGGCGGCGGGCCGAGCCGCGCCGCCGTTCGAAAGGCGTGTGGCCCGATGATACACGGCAGCGCCGACACAATCAAGCCGAAAGCCCCGAAAACGCGCCGTCTGGGGGGATTTTCTGAATGAAAAGCCCCTGATACCAAGCTTCACCCTGTTACCCTCGCCGTTATCCTCGTCCCCACGACGCCCTCCGGCCGCAGCCCGCTCACCGTCGAGAGCACCGCGCGGGCGCCCCGGTCCAGGGCCGCGCGGACCGTCACCGGCTCCGGGAGCGCCTCCTGCGGCACGTCTTCCAGGGCTGCCTCCCGCAGTCGCTCGCCGTCGCGTTCGAGCTCGCCCCCTCGCTTCAGGAACACGGCCGTAGCGGGAGCCCCCCCCTCCTCCCCGAGCGCCCCGGCCAGCACCGCCACGACGGCCCCGGCATCGACCTGGTGCACCCCGGCCGGGTCCGGCACGAGCGCCGCCACGACCGGCACGGCGCCCTGCCGCACGAGCGGACTCAGCCACCCCGCCTCGCCCTCCTCGACCGAGCCGCCGGCGCCCGCGCGCAGCAGCCCCCGGCTCCCCCCGTCCAGGCGGACGGCGGCGACGCCGGCCTCGTTCAGCGCGTGCGCAATCCGGCGGTTGAGCCCGCGCGCCGCGCGCCCCACCGTCTCCGCCTCTTCCGGCGTGCCGACGGCGAGCACGGAGCCCCGCCACTCGGGGAGGCGCCCCTCGGCTTCAAGCGCCCGCTCGGCGTCCTCACCAGGACCATGGACGAGTAGAATGGGCTGCTGGAACGCGGCGAGGTCGCGGGCGAGTCGGTTCAGAAAGAGCGGGTCGCCGAGGTGGTAGCGGTCGAGGTAGAGGACGGTCACGGGACAGGGAGAGCGGAAGAAGGAAAAAGTGGAGGGGTCGTAACCCTGCGCTCCTCCCCAATCCCCAATCCCCCTTCCCTGATCCCCCTACTTATCCACACCCCTTGAGGCCGCGCCGCCGCGCCGGTTTCTTGCGGGCACGCCGAACCCGTCACCCCGCCCCCCCACGCCTTGCCCGAGCTCTGCCACCTCCACTGCCACACCCAGTACTCCCTCCTCGACGGCGCCGCCCGCATCAAGAGCCTAGTCGCGAAGGCGGCTGAGATGGAGGTCCCCGCCCTCGCCATCACCGACCACGGGAATCTGTTCGGGGTGCCGGAGTTCTACACCAGCGCGCAGCGGGCCGGCGTCCAGCCCATCATCGGGTGCGAGTTCTACGTCACCCCCAGCGGGATGGGCGACAAGAGCGACCGGACCCGCTACCACCAGGTGCTGCTGGCGAAGGACGAGGAGGGCTACCGGAACCTCATCCGCCTCTCCTCCCTCTCCTACACCGACGGCTACTACTACAAGCCGCGGATCGACCGGGAGACGCTGAAGGAACACAGCGCCGGGCTCGTCGCCACGACGTGCTGCCTCCAGGGGGAGGTGCTCCAGACGATCCTGAAGAAGGGGGAGGACGCGGGGCTGGAGGTGTTCAAGGGCTACCTCGACATCTTCGGCGACGACTACTACGTCGAGATCCAGGACCACGGCATCCCCGACCAGCAGACGTGCAACGCCGTGCTACTCCGCTGGGCCGAGCGGTTCGGGGTGAGGGTCGTGGCGACCAACGACGTCCACTACGTCGAGCAGGAGGACGCCGCGGCGCAGGACGTGCTGCTCTGCCTCCAGACCGGGAAGGGCCTCTCGGACCCCGGCCGGATGAAGTTCGAGAACGACCAGTTCTACCTCAAGTCGCTGCCGCAGATGCAGGCGGCCTTCCAGCAGTCGGTCGGCGACGCCCGCGTGATCGACGCCGCGCTCGACGCGACGCGCGAGGTGGCCGACAAGTGCGCCTTCGAGCTCCCGATGGGCGAGCTCCTCATGCCGCACTTCCCGCTGCCCGAGGCGTTCGGGGCGGACATGGGGGCCTACCTCCGCCACCTCGTCTACGAGGGCGCCAAGACCCGCTACCCCGAGCTGACGGCGGCCGTCACGGAGCGGATCGACCTCGAGCTCCGGATCATCGGGCAGATGGGGTTCGACGGGTACTTCCTGATCGTGCAGGACTTCACGACGGCGGCCCGCGAGCTCGGCGTCTCCGTCGGGCCGGGGCGCGGGTCGGCGGCGGGCTCGGCCGTGGCGTACTGCCTCGGGATCACCAACATCGACCCGCTGGAATACGACCTGCTTTTTGAGCGCTTCCTGAACCCCGAGCGCGTCTCGATGCCCGACATCGACATCGACTTCGACGACCGGGGCCGCGCCAAGGTGATCGACTACGTCGTCGAGAAGTACGGCCGCGAGTCGGTCTGCCAGATCGTGACGTTCGGGACGATGGGCTCGAAGTCGGTGATCCGCGACGTGGCGCGCGTGCTGGAGGTCCCGCTCCCCGAGGCCGACCGGATCGCCAAGCTCGTTCCGGACGGCGTGAAGGTGAGTCTTGAGGACGCGAAGAAGGGTGTCCCGGAGTTCCGCGAGCTCTACGACAGCCCGGACCCGAACATCCGCAAGCTGATGCACTACGCGACGGTGCTGGAGGGCTCGGCGCGGCACACCGGCGTCCACGCCGCCGGCGTCATCATCGCCCCCGGCGACGTGAGCCAGTACGTCCCCGTCTCGATCCAGCGCGGCAAGGGCGGCGCGGGCGACGCGATGACGACGCAGTATGACGGCAAGTGGGTCGAGGAGTTCGGGCTGCTGAAGATGGACTTCCTCGGGCTCAAGACGCTCACCGTCCTCGACGACGCGCTCGCCCTCATCCGGGAGACCCACGGCGAGGAGATCGACCTCGACGCGCTGCCGCTCGACGACGCCGAGACGTACCGGCTCTTCCAGCGCGGCGACACCGTAGGCGTGTTCCAGTTCGAGAGCGAGGGGATGCGGGAGTGGATGCGCAAGCTCAAGCCCACGGGCATCGACGACCTCATCGCGATGAACGCGCTCTACCGCCCCGGCCCGATGGACCTCATCCCGACCTACATCATGCGCAAGCACGGGATGGAACCGGTGGACTTCCCCCACCCCATGCTGGAAGAAATCCTGGCGCCGACCTACGGCATCCCGGTCTACCAGGAGCAGGTGATGCAGATGGCGCAGACGATGGGCGGCTACACCCTCGGCGGTGCCGACCTCCTCCGCCGCGCGATGGGCAAGAAGAAGCAGTCCGAGATGGACAAGCAGCGCGTCGTGTTCGTGGAGGGCGCGGCGGAGAACGGGGTGGGCGAGGCGAAGGCCAACGAGGTCTTCGACATGATGGCGAAGTTCGCGGGCTACGGATTTAATAAATCTCACAGTGCCGCCTACAGTTTGGTGGCGTATCACACCGCCTACCTCAAAGCGCACTACCCGCCGGAGTTCATGGCGGCCCACCTCACCACGGAGGCCGGCGACTCGAAGAAGCTCGCCATCGCGCTGGACGAGGCGCGGCGGATGGGGCTGACGCTGCTGCCCCCGTGCGTGAACCGCTCGGTCCACGCCTTCTCGGTCGAGGACGGGCAGGTCCGGTTCGGGCTCTACGCCATCCGGGGCGTCGGCGAGGGGGCCATCGAGGCCATCGTCCGCGAGCGCGCGATGAACGGCCCGTTTGAGTCGCTGTTCGACTTCTGCAAGCGGGTGGACCTCGGCGCGGTCAACAAGACGGTCGTGGAGGCGCTGGCGAAGGCGGGCGCGTTCGACTTCGCCGAGGGGCACCGCGCGCAGGTCGCCCACGCGGCCGAGGACGCCTACCGGTTCGGGCAGCAGTACCAGGTCAACAAGGCGCTCGGCCAGAACTCCCTCTTCGGCGACGCGAGCGCGGGCGGGGCCGACGACTTCGAGCCGAACCTCCCGCACGTCGAGCCGTGGACGCGCGGGGAGGCGCTGCGCCACGAGCGCGACCTCGTCGGGTTCTACGTCTCCGGCCACCCCCTCGACGCCTACGAGGCCGAGGTCAAGGCGTTCGTGACCGCCTTCCTCGGCCGCCCCGAGGAGCTGGACCTGGAGCGCGACCACCGCGCCTGCGGCATCATCACCGAGGTCAAGGAGATCACGACGAAGGCCGGCAAGCCGATGGCGTTCATGATGCTGGAGGACCAGACGGGCCAGGGCGAAGTCGTCCTGTTCACGAGCGTCTACGAGCGCGTCAGCCACCTCCTCAAGCCCGACGAGGTGGTGATGGTGCGCGGGCAGGCCGAGGTCCGGGGCGGGATCAAGCTGAAGGCGATGTCGGTGGACCCGATGTGGAAGGTCCGCGAGCAGTTCGTCAAGCGGATCGTGCTGCGCCTCGACGCCGACGCCATGGAGCCGGAGGCGCTAGAAGAATTCCACGGGCTCTGCGAGCGGAACCGCGGGGCCGTGCCGCTCCAGTTCAACGTGACGGCCCGTGCCGTGGCTAAGCCGGTGCGGCTGCGCGCACGGCAGGGCCTCGTGGAGCCGACGCCGGAGCTGATGCAGGCCGCCTACCGCCTCTTCGGCCGCGACGCCGTCGCGCTGGAGGGCGAGGCGTGAGGGCGGAACAGCGCGGCGGCATCGCGGGTGCGGGGCGCTCCCCTCTCCGCTGCCCCTCCCGATGCTGAAGCTCCTCACTCGCCTCCTCCCCCCCGTCGAGGCCGTCTACGACCGCGCGAAGGTCACGGCCAAGCGGCGGCTCGACCTCTGGCAGCACCTCCGCATCCGCCCGTACCTCGGCTACGGGACGGCGGACGAGCTGCACCTCATGGTGCGCGTCCTGGACGATCCGCCCATCGAGGCCGAGGCGGGGCAGAGCGTGTGGAAGAACGTCCGGCAGAGCCTCCAGCGGATCGAGAGCGACGAGGTGCCCGGCGCCCGCGTCCGCCTCACCTACGGCGCCACCACGCTCGACGCGGTCGGCGACGGCGACGGCTACGTCCGCTTCCAGTACCCCCCGCCGGCGCCGCCCGAGCGGCCGTGGCACCGCGTCCGCCTGGACCTCCTCGACCCGAAGCCCGAGAGGCCCGCGCAGGCCCGCACCGACGCGCGCATGCTCGTCCCCCCGCCGGAGGCCCGCTTCGCCGTCATCAGCGACCTCGACGACACGGTCGTCGTCACGGGGGCGACGAACAAGCTGAAGCACGCCCGGAGCGTGCTGCTCAACAGCGACCTCACGCGGCTCCCGTTCCCCGGTGTCGCGGCGCTCTACCGCGCGCTCCAGAGCGGCACGGGTGAGCAGGAGTGGAACCCGATCTTCTACGTGTCGAGCAGCCCGTGGAACGCGTTTGGGCAGTTCCACGCGTTCATGCGCCACCGCCGCATCCCCGAGGGGCCGATCTTCCTGAAGGACTTCGGGATCGACCCCGGCAAGCTGTTCAAGAGGGGCCACGGCGAGCACAAGCTCGGCTGGATCCGCCGGCTCCGGCGGGCCTACCCCGACCTCCCGTTCCTGCTCATCGGCGACAGCGGGCAGCACGACCCGGAGATCTACCGCGACGCCGTGGCCGAGGCGCCAGGCCGGTTCGTGGGGGTGCTCCTCCGGGACGTGGCCCAGGGCGAGGCGCGGGACCGCGAGGTCCACGGCCTCTGCGCCGAGATCCGCGCGCTCGGCGTGCCGGCCCGGCCCGTCCCCCACACCGGCGACGCCGCCGGCCTCTGCGCCGACTGGGGGCTGATCCCGAGCCGGGCCGTGGCCGACGTCCGCGCCGAGGAGGCGGAGGAGATGCGCCGGGACCGACGCTGGTGGGAGCGGGTGCTGCGCTGAGGGGCGTCGGAGCTGAGGGATGGCCCGGTCCCGTAGCTTCCGCTCCATCCGGATCCCACCTCCATGCGCCGCCTTCTCGCCCCCGCCCTCCTGCTCCTCGCTGCCCCCCTCGCCGCGGCGCAGGATGCGCCGGACGCCGAAGCCGACGCCGTCCGCGCCGCCATCGTCGGGCTGTTCGACGCGATGCAGGCGGGGGACGGCGCGGCCGTCCGCGACCACTTCCACGAGGGCGCCGCGCTCGTCTCCGTGGGCCGCACGCCGGGGGGGGCGCTGCAGGTCACGGGGACGCCCGTCGAGCAGTTCGCCGCGGTGATCGGTGGGGAGCACGCGCTGGTCGGCGGTGGGCAGCCCATGTTCGACGAGCGGATCGGGCCGATCACGGTGCAGCTCGACGGCGACCTCGCGGCGG
The DNA here is from genome assembly GCA_965215145.1 of Rhodothermales bacterium. Taxonomy (GTDB): domain Bacteria; phylum Bacteroidota; class Rhodothermia; order Rhodothermales; family JANQRZ01. Next base: position 2,065,253 of record OZ244038.1, on the reverse strand, counting down.
CATGGATGCCGTACGCGTTCTATCTCGGCGGCACCTTCAGCCACTGCGGCGTCAACGCCTTCCACCTCGTCCGCACCGAGGCCGGCTGGAAGACGGTCCGCGTCACCGACACCCGGCGGCTCGACGGCTGCGACCCGTCGGTGGCGCCGGAGTAGCGCGGGGGCCAGCCGAGCTCAGTCCCGGTCGGCGAGGCACCAGATGCCAGCCGTGGCGATCACGGCGAGGGCGACCCCCGTCAGCACCGGCGCCGAGGTCAGCCGGCCGGACCATCCCGGCGCGCCCTCCACGACGATCTGCGACTCGATGGCGCCGTCGTCGCCGTGGAGGATGATGCGGGCCGGGGCCTGATTGCGGGCGAACGTGCGGGCGTGGTCGAGGGCCTGCTTCTGCGTCTCGGCGACGCGGGAGGCGTGCTCGGAGCCCTGCTTCTTGACGGCCCACACGTCCCCGCTGGGGACGACGTGGTAGACGACGGTCTCGGCCATAGGGATATCCAGGAGGCTAGGCTTGCGGCAACCCCAGGGGCGGGGCGTGAGTACCCTATGATACCCCTTCCGCTGCAAATGATCTAACCCGCAGCCTGCCTCTCTCCACCGCGCCCGCCATGCCTACCGCCTCGCTCCCGCGCCCCGAGCGCGCCCGCTCCGCCACCCTCCTCCACCTCAGCGCCCTCGTCGGCCTCCTCGGCAACGGGGTCGGGTTCGTACTCGGCCCTCTCGTGGTCTGGCTCCTCAAGCGCGACGACGACGTCTTCCTCGACGAGCAGGGCAAGGAGGTCGTCAACTTCCACCTCACGATGTTCCTCGCCGCTGCCGTCGCCGGGCTGCTGACCGTCGTGGGGATCGGGCTGTTGCTGCTGCCGCTCGTGCTGATCGCGATGGTGGCCCTCCCGGTCGTCGCCGCACTCCACGCCCGCGATGGGGACTTCTACCACTACCCCCTCACGATCCACTTCATCCGGTAGCGGCACCCGGTGACGACGCCTGGGGGGCGAGAGGGGCCGTGCGTCTAAATTCCGGCCCCACTCATCCTCCCGCTCCCCCGTGTCCGTCCTCCCGACCGATCCGCAGCGCCGCCTCCTCCTGCTCAGCAACTCCCGCAACCCCGGCGGCGGCTTCCTCGACCACGCCGCCGACGCCCTACGCGACCACCTCGGCGCCGAGCGAGAGCGGGTCCTCTTCGTGCCCTACGCCGGCGTCACGCTCTCGTGGGACGACTACGCCGCCCGCGTCCGCGAGCGGTTCGAGCCACTCGGCTACGGGGTCGACTCGATCCACGAGGCCGACGACCCGCGCCGCGCCGTCGAGGAGGCCGAGGCCGTCGTGATCGGCGGGGGGAACACGTGGCTCCTCCTCCGCGAGCTGTGCCGGCACGACCTGCTCCCCGCCATCCGAGCCCGCGTCAACGGCGGCGTGCCGTACGTCGGCTGGAGCGCGGGGGCCAACGTGGCGTGCCCGACGATCAAGACGACGAACGACATGCCCATCGTCGAGCCGCCGGCGTTCGAGGCGCTCGGGCTCGTGCCGTTCCAGATCAACCCGCATTACACCGCCGCGTCCATCCCCAACCACGGCGGCGAGACCCGGCCGGACCGGATCGCCGAGTTCCTCGTGGCGAACCCGTCGGTGCCGGTGGTCGGGCTACCCGAGGGGGCGTGGCTCGCGGTGGACGGCGAGCGGACAGAGTTGTTCGGGAAGGCGGCGCTGTTCCGCTACGGCGCCGAGCCGGCGGAGATGCCGACCGGCGTCATCGAGGCGATGTAGGGTCTCCCTAAGGCCTCACTCGCACCCCTCGCCCGTCAGGGCTCGGACCTCGAGCACCTCCTCCACGCTCACCTCTCGGTCGTAGGCGCCGAGGTGACCGTACTCCCCCCCGCCCGTGAGGTCGCCCCGGATGCGCACGTAGGCCTCCGCGTACTCGTTGGCTGGCCCGACCGCCTCGGCGTAACGCTCGAACAGCTCCCGGTAGCCCTCGCTCTCACTTACCCACCACGTCTCGGCCTCGTCGCATGGCTCGAAGGCCGAGACCTCGAACCCGTGGGAGAAGGTGCCCGCGAAGACGCCGGCCTCGCCGTCGCTACCGAGTAGGGAGCAGCCAGGGGCGGCGAGAACGGATGCCGTGAGGAGGAGTCGGACGGGGCGCCTAAGCATTACGGGAGGGGTTAGCCGTGATGGCGGCGAAGGTAGACCTGCGGATCCGCCGTTACAAGGCAGGCGCTCCCCCCCTTACGCCTCGGCGTAGTCGTAGAACCCGCGCCCGGACTTCCGCCCGAGGCGGCCGGCGACGACCATCTTCCGCAGGAGCGGGCACGGGCGGTACTTCGCGTCGCCGAGCTCGCGGTGGAGGACCTCCATGATCGAGAGGCACACGTCGAGCCCGATGAAGTCGGCCAGCGTCAGCGGCCCCATCGGGTGCGCCATGCCGAGCCGCATCACCGTGTCGATCGCCTCCGGCTCCGCGACCCCCTCCATCACGCAGTAGACGGCCTCGTTGATCATCGGCATCAGGATCCGGTTCGAGACGAACCCCGCGTAGTCGTTGACCTCGACGGGCGTCTTGCCGAGCTTCTCGGCGAGGGCGCGGACGGCCTGGTAGGTCGCGTCCGAGGTCTCGAGGCCCCGGACGATCTCGACGAGCTTCATCACGGGGACCGGGTTGAAGAAGTGCATCCCGATGACCTGCTCCGGCCGGCGGGTCTCGGCGGCGATCCGGGTGATCGAGATCGACGACGTGTTGGTAGCCAGGACGGCCCCGGCCGGCGCGGCCTCGTCGATTTCGCGGAAGAGCTCCGCCTTCACCTCCGGGTTCTCCGTCGCCGCCTCGACGACGAGGTCGACGTCCCTCAGGCGCTTCCTGAGGTTGGTGCCGCGGGTGATGCGGGCCAGCGTCTCGGCCTGCTCCTCGTGGGTGATCTTCCCCTTGGCGACCTGCCGCCCGAGGTTCTTTTCGATGGTGGCGAGCCCGCGGTCCAGGCGGTCCTGGCTGAGGTCGAGGAGGGTGACGTCGTGGCCGGCGAGGGCGAAGACGTGGGCGATGCCGTTGCCCATCGTGCCGGCGCCGATGACGGCGACGTTGCGGATGTCCATGCTGCTAGAAGGGTTGGGTGAGAGGCTAGAAGGAAAGACCGACTCGGAAATCGAACGTGCGCCACCGGCTGGAGATCGTGCGGTCGTCGCTCGTGTCGAGCGAGAAGGCCGGCGTCACGTCCCCGTTGTATCGGAGTTCGACGAGAACCGGGAAGCCGAGTGCCCGTCCGAGGTCGAGACCGAGGCCGGCCGAGGCCCCGAGCGCGAAGTCATTGTATGGCGCTGTTCCTCCTTCCTCCGGCGCCTCCCGCCCGCGCTCTGTTTGGATGGTGTAGCGCTGCAGGACCTTGACGGCGAAGCGGGGACCGGCAAAGAAGTAGAGGTCGAGCGGGCCGTCGCCGAGCTCGCCCCCATACTGCGCTGCCGCTAGCGCGGAGACATAGTCGTAGCGGAAGTCGGGGTCCTCTCCGATCAGGTTGTTCTGGTCGTCACGCACCTCCGACTCGAACCCGTAGCCCTTCTGATGGTAGCTCGCCTCTGCGAGGAGGCCGAGGGGGCCAGGTAGCGGGGTTATCAAGAAGGCGCCGGCGTTGAGCCCCCAGCGGTTGCCCGAACTGAAGTCGTCGCTGCGGAGGTCGGCGGCGGAGAGGCCGAGCTTGATGCCGTAGCGGAGGCCGTCTTGCGCCTGCGTCCATGGCGCCATCCCGAAGAGGACGAGTAGAAAGAGGGGGCGGAGAAGTACGTGCATGGAGAAGGAGGTCAGGGAGATCCGGCGGTCCAGGTGAACCGGCCGTCGGGCGTGACGTAGCCCTCGCGCCCGCCGGCCTCAGCCGTTTCGCGGACGTAGGCGAGGCCGCTGCGGAAGGGGCGCGCGAAGGCGTAGCGGAGCGGGAGGGCGAGCGCGCCGCCAGGCCGGACGAACCCGAACCGGCCGCCCCGGCTGACGAGCCCGAGCCCGCCGGAGAGGTCGGCCGCGCTGTCGTACTCGGGCGCGACGGCGAGGGTGCCGTCGGGGCGGACGTAGCCCCACCGCCCCTCGACCTGCACCCGCGCGAGCCCCTCGGAGAACGGCCCCGCTACCTCGAACCGCGGGGGGATGGCGTACGCGCCGCTGGGCTCGATGAACCCGTAGAGCCCGCCCTCGACTACGGCGGCCAGCCCCTCGGAGAACGGGTCGGCGCGCTGGAACCGGGGCCCGATGGCGACGGCGCCGTCCGGGCGGAGGTACCCCCAGCGGGTGCCCTCGACGCCGCCGACGCGGGAGGCGCTGCGGAACGGGGCCAGCCCTGCACCGAAGCCGCGGAGCGCGTCGGCCTCAGGGACCGTGAGGGCGACCTCACCGTCGGGGGTGAGGAAGGCCCACCGGCGCTCGGTCTGGAGCGTGGCGAGGCGGAGGAACCGGAGCCCGAACAGGAACAGCCCCACCCGCCGTCCCACCGCGACCGGGGCGAGCAGCCCCTCGCCCGACGCCGCGAAGTCACCCGCCTCGGCGAGCCAGTCCTCCGTGACGATCTGACCGGCAGGGCCGACGAAGGCGGAGTACCGGCGGTCGGCGGCGCGGGCCTGGTCGCTGACGAGGTCCACCGGCGCGAACGTCGGGACGACGCGCGCGCGGCCCCCGGCGAAGTCGGCGGCGGCGAGGAACTGCGGCTCGGCGGCGAACGAGCCGTCGGGGCGGAGGTAGCCCCACAGCCCCCGCTCCCGCACCCGCGCCCGGCCCTCCGCGAACGCCGCGGCCTCCTCGAACCGCGGCGCGATCACGACGGCCCCCTCCCGGTCGATGTAGCCCCAACGCCCGTCGGCGCGGATGGGGAAGAGCCCGTCCCCCGCTGCAACCTCCTCGGCCGCCGGGGCGGGAGCCGGCGCGTCCTGCTCCTGCTCAGCAATCCCCTCCGACACCGCGACGCACCCGGCGAAGAGGGAGGCCAAGAGCAAACAGGTAGGGGCACGATACATCGTGCCCCTACGCAGAGGTCCGGCCCGATGCCTCAGCCTCACGCCCGCTCGACGATCAGCGCTGTGGCCTCGCCGCCGCCGATGCAGATGGCCGCGAGGCCGCGCTGGGCGTCGCGCTGGCGCATGGCGTGGAGCAGCGTCGTGAGGATCCGCGCGCCGGAGGCGCCGATGGGGTGGCCGATGGCGACGGAGCCGCCGTGGACGTTCAGCTTGTCGGTCGGGATGCCGAGGGCGTCCTGCGCGGCGAGCGCCACGACGGCGAACGCCTCGTTGACCTCGAAGAGGTCGATGTCGTCGATGCCGAGGCCGGCCTTCTCGAGCACCTTCTCGGTGGCCTGGACCGGCGCCGTCGTGAACTCGACGGGCTTCTTCGCGTGCTGCGCCGAGGCGACGACGCGCGCGATGGGCGTGAGGCCGTGCTGCTTGGCCCACTCCTCGTCGGCGACGACGACGGCCGAGGCGCCGTCGTTGATGGAGGAGGCGTTGGCGGCCGTCACCGTCCCGCCGTCGCGGTTGAAGGCCGGGCGGAGGCTCGGGATCTTGTCGAAGTTGGTCTTGAACGGGTCCTCGTCCTTGTCCACCACCGTGTCGCCCTTCCGGCCCTTGATGGTGACGGGCACGACCTCGTCCTCGAACCGCCCGGTGTTGACCGACTCCTGCGCGCGCTGGTAGCTCATCACCGCGAACTCGTCCTGCCGGTCGCGGGGGACGTCGCAGGTGTCGGCGCAGAGGTCGGCGGCGACGCCCATCGCCTGGCCGTCGTAGGCGTCGCGGAGGCCGTCGTGGAAGAGGGCGTCGACGAGGGTGCCGTTGCCGTAGCCGTAGCCGTAGCGGGCCTTTTCCAGGAGGAACGGCGCCTTCGACATGTTCTCCATCCCCCCGGCCACGACGACCTGGGCGTCGCCGCAGCGGATGGCCTGGTCGGCGAGCATCACCGTCTTCATCCCCGAGCCGCAGACCTTGTTGACCGTCATGCAGGGGACGCTCTCGGGGAGCCCGGCGGCGAGGGCGGCCTGCCGCGCCGGCGCCTGCCCGATCCCGGCCTGCACGACGCAGCCGAGGATCACCTCGTCCACCTGCTCCGCCGAGACGCCCGCGCGCTCGAGCGCGCCGCGGATGGCGGTGGCGCCGAGCTCGGGCGCGGGGACGGACGCGAGCGCGCCGCCGAAGGAGCCGACGGGGGTGCGGACGGCGGAGAGGATGACGCTAGGCATAAGGCGTTCGGGGTTGAGGGGGTTCGGCGAGAGGTCCGCCCACAGCGCGACGCGTAGGGGAGACCCCGCGTGGTCGCCCTAGGGCTGCTGCGACCGCCGCGATGGGAAGCTAGCCGGGGCCGCTCGCGGCCGGGGTTCAGGCCGGGTGAAAAACGACGGCGCTACCGGCGCCCGCGCGAGCCGCCGCGTCTCCAGTGCGGCGGCGCCCACACCGCCGGGTCGTAGTCCATCCCGACGGCGTCGGTCACGCCGGGCGTGTTCGGCTCCGAGACCGGTGCGCCGTCGAGGTCCATCACCTCCTTCGGGTCGTTGTTCTCGTCCACGATCACGACACGGGGGCGGTGCGTCTCGGCCTCCTCCGGCGTCATGTCGGCGTAGGCGATCACGATGACCTGGTCGCCGGGGGCGACGAGGCGGGCGGCGGGGCCGTTGAGGCAGACCGTCCGCGAGCCGCGCTCGGCGGGGATGGTGTACGTCTCCAGCCGCGTGCCGGCGTTGACGTTGAGGACCTGGACGCGCTCGTAGGGCAGCAGCTTCGCCGCCTCCATGAGCTCGGCGTCGAGGGTGATCGAGCCCTCGTAGTAGAGGTCGGCCTCCGTCACCGTGAGGCGGTGGAGCTTCCCCTTGAACATGGTGACGGTCATCGGCGGCGGGAGCGGCCGGGGGCGCGGAGACGCGCTACTCCGGCACGGTGATGAACTGGTTGTCGATGAGGCGGGCGTCGTCGAAGAAGACAGCGACGGCGGCGAGGACCTCCCGGCCCGGCGCGAGGCGCTCTATCGGGGCGAGCGTCTCGGCGTCCACGACCTCGGCGTAGTCGAGCCGCGCCATCGGGCTTTCCCCGATGAACCGGCGCATCGCGTCAACGAGGGCGACGGGGTCCCGTTCCCCCCCCTCCACCGCCGCCCGCGCCGCGAACACCGCCCGCGAGAGCGCCACGGCCTGCCGCCGCGCCTCATCCCCGAGGTAACGGTTCCGCGACGACCGCGCCAGCCCGTCGGCCTCCCGCACCGTCTCGGCGCCGACGACCTCGACGCCGAAGGGGAGGTCCCGCGCGAGCCGCCGCAGGATCACGAACTGCTGCGCGTCCTTCCGCCCGAACACGGCCACGTCCGGCCGGCACGCGAGGAACAGCTTGGTGACGACCGTGGCGACGCCGCGGAAATGCCCCGGCCGCCGCGCCCCACAGAGGTGCTCGTCTAACCCGCCTACTCCCACGACCGTCCGCGCCGCCTCCGGCCCGTCGGGGTAGAGCTCTAGCGCGTCCGGGTGGAACACGCAGTCCACGCCCGCCCCCTCGAAGCCGCCGATGGAGCGGAGCGCGTTGAGGTCGGCGTCGAGCGTGCGGGGGTAGGCGTCAAAATCCTCGCCCGGCCCGAACTGCGTGGGGTTGACGAAGATGCTCACCGTGACGTGCCCCCCCGGCCCGACGCGGCGGCGAGCCTCCTCGACGAGCGCGAGGTGGCCGGCGTGCAGCGCCCCCATCGTCGGGACGAGCCCGAGCCGGCGGCCCGCGCAGCGCGCCTGGTCGGCGCGGGCCTGCATCTCACGGACGGTGCGGACAAGATCCACTGGACGGCGGACGGCGGACGGCGGACGGCGGACGGCGGACGGCGGACGGCGGACGGCGGACGGCGGACGGCGGACGGCGGACGGCGGACGGCGGACGGAAGATCGGGACGGCCCGGCAAATGACTGTGCTCCTTCCGGGAAAATACCGGCCGGCGGTTGCCCGGCTACCGGTTTGCCTCCGACCTTCCAGCTGCCCCTCCGTCCACCGTCCTCTGTCTCCCGCCCACCGAACCCATGCCTGACACCCGCATCGAGCGCGACTCCCTCGGCGAGGTCCACGTCCCGGCCGACGCCCGCTACGGCGCCCAGACCCAGCGCGCGAAGGAGAACTTCCCCATCTCCGACCTCCGCTTCGGCCGGCGGTTCATCGAGGCGCTCGGCCAGGTCAAGCGCGCCGCCGCCCGCGCGAACAAGGACCTCGGCCTCCTCGACGGCCCGAAGGCCGACGCCATCGCGGAGGCCGCCACCCGCGTGGCCGAGGGCGACTTCGACGGCGAGTTCCCCCTCGACATCTTCCAGACCGGGAGCGGGACCTCGACGAACATGAACGCCAACGAGGTCATCGCGAGCGTCGCCTCCGCGGCGCTCGGCGATGCGGTCCACCCCAACGACGACGTGAACTACGGGCAGTCCTCGAACGACGTGATCCCCACGGCGATGCACGTCGCCGCGCGGGTCGCCATCGAGCGGGAGCTGATCCCCGCGCTGGAGCGGCTGCACGGCGCCCTCGCCCAGAAGGCCGACGAGTTCGACGACGTGGTCAAGAGCGGGCGGACGCACCTCATGGACGCCACGCCGGTCCGGCTCGGGCAGGAGTTCGGGGGCTACGCCAGCCAGGTCGAGCACGGCATCGCCCGCGTCCGCCGCACCTCCGAGGAGCTGGCCGAGCTCGCCCTCGGCGGGACCGCCACCGGCACCGGCATCAACCGCCCGCCCGACTTCCCCGAGAGGGCCATCGGCTACCTCTCCGAGGCGACGGGGCTCGCGTTCCGCGAGGCCGAGAACCACTTCGAGGCCCAGGCCGCGAAGGACGCCTACGTGAGCACGGCCGGCGCGCTGAACACGCTGGCGGTGAGCCTGATGAAGATCGCCAACGACGTCCGGCACCTGTCGAGCGGCCCCACGAGCGGGCTCGCCGAGATCCGCCTGCCGGCCGTCCAGCCGGGCTCCTCGATCATGCCGGGTAAGGTGAACCCCGTGCTCGCCGAGGCGCTGATGATGGTGTGCGCCCGCGTCATGGGCAACGCCGTCACGATCACCGTCGGCGGGCAGCACGGGAACTTCGAGCTGAACGTGATGATGCCGGTGATGGCCCACGCGATGCTGGAGAGCGTCGGCATCCTGGCCGGCGGCTGCGACGCCTTCCGCGAGCGCTGCGTCGAGGGGATCGAGGCGGACCGCGAGCGGTGCCGGGAGCTGCTGGAGAAGAACCCCTCGATCGCCACGGCGCTGAACGCGACCATCGGCTACGACCAGGCGTCGAAGGTGGCGAAGCGGGCCGCCGCCGAGGGCCGTTCCGTCCGCGACGTGCTCCTGGAGATGGACCTCGTCCCGGAGGAGAAGATCGACGACGTGCTCGACGTCCGCTCGATGACGGAGCCGGGGATCCCGGGGCGGTAGTGCCCCCTGCCGCGCCTGCATCCGCACCCCCCGCTTTTCGATCCATCGCGGAGCCTGTGCTGAGCGCAGCCGAGGTGCTCAGGGATCAAGAAGCGGTTCCCCCCCGCGGAGCGGGACTTGCAGCTTCGGAAGGGGGACAGTTCCGGTCGCGCCTGAACGCAGGGACTCGTCCCGGAGCGATGCGCACCCCGAACGGGGGGTCTGCGCTCGGTGCTAAAAATCTAGCACTCGCTCACACGAACGCCATCCCGGCTGACGTTTTCGAGGGGCACCCCCCGCCCGCCGCATGCGGGTCCGGGCGGGGCTCGGCGATTTCCCCGAAGCTCCCACGGCCGGCGGAATCCGCCGGGCCCCGCCCGACGTGTAGAGGGGCCGGTGTGCACTCCATCCAGACCAGCCGAACCGCAGGCATGAACCGCAAGCTTCCCCTCCTGCTCTTCGTCCTCGCCGCCTTCGCGGCGGGCGCCCTCTTCGTCACCGCCGGCGACGCGCTCTTCGGCGACGACCTCATCGGCGGGGCCGCCGCGCAGGTGGCCGACACGCCCGAGGCCCGCGAGGGCATGGCCGCTGCGAGCGAGCTCGGCGCTGCCTTCGCCGCCGTCGCCGAGGCCGTCAACCCCGCCGTCGTCTCGATCACGACCACGCAGCTCCCCGACGAGGAGGCCCGCGCGCAGCCGAACCCGTTCGAGGGGAGCCCCTTCGAGGACTTCTTCCGCGGCTTCGGCGGGCCGCAGCAGCAGGGGCCGCGCCAGGGCCTCGGCTCCGGCGCCGTCATCCGCGCCGACGGCTACATCGTCACCAACGACCACGTCGTCGCCGACGCCGACGAGGTCCGCGTCCGGTTCTTCGACGGGACCTCGATGATGGGCGAGGTCGTGGGGACGGACCCGCTGACGGACCTCGCCGTGGTCCGCGTGGACGCCGACGGCCTCCCGACGATCCCCTTCGGCAGCGTCTCCGACCTCCGCGTCGGGGAGTGGGTGCTCGCCGTGGGGAACCCCTTCCAGCAGTCGCTCTCGAACACCGTCACGGCGGGGATCGTCTCCGGGCTCGGACGGGCCGGGCAGGCCGGGCTCAACCCCATCCAGGACTTCATCCAGACCGACGCCGCCATCAACCCCGGCAACTCCGGCGGCCCTCTCGTGAACCTCCGCGGCGAGATCGTCGGGATCAACTCCGCCATCGCGACGCGGACAGGCGGCTACCAGGGGATCGGGTTCGCCATCCCCGTCTCCATCGTCGAGGGCACCGTCGAGCAGCTCGTCGAGACGGGCCGCGTCGAGCGCGGCCTGCTCGGCGTCGGCTTCGAGCCGATCGCGCAGGCCGCCGCGCGCGCCCTCGGCGTCCCCACCGGGGCGGCCCAGGTCAGCACGGTCCAGCCCGGCAGCGCCGCCGACGACGCCGGCATCGAGGCCGGCGACATCATCGTGGCTGTGGAGGGGGACGAGCTCACGACGGCCTACCAGCTCCAGGCCCTCATCGGGACGCGCCGCCCCGGCGACGAGGTCGTGTTGACGGTCCTCCGCGCCGACGGGGACCGCGACGACGTCGCCGTCGAGCTCGGTCGCCGCGAGGACGACGTGGCCGCCGCCGAGCCGGACCGCCGCGACCGCCGCCCCAGCAGCGCCTCGTCGGAGAGCGTGGAGATGCTGGGCATGACGCTGGCCGACCCGAGCCCCGCGCTGGTACGCCAGTGGGAGCTCCCGCGCGACGCCGAGGGCGTGGTGGTGACGGAGGTGAGCCGCAGCAGCCTCGCCTTCCGCGACGCCAACGTCCGCCCTGGCGACCTCATCCTCCGCGTCGGCGGCGAGCCGGTCTCCAGCCTCCGCGACTTCGAGCGGGCCTACGACCGCATCAACGAGGGCGAGACGTTCCTGCTCACCGTCCGCCGCGCCGGCGAGGCCGGCGGCGTCTACCGCACGGCGCTGACGAAGGAGTAGCGGACCGGCCAGGGCGACCACGAGGGTTGCCCCTACGGAAAAATGTAGGGGTAGGCCTTGTGCCTGCCCTCCACTGTTTAGCCCGCCCCGTTCAACTCCCGGAGTTGCGCCTGTGGATCGACCCCGTCCCGTACCTCGGCGGCGGACGGGGGGCGGCCGTCGAGCATCAGCGCGTGGAAGGCGGCGGCGTCCCGGTCGCGCCCGACGGCCGCGGCGGCGAGCACCCGGTCCCCCTGCACGTAGTAGGCCACGAACGCCCGGTGGTCGAGGCTGCCGTCGATCACGACCTCCTCCCACCCCTCGGCGTGGCCGACGTAGCGGAGGCTCGTCCCGAACTGCCCGGACCAGAAGAACGGGACGCCGCCGAAGGGTTGTTCTTCACCGCCCATGTTGCGGGCGGCGGCGCGGCCGTGCTGCTGCGCGAGGCGCCAGTGCTCGATGCGGACGCGCTCGCCCGAGACCCGTTCGGGGAAGCGCGCCACGTCGCCCGCGACCCACACGCCGTCGGCCGCGCGGAGGTGCTCGTCCACCACGATCCCCCCGTCGTCGCCCCGCTCGATTTCTTCCGCACCCTCCGCGAACCCGGTGGCCGGCGTCACGCCGATACCGACGAGGACGAGGTCACCCTCTGCCCGCTCGCCCGCCTCGGTGACAACGGCGAGACCGCCGTCTCCGGCGCCTTCGATCCGCGCCACGCCGCTGCCGAGGAGAAACGCGACGCCCTTCTCCTCGTGGAGCTGCCGGAACACCCGCCCGACCTCCGCCCCGAGTACGTTCTCGAACGGCTCCTCGTCCGTCGAGACCACCGTGACCTCCTTGCCGCGCCCGCGCAGGCTCGCCGCCGTCTCCATCCCGATAAAGCTGGAGCCGATCACGACGACCCGCTCGGCCTCCTCCGCGCGCTCGGTGATCTCGCGGGCGTCGCGCCAGGAGCGGAGGGTGAGGACGCCGTCGCGGTCGGCGCCGGGGACATCGAGCGTGCGCGGCGTGCCGCCGGTAGCGATCAGGAGACGAGAGTACCGCAGCGGCTCGGCGTCGGCGAAGCGGAGGGTGCGGCCCTCCACGTCGAGCCCCGTCACCCGCTGGCCGGTGCGGACTTCGATGCCGTGGCACTGGTAGAACGCCTCGTCGCGGAGCGGCAGCCCATCGTCGTCGGCCTTGCCGGCGAGGTAGCCCTTGCTGAGCTTCGTGCGGTCGTAGGGCGCCACGTCCTCCTGGGTCACCATCACCACGCGGCCCTCGAACCCGAACTCGCGCAGCGCCTCGGCCGCGGCCTCGCCCGCCGCCCCGGCCCCGAGGATCACCGCCGTCTCCGGGTGATCGCCGAAGTCGCGCTCGGCCATCGCGGGGGGTTCGCCGGCGCTCTCGCGGTAGGCCGCGCCCTCCGGGGTATTCTCGGCGTCGGCGGGCACGGTGACGAGCACGTCGTCGCCGTCGACGCGGACGGCGTAGCGCGGGAGGCGGTCGAGGGCGGGCGGCTCCTCCAGCGCGCCGCTTGTGACGTCGAAGCAGGCGTGGTGCCAGGGGCAGATCACCGTCGTCCCCGACAAGACGCCGTCGGCGAGGGGGGCGCCGTAGTGGGTGCAGTGGGCGCCGCAGGCGTGGAACTGCCCGTCCACCCGGCTCAGCAGGACCTCCGTGTCCCCGGCGGTGACGGTCTTCATCTCGCCGTCGGTGAGGTCGTGGACGGCGGCGACGCGGTACTCCTGCGGGGACTTGGCGGCTGCGGGCATGGCGGGTCGGGATGGGGGAAGGGCGCGGCCTCGGTACGGCCCGTCGCCCCGTCGGATCCGCGAGCGGCACCCCGACGGGCTGGCCGCGTATGGTCGCTCCCCTCTCGCCCGACCTCGGGCTCCCCCGCCCCTCTTCCCCCCCGTGCACCGGACGGCACTCGGCTTCTTCTGGATCGGGCTGTACCTCCTCGTGGTGCTCGCGCCGATCGGGCTCATGCTCGTGCCGCCCGTCCCGACGGGGCGGTCGTTCTGGGTCGAGCTGTCGGTGGCGCTCGGGTTCGTCGGGCTGACGCAGATCGGCCTCCAGTTCGTGCTGATCGCGCGGTTCCGGCCGCTGACGTACCCCTACGGGATCGACGTCGTGCTCCGGTACCACCGGCGGATCGCGCTCGTGGCGCTCGGGTTCGTCCTGCTGCACCCGGCGCTGATCCTCATCGAGCACCCGGCGCGCGTGGTGCTGCTGAACCCGCTCGGGGGGACGCACGCGAGCCGGCTCGGGCTGGCGGCCGTGGCGGCGCTCGTCGCCCTCACCGTCACGTCGGTCTGGCGCGAGCGGCTGAAGATCCCCTACGAGGCGTGGCGCCTCGCGCACACCGGGCTCGGCGTCGCGGCGCTCGTGCTCGCGCAGGCGCACGTCTCGCTGGCCGGGCTCTACGTGAACACGCTCTGGAAGCAGGTGCTGTGGGTGGCGTCGAGCGTGTTCCTCGTCGGGCTCGTGGTCCACCTCCGCGTGGTGGCGCCTTGGCTCCAGCGACGGCGGCCGTGGCGCGTCGCCGGCGTCCGGAACGAGGGCGGGGAGACGGTCAACGTCGAGGTCGAGGCGGTCGGGCACGATGGGCTCCGGTTCGAGCCGGGCCAGTTCGCGTGGCTCAAGGTGGGGAAGACGCCCTACACCGTCGAGGAGCACCCGTACTCGTTCGCGTCGAGCGCCGAGGAGCCGGCGCGGCTCTCGTTCGGGGTCAGCGCGCTCGGCGACTTCTCAGAGCGGCTCCAGGAGGTCGAGGAGGGGACCACGGTCTACCTCGACGGCCCGCACGGGGCGTTCTCGATCGACCGGGCGCCGGCGCCGGGCTACGTCTTCATCGCCGGCGGCGTGGGGATCACGCCGATGATGAGCTTCCTCCACACGATGGCCGACCGCGGCGACCCCCGCCCCGCCCTCCTCATCTACAGCGAGACGGAGGAGGAGAACCTCGCCTACAGCGAGGAGGTCGAGGCGCTGAAGGGCCGGCTGGACCTGGAGACGGTCTTCGTCCTGGAGGAGCCGCCCGACGACTGGGACGGCGAGGAGGGCCAGGTCTCGGGCGAGCTCCTGGAGCGCCGGCTCCCGGAGGAGCGGTTCGCCCGGCGGTTCTTCGTGTGCGGCCCGCCGCCGATGATGGCGGCCGTCGAGGAGGCCCTCCTCGCGCACGGCGTGCCCCGGACGCACCTCCACCTCGAAAAGTTCGCCCTCGCCTAGCGACCCCGCCACCCCCGACTGCACCGTCCATGCGCCACCTCATCGCCAACGCCGTCACGTACGCCCTCGTCGTCGGGCTCGCCGTCGGCGCCGCGCTCTTCGCGTGGGCCCGGAGCGCGCAGCTCGTGGTCGCCACCGAGGCCGACGTGGAGCCCGCCGGGGTGGTCGGGGCCGCGAGCGTTGCGGCGTTCGACTGGCGAGGGTTCGGGGAGGGGGTCAGCTACAACGCGCCCCCCGGTCCCGACGGCCGAGGCGTTGGGCCGGGGCGTCCAGGTGCCCCTGGAGACCGACGCCCCCGCCGTGCCCGAGGGGGTCGACAGGTGATTTCTGAGTCGGCGGCACCGCCCGGACGACTACCCTTGCTTGGGCGCCAGAACAGCTTGCGGCTCACCCGCGAAGGGCAGCGACCGCTGGCGGTGGTTCGGAGCGGAGGATACGCCGAGGCTCGGACGAGGCAAGGCCGTCAAGCCCTGCATCGGCGTGCAGCGGCGGGTTAGCTGGCCTGGCGGAGACGCTCTACCACAAACTGGTTGAGGCTCTTCCCCTCTCGCTTGGCCCCGACGAACACCTCGCGGTGGAGGTCCTTCGGGAGCCGCAGCATCAACCGCCCCGAGAACGGCTTGTCCGGCTCCTCGCCCCGCTCGGAGCAGAAGGCGAGGTAGTCGTCTACGGACTCACGAAAGGCTGTCTCGATCTCGTCTACGCTCTGGCCCTGGAACGTGATCACGTCGCGAGTGTCAAGCACCTCGCCGTGGAAGAGGCCCGCCTCGTCATCGAACTCGACGTGCCCGGTGTACCCTTTGTAGGTGAGCATGGCTTTACTCCGGTTGAATGCCCGCCGCGCGGAGGAAGCGGCGCATGGATTTCAGCGCTCCTTTGTCCGTCTCACGCCGGGGGTGCGGCCGGTGAAAGACGGCGCGGACGCCGCCGAGTGCGACGCGGACGCGGGAGCCGCTGCCTTCGGTGATCTCAGCGCCCAACGCAGCGAGCAGCTTCTCGACGTCCGCCCACGGCAGGTCCGAGTGGATAGGGTTCTCGAAGACGGCCCGGAGCGTCTTGCGCTGCTTGCTGTTGAGGCTCATAGTGCCAACATACGGCACCACATCATCAATTCAGTTCCAGCGGTGTGGAAGGCCAGCTAACAGAGGGCCGCTCAACCGCGAAGGGCTGAGGGCACGATAGTCGAACGAAGCGAAAGTAGCCACGATGTTCGGACGAGCCGAGAGTGCTGACGCCCTTCGTCGGCTTGCAGCGGCGGGTTAGGCATCTTCATCTAAATTGTTAGACTCACTCTCCTCGCCCTCTCCTGGGTCCAGCTCGGAAAGCTCCGTATTTACCTCATCTAGTCGTTCTTCGAGACTTGCTTTGTGGCGGTACGGATCCACGATGAGCTTCGCGGCAATCAAATAATAGATGGCTCCCGCATAACCGATCGCTGAGAGATAGGGCACGAATGATCCCACGAGCAGGCCGAGTGTTATCCAGAGCAGCGCGTTCACAACCCTTCGCGATGCCCTGTACCAAATGAGGGATGCGACGTGCCCGGCCTCATAGGGGCCTCCGAGGTTGGCATAGATCAAAAGCCTCTCGTCAGTGAGCCGCTGAACTCGCGTCCTTCGCGAACGCTCTGCGTACGTTTTCGAGATAGCGCTGTACGCGCTGGTTGCGATCCGGAGCACCAACCAGAACGCGAAGGATCCGAGCGCCCCTTGGACTATTACAGGCCAGTCGCGAATTGCTTCGATCAGATCCATCGGTTGGAAAGATGCCTAACCAGGGATTGAGCGGCAAGGGGGTCACTACATTTAGTGACCGGTCACCAGATGTAGAGACTGTCTCTATATCTAGTGACCGTCGAGCCGGGACATCCGGTCTGTGAGTCCCAAGCGTTTCACCGTCCGGTACGGCAGGTGCCACACCTTCTGCTCAGCGTCCCACCGGCCTCCCGCTCTCTTCACGCGCCGCGCCAGGTCGGCCTCGCCCCATACTACCCGGACTCCGACGGTCGTGTCCACCCGCGGTGTCCAAGCGCCCTCATCGACAATCAGTTCTACTGTCGTAACGCGTCGGTGCCGCGCGGCGTCGTAGCGTGGCCGGCCCCCGTTCTTCGTACCAGCGGCTATGACAGTGCCATCGCCGGTTCGGGGTTGAGGGTGGCCGCGAACGCGGCCGGTGGAAGGTAGCCGAGCGCGCTGTGAGGGCGCGACTCGTTGTAGTGGCGCCGCCAGCGCTCGGCGAGCACGCGGGCCTCGGACAACGTCGCGAAGAGCTCCTGGCTCAAGAGCTCGTCGCGGAGCTTCCCGTTGAACGACTCGCTGTAGCCGTTCTGCCACGGCGCGCCGGGGTCGATGTGCTTCGTGTCCGACTCGGCGGCGAGCAGGTACGCGCCGACCCGGTGGGCGATGAACTCGGAGCCGTTGTCGCTCCGCACAAACGTCGGCGCACCGCGCTGCCCCCGCCCCAGGGGCAGGGGCGCGATGAGCCGGTCGAGTGTCGCCACGACGTGCTGGCTCGTCAGCGAGCGGCCGACCACGAGCGCGAGGCACTCGCGGGTGTACTCGTCGAGCACGGGGAGCAGCTTGAGCGCGCGCCCGTCCTCGGTCGCGTCGAACACGAAATCGTAGCACCACACGTGGTTCGGCCGCTCCGGGGCGAGCCGGACGGTCGAGTTCTCGCCCGTGCCGACGCGGCGGCGCTTCTGCGTCTTCTGCGGCACCTGGAGCCCGGCCTCGCGCCAGAGCCGGTGGACCCGCTTCCGGTTGACGGCCCAGCCCTCGCCGCGCAGCACGGCCCACGCCCGGCGGTAGCCATAGCGTGGGTGGTCGCGGGCGAGTCGGAGCAGGCGGGCCACGAGCGCGCGGTCCTTCGCCGGGCGCTCCGGCGCGTAGCGGTGGGTCGAGCGAGGGTGCCCGACGACGCGGCAGGCCCGCCGCTCGCTCACACCCAACTCGCGCTGGACGTGGGCGACAGCGGTCCGCCGACGCGCCGGGCTCAGAGCTTTCCCCTGGCGACCTCCTTGAGGATGTCGTTGCCGAGCGAGAGGTCGGCCACGAGCTTCTTCAAGCGGGCGTTCTCCTTCTCGAGGTCACGGAGCCGCTGGGCCTCCGGCTGGCCGACGCCGGCGTACTTCTTGCGCCAGCGGTAGTAGGTCACCTCGGTGACGCCGATCTCTCGGACGGCCTCAGCGACGGTGGAGCCGTCGGCGGTGAGGGTCTCGACGCGGCGGAGCTTGGTGACGATCTCCTCGGGGAAGTGGCGTTTCATGGTGCTGCGGGATGGGGCGCAGCACTATCGTAGCGACTGGATCAGATTACGGGGAGCAGGTCATAGCGGTAGCGGACGCACACGAGGCGCTCGGCGTAGCGTTCGGCGTAGCGCTGGGTGCCACGTTGGCCGGGGCGGAGGGTCTGACGGACGTTCATCGAGAGCGCAGGGGCTGACGGCAGGCGCTCCCCTATGGTACGGCATCGCCCACCAAACCAGCAACTCAGCAGCTATCGGCTCCTGCCCCGTCGGCTCTGCTCTATCCTCCTACCGGGCCTTTTCGAGAACGAAGAGGTGCTGGCGGTGCAGCCACCGCCCCCGCCGCTCCTCGGAGACCACGCGGAAGCCCGCCGCCTCGAACCACGCCCGCCAGTCGGCCGCGCTGCGGAAGCGGAGGTGTTCCTCCTGCTCCGCCATCGCCCCGCCGGAGCGGAGGCGGTTGGCGAGGCGGTCCGCGCGGGGGAGCCACCAGCGGTCCCACGCCGTCTCCGCCACGGACTCGACCACGGCCACGCGCCCGTGCGTCACCCGGCGGGCCTCGCGGAGCACGGCGGCCGGGTCCTCGGCGTGGTGCAGCACGAACACGAGCAACGTGGCGTCGAACTGGTCATCCGGTAGAGGGAGCCGGTGGCCCATCACGTGCACGGGGGCGAGTTCGTAGCGGACGAGCGGGAGGTCGGTGCGGTTGAAGTCGACCACGTCGGCGAGCGTGACAGCGGCGCCGTCCGCCGCGGCGGCCTCGCCGACGAACCCCTCCCCCGCCCCGAGGTCGAGCAGCGTCGTGGGACGGTCGAGGTAGGGCGCGACCCAGCGCCACTTCCGCCGCGCCCGCCGCCGCATCAGCCGGGGCAGCCCCGCCACGGCGCCCGCCGCCGCGAGCAGCGTCGCCCACCCCACCCACCCGAGCACGACGGCCGCCCAGTACGGCGCCGCGCCGTGGGTGTAGAACAGGTACGTCCCGAGCGATCCTGCCGCGAGCACCTGCCACGCCGCCGCGACGAGCGCACCCGCCCGCCCGCGGTCCGCCACCAGCGGGACCAGCGCGAGCGGGCCGAGGAGGTACCACGGGTGCACCGTCGTCGTGGTGGCGAGGAACCAGCCGTAGACGACGAGCAGCGCCGCCGGCAGCGCCCACCGCCGCTTCCAGTCCAGCCAGAGCAGCACGGGCAGCCCGAGCAAGAATGCGATCCGCAGCGCCGGCCCGAGCACCTTGCTCCAGTCCTCGCCGGTGAGGAGCCGCAGCCCCTCCTTCAGCGCGAAGTACGACCCCGCGTTCCACTCGAACAGCCCCACGTACAGGTCGAGCGACTCGCGGACGTGGGGGACGACGTAGGGCGCGGCATAGGGGACCACGAGCGCAGCGGTGACGACGGCCGCCGCCCACGCCGCCCGCCACCCCACCCGCCGCAGCACGAACGGGAGGAATACGAGCGGGATCAGCTTGAACCACCCGGCTACGGTCATTGCCCCCCCGGCGAGCGCGCCACGCCGCCCGGCGGCCCAGACGGCGACCACGAGGAAGCCGACCATCCCGGCCTCGGTATGCGCTTGCCCCGCCGCCTCCATCACCACGAGGGGGTGCCAGGCGTAGAGCACGAGCGTAGCCGGCCGCACCATCCGCGCCAGCAGGAGGAGCGCCAGCACCTCGAACCCCGCCAGCAGCCCCTTGATCGCGTACCAGCTCGCCGCCGGCCCCCACCCGCGGAACAGCCCGCCGAAGGCGAACACGGCCTGCGAGGCGGGCGGGTAGACCGAGTAGTAATCCCGCGAGTTGAGCCGGTCGTAGAGGCCCGTCTCGTGCCGCTCGACGAAGGCGGGGTCGGATGGGCGATGGGCGTAGGGGTTGACGCCATCCGTCTGCACCCACCCGTCCCACACGTAGCGGTGGCCGTCGTCGGAGACCGTGGGGGGGAGCGGGAGGACGAGCAGGCGCAGCAGGATCGCCACGCCGAGCACCGTCCTGAGTGACGGCGAGGTTCGCTGCCACGCCCACGCCACAACGAAACATCCGACGAGCGCGGCGCCGACGAACACCGCGCGCGGCATGGGCTCCACGCTGCCCCACGCGCCGAGGGCCATCGCAGTCGTGCAGACCACGAGAACCGCGGCAGCCCCGAGGCCGCGCCCACGCGACCGGCTCACGCCGCGCCGTCGGTCGGGAGCGCCCATGCCAGGCAGAGCCGGCGTCCGTTGGCCTCCAGCCACGTCCGGTCCGCCATCGCGGTGATGATGAAGAGCCCGCGCCCGCTGGTGTCCATCGGGTCGTCCGGGAGCTCGGCCCCGTCGAGGCCGCCCTCTGGGAGGCCCTGCCCCTCGTCTTCGATGCGGAGGCGCACCTCGGCGGCGTCGCGCTCGCAGACGAGCGTGACGCGCTTCGTCGGGTCGAACCCGTTGCCGTGGCCGGCGGCGTTGTCCACCGCCTCGCCGATGACCATCAGCATCCGCTCCCGCACGTCGTCCCCGAGCCCTAGCTCACCCGCCGCGCGCTCCACGAACACCGACGCTTCGGTGGCGGCAGCCGGTGTGCTGGCGAGGATGCAGACGCGGCGGTCCATGTTCAATCGCGGGCGTGGCGAAGCCCCTCGGCGACGGCGCTGGCGAGGGCGTAGCGGATGATGGCGCGTCGGAGGTCGGGCGGGGCGAGGGGCAGCATCCGACGGGCGAGGCGGGCCACCTCGGGCCGGAGCAACCGGCTCCACGCCGGCGAAGCTACGACGCGGAGCCCGGCCGCGTCCGCCAAGCCGGGGTGCTTGGCGAGCAGGCGCGGGAGGTTCGCCCCGAACTCCCGGAGCTTCCGCAGCCGCTCGTCGAGGCCCCCGACGTCGTACTGATGCACGACGGCCGCCGGCTCGTGGAACAGCCCCCCCGGCCAGCGCTGCCACAGCCGGTACGCAAGGTCGAGGTCCTCGCCGTAGCTGATGGCCTCGTCGAACCCGCCGACGGCGCGGAGGGCGTCGGCACGGACGGAGGTGTAGCCGATTACGAAGTACCGGAACGGGAGGGGGCGGCTGGGGTCCGCCCCCTTCTGGCCGGACTTGCCGAGGAGGTAGCGGTGAAACGAATCGGTCGGGTCGAGCCCTTCGAGGACGTCGCGCGAGACTACCCCGATGGTTCCCCTGCAATAACGGCTCGCGTGTGCGCGGACGACACCGGCCTCCGGCTGCATGTCCCCGTCAAAGAACAGGACCACCTCGCCGGTGGCCGCCACAACCCCCGTATTGCGCGCCGCGGCCCGCCCTCGGTTCTCGCCGTGCCGGATCAGCCGTACGTCCGCCCGCCCGGCCGCCAGCCGCTCGATGATCGCCGCCGAGCCGTCGGTCGAGCCGTCGTCCACAAGGATGATTTCGGCGGGGTGGTCCTGCCCGAGCACGCCCGGCAGCGTCACCGGCAGCAGCGCCGCCTGGTTGTAAATCGGGACGACGACGGAAATGCTCGGCATCACTCCCACCGCCCCGCTGGTGCTCGCTCTCCCAGCCTCCGTCACAGCACCAGCAGCGACTTCGGCGTGCGCGTCAGCGCCTCCGGGCCGTCCCTGCGAGCGATGACGAGGTCCTCGATGCGGATGCCGAACCGCTCCGGGAGGTACACCCCCGGTTCGACCGTCACCACGCAGTCTTCTGGTAGCGTATCGTCGGCCGACTTCGAGAGGCGGGGCCACTCGTGGACCTGCAGGCCGACGCCGTGGCCGAGGCTGTGCGTGAAGTAGTCCCCGAACCCGGCTTGTTCTAGCGCCTCTCGGGCGACGGCATCTACAGCTTTACCCGAAGCCCCAGCCTGAACCGCCTCGATGGCCTGCACCTGCGCGTCGAGCACGGCGTCGTAGGCCCGCCGCATCCCCGCCTCCGGCTCCCCGACGGCCACCGTCCGCGTCATGTCCGAGGCGTAGCCGTCCACGACCCCGCCCATGTCGATCACGACGAGCTCGCCGAGGGCGAGGGCCTTGTCGGAGGCGCGGGCGTGGGGGAGCGCGCCCCGCCGCCCCGAGGCGACGATGGGCTCGAATGCCATCTGGCCCGCGCCGCGGCGGAGGTGCTGGTAGACGATCTCGGCGGCCAAGTCACGCTCGGTGACGCCCGGCCCGATCCGCGGCAGCAGCTCGTCGAACACCGCCTCGGTCACGCGCTGCGCCTGCCGGATCGCCTCGATTTCCTCCTCGTCCTTCGACGCCACCGCCTCCCGCAGCAGCCCCGCCACCGAGACGAACTCCGCCTCCGGCAGCTTCTCCCCCATCCGCTCCCGCTCGGCAAGCGTGACGTGCTCGGCCTGGATGAGCACGCGCCTCCCCTCCCCCAGCAGCCCCGCCTCGGCGACGTGCCCGAGGAGGTCGTGGCCGGGGACGTGGACCTCGGCGCCGCGGACCTCCTCGGCGGCCTGTGCGGTGTAGCGCCCGTCGGTGACGAAGTGCGCCGCGTCGGGGGTGACGACGAGGAGCCCGTTCGAGCCCGTGAACCCGACGGCCCACCGCACGTCCGGCCCGAAGGCGACGAGCGCGGCGTCGGCGTCGTGCTCGGCCGCGAGGCGGCGGAGGGTGGCGAGGCGGTCCGGCAAAGGTCGTCGGTGGTGCGGTCGTAGGGACGCAGCATGCTGCGTCCCTACGGGTTAGCAGGATGGCGGCTAGGAGCGAACCGAGTAGTTCGGCGCCTCCTCCGTGATGGTGACGTCGTGGGGGTGGCTCTCGCGGAGGCCGCTGGCGGTGACGCGGACGAACTGCGCGCGCTCCTGCATCGCCGCCACGTCCGGGCAACCGCAGTAGCCCATCGCCGCGCGGAGGCCGCCGGTCATCTGGTAGACGACCTCGGCGAGGGTGCCCTTGTACGGAACCCGCCCCTCGATCCCCTCCGGGACGAGCTTCTTCAGGTCGTCCTCGGCGTCTTGGAAGTAGCGGTCCTTCGAGCCGGCGCGCATGGCGCCGAGCGAGCCCATCCCGCGGTAGAGCTTGTAGCGGCGGCCCTCGTAGAGCACCGTCTCGCCGGGGCTCTCCTCGACGCCCGCGAACAACCCCCCGATCATCACCGCGTCGGCGCCGGCGGCGATGGCCTTCGGGACGTCGCCGGTCTGCTTGATCCCGCCGTCGGCGATGATGGGGACGTCGTAGCGGCGGGCGGCGGCGGCGCACTGCATCACCGCCGTGAGCTGCGGCACGCCGACCCCCGCGACGACGCGCGTGGTGCAGATCGAACCGGGACCTATGCCCGCCTTCACGCCGTCGGCGCCGGCGAGGATGAGGTCCTCGGTGGCCTCGGCCGTGGCGACGTTGCCGGCGATCACCTCCAGCTCGGCGTGCGCGGCCTTGACCTGCTCGACCATCCTGAGGACCCCCTCGGAGTGCCCGTGCGCCGTATCCACGACCACGAAGTCGGCGTCGGCCTCGACGAGCGCGGCGACGCGGTCGAGCGTGTCGGCGGCGATCCCGACGGCGGCGCCGACGAGGAGACGGCCGTGCTCGTCCTTGGCGGCGTGGGGGTGCTTCCGCTTCTTCTGGATGTCCTTGAACGTGATCAGCCCGCGCATCACGCCGGCCGCGTCCACGATGGGGAGCTTCTCGATCTTGTGTTTTTGCAGGAGCTCCTCGGCCTCCTCGAGCGTCGTCCCGACGGGGCCGACGATGAGGGGCGCCTCCGTCATGATGGCCGAGAGCGGCGCCGCGGCGTCGGGCTCGAACCGGAGGTCCCGGTTCGTCACGATCCCCACGAGCGTTCCCTCGGCGGTCACGACGGGGATGCCGCCGATGTGGTAGCGCGACATCGTGGCGCGGGCCTGCTCGACGGTGGCGTCGGGCGGCAGCGTCAC
This sequence comes from Rhodothermales bacterium, assembly GCA_965215145.1. Classification (GTDB taxonomy): domain Bacteria; phylum Bacteroidota; class Rhodothermia; order Rhodothermales; family JANQRZ01. The sequence continues at coordinate 2,041,679 of OZ244038.1, read as the reverse complement.
GGGGTCGAGGATCATCCCGCTCTCGCTCCGCTTGACGCGGCGGACCTGCGCCGCCTGCTCGGCGACGGTCATGTTCTTGTGCAGCACGCCGACGCCGCCCTCGCGCGCCATCGCGATGGCGAGGTCGGCCTCGGTGACGGTGTCCATCGCAGCCGAGAGGACGGGGACGCGGAGCCGGAGCCGGCGCGTCAGCCGCGTGGACGTGTCGGCCTCGCGGGGCATCACCCCGCTGCGGCCGGGGACGAGGAGGACGTCGTCGTAGGTGAGGCCCTCGAAGGCGATCTTTTGCATAGGAGTCGTGGGTCGTGAGTTATGGGTTGTGAGTGGAGAACTCGAGACCCACAACTCATCACTCAGAACACAACCGGCTTGAGCTTGACGGAGCGGCGGAGGCTGTTGACCTCGTGCGGGCGGAGCCGGCGGGACTCCCCGCGGCCGAGGCCGTCGGCGGTGAGGCCGGCGTAGTGGACGCGCTGGAGCTTGACGACGCGGTAGCCGAGGGCCTCCATCATCCGGCGGATCTGGCGGTTGCGGCCCTCGTGCAGCGAGAGCCCGACGCGGTTGGCGGCGCCGGCGTGGCCGGCTTGGTCGGCGCGGGCGGGCCCATCGTCGAGGTCGACCCCGTCCACGAGCTTCCGCACGTCCTCCGGCGAGACGTCCCGGTCGGTTTCTACTACGTAGACCTTCTCGATCTCGTAGCGCGGGTGCATCAGCCGGTGCGTGAGGTCGCCGTCGTTGGTGAGCAGGAGGACGCCCGTGGTGTCGCGGTCGAGGCGGCCGACGGGGACGACGCCGCGCTCGCGGGCCTCCTCGTCGATCAGGTCGAGCACGGTCGTCCGGCCGCGCTCGTCGTCGGTGGTGGTGATCGTGTCCTTCGGCTTGTTGAGCAGCACGTAGGTCAGCGCCTCCGGCCGGATCGGCTTGCCGTCCACCTCGACGCGGACGCTCCCGGCGTCGACCTTGTGGCCCATCTCGGTGACGACCTCGCCGTCCACGCGGACGCGGCCGGCGGCGATCCACTCGTCGGCGGTGCGGCGGCTGCAGAGGCCGGCCTGCGCGATGAACCGGTTCAGCCGGACCTCACCGGTGAGCGGCGCCTGGGCCGGGGCCTCCCCCTGCCGGCGCTTCCGGTCGCCCATCTTGCGGCGGCGCGTGGAGGCGGCCTGCTTACTCGGCTTGCGGTTCGCCATCGGGGGGCTCGGGTTCGGGGGAGGGGGCTTCGGGAGATTCGGCGCCGGCGGGAGCGCCGGACGGGGTCAGCTCTGCCGGGTCGAGGTGGGCGAGCAGCTCGGCGCGCTCGCGGGTGAAGGCGGGGTCGTTCAGGAGCTCCTCGATCTCGCGCGGGCGCGGGAGGTCGTCGAGCCCGTTGATGCCGATCTGCTCCAGGAACACGTCGGTGGTGCCGTAGAGGAGCGGGCGGCCGACGGCGTCGCTGCGCCCGACGACCTCGATCAGCCGGGCCTCGATCAGCTTGCGCACGGCGTAGTCCGCGTTGACGCCCCGGACGAAGTCCACCTCCGACTTCGGAACGGGCTGGCGGTAGGCGATGACGGCGAGGGTCTCGAGGAGAGAGCGCGAGAGCCGCCGCTCGGCGTCGGAGGCGAGCAGCGCCTTCACGAACGGGGCGACCTCGGGGATCGTCGCCATGCGGAAGCCGCCGGCCCACCGCTCGACGCGGACGGTCCGCCCGCCGTCCTGGTACGCGAGGTTCAGCGCCTCGACGGCCGCCTCCACGTCCTCCGCCTCAACGCCGTCGTCCCCCGTGACCTCGGCGTACACGTCGGCGACGGTGGCCGGCGTCACGGGCTCCTCGGCGGCGAAGACGAGCGCCTCGGCGACGCGGCCGAGGAGGTCGGCGTCGGCGACGCCGCGGGTGGCGGGATTGGGAGCAGGCACTTCAGCCATCGGCGGCCTCCTCGGCGACGGGGTGGGCGGCGGGGCGGTCGGCGGCCTTCAGCGGCTTCGGGCGCGCCTCCGGCTCGTGCTCGCGGACGGCGTCCGCCAGGGTCGGGTGGACGGCCGGCTGCTCCTCGCGGGCCAGCCGGAAGTCGTCCGGCGTCAGCCCCTCGACGATCCGGAGCACGCGGCGCTGCACGAGGTCGAGGACGGCGAGGAACGTGGTCACGATGAACCCGCGTGGGCGGCCGACGACGATCTCGGTGAAGGCGACCCGCTCGCCGGCCTGGACGCGCGTGAGGAGGTACGCCTGCTGATCCTCGACGGTGTACTCGTAGCGGCGGACGGGGTGGATCACCTCGTCGGGCGCCTCGTCCAGCACCCGCTTCAGCGCCGAGATCAGGTCGAACACCGAGAGCCGGTAGCTGGGCTCCTCTTCCTCGGGCTCAGGCGCCGAGGCGGCGCCGCGGACGAACCGCTCGGCGCGCTCGGCGTGGCGGGTGGCGAGCGCCGTCGCGGCCTCCTTGTACCGCATGTATTCGAGGAGCCGGCGGACGAGCTCGGCGCGGGGGTCGATGGGCTCACCTTCCTCGTCCACCTCCGGCCGGGGCAGGAGCATCTTCGCCTTGATCCCGATCAGGATCGCCGCCATGTAGATGAACTCGGCGACGCCGTCGAGGTCGACCTCCTCCATGAGGCGGACGTAGGCGAGGTACTCGTCGGTGATGCGGGCGACGGGGATGTCGTAGACGTCCAGCTCATCCCGGCGGATGAAGTAGAGGAGCAGGTCGAGCGGCCCCTCGAACTGCTGAAGCTGGACGCGGTAGGACACGGGCGCTGGCGGTGTGGTGCAATCGGGGTCAGGCGGTGGCGGCTTCCTTCTTCTCGCGGAACCACTCGACGGTGCAGGCGAGGCCCTCTTCCAACGTCACCTCCGGCTCCCAGCCGAGGGTCTCGCGGGCGCGGCTCGTGTCGAGCACGCTGCGCTGCTGCTCGCCGGGCTTGGCGTCCGCGTGGACCTCGTCGGCGTGGCCGCCGGTGAGCTGGTTCAGCGTGCGGAAGAGGGTGTTCACGCTCGTCTCCTCCCCCCGCCCAACGTTGAACACGCCGGAGCCGTCGTGGTCGAACCCGGCCAGCACGGCGCGCACCACGTCCCCGACGTAGACGTAGTCGCGGGTCTGCTCACCGGGGCCGAAGATCACCGGCTGCTGCCCGTCGAGGAGCCGCTCGGCGAAGATGGCGACGACGCCGGCCTCGCCGTGGGGGTTCTGGCGCGGGCCGTAGACGTTGCCGAAGCGCATCGCGGCGTAGGGCACGCCGTAGGCCGTCTCGTAGAAGTGGAGGTACTTCTCGGTCACGAGCTTCGTGATGCCGTAGGGGCTGACCGGCCGCTGCGGGTGTTCCTCCGGCTGCGGGCCGCCGCCGTTGACCGCCGGGTCCGGCTCGCCGTAGATGGCGCCGCCCGTCGAGGCGAAGACCACCTTCTTGACGCCGGCGTCCTTGGCGGCCTCCATGAGGTTCAGGAAGCCCATCACGTTCACGTCGGCGTCGAACCTCGGGTCGGCGACGGACTTCCGCACGTCCATCTGCGCGGCGAGGTGGAAGAGGGCGTCGAATCCCTCGTCGCGGACGAGTGCCGCAGCCTCGTCGCTGCGGACGTCGAGGCGGTGGAGGGTCGCGGCGTCGGGGACGTTCTCCTCGCGCCCCCCGGAGAGGTCGTCGAGGACGTGGACGTCGTAGCCGCGCGCCACGAGGGCGTCGGCGACGTGGGAGCCGATGAAGCCGGCGCCGCCGGTGACGAGGACTTTCATAGTGCGTAGTTCGTAGTGCGTAAGGATGCTGGACTGGGTAGTGCGTAAGGATGCTGGACTGGGTAGTGCGTAAGGATGCTGGACTGGGTAGTGCGTAAGGATGCTGGACTGGGTAGTGCGTAAGGATGCTGGACTGGGTAGTGCGTAAGGATGCTGGACTGGAACGTCCTGCCCCGAGCACCCTTACGCAATACGCAACACGCACTACGGAGGGGCTGTGAGGCTCGGGGGTAGTGGGGCGCTACTCCCCCGGCAGCAAAGCTACGGTGCTCAGCCGCGTGGGGTCGAAGAGTTCTTCGGCGAGGGCGCGGACGTCCTCGGCCGCCACGGCATCGATGCTGGCCGTGACCTCGTCGAGCGTGAAGTAGCGCCCGAAGGCGAGCTCGACGCGGCCGAGCCGCATCATCCGGTTGCTCATGCTCTCCAGGCCCAGCATGAGGCCGCCCTTGAGCTGGCTCTTGGCCTGCCGGAGCTGCCGCTCGCTGACGGGCTTCTCGGCCAGCTTCTCAAGCTCCCGCCCGATCAGCTTCCGCGCGCGCTCCACCCGTCCCCCGTCGGTCCCCATGTAGACCCCGACGTCGCCGGTGTCGGAGAGGAGGTTGGCGAAGGAGTAGATGCTGTAGCAGTAGCCGTAGCGCTCGCGGATGTTCTGACTGAGCCGGCTGCTCATCCCCCCGCCGAGGACGGTGTTGAGCACCGAGGCCGCGCTGCGGCGCTCATCGTCGAGTCCAGGTCCGCGGGCGCCGACCAGTAGGTGGGCCTGCTGAATCGGGCGCGGCTCGAAGTGCTCGGTGGGAACGTAGGGCGCGGCGGGGACGCGCTCGATGGGCCGCGCCGGGCGGTCCGCCTCGGCCGTCATCTTCTCGACGAGCCGGACGACCCGCCCGTGCCGGACGTTGCCGGCCGCGGCGACGACGAGCCGATTCGGCGTGTAGTGCCGCTCGACGTAGGCGCGCAGCTTGTCGCGGGTGAACGAGCGGACGGTCTCCGGGACGCCGAGCACGGGCCGGCCGAGCGGGTGGTCCCCGTAGACGGCGGCCTCGTAGCGGTCGAAGACGAGGTCCTCGGGGGCGTCCTCGTACATCTTCATCTCCTCGACCACCACCTCCTGCTCCTTCTCGATCTCCCGCTCCGGGAACGTCGGGGCGAGCACGAGGTCGAGCACGGTGTCGAGCGCGCGGGCGAGGTGCTCGTCGAGGGCGCGGGCGTAGTAGCAGGTGTGCTCCTTCGCGGTGAAGGCGTTGAGGTAGCCGCCGACGGCCTCCATCCGCTGCGCGATGTGGTGGGTCCGCCGCTTCCTGGTCCCCTTGAACACCATGTGCTCGATGAAGTGCGTGATGCCGGCCTCGTCGGCGGCCTCGTCGCGGCTGCCCGCCTCGACCCACGCGCCGACGGCGACGGAGCGGACGCTCGGGATCCGCTCGGTGACGACGCGGACGCCGTTCGGCAGCGTCGTCTTCTGGTACTCCGGGAGCGCGGCGCCGGCAGGGTCGGCGGCGGCGCGGGGCTGACGGCTCGGCATGTAGCGCGGTAGCAGGGGCTCGAAGATAGCGGGGGCCGGAACGCGCGGCGCCGGACGCCCTTCCCGGCCCGACCGCCCCCGCAGAGGTTTCACATGCCGACCCCCGCCGACCCCCTCAGCGCTCACCCACGAGCCGGGGGTCGAACGCGAACGGTCGCGACACCGCCACCCGCACCCCGGCCGCCGCCGGGTGACGGGGGTTCAGCAGCACGTTCGCCTCCTCAGGCACCACGGCCGAGGGCACGATCAGGGCCACCGCTCGGCCCTCGCTCGTCCACCGCTCGCCGATCTCGCGGCACACCGGGCACTCCACCCCGTGCGCCCACGCCTCTGGCAAATCCTCCACCTCCACCCGCTCCACGGCGAGCCCGTCCGGCACCTCGACCTCGAAGGCCGTGAGGTCGTCCGGGAGCGCGTCGGGGTCGGTGTGGACGAGGGCTTCGAGCACAGCCAGCGAGAGGTGCGCCGAGGCATAGACCACGGGCGTCCCCGGCCGATTCCACCGCCCCCCAAACCGCCGAGCCCCCTCGCCGTCGAGGGCAGGGTAGACCGAACGAGCGAGCCGCCAGACGCGCACGCTAGCTGTGGGCGCCGTGGCCGAGCCGGCCGAGGACATCCTCGACGGCCCGCGCGCCCTGCTCCGTCTCCAGCAGCTCGATGGGGAGTGCGCCGCCGAGGGCGCGGTTCGGCCGCCGCGCCCACCGATGGGCCTTCGCCTCGTCCCCCATCGTCTCCTCCGCCTGAGCCATCACGCGGGCGACGCGGGCGAGCTTGTCGGACTCGTCGCGGGAGAGCCGCCCGCCGCGGGCGCGGCGGTGGGTGAGCGTCCGGCGGGGGATGACGAGCCGGTAGAGCTCCTGCGGCGCCAGCTTCCCCCGCTCGACCACCGCGTCGGCCACGCCGACGGGCAACCCCGCCTCGACGGCGCGAACGAGGTCAAGCACGGAACGCGGTTCGCCACGAAGCACCGCGCGCCCCCCCAACCAGTCGGCTACCGCTGCGACCACCATTTCAGTTTGGGCATGTTGCCCTCCATCTACGGCATGTGCTCGTGATAGTTCCAGACATAGAGATCGCCCCGTAAAACGCGAGGGGGCGGCCGGCCTTCCAGCGCAGCCACCCCCGTAAGGGTTTCACAGCCGGAGATCACCGCCCGACGGAGCGGCTCCTCTTTTTGGTTGACTTTTTCGGGTCAAGCCATTACTATGTTGGTCAGCGCCTCACATTCCAACCACCGCCATGACTACTCGCACCTTGTCGCTCCCTCGCCGTGCAAACCTCCTACTCCTGTTGAGCGGCCTCTGCGTTTCGCTCATGGCTTCGGTCCAGGCTCAGACAACCGGTGGCGGAGAGGATTACTGCGTGGACACGGAGGAGAGCACCACCGCGGGCTTCTGCGCTGCCGCTTCCGCAGGCTCGCCGTTGCCGACGCCGCAACGGCCGCCGACGTGGGACGCGCTCGCGGAGGTCCACGTCGCCTCCGGTGACAGCCTCGGCGCGCGGGCCGCGGCGACGGCGCTGACGGAGGAGTTCGGGGGGACAGAGCACGCGCTCTCCGGCTACGCCGCGCTCCACGCCCTCGCCGTAGACGCGGGCGACCGGGCGGCGGCGGAAGCGGCACTGGGCGCGGCGGAAGCCCTATGGCCCGAGCATGTGGCGACGGCCATGATGCGGCAGGACCACGCGCTCCGGCTGGGAGAGGGCGCCGGAGGCCGCGCAGCGCCGGGGGCCGCGCCTGCGGCCAGCCACCGGGCTGGCTCCGGAGCACTCCCGGCTGAGCCGACGCTGGAGGCGCCGTACCCGAACCCGTCGGACGGGGCGGTTACGGTGCCGCTGGTGCTGCCCGCGGCGGCCGGGGTCTCGGTGGCCGCCTACGACGTACTGGGCCGCCGCGTGGCCCTCCTCCACGAGGGGCCGCTCGGGGCCGGGCGCCACGCGCTCCGGCTCGACGCCCGCCCGCTCGCGCCGGGCGTCTACGTCGTCCGCGCCGAAGTCTCCGCCGGGAGCGGCGCCCCTGCCGTGCTCCACGGCCGCTTCACCCTGCTGCGCTGAGGCCGCCATGCGACGCACCGCCCTACTCTATCTCCTCGCCGCGCTCCTCGCGGGCGCGCTCCTGCTGGGCGCCCCGCCGGGGCACGCGCAGAGTCCCCCAGACGGCGGGACGTGGGCCGGTGCGCCCTGGGACGACGTGGCGTGGGAGCTCATCGGCGGCCCCGTCCGCCTCTTCGGCTTCCACCTCACCGCCTCCGCCGCCTACGTCAACGGCACCGACGGCCTCTTCCGCCTCCCCCTCGACGCCGACGGCGACCCCGCCGCCGAGGCGTGGGCGCTCGTCGCCGACCGCCGCCCGAACCGCGACGTGTTCGTCTCGCGGACCGGCGCCCTCTTCGCCGTCGGGTTCGGCAGCACGGAGCGCTCCGCCGACGGGGGGGCCACGTGGGCGCTCGCGCTCGACGGCGGCAGCGAGGGCCTCGCCTACACCCCCTTGGGCGCGCTCATCACCAACCGCGACGAGGCCGGCCCCACGACGGCCCGCAGCGCCGACGACGGCCTCACGTGGACGCTCATCGACGAGAACGACGACCTCGGCTTCCGCTTCTTCCCGCTCGTCTTCGCCAGCCTCCCGGCCTCGGACTCGCTGCCGGGCGGGGTCGTCGTCGCCGGCGGCAACGGTGGGCTCGCCTACAGCCGCGACGACGGCTTCACGTGGCAGCCGACGCCGCTAACGCAGCCGTTCCGCTACCGCGTCGTCTCGGTCGTGCGGGCGCCGTGGGGGGGGCCGGCGGAGGACCCGGCGCGGGGGCAGGTGCTCGCCTTCGTCAACGACTTCTCCCTCTTTGACGACGCCGGCAACGGGGAGGTGTGGGCGAGCACGGACGGGGCGCAGTGGGAGTTCGTCGGGCAGGTCCCCGGCGTCAGCGACACCGGCGGCTTCCTCGCGGCGGCCGACGACGAGGGCGTCGTCTTCGCCCTCGACGACGGGGAGCGCGAGGACCTCCGCGTCCACGGCTCCACCGACGGCGGGGCGACGTGGCAGGCGCTCCCGGCGCTCCCGGCCGAGGCCGCGCTCGGGAACCGGGCCCAGCTCGAGGAGCTCGCCGTCGACGGGCAGGGGCGGCTGTGGGTGGCGCTGAAGGGGTACGGCGCGCTGACCTACGGCGGCGTGTTCCGCTCGTCCGAGCCGGTGGTGACGGTGAACGCGGCGGGGGGGCCGGCCGAGCGGGAGGGGCTCCGGCTGGAGGCCCCCTTCCCGAACGGGCACGGTGACCCCACTCGTGTTACCGGAGGCAGCAGAAGTCCGCGTCGGCGTCTTCGACGTGCTCGGCCGGCGGGTCGCCGTGCTCCACGAGGGGTCGCTCGGGGCCGGGGCCCACGCGCTCCGCCTCCAGGGCGGCGCCCTCCCGGCCGGGGTCTACGTCGTTCGGGCCGAGGCCTCTACCGGGCGCGCCGCCCTCGCCGTGCCCCACCGGCGCTTCACCCTGCTGCGCTGAGGCCGCCATGACGTGCTCCGCCATGAGACTCGCCGCCACAACGCGCGCCGCGCCCCTCCTCTTCGCCGCTCTCCTCGCGTGGGCCCCGCCGGCCTATGCGCAGGGTGGCGACGCCGATGGCGTGGCGCCCCAGGCCGCACTCTGGGCCGAGGTCACCTGGGAGCTCGTCGGCGGCCCCGTCCGCCTCTTCGGCTTCCTCCTCGCCGACACGGTGGCCTACGTCAACGGTACCGACGGCCTCTTCCGCCTCCCCCTCGACGCCGACGGCGACCCCGCCGCCGAGGCGTGGGCGCTCGTCGCCGACCGCCGCCCGAACCGCGACGTGTTCGTCTCGCGGACCGGCGCCCTCTTCGCCGTCGGGTTCGGCAGCACGGAGCGCTCCGCCGACGGGGGGGCCACGTGGGCGCTCGCGCTCGACGGCGGCAGCGAGGGCCTCGCCTACACCCCCTTGGGCGCGCTCATCACCAACCGCGACGAGGCCGGCCCCACGACGGCCCGCAGCGCCGACGACGGCCTCACGTGGACGCTCATCGACGAGAACGACGACCTCGGCTTCCGCTTCTTCCCGCTCGTCTTCGCCAGCCTCCCGGCCTCGGACTCGCTGCCGGGCGGGGTCGTCGTCGCCGGCGGCAACGGTGGGCTCGCCTACAGCCGCGACGACGGCTTCACGTGGCAGCCGACGCCGCTAACGCAGCCGTTCCGCTACCGCGTCGTCTCGGTCGTGCGGGCGCCGTGGGGGGGGCCGGCGGAGGACCCGGCGCGGGGGCAGGTGCTCGCCTTCGTCAACGACTTCTCCCTCTTTGACGACGCCGGCAACGGGGAGGTGTGGGCGAGCACGGACGGGGCGCAGTGGGAGTTCGTCGGGCAGGTCCCCGGCGTCAGCGACACCGGCGGCTTCCTCGCGGCGGCCGACGACGAGGGCGTCGTCTTCGCCCTCGACGACGGGGAGCGCGAGGACCTCCGCGTCCACGGCTCCACCGACGGCGGGGCGACGTGGCAGGCGCTCCCGGCGCTCCCGGCCGAGGCCGCGCTCGGGAACCGGGCCCAGCTCGAGGAGCTCGCCGTCGACGGGCAGGGGCGGCTGTGGGTGGCGCTGAAGGGGTACGGCGCGCTGACCTACGGCGGCGTGTTCCGCTCGTCCGAGCCGGTGGTGACGGTGAACGCCGAGGGCGGGCCGGCCCGACCAGAGAGCATCCGGCTCGGCACGCCCTTCCCGAACCCCTCGGACGGCGCGGTGACGGTCCCCCTCGTGGTGCCCGCGCCGGCCGAGGTCCGCCTCGCTGTCGTGGACCTCGCCGCGGATGCTCACCACGCTCCCGAAAGAGACGGTCCCAGCGGGTCGCCGCACCCTGCGTCTCCCTATCAGTGGGCTCGCCGCCGGGAGCTACCTCGTGCGGGCGACGGTGACGGTGGCGGGCGCCCCACCCACCGTGCTGACGCGCCACTTCGCTGTCGTTCGATAAGGGGCCAGCAACAAATACGGCGAGGGCGGCAGAGCCTCTCGGCCCGGCCGCCCTCGCGGGGGGTTCACGCGGGCAGCGCCCGGTGAGCGTTCGGCTTAGCCGCGGTCGCCGCCATTGCGGTTGCCGCCGTCCCGACCGCCGCGCCGACCGCCCCGGCCGCCGCTGCGGCCCCGGCCGCCACCGCCGCGGTTGCCGCCGCTGTTGTTGCGGCGCTCACGGGCGGCGGCCAGCTCCTCCTCGGTCGGCTTCGGGAGGTACGGCTTCCGGCTGAGCCGGAGCTTCCCATCGTCGCGGACCTCGATGAGCTGGACCTTCACCTTGTCGCCGACCTGGACCTCGTCCTCGGGCTTGTCGACGTAGCCGTGGGCCATCTCGGAGACGTGGAGCATCCCCTCGCGGCCGGGCATGATCTCGAGGATGGCGCCGAACGAGAGCAGGTTCTTGACCGTCCCCTCGTACTCCTCGCCGACCTCCGGGACCGTCACGATGGCCTTGACGCGCTCGATGGCGGCCTCGGCCGCGGCCTGGTCGTTGGCGGCGATGGTGACGTAGCCCTTGCCGTCGGCCTCGTCGATGTTGACCTGCGTGCCGGTCTCGTCCTGGAGCGCGCGGATGTTCTTGCCGCCCGGCCCGATGAGCTGCCCGATGAAGTCGGTGTCGATGACGAGCTGGTAGAGGCGGGGCGCGCCGGGGGCGAGCTCGTCGCGGGCGACGGAGATCGTCTCCTCCATGCGGGCGAGGATGTGGTCGCGGCCGGCCTTCGCCTGCTCCAGCGCCTTCTGCATCGTCGACTTCTGGAGGCCGTCGACCTTGATGTCCATCTGCACGGCGGTGATGCCGTCGCGCGTGCCGGTGACCTTGAAGTCCATGTCGCCGAGGTGGTCCTCGGTGCCGAGGATGTCGCTCAGCACGGCCACCCGGTCGCCGGACTTGATGAGCCCCATCGCGATGCCGGCGACGGGCTTCTTCAGCGGGACGCCAGCGGCCATGAGCGCCATCGAGCCCGAGCAGACGCTCGCCATCGAGGAGGAGCCGTTGGACTCCAGCACGTCACACGTCACGCGGATCGTGTAGGGGAACTCCTCCTGGTCCGGGATCATCGGCGTCAGCGCGCGCTCGGCGAGGTAGCCGTGGCCGATCTCGCGGCGGCCGGGGCCGCGGAGGAACTTCGCCTCGCCCGTCGAGAACGGCGGGAAGGTGTAGTGGAGGTAGAACCGCTTGTCCTCCTCGTCGAAGAGCTGGTCCACGCCCTGCACGTCGCGCCCGGTGCCGAGCGTAACGGAGGCGAGCACCTGCGTCTCGCCGCGGGTGAAGACCGCGGAGCCGTGGGCGCGGGGGAGGAAGTCCGTCTGGCTCCAGATGTCGCGGACCTCGTCGGTGGCGCGGCCGTCGAGGCGGCGGCCCTCGTCGAGGATCATGTCCCGCATCACCCGGCTCTCGGCGGCCTTGAAGGCCTCCTTGTAGTCGCTCTCCGACGGGCCGGGCTCGCTGCCGAGGAGGTCGTCCACGGCGTCCTCGACGGCCTCGAGGACGGGGTTGCCGGCGACGCGCTCGAGCATCCGGTCGCGGATCTCGCGGATGCCGCCGTAGAAGCTCTTCTTCTCGTAGGGCTGCCGGAGGTGGGCCGTCACGTCGTCGCGGATCATCCCGTAGACCTCGTCCACGAGGGCCGGGTCCGGCGCGACGGTCGAGTACTCGAACGGCTCGATCGGGCCGCGCTCGGCCTCGTACTGCCGCTTCAGCTCGGTGATGCCGGCGACGAGCTTCTTGATGGCGTCGTGCGCCACGTCGAGCGCCTCCAGCATGTCGGCCTCGGAGACCTCCTTCATCTCGCCCTCGACCATCACGATGGCGTCGGACTTGCCGGAGACGATGAGGTCGAAGTCGCTCCCCTCGCGCTCCTCGCCGGTGGGGTTGACGACGAAGGCGCCGTTGTGGCGGCCGACGCGGACGTGCGCCGTGGGGCCGTCGAACGGGGCGCCGGAGAGGGCGAGCGCGGCCGACGCGCCGACGCCGGCGACGACGTCGGCGTCCTGCTCGGGGTCGGCGGAGAACACGGTGCAGAGCACCTGGACCTCGTTGCGGAAGCCGTCGGGGAACAGCGGGCGGATGGTCCGGTCGATGATGCGGGAGGAGAGCACCTCCTTGTCGGTCGGGCGGCCCTCGCGCTTGATGAACCCGCCGGGGAACTTGCCGCCGGCGCTGTAGCGCTCGCGGTAGTCGACGGTCAGCGGGAAGAAGCTCTGGCCCTCGCGGACCCGCGAGTCGAGGACGGCGGTGCAGAGCACGACGGTGTCGCCCATGCGGGCGACGACGGCGCCGTTGGCCTGCTTGGCGAGCTGGCCGGTCTCAAGCGTGATCTGCTTGCCCTGGCCGATGTCGATGGTTTGCGTGATGGCGTTCATCAGGCGGTGTGTGGTTGGGCGCCGGTGCAACCAGGACTTCCGGCTTGTCCGCCCCCTCCGAGGAATTCCTCGGAGGAGGGGCGGGCCGGGAATCAGCTTTCGGTGGTCAGCGGCGGGCTCGGCCCCGGTTGGGGGCGGGCGGCGGCTGACCGCAGAAGACTGACTGCCGGCGGGCGCGGAGGGGGGGCTGCGGGGCGCGGTGGCGGCGGCCTCTGTCTGTGGGCCACCGGGGGTGAACAGACGGCGGCGCCCCGAAGAGGGAGCGCCGCCGGGGCGGGACCGGCTACTTCCGGATCCCGAGCTTGGCGATGATGGCGCGGTAGCGCTCGATGTCGCGCTGGGCGAGGTAGTCGAGCAGCCGGCGCCGCTTGCCGACGAGCTGGAGCAGCCCACGGCGCGAGCTGTGGTCCTTGGGGTTCGTCTTGAGGTGGTCCGTGAGGCGGTTGATACGCCGGCTGAAGATGGCGATCTGGACCTCGGGGCGGCCCGTGTCGTCGGAGCCGTCGCCGTGCTCGGAGACGAGCTCCTGGATCTCGGCTTTCGTGATCATGGGGGGGTGCCTCTTTAGATGCGGTCGATGCTAAAGAAGCGGCGCCGAGGCGGGCTCGCCGGGGCGCCACTAGGGACGTGGAAACGTGAAGCTAGCGGGCGGTGTCCGCCGAGGCTGCGAAGATGGGGTGATTACGCCGCCTTTACCGCGTCGGTGCGTAGACGGCGGAGCGCTCCCAGCCGTCGCCCGCCCGTGCGTAAGCTTAAGCGGTCTCCGTGTGCCCAACCCCGCTATGCTGCCGGTACTCCGCGCGATCACCGATCGTCTCGCCTCCTTCCCGGAGGTCGAGCGCGTCGTGCTCTACGGCTCCCGCGCCCGCGGGGACCACGCCCCCCGCTCCGACATCGACCTGGCGATCGAGTGCTCAGACTACGCGGCATGGGGGCACATCTGGGCCTACCTCGAGTACGACGCCCCGACGCTGCTCGACATCGACGCTACCCGCCTCTCCAGCGCGCCCGACGAGCTCCGCCGCCACATCGACCGCGACGGGGTCATGCTGTATGAGCGCTAAGCTGACCCGCTCGCTAAGCCAGCTCGGCAGGGCGCTCGTAGCCCTGGAGGAGGCGTGCAGACGCGACCCGGCCGGGGACCGGCTGCTGATCGACGGCACCATCCAGCGCTTCGAGTTCACCTTCGAGCTGTTCTGGAAGACGCTGAAGCTGCTCCTGAAGGACCAAGGCGAGGAGGTCACCTTCCCGAAGGAGGCGCTTCGGGCCGCCTACCGGGCCGGGTGGATTGACGACGAGGCGACGTGGCTCGCCATGCTGAGCGACCGCAATCTGTCCTCGCACACCTACAACGAGGCGCTCGCCGACGAGATGTACGCACGGATCGGCGGTTACGCCGCGGTCATGCGTGCGGCTTTTGAGACCCTCCGGGCATTGTAAGCGTCGGCCCCCACCAAAAGCCAGGAGACCGAGCGTGGAGTTCCAGCAAGCACGAGCCTACCTCAGCACTGTCACACGCCGCGTGAGGACCTGCGCGCCTACTCCGATCCGCACCACGTAGGCCCCGGCGGCGGGACCACTCTGACCGAACGAGACTTCGTGCCGTCCAGCTCGTGAGGGCCGACGTGCCGTTCGTGACACGCTCGTGCCGTTCGTGACCGGCCGGATCGGACCCGGCCCGTCGCGCGAATACGCAGGCCCACCCGCCCCATCCCCCGTGAACATGACGCTCCGCCGCCGGCTGCTCCCCCTCGCGTTCCTTGCCGCGCTCCTCTCCCCCTCCGCCGCAGCGCAGGAGCGGGCCGCCCGGGGCACCCTCTCGGGCCGCGTCCTCGACGCCGCCACCGAGGCGCCGCTCCCCTCGGCCTCCGTCGCCGTGTGGCGCGTGGCGGAGGCCGGCGCGGGGCAGGACACCACCCTCGTCACCGGCTCCATCACCGACGGCGCCGGGGTCTTCCGCGCCGAGGGCCTCCGGCCGGGCCGCTACCGCGTCGTCGTCAGCTTCGTCGGCTACGAGACGGCGGCCCGCGAGGACGTCGCGCTCGGGCGCGGCGGGGTGGACCTCGACCTCGGCGCCCTCGCCCTGGCCCCGGACGTCGAGTCCCTCGGGAGCGTCGAGGTCGCCGCCGAGCGGCCCCCGGTGCAGCTCGAGATCGACCGGACCGTCTACGCCACCGCCGACGACCCCGTCGCCGCGAGCGGGACGGCGGCGACGGTGCTGGAGACGATCCCCTCCGTCGAGTTGGACGTGGACGGCAACGTGAGCCTCCGCGGCAGCGGCAACGTCGCCATCCTCATCAACGGCCGGCCGGCCCCGGTCTCCGGCGACCTTGTTGCGACCTACCTTCAGCAGCTCCCCGCCGGCGCCATCGAGCGCGTCGAGGTGATCCCGAACCCCTCGGCGCGGTTCGAGCCCGACGGGATGAGCGGCATCATCAACATCGTGCTCAAGGAGGACGCCGAGCGCGGGCTCGGGGGGACGCTCTCGGCCGGCGTGGATTCGCGGGGCGGCTACAGCGCCACCGGCCTCGCGACCTACGGCGGCGGCCCCTGGAGCCTCTCGGCCTCCTACGGCTTCCGCGACGAGAAGGGCGACGGCGGCGGCTCCGGCTTCCGCCTGGACCGCACCGGCGACCCCCTCACCTTCCGCGACGACGTGGAGACGGAGGACGAGTTTGAGACGAGCCACTTCCTGAACCTCGCCGCGGACTACGCGCTCTCGCCTCGGACGACGCTCTCGGCCGCGGCCCAGGGCGGCTACGAGACGGAGACGGAGGAGGAGCTGAACACCTTCCTCAGCGGCCTCGACGGCGCCGCCCCGACGCTCGGCTACGAGCGGCTCGTCGTCGAGGACGAGGAGCAGTGGAACACGGACCTCCGCCTCGCCCTCACCCACCGGTTCTCGGCGGCCCCGCGCGGCGACGAGGCCCACACCCTCGCGGTCGAGGGCCGCTACAACGCCTCCTCCAGCGACGGCGACGAGTCGTTCCGCGAGGCGCTCCTCGCCGGCTACGCCCCCTCCGAGGCCGACCCGCTCGACCCGCTCCAGCTCGCCCGCTCCGAGCGCGACCGGAGCGAGGCCTCGCTCCAGGTCGACTACGTCCGCCCCCTCGCCGGCTTCCGCCTGGAGGCCGGGTACCAGGGCGACCTCGAGACCATCGACGCGCTGTTCTTCTCTGAGACGGAGCGCGGCGGCGTGCTGGCACCGGACGCCGGGCTCAACAACGTGTTCGACTTCGAGGTCCAGATCCACGCGGTCTACGGACAGCTCGCGCGGGAGTGGGGGCCGCTCGGGCTCCAGGCCGGCCTCCGGCTGGAGACGGCACGGACGACGTTCACGCTGGAGAGCGAGCCGGACCCCTTCGAGAACGACTACGCCAGCGCCTTTCCCAGCGCGTTCCTCGCCTACGAGCTCTCGGAGAACGACGTCCTCAAGGCCAGCTACAGCCGGCGGATCAACCGGCCGCGCACGCGCGCGCTCAACCCGTTCCCGAGCCAGGACGACCCCTCCAACCTCCGCGTCGGCAACCCCGCGCTCCGGCCCGAATACGTCGATGCCGTCGAGCTCGGCTACGTCCGTTACGTGCCGTGGGGGTCGCTGACGCTCACCCCGTACTTCCGCCGGACGAGCGACCAGATCGGCCGCGTGACGACGTTCGCGGGCGGCGTCTTTACGCGGACGTTCGAGAACTTCGACACCGCCGACTCCTACGGCGCGGAGCTCGTCGCGAGCTTCGAGGGCGGCGGCGCGCTCGACGGCCTCCGCGGCTACGGCAGCCTCGAAGGCTACCGCGTCGTCTCCGACGGCTCGAACGTCGACGCCGACCTCCAGAATGACGCCCTCGGATGGGGCGGCCGGCTCAACGCGAGCTACGCCCTCGGCGACCGCTTCGGCCTCGGGGACCTCGGCTTCCAGGCCACCGTCTTCTACCGCGCCCCGATGGACACGGAGCAGGGCCGGATCGGCTCGCGCTCGTGGACGAACCTCGCGCTCCGCCAGGACCTCCTCGACGGCCGGGCTAGCCTCACCCTCCAGGCCCGCGACCCCTTCGACACCGCCGGGTTCGCGTTCACGCTCGACCAGCCGGAGTACTACCAGGAGCTCGAGCGGAGCTGGGGCGCGCAGCGCGTCGGCCTCACGTTCTCCTACACGTTCGGCCAGCCCGAGCGGAACGACCGCGACGACCGAGGCGGCGGAGACCTTGGCGGGGAGGAGTTCTAAAGGGACAGCTCAGATGCCCGCCACCGCCCGGCTCGCGGCCTCGTCCCGCCGCAACTGCGCCCCGAGCGCGTCGGGGCCGTCGAACCGGCGCTCGTCGCGGACGCGCGCGAGGAGCTCCACGGTGAGGTCGCGGCCGTAGAGGTCGCCGTCGAAGTCGAACAGGTGCGCCTCGACGCTGACAGCACCGTCGGCCTCGAAGGTCGGGCGGCGGCCGACGTTCATCATCCCCCCGAACGCCCCCCCCTCCGGCCCCTCCCCCATCCGCGCCCGCACGGCGTAGACGCCGAGCTTGGGGACGAGCTTGTGCGCGCCGCGGACGCGGAGGTTGGCGGTCGGGTAGCCGATGGTGCGGCCCCGCTGGTGCCCGCGGACGACGGTGCCGGTGAGCGCGTACGGACGGCCGAGCAGCGCCGCCGCCTGCCGCGCGTCGCCCTCCTCCAGCAGCAGCCGGCGGATGCGCGACGACGACACCGCCGCGTCGTCGGCGAGCTGCGGGGGGATGGTGTCCACCGTGAACCCCCGCGCCGCGCCGATCCGCTCCAGCGTCTCGCGGTTGCCCGCCCGGTTGCGTCCGAAGGCGTGGTCGTAACCGACGACGATCTCGCGCAGCCCGATGGCCTCGATCAGCACGCGCTCGACGTAGTCCTCGGCCTCCAGCATCGAGAGGTCGCGCGTGAAGGGGAGCACGACGAACCGTGCGGCGCCGTGCTCTTCGAGTAGCGCCGCACGCTCCTCAAGCGTCGTCAGGAGCGGCACCGGCTGCCCGGTAACGACGGTGCGCGGGTGCGGGTCGAACGAGACGACGGTGGGGTGCCCCCCGACGGCGACGGCGCGCTCGCGGAGGTACCGGAGGATCGCCTGATGCCCGAGGTGGACGCCGTCGAACGTCCCCACCGTCAGCACGGAATGGTCGTCGCGGGTGATCTGCTCGAAGCCTACCTCGGTCCTCATGGCGCCGGAGGATAGCGGCGCCGGAGGCGGTGGGCAAGAGGAGGCTGGCTGAATTTGGCCGGCCGGCGGGTCAGAACGCCCGGTCGAGGTCGCTGTCGCCCTTGACGAAGTAGAGGTCGCCCTCGACCTCCGGCGGGGGGTGCCCCTCTGCGTCGGCGGCACCGGGGCGGGTCAGGAAGGAGGTGATCCTCCGCTTCCGCCAGCGCACCGGGTTGAGGTCGGCCGGGAGGAGGCTCTCCCACCCCTCCACCGCGAGCTCCCGGTACCCCGCCGCCGCGAGCGCCGCCCCGTCGCGGCGGCCCCCGACGACGGAGTCCACGAACGCCGCCCCGCGCCGCCGGGCCTCCTCCTCGACCAGCGCCAGCAGCGGGCCCATCGCCCCCCCCTCGGCCACGGCGTCCACGACGCGGACCGCGCTCCCGAAGGGCGGCTGCTCCTCGCGGAGCACGACGAGCCCGGCGGCTCGGCCGTCGGCGTCGCGCAGCACGTGGGGCTCGTAGATGGGATACGGGTACTCGGTGTAGCGCCAGTTGAGGAAGGCGGCCGAGCGCCACGTCGTCGTCCCGTAGTGGGGCCGGATCCGGCCCCACGCCGCGTCCCACTCGTCGCCGAACCCCTCGGCCCGTTCGAGCCGCGCCCCCGCTGGAGCGGGGGCGCACGGGGCCGCAGCGGCTGCGCTGAGGGCGTCGAGGGCGTCGGTCCGCTCGGCCACGCCCATCCTCTCCGCGACGGAGGAGCCCTCGAAGAGACTCCGGCAGGCGTCGAGGTCGAGGACGCGTACCGGGCGGTGCATCTCGAACGAGAGCGTAGGCCCGACCCGCGGCATCAGCCGGAGCACGATGGGCCGGACACCGACGGCCATGGTGTAGGGGAGGTCGTAGGTCGTCTCGCTCAGGAGGCGGTACCCCAGCGTCCCACGCCGGTACTGCCTATCGAGGAGGAGGTTGAACAGGCACTGCGCGGCCGTCTGCTCTCCCGCCACCTGGAGCGGCCACGGGACGGCCCCGCAGGCGCCTACGACGCGCTCCTCCGGCGCGCGCGTCGGGTCGACGACGAGGCGCTGCCCGTGGCGGCTGTCAGGGCGGAAGGGCGAGCCGAACCACCAGTCGAAGTACGTGCGGTGGGAGAGGATGTAGCCGGAGCGGTAGCGGCTCTCGTAGTAGTGGGCGACGGCGGGCCAGTCGTCCTCCCGGAACAGACGGATCTCGGGGTTCTCGGCCGGGGGCGTGGGGGCGCGCTGAGGTCGGACGGGCGCTGACTCTTGCTTGGTGGGATGCACGGGGGGGGACGGGGGTGGGGGATGGCCAGCCTCCCAAAGACGAAGGAGGTGCCCGCGTTCAGTAAATACTGAACAACCCCAAGACTTGTCAAGCCAGCCGTGTGATGTCACGCGCAGATGACAGGGGCTTGGTCTAAATCACACCGTGCCGGCGCCTAGTCGCCCGTCCGGCGACGACGCGGCGCTCCTCTACCCCGCCGTCGCCGGACGGGCTCGGGCCCGTACTCCGCGATGGCGGCAGCGCCTCTACCGCCGCTCCAGCGCCTCCAGCGCCCACGCCTCCTCCGCCCGGAACGGCCCGATGGCCTCGCGCCGCAGCGCCGTCAGGTGCGCGCCCACGCCGAGCGCCGCGCCGAGGTCGTGGGCGAGCGTGCGGACGTAGGTCCCCTTCGAGCACGCGACCTCGAAGTCCACGTCCGGCCCTCGCCGCTCCCCGAGCACGAACCGGTACACCGTCACGGGCCGGGGCTCGCGCTCGACGGTCTCGCCGCGGCGGGCCTTCTTGTAGAGCCGCTCCCCGCCCACCTTCACGGCCGAGTACATCGGCGGTCGCTGGAGGATCTCCCCTTCGAGGTCCGCGCGGGCGGCGTCGAGGGCGGCATCGGTGACGCCGGAGGGGTCGCGGCGCTCGACGACCTCGCTCTCGGCGTCCTGGCTCGGGGTCGCCTCGCCGAGGCGGAGGGTGCCGGTGTACGTCTTCGGGAGCGCCATGAACCGGTCCTGGAGCCGCGTCGCCTCCCGGCCGACGAGGACGACGAGGAGCCCCGTCGCCATCGGGTCGAGGGTGCCGGCGTGGCCCATCTTCTTGATCCCAAGCGCGCGGCGGAGCCGGCGGATCACGTCGAACGAGGTGATCCCCTTCGGTTTGTCCACGAGGAGGATCGCCGGCGCGGGCGGCTCCGGCAGGGGGTCCGCGCAGGTGAGGACGGGCGGGTGCGTGTCGGGCACGGCCCCGTCAGTTCTGCTCGTCGGGCGTCTCCCCCTCTGTCGGCACGTCTCCGGCGGCGCGGCCCTCGCGTTCGGCGCGGATCTGCTCGAAGAGGCCCTCCATGCGCTGCACGTTCTGCGCGCTCTCGTCGAGGAAGAACCGGACCTCGGGGATGCGGCGGACCTGGTGGCGGATCCGGCCGGCGAGGGCCTGACGCACCTGCGGCGCCGCCTCCTCGACGCGCTTGAACGCGATCTGCCGGCGGCCGGGGTTCTCCCCGAGCACGCTGACGTGGACGTACGCGATGCCGAGGTCGGCCGTGACCCGGACGTCGGTCACGGTGACCATCGACTGGCTCGCCTCGTAGAGCTCGTTCTGGAGGATCTCGGCGACCTCCCGCTGCACGAGTCGGGCCAACCGCTCGGTTCGGATGGACATGAGTTTCGAGTTATGAGTGATGAGTTCCGAGTCGTGGGCGCTCACAACCCACAACTCAAGGCTCACAACCTCACACGCTCAGCGTCCGGCGCTCCTCGACGACCTCGTAGGCCTCGATCTGGTCGCCGACCTTGATGTCGTTGAAGTTCTGGATCGAGAGGCCGCACTCGTAGCCGCTCTGGACCTCGCGGACGTCGTCCTTGAACCGCTTCAGCGAGGCGAGCTGGCCGTCGTAGACGACGACGCCCTCGCGGATCAACCGGACCTTGTCGGAGCGCTGGATGCGGCCGTCGAGCACGTAGCAGCCGGCGATGGTGCCGATGCGGGGGACCTTGAACGTCTCGCGGACTTCGAGCGAGCCGAGGATGTTCTCCTTCTCCTCCGGCTCCAGGAGCCCCTCGAGCGCGTCGCGCACGTCCTCGATGGCGTCGTAGATGACGGAGTACGTGCGGATGTCGATCTCCTCGCGCTCGGCGACCTGGCGGACCCCGGCCATCGGGCGGACCTGGAACCCGAAGATGATCGCGTCCGACGCCGCGGCCAGCATCACGTCGCTCTCGTTGATGGCGCCGACGCCGGAGTGGACGATCTCGACGGCGACCTCGTCGTTAGAGAGCTTGAGGAGCGAGTCGGCGAGGGCCTCGACGGAGCCGGCGACGTCGCCCTTGAGGATGAGGTTGAGGTAGTTCAGCTCGCCGAGGGCCATCCGCCGGCTGATGTCGTCGAGGGAGACGTGCTTCCGCTTGCGCATCGTCTGCTCGCGGATGATCTGGAGCCGCTTGGACGCGATGTCGCGGGCCTCGCGCTCGTCCTCCAGCACCACGAACCGGTCGCCGATGTCGGGCGCGTTCGAGAACCCGAGGATCCGGACGGGCTGCGACGGCCCGGCCTCGTCCACCCGGCGGTCCCGCTCGTCGAACATGGCGCGGACGCGCCCGGAGTTGGTGCCGGCCACGAAGGCGTCGCCGACCTGGAGCGTGCCGGTCTCGACGAGGACGGTGGCGACGACGCCGCGGCCCTTGTCGAGCTGGCTCTCGATGACCGAGCCGACGGCGTCGCGATCGGGGTTGGCCTGGAGCTCCAGGAGCTCGGCCTCCACGAGCACCTTCTCGAGCAGCTCGTCGATGTTCTGGCCGGTCTTGGCCGAGACGAGCTCGCACTGGATCTTGCCGCCGTACTGCTCGACGAGCACGTTCTCGTCGGCGAGCTGCTGCATGATCCGGTCGGGGTTGGCCTCGGCGCGGTCGACCTTGTTGAGGGCGACGACGATGGGGACCTCGGCGGCGCGGGCGTGGCTGATGGCCTCCTTCGTCTGCGGCATCACCTGGTCGTCTGCGGCGACGACGAGGATGACGAGGTCGGTGACCTGGGCGCCGCGGGCGCGCATGGCCGTGAACGCCTCGTGGCCCGGCGTGTCGAGGAACGTGATCTGCCGGCCCCCGTCGAGTTCGACGGCGTAGGCGCCGATGTGCTGCGTGATGCCGCCGGCCTCGCCGGCGACGACGGTGGCCTCGCGGATGTAGTCGAGCAGCGACGTCTTGCCGTGGTCGACGTGTCCCATGATAGTGACGACGGGCGCGCGGGGCTCGAGGTCCTCGGGGTCGTCGTCCTCGACGGCGATGTCCTCGATGCCGACCTCGGTCTGGAACTCGACCTCGAAGGAGAACTCGTCGGCGAGCAGCGTGATGGCGTCGGCGTCGAGGCGCTGGTTGATGGAGACCATCATGCCGAGGGCGAACCCGGCCTGGATCACGTCGGTGACGGGGACGCCCATGAGCTCGGCGAGCTCGCCGGTGGAGACGAACTCCATGACGCGGAGCACACGCTCCTGGTCGAGGAGGTCCTGCATCTCGCGCTCGCGCTCGGCGGCGCGCTCCTCGCGGCGCTGGCGGCGGCGCTTCTGGCGGTCGCGCTTGGCGCCCTGCTGGAGCTTCTGGAGCGTCTCCTGGACGGTGGCCGCGGCCTCGGCCCGGTCGACCTTGACGCCCTTCTTCCCCTTCCTGGCCTTCTTCGGCCCCTTCGCCGTGCCGCTGCCCGCGGCGTCGGAGGCGGTGACCTCCTGCTTGCGCTTGCGCTTGCGGCGCCGACCGGTATCGACGTTCGAGAGGTCGATCTTGCCGATGACCGTGGTCCCGGTGAGCTGGTGGCGGTCGGCGCGGAGGACGTCCTCGTCGTCCTCGTCGCCGTCAGCCTCGCCCGCCTCCGCAACGGCCTCCGCGGGCTCCCCAGACTCGCCGACCCCCTCAGCGGCCTCAACCTCAGCGGCCTCAGCGACCGGGGCCTCGGCGCTCGGCTCCTCGGCCACCTCGGCACTCGGCTCGGGCTCCGTCTGGATCACCGGCTCGGCCGGCGCGACGGGCTCCTCCTCCTCGGGGAGCTCGATGACGGGCTCGGCCGGCGCGACGGGCTCCTCCTCGACCGCCTCCTCCTCAGGCGTCTCCTCTTCAGCGACCGGCTCCTCGGCAGCCGGTTCCTCGGCGACCGGCCCAGCGACCGGCTCCTCGACGGCGGGCTCGGGCGGAGCCTCTGCGACGGGCACCTCAGGGGCCGCGGCGCCATCGCCGGAGGCGACGGGCTCGGCGGGCTCCGCGGCAGCGGCCTCGGCACGCTCGGCGGCGGCCTCCTCGCGCTCGCGGCGGGAGCGGAGCCGGGCCACGCGCGCCTTCGCGTCCATGTCCTCGGCGAACGCCTCGTGCAACGCCTCGTACATCTCCGGCGGGAGCTTGGCGTTGACGTCGCCCTTCGCGAGCTTCGCGTCGAGCTCGAAGCCGCTCTCGTCGAGCGTCTGCACGATCGTGTCGGCCGAGACGTTCAGCTCACGGGCGGCTTTGAAGAGGCGGACGGCCTTCGCCTTGGTAGAGGTAGCGGGCATGCAGTGGGGTACCGGGAGGGAATCGGGGCCGCACGTGCAGTTTAGGCACGTGCAGTTTAGAACGGGCGGGGAACGCTAAGTTCCGAGCGGGCGGGAGCGCTGCGAGCGCGCGGTGGGGCTTCGTAGAAAGATAACCGGGCGGGGCGGCTACGCCTAGCTACGCCTCTTCGGACCGGGCAGGGACCTCGTCGTCCGGGGCGTCGGCGGCCTCGGTCACGACGGGCGCCTCGGCGAGGGCGCCGTCGCCGTCGACCCCGTCGGCCTCCGGCGCGGCGCCGGCCACCTCGGTGGCGGCGTCCGCCTCGCCCGGCTCGGCATCGGCCCCCTCGGCGGAGGCGGGCCTGGCGCCGGCCTCCGGCTGCTCGTCGGTGGGCTCGTCCTGTTCGTGGGCCCGTACGAGGGCGAGGATCTTCTTCGTCGTCTCCTCGTCGAGGCCGGAGCGCTCGGCGAGCTCGCCGGCGGAGAGCGCGAGGACGTCGCGGGGCTCGGCGAACCCGAGCTCCCGGAGGAGGTCGACGACGTCGCTCGGGAGGGCGGGCGCCTGGAGCTCGGCGACCTCGCCCTCGATCTGCTCGCGCTCCTCGGCGTCCTCGGCGAACTCGGAGCGCATGAGGATGAGGATCTTCTCGGTCGTCTCGCGCTCGAGGCCGGAGCGGCGGGCGAGCTCGTCCTCGGAGAGCTCGAGGACGGCCTTGGCGGAGTCGCAGCCGATGTTCTTCAGGCGCTGGATGATGTCGGCGGGGATGGCGTCCGAGAACTCCTCGATGTCGACGTCCTCCTCGTCCTCGCGGATGTCGCGGTAGACGTCGATCTCGTAGCCGGAGATGCGGCTGGCGAGGCGGATGTTCTGGCCGCCGCGGCCGATGGCGAGCGAGACCTCCTCGGCGGGGACGGTGACCCTGGCGCGCGGCGGGTCGAGCTCCTTGTTGAGGACGACCTCGGTGGGCTTGGCCGGCGCGAGCGAGCGCTTCAGGAACTCGACCTCGTCGTCCACCCACGGCACGACGTCGATGTTCTCGTTGGCGAGCTCGCGGACGACGGCGTGGATCCGCGAGCCCTTCACGCCGACGCAGGCGCCGACGGGGTCCACGCGGTCGTCGTAGCTCACGACGGCGACCTTCGCGCGCTCGCCGGGCTCGCGCTCGACGCGCTTGATCTCGACGATGCCGTCGTAGATCTCGGGGACCTCGAGCTCGAAGAGCCGCTCGATGAACACCGGCGCCGTGCGGCTGATCCTGACCTGCGGCCCCGGCCCGCTCTCGCGCTCGACGTCGACCACGACGGCGCGGAGCATGTCGCCCTTGCGGTAGCGGTCCTTCGGGATCTGCCCCTCGCGCGGGAGCAGGAGCTCGGTCTTGTTGTGGAGGACGAGGACCTCGCGCCGGCGGGTCTGGTAGACCTCGCCGACGACGATCTCGCCGACGAGCTCGGAGTACTCCTTGTGGATGTTCTCCTTCTCGATGTCGCGGATCCGCTGGCGGAACGTCTGGAGCGCCATCTGGATCGTGCGCCGGCCGAAGTCGGCGATGTGGATCGTGGAGGCGACCTCGTCCTCGACCTCGTAGTCCTCGTCGACGGCGAGCGCGTCGGCGAGCTCGATCTGCGTCACGGGGTCCTCGAGGTCGTAGTCCTCGACGACCTCCTGGATGTGGAGGATCTGGATGTCGCCGTTGTCGGGGTTGAAGATGATCTCGAAGCTGTCGTCGGCGCCGTAGCGCTTCCGGATCATGGCGCGGAACGTGTCCTCGACGATGAGCTGCAGCGTGTCGCGGTCGACGTCCTTCTCGCGGGCGATCTCGGCGAAGGCGGAGACGAGTTCGGTGCTCTGCATAACGTTCGGATTCGGATGGTAGGGACGAGCGGTGCGGGTCACCCCGCTGTGCTGCGCCACGGACTAGCTACCAGGGGAGCTCGACGCGGGCCTCGGCCACGTCGGCGAAGGCGAGGGTCTCGGTCTCCCCGTTCACGTCGAGGTCGAAGTCGGCACCGTGGACGGCGGCGAGGGTGCCGGTGACGACGCGGGCCTCCCCCCCATCCTCCGGCTGCACCTCGACCCGGAGCGTGCGGCCGACGTGCTTCGGGTACTGGCGCGGGAGGACGAGCGGGCGGTCGGCACCGGGGGACGAGACGTTGAGGTGGTAGCGGCCCTTGACCGCGTCCTCGGCCTCGAGCAGGAACCCGAGCTCGCGCGAGAGCGCGGCGAGGTCGTCGAGCCCCGCGCCCTCGTCGGCGTCGGCGAAGACCTCGATCACGCGCGAGCCCTTCTGCCCACGGATCTCGACGGCGACGACGTAGAGCCCGGCCTCGTCGGCGAGCGCGTCGGCGAGGGCGCGGACGCGCTCCCGGAGGTCGGCGGCGCCGGCGCGGCGGGGGTCGGTGTGGGAGGCGGTGTGGGGCATGGAAACGGAAAACGCCCGTTGGACCGCGGGGTCCGAACAGGCGTTTACGAGGGTTCGTAAACAGCGGGAGGCGGTGCTGCCAAACCCTCCCGCGCGGCCCCGCGTGGGGGCCCGGAGAAGATACGGCGTGGCCGTATCCGCTCCAAACAGCGTGGCGGGGTCAACCCCTCGTTGCAGGCGCTGTTTCGGCCGGCCGCGTGAATTGGGCGTGCATGGATTCCGCGTGGCCTCCCCCCCCGGCGAGGTGCGCCCGCGCCCACGCCGCGAGCCCGTCGAGAGCGGGGACGAGCGCGCAGCCCGCCGGCGTCAGCGCGTACTCCACCCGGGGTGGGACCTCGGGGAAGGCCGTCCGGCGGACGAGCCCGTCACGCTCGAGCTCGCGGAGCTGCTTGACGAGCATCCGCTCGCTCACCGCCGGGATCGCTCGGTTCAGCGCGCCATAGCGGCGGGGGCCGTCGCGGAGGTGCCAGAGGAGCGGGATCTTCCACTTCCCCCCGATGGCGCCGACGGCCCGCGTGATCGGGCAGGCGTCGCTGGGGTCAATTCTTACGTCCATGTGGGTACCTGACGGAACTGTGTGTACTGGCGTCTCGGTAGGCCCCTCCCCTACCGCTCACCCCACGCCCTGATCCCGATGCACCTCGCCGTCTTCGGCGCGACCGGCAGGACCGGCCGCCACCTCGTTTCCCAGGCCCTCAACCGCGGCCACACCGTCACCGCCTTCGTCCGCAGCCGCGACAAGCTCGCCGCACAGCAGGACCTCGCCGACGACCGGCTCCGCGTGGTCGAGGGCGACGTCCAAGACGCCGAGGCCGTCGCCCGCGCCGTCGAGGGCGCCGACGCGGTACTGCTCGCCCTCGGCCACACGAAGTCCTCGGAGGGGGACATCCTCACGGCCGCTGCGCGGAACGTCGTCGCGGCGATGCAGCGGCACGGCGTCCGCCGGATCGTCACCGAGATTGGCGCCGGCGTGAGCCTGCCGGGCGAGGAGCGCTCGTTCGGCGGGAGGCTCATGGTGGGCGTGATGAAGCTCGTGGCCGGCGGCCTCCTCGAAGACGCCCAGCGCCACACCGACCTCGTCGCGCAGTCCGGGCTGGAGTGGACGGTGGTCCGCCCGCCCCGCCTCACCGACGCCGAGCCGAGGGGGGACTACCGCCACGGCGCGCTCAACCTCGGCCCCGGCGCCTCCATCGCCCGCGCCGACGTGGCGGACTTCATGCTGCGGGAGGCGGAGCAGCCGCGCTACCTCGGCGCCGCCCCCAACGTCAGCTACTAACCCTCGCCCGGATCAACCCTCCGCTCCAATGACCCTCGACGTCTACGCCGACATCGCCTGCCCGTGGTGCTACATCGGGGAGCGGCGCCTCTTCGCCGCCCTCGCCGAGCGCCCGGACCTCGACGCGCAGCCGCGGTGGCGGCCGTTCCAGCTCCAGCCCCAGCTCCCCCCGACCGGCCTCCCGTGGCGCGCGTTCGCCGAGCGGAAGTTCGGGGGCTGGGAGAACGCCCGCCGCGGGTTCCGCCACGTCGAGGCCGCCGCGGCCGACGACGGGATCGCCTTTGACCTGGAGGGGATCGCGACGGCGGCGAACACGGCCGAGGCGCACCGCCTGATCCTGCTCGGCCGCGAGCGCGGGCGGGAGTGGGAGACGGCCGCCGCCCTCTTCCGCGCCTACTTCGCCGAGGGCCGCGACCTCAACGACCCGGACCACCTGCTCGGCGCCGCTGAGTCCGCCGGCCTCGACCGCGAGGAGGCAGCCACCTGGCTCGCGAGCGACGCAGGGCGCGAGGAGGTCGCCGCGGGCCAGCGGGAGGCGGCGCGGCTGGGCGTCACCGGCGTCCCGTTTTACGTGCTCGACGGCCGCCTCGGCGTCTCCGGCGCACAGCCCGCCGAGGTGCTGGTGCAGGCGTTGGACCGCGTGGCGGAGGCGGCCTGAACGGGATCGGCCGAGCCATCGTGGAGGTGGGGTCAGCCCTTCAGGAGGGCGCAAGCATTGCGCCCCTACGGGTGCCTCGTTGGTCGTTAGATTCTCGGGTTTTGCTTGCCATCCCCCATCCCCTCACGCCTCCTCGAACGCGTACTCGATCACCGTGTCGTGCGCCTCGGCGGGGTCCGGCTCGGGGAAGTCGGTCAGGTAGTGGAGGCCGCGACTCTCGGTCCGCTCCATCGCCGAGCGCACGATGAGGTGGGCGACGGCGACGAGGTTGCGGACCTCGCAGAGCCCGCTGGAGACGCGGGTGCGGCGGTAGAAGTCCTCGGTCTCCTCGTAGAGCAGCCCCACGCGGCGCCACGCCCGCTCCAGCCGGAGCGTCGAGCGGACGATCCCGACGAGGTCCTGCATCACGCGGCGGACCTCCTGGCGGTTGTGCTTGACCAGGACCCACTCCCGCGCGTTCTCGGTCCCGCTCTCGTCCCACTCCGGCACCGCCGTCTCGTGGTCGTGCGCGGCGGCGTAGGCCACGGCCGGCGCCACGGCGCGCTCGGCGTAGACGAGGGCCTCGAGGAGGGAGTTCGAGGCGAGGCGGTTGGCCCCGTGGAGCCCGCTCATCGTGACCTCCCCGCAGGCGAAGAGCCCGCCGATGCTGGTGCGCGCGTCGCGGTCCACGCAGACGCCGCCGCAGAGGTAGTGCGCCGCCGGCACGACGGGGATCGGCTCCTTCGTCATGTCGATCCCGAACCGCCCCTCCAGCGTCTCGGCGATGTTGGGGAAGTGGGCGAGGACCTCGTCCTTCGGCCGGTGGCTGACGTCGAGCCACACGTGCTCCTCGCCGCGGCGCTTCATCTGGTCGT
The DNA here is from genome assembly GCA_965215145.1 of Rhodothermales bacterium. Lineage (GTDB taxonomy): Bacteria > Bacteroidota > Rhodothermia > Rhodothermales > JANQRZ01. The sequence continues at coordinate 2,013,214 of OZ244038.1, read as the reverse complement.
CGATGGCGCGGGCGACGACGTCGCGCGGGGCGAGCTCGGCGCGGGCGTCGTACTCCGGCATGAACCGCTCGCCGGCGCCGTTGGTGAGGAGGCCGCCGTCGCCGCGGACGGCCTCGGTGATGAGGAAGCTCCGCCCGCCGAACTCCTTCTCGGAGCCGTAGAGGCTCGTCGGGTGGAACTGGATGAACTCCATGTTGGCGATGCGGGCCTTCGCGCGGTAGGCCATCGCGACGCCGTCGCCCGTCGCCACGGCGGGGTTCGTGGTGTGGAGGTAGACCTGCCCCGCGCCGCCGGCGGCCAGCAGCGTCGCCTTCGCCAGCACCGTCTCGACGCGGCCCGTCTGCTCGTCGAGGACGTAGGCCCCGAAGCAGTGGAGGTCCGGCCACGCCTCGGAGACCCGGACGCCGAGGTGGTGCTCGGTGAGGAGGTCGACGGCGAAGTGGTACGGGCGGACCTCGATGTTGGGGTGCGCGCGGACGCGGGCCAGCAGCGCGCGCTCGACCTCCCGGCCCGTCATGTCGGCGGCGTGGACGATCCGGCGGGCCGAGTGCCCACCCTCACGGCCGAGGTGGAGATCCCCACCGCCGTTGCGGTCGAAAGCCGCCCCGAGCTCCATCAGCTCACGCACGCGCGCCGGCCCTTCTTCCACCACCATCCGCACGACGGCCTCGTCGCACAGCCCCGCCCCCGCCGCGAGCGTGTCCCGGACGTGCGCCTCCGTCGAGTCCGCCGGGTCCATGACGGCCGCGATGCCGCCCTGGGCGTAGTTCGTGTTGCTCTCGGCGGAGGCCTTCTTGGTGACGACGGCGACGGTGCCGTGCTGCGCGGCGCGGAGGGCGAACGAGAGCCCGGCCACGCCGCTGCCGATGACGAGGAAGTCGTAGCGCGCGGCCATCTCGGGGGGCGGTAGGTGGAGTCGGAAGGTAGAGACAGCCGAGCGTCTTACCGCGGTGTGGCGACGCAACGTCCTTCCTCTAGCGCGACGCTGGGCCTCGGCGTCACGTCGCATCCCGAACCGATGCCGAGTATGCGGTTGAGGCGGTCGTCCGTCCGGTCGTGCTCGTCTACGAGTCTCGCCAGCTCGGTCGAGTCTGTAGCAGCGGCTGAGTAGACGAGGTAGCGCCACGGGCCGCCGCAGGGCTTTGAGCCGTGGCCGATGGTCCGGCACTGCTCCACCCGCTCGGCCCGCGCCGCGCCGATGGCAGCGTCTATCTCCGCATTGAGACTGTCGAGGCGGGCGCGGAGGTAGTCCGGATCGCCGGGGTCATCCGGGACGGGCTCGGCTTGAGGCGGCAACTCGACGGGCGGCGGAGGTGCCGGCGTGCATCCCCCGACGAGGGCGATCAGAACGAGGAGGCGCATTGGGCTCGGAGTCCAGGGGCGGTGGCCTCAAGGTAGGGGCGTATTGCGATACGCCCCTACGGCGTCAGCGGGGCTACTCCTGCCCGAGGTTCTCCTGAAGGAGGTACGCCCGGATGAACGGCTCGAGGTCGCCGTCCATCACGCCCTGCACGTCCGTCACCTTCACCTCGGTGCGGTGGTCGTTGACCATCGTGTAGGGCTGGAAGACGTAGGAGCGGATCTGGCTACCCCACTCGATCTTCTTCTTTGACGCCTCCTGCTCGCTCTTGGCCGCCTCCTGGATGGCGCGCTCCATCTGGTAGACCCGGCTCTTCAGCATCTGCATCGCGCGCTCGCGGTTCTGGAGCTGGCTCCGCTCCTCCGTGCTCTCGGCCGCCACCCGCACCGCCTCGCCGTTCGAGAGCTCGCCCGTCCAGACGTAGCGGGCGCCGGTCTCGACCTTGTTCACGTTCTGCCCGCCCTTGCCGCCGGAGCGGAACGTCTGGAGCTCGATCTCGGCCGGGTTCAGCTCGATCTCGATGGTGTCGTCGATCTCGGGGTAGACGAACACGCTGGTGAACGAGGTGTGCCGTCGGCCCGAGGAGTCGAACGGGGAGATCCGGACGAGGCGGTGGACGCCGTTCTCGGCCTGGAGGTAGCCGTAGGCGAAGCGGCCTTCGAGGCGGAGCGAGGCGCTCTTGATGCCGGCGCCCTCGCCGGGCTGGTACTCCAGCATCTCGGCCTTGTAGCCCTGCCGCTCGGCGTAGCGGGTGTACATCCGGAGGAGCATCTCGCCCCAGTCCTGGGCCTCGGTGCCGCCGGCGCCGGGGTGGATCGTGAGGATGGCGTTGCGGTGGTCGTCGGGGCCGGCGAGCATCCCGCGCAGCTCCAGCGCGTCGAGTTCGCGCTCCAGCCGGCGGGTCTCCCGCTCGATCTCGGCGGTGAGGTCGGCGTCGTCCTCCTCGGCCTGCAGCAGCTCCAGCGTCTCGATGTCCTCGGCGCGGGCGGTGAGCTTCTCGTAGGCCTCCACCCATTCCTTCTCGGCGGCGACGGCCTGCTCGACCTGCCGGGCGGCGTCGGGGTCGTCCCAGAAGCCGGGCTCGAGGCGCTGGGCCTCCAGCCCCTTCAGCTTCTCCCGGCGGCCCTCGACGTCGAGGTAGCCCCCGAGGGCGCGGACGCGCTCCAGCAGCTCTGCTTGCATTGCAAAAACGGACTTCGTGGCGGAGGCGGTTCGGCGGGCGCGGCCCGACGGCTCAACCTACGGCCGGCCGCGCGGGTTCGCCGCGCCGGTCGAAGAGGCCGCGAAGCAGCCGCCCGCTCCCTCCGCTGAGGAAGCGGTTCAGATCGGCTTCGCCACTCTCGCACGTTTGATCTCCACACCCCAGCTTCCCAATAACCTTGTGACAGTTATATTTCCTGTTCGCTCTTCTTCCACAACCCCTTGCTACCCATGTCATTACTGCGCTGGACTCTTCTCCTTCTGCTTCTGCCGGCTCAGGTAGCCCTCGCTCAGTTCCCTGCGGGTATATACGGGCCGCAACAGGTCTGGGGGTACGGCCTCGACACCGGCACCGACGGTTCCGTCTTTGTCACCGGGAACTACAACGCTACCGCTACCTTCGGGGACGACGGCCCTACGCTGCCTGAAGCTGGTGGCCCCGCCGATGGGTTCGTCGTGGCTTACGAGGCCGACGGGACACTCCGCTGGTCCTTTGGGTTCGGTGTCGAAGGTAACGATAGCGGCTTCGGTGCCGAGGCCATGCCAGACGGCGGCGTGATCGTCTGCGGTCAGTTCAGCGGGACAGTGGACTTTGACCCCAGCCCAGACTCGTTGACTCTTACAGCCTCTGGTACTTCTGGAGGCTTCGTGGCCTACTACAGTGCAGGGGGAGATCTCTTCTGGGCCTTCGAGGTGTCTTCTGGACTCGTTCGGCAGGCCGAGGTGGATGTCAACGGCGACGTAATCGTCGCTGGGGTTTTCTCAGGCACGGTGGACTTCAATCCAGATTCAGGCGAGTACGTGCTCACGAGTAGGGGCAAGCGGGATGGATTTGTAGCAAAGTACGACGATGAAGGCACGTTCCTATGGGCCTACCCCATCAGTGGTCTGAGTGATGTGGAATACCCTCTCGCTCTGGGCTCCGACCCCGACGCCAACGTTTACGTGGGAGGGTTCTTCGGTGACTCCGTCAACTTCGAGGCGAAAGGGAGCTCGACCACCCTCCCTGGTGGCAAGGGGGAACGGGATGCGTTTCTCAGTTCCTATAGTCATGATGGCACCCTACGCTATGCGGTCGGCACCCGCACAATCACGGACGGCGCGTCTGCCGACCTCTGGGGCTTGGGCGTTGACGATCTCGGTAACGCGTACTTCGCCGGCTCTTTTGGAGAGGCGGTTGATTTTGAGGCGGGCTCCGGCGAGACTCTCGCCACCAGCGTTGGGGCCCTCGATGGTTATCTAGCGAAATACGATGCTAACGGTGCCTTTGTCTGGAACTCCGCACTCCAAGCCTCCGATTCCATCGGCCTCTTCCAGCCGCGCGGCCTCGCAGTAGAAGGAAACGGAAACGCTTACCTCACTGGGCGCTTTCGTGGCTCGTTTGACCTTGATCCAGACCCAGTCGGAGAAGCTGTCATCGAGAGCCCCTCATCGCAACTCTTCCTGGCTGCATATATGGCCGACGGTGCTCACCGTTGGAGCTTCGACCGTGCCCGCGAGTTGGGGATCAGTTCCGGGTATAGTCCGTCTGTCTTCGGCGATCTCCTCACGTTAACAGGATTTTTCAGCGGCGTGCTGGATTTCGACCCTGGTCCCGGCGAAGCAGTTCTGGATGCATCAGAATCCTCCGTGTTTAACGCTTTCGTGGCGCAGTACACGCTGGCCGGAAGCTTCCCTACGGACGCGGAGGTCGCACCCGCTTCTCGTGCCTTCGCGCTCTCGACGCCGTATCCCAACCCTGCTCGTCATCGGGCCCATCTCGCGCTTTCGCTGGACGCCCCACAGCACGCGACCGTGGAGGTTCTCGACCTCCTCGGCCGCCGCATAGCCGTGCTGCACGAGGGCACCGCCCCGGCGGGCGAAACAGCCCTAGAGCTCAACGCCGCGGCGCTTCCCAGCGGGGTCTACGTCGTCCGTGCGGCAGGCGAGAGTTTTAGCGAGAGCCGGTACGTGACGGTGATGCGGTAACGCCGGAACGGGCGGGACCGCCACCCCGAGCGAGGAGACCGCGAAGCAGCCGCCCGATCCCCCCGCCGAGGAAGCCGAGTAGGAAGCCGAGCAGAAGTGACATCGCCGGCACGGCCCACGCCGGCAGCCCGCCCATCAGCCCGCCGAGGGCGTCGGTCATCCGCCCCACCGCGTCGGCATGGGCGAGGTGGTTCCAGAGCAGCAGCCCGAGCCAGCCCAGCCCCACCCCGAACCCGCCGGCCAGCGCGCCCGCGAGGTATCCGCCCACGGCGCCCGCCAGGAGCACCCACGGCCACCCCAGCCCGAGATGCAGTGCCAGCGCCAGCACAGCCGTGATGAGGGTAGCAGGGATGAAGCGCAAGGAGAGCATCAGTCGTTGTCGCCTCTGACGCGGACCCGTTCTTCGTCTATGATCCAGAGGCGTCGGCTCAACGGCTCCGATTCCAGAAGTGGCAAGAGGCGGCGCAGCACCCCGACGACGTGGGGCTTGTCCTGACGCCGTAGCCTCAGCACGATGATCCCGGCCTGCTCCTGCGGTGGATACGAACGCAGATCAGCAAAGCCCACGTCCAGCGTGACGAGTACCCGCCCCTCCCGTCGGCAAACGGCGGCGAGGTCCGGGTCGGGCTCACCCCCCATTTCTTGCTCCAACACTGTGGCGGCATCGTGTCCAGCGGCGCGCAACACCTCAGCGGCTTCGGCGGGCAGGTTCTCGTCGATCTTGAACCTCACGGAGCGCTACACCGGGACGTTGACGACGCGCTCGCCCGCGAGGTCGGCGGCGTAGGCGAGGGCTGCGCGGACAGCCTCCGGCGAGACGGAGGGGTAGCTGCGATTAATCTCCTCGGTCGAGAGCCCCGCTGCGAGGTTGTCGAGCACCACCGCGACAGGGACCCGCGTGCCTCGGATGCACGCCCTCCCGTGACAGACCTGAGGATCGACGGTGATATGCTCGCGCCAGTTCATGGAGCAGGAAGTGTTAGCGGCGTCGCTTGTTCCGGCAGCGGGAGTCTTACTCCTCGTAGTCGTAGTCGATGATGTCGTGCCCCTCGCCCCACTGGCGGAAGAGCGCGTGCATGGCGAGGTCCTCGGCCGAGGCCATGTGGTCTCGCGGCCCGACCCCTTCGAGCGCCTCGTCCTCCAGCTCCCGCAGGAACGGAAGGCCCCGCCCCTCCTCGGTCTCCGAAGGGCGCACCTCCCGGACGTCGGGCCGATCGTAGCCGTGCTCATAGTCGGGGTAAAACCGGAGGCGGTAACGGAAGGTGCCGTCTGGCTCTCGCTCGGCGTCCACACCGACGTGGGTCTCACCGACGACCGGGAGGCTCACGTCGCATCCGACCTTGAGGCTGTTCACCTCGTCGGGGATGCGCTCTGGGGTGTCGGCGAGGTCAGCGAGGGAGTATCCCCCCCGGGTCGTGAACGAGACCCGCCACTTCCCTCTGATCTCCTTCGTGGCCCCCCGCAAGCGGTCGTACTCGTCTCGGCGTGAGACATAGAAGGCCATCGCTCCGGAGACCCTGTGCCGCCCGAGCGCTTCGATCAGGTTGAGCGCGCGCGGCTGGGCTTCCGGCGCCGGGCGCTGAACCACAACCCATGTCCCACACGTGCTGATCCTCACCGCCGTCCGCCCCTCGGAGAGGATGGGGTTGGGCTCAAGCATTCCTGCACCGAACCGGTGTACGACGCCGAAGCCCTCGTCGAGCGAAACCAGACGGCAGGTGCCATCCTCGTCCGCCTCGACGCGAATGGCCTCACTGAGGCCAAGCGTCCCGATGATAGCCGCGAGCACGCCCCGCCCCTGCTCCGGGGTGCCGGCCGTAGTCCCGGCGCTGAGCTCCGTATGCGCCGCGAAGACTTCGCCCTTACGTTTGCCCCTACGTATGATGCTGCGCCTGCGGTATGCGTAGCTGACCTCCGCAGCCAGTTCCATGACGGGATCTTCAGCGGAGGGGTCAGCTTTGAGTTTCACGCGGACGCTCGGGATCTCATCAACCCTCCCCTCGACACCGAGGTCGAACAGCCGGATGCAGGCGTCGAGCGCCCCTGCGAACGTGAGACCCATCACCTCTTCACGGGCTATGGCATACCCTCCGAGATCGGGCAGGCCAGCGGACGAGGTGAGTTTGACTTCCTCTTCCTTCTGCTCACTATCCGGCTCCTCGAAGGTGGGGAGCGCACGGCAGTAGTCCACGATAGCCGTGAACGTCTCGCGGTCGAGCCAGGTCGTGGCGTACATCGGCGGCAGGTGACATGGGGGGCGAGTCGGAGCTACCCCCGCACGCGCCCCACGAACCGGGTGATGCGGCGGACGGCCTCGGTGACGTTCTCCAGCGAGTTCGCGTAGGAGCACCGGAGGTACCCCGCCCCGCTCGGCCCGAACGCGTCGCCGGGGACGCAGGCGACGCGCTCCTCCTGCAACAACCGCTGCGCGAAGTCCTCGGACGAGAGGCCCGTGGACGTGATGTCGGGGAAGCAGTAGAAGGCGCCCTCGGGCTCGAACGTCGGGAGGCCGGCGGCATTGAGGCCGTCCACGATCACGCGGCGGCGCTCGTCGTAGGCCTCGCGCATCCGCTCCACGTCGTCCTGGGCCTCCCGGATGCCGGCCAGCGCGCCGTACTGCGCCATCGTCGGCGCGCTCATCACCACGTACTGGTGGGCCTTGTACATCTGGTCCATGATCGGCTTCGGCGCGCAGGCGTAGCCGATCCGCCAGCCCGTCATCGCGTACCCCTTCGAGAAGCCGCCGAGCAGGATCGTCCGCTCCCACATCCCCTCCAGGCTCGGGACCGAGACGTGGCCGCGCCGGAACGCCTCGCCGTAGACGAGCCGGTCGTAGATCTCGTCGGAGAGCACGAACAGGTCGTGCTCGATGACGACCTCGGCGATGGCCTCCATCGTCTCGCGGCGGAGGACGGCGCCGGTGGGGTTGTTGGGGTAGCCGAGGAAGAGCGCCTTCGTCTTCGGCGTGATGCGGCTGGCGATGTCGTCGGCGGTGACCTGGAAGTCGTTCTCCGCGCGGGTCGGGACCCACACCACGGTGCCGCCCGCGAACTCGGCCGTGGGGCCGTAGCTGACGAAGCACGGCTCGGGGATCAGGATCTCGTCGCCGGGGTCGAGCAGGGCGAGCATGGCGATCGTCATAGCCTCGCTCGCGCCGATGGTGACGATGACCTCGTTCTGCGGGTTGTACGTCACCCCGTAGAGCCGGTCCATCTCGCCGGCGATGGCCTCGCGGAGGTCCATCAGCCCGAGGTTCGCCGTGTAGCCGGTCTTGCCCGCGTCGAGCGACGCCTTCGCCGCCGCGATCACCGGGGCGGGGCTGACGAAGTCGGGCTCGCCGATGCCGAGCGAGATCACCTCGTCCATCGTGGCGGCGATCTCGAAGAACCGCCGGATGCCGGAGGGCGGGACGGTGCGGATGCGCTCGGAGAGCCGGTCGGCGAGGCGCTCGGCGGTGGCGGTCGGGGAGGCGGCGAGGGTTTCCATAATTGGGGGCGCGAGGGGGCGATGGATTCCACGGGAACCGCGCCAACCGGCCCCGCAGGCGAGGCTAAGTTACGCGGGAGCAATCCGTAGTTCGTAGTGCGTAAGGATGCCTCGCCGCGACGCCTTGCTGTGAGCCTTCCTACGCAATACGGACTCCGAACTACGCACTCCTTCCCCCCTCCTCCATGTCCCAGATCGCGACCGCGAACGGCACCGAGACCGCCGTCCAGACCTTCCAGAACCTCGTCGGCGGCCAGTGGCGCGACGCCTCCTCCGGCGAGACGTTCGAGAGCCGCAACCCCGCTCGTAACTCTGACCTCATCGGCCGCTTCCCCGCTTCGACGGCCGACGACGTGGACGCCGCCGTGCAGGCCGCCCGCGCCGCCTACGACGGGTGGCGCCTCACGCCCGCCCCCAAGCGCGGCGACGTGCTCCGCCGCCTCGGCGACATCCTCACCGAGCGGAAGGACGAGCTGGCCCACGCGATGACGCGCGAGATGGGCAAGCCCCACTTCGAGACGAAGGGCGACGTGCAGGAGGCCATCGACACCGCCTACTACGCCGCCACCGAGGGGCGCCGGCTGTTCGGGCACACCGTCCCGAGCGAGATGGACAACAAGTTCAACATGAGCGTCCGCCAGCCCATCGGCGTCGTCGGGGTGATCACGGCGTGGAACTTCCCCGTGGCCGTCCCGACGTGGAAGATGTTCCCCGCCCTCGTCTGCGGCAACACGGTCGTGTTCAAGCCGAGCGAGGACGCCCCGCACTCCGGGATGCTCCTCGTCCAGGCGATGGTGGACGCCGGCTTCCCCGAGGGCGTCGTCAACCTCGTCCAGGGCGCGGGCGCCGTCGGCAGCGCGATGGTCGAGCACCCGGAGGTCGAGGTCATCACGTTCACCGGCTCCTCGGAGACGGGCTCGAAGATCGGCGCCGTCTGCGGGCGGATGCACAAGCGGTTCAGCTTCGAGATGGGCGGGAAGAACCCGATGATCGTGATGGAGGACGGCGACCTCGACCTCGCCGTCGAGGGCCTCCTCTGGGGCGCGTTCGGGACGACGGGCCAGCGCTGCACGGCCACGAGCCGGCTGATCGTCCACGAGGACGTACACGACGAGCTGGTCGGGATGCTGAAGGACCGGGCCGAGGCGCTGACCCTCGGCTACGGCAACGACGACGGCGTCGAGATGGGCCCGCTCATCAACGCCGACGGGCTGGAGAAGGTGGAGCGCTACGTCGGGATCGCGAAGGAGGAGGGCGCCACCCTCGTCACCGGCGGCGAGCGCGCCACGGGCGACGGGCTGGCGGACGGCCACTTCTTCGAGCCGACGATCTTCACCGGCGTGACCCCGGAGATGCGGCTGGCGCAGGAGGAGGTCTTCGGCCCCGTCCTCGCCGTCATCAAGATCTCCTCGTTCGACGAGGCGATCGAGGTGGCGAACGGGACGCAGTACGGGCTCTCGTCGGCGGTCTACACCCGCGACGTGGCCCGCGCCTTCCGCGCCGTCCGCGACGTCGAGGCCGGCATCACCTACATCAACGGCCCTACCATCGGCGCCGAGGCGCACATGCCGTTCGGCGGCGTGAAGGCCACCGGCAACGGGCACCGCGAGGGGGGCTGGGAGGTGTTCGACTTCTACACCGAGACGAAGACCGTCTACGTCGACTTCTCGGGCACGCTCCAGCGCGCCCAGATCGACAACTACGACGATTAAGCGCCCCGCATCTGGGCGAGCGGCGCGGCCCCGTCGGCTTCGGCTGGCGGGGCCGCTCCGTTGCTGACCTAGCCCGCGCTTAGGAAGGGTACGGCGCCGCTTGCCGCCTCCTCCAGCGATGGCCGGTGCGCGTCGCCGGGCTCGATCACCGGGATACCAGCCGGCAACCTCGCCGCGCGGAGAGCCTCCGCCAGGGCGGGCCGCGTGGTGACGAAGCCGACCTCGGCTTCGTGCTCCGCGAGCCAACCGGCTACCTCGGAGAGCGCGTCGTACTCGGCCCAGCGGAGGTGGGCACCGTCCTGCACGGCGGGGTCGCCGCGGCTGACGAGGAAGCCGGGGCCGACGGCGTGCGACTGCTTGGCAGCCTTGAGGAACGCGGCCGGCATGGCGAGGCGGCCGTCGGTGGCGGGGTGGGCGGGGAGCATCTCGCGCGCGGCGGCGAGGGCGTCGAGGAGCGGGTCGGGCGAGAGGTCGGCGGGCGCCCAGAGGAGGCGGGCGCTGCGGGGCGCGGCGCCGTCGTGGAGCAGCACGTCCTCGGCCAGCCCGCTCAGCGCGGCCCGGTCCTCTTTCCCGTCCATCACCGCGACGCCGAACCGGACGGGACGGAACAGCCGTCGGTCTTCGGGGATGCCGTGGCGGTCGGCGAGGCGGGACCACGCCGCGTGCTCGTCCTGCGTGCCCGTGCCGAGAGCCACATCGGCGCCGTCGAACGCGGCAGGCTGGGGAGCGAACGCAACCCTCTTCTCCCCCACCGCTTCCTGCACCCCGGCGAAGAACGCCGGCAGCAGCGCGGGGGACGCCGGGACCACGCTCACCCGCGCCCGCCCGCCGAGGAGCACGGCGGCGAGCGCGTCGTGCAGCCCCTCCAGCGGCGAGCGCCCGAGGCTCAGCACGGCGGCGGTACCCGAAAACGCAGCGTCGCCGATCCACATCCGCAGCGCCGGCTCCGCGAGCCCGTGCATCGCGTGGTTGACGACGAAGGCGACGCCCTCCTCGGTGAAGGTGTTCTCCGCCGCGAGCGTCTGCGCGGCGGCCTCGGCGCGGGGCGGGTGCTCCGGGTCCTCCCACCGCGCGGCCACGGCGGCGACGGCCTCGGTCCAGCGCTCGCTCACGCCGCGGCCTCGGCTCCGAGCGGGACGAGGCGCGGGGTCCCGTCGCCGTCGAGGGCGACGGCGGCCTCGCCAGCGAAGAGCGCCACGAGGTCGTTGCCCACGAACTCCCGGCGCCAGCCCTGAAGGATCGGGTGCCGTGCGGGGTCGGGGTCGCGGTGGACGGCGAGCCGCTCGACCTCGGCGCGGGGGCCGACGAGGGCGGGGTCGAGCCCCTCGCGGAGGCCGCGCCCGCGGATGAACGCGAGGGCGAGGTCGAGCCGGGACGCGAGGGTGGGGTCCTCGGGCGGGCGGTTCGGCTTCGGCGGCCACGCGTCGCGCGGCGTGTCGAGCCCGCGGCCGACGGCGTCGAGCAGCGCGTCGGCGTGGCGCTTGCGGGCGGCCTCGCTGAGCTTCCGCATCTGGCGGAGCTTCGCCTCGTCCTTCGGCTTCCGCTGTGCCAATTCGACCAGCGCCTCGTCCGGGACGACGTGGCCGCGCGGGCGGTCGCGCTCGCGGGCCTCGGCCTCGCGCCACGCGGCCAGCTCGCGGAGCACGGCGTAGTCCTTCCCCCCGAACCCCCGCTTGGCGCGGCCCTTCACGCGGGCGTACTGCTCGCGCGGGTCGTCCTCGGTGTAGAGGTCGGCGGCGTCGTAGCGGTCCATCTCCTCCTCCAGCCACGCGGTCCGCCCGAGCTCGGCGGCGCGGCGGCGGAGGTCGTGGTAGGCGTCGAGGAGGTAGCGGACGTCGTCGAGGGCGTACTCGGTCTGCTCCTTCGAGAGGGGGCGGCGGAGCCAGTCGGTGCGGGTGGCGCCCTTCGGGAGGCGGCGGCCGTCGGTCTCCTCGATGAGGTTCTGGAGCGAGACCGACGCGCTGAGGCCGACGAAGCCGGCGGCGCGCTGGGTGTCGAACACGTTGGTCGCGCTCGCGCCGGTGGCGCGGCGGAGGATGGTGAGGTCCTGCTGCGCGTCGTGGAGCACCTTCACCACCGACTCGTCCGCGAGGAGCACACCGAGCGGGGCGAGATCCAGCGCGGCGGCGTCGATGAGGTGCGAGTCGTCGCGGCCGAGGCCGAGCTGGACGACGCCGAGGCGGGGGTAGTACGTGCGCTCCCACACGAACTCCGTGTCGAGGGCGACGGCCTCGGCCTGGCGGGCGCGGGCGACGAGGGCTTCGAGCTCCTGCGGGGAATCGATCATGCAGCGGGGGAAATGGGTAGGGGCGACCGGCTGGCCGCCCCTACGGTTCGGTGAGGGATGGGGTCCGCTCAGTCGGGGAACTTGATGGTGCAGCCGAACGCCTTCGTCTTCTGGACCTCGACGGGCTCGCCGGCGACGAGGCTCGCGAGGGCGTCGCGGAAGTACTCCTCCTCGACCTCGGCGGCGTCGGAGGGGCTGTCGTCCACGGTCCCCTCGTAGACGAGGCTCCGGCCGGTGTCGAACAGGAAGATCTGCGGCGTCCGCGTGGCGCCGAACGCGCGGGCGAGCGTCGAGCCCTCGTCGACCACGTAACTGAACGGGTAGCCCCGCTCGGCGGCGCGCTGCTGGATGGCCGCGACGGACTCCTCGGGGAAGGCGGCGGGATCGTTCGAGTTCACGATGACGAAGGCGACGCCGGCGGGGATGTAGTCCCGCGCGAGCGCGACGATGCGGTCCTCGTAGCGCTCGACCCACGGGCACGTGTTGCTCCAAAACACGACGGCCAGACCACGCTCCCCCATCACCGCATCGAGCGACGTGGCGTCGCCTTCGGCGGCGGGCATCTGGCGGTCCGCCATCGGGACGGCCGCGCCGATCTCGAGGGCCTCCTGGGCCTGGACGGGGGTGAGCGCCGCGAGGGCAAAGGCGAGGGTACAGAGGAGGATGCGCATGATAGGACTTGGGTAGTCGGAGGGTCGGTCAGGAAGAGCGGGCGGAGGCCACGAGGGCGGCGAGCTCGTCGTAGCTCAGCACCCCCTCGTGGAAGGCGACGCGGTTGCCGGCGCCGTCGAACACGGCCGTGGCAGGAATCGAGCCGGACCACTCCCCCGCGATGGCGTCGATGAAGGGGCCGTCCTTGCCGGACCTGATGTAGGTCCGGCCGGTCACGCCCATCTCCTCCAGGAACTCGGCGGCGAGGTCCACCTCGTCCTCGAAGTCCACCGTCACGAACCGGACGGCCACGCCGTCGTCGGCGTGGTCACGGGCGAACTCCATGAAGTCGGGGAACTCCTTGCGGCACGGGACGCACCACGACGCCCAGAAGTTGACGACGACGACCTCGGCGTCGGCGGCGCGAACCTCCCCGACGAGCTCCTCGGCCGAGACGGGCTCGATGGTGAAGCCGTCCATCGCGGCCTCGTCCGTCGGGACCGTATCGACGGTCAGGGCCTCTGGGGCAGTGCCGTCCCCACACGCGCTGAGGAGCGCGGCGGCCAGCGTGAGGGCGATAAGAGAGCGGATGTGGGGCATGCGGGTTCGGGAGCGGCGGGCGTTGAACGGCGCAGCCGGGGGGCGGTTCATCGGGTCGGGGGGAGGAGGAACGCGGCGCCGGCGGGAACGCGGCGGATGGGGTACGCCGCGCCCGCCTCGGCCTCCACGAGGCCCCAGTTCGCCAGCCCGCCGTCGGAGCGGGGTTCGAGGAGGGAGAACGCGAGCCTCCCGAGCGGCTGGCCCACGGGCACGACGACGGTGCCGGGCTCCAGCGTCACCACGTCCCGCTCGTAACGGCCGAACAGCTCTCGCTCGTACCGCCCCTGGAACTCCCGCTCGGCTACCCGCACGCTGTCCACCCGGAACGCCTCGACCTCGACCTCCTGCGGCCGGAGCACCTGCCGCGTCTGGACGCCGTGCGCCCGGAGCCGGTCGAGCACCTCGGCCTGATCCGGCGGGACGAGGTACGCCAGCGGCGCCGCGACGCCGTCGGAGCCGCCGAAGCGCTGGTACATCGTCGTCTCGACCGTCCGCCGCGCGTCGGTGCGCCGCCACATCGGCCGGCCCGTGTGCGGGTTCGGCTCCTCGACCACCTCGCCGAGCAGGACCTCGCCCGGCGCGCACGACGCCTGCCAGCTCCCCGCCGAGCGCGCCGCCAGCTGCTCTCCCACCACCGAGCGGAGGTCCGCCCTCTCGACGGCCTCCGCGATCTCGGCGGCATGCGCGTGGGCGTAGTCGAGGAGGGCGGTGACGAAGGCGAGGGTGACCCGGACGCGGTCCTCGAACGTCGCGTAGCTGTAGGCCTCGGAGAGGATGCCGAAGCGGTTGCGGAGGCCGGCGTAGTTCGTCCCGAACCGGGGCCGGGGGTCGAAGGTCGCCCACCCGCGCGGCTGGCCCCACTCGGGCTTGTCGTTGCCGTAGTAGAACGTCTCCTCCCCCGTCCGCTCGCGGACCACCTGGCGGACGGCCGGGAGCCACTCGCCGCGGAGGTACAGGTCGATGCCGAGCGGGGTGTTGGGGTGGAGCGGGCCGGCGTAGGTGAGGCCGTAGCCGTGGACGGTCCCGTTGGTCGTGTGGAGGTCCACGACGACGTGGGGGTCGTAGGTGTTCATCAACCCGACGAGCGCACGGCTCTCGGGCGCGTCGAGCTTGACGAAGTCGCGGTTGAGGTCGAGCCCCTGGGCGTTCGGGCGCTGGCCCATGCCGTCCACGGGGCCGTGCTGGTAGGGCCGGTTCGCGGGGCCGATCCGCTCGTTCCCGTCGGCGTTGTAGATCGGGGCGACGAGGAGCACGAGCGAGTCGGCCCAGGCGGCGTGCCGGCCTCCGGCGATCTCGCGGAGCAGCATCAGCGCGGCCTCCTTGCCCGCCACCTCGCCCGCGTGGATATTCGCCATCACGAACACCCGCAGCTTCCCTTCGGCCTTCACGGCGTTCGCCGAGGCGTCCCGCGCGCCGACGACGGCCAGCGGCAGCGCCCGCCCCTCGTGCGTCTCCCCGAACGTGGTCAGGTGGATCCGCGGGCTCGCTGCGACTTCCTTCAAAAAGTCCACCACGTCCGCGTAGCGGGAGGTCGCCCGGAAGTCCGACGCCTCGGCGGTCGTGAGGAGCGTGTCGGGCCTCGCGGGCGAGTCCGCCAGGGCGGCCGGCGCGGCGAGGAGCAGGAGGAGGAGCAGGCGCATGGGTTAGTTGAGAAGGGACGGCAAACTACCGCGCGGGGGCTGAACCGGCGGTCGGGGCTCCCGTACTACCCGGCTCGCCACGCCCCGCCATGCCCCGCATCGTCGCCACCGCCGCCGGCTTCCCGCCGCACTACTACTCGCAGGACTCGATCAGCGGGTCCCTGCAGGAGATCTGGGCGGCGCAGGGGGTCAACACGGGCCGGGTGGCGCGGCTCCACGAGGCCACCGGCGTCGGGGGCCGCCACATCGCGGTCCCGAAGGAGGACTACTACGCGCTCCGGGGGTGGGAGGCGCCGAACGCCATCTTCGCCGAGGCCGCCGTGGCGCTGGGCGAGGAGACGCTGGGGCGGCTGTTCGAGCGGGCCGGCGTCGGGGCGGATGCCGCCAGCCTGTTCGCCTTCGCCACCACGACCGGCCTCGCCATCCCGACGGTGGACGCGCGGCTGATGAACCGGATGCCTTTCCGCGCCGACACGAAGCGGCTGCCGCTGTTCGGGCTCGGCTGCGTGGCCGGCGCCACCGGCACCGCCCGCCTCGCCGACTACCTCCGCGGCTACCCCAACGAGGCCGCCGTGCTGCTGTGCGAGGAGTTCTGCTCGCTCACCATCCAGAAGCACGACGTCTCCATCGCCAACGTGATCGCGTGCGGGCTCTTCGGCGACGCGGCGGGGGCCGTGTTGATGGTCGGCGACAAGCACCCGCTGGCCGAGCGGGCAGGGCCGGAGGTGGTCGCCACGCGGAGCGTGTTCTTCCCGGAGTCGGAGCACTACATGGGGTGGGAGATCCGGGAGTCGGGGATGCAGCTCGTCCTCTCGGCCGACGTGCCGGACGCGGCGCGGGAGGCCGTCGGCCCGGAGATCGAGCGGTTCCTCGCGGACCACGGGCTCGGCGTAGCCGACGTGGGCCGGTGGGTCTGCCACCCCGGCGGCCCGAAGGTGATCGCCGCCGTCGAGGACGCCCTCGGCCTCAACGGGACGACGCTCGAACGGAGCCGCGACCTGCTGCGCGACATCGGCAACGTGTCCTCGGCCTCGGTCCTCGTGATCCTCGACCGGCTCCTGCAGGAGGAGGAGATCCCTTCCGGCACCTACGGGCTGATGCTGGCGATGGGGCCGGGGTTCGTGGCGGAGATGGTGCTACTCAGGTGGTGAGCCGATCACCCGTGCCGGGGCCGGGGTGGTGATCCTCAGCCGGGCAACGGGGCCAAGCGACTCGCGCTCGGCCGTGCCCCTACGGGTTCCTGTGGTGGTCGTGGCGGTATCCCTGAGCAGGGCGCAATGTATTGCGCCCCTACGGTCTGTTCCCCTCGGCCTTCGCTAGATTTCGAGGCTTAGCCTACTCTGCCCTCTGCCCGCTGTGACCGAGATCCTCTTCTCCGTCCTCGTCGCCCTGATCGCCGTGCAGCGGCTGCTGGAGGTGCGGCTGAGCGCGCGGAACGAGCGGGCGCTCCGGGCCGAGGGCGCCGCCGAAGCGGCGGCGGGGCAGATGCCGTGGATGCGGGCGCTCCACGCCGGGTGGCTCGTGGCGATGCCGCTGGAGGTCTTTTTCTTTGACCGGCCCCTCGTCCCGTGGCTGGCGGCGGTGGGGCTCGTGGGGCTCGGGGCGGGGCAGGCGCTGCGCTACGCGGCGATCCGCACGCTCGGGCGGCGGTGGACGGTGAAGGTGCTGGTGCTGCCGGAGGCGCCGCCGGTGGCGCGGGGGCTCTACGCGAAGATCCGCCACCCGAACTACCTCGGGGTCATGCTCGAGATCCTGTTCGTCCCCCTGGTCCACACGGCGTGGGCGACGGCCCTCGCCTTCAGCGCGCTCAACGCGGTGCTCCTGCGGGCACGGATCCGGGCCGAGGAGGACGCCCTGCGCGGGGCCGGCGGCTACGCGCCGCTGGAGGGGCGCGGCCGATTCATCCCCCGCTAGGTCTTATCCGCCGCGGCTCGTATTCTCCCGCCGCCCTCGCCGGGCTGCGGGGCCGGCGGCGGAGCAGCCCCTCCACCACCACGGCCGCGCCCCCCGGCGGCTCCGCCCCTCACCCATGCGCGATACCCACCCCTCCCCCGACGGGGCCGCGTCCCCTGAGCAGATCCGCACCGGCATCGGCGGCTTCGACGCCATCACCGGCGGGGACCTCCCGCCCGGCCGCGTCTACCTCATCGAGGGCCAGCCGGGCTCGGGGAAGACCACGTTCGGCCTCCAGTTCCTCCTGGCCGGCGTCGAGGACGGCGAGCGGACCCTCTACATCTCGCTCTCGCAGACGGTCGAGGGGCTCCGCCAGATCGCCCACTCGCACGGGTTCGACCTCGCCGGCGTCGAGCTGCTCGGGTTCGACGAGGGCGGGCTGACGCTGCCCGAGGGCCAGGAGCACACCCTCTTCCACCCCGCCGACGTGGACCTCACCGAGATGATGGGCTCGGTGCGCGAGGTGGTCGAGCGGGTGGACCCCCAGCGCGTCGTGTTCGACTCGGCCGCCGAGCTCCGGCTGCTGGCCGGGGAGCCGCTCCGGATGCGGCGGCAGTTCCTCGCCCTCCGGCAGTTCTTCACCGAGCGCGACACGACCGTCCTCGTCCTCGACGACGAGACCGCGCGCGCGGGGACCTCCGCCATCCACTCCATCATGCACGGCGTGGTCCGGATGGAGCAGCACCCCCCGAACTACGGCACGATCTACCGCCGCCTCCGCATCCTCAAGCTCCGGGGGATGGCCCACCCCACCGCATACCAGGACTTCCGCATCGTGACGGGCGGCATCGACCTCTTCCCCGCCATGCCGGTCGAGGGGGTCGAGGAGGGGGCCAAGCCGGAAGTCCTCCACAGCGGCGTCGCCGAGCTCGACCGGATCCTCGGGGGCGGCATCGACTTCGGCTCCTCCTGCCTCGT
The DNA here is from genome assembly GCA_965215145.1 of Rhodothermales bacterium. Taxonomy (GTDB): domain Bacteria; phylum Bacteroidota; class Rhodothermia; order Rhodothermales; family JANQRZ01. The sequence goes on along the minus strand of OZ244038.1, from coordinate 1,995,439 downwards.
GCTCGGCGTCTCGGGTACGGGGAAGAGCTCGCTCGCCTCGCTCTACGCCATCGCCGCGGCCGAGCGGGGCCTCCCGGCGGCGATGTACACGTTCGACGAGCGCGAGGACACCGTGCTGCTTCGGAGCGACTCGCTCGGGCTGCCGCTGCGCGAGCACGTCGAGGGCGGGCGGGTCTCGCTCGAGGCGCTGAGCCCGGCGACGACGACCTCCGGCGAGTTCGCCTTCGCCATCCGCGAGGCCGTCCGCGAGCGCGGCGTCCGCGTCGTCGTGGTGGACAGCCTCACGGGCTACCTCCACACGGTCCCCCCGGAGCGGCGCCCGCAGACCCAGCTCCACGACCTCCTCGCCTTCCTCGGGCGCTCGGGCGTGCTGACGCTGATCACGGTCCCCCAGCACGGCCTCGTCGGCAACGTCGAGAGCCAGGTCGACGTGAGCTACCTCGCCGACACGGTCCTGCTGCTGCGGCACTTCGAGGCCGACGGGTTCCTCCGCAAGGCGCTCTCCGTCGTGAAGCGGCGGCGCGGGGAGCACGACCACGGCGTCCACCACTTCCGGCTGACGGGCGAGGGGGTCCACGTCGGCCCGCCCATCGAGGGGTACCAGGGTATCCTCACCGGCGTCCCGGCCATCGGGGGCAACAACGCCTCGACGCCCGGGAGCGCTGGGGCCAACGGGAATTGAACCGTGGGGACAGCGCGCCGTTGGAGCCAGCAGCCCTCTCCCCTCGCCGCCCCTCCGGCCTCCGTGGACTCTCCCCCGCCCGAAGAGACCGTCCGCATCGCCGCGCCCGTGGGCCGCGACGCGGCCCTCACCCGAGACCTCCTCTCTGAAGCCGGGTTCCGGTGCGCGGTCTCCGAGACGCCGCAGGCGCTGGAGCGGGACCTCGAGCGGCCGACGGGCGCCCTGGTGCTCACGGAGGAGGCCGTCGCCAGCCCGGGGCTGGCCGTGACGCGCGCCGCGCTGGACCGCCAGCCGGCCTGGTCCGAGATGCCCGTCGTCCTGTTCGTCAGCGGGCACCGCCCCCAGGCTCAGACCCTCCGCGCCCTCGACGCCTTCGGCCCCTCGGCCAGCGTGACGCTCCTCGAACGGCCCATCGGCCCGCCGACGCTGGTCTCCGTCGTCGGGGCGGCGCTGCGGGCGCGGCGGCGGCAGTACGAGGCGCGCGACCTCCTCGCCCAGCTCCAGGACCTGAACCGCACGCTGGAGGAGCGGGTGGTCGCGCGCACCGAGGAGGTCCGCCGGCTCGCCTCGGCGCTGACGCTGCCCGAGCAGCGCGAGCGCGAGCGGATCGCCGAGGTCCTGCACGACCACCTCCAGCAGCTCCTCTTCGGCGTCCAGATGAAGCTGGCCGTCCTCGGCGGCGCTCCGGAGGCCGAGCGCGGTGCCGTCGCCGCCGAGGCCGACGCCCTGCTCGCCGAGGCGATGGAGGCCACGCGCACGCTCACGGCCGAGCTCCACCCCCCCGTCCTCCTCGACGACGGCCTCACCGTGGCCGTCGAATGGCTGGCCCAGCACTACGGCGAGCGCTACGGGCTCGACGTCGCCGTCGAGGCGGACGGCCCCGCGCGGCTCGGGCGCCGGGAGGTGGTGATCCTGCTGACGCAGTGCGTCCGGGAGCTCCTCTTCAACGTCGCCAAGCACGCCGGCACGGGCGAGGCCCGGATCGAGATTGCCTCGGCCGACGGGCTCCGCCTCGCCGTGATCGACGAGGGGGAGGGCTTCGACACCGCGACCGTGGGGAGGCGCCTGGGCGGGCACGGGCTGCGGACCCTCCAGGACCGGCTGGCCCTCCTCGGCGGCGGCCTAGAGATCGACAGCGTGGAGGGCCGGGGGACGCGGGCCACGATCCGGCTGCCGGCCGAGGCGGCGTCCGGCGCCGGGTGAGGGGCCAGCACCGACCGCGGGGAGCTACCGCAGCTTGCGCCCGAGCACGTAGGCCGCGCCGAGCGTGGCCGCCGCCCCCGCGATCCACTTCGGGAGCGGGTCCGGGACGGGCGGCGGCACAGTCTCGGTGCCGTCCTCGCTGAACCGAGCCGGCTCCTCGCTGTAGCGGGCGTCCTCGGGCCGGTGCCGCCCCGCGGCGAAGGCGTCGAGGGCGGCCGGGACGCCGAGGCCCTCCATCGGGCGGCCGTGCCCGGCGGCGAGCACCATCGGCCGCAGTTCAGCGAGGCGGCGCATGCTGGCGTTTGCGGCGTCCCAGTCGGGCGTGAACGGGGCGGGCGGGCGGGCGAGCTCGCGCTCGTGGGTGAGCTGCGTCGTCCACGAGTCGAGGTCCATCGTGGCGACGGCGTCGCCGGCCAGCAGCGTCCGGTCGGCCTCGCGGAAGAGGCTGACGTGGCCGGGGGTGTGGCCCGGCGTGTGGAGCCACCGCCAGCCGCCGAGGCCCGGCACGGTGCCGTCCGCGGGGAGCGGCTGCACCCGGCCGCCGAGGTCGTACCCGCTCGTGGGGAAGAACCGTGCGAGGAAGGCGATGGCGCCGCCCATCGTCGGGTCCTTCGGGGGGTAGTCCGAGCGGCCGTCGAGGAACGGGAGCTCGAGCTCGTGGGCGTAGATCGGCACGCTCCACAGGTCGGCGAGGGCGCGGACGTTGCCGGCGTGGTCGAAGTGGCCGTGGGTGAGGACGATGGCCTCGGGCCGGGCGCCGGGGCCGTAGCGGGCGTCGGCGGCGCGGCGGACGAGCGGCGCCGCCTTCGGGAGCCCGGTGTCCACGAGCACCCACGGCTCGCCGGACCGCCCGACGAAGTACGCGTTCACGAACCCGATCGGGAGCCGGGCGACGCCGGGCGCGAAGTCGGCGGCGCCGTCGGCGCCGAGGCGGGAGGGGGCGAGGAGGTCCATCGGGGAGGGCGTTCGGAGAGGGGAGCGGCGAGTACGACCGGCGGCGGGCGGGGTTGCTGCTACATCGCCGGGAGGTAGCGCTCGCGCAGGATGCGCTGGTGGTGCCGCTCGTGCCCCGCCGTGATCCACGCGAGCGCGCGGACCGTGACGCGGCTCCCGCTGGCGACGCCGCCCCGCTCGAACGCCTCCACGTCCATCCCCCCGAAGAGCTTCAGCGTCGCCTTCCGCACGTCGGCCAGCTCCTCGGCGAGGTCGGCCAGCGAACGGCGGTCGAAGCCGGCGGCGGCCACGTAGGCGTCCTGGTCGAAGCCGGGAAGCTCAGCCTCGTCGCCGCGGGCGAACCGGAGGGCGCGGTGCGTCATCACCCGCTCGGTGTCGGCGAGGTGGCCGACGACCTCGCGGACGCTCCACTTGCCGGGCGCGTAGCGGAACCCGCCGCGCGCGGCGCCGACCTCGCGGAGCAGGGCGAGCGTGGCCTCGGCCTGGTCTTCGAGCGTGCGCAGGAGGTCGCCGTCGGGGACGGCCTCGACGTAGCGGGCGTAGTAGGCGCCGTGCTCGCCGGGGGCGGGACGGGGGATGAGGGGGTGGGACATGGGCGGGATGGTCGAGGCGCGGAGAAGGTAGCGAACCCGACGCGTGGTGTAGGAGCGCGGTGGTGCCACGCACTCGCTGGATGCAGCGCCACGACCGTCGCAGGGCGTCATACATCGCGCCCCGACGGGCTCGCCGTAGCGTCGCGGTTGCCCGACACCGGGCGCGGCATGCCGCGCCCCTACGGGTGCCGGCAGGAGGCCCAGCGCCAATCCTTCAAAGGGCGCATGGCATGCGCCCCTACGGATGCTCGCCGTAGCGTCGCGCCGGGCCCTCATCCGCGCGCCCCTCCGCCTTCTACTCGCCGCCTTGCCGCCCTTTTCACCGCCGATGCGAACCCGCGTGGAGCGCACCGGGTTGGCTACCCTCTGCTCCCTCCCGGCCCTACCCCCGCGCCCCGTGAGCGTCCGTGACCACTGCGGCATCTTCGGCGTCTTCAACCACCCCGAGGCCGCGCGCCTGAGCTACTTCGGCCTCCACGCGCTCCAGCACCGCGGGCAGGAGTCCGCTGGCATCGTGACGGCGACCTACGACGAGGCCCGCGAGCGCGCCGTGATGCCGACGCACAAGGACTTCGGCCTCGTGCTCGACGTCTTCCGCGACGGGCGCATCTTCGAGGAGAAGCTGCTCGGCGAGGCCGCCATCGGGCACGCCCGCTACTCGACGAGCGGCTCCTCGACGAACCCCGCCAACGTGCAGCCCTTCGTCGTGCACTACCAGGAGGGCAACCTCGCCGTGGCCCACAACGGCAACCTCTCCAACGCCCGCTCGCTCCGCGAGGAGCTCGTCGAGCGCGGCACCATCTTCAACTCCTCCTCCGACACCGAGCTCATCCTCCACCTCGTCGCGCAGAGCCGCGAGGACGGCCCGGTGAACCGTATCATCGACGCGCTGCACCAGCTCCACGGCGCGTTCTCCCTCGTGATGCTGACGGACGACGCGCTGATCGCCGTCCGCGACCCCAACGGGTTCCGCCCCCTCGCCCTCGGCCGCCTCGTTCGAGAGGACGGCGTCGCCGCCTACTGCGTGGCGAGCGAGACGTGCGCCTTCGACATCGTCGGCGCCGAGTACGTCCGCGACGTCGAGCCCGGCGAGATCCTCGTCATCGACCGCGAGGGGGTCGAGCGGGTCGAGGCCGGGGGCGCCTTCAACGGGGTCTGCCTCCCGCGGCAGTACGGCGTCAGCCAGTGCGTCTTCGAGTACGTCTACTTCGCGCGGCCGGACTCGAAGGTGTTCGGGGAGATGGTCGACAAGGTCCGGCGCAAGATGGGGAAGGTGCTCGCCCACGAGGCCCCCCCGCCGCACCGCGAGCCCGACGGCAAGCGGCCGGTGGTGTTCGCCGTGCCGGACTCCTCGAACACGGCCGCGCTCGGCTACGTCACCGAGTGCCAGAAGCTCGGCTACGACGTCCGCTACGAGATCGGGCTCATCCGCAACCACTACGTCGGGCGGACCTTCATCGCGCCGGGCCAGGACGCCCGCGAGCTCAAGGTGCGGACGAAGTTCAACACCGTCGAGGGCGTCCTCAAGGACCGCGTGGTCGTGATGCTCGACGACTCCATCGTGCGGGGCACCACGGCGAAGCAGCTCGTCAAGATGGTCCGCGCCGCGGGCGCGAAGGAGGTCCACTTCCGGGTGGCGAGCCCGCCCGTCGTCGCGCCGTGCTTCTACGGGATGGACTTCCCGACGGAGTCCGAGCTGCTCGCCAACGGCTTCTCCGGCGACCTCGCGGCGATGGCGGAGTGGCTCGGCGTGGACTCCCTGGCGTACCTCTCGGTCGAGGGGATGATGGAGGCGGCGGAGCGGGCGGCCGAGACGCAGGGGTTCTGCAACGCGTGCTTCTCGCGGGTCTACCCCGTCCCCGTCGAGCGCGGCGTGGTCAAGGAGGAGAACGACCTGTAGCCCTCACTACGGCGGCCGTGCCACGACCGATGCTCCTCCTCCGCAGGTTGCTGTGGGTGGACTGCACCGCTGGCGCCCTCGTCGGCGTGCTGGTGCTGGCGTTCAGCGGGTGGCTGGACGGCCTGTACGGGCTCCCGCGCTGGTTCCTCCTGTTCATGGGCGCTGCGAACCTGGTCTACGCCTCCTACTCGTTCTCGCTCGCTCGCCAGCCCCTGCGGCCCGGGGAGCTCATCACCCTGCTGGCCGTCGCCAACGTGGCGTGGGGGGCGCTGTGCGCGTGGTGGGCGGTGTCGTTCGCGGACTCCGCCGCGTGGCTTGGAGTCGGGCACCTGGCCCTCGAATCCCTGTTCGTCGGTGGGCTGGGGGTGCTGGAGTGGCGCCACCGGGACGTGCTCCTCACGGCCGCCTGACCGGGAACAGGCGAGAGGCAAGCGGCGCCGCGTTCTGGCGACGCCGGCCCCCGGCTTGCCAGCCCGGAGGAGCCGCCGATACCTTCGGCCCCCGCCCCGCCCGCCGATGCGCCTGCTCCTCCTCGTCCTCCTCGTGCCGCTCCTCGCCGCCGCCCAACCGGCCCCGGAGGCGCCGGCGGTGCGGGTCCGCGTACTCGACGCCGAGCGCCCGGCCGTCGTCACGCTCCGCACGGTGACGGGGCCGCTGAGCCTCACCGCCGACGGCCGGCCCGTTGCCACGGTCCGCTCGGGTGAGCGGGCGACGCTGGAGACGGCGGCCGGCGGTGTCGTTCTCCGGGCCGGCTCGGCCGCCGTCCGCGGCCGGACGGTGACGGTGACGCCGCAGGGGAACAGCCCCTTCCGGATCGAGGGCGGCGGCGCGGACCGGGTGTACCGGGGCACGCTCGAAGCCTCGGCCGACGAGGCCGGCCGGGGGCGCCCGGTGCTCCGGCTCGTCAACGTGATCGGGGTCGAGGCGTACGTCGCCAGCGTGGTCCCGTCGGAGTACCCGTTCCCCGAGATCGAGGGGGCGAAGGCGCAGGCCGTGTTGGCCCGGACCTACGCGCTGAAGTCGCGCGGGAAGTACGGCACCCACGACCTCGTGGACCACGTCGGGAGCCAGGTCTACCGCGGCGTCGAGAGCGAGACGCCGACGGCGCGGCGGGCGGCCGAGGCCACGCGCGGCGAGGTGCTCACCCACGGCGGCGCCCTCATCGAGGCCGTCTACTCGTCCTCCTCCGGCGGTCACACCGCCGACAACGACGCCGTCTGGGACGGCCCGCCGCTCCCCTACCTCCGCGGCCGGCCCGACCCCTACGATCGCCCCTCCCCCGTCCACAACTGGCAGACCTCCGCCGACCGCGCCCGCGTGCTCCGCGCGCTCTCGCGGCACTACGGCTTCCCCGTCACCGGCCTCTCCGTCGTTGAGACCAGCCGGGAGGGCCGCGTCAAGCGGGTCCGCCTGCACGGCCGCGGCGGGCGCACCGAGCAGGGCAACCGGTTCCGCCTCGCGCTGAACCGGGCGGTGGGGCGGCAGCTCCTCAAAAGCACGCACTTCACCGTCGAGCGGCGCGGGGGCCGGTACGTGTTCGACGGGCGCGGCTTCGGGCACGGGGTGGGGATGAGCCAGTACGGCGCGCGCGAGCAGGCCCGGCAGGGCCGCGGCTACCGCGACATCCTCGCCTACTACTTCACCGGCGTCGTCCTCGAACGCTCCGACGCCGGCGCCCTCGCCGCCACGGTGCCGGCGGGATCGGCGCCCGCCGTGCGCCCAATGACGCCGGCACCGCCCCGCCCCGTCGCCACGGGCGCGACGCGGGAGCGGGCGCGACGGGTCGGGTGGTGACTACACCTCCGCCCACGCCTCGGCGCCCGCGTGCCAGCCGCCGCGCGCCATCCGGGGCGTCGAGAAGGCCCAGCCGCCCCGGCCCTCGTGGTCGAGCGCGATGAGGCCACCGGTGGCCGGCCCCGACGCGCCCCGCTCGCCCGGCCCCGCGACCTCCCGCGCCATCCGCTCCAGCCCGGCCTGCGCCGCCTCCTGCGGCGTGGCGCCCGCGGCGACAGCATCCACGGCCCGGCCGCACAGCAGCACCGCCGCGATGGCCTCGCCCCAGCCCGTCGCGCTCGCGGCGGCCTCGTCCGAGGCGAAGTAGCCGCACCCGACGAGCGGGGTGTCGCCGACGCGGCCGGGGCGGGTGAACGGCGCCCCGCCCGTGGACGTCGCCGTAGCGAGACGGCCGGCGTCGTCGAGCGCGACGCATCCGACGGTCCCGCGTGGGGCGTCCTCGGAGGGCGTGCCCTCCCCCGAGAAGGCTCGGCTGGTGTGGAACCCCTCGGCCGCCCGCAGCGCCTGGAACCGCTCTCGCTCGCGCGCTACGATCAGCGCCTCGTTCTCGACGAGGTCGAAGCCGGCCTCCGCGGCGAACGCCTCGGCGCCGGCGCCGACCAGCAGCCGCGCCTGCCCGTCGTCCTCCAGCAGCCGCCGCGCGACGCGGACGGGGTGGGCCAGCCGGCGGGCGTGCGCCACCGCGCCCCACCGGCGCGTCACCCCGTCCATCAGCCCCGCGTCGAGTTGGGCGCGGCCGGAGCGGTCGAGGACGGATCCGGTGCCGGCATCGAAGGCCGGTTGCGCCTCCAGCAGCGCGACGACTTCGGTGACGGCCTCCAGCGCGGGCGCTCCCGCTTCGAGGAGGGATCGGCCCCGGTCGAGGGCCTGCCGGAGCCCCTCGCGGTGGGCGGCGCACTCGGCGTCGGGGATGGCCCAGGCGCCGCCGTGGACGAGCAGTGCGGGGCGCCCTGGCGCCGTCGCGCCTGCCTGTACCCCTGGCCTGGGGTGCTGTAGAGACGCAGCATGCTGCGTCTCTACGGGAGGCTCAGGGGTGGCACAGCCGGCGTCCGCCATCGGCTCACCCTCCCAGCGCTCCGAAGCCGAACATCCCGAACGCGTTCTCGAAGTGCTCGACCTCCGGCTCGGCCCCGTCGCGGAGCGTGACGGCCACGACGTCGAAGCGGACGAGCGAGCCCTCCAAGCGGGACTCGTGAAGGAACGCCTCGGCGACGCGGAAGATGGCTCGCTGCTTCGCCTCCGTCACGGCGTCCTCCGGCCGGCCGAAGCCGTGGCCGCGCCGGGCCTTCACCTCCACGAACACCAGCTCGCCGCCGTCCTCGTAGCGCGCGGCGGGCTGGAAGCAGACGAGGTCCACCTCCTCCCGGTTGAACCGGTAGTTCCGCTCGATCACCCGGTACCCCTTGGCCTCGAGGTAGTCGGCGGCGAGGGCCTCGCCGCGGTCGCCGAGGGCCTTCGTGGATTCACCCTTCGTGGACTCAGCCATCGGCGTCGGCGTCCTTGCCGCGGCGGAGCCGGCCGAGCTGGGCGGCGAAGCCGGTGAGCTTGCGGACCTTGCCGGCGTTGCGCTCGTGGAGGAACGGCAGCAGCGCCTCCGTGACCTCGTCGAACACCTCCGTGAAGGCGCGCATGTCCTCCATGCGCCGGAGGAACTGCGCCTCCTCGTCCGAGAGCGGGTCCTCGGTGGCGGCGGTGCTCAGCTCCTCGATGGTCTCGCCGAGGGCCTCCTCGACGGGGCGGATCTCGCGGCGGTGCCGCTCCTCGATGATCGTCGTCGAGATCCGCCACACGTCCTTCTCCGCGACGTAGTAGTCCTTCCGGCTGCCGGGGCGGTTCACCTTCTCGACGAGGCCCCAGTCGACGAGCGACCGGAGGTTCATGTTGGCGTTGCCGCGGCTGATGTCGAGCCGCTCCATGATGGCGTCGGTGTCGAGCGGGTGCTCGGAGGCGAAGAGGAGGGCGTGGATCTGCGCCATCGTCCGGTTGATCCCCCAGTGCGTCGCCATCTCGGCCCAGAGGAGGATGAACTTCCGCAGCGCCTTCTGGTGGCGCGCGCTCAGCGCCGCCGCCTCGGGGGCAGCGTCGGGGGCGGCGTTCGGGTGGGCGTCGGCCATGAGCCGGGGCGGGGCGTGGGAGAGGGGCCGCGCAAGATAGGGGCGCGGTCCCTCGCCGGGGTCCCCCTCCGCTCGCTAGTTTCCGGGGCCGGACCCTCCGATCTGCACGCCGCGACCCGTGCCTGCCCTCCTCACCCTCACCACCGACTTCGGCACGGCCGACGCCTACGTGGCCGCGATGAAGGGGGTCGTCGCGCGGGCGGCGCCGGACGTGCGGACGGTCGACGTGACGCACGCCGTCGCGGCGCAGGACGTGATGGGGGCGGCGTGGGTGCTCCGAGAGGCCGCCCCCTGCTTCCCCGCGGGCACCGTCCACCTCGCCGTCGTGGACCCCGGCGTGGGGACGGCCCGCCGCGGCGTCGCCTGCCGGATCGGGGGGCACACGTTCGTCGGGCCGGACAACGGGCTGTTCTCGCTGCTGCTCGGCGCCGACGGGCTCGGGCCGGAGGCGCCGGAGGCCCTCGTCGTGCTCGACCGCCCGGCCGCGTGGCGCGTCCCCGAGCCGAGCCGGACGTTCCACGGCCGCGACGTGTTCGCCCCCGTCGCCGCGCGCCTCGCCGACGGGGCGGCGCTGGAGGAGGTGGGGACGGCGGCGGACCCCGCGGGGCTCAGGCGGCTCCACTGGGTCCGCCCGCTCGCCGACGCCGAGGGCGTGCGCGGGTGGGTCGCCCACGTGGACCGGTTCGGGAACGCGGTGACGAACATCCCGGCGGCGCTCGTGGAGGACCGCCGCGCCGGCCGCCGCGTGCGCTGCTACGCCGGCTCGACCATCCTCGATGGCGTGCGGGGGACCTACGGCGAGGTCGAGCCCGGCGAGCCCCTCGTCGTGGTCGGCTCGTCGGGCTACCTCGAGGTGGGCGTCCGCGGCGGCGACGCGGCGGCGCTGCTGACGCTCCCGAAGGGGAGCCCGGTGAACGTCGTCTTCGTGGACCCGCGCTGAGGACCGGCTCCGCCGCCCGGATCTGGGGCGCGGCGTATCTTCGGCGGCCCCTCCCGCCATGCTCCTCTCCACCTCCGCCCCCGCCCCCTCCGACGCGCCCCGCCCCGACGGGCCGGAGGAGGCTCGCCCACCGCTCCCCCCCGCGGAGGAGCTCCCCACGTACCCCGCCGAGCCCGAGGGGGCGGGCGCGCCGAAGCGCTCTGGGGTGGGCTGGTTCGGGCTCGCCGTGGTGGTGCTCGCCGCGCTCGCCCTGCTCGCCTACCTGATGGCGCAGCGGGAGGCGCCGCCCGACAACCCCGACCTCCTCGCGCGCGCCGCCGCCGCCGCCGAGGCCGTGGCCCTGGAGGAGCCGACGCAGGACGCCGGGGCCGCGCGGGACTACGTCCGGGCCGAGTTCGGGTGGCGCGTGGCCGTGCCGCAGTTCGCAGCGGCCGACCTCCAGGGCGTCGGGATCGCCGAGATCGCGCCGGACGTGGAGGTGCCGGTGTTCCTGTACTCCGGCGCGCGGGGGCAGCAGGCCGCCGCGTTCGTCCTCAACTACGCCCTCCTGGACCAGGTCCCCGACCGCCTCCGCCTCAGCGCCGCCGACTACGACCGCCTCGCCGACGCGGAGTACCTCGCCGTCCGCCAGGTCGGCGGCGCCGACGTGCTGCTGTGGCGCCACCGCGACGACCTCTTCGTGGTCGTGACCGAGCTCGACCCGGCCCTCCTCACCGACGGCCTCTCGATGGCCGCCGGGCCGCCGGCGCCGTAGCCCCCCGGAATCCCCCCGTGCCCGACGCCCCCAAGTCCCGGCCCCTGTCGCCCGCGCCGCCGCGCGCCGAGGACGCCGCCGACGCGCGCCACCGCAAGGAGGAGACGGCCATCGAGGAGACGATGCGGGAGAAGCTCGGGCTCGCCCGCCGCGACCTCGCCGCCCTCTTCGACGACACGGCCACGGCGGCGACCGACGTGGACCTCCCGTACTGGACGATCCTCGTGCTCTCGGGCTGCATCGCCCTGCTCGGCGTCGTGCTGAACGCCTCGGCCGTCGTGATCGGGGCCATGCTGATCGCGCCGCTGCTGGCCCCGCTGATGGGGCTGGCGATGGCGCTCGCCGTCGGCGACGGGCGGCTCGCGGCGCAGACCCTCGCCGCCGTCGTGCTCAGCGTCGTCGCCGTCGTGGCGGCGGCGGCGCTCGTCACGGCCGTGCTCCCGTTCAAGGTCATCACCCCCGAGATCTCGGCGCGGACCCGCCCGACGACGCTCGACCTCGGGATCGCCGTGTTCAGCGGGCTCGCCGGCGCCGTCGTCACGGCCTCCCGCGAGGACCGGCTCTCGGCGGCCATCCCCGGCGTGGCGATCTCGGTGGCGCTGATCCCCCCGCTCTCGGTGACGGGGTTCGCCCTCGGCGCCGGGCTCCAGTGGGAGCTCGTCTGGGGCAGCCTGCTCCTGGTCGGCGCCAACCTCGGGGGGATCGTGCTGAGCGCGATGGGGGTGTTCTTCCTCGTGGGGATGCACCGGCCGGGCGTGGTCGCCGCGGCGTCGGTGTGGCACGAGGAGGCCGAGCTCCGGGGGCTGCCGGGCTGGATCGGGCGGCAGCGCTTCATCCGCCGCGTCGGCGTGATGGAGTCGGCGTGGGCGCGGGTCGCGCTCGTGCTCGCCTTCGTCGTGGCCGTGGGGTTCCCGCTCTCGACGACGCTCCAGGAGATCACGCGCGAGACCCGCGTGAACCGGGCCGTCGAGCAGGCCACCGCGCGGTTCGACGTGCCGGGCCGCTCGTCGGTGCTCGGGGTGCAGCCGGTGATCGACCGCGGCGGCATCCGCGTCCACGTTCGCGTGGCGACCGAGGAGTGGTTCGGGGAGGAGGCCCGCGAGGCGTTCGAGCGCGAGGCCGCGGAGACGGCCGGGGAGCCGGTCTCGCTCCACCTCGAGCAGGTCATCGCCGCCGACGGCGCCATCGAGGACCTCGCCGACATCCTCCCCGGCCGGCCCGCCCGCGCGGCGCCGGCGGCGCAGACGACGGCGCTGCCGGACCTGCTGGCGCCGGTCCAGGCCCGCGTCGGCGAGAGCGTCGGGGGGCTGACGCTGCCGCGCGGCGTGACCGTCGTCGGCACGGACCTCGTCCTGCGCGAGGGGGGCCGCCGCACGCTCCGCGTCGGGTACGCCGCGGAGCGCCCGCTCCCGCCGGAGGCCGAGGAGATCGTCCGCAGTCAGCTCTCGGCCGTCGCCGCGGACTCCCTCCTCGAGGTCGTCTTCGTGCCCATCCCGACCGGGACGCTTCCGCTGAGCGCCCCGGTCGCCGACTCGCCCCGCCTCCGCGACGCCGCCCGCTACCTCCGCCGCTACGGCCGCCTCCGCGCCGCGCTCACCGGCCCCGCCGCCGCCGTCGACTCCGCGCGTGCTCAGCTAACAGGGCTCGGCGTGGCCGCCGACCGGATCGACACCGAGGGCGGTGGCGACCTCCGGCTCCGCCTCTTCCCCGCTGAATAGCGGCGGGCGGTCGGGGGCGCGGAGAGGCCGGCGGGGGCGATGGCGTACTGGACCAACGATCTGGCGTTCTAGTGCGTAGTGCGTAAGGGAGCCTAGCCTTCACCCTCTGCCGACCCGATGCGACGCTTGCTGCTGCTTCCGCTCCTTCTCGTGGGCTGCGCTCCTGAACCGGAGCTGACGGCCGCCTCTAGGCCGGAGGCTCCGGCGCTGAAGACGGCCGCCGACTCGCTCGCCTTTCGCATCGTCGAGGCCAGCGGGGGGATGGCGGCGTGGGAGGCGCTCCCGGCCCTCCGGTTCGACTTCGCCGTCGAGCGGGGCGGCGAGCGGGTGCCCATCGCCCGCCACCTCTGGGACCGCCGCTCCGGCCGCTACCGCGCCGAGTGGAACGCCGACCGCGACGGCACGCCGGACTCCGCCGTGGTCGCCCTCTTCGCGCGCTGGCCCGACGAGGCTGCCGTCTACCTCAACGGCGAGCCCGTGGACTCCCTCGGCGACGGGACGGCGCTGGAGGCGGCGCGGGGCCGCACCATCAACGACACGTACTGGCTCCTGGCGCCCCTGAAGCTGTTCGACCCCGGCGTGACGCGCGCTCTCGCCCCGGACTCCGCCGACGCCGCGCACGACGCGCTCCGGCTCACGTTCGCCGGCGTCGGGATGACGCCGGGGGACCGGTACTGGCTCCTCGCCGACCGCGAGACCGGGCGGCTCGACCGCTGGACGTTCCGCCTCGAAGGCCGCCCCGACCGCGCGGCCTCGTACCGCTGGACCGGCTACGAGACCCTCGACGGCCCCGCCGGGCCGGTCACGCTCTCGACCCGCAAGGAGGCCGTCGGCGCCGACCGCGCCCTCCTCACCGACCGCCTCTCCGCCGCGCCCGTCACGGACCCGACGCTGTTCACCGACCCGCAGCCACGCCTATAGGCACGTCGAAGGCGGCGGCGTTCAACCGCCCTTCGGCCTCGTGGAGCAGGGCCTGCGGGTCGTCGCCGGGCTCCGGGTGGACGGCCCCGACGAAGGCGACCTCGACGGCGTGCCGCCGCGGGGTGCTCGCCAGCCGCCACAACGCGCGCAGGAACGGCTCCCCCTTCCGCCAGCGGACCACCTCCGGCCGCTCGTAGCGGAGCGCGCACAGCAGGTACGGCACGGCCCCCTCCACGGCCAGCTCGAAGGCGCCCAGCCGGAGGGGCTCCAGCCGCCCGCCCGCGCCGATCTTCCCCTCGGGGAACAGCGCCAGCGGCGGGGACGGACGCGCGGCCAGCAGCGCCGCCAGCTCCCGCCGCGCCTCGGCCCGCGACGCCCGGCGCCCCCGGTTCACGAACACCGTCCCGATGGCGCCGGCGACCCACCCCACGAACGGCACCCACCGCACGACGTGGTTGCTCAGGAACCGCACCGGGGACAACGCCAGCAGCACCACGGGGTCGGCGAAGGAGAGGTGGTTGGGGAAGACGAACCCGCGATGGGCGCGGAGCCGCTCGGCCCACGGGCAGCGGATGCGGAGGCCGAAGAGGGCCGCGCCGTGCCGCGCCATCCCCGTCGCCGCCCACGCCGAGAGGCGCGCCCCACGCACCCGCACCGGGACGAGCGCCAGCGCGAGCACCACCGCCCCGCCGACCACCACGACGGCGACCGTGAGCAGGAGGCGGAGCACGCCGAGGGCGACGCGGAGGGGAGGGAGCGGGGTCATTGCTATGTAGACAATGTCAACTTGGCTTTCAATGTTGACATTGTCCTCCCGGTTCCCGATCCTCCCCCATGCCCGCAGAAAAACCCTACCACCACGGCGACCTCCGCCGCGCCCTCCTCGACGCCGCCGCCCGGCGGCTCCACGACGCCGGCCCCGAGGCGCTCACGATGCGCGCGCTCGCCGAGGCCACGGGCGTCTCGCGGACGGCGCCCTACCGGCACTTCCGGGACAAGGCGGCGCTGCTCGTCGCGCTGGCCGCCGAGGGGTTCGAGCGGCTGCGCGCCGCGCTCCACGCCGCACGCGCGGGTTCGGCGCCGGGGCTAGCGGGGTTCGAGGCGATGGGGGTGGCCTACGTCCGCTTCGCCGTGGACAAGCCGGCGTACTACCGGCTGATGTACGGCCGCGACGCCGTCGCCCGGCGCACGGTGAACCCGGACCTGCAGGCCGCCGCCGACGCCGCCTACGAGGAGCTCGCGTCGCTGGTCGCCGCGGGGCAGGCGTCCGGGCACCTCCGCGCGGGCGACCCCGGCGCGCTGGCCTACGTCGCGTGGGGGACGGTGCACGGGCTGGCGATGCTGCTCGTGGACGGGCAGATCGAGGAGCCCGCCGACGTGGACGCCCTCGCCCGGCTGACGGCGCGGACGTTGCTGGAGGGGCTGACCGCCTGAATGGAGAAAAGCGGTGCCCTGTGAGAACCTGCGGTGAAGGCCCGTGTACGAAAAGGGCCACTCCTCGCCGCCCGTTGCTCCCCCATCATGTTCGGCGCGCTCTTCCTCCTGTTCGGCCTGATGCCGGTCCTCTTCGGGGTCTACGCCTGGACGCTCCTGCGGGACCGCCGCTCCGGCGGCCCCGACGACCTCCCGCCCCCCCCGGAGCCGGAGTCCCCCCGCCCCATCGTTCCGCCCGCCCCGCGCCGGCGGGACCGGGGGCCGGCACCGCCTGCCCGCGTCCGCGCCCGCTGGCAGGCCCGGCGGCGGGTGTGAGGTTCAGCGGCTGGCCGCCTCCTCTTCCGCCTCGTTGATCTCTTCGAGCAGCACCTGCCACGCGGCGGGGTCCTGCTGGATGCGGCGGAGCTCCCCCTCGTAGTGCTCGGTGAGCCGGGCGAGGCGCTGCATCTGGTCCGGGTACCGGGCGGCGGCCTCAGCCGGGGTGAGAGCGAGGGCGTAGCGGGTGCGGCCGGCTTCGAGGTCCTGCATGAGCTGGGCCACGTTGGCCGCCTCGTTCCACGCGCTGATCGGGTCGCGCACGGTTTCGAGGGTGAGCACGAGTTGGTCGAGGGCGTGGAGCGCGTCGTTCAGCGCGGCGACGGGATCGGCCGGACGGGCCGGACCGACGGGCTGCTCGGGAGACGCAGCGGGCCCCTCTGGTTCGGGGTCCTCCGCCGACGGCGCGGCGGGCGGCGACGGGGCGGACTCTGCAGGCGCGGCAGGCCGAGGAGGCTCCGGATCATTGGCGCAGCCGCCCCACCCCAGCATGAGGGCCAGGACGAGCAGCCCCGTGAGCAGCCGGGCGCGGGGGGGCGATAGGGGCAGCATCAGCGCGGCAGCCGCTCGGGCATCTCGGCGACGACCCAGAGGAACACCGCCGTCGCGGCGACGGCGCGCTGGAGCTCGCCGGGGGCGAGCTTGTCCATCGTGTCGGCGGCGGTGTGGTGGTACCAGAAGTACCGCTCCGGCTCCGTCAGCAGCGCCGCGCCGGGGACGCCCTCGGCCGTGAGCGGCGAGATGTCGGCGCCCCCGCCGCCGGAGAGGACGCCGACGCCGTCGCGGCGCGGGCTCTCGGTGACGACGGGGGCCACCAGCTCGGCGATAGGCGCGAGCACGGCGTAGGCCGCCTCGGGGCTGACGCCGATCCCGTTGGGCTCGAACACCCCGCCGTCGCTCTCCAGCGCGAGGACGTGGTTGGCGAGCTCGTCCGGGGAGAGGGCAGCGCGGTAGGCGCGGGCGCCGCGGAGGCCGTTCTCCTCGTTCGTCCACGCCACCACGCGGAGCGTCCGGCGCGGGCGGAGACCGAGGTCCTTCAGGAGCCGGACGGCCTCCCACGTGACCACCACCCCGCTGGCGTCGTCCATCGCGCCCTGCCCGACGTCCCACGAGTCGATGTGGCCCCCGACGACGACGACCTCCTCCGGCCGCTCGCGGCCGAGGAAGTCCGCGATGGCGTTGCGGGACTCGGCGTCCGGCAGCGTCTCGGCCTCCATCCTCAGCGTCACGACGGGCCGCTCGCCGCGGTCCTGGAGCCGTTGCAGGAGGGTCGTCCCCTCGATGGTGAGGGCGGCGTGGGGGATGGGGTCCACGTCGTCGGCGTAGCGCATGGCGCCGGTGTGCGGGGTCTGGAGCGAGACCGGCCCGACGGAGCGGATCAGCGAGGCGACGGCGCCGACGCGGGACGCCTCGGTGGCGCCGTGGAGCCGGTACTGCACCGTCTCGCCGTAGGTCGTGAAGGGGACGTTGTAGACGACGATCCGGCCCTCGGCCTCCTCCGCCCGCGCCTCCAGCTCGTCGAACGAGCCGACGACGAGGACCTCGGCGGTGACGCCCTCCGGCGGGGTCCCCACGCTCCCCCCGAGCCCGAGCATCGCCAGCGGCTCCCGCCGGGGCCGGACCATCTCGGCCGACTCCTCCCCCCGGACCCAGTGCGGCACCATCACCGGCTGCGTGCGGACGCCGTCGAACCCGTCGGCCTCCATCTGTTCGAGGACCCAGTCGATGGACGCCTCCAGGCTCTCGGAGCCGCTGAAGCGGTGGCCGAAGGTGTCGCAGAGGTAGGCCGTGCGGTCGTAGGCGCTGCTGTCGGCGAGGGCCGCTTCGATGATCCGCTCGGCGGCCTCGCGGTACGGCTCCACGTCGAGCGGGGCGACGGCGGTCTCGATGGGCTGGGCAGCCGCGAGCGGGGCGAAGAGCAGGAGGAGCGGCAGCAGACGCATAGCGGCGCGGGCAAAGGGAAATGGGTAGGGGCGGTTCATGAACCGCCCCTACGGGAAGGTAAGAATGGGCGCGGTGCCTCAGCGCTGGCCGTCGCGGGCGCGGGCAGCCTTCTGGCGCGCGTTGCGGATCTGCCGGGCGCGCGCGGTCTCGTCGGCCTGGTCGGTGGTGGGGAGCGCGTCGGCGGAGTGCTCCCCGTACCACACGGCCAGCGCGAGGGCGAGGGCCACGTCGCGGTCCTCGCCGAGGTCGACGCTCTCGAACCGGTCGGCGGGGTTCTGCGCGAGGCTGTTCCCCTCGGGCGCCGTCAGCGGGACGTTCGGGGCCGTCCGGTCGCTCTCGTCGCCGCCGAGCACGGCGGTCGAGACGTTGGCCTCGCTGCCGGACTGCTCGACGACCGCAGGCTTCGGGCCGTCGGCCGGGACGGGGCTCACCTCCTCCCCCGTCGCCTCCGCCTCCGCGAGCGCGGCCATCCGGTCCGACGCCTCGCTCGCGCCCGCGTCGTCGCCCATGGCGCCGTAGAGTGCGGCGAGGGCCGCCGAGCCGAGGTCGAGCGAGCCCGGCATCTCGACGGCGCTGTGGCGGTAGGCGGCCTCGAACGTGTCCACGAGCACCTGCTCCGAGACCGGCGTCGTGTCGGCGTCGCGGTTCGAGCCGCGCCGGGTCTCGACGGCGACGGCCGAGAGGCCCCCGTCGTGGAAGAGGTCGGCGACGGGCTGCCCGCCGGTGGTGACGACGGTGACGTGGCCGGCGTACTGCTGCTGCCCGGCGAGCGCGTCGGAGAGCTCCTCCACGGGGTCGTCGCCGAAGCGGTCGAGGAGGCGGACGGTGTAGGCCGGGCGCCCGCCGTCGGCGGCGGGGGTCTGCTCGACGAGGGCAAAGGCGGCGGGCGCGGAGCCGTCGGTCGAGACGGCGCAGATGAAGGAGGCCATGCGGGAGGGGATCCGAAGGGGGGATAAGGGCGAAGGGGCTGCGTTGTAGCGGTTCGCCCGACGCGCTGTTCCACCCTGCGGGGAGACCGGTTGCGGTGCCGTAGTATTGCCGGTGAGGCCGTTCCATCACCCCCGCTGCCGATGCCGCCCTCCGCCCCCACCCCCGAACGCCGCGAGCGCCGCCTTCGCCGGCTGGCGCGCGGGCTCGCCGAGCGCCTCGTGCTCTGGCGCACCGTGGCCGCCGTGGCCGTCATCGCGCTGGTCGGCACGGTCGCCGTGGTCACCTTCACCGGCCCCGGCCCGGTCCTGCTCGGGTTCGGGAAGGCGAGCGTGGACGAGGAGCCGCGCGAGGCCACCGTCGGGCCGCCGCGCGAGGAGGCGTCCGCCCTGGAGGAGCCCTCGGTCGGGGAGGACGCCGGCAGCGGCGAGGCGAGCTACTACGGCCCCGGCCTCGAAGGCAACCCCACGGCCAGCGGCGAGGTCTTCGACCCGGAGCGGCTGACGGCGGCACACCGGACGCTCCCGCTCGGCTCGCGGGTCCGGGTGACCAACACGCGCAACGGCCGCTCCGTCGTCGTCCGCATCAACGACCGCGGTCCCTTCGAGCCCGGCCGGATCATCGACCTCTCGGAGGCGGCGGCCCGCGAGATCGGCCTGCTCGAAACCGGCACGGGGCGGGTGAAGCTGGAGCTCCTCCGCTGACGCCGGAGGCGCCGTACCTTCCGTCGCTCATCTCCCCTTTCCCCCTCTATCCCTTCCCCAGCATGGCCCGCTACAGCTCCATCGACGAGGTGCTCGCCTCCTACCCCGCCCGCTTCGACGCCTCGAAGGCGCAGGGCGTCGACGAGAAGGTCCAGATGAACCTCTCCGGCGACGGCGGCGGCACCTACGTGATCCACGTCCACGACGGCGCCGTCGACGTCTCCGAGGGCACGGCCGACGACGCCGCCCTCACGCTCACCGCCCCCGCCGACGTGTGGCTCTCCGTCGAGAACGGCGAGACGAACCCGATGATGGCGATGATGTCGGGGAAGGTGAAGCTGAAGGGCTCGGTCCCCTTCGCCACGAAGTTCATGGGGATGTTCGGCGGGAAGGTATAGCAGGGTGAGTCGGAGAACGGGGCGCGCTCCTCAGCGAGGCTGAAGGGGAAGCGCCTTCGGGTTGCGCGGAGCCGCTGAAGCCGCCCGCGGCGTCGTGCTCGGCGCCCACCCTTCGGGCCTGCTCCCAAGGAGTTTTCGAGGCGCAGCCGGACCGCCTCGGCCATGCGCGCTCCCCACCGCAGATGCCCGTGCCGGCGCCTACGGCCGGCGACCTAGCCCGTGGACCCCAAGCCTATGGACTCCAGGCACTCGTCGAGTGCGGCGTCGATCTCGTCGTACTGGAAGTCCCCCTGCGAGCCCGCCGTCGCCGTGGCCGTGACGGCGGCGGCGTCGGAGTAGACCCCGGCGGCGCCAGCCCCGGCGGCGGCAGCGGCGACACCGTAGCCCGCCTCGGCCTCGGCCTCCGCCTCCGCTTCGGCCTCGTCCTCGAACGTCGAGTCGGACACCTCCGGCTCCGCGTCGCGGCCGGGGTCGTCGGTGTCGAGGTGGAAGAGGGGACGGTTGTAGGCGACGCCGCCGGGCCGGGTCTCGATCGTGAGGTAGCACTTCACCTCACCCACCCCCTCGGCTTCGAACTCCCGCTCGTTGTCCTCGAAGCACTTCGGGACGGCCTCCGTCGCCCCCGCCTCTACGGGGACCCCGGCTACCGCGACGGCGATGGCGACGTTGCCGCCGTCGGGGTCCACGGCGCGCGCGTAGGCCTCGACGAGGCCGACCTCGGCGTCGTCCGGGGGGAGGCGGACCCACACCTCCGTGATGGGGCCGGCGGCGGCGGCAGCCGCCGCGGCGATCGGGCTCGCCTCGGCGGCCACGGCCGTGAGCCGCTCCGTCGGCTCCCCGGCGTCGTCCCGCCCGATGGCCCCAGCCCCGGCGGCCGAGGCGGCGGCGGCCCCGGCGAGGAAGCCGACCTCCGCCTCGGCCTCGGCCTCCATCTCCTGCTCGAACCGCGTCTGCGCGAGGTCCACCATCGGGTCGAGGAGGCCGCCGCGCCGGCCGGGCCGCGCCGGGCCGGGGAGGTGCCTGTGGCGGACCGGCTCGGACTCGCTGCCGAAGACGCTCGTGGACGCGCTCGTGGCGGCGGCGGCCTCGGCGGGCGTGTTGACGAAGCCGTTCTCAGCCTGGGCCGCGGCCGCCGCCGCGCCGGCCGCCGCGCTCGTGAACCCCGTCTCGGCCTCGGCCTCGACCTCGACCTCGGCCTCGACCTCCACCTCGAGGTTGCCCTCGGGCTCGCCCACGACGAGCGTGTTCCCGTCGGGGGGGGCGCCCGTTCGTCGTGGTCGGGGGCGGGTCGCGGCCCTCGACGGCGGCGACGCCGACGACCTGGGCCTTGCCGCCGTCGAAGCGGACGACGCCGGCGAGCTCGTCCTTGCCCGTGAGGACGGCGGCCTGGGCGTCGCCCTCGACCGTGAGGCCGGTCACCCGCGCTTGAGCCCTGGGGCGTTCGGTGCCCTCGATCTCCACCTCGGCCCCGGCCTCCGCCCCGGCGGGGATCCCGAACGACGGCTCGACGTGGCGGGCGCGGTGACGGCAGACGCGGACGACGTCGTTGTTGCGCACGAGCGCGCCCTCGTCCTCGGAGGAGGTTGTCGAGGCGGCCGTCGAGGCGGCGACGCGGCTCGTGGCCGCCAGCCCTGTGCTCCCGCCCCCGCCGGCGGCGATGGCGGCGACGGCGGCGCTCCCGTTGCCGGTCTCGGCCTCGACCTCGGCCTCGGCCTCCGCTTCGGCCTCGGCCTCGAAGAGCCCCCGGCACGTGCCGTCGAAGTCGGGGCGGGGCTCGTCCTCAGCCTCGGGGGCGACCGTCTGCTCGACGGGCACGTCCGGGCCGCCGGCGTCGGGGGCGGGGCGGGGTTCGGGCGCCGCAGCAGCAGGGCCCGCCGGGGCCTCCTGGCCGGGGCAGGGCTTCGGCTTACGCGGCCTCGTCGTGACGCTCTCGTCGAGGTCGAACACGCGGGGGAGCGCCTGCTCGACGGTGTTCGTGACGGCGGAGGTGGCGACGGAGGTGTGGGCCGCCGCCGCCGAGAAGTCCCCCACCGACACCACGCCGACGCCGCCCGTGGCCGCCGCCGCGGCGGCCCCGGTGGCGGCCTCGGCCTCGGCTTCGACCTCCACCTCCACCTCGGCCTCGGTGTCGAGCTGGAGCACGGGGTCGGCGCTCAGGGTCGGAGGCTCTATGGGAGACGGGGCCGCGCCCGAGGGCAGCGCCACCTGCTCCCCCTCGATGGGCCCGCTACTCGGGGTGTCGGGCGGCTCGTCGGTGTACGGGATCAGGACGGGGCTGAGCGAGGCCGCCGTCGAGCTTCCCACGTGCGCGGCCCCCCGCGCCGGCAGCGGCACCGGCTCGGTCGTCTTGTCCTGGAGGAAGAACGCGCTCACGCCCGTGCCCGCCAGCGCCACCGCCGTCCCCGCCACCGCCGCCGCGCTCCCGTCCTCGACCTCGACCTCGGCCTCCGCCTCAGCGCTGACCACCTCGACGCCGGTGCCCGAGCCTCCGTTGCTGCCCCCGTTGCCGTCGCCCCCGTTGCCGTCGCCCCCGTTGCCGTCGCCCCCGTTGCCGTCGCCCCCGTTGCCGCCGTCGCCGCCGCCGTAGCAGTCCTCGACGACGGTGACCCCGCCGGGGATCGCCGCCGGCGGGTCCGGGTTCGGCGCCGCCGAGGGGGCCGGCGCGCGGGCCAGCAGCGCAATCGAGCCGGAGATCAGCCCCTGCGCCAGTGCGCGGGCGCCGTTGGCCGCCGCCGGCGCCGCCAGCGCCACGGCGCCGCCGGCCAGGCCGCGCTCGGCCTCGGCCTCCGCTTCGGCCTCCGCCTCGGCCTCGGCCTCGCGCTCCTGCCCCACGCGGTTGAACTCCGTCTTGATGGTCTCGTCATTGGTGACGGTGAAGGAGATCTCGAAGGTGTCGATCAGGATGTTAGTGTAGTCGGTAGACTCGAACGTCTGCTCGTCTTCGAGAAAGATGTCCTCGGAGTAGACGTAGGCCGTCACCGTGATCTCGGCCGGCGCCGTGTTCAGGATCGGCGGCGGCTTGAAGACGCCGTCGACGGCTTTGCTCACGGCGTAGGGCGCGAAGTTGTCGATGACGATGAGAGGTTCGGTAAACTCATCGTTCGTACTGGTGACCTCGAAGACCACGCTCTCGACGCCGTCGAGCCCCTCCGGGTCGAACTGGATGTCGTAGGGCGGGAGGTCGTTCTCGCACCCCGGTTCGGGCTCCTCCCCGCACGGGTAGAGCGGTGAGAGCACGGTGTCCTCGCCGATCTCGTTGATGACATCGCCGTTCGAGGCGGTGGGGTTGTCGTTGTCGTCGAGCGAGGCGTCTACGAGGAGGAAGCGGGCCATGACGGAAGGGGGTTGATGGGGGTCCGATGAGGGAGGAGGGGTGGAGGCTAGCGGACGATCGAGAGGGGCGTCGTCCTCGCGCCGTGCGGCGTCGAGAGCCGGATGAGGTAGACGCCCGCCGGCAGCGCTGAGGCGTCGAGGGACGCCTCGTGCGCCCCCGCCTCGACGGTGCCCTCCGCCACGACGGCGACCGCGCGACCGAGCATGTCGTAGACCGCAAGACGGACGGGACTGGCCTCGGTCAGAGCGTAGGAGAGCGTGACCGCCCCCGCCGCCGGGTTCGGCCACGCCACAAGCGACACATCGCCTGGCTCAGCCGAGGCCGCCGTCGTCGGCGCCTCCGCGAAGAGGCCCCCGCCGAGCGCCTCGACGATCTCGAACGGCGCGACGGACCCCGCGCCGAGTTCACCACCGGCTAGGCCCGAGGCCGCTACCGTCACCTCGAAGGCGTCCGAGCCGAGCACCGCGTCGGGGTAGGTACCCACTTTGAACGCGAGGTCGTAGGCGCCCGCCGGCGCACCGGCCGGGGCGCGCAGCCGGTACGAGCGCGTCGCCGTCGCCCCGTCGGCGAGCGAGCCGGCGTCGAGGAACTGCTGGAAAACGAGCGCCCCGCCGCGCCGGGCCTCGACCCAGGCGTCGAGCGCGGCCGAGGAGCCGGAGGCGTTCGTGGCCGTCGCCGTGAGGGTCGTCGTGCCGCCGGGGGCGATGGCCGACGGCGCGGCCGAGGCCGTGACCGCGAAGGCCGGCGGCGCTGGCGTCCCCGTCACCGTCAGGAAGCCGACGCCGAGGCGGTTGTTCGTCTCGTTGCTCTCGGCCACCACGTTCCGGTCGTCGACCCACACCGTGAAGGTGTAATCGCCCGGCGGCGTGCTCGCCGGGACCGTCACCTGCTCCGACTCCTGCTCCTCCTCGCCCGCATCGAGCCCGCCGAGCACCTCGCGCTCGAGCAGGATTCGCGGCGGTGGTGGGATCTGCCCTGTGTTGTAGGGGCGGAGGTAGTAGCCGACCTCGAAGTCGCCGACGGCCGAGGCCCCCCGGTTCCGCACGACGTACTCCACCGAGACCCGCCCGCCCGGCGCTACCGCGTCCTCCTCCAGCTCCCACGGGAACCCGAACGCGAGGTCCGGACCGCCCTCCGCCGGGCGGACCGTGATCGGGCCGGAGTTCACGTTGTTCGACTCGCTGAGCTCGGCGACCTCGTCCTCGTGGTCCGCCACGGCCAGCACGAAGTAGCCCCCCCGCGGCAGCGGCGGCACCGCCACGGTCACGCCGGTGTTCACGTTCTGCTGCACGCCGACGCCCGGCAGCGAGACCGTCCCGGCGAGGACGTCGTCGCCGGAGAGGTAGCGGTCGGTCGAGAAGTAGAGGCCGACCTCGAACGGGGGCGCGGGCTCCGTCCCGGTGTTGCTGAAGATGATGCCGAAGGAGACCGCGTCGCCGGGGTCGGCGCGGGCGGGGTCGGGGTAGAGCTGGACGTTCCCGTAGAGGTCGGGCTGTGCGAGGGCTGCGGGCGCGGCGGCGAGGGGCGGGAGGAGGGCGAGCAGGAGCAGCAGGCGGGACATCGCGAGAGGGTTCAGGATGGAAGGGAGGGGCGTTGTGGCGTCGGTTCGGGTCATCGTGCAGCGAGGAATCGGAGCAAGGGAAGGAGACGAGCGAGGGTCTGACGCTGAGGGGGCGTGTCGGGTCCAGCGCGCAGCGCTGCTTCGCATAGTCACCACACAGCTAAGGGGTCACGGCAGGGGCGGCACTGCTATAGACGCGGGAGCGCCCCCGGCATAACCTCCTGCGCTCAAACTTCACAGAGGAGCGCCTCGGCCTCGGCGCTGACCACCTCGACGCCCCCGCCGGTGCCCGAGCCCCCGTTACCGCCCCCGTTACCGCCGCCATTGCCGCCGCCGTTGACGGGGCCGTAGCAGTCCTCAACGACGGTGACCCCGCCGGGGATCGGCGTGGGCGGGTCCGGGTTCGGCGCCGCCGAAGGGGCCGGCGCCCGGGCCAGCAGCGTGAGCGAGCCGGAGATCAGCCCCTGCGCCAGCGCGAACGCGCCGTTGGCCGCCGCCGGCGCCGCCAGCGCCACGGCGCCGCCGGCCAGGCCGCGCTCGGCCTCCGCCTCCGCTTCGGCCTCCGCCTCGGCCTCCGCCTCGCGCTCCTGCCCCGCGCGGTTGAACTCCGTCTGGACGGTGGCGTCGCCGGTGATGGTGAACGTGACCCTGAGCTCCTCGCCGACCTCGTACTGCGTGTACTCGCTGGCGTCGAACTGGGCCGGGTCCTCAAAGATGTTCCGGGAGTACGCCTGCGCCGTCACCGTCTCGTCTTCCCTCAGCATCGGGTTAAGGATGTCCGGCGGCCTGAAGACGCCGTCGACGGCTTTGCTCACGGCGTAGGGCGCGAATTTGTCGATGACGGTCACTTCGTCCACATCAGGGTCGGAACTGGTGACGGTGAAGACGACGCTCTCGACGCCGTCGAGCCCCTCGGGGTCGTACTGGATGTCGGAGGGCGGCAGGTTCGGCTCGCAGTCCGGCTCGGCCTGCTCGTCGCACGGGTACTCCGGCGAGAGCACGGTCTCGTCGCCGAGCTCGTTGATCACCTCGCCGTTCGAGGCGGTGGGGTTACCGTTGTCGTCGAGCGAGGCATCTACGAGCAGGAGGCGCGGCATGGCAGGGAGGGGGTTGAGGGGGGAGAAGACCAGGAGGGACAGAACGGGGGGCCGGGACCGGCGGCGCGAACTAGCGGGTGACGGTAAGGGAGCGCGTGTGCGCCTCGGGGCCTGCATCGATACGAACGAGGTAGAGCCCCGCCGGCAGCGAGGACACGTCGAGCCCGGCGCGGTGCTCCCCGGCCTCGCGCCTGCCCTCCGCCACGACGGCCACCGCGCGACCGAGCACGTCGTAGACGGCGAGCCGGACGGGACTGGCCTCGGCGAGCGCGTAGGAGAGCGTGACCGCCCCCGCCGCCGGGTTCGGCCACGCCACGAGCGACACCGCCTCGGAGGCCACAGCCTCGGAAGCCCCCGCCCCGGACGCCGAGGCCTCAGCGGCGAAGAGCCCCCCCCCGAGCGCCTCGACCGCGAGCGCCCCCGCCGCGCCCCCGCTCGCCGCGCCGCCGGCCCGCGCCGCCGCCGTCACCGTCAGGGGGAACCCCCTGGCCGCGAGCACCTCGTCGGGGTACGTCCCCACCCTCAGCGTCGCCGAGTACTGCCCCGCCGGCGCCCCCGACGGCACCCCCAGCCGGTAGCTCCGGCTCACCGTCGCCCCGTCGCCGAGCACCCCGGCGTCGAGCACCACCTCGTAGCGCGCCGCCGCGCCGAGCACGACGAGCCAGGCGTCGAGCGCCGCCGAGGAGCCGGAGGCGTTCGAGACCGTCGCCGTGAGCGTCGTCGCCGCGCCGGGGGCCACCGTGTTCGGCGCGAGCGCCCCCGTGACGGCGAAGGCCGGCGGCGGCGGCTCCCCCGTCACCGTCAGGAAGCCGGGGGCGCCGACGTTGTTCGTCTCGTCGGGCTCCTCGATGAGGTTCCGGGGGTCGACGTAGACCGCCGTCTTGTAGAGCCCCGGCGCCGTGCTCGCCGGGACCGTCACCTGCTCCGTCTCGTCGTCCGCCTCCCCCGGCCCGAGGCCCCCCAGCGTCTCCGTCTCCAAGAGGATCCAGTCCGGGAGGGTGGTATTGGGGGGGACAAGGTAGAGGGAGACCTCGAAGTCGCCCACCGCCGACTGGCCCCGGTTCCGCACGGTATACTCGAACGTGACCCGGCCCCCCGGCGCCACCTCGTCGTCCTCAAGTGCGGAGCCGGCGCTGGCGAGGTCGGGGCCTCTTGTGTCGCCGCCGACGGTGAGTTGCCCCCGCGAGGCATTGTCCGTTTCAATAAGCTCGTTGATGAGGTCCTCGTGGTCAGCGTAGGCGATGACGTAGTAGCGGCCGGGCGGGACCTGCGGCGTCGTCACCGTCACGCCGGTGTTCGCGTTCTGCTGCACACCCACTCCCGGCAGCGAGACCGTGCCAGCGGGCACGTCGTCGTCGGAGAAGTAGCGGTCGGTGGAGAAGTAGATGCCGACCTCGAAGGGCGGCGAGGGCTGCGTGCCGGTGTTGCTGAAGATGATGGCGAAGGAGACAGGGTCGCCGGGGTCGACGCGGACGGGAGCCGGGTAGAGCAGCGTGTTGTTGCCGTCGAGGTTCGGCTGCGCGGCAGCCGGGGGGGTAAGGGCCAGCGGGAGGAGGGCGAGCAGGAGGAGGAGGCGGGGCATCGGGGAGGGAGGCGTCGTAGAAGGAGCGGAAGGAACGGTCGTGGTCGAAGGAGGAGCCATCACGCCGAAGGAGGAGCCATCACGGCGGAGGGCTGGCGGCTAAACGCTGAGCGCGCGCCGGGTCCGCTGCGGCGCGGCGCCGCACAGGGTTCGCACACCTGCGGAGTGAGGCTAAGCGGGTACGGCGATAGACGTGAGCGCCCCCCGGTGTAACCCTCTGCGCGAAACCTTCACCGAGGAGGAGGTAGGGCCACCGGCAGCGTGAACGCGCCGTGGCCGGCGCCGCCAGCGCCCCAGCGAGATGAGCTACGCCGCTGCCTGCTGCGCGGCCCGGGCGACAGCCCCCTTGAGTTACTGAGCAGCGCTCAATGCGGCGGGCGCAGCGGATCCGGGTGCCGGAAACGATAGCCGGCCCGCGCCTTGAGCCGCGCGTTCGAGACCCGCTTCCACGGCGCGGGCGCGTCGCTGAACGTCGGCGGGGCGAGCCCGAGCGCGCGGGCGACGGCGGGGTAGAGCAGGTCGCGGCGGGGGTGCTCGTCGGCGCAGACGTTGAGGGTCTCGCCGCGCAGTCCCTCCCGGAGCACCGCCTCGATGGCGCCGACGGCGTCGTCGCGGTGGACGAGGTTGACGGGGCTCGCGCCGCCGGGCAGCCCGGTGCGGCCGGCGAGGGAGCGGGCCGGGTGGCGGCCGTGACCATAGAGCCCCGCGAGCCGGAGCACCGTCGCC
This sequence comes from Rhodothermales bacterium, assembly GCA_965215145.1. Classification (GTDB taxonomy): domain Bacteria; phylum Bacteroidota; class Rhodothermia; order Rhodothermales; family JANQRZ01. The sequence continues at coordinate 1,967,844 of OZ244038.1, read as the reverse complement.
CCGAGCCTGTCGCTCGCGCGGAACGCCTCCTCGGCGGCGAGGACGGCGGGGCCGTTGCGTTTCAGCGGGTGCCGTTCCTGCGCGCCCGCGTCGGCCTCGGCGACGGTGCGGTTCAGATCGGGGTGGACCGAGGTGGAGGAGGTCATTAGCAGCCACCCGGCGCCGTGGCGCTCGGAGGCATCGCGGACGGCGGCAGCCACGACCGGGTAGTCCGCCGCGGCCGACGGTGGGAGCGTGAACACGACGGCGTCGGCCCCGAAGAACGCGGCGAGGTCGTCCCCCTCGACCTCCTCCCCCACCGCGATCCGGTGCGGCGTCGCCCCCACGGCGGTGATCCGGGCGAGCTTCGCGGGCGCGGTCGTGCTGGCGCGGACGGTGAGGCCGAGGGCGGCGAGTCGCTCGGCGAGCGCGAGGCCGAGCCAGCCGGAGCCGAGGACGCTGACGCTGCGGGGGGTCATGTGGGTTAGCTTTGGGCCGCCGCGCGCGGCGGCCGTGTTCGGTTGCCGCACCCGGTACGCCTCCCACCATCCCCCAGTTTGCCATGACGCTTCTCCGAGCCGGCCGTCGGTCGGTCCTTCCCCTCGCCGCCCTCGCCCTCGTCGCCCTCCTCGCCACCGCGACCCTCGTAGGCTGCGACTCCGACGGCTCCGACCCCGAGGCCGAAGCCGAGATCACGGTGATGACCTACAACCTCTACCTCGGCGCCGACATCTTCGAGCTCACGACGGCCGAGCCCACGCAGGTCCCCTTCGTGGCCGCCGCCCTGTTCGCGCAGGCCCAGGAGAACGACTTCACCGCCCGCGCCGCCGCCATCGCGGAGATCATCGCGGAGGAGGACCCCGACCTCATCGGACTCCAGGAGGTCTCGCTTTACCGGACCCAGACGCCGAGCGACTTCGCCGAAGGCCCGAACGCCACCGAGGTCGCCATCGACTACCTCGACATCCTCCTCGACGCCCTCGAGGCGCAGGGGCTCGACTACACCGCCGTCGCCACGACGGAGAACGCGGACGTGGAGCTGCCGGCCTCGGACGACGGCGTCAGCTTCTTCGACGTCCGCCTCACCGACCGCGACGTGATCCTCGCCCGGAGCGGCATCGCCGTCGGCAACGTCGTCGAGGAGACCTTCGCCGACAGCCTCATCGCCCCGGTCCCCGTGGGTGGCGAGGTGATCCCGTTCCTCCGGGGCTACAACGCCGTTGACGCCACCGTGAGCGGCGTGACGTTCACGTTCGCCAACGCGCACCTCGAGGTGGACGACGGCGACCCCGAGGGCGCTGCGCTGGCGCAGTTCGGCCAGGCCTTCAGCCTCGTCACCACCGAGCTCGCCGACGCCGAGCTCCCGGTCGTGCTCGTGGGCGACTTCAACAGCAGCGCGGAGGGCGGCGCGACCGTCAACCCGGCCACCGGCCTCTCGACCTACGGGCTCCTCACCGCGACCTACACCGACGCCGCCGCGGAGGCCGGCGCCACCGGCGACACGTGCTGCTTCGACGCCGACCTCAGCGCGGACGCCGACCTCGACTCGCGGATCGACCTCGTCCTCTACCGCGGCGACGTGGAGACCCTCAGCGCTGAGGTCGTCGGCGACGAGGAGGCCGACCAGACGCCGGGCGGCCTCTGGCCGAGCGACCACGCCGGCGTCGTGGCGACGCTGCGCCTCCGCGACTGACCCCCCCCGTTCGATCCCGTAGGGGCGCGCGGCCGTGCGCCCCTACGCCGCGTCTTCGAGCGCCGAGACCAGCGCCTCGGCGACGGTCGGGTGGATGGGGAGCGAGCGCCGCAGCGCCGTCGCCGTGACGCCGGCCTGCATCGCGCCGACGACGAGGTGGACCGCCTCGCTGGCCCCGACGCCGAGCAACGCCGCGCCGAGGACCTCGTCGGTGTCGGCGTCCACGACGACCTTCGCGAACCCGGCCGTCTGCCGCTCCTCGATGGCCCGGCCGTTCTCCTCCATCGGCTTTCTCCCCACGCGGACGGTGCGGCCGGCCTCGCGCGCCTCCGCCTCCGTCATCCCGGCCCGCCCGAGCGTGGGGTCGGTGTAGACGGCGTAGGGGACGAGGCGGTCGTCGCGCGAGCGCTCGCCGGGGCCGAAGAGGTGGTCCCGGATGATGCGGTGGTCGTCGTGGGCGGTGTGGGTGAACTGCGGCCCGCCGCGGACGTCGCCGACGGCCCAGACCCCGCCCACGCGCGTCCGCAGCGCGCCGTCCACGGGGATCGTCCCGTCGTCGTCCACGTCAAGCCCGACCGTGTCGAGGCCGAGGTCGGCCGTGTTCGGGGTGCGGCCGACGGCGAGGAACAGGTGCGTCCCCTCGACCGGCCCGCCGTCGTCGTCGAGGTGGAGCCTGAACCCGCCGTCGCGCGGCTCGACGCGCTCGGCCTCCGCGTCCAGGCGGAACCTGATGCCCTCGCCCGCCAGCGCCTCCTGCAGCGCCTCGGCCACGTCGCCGTCCTCCTCCGAGAGGATGTGGCCGCTGCTCTCGACGACGGTGACCTCGGCGGCGCCCATCCGCCGGTAGAACTGCGCCATCTCGACGCCGATCGAGCCGCCGCCGACTATCACCAAACGCTCCGGGAGATCGTCGCGGCGGAGCCAGTTGCCGGGGTCGAGGAAGGGAATCTTGCGGAGCCCCTCGATGCTGGGAATCAGCGTCCGCGTGCCGGTGTCGATCACCACCCGGTCGGCCGTCACGGGTTCGTCGGCGACGGTGAGGTGGAAGCGGCCCCCGTCGCGGCCGGTGAGGCGGGCGTGGCCGGCGAGGAGCGTGATCCCCTCGGCCTCGGCGAAGCCGTCGGCGATGTTGGTGCGGAAGTCCTCGGAGATCGCGCGGGCCTTTGCCAGTACGGCCGGGAGGTCCGCCTCGACGGTGGGGATGCGGAGGCCGAAGTCGGCGGCCCGGCGGGCGCGGTGGGCGAGGTGGGCCGCGGCGAGGACGGCCTTCGTGGGCGTGCAGCCGAAGTTGACGCAGCTCCCCCCGACGTGCTGCCGCTCGGCGACGCCGACGCGGTGGCCCGCCTCGGCGAGGGCGTGGGCGAGGGGGACGTTGCACTGGCCGGCGCCGACGAGGAGGAAGTCGAAGTGGAGGGGCATGGGTGCGGGGCGGGTGAGAGGCGGCGGGCTACGCGCCACCGCCCGCCCCGTTCGCCTCCGAACCTCCGCCCCCGGCTGGGGTTGACGCGCCAGCCCATGCCCCTCGACCTCCTCCTCATCCTCGGCGGCGTCGGCCTCCTCTACGGCGGGGCCGAGGGGCTCGTGCGCGGGGCCTCGGCGCTGGCGCTCCGGCTCGGGCTGAGCCCGCTCGTGGTGGGACTCACGGTGGTGGCGTTCGGGACGAGCGCGCCGGAGCTGGTGGTGAGCGTGCAGGCGACGCTCGCGGGCGCCGGCGGCATCGCCGTGGGGAACGTCGTGGGGAGCAACGTCGCCAACGTCGCCCTCATCCTCGGGCTCTCGGCCGCCCTGCGGCCCCTCCGCGTCGAGGCGGCGCTGGTGCGGCGGGAGATCCCCCTGCTCGTCGCCGTGACCGTCGGGGTGGTGGCGCTGCTCTGGGGGCAGGAGCTCGGGCGCGGCGGCGGCGCCCTCCTCCTCGGCGGGCTGCTGGTTTACCTCGCCGTGACGCTGCGCCTCGCCCGGCGGGACCGTGCGGCGGTGGCGGCCCTCGTGGAGGAGCCCGCGCGGCCGGCGGGGTCCGCCTGGCGCGACGGGTTGCTCGCGGTGGCCGGCCTCGCCCTCCTCGTCCTCGGCGCGCAGGGGCTCGTGCGCGGGGCCACGGCCGTCGCCGCCGCGCTCGGCGTGCCGGACGCCGTGGTGGGGCTGACCGTGGTGGCCGTCGGGACGAGCTTGCCGGAGCTGGCGACCTCAGCCGTGGCGGCGGCGCGCGGCGCGGGCGACCTCGCACTCGGCAACGTCGTCGGGAGCAACCTCTTCAACCTGCTCGGCATCCTCGGCGCCGCGGCCGTGGTCCAGCCCCTCGCCGCCCCCGGCCTCCGCCACGCCGACCTGCTCGTGATGCTCGGGCTGACGGTGCTGCTGCTCCCGCTGGTCCGCTCGGGGTTCGTGCTGAGCCGGTGGGAGGGCACCGCGCTGCTCGCGGCCTACGCGGTCTACGCCGGGCTCCTGCTCATCTAGCCCCCCGCCTCGTCTAGCCCTCCGCGCCGTCGGCGGCGCCGCGGCGGGCCTCGGCCTCCGAGAGCGGGAGCCGCACCGAGAACACCGTCCGGCCCGGCTCGCTCCGCACGTCGATGGTGCCGCCGTGCTGCGCCATCACGATCCGGCGGGCGAGGTCGAGCCCGAGCCCGGTCCCCTCCCCGACGCCCTTCGTGGTGAAGAACGGCTCGAAGATCCGGGCGCACACGTCCTCGGGGACGCCGGCGCCGTCGTCCTCGACCTCGACCGTGAGGAAGCTCCCGGCCACGCCTGCCCCGACGCGGATCGTGCCGCCCTCGTCCACGGCGTCGATGGCGTTGTCGAGGAGGTTCGTCCAGACCTGGTTCAACTCGCCGGCCATGCCCGGCACCTCGGGGAGGTCGGGGGGCCAGTCCCGCTCCACGCGGACGTTCTTCTTTTTGAGCTTGTGGCCGAGCATCGTCAGCGTGGACTCGACGCCCTCGGTGACGTCGAGGGGCTCCTTGACGGGGGCCTGGTCCATGTGGGAGTACGCCTTCACGGAGGCCAGCAGCGCCGAGATCCGCGCCGCCGCCGAGGCGACGCTGCCGAGGAGCCGGTCGGCGGCGAGGCCGCCCTCGACCCAGCGGAGCACGTCGGGGACCGCCTCCTCCGGCAGCCCCTCCGCGATCTCGTCCACGCAGCTCGGCACGAACCCGGCGTCGGCGAGCGTGCCGGCCAGCGCGAACCCGTCGGCCACGCCGAGGTCTTCGAGGCGGTCGGCGAGGTCGTCCTCGCGCGCGGAGCGTTCGAGCACCGAGAGGCGGTCGGGGGCGTCGAGGTCCTTGACCTCCTCGCGCACGGCGGAGGCGCGGCGGACCTGCTCGGCGGTGACGTGGTGCTCGGTCATCTGGGCGACGAGCTCCGGCAGCGCAGCGACCCGCTCTTGCAGCTCGTCGACGGCGCTGCGGATGGCGGCGGCGGGGTTGTTGAGCTCGTGGGCGAGCCCGGCCGAGAGCTTCCCGAGCGCCATCAGCTTCTCCCGCTGCTGCTCGACGCGGGTGGCCTGCCGCACGCGGTCGCTCATGAGCGCGATCAGCCGGCGCCCGAGCTCCTCGCTGGTGGCGAGCATGTCGGGGAAGTCCGCCTTGCTCACGCACACCATCCGCACGGGCTCGACGGCCAGCCCGGTCCCGGTGTACTCCTCCATCCGCGAGTACGGCAGCATCCCGACCACACGGCCGGCCTGGAACGTGTCGTAGAGCATCGGCTGCCCCCCGACGTCGAGCATGAGCTGGACGGCGCCGCTGAGGAGGACGCACATCTCGTCGGCGGACTGGCCGGGGTAGAACACCTTCTCCCCCACGTCGAACGTGAGCAGCGCGGCGCGCTCGGCGAACCAGTCGAACACGGCGTCCTCCAACCCCTCGAAGGTCGGGACGGCGCGGAGCTCGTCCACGGGAACGGGGCCGTCGGCGACGGCGGCGGGCATCTCTTGGGTCATCATGGCTGTTGCGTGGTCCGTGTTGCGTGTTGGGGTGCTAGGCCGTCGGTGAGTCGCCGGGCGAGTCGCTTGCGCTGGCCGTGTAGGCAGCGGGGGGTTCGCGGAGGGCGCGGCCTTGTTGGCGCTGAACGATGACGAGAAGCTGGCGGACGACCTCCCCGAGGATGGTCATCTGTTCCTCCACCCGTTCGTCGCCGAGGACGCGGCGGGCTTTGTAGTACCAGGTAGTACCAGTCGCGAGCCTCGCGGGTGGGGCCGAGGGCGTACTCGTAGAACCGCGCCCGGTCCCTCCCGCTCCCCCGCGAGTACCCCTCGGCGATGTTCGCCCCGATGGAGCCGAGCGCCCGGTAGAGCTGGTCGCCGAGCTTCCGCGTCCGCACGTCGCGCGCCAGCGCTGTCACGTCGGCCCACCCCTCGTCGCAGACGAACAGTGCGAGCCTGTACACCCGCATCCGCCACAGCGGGTCCTTGCGGATCGCATCCGGAACCCCCTCCTGCCAGGTCTCAAAGGGTGCTTCCATAGGCCCATCCTGGATCAACACGCAATACGAAACACGCAATACGCTACACCACCAGTCCCACCTCCGCCAGCGCCGCGTCCAACTCCTCCAGCGTCGGGTTCTTCATCTCGCGCTCGCCGACGACGACCATCGGGAACTTCAGCTTCCCCGCGTTCATGGCGCGGACGGCCTCCTCGGCCTCGGGGTCGGCCTCGATGTCGTGGAAGGCGTAGGGGATGCCGGCCCGGTCGAGGTAGGCGCGGAAGCCCCCGGTGAGCGGGCACCACGTCGCGCCGTAGACGTGCGGGCGGGCACGTGGCACCGCGCCTGCGCCGTCGCCGGCCGGCTCGGGGCGGAAGGGGGAGGGGGGACGGACGCCGCCGGGCATCTCGGCGCCCCGCTCGTCGGTGCCGAGGCCGGCGGGGCGGAACAGCACGGCTGCCCTATCGAACGCCTCCGCTGAGCCGACGAGCTTGACCTCGTCGCCCGCGTGGAGCACGGGGTCCGCGTCGCCGATCTCCTGCCATGCGCCGCCGCGCTGGAGCATCTTGGCCTCGACGCCGTAGCGGCCGAGGTCGAGCGCGGAGACCCGCTGGCCGACGGCGGCGGCGCCGTCCTGGACGTGGACGTGCCGGAGGTCGAGGTTGCCACCGGTGAGGCGGCACACGAACGGGGCCTTGTCGGAATCCGTGAGGGCGCGGAGGGCGACGTAGCCGTCGGAGCGCATGGCCTCGACGTGGCCGTCGATCTCCTCGGCGCGGATGCCGTAGTCGCGGAGGACGCCGGCCACGAGCTGGACCACGACCTCGAACTCCTGCGCGATCACCTCGTCGGCGCCGGCCTCGCGGAGGGCCTCGGCGCCGTCGAGGTAGCGGGCCCGCGCGAGCACCCGCATCGTCGGGTTCAGCCCCCGCGCCACGGCGATCACCCGCTCCGCCTGCTCGGTCCCCTCGTCGGCGACGACGAGCAGCTTGGCCCGCGCGAGCCGCGCCCCCGCCAGCGCGTGCTGCCGCGTGGGGTCGCCCCGGACGACCAGGAGCCCGGCGGCCTCGGCCTCGTCGGCCCGCGGCGGCGAGAGCGTCACCACGACGAGCGGGACGCCGGAGCCGTGGAGGACCCGGACGAGCCGCCGCGCCGAGCGCCCGTAGCCCGCGACGACCACGTGGTTTTCGAGGCGCACGACCTCCTCCGGCACAGCCATCTCCGCCTCCTCCATCTCCGCCACCATCGCCTCCTCCTGCCGCGTCTCCATCCGCCGCCCGAGCCGCGCGCCGAGCGAGGCCAACAGCGGCGTCGCCATCATCAGCAGCACCGTCGCCGCGATGAACGTCTGGGAGCCGGCCCCCTCGATCCCGCCGGGGAACAGCCCGACCTCCCGGCCTGCGCGCTCCAGCACGAACGAGAACTCCCCGACCTGCGCGAGCAGCAGCGCGCTCGCCGCCGCGACCGGCAGCGGGTAGCCGAGCGCGCGCACGCTCACCCCCGTGATGAGCGCCTTGATGACGAGGACGGCCACGACGGCCGCGAGCACGAGCGGGAGGTTCGAGAACAGGAACCCCAGATCCAGCAGCATCCCGACGGACACGAAGAAGGTGGCGCTGAACAGGATCTGGAGCGGCATGATCTCGCCGAAGGCGTGCTCCGAGAACCGGCTCTCCGAGACGATCAGCCCCGCGAGGAACGCCCCGAGCGCGACGGACACCCCCGCCATCGCGGTCAGCCACGCCGTCCCGAAGCAGAGCGCGATGACGGCCAGCAGGAACAGCTCCTGCGAGCACGTCCGCGCCACGACCTCCAGCACCCGCGGCATCACCCTCCGCGCCACCAGGAGCACCGCCGCGATCATCAGCGCCGCCTTTGCCAACGCCCAGAGGATGCTGAGCGCGCCGCCGCCCGTACCGGCGAGCATCGGGACGAGCAGCACCATGACCACGATGGCGAGGTCCTGGAAGATCAGCAGCCCGAGGCCGACCTGCCCCTGCGGCGCGTTCATCTCGCCGCGGCTGCCGAGCAGCTTCAGCACGATGGCCGTAGAAGAAAGCGCGACGAGGAAGCCGGTGAACAGCCCCGCCTGCCACGGCACGCCGAACAGCAGCAGAATGCCCGTCACCGCCGCGCTCGTGAGCACCACCTGGAGCCCGCCCCCGCCGAAGATCAGCCGCTGGATCTTCGCCAGCTTCTCCAGCGAGAACTCGATCCCGATGGTGAACAGCAGCAGGATCACGCCGACCTCGGCGAGGGCGTCGACCATCTCCTGGTCCTCGATCAGCCCGAGCCCGTGCGGCCCGATGATCACGCCCGTCAGCAGGAACCCGACGATGGGCACCAGCCCGAGCCGGTAGCCGAGGTACGCGACGACGGCGCCGGCCACGATCAGCACGGCGACTTCGACGAGGAACGGGGGGATCGCGCCCGCGGCGAGGTGGAGGCTCATAGGGTCGTCTAGGGGAGCGGTACGAAACCCGCTTGTTCAAAGTGGTGGTCGAACGTAAGCACCTCTCGGAGACCCCCCCGCTCCATCACCACGAAGGAGATGTAATCGGTGAGGGAGTAGCGTTTGTCGGAGTGGCGAGCGAAATAGTGCCATCCGGCGTCCATCAGCGCCTCGTCCACGTGGAGGAGTTCGATCTCCGGGCTCCGCAGTAACCGCTCCCCGACCCGTACGGCCGTCTCATAATGACCCCTGGCGTTGAGCAGGGTCGTCGTCTCGGTGAGTACGGCGGAAGTAGTCGTGAGGGCAGGCCGCTCAACTCGCAGCCGCCCCCAGTGCATTTGCGCCGCTTCATGATGCTGGTCGCTCGTCAGCTCCAGCGCAACCAGATAGCCGGTGTCTACGAAGAGCCGCTTCACCCGTCGCCCTGTTCTCTAGAGCGGGGGTCGTAGATATGATAGTCATGATTGGCGGAGCCATCAGAGACGACGTCCTCGACGGGGTCCTTCCCGAGGTCCCAGATGGAAAGCGGCTTCTCTGCCTCGACGGGGACGAGGACGACGTGGCCGCTCTCGCAGGCGATCTCCACCTCTTCGGCGGCCCCCAACATCTCCTTCGGGACGACGACGCCGTCCTCGGTCACCTTCGCGCGCAGGGTCTGCATGGCCTATCCGGTTGGTCCTGCGCAAGAACGCGGGGGGCACCGGCGGGTTCGGCCACTCGGCTAACGGACGACGGTGAGCCGCCGCGTCAACACGCGGGTCTCGGCGCCGGTGCGGACCTCGGCGCGGACGAGGTAGGTGCCGGCCGCCAACGCGCTCGTCGAGAGCCGCAGCCCGTGGCGCCCAGCCTCGACCGGGCGGGTCGGGAGCGCGAGCACGCGGCGCCCGAGCACGTCGTGGACCGAGACCGCGACCTCGGCCGCCGCCGGTAGCGCGAGCGTCACCGTGGCCGCCGAGCGGGCCGGGTTCGGGTACGGCTCTTCCAGGAGCACCGCCGCCGGCAGCGTGGGGCCTCCCTCCCCCGCCGTCGTCCCCGTCACCGTCACCGAGAGCGGGACCGAGGCGAGGGCCTCCCCCGTCTCGGCCAGCCGTACGACGAGTTCGGCCGCGTACGTCCCCGGCAGGGCGTCCCCCGCCCCGAAGCGCACCATCAACTCGGCGGCCTCACCAGGGGCGACGTCGAGCGTGTCCGGGTTGTCCGCCACGTCGCCCTCCTGCTCCGCCACGAAGAGGCCCACCCGCCACGGCGGCACGTAGGCCGGGCGTAAGGCGTACGTGTCGACGCGGCCCCCGCCGATGAACCCCGTCCACGCCGTGACATAGAGCGTGTCGTCCGGGCTCCGACGGCTCCGCGCCACCGCGTAGACCAGCCCGGCCGAGCCGTCAGGCTGGACCTCGCTCAGCAGCGAGGGGATCGGCGTCTCCGGGCCGAGGTGCCGCCCCGTCACGGGGTCCGTCGCCACGATGAGCGACGGCGCGAAGTCCACGAACGAGAACCCCACCGTCACGTCGAGCCACGCCCCGCCGCCCGCCGCCGGAGCGCGCCGCGTCAGCGCCAGCCCCGAGCCCTGGTAGGCGTCGGCGTACTCCGTCTTCGGCACGGGGTACCCCTCGGCCACGGCGCCCGCGCGGTCGACGGCGTAGACGGCGTTGTTGTGGACGTCGAGGTAGTAGAACAGCCCCGTCCCCCCCTCCGAGGCGGCGTCGTAGGCGAGGCCGGCGGGGATGCCCGTGCGGTAGGGGGGGTAGCGCCCGGCGCCGAGGGTGACGGGGAGGCTCCGCCCGGTGGGGGTGCCGTCGAGGGTGCCCTCCAGGAGCTGCGCCTCCTCGACGGCGACGCACTGGCAGGTCCGGTCGCGGCGGGAGTCGAGCCACCAGAGCGTGCCCTCGGGGCCGGCGTCGGCGTCGAAGGCGAGCCCCGTCGTGCCGGCGAGGAAGGCTGAGGCGGGATGAGACAAGAGGCGGACGCGCGCGAGGTCGGCCGTGAGTTCGTGGGTCCACCCCGCCCCCGCGCTCTCGGCCGAGAACACGCGGCCGTCGGGGAGCGTGGCGAGGCCGCTGTCGCCGGTGAATTCGGGTGAGACACCGAGGATGGTGCCGGGGGGTGGGGCATCGGCCGCGCCCGGCACACCGACCTCGACGGAGACGACGAGCGCGTCGGAGCCCCCGTTCGTCAGCGTCACGGCGCGCTCGACGGTGGGCGCGTCCGCCTCAACCTCGACGGCGAGGGCCGCAGGAGCGACCGTGAGCCCTTGCGCCGTGGCAGGCACGGTGAGCAGGGGGGCGAGGAGGAGCACCAGCCACAGGCCGCGCGAGGATGGGAAGAGCATGGCAAAAGGGGGAAGGGGAAGCCAAACGGAGCGAGGGACACCGCCGTGGCGCCCCTCGCTCCGAGCGACCGATCAGCTACCGGACGACGGTGAGCCGCCGCGTCAGCACGCGGGGCTCGGCGCCGGTGCGGACCTCGGCGCGGACGAGGTACGTCCCTGCCGCCAACGCGCTCGTCGAGAGCCGCAGCCCGTGGCGCCCGGCCTCGACCGGGCGGGTCGGGAGCGCGAGCACGCGGCGCCCGAGCACGTCGTGGACCGAGACGGCGACCTCGGCCGCCGCCGGCAGTGCCAGCGTCACCGTGGCCGCCGAGCGGGCCGGGTTCGGGTACGGCTCCTCAAGCACGAGCGCCGCCGGGGCATCCGGGCCGCCCTCCCCCGCCGTCGTCCCCGTCACCGTCACCGAGAGCGGCACCGAGGCGAGGGCCTCCCCCGTCTCGGCCAGGCGCACGACGAGCGCCGCGTCGTACGTCCCCGGCAGGGCGTCCCCCGCCCCGAACGAGAGCACCAGCTCCGCCGCTTCACCGGGGGCGACGGCCAGCGTGTCGGGGTTGTCCGCCACGTCGCCCTCCTGCTCCGCCACGAAGAGGCCGACCCGCCACGGCGGCACGTAGGCCGGGCGCAAGGCGTACACGTCGTAGCGCCCGGCCCCGATGAACCCCGTCCCCGCCGTGACATAGAGCGTGTCGTCCGGGCTCCGGCGGCTCCGCGCCACGCCATCGACGGAGCCCGTGCTGCCGTCGGGCTGCACCCCGCTCAGCAGCGAGGGGATCGGCGTCTCCGGGCCGAGGTGCCGCCCCGTCACGGGGTCCGTCGCCACGATGAGCGAGGCGTCGTAGTCCACGAGCGAGAACCCCACCGCGACGTCGAGCCACGCCCCGCCGCCGGCCGCCGCCGGGCGCCTGCTCAGCGCGAGCCCCGAGCCCTGGTAGGCGTCGGCGTACTCCGTCTTCGGCACGGGGTACCCCTCGGCCACCGCGCCCGCGCGGTCGATGGCGTAGACGGCGTTGTTGTGGACGTCGAGGTAGTAGAACAGCCCGGTGCCGCCGTCGGCTACGGCGTCGTAGGCGAGGGCGGAGGGGAGGCCCGTGCGGAAGGGGGGGTAGCGCCCGGCGCCGAGGGTGACGGGGACGCTCCGGCCCGTGGGGGTGCCGTCGAGGGTGCCCTCGAGGAGCTGCGCCTCCTCGACGGCGACGCACTGGCAGGTCGTGACGCGGCGGGAGTCGAGCCACCAAAGCGTGCCGGCGGGGCTGGCGTCGGCGTCGAAGGCGAGGCCGACGGCGTGGGCGAGGAACGCGCTCGCGGGATGCTCGAACGTCCGTGCCGGGATGAAGGGCGGGCCGGGGCCATACTCGTGGGTGAAGTCCCGCCCCTCGGTGGCGAGGAGGCGGCCGTCGGGGAGCGTGGCGAGGTCGGTGAGGACGCCGCTCGTGAAGTCGCCGGGGCCGCCGAGGAGGGTACCCGGTGGGGGCTCGTCGGCCGCGCCCGGCGCGCCGACCTCGACGGAGACGACGAGCGCGTCGGCCCCCGCGTTCGTCAGCGTCACGGCGCGCTCGACGGCGGGCGCCCCCGCCTCAACCTCGACGGCGAGGGCCACTGGGGCGACTGTCACCTCCTGCGCGGCGCTCGGCAGGGCCACCCCGGTCAGGAGGAGGGCGAGGGCGGCGACCCGAAGGGAGGAGGCAGGCATGGCAACGCAGGAAGAGGAAGCAAAGACGGGGCGGGGCGCGCCTCGGTGACACGCCCCGCCCCACGGACACATATGGGCTCAGCGCACGACGGTGAGCCGCCGCGTCAGCACCGCGGTCTCGGCGCCGGTGCGGACCTCGGCGCGGACGAGGTACGCCCCCGCCGCGAGGCCGCCCGTCCCGAGTTGGACCGCGTGGTGGCCCGCCGCCGTGGCGGCCTCGGGCACGGTAGCGACCCGCCGGCCCAGCACGTCGTGCACGCTGACGGCGACGGTGCCGGCCTCGGGCAGCGCGAGCCCCAGCGTGACGGCGCCCCCACCCGTGACCGGGTTCGGGTACGGCTCGTCCAGGAGCACCGCCGCCGGCCGCGCGGGACCGCCCTCCCCGGCCGTCGTCCCCGTCACCGTCACCGAGAGCGGCACCGACGCGAGGGCCTTCCCCGTCTCGGCGAGGCGGACGACGAGCGCCGCGTCGTACGTCCCCGGCAGGGCGTCCCCCGCCCCGAACGAGAGCACCACCTCCGCCGCTTCACCGGGGGCGACGGCGAGCGTGTCGGGGTTGTCCGCCACGTCGCCCTCCTGCTCCGCCACGAAGAGGCCGACCCGCCACGGCGGCACGTAGGCCGGACGCAGCGCGTACACGTCGTAGCTCCCGGCCCCGATGAACCCCGTCCCCGCCGTGACATAGAGCGTGTCGTCCGGGCTCCGACGGCTCCGCGCCAGGCCATCGACGGAGCCCGTGCTGCCGTCGGGCTGCACCCCGCTCAGCAGCGAGGGGATCGGCGTCTCCGGGCCGAGGTGCCGCCCCGTCCGAGGGTCCGTCGCCACGATGAGCGACGGCGCGAAGTCCACGAGCGAGAACCCCACCACGACATCCAGCCACGCCCCGCCGCCGGCCGCCGGAGAGCGCCGCGTCAGCGCCAGCCCCGAGCCCTGGTAGGCGTCGACGTACTCCGTCTTCGGCACCGGGTACCCCTCGGCCACGGCGCCCGCGCGGTCCACGGCGTAGACGGCGTTGTTGTGGACGTCGAGGTAGTAGAACAGCCCCGTCCCCCCCTCCGAGGCGGCGTCGTAGGCGAGGCCGGCGGGGATGCCCGTGCGGTAGGGGGGGTAGCGCCCGGCGCCGAGGGTGACGGGGAGGCTCCGCCCGGTGGGGGTGCCGTCGAGGGTGCCCTCCAGGAGCTGCGCCTCCTCGACGGCGACGCACTGGCAGGTCGTGACGCGGCGGGAGTCGAGCCACCAGAGCGTGCCCGCGGGGCCAGCGTCGGCGTCGAAGGCGAGGCCGACGGCGTGCGCGAGGAACGCGCTCGCGGGGTGCTCGAACGTCCGCGCCGGGATGAAGGGCGGGACGGGGTCATACTCGTGGGTGAAGTCCCGGTCCTCGGTGGCAAGGACGCGGCCGTCGGGGAGCGTGGCGAGGTCGGTGAGGATGCCGCTCGTGAACTCCCCCGGACCGCCGAGGATCGTCCCCGGCGGAGGCTCGACCGCTGCGCCGGACGCACCGACCTCGACGGAGACGACGAGCGCGTCGGCCCCCGCGTTCGTCAGCGTCACGGCGCGCTCGACGGCCGGCGCCCCCGCCTCAACCTCAACGGCGAGGGCCACTGGGGCGACTGTCACCTCCTGCGCGGCACTCGGCACGGCCGCCCCGGTCAGGAGGAGGGCGAGGGCGGCGACCCGAAGGGAGGAGGTAGGCATGGTCGTAAAGGGGGATCGAAGAAATCAGGAGGGGGCGAGGGGCACCGCAGCGGCGCCCCTCGCCCCAAGGACACGCGCGGGCTCAGCGCACGACGGTGAGCCGCTGCGTCAGCACGGTGGCGTCACCGCCGGTGCGAACCTCGGCGCGGACGAGGTAGGTCCCCGCCGCCAGCGCCGCCGTCGAGAAGCGCAGCCCGTGACGCCCGGCCTCCACTGGGCCGGCCTGCAGGGCCAGCACCCGCCGCCCGAGCACATCGTGGACCGAGACGGCGACCTCGGCCGCCGCCGGCAGCGCGAGCCCGAGGGTCACCGGCCTGCCCGCGACGGGGTTCGGGTACGGCGCCTCCAGCGCCAGCGCCTCCACCTGCACCGTACGCGAAGCCGCAGGCAGCGTCCCGGAGGCATCCGGCGCTGCCGCACCCTCCTCCTCCGGCCCCGCGATCAGCGCGGCCACGAACGCCAACCGCGCCGCCCGCCGCGCCTCCTCCGGCCCAAGCCCGGCGATCACCGCCTCGATCCGGTCTACGGCCTCGCCGTCCCGGCCAGCCGCCTCGTCCGTCATCGCCTGGAGCAGCGCCACCGTCTGGCCCGTCTCCGCACCCACGACTGCCGCCTGGTGCGCGTCGAGCAGCGCCGCCGCGGCCTCGGCCTGGTCACGGCGGAGGGCATCCACGGCCTCAACCACGAGGGCCGCCTCCGTTGCCGCCTGCTGGTCCCCCGTCAGCGCGCTCTCCGTCCCGAGCTGCGCCCGGATCGCGGCGATGAGCCTCATCGTGGCCGCGTGCTCGCCGAGGGCGTCGCTGGGGTCCTGCCGCTGGAGCCCGTAGAGCGCGCCGATGAGCGCCTCAGCCTCGGAGGCATCGCCGAGCACGGACGCCCGGAGCGCCTGCCGCGCCGCCTCGATCCGGGCGCGGAGGGCCTCCTGCCCGTCCCCCGTGGCGGCGGTGCTGTAGCCCCCGGAGCCGCGCGCGAGGGGGCCGACGCCGCAAGCCGGGTCCGTGGTGAGGAAGTCCGAGAAGTCTACCGGCCCGTCGAAGTCCGAGGGGTCGGGGCCGGAGGGCCCCCAGTAGGTCCGCTGGGCGGGGACGGTGCCGACCTGGGGCGTCCCCCCCGGCGTCGCCGTGTCCACGTCCTCCACCTCGCGCACGATCAGGAACGTGCCCGTCGGCGCGTTCGGGTCTTGGATCGTGTTCTGCCCGCCGCGGAAGTCGTCCCCGACGAAGAGGTAGCCGCTCGGGGCGACGTAAGCCTCATCGAACCCGTTGGCCTGCACGCAGACGAAGCCGGGACCATCGCTGAGGTCCGTCATCTGGAGGTCGCCGCCCTCCAGGATCTCGATCCCGTCCCCGCCGATGGGAACGGTCCCGCCGCCGGGGTAGTCGCTCGTGCCCTCGACGCGGTTTCGTATGAAGGGGAAGGCCAGCCCGTTCCAGACGACGACGCCGCGCTGGTCGTTGTCCACCACGTCGGTGAAGCGGACGTTCGCGTTGGCATTGCGCACGACGAGGCCGACGTCGAAGTTGTCCTCGATCGTGTTGCGGGCGCCGTTATCGTCACGTAGCGTGAAGCTGCTCCGCTGGCCGCCCGGCGTGAAGTCCGAGAGCAGGCCGTACTGGTTGTCGCGGAACGCGCTCCCGGCGAAGGTCACGCCGTCGGCCTGGACGTCGGCGCCGACCCCGCTGTGCTCGAACGTGGTCCGGGTGTAGACCCCGCCGGAGCCGGTCATGCGGACGGCCGTCTTGGCGTGGCTCACCGTCACGTCCGAGAACGTGAGGCCCTCGCGGTCGCGGATGCCGCTCCAGCGCTGGCTCAGCGCGGGGTCGAGGGCCGTGAAGAAGACGCCCTCGGCCCCGATCGCGGCGGCGGGTCGGAAGGTCTGGTTCCGCTGGAACTCGAACCCCACGAGGTCCGCCGTGAGCGTCCCGTCGAAGACGGCCTCGTAGGAGGTGCCCTCCCCCACGAAGAGGTCCACGATGGGCTTCGCCTCGGTGAAGGCGAAGGGGTACCCGTGCTGCTTGGTCAGGAAGAGGCCGAGGTCGTAGGGGTTGCCGCCGGCGCTGCAGGCTACCGGCGCGGGATCGCTGCTGCAGACGATGTCGAGGTCGTAGGGGAGCATCCAGAGACTATCGGGGAAGAAGTCCTCGATGGTATCCAGGGCCAGGCCATTCGCGTCGCCGAGCCACATGGACTTGAATCGGCTCGGGAACGAGCCGATGGTGACGTCCGCCCCGATCCGTTCCACGACGAAGTAGAGGTCGGGGTTGGGGGTGTTACCCTTCGGGCAGTAGAACGCGTCGTCCTCCGTATCTCGGCATTGGTAGTATATGTACTCGGTGAGGAGAAGGGTGTCAGCGGCGAAGGTCGTCAGGAATTCGATTCGGTAGGGAGCGTCGGCGTCGAGCTCCACGAGTCCGTCGAAGAAGGTCGGCGTGGGATCCTCCCCCTTCGTGACGACGTCGATCGAGCAGCGATTGGAGGGGAGCGGGGAGTCACCGTCCTCAAGGTCGACGACGGTCCCGTCGTCCACACGGGTGAACCGGACGAGGGTGTAGGGATCCTCGTTGAGCCCCCCGAACACCGGGGCGTCGAACTGGAACCGGATCTCGACATCGCCGAACGGGGCCCTGACGCAACTGTTGAGCGTGGCCGTCGAGTCCGGCGGCGGCGAGCCTTGGGCGACGGCGGCAGGGGCAGTAAGCAGGCTCAGCATCGTAAGTGCTGAGAGATAGAGAGTTAGCGCGAGGCGCATGGTGGACCTCCTGGAGAGGGTAGGTGGAAGACGTCAAGGAGGTGGGGGATGGGCCCGCACGCGCACCCGGATCAATAGGCACCGGTGCCGGCCCCCTGCTACCGATTAGCATAGCGCACAGGCGGCAGGATTCCTAATTAATTCTGAAAACCCCGTTTTACGACGTGAACGGCCGCCCACTCAGCGCCCCTGCTAGGACGGGGGGTCTCGCTCATGAGCAAGCAGCCCTCACGCTACCGTGCCGGACGCTCGATCGTGAGCCCGCGGTCAGACCCCCTGCCGCGCTTACGTTGCCCTGAGCACTTCGGCTGTGCTCAGCACAGGCTCCGCGATGGCAATGGAAGCGGGGGTGGAGCCTATGAGCAAAGGCCCCTCCCGCTAGTGCCATGACGGCTTGCTCGTGCGCTACCCCCCGCTTCTCAGTCCATCGCTGCGCTCAGGGACCGAGAAGCTGTCCCCCTTGCGAAGGGGGACAGCCGCGTGAAGCCGGGAGCGCAGGGGCTCGTCCCGGAGCGACCGCAAGCGCGGCGGGGGGGTCCACTTACGAGCAACCAAGCGCGCCACTAGAGCTCAGCGAGGTGGCGGTGCATGAAGTGCACGGCGACGCTCCCCTCCCCCACCGCGCTCGCCACCCGCTTCACCGACTCGTGCCGGACGTCGCCGGCGGCGAACACGCCGGGCACGCTGGCCTCCAGGAGGAACGGCGCCCGCTCCAGCGGCCACCCGTCGAGCGCGTGCGCGGGGATGTCCGGGCCGGTGAAGAGGAACCCCCGCTCGTCGCGGGCGACGGCGCCGTCGAGCCAGTCGGTGCGGGGGGCGGCGCCGATGAAGACGAAGAGGTACCGCGTCTCGACCTCCTCCGTGCCGGCGTCCTCCCCCTCGTCGGGGGCCCTGTCCTTCAGCGTCAGCCCCGTGAGGTGGTCCTCGCCGTGGCACCCCGCGACCTCGGTGTGCAGACGCACGTCGATCTTCGGGTGCGCCTCGATCCGCTCGACGAGGTAGTGGCTCATGCTCTTGCCGAGGCTGTCGCCGCGGACGAGCATCACCACGCGGGCGGCGTGCTCGGCGAAGTGCATCGCGGCCTGCCCGGCGGAGTTGCCCGCGCCGACGATGTAGACCTCCTCGTCGGAGCAGCCGATGGCCTCCGTCATCGCGGCGCCGTAGTAGACGCCGCGGTCGGTGAGCGCCGCGGCGCCGGGGGCCGGCAGCTTCCGCCAGTTCACCCCGACCGTGAGCATGAGCGCGTGGCACGAGACCTCCCCGCCGTCGGAGAGCGCGAGCCGCTTGTAGGGGCCGTCGATGGCGAGGCGGCAGACCTCCTGCGGCGCGAGGATCTCGACCCCGAACCGCCGGGCCTGCGCCACGGCCCGCCGCGCGAGGTCGGCGCCGGAGAGGCCGGCGGGGAAGCCGAGGTAGTTCTCGATCCGGCTGGAGGTCCCGGCCTGCCCGCCGGGCGCCTCGCGTTCGATGAGCACGGTGTGCAGCCCCTCGCTGGCGCCGTAGACGGCGGCGGCCAGCCCCGCCGGCCCGCCCCCCACGATGGCGAGGTCGTAGAACGCCGCCTCGGCCTGGCGCCGGAGGCCGAGCGCCTCGGCGACCTCCGGCACGCGGGGGTTTTCGAGCCGCCCGCCGTCCGGCAGCACGACGAGCGGGAGCGCAGGGGCCTCGTCGGAGCCCCCGACCAGCTCCGCCGCCTCGCCGTTGGCGCCGGCCTCCACGTCGAGGAACCGGTAGGGCACGCCGTTGCGGGCGAGGAAGTCGCGGAGGGCGTGGGCCTCGGCGCTCCACCGGCTCCCGACGACGCGGACGCCGCCGTAGCCCGGCCGGAACCCCGCGCGCCAGTCGGCCAGGAGGTCGTCGAGGACGGGGTAGAGCCGCTGCTCCGGGGGGTCCCACGGCTTCAGGAGGTAGTAGTCGACCTGCGAGCGGTTGATGGCGCCGATGGCGGCTTCGGTGTCGGCGTAGGCCGTGAGCACGGCGCGCTTGGCGCGCGGGAACCGCTCGGCGGCCTTCTCCAGGAAGGCGACGCCGTCCATCCCCGGCATCCGCTGGTCGGAGAGCAGCAGCGCCACGGGGTCCCCGCGCTCCCTCAGCTCGTCGAGGGCGTCGAGGGCGTCGGCGCCGGAGGGGGCGCGGAGGACGCGGTAGTCCTGGCCGTAGCGGCGGCGGAGGTCGCGCGCGATGGCGCGGAGGACGTCGGCGTCGTCGTCGACGACGAGGAGCGCGGGGTTGGGCATGGGCGGCGGGCGAAGGGCGGGCTCCCAAAAGGGGGCTCCCAGAACGGGGAGCCTCTGTACGCCCGCTCCGCGGCGAGGCTCCGCCGCCGCGGCGCGTCGGGCTACGCGGCGCCGGCCGGCTCCTCGTCCCCGACGCCCTCGACGGGGTGCGGCTGCCGGTTCATCACCTTGACCACGAGCACGGGGCACGGGCAGAGCCGGACGACCTTCTCGGCCACGTGGCCCATCAGGACGTGCTCCAGGCCCGTCAGCCCGTGCGAGGTGAGCACGATGAGGTCGACCTCCTCCTCGGCGGCGACGCGGACGATGGTGGCGTCGGCGGGGCCACGCGCGACGCGGAAGTCGAGCCGGGGGTCGTCGCCGGGGTTCCCGAACCGCTTCTCGAGCGCCCCCCACGCCACCTTCTCCATGTCCGGCACCATCCCGTAGATCCGCAGCGCGCCGAGCTTGTAGAACGACGGGAACGCTGGGTCCTCGGTGACGTGGAGCACGGTGACGCGGGCGTCGTGGGTCTCGGCGAGGTCGAGCGCATAGCGGACGCCGTGCTCGGCCAGCGGCGAGAAGTCGAACGGGACGAGGAGGTGGCGGAAGAGGGGCATGGGCCGGCCGAAGGGGAGCCGGAAGATAGCGCCGACGCGAGCCGGGCGCGGCGGCCGGGGCAGGCCGGCTAGCGCAGCAGCGTCAGCCGGCCCGTCTCCACACGCCCACCCGCCTCCAGCCGCCAGAGGTACGTCCCGCTCGGCAGCCCCCCCGCCTCGAAGGCCGCGGCGTGGCGGCCGGCCCCGAGCCGGCCCTCGACCAGCACGGCCACCTCCCGCCCGAGCCCGTCGTAGACGGCGAGGCGGACCTCCGCCGGACGGTCCAGCGCGAAGGCCACCCGCGCCCGTTCGCGGAGCGGGTTCGGGTGCACCGTCACCGGGGCCGACGGGAGCCCAGCCACGGCGGAGGCCGCTCCCGGCCTCCCCACCGCCCCCCACCCCGCGGCTGCCACCGCCGCCCACGCACCGCTTCCCGCCGGGGATGCCGTAGGCCGAGCCGGGGCCGCCACCTCGATGGTGAACGCCTCGCTCACGGCGGCGGAGGGGAAGGCCCCGACGCTGACGGTGTAGGTGTACGCCCCCGCCGGAGCGCCCGCCGGCACCCGCTGCGTGAACGCCCCCGAGGCCGACGCCCCCGGCCCGAGCGTGCCGGAGGTGACGACGCCGGAGGCGACCGTGGCGCCGCCCTGCTCGGCGATGTAGAAGAGGTCACCCGAAGCGGGCTGCGCCGCGCCGTTCGTGACGGTGTAGGCGAACCCGATGCTGCCGCCGGGGGCGACGGTGAGGGGGCTCGTGGCCATGGCCGCGAGGGCGAGGCCGGGGGGATTGACGGCGCCGCTGAAGAGGTAGGCCCGGCCGGCCAACTCAGGGCCGCCGTCGGGCTCCTCCCCCGTGGCCCCGATGAGGAGGTCGCTGAGGCCGTCGCCGTCCGTATCGGCAACCGCCGCGACGGCGCGGCCGAAGTGACCCTGCTCCTCCGGGTTGGGCGAGGCGAGGGTGAAGAGCAGCGCGCCCGTGGCGCCGGAAAAGACGTGGGCGCGGCCGGCCTCCGCGGGGGCACCGGCGGGGTCCTCCTGCCACGAGCCGATGAGGAGGTCGCCGTGGCCGTCCCCGTCCAGGTCCGGCAGGCCGGCGACGGAGCCACCGAAGGAGTCGAACGCATCCTCGTCGGGTGCGGCGAGCTCGCGGAGGAGGGCGCCGGTGGCGCCGGAGAAGAGGAAGGCGCGGCCGGCCTCCCGATAGTTACCGAAGAAGAGGTCGGGAGCGCCGACGAGGAGGTCGCCGCGCCCGTCGCCGTCGGCGTCAGGCACCCCGGTGATGGCGGCGCTGAACTGGCCGCTCCCCGGGTAGGGGCGCTCAAGGGTGTGGACCAGGACGCCGGTGGCGCCGCTGAAGAGATAGGCCCGCCCGGTGTAGTACGCTCCCCCCACTCCGATAAAGCCCTCGCCTCTGGCCCCGACGAGGAGGTCGCCGTGGCCGTCACCGTCGGCGTCGGGCACCCCGGCGACGGCCGCGCCGAAGGTGCTCCGAAAACTCTCTTTAGGGGAGCGGAGCTCATAGAGGAGGGTGCCCGTGGCCCCGCTGAAGACGTAGGCGCGCCCGGGGGTCAAGGGGGGTGGATAACCCTCCCCCGCCGCTCCGATGAGGAGGTCGCTGCGCCCGTCGCTGTCCACATCCGCTATCTCTGCGACAGCAGAGCCGAAGAGACCACCCGGCTCGGAGCTCGGGGACTGCAGCTCGTAGAGAAGAGCACCCGTAGCCCCACTGAAGACGTAAGCTCGGCCGCTGGCGAGGTCTTCACTATCGGCACCGACGAGGAGATCACCGTAACCGTCACCATCGAGATCATCTACCCCAGCGACAGCGCGCCCGAAGTAGCCCGCCCAGTCGGGATTAGGGGACTGCAGCTCGTAGAGGAGCTCACCCGTAGCCCCGTTGAGGATATAGGCGCGGCCCCCCCGGGGAGTCGAGGTTAGGCTCTCCTGCCAAGCTCCAACGAGGAGGTCGCCGCGCCCGTCGCCGTCGAGGTCCGGCACTCCGGCGATGCGTGAACCGAAGGAACCGAGGTGCTGCGGGTGGGGCGAGACGAACTCGTGGAGGACCTCCTGCGCCTGCGTCACCGCAGAGGATAAGAGGAAGAGCAGAGGCAAGGCAACGGCAGTCTGGGAACGGCTCATCGTCGGGGTCCTCGTGGGTAGATTGGGGCCGTGCAGATAATAACCTGCCCCTGCTCTCAAAGCAAGCTCCTCGGCAACGAGTCTGCCACTTGGTGTTACGAGTCACGTTGCCGTATCATCCGTCTACTGCCCGCTCTTGCCCCTGAGTATCGTCATGTTTGCTCTTCCACGCCGTTTGCTCATCGCCTCCCTTTGCTTCTTCAGTAGCGGCCATGTGCTCGCTCAAGAGTCTGGTTGGACGTGTGGAACGGAAGAAACTGAAATTCCATTAGCGGAGGGCCAAGGCTTGCCTGCCCCTTCCAACTTTCTCCCTGTTCCAGTCGTCTTCCACGTGATTCACGACGGGACTTATGGCAACGTCAGCGATGCTGAACTAGAAGCCGAGATTGATAAGCTAAACTGGGAATTTAGCGCTTCCAACATGTCGTTCTATACGCTGGGAGTTAGTAGAATATATAATGAATATTGGTATAACAATTTCGGCGATGAAGTACAATATGCACTTCATGCAGATACTAGGAAATACCTTAATTTCTATATTGTTTCCTTCCTTTATAATGGCAGCGGTGGTGCCTCTTCTCTGCCTCCTGCCTCTGGGACCCCTACCGATGGATTCTGGGTTGGCCACGAATTAATATCTGATCAATATACCCCTAATGATGAACGCGAAGACATAAGTACGCATGAAACAGGACATTATATGGGTTTATACCATACTTGGGGAAGAAGCGATCATGGCTTTCACAACGGTTGTAGCGAAGATGATGAGGTCGCTGATACCCCCGTTCACAAAGCGCCTAATCATTCAAATAATTGTGATCCACAAGATAGCTGTGAAGATCTGTCTGGGCTGGATCCGATAGATAACTTCATGAATTATGGTTCATCATTGTGTTCCGATAGATTTTCTCAAGGTCAAATGGAAAGAATGATTCGCATGCGAACTCACTACAGACCGCTACTAGGTACATCACAGCCGACCATCATAGATGCCCGATCTGAATCTCTTACATATGTAGATCATACTTTTACAGATGACTATATTTATATATTAAATGGCGCTGAAGTAGAATTTTTGGGTAACCTCACTCTAGACGCTGGATCTAAACTTGTAGTTACAGGCGGAGCCGACTTCAGTGGAGTCACCAATTTCCATTTACGCCGTGGTAGTCACTTAGAGCTTCGTCGTCATGAACATTCTATTACTCCAGACCAAATAACGCTAAGCGGTGGAAGTGCTTTCCATATAGGTTCACAATATACTGATTACATCTCACAACAGCAAATAATGTCTGTCAGTGACTCCGTCATCGTAAGAGAGTCGAGCTCTCTCGATATTGGGAGTGGCATACTCTTCGCAGGCAGTTCATCGCTTTCAGTCTCAGGAGACTCACAGGTCAGTGTCGCTGCGTGGGACTCTTCTGCCATCATTGCCGGAAATGTCTCTCTCACCGACGGCGCCTTTATGACCTCGGGATCTTCAGGTTCGCTCGTTGTCTCAGGCGACGTGAGCGTCCTCAGCGGAAGCTCTCTCTTCCTCTGGGGTGAGGTCACAGCCAATGGAGGTGTTGCTGTTTCAGGTGCTGATTCGCGTCTTGATCTCTTCGGTCGCCTCCTGATTTCCGATGGTCAGAGCCTGCGCATTTCGAATCAAGGCGCTTGGAATAATGGGCTAGGGACTGTTCTTGAGACCGGCCTCTCCGTTCAAGTCATCGTGGAGGCCGATGCAGGCTCCGTGACATTGCCCGCCGTAGAAGTGCCCACGACCTTCCGGCTTGGGGAGGACAGTGACCTCCTCTTCTACAACGACGGGCTCACCCTCGTTGGAAGTGCCGATGGACCGCTGCAGATTCAGCCGCGTGACCCTGCCCTGCCGTGGGGCTCCGTCTACCTCTACGCTGATGACGCCACTCTCGACCACGTCCACATCGAGGGGGCGGCGGAGGCTGGTCTCACCATCAGCGCCCAGAACGTGACAGTCCAGAACACGACGGTCACGGGCTCCGGCGCGGGCCTGCACGTGATGACGGACTGGGAGGGCGGTCAGAGCACGGTGAGCGTAGACAACGCCCTCCTCTCGGGGAATGAGTATGGCCTTGTCGCACGGGACGCCGTCGTCGGACTCACTCACTCTACGATCGAAAACAGCGCGCTTCACAGCCTCTTCCTTCTTCCACACGCTCGCCTCGACCCCTTCTCGGCCACCGTCATCGAAGGTAGCGGGAGCGCCGGCTCCTCCCACGGCGTCCTCATCCATGACGATGCTACACTCTGGACGAGTGCTCTGGACTCGGGGCCAGGCGCGCGCAACCGGATCACCAGCAGCAGCGGCGACGCCGTGCGCGTGCTTGCAGGAGGGTTCGCCTGGCTGGGCGACCAATACGCCCAGGACACGCCGGCCGTCGATCTTCAGGGCCACGAGAACACCCTGTTGCGCGGCCCTACCCCGTCCACCTTTGCCGTGAACAACCTTGGGGGTACCCCGGTGCCGGCGAGGGGGAACTACTGGGGTGCCCCACCGACTCCTGACCTCTTCAACGGCCCCGTCGTTTTCGACCACGCCTTGACGGCTGATCTGACCGGCGACTCGGGCTACGAACCGCCCGTCGGCGGGGGGTGCTGTGGAGGCCGGAGCGCGCCGAGCCAGCCGAGCCCATCTATGGCGGTGCTGGCAGCGGGCGGCCCCTCTGCCAAGCCGTCCTCCTCCGCCACGCCCTCGACGTGGCTACAAGCCTGGATGGCCGCCCTCCGGAATCGCCTCCTCAGCCCGATCGCCACGGCGACGACCGAGCAGGATGCACGCGCGCTTGCCGCCCTCACTGCCCGTGACGCAGAGGACGTACTCGGTGAGGGGCTGCTGAACCGGCTCGCGCTCGCAGCGTGGGCCGCACGCCTCCCCCTGGCGACCGGGCTGGAGTATGATGCGGCGGCCCGCGCCGCCCGTGGTCTCGTGGAGGCAGCCGTCGCCTCCGAGGATTACCCAGAGGCTTTGGGACTCGCCGCTCTATACGATACTCAGCTCTCGGAGGACGAGCATCGTCTCGCCCTCGGCGTCGCCCGCGCGACGGCCTACGATGGGCTGGGGCGGCGCGAAGAGTCGGCAGCCCTCGTAGACTCTCTCCTCGTCACCTTCGGCGCCACACTCAGACCCGAGGAGGTCGAGGGGCTCCGTGCCTTCCGGGACGACCTCGACGTGCTGATGGCAGCGGGTCCGGCCGGGACTGCTGCGTCAGCCCCCACAGCCTCAGCGAGTGCTGGGGGTGAAGCTGAGACGCCGTCGCCCCCGCTCGCGATCACCGCACTCGTGCCGAACCCGACAAGTGGGGCGCTCCGCTTGGGCTTGGCCGCACCAGAGCCCATAGACGTGCGCATCGAGGTGTTCGACGTTCTCGGGCGGAGCGTGCTGACAGCCTCCGAGGTGACGGTAGAGCCGGGGCAGGCTTGGCTGGACCTCACCGCTTCAGCGCTGCCGAGCGGGGTCTACGTCCTCCGTGCGTCTGCTCTGCCTGGGGGCGGTCCGCCCGCCGTCGCGTCGCGCAAGTTCACCGTCGTCCGGTAAAGCCCCCCGCACACTCGCACCCGAGAGGGGGGTTTGGGCTGATAGCAGGAAACAAGTCGGCCGGGGAGGCTACCTTCAGCGCGCCCGTGCCCTGTACCGATGTCCGAATCACCCGAGCGCGTCCCCCGGGTCAGCACCGGCAACCGCTGCCGCCTCCTCCCCAGCGGCGACCACTCGTTCCAGGCGCTCCTCGACGCCATCGACGGCGCCCGCGAGCGGGTCTGGATCGAGACGTACATCTTCCAGCCGGACGCCGCCGGGCAGCAGGTGCTCCGCGCGCTGGAGGGCGCCGCCCGGCGCGGCTGCGACGTGGTCCTGATGATCGACCGGTTCGGCTCGAAGGCGCTCAAGGACCGCCACGTCGAGGGGCTGCGCGCGGCCGGCGGCTGGGCGTTCTGGTACAACCCGCTCCTCGCCCTCAAGCCGTACTCGAACAAGGTCACCCCCCTCGGCGTCCACCGCGACCACCGGAAGATCTTCCTCGTGGACCGGGGGCCGGTGTTCTGCGGCGGCCGGAACGTCTCGATGAAGTTCGGCGGCCCCGGCCCGGAGGCGTTCTTCGACATGATGATGCGCGTCGACGGCCCCGCCGTGCGGGACCTCGCGGCGGTCTTCCTCGAGACCCTCGACGACACCACCGACCTCGACCGCACGCTCTTCGACCCGCCCCCCCCGGCCGGCGACCTCACCCTGCGCGTCCTCCAGCTCGACCTCCGCGAGAGGGTCGGCGAGCTCGACCACGCGCTGTGCGAGTTGATCGCGGGAGCCGAACGGGAGGTGTTGTACTCGTCGCCGTACTTCATCCCCCCCGGCCCCATCCTGGAGGAGCTGCTGGCGACGGCCCGGCGGGGCGTGGACGTCCGGGTGCTGACGGCGGGGAAGACCGACGTGCCGCCGGTGCGGTGGGCCGGCCGACGGCTCTACCGCCGGCTCCTCGACGCCGGCGTCCGGCTGTGGGAGATGCAGGGCGTCATCCTCCACGCCAAGTACTTCGTGGCCGACGGGCGGTGCAGCATCGTCGGCTCGTACAACGCCGACCGGTGGGGGCAGCGCTACAACCAGGAGGTCGCGGTGCTGGTCGAGGGGGCGGCCGTGGCGCGGGGGCTGGCCGAGCACTTCGCGGAGGCGGTCGGGCGGAGCGTGCGGGTCACGGAGGAGACCGTCGCGGGGTGGCCGGCGTGGCGGCGGGCGGGGTACGCCGCGGCGCACGCGCTCTCCCACGTCGTCGCCCCCGACGCCTCGCGGGTCCGGCGCCTGCCCGACCCGTCGTTGGAGCGTCTCACTCACGGGGGTTCTACGAGCCCGGAGCACCCGTAGCGGCGTATCGCAATACGCCCTCACCTGGCGACCACGTCCACCACGACGGGGCGGTGGTCCGACGGCGCCCGCGCCGGCCCGCCCGGCCGGTCGGCGACCGTGGCGGCGCGGACGGCGCGCAGGCCCGGCCCGAGCAGGACGTAGTCGATCCGGGGCGCGTGGTCCGGCGCATCGCCGAAGCCGGTGAACGTCCCCGCCGGCCCGTACCGGTCGACGACGTCGTCCGCGAACGGGTCGCGGAGGGGGAGCCGGGTGTTCCCCGTGAGGATGGCGACGGGCGCCGAGCCCGGCGTCGCGTTGAGGTCGCCGGTGAGGACGACGGCGCCGTCGTCGGCGAGGGCTTCGAGGCGGTCCAGGAGGAGGCGGGCCGAGCGGCGGCGGGCGAAGGCGCCGAGGTGGTCGAGGTGGGTGTTGAGGAGGACGAGGGTGCCGCCCCTCTGCCGGTCCTCGAGCCGCCCCCAGGTGGCGACGCGGGGGTAGGCCGCGTCCCAGAACCGCGAGCCGGGGCGGTCGGGCCGCGGCGAGAGCCAGAACGTGCCGGCGTCGAGCACGCGGAGCCGGTCCTCCCGGTAGAACACGGGGGCGAACTCGCCGTCGCCCTCCCCCCGCCGCCCCTCCCCGATCCAGCCGTAGCCGGGCAGCCGCTCCTCGAGGTCGTCGAGCTGGTGCCGCAGCGGCTCCTGCACGCCGAGGAGGTCGGGGCGGTAGCGGCGGACGGTCTCGGCCACGTCGTCCCGGCGGGCCTCCCAGCCGTCGGGGCCGGCGCCGCGGTCCACGCGGACGTTGAAGCTCATCACCCGGAGGGCGCCGTCGGGAGGTGGGGGGAGCGGGTCGGGGCGTCCGGGCACGGAGCGGTCGGCGGGGAGGCAGGCGGCGACGGCGACGGCGCCGAGGAGGAGGGCGAGCGCGCGGCGGGCTGGCGGCACGGCCTCAGTCGGCGAGGAGGCGGAAGGGGTGGCGCTGCGGGAGCGCGGGCGCCCGGCTCCGCCCCAGCGGCCGGACGGCCTCCGTCTCGTCGAACCAGACCCACTCGTCGAACTGCTCGGGGAGGACGGCCGGGAAGTAGTGGCTCTGGAGCTCCGTCTCCGGCCGGTAGATCACGCCGATGGCGCGCTCGAGCCGGGGGCGCCCGAGCTCGTGGCGGAGGGCGTCGGAGCCGTGGCGGAGCGGGAGGAGGAAGCGCTCGGCGCCGCTCTCGTGGCTCAGCCGCTCGTAGCTCTCCGAGTGCGACGGCCGGACCCGCTTGGTCTCGACGGGCTCGCCCCAGCCCGAGGCGGCGCAGACGGTGCCCGCGTGCGTCCCGAACCCGACGAGGTAGGCGCCGTCGCCGTACTCGCGCCGGCAGAGGTGGCCGACGTTGACCTCCCCGCGCCGCCCCATCTCCGTGGCCGCGGCGTCGCCGACGTGGGAGTTGTGCGCCCACACGACGGCCTTCGCCGGGGCACCCGCCTCCCCCCGGAAGCGGCGCACGGCCTTCAGCGTCTCGACCATGTGGGTGTCGCGGAGGTTCCACGACGAGACGTCGCCGTAGAACATCGAGCGGTAGTACCGCTCGGCGTCGCGGACGACGCGGGCGTTCTGCGTCGCGTCGAAGATCCCCTCCTCGGCGGCGTCCCGCTCCATCCGCTCGCGGAGGAGGTCCCGGAGCATCGCCACGGCCTCGGCCTCGCAGTCGCGGTAGCGCTGGCTCACGACGGCGGCGCCGTACTCGGCGGGGTCGGCAGCGAAGGGGGTGAGGCAGGCGTAGCGCGCGCGGGCCACCCCCGCGAGCTCGTCGTCCCGCCCCTCCAGGAAGCCGAGCACCTCGCCGATGGAGGTGTAGAGGCTGTAGAGGTCGAGCCCGTAGAACCCGGTGCGCTCGGCCTCGCCGCGCTCGGCGTTCCAGTCCCGGAGCCACTCGACGAACGCGAGCACCTCGGCGTTGCGCCACATCCACGTCGGGAACCGCCCGAACGCCTCCCACTCGGAGCGGGCCTCGCGGTCGCGGTGGCGGACGTAGGCGTCCACGCGCGCGGCGTCGGGCCAGTCGGCCTCGGCGGCGACGACGGTGAACCCCTTGTGGCGAATCAGGGCTCGGGTGATCCGCTGCCGCATCCGGTAGAACTCGCTCGTGCCGTGCGTGGCCTCGCCGAGGCAGACGACCTCGGCGTCGCCGATCCGGTCGAGGAGCGGGCCGAGCTCGGCATCGTCAAGGCTGCCGAAGGGCTCGGCCTCGTCGCCGACGAGGCGGGCAACCTCGGCGGGGGAGCGGTAGACCTCGGAGGCTTCGCGGGACGGGCCGGCGACGGACAGGTCAGGCATGACGGAGGGGCGGGGAGTTTGAGAGGGGCGCCTAACCCAACGCCGCGCTACCTCCGGGGGTCCGAGCCCGACGGCCCCGCCACCGCGCCGCCAGCCACGTCGCGCCGAAGTGGACGGCGACGAGGAGGAAGGGGAACACGTAGAGCCGGAACCGGGCGTACCCGTGCGGCCCGCCGAGGGCGAGCAGGTAGCCGCCGACGAGGAGGCACAGCCACGCCACGCGCGGCGCCCGCCGGAAGGCCGGCCCCACCCCGGCCCCCGCCACGAGCACGACGGCGCCGAGGAAGCCGAGGTAGAGCAGCAGCGGAATCGTCTGCGCCGGGTTTTTCCTCAGGAGGTGCCGGAACGTACCCCAGAGCCCGTCGCGTGCCAGCGTGTCCGTCAGCCCGATGGCCTCGGGGTCCTCGGCGGGGAACGTCCGGTTGAAGACGAGCCGGCCGGGGTCGAACAGCGTCACGGCGACGCCGCGGAGGATGGCCTTGAGGTAGAGGAACGGGTGCGCCGCCAGGACCCCCCGCGCCACGTCGGCGCGCGCCGCCTCCAGCGCCGCATACGGCGCTGCCCCGACCGAGCCGAATTCCGCCGCGAGCCGCCGCTCGACCTCACGCTCCAACTGCCCCTTCGCTCCGAAGTGGGTGAGCCCCTCGGCGTCGGCGTGGACGAAGGCGGCGTGGCCGCCGAGGAGGTTGCCGGCCTGCACGGACGTGAACGTCGCGCTGCCGTGGACGGCGGCATTCCGCGCGACCCACGGCCCCACCATCACCCCGAACCCGACCACGAGCACGGCCGCACGGAGCACCGCCGAGCGCCACCCCCACCGATCCTTGATAGCCCACCCGACGAGGTACGCGACGAGCACGGCGGGGAGGTAGAGCGCGATGGGCTTCACCAGCGCCGCCAGCCCCAGCACGAGCCCCGCCGCCCCGACGAGCGCCAGCCGCCGCCCCTCCCCCAGCGCTCGCCGCCCCGTCCCCCGCAGCAGGAGGAGCACGCCGCCGAGCAGGAGCGCCGTGAACAGCGGCTCCGGCACGAGCTCCTTGCTGTAGAGCAGCCACGCGAGGTCGAGCCCGAAGACGACCCCGACGGCCGGGTGCAGCCGCTCCCCCGCCCGCGCCACCAGCGCCCGCACGCCGAGGTAGACCGCCGCGACGAACAGGGCGTTCCAGAGGATCGGCCAGAGGAAGTCCCCCCCGAGCACGGCGTAGTTGGCGGCGATGAAGGCGGGGAAGCCCGGCGGCCGGATCGCGTCGGCGAACGGGCCCATGGGGGCGTAGGCGTACTCGCCGCGGAGGAGCGCCCGCGCGAGCCCGTCGTAGAGCGGGGCGTCGCCGTTGAACATCCGCGCCCGGTCGGGATAGACGAGCGCGATGGCGGCGAGGCGCGAGACGACGAGCCACGCGAGCACGCCGAGGTCCCAGCGACTCAGCGAGGCGAGGGAGCGGGCGGCGCGTCGAGCGGCCATTGGAGAACCGGCCATCGGAGAACGCACAGAGGTTTCAGCCGTGGGTAGGGGCGGCGGCGGCTATCATACGCCGGGAAGCGCACGGGCATATCGCTCGCCGCGTAGACCCCCCGCCCCGTTTGCATCGCGCCGCGCGCTCAAGCCTCACGGGGCTGTCCCCCTTGAGGCTTGAGCGAGGCCGAAGGCAGAACGACGCAAGAAAAACGGGGGGGGTCCGCTGACCTCCGCACCTTCCGACCCCAGACCCTCCGACCTTAACCCCGTGCTGTACCTCACCGACGTCACCGTGGCCTTCGGCGGCGAGGCCATCCTCGACGGGCTGAGCTGGACGCTCCGCCCCGGCGAGCGCGTCGGCCTCGTCGGGCCGAACGGCGCAGGGAAGTCGACGCTGCTGCGCGCCATCGCGGGGGTGCAGCCGCTCGACGGCGGGCTCGTCACGATGGACGGCGGCGTCACCATCGGCTACCTCCAGCAGGACGTCCAGGAGGCCGCCGATGAGACGACCGTCGTGGAGGCGGCGATGGAGGCGTTCGACGAGATCCTCGGGAAGGAGGTCGAGGTCCGAGAGCTGGTCCGGGAGATGGAGGGGATGGGCGATCACGACTCCCCCGCCTACATGCAGCGTGTCGAGCGGATGACGCGGCTCCAGACGGAGCTCGACGCCGCCGAGGTCCACCTCATCCGCCCCAAGACGGAGGCGGTCCTCCACGGCCTAGGGTTCGCGCAGGACGACCTCACGCGCCCGCTCCGCACGTTCTCCGGCGGCTGGCGGATGCGCGTCGCCCTCGCCCGGCTCCTCCTCCAGCAGCCCTCGGCGCTGCTGCTCGACGAGCCGACGAACCACCTCGACATCGAGAGCATCGACTGGCTGGAGGGCTACCTCCGGAGCTACCCCGGCGCCGTCGTCCTCGTCTCGCACGACCGGTACTTCCTCGACCGGATGGTGACGCAGATCGCCGAGATGTGGGGCGGGCGGATCACCGAGTACGTCGGCAACTACGCCCACTACCTCGAAGCCCGCGAGGTCCAGCGGGAGCAGCACCGGCTGGCCTACGAGGCGCAGCAGCGCGAGATCGCGCAGACCGAGCGGTTCATCGAGCGGTTCCGCTACAAGGCCACCAAGGCGAAGCAGGTCCAGAGCCGCGTCAAGGCCCTCGACAAGCTCGAGAGGATCCCGCCCCCGCCGTCGGACGAGGCCACCATCCACTTCCGCTTCCCCGAGCCCCCGCGCTCCGGCCGCGCCGTGCTGGAGATCTCCCGGTTCTCGAAGGTCTACGACGGCACGGCCGACGATGAGGAGGCCCGCCGCGTCGAGGTGTTCCGGGACGCCGGGCCGCTCGTGATCGAGCGCGGCGACAAGGTGGCGCTGATCGGGCCGAACGGGGCGGGGAAGTCGACGCTGCTGCGCATCCTCGACGGGCGCGAGCCCTTCGACGGCGCGCGCGAGCCGGGGTACGCCGTCGAGAAGGCGTTCTTCGCGCAGCACCAGGCCGAGGAGCTGCCGCAGGGCGCGACGGTCCTGGAGGCGCTCCGGGAGGTCGGGCGCGGGCAGGGCGAGACCGAGCTGCGCACGCTCCTCGGCGCGTTCCTCTTCCGGGGGGACGACGTGTTCAAGCCGGTCCGGGTGCTCTCGGGCGGGGAGAAGAGCCGGCTCGCGCTGGCGCGGACGCTGCTCTCCCCCGCCAACTTCCTCCTCCTCGACGAGCCGACGAACCACCTCGACATGGCCTCGAAGGCCGTGCTCATCGAGGCCCTCCGGCAGTACGGCGGCACCTTCGTCGTCGTCTCCCACGACCGCCACTTCCTCGACCAGGTGGCGACGACGGTGTGGCGCGCGGGAGGCGGCACCGTCGAGGAGTACCCCGGCACGTACTCCGACTACCGCCACCACCGCGAATCGAAGGCGGTGGAGGATGACTCCCCACCATCGCCCTCTCCCCTCCCCGCCGCAAAGCCGGCCACGAACGGGCAAAGCAGAAAGCCCGCGCCCGACAGCGGCCCGAAGTCGAAGGAGCAGAAGCGCCGCGAGGCCGAGCAGCGCAACCGCCTCCACCGCGCCCTCCAAAACGGCGCCGACCCCTCCGGCATCACCGACCCCGTGCTGCTCCGCCGGTACGTCGAGCGCGTCGAGGCCGAGGTGACCCAGAAGGAGGAGGAGCGGGGGCGGCTGGAGGCGAAGCTCGCCGATCCGTCGCTGTACGAGCAGAAGGAGGCGTTCACCGAGGCGATGGAGGCGTTCGCCGCGGCGGAGGCGGAGCTGAAGGAGCTGATGAAGCGGTGGGAGCGCGCCGCCGAGCGGCTGGCCGAGGTCGGGGCGTGACGGCTGCCGCCGGGCGGTGGCCGGGGAGAACCCGGTACGGAGCGTCCCGGAACACCCGGCCCCTGGTTCCCGACCAAGACCGGGGAGGCCCTTCGAGCGGCAACAGCGGCGGCTGCGGGGCGATCTGCGTTCCCCCAGGGAGCACCGGCACGTTTCTGGCGAAAGGCGTCCCGCATCGCGGCCGGCGCCGTGCGGGACGCTCTGGCGCGCCGCCCCCACCAACCCCCACTCCCATGCGTGACCTCGAAGGGATGCGCTCGCCCACCCCTGCCCAGCCCGTCCACGACACGGTCCTCCGCCACCGCTACGGCGGCTCGCTCGAGTCCGCCGCGGAGGCGTTCCTGCAACAGGCCTTCGAGACCGGCGGCCGGGGCGCCCTCGGCGACGAGGCGGTGCCGCCGGTCCTCGTCGCCGCCGCCATGCACGTGCTCAACCAGGCCGCGTGGACGCAGCCGTCGGACGAGCAGGTGAAGGCGTCGATGTTTATCCACCAGCAGAACCGCGCCGACGAGGAGGCCCGCCCGCCGCTCGACCCCGGCGTCCACGGCGAGCCCGGCCGCCGCGCGGCCTGAGGGGATAACCGCAGGTAGGGGCGACCGGCCGGTCGCCCCTACACGCCCACGGCCCGCTTGATCCGCTCGATCTGGCGGAGGTGGGCGAGGTCGTGCGCGGCCAGCAGCCGGACGATGTGGCGGACGCTCTCGCGCCCGCGCTCGCCGTGCTGCCCGGCCCGCTCCCACTCCTCCTCGCGGAGCGCGGCCAGCAGCCGGAGCGTCCGCCGACGCAGCAGCCCGAACACCTCAGCGGCCTCGACGGCGTCGCCCTCGGCGTAGCGGAGGAGCTCGGCCCAGCGGTCCTGGTCGTAACCGGGGAGGTCCGGCTCGTCCTCGGTGAGGATGCTCCGGAGGCGGTAGCCGTAGACGGCCTCGGAGTCGGCGAGGTGCTCGACGACGTGGACCACGCTCCACTTCCCCTCGGCCTCGCGGGTGCGGAGCGGGGTGTCGTCGAGGCTGGCGACGGCGGCGCGGAGCACGTCCGGCGTCTCGCGGAGCACGTCCATCGGGTCGCGGTCGCCGAGGAGGTCGAGCAGCGCGGTGACGTAGGCGGCGGTGCTGTCGGGCGTAGGGTCCTTCGGGTAGGAGAGGCTCATGCGGCGACGGCGGCTTGGACGTGCTCGATGACCGAGCGGAACAGGAAGGCGCCGTCGGCGCGGCCGGCCTCGCCGCCGGCGGAGCCCTCGGCCTGGGCGAGCAGGGCCTCGACGCAGCGCTCCGGGTGCGGCATCATCCCGAGCACGTTCCCCCCCTCGTTCACGACGCCGGCGATGTTGCGCGCCGAGCCGTTCGGGTTCGCCTCCGGGGTGATCTCCCCGTCGGCCGCGCAGTAGCGGAAGACGACCTGCCCGTTCGCCTCGATCCGGTCGAGCGTCTCGGCGTCGGCGTGGTAGTTCCCCTCGCCGTGGGCCACGGGGATGCGGAGCGTCTGCCCCTCCTCCATCGCCCCGGTGAACGGAGTCCCGGCGTTCTCGACGCGGAGGTGGACGGGGCGGCAGCCGAACCGGAGCGAAGCGTTTTTGAGGAGCGCGCCGGGCAGGAGCCCCGCCTCGCAGAGCACCTGGAAGCCGTTGCAGACGCCGAGCACGAGGCCACCGCCCTGCGCGAACCGGACCACGTCCTCCATCACCGGCGAGAACCGGGCGATGGCGCCGCTTCGGAGGTAGTCGCCGTAGGAGAACCCGCCGGGCACGATCACCACGTCGGCGTCCCCCACCGACTCCTCCTTGTGCCAGACGAACCGGGCCTCCTGCCGCATCACGTGCTTCGCGGCGTGGTAGGCGTCGTGGTCGCAGTTGGAGCCGGGGAATACGAGGACGGCGAAGCGGACGGGCATGGGAGTGCTGGCGGAGAGGCTGCGACCGCAGCCGGAGGAAGATGGAGGATAGAAGATAGAGGATGGTGGATTCGTTCCCCGAGTTCCGCTATCCTCCCCCCTTCTTCCCCTCCCCCGCTCTCCCCCTCCCACAGGTGATCCCGAAGGAGCTGTTCCGCAAGATCCGCCGGATCGAGATCCGCACGAAGGGGCTCGTCAACGACGTGTTCGGCGGGGAGTACCACTCGGCCTTCAAGGGCCGGGGGATCGAGTTCTCGGAGGTCCGCCCCTACCAGATGGGCGACGACGTGCGGACCATCGACTGGAACGTGTCGGCGCGGATGGGCGAGACGTACGTGAAGCTGTTCGAGGAGGAGCGCGAGCAGACGCTGATCCTCGCCGTGGACGTGTCGGCGAGCGAGGCGTTCGGGACCGGCGCGGCGACGAAGCGCGAGATGGCCGCCGAGCTGTGCGCGGTGCTCGCCTTCAGCGCCGTGCGCAACAACGACAAGGCCGGGCTCGTGCTGTTCACCGATCGCGTCGAGCGGTTCGTGCCGCCGAAGAAGGGGCGCCGCCACGCGCTCCGCCTCATCCGCGACCTCTTCGTCCACGAACCGGCCTCGGTGGGGACGCGCGTCGAGGCCGCCCTCGACCACCTCCTCCACGTCCTCCACCGCCGCGCCATCGTGATCCTCGTGAGCGACTTCTTCGACGCCCCCGCACCGGACGGTGACGCACGGGCCGAACTCGGCTTCGAGCGGAAGCTCCGGGCGCTCGCGCAGCGCCACGACGTCGTCGCCGTCCACCTCCGCGACCCCCGCGAGACGGAGCTTCCCGCCGTCGGCCTGCTCGCCCTCCGCGACGCCGAGACGGGGCGGCCGGTGCTGATCGACACCGGTAGCCGCCGCGCGCGGGACGCCTTCTCGAAGCGGGCGCGGAAGCAGCAGGCGAGGATCGAGCGGGCGCTGAAGCGGGCGCGCGTGGACACGGTGGCCGTGCGGACGGACGAGGACTACGTCGAGCCGCTGGCGGCGTTCTTCCACCGCCGCAACCGGACGGCGTGATGGTAGGATGCCGCCCGTCTGAACGTCGGCGTAGGGGCGTATGGCAATACGCCCCTACGGTGGCCCTGTTGGTGCTACTCGCCGCACCCGCCGCGGCGCAGGAGGTCCGCCTCTACGTCCTCGCCGACAGCGTCGTCGTGGGGGAGCGGTTCGAGGTGGCGGTGGCGGTGGAGCACGGGGCCGCCGTCGAGGTCGTCTTCCCCGCCCCGCCCGCCGGCGCCGACGCCCGCGACGCCCGCCCCCTCGAAGCCGGCGACGCCGAGCTGCTGGCCCTCCGCCGCTTCCCGCCGCGCCGGGAGGGCGGCGTCCGCGTGGACAGCGCGGTCTACGAGGCCGCCGCCTTCGCGCTCGACGCGGCGCGGGTGGGGCCGGTGGCCGTCCGCCTCGTCACCGGCGGCGACACGACCGTCGTGGCCTCGCCCGTGGCGACGGTCGGGGTGCGCTCACTGGTGCCGGAGGACGCCGAGGGCATCCACGGGCCGGAGCCGCCGGCGGACTTCCCCCGCCCGCTGTGGCCGTGGCTCCTGGCGGCGCTGCTGCTGGCCGCGGCCGTCGGCGCGCTCGTGGCGTGGCTCCGCTGGAAGCGCCGCCCCGCGCCGACCGTCCCCCTCACGCCTATCGAGGCGGCGCGGCAGCGGCTGGGTGCCCTGGCCGAGAAGCCGGAGTCCGCGAAGCCCCACTTCGTCGGCGTCTCCGAGGCGACACGGGGCTACCTCCGCCGCGCGCTCGGCCTGCCCGCGCTGCGGCTCACGACGGGCGAACTGCTAGCTCTCCTGCGTGAGCGACCGGGGTCCGCGCCGCCCGAGTCGCTGGAGGTGATCGCCGAGGTGCTCCAGCAGGCCGACCTCGTGAAGTTCGCTGGGGCCGCGCCCGGCCCGGAGGCCCGCGCCGAGGCCGCCCGCCGCGCCCTCGCCGCCGTCGAGGCCATCGAGTTGGCGTTGCACCCGCCGGAGCCAGAACCCGCCGAGGCCGCCGCGTAGAGACGCCCTGCCTCTCCTCCACTCCTCCTTTCTTCCGCTCTTCCTCTCCCCCATGCCCGCTTTCTCCGACGAACTGATCGAGCGCCTCGCCCGCGCCCGCCGCGTGGCCGTCCTCACCGGCGCCGGGATCTCGGCCGAGAGCGGCGTCCCCACCTTCCGCGACCCCGACGGCCTCTGGCAGCGGTTCCGCCCCGAGGAGCTGGCGAACGTCGAGGCGTTCCTCCGCAACCCCGTGCTCGTGCAGGGGTGGTACGCCCACCGCCGCCGCGTCGTCGAGGAGGTCGAGCCGAACGACGGGCACCGGGCGCTGGCCGCGCTGGAGGAGATGGTCACCGCGCGCTCCGGCGGCGCGTTCCTGCTGGCGACGCAGAACGTCGACGGCCTCCACCGCCGCGCCGGCTCCGAGGCCGTCGTCGAGCTCCACGGCTCGCTCACCCGCACGCTCTGTATCGAGTGCGGACGCGAGGCCACCGAAGCAGAGATCGCGGCCGTCGCGGAGACCGACGAGCTAGCACACTGCTCGGCCTGCGGCGGGCTGCTCCGGCCGGACGTGGTGTGGTTCGGGGAGATGCTGCCCGAGGGGGCGATGGAGCGCGCCGCCGAGGCCGCCGCCGAGGCCGACGTGTTCCTCTCGGTCGGGACGAGCGCGGTGGTGTACCCGGCCGCCGGGCTCCCCCTCGCGGCGAAGGAGCACGGGGCCTACGTCGCCGAGGTCAACGTCGAGCGGAGCGCCATCGCCGACGCGCTGGACGAGGTGGTACTCGGGAAGGCGGGGACGGTGCTGCCGGCACTGGTCGCTCGCGTGCGCTCGCTTGGGGAGATGGGGGATAGGAGATAGGACGTGTTCGAAGCTATACCGACCTTGAGGTGCGGCAGCTCGGGATGGGGCTGGCAGACGAGGTGTATCGCATGACGCAGACTTTTCCAAGCGAGGAGAAGTTTGGGCTGACCTCGCAACTCCGCCGTGCGGCCGTCTCGATCCCCTCGAACGTCGCGGAGGGATGGGGGCGCAGCGCGACGAACGAGTACGTACAGTTTCTTCGTTACGCCCGGGGCTCTCTCTACGAGGTCGAGACGCAACTCCGCATCGCCCAGCGCAACGGCTATCTCAGCGAAGACACGCTCGAAGACGTGCTCCGCCGCACGAACCAGCTCGGCAGGATGCTCCTCGGCCTGATGCGCGCGCTGAAATAAGTCTCCATCTCCCGCATCCCACCCCCTATCCTCTAACCCGTGGCCTTCGCCCACCCCGCCTTCCTCCTCCTCCTGCTCGCCGTGCCGCCGCTGGCGTGGGCGCTGTGGCGGCGCGCGCAGGAGCGGCCCGAGGCCCTCGCCTTCTCCGACACCACCGCCGCCGCGGCCGTCCAGCCGACGGTGTGGGTCCGGCTCCGGCACCTCCCGACGGCCCTCCTCCTCGGCGCCCTCGCGCTCGGCGTGCTCGCGCTGGCCCGGCCGCAGGAGCGCGACGTGCTCGTCGAGCGCCGCGCCGAGGGGATCGACATCATGCTGGTCCTCGACCTCTCGACCTCGATGAAGACCGAGGACTTCCGGCCCAACCGGTTCGAGGCCGCCAAGGACGTGGCCGCCGGGTTCGTGGACGGCCGCGTGACGGACCGGATCGGGCTGATCGTGTTCGCCGCGCAGGCGTACACGCAGGCGCCGCTGACCCTCGACTACGGGTTCCTGAAGGCGATGCTCCGCGACGTCCGGATGGGGTTCATCGAGGACGGCACCGCCATCGGCACCGCGCTCGCCACGGCGACGGCCCGGCTCCGCGACTCCGAGGCCGAGAGCAGGGTGATCATCCTGCTCACCGACGGCCAGAACAACCGCGGCGAGGTCGACCCCGCGACGGCCGCCGACGTGGCCGCCGCGCTCGGCGTGCGGGTCTACGCCATCGGCGTCGGCGCCGAGGGGCTCGACGCGCTCGGCCGCCCGCTCCCGGACCGCCTCCGCCGGCTCCTCCCGCAGACCGCCGCCATCGACGAGGCCGTGCTCCGGTCCGTCGCCGAGAAGACCGGCGGGGCCTACTTCCGCGCCACCGACCGCGAGGCGCTCGCGGCGATCTACGACGAGATCTCGGAGCTCGAGACGACGCCCATCGAGGAGCAGACGTACCTCGACGTCGAGGAGCGCTACGGGCTGTTCCTGTGGCCGGCGTTCGGGCTGCTGGCGCTCTCGGTCCTGCTCGGCACGACGCGCCTCCGGCAGGTGCCGTGACGGGCATAGTTATGCGATAGACGGTGCCATTCCTCGGGCGCGGCACAGCGGAGTGCAGGTCACTCCGCTCAGCCCCTACAGGTGCCTGCCGCGGACGTGTCGGTACCTTTTCTGGCTCTCCTTCCACAACCCACAACCCACAACCCACAACCCACAACCCACAACCCACAACCCACAACCCACAACCTACAACCCACAACCTACAACTCGGTGACCTGGCATCATCCCCTCGCATTGCTGCTCCTGCTCGCCGCTCCGGCGGCGGCGGCGCTGTTCGCGTGGGCGGCGCGGCGGCGGCGGGCGGCGCTCGGGGCGTTCGCGGCGCGGGGGCCGGCGCCGGCGGCGGAGGCGACGGCGCGACGGCGGCGGTGGCAGGCGGCGCTCGCCGTGGGTGCTGTGGCGCTCTTGGCCGTCGCGGCGGCGGGGCCGCGTTACGGGACCGAGCTCCGGGAGATCCGGCAGGAGGGCGTGGACCTCGTCGTCGCCCTCGACGTGTCGGAGTCGATGCACGCCGAGGACGTGGCGCCGAGCCGGCTGGCCCGTGCCAAGTTCGAGCTCGCGGAGGTGCTCGACGAGCTGCGGGGGAGCCGCGTCGGCCTCGTGCTCTTCGCCGGGGAGGCGTTCCTCCAGTGCCCGCTCACCACCGACTTCGGCGCCGTCCGGCTGTTCCTCGACGCCGCCGCGCCGGACCTCGTCCCGACGCAGGGGACCGACTTCGCCCGCGCGCTCGAGGTGGCGACGGAGGCGTTCGACGTGGCGGCCGACGGGGCCGAGGGGGAGGCCCCACGCGCCCGCGTGCTGCTCGTCGTCTCGGACGGGGAGGACCACGCGGGCGAGGTCGGCGAGGCGCTCGACGCGGCCGAGGACGCCGGGCTCGCCGTCTTCGCCGCCGGCGTGGGCGAGGCCGAGGGCGCGCCGATCCCCGTCTACCGTGACGGCCGCCTCGCCGGCTACAAGTCCGACCGCGCCGGCGCCACCGTCACCTCCCGCCTCGAAGAGCGGGCGCTCCGCCGCCTCGCCGGGACCGGCGACTACTACCGCATCGGCCGCGACGGCGACCTGGCTGCATTCCCCGACGCCCTCGACCGGCTCGACCGGAGCGCGCTCGGCTCGGACCAGTTCGAGAGCTTCGCCGAGCAGTACCAGTGGCCGCTCGGCCTGGGCCTCGTGCTGCTGGCCGCCAGCCTCGCCCTCGAGCTCCGCCGCCCCGAGCCGCAGCCGGCCACCGCCTGACGCCCCGTGCTCCGCCCCCTCGTCCTCCTCGCCCTCTACCTCTTCGCCGTGCCCGCCGGGTCGCGGGAGGGGCGCGCGGGGAACGAGCGCCTCCGCGAGGGGGACTTCGAGGGCGCCGCCGCGCTCTACCGCGCCGGGCTCGCGCGGAGCGACAGCGACGGCGCCACGGACGACGCCGCGCTCGCCGTCCGCGCCGCGCTGCTCAACAACCTCGGCCTCGCGCTCTACGAGGACGGCCTCCCCGCCGACGCCCTCCGCGCCTTCGAGGCCGCCGCCGACGCCGCGCCCGACGCCGACGGCCGCGCCCGCGCCGCCTTCAACGCCGGGGCCGCCGCGGCGCGGCTCCAGGATCTCGAAGGGGCCCTCGGCTTTTACCGCCGCGCCCTCCTCGCCCGCCCCGCCTTCCCCGAGGCCGCCTTCAACTACGAGTTCGTCCGCCGCCGCCTCCAGCAGCAGAACCCGCAGGACGAGCCGCCCCCGGACGTCGAGCCCTCCGCCTTCGCCCAGCGGCTCAAGGCCCAGGCCGACGCCCTCGTCGCCCGGCGCCGCTACGCCGACGCCCTCGCGCTGATGGAGGACGGCGCCCGCGCCGACTCCACCGTGGCCGCCTACCGCGACTTCCTCGGCCGCCTCGGCACGGTTGTGGACATCGAGGACGTTGAGTGACGGAGGGGCAGCGAGAGCCGAGAGGGCAGAGAGCGATGGGACAGACGAGGACGGTGATGAGGCCAATAAAGTGGGCAGGGGGACGCACCTCCGTTCTATGCCCGTGCTCTGCCCTCTCGCTCTTCCGCTCTCCCGCTCTCCCGCTCCTCCTCTCCCTCCTCCTCCCGCCCGCCGCCGCGCAGTCCGTGGTGGACCACTACCACGAGGCCGCCGGGCTCTTCGTCGCCGGGGACGACCGGGCGGCCGAGGCCGCCGCCGTGGCGGGCCTCCGTCTCGACCCCGACGACGCGAAGCTGCTGGAGCTGCTGGAGGCCATCCGCGAGCGGAACCCCGAGCAGGGCGGCGA
Source organism: Rhodothermales bacterium (assembly GCA_965215145.1). Lineage (GTDB taxonomy): Bacteria > Bacteroidota > Rhodothermia > Rhodothermales > JANQRZ01. The sequence continues at coordinate 1,926,554 of OZ244038.1, read as the reverse complement.
GGGCGAGCCGGAGGAGAGCGACGACGCCGACGAGCAGCAGGGCGGCGGCCAGCAGCAGCAGTCCGACAGCCAGGCCGGCGGCGACCAGCAGCAGGACGGCGCCTCCGAGGGCAACGCCGAGGACGAGCCCTCCGACGCCGGCGAGGCGGGGGATGAGCCGCAGGACCAGCCCTCGGACGAGGACCAGGAGGCCGAACGTGACGGTGCCGGCAGCGGCCAGGGCGAGCCGCAGGACGGCGAACCCGGTACGGGCGCCGTGGCCGGCGCCGAGGGCGAGATGAGCCGGGCCGAGGCCGAGCGGATCCTCCGCGCCATCCAGGCCGACGAGCTCGAGCTGCTGCGCGAGGTCCAGCGCCGCCGCTCGCGGGGCCGCTACGTGGAGAAGGACTGGTGAGGCCGCACCGAATCATCGTCCGGGGAGGCGCCTCGTGGGGGCTCCTGCTTCTCATGCTCGCGCCGGCGGCCGTGGCGCAGCGCGTGGCCGTGCAGGCGTTCGTCGACGAGACCACCGTTGGCGAGGGGGGGCTCGTGACGTTCACCGTCGAGGTCATGGGCGACTTCGACGAGGTCGAGCGCCTGGAGGCGCCCAACACCCGCGGCCTCATCCCGACTCAGACGGCGCCGCTGCCGACGTGGAGCATCATCCAGATCAACGGGCGGCGGCGGCAGCGGGCGCGGTTCGAGTGGCGGTTCCAGCCGCTCCGCACGGGCACGGCCGAGGTCCTCCCGATGACCGTGACGGTGGACGGCCGCCGCCACACCACCGACCGCATCAGCGTCCGCGTCGTCCCGCAGGCGCAGCGCCCCCCGCGCGGCCCGCACGCCGCGCCGCCCCCCCCCGGCTCCGCCCGCCCCGCCGAGCCGGAGGCCGCGCCGCCGGCCGACGTGTTCGTCCGCCCCGAGCCGACGCGGACCACGGCCTTCGTCGGCGAGCAGGTCGTCGTGGACTACGTCCTCCACTTCTCCCCGGACGTGCGCCCCCACAACACCCGCATCGCGAGCCCGTGGGACGCGGCGGGGTTCTGGCGCGAGGAGCTCGAGCTCCCCGTCTTCGGCGGGTCGCGCGCGGTGACGGTCGACGGGGAGGACTACGAGGCCGCCGCCATCAAGCGGGTCGCGCTGTTCCCGGCGCGCGCGGGGCGGCTCGCGGTGGACTCGCTGGCCTTCGAGCTCGACGTGCTGCGGGCGCGGCGGATCGGGGGGCGCGGCGGCATCCTCTACAACCCCTACGCCGCGCGGTACGAGCGCGAGGCCCTCACGGCCGCGCCCGTCGTCGTCGAGGTGGAGCCGCTGCCGGGCGGGGCGCCGGCGGCCTTCCGCGGCGCCGTCGGGGCCTTCACGATGCGGGTCGAGGCGGACCGCACGGAGGCCGAGGTCGGGGAGCCGATCCGGGTGCGGGTCCGGCTCCGGGGGACGGGCAACGTCGCCACGCTGGAGGGGCCGCGGTGGGAGGCCCCGGCGGCGTTCGAGCAGTACCCTCCCGCTGAGGATGAGACGCTGGAGCGCTCGGGCGCGGCGCTGCGCGGCGAGCGGTCGTTCACCTACACCCTCGTCCCCCGCTCCGGCGGCACCTTCGAGCTGCCGGCGGTGACGTGGGCGTTCTTCGACCCCGAGGCCGAGGCGTACCGGACCCTCACCTCGGACCCGATCCCGGTGGAGGTGGTCGGGCCGGCCGCGCCGTTGGCGGAGCAGGCGCCGGCGCCGGCGGGGCCGCCCGTGCGCGCGGAGGCGGGGCGGTGGCGGCGCGTCCGCCCCATCGCCGCGCTCTACCGCCGCCCGGCCGTCGTGGCGCTGTTCGCGCTGCCGCTGCTGGCGCTGCTCGGCCTCCTCGCCGTCCGCCACGCCCGCGACCGCCGCGACGACGACTCCGCGCTGGCCCGCAGCCTCCGCGCCTTCCCCGAGGCCGACGCCGCGCTCGCCGACGCCGCGGCGCTCTACGACGCCGGCCACGACCGCCGCTACGCCGCGGCGCTCGACCGGACGGCCCGGCTGTTCCTGAGCCGCCGCCTCGCCGTCGAGGCCGGCGCGTTCGACCTCGGCGCTGTGGGCGCGCTGCTGGCCGAGCGCGGGGTGGCAGAGGGCACCCGACGGGAGATCGAGGGGCTCCTGCGATCCGCTGAGACGGCTCAGTTCGCCCCCGCGACGGCCTCGCCGTTGCCCGCGCCCGACGCGGTCGCCCGGCTCCTCGCCACGGTGGACGCGGAGGCCGACGCGCTGACCCAGGAGGCCGCGTGATGCGACTCGCCTCGACCGTGACGCTGGCTCTGCTCCTCGCCCCGGCCGCCCTCGCGCAGTCCGGTGACTGGGCGGAGGCGGACCGGCTGTTCGCCCTCGGCGGCGAGCTCTTCGCCGAGGGCGACCACCGGGGCGCCGCCGCGGCCTACGAGGGCGCCCTCGCGACGGGGTGGGCGAGCCCGGCGCTCTACCTCAACCTCGGGAGCGCGCACTTCGAGGCCGGGCGGGTGGGGCGGGCGCGGCTGGCCTTCGAGCGCGCCGCCCGCCTCGCCCCCGCCGACGCCGACGTCCGGCGCGGCCTGCGCATGGCCCGCCTCGCCGCCGGCGACCGCCGGCAGCGCGCGCCGACCCTCACCGAGGCCGCCGTCCGCTCGGGCTCCGTGCGGGTCGGCGGCGGGGTGCTGACGGCCCTCGCATTCCTCCTGTGGGCCGGGCTGCTCGGGCTCGCCGGGCGGGCCGCGTGGCAACGGCGGCGGCTGACGCCGCAGCAACTCGTCCTCCTCCGCCGTGTGGCCGCCGGCCTCGTGCCGGTCACCGTGGCGGCGCTGGCCTTCGCCGTGGCCGTGACGCGCTACGAGGCCCGGCCCCGCGCCGTCGTCGTCGCCCCCGGCGCCGTGCTGCGCGAGGCGCCCACGCCGGAGGCCGCCGAGGCCGCCACGCTCCCCGAGGGCCACGACGCCGCCCTCCTCGACCGCCGCGGCGGCTGGGTCGCCCTCCGCCGCGCCGACGGCACCACCGGCTGGGCCGACGCCGCCACCGTCGAGGAGATCTGACCGAAGGGTTAGGTTGAGGGGTGGAGGTCAAGAAGCTGCCCTCGCCTTTCATCCTTCACCCCTCCCCCCTTAACCTTCCTTCATGGAGCCCCACGTCCTCACCCCCGAAGAAGGCGCCGCGCCGCGCGGCTGGATCGAGGTGATCTGCGGCTCGATGTTCAGCGGCAAGACGGAGGAGCTTATCCGGCGGCTCAAGCGCGCGCGGATCGCGCGGCAGGCCGTCGAGATCTTCAAGCCCGCCCTCGACAACCGCTACGCCGCCACGGTCGTCGTCTCGCACGACGAGAACGCCATCCCCTCCATCGTCGTGGACGCCGCCGACCAGATCCTGCTGCTGGCCGGCGACGCGCGGGTCGTGGGGGTGGACGAGGGGCAATTCTTCGGGCCGGAGCTGGTGCGGGTCGCGGAGGAGCTTGCGCGGCAGGGCCGCCGCGTCATCGTCGCCGGGCTGGACCAGGACTTCCGCGGGCGCCCCTTCGAGCCGATCCCGCAGCTCATGGCGGTGGCGGAGTACGTCACGAAGCTCCACGCGATCTGCGTCGTCTGCGGCGCCCCGGCGAACCACTCGCAGCGGCTGACGGGGGAGGACGGCCGCGTCGTCGTCGGGGCGAAGGAGGCGTACGAGCCGAGGTGCCGGCTCCACTTCGCGCCGCCCGCTCCGGCTCGGCCCGTCGCCCGGCCCGCACCGGAGCGGGCCGAGGCCCCACCCGGGGAGCGGATCGGAGAGGCGTCCGGGCAACCTCGGTAAGGCTCGCGCGTCCCAACCCCGTGTCCGCCTTCTCCGCCTCGTTCCTCGCCGTGCTCGTCCTGCTCGCCCTCGCCGGGGGTGTGGCGTTCGCGCTCGCGTGGCTCGGCAGCCGCCTCGTGGTGCTCCGCGCCGAGCGGGCGGCCTCGGCGGGACCGCAGCGCCCCTCCCCCCGAGCGCAGCGGCCGTGGGGCGGGAAGGACTACGCCCGCGTCCGCACGAAGTACTTCGACAAGGAGCGGCACGCGCGGGCGGCGCGGGCGCGGCACCAGCAGCGGGCGCGGGCGGCGGCCGGGGCGCACGAGCGCGCGTCGGCGCCGCCGACCCGGCCCGCCTCCCCGGAGCGGCGCCACCGCGAGACGCTCGGGCTCGTGGGCGCGGAGCTGACGCCGGAGACGGTGCGGGCGGCGTTCCTGCAGCGGCTCCGCGAGTACCACCCCGACCGCGTCGCCACGCTCGGCGTGAAGCTGCGGCGGCTGGCCGAGGAGGAGACGAAGCGGATCAACGCCGCCTACGGCTTCTTTCGCGACCGGATGAGCGAGTAGGCGACGTGACACGGACTTCCACCCTGCGCGCGCTGCTCCTCGTGGGCCTGACCCTCGGCGGCTGCGTCCGCCCGCCCGCCGCGCCGGAAGAGGCGCCGGAGCCCATCGACCCGGCCGTCGCCGAGGACGCCCGGCAGCGGGGCGTCGCCTTCCGCGCCGTCGGGAACGAGCCGGGGTGGGTGCTGGAGATCGTCCCGGAGCGCTCGCTGCGGCTGCTCTACGCCTACGGCGAGGAGGAGGCCACCACGCCCGTGCCCGAACCGGTGACGGACGCCACCGGGCGCACGACGTACCACGCCGTCACCGAGGCCCACGACCTCCGCGTCGTCGTCGAGGACCGCCCGTGCGCGGACACGATGAGCGGAGAGCGCTTCGAGGCCACGGTCACGGTGACGCTCGGCGGCGACACGCTGCGGGGCTGCGGAGGCGCCCTACGCTGAGGCCGCCGCATGGGCGCTCCGGTTTCGATAGCAGAACGGGAAACACAGATAAGGCCATGAGAGTCGGCTCTTCTCGTTGGTCATACGCTAGCCTAATGCTATGGAGACCATCCTGATCGCCAGTTTCCTTATTGTCGTCGTGGTAGCACGGTGGGCCGGTCACCGCTGGATCGAGGACGCCAAGTCAGAGCCGTGGCTTCTGCTCCTAGGTGCTCTCGTTTTGCTGGCGATGGCTTGGGGATGGGGGGACACCGGCACCCGTGGCCCGTTCCTCGTTCTTCTCGGAGGGGCTATGATCCCTGTTTTCAGGGCAACTCGGATCTCCTGGTCCCGAAGCAGGGGGAGGAGGCAGGAGGCTCCATAACGATCCACCCTCAGGCTTCGTCCCCAGCACCCTCTAGGCGAGTTGCTCATGGCGTGCCCGTGCAATAACGCCTTGTCAGGCGGGCGGCGCAGGGCTGACCGTGTTCGGGACTGTCGTTCTCCCTAACGCCTCTGCCTTTTCCCGCGAGGCCGCCGACGAGGGGCAGGAGAACGACGACGGGGGTGACGGGAGGGGCGGCGTGGTGTAGCTTCGAGCACCACCACGACCATGCCCGTCCGCCCACTCCTTTTCCTCCTCGTCCTGGCCGGCGCGGCGCAGGCGCAGCCGGAGCGCCCCCCCGCCCTCCCCGACGCGGACGGGTGGGCGGAGACCGTGCTCGACACGCTGAGCCTGGAGGGGAAGGTCGCCCAGCTCTTCCTCACCGACGCCCGCACCGAGACGGCCGGGGTGACGTTCGCGGAGACGGAGCGGCTCCGGCAGCGGGTGGACTCGCTCGGCGTCGGCGGGGTGCTGTTCTTCCGGGGGGAGGCGCGGCGGCAGGCCCGGCTGACCCGGCGGCTCCAGGCGCAGGCCGCGATCCCGCTCCTCGTGGCGCAGGACATGGAGCACGGCGTCGGGATGCGGCTCTCCGGGGCGACGGCGCTGCCGCGGATGATGGCGCTCGGCGCCGCGGCGGACACCGCCCTCGCCTACCGCGCCGGCCGCCACGTCGCCGCCGAGGCCCGCGCGCTCGGCGTCCACGCCAACTTCGCCCCCGTCGCCGACGTCAACAACAACCCGGCCAACCCCATCATCAACGTCCGCTCGTTCGGGGAGGACCCCGAGGCCGTGGCGGACCTCACGGCGGCCTACGTCCGCGGCATCCAGGACGGCGGGCTCCTCGCCTTCGCCAAGCACTTCCCCGGCCACGGCGACACCGACCTCGACTCCCACCACGGGCTCCCGCTGCTCCCCTTCGGCCGCGACCGCCTCGAGGCCGTCGAGCTCGTCCCGTTCCGCCGGGCTGTGGACGCGGGCGTCCGGGGGATGATGACGGGCCACCTCGCCGTCCCCGCCCTCGAACCGGACTCGACGCTCCCGGCGACGCTCTCGCCGCGCGTGGTGGACTTCCTCCGCGACCCCGCCGACGGGCTCGGCTTCGGCGGGCTCGTGGTGACGGACGGGCTCGACATGGGCGGGATCACCGAGGGGTTCGGCGTCGAGGAGGCCGTCGTGCGCGCGGTGGCGGCGGGGGTGGACCTCGTGATCCTGGCGAAGGACGAGCCGCTGGCCGTGCGGGCGCTGGCAGAGGCCGTCCGCTCGGGGCGGGTCTCGGAGGAGCGGGTGGATGAGGCCGCGCTCCGGGTGCTCCGAGCGAAGGAGTGGCTCGGCCTCGACCGCCCGCAGGCCGGCTCGCCGGGTGCCGCCCGCCGCGCCCTCCCCCCGGTCGAGGTCGCCGAGCTCTCTCCTGGCCTCCGCCGCCGGGGCCGCGCCCTCGCCGACTCCGTCGCGCGGCGCTCGCTGACGCTGCTCCGCAACGACCGCGGCCTGCTCCCGCTGCTCGCCGGCCGCTGCCTCCTCGTCCTCTCCCTCACCGACGAGCGGCGGCCGGACGCGGTGCGGCCGTTCGTGGACGCGCTGAAGGCGGCCGTGCCGGACTCCGGCCGCGTCGCCCACCGTGCCCTCACGCCGGACGCCGACCCGTTCGCCATTGAGGCGGCCTTCCACACCGCCGAGGCATACGACGTCGTGGTCGTCCCGACGCTCCTGCGGGTGGGTGCGTGGAAGGGGCGGATCGGGCTGCCGGAGGTGCAGCGCCGCCTGATCGACCGCCTCGTGGCGCTGGGGAAGCCGGTCGTGCTCGTCGCCCTCGGCAACCCCTACGTCCCGATGGGGCTGGAGGAGCAGCCGGCTGCCGTCGTCGCGGCCTACGACACGGCGCCGGCCGTGCAGCGCGCGGCGGCCGTGGCGCTGACGGGGCAGCTCCCGTTCGCCGGCCGCCTCCCCGTGACGATCCCCGCAGGCGATACCTCGGGCACCGTGCTCTTCCGCCGGGGCGACGGCATCCGCCTCCCCCAGCAGGCCCTCCGCCGCGCCGACCCCGCCGCGCTCGACCCCGACTCCCTGCTCGCGATGGACGACGCCATCCGTGAGGCCATCGCGGAGCGGGCGTTCCCCGGCGCCGTCCTCGCCGTCGGCGTCGGCGGCGACGTGCTGAAGCTGACGGCCTACGGCCGCCACACCTACGCCTCTGACTCGCCTCGTGTCACCGAGCGTTCGCGGTTCGACCTCGCCTCGCTCACCAAGCCCCTCGCCACGACGCTCGCCGCGATGCGGCTGTGGGAGCAGGGCCGCCTCGACCTCGACGCGCCCGTCGAGCACTACCTCCCGGCGTTCCGGGGGCCGGGCAAGGCGGCCGTCACCGTGCGCCACCTCCTCACGCACAGCGCCGGCCTCCGCGCCTTCCACCCCTTCCACACCGAGGGCTTCTCTTCTGCCGACTCCGTTCTCGCCTTCGTCCTCGGGGACTCGCTCCAGGCCGCGCCGGGCACCGAGCACCGCTACTCGGACTTCGGGTTCGTCCTGCTAGGGGAAATCGTCGAGGCGGTGACGGGCGAGGAGCTGGGGGACCACCTCCACCGGACGGTCTACGAGCCGCTCGGGATGCGCGACACCGGCTTCCGCGCGCCGGGCACGTTCGACCCCCTCGCCCTCCCGACCGAGCACGGCACCATGTTCCGCGACCGGCTGTTGCAGGGCGAGGTCCACGACGAGACGGCCTCGCTCCTCGGCGGCGTGGCCGGCCACGCCGGGCTGTTCTCGACGGCGCTGGACCTCGCCCGCCTCGGGCACCTCCTGGCGAGCGGCGGGGCGGCCTACGGCCACCGGCTCCTGGAGGCCGAGACGATCCGGCACTTCACCCGCCGCGCGGCCCCGGAGGGGGCCTACCCCGCCACGCTCGGGTGGGTCGCGTGGCGACCGCCGAGCGAGGGCTACTCGTCGGGTGGGACGCGGATGGGGCCGGGCGCGTTCGGGCACACTGGCTTTACCGGGACCTCGTTCTGGGTGCAGCCGGAGACGGGGTTGTGGGTGATCCTCCTCACCAACCGGGTCTACCCCGAGCGCGGCGGGAGTATCGCCGCCCTCCGGGGCCGCCTCGCCGACCTCGCCGTGGGCGCGCTCGATGCGGGCCGCACGGGCGGTGAAGCGGCCGTGGACGCCGGAACTGCCGGGGCGGCCGTCGGGTTGAGCCGCCCGCCCGTCGATGCCCCGGACGCCCCCGACCACCCGTAGCCCCATGCCCACCTACGTCTACCGCCGCGCCGACGGCACCACGTTCGAGGCGTTCCAGCGCATCTCCGACGACCCGCTGACCGAGGACCCCGAGACGGGGGAGCCCGTCGAGCGCGTGATCGGCGGCGGGGCCGGGCTGATCTTCAAGGGCTCCGGGTTCTACCTCACGGACTACGCGAAGTCGGGCGAGCCGGAGAAGAAGGGGGGCGAGGAAAAGAAGGCGGAGCCCAAGCCCGACTCGAAGTCGGGCGCCAAGGCCGAGGGGAAGCCGGCGAAGAAGAGCGAGGCCAAGAGCGCCCCCGCGAGCAAGGACGCCGACTGATCGCGACGCCGGCTGATCCCGGCTGCCCGTAGAGACACAGCCTGTCGCGTCCCTACCGAGCACCTCTCATCTTCCCCGCCGCCACCGCTCGACGGCGCGGCGCCACGCGGCCTCGTGGACCGGGGAGCGGACGAGGACGTGCTGCTCGAACGCCACCGCGCCGTAGCCGACGGCGCGCTCGAAGGTGAACGTCCGGGCCGGGTCGCCCTGGTCGTAGGCGTAGTGCCAGACCTCCCCCTCCAGCGTCCGCTCCACGACCTCCGGCGGGCCGAGCACGAGGTAGACCATCCCGCGGTCGGTCTTCCAGCCGGGCTCGTGGGTGGTGAACCGGCGGTTGGCCGCCTCAACGCGCTCGTAGTAGCGCCGCACGACCTCCTCGGCCCGGCGCCGGTCCGGCATCAGCGCGCCCCAGAACGTGTCGAACCGGACCCGCCGGCTGGCGTCGTTCGGGGCGTCGCGCAGCCAGCGCATCTCGTCGGGGTAGGCGATGTAGGCGAGGGCATCCACGAAGGCACCGAGGGTGGCGACGCGGGGGAAGAATCGGTCGGTGACGACGAGTGGGCGGGCTTGCTCGTTCAGCACCTCCCCCGCCGCTCGAAGCTCGGCCACGATCCGGTAGACGCCGGGGGCGAGCGCGGGCAGCGCCACCGCCACCGGTTCGAGCGCCGTCCCGCTCAGCGGCACGTCCTCGGCGAAGACCACGTCGCCCTCCCCTCCGTCCACGCCCCGGTAGGCCAGCGAGCCGCGCGGCGGCGAGATCCAGTGCGGGGGGACGGCCACGGCGGTGTCAGCCCGGAGCCGGAAGACCCGGACGGCGACCCGCGCCCCGTCCGGCGCGCCGACGGCGACGGTCTCGACCCAGAGCGTGTCGCGGCGCCACCGCTGCGGGAGGTGCGTCCCGACCATCGGGCGCCGCTCCCCATCCGTGAGCCCTGCGAGGCCGAGGGTCGTCAGGGTCATCTCCCCAGCAGGCTCCGGTACCGCCGCGCGGACGACGGCGGGCGCCCTCCCGTCGCCGCGCTCCAGCGTGGCCTCCGCCACCCCCTCGTTCCGGTTTGCAAAAGCGGCCGTCCGAACCACCGGCTCCACGCTCCCCGTCGCCTCGAACGCCTCCACCCGCAGCGTGTCGGCGATCACCCGGCGGGCCACCTCGTCCCGCCCGCGGCCGTCGAGCACGCGCAGCGTCAGCGTGTACGGAGCGACGAAGGCCGCGGCGCGACGGATGAAAACGAGGTCGGCCGGGACGAAGGCGGCGCGGACCTCCAGCGCGAGCGCGTCCCCCACCACGACCGGCACGGCCTCCACCTGCAACGTGGGCTCTCCAGGAGCAGGATCGGCCGCGCCGGACCCGGACAGCGGTGCGGGACCGCCACAGCCGATCAGAGAAAGGAGACCGACAAAGAAGAGCTCAGACGTCCTCCTCCCCATCTCCCATCCCCCATCTCCTATCCCCCTCACCCCCCCGCCGCCGCCGCGACGATCTCCGCGAACGGCTCGGCCTTCAGGCTGGCGCCGCCGATGAGGCCGCCGTCGATGTCAGGCTGGGCGAAGAGGTCGGCGGCGTTGGCGGGCTTGACGCTGCCGCCGTAGAGGAGGTGCACGTCGCGGCCGGCGGCGCCGAGGGCTTCGGCGAGGAGCGCGCGGGCGCGGGCGTGCATGGCTTGGGCCTGCTCCGGCGTCGCCGTCTGCCCCGTGCCGATGGCCCACACGGGCTCGTAGGCGACGACGAGCGCGTCAGCAGAATCGATCTCCACGCCGTCGAGGGCGGCGCGGAGCTGGCGGGCGACGACGGCCTCGGCGTCCCCGCGCTCCCGCTCCTCCAGCGTCTCGCCGACGCAGACGATGGGGACGAGCCCGTGGGCGAGGGCGGCCCGCGTCTTCCGTCCGATGCCCTCGTCGGTCTCGCCGAAGAGCTGCCGCCGCTCGGAGTGGCCGAGGATCACGTACCGGCACCCGACGGCCGCGAGCATCGGGGCCGAGACCTCGCCGGTGAAGGCGCCCTCGGCGGCCTCGTGCATCGTCTGCGCGCCGAGCCCAACGGGCGTGTGGCCGACGACCTCGGCGACGGCCGCGAGCGCGACGTGCGGCGGGCACACCGCGACGCCGACCCGGTCCGGCACCGCATCCACGGACCGGACGTGGCGGGCGACCTCGCGGGCGAGCACGACGGCCCCCTCGGGGACGGTGTGCATCTTCCAGTTACCGACGACGAGCATACGGGGACGGGCGTTGGGCTTGACGGAGCGGAGCGACGTGCCGATGTTGAGGGCGCCGAAGATACCCTCCGCCGTCGGCTCTCCATGCGCCTCGCCCTAATCCCAGCCCTGGTGCTGGGCTGTGCCGCCTCTCTGATCCCCGCGCTGGGGTGGGCCGGCTGCGCCCTCGTCCCGGACCGCCCCGAGCCCTCGCTCGACTTCGGCGACCCGTACCAGATCCTCATCAACGGCGGGCGCCTCGAGATCCCGGCGGAGGAGTTCACCCCGCGCCTCACCGACGAGGACGCCCTCGTCGTGGACGTGCAGTACCGCGGCGGCTGCGGCGAGCACGCCTTCACGGTCGAGCAACGTGCGGTCGGCGAGGCGGTCGAGGTCTGGCTCCGGCACACGGCCGCGCCGGCGTCGTGCCCCGTCGAGAACGTCCGGGAAACCGTCACGCGCGGGCTCTCCGCCGAAGCCACGGCGGCGCGCGCCGTCGTCCTCCTCGGCCCCGACGGCGAGGAGCGGGTGCTGCGCGGGCGGCGTTAGCTGGCGAGGGCTTCGAGCCGGGCCAGCACCTCCTCGGCGTGGGCGGCCGTCTTCGGGCGGCGGAAGACGTGGCGGACGATGCCCTCGGGGTCGATCAGGAAGCTCGTCCGCTTCACCCCGACGAGCCGCTTGCCGTAGAAGCTCTTCTCGCCCCACACCCCGTACGCGGTTAGGATCTCGCGCTCCGGGTCGGTGACGAGGGGGAACGGGAGGCCGTGCTTCGCGGCGAACCGCTCGTGCGAGGCCGCGTCGTCCGGCGACACGCCGACGACGGCGACGCCGGCCTCTTCTAGCTCCCCGAGCCCGTCGCGGAGGTTGCACGCCTGCTTCGTGCAGCCGGGCGTGTCGTCCTTCGGGTAGAAGTAGAGGAGCAGCCAGCGGCCCCGGTAGTCGGCGAGGGAGACGGTGCGGCCGTCGGCGGTGGGGCCGGAGAAATCGGGGGCCGGGTCGCCCGGCGCGGGCATCTCAGCGGGGCTCGGCGAGGTCGGCATGGGGGCGGGAGGCGTCGTTGAGGGACCAGTCGTAGGGGAGGTGGCGGACGGCGTAGGCGCCGCGTTCCAGGCCCTCCTGCACCTCCCCCTCGAAGTACGGCGCGAGGTACGCCTGGATCGCCGCGCCGCTCCCGCCGAAGTCGCCGCCGAACCAGTCGAAGATCTTCGAGAGCCGGATGGCCTCCTCCCCCGCCGGGATCAGGTTCTTCGACGGGTCGTGGAGGAACGCCCGGGCCTGCTCGTCGAGCTGCTCCTCCAGGCGCTCGCCGACGTAGGCCTCGGCGCGGAGGGGCGGGCAGCTCAGCGCGGCGCAGACGAGGGCGAAGTGGATCCGCGGCTCGTCGAACTCCTCCCGGATCGTCCCGTGCTCGACGGCGTCCAGCGTCATCGTCCCCCCACCGACGCGGACGAAGGGGACCTTGAAGGGGCTGTTCACCAGCGGGATCGCCACGCCGTCCACCACGTCGCGGAGGCTGCCGATGGGGTAGTTGTCGGCGGCGAGCTTGAGGGTGTAGGCGTTGTAGACGTTGAGCCAGAACGCGAGCCGGTCGGCCTCGGGGAGGTTCCGCGGGTCGGTCGCGGCGAGGCGGCGGAGGTACGCATCCAGCGGCTCGGGGTCGGCCACGAGCGCGGGGTAGTCCACGAGCCCGCGCTCGCTCACCACCCGCTCCAGAATCTCGGTGAGAGCACCGTGGTCGAACGTCGTCGGCGCCTCGACGGGGCCGTCGGCGCGGACGGCCTCGACGGAGGCGCGGTTGAGGCAGCCGCCCCATCCCAGTGCCAGCACTGGGATCAGCGCGGCGGCGAGGAGCAGGAGGAGGCGCATGGGGACCGGACGGGGGTGGAGGTCGGTGAACGGCGCACGCGGCCGAAAGGTGTCACGCCGCGCTCACACGATGGTCTATCGAACGGCGTAGGGGCGCACGGCCGTGCGCCCCTACGGGTTGTCGCTCGGTGGAGCGTCGGCGCTACCGGATCACCGTGACCCGCTCGACGGCGCGGCGCGGCCCCGCCTCGATCACGACGAGGTAGACGCCCGAGGCCAGCCCGCCGGCCTCGACGCGGGCGCGGTGCGTGCCGGCCTCGCGCGGCCCCTCGGCCAGCGTCAGCACGGGGCGCCCGAGGAGGTCCACCAGCTCGAGCCGCACGTCGGCGCGCTCGGGGAGGTCGAAGCGGACGGTGGCGGAGCCGGCGAACGGGTTCGGGAAGGCCGGGTGGAGGCGGAACGCCGTCGGCTCGTCCGTCGGTCCGGGCTCACCGGAGACGACGGCGTCGAAGGTGAACACCCGCTCCGGGTCGTCGAATCCGGGGATCGGACGGCCGACGGTGTCGCGCCAGCCGAAGAGCCACTCCGAGAGCTCGCGGGTCTCGCCGGTGGAGGCGTCGAAGAGCCGGAGCGTGAACGGCTCGGTCGGGTCGAGGCCCTCGTCGGCCGCCGTCAGCGGGTCGTCGCCGTAGACGCGGACGTTGACGTAGGGCGCCCCGTCGTCCAGGAACACCGGCGCAGCGCCGGCCACGACGCCGTTCGGGTCCACCGCCGCCACGACGTCCCCCTCCTCGGCCGGCGCGCCGAGCACGAACGCCTGCCCGACCACCGAGCCGGCGTAGCCCGTGCGTGTGAAGGCGAACGGGCCGAGGTCGTCCGGCTCGTCGTTGTCGAAGTATGGCGGGATGCGGATGGCGTCGGCGATGCCGTTACCGTCCTCGTCGAGAAGCGTCCCCTTCAGGAGCACGGCTCGGTCCACGTCTTCGATGACAGGAAGGTCGTCCTCGAAGTAGCCGTACCGGTAGGTGAGGGCCGGCGGCGCCTCGCCGTCGCGGTAGATGATCCGGCCAGAGTAGACGCCCGGCCAGTCCTGCGGCTCCTCGAGGGGGACCGCGCTCAGCGCCCCGCCCGTCTCGGTCTCCGCAAACACCTCAGACACGAGGCCGTCGCGGACCACCTCCCGCATGTCCACGGCGAAGACGGCCTCCTTCCACGTCGGCTTCGAGGAGAGGAACCGGACGACGACGCCCTCGGGCGGCGCCTCGGCCCCGCCCGGCTCGGTGTCGAGGAAGACCACGTTGCGGATGGGCGACGGCTGGGCAGCGTCCCCGAGCCCGACGAACCGGCGGCGGAGGATCCCCCCGTCCGCGCAGTCATCCCCCGCCAGCAGGGAGTCCGCCGACGTCTCGAACGACTCGATGGTCTCGCCGTCCTGCACGTAGAAGGCGTTCGCGATCACGTCCGTCGCCGGGTACGTCTGCGTGTCGCTCGTCCCGAAGTCCTTGCCGAGCCCGACGGTGAGCTCGCCGTCGCCGTAGGCGAAGACGCACTCCTGGGTGGACTCCGAGTCGAGGTCGGGGATGAGCTGGACGTCGTCGGACGGGTCGTTCTCGCCGAGGGGGCCGACCCCGACCGGCCCCACGTCCCACACCTCGAACGGTACGCGCGTGACCACGAGGCCCTCGAAGGCGTAACCGCCCTCGCTCGTGAACCGGATCTCGTAGTCGTTCGGGGCGAAGGGGGCGAAAAACTCCTCGGGCCCACCCGGGTCCGTCACCACGAAGCCGCCGCCGTCGGGGTCGGAGTCCTCGAAGGGGTCGCCGAGCACGCCGTCCGCGTTGAAGACGGCGTACTCGCCGGTGCTGTTGAGCGAGGGGTAGACGTGGTTGCCGCCCGTGCTGACGCAGCCGTCGGTGGAGACGGCGTCGTCGCCGCAGGGGTCGGCCCCGCCGGGGCCGGCGACCTCGACGAAGGCGGGGAGCCGGCTGAACGGGAGGTACGCCGCGGCGCCGGAGCCCCCCTGCCCGACGCGGAACTGCCGGACCTCGCTCCACCCGCTGATGGCGCCCGGCCCCTCGGCGCGGACGCGCCAGAAGTACGCCCGGCCCGGTGTCACCGCGCCGGACATGGCCGAGGGCGCGGTCGGGAAGTACCGCCTGGGGTCGGGGAAGCCGGGGTCGTCGTCCACGTGGACGGTGTAGACGTCGGCGCCGGGGACGGCGCCCCAGCGGAGCGTCGGGGCCTCCGGCAGCGCAACGAGGTCCGCGGGCGCCGAGAGCGTGGGGGCTGGCAGGTCGCCGTCGGTGGCGTCGGTGAGGGTGCCGGCGTCGAAGGCCGCCTGGACGAGGTCCGAGGCCGCCTTCAGCTCGTCCACCGAGTCGAGGTTGCTGCTGCCGCGCGCCCACAGCATCCCGAGGGTGAACGTCGTGGACTCGCCGGGCTGGAGCGTGAACGGCCCGGCCGAGGCGACGCTGCGGCGGTCGTCGGGCTCCGTCGCCGTCGAGCACCCGGCCGTCGTGCCCGGTTCGGTGCCGTCGATGCACGCCTCACTCCAGTAGCTCGGGGGGTCGTCGGGATAGACGAACGGGTAGGGATCGTCGGTGGCGCCGAGCGTACCCATCCGCCCCGTCCCGCCGAACACGAACGGCTCGCCGTCCGCCCACCGCCCCCGGAGGTAGTCGTAGTACTCCTCGGCGCTATCAGGACCACTGGTGGCATCGGTGGCGCCACTCGTGAAGTACGTCGCCGCGGCGAAGGGGGCGCCGCCGGGGGTGCTGAGGAAGTCAAGGCCGACGGCCGGCGGGTTGTCCCCATAGTTACCGCCCCCCGAGGCGTCGTCGAAGTCGTCGCCGTTGTAGGCGAAGGCGAGCCCCCGGTCGGGATCGCTCCCGAGGTAGTCGTCGAAGAGGTACCCGACGTCGAAGTCGTTGAAGAGGCCGAGGTAGGCGTCCTCGAACGGCTCGTCCCCCCGGTAGACGAGGGTGACGCGGTAGAACGTCGCGTTCCGCTCGGCCGGCGTCGCGCCCACCTTCGCGAAGGCGGCCACGCGGACCTCCAGGCCGATGGGCTCGGAGCCTGTCGACTCGTGGGGGGCGGCCACGTCGTTCATCACCCAGAACAGGGTCTGGTCCCCGAGGATCTCGGGGCGGTCACCGCCCTCGAGGCTGTAGTTGTCCGGGTCGCCGTCGCCGTCGATGACGGGGGCGCCGAGGTCGGCGGGCCACTCGAGGAGGTCGCGGGTCACGCGGCTCTCGGCCTCGTAGGCCGCCACGTCGGCGCGGGCCACGTTCCAGACGCGGTCGAACGCGGCGCAGCTCCCGGCCGGCTCCCCGCTCGCGTCGAGCGGGCCGGGGGCGAGTTCGCGCGTGCTGCCGAGCTGCGCGTAGGTGGCCGCGCTCGCCCGGAGCTCTCCGCCCACCGTACCCGCGATCCAGAGGCTGCTGAGATAGACGGCCTCGACGTCACCCGTCTTAGGGACGTCGTAGGTCGGGGTGTCGCTCCCGAGCTCATCGTTCTGGAAGAACAGGTTGCCGTTGGTGAAGACGCGGGCCTGCACGAGCCCGGCGTCGAGGTCGCCGGAGGCGCGGCCGAGGCAGCCGTCGCCGCTGCCGCCGCGCTGCACGCCGGGTGCCTGCTGTTTCTCCAGAACCGGCTTCGCGCTCCGTTGCGCGAGGGCGGTCGGGGCGAGGAGGACGGCGACGAGGGGGAGCAGGAGTAGGCGGCCCATATCTGTACCCAACGGTGTGTAGAAGTCGGGTACAGGGTAAGGAAAAACGCCGTAGGAATCAACCCGCCACGCGTGCTCCTCTCACCCACCTCTCCGCGGCGGCACGCGGCGTGCGCCCGGCTGGGCTGTGGGCCTCAGCGCTGGGCTGTGGCCTCAGCCCCCGTTCGCGTCGCCGTGCTCGGCGACGAAGCGCTCGACGTGGTCCACCATGTCGGGGCTGCCGATGTAGAGCGGCGTCCGCTGGTGGAGCTTGTGGGGCTGGACGTCGAGGATGCGTTGGGTGCCCGTGGAGGCCCGCCCGCCGGCCTGCTCGACGATGAACGCCATCGGGTTCGCCTCGTACATCAGGCGGAGCTTCCCGCTCGGGCTCCGCGTGTTGGCGGGGTAGACGTAGATGCCGCCCTTGAGGAGGTTCCGGTGGAAGTCCGCCACGAAGGAGCCGATGTAGCGGGCGGTGTAGGGGCGGTCGGTGGCCTCGTCCTCCTCCTGGAGCCACTTGATGTAGAGCTTCGTGCCCTCGCCCCACGAGCGGTAGTTCCCCTCGTTGATCGAGTAGATCCTGCCGGCCTCCGGGGTCTGGATGTCCGGGTGGGAGAGGATGAACTCGCCGATGGAGGGGTCGAGGGTGAAGCCGTTGACGCCGTTGCCCGTCGTGTAGACGAGCATGGTGGAGGAGCCGTAGACGACGTAGCCGGCGGCGACCTGGTCGCGGCCGGGCTGGAGGGCGTGCTCGGGGTCCGGGTCCTGGCAGCCGTCGGGGAGCCGGTAGATCGAGAAGATGGTCCCGATCGAGACGTTCACGTCGACGTTCGAGGAGCCGTCCAGCGGGTCCATCAGGACGATGTAGCGGCCGGAGCCGTCGCCGGTCTTGAGCGGGATGGCCTCGGCGTGCTCCTCGCTCCCGATCAGGCAGCACTCGCCGCCGCGGCGGAGCGCGCGGACGAACTCGTCGTGGGCGAGGACGTCGAGCTTCTTCTGGATGTCGCCGGTGACGTTCTCCCCGTCGGTCTCGCCGAAGATGTCGACGAGGCCGGCCTTGCGGACGTCGCGGTCGACGATCTTGGCGGCCAGCGCGATGTCGCGGAGGAGCCGCGAGAACTGCCCCGTCGAGCCGGGGACCTCGCCCTGGCGCTCGATGATGAACTGCTCGAGCGTGCGGAGCCGGCCGCCGCCGGTCGCCATCGTCTGCGGGGTGCCGGGGGGCTGGAGGGTCTCGGGCTGCATGGACAAACGGGGAGGCTGGGGGGTTGACGACGGCGCCGCGGGTGTCGGCGCGGACGGAATCTAGGATAAAGCCGCGGCCCCGGCCCCGAGCTTGGCGACAGCTTCACGGGTGCGCGGCGCCGGAACGGCCGCGTCGGCGGCGAGCTCGCGGAGGAGGCGGGCGAGCGCGGCGGCCGTGTCCACGTCGTACCACTCGGGCAGGACGACGACGCCGGCGCCGGTGCCCGCAGCACGCTGCATGGTCTCCCTAAACACGCCGCCGTGGCTGTAGGCCATCCCCTGAAAGAGCTGCGGGTAAAGCTCGTTCATGCCCAGGAGGTAATACCCCCCGTCGGCGCTCGGGCCGAGCGCGATCCGCATCGGCCGCGTCAGCTCCTCGAAGGCGAGGCGGACGAACGCCAGCGGCAGCGTCGGGTGGTCGGTGCCGACGACGACGGCGCGGCCGTGCCCGGCCTGGAAGGTCTCGACGAACGCCCGTAGCATCCGCTCGCCGAGCCCGTCGCCGAGCTGAGCGTGGAGCGTCGCGCCGGGTGGGAGGAGGTCCGGCGGCGCGTCCGGCCCCTCGGGGGCGAGGTAGAGCCGGACGGCCGGGCCGCCGGCCTCAGCCGCGAGCCCGACGTAGGCGTCGAGCGCGTCGCGGAGGAAGGCGCCGTAGAGGCCGGCGGCCTGCGCCGGCGTCAGCGGCGGCGTCAGCCGCGTCTTGACGCGCCCCGCCTCGGGCACCTTGGCGAAGACGATGAGGGCGGAGGACACGGGAGACGGTGGACGGGAGACGGTGGACGGGAGACGGTGGACGGGAGACGGTGGACGGGAGACGGTGGACGGGAGACGGTGGACGGGAGACGGTGGACGGGAGACGGTGGACGGGAGACGGTGGACGGGAGACGGTGGACGGGGTGCTAGCCCTGCGCAGGGCGAGGCACGCCTCGCCCCTACGGTTCGCCTCCACCGTTCGTCGCTAATTTATCCGGTTTAATCTCTCCTCTCCTCCTCTCCTCCTCTCCTCCTCTCCTCCTCTCCCCTCACACCTCCGCGTCCTCGCGGCCGGGGAGGCGCACCGTCACGGTGTGGCGGTGCTCCGGCCCGACGGCGCGGTCGAGGCGCCCGCCGAGGCGCTCGGCCATCCGCGCGGCCACGTCGGCGGCGAGGGCGAGCACGGTGCTCTCCGGCGAGGCGGGGTCCGGCGGCTCCGCCGTCCACGCCACCGAGGCGACGGAGACGTGGCCCTCCACGGCGACGGTGACCTCCACGTCCTCCCCGTCGGCGTCGTAGAGGGCGTCGGTGAGGAGCCGGCACAGGAGGGTGCTCGCGAGGCTCCGCTGGGTGAAGGCGACGACCTTTTTGCGCTCGGCGCTGAAGCGGAGCGGCAGCCCGCGCTCCATCGCCGCGTCGCGGAGGCCGGCCGCCGTGTGCTGCGCGACCTCGGCGAGGTCCACGAGCTCGCGGCGGACCTCGACGCCGTCGGCCTCGTGGCGGTGGAGGTCGAGCGTGGTGCGGAGGACGTCGGCCATCCACCGGCTCCGCTGCTCGACGCTGGTGACGAAGCCGAGCGCGGCACGCGCGGCGCGCACCAGGCTCGGCGTCGCCGACGGTTCGGACGGCGTCGGCTCGTCGGCGGGCGGCTCCTCCTTCGGAGCCTCGCCGGCGTCGGTCTCCGGGCCGGCCCCTGCGCTGGCGGGCGGCGGGTCCGCTGGGGGCTCGGCAGGCGAGGCCACCGGGTCGGCGTCGTATTGCGCGACGGCGTAGCGGATGTAGCGCGTCAGCGAGGCCCCGTCCATGTACCACTTCACGAGGTAGTCCACGGCGCCGGCGCGTTTGGCCTGCCCGGCGGTGCCGGCGTCGTCGAGGCCGGTGAGCACGATGAGCGGGCGGTCCGGGGCGGCGTCGCGGACGCTCATCACCGCCTCGATCCCCTGGGCGTCCGGCAGCGAGAGGTCGCAGAGGAGGATGTCGAACGGCCCCGCGCCGCGGACCTGGTCGAGCCCGTCGCCGAGGCGGTCGGCGTGGACGAGCTCGTAGTCGAGGCCCCCCTCGTTCAGCTTCTCCCGGAAGATGACGGCGTCGCCCGGGTTGTCCTCGATGAGGAGGATCCGCAGGGCGGCGGCCCCCGCGGCGGGGAGGTCGGGGCGGCTCACTCGGCCGGGAGTTTGACGAGCGTCAGCCAGAAGTCGTCGATGGCGCGGACGACGTCGAGGAACTGGTCGAGGTCGACGGGCTTGGCGACGTAGCAGTTGGCCGAGAGCCCGTAGGCCGCGGCGATGTCGTCCTCGCTCTGGGAGGTCGTGAGGATGATCACGGGGATCCGCCGGAGCTCGGGGTCGGCCTTGATCTCGGCGAGCGCCTCGCGGCCGTCCATCCGCGGCATGTTGAGGTCGAGGAGGATGAGGTCCGGGCGCGGCTTGTCCGCGAAGTCCCCCTCCTGGCGGAGGAACCGGAGGGCCTCCTCGCCGTCGCGGGCGGTGTGGAGGTTGTTGGCGACCTTGGCGTCCTTGAGCGCCTCGCGCGTGAGCGTCACGTCGCCGGGGCTGTCCTCGACGAGGAGGATCTCGACGGGGCGGGGAATAGCCTGGATCATGGGGGCGGAATCAGTCATCGGTCGGGGGTGGCGAGGGGGCGGGGGCGCTCGGAGGCGACTCCGGGAGCCAGACGTGGAAGGTGGCACCGTGGCCCGGCTCGGACTCGACGCCGATGGTGCCGCCGTGCCGCTCGGCGATCTTTTTGCAAATAGCGAGCCCGATTCCCGTGCCCGCATACTCTTCACGGGTGTGGAGGCGCTGGAAGATCTGGAAGATCCGCTCGGCGTGCTCGGGCGCGACGCCGATCCCGTCGTCGGAGACGGTGAAGCGCCACCCGGGCGCCCCGTCGCGCGCGGCGGGCTCGGCGGCGACGCGGACCTCGGGGCCGGCCTCGGCGCCGAACTTGAGCGCGTTGCCGACGAGGTTCTGGAAGAGCTGGCGGACCTGGGTCGGGTCGGCCTGGAGCGTGGGGAGCGGGCCGACGGCGACGTCGGCCGCGCGCTCCTCGATGGCGGGGCCGAGGTCCGTCAGCACCTCCTCGACGACGCGGCCCGTGTCCACCGCCTGAAACGGCTTGCCGCGCGTGCCGACGCGGGAGTAGGACAGGAGGTCCTGGATCAGCTTCTGCATCCGCTTCGCCCCGTCGACGGCGAAGTCGATGTACTCGCGGGCCGTCTCGTCGAGGGCCTCGCCGTAGCGGCGCTCCAGGAGCTGGAGGAAGCTCGACACCATGCGGAGCGGCTCCTGGAGGTCGTGGCTGGCGACGTAGGCGAACTGCTCGAGCTCGGTGTTGCGCTCCTCGAGCTCGCGGGCGTAGCGCTCCACGGCGGCCTGCGCCCGGTGCTGCTCGGTCACGTCGAGGACGACGCCCTGAAGCGCCTCGACGTCGCCGCTCTCCGAGACGACGACCTCGCCCCGGCTCTGCACGTGGCGGACCTCGCCGTCAGGGCGGACGATGGCGTGGCGGACCTCGTAGGGCTCGTGGGCCTCGAGGGCCCGCTGGACCCGCTCCTGGATGCGCGCGCGCTCGGCCTCGGGGAGGAGGGCGAGGTAGTGCTCGTAGTCCGGCTCGAAGGCGTCGGGCGCGACCCCGAAGATCCGGAAGAGCTCGGCGCTCCACGTGATCTCGTCGGCGGCGGGGTCCCACCGCCAGCTCCCGAGCCCGGCGATCTCCTGGGCCGTGCGGAGCTGGGCCTCGCGGTCGCGGAGGGCCCGCTCGGCCTCCCGCTGCTCCGTCACGTCGACGAAGGAGACGACGACGGCCGCGGGTCCCCCGGGGCTCATCTCGCTCCGCACGGGCCGGGCGCTCACGCTGAGCCAGCGGACGGTGCCGTCGGAGAGGGCGATGCCCTGGACCTCGCCATCCACGGCCTCCCCCGTCTCGAACACGCGGCGCTCGGGGAACCGCTCGGGCGGGATGGGCAGGCCGGTCTCGTCGAGGACGAGGGCGCGCTGGCCGAAGAGCGTCTTCAGCTCGTCGGTCGCGCAGCCGAGGATGCCGCACGCGGCGGCGTTCGAGGCGAGGACCTCCCCGTCCGCGGCCACGAGGACGACGCCCTCGCTCAGCGTCTCCAGCGTCGTCCGGTGGCGGGCCTCGCTCTCGCGCAGCGCGGCCTCGGCGGCCCGCTGCTCGGTGATGTCGGAGAACGTGGACACCACGCCCTCGATGGCGGGGCGGCCGTCCCCAGGGGCGGCGTCGGCGAAGACGAGGTTGGAGTTGACGAGGAGCCAGCGGAGCCGGCCCTCGGGGGTGTGGACGCCCTGCACGAACCCCGTCACGTCGCGGCCCTCGCGGAGCGCGACCATGGCGGGGTGCCGGTCGCCGGGGAGCGGGCGGCCCTCGGCGTCGACGGCGCGCCAGTCGGGGTCGAGCGAGGTCCGCCCGGCGAGCTGGTCGGCGGAGAGGCCGAGGATCTCCGCGGCGGCGGGGTTCGAGGCGATGATGCGCCCCTCGGGGTCCTGGAAAACGACGCCCTCGTGGAGATTCGCGACGAGCGCCTCGAACCGGGCCTCGGCCTTCGCCTCCGCCCGCTCGGCGCGCTGGAGGCTAAGCATCCGGCTGACCGACTCGGCCATGACCTCGACGAGCTCGTGCTCGTGCGGGGCGAACCCCTCGGGGCGCGGCTCCGGCGAGACGAAGTTGAGCGTGCCGAAGAGCTCGCCGTCCACGGTGATCGGCGTGCCGATGAAGGAGCGGAAGCCGAAGTTGACGTGGGCCGGGTGGCAGTCGAGCCCGTCCATGTGGGCCACGTCGGCGTAGCTGACGGTCCGGCCGCGGGCGACGACGGCGTCGCAGAAGGCGTCGCTGAGGGGGACCTCGAGGCCCGCCTCCAGGCTGGGGTCCGGGGTCTCGACGCTGTGGAGCCGGTAGCGGCGCTCGCCGGTGGCGGGGTCGAGCGGGGTCTCGGAGAGGATGCCGATGGGCATCTCGAACATCTCGCAGCCGGCGCGGAGGTAGTCCTGGTAGACCTCCTCGGCCGTCTCCTGCCGGGCCGTCGTGATGCGGTGGAGGGCCTTGAGGTCGTCGGAGAACCCGCGGAGGGCCTCCTCCTGCCGCCGCTGCTCGGTCACGTCGCGGACGACGCTCGCGGCGCCGGTGACGGCGCCCTCGGCGTCGCGGATGGGGCTGTAGAGGGTCTCGAAGGCGCGGTAGCCGAGGCCGGGGAACGCCTCCTCCCGGAGCACGGAGAACGCCTCGCCGGCGAGGGCGCGCCGCCAGTGGGCCCGGGCCTGCTCCCGCTCGCCAGGCTCCTCGGGGAGCGCCTCCTCCACGTTCATCCCCACCGCCAGCGGCCGGCCGAACACGGCCTCGAAGGCCGCCCCGAAGGGGTCGTTGAAGGCGATCAGCCGGAGGTCCCGGTCCACGGCCGCAATGAGGTCGGTGGTCCCGTTGAGGACGGCGTCGAGGCGCTCGTAGGCGGCCTGCGCCTCGGCCGTCCGCTCGGCCACGCGCTGCTCGAGGATCCGCTGCGCCTCGCGCTGCTCGGTGATGTCGTGGACGGTGCCGACGAAGCGCGTCGCGCGGCGGGCCTCGCCCGCGCCCTCGAAGTGGGCCCGCCCCATCGCGCGGACCCACCGGACGGTGCCGTCGGGCGCCCGCGTCCGGTACTGGATGTCGTAGGCACCGGGGCCGCCGGGGTCGAGCGCGCGCTGGACGACGGCGTCGGTGCGGTCGCGGTCGTCGGGGTGGAGCCGGTCGAGAAAGGCGTCGTAGTCGACCTCGGCCTCTGGGGGGAGGCCGAAGGCGGCCTTGCACCGGGCGTCCCAGACGAGCCGCCCCGAGTCGAGGTCGTAGTCCCACGTCCCGATGTCGGCGGCCTCGGTCGCCAGGCGGAGGCGGTCCTCGGAGGCCTCGCGCGCGGCCTCGGCCTCGCGGAGGGCCCGGAGTTCCTCGCGCGGGGTCGCGTCCTCGAAGAGGACGGCCATGCTCCGGCCCGGGAGGGGGACCGCCCGGATGGCGTAGACCCGCTCGGTCACGCGCTCGTCGCCGTACCGGACCTGCCCGAGGTCCTGCTCGCGGCCCGTCCGCGCGACCTCGGCGTAGCGCGCGCCGAGCCCCGCCTCGACGATGTCGGGAGCGATCTCGAGGATGGTCCGGCCGACCTCGGCGGCCATGTCGTAGCCGGCGAGCCGCCCGGCCGCCTCGTTCGCGTAGCGGAGCCGGAGCGAGGCGGGGTCGTCGGCGTCCTCTAGCTGGAAGACGGCGACTCCGGTGGGGAGCCCGCCGAGGACGTGGGCGAGGAGGTCGGCGAGCTCGGCCCCGGAGGGCGGCGCAGGGTCAGCCACGGCAGGGAGGTGAGCGGGAGGGGCCGGGTTGAATTCCCGAGCCGCCGCGCTGATCCGACCGCGGGAACGGCCCGCCGCCCCTCACCCCCCGAGGTACGCGTCGAGCGCCTCGCCGAGGCCGAGGAGGGCGGCGCCCTCGCCGGCCGCCCGCGCCAGCACCCGCTCGAAGACGGCGCCCTGGCCGGGGTGGTCCACGGCGTCGTAGGCCGTGTTGTGCCAGAGCACCACGCCGCACCCGCCGGCGCGCCGGACCGCGCCGAGCAGCCCGGCCACGGCGGCCTCGGCCTCCTCAGGGCGGAGGCCCCGGTGGGTGAACAGCGTCGTGTCCATCACGAGCAGCGGGAGCTCCCAGAGGTCGAGGGGGCGGGCGGCGCGGAGGTCCCACACGCGGAACGGGTGGCACGTCCCTCGCCGGAACCCCTCGCGCCGCGCGAACCCGAGCGACGAGTCGAGCCGGAAGCCGGCCTCGGCCTGGAGCCGGGGCGTCGCCGCGGGGTCGACGCGGAGGAAGTGTTGCCGGACGGCGGCGGGCTGCTCCCCGACTGCCTCCGCGAGCCGGTCGCGTTCGCCGCAGAGGCGGGCTAGGTGGTCGTGCGCGAAGTAGCTCGGGTGGAGCCCGAGCTCGAACCCGTCGGCGCTGAGGCGGCCGAGCGTGCGGCGCAGCCGGGGGGCTTCGAGCCGGTACGGCACGTCCCAGCCCCCCGTGGCCCCGGCCTTCACGAAGTAGGTGGCGCCGGCGCCGACGGTGCGCTCGGCCGCGGCCAGCCGCTCGACGCTGCGGTGGAGGGGGTCCGGCGCGAAGGCGGCCTGCCGGAGCGCCTGCGCCCTCCGGCCGTCCGTGCGGCGGAGGGCGCGGGCGGCGGTCCCGAGCCGCCGCTTCCGCATGAGGTCGAGGTCGTGGGTCGGGCAGACGGCCCACGCGCGGCCCCGCCAGTCGGGCCGTCGGACGGGGACGCCCCGCGCAGCGAGCATCGCCCCGAACCGCGCTCGGTACAGGTCCACCGTCGGCTGGTCCGTGGTGCCGAGGGCGGCCTGGAGCGAGACGCGGTGGGGGAACCGGCCGTGCTCGTCGCGCTCCGCCGTCGTGAGCTCCTGCCACCCGCTGAGCCAGAAGAACGCCGATGCAACCGGATCGGGTCGTGCGTCCGTAGGGGCACGATGCATCGTGCCCTCCGTGCCGGCTCGGCGCCGGGGGAAGAGAAACGGGATCCGGTCGCCGTCGTCGTCCAGCCACGTCACGTCGGCAGGGTCGTAGGGGGCGCCGGAGGCGAAGTAGGCAGCGGTGTCCGGGTGGAGCGGGAGGACGAGGACGCCGCCGGGCGCCGCGCCGGGGCGGACTCCGCAGTAGAGCCCCCCCTCCCCCAGCCCATCCGCCCCGACCCACCGCGGCGCGAGGCCGAGCCCGCGCAGCAGCTCCTCCAGCGCGTAGCGCGCCATCGGCGCGAACGCCGCGGGCGCCTCGACGCAGCACGGGATGGGGATCAGCGGGTGCAGTTTTCCGTTTGCCGTTTTCTGTTCGCAGGTGTCGAGCGGCCGGCTGCAAACTCGAACTGCAAACCGCAAACTGCAAATCCCGACCTGCCCCCGCCGTGGCGAGCCGCTTCAAGATCTTCTCCGACCCCGTGCATGGGTTCATCTCCGTGCCGAAGCGGCTGCTCGTCCCGCTGATCGAGACGCCGGAGTTCCAGCGGCTCCGGCGGATCCGGCAGCTCGGCCTCGGCCACCTCGTCTTCCCCGGCGCCGAGCACACCCGGTTCGGGCACGGCCTCGGCGCGATGGCGCTGATGCAGGAGGCCCTCGCGACGATCTCCGAGAAGGGCACGCCGGTCTCCGACGAGGAGCACGAGGCCGCCCTCGCCGCCGCCCTCCTCCACGACGTCGGCCACGGCCCGTTCTCGCACACCCTGGAGGAGGACCTCGTCGGGCCGGACGAGACCGGGCGCCACCACCACGAGCGGATGAGCCGGCTGCTGATCGAGCGGATCAACCGCCGCCTCGATGGCAGGCTGGACCTCGCGCTCGCCGTCTTCGACGGCCGCTACGACCGGCCCTTCTTCCACGCCCTCCTGGCGAGCCAGCTCGACATGGACCGGCTGGACTACCTCCGCCGGGACTCTTTTTTCACGGGCGTCGCCGAGGGCGTCGTCGGCGTGGACCGGATCATCAAGACGATGCGCGTCGAGCCCCTCGCCGGCGGGGCGGGCGCCGACGTGGTGATCGAGGCGAAGGGGGCCTACGCCGTCGAGAGCTTCGTGCTGAGCCGGCGGCTGATGTACTGGCAGGTGTACCTCCACAAGACGGTGATCGCGGCGGACCACCTGCTGCGCGCCGCCTTCCGCCGCGCCCGCGCCTGCTGCGCCGACGAGGACCCCGCCGTGCTCGGCTCGGCCCCGGCGCTCCTCCCCTTCCTCCGCGAGCGCGTCACCGCCGGCCGCATCGGGGAGCCCGAGGTCCTCGACGCCTTCGTCTCCCTCGACGACGTGGACGTCCTCTTCAGCCTCAAACAGTGGCAGCGCTCGGGGGACCGCGTCCTCGCCGACCTCGCCCGGCGGTTCACCGACCGCGACCTCTTCGGCACGACGTACCTCCCGGAGGAGCCGTCACCGGACGCGGTGGGGGCATGGCGGGAGCGGGTCGCCGCGTGGCTCGTCGCCGAGGGGCTCTCCTCGTCCGGCGAGGCCGAAGCCGACGCCGCGCTCTACCTCACCGTCGGGCGCTCGCGGCTTTCTGCCTACGCCGAGGGCGGCGCCCCCATCCGCATCCTCGAGCGCGACGGCCGCGTCCGCGCGCTGACCGAGACGGCCGAGGTCACGGCCGTCGGCGCGCTCGCCCCGGCGGTGGCCCGCCACTACGTCTGCGCCCCGAAGGGGGTGGACTTGGAGACTGCTACGGTGCCGGAGGGGTGAGGGCGCCGGCCGTCACCACCGCCCCCGTCGCCGCATGTCGATGATGCGGAGGAGTTCGTAGGCGAAGAGCCCGATCATGGCGGCTCCGCCGAGGGTCACGGCCGCTCCGCCCGCGGCGTGGAAGCCGCTGGCGAGGCCGAAGGTGGGGTCCTCACCGGCCCGCTCGTTAGCGTCGCGGAGGATGCGGACGCCGAGGTGGACGACGTAGGTGCCGAGCCCGACGCCTCCCGCGCTGAGGGCCGCCCGCATCCAGAAAAGCCAGAGGGGCCGCTCAGTCAGGAGTGCCGCCTCGGCGAAGACTTCTGGGCGAAGACTTCTGGGGGTGCAGCGAGCCCGAGGTCGGCCGCGACGGCGGCGCGGACGCTGAGTTCATTTGGATCTGGGGGCGTGGTTTCCTGGGCCGGCGCCGACGCGGAGAGCAGCACGGCAAGGGCGAGAGCAGATGCGAGATGCATGGCGGGGCCCGCGTCGGCGACGGGTATTCCGAAGCCTCGTTACGTTCCATGCTCTCTCATTGGTCCCCCGTTCGAGCTCGCTTCGCAGGCTATGATCACCGTCTTCTGCTTCGACCCCACGCACGCCGCCCACCGCGAGCCCGGCCACCCCGAACGCCCCGAACGCCTCGACGCCGTGATGGCACGGCTGCGCGATTCGGGCCGCCTTGAAGCGATGCATGAAGTGCCCGTCGCCGAGGCCCCGGTGGATGCCCTCCTCCGGGTTCACACCGAGCGCCACGTCGAGTCCGTCCACGCCTTGTGCGAGGCGGACGGCGGGCGCCTCGACCCCGACACCTACGTCACCCCGGACAGCGACCGGATCGCCCGCCGGGGCGCCGGGGGGTTACTGAACGTCGTGGACGCGGTGCTGGATGGCGAAGCCGACAACGGGTTCGCGCTCGTTCGCCCGCCGGGCCACCACGCCCGACCCGACGCGGCGATGGGGTTCTGTCTGTTCTCCAACGCCGCCGTCGCCGCGCGCCACGCGCAGGCCGCGCACGGCGCCAAGCGGGTGATGGTCGTGGACTGGGACGTCCACCACGGCAACGGCACGCAGGAGGCGTTCTACACCGACCCGTCGGTGCTCGTCGTCTCGTCGCAGCAGAGCCCGCTGTGGCCGGGGACGGGCGGGCTCGCGGAGACCGGCGAGGGCGCGGGCGAGGGGTTCACGGTGAACCTCCCCTACCCGCCCGGCACCGCCGACGCGCTCGTGGGCCTCTACCGCGCCGTGCTCCCCCCGCTCGCCGCCCGGTTCCTCCCCGACCTCGTGCTGGTCTCCGCCGGCTTCGACGCCCACCACCTCGACCCACTGGCACAGACGCGGCTCTCGGTCTCGGCCTTCGCGGACCTGATGCGGCTCGTGCTGGAGATCGCCGACGAGCACGCTGGCGGCCGACTCGTCGCCACGCTCGAAGGTGGCTACCACCCGCCCGCGCTGGCCGCGAGCGTGGACGCCTGCCTCGCCGTCATGGCCGACCCGACGGCCGAACCCGACGCCCCCTTCGGCGCCGTCCCCGACGGCCCGGACCTCTCCCGGCTCACCGCCGACGTGTTGGCGCTGCACAGGCTGGGGTGAAGAGATCTCTTCGTAGGGGCGGACCCGCGTGTCCGCCCGGTGAAGGGTGACCTCCTCCGAGGCAGGGCGACCACAGGGGGTCGCCCCTCCGGAGCATGGAAAGAGCACCGCCCGTTAGTCAGCTGAGCCGTTCGCCTCGCTGGCCTCCTCGTCGGCGATGTAGATGGCGGGCAGGTTCCGGCCGAGTTGGCCGTAGTCGAGCCCGTAGCCGATCACGAACAGGTTCTCGATCTCGAACCCGACGTAGTCGAGCCGGAGGTCGAGGCCGGGGCGGGTGGCGTCGGGCTTGTGGAGGAGCGTGCAGAGGCGGACCGACGCCGGCTCCAGGTGCCCCATGAGGTCGCGGATGTAGCTCATCGAGAGGCCGGTGTCCACGATGTCCTCGACGACGACGACGTGGCGGCCGGCGATGTCGGCGTCGAGCCGCTTGAGCTCGGTGACCTCTCCGCTGGAGACCTTCTGGGCGCCGTAGGAGGAGAGCTTCAGGAAGTCCACCTCGCAGTCCACCGTGACGGCGCGCATGAGGTCGGCGAGGAACATGTAGGCCCCGTTGAGGACGCCGATCAGGATGGGCCGCTCGCCGCCGAGGTCGCGGCTGATCTCGGCGCCGAGAGCACGGACGCGCGCGGCGATGGTCTCGGGGTCGAGGTAGAGCCGGAACCGCTCGCCCCGGCAGACGACGGTCTCGGGCACGGCGGGGGCGAGGGGCATCGGGCGGGGGTCGGGCCGGTCGTCGGCAAGATACCCGTAGGGGCTGAGCGGAGTGACTAGCACTCCGCGGTGCCGTGCCCATCTGACCCAAACCGGACGCGGGTCAGGGCGCAGCAGCGCTGCGCCCCTACGGGGGTGCGCCGGGGTCTGTGATACGGCTCGGCTCCCACGCCAGCCGGAGCGCCCGCCGGGTTGCGGGGCGGACCCGCGCGGCCTCCGCCAGCCGGTGCCCGACGACCCACACCACCTCCCCGCCGGCTGTCAGCACGAGCTGCCGGGCGCGTGCGCTCGGGGGGACGTGCCGCTCGGTGAGGAGGTCGCTGACCTTCTTCGTCCCGACCATGCCCAGCGGGACGAGGGCGTCGCCCGCCCGCCACGTCCGCAGCACGAGGGGGCCAACGAGCCGGTTGGCGTCGGCGACCTCGACGAGCGGGGAGGGATCGAAGCCGTCGGGGATGGCAGAGGTGGGTTCGGTGCGGAGCACACCCCACGGCGTCTCGACAGGCCGGCCCACGACGACGGGCGCTTCAAAGTAGGCCGGCGGCGCCGGTGGGGCGAACCGGAGCCCCTCCCGCTCACGCCAGACCGTCGCGCCCCCAAGCTCGATCCAGCGGCCGGGCTGGGCGTCGAGGAGGGCGTCGAGCGCGCGGGCCGGCGCGGCGGAACGGGGCGCGCCCGGCGCCCACCGCGCTAGTGCCTCCAGGAACACCCCGAGCCGGACGGGCTCAGCCATCGCGCGGAGCGCGTCGAGCCGCAGCGACCGGTCCTCCCCCACTGCCCCCTCGAACGTCTTGGCAGGGGCGAGCGCGGCGCCGGCATCCACCAACCCGCGCAGCCGCTCGGTGGTATCTGCGAGGCGCCCGGAGACGTCGGGACCGAACTTTTCTTCTAGCAGCGGGAGGACCTCGTGGCGGAGCGCGTTGCGGCGGTAGTGCGTCGAGGCGTTGGAAGCATCCTCGCGCCAGTCCAGCCCCTCGGCCTCGGCGAAGGCGCGGAGCTCCGCGCGGTGGGCGAAGAGGAGCGGGCGGACGACCTCGACCGGCGAACCGGGCGCGAGCGGGCGCCGGGGCGGGATGCCAGCGAGGCCGGCGGGGCCGGCGCCGCGGAGGAGGTTCAGCAGCAGGGTCTCGGCGAGGTCGTCGCGGTGGTGTCCCGTTGCAATAACGGCCGCTCTGTGTTCACAGGTCGCCTCTCCGAGCGCGGCGTACCGCGCGGCCCGCGCAGCCGCCTGCACGTTCTCCCCCTCCCCCACCGGCCCCGCCCGCACCTCGACCGGCACGCCCCACCGCTCACCGAGCGTCTCCACGAACCGCGCGTCGGCGTCGGCCTCGTCGCGGAGGCCGTGGTGGACGTGGACGGCGACGGGCCGGAAGTCGTCACTCAGCAACCGCAGCAGCGCCACCGAATCCATTCCCCCGCTGACGGCCACGACGACGCGGGCGCCCGGCGCGATCAGCCCGTGCTCGGCGACGTAGGCGCGGAGGCGCGCGCGGAGGTCGGCGCCGGCCACGCCGCGCTAGCCCCGCGCGAAGCGGCGCTCCAGCTCCTCCAGCGTCAGCTTCACCATCGTCGCGCGGCCGTGGGGGTCGGCGTAGGGCATCCGGCAGGCGAAAAGCTCGTCGATCAGCTTCCGGGCGGCCTCCCTCGGCATCGGGCCGTCGGGGCGGACGGCGCTGCGGCGGGCCACGCTCCGGGCCAGCGCCTCGCGCCCGCTGACCGCGAGGTTTTCTCCGTACTCCCGGTACTGCATGAGCACGTCCTCCAGCAGCGACGCCTCGTTGCCGGTGATGCCCTCGGGGATGCCGTTCACCTTGACCGTCCGCCCGCCGAAGTCCTCGACGTAGAACCCGAGCGCGCGGAGGTCGGCCTGGAGCTCCTGGAGCAGGGCGTGGTCGGCCGGATCGAGCTCGACGACGACGGGGAACATCAGCTGTTGCGAGGCGGCGAGGCCGCCCGCCATCGTCGTCAGCGCCTGCTCGTAGAGGATCCGCTCGTGCGCCGCGCGGGCGTCCACGACGAGGAGCCCGGAGCGGATGGGGGTGACGAGGTAGCGGTGGTGGAGTTGCCACACCGGCGGGCTTGCGCCGAGCGCCAGCCCCTCGTCCGCGAGCTCCGCCTCGGCCAGCGGCTCGGCGCCGGACGGGACTGGGCCAGACGGGATGGGGCCGGCGGGGATAAGACCGCTGGGGACGGCCTCGGTCGGGGCCGGCGCGGCGGGGGCCTCGTTCGGGGCGAAGATGGGGTCGAGCGTGGCGGGGCCGGTGTCGCCCGGCTCGACGAACCGCATCGGGGTCGGGGCGTGGCCGGTCACGCGCGGGGTGGTCTCGAAGGAGACGGGTCGGGGCGTGGCGGGCGCGCTCGGGGGCTCCTGAGCCGGGTCCACGGTGAGGTCGATAGCGGGGCGGGCGTGGCCGTCGCCCAGGCCGTCGAGGCTCGGGACGAGGTCGGCGTCGCCGAGGGCCTTTTTGACGACGGACCGGAGGAAGCCGTAGACCCCGCGCTCGTCGTCGAACTTCACCTCCGTCTTCGTCGGGTGGACGTTGACGTCGACGTGGCGGGGGTCGAGCGTGAGGAACAGCGCGAACAGCGGGCGGGCGTCCTTCGGGAGGAGGTCCTCGAAGGCCGCGGCGACGGCGTGCTCCAGCCCCCGGTGGCGGACGTAGCGGCCGTTGACGAACAGGAACTGCTCGCCGCGCGAGCGCCGCGCCCGCTCCGGCCGGCCGACGAGGCCGCGCGCGGAGAGGTAGCTCGTCGTCTCCTCGACCGGCACGAGCCCGCCGTCGGGCTGCGCCCCCCGCGGGCCGCCGACGAGGGCGAGCAGCCGCGCCCGCAGCGCCTCCTCGAACCCCGCCGCGCTCGGCGCGAGGCGGTAGACCTCGCTGCCGTCGTGGACGAGGGTGAACCCGGCCTGGGGGTGCGAGAGCGCGACGAACTGGAACGTCTCGACGAGGTGCTTGAACTCGGTAGCCGGGCTCTTCAGGAAGTTCCGCCGGGCGGGCACGTTGAAGAAGAGGTCGCGCACGGCGATGCTCGTGCCGTCCGGCGCCGCGCACGGGGCCTGCTCGACGAGCCGGCTGCCCTCGACGCGGACGCATGTGGCCGCCGCGTCGCCGCGCCGCTTTGTCTTCAGCTCGACGCGGGCCACGGCGGCGATGGACGCGAGCGCCTCGCCGCGGAAGCCGAGGGTGCGGATGCAGCCGAGGTCCTCGGCCGCGCGGAGCTTGCTGGTGGCGTGGCGGCCGAAGCAGGCGGCGGCGTCCTCCGGCCCCATCCCGCACCCGTCGTCCACCACCTGGACGAGCTCGCTGCCGGCCTTCTGGAGCACGACCGTCACGTTCCGCGCCCCCGCGTCGAGCGCGTTCTCCAGCAGCTCCTTCAGCGCCGAGGCCGGCCGCTGCACGACCTCCCCCGCCGCGATCTTGTTCGCCAGCGGCTCCGGCAGCACGCGGACGATCCCGTCCGGCGCAGCTCCGGCGTCCGGCGCGGCGCCCGCATCTGGGGTCTCGGAGGCGCCGGGCTCCGGCGTCTCCTGCGGCGTGGTGGGGTCGGGCGTGCTCAAGCTGAGGTTCGCGTGATGCGTGAACGGGGGAAGGTACCGCCGCCCCATCGCCGCCCGAGCCGGCCGTCAGAGGCGGGTGTAGATGAACAGCGCCAGCAGCAGCAGGACGGCGACGGTGATGAAGGCCGGCTGCATCCCCCGGCGCGTCTTGCTCTTGAACCGGATGCGCTGCCGGATCCGGTCGTCGTGGCTCGGGTCGTAGAACCGGGGGTCGTACTCGAAGCGGCGCGGCTTGTGGCGGATCCTCGGGAAGAGCATCAGGGGCGTCGGCAGGTGCGCCCAGGGTACCGCCCGGTCCGTGCCACCGTTCCGTCAGCGAGCCGTGAGCCGTGAGCCGTGAGCCGTGAGCCGTGAGCCGTGAGCCGTGAGCCGTGAGCCGTGAGCCGTGAGCCGTGGCTAGCGTGGCCTCGCCTACCCGGTTCCTTCCTTTCCCCCTCCTCATCCCTTCTTTTCCCCTCCCTCTTCTCTTCCCTCCTTTCGCTCTTCCTTTCCCTCTCTTCCCCCATCCCCCTTCCCCCGTCCCCCTTCCCTAAAACAGCTCCGCCACCACGTCGAGGTAGATCGCGATCAGCGGGACGGCCACGAGCACGGCGTCGATCCGGTCGAGGACGCCGCCGTGGCCGGGGAGCAGCGTCCCGGAGTCCTTGACGCGGACGGAGCGCTTGAGCAGGCTCTCGGCGAGGTCGCCGAGGGGGCTGAGCAGGCCGGCGATGAGGCCGACGGCGGCGGCGTCGAGCCACGGCAGGAACGGGAGGGCCAGCGCCTTGACGATCAGCACGAACGCGACGGCCCCGGCGATCCCCCCGGCCAGGCCCTCGACGGTCTTTTTCGGGGAGACGCGGGGGAACAGGGGCCGCCGCCCGAAGGCCCGCCCGGCGAAGTACGCGAACGTGTCGGCCGCCCACACCGCCGCGATGGCCGTCGCGGTGAGGCCGAACGCGTACCCCTCCCCCAGCGCCGGCTCGGAGCCCGTGCGGAGGTAGACGACGAGGCCGGCCAGCCCCATCGGGTAGAGCGCCCCGAAGGCCCCGGCGGAGACGTTGGCGAGCGGCGCCTCCAGGCGGCGGTACAGCTCCGCGACGAGCAGCGCGAGCAGCCCGACGACGGCGAGCGGCCACACGGCCGGGGCCACCGGCCACAGCACGAGCGGGAGCCCCGCCGCCACGCCCGTCCACCGCGACGGCCGCGCGCCGCCGGCCTCGAACAGCCCGTACACCTCCCACTGCGCGGCGGCAGCGACGAGGGCGATGAACAGCGCGAACGCCCACCCGCCAAGGTAGGCCGCCCCCACCGCCAGCGGAGCCAGCACGAGCGCCGTCAGGATGCGCTGCGCGAGGTCGGACATGGCGTGACGGCGAGGGGACGTAGCTGCTACTCCCCGTCCGGGGGCGAGAGGTTGAGCGTGTCGAGGCCGGAGTCGAGCCGGGCCTCCTCGTCGGCCTCGTGGGCGTCGGGGGCCTGCGGGTCGGCGGCCATCGCGGCCTGCTCCAGCTCCTCGTCCGTGAAGGCGACCTCGGCGAGGACCTCGCGGGCGCGGTCCGCGTCGGCGGGGCGGACCATGACGTGGACGGCCGAGAGGTCGCCGACGTTGAGGTTGAAGGCGTGGTCGCGCTGGGTCAGCACGACGGCCGGGATGCCGCCGTCGTCGAGGCGGTCGCGGACGAGGTCGGCCTCGAAGTCGGTGGAGGTGTTGAAGACGGAGATCCAGTCCTCGTAGCGGCGGGGGTCGTCAGCCATCGGTCGGAGGGGGCGGGTGATTAGATGATAGAGGATGAATGATAGAGCGTGGCCGTCGGCGCCGTAGCGCCTTCCATCCTCCATCCGCCCGCCTCTATCCTCC
Organism: Rhodothermales bacterium; assembly: GCA_965215145.1. Classification (GTDB taxonomy): domain Bacteria; phylum Bacteroidota; class Rhodothermia; order Rhodothermales; family JANQRZ01. The sequence continues at coordinate 1,892,054 of OZ244038.1, read as the reverse complement.
GGCGCCTCGGGGCGGTTCCGTCGGGGTCGGATGCGGGCTGCCCGCGGGGGCGGCGCCGAGGAGCGCCGCGCGGCGGCGGAGCATGAGGTGCGCGGCGCCGAGCGCGACGGCCAGCGCGCCGAGCGCAAGATACCACGGCACCGCGACCTCCTCCAGCGGGACCCCCTCCCCGTCCGCCATCAGGCTGCTCACCACGATGGCGGCGCCGTTGTTCAGGAAGTGCAGCAGGACGCCCGTCCAGAGGCTCCCCGTGACCCACACCCCGAAGGCCATGAACACCCCGAGCATCGAGAGCGGCAGCGCCTCCCCGAACCGGAGGTGGAACAGCCCGAACACGACGCCCGAGAGCACGATGGCCCACGCCACCCCGAGCCGCCGCTCGACGTTGCGCTGGATGAGCCCGCGAAACAGGACCTCCTCGCACAGCGCCGGCGCCAGCGCCACGAACAGCAGCCCGAGGACGATGGGGATGCCGCCGGCGAGGAGCGGCTCGAGGAGCGCGGCCTGCTGCTCGTCCCACGCCCGCAGCGCGTCCGGCATCGGGATCAGCCCGTTGAGCTCCCCGAGCCACGACACGAACGGGAGCAGCGCCGCGAGCCCCACGACGCCGAGCGCCAGCTGAGCCGGGTCGGCGTGGCGGATGCGGAGGTACGGCAGCACGTCCGGCGTGTGGAGCCGCGTCGCCAGCAGCGTCAGCATCCCGAGCCCAACCACCTGCCCGATCGCGTTCGCCCCGAACACCGCCTCGATGTGCTCCGCCATCAGCGCCGCCAGTGCCGCCTCATCCAGCCCGCCCAGGCCGAGCGCGCCGAGCTCGTCGGAGAGGAACACGACGGTGGCGAGCAGCCCGATGAGCTGGAACGCGATCCACCCCACGGCTCCCACGAGGAAGGCCGCGAGGACCGGGTGGAACCGCTGTCGCTCGAACGGCCCCGTCAGCCGCGCTGGCTCGGCGTCGGGGAACGGGTCGCGGAGGGCGGGGACGGCGGGCGGCGCTGGGGCCGGCCAGGCCGCGTCCACCGCAGCCCCCTCCTGAGGGGAGACGGCAACGGGCGCAGGGTTCGGATCGAGGGGGTCAGGGACGGGCACGGGCGCGGGGGGTCAGACGAGAGGCCACGCCGCAGTATCGGCAGCGCGGCCTCCGGGTTGCAATACGCCTCCGGTCGATCTCAACCGCTCCAACTGCCGGGGCGTTGTAGGGGCGGGGCATGCCCCGTCCCTACGCCGGCTGCGTGCGGGTGCTGAGCCGTGCGACCACCTCGGCCCAGTCGCCGCCGAAGACCTCGACGGGGACGCCGCCGAGGGCGCGGGAGAGGTCGTCCGGGGTGTTCCGGCCGGGGCGGTTGTCGAGGAAGAGCCCCTCGAAGTTCACGCAGTCCGGCGGCAGCAGGACCAAGTCCCCCAGGCGGCCGGCGTCGGCCAGGGGGCGGAGCGCGGCCTCGAAGCTCTGGAAGTTGAGGAGCCCGCTCACCGTCACCACGTCCCCGAACAGCGTGTTCTCGACGGGCACCACCTGCACGTCGAGCCCCTCGACCCCGTGCAGCACCGGCGCCACCCGCTCCTCCAGCATGGGCGCGGCGAGGGTGCCGGTGGCGAGGGTCAGCGTGCGCGGCTCGGGGAGGGCCTCCGGCAGCTCCTCCCGTTGGAAGGCCAGCTCGTCGAGGAAGTCCCGGCACATCCCGACGCCGTTCTCCATCAGGGGGTAGCCGTCGTAGGCGTCCTCCTGCGGGAAATCCTCCGCTGCGAGGATGTACATCTCGTCCGAGAGGTACACGAACCCCCGCCCGACCTCGTCGCGGAACCGCGCCTGCCACCGCTCGACCTGCCCCACCAGTTCGCGGGCCTCGGCGGGCGCGAGCGGGCGCAGCGTCGTCAGCTCCCGCCGGTGCTTCGTCAGCCCGACGGGGACGATGGAGACCGACTGCATCCGGTCGGCCATCGCGTAGAGGTCGGCGATGGTTTTTTCCAGGAGCGGGCCGTCGTTATAGCCGGGGACGAGCACGATCTGCGCGTGCATGTCGATGCCGTGCTCGCGGAGGAAGTGGAGCTTCTCCATGAGCCGGTCGCGCTGGGCGCGGTGGCCCATCATCCGGCGGCGGACCTCGTCGTCGGTGCAGTGGACGGAGATGTAGAGCGGGCTGAGGCGCTGCTCCACGATCCGCTGCATGTCGCGGTCGCGGAGGTTCGTCATGGTGATGTAGTTCCCGTAGAGGAACGACATCCGGAAGTCGCCGTCGCGGAAGTAGAGGGTGTCGCGGAGGCCGAGGGGGTTCTGGTCGACGAAGCAGAACACGCAGTCGTCGCCGCAGGTCTTGATGCGGAACTCCTCGAAGTCGGCGCCGAGCGGCTCGGAAAGGTCGCGCTCGACGGCCTGCTCGGTGAGGGCGCCGGAGAGGCGGACGCGGGCGGTGAAGTGCTCCTCGTCGGCCTTGAAGCGGAGGTCGAGCTCGTCCTGCACCGAGGCGCCGTTGACGGCCAGCACCTGGTCGCCGGGCCGCCAGCCGAGGCGGTCGGCGAGCGAGCCGGGCTCGACGGCGGAGACGGTGACGGGCATGGGTCGCGGGCGGGGTCAGCCGATGTCAACCGGCCGTGCGGGCGCCGGGTTCGTCGCGCCGCGTGAGGCCGCGTCGAAAAAGCGGGCGGGGAAGGCCCGTTCAGCCTCGCCCCTCCGCTCCTCCCTCTAGAGGGTCCCCCGCCTACAGCATCCCCCGCAGCTTCTCGGCCTTGACGACGCGCTCGATGGCGACGAGGAAGGCGCCCTCGCGGAGCGACACGTCCCGCTCCTGCGCGCGCTCGCGGGTCGCGCGGTAGGCCTTCAGCATGATCTTCTCGAGGCGCTCGTTCACGTCGTCCTCGGCCCAGGTGTACTGCTGGAAGTTCTGGCTCCACTCGAAGTACGAGACCGTGACGCCGCCGGCGTTGGCGAGGAAGTCCGGGACGACGAGGACGCCGCGCTCGTTGAGCCGGCGGTCAGCCTCCGGGGTGACGGGGAGGTTGGCGCCCTCGACGACGAGCCGCGCCTTCACCGAGTCCACGTTGCCCTCGTGGATGGCGGCCTCGATGGCGGACGGGACGAGGACGTTGCAGTCGAGCCCCATGAAGTCGGCGTGGGAGACGTTCTCGACGCGGGAGCCGGCGTACCCCTTGAGCGCGCCCTCGTGGGCGAGGGCGTACTCCCGCATCTCGCCGAGGTCGAGGCCCTCCGCCTTGTAGAACCCGCCCGAGGCGTCGGAGACGCCGACGACGGTGGCGCCCCGCTCCTCCAGCAGGTGCGCCGCCCAGTAGCCGACGTTGCCGAACCCCTGCACCACGACGCGCATGTCCTTCGGGTCCAGGCCGAGGTCGCGCCCGGCCTCGAGCGTGCAGATCATCACGCCGCGGCCGGTGGCGGCCTCGCGGCCCGGCGAGCCGCCCATCTCCAGCGGCTTCCCCGTGACGACGGCGGGGGTGTGCCCGTGCTGGCGGCCGTACTGGTCCACGATCCACGCCATCACCTGCGCGTTGGTCCCCATGTCCGGCGCCGGCACGTCGCGGTTGGGCCCGAGGATGAGGTGGATGCGGCTGATGTAACGGCGCGTGAGCTGCTCGAGCTCGCGCTTCGAGAGGTCGCGCGGGGCGACGCTGATGCCGCCCTTGCCGCCGCCGAAGGGGATGTCCACGAGGGCCGTCTTGTAGGTCATCATCTCGGCCAGCGCCCGGACCTCGTCGGCGTCGACGAGGGGGGAGAACCGGATGCCGCCCTTGAACGGCCCGCGCGCGCCGTTGTGCTGGATCCGGAAGCCGCGGTAGACGCAGAGGCTCCCGTCGTCCATGTGGAGCGGGACCTCCACCTTCATCTCGCGGAAGGGGTTGCGGATGAGCTTCCGCCACTGGTCCTCGAGCCCGAGGAGGTCGGCCGCCCGCTCGAAGTTGGCCGTGGCGATGGCGTAGGCGGAGACGGTGGGGCGCTCGACGGCGGTGCCGGCGGTCTCGGTGCTGTGGATGGGCTCGGGCATGGGGGCGGAGGGGGAGTGACGGGAAGCGCTTCCGGCGTCGCCGGCGGGCGCAGGCGGAGAGGAGGGTTCAAGGTAACGCGTGGGCGGCTTCCCGATGGGCCCCACCCCACCCCGGCGCAGGCGCCTGCCACTCGGTCCTGCGCCGTAGCTTCGGGCCATGCCGAAGCGCCCCCTCATCACCGAGCGCGCCGTCCGCGACGCCGCCCGCGCCGGGCGGACCACGCTGGCCCTCCCCCCACGCGCCCTCGTCACCGCCCTCGCCCGCGACGCCGCCCGCGCCCTCGGCGTGGCCCTCACCGAACGGCCGGAGCACGGCGGGCCGGGCTCGCCGGGGGGCGATGCCGAGAAGGAAGACGCGCCGCCGAAGACCCTCGCCGTCGGGTGCGACCACGCGGGGTTCGAGCAGAAGGCCGCGCTCGTGGCCCACGCCGAGGCCCTCGGCTGGACGGTGCAGGACGTCGGCACGGACTCCGGCGAGCGGAGCGTGGACTACCCCGACTTCGCCTACGCCGTGGCCCGTCTCGTCGCCCTCGGCGAGGCCGCGCGGGGGCTGGTGATCGACGGCGTCGGCGTAGGCAGCGCGATGGTGGCGAACAAGGTGCCGGGCGTGCGGGCGGCCTGCTGCGCCGGCGAGTTCGCCGCCTTCAACGCCCGCGCCCACAACGACGCCCACGTCCTCACCCTCGGCAGCCGCACCGTCGGCGTCGAGGCGAACAAGCGCGTCCTCGGGGTCTTCCTCGAGACGGCCTTCGAGGGCGGCCGGCACGCCGGTCGCGTCGGGAAGATCGAGGACGTGGAGGCGCGGTTCCTTCCGGAGAGGCGGATGGCGTAGCACGGACTGATCGGGGCTGGGCGGACACACGGGTCCGCCCCTACGCGGGGGCAACCATCTGGCTCGCCGTCCCGTAGCGTCGGGCATGCGCACCGCACTCGACGGCTGAGGCTGCCCGCGCTATCTTTCGTGGCACCCGCTGCCTCCCGCCTATGTCCCGTCCCCCCTTGCGGCTCGGCCTCGTGCTCGGGCTGCTCCTGATCGCCGCTCCCGCCGCCCTCGCCCAATCCGGCGGCGCTCAGGACCCCGGCGTCCGGCCTGTCACCCGGACCTTCGCCATCACCAACGCGCGGGTCGTCGAGGCGCCGGGCCGCGTGACGGAGGGCGCCACCGTCGTCGTCCGCGACGGGCTCATCGAGGCCGTCGGCGCCGGCGTCCCGGTGCCCTTCGACGCCGACGTGATCGAGGGCGACTCGCTGACGGTCTACGCCGGGTTCATCGACGGGCTCGGCTACACGGCCGTCGAGGTGCCGCAGATGGACGACGAGGAGGAGGACCGCGTCCCGAACCCCGGCGAGCCGCCGCGCGAGCGGGCCGGCATCGTCCCGGACCGGCTGGCGCGGACGCTGCTCGACCCCGAGGACGGCGACGTCGAAGCATGGCGGAAGGCCGGGTTCACCGTGGCCCACGTCGCGCCGAAGGGCGGGATGCTGGCCGGGCAGGGCGCCGTCATCCTGCTGGCCGGTGACGCGCCCGAGGAGATGGTCCTCGTGCCGGAGTCCTCGCTGGTGATGGAGCTCGACGGGGCCGGCGGCGTCTACCCCGCGACGCCGATGGGGGTGATGGCGAAGCTCCGCCAGCTCTACCGCCAGACCGCCCGGCTCGTCGAGGCCGACCAGCTCTACGGCGAGGACCCGCAGGGCCTCCGCCGCCCCACGTTCGACCCCGTAGCCGCGGCGCTCGCGCCGTCGCTAGCCGGGGAGCAGCCGGTGTTCTTCGTCGCCGAGGACGTGCTGGACGGGCACCGCGCGCTGCGGATCGCGGGGGAGCTCGGGCTGCCGCTCGTGCTGGCCGGCGTGCCCGAGAGCTCGATGCTGACCGACAAGCTCCGCGCCGCCGACGTCCCGGCCCTCGCCCCGCTCGACCTCCCCGACGAGGTCGAGGAGGCCGAGGCCGACACGACGGAGAGCGACACCACGGCCCTCGTCGGGCAGCCCCCCCCGCCGCCCGGCGACGCCCGAGAGGAGATCGAGGAGCCGGACCTCGCCGACCACCTCGGCGGGAAGATCTTCCTGACCGAGCGCCGCACCCGCTCCTTCGCCGACGCCGACGACGAGAACGAGGAGCTCAACCGCCGCCGGAGGATCGCCCTCGGGCTCTTCGAGCGGAACCCGCTCACGCTCTCCGAGGCCGGCGTGCCCTTCGCCTTCGCCTCCCTCGACGGCTCGGCCTCGGACGCTAGAAAAAACCTTCGCCGGATGGTCGCCGCCGGGCTCCCGGCCGACGACGCGCTGGCGGCGCTCACGACGGCGCCGGCCGAGCTGCTCGGCATCGCCCGCAACGCCGGGACCGTCGAGCCCGGCAAGCTCGCCAACCTCGTCGTCACCGACGGCGACTACTTCGCCGAGGACACGAAGGTCCGGTTCGTGTTCGTGGACGGACGCCGCTTCGAGGTCGACGGCGACGGGCCGGAGGAGGACCCCGACGCCGAGGTCACCGTGGTCGGGACGTGGGACTTCACGCTCGTCACCCCCGGCGACGCGGTCTCCGGGCAGATGACCATCGAGGGCGAGCCCGGCAGCTACTCGGGCACGTTCGAGGTCGACGGCCAGGGCTCGCTCCCGATGGAGAACGTCGAGGTCGAGGGCAACCGGCTCTCGTTCGACCTCTCGAACACGCCCGTCGGCCCGCTCTCCGTGACCGGCCTCATCACCGACGACGCGTTCGAGGGCGAGGTCACGAGCGGCGACTTCCCCCCGCTCGACCTCTCCGCCACCCGCCGCCCGAATTGATCCCGCCCGCTGATTCAGCCCCGAGCAACGGGCGCGATATATCGCGCCCCTACTACGACCTTCCCCGATGCGCCTTCCACTCCTTTTTCTGACCGCCCTGCTCGTCGCCGCGCCCCCCAAGGCTCAGGACGGCCCGCCGACGGGTGACCTGCTGATCCGGGGCGCCACCGTCCTGACCGTCACGGACGGGACGCTGGAGGACACCGACGTGCTCGTCCGCGACGGCCGGATCGCCGAGGTCGGGCAGGGCCTCAGCGCGCCGCGCGGCGTCCGAACCGTGGACGGCGCCGACCATTATCTCATGCCCGGCGTCATCGACGCCCACAGCCACATCGCCATCTCGTCGGTGAACGAGGCGACGAACCCGGTGACGGCGGAGGTCTGGACCGGCGACGTGCTGAACCCGCTCGACATCCGGCTCTACCGAGCGCTCGCGGGCGGCGTCACCTCGGCGCACCTCATGCACGGCTCGGCCAACGTGATCGGGGGGCAGAACGAGACGATCAAGCTGCGCTGGGGGCAGACCGACCCCGAGGCGCTGCGGTTCGAGGGGGCGCCGCGGACGATCAAGTTCGCCCTCGGCGAGAACCCCGTCCGCGTCCACGGGCGGGGCCGGGGGATCCGGCCGGCGTCGCGGATGGGCGTGGAGCAGGTGATGCGGCAGGCGCTCACCGACGCCCGCCGCTACCGGGCCGCGCAGGAGCGCTACGAGGCGGCCCGCGTCGAGGGCCGCCGCGCGACGCCGCCCCCCTACGACCTCCGCCTGGAGACGCTCGCCGACGTCCTCGCCGGCGACGTCCTCGTCCACACCCACTCCTACCGCGCCGACGAGATCCTCATGCTGCTCGACGTGCTCTCGGACTTCGGCGTGGACCGGCTGACCGTGCAGCACGGGAACGAGGCGTTCAAGATCGCGCCCGAGCTGGCCGCGTGGGGCGCTGGGGCGAGCGTGTTCTCGGACTGGTGGGATTACAAGTTCGAGGTCTACTACTCGACGGCCTTCAACGCCGCCATCCTCGCGAAGAACGGCGTCCGCACGAGCATCAACTCCGACTCCGCCGAGCTCATCCGCCACCTCTACCACGAGGCCGCCAAGGCGCAGCGCTACGGGAACCTCTCGGACGACGAGGCCCTCGCGCTCATCACGATCAACCCCGCCTGGCAGCTCGGCATCGACGACCGCGCGGGCTCGATCGAGGTCGGGAAGGACGCCGACCTCGTGCTGTTCCGCGGCCACCCGCTCTCCGTCTACGCCGTCCCCGTGATGACCGTCATCGACGGCGTCGTCTACTTCGACCGCGAGCAGGACCCCGACGACATGCGCCTCCTCGTGGACCCGGAGGTCGAGGTCGAGGAGGTGCTGCTGGTGGAAAGCCACGAGGCCTGCATGGCCGGCACGGAGGCCCAGACCGCGTGGTGGCTGCGATGACCCCCTCTCCTGCCCCTCGTCATCCTCAGCGAGTACTTCGACGGCGTTCAGCACAGGCTCCGCGCAGGGTTGACGTTCCGCCCGGAGAGATCCTTCACTCCGCCTCCGACTCCGCTCAGGATGACATTGTTGGAAAGACCCAGGCCAACCACATGAGTCGCTCTCTCTTCTCCCTCCTCCTTCTCCTCTCCCCCCTCTCTGCCACGGCGCAGATCCCCGACGAGGGCCGCGCCGGCACGTTCGCCCTCACGGACTGCCGGATCGAGACGGTCACGGACGGGACCGTCGAGAACGGGACGGTCGTGATCCGCGACGGGCTCATCGAGGCCGTCGGCGCGGGCGTGGCGGCGCCGGCCGGGGCCGAGGTCGTCCCGTGCGACGGCGGCACCGTCTACCCCGGCCTGATCGACAGCGGCACGAAGGTCGGCCTCACCGAGATCGGCGCGCTCGACGAGACTCGCGACTACCAGGAGATCGGGGAGGTCACCCCGCACATGCTGACGCTCACGGCCGTCAACGCCTCCTCGGTCCACATCCCCACGACCCGCCTCAACGGCGTCACGACGGTGCTCGTCACTCCGGCCTCGGGGCTGATGCCGGGGACGGCGGCGCTGGTCAGCCTCCACGGCTACACGCCCGAGCAGATGGACGCCGGCTTCCGCGGCGTCGTGGCGAACTTCCCCTCGGCCGCGCGGCGGGGGTTCTTCGACCGCCGCGACCAGGAGGCCCGCGAGAAGCAGGCGAAGGAGGCCCGCGAGAAGCTGAATGAGACGTGGGAGCAGGCGCTCCTCTTCGCCCGGATCGACTCGGCCGCGCAGGCCGACCCCGACCCGACGGTCGTGCGGGAGTACGTGCCCGAGATGGAGGCGCTGCTGCCCGTCGTCCGCGGCGAGGTGCCGCTGCTGATCGAGGCGAACGCGGCGCAGGACCTCCTCGACGTGATGGGATGGGTCGAGGAGAAGGGCGTGCGGGCGATCCTGATGGGTGCCGCCGAGGGCTGGCGCGTGGCCGACCGGCTCGCGGAGTCGGGGCTCCCAGTCATCACCGGCCCCGTGCTCGCGCTCCCCACCCGCGACAGCGACCGCTACGACCGGGCCTACGAGAACGCGGCGCTGCTCTACGCGGCCGGCGTGCCGGTGGCGCTGCGGACGGCGTCGCTGGGGGCCGGCGGCGCGCACGACGCGCGGAACCTCCCGTTCCACGCCGGCTTCGCCGCGGCCTACGGCCAGCGCCACGGGTTCGGGCCGCAGCAGGCGCTCGAGGCCGTCACCATCGCGCCCGCCCGGATGTTCGGCGTCGCCGACCGGATGGGCTCCGTCGAGGCGGGCAAGCACGCCACGCTGTTCGTCGCCACCGGCGACCCGTTCGAGACGGAGACCCAGGTGACGCACCTCTTCATCGACGGCTACCGCGTCCCCCTGGTCTCGCGGCAGACGGACCTCTACGACGAGTTCCTCGACCGCGACCCCGGCCTCACCCCGACGACGCGCTAGCCGCGCGGGCGGCTCCCGGGCGGCCTCCGGGCGGCCGGGCCGAGAAGTCGACTCCCTCGTAGACCTCCTCGACGGGGACCGTCGCGCCGACGGAGGCGAGCGTGACCGCGCCGCCCTCCGGCTCGAACAGCGTCCACCGCCCGTCGCCGCCCCGGCGGAAGACCTCGACGGCCGGGCGATCCTGCGCCACGAACACCACCTCCCGCAGCGACCAAATCCGCCGGTAGCCCTCAAATTTTGACCCCCGGTCGTAGTCGGCCGTCGAGTCGGAGAGCACCTCGACGAGGAGGGTCGGGTTGAGCAGCGTCACCCGCGAGTCCCCGAGGAACCGCTCCTCGCCGCAGACGACGGTGAGGTCGGGGTAGGTGTAGCGGGTGCTCTCGGCGATCTGCACCCGCAGGTCGGCCGTGAACACGCGGCAGCCGGAGCCGCTGAGCGCATTCCCAAGCAGGCGGATCAGGTTCGAGGTAATGAGGGCGTGGTCGCGGGTGCCGCCGGCCATGGCGAAGACCTCGCCGTCGAAGTACTCGTACCGGACCTCCTGCTCCTCGGACCAGGCGAAGTACTCCTCCGGCGTCATGCGACGGTGGGTGGCGGGATAGGCGGCCATAGGATCGCGGGGCGGGCTCGGGCGTGCACGAACGTAACCCACGCCCCGCCGCCCGCGCAACCCGTGCCCGAAGCCCCCAGCACCGTCATCCTCCTCCACGGCCTCGGCCGGACGGCCCGCTCGATGCGGCCCCTCGCGCGGCGGCTGGAGGACGAGGGCTTCCGCACGGTCAACCGGGGGTACCCCTCGACGTGCCACCCCATCGCGGAGCTGGCCGAGCGGCACGTCCGCCCCCTCGTCGAGCGGGCACGGGAGGAGTCGGGGGCCGTCCACTTCGTGACGCACTCGCTCGGCGGCATCCTCGTGCGGGCCTACGCCGCGCGGCACGGGCTGCCGGCGGGCTCGCGCGCAGTCATGCTCGCCCCGCCGAACCGCGGCAGCGCCGCCGCCGACCTCGTCCGCGACCGCTGGCCGTTCCGGTGGTGGTGCGGCCCCGCCCTCCGCGAGCTCGGTCTCGGCCCCGAGAGCGTCCCGCTGGCGCTGCCGCCGGCGGGCTTCGAGGCGGGGGTGATCGCGGGGAGCCGGGTGATCTTCCCGTGGTTCAACCGCGCCCACGGCGGCCCGAACGACGGGACCGTCGCCGTGGAGCGGGCGCGGCTCGACGGGATGGCCGACTTCCTCGTGCTCCCGCTCGGCCACACGTTCCCGATGCGGAGCGCCGCTGTGGCCCGGCACACGCTGCACTTCCTCCGCCACGGCCGCTTCCGCCCGCGCGGCGCGGCAACCTGATGCGACTTAACGGCGTTAAGCGCTCGGGCCGGCGCGGCGGTGGTACCTTCCTTGCTTGCTCGGGGCGCCCCTCACCCCCATCACCCTCCTGGCTCTACTATGAACGGACTTCGCGGCAGCACCATCACGGGGTGGGGCCATTACGTCCCCGAGCGGGTGCTCACGAACGAGGACCTCGAGCACGTCGTCGACACGTCGGACGAGTGGATCCGCTCGCGCTCCGGGATCGCGGAGCGGCGGCTCGCCGACCTCGACGACCACACCTCCGAGTTCGCCACGCGTGCGGCTGAGCGCGCGCTCGCGCGGGCCGAGGTCGACCCGGCCGACGTGGACCTCATTATCGTCGCGACCTCCAGCCCGGACTACCTCGCGCCGCCGGTGTCGAGCCAGGTCCAGCACGCCCTCGGCGCGCCGAACGCCGGGGCGATGACGCTCGTCGTCGGCTGCACGGGGTTCGTCTACGGCCTCGTCACGGGGCACCAGTTCGTCGCCGCCGGCGCGGCCAACACGGTGCTCGTCATCGGCGCCGAGATCCTCACGCGCCACCTCGACTGGACCGACCGCGCGACGTGCGTCCTCTTCGGCGACGGCGCCGGCGCCGTCGTGCTCCAGGCCGCCGCGCCCGGCACCGGCTCGCTCGCCTCGACGCTCGGCTCCGACGGCTCGGGGTGGGACTTCATCGTCCAGCCCTCCGGCGGCACCAGCAAGCCGGCCACCTACGAGCGGCTCGACAACGGCGAGCACTACCTCCGCATGAATGGCCGCGAGGTCTTCAAGTTCGCCACGCGCAAGATGGTCGAGACGCTCGACGAGGTGATGGGCGCGGCCGGGCTGACCGCCGACGACATCGACCTCTTCATCCCCCACCAGGCCAACAAGCGCATCATCGACTACGCCGCCGAGCAGGCCGGGCTGCCGAAGGAGAAGGTGGTCATCAACGTCGAGCGCTACGGGAATACCTCGGCCGCCACCGTCCCGATCGCGCTCTCGGAGGCCTACGACGAGGGGCGGGTCTCGCCTGGCGACACGCTCGCGTTCGTGGCCTTCGGCGCGGGGCTGACGTGGGGCGCCTGCCTCTACCAGCTCGCCCCGGTGTCCAAAACCAACGGGCAGCAGAAGACGGCGGTGGTCGAGGGGATGATCGCCTGAGTCCCAGAGGACGGATTTCAGAGGACGGCGGGACGGCTCCGGGCTGCCCCGCCGTTTCTCGTCCGCCGCGCCGCGATCCCCCGAAGCACCTCCCACACGGTCAGCGCGGCGAGCCGAGCCGAGCGCCCGCCCTCGTCGTGCGGCGGGCTGAGTTCTACGACGTCCATCGAGCGGACGGCCGGGGAGCGCCCGGCCTCGAAGGCCGCGCGTAGCCACAATGCGGCCGGGAGCCCGCCGGGGTTTGGGGCGCTGACGCCGGGCATCGCGGCGGCGTCCACCGCGTCGAGGTCGAAGGTGACCATCGTGGGCGCGGCGGAGTCCGCTGCGATGGCACGGACGCGCTCGGCGTCGAGGTCGCGGCGCCAGACCACCTCGCCGCCGCGCGCGCGGACGTAGTCGGCGTGGACGTGGGCGGTGCTGTGCGGCTGGAGGCCGGCGACGGAGTAGCGCCGGCACCGGCCGGAGGGGTGCTCCAACGCCTGCCGGAACGGCGAGCCCGAGTGCGCGCGGCCGTCCTTCAGCGGGCGCACGTCGGCGTGGGCATCCCAGTTCTGAATGTGGACGCCGAGCCCAGCGCCGACGTAGCCGAGGAAGTGCCCGTAGCTCGTCTCGTGGCCGCCACCGAGCACGATCACCGTTTTAGTCCGGAGGAGCGGGGCGAGGATCGCACCGAGGGCCTCCTGATCCCGCTCCACGTCGCCCGTCACCGGCACATCGCCGAGGTCGGCCGTCCCCTCCATGAGTCGGATGAACGGCTCGGGGCGCTCGGCGTCGGGGGTGAGGCGGTAGAGGTGGCGGCGGATCGCGGCGGGCCCATCGGCCGCGCCGGGGCGCCCCCCGTTGTGCCGCACGCCCTCGTCCGAGGGGAACCCGACGATCACCACGTCGGCCGCGTCGGCGTCGCGGTTGGCGGTGAGCCAGTGGCCGAGGCGGGGGTCGTCGGCAGCCTTGTCGGGCGCGGGGATATCGGGCGGCGTCAACTCAGGCACTGGGCGCCTCCCACACCGTCTTCCCACCGATCACCGTGCGGACGCAGGCGTTCGGGCGGAAGTGGTAGAGCCAGTGCGTCGGGTCCGGCGCGTCGATCACCGCAAAGTCGGCGCGCTTGCCCGGCTCCAGCGACCCCACCTCGGCCTCCATCCCGATGGCCTGCGCGGCGATGACGGTTGCGCCCTTCAGCGCCTCGGCCGGCGTCATCCGCTGCATCGTGCAGGCGAGGAGCAGGGCGAGGTGCAGGTCGTAGCTCGGCGCGCTGCCGGGGTTGAAGTCGGTGGCGACGGCGACGGGGACGCCGGCCGCGATGAGCGCCCGCGCGGGGGCGAACGGGCTGCGGAGGTAGAGCGCCGCCAGCGGCAGCGTGACCGCGACCACGCCCGAGCCGGCGAGCGCAGCGACGCCGTCCTCGGAGAGCGCTTCGAGGTGGTCGGCCGAGGCGGCGCCGACCCCGGCGGCGAGGCGGGCACCGCCTCCGTCGGAGAGCTGGTCGGCGTGGACCTTCCCGCCGAGGCCGTGGGCCTCCGCCGTCTCGAAGATCCCCCGCGCCTCCTCCACCCCGAATGCCGACTCCTCGACGAACACGTCGCAGAACCGCGCGAGCCCCTCCGCTGCCACCCGCGGGATCATCTCCTCCTGGACGAGCCGGACGTAGTCGGCCCGGCGGTCGGCGTACTCGGGGGGGACGGTGTGGGCGCCGAGGAACGTGGGGATGAGCCGGGTCGGCTGCTCCTCCGCGAGGCGGCGGTAGACCCGGAGCGTCTTCAGCTCGTCCTCCGTCGAGAGCCCGTAGCCGCTCTTCGCCTCGACCGTCGTGACGCCGAGCCGCCGCATCCCTTTTAGGAAACCAGCGGCGCGCTCAGCGAGGTCGTCTTCGCTAGCGGCACGGGTGTCACGCATAGTGCGCCGGATGCCGCCGCCGGCGCGGGCGATGTCGAGGTACGTCTCGCCGCGCAGCCTCCGCTCGAACTCGTCGGCGCGCCATCCGCCGAAGGCGAGGTGGGTGTGGCCGTCCACCAGCCCCGGCACGACGAGCCGCCCGCCGGCGCTCTCGCGCTCCATCCCGGCGAACGCGTCCGGCATCTCCGCCGCCGGCCCCACCCACCGGACCGTATCCCCCTCCCACACCAGCGCCGCATCCTGGACGGCGTGGACCTCGCCCTGGCTGCCGTCGGCGCGGCAGGTGGCGAGCGTGGCGATGTCGGTAAGAACGGGCACGGCGAGGTTCGGGGTCAGTGCAGCGGGCCGGCCTCGGCCTCGGCGACGGGGATGACCTCGCCGTCGCGGACGGCGGCGACGCAGCGGGCGAGGTCGGCGGCGAAGCCGGCGTCGGCCTCGCGGTGGGGGACGTGGCGGCGGACGAGGGCGTGCGCGGCCTCGACGCCGCGGCCCGGCCGCAGCGGCGCGCGGTAGTCGAGGGCCTGCGCCGCCGTCATCAGCTCGATGCCTAGCACGTGCTCGACGTTCGAGAGCACGCTCAGCAGCTTCACCGCGGCGACGCTCCCCATCGAGACGTGGTCCTCCTGCCCCCGGCTCGATGGGATCGAGTCCACGCTCGCGGGGTGGCAGAGCACCTTGTTCTCCGAGACCAGCGCGGCGGCGGTGTACTGCGGCATCATGAACCCCGAGTTGATCCCGGTCTCGCGCATGAGGAACGCCGGGAGGCCGTCGTTGCCTTCGAGCAGCAGGTACGTCCGGCGCTCGGCGATGCTCGCCAGCTCGGCCAGCGCGATGGCGGCGTAGTCGAGCGCGAGGGCGAGGGGCTGCCCGTGGAAGTTGCCGCCGGAGACGACGGCCGGCTCGCCCTCCTGAAACACCAGCGGGTTGTCGGTGACGCTGTTCAGCTCGCGCTCGACGACGGCGGCGGCGTGGGCGAGCGCGTCGCGGGAGGCGCCGTGGACCTGCGGCACGCAGCGCAGCGAGTACGGGTCCTGCACCCTCCCGCAGTCGCGGTGGCTCTCGAGGATCTCGCTCCCCCCCAGCAGCGCGCGCACGTTCTCGGCGACGGCCCGCTGCCCCGGATGCGGGCGGACCGCCTGCACGCGCGCGTCGAACGGGCGGATGCTCCCCTGCAGCGCCTCCAGGCTCATCGCCGCGAGCACGTCGGCGGTGGTGAGGAGCCGCATGGCCTTTTCGAGCACGAACGCGCCGTAGGCCGCCATGAGCTGCGTGCCGTTGATGAGGGCGAGGCCGTCCTTCGCCTTCAGCGTGATCGGCGCCAGCCCGTGCTCGTCGAGCACCTCAGCGACTGGGCGCGTCCCCTCCCCCGCCGCGTCCCACACCTCACCGCGGCCGAGGAGCGGGAGCGCGAGGTGGGCCAGCGGCGCGAGGTCGCCGGAGGCGCCGAGGCTGCCGCGGCTCGGGACGGCCGGGACGAGGTCGCGCTCGGCCATCACGAGCAGCCGCTCGAACGTCGCCTCCGAGACGCCGGAGTGGCCGAGGCCGAGGGCGTGGACCTTTAGCCGCAGCATCAGCCGCGCAATCGACCTCGGGACCAGCGGGCCGACGCCGACGGCGTGGCTGCGGACGAGGTTCTCTTGTAGCTGCTCCGTCTGCTCCGGCGCGATCCGCCGCCGCGCCAGCGCCCCAAACCCGGTGTTGATGCCGTAGTACGTCGCCCCGTCCGCCAGCGCCCGCTCGACGACGGCGCGCGAGGCCGCCACCCGCGAAGCGTCCGCGCGCAGCGCGGAGAGGCTCCGGTCGAGGTCGTCGTAGAGGGTGGCGATGCGGACGGGAACAGCCTCAGCGGCGCCCGACGCAGACGGGGCAGATCGGCGCGATTCCATCAATCCTCCCCCCCCGGCCCGGCCTGCCTCACCTCAAGACCACCCGCCTCGGGATCCGGCCAGACAGCGGCCTCCCACGTGTTGACGACGTTGCCGAAGGCGTCGCCGCGGAAGAAGGTCACCACCCACATGCCTGGATCGCTGCCGCCTGGGCGACCGGGGCGGTACTCCGCAAATACTTCCGCTCCCCGCACCGCCTCCCCGAACCCCGCCGTGACCGCGTGGTCGTAGGCCACGGCGATGGCCTCGTCCTCGGCCCGGTCCCGCTCACGCTGCTGCGACGAACGCCAGTCCTCCCCCCGGAGCGTGTGGCAGCCGCCGACGAGGAGTACCGTGAGGAGTAGTGTCAGCCGTGCCATTGGAGTCGGGATGGTAGAAGCTTTCCAGTCACCCAGCAGCCCTTATTCGACCTTCTGGCCGGGCATATCGCGCCCGCCCTGGTGAAGCACGAGCCCCCGCACCTCCCCGTCCTCCACGGTGAACGTCACCTCGGCCTCGACGGCCTTCAAGAAGAACTCGGTCTCGGACGCAGGGTAGAGCCGGAACGCCTGCTGCCCCGTCGCCTGCCCGTAGAGCCGGCCGCCGTCGAGCGTCACGGTGATGAAGAAGCCCGGCGCGAGCTGGTACTGCCCGACGTACCGCTCCAGCACCTCCGGCGCCACGTCGGCCGTTGCGCGGGGCGTTTCGAGCGGGATCGCAGGGTCGAGGAGGTGGAAGCCTACGTCGTCCAGCCCCCGGTCGGAGTTCGTCAGCACGACGACGCCGCGCCGGGCCTCGGGGTCGAACCCGACGAAGCTGCGGTAGCCGCCGGTGCCGCCGTTGTGCCAGACGAGCTCGCCGCCGTCGGCTTCCCGGATCATCCACCCTAGCCCTGCGCTGAGGCTGTCACCGGCTATCCCTCCGCGCCGGGCGTGGGTCGTCTGCATCACCCCTTCGAGCGGGGTCTCCACGAGGCCGAGGTTGGCGGCGAGAAAGCGGAGCATGTCGTCGGCGGTCGAGCGAAGGGCGCCGGCGCCGGCGAGGGTCGGGAAGTCCCAACTCGCCGTCCCGCGACCCTCGCTGTGGCCCGGCGCCAGTCGCTCCCGTTGCCCGTCTGAGAGCGCGATCACCGTATCGTCTAGGCCGAGGGGATCGAGGACGCGCTCGTGCAGGAGCGCCCCGTAGTTCATCCCCACGTGGCGGGCGAGGAGGTGCCCGAGGAGGCCCGCCCCGAGGTTCGAGTACGCCGCCTCCGCCCCCGGCTCGCGTTCAAGCTCGTGGCTGGCGAGGAAGGCGTAGAGGTCCTCGACGGTGTAGTCGGCGTAGGGGTTGGCGGGGTCGGTGACGGTCGCGGCGAAGTTCGACGGCAGGCGCGGGAGGCCCGAGGTGTGCGTCGCGAGGTGCTCCAGCGTGACCCGGTCGCCGAACGAGGTCTGGACGGAGTCGGGGAGGTAGCCCGCGATGGGGTCGCCCAGCGCGACCTCCCCGCGCGCCGCCATCTCAGCAAGGAGGATCGCGTTGAACACCTTCGTCACCGAGCCGATCTCGAAGACGGTCCGGGCGTCCGGCGCCTCGGGGCGCTCAGCCGAGCGCCGACCTAAGCTGAAGGTGCGCGCGCCCTCCTCGTCCACGACGGCGACGACCACGCCCTCGTTCTCCCCCGCGTCCACCCGCGCCTGCACGTTCGAGACGACGGCCTCGGGGAGGTCCGCCGCCGGCTGCGCGTGGGCAGCCGGGAGGAGCAGGGCGAGCAGGAAGAGCAGCAGAGGTCGGGGCATCAGTTAGGACTCGTCAGTGGTCATCGGGAGGTCGACGCCACGCTCCTTCGCCGCCTCGACGGCGAGGCCGTAGCCGGCGTCGGTGCGAAGGCAGGGTTTGGTTTAACGCCCGGCCTCGCGGAGCAGAGCGTCTACGGCCCGCTTCAGTTCCGGCACGTCCCGTTGCACGACTCGCCCTACCTCCTCCAGGTCGATCCCAAGATAGTTATGCACGATCACGTTGCGGAACCCCGCGATCTCGCGCCACGGGATCTTTGGATGAGCGGCCTTCGCGGACGCGGAGAGCCGCTGGGTCGCTTCGGAGAGGGTCTGGAGCTTCCGGAGCACGGCATCCTGCAAGGTATGGGGGTCGAAGAACGCCTCGCGCTCCTCCGCCGTATTGACTTCGACGCGGCGGATACACTCGGCGATGTGCAGGGGGTACGGCAGACCCCGGCTCATACAGGCCGAGCCTCCTGAAGCACCTCCCCCCGAAGGCTCGGATGAAGCGCGCGCTCGGTCGCGACCTCAACCCGGCGGGCAAGGAGGGCTTCGAGGTCGAGGACGAGATCGGCCGGGAACCACGGGCTCGTCTCCGGCCCTGCCTCAATGAGAAGGTCCACGTCGCTGTCAATGCCAGCTTCATCCCGCGCCATCGACCCGAAGACGCGGACGTTCCGCGCGCCGTGCCGTTCAGCGATGTGGCGGATCTCCTCTCGGTGGGTTTCAAGCGTTCGGTCCATCTTCGTGGTGGGTAGAGAGGGAACTAGGTTCAACAGCGCGGTATCACGGATCGGACTTCGACCGGGCAAGCAGAAGCAGCCCCGCTGTCGCAGAGGCCAACATCAGCACCTGTACTCCAAGACGGCGCGCGTCGATCTCCACTCTGCTGCCAGAGATCGACTCTGGTGGAGAAAACACGAGCTCATCATACCCATCTGGGCTCTCTGTCTCGATGGATTGCCAGGTCCTTTTCAAAGCGGAAAGAGAAGTATCCCTGCAAGCGCAAGCAGAGCTACGGCCAAAATCAAGCGCTGGCGCTGGTTCAGGTTCGACAGCATCCGTCAGCCGGTGATCATGGGGAGGTCCACGCCGCGCTCATGGGCGGTCTCGACGGCGAGGTCGTAGCCGGCGTCGGCGTGGCGCATGACGCCGGTGCCGGGGTCGGCGGTGAGGACGCGGCGGAGGCGGCGCCTGGCCTGCTCGGTGCCGTCGGCGACGCAGACCATGCCGCTGTGGACCGAGTACCCGATGCCGACGCCGCCGCCGTGGTGCAGGCTGACCCAGCTCGCCCCGCAGGCGGTGTTCAAGAGCGCGTTCAGGAGCGGCCAGTCGGCGACGGCGTCGGAGCCGTCGGCCATCCCCTCGGTCTCGCGGTTGGGGCTCGCAACGCTCCCGGTGTCGAGGTGGTCGCGGCCGATCACGAGGGGCGCCTCGACGCGGCCGGTCTCGACGAGCCAGTTAAACCGCTCTCCCATCTCGGCGCGCTCGCCGTACTCGAGCCAGCAGATCCGCGCCGGGAGGCCCTGGAAGTGGACCCGCTCGCGGGCCTTCTCGATCCACCGCCGGAGGGCCTCCTTCTCGGGGAACGCCTCCAGCACGGCGTCGTCGGTGGCGGCGATGTCCTGCGGGTTCCCCGACAGCGCGGCCCAGCGGAACGGCCCGCTCCCCTGGCAGAACAGCGGCCGGATGAACAGCGGCACGAACCCGCCGATCTCGAACGCCTCGGTCATCCCCCGCCGGTCGGCGACCTGCCCGCGGAGGTTGTTGCCGTAGTCGAACACGACGGCGCCGGCTTTTTGTAGATCGAGCATGGCCTGGACGTGGGCCTGCATCGAGTCGAGCACGGCGGCCTCGTAGCCCTCGGGGTCGCGCTCGCGGAAGGCGTCGGCGGCGTGGAGGTCGTAGCCGGCGGGGAGGTAGCCGACGCGGAGGTCGTGCGCGCTCGTCTGGTCCGTCACCACGTCCGGGGTGATGCCGCGGAGGACGAGCTCCGGGAGCACCTCGGCCACGTTCCCCACGAGCCCGACCGACAGGGCCTCCCCGCTCTCCTTCGCGTCGTGCAGCAGCGAGAGGGCCGTGTCGAGGTCGGTCTCCATCCGGTCGCAGTAGCCGGTCTCGACGCGGCGCTGGATCCGGGTCGGGTCGATCTCGACGCCGAGGAAGGCGGCGCCGTTCATCGTCGCGGCCAGCGGCTGCGCGCCGCCCATCCCCCCGAGCCCGGCCGTCACCACGAGTCGGCCCGCGAGGGTGCCGCCGAAGTGCTGGCGCGCGCACTCGGCGAACGTCTCGTAGGTCCCCTGGAGGATGCCCTGCGTGCCGATGTAGATCCAGCTCCCGGCCGTCATCTGGCCGTACATCGTGAGGCCCATCGCTTCGAGGCGGCGGAACTCCTCCCAGGTGGCCCAGCGCGGGACGAGGTGGCTGTTGGCGATGAGCACGCGGGGGGCCTCCTCATGGGTGCGGAAGACGCCGACGGGCTTGCCGCTCTGGACGAGCAGGGTCTCGTCGTCCTCCAGCCGCCGGAGCGTCTCGACGATCCGGTGGAAGCTCGGCCAGTCGCGCGCGGCCTTGCCGCTGCCGCCGTAGACGACGAGGTCCTCGGGCCGCTCGGCGACGGCGGGGTCGAGGTTGTTCATCAGCATCCGGAGGGCGGCCTCCTGGTGCCAGCCCTTGCAGGAGAGCGCGGTGCCCGTGGGGGCCTGGACGGTGACGGCGGTTTCCATCGGTGCGGGATCGGGCTGCGGGAACGCGCCGAAGCTACGCGCCCCCCTCCGACCCCGCAATCTCCTTGTCTTGCAATAACAGATTCAGCCCGCGTACGCGGTGGGCGGCTACCCCTCCAACGTCGTCTCCCGCGCGGCCTGCCCGTACTCGGCCCGGAGCGCGCTGATGCCGCGCTGGCTCCCGATCACGGTCAGCCGGTCGCCGGGGTGGAGGACCGTGGCGCCGCTCGGGATGACGGTCTCGCTGCCGCGACGGATGAGGGCGACGAGGCAGCCCTCGGGCCAGCCCGCGTCGCGGAGGGCCCGCCCGGCCAGCGCCGCCGTCGGGCCCTCGGGGGCGACCTCGAGCGAGAGGAACCGCTGGTCGCGGAGGAGGATCGCCTTCAGGTCCTCCTCGTCGGCCGCCGCGCGCCACTCGTCGAGGAAGTGCTCCTCGTCGGCGCGGCCGGCGATCTGAGCGAGGATGCGGAGGTGCTGGCGCGGCTGCTCCTTCGGGCTGGCGAGGAAGAACAGCGCGTAGGCCACCGCCTCGCCCTCCCCCACCGCGTCCTCTGCCACGGGAATCGGGAGACCCGCGCGCGAGCGGACGAGCACGAGCTCCGGCTTCGGGAGCCCGGCGATCTGGAGGTGCGGCAGCGCGATCCCGTGCGTCACCGGCGTCGCGCCGACGCGGGTCCCCCGGCGGAACGCCTCGGCGGTCTCGGCGGCCGTCATCGGGAGCCGGTCGGCGAGGAGGCGGGCGGCCTGCTCGACGGCGTCCTCGAACGGGACGCCCGCCGGGAGGTCCACCACGTTCGACCGCGCGACGACCTCCTCGAAGGGGTCCTCCTCGCGGAGCCCCTTCTCCTTCAGGATCGTCCGGAGCTCCGTGTCGAGCCCCTCGAAGCGCCGCCGCCCGAGCCGCTCGAACCAGTGGTAGATGGCGCCGTCGCGGGTGACCCGGCCGCGCGCATAGGTGTGGAACCACACGAGGCAGAGCGCGACCATCCCCAGCGTGAACGCCACCGCCAGCCACCCCATGTACCCGATCAGCACGATGGGGATGAGGATGCCGGCGAGCTGCGTCCACGGGTAGAACGGCGAGCGGTAGCCGGGGTCGTAGGACGTGATCCGGCTCTCCCGCATCACGATCACCGCGAGGTTGATGAGGAGGAAGATGAAGAGCTGGAAGGCGCTCGCCAGCTTCGCGATGCCCTCCTCGTCGAAGACCAGGATGCACACGATCATGAGGGCCGCCGTGAGGAGGATGGACCGCGTCGGCGTGCGGAAGCGGCCGAGGTGGGCGAGGCCGTCCGGGAGCAGGCGGTCGCGCGCCATCGCCATCGGGTAGCGCGAGGCCGAGAGGAGGCCGGCGTTGCCTGTCGAGGCGAACGCGGCCGTGGCGGCGGCGACGATGAGGACGAGCCCCCACGGCTCGGGGAGCCACCGGAAAAACTCCGCCCCCGCCGTCGCCACCGGCGTGAGGTCGCTCCGGAACTCGGCGGCGTCGAGCACGGCGACCATGATGAAGACGCCGACGACGTAGACCGCCGTGGCCGTCAGCAGCGAGAGGAACATCCCGAGGGGGATGTTGCGGTCGGGGTCCTGCACCTCCTCGGCGACCGACGCCACCTTCGTCAGCCCGGCGTAGGAGACGAACACGAACCCGACCGTCCCCAAGAGCCCCTCGAACCCGAACGGCAGGAACGGCCGGAACTGCGCCCGCGTCGTCGGCTCGCCCCAGGACCCGATCACCTCGGCGACGCCCTGCACGACGAAGTACGCCAGCACCGCCAGGAGCACGGCCACGAGGACCCGCTGGAGCCCCGTCGTCTCCTTCGCCCCGACGACGTTGAGCACCATGAACGCCACCGTCAGCCCCACAGCCAGCGGCTTGATGGGGACCTCGACGAAGAAGGCGAGGTAGGCGCCCATCCCGATCAGCGCGAAGGCGCTCTTGAGCGTGAGCGCGAGGAACGTCCCCAGCCCGCCCACCGTCCCGACCATCGGGCCGAGGCTGCGGTCGAGGAAGTAGTACGCCCCGCCCGCGCGCGGCATCGCGGTGGCGAGCTCGGCCTGGCTCACCATCGCGGGGAGGATGAGGACGCCGGCGAGGAGGTAGGCCAGGACGACGGCCGGGCCGGCCTTCGCGGCGGCGAGCCCCGGCAGGAGGAAGAAGCCGGAGCTGAACATGGCTCCGGTGCTGATGGCGTAGACGTCGAAGAGGGTGAGGTCCTTCTTCAGACGCCCGGCCCCGAGGGGTGACGGCATGCGCAGCGGGTGGGTGAGGGCCCCTCTACCCCCTCCGCCCGTTGAGGCTCCCCGCGATCTCCAGCCCGCCTCCATCCTGCGGGTCAGTCCCTGCGGAATCGCATCCGCTGATGCACGCGGACGCGGCCCGCCGGCTCGCCGCCGATCTGCACCGTACGCCACCCCTGCACGTCCTCCTCCGCCTCGACCACGGCGGCGACCCCGACGCCGACGGCGCGGCGGACGGCGTCCTCGGCGTCGCGGGCGCGGCGCAGCCCGCTCGTCCGGGCGGGGCCGACGCCGTCGAGTTCGAACTGGGGCACGGGCGGGACGGTTATCGCGGGACGGTTATTTTGGAAGCGCTTCCGAAGATATCTTACCGGGGACCTTCCAGCCGACGGATTCGGAACGGGAGCGGCCCCTGGCTCATTTCATGGGGAGCCGTGCCGCCTCGCGCCCGAACGTCCTCCCTCACCCAGACGCCCACCGACGATGGCCGAACCGATGACCGCTCCCCGCAACCCGCTCGGGCGGCAGCGCCCCCAGCGCGACGCCGACCCCGACGCCACCGTCGACGTGCTCGACGCCACGCTCACCGAGCCCGGTGCGGAAACCGACGGCGTCCACCAGGCGGCCGAGGTGAGCGAGGACGACGACTTCTTCCCCATCAACGGGACGGACTACGTCGAGTTCTACGTCGGCAACGCGAAGCAGGCGGCGCACTACTACGCCAGCGCCTTTGGCTTCCGGCCCGTCGGGTACCGCGGCCCCGAGACCGGCCACCGCGACGGCGTGAGCTACCTGCTGAAGCAGGGGAAGATCCGGTTCGTGCTGACCAGCGCCCTCGGCCCCGACGGCCCCGTGGCCGAGCACGTCCACCGCCACGGCGACGGCGTGAAGGACATCGCGCTGTGGGTGGACGACGCGGCGAACGCCTTCCGCGAGACGACGAGCCGCGGCGCCCGCCCCGTCCGCGAGCCCGAGGTCCTGGAGGACGAGCACGGCCGGATCGTCCGCGCCGCCATCGAGACCTACGGCGACACGATCCACACGTTCGTCGAGCGCAAGGACTACGGCGGCCTCTTCATGCCGGGCTTCGAGCCGTTCGAGAACGAGGACTGGCAGATCGAGCCCACGGGCCTCAAGTACGTCGACCACTGCGTCGGGAACGTCTGGCTCGGCGAGATGGACGAGTACGTCGCCTATTACGAGAACACGATGGGCTTCCGCAACATCCTCCACTTCACCGACGACGACATCTCGACGGAGTACTCGTCGTTGATGTCGAAGGTGATGAGCAACGGGAACGAGCGGATCAAATTCCCCATCAACGAGCCGGCCGAGGGCGAGCGGAAGAGCCAGATCGACGAGTACCTCGAGTTCTACGGCGGCCCCGGCGTCCAGCACGTCGCCCTCGCCACGGGCGACATCCTCCGCACCGTGAAGGCCCTCCGCGCCCGCGGCGTCGAGTTCCTCTCGACGCCGACCACCTACTACGAGGTGCTCCAGGACCGCGTCGGGAAGATCGACGAGCCTGTCGAGGAGCTCGCCAAGCTCGGCATCCTCGTCGACCGCGACCCCGACGGCTACCTCCTGCAGATCTTCACCAAGCCCGTCCAGGACCGCCCGACGATCTTCTACGAGATCATCCAGCGCAAGGGCGCCCGGACGTTCGGCGAGGGCAACTTCAAGGCGCTCTTCGAGGCCATCGAGCGCGAGCAGGCACGCCGCGGCAACCTCTAGTTCTGAGTCCTGAGTCGGGTTCTGGGTCAAACACTCACAACCCGTAACTCACAACCCACAGCCTCATGCCGTTTTACGTCAGGATGGGCCAGGTGCCGCACAAGCGGCACACCCAGTTCCGCCGCCCCGACGGCGCGCTCTACACCGAGGAGGTGATCGGCGCCGAGGGCTTCTCGGGCATCCAGTCCATCGCCTACCACATCCACCCGCCGACGCTCGTGGACCGGGTCCTGGAGCCGGAGCCCTACGCCGTCGAGTTCGTGGAGAAGGACTTCCTCCGCCACCGCCACTTCCTCGGCCGCGAGGTCGAGCCGGGCGGCGACTGGCTCACGGGGCGCCGCTACATCATGGGCAACGCCGACGTGAACCTCGCCCTCTGCGCGCCGACCGAGGCGATGGGCGAGGGGGAGTTCTTTAAGAACGCGACCCACGACGAGCTCGTCTACGTCCACGACGGCGAGGGCCGTTTGGAGACCGTGCTCGGGACGGTCGAGTTCAGGAAGGGCGACTACGTCCACGTCCCCCGCACGATCACCCACCGTTGGGTGTTCACCGGCGACGTGCAGCCGCGGCTCCTCGTGATCGAGGCCCCGACGGAGTTCCGCCCGCCGAAGCGGTACCGGAACGGCGTGGGGCAGCTCCTGGAGCACTCGCCGTACTGCGAGCGCGACTTCCGCCCGCCCACCGACCTCGACCCCATCGACGAGGAGGGCGAGTTCGTCGTGCGGATCAAGAAGCACGGGAAGCTCCACCCGTTCGTGTACCGCTACCACCCGTTCGACGTGGTGGGCTGGGACGGGTACATGTACCCCAACGCCATCTCGATCCACGACTTCGAGCCGATCACCGGGCGCGTCCACCAGCCGCCCCCTGTGCATCAGATGTACGAGGCGCACAACTTCGTCGTGTGCTCGTTCGTGCCGCGCCTCTTCGACTACCACCCGGACGCGATCCCGGCGCCGTACAACCACTCGAACATCGACTCCGACGAGGTGCTCTACTACGCCGAGGGCGACTTCATGAGCCGCAAGGGGATCGGCCGGGGCTCGTTCACCCTCCACCCCGGCGGCATCCCCCATGGCCCGCACCCCGGCACCACCGAGGCGAGCATCGGGGCGAAGGAGACCCACGAGCTCGCGGTGATGGTGGACACGTTCCGCCCGCTGCACCTCACGAAGGACGCGCTCCGGATCGAGGACGAGGGCTACCAGCTCTCGTGGCAGCCGGAGAAGCACGGCCACCCCCTCCCCGACGCCGCCCCCGTCCCGCCCGATGCGGAGGTCGGCGGCGACGGCTACGCGCCGGAGGGCCCGGCCATCGACGCGGCGCGGGGCTAACCAGCACACGGCTAGATTCTCCGTAGGGGCAGGTTTGAAACCCGCCCCTACCGTGTTAACTCCTACCGTGTCAGAAGGCGAGTTGGAACTGCGCCTTGAAGCTCGTCGCCGGGTCGAGCGCGTCGTCCTCGAAGAGGAACACGTCGAGGTTCAGCATGAGGCGGCTGTTGTTGCCGGCGTAGAGGTTCACGCCCGGCGTCAGCAGCACGCCGTCGGAAGCGTCAAGATCGCCGCCGTCGAGGTCGCCCCAGCTCACTCGGAACAGCGGCTCGACGGCTTCGAGGTAGGGGCGGCTCGCCACCGGGAAGCGCCACGCCGCCCATCCCTGCGCGCTGGCGAACTCGACCCCGGCGAAGGGGTCGAACGTGCCCGTTGCGAACTCCGCTAGCAGCTTCGGGCCGGGCTCGCCGTAGGCGCCATATTGGAGGTCCACGGTGTAGCCGGCGCCCCGCTCGGTCGCACCCGTGGAGTCGCTGAAGACGCGGCTCGTGGCGGCGAAGCCGAGGATGGTGCTCGGGAGCGGCTCGATCTGGACACGCCCGGCGAGCTGGTCGATGTCCGCCGGCGGCCCCTCCTCGCCCTGCGTCCCGCTGAAGTAGCCCGCGGCGTAGGTGAGCCCGAGCGGCCCGCCCTCCGGCTGCCCGAGCACCTGCACGCCGACGGAGCGGCCCGCGTAGGCGAGCTCCTCCAGGATCCGGTACTGCCCGATGGCCGGCGTGGCTTCGCCGAACCGGGCGCCGCGCTCGATGGGGATCAGCGACGCGGCGGCGGTGGCGTCCACCAGCCCGAACGGGCGGCCCCCCTTCCCCGCCAGCACCTCGAAGGCCGGGTGGAACGAGAGGAGCAGGTAGGCCTCGTTGACCTCGACCGCGCCGCCCTCCGAGGCGTTGGCGAACTCAGCCTGGATGCGCCCGCTGACGAAGCTGTTGGCGCGGGCGTTGGCGCTGAGGCGGACGCGGCGGAGGAGGAGGTCGGTGGCGTCGTCGCCCTCGGAGGTCGTGCGGAACTGGGTCTGGACGAGCCCCCCGAAGGCGATCTGTTCCTCGCTTTCCTCCAGGTTGGGGTCCTCGGCCACCTCCTGCGCCTGAGCGATTGAGCCGAGCAGGAGCGTGCAGAGGACGAGGGCGGTGGGGCGGATGGAGCGCATGGGCCGAGGCCGGATCGGGGGATATGATATGAAGAAGGGGCCGAGCCGCTGCGGCCCGGCCCCTGGCGGGGACTGAAAGGTAGCGGCGAGCGCCGGGCTACGCCTTGCCTGACTTCGACCTGCTCGCCTTCGGCTGGTTGACGTTGGCGACCTTCGCCTTGGGCTTATTCGCCGTAGCCTTGCTGGTGACCTTCGGGGCCGGTTTCGCGCTCTCCTTGGCGGCCTTCTTGGCCTCCTTCTCCGCCGTGTCGGCCACGTCCTTCGCCTTGCTCTTCGCGGTCTCGGCCACATCCTTCGCGGCCTTCTTCGCCTCGCTGAGCTTGTCCTCGGCCACGTCCTTCGCGCGGCTGACGAGGCGGTCACTCGTCTCGCCCATCCACTCGTCCTCGGCGTGCGTCTCGGGGACGCTGAGGCCGACGAGGGCGCCGGTGGCGAGGGCGAGGGCGCCGACGATCATCGGGTTCTCGTCCATCTGCTGCTCGAGCCAGTTCGAGGCGCGGCGGCGGTAGCGCCGGGCCTGGTCTCCGGCGTCGTGGAGGCGGTCGGTGGCCTCGTCGGCAAGGTCACCCGCCTTGTCCTTCAGGTCGGACGCCTTGTCGGTGAGCGAGCGGCCGGAGTCCGAGCCGCCGTCGCCGTAGTCTCCGCCGTAGACCTCGTGATAGCGCCCGGTCTGCCGGACGTAGCGGGCATAGCCGGGGGCCGGGTACCGCCCGTAGCGGCCGTAGTAGTCGTCCTCGAGCCGGCGGTCTTGGTCGGACTCCCCACTCTTGACGACGAGCCACCCGATGGAGAGCGCGGCGGCGAGGGCCGGGACGGGGTGCTGCTTCACCGTCTCCATGATGGAGCCACCCACGTCGGCGGCGGGGCCGTGGAGGAAGTCCATCACCTGGTCCTTCGCCTCCTCCTTGAGGTGGCTCGGGTCGAGGCGGTTGCCGAGCTCGTCGAGCGTCTCGCTCATCTCGGAGCGGGTCGCGTCGATGTCGCGCTCGATCTGGCGGGGGGACTTCCCACGGGCGGTGTAGTCGCCGGCCGCGGGGTCGTTGCCGGGGGTCACGGGGTTTCTTTTTTGAGCCATTCCTTGTCCTCCTTGAGGGTTCTGAGGGTGCGTTCGGGAGCGGGGTCCATCGCCTTCAGCTTGTCGAGCCCCTTCTTCAGGAGCACGTAGCCGATCAGGGCGACGACGAGGCCGACGATGAGCAGGCCGAGCCACTCGGCATCGCCGAGGAGCTCGCCTAGAAGTACACCGAGGGCGATCACGATGGCGATCAGGCCGACGTAGGCGACGGCGCCGCCGGCCACGGCGTAGCCGACGTTGCGGCCGGCCACGCGGACCTCCTCGCGGACCTCCTTCTTCGCCAGCGCGACCTCCTGCTTGACGAGCACGGCCGACTCGTTGGCGAGCTCGCCGATGAGCTCGCCGATGGAGCGGTCGTCGGTCGGGGCGGGGCGGATGGGGGGCACGTCGGCGCCCTCGATGAGCCGGGCCTCGTTGGGTTCGAGCTTGTCGGGGGTTGCCATAGGGTCTCGGGTTGGGGGTGACGGGAGCGGGGGAGCCAGCGCCGCTGCGCCGGCCGCCTGGGGCTTAGCCGCCCGAGGTACGGCGGGTGCCGTAGGCCGTCGGGGCGTTGTAGCGCCCGGAGCGGTAGCCCGCCCGGTAGCCCGTTGAGCCTGAGGTCGAGCCTGAGTAGGCGTTGGCCGCGTTGCCACCGGAGCCGCCGTCGCTGGCGGAGGCCTTGAGGAAGCGCGCCCCGAAGATGCCGAGCACGAAGGCGCCCCCGACGAAGAGGGCGGGGTCCTTCCGCGCGAACCGCTCGGCCTCGTCGAAGAGCTCGCCGACGCTCTTGTCGCGGATGGCGTCGACGAACTCGTCGAGCTGGCCGGCCGCGTTCTCGGCGTAGCGGGCGAAGGCGTCGTGGTCCTGGTCGCGGAGGGTGTCCCCGACGTCGTGGAGCACGTCCGAGGCGTCATCGAGGGCGCCGGCCGCCTTCGACTTGCCCTTGGTGACGCGGCTCTTGGCCTGGTCCTTCAGGTCGCCGGCTTGGTCCTTCAGGTCGCCGGCTTGGTCCTTCAGCTCGTCTACGACGTCGTCCTTGACGTCGGCGGCCTTCGACTTCGCCTCGGCCTTGACCTTCGCGGCGCCGGATTTCCCGGACGTGCCGCGCTTCGCGGTGCCGCCCGTGGGTGGCGAGGTGCTTTTAGCCATGATCTTTCGAGAGGGGTGAGAGGGGGAGGGGAGACTTCGAGAGGGAGAGGGGCTGTAGAGACTAACCGGAGCTCCCGCAGGGGTTCCGGGCGCGGGCGAGAATCGGGGCTTCCCCCATGCAAGTGCGGGGCTCCCTCCCCCTTCGACTGGTGTTCGACGTAGCTGGGTTAGAGGAAGCGAAACTCTGCACCCGCCTCCGTCGTGCACGCGCTCGGGGCACCTATGCGTGCCCTTTCCCCTCTCACCTTTTCCCTCTCTGTCATGGCTGACCCCACCCCCGAGCGCGATGTGCACGTCGAGTCGCACCGCGTCCCCTCCCCCCCTGACCGCACCGTCACCATCTACGACGAGTACGAGCACGGGCCTCATGACTTCGGCCGCGTCTCGGCCGCCATCAAACGCGTGAGTTGGGGCGCCATCTTTGCCGGCGCCGTCGTCGCCATCGTGACGCAGTTCCTCTTGAACCTCCTCGGCCTCGGCATCGGGATGACGACGTTCGACCCGGCCGGGGGCGACAGCGACAGCGCCGCCGGGTTCGGCATGGCGCAGGGCATCTGGACGGTGGTCTCGTCGCTGATCGCGCTGTTCGTCGGCGGCTGGGTGGCCGGCCGGCTGGCCGGGATGCCCCGGCGGACGGACGGGATGCTCCACGGCGTCGTGACGTGGGCGCTGACGACGCTGCTCGCGCTCTACCTCCTGACCACCGGCGTCGGCCGCGTCGTCAGCGGCGTGACGAGCACGCTCGGCTCCGGCCTCGGCCTCGTCACCCAGGGCGTGACGGCCGTGGCGCCGCAGGTGGCCGACGCCTTCGACCTAGAGGAGGTGGACCTCTCGGGCATCCAGCGCGAGGCCCGCGAGCTGCTCCAGGACGTGGCCGCCACCCCCGGCGACGCCCGCGCCGACGTCGACGAGGCCATCGACGACGCCTTCGGCGGGGCCGGACCCGTGGACGGCGACCGCCGGGACGAGCTGGTCGAGACCCTCGCCAACCGGACCGACATGACGGAGGCCGAGGCGCGGCGGACGGTGAACCAGTGGGAGCGCCGGGTCAACGACGCCCGAATGCAGATCCAGCGGACCGCCCAGGACGTTCGCGAGGACGCCCCCGAGGTCGTCGGGACGGTGACGGACCGCCTCGGCACAGCCGCCATCGTGTCGTTCTTCGCGTTGCTGCTCGGGCTCGTCGCCGCCGCCCTCGGCGGCGCCGTCGGCTCGCCGCACGACCTCCCCGTCGGGGCGGCTGGCCGGTCCGGCGTCGCGGGGCACCGGGTCTGACCCCGCCGCTCGACCGGGTCTGCCCCTGGCGCTCGGAGGTTTAGATTCACGGGGGCGGCTGGGCCGGCCGCCCCCGCGCCGTTACAGCCCCCTCCCCTACGATGCACTGGTTCGACGGGTGGGACGCCCTGCTTCAGGTGGTCGTCTTCGCCCCCATCGTCTACGTCTTCCTCATCGCGAGCCACCGCTTGGTAGGGAAGCGGGCGGCCTCGAAGATGAACAACTTCGACTGGATCGTGACGGTGGCGATCGGGGCCATCACCGGGACGACGGTGCTCTCGGAGGGGGTCTCCCTCGTCGAGGGCCTCGCGGCCGTCGCCATCCTCCTCGGGTTCCAGTCCGCGGTGACGTGGGCCGCGGCGCGATGGCGGCCGTTCCGCCAGGTCGTCTACGCCCAGCCGTGTCTGCTCTTCTACGAGGGCGTCTACCTCCACGACGCCATGAACCGCGAGCGGATCAACCGGAACGAGATCGACGCCGCCGCGCGCGAGGGCGGGCACCGCTCGATTGATGAGGTGGCGGCCGTGGTGCTCGAAGCCAACGGCAGCCTCAGCGTGCTCCCCGCCCCGGACGGCGAGGCTACGGGCCTCAGCACCCCTCCCCTGCTCAACGACGTGAAGGGGCTCCCGGCGTTCGCTCCAGACGGCGACGCTTAGATTCGGCGATCCGGCCGAGGAGGCCGCTCTCTCTGTGACCCGCGCCGCCCATGCCCGAGACGCCCGACGCCTACCCCTTCGGCCAGCCCATCGCGTGGCGCCCGGACCCCGCTGCCATCGCCGACACGAACCTCGCGCGGTTCTGGCAGAAGCACGGGCTCGACGGCTACGACGCGCTGCTCCGGTGGGCCGCCGAGGACGTGGGGCGGTTCTGGGAGGCCGCGCTCGACGACCTCGGGGTGGAGTTCTACGAGCCCTACGGCCGGATCCTCGACACCTCCGACGGCATCCCGTTTGCGAAGTGGTGTGTCGGGGGGGAGATGAACGTCGTCCACAACCTGCTGGACAAGTGGCAGGGCCCCGGATCGAGCCCGGGGCAGGCTCCGGTCGCCGAGCGCGACGCCATCCGGTACGAGAGCGAGGGGGGCGAGGTCACAACGCTGACGTACCGCGAGCTGAACCGGCGGGTGTGCCGGTGTGCCGCCGCGCTGCGGAAGCTCGGGATTGGCAAGGGCGACGCCGTCGGGCTCTACATGCCGATGACGCCGGAGCTGATCGTCGCCTTCCTCGCGGTCGCGAAGGTGGGCGGGGTGATCCTCCCGCTGTTCTCCGGCTACGGCGCGCAGGCCGTCGCCGGCCGCCTCGCCGACGGGAGGGCGCGGGCGCTGTTCGTCGCCGACGGGATGATGCGGCGCGGCCGGTCGATCCCCATGAAGCCCACCGCCGATGAGGCCCTCGCCCTCGCGCCGACCGTCGAGCACGTCATCGTCTACGAGCACGTCGGCGGGCTGGAGACGCCGATGATGCGCGGGCGCGACCGGACGTGGAATGACTTCATGCGCCTCGGCGTGGACGACCCCGCCGCGGTCCCCACCGAGCGGACGGACGCCGAGGACGTGGTGATGCTGATCTACACGAGCGGGACCACGGGCCGGCCGAAGGGCGCCGTCCACACCCACTGCGGCTTCCCCGTCAAGGCCGCCCAGGACATGCGCCACCCGATGGACCTCCGGCCGGGCGACGTGATGTACTGGATGAGCGACATGGGCTGGATGATGGGGCCGTGGCTCGTCTTCGGGACGCTGATGAACGCGGCCACGATGGTGCTCTACGACGGCGCCCCGGACTTCCCGGACGCCGGGCGGCTGTGGGGGCTGGTGGAAAAACACGGGGTCACCCACCTCGGCGTCTCCCCCACCCTCATCCGCGCCCTCATGGCCCACGGCACCGAGCCGCTCGTGGGGCGTGACTTCTCCGCCCTCCGCGCCGTCGGCTCGACCGGCAGCCCGTGGGACCCCGAGAGCTGGCGCTGGTTGTTCCGGCACGTCCTCGACGAGCAGAAACCGATCCTGAACTACTCCGGCGGGACCGAGATCTCCGGGGGGATCGTGTGCGGCACGTTCGTGACGCCGCTGAAGCCGGGGGCCTTCTCCGGCCCCGTCGTCGGGATGGACGCCGAGGTCGTGGACGAGCACGGCGAGCCGGTGCGCGGGGAAGTCGGCGAGCTCGTGATCCGGCAGCCGTGGATCGGGATGACCCGCGGGTTCTGGGGCGACCGCGAGCGCTACCTCGACTCGTACTGGCGCCGCCACCCCGGCCGCTGGACCCACGGCGACTTCGCGGCCGTGGACGCCGACGGCCTCTGGTACATCCTCGGCCGCTCGGACGACACGATCAAGGTGGCCGGCAAGCGGCTCGGCCCGGCCGAGGTCGAGGCCGTCCTGAACGCGCACCCGGCGGTTGTCGAGAGCGCGGCCGTCGGGGTGCCGCACGACGTGAAGGGCCAGGAGGTCGTCGCCTTCGCCGTCCTCGCCGACGGGCACGAGCCGTCGGAGACGCTGCGGGCGGAGCTGGTAGAAAGGCTCGTCGGCGCGCTCGGGAAGCCTTTGAAGCCGCGGGAGGTCCGCTTCGCCACGGCGCTGCCGAAGACGCGCAACGCCAAGGTCATGCGCCGGCTCATCCGCGCAGCCTACCTCGGCGAGGCCCTCGGCGACACGTCGAGCCTCGAAGTCCCCGAGACGCTCGACGCCGTGCGGAACGCGGTATGACCCCGCCGGCGTGCCCCTAACAGCGGCGGGGCGAGGACCTAAAAAGTCCCCGCCCCGCCAGAGCTGGCTAGCCTGCGAGCGGCCTAGTAGTGCAGGTTGCTCGCGTTGTACTTGCCGAACTCGTCGCGGAAGTAGTCGCGGTCCTTGTCGTCACGCGGGTGGGCAGCCACGACGATGCTGCCGTCCTTCACGTCATCGCGGTAGGTCTTCGCGCGGTCCTCGGGGATGCCGAGGCCGACGAGCGCACCGAGCAGGCTGCCCGCAGCGCCACCGGCACCGGCGCCAGCGAGAGCGCCCGCGATGGGGCCGGCGATGGCGAGTCCGAGACCGGGCAGGGCGACGGTCGCGCCCGCGGCGGCGAGCGCACCGAGGATGCCGCCGGCCGTGCCGCCGATGGCGGCGCCGGTGCCGGCCCCCTCCATCGCCTTCGAGCCGTGCTCGATCTCGACGTTAGCACGGTTGTAGTACTTCTTCTGGGTGTCCTCGGACATCACGACGTGGATGTCGTCGTCGGAGTAGCCACGGTCCTTCAGCGAGCGGTAGACGCGGTCGGCGTCGTCGTAGTCGTTGAAGGCGCCGGTGACAACAGGGCGAGTAGCCATAGTAGTGGGGTGGTGAGTGGAGAGGGGCATTCAGGGATGCCCCACTACGATGCTCGACGGGCACGGATGTTCCGTTCGCCGCCCCTAACGCGCCCGCCTACGCGATCTCCTCCAGTGTGATTTCAAAGGTTAGATCCTCTCCCGCGAGGGGGTGGTTCGCGTCGAGCGTCACCACGTCGTCGTCGAGTGAGGCGATGCGGACGGGGACCTGCTCGCCGTCTTCCATCGAGAGCATGAGGTGGTCGCCGACGGAGGGCTCCTCGTCGGGGGGGAGCTGGTCGCGGGGGACCTCGAGCGTCATCCCCTCCTCGCGCTCGCCGTAGGCCTCGGCCGCGGGGATCGTGACGGTCTGCGCGTCGCCCGGCTCCATCCCCGCGACGGCCTTGTCGAACCCGGCGATCACGTCGCCCGCGCCGACGGTGAACTCGAGCGGCTCGCGGCCGGCCGAGGAGTCGAACTCGGTGCCGTCGGCGAGGGTGCCGGTGTAGTGGACGCGGACGGTGTCGCCGGGCTGGACGGGCATAGGGTGGAGAGGGTGGAGAGGGTGGAGAGGGTGGAGAGGGTGGAGAGGGTGGAAGCTAGACCACCTCAACCCTACGGCCCTTCTCCCTCTTCTTTCTTTTTCCTCTCTTCTCCTCTACGCTCAGCGGCGCGACATCAGGAGGCGGAGGACGTACCAGAACATCAGCGCGACCGAGGCGAACAGCTCCAGCGACGCGGCGACGTAGCGGTCCTCGGGGTAGTGGTGGAGCACCTTCGACGTGTCGTACAGGATGGCCCCGCCGGCCAGCGCGATCATCGCCACCGAGAACCACGTGTCCATCGCGAACCCGAACAGCACGGAGGCCACGATCAGCACGAGGGCCACGACGAACCCGAACCGGAGGATGCCCCCGAGGAACGAGAAGTCCTTCCGCGTCAGGAACACCACGCCGGTGAGGCCGGCGAACCCGAGCAGCGTCACCCACGCCGCGCTGTCGATCACGCCGGGGCCGGCGTAGAGCATCGCCACGACGAGGAGCGGCGCGAAGATGATGGCCTGCGCGACGACGAACCCGCCGAGCGCCGCGTACTGCGCCGGCAAGGACTCCGCCCGGTGCGCCGCGCCGGAGGCCAGCCAGCTCACCACCACGAACCCGCCGAGCACGAGCAGCCAGTTCACGCTGAGCAGCGCCTCGGCCAGCGGGTAGACGAGGCCGGAGGTGAAGAGGAACACCTCGATGGCGGCGAACAGCAGGATCGCGCCGAAGAGGTGGAGGTAGGTGCGCATCAAGAACGTCGCGCGGGTGTCCACGCCGGCCGTGGCGACGGGGTGGAGAGCAGGAGCTGCCATCGAGATCGGGGGTCGGGTTTCGGGAGAAACGATCGGCCGGGAAGCTACGGTTGTGTAACCATGCGCGGAAACGCCGGGAGGATTCGGGATATTCCCCGGACACCGCGCTAACCCGAACGCTTCCCGCCGTGCCCGAGACCGTCGCCCCCGAGACCCTCACGCCCGCCCGCACCTGGACGGCCGGCTTCCGCGTCCGCACCTACGAGGTCGGCCCTGCGGCGCGGCTGCGGCTGCCGGACCTCTGCCTGTGGCTCCAGGAGATTTCCAGCTACCACGCCGACGCGCTGGGCTACGGCGCGGAGGACCTGTGGGCTGAGGGGCAGGCGTGGGTGCTGCGCCGCCTCTCCGTCGCCGTCGAGCGGGCGCCGGAATGGGGGGAGCGGTTGGAGCTGGAGACGTGGCCGAGCGTGGTCGGCGGCCTGATCGCCGGGCGGGACTACCTCCTCCGCGACAGCGAGGGCGCCGTCACGGCCCGCGCGACGAGCGAGTGGTTCATCATCGACCTGGAGCGGCGCCGCCCCGCTCGGATGCCGCAGGGCGTCCAGGGCTTCGCGCTGCCCGACCGCCCCCGCGCGCTCGACCCCGCGCCGGCCCCGAAGGCCGCCCCCGAGGCGATGGCCCACGAGCGCCGCATCCGCGTCCGCCGCGCCGACCTCGACCTCAACCGCCACGCCAACAACGCCCGGTACGTGGAGTGGGCGTTGGAGGCCGCCCCCGACGCCCTCGACGCCGAGCACACCGCCTGCGGGGTCGACGTCACCTTCCACGCCGAGGCCGTCTACGACGACACGGTCGTGAGCGCCTGCGCCGAGCCGGAGGCGACGGGCGACGGATTCGCTGTGGGGCACCGGCTCACGCGGGAATCGGATGGCGAGGTGCTGGCGCAGGCGCGGACACGCTGGCGGGCCTGACAGCACCCCGATCGGACGAGGTGTGTCCGCACGGTAGGGACGGGGCATGCCCTGTCCCTACGGCTGAGGAGGAACGGGCCGGGTGGCCCTACAGCGAACGGGTCTCGGCCGGCACGTTCCGTTCCAGCAGGTCGCGGTACGGATCGTCCTCCCCCAGCACGGCCGCGGCGACGGTGCGGGCGGTGCGGAAGCCGTAGCCCATCCCGTGCCCCGTGAACCCGCCGACCCACCACGCCCCGTCCACGTCCGGCACGCGACCGAAGCCGGGCAGCCCGTCCGCGCCGAACCCCATCGTCCCGCTCCACCGCTGCACGACGGGCGCCCCGGCGAGGTCAGGGAAGTGCTCGCGGAGGTAGCCTTCGAGGCTCGCCTGCACGGGCTCGGTGGCCGCATCCTCATACCCGACCTCGGCCTCTCGGTGGAGATGTCGGGCGCCGCCCAGTAAAACCTCGCCGGTGGGGAGCTGGCGGAGGTAGAAGTACCCCTCGTGCGAGTAGACCGGCTGGTGGAGCCGGCGCGGCTGCGGCGCCGTCGCGAGGGCCTGCGCCCGGGCGGGGCGGACGAACCCACCGAGCGCGGGGACGAACTGCGGCAGGTACGCGTTCAGGGCGAGCACGACGCGGCCGGCATCGAGCGCCCCCCGCTCGGTCACGAGCCGGACTCCCGCTCCCACCGCCTCGACCATTACCGCCGCTGCCCCCTCGACCACCGTCGCACCGCTCCGCTCGGCGAGGGCGCGGGCGGCACGGGCCGGGTTCAGCATCCCCCCCGTCGGGACGGCGAGGGCGCCGCCGAGGCCCCGGCTCCCAATCCGCCGCTCGACCTCCGCCGCCGCGAGGTAGTCCGCCGCGACCCCATCCTCGCGGAGCAGAACTGCCGAACGTCGCAGCCGCTCGTCCTCGGCCTCGTCCCCCGCCACGACGAGGTTGCCGGTCGCCTCCGGCCCCACGTCCGCGCCGGCCAGCGCCTTGGCGAGGCCGTCGCGGGTCTCCTGCGTGAGCCGCCAGAACCGCCGCGCCCGCTCGCGGCCGAGCCGGTCCGCGGCGGCGGCGTAGTCGGCGTCGGTGCCCTGGAGGAGGAAGCCGGCGTTGCGCCCGCTGGCCCCGTGCGCCACCCGCGCCCGCTCGACGAGCACGACGTGCAGCGACGGGTCGAGCTTTTGTAACCAGTAGGCCGTCGAGACGCCCGCGATCCCCCCGCCGACCACCGCCACGTCGGCGCGGGGTGGGAGGTCAGCCGGAGGGGCGGCGTCGGGGAGGGCGGCCTGCCAGTGCGAGGTGGTCATCGGTCTGTTGCGTCGTGCGTGTTGCGTGTTCTGGTGCTCCGAGCAGCGGTCACTCGTAGCCATCGCGTCCTAACACGCAATACGCAACACGCTACAAGGGGGCTACGCCCGCACGTCCACCACCACCCGGCCGCGGGTTTCGCCCTGGGTGATCCGCTCGCTCCAGGCGGGCACGTCGGCCAGCGGGATCACGGCGCTCTCGATGGCGGCGATCTCCGGGTCGGAGAGGATCTCGGGGAGGCGGCGCCAGGCGCGCTCGCGGCGGTCGGGCGGGCAGGTGTTCGAGTCGATCCCGAGGAGGTTGACGCCGCGGAGGATGAACGGGAAGACGGTCGTGTGGAGCTCGTGGCTCTGCGCGAGCCCGTAGGCGGCGACGCTGCCGTGGGTCTCCATCTGCGCCAGCAGGCGCGCCAGCGTCGGCCCCCCGACGCCGTCGACGGCGCCGGCCCAGCGCGCCGACTCCATCGGGCGCTCCGGCCCCGCGCCCAGCTCGTCGCGGTCGACGACGCGGGCGGCGCCGAGGCCGCGGAGGTAGCCGTGCGCGTCGGCGCTGCCGGTGGAGGCGGCGACGGTGTAGCCGAGCTTGGCGAGCAGCGTGACCGCCATGCTGCCGGCCCCGCCCGAGGCGCCCGTCACCACGACCTCGCCGCCGTCGGGGCGGACGCCGTGGTCTTCGAGGGCCATCACCGCCAGCATCGCCGTGAACCCCGCCGTCCCGATCGTCATCGCCTCCTTCGGCGTGAGGCCGTCGGGGAGGCGGACGAGGTGCGCGGCGCTCGCGCGGGCGCGCTCGGCGAAGCCGCCCCAGCGGTCCTCCCCCGTCCCCCACCCCGTCAGCACCACGTCGTCGCCCGGCCGGAAATCAGCGCTGCTCGACTCGGCGACGGTGCCGGCGAGGTCGATCCCCGGCACGAACGGGAAGTCCCCCCGGACGATCTTCCCCTTGCCCGTGACCGCGAGGCCGTCCTTGTAGTTGAGGCTGGAGTAGGCGACGTCGATGAGCACGTCGCCCTCGGGGAGCTGGTCTTCGGAGGCGGGGGCGACGGCGGCCCGGAGGTCGCCGCCGTCGCGGGTGAGAAGGAGCGCGTCGAACATGGGTCGGGGGTGAGCGAGGGGCGGCTGTACGTCCGGCGGCACCCGTTGTTCGAACGGACGGGACGGGCCACGGACGCCACGCCGGGAGGCCATTCTGATTGGCGCGGCCCCGGCCCACGGCGTACCTTCCGCTCCCTTCGCCGCACCCTCCCCCGTTCCGTCCGCCCCCGCTGCATGGCGCCCACCGCTATCCCCCTCCTTCGGACTCCGCTCTTCGAAACCCACCGCGCCCTCGGCGCCCGGCTGGCCGGGTTCGGGGGGTTCGAGATGCCGATCCAGTACACCGGCATCTTGGAAGAACACCGCGCCGTGCGCGAGGCCGCCGGGCTCTTCGACGTCTCCCACATGGGCGAGGTGATGGTCACCGGCCCCGAGGCGTTCGGCTTCGTGCAGCGCCTCGTCACCAACGACGCCGCGGCGCTCACCGACGGCCGCGCGATGTACGCCGTGATGTGCAACGAAGAGGGCGGCGCCGTGGACGACCTCCTCGCCTACCGCCTCGCCGAGGACCGCTACCTCCTCGTCATCAACGCCTCGAACATCGAGAAGGACCTCGCCCACATCCGCGCCTGCCACGCCGACTTCGGCGGCGAGAGCGCGGTCGAGGACGTCTCAGAGGAAACGGCGCTGTTGGCGCTCCAGGGCCCCGAGGCCATCGGCATCGCCGAGAAGGCGAGCAGGGTGGACCTCGGCGGCGTGAAGTACTACCACTTCGTCGAGCCCGAGCCGGGCGCCTTCCTCGGCTGCGAGCGCGCGGTCGTCTCGCGAACGGGGTACACCGGCGAGCCGGGCCTCGAGATCTACTGCGAGCCCGAGCGCGCGCGGGCCGTGTGGGACGCGCTGCTGGCGGCGGGCCGGGACCGCGGCCTCCTCCCGGCCGGCCTCGGCGCGCGCGACACCCTGCGCCTCGAGGCCGGCTACTGCCTCTACGGCCACGAGCTCACCGAGGAGACGACGCCGCTGGAGGCCGGGCTCGGCTGGGTCACGAAATTGCAAAAGGGCGACTTCGTTGGGCGCGACGCCATCGCGCGGCAGAAGGAGGGCGGCGTGCCGCGCAAGCTCGTCGGGTTCGTGATGGAGGACCGGGGGATCCCACGGCAAGGCTACCCGATCACCTCGGAGCCCGGCCCCGACGGTGAGCCCGTGGGCGAGGTCACGAGCGGGAGCCAGTCCCCGACGCTCGGGCGGGGCGTCGGCCTCGGCTACGTCCCCAACGACGCCCGCTACACCGAGCCCGGCGCCGCGCTCGGGCTCGCCGTCCGCTCACGGGTCCTCCGCGCGACGGTCGCGAAGCCGCCGTTCCACAAGTAACCCCGCCCGACGCACCGCGCCCCGTGACCGGGGGCTGACAGCCCCGCTGCCGTACCCTCCTCCCTCTCCCCTCCTGCTGCGCCGCCGCCCGATGAAGTCCGTCGAAGCCTTCCTCACCGCCGCCTCCGCCACCGAGCAGGACCTCAAGGGCAAGGCGGTCCTCGTGCTCGACGTGCTCCGCGCCTGCTCGACCGTCGTGACGGCGCTGGACCACGGCGCCCGCGCGGTGATCCCCGTCGAGGACATGGCCGCGGCCGGCAAGATCGCCGCCCACATGGACCCCGCCATCACCGTCCTCGGCGGCGAGCGGGCGGGCAAGAAGATCGAGGGGTATGCCGTCGGGAACTCGCCCCCGGAGTACACGCCCGAGGTGGTGCAGGGCCGGACCGTCGTGCTGAACACGTCGAACGGGACGCGCGCGATGACGCAGGCGCGGGGGGCCGCGGCCGTCGCCGTCGGCTGCCTCCTCAACGTCAGCCCGTGCATCCGGTTCGCGTTCGAGGCCGAGGGCGAGGTCGCCATCGTGTGCGCCGGGAGCGGGGACCGCGTGGCGCTCGAGGACGTCCTCTGCGCCGGCCTCATCCTCCACCAGCTCTGGGACGGCCGCGAGCCCGCCGACCGCTCCGACGCCGCCCACATCGCCTTCACGATGTATGCCCGCGACCGCGAGCGCCTCGCCGAGGCCGTCGCCCGGAGCACCCACGGGCAGCGGCTCATCGCGCTCGGCTACGAGGAGGACGTCCGGTACTGCGCGCAGGTCGATGCCGTGCCGCTGCTGCCGGTCTACCGCGACAGCCGGCTCGTGCTGAGCAACCCCGACGCGGCCTCGGTCCCCGCCCGCGTCCCGGCCCCGGCCGAGGAGGAGGAGTAGATGAGAGGGTGAGAGTTAGACGCCTCCCCTCTTCGCCCTCCCTTTCTTCCTCTCCTCCTTTCCCCATTCTCGGGCTCCCCGTATTTTCGCCGTGAGCCCGGCGCCACGGTGAGACGCGTCGGCACCCCTCCCCCGCCCGCCGCGCCGTGAGCACCGCCACCCGCAGCAAAAAGAAGAGCGCGAAGAAGCCAAAGCCCGCCCCCGCCGGCCAGCGGCGCCAGGAGGTGCTCGGGCTCGTGCTGATGGGGCTCGCCATCCTGCTCGGGCTCGCCCTCGTCACCTACGACGGCCGCGACGCCGCGCTGGCCGAGGGCCTCGGGTGGCTCGACGCGCTGCGCCCCGGCGCCGAGCGGGCGCACAACGCGCTCGGCCTCGTCGGCGCTAAGCTCGCCGACGGGCTCGTCCGCGGGTTCCTCGGGTTCCCCGTGCTCGCCTTCTGCGCGCTGCTCTTCGCGTGGGGCTACGTGTTCTTCCGCCGCCGCGAGACGGTCTACCTCCCGCTGCTGACGGGCCTCGCCGTCGTCGGGGTGTTCCTCGTCGCCGTGCTGTTCGGGTGGTTCGCCGGCGGGGCCGACGCCGCGCTCGCGCTGTGGAGCGGGGAGGTCGGGCTCGGGGTCGCGGGATGGATGAAGCAGGTCTTCGGCCACGCCGGCTCGCTGATCCTGCTCTTCGTCGCCATCGCCGTCATGGGGTTGCTCGTGATCGACCGCGACATTCAACTCACGCTCGACCGCGTCGGCGCCGGCGTGGACCGGCTGCGGGGGCGGACGTCCGAGCGGTGGCTCGCGGCGAAGGAGGCGCACGAGACCCGCGTCGCCGCCCGTGCCGCAAGGCGGGAGGAGCGGGCAAAGGAAAGGGAGAGGGGAAGAGCAGAGGAGCGGAAGAGGGGGAGCGAGAAGCGGGAGAGGAAGAAGGAGCCGGTGAAGACATCGGGGCCGGTACGACAGGCGGAGCCGCCGCGCGTGACGCCGTCGAAGGCCGCGCCGTCTCCCCCGCCCGTCGCGCCGCCAGCGGACGACGACCGCCTGCTCGACACCCTCGTCGCCCAGCATGCGCCGGAGTCCAGGCCTCCATCTCCCGCATCCCATCCCCCATCCCCCGAACCCGAGCTACACGTCCAGGGGCCGGCCCAAGAACGCGAGGGCGACCTCGAAGCCCGCCATCGCCAGCAGCCCGACGCCGCGGCGGTCCCCTTCTCGTTCCCCGAGCTCGACCTCCTCGACGCCGCCGACGCCGCGCAGGGCGTGGACCTCGACGAGATCGAGGACAACAAGCGCGTCCTCCTCGACAAGCTCGAGACCTACAACGTCCAGATCACCGCCATCCACGCCGTCGTCGGGCCGACGGTGACGCGCTACGAGCTGACCCCCGCGCCGGGCGTCCGGATCAGCCGGATCACCGCGCTCGAAGACGACCTCGCGATGGCGATGGCGGCGCCGGGCATCCGGATCCTCGCGCCCATCCCCGGCAAGAGCGCCATCGGCGTCGAGATCCCGAACCGGCACCGCGAGCTCGTCCGGCTCCGCCGCGTGCTCGGTTCGGCGAGCTTCACCGACAAGGAGGCCGAGCTGCCGGTGGCGCTCGGCAAGAACATCCAGGGCGAGGTCCACGTCGAGGACCTCGCCAAGATGCCGCACCTGCTGATCGCCGGGGCCACGGGGGCGGGCAAGTCGGTCGGGCTCAACGGCGCCATCGTGGGGCTCCTCTACGCCTGCCACCCGGCGGACCTGAAGTTCGTGATGATCGACCCGAAGAAGATCGAGCTCGGGCCGTACCAGCACCTGCTGGACCATTACATCGCGATGCCGGAGGACGCCGAGGACCCCGTCATCACGGACTTCATGCAGGCCGCCGGCGTGCTGAAGAGCTGCGAGCGCGAGATGGAGGCGCGCTACGACCTCCTCGCCGGCGCCGGCGTCCGCGGCATCCGCGAGTACAACGAGAGGGTCCGCTCCGGCGCCCTCTCCGGCGACGACGACCACCGCCACCTCCCCTACATCGTCGTGATCGTGGACGAGCTCGCCGACCTCATGATGACGAGCGGCAAGGAGGTCGAGCCGCCGATCGCGCGGCTCGCGCAGATGGCCCGCGCCGTCGGCATCCACCTCATCCTCGCGACGCAGCGGCCGAGCGTGGACGTCATCACGGGCCTCATCAAGGCCAACTTCCCCAGCCGCATCGCCTACCAGGTCGCCAGCAAGATCGACTCCCGGACGATCCTCGACGGCGGCGGCGCCGAGCAGCTCGTCGGTAACGGCGACCTCCTCTACATGAACGGCAGCCGGACGGTGCGCCTGCAAGGCCCGTTCGTCTCGAACGCCGAGATCGAGCGGGTGGTGACGCACGTGGCCGCGCAGCCCGGCGCCGGCCCCTACCTCCTCCCCCCGCTCGAATCGGAGGACGGCGGCCTCGGCAGCCCCACGGGCGGCGCCGACGAGCGGGACGAGCTGTTCGAGGAGGGCGCCCGCGTGATCGTGCGGAGCCAGCAGGGCTCGGTGTCGCTGCTCCAGCGGAAGCTCGCCGTCGGCTACACCCGCGCCGCGCGGATCGTGGACCAGCTGGAGGACGCCGGCATCGTCGGCCCCTTCGAGGGCTCGAAGGCGCGGGACGTGCTGGTCCCGGACGAGCAGGCATTGCAGGCGCACCTCAGCGGCGAAACCGAGGAGATGGAAGATGGAGAATAGACACTCGAGGACAGAGGGTGGGACGGCGGAGGGTGCCGCTCCATCCTCCATCCTCCATCCTCGATCCTCAAGCCGTTTCCCCACCCTCGGCATCCTCGGCGGGGGGCAGCTCGGGCGGATGACCGCGCTGGCGGCTATCCCGATGGGCGTCCGCGTCCGGTTCCTCGTCCCGCAGCCCGCGCCGCCGGTCGACGGGCTCGGCGAGGTCACCGTCGGCGACTGGACCGATCCCGAGGTGCTGCGCCGCTTCGCCGAGGGCTGCGACGCGGTGACGGTCGAGAGCGAATGGGCGCCGGCGGACGTGCTCGAACCCGTGCTCCCGGAGGGCACGGCGCTGTGGCCCGCGCCGGAGACGCTGCGGACGATCCGCGACAAGGGCCGGCAGAACGGGGCGCTAGAGAAGGCCGGATTGCCGCTCCCCCCCTTCGCCCGCTGCGCCACCATCGAGGAGGCCCGCGCCGCGGCCGAGCGGTTCGGCTGGCCCGTGGTGCTGAAGCGCTACCGCGGCTCCTACGACGGCTACGGCAACGCCACCGCCCACGACCCCGACGGTCTCCGCCGCGCCTGGGACGACTTGGCCGATGCGCCTGCCCCCGCGAAGGCGGGGGGCCTGCTGGTCGAGGCGTTCGTCGACTTCCGGCGGGAGCTGACGGTGCTCGTCGCCCGCCGGCCCGACGGCGAGCACGTCGTCTACCCCGTGGCCTACACCGAGCAGCGCGACCACCGCTGCCACGCCGTCGTCGTCCCCGCCGGCATCCCTGAGGACGTTGAGGCCGAGGCGCGGCGGGTCGGGCTCGCGGCCGTCGAGGCGGTGGGTGGGGTCGGCATCACCGCCGTCGAGGTCTTCGAGACGGCGGCCGGGCGGATCCTTGTGAACGAGCTTGCGCCGAGGCCGCACAACACGGGGCACTACACGATCGAGGCGTGCCACACCTCGCAGTTCGAGAACCACGCCCGCGCCGTGCTCGGCCTCCCCCTCGGCGACCCGTCGCTGCGGGTGCCGGCGGCGTGCATGGTCAACGTCCTCGGCCGCCGCGAGGGCGACCCTCGGCCGGACGGCTTCGCCGAGGCGCTGGCCGTGCCGGGCGTGGGCGTCCACCTCTACGACAAGGGAGAGGTCCGCCCGAAGCGGAAGATGGGCCACGTCACCGCCACCGGCCCGGACCCCACCGACGCCCGCGCCCGCGCCGAGCGCGCCGCTGGGCTGATTCGCCTCTGAACCCGTAGGGGCACGATATATCGTGCCCCTACCCCGCCCCTACGACACATGCCCAACCCCCTCGTCGGCATCGCCATGGGCAGCGAGTCCGACCTCCCCACGATGCAGGCCGCCGCCGACGTGCTCGAAGAGTTCGGCGTCCCATACGAGATGCGGGTGCTCTCAGCCCACCGGACGCCCGACCGGATGACGGACTACGCGCGGGCCGCGCGCGGGCGGGGGCTCCGGGTGATCGTGGCCGGCGCGGGCGGGGCAGCACACCTCCCCGGCATGATCGCCGCGAGCACGCCACTCCCGGTCGTCGGTGTGCCCGTACCGAGCCGACACCTGAAGGGCCTCGACTCGCTGCTCTCCATCGTGCAGATGCCCGGCGGCGTCCCCGTGGCGACGGTCGCCATCGGGGGGGCGAAGAACGCGGGGCTGCTGGCCGTCCAGATCCTCGCCACCGCCGACGAGGCGCTGGCCGAGCGGCTGGCGGCGTTTCGGG
Organism: Rhodothermales bacterium; assembly: GCA_965215145.1. Taxonomy (GTDB): domain Bacteria; phylum Bacteroidota; class Rhodothermia; order Rhodothermales; family JANQRZ01. The sequence goes on along the minus strand of OZ244038.1, from coordinate 1,847,188 downwards.
CGTCTGAGGTCGAGCGCGTCGAGGGGATGGACCGGCGGGTGCAGGCGGGCTCGTAATCGCGCCCGCGCCCTTTCTCCCTCTCCCCGGCCGGGGTATGTTGCAGCGACCCCGGCACCCCTCGCACCCCGCCCGATGGCCGACGCCCGCTTCCTCGTCTCCGCCCGGAAGTACCGCCTCCAGACCTTCGCCGGGGACCCCCAGGCCACCCACACTCTCAGCGCACCGGTGCCTTGCCGACCGTCTCTCGCTTTTTCGGGATCATCATCTTCCTGAACTACCGCGATCACCTACCGCCCCACTTTCACGCCCGCTATGGCGAAGACGAGGTGACCGTCGAGATCCGCGGCGGGGCCGTGACTGGGACGATGTCGAAGCGGGCGCTGCGGCTCGTGCTGGAGTGGGCCGAGCTATACGAGGAGGCACTGATGCGGAACTGGGAGCTCGCCCGCGCGCATAAACCGCTTGAGCAGATCCCGCCGCTCACCTGAGCCTCCCTCCGATGCCGAGTCCCTTCCTCCACGTCACGTCCGTCCGCCACCTCGGTGAATTCCGGCTCGCAGTCGCGTTCACCGACGGATCCGAGCGCGAGGTCGATTTGAGCGACGAGCTTCACGGGGAGGTGTTCGAGCTGCTCCGGGACGAGGCGGCGTTCGCAGAGGCGTTCGTGGACCAGGAGACGCGGACGGTGGCGTGGCCGAACGGAGCGGACCTCGCGCCGGAGTTCCTGCACGAGATAGGACAGGAGGTCGTGGCCTCTGACGCGCGGTAGCAGGCACCGCACGGGGAGGTTGTGGCGAGTGGCTGAGGAGGAGAGCAACCAGCGGCAGCGCTTGCCACTTTGCTTAGAACGGTTTAGCTTCAATGTGCCCGGCGCGAAAGCCGTTGTCATCGGCGCGGTTGCGTCGCCCGCTCCTCGTTCACAATTGCTCTCGGGATTCAACCCCCACCCGCCATGTACAGGATCGCCCCGCTTCTTCTCGCCTTCGCCATCACGTTGCCGGTGGTCGCGCAGCCGCATGCTCCGCTCTCCGACGCCGCGCGCGAAGAGGGAGCCTCGTCAGACGACGACGCTGCCAGTCTCCCCGTCGCCTTTCGTGTTGGAATCGATCAGGAAGCGAAGCTAGTGGCTTCTGATGGCGCTGCTTTTGACCTCTTCGGCTCTTCTGTCTCGCTCTCAGGTGAGCGTGCTCTCATTGGAACAAATAGCGGCAGCGAGCATGGAGCGGCCTACGTCTTCGTTCGCTCAGGGGACGTGTGGACTCAAGAAGCGAAGCTTACTTCCGACGACGCCGCTGACTTCGCTCTTTTTGGCTCCTCCGTCTCACTCTCGGGAGAGCGCGTCCTCATCGGTGCTCCTACTGATACTAACAGCCTGGGCGATAGGTCTGGAGCCGCTTACATCTTCGTCCGCTCGGGAGACGGCTGGTCCCAAGAAGCGAAACTCGAAGCTGATGACGCCAACGTAGGAGATGATTTTGGCTCTTCCGTTTCGCTCTCAGGTGACCGCGCCCTCGTCGGAGCTTCATTTGGAGACGACGACCCTGGAAGCAACAGCGGCGCGGCTTACGTCTTCGTCCGCTCGGGCGAGAAATGGGTGCAGGAAGGGAAGCTCACTGCTGAAGACGCTGCGATGGGGGACCGTTTCGGCTCTTCCGTTTCGCTCTCAGGCGATCGTGCCCTCGTAGGGGCCAATCGGAATGATGATGCGGGAAGTGAAGGTGGCTCGGCTTACGTCTTTGTTTACGCCAACGGAGAGTGGGCGCAAGAAGCTAAACTACTAGCTTTTGATACCTCAAAAGGCGACTCCTTCGGAGGATCCGTATCGCTTTCAGGTGACCGCGCTCTCATCGGAGCCTTCAGAAACGACGGCGGTGCAGACAACGCCGGTGCTGCTTACACCTTTGTGCGTTCCACTGACTCCTGGGCGCAGGAAGAAAAGCTTACTGCCGCTGATGCCGATGTGGGTGACCTCTTTGGAGTTTCCGTTTCGATTCTAGGCGATCGCGCTCTCGTCGGTGCCTTTGGCGACGATGATCCTGAAGTTAACAGCGGCACGGCTTACGTCTTCGTCCGCTCGGACGAGGGGTGGGTGCAGGAGAGGAAGCTCGAAGCTGAGGACGCTGAGGAGGGAGGATCCTTCGGCTCTTCAGTTTCATTGTCGAGCGAGCGAGCGCTCGTTGGTGCCGTCCGAGATGACAATGGAGGCACAGATAGCGGCTCTGCATACGTGTTCTCCGGGTTTGCTCCTGTCGCTGCCGAGCCAGAGACGGAGGCTGCTGATATCCGCCTCGAAGCTGCGCCAAACCCGGCCCGTGACGCGACTATACTTCGCCTTACTCTACCCACTTCCACCGCCGTTACCGTGATTGTCTTCGATGCGCTCGGTCGCCGGGTGGCGACGCTCCACGAGGGTGCCCTCGCGGCCGGGACGCACGCCCTCCACCTCGACGGGAGCGCCCTGCCCAGCGGCGTCTACCTCGTCCGCGCGGAGGCAAACGGGGGCGTCCTCACACGGCGCGTCACGCTGCTGCACTGAGGATTCGCCACGTTCCGAAGCCGCGTACAGCGGGTTGCTCGATCCGAGCCGGCGGGGTATGTTGCGGGGACGGTTCCCCCCTCCCGCTCCGCCCGCCCGATGGCCGACGTCCGCTTCCTCGTCTCCGCCCGGAAGTACCGCCCCCAGACCTTCGCCGACCTCGTCTCGCAGGAGCACGTCACCGGGACGATCCAGAACGCGATCCGGCTCGAACGCCTCGCTCACGCCTACCTCTTCAGCGGCCCTCGCGGCGTGGGCAAGACGACGGCGGCGCGGCTCCTCGCCAAGGCTATCAACTGCGAGACGCCGCTAGAAAAACGCGAGGGCGCCGAGCCGTGCCGGACGTGCGCCTCGTGCGTGGCCTTCGAGGAGGGGCGGAGCCTCTCGATCATCGAGATCGACGCCGCCTCGAACAACTCCGTCGAGGATGTCCGGGCGCTGCGGGAGAACGTGCTGATCCCGCCGCAGGGCGCGCGCCGGAAGGTCTACATCGTGGACGAGGTCCACATGCTCTCGAACGCGGCGTTCAACGCGCTCCTGAAGACGCTGGAGGAGCCGCCGGCCCACGCGCTGTTCATCTTCGCCACGACGGAGCCGCACAAGGTCCTCCCGACGATCCTCTCGCGCTGCCAGCGGTTCGACTTCCGCCGGATCACGGTCGAGGAGACGGTCGAGCGGCTCCGCGAGATCTGCCAAGCCGAGGCCATCGAGGCCGACGACGCCAGCCTCCACCTCGTCGCGCGCAAGGGTGACGGCGCGCTGCGCGACGCGCTCTCCGTGTTCGACCAGGCCGTCTCCCTCGTCGGGGACGCGCTGGAGTACGCCGCGCTCGCTGAGGCCCTCGGCGTCGTGGACCGCGACCTCTTTTTCAACGTGACGGAAGGGGCGCGGGCGCGCGACACGGCCGGGCTCCTAAAACTCGTAGACGGCGTCGTCCGGCGGGGCTACGACCTCCAGGAGTTCGCCGCTGGCCTCGCCGAGCACCTCCGCCACCTCTACGCCGCCGCGTCCACCGGCACGGGCGCGCTGATCGAGGCCGACGCCGAGGCCCGCGATCGCTACGTCGCCGCGGCCGGGGCGTGGGCCGAGGTCGACCTCCTCCGCGCGCTGATGGTGGCCGACGACGCCGAGCGCGAGGTCAAGGCGAGCCCGCAGCCCCGGCTGAAGCTGGAGCTCGCGCTGCTGAAGCTGGCCCACCTCGAAGGCGCCGCCGACCTCCGCGCGCTCGTCGAGAAGCTGGAGCGGCTGGAGGGGATGATCCAGCGCGGCGAGGTGCCGACGCGCCCCGCAGGCGCCGCCGCTGCCGAGCCGCAGCCCTCCCCGGCGCCTCCTCCGACGGCCACCGCCGAAGCGCCGGCTGCCTACGAGCCCGCGCCGGAGCCGGCAGCCCCCGAGCCCGAGTCACAACCCGACCCGCTTCCCCCCACTCCAGAGCAGCAACCCGAGCCTGCCGCCGAGGCGGACCCCGCCGAACCGGTCGAGCCGCGGAGTGACGCCGAGCTCGCGCCGCCGGAGCCGTCCTCCGTCCCGGAGTTCGTCCCCCCGTCGCAGCGGGAGGTGCCCCCCGAGGCCGCGCCGGAGCCCGCCGCGCCGTCCCTCCCCGACCTCTTCCCCGCACCAGCCCTCAAGAGGCGGCCCCGCCCAGACACCCCAACGAATGAGGCCGGCGGCGACGGGGCGGCCGTCGCCGTGGCGCCCGCGCCGGCGGTGGACGAGCACTTCGGCCTCCCGCTCGGGCGGGTCCGCGAGGCGTGGCCGCGGCTCGTCGAGCGCGTCCGCGCCCGCCGCCCGTCGGTCGCCACGGTGCTCGCGCGGGCCGAGCCCGCCGCCGTCCAGCACGGCGCGATCCAGGTGGCCGTGCCGGACGCGTTCACCCTCCGGCTCCTCAAGGACGAGGGGGCCGCCTTCGAGGCCGCCATGCGCGAGGTGCTCGGCGAGGACCCGCCGCCGCTCGCCTTCGTCGTCCGCACCGAGGAGGCCGAAACCGCCGTCGAGACCGACCCGTTCGAGGCTGTCAAGCGGCTCCGCCACGAGCACCCCGTCTTCCGCATCCTGTTCGAGCGGTTCGGCGCGGAGATCGCCTACGTCTGATTCCCCTCCCCTCTCAACACCCCGAGCGCCCGCGATGGACCAGCCCAACATGGCCGACCTCTTCGGCAAGATGATGGAGATGCAGCAGAAGATGACCGAGGCGCAGAGCGCCCTGGCCGAGAAGACCACCACGGCCGAGGCCGGCGGCGGCATGGTCACCGTGACGGCCAACGGCGCCGGGCGCGTGGAATCGATCAAGCTGGAGAAGGAGGTCGTGGACCCCGAGGACCTCGAGCTCCTGGAGGACCTCATCGTGGCCGGCGTCAACAAGGCGCTCGAGGAGGCCGAGCAGATGCGCGCCGCCGAGGTCCGCAACACGGCCGGCTCGTTCCTCCCACCGGGGATGGACCTGGGTGGGCTCGGGCTGTAGCCACTCGCTGTTGGTCATTGGTCACCCGTCATTTGTGCGCGCCCAGCGCTGCCACGGCGATGGCACCCCCGCCGGTTAGCTTGACGAGCAGCAAAGGACTCGCTCGCTCTGTTACAAAGCTCTCTTTCGGGTCATCCCGAGCGAAACGAAGTGAAGCCGAGGGACCTCTACGGGCACGACTTCGAACGTCTGTAGGGGGCTTCCCCGGAAGGTTCCTTCGACTGCGGCCTCCGGCCAGGATGACATTGATGGGGTTTCTCAGCAAAGCTGAGGACCCGTGACTGAGAACCCATGCACGTCACTTCGGAATCCGTCGAGTCCCTCGTCGAGCAGTTCGCCAAGCTGCCGACAGTGGGGCGCAAGACGGCGCAGCGGCTGGCGGCCTACGTGCTGAAGATGCCGCGCGAGGAGGTCGTCGAGCTGGCCCGCGCGCTGGTCAACGTGAAGGACCGCGTGAAGCAGTGCTCGGTGTGCTTCAACGTGACCGACACCGACCCCTGCCCCATCTGCCGCTCCCCGAAGCGCGACGGCGCGGTGGTCTGCGTGGTCGAGGAGCCGAACGACGTGCTGGCGCTGGAACGAACGAACGAGTTCCGGGGCCTCTACCACGTCCTCGGCGGGGTGATCTCTCCGCTCGACGGGATCGGGCCGGACGACCTCAAGATCCGCGAGCTGGTCGGCCGCGTCGCGCAGCAGGAGAAGCCGGCCGAGGCGCCGGAGGGCGTGGCGGAGAAGGCGTCGGAGTACGAGCCCGTGCCCGTCCGCGAGGTCATCCTCGCCATGAACCCGAACGTCGAGGGCGACACGACGGCGATCTACCTCTCGCAGCTCCTCGGCCCGCTCGGCGTGCGGGTGACGCGGATCGCCCGCGGCCTCCCCATCGGCGGCGACCTCGAGTACGCCGACGAGGCCACGCTCTCCCGCGCCCTCGAAGGCCGCAGCGCAGTCTGAGCGCCCGACGCGATGGAGACCACGGCCCACACCAAACGCGACGTGTTCGACCGGCTCCGCGAGCAGCGCGACGGGATCAGCCGCCTCGGCGTGGTGCGGCTCGGGGTGTTCGGGTCGTTCGTGCGGGACGAGCAGACGGCCGAGAGTGACGTGGACCTCCTCGTCGAGTTCGCGCCGGGGCAGAAGAGCTTCGACCGGTTCTCGGCCCTAGGCCGTGTGAGACAAATCGCTTCGGCGTGACGTTGCCCCGGCTCCAGCCCCCGCCGCCATGCCGCTCCTGACTGACCCCGAGTGGGCCGCCCTCAAAGCCGCCCTCGACCACGCCCGCTCCGGTCGAGGCCGCCCCGTCCGCGACGAGCGCGCCACCGTCGAGGGCGTCGTCTGGCGCCTCAAGAACGGCCCACCCTGGCGCGCCGTCCCCGCCGAGTTCGGGCCCTGGTGGCGCGCCGCCCAACTCCACAAGCGCTGGTCCCGTTCGGGCGTCTGGGAGCGGGCCTTCGAGCACCTCCGCGACACCGGGCGCGCTGACCTCGCCGCGGTCATGCTCGACGGGACCGTCGTGCGCGCCCACCCCAAGGCGGCGGGGGCGAAGAAGGGGGCTCCCGACGCTACGGCCCCCTCCGAGACGTAGCGCTCCGAGACGTAGCGCTCCGAGACGTAGCGCTCCGAGACGTAGCGCTCCGAGACGTAGCGCTCCGAGACGTAGCGCTCCGAGACGTAGCGCTCCGAGACGTAGCGCTCCGAGACGTAGCGCTCCGAGACGTAGCGCTCCGAGACGTAGCGCTCCGAGACGTAGCGCTCCGAGACGTAGCGCTCCGAGACGTAGCGCTCCGAGACGTAGCGCTCCGAGACGTAGCGCTCCGAGACGTAGCGCTCCGAGACGTAGACGTAGCGCTCGGGCGCAGCCGGGGCGGCTTCGGCACGAAGGCCGTCGTCGCCTGTGACCGCCGGGGCCGGGCGCTCGCGTTCCGGCTGCTGCCGGGGCACCGCTCGGAGCTCCGCGTGGCCGACGCGCTCCTGGTCGCCGTGGTCGGGCTCGGCCGCGTGGGCCGGGTCGTCTGCGACCGGGGGTACTCGTCGGCCTCGTGGCGGGCGGGGATCCGGATCGCCGGAGCCGAGCCCGTCGTCGCGGCCAACCGGACGCACCCGGCCGTGGCCTACGACCGAGCGGCCTACGACCGAGCGGCCTACGACCGAGCGGCCTACGACCGAGCGGCCTACGACCGAGCGGCCTACGACCGAGCGGCCTACGACCGAGCGGCCTACGACCGAGCGGCCTACGACCGAGCGGCCTACGACCGGGGGGCCTACCGCGAGCGGCACCGGGTAGAGCAACTGTGGGGCCGACTCAAGGAGTGGCGGGCGGTGGCGACGCGCTACGAGAAGACGGCCGAGAGCTACCTCGGCGCGCTCCACGTGGCGGCGGCGGTGGACTGGATCAAGCATGGATTGTCTCACACGGCCTAGCGGAGCTGCTCGAGGAGACACTGCAGCGCCGCGTCGAGCTCGTGACGCCGGAGGCGCTCAGTCCGTACATAGGGCCGCGCATCCTGCGAGAGGTGGAATATGTCGAGGGCTGACACCGATTACCTCCGGCACATGCTCGACGAATCGGTGTACCTCGCCGGTAAGCAAAGCAGCCAGCTAGTGGCGCGGCAGGATGATGATTCCTAATGCGGACGCAGCCTTCGTCCCTCCCGAGAAACTGAGTGGGTATCTCCTCGCAGTGGCACATCCGGTCGGCGGCTCGAAGGCCCGGTTCTTCCGCGCCTGCGGATTCGCTGAATCCAACGTGGCCGAAGTGGAAGCTGGCCTCCTCGCCATCGCTCGCACGGCCGATGCAGCAACAACGGATTCTCCGTTTGGGTCGAAATACGTAGCCGACGGCAACCTCTCCACTCCCACTGGTACCACTGCTCGGGTGCGTACGGTGTGGATCGTGGAGCCTGACGAGCCACGCCCGCGTTTCGTCACGGCGTATCCTCTAGACTGACCTGCCTCAGAGCTATGATTAACGAGCACGACACGGTGGTACTGACACGCGCCGTTCCGGCCTCGGGTCTGGAGCGGGGCGACGTGGGCGCGGTCGTCCACGTCTACCGCGGAGGCGAGGCGGTGGAGGTAGAATTCGTGACCGGCGACGGCGGCACGGTGGCGGTGGAGACGCTGCGTGCAGAGGATGTCCGACCGCTCGGCGGGGAGGAGATCCTGCACGCGCGAACGCTGGCGGCCTGAGCGCCGATGCTCTCCCGTCGCGCTGCCATCACGCTGGCGCTGATCGTCGCCGCCGTGCTCGTGGGGTACGTGGCGTGGCCGAGCGCGCGGACGTTCTGGCTCGGGCTGACGGGCGGCGCGCTCGACGTGTTCTTCGGCGGGTGGGGGTCGAGCGGGGCGCGGGCGCTGGTCAACTCGGTCGGGATCTCGCTGGTGACGGTGGCGGGGGCGGGGGTGCTGGGGACGGCGCTGGCGTGGGCGCTGTGGCGCTACGCCCTCCCCGCGCGCGGCGCGCTCGCGGCGCTGGCCGCGCTGCCGCTGGCGCTGCCGCCGCTCGTCGGCGTGCTGGCGTTCCTGTTCCTCTACGGCGAGAGCGGCATCCTCCCGCGTGCCGTGCAGGCCGGGCTCGGGCTGGCCGAGGTGCCGTTCGCGCTCTCCGGCCGCGGCGCCGTCGCACTCGTCCACGTCTATAGCTTCTACGTCTACGTCTACCTCTTCGCCGGGGCCGCCCTGCGCGACCTCGACGCCGGGCTGCTCGAAGCCTCGGCCGACCTCGGCGCGGGCGGCTGGACGACGTTCCGGCGCGTCGTGCTGCCGGCGCTGCGGCCCGCGCTCGTCGGGGCGTCGCTGCTGGTGTTCATGCTCTCGATGGCGAGCTTCACCGGCCCGCTCCTGTTCGCCGGGGCCGAGCCGTTCCTGACGACGCTCGTCTACGACGCCAAGCTCAACGGCGAGCTGGCGCTCTCGGCCACGGCGTCCACGGTGCTGACGCTGATCTGCCTCCTGTTCCTCGTCCTCATCGAGGCGCGGGGCGGCGGGCTCACCATCGGCGCGACGAAGGGGGCGGCGCGGCCGGCGGAGCCCGTCCGGCACGGCCCGGCGCGGTGGCTCTGGGGGGCGTTCGTCGGGGTGACGCTGCTGTTCGTGGCGCTCCCGGTGCTGACCGTCGTGCTGCTGGCCTTCGCCGAGACGGGGAGCTGGACGACGGAGATCGTCCCGGCGCGCTACACCGTTGCCAACTTCACTAGCCTGTTCACCGACAGCCGGTTCTTCGACCCGATCCTGAACAGCGTGACGATGGCGGCGCTGGCGACGGCGGCGAACGTCGTCTTCGGGGTAGGGGCGGCGCTGGTGATCGTGAAGGGGCGGGGCGTGCCGCGGTGGGCGCGCGTGGCCCTCGGGGCGCTGGCGGTTCTCCCGTTCGCCATTCCCGGCACCGTGATCGCGCTGAACCTCATCGTCGCCTTCAATGAGCCGACGGCGCTGGCGGCGGGGGAGGTGCTGGTGGGGAGCTTCTGGATCCTCCCGCTGGCGTACTTCGTGCGGAACGTGCCGCTGGTGGTGCGCGCCGCGACGGCCGCACTCGACGGCCTCGACGACCGGCTCACCGAGGCGTCGGCCGACCTCGGCGCCTCGGGGTGGACGACGCTGCGGCGGGTGGTCTTCCCCGCGATCCAGCCGGCGGTGCTGGCAGGGACGCTGCTGACGTGGGTGGCGGCGCTCGGGGAGTTCGTCGCCTCGGTGATGCTCTACGTCTTCGGCAACCGCCCGATCTCGGTCGAGATCCTGGCGCAGCTCCGGCTCTACGAGTTCGGCCGAGCGGCGGCCTACGCCGTGCTGCTGATGGGGCTCGTCGCGCTCTCGACGCTCGCCTTCCGCCGCCTCGGCGCGCGGTAGAGCAATGAGCACGGGCCAGCGCACCGTTGCAGACCCAATTCCCTCCACTCCTCCCCTTCCCCTCCCTCTGCCCTCCCCTATCCTTAACAAACCCGCATCGGGCTGCGGCGTAAGATCCGCCTCACCACCACGCCGCCCATGAAGATCTCCGTCCTCGGCGCCGGCCCCATCGGCGTCGCCATCGCCTGCGACCTCGTCGAGCGCCCGGAGGTGAGCCACGTGCAGGTGGTGGACCAGCGGGCCGCGTCGCTGGCGGCGCTGGAAGGAGCGGGTCAGGAACGCGAAGCTGCGCACGGCGCGGGTGGACGCGCGCGACGAGCGGCGGATGGTGGCGGTGCTGAAGGGTAGCGCCTGCGTCGTCAGCGCCGTGCGCCCGCAGATGCACGCGAAGCTCGCCCGCCTCGCCCTCGACGCCGGCGCCCACTTCTGCGACCTCGGCGGCGGCGAGATCGGCGTGCTCGGGCTGGCCTCCGAGGCGGCGGAGCGCTCGCGGTGGGTCGTCCCGAACTGCGGGTTCGCGCCGGGCCTCGCCAACATCCTCACTATGCGGGGCATCGAGGCGTTCGACGAGGTGGACACGGTGACCGTCCGGGCCGGCAACATCCCCGTGGCGGCCGAGCCGCCGTTCTACCACCGCCTCGCGTACTCGGCCAACCGGCTCATCGAGAACTACACGGCCGCGACGCCGATGCTGCGCGACGGCGAGGTCGTCGCGGTCGAGCCCTTGACGGGGGTCGAGGAGGTGCTGTTCGAGCCGCCGTTCCCGGTGCTCGAAGCGTTCTACACGGCGGGCAAGCTCTCGACCCTCCCCTACGACCTCACCGGCCGCGTCCGCACCCTCGACTACAAGACGCTCCGCCACCCCGGCCACGCCGCTGCCATGCGGGCCGTGCTCGCGCTCGGGTTCGGCGAGGACCACTCGCTCGACGTCCGGACCCACCTCACCTACCGCGACGTCCTCGCCCGCCGCCTCGGCGAGCGCCTCGGCGGGGACTACCACGACGCCAGCCTCCTCCGCATCCGGATCACCGGCGAGGCGGGTGGGCAGCTCCGCACGCTGACCTACGAGCTCGTCGAGCGGTTCGATCCGGAGACGGGCCTCTCGGCGCTGCAGCGCTGCACGGGTTACCCGACGGCGGCGGCGGCCGTGCTCCTCGGCAGCGGGCAGGTGCCCGGCGGCGGCGCGGCTCCGCTGGAGCAGGTCGTCCCCCGCGAGCCGTTCTTCGAAGCCCTCACGCAGCGCGGCCTGGAGATCGAGGGGCGCTGGGAAGAGGCCGGGGTAGAAGTATGAGTGATGAAGTTCGAAGGGTGAAGGTGCCTGGATGACCAGGGGCGGCGACCCCGCTTAGAGCACCTCCCTTAACCCTTCATCCCTCAAAGCTATCGTGCCGTAAGCGCGCAGGACCGCGCCGTTGTGCGCGGCCCCGGCCGACGAGGCGAGGTAGGCGCAGAGGTCGGCGATCCGCTCGGCCGGGACGCCGGGCGTGTCGCCCTCGCCGCCGAACAGGATCATCGAGGGCGCGACGGCGGCGGCCGTGATGCCGGCCCCGTTGAGCTCCGCGGCGGTCGCCTCGACGAGGCGGACGACGCCGGCCTTCGAGGCCGAGTACGCCGCCTGCTCGGCCACGCCGCCGTCGGCGCCCTGCTTCGAGGCGACGGCGACGAGGCGCCCATCGGTGCCGGCTCGTTGGAAGTGACGGGCGGCCTCACGGAAGCACAGGAACGTCGAGGTGAGGTTCACCCGCAGCACCGTCTCCCAGCCGTCGAGGCTCGTCTCGACCAGCGGCTCCCCCGCCCACGTCCCGACGGTGTGGACGAGCGCGCCGGGCGGCCCAAGCGCCTCGGCAGCCTTAGCGAAGACCCGCTCCGTCTCGGCCTCGTCGGTCACGTCGGCGCGGTAGAGGTGGAGACGGTCGGAGTCCACGACGGGGTCGGCCGCGCGGGCGTCCACGGCGGCGACGGTGGCGCCGGCGTCGAGGAGGCGACGGGTGAGGATGCGGCCAAGGCGCCCGAAGGCGCCGGTCAGCACGACGGCCTGGCCGTCGAGGTCAGCGGGTGGAATCATGGAGCGGGATCGGCGGCGGAGGTGTGGTCGTGGACGACGCGCCAGCCCTCGGGGCGGCGCTCGAGGACGAGGGTGAACAGGCCGTTCGGCGCGTCCTCGGCGCGTTCGAGCCGCCATCGGCCGAAGGCGAGCGCCCACCGGGGCGCGAGGAGGCGCACGTCGAGGCTGTCGAAGCGGAGCGTGCCCATCGTGGCACGGTCGGGGTAGCCGCGCTCGTAAGCGTCGAGGGCCGCCCGCCATCCGCGCCGGACGTTCCCGCCCGAGGCGAACCGGAGGGAGTCGGTCTGCACGTAGCCCTCCATGAAGCCGCGCACGGAGCCCTCGTTCCACGCCGCCTCCTGGTCGCGGAGCACCGCGCGGACCGCCGCCTCGGCGCTATCGGCGACGGCAGGGGTGACTCGATCTGCGGGGGGCTCGGGCGGGGGCGGCTCCGTGGCGCAGCCGGCTCCGACAACGAGCAGAACCAGAGCGAGACGGGGGGGGCGGAGGCGCATGAGGCGAGAAGCGGAGGGCCGGCTAAAGCTACGGCTCCCGGTGCCGACCCTTTATCGACGGGACGTTCGGCGGTGGCACTGTAGCGCCTATACGATCCGCGCGAGCGCACCCGTTATGAGCGGGTCCCCCGCTTGAAGTCGGTCGGGAACGGAGGTAAGTTCCGCCCCCGATCAGCAGGCGGGAGCTCCGCTGATCGCCCCCGGCCTCAACCGCTAACCGCGCACGCCTAGACGCACCTCCGCTACCGCTCTGCCCGTCTGTCTTCCAGAGTCACCTCCGGCTGTGCGGGGGCCTCGCCCCCCAGCGGTCACCGACGGGCGCCGTTGTACGTCTAATCGTGTGTGCATGTCCCGTAGGTCCTGCTCCTGCTCGGCGGAACGTGCCCCGGCCGCTCCGGTCTCGGAGCCGTCGGCGCGCTCGGCGTGGCTGCCGTTGACGAGCGGCGGCGCGCTCGTGGCGCTGCTCCTGCTGGCCGCCCTGGACGCCTCGCAGGCCGCGCCGGGCTGGCAGGCGCCGCTCTGGAGCGCCCCCGCCGACACCACCGACTCGCTCGGGCAGACCGGCGACGGCGCGGTGCTCGACGCCCTCCGGGCAGGCAGCGACGGGTTCGGCGTGCTGGACAGCCTCTCCCGCCTCGGCCGCGCCGACACCACCGACTCGCTCACCGCCGACCCGTTCGCGGCGGACTCGCTCGGGGCCGACTCGCTCGGAGGCGATTCGCTCGCCCTCGTGGATACGACGGAGGCGCTGCCGGACACGGGCCGGGCCGCGCGGCTCCTCCCCCCCTTCCGTCGCGACCTCCCCACGGCCCAGCTCGGCCCGCGGCGGCGCCCGCTCTCGGCCCCGCTCGGGCCGCACTGGGAGCGCCGTACGGTGCTCGACTCGTCGGCCGCGCCCGGCGCCGGCCTCGACGGCTTCCGCTATATCGTCCGCGAGCAGGTCGGCGGCGAGGACGTCCGCGTCCCCGTCACGCTCGGGCTCGACGCGTACCGGCAGGCCCGGCTCCGGCTCGGCCTGGAGGAGAACTTCCGGCAGCTCGCCAGCCAGAGCCGCCAGCAGGGCGGGCGCGGCGGCCTCGGTTTCGACTTCGACCTCCCCGGCGGGCAGGGCAACCCCATCGAGACCATCTTCGGCTCCAACCGCGTCGACCTCCGCGTCGACGGGCAGGCCAACGTAGACGTCGGGTTCGACTACGCGCAGAACGAGCAGCAGGAGGCCGCCACCGGCCGCGGCGGCAGCGTCGCCCCGGACTTCGGCCAGGAGCTCGGCCTCTCCATCACCGGCACCATCGGCGACAAGCTCGAGGTCGACGTCAGCTACGACACCCAGAACGACTTCGACTTCCAGAACCAGGTCCGCCTGACGTACACCGGCTACGAGGACGAGATCCTCCAGCGGTTCGAGGCCGGCAACGTGTTCCTCCCCATCGAGAGCGACCTCATCCGCGGCGGCCAGCGGCTGTTCGGGCTCAAGGCGGACCTCCAGGTCGGCGGCCTCGGCATCACCGCCGTCGCCAGCCAGCAGGACGCCGAGAGCGACGAGCTCGTGATCGAGGGCGGCAGCCAGACGACGCCGTTCACGCTCAACCCCGTCGACTACGACGACGACGCCCACTTCTACCTCGGCTACTACTTCTACAACCGCTGGAACGCCGCCCACGCCAACCCGCCCAACGCCAACATCGGCGCCGTCAAGCAGATCCTCGAGCTCGAGGTCTACCGCTTCACCCCGGACGTCACCAACGCCGGCACCGAGCGCGACGTGATCCAGGCCGCCGCGCTCGTGGACCTCGGCGAGGCCCCCCTCGCCGTCCAGGGCGGCGAGGCGTACCTCGCCGAGTTCGGGGAGGGCGCCCCCCTCGACTCCCTCGGCGAGAGCGGCCCCCCGGCCTTCGACACCGACCTCGACCGGTACCCGGACGAGCTGCTCGAAGCCCTCCGGGACCAGGAGGAGGTCACCGTCGAGAACGTCGAGGACGTGGTGCTGGAGGGCCAGGTGACGGGGAGCGGCGCCTTCCCTAGTGACGCCTACGCCTTCAGCCCCGTCGAGAAGCTCCGGCCGGGGCAGGACTACGAGTTCGATCCCGTCTTCGGCTACCTCTCGATGAAGCAGTCGCTCAGCGAGAACGACGTCCTCGCCGTCGCCTTCACGGCCGAGCTCAACGACGGCACCAACGTCACCGTCGGGGACTACGGGCAGGGCACGGGCGACGCGAGCCTCTTCACCGGGCGGCGCATCATCCTGAAGCTCCTCCGGGGGCGCTCGCCGCAGCCGGACGCGCCGGCCTGGGACCTCACGATGCGGAACGTCTACCGCGCCGGCGGGCGCGGCCTGACCTCCGACGACTTCGAGCTCCAGGTGCTCTACGCCGGCTCCGGCCAGACGCCCGAGCGGACGCTCCCCGGCGTCGACGTCGGCCAGCAGCAGACGCTCCTCCAGACGCTCGGCCTCGACCGCCTCAACCAGCAGGGCCAGCGCGGCGCCGACGACCTCTTCGACTTCCTCACCGCCTACACCATCAACCCCTCGACGGGCCGGATCATCTTCCCCTACCGCGAGCCCTTCGGGCAGCGCCTCCGCGACGTGCTCACTAACCCCAGGTTGACCACGCTCGACGGGCTGACCGAGGAGGAGGCCGTCGCGGAGTTCGTCTTCGACGCCCTCTACGACGACACCCAGGCCAATGCCGCCCGCCAGACGAACAAGGCCACGTCCTTCCGCATCGAGGGCTCCTCGCGTTCGTCGGTCCAGGAGTTCTACGACCTCGGGTTCGCCGTCGTCGACGGCTCCGTCGAGGTCACCAGCGGCGGCTCGGAACTCGTCGAGGGCGCCGATTACTCAGTGGACTACACGACGGGCACCGTCACCATCACGAACGCCTCGTTCCTGACGCCCGGCCGCGACATCCGCATCAACTACGAGCGGCAGCAGTTCCTCGCCATCCAGAAGAAGACGCTACTCGGGCTCCGCGCCGCCTACGAGTTCTCGGACCGGTTCGCCGTGGGGGCCACCTGGATGCGGCTCTCCGAGCGGCCCCTGATCGACAAGTACCGGATCGGCGAGGAGCCCATCCAGAACTCGATCTGGGGCGTGGACCTCCGCTACGAGGCCGAGCCGCTGTGGGTGACGCGCCTCGTGGACCGGCTCCCGCTCATCCAGACCCGCGCGCCGAGCACGTTCGAGCTCCGCGGGGAGTTCGCCCAGCTCAACCCCGGCAGCCCCGAGACCCTCGCCTTCGAGCGCTCGCAGGAGCGGCTCGACGGGCTCCCCGGCAGCCGCGCCTTCAAGGAGGACGAGCAGGGCGGCTCGATCTCCTACATCGACGACTTCGAGGGGAGCGAGAACACGTTCAACCTCCTCCAGCCCTCGTCGTGGCGGCTCGCGGCCAACCCCGAGGGGACGACGGCCGCGCCCGGCGCCGGGCCGGACTCCGCCCGGACCTACCTCAGCGAGCTCTCCGGCGACGCCGACGTCACGGACCCCCTCCTCCGCTCGAACTGGCGCGGCCTCTTCGGCTGGTACTCCGTGCTCTCGAGCACGTACCGCTCCGACGCCTTCGACGGCGTGGACCTCCGGAACCCCGCCGTCCGCGAGGTCCGCACGGCGGAGGTCTTCCCCGACCGCGAGCAGGCCTCGAACGCCCCGCAGAGCCTCCAGCTCCTCGACCTCTACCTCGACCCCACCCGGCGCGGGCCGTACAACTTCAACGAGGGCCTCACGGACGGCGCCTTCGCCGAGCGCCCCCGCGACGTGTGGGGCGGCATGACGCAGCGGCTCCCCGACGGCTACCGCGACTTCGAGGCCCGTAACAACATCGAGTTCGTCGAGTTCATCTTCAGCCCCCTCGGCGGCAAGAGCGGCGACCAGGTGATCGCCCCGGGCGCGCGGCTCTTCGTCGACCTCGGGCGGATCTCCGAGGACGTCCTCCCCAACGGCCAGCTCAACACCGAGGACGGCCTGCTCCAGCCCATCGACGGCGGGCGGTTCGGGCGGCGCGGGACGGGCCAGACCGACGGCCTCGTCAACGTCGTCGACGAGACGCGCCGGACCGAGGACCTCGGCCTCGACGGCCTCGCCTCGGGCCAGACCGCCGCCGCCGCCGCCGCCGCCGGCAGCCCCTACGACGCCACCGAGGACGACTTCTTCGCCGACTTCCTCGCGACGCTCCCCGCCGGCGGCCCCATCGCCGCGCGCGCCCGCCGCGACCCCGCCGGCGACGACTACCACTCGTTCCAGGACGAGGACTACTTCAACGACGGCGAGCTCTGGCCCGGCGGCGCCACGCTCCAGGAGCGGTTCAGCCAGTTCTTCGCCGGCCTCGAACTGAACTCGCTGGAGGCCCAGACCCAGCTCGCCCAGAGCGGCGCCCCCGGCAACTCCCGGACGCCCGACACCGAGGACATCAACCTCAACGCCGGCATCGACACCGAGGAGTCGTTCTTCCGCTACGAGGTCCCGCTCAACCCCGCCGAGCTCGTCAACAGCCCGTTCTTCGTCGGCGAGGTCGGCGACGAGGACGGCCCCCTCGACTGGTACCTCGTGCGGATCCCCGTCCGCACCGACCGGAAGGCGGCCGTCGGCGGCATCGACGACTTCCGGCAGATCGAGGCCGTGCGGGTGTGGACCGACGGCCACACGATCCCGGCCACGCTCCGGTTCGCCTCGCTCGACCTCGTCGGGAGCCAGTGGCTGAAGTCGGCCGAGATCAACGCCGCCCTCCCCGAGGACCGCAGCCTCACCGGCCCGGTGGCCGCCCGGGCGAGGGGCGGGGGGCTCCCCGCCCTCGAAGACTCCTTCGTCGGCCCCGTCACCACGCCGGCTGACCTCTTCGTGGCGACGGTCAACAACGAGGAGAACCCGGACCAGTACCTCATCCCCAACGGCACCGTCCGCTCCTTCACCCGCGACCCGTCGAGCGGGCGCCCGCTCCAGACGCGCGAGCAGGCCCTCGTCCTCCGCGCCGACGACCTCTTCGACGGCAGCCGCGCCGCGCTGTTCAAGCCGTTCACGCGGACGCTCGACCTCACGAAGTACTCGAACCTCCGCATGTTCGTCCACGCCGAGGGGTTCGAGCGCGAGGACTCGATGCGGGTGTTCATCCGCCTCGGCGCCAGCGAGACCGAGGACTACTACGAGCTCGAGCAGCCGGTCTACGCGTGGTCCCCGCCGCCGGGGCAGACCGTCGCCGGCTACGTCGAGAGCCTCGGCGGGGACGAGGCCGCCATCACTGCCGCCACCGACAGCCTCTGGCAGACGAACGTCCCCGTCTCCGGGCCCGACGGCGCGGCGTTCCTGGACCGGAACTCGGTCAACCTCGTCTTCGGCGCGCTCAACGTGCTGAAGGTCGAGCGCGACCTCGCCCTCGACCCCTCCGACGCCGAGGCGCCGTTCCCCGTGGACCGCGTCTACGCGAAGGACGCCAGCGACTTCGCCGACACCGACATCGGGGACTTCGCGCCGGAGGGCGCCGTCCTCCGCATCCGCGGGACGCCGACGCTCCAGAACATCTCGACCGTCGTGATCGGCCTGCGCAACGCGCGCGGCGGCGCCACCACGGTCGACGCCGAGGCGTGGTTCAACGAGCTCCGCGTCTCCGGCTACGACGAGGACCCCGGCTGGAGCGCCTACGCCCGCGCCTCCCTCCGCCTCGCCGACGTCGCCGACGTGACGGGCCGGTTCTCGCGGCAGACCGACGGGTTCGGCGAGCTTTCCAGCGGCCTCGGCGACCGCTCGTTCCAGGACGAGCAGGGGTACTCGCTGACGGCGAACCTCAACGCGCACAAGCTGCTCCCCGAGCGGTTCGGCTGGCAGCTCCCCGTCAGCCTCTCCCTCTCGGACCAGACGACGACGCCGCGGTTCTCCCCCCGCCGCGGCGACATCACCGTCGAGGAGGAGGTGCTCCAGATCGAGCAGGACTCCGCGCTCAGCGCCGAGGCCCGCGCCTCCGAGATCGCCGAGGTCCGCGCCGCGGCCGAGACGTCGAGCTTCCGGCGGACGATCCGGGTGCCGATCTCGAAGTCCGGCTCGCGCTCCCCCCTCCTCCGCTACACCCTCGACGGCCTCGCGCTGACGTACACGAACACCCGCGAGGAGCGCCGCAGCCCCACCCGCGCCTTCGACGACGCGACGCAGTGGGGGACGACCGTGAGCTACAACCTCACGACGCCGCGGCCGAAGACGGTCCGCCCGTTCTGGTTCGCCGAGGACGCCCCCGTCGTCGGGCTCCTCGGCGGGCTCCGATTCAACGTGCTCCCGCAGAGCGTCCGCCTCACGGCCGACGCGAACCGCTCGATCTCGGAGAACCAGGACCGCGCGCGGCGCGGGCTCAGCCAGGACACGCTGCGCCGCGCCCTCGAGATCGCCGCGACGCCGGGGGAGGAGGGGGAGATCGCCCGGTTCCTCCGCCCGACGAGCCGGCGCCACGCGTTCGGCCACTCGCGTGGGGTCGAGGTGCAGTACAGCCCGTTCGAGTTCCTCTCGCTCGGCTACCGCTCGAACGTGCGCCAGAGCTTCGACGACGCCGGCGTGGACTCCTCGCGCGCCGTCCTCATCCAGCGCACCGACGACCCCGACGACTTCGCCGTCTTCGAGGGGTGCTCCTTCGACGAGGTCTTCGGCCTCAACGGGGCCGGCTCCTGCGCCTCCGGCGACGGCTTCACCCGGTTCGGGATCGCCCCCGGCGACAGCGCCTTCCTGGCGAACCAGGACCAGTTCGTGCGGAGCTACCCCTTCGAGCAGGCCGAGGTCCGCCCGTTCGACGCCGTCACGCAGGACATCGTGACGGGCGAGCGCGAGGGGATCACGGAGCAGTTCACGCAGGGCATCAACGCCACCGTCCGCTCCCCCATCGAGCGGGTCCGCGCGCTGAGCTTCCTCCAGATCACCCCCGTCACCTACGCGACGAACTTCACGTGGCAGTACCTGCCGCTGACGCAGTTCAGCGTCGAGACGCGGCCGACGGTGGCGACGCTGGCGACGCAGGCGAGCCTCCGGACGGGGCTGAGCCTGAAGCTCGGCGAGTTGGCCGAGAAGATCCCGCTGTGGCGGCGGGTGGCGGAGGCGCAGGAGGCGGGGGAGGCGGCGGCGCAGGAGGAGAAGCGCGCCTTCGACGCGGAGCTCGCGGCGTACCGCCAGGCGAAGGCAGCCGTGCGCGAAGCCGAGGCCGCACTCGCCGACGCCGAAGCGGCAGCGGCCGAGACCGGCGAGCCCGTGGCCGAGGTGTTCGAGCAGCAGCTCGCCGAGGCGCAGGCCGCCGACACGCTGGCCCGCCCGAGCCCGGGGCTCCCCCTCCCGAACCCGCTCGGGCTGCTGCGTCGGGGGTTCCTCGCGCTGACCGGCCCGCGCGACATCAGCCTCACCTACGACGGCTCCTTCAGCGGCACCGCCTCGAACGTCCGCGACCCCGGCTACAGCCTCCTCTCGGCCCTCACCGGCACCGGCCCCGGCCTCGGCTTCCGCCTCGGCCTCGACCGCCGCTTCCCGACCGACGCGGAGGCGCGGTTCTACGGCGACGACGGCTTCCGCTTCGACGTCCGCGACGAGTTCCGCGACCAGCACGGCTTCGGCGCGCGGACGGCGCTGGACTTCAGCCAGACCCTCCGCGTGGACCTCACGTGGGACGTGGACTTCTCGAGGAACGAGACCCTCTCGCTCGGCCTCGACGACTTCGGGACGCTGACGGCGCCGAACGTGGTCGAGAGCGGGAGCGGCCAGGCGACGGTCGTCGCGCTCGGCGGCTCCTACGAGGCCTTCTTCGACCGGCAGTACGACGCCGTGCGCCGGGCCGTGCTCGATGCCGAGGGCAGCCCGGACGTTCTGAGCGAGGCGCTGACGAACAACGCCGTCGCCGAGGACTTCCGGGGGGCGTTCTCGACGAGCATGGGGAGCTTCGGCACGCGGGGGTTCTTCGCGCTGCCCCTCCCGAACTGGCAGGTCAACTACTCCGGCGTCTCGGACTGGCCCCTCGTCCGCGCCCTCGCGCAGAGCGCCACGCTCCGCCACGGCTACTCCGCCACCTACGACACCGACTACCAGTCCTTCACGGCGCCGCCCGTCGGCAGCTTCCTCTCGTTCACCGGCGACGGCGGCTTCCCCCGCTCGCTCACCCTCATCCCCGACTCGGCCGACGCGCTGCGGACGAACAGCAGCCGCGTGAGCCAGCGGTTCCAGCCCCTCGTCGGGCTCGACCTCAACTTCCAGGGCGGCTTCACGACGAACGTCGCCTGGAACCAGAGCGACACCTACAGCCTCGCCGCGGCGAACGCGTTCGTGAACCAGAGCCAGACCGACGAGCTCTCGCTCCGCGTCTCGTTCTCGAAGACCGGGTTCCGCCTGCCGATCCCGTTCGTCCGCCGCCGCCTCAACAACCAGCTCCGGTTCACGCTGACGGTGGCGCAGGCGAAGAACCTCCAGCGGCGGTTCGCCCTGAAGGACGACGTGCAGCTCCTCCTCTCGAACGAGTTCGGCGGGCAGCCCCTGCCGGAGACGTTCCAGAACCCGACGGGCGAGGCGACGACGCGGCTGACGGCCGAGCCGCAGATCTCGTACACCATCTCGAGCCAGGTCACGGCCTCGGTGTTCGTCCGCTACGAGCGGTTCGAGAGCGAGGGCAGCCGGGTGCCGAGCACGACGAACCTCAACGGCGGGTTCAACTTCCGCGTGTCGTTCTCGAATTAGTCTCGGGTTATGAGTCGTGGGTTGTGAGTAGCGGACTCAGAACTCATCACTCACGACTCATACCTGCGAACGCAGTGAGCCCCAAGGCCATCGTCTGCCACCTCGGGCGCGTCGCCTACCGCGAGGCGTGGGCGCTCCAGCGCCGGGTGCAGGAGCGGCTCATCGCGGCGAAGAGGGCTGAGGAGGCGGAGGGGGTGCCGGCCGGGGTGGTCCTCGTCGTCGAGCACCCGCCGGTGTTCACGCTCGGCAAGAGCGGGGACCGGAGGAACCTCCTCGGCGACGTCGCCGCCATCGGCGCGACGTTCGTGCCGACCGACCGCGGCGGCGACGTCACGTACCACGGGCCGGGCCAGCTCGTCGTCTACCCCATCCTCGACCTCGACCGGCTCCGCTACCCCGACGGCGGGCGCGGCACGGACATCCACCGCTACCTCCGCGAGCTCGAAGAGGGCGTCGCCCTGACCTGCGCGGACTTCGGCCTCCAGGCCGGTCGCGTCGAAGGCCGAACCGGCGTGTGGATCGGGCCGGACGGACGCGGGCCGGAGCGGAAGGTCTGCGCGATGGGCGTCCGGTGCAGCCGGTGGGTGACGATGCACGGCCTCGCCCTGAACGTCAACCCGGACCTCCGGCACTTCGACCTCATCGTCCCCTGCGGCATCGCCGACCGCGGCGTCACCTCGCTGGCGCGGGAGCTCGGTCGCCCGGTGGACCAAAGCGAGGTCTCCGCCCTCCTGCTCGCTCATCTCTCCGCTTGCCTCGGGCTTCGGTTCGAGGAACGCCGTGGGGAAGCCGCCGACAACTTCCTCGAAGGTTTCGCCGTACCGCCGGCTCGCGCGGCCTCCTGAGAAGTAGACTCCGCTGCACGCTCCCACCCCGGTCACCCCGAATCACCCTCACCCCCGTCCTCATGGCCTTCAGCATCGAGCAGTTCGCCCGCCAGCTCCTCATGGAGTCTCTGTTCTTCGACGAGGAGTACGCCGCCCTCGGCAACATCAGCCTCATCGACCAGGAGAACCTCCGCGAGCGGTTCCTCGCATCCTTCGACCCCGAGCGCGGCGCCTACCTCGTCGAGGAGGCCGTCGAGTGGGAGGACATCGACGCCGACGAGGACGGCGAGGTCGACTACGCCCTCGCCGTGGACGGCACGGAGTACGGCTCGTACCCGACGCCGGAGCAGTGCGCCGACGCCCTCCTCGGCCTCGCGCGCGACCACAACCTCGCCCCGAGCTTCATGCTCCTCTCCGACGAGGACGAGGGCTAGGCGCCCCGATCCAGCACCGCCCAGGCCAGGAGGCCCCACCCCGCGAGGAAGGCGACGCCGCCGACCGGGGTGATGATGCCGAGCGCTGGCGTACCCGTGAGCACGAGCGCGTAGAGGCTGCCGGAGAAGAGCACCGTCCCCACGGCGAAGGCCCACCCGGCCCCCCGAAGCCGCCGGAGTGACGCTCCGCGCCGCCGCTCGGCGAGCAGCCCGACGGCGAGGAGCGCGAGCGCGTGGTAGACCTGGTAGCGCGCGGCGGTCTCGTACACCACCATCCGATCGGGCGATACGGAGGCACGGAGGCCGTGCGCGCCGAAAGCCCCGGCGGCGACGCCAAGCGCAGCCAGCACTGCGCCGAGCACGAGGAAGAGGCGCGGGGTCCGATCGGGGTCCGGGCTCACCCCTCGGCCGTCCGCTCGGGGAAGACCTCGAAGGGGTGGACGGCGTCGTTGAGCTTGAGCGTGTACGGCCCCGGCGCGAGCGGATTCTCCAGCACGTAGTAGAACCGGTACGGCCGGACGACCCGCGCGCACACGGCCCCCTTCGGCCGCCGCATGTCGAAGGTGACCTCGATGGTGTTGCCGTACTGCCGCTGCGCGACATTGTGGAGCGTGGTGCAGGCGTCGGGCAGGGCGCCCTTCAGGAGCAGCTCGACGGGGCGGCGCCCGCCCGGCCCGACGCCCCCCGCGCGGTGCTCCACCTCCATCACCACGGCGGGGTAGGTGAAGAACTCCATCGTGGAGTCCACCGGGGCGAGGAGCAGCGTCTCGCGGCCCTCGTCGTCCCGGTTGTCCCACCGGTGCCCGAAGGTGTCGACCGGCTCCGCCGTCTCGGCCGAGCCGCCGCAGGCGGTAAACCCGATAGACGTGGTGACGAGGAGGAGGGCGATCCGGCTCATGCCTCTCCCCCGCCCTCCTGCTCCTCGGCCAGCAACGCGACCTCGGTCGCGTCGTCGGCGACGGTCTCGGAGGGGGCGTCCCCCCAGAGCCGTTCGAGGTCGTAGTACTGCCGGCGCTCGGGGTCGAAGACGTGGACGACGACATCCACGAAGTCGAGGACGACCCACTGGAGGTGGTCTATCCCCTCCCGCTTCCAGGGCCGCTCACCCGCCTCCGCCTTCGCCCGCTCGCGCACCGCCTCGACGATGGCGCGCACCTGCACGTCCGACTCCCCCGTCCCGATCACGAAGTAGTCCGTCACGCCGGAGACGTGGCGGACATCGATCACGGTGACGTCGCGGGCCTTCTTGTCCTGCATCGCCTCGACGGCGAGGGCGGCGAGCTGGCGAGCGGGGACGCGGGCGGTGCGTTGCTTCGACTGGGTAGCGGGCTGGGGCATGTGGCTGATGGGGGTTAGCGAGGGTCCTCGGTGAACGGGGGAAGCGCGGCAAAGTCCCGCCCGATCACGACGGTGGCGTCGACAAAATAGCGGGGGTCGGGCTCGGCGGCGATGCGGCCCTCGGGGAGGCCGAGCGCGCGGGCCACGCCCGCCGCCGCCTCGGGGTTGCCCACGCGGTCGAGCACCCGCGTCTCGGCCACGTCGAACCGCGACCAGTTCCCGCTCTCGACCACGTCGAACCCGCGGCGGCGGAGGTAGGCCGTGACGGTGCCGGCGACGCCGCTCTCTCCGCAGCCGTTACGGACCTCGACCTGCACGATGTCGCCGAGGAGCCCGGCGGGGTTCTCTGCGCGGAGCGGCTCGGCGGGCGGGGCGAGCCAGCGCAGCGCGAGCGCGTAGGCGAGCACGAGCAGCGCAACGCCGCCGACCACGAGGCCAAGCGTGCGAGCGGCGGTGCCGAGGCTCATGGGCCAGAGGGGAGAAATGCACGCGGCACGCCTCGGGGAGAGCCGTGCCGCGCCGGTGCCGAGATGATGGGGGTCAACGCTCAGCGCGACGGGCTGCGCCAGAAGAGGTCGTTGTGATCCGCCGGGGCGTAGCGCGCGCTGAAGCTGCTCCCGCCGAACGGAGCGCCGTAGCCGTAGGGGCTGTAGTAGTTGCCGTAGGGGCTCCGCTGGACGGAGAGCGAGATCAGCGAGTTCTCCGTCGGGCGGTAGGCGATCTGCGCGTTGCGGAGGAAGACCCGCGCCGGGGTGTCCTCGTCGAACCCGAGGCGCTGCTGGAGCGCGCTCGTGCCGAAGGGCGAATGCGCCACGCCGATGTCGGCGCGCGCGGCGAGACGGTCGTTGGGCTGCCAGCGGAGGCTCGTGGTGTAGACCCCGAGCCCGATGCTCTGCCCGCCGAAGCCGGAGTACGACATCTCGTAGCTGTGGCTGACCCGGAACGTCTCGGCGTTGAAGTAGCGGCCGAGCGAGAAGCCCGGCGTGGTCTCCTGCCCGTAGACGGCCACAGGCGCGGGGCCGTCCGGCCGGTCGGCGCGGAGTTGGGCCTCGGCGGGCGCAGCGGTCAGGAGGATGGCGAGGAGAGCAGCGACGGCGAGGGTCTGGCGCATCGGCATAGGGGTCGGGGGTGGGGCATGATAGCCCCGGCGGGGGTCGGCGTCAACAAACGTTTCGGAGGGCCGGAGGTTCGGGTGAAACGGGGCGATCCGTGTTGCCCCGCCAGCGTTCAGGTCCGGGCGTAGCGGCTGACGGTGCGGCGCTCGGCGCGGCGCCGGAGGAGCGCGTCGAGGCTGAACCGGCCGGCGCCGCTCAGGAGCAGTGTGAGCGCGATCACCCCGTAAAGCAGAGCCATCTCCTTGTCGGCAAACGGGTCGGCGGCGTGCTGGCCGAAGGCGGCCACGGCCATCGTGAAGGCGACGAACACGGCGGCCGGCCGCGTCAGCAGCCCGACGACGAGCAGCAGCCCCCCGACGAACTCGGCCAGCCCCGCCGCCCAGGCGAAGACCTCCGGCAGGGGGAACCCGAGCGCAGCGGTCGCCTCGACGAACCCCGCCGACGGCGGGATCTTCCCGAGGCCGTGGCCGAAGGCGAGCGCGAGCCCGGCGAATAGGCGGAGGATGAGCAGCCCGGCGTCGGCGGCAGCGTCGGCACCGCCCGCGCCGCCGAGGAGGGTTCTGGAGGGCGAGGTCATACTGGAGACGAGGGGTGTCGGGGCGGCCCGTTCCATGCACGCAGCAGTCGGGGCGGGGTTCATTCGCCCGGGCAAACGGAGGAGGGCCGGCGAGATTGCGCCTCGCCGGCCCCCGAATCCCGGTACAGCCGCCGCTTAGTACAGCCGCCGTTTATACGTCCTTCACCGACGGCTCCGTCGGCGCGGTCGAGGCGCCGTAGGCCGTCTGCCCCGTGCTCTCGACGACCACGTCGGCCGTCGTGCCGTCGCCGCCGGAGGCGCCGGTCTCGACGGGGTCCATAGGCGCGGCGTCGCGTCGGTACTCCTCCAACGTGAACGAGTCGACCTGGATGGCGTCCTCGCGGGCGGCGTTGGCCTCCTGCAGCAGCCGCGCGTCGGCCGGGCTGAGGATCCCCTTCGCCACGGCCTCCTCGACGAGCGCCTGCGGCGACGCCTTCTTCGGGAGCCGCCCGGCGTAGATCGCCTTCTTCAGCTTCCGCATCACCCCCTCGGCCTCGACCGCGAGCGTGAGCGCGTGCTCCAGCCGGCCGAGCGCCTCCTCGGGGTCGGCGGGGATATAGGCCCCCTCGGTGAGGCGGTCCCGTTGCTCGCCGGGCACCTGCGCCGCCTGCGCGACGCGGTGGCCGAGGTCGTCGGACGGGTACCCCGCGATCCGGTTGAGCCGGCTCCACGCGGCGAGCGGGCCGCGGAAGAGCCACGTCGCGCCCGGCACCTCGAGGTTGTCGTAGAGCCCGTCGAAGGCCGCCTGGATCCGCCACAGCGCGTGCTCCATCGACCACCGCATCAGCGGCTCGTCCTCCACGCGCCGCCCCTCCGCTTCGAACCGCCGGAGTACGGCCGCGCCGAGGTACATCCAACTGAAGGCGTCGGCGAACCGGCCCGTCAGCTTCTCCTTCCGCTTGAGGTCGCCGCCGAGGGTGCCCATCGCGAGGTCGGCGAGGAGGGCGAACTGGGCGCTGCTCCACGCGAGCTTCTGCCAGTACCGCTTCGTGGGGCCGCCCGTGGGGGCGCCGGCGAAGAGGCCGCGCGTGAGGCTCAGCCCGACGGAGCGCACCGCATTCCCCGCGACGTGCCCGACGTGCCCCCAGAACGCCCGGTCGAACGCCTCGACGTCGCCGGCCTCCAGCGCCTCTACCTCCCGGTAAGCATAGGGGTGGCAGCGGATGGCGCCCTGCCCGAAGATCATCAGCGTCCGCGTGAGGATGTTAGCGCCCTCGACGGTGATCGAGATCGGCATCCCCTGGTACGGGCCAGCGAGGAGGTTGCGCGGGCCGCGGCTGATGCCGTTGCCGGCGACGATGTCCATCCCGTCGT
Source organism: Rhodothermales bacterium (assembly GCA_965215145.1). GTDB lineage: Bacteria > Bacteroidota > Rhodothermia > Rhodothermales > JANQRZ01. The sequence continues at coordinate 1,820,508 of OZ244038.1, read as the reverse complement.
TGACGGCCTCCCGGGCGAGCTCGGTGAAGTTGTACTTCGCCATCGCCGTCACGACGGCGGGGGCGGCGCCCTGCATGATGGCCCCGCAGGTGTAGTGCCGGGCGGCGTCGAGCGTGTAGGCGTAGCCGGCGATCCGCGCCAGCGGCTCCTCGATCCCCTCGAACTTCCCGATGGGTAGGCCGAACTGCTGGCGGACGCGGGCGTGCGCCGAGGCCGTCCGCGCGGCGAGCTTGACCTGCCCCGTCGCGCTGGCCGGCAGCGAGATGCCGCGCCCGGCGGCGAGGCTCTCCATCAGCATCCGCCACCCCTGCCCGGCGCCGGCGGCCCCGCCGATCACGGCCCACTCCAGCGGGAGCACCACGTCCTCCCCCTCCGTCGGACAGTTGTAGAACGGGACGCCGAGCGGGTCGTGCCGGAGCCCGAGCGTGACGCCCTCGGCGTCGGTCGGGACGAGGGCGCAGGTGATGCCGAGGTCGGTGCCCTTGCCGAGGAGGTTCTCCGGGTCACGGAGCTGGAAGGCGAGCCCGAGCACGGTCGAGATCGCGGCGAGGGTGATGTAGCGCTTCTTCCAGCTCAGCCGGACGTAGAGCTCGCCGTCGTCGCCGCGGAAGACCTCGCCGTGGGAGGAGATGGCGCCGGCGTCGGAGCCGGCGTTGGGCTCCGTCAGCGCGAAGGCGGGGATGTCCTCGCCGCGCGCGAGCCGGGGGAGGTAGTGGTCCTTCTGCGCCTCGGTGCCGTAGTGGATCAGCAGCTCCGCCGGGCCGAGCGAGTTCGGCACCATGACGGTGATGGCGGCGACGCCGTTGCGGGAGGCGAGCTTCTGCACGACGGCCGAGTTGGCGAGGGCCGAGAAGCCGAGGCCCCCGTACTCCGCCGGGATGATCATCCCGAACAGCCGCTCGCGCTTGATGAAGTCCCAGACCTCCGGCGCGAGGTCGCGCTGCTGCACCGTGCTCCACTCGTCGGCCATCCGGCAGAGCTCCTCCACCGGCCCGTCGAGGAACGCCTGCTCCTCGGCGGAGAGCTGGGGGTAGGGCTCGCTCAGGATCCGGTCGAAGTCGGGCTTGCCGCTGAACAGCTCGCCCTCGACCCAGACCGTGCCGGCCTCGATGGCCGTCCGCTCGGTCTCGGAGATGGTGGGCAGGAAGCCGAGCTTTTGGATGCCGCCCATGACCCAACGGGTGAGGGTGTTGCGGCGGACGGCGGGGACGCCGATGGCGAGGGCGACGGTGCCGGCTCCGGCGAGGGCGGCGAGGGTTCGGGCGCGCATGACGGCGGGGAGGTTTACGGTGTTAACCTGGTGGGTCCAGAAAACGCCGCGGGCCACGTCGAGACCGGCGGCGGCTGAGGCGTTGGTGTCGGGGGTTAACAGTGTAAACCCTCCAGAGATCCCGTGCAACCCCGCCCCATGGGAAACTTTGGGGGTCTTCCATGCTCGCTAAATGCAAGGCGGGGGCGGCGCCGAAGCACCGCCCCCGCCGATCCTACTCGGGGCTGAGCGATCCGCGCTTAGACGGCGCGGCGGACCGAGTTGTAGGCGTGCCGGACGGCGTCCTTCGTCTCGTCCCACAGGCCCTCGTCGTGGCGGTCGACGTAGCCCTTGCGGAGGTCGGCCTCGGCCGTGTTGTAGTCACGGTCGCGGAACTTCGAGTCCGTCGCCATCTCGTAGCCGTAGCGGTAGGCCGGCTCGTAGTAGCCGTAGTCGTTGCCGGCCGAGGCGTAGGCGGTGCCGTAGTGCTCGCGGAACGCCGGCTCGACGTCAACCCAAGTGACGCTGCTCGCAGCGCCGCTGCCGCCGGTCCGCTCGACCTCGACGCGCGTGGCGCGGACCTCGCCGCCGACGGTCTCCTCGCGGTAGCTCACGTCCTTGCCGACGGCGACCTCACCAACGACGCGGGCCTCCTTCGAAACCACCGCCTCCTCGTCCGTCTCGGTGAGTTCGACCGTCTCCTCCTTGAAGGCGGCGTCAGCCTCCTCGGGCGAGAGGGCACGGTCGACGCGCGTGCGGTCGACGTCGATGTGCTCCTCACGGAGCCGGAGCGTCTCCTGCTCAATGTCGGTCTCGACGTACTTATGCACACGGACGCCACCGCGCACCACCTCGCGCTTGCCGATCTTCATGTGCTCCTCGATCTCCTTCAGCCGCGCGGCCGTCTGATCGGCGTAGCGCTCGCGCTCGGCGACCATCTCCTTCTCCTTGTACGGCTCGGCTTCCTGGTAGAGGTACTCGTCCTTGCGGTCCTCGTAGCGGACGGGGTTGTGGCGCGCCATGATCTCGGCGGCCGTCTCGGCGTCGCCGTCGTGGACGCGGGCGATGATGATGGCGCCGCCCCGGCGGAGACCCTCAGCATAGAAGCCTGCCTCGTCGTTGGGGATGCCGTAGCCACTGAAGGCGTCGGGCGTGCCGAAGTCGTCGGCGTCTACCTCGAAGTCGAACCGGCTGCCCTTCTCGCGGGAGGCGAAGCGGAGGTGGTCCTCGCCGAAGCCGCGGTCCTTCAGGTCGTCGAGGGCGCGGCGCGCGGTGGCGCGGTCGTCGTAGAGTCCTACAATGGTCTTAGCCATGGGGTTACCTGGTTTGTTGGGTGGAGAGATGTGCGGGTGGGAAGGGCCACCGGCTAGGCCGGTGGGCTCGGGCCGAGCCGTTCGACCTCGACGGTCGCGCGGCGGAGGGTGACCTCTTGAGGCTCACGGGCCTCCTCGACACGCTTGGTGATGCGGACTTCTTCTTTGAGGCGCAGCCGCTTCTGCACGACCAGCACCTCCTCGTAGACGGGAATGACGGTGACACCGCCCTCGTCGCGGATCGCCTCGACGGCCTCGACATACCGGCCGATGGGGACGCGCTCGACCTCGACGCGTTCCCGCCGCAGCGGCTCGTCGGCGACCTCCGTGTGCGCGTCTACCCGGCGGGTGACGCGCACGCGCCCGGTTTCCCGGAGACGCCGCCCGACGTCCAGCCGCTCCTCAACCTCTTGCAGTACCACTTCCTCGCCCGTCTCGAGCGCGGTGGCTGCTAGCTCCTCGAATACAGCCTCGATCCGGTGCGAGCCGTCGGGAGCCACGATGATGAGGTCGGCAGGGAGGTCGAGTCGCTGTCCGGAGTCGAGCCGGAGGGTGGCACGGCCGGCCGCCGTGGCCTCAAGCGAGGCGTGGCGGCCGGCGCGGTCCACGACCACGCGAGAGGCGTCGGGGGTCATTTAACGGCCCCGCCGCGCTCGGGTGTAGCCGTAGCGCACGGCGTCCCGAACCTCACTGAAGTCGCCGTCCATGTAACCGGACTCGAGGTCGTTCTCGGCATCCGTGTAGGCGCGGTTGCGGTAGTCCTCGTGGTGCGCCGTCTCGTAGCCGTAGCGGTAGGCCGAGTCGTAATCGTCGTAGTCCTTACCGGTCGAGGCGTAGGCCGTCGTATAGTGCTCGCGGAAGGCGTCGGCGTGGGCGTCGAAGTTCGGGCTCTCGATGCGCTCACGGTCGACCACGTGGCCGTAGTCGTCGTAGACGGTCACGGTCCCGGCCAAGTCCTCGCCGACGTCCTTGGTGAGGTAGACGACGCCGTCGCCGATGGAGATGTCGCGGGCGGGGTAGCGGGTGCCGTCCTCGAGGATGATCGTGTCGACGCGGCGCTCGGCTGTGTCGATGACCATCTGGTCGACCTCGCCGACCTTGTTGCCGTTGGCGTCGAGGGCGTCGTAACCACGAACGTCCTGTTCGTCGAACTTCAGCTCCCAGTCGCCGGTGTTGGAAAGGGTGACGTGTGCCATGATTGAGGGGTGGTAGAGGTGAGGGTATTTCGAAGGGGATGCGGGACGGCCCAGAGGCGGGCGGTCCCGCGAAACGCATGAGCCGATCAGCCGCCGATCTCGATGTCGTTTGGGCTGTCGACGCGGACGAAGAGGCCCTGGCGGAGCATCCGCTCACGCTCGGAGTCAGGGACCTGCCACGTCCCACGTTCGCCCTGCATGTAGCGGACGACCTCGCCGTCGATGTCGAGTATCATGCCCTCGTTGATGTCGAACACGCCGTCGGAGCCGCCAGCGCCCGTCTGGGACTCGCCGAGGTTCTCGAGGACGACGAGCACGCGCCGGCCGTCATTGTCGCCGACGAAGAAGGCGCTGTCGCCGACGACGCTGAGCACGGGCACGTCGTCGAGGTCCACCTCCTGCCCGATCTCGACGCGGCCGGCGGCCTCGTCGTAGTCGTCGTAGAGGTAGTCCACCTCGGTGAGCGGCTCGATGTCGTCGTCGCCGATCTCGACGTCGTCGATCAGGCCGACGTTGTCCTCGGCGCCTACGATCTCGTCGGCGTCGGGCTCGTCGTCGAAGAGCTCCATCACGAGCCAGATGAGGGCGAGCAGCAGGAGGAGGGCGAGCAGCCACTTCCACCAACCACCACCTTCGGTGCGTTCTACGGGGATGTTTGCCATGTCGTTGCTTCGGGTTGTGTACGGGTGAGGGGGAGGCGCAAGCGGGGACGCGGATGCGGCGCCCCGTGCCCGCGCCGGGGCACTACGTGTCTTTCACTACGTGTTACTGGGGCACTACATGTTCACGTCGTTGGCGTTGACGTAGAGGCCACGCCGGAGGATCCGGTTGCGGTCCTCGTCCGGCATCTCGGCGTAGTCCGGGACGGTGGCGCCAAAGGAGGCCACCTCCCCGTCGACGCTGATGACGTCGCCCACGTCCACGTTGTACATGCCGTCGCGGCCCGTCGGCGGGGCCGGTAGGGACTCGGACTCGTTCATGCCCTGGAGCACGACGAGAATACCGCGGTCCGGGTCGGGGCCGTCGGCCATGAAGAAGGAGCTGTCCCCGGTGAGCGACACGACCCGCATGTTGTTGAGGTCCACCTGGCACCCGACGAGGTCGGCGCCGCGGGCGTCCATGATCTGGTCGAGGGTGGTGACGAAGTCGGCCCCAACGGCGGGGCAGTCGAAGTCGACGGTGTCGACGACGGGGTCCGCCTCCGCCAGCTCGACCTCGTCGCCGTCGTCGAAGAGCTCCGCGATGAGCCAGATGAGGCCGAGCAGGAGGAGGAGGGCGAGCAGCCACTTCCACCAGCCGCCGCCGGTACGTTCTACGGGGATGTTCGCCACGGTCTTGGGATGGGTTGTTTGGGAGAGGGGAGCCGCTGCGGCGAGAGGTGCAGGATGTCGCGCGGGGTGGGTACTACGGCGTGCCCCCGCCTCCTGGTTCCGAGCCCGCCCGTGGCATGGGCTGGCTAGGGCAGCCGTGCCCCGAGCGCCCCGGCGGACCCGTAAGACGGACCCGCAAGAAACGCCGCAGCGCCCCCGCCGCCCGTGCGCCGGACGCCTCCGCGGAGGCGTCAGCGCTGGAGGTTCTCGAACACGCCCGCCGCGCCCATCCCCCCGCCGATGCACATCGTGACCAGGCCGTAGCGCGCCTTCCGCCGGCGCATCTCGTGGAGCAGCGTCGCCGTGAGCTTGGCGCCGGTGCAGCCGAGGGGGTGGCCGAGCGCGATGGCGCCGCCGTTCACGTTCGTCTTCTCCTCGTCCAGGCCCAGTTCGCGCATCACCGCGAGGCCCTGTGCGGCGAAGGCCTCGTTGAGCTCGACGAGGTCGAGGTCGTCCACGGAGAGGCCGACCTGCTTCAGCACCTTCGGGACCGCAGCGACGGGGCCGATCCCCATCACGGCCGGGTCCACGCCGGCCACCGCGAAGCCGAGCAGCCGGGCCAGCGGCTCGGCGCCGGTCTCGTTCACCAGCCGCTCGCTCATCACGACCGTGGTCGCGGCGCCGTCGTTCATCTGGCTGGAGTTGCCGGCCGTCACCGTGCCGCCCTGCTTGAACGCGGGCCGGAGCTTGGCGAGCGCCTCCATCGAGGTGTCGGCGCGCGGCCCCTCGTCGGTCTCGTGGGTGAACTGGCGGGTCTCGGCCGCCTGCCCCTCGGCGTCGTAGACCACCTCCTCGACGGGCACGGGCACGGTCTCGTCCTTGAAGCGGTCGTTCTCGATGGCGTCCATCGCGCGTTGGTGCGAGCGGAGCGCGAAGGCGTCCTGGTCCTCGCGGCTCACGTCGTACTTCTCCGCGACGTTCTCGGCCGTGATGCCCATCGAGGTGTAGTGGCTCGGCTTACGCTCGGTGAGCTTCGGGTCGGGCGCGAAGAAGAACCCGCCCATCGGCACCGACGACATGCTCTCGACGCCGCCGGCGACCACGCAGTCGGCCTGCCCGACGACGACGGAGTTCGCGGCCTGGGCGATGGTCTGGAGGCCGGACGAGCAGAACCGGTTGACGGTCACCGCGGGGACGGCGTCCGGGAGGCCCGCCTTCTGCACGATGGTCCGGGCGACGTTGTTGCCCTGCGGCCCCTCCGGGAAGGCACACCCGAGGATGAGGTCGTCTACCCGCTCCCGGTCGAACCCGTCGAGGCGGTCGAGCGCGCCGGTGACGGCGACGGCGCCGAGGTGTTCGGGGCGGACGTTCCGCAGCGCCCCGCGGTTGGCCTTCCCCACGGGCGTGCGGACGGCGGCGACGATGTAGGCTTCGTTGATCTGCATTCTTTTCTTTTGGCTGCCGGGCTCCCGACGGCGGCTCCGCAAGAATGCGGGGGCGGCCGGCAGCCCGCTCGTTCAAACGTGGAGTAGGGGCGCGGCGTGCCGCGCCCTCTCGTCAATTCCGGAGCGGCTTGTTGGTCGTCAGGATGCTCTCGATGCGGGCCTGCGTCTTCTCCTCGCCGAGGAGCGAGAGGAACACCTCGCGCTCGAGCTCGAGGAGGTAGTCCTCGTGGACCTCCGCCGGCGCGGTGAGGTCGCCGCCGGTCATCACCCACGCCAGCTTCGAGGCGAGGTAGTGGTCGTACTCGGAGACGTAGTTGCCCCACTCGAACTGCCACAGCGCGACCTCGAACTGCGCCCGCCCCGGCGAGCCGAGCACGGGGATCCGCGTGCGGACCGGCGGCGGGAGGTAGCCCTGCTCGGAGAGCCGGACGACCTCGGCCTTGGCGACGTGGAACCGCCGGGCGTCGTTCATCACGATCACGGCCTCGGGCGGGAGGAGGTGCATCTCCTGCGCCATGAAGGCGCTCGTCGCCACCTCGGCCATCGCGATCTGCTCGAAGTGCTGGCGCAGGAACGGCTGGATCTCGCTCGGGCGGTCCCGGTTGGCGGCGGCCTCGGCGGCCTTCGCCGCCATCATCATCGTCCCGCCGCCGGCGGGGATCAGCCCGACGCCGAGCTCGACGAGGCCGATGTACGTCTCGGCCGCGGCGACGGGGTGCGGGCAGGCCATCGTGATCTCGCAGCCGCCCCCGAGCACGCGCTGGTGCGTGGCGACGACGACGGGCTTGGTGGCGTAGCGCACCGCCATCACCGTCCGCTGGAACCCCTCGATGAACGGCTCGATGGCGGAGGCGCCCCCGCCCATCGCCATCCCCATCACGACCTCCCCGAGGTTGGCGCCAACGGAGAAGTTGCCCCCCTCGTTGCCGATCACCATCCCACGCAGGTCGCGCTCGTCCTCGACCTGCTGGATCGCCTCGCGGAGCCCCTCCATCACGGCCTGCCCCAGCGAGTTCGCCTTGCTCCTGAACTCGAACAGGGCGACGCCGTCGCCGAGGTCGAGTAGCGCGGCCTCGTCGTTCTGCCAGAGGGTTTTCTTTTCGTCGCGCTTGACGAGGGCGAGGCCCACCTCGTCGGCGGGCTTCGGGTCGGGGGCGTAGCGGCCCTCGCCGGGGAGCCACACCTGGCACTGCCCGTCCTCTTCCTTGTAGAAGCCCTCTTCAGGTACCTCCTTTACCCAGGCCGGCACCTCGATGCCGGCCTCCTTCAGGTCGTCGCGGACGCGGGCGACGCCGAGGGCGTCCCACGTCTCGAACGGCCCCATCTCCCAGCCGAACCCCCAGCGGATCGCCTTGTCGACGTCGGCGGGGCTGTCGGCGATCTCGCCCATCCGGCGGGCGGCGTAGCCGAAGAGGTCGAGCGAGGTGCGGCGGAAGAAGTCGCCCGCGCGGCCGTCGTCCTCGTAGAGCTTATTCAGCCGGTCGGCGAGCGAGCCGCCCTTGAAGGCCGAAACGTCGAGGTCGCTCTCGGGGGCGGCCTCGTACTCCATCGTCTCGGGGTTGATGCCGAGGATGTCCTTGCCCTGCTTCTGGTAGAACCCCGCCTTCGACTTCTGCCCGAGCCGCTTGAGGTCCACGAGGCGGCGGAGCACGTCGGGCGTGCGGAACGCCTCGCGGCTCTCGTCGTCGGGGATCGCCTCATAGAGGTTGTCGCCGACGTGCTGGAGCGTGTCGAGCCCGACCACGTCGGCGGTGCGGAAGGTGGCGCTCCTGGGGTGGCCGATGAGGGTGCCCGTGAGCTGATCTATTTCCTGGATCGAGAACCGCCCCTCGGTGAACTCCCGGAGCGCCTGCATCATGGCGTAGACGCCGATCCGGTTGCCGATGAAGTTGGGGGTGTCCTTCGCCACGACGACGCCCTTGCCGAGGTGGACCCGCGCGAACTCCGCCACGCGCGCCACGACCGCCGGGTCGGTGCCCTCCGTCGGGATCATCTCGAACAGCTTGAGGTAGCGCGGCGGGTTGAAGAAGTGGGTCCCGAGGAAGCGCCGCCGGAAGTCGGCCGAGCGGCCCTCGGCGATCTCGCCGATGGGGAGCCCGCTCGTGTTGGTCGAGATCACCGCGTCGTCGGCGGCGTGCTCCTCGATGCGGGCCATCACGTCGCGCTTCACGTCCATCCGCTCGACGACGACCTCGATCACCCAGTCCCGCCCGGCGATTTTCTGGAAATCCTCCCTGAAGTTGCCGAGCGTGACGCGGCGCTTGGCAGCCTCGCTCATAAACGGGTCGGGGTTCAGCTTCGACGCCTGCTTGAAGGCGGCCTCGACGATGCTGTCGGGCTTGCCCTCCTGCCCGATGTCCTCGGGCGCCACGTCGAGCAGGAGCACGTCGAGCCCGGCGTTGGCGAGGTGGGCGGCGATCTGCGCGCCCATGACGCCGGCGCCGAGGACGGCGGCGGTGCGGAAGGGGCGTTGGGCGTAGGCCGGGAGGGCCTGCCCGTTGGTGCGGGGCTGGGTGAGGGTTTCCATTCTAGAGTCGTGGGTTGTGAGTTGTGGGTGGCCTACTCAGGACTCATCACCCACAACCCAGAACAGCGCCGCAGGCGCTACACGAAGGCGCTCACGCCGGTGATGGCGCGGCCGACGATGAGGGAGTTGATCTCGTTGGTGCCCTCGTAGGAGTAGATCGCCTCGGTGTCGCAGAAGTACCGGGCGACGTGGTACTCGAGGAGGATGCCGTTGCCACCGTGGAGGTCGCGCGCGAGGGCGACGACGTCGCGGAGGCGGGCGGCGGTGAACACCTTGGCGAGCGAGGCGCGGGCGTCGGTCATCCGGCCCTGGTCCTGGAGCCGGCTGAGGCGGAGGCACAGCGTCTGCATCGCCGTGAGGTTGCCGAGCATGTGGACGAGCTTGTCCTGGATGAGCTGAAAGTGCGCGATGCTCCGCCCGAACTGCGCCCGCTCGCGGGCATACCGCAGCGAGTGCTCGTAGGCCCCCATCGCGCAGCCGACGGCCTGCCACGCGACGCCGGCCCGCGTCAGCCGGAGCACCTCGGCCACGTCGCGGAACGAGTCGCACTTCTGGAGCCGGTCACTCTCCGGCACGCGGCAGTCGGTGAGGGTGATGAGCCCGTTCTCGACGGCCCGCAGCGCGATCTTGCCGAGGATCTTCTCGACGGCGTAGCCCGGGTTCTCCTGGGCGCGGACGATGAACCCCTTCACCTCGCCCGAGTCCTCGTCGCGCGCCCAGATGATCACGAGGTCGGCGAAGGTGGCGTTGCCGATCCACTTCTTCTGCCCGTTCAGGACCCACTCGTCGCCGTCGCGGCGGCACGTCGTCGTGAGCCCCCCGGCTACGGCGCTCCCGACGTGCGGCTCGGTCAGCCCGAAGGCGCCGATCACGTCCATGCTCCGCATCTTCGGGAGCCACTCCGCCTTCTGCTCCTCGCCGCCGCAGACGAGCACGCTCTGCATGGCGAGCCCGGCGTGGACGCCGAAGAACGTCGCCGTCGAGACGTCGACGCGCGCCATCTCCATCGTGGCGATGCCTTCGAGCATGGAGCCGTTGGGCTCGCGGGTGTTGAGGTCCTCGCCGTAGATCAGCGTCGGGAGGTCGAGCCGGCGGAGGCCGTCGCGGAGCAGCTCGACGGGCGTCTCGTCGCGGCTCCAGTAGTCGTTGATGACGGGCTCGACCTCCTCCTCCATGAACTTCCGGACGGCCTTCATCACGCGGGCCTCGTCCTCCTCCAGGAGCCCCTCGATGTCGTAGAAGTCGCCGTGGACGGGCGGCGGCTCCCGCTCCTCACCGTCCTGCTTACCGCCCATCATCTTCTGCATCATGGCGAGGGTGCCCTCGTCCATCTGCGCCACCATCCCGATCAGCGCATTGAGGTCCACCCGCTCGGCGAGCGCGGCGACCTTCTCGAGGTCGAGGCCCTGGACGAGCTGCATGAGTTGGCCCATGTCCATCTCGGCGGCGGGCGCAGGCGAGGGGGTGGCGTCGGGCATGGCGGGCGGGGATGAGGGGAGAGGGGCGGAGCGGGTCTTACCCGGCGGAGGGCGCGCGGGTCCGACCGAGCGGAAGGTACGGCTCCGAGTTAACAGTGTTAACCCGGCAGTGGAATGCGGCGGCGCCTGGCCTTCGCAGGGCGCGATGCATTGCGCCCCTACGGAGGTCCTTTTCGGTGTCGGTAGGTTTGCGGCTCAGCCCCGCTTTCCCTCCTCCATGACGCTCGCCGGCCGTACCGCTCTCGTGACCGGCGCCGCTCGTGGCATCGGCCTCGCCACGGCGGCGGCCCTCGCCCGCGCCGGGGCGGACGTGGCGGGGCTCGACCTTCGAGTGGCAGACCTCGCCGAGGCGGAGGCCGCTGTAACGGATGCCGGGCAGCGGTTCCTCGCCGTCGTGGCTGACGTCTCGGACCCCGCCGCGTGCCGCCGCGCCGTCGCCGAGGTGACAGGCGCGTTCGGCGGGCTCGGCCTCCTCGTAAACAACGCGGGGGTGGCCCCGAGCGGCGCCTTCGGCGGGGGGGACTTCGAGACGTGGCGGCGGACGGTCCAGATCAACCTGGTCGGGACGATGGCGATGACGCACGCGGCGCTGCCGGCACTCCGGCCGGACGGGCACATCGTCAACGTCGCCAGCGTGTCGGGGGTGCTGGGGACGGCGGGGCTCGCGGCCTACGCCGCCTCGAAGCACGGCGTCGTCGGGTTCTCGGAGGCGCTTCGCCACGAGGTCGCCGGGGCGAACGTCGGGGTGAGCTGCGTCTGCCCAGCGATGGTCCGGACGCGGATGACGGTGGGCGTCCGCCGCTCCCGGCTCGTTCCGCTCCTCGAACCCGAGGAGGTCGCCGATGCCGTCGTGGACGCCGTCCGACGGGACCGCGCCGTCGTGTTCGTGCCCCGGCGGATGCGGGCGCTCGTGCATCTCCTCCCCACGCTCCTCCCCGGTTTCGCCCGCCGCCTCGCCCGCCGCGACGCCACCGCCCAGGGCTGGCTCGACGCCGCCAAGCCGATCCCGGAGTGAGGGCGCCCCTCCTTCTAGTGAGGGTGCCCCTCCTTACTTAGTGGCAACCCTCCACCGTCAGCGCACGCGGGTGAGCTTGGCCGAGGCGAGCACGGACCCGTCCGACGTCAGCCGCGCGACGTAGACTCCGCTCGCGGCCTCGGCGCCGCTGGTCGTCAGCCCATCCCACCGCACAGCCTGCTCGGCTCGGCTCGCGGGGAGCGGCCAGCGGCGGACCTCCCGGCCGGCAGCGTCGAGCACCGTCAGCGTCGCCCGCCCACGCGGGGCGCCGACGACCCGGAGCGTCACGCCGCCGCCGTGGGGGTTCGGGAACGCCTCGATGCGGGGGCCGCGGGGCTGGACGGGGGTGGCCTCGCCCGAGGTCGTGCCGGCGTCGGCCTCGAAGTAGAGGAGGCCGCCGGCGTTGTCTCCGACCAGGAGGTCCACGTCGCCGTCGGCGTCGAGGTCGGCGGGGGCGGGGGCGGAGAGGACGCGGGCCGTCTCGATGGTCGCCTCGGGCTGGAAGTCCGGCGTCTGTGCGGTGCCGATGTTGCGGAAGACGAGGACGCCCTGGTCCTTGGATCCGACGAGGAGGTCGGGGTCGCCGTCCGAGTCGAGGTCGGCGAAGGCGGGGGCGCTGCTGGCTCCGACGTCGAGGCCGAGGTACCGGTCGTCCTCCAGGGTGAACTCGGGGTCCTGCGCGGAGCCGGTGTTACGGTAGAGGTTGAGGTTGCCGCCGAACTCCCCCACCACGAGGTCGAGGTCGCCGTCGGCGTCGAGGTCGGCGAGGGCGGGGTAGGCGATCTGCCCGATGTCGAGGGGGTCGTCGTCCGAGGCGTCGAAGAGGGTGTCCGGCGCGGCGAAGTCGGCCACGCCGCCGAAGCCGTCGTTGCGCAGCAGGAACACCTTCCCCCCGAACGTCCCGATCAGGAGGTCCGCGTCGCCGTCATTGTCGAGGTCACCGAAGGCGGGGGCGTAGTGGTTGGCGAAGTCGAGGTCGAGCCGGAGGTAGTCGTAATCGGCGAGCCGGAAGGCCGGGTCGGCGTCGGAGCCCGTGTTCTCGAAGAAGGCGAGGCTGCCGCCGATGGCCTCGCCCGGCTGCGCGGGGTCGGGGCGGGGGTTGTAGGCGCTGCCGACGAGGGCGTCGAGGTCGCCGTCGCCGTCGAGGTCGTGGAGGGCGGGGATGCTCACGCGGCCCACGTCCACCCCCTCGATCAGCCGGTCGGTCCGCTCCTCGAAGTCGGCGTCGCTCGGGGTCCCCTCGTTTTCGAGGAGGTAGAGGTTCTCGACGAGGCTGGCCGTGGACGAGCAGAACCCGCCCACGATGCCGACGACGAGGTCGAGGTCCGCGTCGCCGTCGAGGTCGCCGAAGGTGGGGACGTTGTAGCCGGCGGAGGTGAGGGGGTCGTCGAGGGGGTACTGCTGCGAGGTCTCGACGGGGTCGAAGGCCGGGTCAGAGGGTGTGCCGACGTTGACGAAGTAGTAGAGGCTCGGGGTGAAGAAGTCGCCCCAGAACAGCTCCGGCGCGCCGTCGCCGGTGACGTCGGCGAGGGCGACGGCGTTCTGGCCGTGGAGCGAGGGCCGCCCATCACCGCCGTTCTTCTGCGGAGGGGACGCCGGGCTCTGGAGCCGCGAGCCGGGGACCATCTGGGGCGCGCCGGGCCCGCCGGGCCGACACGTCGGGTTGCTCTCGAAGACCTGGATGCCCTCGAAGGCGTTGGTCACGAACTCGTACTGCGGCACGCCGTCCTCGACGCCCGTGTGGCGGTAGTGGCGGATAAAGCCGAGGTCGGCCTGCCCCATGAAGAGGTCCGGGCGGCCGTCGGCGTCCACGTCGCCGAGGGCGGGGACGTTGGGGTCCTCGGCGAAGACGGGGTCGCCGTCAGTGTCGAGCAGCGGCGCGGCGGCGAGGACGTAGTCGGGGGCCGTCATCGTGCCGTCGTTGCGGTAGTAGCGGACCTGCCCGCTGAACTCCTGCCCGAGCGCGTCGAGGTCGCCGTCGCCGTCGAGGTCGCCGAAGCGGACCCAGCTCCCGACGTCGAGCCCCTGCCAGTCGTCCGTCACCCACTCGAACGCCGCCGGGCCGCCGTCCGGGCCGGGGCCGACGTTTTCGTAGAGGATGACGTGGCCCGGCGCCTCCAGCACCACGAGGTCCGGGGCGCCGTCGCCGGTGAGGTCGGCGAGCTGCGGGCGTGGGGTGTTGAACCCGCCGAAGAACGGGAACGGCAGCGCCTCCCCGTCGAGCCCCGCCACCGGGAACGGGTCGATCCGGCGGGCGAGGTCGTCGGCGTAGTCCTGCGCGGCGGCGGGCGCTGGGTGCGTCGGCGCGTCACCGCCGCCGGGCCGGTCGCCCTCCTCCGCATAGGCCAACGTCACGGGGCAGTAGAGGCTCGTGTCGGGAAGGAACCCGTGCTCCTGCGCAGCGGCGGGCGCGGCGAGGAGCAGCGTGAGGACGGCAAGGAGCAGGAGGCGCATCGGCGGGGTCGGTTCGGCGGGGTCCGTTGAATGGGCTCGGGTAGAGGCGGGTTCGGACCCCCCACCCCCCGTTCAGTTCGCGCATCGGGCTTTGCCCTCAGGCGCGAACCGAGCTGTCCCCCTTCAGAAGGGGGACAGCTTCACGGTCCCTGAGCGCAGCGATGGACCGGGGAGCGGGGGGTCCGAACGGGGGTCTACGGCTGCCAGAGCGAGAGCCCCGAGGCCCACGGCCCCACCTCCAGCACCTTCACCACGTCCATCGTCGCGGTGTCGATCACGACGACGGCGCCGGGCATCGCGTTGTCGACGGTGCCGTCGCCGTCGAGGTCGAAGGGGTAGCGGGGGCCGTACGGGTTGGTGCTCTGGGCGAGGTTCGCGTTCGAGATGAACAGGAGGCCGCCGTCGTCGGTGATGGCGCTGCCGTGCGGCATCGAGAGGCGCTCGTCGTCCAGCGTGCCGGTCGTCTGCGGGCTCGACGGGTCGCTCACGTCCACGACGGAGACGGTGTTGCTCTCCCGGTTCGGGACGAACACGCGGTCGCCGCCGGGGTGGTAGACCGGGTGCCACGGCTGCTGGCCCACCTCGGCCATCCCCACGACCTCGATGTCCTCGGGGTCGGTGATGTCGAGGACGTAAAGCATCCCCGACTGCTGCCCCGTGAGGACGGCGTGGCGCCCGTCGGGCGCGCCGTCGTAGTGGACGAGGGCGGTCTCGACGTCGTCCACCTCGATCAGCGATACGAGGTCACCCGTCTCGGCGTCGAGGGCGTCGGCGACGTTGTCGGCGAGGCTGCCGGATAGGACGTACCGGCCGTCCCGCGTGAGCGCGAGGGGGTGCGGGCGCGGGCGCGGCACGGGGATCTCCTCCCACGTCATCCCCGTCCGGTCGATCTTCGCGATGGTCTCGATGCCGGACTGGTCGGAGAACGAGCGCCCGCTCCAGAGGAGGTCGCTGGTCCCATCGAGCGCGAGCATCCCCGGCTTGAAGGCGTCGGGCAGGCGGGCCTCGCCGAGCAGCTCGTTGCCCGGCGCGCTGTACTTCCGCACGGCGTTGGCGCTGATGAGCGTGACGTACCACGCGCTCCCGTCGGGCTCGACGGCGGTGTCGTGGGGGTTCGTCATCATCGGCATCCCGAGCTCCACCGTCCGCGCGACGACGAGGGCGTCGAGGTCCACGACGGAGACCCGCCCACCCATCTGGTTCGGGACGTAGAGCCGCCCGCGCCCGGCGTCCGCGAAGGGGACCTCCCCGCCCGGCCCCGGCGCCCCCTCGGCGATCCAACGCTTCAAGAACTCGACCTCCTCCTCGGGAAGCCGGTGCGCCTCGAAGGCCGGGTGCCGCGATTCGAGCGCGGTGGCGAGCCGGACCATCAGGCTCCCGTCGGGGTCGAAGGGGACGAGGGCGCCGCCGAAGTCGGAGCCGGCGACGAGGGCGTCCCAGTCGGTCACGTCGAGGCCGGCCTCGGGGTCGTCGCCGCCGTGGCAGGTGCCGCAGCGCGCGGCGAGGAACGGTTGCACCTGCGTTGCCCAGTCCGGCTCCGCGATGCCGCCGAAGTCGAAGGCGTCGGTGAGGGTGACCTGGAGGATGGGGGCCTCCTCGGGGGACGTAGCCCGCTGCCCGCCTCCGGGGGGGACGAGGACGAAGAACGCCGTCTCCTCGCCCTCGAAGAGGTCGTCCTCCGTGACGGGGATCGAAAGCGTCTGCCGTGCCCCGTCCTCAGCGCCGGCGGGGAACGTGACCGTCCCCTCGGTGAACCCGCCGAAGTCGGCCGGCTCGGCCGTGCCCCTCGCACCCTCGAAGGCGACGGTGACCTCGGTAGCGCCATCGGCCTCCCCCATCAGCTCCACGGTGACGTCCACGGCCCCCTGATCCTCCATCGCCGTGAGGGCCGACGGCTCGAAGTCGAAGCTCGGCGGGGCGGCGGGTTCGGAGGCACTGCACGCGGCGAGCGTGAAGGCGGAGAGGAGGACGAGCAGGAGGCGCATGGGAAGAGGCGTGGGGAGGGGCAGTAACGCGTGGCGAAGCTACGGATTGCGGCGGCCCAGCGGGAGGGCCTTTCACGGGGGCTTGGCCGGGTCCGCCACCCGGCTCCGGTCTATCTTGGCGCGGCTTCAAGCAGGCTGCCGGATGGGTACCCCCCGCTCCTCGACCCGTCGCTCCGCTCAGGGACCGAGAAGCTGTCCCCCTTGCCAAGCTGCAAGTCCCGCTTGCGGGGGGGAACAGTCTGGCGAAGCCGGGAGCGAAGCGACCGCAAGCCAGACGGGGGGTCCGCCCCCGCCGCGACCGGACCTCACCCCATGCCGAAACCCCCACCCCTCCGCCGCGACGGCACCGTGGCCGTCGCCGCGCCGTCGAGCGCACCGCCCGACCCCGCCCGCTACCGCGCCGGCCTCGACGCCCTCCGCGCGCGCGGCCTCGCCGTCGAGGCGCCCGGGGCCATCCGCCCCCACGGCTATCTCGCCGGCCCCGACGGCCTCCGCGTCGAGGGGCTGAACGACCTGCTTCGGCGCGACGACCTCGACGCGATCTTCTGCGCCCGCGGCGGCTACGGCGTGCTCCGCCTCCTCCCCCACCTCGACTACGAGGCCGCGCGCGCCCACCCCAAGCTCATCGTCGGCTACAGCGACATCACCGCGCTCCAGCTCGCGCTCTGGGCGAAGGCCGGGGTCCCGTCGCTCTCGGCGGCGATGGTGGCGCCGGACTGGTCGCGGATGGACGGCTGGAGCGAGGACGCCTTCTGGAAGCTCGCCGGCGGTGAGGCGCCCGTCGAGATCGTCGGACCGGGTGAGAAACCGCTCGTGGGGGTGCGCGCCGGCGAGGCCGAAGGGGGCCTCCTAGGCGGCAACCTCACGATGGTCTGCGCACTCCTCGGCACGCCGTACCTGCCCGACCTGGACGGCGCGATCCTGTTCCTGGAGGAGGTCGGGGAGGCGCCGTACCGGGTGGACCGGCTCCTCGCGCAGCTCGACCTCGCCGGCGTGCTCGGCCGACTCGGGGGGCTCGTCTACGGGGCGTTCACCGGGGCCGCCCCGCCGAAGAACCGCCCCAGCCTATCACTCCGCGAGGTCGCCGAGCACTACGCGAACCGCGTCGGCGCCGACCGCGGTGGGGGGCCGGTCGCCGGGGGGCTCGTCTACGGCCACCTCCGCCCGAAGGCCGCCCTCCCCGTCGGCGTCCGCGCCCGCCTCGCCGTCGAGGGCGACCGTGCCACGCTTACCATCACCGAGCCGCTGACGGAGGGCTGAGCGATGGCGGAGGGATTGCCGATGCGCCTCGCCGTGCTCGCCTCCGGCGGCGGCTCGAACCTGCAGGCCATCCTCGACGCCGTCGAAGGAAAGACGCTCGCGGCCGAGGTGGCGCTGGTGGTGTCGGACCGGGAGGAGGCCGGCGCGCTGGCGCGGGCCGAGCGGCGCGGCGTCCCTACCGCCGTCCTCCATCCCCGTGACTTCGCCGACGCAGAGGCGTTCGGGGGGGCGCTACTGGAAAAGCTCGAAGGGCACGGCGTCACGTTCGTCGCGCTGGCGGGCTACCTGCGGATGATCCCGGCGGGCGTCGTCCGCGCCTATCGCTACCGCATCCTCAACGTCCACCCCTCGCTACTGCCGGCGTTCGGCGGGGCGGGGTTCTACGGCCGCCGCGTCCACGAGGCCGCCATCGCGTACGGCGTCCGCTGGTCGGGCGCGACGGTGCATCTCGTAGACGAGCAGTACGACACCGGCCCCGTGGTCCTGCAAGAGCCCGTCCCCGTCGAGCCCGGCGACACGCCCGAGTCGCTGGCCGCACGGGTCCTCGCCGTCGAGCACAGGCTCTACCCCGCCGCGCTCCGCCTCTTCGCCGCCGGCCGCGTCCGCGTCGAGGGCCGGCGCGTCCACATCGAACCCGATCCCCGATGATCCCCGCCAAAGCCCTCCCCGCTCCCGCGGACCGTTACCCGGTGCAGCGCGCGCTCCTCTCCGTCAGCGACAAGGCCGGGCTCGTCCCCTTCGCGCAGCGGCTGGCCGCGCTCGGCGTCGAGCTGGTGTCCACCGGGGGGACGGCGCGGGCGCTCCGAGAGGCCGGCCTCTCGGTGAAGGACGTGGCCGAGGTGACGGGCTCGCCGGAGCTGCTCGACGGCCGCGTCAAGACGCTCCACCCGCGCGTCCACGGCGGCATCCTCGCCCGCCGCACCGACCCCGACGACCTCGCCGCGCTGGAGGAGCACGGCATTAAACCGTTCGACCTCGTGGTGGTGAACCTATACCCGTTCGGGGAGGCCACCGCGCGCGAGGGGGTGACGGACGCCGAGGCCGCCGAGAACGTCGACATCGGCGGGCCGACGATGGTGCGGGCCGCCGCCAAAAACTTCTTCTTCGTCGGCGTCGTCACTGCGCCCGAGCAGTACGACGCGGTGGCCGACGAGCTGGAGGCCCACGGCAGCCAGCTCTCGATGGCGACGCGGCGGCGGCTGGCTCGCGCGGCCTTCGCCCACACCGCCGTCTACGACGCGGCCATCACGGAGTACCTCGACCGTGAAGAAGAGGCCGACGTAGGGGCGCACGGCCGTGTGCCCCTACCGGAGACCCTGAAGATCTCGTTGCCGAAGGCGCAGGGGCTCCGCTACGGCGAGAACCCCCACCAGGCCGCCGCGCTCTACGGCCACCCCGAGCGGCACTTCCAGCAAAAACACGGCAAGGCGCTCTCGTTCAACAACCTCCTCGACCTCTCCGCCGCGCTCGGGCTCATCCGCGAGTTCGACGGGGCGCCGCCGACGGTCGCCATCCTGAAGCACACGAACCCCTGCGGGGTCGGCATGGCTGACGATCTCGAAGAGGCGTACCGGCGGGCGTTCGCCACGGACCGGCAGAGCCCGTTCGGCGGGATCGTCGCCGTAAACCGGCCGCTCGACCGGGCGACGGCCCAGGCCATCGACGGGGTGTTCACCGAGATCGTGATCGTGCCGGGGTTCGACGACGGCGTGCTGGACTTCCTCCGGCAGAAAAAGAACCGGCGGCTGATCGAGACCGTGCCCGGCGCCCCAGCAACAACGCTCGACGTGCGGACGGCCGTGGGCGGCCTCCTCGTTCAGGAGCCCGATGCCTCGCTCCCCGATGCCGGGGCCTTCCGTGCCGCTTGCACCGTCGCCACCGAGCGGGAGCCGACGGATGCTGAGTGGGCCGACCTCGACCTCGCGTGGCGGGTCTGCAAGCACGTCAAGAGCAACGCCATCGTCTACGCCAAGGGCGGCGCGACGGTCGGGATCGGGGCGGGGCAGATGAGCCGGATCGACGCGAGCGAGGTGGCGGTGATGAAGGGGCGGAAGTCTGGGCTCGACTTCGCCGGCTCGGCCGTCGCCTCGGACGCCTTCTTCCCCTTTGCCGACGGGCTCCTCGCCGCCGCCGACGCCGGGGCCACCGCCGCCGTCCAGCCCGGCGGCTCCGTCCGCGACGACGAGGTCGTCGCCGCGGCCGACGAGCGGGGCCTCGCGATGGTGTTCACCGGCCGCCGGCACTTCCGCCACTAGCGCCGCGCACCCCGCGCCGCCGGCGACGCCGTGCCCGCTGCACGGTTATATTCCGGGCTGTGATCGCCGCGCGTGCGGAGGGGCCGGAGCCGCCGGGTGGCGCCGCCCCGCCGCGGAGGCCGCCGGCGCCCCGCCACTCACCCCGCCGCCCCCACCGCACCCCGACCTTGTTCAACAACGACATCGCGATCGACCTCGGCACGGCGAACACCCTGATCTACATCCGTGGCAAGGGGATCGTGCTCAACGAGCCCTCCATCGTCGCCATCAACCGCAGCTCCGGGAAGGTCGAGGCCATCGGGCAGGAGGCGCAGCTCATGCACGAGCGGACGCACAAGGAGATCGAGACGATCCGGCCCCTGCGCGACGGCGTGATCGCCGACTTCGAGGTCGCCGAGCACCTCATCAAGGGGCTCATCAAGAAGGTCCAGCCGAGTTGGTACGCGCGGATCGGGAAGATGGTGATCTGCGTGCCGAGCGGGATCACCGAGGTCGAGAAGCGCGCCGTCCGGGACTCCGCCGAGTACGCCGGCGCCAAGCACGTCCGCCTCATCGACGAGCCGATGGCCGCCGCCGTAGGCATCGGGCTCAACGTCCGCGAGCCCGTCGGCAACATGATCGTCGACGTCGGCGGCGGCACCACCGAGATCGCCGTGATCGCCATGAACGGCATCGTCGTCGACGAATCAATCCGCGTCGGCGGCGATGAGATCGACGCGGCCGTCGTGCAGTACTTCAAGAAGCACCACAACCTCCTCATCGGCGAGCGGACGGCCGAGCGGATCAAGTGCGAGGTCGGCAGTCCGCCGTCCCGCTCGACCCCGAGCTCGAGCTCTCGATCAAGGGCCGCGACCTCGTCTCCGGCGTCCCGAAGACCAGGACCGTCTCCTCGGAGGACGTCCGCGAGGCGCTGCGCGGGCCGATCGCGCAGATCGGCGCGGCGGTGATGCGCGCGCTGGAGAAGACCCCGCCGGAGCTCGGCGGCGACATCCTCGAGCGCGGCATCATGCTCACCGGCGGCGGCGCGATGCTGAAGGGGATCGACCAGCTGCTGAAGGAGCGGACCGAGCTCCCGGTGTTCGTCGTGGACGACCCGCTCACGGCCGTCGTGCGCGGCACCGGCAAGGTGCTGGAGGAGCTGGAGGACTACGAGCGGGTGCTGTCCTACTAGCGCTCTACCAGCGCGGCCGGAGCGCGGGGGTGGGCACGCGCAGCGAAACCTCTGCCGCCGTCCGCCCTTTACCCCTCCCCCCTCAACCCCGCTGCGCATGTTCACCCGGCTCTGGGAGAAGGCCCGCGACTTCGTGCTGCTGGCGTTCCTCCTGCTCGTCTCGCTCGTCGTGCTGCTGGCGCAGAACAACCCGTTCTACCGGAGCGCCCGCGCGCTCTCATTGGAGGCCACGGCCCCCGTCGAGGGCGTCTTCGCCAGCGCCGGCCGCTACGCCAGCGCGCTCGACGAGAACGAGGAGCTCCGCGCCGAGTCCATCGACCTCGCCGCCGAGGTGGCGCGGCTCCGCGAGGCCCGCCGCGAGAACGAGCGGCTCCGCGGGATGATCGGGTTCCGCGACACCGTCGCCTACGCGATGGTCCCCGCCCGCGTCGTCGGCAAGGACATCGCGCGGCAGGACAACCTCCTCACGATCAACGTCGGCGAGGCCGACAGCGTCCGCGCGGGGATGCCGGTGATCGACGAGCGGGGGATCATCGGCCGCGTCGTGATGACGAGCGCGCGCTACAGCCGCGTGATGCCGCACCAGAACACCGACTTCTCCGTGCCCGCGCAGCTCACGGAGCTCTCGCGCGACGGCGTGGTGAGCTGGGACGGCCGGCAGTACGACCGCCTCCTCATGGAGTACGTCGTCAAGACGGAGCCCGTCGAGCCGGGGATGCTCGTCGCCACGAGCGGGTTCAGCGGGACGTTCCCGCCGGGGATCCCCATCGGCCGCGTCGACTCGGTGCTGGCCGCGCCGGGCCGGAACGACCTCGCGATCTACCTCGAGCCGAGCGCGCCGCTCTCGTCGGTGGACTACGTCTACGTCCTCCTGAACACGACGGACCAGGAGCGCGACGCGCTGGAGGCGGCAGAATTGAGGGCTGAGGGTCGGCGGCGCTAACGGCGGGGCGTTCGACGTTCAGAGGCCGGACAGCCGAGGCGGCCGGCGCCGACAGCGAGGGCTGAGGCCGGCCTACGGGCACGGCACCGCCGTGCCCCTACGGGCGTAGCTCCGGCGGGAGGTGCTGCTCCCCAACCTACCCGCCGTCCCCCGCTGTCCGTCTACCTCCTCCTCGCCCCTTCTGCCCAATGCGCCTCGCGCTCCTCCTCACCCTCCTGACGGCGCCGGCCGCGCTGCCGGCCGAGGCCCAGCCGACCTCGCCGGAGACGCTCCGCGCATCTATCGACGCGGTGCTGGCGGATACCGCCTTCGCCGATGCGTTCTGGGGCGTCCACGTCGTGGACCTCGCGACGGGCGAGACGCTCTACGCCCACGACGCCGGCCACAACTTCGTCCCGGCTTCGAACCAGAAGCTGCTCACGACGGCCGCCGCGCTCGACGCGCTCGGGCCGGACTTCCGGTACGAGACGCGGCTCTACCTCGACGGCGCCCGCCGCGACTCGACGCTCGACGGCAACCTCGTCGTGCGAGGCTCCGGCGACCCCACCATCTCCGACCGCCGGTTCGAGCCGGACTACCCCACCGACGGCGACCCCCTGGCCGTCTTCCGGGGCTGGGCCGACTCGCTGAAGGCGTTCGGCGTCCGCGCCGTCACGGGCCACGTCGTCGGGGACGACGACGCCTTCGACGACCTCCTGCTCGGGAACGGGTGGGCGTGGGACGACGAGCCGACGCCCTACGCCGCGCAGATCAGCGCGCTCTCGTTCAACGAGGGCCGCCTCCGGATCTCGGCCGAGGGGACGGCGCCGGGCCGCCGCGCCCGCGTCGAGGTCGAGCCCGAGACGGACTACGTCTTCGTCGCCAACCGCGCCCGCACCGTCGGCCGGAACGACCGCGGCGACAGCGAGCTCCGCCGCGAGCCCGGCTCGAACACCATCTGGCTGGAGAGCGAGGTCCCCGCCGGGCGGGAGTACCGCCGCACGGTCTCCGTCCACAACCCCACGCGCTACTTCGTCCACGCCCTCCGCGACGTGCTCCGCGCCGAGGGCGTCGCCGTGGACGGGGACCCCGTGGACGGCGACGACTGGCAGGCCCAGCACCGCCTCGACTACGGCTCCATGACGCTCGCCGCGACGCACACCTCGCCGCCGCTGGCCGAGCTCGTGGCGCTGACGAACAAGGAGAGCCAGAACCTCTACGCCGAGCACCTGCTGCGCACGCTCGGCAGCACCCACTGCGGCGTCGCGCGGGCCCGCGCCGAGGAGGCCGGCTACCGCCGCCCCGAGCGCGTGGACTGCGGCTCGGCCGAGGCGGGGCTGCTCGCGGCCGGGCGGCTGTTCGAGCGGGCGGGGATGCGGACCGAGCGGATGCGCGTCCGCGACGGCAGCGGGATGTCCCCCTACAACATGGTCGCGCCCGTGGACCTGACGGCGCTCCTGGCCGCGATGTGGGGCCACGAGGACGAGGGCGTGCGCGAGGCGTTCGTCCAGTCGCTCGCCGTCGGCGGGGGGGACGGGACGCTGGAGCGGCGGTTCCGGCGGGGCCGCGCCCGCGGGAACGTCCGCGCCAAGACGGGCACGGTGACGGGGGCGAAGAACCTCTCGGGCTACGTGACCTCGGCGGCCGGGACGCCCCTCGCGTTCTCGATCCTGACCAACCTCTACGGCACGACGACGGGCACGGTCACCCGCGCGCAGGACGCGATCGTGGAGTTGCTGGCCGGGTATCGAGACTGAGCGTTCGGCGAATCGCCCGGTCGTAGGGGCACAGCGGAGCGACCTGCACTCCGCTGTGCCACGCCCGCGCCGGGTTTGGCATCCGGGCCGTCGCAGGGCGCAATGCATCGCGCCCCTACGGACTGTCGCCGACGGCATCGGTAGCTTGTCTGGCTCATCCTGTTCCTGCCCTCTGTCCTCTGCCCCGTCGTATCTTCCCGCCACGTCCGACGGCCTGCGATCCCAACCTTCCCGTCGGCGGGCCGGATTGATCCCTCCCCCCTGCATGCTCGACCCCCACCGCGCGGAGGCCCCGTTGGGCTCCGCCTCATTCGAATCCCCCCTCATCCGCTCGACCACCGTGCTCGGCGTGCGCCGCGGCGGGACGACCGCGCTCGGCTCCGACGGGCAGGCGACGATGAAGGACACGGTGCTCAAGCACCAGGCGCAGAAGGTCCGCCCGCTGTTCGGGGGGAAGATCCTCGCCGGCTTCGCGGGCGCCACGGCCGACGCGTTCACGCTGTTCGAGCGGTTCGAGGAGAAGCTCCAGCAGTACGGCGGCAACACGACCCGCGCCGCCGTCGAGCTCGCCAAGGAGTGGCGCACGGACCGGTACCTCCGCCGCCTCGAGGCGCTCCTCGCCGTCGCCGCGCCGGAGCGGCTGCTGCTCATCAGCGGCACCGGCGACGTGATCGAGCCCGACGACGACATCGTCGCCATCGGGAGCGGGGCGCCGTACGCGCTCGCCGCCGCGCGCTCGCTGATGAAGCACGCCGGTGGGCTCTCCGCGCGCGAGACCGTCGAGGAGGCGCTCCACACCGCCGCCGACATCTGCATCTACACGAACCACCACCTCACGATCCTGGAGCTGGAGGCCACCTGACGCCCCAGCCCTTCTCCCACCCGACGCACCCCTCGATTCCATGTCCGAGATCCCGTTCCACGGCCACTCCGCACTCCTCGTCGACTACCAGAACCTCTACTACTACCTCAAGGGCCGCTTCGAGGACACCAGCCCCGGCGACCACATCGTCGACTTCCTCGAGAGCGTCCGGGGCTACTTCAGCGAGGAGGGCACGCCCGTCGCCGTGGCGAAGGGGTACGCCGACTTCTCCGGCCTCGACGACCACGCCCGCCACGTCCAGCGCTCGCTCTATCTCCTCGGCTTCGAGCCGGTGTTCGTGCCGAGCACGATGCACCGGAACACGACCGACCTCCAGATCGCCGTCGACGCCCTCGAACTCCACGAGACCCGCCCCGACCTCGAGACCGTCGTGCTCGTCTCCGGCGACCGGGACTACATCCCCCTCGTGCAGGCCCTCCAGCGCCGCGGCAAGGACGTCGTGCTGATCGCCTTCCGCGAGCACCTCTCGGCCCGGCTCTTCGAGTACGTCGACGCCGGGGACCACCTCGACGGCGCGCAGTTCCTCTCGGACGACGCCCGCGAGCGCCTCGGCGACGACCCCCACGCCGACGAGAAGCCGGACCTCGAGACGGAGTTCAACGAGGCCGTCGCGGTCCCCTTCCCCATCGACTACGAGGCGCTCCGCGTGATCGAGGAGTACTTCGGGCAGTACGAGGAGGTCTACCTCACGCCGCTGCTCCGGAAGCTCTCCGAGGTCCTCGGCGACATCGAGGACCACGACCCGAAGAGCCTCGTCGGCGACCTCGAGGAGTGCGGGGCCGTCCGGCTGGAGCGCCGCCGCGGGATGCCCTACGACTACACCGTCCTCCTCGTCAACCGCGAGCACCCCGCCGTGGTCGAGGTGAAGGACGAGGTGTCCGTCCCGGCTTCCGGCGACGGCGAGGACTACGCCTACGCCGAGCCCGAGACGGCCGAGGAGGAGTAGGCACCGTCCCTACTCCCCGTGCGTGTAGGGGCGACCGGCCGGTCGCCCCTATGCCGTTCTGCACCCGAGTTGCGTAAACACGCGGCCCGAACCCGCGTAGCACCCCCCCGCCGTCCCCTCCCCGCCCCTCCATGCACCAGGAACTCACCCCCCGGCAGGTCGTCGCCGAGCTCGACAAGTACATCGTCGGGCAGCACGAGGCCAAGAAGAGCGTCGCCATCGCGCTGCGGAACCGGTGGCGCCGGATGAACGCGCCCGAGCCGATGCGGCAGGAGATTGTCCCGAACAACATCATCCTGATCGGGCCGACGGGCGTGGGGAAGACGGAGATCGCGCGGCGCCTCGCCCGGCTGGCCGGCGCCCCGTTCATCAAGGTCGAGGCCACGAAGTTCACCGAGGTCGGCTACGTCGGCCGCGACGTCGAGGCGATGGTCCGCGACCTCACCGACCTCGCGGTGGCGATGGTGAAGGAGGAGCAGGCCGAGCGCGTGCAGGAGCCCGCCCGCCGGCAGGCCGAGGAGCGCGTGCTCGACGTGCTGATCCCCCCGAGCGAGCCACGCCGCGGCGCTTCGCGTCGGGGCGCCTCGACGCTGCTCAACGGCCCCGGCTTCGTGATCGAGCCCGAGGGGGATACGGCCGGCGACGGGACCTCCGCCGAGGACGACCTCCGCGAGCGCACCCGCGAGCGGTTCCGCCAGATGCTCCGCGACGGCAAGCTCGACGAGCGCGAGGTCGAGGTCGAGGTCGCCGCCGACGGGACGCCGACGCTCCAGATGTTCGGGCCGATGGGGCTGGAGGAGATGGGGGTCAACCTCCAGGACCTCTTCGGCAACATGGCCCCGAAGCGCCGGAAGAAGCGGCGGATGCCGGTGCCCGAGGCCATCGACGCGCTCCAGGCCGAGGAGGCGCAGAAGCTGATCGACATGGACACCGTGCAACGCGAGGCCGTCGAGCGCGTCGAGCAGAGCGGGATCGTGTTCATCGACGAGATCGACAAGGTGGCCGGGGGCGCGGCCAGGCGCGGCTCCGGCGGCGGGCCGGACGTCAGCCGCGAGGGCGTCCAGCGCGACCTCCTCCCCATCGTCGAGGGCTCGAGCGTGACGACGAAGTACGGGATGGTCAAGACGGACCACGTGCTCTTCATCGCCTCGGGCGCCTTCCACGTCTCGAAGCCGAGCGACCTGATCCCCGAGCTCCAGGGCCGGTTCCCCATCCGCGTCGAGCTCGACAGCCTCACCGAGGCGGACTTCTTCGAGATCCTCACGGTCCCGAAGAACGCGCTCCTCAAGCAGTACGAGGCGCTGCTGGCCTCCGAGGGCGTGGAGGTGACGTTCGAGGAGCCGGCCGTCCGCGAGATCGCGCGGATCGCGGCGCACGTGAACGAGGAGGTCGAGAACATCGGCGCCCGCCGGCTCCACACGATCCTGACGACGCTGCTGGAAGAAATCCTGTTCGAGGTCCCCGAGGGCCGCACGGAGGACCGGATCACCATCGACGCCGACTACGTCCGCGAGCGGCTGGAGGCCGTCGTCGAGGACCGCGACCTCAGCCAGTACATCCTGTGAGGGGTCGGTCCTTGGTCACTGGTCACTTGCCGGGGACGGATGACCGATGACGAGTGACCGCAACCCCTACCGCGCCGCCTTCCTCGACCCGGCTGACGGCGGGGTGCGGGCGGCGTGGGGGAGCCTCGTGGCCCTCTCGGAGCAGCGGACGCCGTTCGCCGCGCTCGCCTTCGGGGAGGCCGCCGCCGAGGCGTTCGGGCTCCGGTTGCGGATCGTGGGGGTCTGGGAGGAGCCGTCGGGGCACGTTCTCCAGGCGGGCCTGCTCTCCTTCGAGAAGCGCCGGGGGCCGTACCGCGCCCTCGCCCTCGCCCCGCTCGTCCCGGTCCTCTCCCCCCTCCTCGCCGGCCCGCTCGACGAGGCCGACGTCCATGCCCGCCAAACGCCGCTGGACGCCCTACTCGGGCTGCTTGGGCGGACGTACCAGCAGGCCACGCTCGCTCTGCACCCGTCGCTGGGGGACGCGCGCCCGTTCCAGTGGGCCGGGTGGCGGTGCGCCCCGGCCTACACGTACCGGCTCGATTTCCCGGAGGGGTCCTCCGTCACGGCCGGGTGGTCGTCGGGGCCCCGGCGGCTATTGCGGAAGGCGGACGTGGAGGTGGACGAGGGGGCGCACCTGATCCGGGAGGTCGTCGCGCTCGTGGAGGCGTCACACCGGCGGCAGGGGCAGCCGCTCGGGGCCGAGGCCGGGGAGGTGGAGCGGTTGGCGGCGGCGCTCGTGCCGGCGCACGGGCAGGCTTACGTCGCCCGGCAGGACGGGGCGGAGGCCGGGCTCGTCCTCCTCCGCGACGACCGGTGCGCCTACTACTGGCTCGCCGGGAGTCGGCCCGGCCCGGCCATGACGGCCCTCGTCGCGGAGGCGCTCCGGCGGGAGCGTGCGCGGGGCGTGGCGGCGCTCGACTTCGTCGGGGCCAACGTGCCGAGCATCGCCGAGTTCAAGCGGCGGCTCGGCGGGCGGCTGGTGGTGGCGTACCGCGCCCGCCTCACGACGCGGCCGGAGCTGCGGGCGCTCGACGCGCTGCGGGGGCTCTAGCGGCCGTGGCGGCGCGCACTATCTTCGGCCGCCCGTCGTGGCGCCGCCGCCCGTCCCCCATGCTGCCCCCCCGACCGCCCCGCCTCCCCCCGGCCGTGCCCCTGCTTGCGCTGACGGCCTTTTTCCTCCGGTTCGGCTACGCCTACGGGTCCGGGGACCAGGACGAGCTGATCCCGGCGGTCCTCCACCTCCTCGACGGGGACCTCTTCGGCCGGGACTGGCTCGTGCAGGAGGTGACGGCGGGCGTCAGCGTGCGCACGTACTTCGTCTGGTTCGTCGCCCTACCGAGCCTCGTGATGCCGGTATGGCTGGCGGCGGCCCTCCTCCACGTAGTCACCCAGGTCGGCGTCGTGTACGGGGTGTTCAGCATGGCGTGGGCGCTCCTGCGTGACCGGCTCGGCGCGAGCGCGGCGGCCTTCGCTGCGGTGGCCGTGACGCCAGGGATGACGATCGGGGGGAACGCGGTCGTGTCGGCCTTCCTCTCGCCGTCGAGTGTGGCCTCGCCGTTCGCCCTGCTGGGGCTGGCTCTTTTCTTCCAGGGGCGCCGTGTGGCGCCGGGCCTTCTCCTGGGTCTGGCCGCCTGCTTCCACCTTCTCACGGGTCTCCAGGCCGCGCTCGTGCTGACGCTGGCCGCACTGCTCGGGCGGCTCGGCAGGCAGGAACTGCGCGGGCTCGCCGGGTTTGGGACGGCGTTCGTGGCGGCGGCGCTCCCCGTCCTCGTGCCCGTGGCGATGCAGCAGCTTCACCCCGCGCCGGCCGAGCCCGGCGCGGCGGACCCCCTCTACGTCCACGCCTTCTTCCGCAACCCCTTTCACCACCTCGCCTCGACGTTCCCGGACCACCGCCACCTCCGTTTCTGGCCGCTCCTGGCGACGGGGGTGGCGGGGGGCGTGTGGCTGCATCGGAGGGGGGCGCTCTGCTGCGGGCCGTTCCTGGCGCGAGCCGGCGCCGTCGTGGCCGCGCTCTGGCTGACGAGCGTGGTGTTCGTCGAGGGCGTTCCCGTGGCGCTCGTGGCGAAGCTGCAGTTCTTCACGCTCGCCGTCCCCGTCGTCCTCGTCGCCACGATCCTCGCCTGCGGGGCGCTGGTGCGGGTGCTTCCCATCGTGGCGCGGCGCTTCTCGGAGCGGACATTGGCCCTCCTCGACACGGCGGGGGGAACGGCCCTCGCCGCCGCTGTGGCCGCGCTCGTCCTCGTGCTGGCCGTGCAGGGGGTCGGGCGACCCGGGATGCTCGTCGAGCCGCTCCAGCACCGCCAGCGCGCGCTTAGTGAGGCCGAAGCGTGGGCCCGCACGCACACAAGGCAGGACGCGCTCTTCGCCGTGCCGCCGTCCGTCAGCACCTTCCGGACCTCGGCTCACCGGGCCATCGCGGCCAACTACGCCGGGTTCGTGTTCACCGACCGGGGCATGCAGGAGTGGTTCCAACGCCTCACCGACCTCGCGCCGCTCGCGCCGCCCGCCGACGGGATCGGGATCAAGCCCGCCCTCGACGCCGCCTACCACGGCCACGACCCCACCGACTGGTACCGCCTCCGCGAGGAGTACGGGCTCGACTACGCGCTCCTGGAGCGCACGGCGGCTGAGCTCCCCTTCCCCGTCGCCTTTGAGAACGCGGGGTGGCGGGTCTACCGCCTCGGCGGGGGAGCGCTGTGAGGCGTCGCCCCGCGCGCCCGCTGGCAGCACGGCGGCTGGCGGCGCGGCTCCTCGCCCCGAGCGGCCTCCTCGGCCCCGTGCTCACCCTCGCCTCCGGGGCCGTGGCGGCGCAGGCCCTCGCCTACGCGGCCCGGCCCGTCCTGACGCGGGTGTTCGAGCCGGCCGACTTCGGCCTGCTCGGGGCGTACCTCGCCGTCGTGGCCGTGCTCGCCACGGCAGCGACGGGGCAGTACGAGAACGCCATCCCCCTCTCGATGGAGGACGAGGAGGCCGCTGGGGCGCTCGCCCTCGCCGCCGGTCTGAGTACGGCGGTCGCGCTCGTGGCGCTGGCGATGGTGCCGCTGCGGGAGCCGGCGGCGGCACTGCTGCGGCAGCCCGAGCTGGCCCCGTACCTCGCCCTCGTGCCCCCCGGCGTGTGGGCCGCGGCGTGGGGCCGGGCGGGGGAGGTGTGGCTGACGCGGATGCACCGCTACGGGGCCGTGGCGGTGAGCCGGCTCGGGCAGGGCGGCGTGATGGTGCCCGCGCAGGCGGGGTCGGGGCTGCGGGGGGCCGGAGCCGGCGGCCTCATCGGCGGGCACCTCGCCGGCCGCGTCGCGGGGACGCTCCTCCTCGCGGGCGCCGCCCTGTCCGGGCGAGGTGCCCCGGCCCTCCGGGCGGCGGTGGGTGGGTCTGGGCGGGGCGGGCTCGGTGCGCTCGCCCGGCGCTACCGCCGGTTCCCCGCCTTCGCGATGCCGTCGAGCCTTCTGAACGTGCTCTCGACGCAGCTCCCGGCGCTGCTCCTGGTCGCGCTCTACCCCCCGGAGCCGGCGGGGTATTACCTCCTGGCCTACGGCACCCTCGCCGTCCCCATGCAGCTCGTCGGCTCGTCGGTGGGGCAGGTCTTTTTTATCCGGGCGGCCGAGGCCGACCGCGCGGGGGCGCTGGCACCGCTGACGCGGCGGGTGTGGGAGCGGCTCGTCGCGCTCGGGCTGTTCCCCCTCGCCGCCGCCGCCGCCGCCGGACCCGAGGCGTTTGCCTTCGTGTTCGGCCCAGAGTGGAGAGAGGCGGGGGTCTACGCGCGGGCGCTGGCGCCGTGGCTGTTCCTCGTCTTCGTCACCTCGCCTGTCACGGCGCTGTTCGACGTGCTCGAGCGGCAGCGGGCGGAGTTGGGATTCAACGCCGCGCTGCTCGTGCTGCGGGCGGCGGCGCTCGGGGGGGGGGCTATACTGGGGGGGCCACGGTGGTCGGTGGCGCTATTCGGCGCCGTGAGCGCGGCGGTATGGGCCGCGAAGGGCCTTGTGGTGTCGCGGTGGGGAGGACTCGGGGGCCGGGAAGCCGTCCGGATGCTCGGGCGGTGGGCGCTCGTCGCAGCCGGCCCCCTCGCCGCCGTAGGCGGGGCGACGGCCTCAGGGCTCGCCGACGGCGCGGTCGTCGCCGTGGCGGCCGGGGCTGGCCTCGTCTACCTGAGCCTCGCTGCCTGGCTGCTGGGCCGGGAGGGCAGCGAGGCATGAGTGCCCGCGTCCACCTCGCCAGCTCCCCGAGCCGCCCCTGGCACTGGAATGGGCAGGCCGCGGCGCGCGGGTTCGTGCGGACAGCAGACGGGGAGCGACTGGAGGGGGCCGCCCTCGCCGCCCACCTCGACGCGGCCGACGACCTTCCCGCCGCGCTCGCCACGCTCTCAGGCGAGTTCGCCTGGGTGCGGGCAGAGCCGGGCCGGGAGGCCGCCGCCGTGGACGCCATCCGCTCGCTGCCGCTGTTCTACGGGCGGGACGCCGAGGGCCGGCTCTGCCTCAGCGACGACGTCCGCTGGGTCGCCGCCGCCGTGGACGCCCGCCTCGACGACCCCGCCGCCGTGGCGGAGTTCATGCTCCAGGGCCTCACGACCGGCCCGACGACGCTGGCCTCGGCCGTCCGGCAGGTACAGGCCGGCGAGGTCGTGAGCTGGGACGGCGGGGCGGCCTCAGCAAGGCGGCACTTCCGGTACGGCCTCGGGGAGCCGCTGGAGGGCGACGAGGAGGCGCTGGCGGAGGCGGCCGTCGCCCACCTCGAACGGGCGTTCGGGCGTCTCCTTGAGGAGGTGCGAGGGCGGCCCGTGGTCGTCCCCCTCAGCGGCGGGATGGACTCCCGCATGATCGCGGCGATGCTGGCGGCCGGGGGGCGCACCGACGCCCTCTGCTTCACCTACGGCCGCCGCGGGTTCGAGTGGCGCGCGAGCCGGCGGGTCGCTCGCGCGCTCGGGCTCCGGTGGGCCGCCGTGCCCTACAGCAGCCGGGGCTGGTCTCGCTGGGCCCGCACCGAGGCGTTTCAGCGCTACCGCCGCTTCGCCGGGGGGCTCGCCGCCATCGAGCACGAGCAGGACTGGCCGGCCGTGCGGGCGCTCCTCCGCCGGGGCTACCTCCCCCCGGACGCCGTCGTGGTGCCGGGCCACGCGGGCGATTTCCTCGGCGGCAGCCACCTCCCCCCCCTGCCGGACCCCATCGAGGGGGACCCGGTAGCCTGGATCTGGCGCCGCTACTACGACGAGTGGCCGACGGACGCCCTCACTCCAGGCATCACGGAAGAGCTCCACGCCCGGATCGCCGAGCGGGTAGCGGGCGCCGAGGGAGTCGGGGCCTTCACCACGTTCGGGTGGCAGGAGCGGCAGGCGAAGGTGATCGCCGCAGCTGTGCGGGTCTACGAATTCCACGGGCTCGACTGGCGTCTCCCGTTCTGGAACGACGCCGGCCTCCTCGATTTCTGGGGCTGCGTTCCGATCGAGCTTCGACGAGGCCGGCGACTCTACCGCCGGGTGTTCCGCCGCCTCCTCGGCCCCACCTCGGATCTCCCCAGCACGCTCACCCACCCGGAGCCCCGGTGGGTCGGTCGGTACCACCGTCTCGTGGGTCGTTACGGCGGCTACGGGATGTGGCTCGGGCCGCACCCCCTAGCTCGTGGCCTCCACGTCCGGCTCCACAGCCTCACGCGAATCGAGCACCCCGTCGTCGGGCCGGTCGTGCGTCAGCTCGCGGCGCCTGTCGCGCGGCGCCCGCCGCAGGCCGTCCGCGTCAACGGGCTCCTGGCGCTGGCTCAGCTCCGCGACCTCGTACGGGAGGTCGGCTGAGGGGCCACGCTACAGCGGTGCCTACAGGATCGAGCGGAACGTGCTCGGGAGGTCGTCCGACGTGCTCGGGCGCGGCGCCACCTCGGGGCGCTCGGGCGCGCCATCGCCCGCGGGGGCATCCTCGCCGCAGAACCGGTCGAAGGCGCCGACGAGGTCCTGCGCGATGGCGCTGGCGGTGCGGCCCTCGATGTGGCGGCGCTCCAGCACGAACACCGGGTCGCCGTCCTTGAGGAGCGCCATGAACGGGCTCGACGGGGGGATGCCGTGGAGGTGCTCGCGGAGGCGGGCCGTGGCCTCCAAGTCCTGCCCGGCGAAGACCGTGACGTAGCGGTCGGGCTGGGTGGCGTGGCCCTTCGCCATCGCCACGGCGGGGCGGGCGTTAGCGGCGGCGCACCCGCAGACGGAGTTCACGACGGCGAGGGTCGTCCCCGTCTCGGCCTCGGCCATCGTGCGCTCGACGGCGTCGGCGTCGGTGAGCTCCTCGACGCCGAGGCGGGTGAGCTCCTGACGCATGGGGGCGACGAGCGGCTCGGGATAGGGCATGGCAACGGGGGTTCGGGGCTGGGGGCGGTGCGGGTGGTGGAGTCCTTGTGCGCCCGCCCTCGGTGAATCCCCCCGACGGGGGTGTGTTCCCGTCCCAAACGCCGCCCCAGGGCCGATTTCCGCGCGCATTGGGAGAATCCGCCCCACCGCACCTAGCTTTGTCCCCACGGCCGCCACCGACCGCCACGCCATGCCGCCGTTCCGAACCGCTCCGTTCCACCCCCACCCGGCCTCGCGCATCGGCGCGCTGCTCGTCGCTCTCGCGGCGCTGAGCGGGTGCGCCGCCAGCCCCCGAACGGCCGCGCCGCCCCCAGCCGTCTCGACGGCGGAAGAGGCGGCCGTGGCCGGGCGGTTCGCGGAGGTCGAGGCGCGGTGGCGCGGGACGCCGTACCGCTTCGGCGGGACCGACCGGGGCGGGATCGACTGCTCGGCGTTCGTGCAGGCGGCGTTCGCCGAGGCGTTCGGGCTCGGGCTGACCCGGACGACGCGGACGCAGTCGCGCGAGGGGAAGCCCGTCGCGCGCAAGGACCTCCGGGTGGGCGACCTGGTGTTTTTCCTCACAGGGCGCAACCGGCGCCACGTCGGCATCTGGCTCGGCGGCGAGCGGTTCCTCCACGCCTCCTCCCGCCGCGGCGTCACCACGGACCGGCTCGCCGGCTTCTACGCCCGGACGTACTGGATGGCCCGGCGCGTCCTCCCCGAGCGCGCCGCGCCTCCTGCGCTGGCCGAGCGCGCGGTCGTCACGCCGCTGCCCCCGAAGCCGGCGGCCACCCCCCCGCCGCTCCCGCCGGCCCCCGCCCGCCGGAGCGGCTGGTAGCGGCCCCCAC
Source organism: Rhodothermales bacterium (assembly GCA_965215145.1). Classification (GTDB taxonomy): domain Bacteria; phylum Bacteroidota; class Rhodothermia; order Rhodothermales; family JANQRZ01. The sequence goes on along the minus strand of OZ244038.1, from coordinate 1,786,646 downwards.
CGCCTCTTCGCTTGAGGCACGGCTACGCACGGTGGTATATTCCCGCCGTCGCCGCCTCCCCACGGAGCGCGGCGCTCTTTTTGTTTTTGGCCGGGGACGCCGAGCCCCCACCATCACCGGACGACCGCCCATGAGCGAAGCCGTATACCTGACGCAGGAGGCCCTCGACAAGCTGCGCGAGGAGCTCCGCCTCGCCAAGACGGAGGGCCGGCAGCGGATCGCGCAGGACATCGCCGAGGCGCGCGCGCAGGGCGACCTCTCGGAGAACGCGGAGTACGACGCGGCGAAGGAGGCGCAGGGCCACCACGAGGCCCGCATCGCCAAGCTCGAGGACACCATCGCCAACGCCCGCCTCGTGGACGAGAGCCAGATCGACACCTCGAAGGTGTTCATCCTCTCCACCGTCCGCGTCAAGAACAAGAAGGCCAAGAAGGAGGCGACCTACACCCTCGTCGCGCCGGAGGAGGCGGACATGGGGGCCGGCAAGATCTCCGTCAAGAGCCCCGTCGGGAAGGGGCTCCTCGGGCACGAGGTCGGGGACGTGATCGAGATCCGGGTGCCGGCGGGGAAGGTGCAGCTCGAGATCCTCGAGATCACCCGCTAAGTGACCGCCGTGGCGACGTCCGGGCCACTTGCGAAGGAGAAGCGCTCGCTCGGGCGGCGCCTTGTCCGCTGGCTCCTCGTGTGGCCCGTGCTGCTGCTCGTCGGGTTCCTCGGCGTCTGCGCGGTGCTGCTCGTCCTGTACCGCTGGGTCCCCCCGCCCGTCACCACCGTGCAGGTCCAGCGCGCCGTCGAGGCGGCGTTCGAGGAGGGGGACTACGACTTCCGCCGCGACTGGAAGGGCCTGGAGGACATCTCCGACCACATGGAGCACGCCGCCGTGGCCGCCGAGGACACGCGGTTCTACGAGCACGGGGGGATCGACTGGGAGGAGCTCGAGAAGGCCCGCGCCGACGCCGCGCGCACGGGCCGCCCCCCGCGCGGGGCGAGCACGATCACGCAGCAGCTCGTCAAGAACCTCTTCCTGACGACCCATCGCTCGTACGTTCGCAAAGGGCTCGAAGTCCCGCTCACGTACCTCGCAGAATGGGTGCTCCCTAAGGAGCGCATCCTCGAGCTCTACCTCAACGCCGTCGAGTGGGGGCCGGGCGTGTACGGGATCGAGGCGGCGGCCGAGCACCACTACGGCACGTCCGCCGCGAGCCTCTCGCGCGAGCAGGCCGCGCGGCTGGCCGCCCTCCTCCCCGCCCCGCGCTCCCGGACCCCCGACACCGTCCGCTCCTACAGCAGCAGCATCCTCCAGCGGATGTGGCAGATGGGGTGGTGAGCAGGACCCGCCCGATCGGAACGCCGATGATCGACCTCCGCAGCGACACCGTCACCAAGCCGACGCCGCCCATGCGACGGGCGATGGCTGAGGCCGAGGTCGGCGACGACGTGTTCGGGGAGGACCCGACGGTGCGGCGGCTCGAAGAACGGGTGGCCGAGTTGCTGGGGAAGGAGGCCGCGCTGTTCGTGCCGAGCGGGGTGATGGGCAACCAGCTCGCCATCAAGCTCCACACCCGGCCGGGGGACGAGGTGGTGCTGGCCGAGCGGAGCCACATCTACCACTACGAGAGCGGCGCCCCCGCGCTGATCTCCGGCGTGCAGCTCCGCCCCATCGAGGATCCGCGCGGCGTGCTCACGCCCGAGGCCGTCGCCGCGGCCGTCCGGGGGCGCTACGACTGGGAGCCCCGGACCCAGCTCGTCTGCCTCGAAAACACCGTCAACAAGGCCGGCGGGGTCGTCTACCCGCAGGAGATGGCCGAGGCCGTCGCGGAGGTGGCGCGCGAGCATGGCCTCCGCCTCCACCTCGACGGGGCGCGGCTGTGGAACGCGGCCGTCGCCGTGGGCCGGCCCGCACGCGAGCTGGCGTCCCCGTTCGACACGGTGAGCGTGTGCCTCTCGAAGGGGCTCGGCGCCCCCGTCGGCTCGGTGCTGGCGGGGGGCTCGGAGGCGATGGCCCTGGCGCGGCGCTACCGGAAGCTGCTCGGCGGGGGGATGCGGCAGGTGGGCGTGCTCGCCGCCGCCGGGCTCCTCGCGCTGGAGCACCGCGCGGCCCTCGCCGACGACCACCGCCGCGCGCGGCGGCTCGCCGAGGCGATGGCCGCCTCGCCCGCCTTCGACGTGGACCCCGCCGCGGTCGAGACCAACATCGTGATCGCCGAGACGGTGGGCGCCGGGGCCGAGGCGGTGGTGGCGGAGCTGGAGGAGAGGGGCGTCCGCCTCGTCGCCTTCGGCCCGACGACCGTGCGCCTCACCACCCACCGCGACGTCTCCGACGCCGGCGTGGAGCAGGCCGCCTCGGTATTGCAGGAGGTTATTTTATCGGGGTAACCCCAGTTTACACTACGGGTAGATTCCTCTTCTCTGTCGCAGAAGGGTCACAACGCCCGCTCCGCCGAAACCTTCGGCCCCTCGGCGCTATCTAAGTAGCCCAGCCGAGCGAGCCATGCCCCACCACTGGTACGAGGTCTACGACGACGAGCGGGTCCGCGTGCTGACGCGGCAGGGGGTCGGCCGGCTCGTAGTCCTCGCGGCGGTCGGGCTCGCGGGCGTCGTAGGGCTGGCGCCGCTGCTCGCGTTCCTCCTCCCCTCCCCTCCCCTCGTCGCCGGCGGCGTCATCGGGCTGGGGGCCGCGCTCCTGCTGATCGTCTCCCGCCAGCTCCTCCGGCGGCGGCGGGTGGTGTGGCGCGTCGAGCTCTCGGTGCACCGGGCCGTCGGCTACGACTACGCGCAGCGGAGGATCGAGCTGCCCTGGGCCGACGTCGAGCGCGTCGACGTCACCGACCGGGCCGTGCGCGTCGCGGGCCGGCCCAGCGGCCGGCGCCCCGCCCCGGTCTTCGATGTGCCGGTGGCGTTCGCCGGTTACACTCTGCTGAGCCACCGCCTCGTCGAGTACGCCGAGGCGCACGGCGTGCCTATCTGCGTCGAGGGCCGTCCGTGGCAGCTCATGGACCTGACGACGCTCTACCCCTCGCTGAGCACGCTCCCCGTCATGGAGCCCCGTCCGCTCCGCCTCCGGCGGCCCGGCGGGCCGAGGAGCCGCACGCGCAGGAGCTGACGAGGGCGGCGCTGGAACCGGCCTACCGGTCCGCAAGCCCCAGGAAGCCGCCGATCTCGTCCAGCCGCGCCTCCGCGTCGCGCTCGCCGATCGCCATGAGGCGTTCGAGGTAGGCCGGCTCGAAGAGGAGCATCGAGAGCCAGTCCGGGCTCCGGGTCTCGCGCGTGCCGAGGCCGCGCATGAGGAAGCGGAACGGGCGCGGCAGCGTCGGCTCGTAGTCGGCGGCGAGGCGGCCGAGGTCCTCGGAGGGGCGGAGGATGAGGAGGTCCACGGGGCGGAGCCCCTCGCGCTGGCCGACGGGGAGGCGCTCGGTGAGCTCCGAGATCCGGCGGAGCGTGGTGGCGTCCTGGTCGAGGGAGTCGAGGAAGACGGCGTTCATGAGGACGCCGACGATCTGGGCCGGCGGGGGGTAGGCGTCGGTGGCGGGGACGGCGGCCTCGCGGGCCGTCCGGGCGTACCGGGTGCTGACGGCGAGGAGCCGCGCCGCGCCGAGGTGGAGGGCCGGCGAGAGCGGAGCCGTCTGGCGGATGCCGCCGTCGCCGTACCACGCCGGCCCGACGCGGACGGCCGGGAACACGAGCGGCAGCGCCGCCGACGCCATCACGTGCTCGACGCCGATGCGGGTGCGGATGCTCCGCCGCTTCGGGAGGTCCCAGCCCCCGCCGTCGTGCCCCTCGACCCACGTCACCGAGCGGCCCGTGGCGTAGTCCGTCGCCGTGATGCCGAAGGCGCTGAGGCGGCCGGCGCGGACGTTCGCCGAGATCCCCTCGACGCCGTCGCCGTTGGGGTCGAGGGCGCGGCGGAGGAGGCGCCGGAGCGGGTCGGTGTCGAGCATCCCGCGGGTCCGCCGCCCGCCCTTCCCGCCGGAGAAGATCCGCCGCGTCCACAACCCCGCGATCCGCGTCAGGCTCGGCGCGTCGGAGCGGAACACGTCCTCGGTGGTGAGGCCGCCCCAGAGCCGGCTCAGCCCCCCGACGGCCTCGCCGAACGAGCCCGGCCGCGCCGCGAGCACGACCGCGTTGATGGCGCCGGCCGATACGCCTGTGATGACGGAGGGCTGGAACGCGGGCCAGCGCCGCACGACCGCCCGCAAGACGCCCACCTGGTAGGCCCCGCGCGCGCCGCCGCCGCTCATGACGAGGGCCGTTCGGGGGACGTCGGAGTGGGGGGCAGAGTCGGTCACGGGCGCGGCTTCCGGGGTGGAGGAAGCTAGGGCTCCGCGGCGGCCGAGGCGCGGGGGCTGCCGGCTATCCCCCGAGATCGCCCGGGGGCCGCACCGTCACCAGCGCTCCGAGGAGCTCGCTCGCCGCGCCCTGCGCGCGGACGTACCCGTCGAAGCCGGACGCGAGCAGCTCCTCGCGCTCGGCCGGGAGGCCGTGCGCCGCCACGGCGATGGCGGGGACGTGGTGGTACCCCGGCAGCGTCCGCGCGATGCGGAGCAGGTCGAGCCCCCGCCCTCCGTGGTCCAGGTGGACGCCGACGACGAGCGCGTCGAAGGCGTACCGGGTGAGCCGCTCCAGCGCCGCCTGCTGGTCGCCGACCGCCTCCACACGGTACGGGCCGTCGAGCATCTCCGAGAGGTAGTACCGCGCCGCGTCGTCGCTCTCGACGACCAGCACCCGAGCGCCCGTTTTCGAGCCCCGGTCGAAGCTGACCCAAACGGCATCGTCGCCTGCAGCGGCGGGGTCGGTCGGGGCGCCGTCGCCTCCGCCGGCCGAGGTGGCCGCGTCGTCGAGGGTCGGGTCGTACGGAGGGAGAGACATGCTCGGCGCGGTCGGTGGTGGAGGTCGGAGCGGTGGACGGACGCCCGCTCTCCTCGTTATCGCTCGCCCCGTCGTTGGTCTAAACCCGTCCCGCCTCTGCGCGCCTTCCGCACCCGTGTCGGATCTTAGGGCTCGCCCATCTCCCCATGCCCGACGCCAGCGCCACCCTCGCCCTCGCTCTCCTCCGCCTCGACGGCGTCGGACGCGTCACGGCCGGCCGGCTCGTCGAGCGGTTCCCGACGCTCGACGCCCTCCGCGCCACGCCCCGCGAGCAGGTGCTCCTCCGGCTCAAGGGCACGCCAAAGGCGGAGGCGCTGGTGAGTACGCTGTTCGAGGACGCGATGGCGGACCGGATTGGAGAAGCCGAGGAGACGTTGGGGCGGATGGCCGATCGCCGCATCGCCGCGCTGACGCAGCACCACCCCCACTGGCCCGCGGGCCTCGCCGACCTCGACCGCTCGGACCGGCCCGTCGTGCTCTACGCCTTCGGCGACACGGCCGTGCTGACGCGGCCTGCCGTCGCCCTCCTGGCCCGGCCGCCGCTCGACGGGCCGGCGTTCGAGACGGCGCAGGCGTTGGTCCGTCGGCTCCTGGAGCGGGAGGTCGTCCCCGCGGTCGGGCTCCAGCACGGGTTCGACACCGTCGTCGCCAAGCTCGCCGTGGGCGCTGGCCGGGCGGCGGTACTGGTGGCGAGCGCGGGGCTGGCGCGCGTGCCCGGCCCGATGCGCCCGGCGGCGAGCGCGGCTGTGAAGGCGGGCGGGCTGCTCCTCTCCCCGTTCCCCGTCGAGCACGGCCCGTTCGCGCACGACGACCACGAGCGGGCGCGGGTGACGGCGGCGCTGGCGCGGGCCGTGGCCCTGTTCGGAGCGCCGGAAGACGCACCGGAGCGGCGAGCACTAACGTGGGCGCTGGCGCACGACCGCCCCGCCTTCGGCGCCGACACGGAGGCCGGCCCACCGCTGCCCGAGCGCGTCCACCGCCTCGACCGCCCCCTCGACCTCGACTGGGTGCTGGCCGCCGTCGAAGGCTGAATTGCTACGAAGGAGACCCTGCCTCCCCACGATCCACCACTCGCCATCGACCGTCCACCCCCCTCCCCTCGCCGCATCGTCTTTGTGTTCCTCGACGGCGTTGGCCTGGGACCGGCGGAGCCGGAGGCGAACCCCCTCGCCACGCTCGACCTTCCGGCCTTCGAGCGGCTGGCGGGCGGGCAGCGATGGACGCTCGACGCCGCGCCGGTGCGCGAGCCGGGCCGGCTGTTCGTTCCCCTCGACGCGACGCTCGGCGTGGAGGGGCTGCCTCAGAGCGGGACGGGGCAGGCCACGCTGTTCACCGGCGTCAACTGCGCCGAGGCCGCCGGGCGGCACTGGGGGCCGTTCCCCCACTCGGCGTCGAAGCCGATCATCGCGGAGAAGAACATCTTTCGCCAGCTCGCCGAGGCCGGGTGTCGCGGGCAGTTCATGAACGCCTACCCCGACCGGTTCTTCCGGCTCGTCGCGGAGCGGGGGCCGGAGCGAGCGCGGTGGACGGTGACGACGCTCTGCTGCGCCGAGGCCGGCGTCCCCCTCCGCCGCGAGGCCGACCTCCGCCGCGGCGACGCCCTCGCCGCCGACCTCACCGGCGCCTCCTGGCCCGAGCGGCTCGGCATCGAGGTGCCGGTGATCTCGGAGGAGGAAGCCGGGGCGCGGCTGGCTCGTCTCGCCCGCCGCGCCGACCTCACGCTGTTCGAGTACTTCCTGACCGACAAGGCCGGCCACAGCCGCAACCCCGATCGTGCCGCTGCGGTCCTCCGCGCCCTCGACCGCTTCTTCGCCGGCCTCCTCGCCGCGCTCGACCGCGCGCGGGATCTGCTCATCGTCACCAGCGATCACGGTAACATCGAGGACCTCGGGGGGAAGGGCCACACGCGCAACCCCGTCCCCCTCGCCGCCTGGGGCGCAGGCGCCGGACGGCTCGGCGGCATTCACGACCTGACGGACGTGACGCCGGCACTCGTGGAGGCGTTGACGTCGTAGGGGCGTGATTAATCACGCCCCTACGGTGCTCAGAGCGAGAGCGGCTGGTTAGCGCGCGCCCATCATCTGCATCGCGCCCTCGCGCAGCTCCTCCGCGAGCCGCTCCGCCTCGTAGACCGCCTCCATCGCCTCGAGCATCCCGCGCGAGTCCACGCCGACGGTGCGGTTCCGCTCGCCGAGGTAGATGAAGTCGCCGGGCAGGCTCTCGATGTTGCCGTCGAAGGCGACCCCAACGACGTGGAGGTCACGGTCGAGCATGGGCGAGCCGGAGTTGCCACCGATGATGTCGTTCGTTGTGACGAAGTTGTACGGCGTCTCCAGGTCGAGCGCGTCTGGGGCCGGCAGCCAGCGCTCGGGCAGCTCGAAGAACCTGGCGTCTTCCGAAGCGAGGTACGAGTAGTAGTGGTCGTAGAGGCCCCAGAACGTCGTGTACGGCGGGGCGACGGTGCCGTTGTACTCGTAGCCGCGGACGACGCCGTCGTTGATGCGGAGGGTGAACGTGGCGTCGGGCGGGGTGTCCTCGCCGTAGACCTCGAAGCGGGCGCGGGCGAGCCGCTCGCTGAGCTCCTCGAGCTGGGCGCCGAGGAGGCCCTGGCGCTGCTGCGCGGCGGCGTACCGGGGGTAGACCGCGCGGGCGAACATGATCGCGGGGTCGTCGGAGGTCGAGGGGTTGTCCTCGTTCAGCAGCTCCTCGGTGCCCTCCTGCGTCTTCAGCGCCGTGCCGTCGTAGATGGCGCGGGCGGCCTCGGCGGGCGTGCGGCCCATGAGCACGCGCTCGACCACCTGGTCGTCCTCGCCGAGGTAGAACACGAGGTCTTCGAGCTTCGCCTCGATGAGGGCGACCTCCAGGGCCTCCGGCCGCTCCTCCTCGACCGACAGCGCGGCGTCGCGGAGACCGGGGTTGCCGGTCACGCCAACGGCGTAGGCGAAGAGGCCGCGGCCGAGGACGTTCGAGGCCACCGACGAGCCGGGGTTCATCCCGAGGAAGGCGCCGAACTCGCCGGGCTCCTCGGCCGCCTCGCGGCGGTTCTCGTCGATCTGACCGAGCACGTAGCCGTACCTGGTGCGGAGGTCGGGGTCGGCCTCGATGGCGTCGCGGAAGGCGCGCTCGGCGGCGGCGCGGCGGGCGAGGGTGTACTCGTCGCGGAGGCCGCCGAGGCGGCCGGTGTAGGCCTTCCGCGAGTTCGAGAGCGAGAAGAACGTGTCCTCGATCTCCGGCGTCATCGGGTCGTCCGGGTTCTCGTCCACGAACCGCTCGTAGACGTCGGCGCGGGTTTCGAGGAGGCGGAGGATGCCGGGCTCGTTGACGTCGCGGCGGTAGGCGAGCTCCGAGACCGTCTGGAGCCGCGTCGTCGAGCCGGGGTTGCCGATCACGAAGACGAGGTCGCCGGCGTCGGTGCCGTCGGTGCTCCAGGGGAAGTAGAACTCCGACGTGTCGAGCGGCTCGCCGGCGTCGTCGTAGGCGCGGAAGAGCGCGAAGTCGAGGCTGTAGCGGGGGTAGGTGAAGTTGTCGGGGTCGCCGCCGAAGAAGCCGAGGTCGTCCTCCGGCGCGAACGCGAGGCGGACGTCGTCGTAGCGGCGGTAGACGTAGGCCGAGTACCGGGCGCCGGAGTAGAACTCGACGACTTGGACGCGGACGCCGGCGTCCTCGCCGCCGCGCTCGTCGGCCACCCGCTCCTCGATCGCGGCGATGGCCTCCTGCCGCGCGCTCGCGCGCTCGGCCATCGTCTCCTCCCCCATCAGCGCCTCGTCGATCTCGGCGGTCACGTCCATCACGTCCACGAGCTGCTCGACGAAGAGGTCCTCCACGAGGCGCTCATCGTCCATGTCCTCGGCGACGAACCCGGTCTCGCCGAGGTCCTCGCCGTCCTCGGTCACCTCGGTGATGCTCTGGCGGGCGCAGTGGTGGTTGGTGAGGATGAGGCCGTCGGGCGAGACGAACGAGGCCGAGCAGTAGGTGGCGAAGCGGAGGGCGCCGAGGCGGGCGCGCTCGTACCAGCCGTCGTCCGGGGTGAAGTTGTAGCGTTCGCGGAGGAACTGCCGCGGGGGGTTATCGAACGTCCACATCCGCCCGGTGTCGTAGCGGGAGAACGTGACGGTGTCGGGGTCGAGCGTGGCCGTCACCTCGGTGGGGGGCTCCATCTCGCCCATCGTGTCGTCCACGTCGGCGGCGTCCGGCACGCCGACGGTCGTGGGGGGCACGTCGGGGACGGTGGGCTCGTTGGTCGTCGTGACCTCGGCGCCGGAGCAGGCACCGAGGGTGAGGGCGAGCGCGAAGAGGAGGGCGGGGCGTTTCATCCGGAGGGGGCGGTGGGATGGGCGGGCGCGGCGGGGGTCCCAACCGCGGCGGGGTATATTTGGGCCGTCGCTGCGAGAGTGGCGGAATTGGCAGACGCGCCAGATTTAGGATCTGGTGGGGTAACACCCGTGGGGGTTCGAGTCCCCCCTTTCGCACAGGTGCTCGCACCGCAACGTCTCGCAGGCCCGGCCGGTTAAGATAGCCGCGCCGGGCCTGTCCGTTCAGCTCCCTCCCGCACGCCCCGCCGATGCGTCCGTTCCTCTGGCTTCTTCTTTTCTCCCCCCTCCTGATCCTCATCAGTTGTACGACCGCACGTGCGCCAGAGGCCACCGGCCCCGCGGAGACACCCCGCCGAGGCGTCTCTACCGTCATGGGTGAAGCAGGAGGTTGGAGTCTGCTGGAGCGGCCGGACCTGCAGGCGCTCGTGGAGGCGCAGACGCGGCGGGACACCTCGGCCCTCGTAGACGCGCTGACGGACGCTGACCCCGCCGTGCGTGCTCGCGCGGCGCTCGGGCTCGGCTCGGTGCAGGCGCCGGAGGCGGTGCCGGCCCTCGTCCTCCTGCTCACCGACTCCGACGCGCGGGTGCGCCGGCACGCCGCCTTCGCCATCGGGCAGAGCGGGGAGGAGACCGCCGTAGCGCCGGCCCTGCTCAACGCGCTCCGCCGGGAGGACGACGATGCGGGCCGCGGCGCGCTGCTGGATGCGCTCGGGAAGACGGGCGGGCGGGCTGCCCTCGCCGCCGTTGCCCGTTTCGACCTCCCCGCTGCGCTCGACTCGGCCCGCGCCATCGCCGTCGCGCGGTTCGGGCTGCGGGGCATCCACGACCCCGCCGCCGTCCGCTGGCTCGCCGATCACCTCACGGCGGCGGACGCGGGTACGCGCTGGGGCGCGGCGTACTACTTCGGGCGGATGCGGGACCCGCAGCCGTGGCTCGACGTGGCCGACGCCGTGCGCGATGCCTCCGGTTCGCTCTCGGCCAACGACCCCGCACAGATGCACCTCGCCCTCGCGCTGAGCCGCCTGCCGGACAAGAACGTCGAGTTCCGCCGGATCCGGCTGCTGCGCGAGAGCGGGGACTGGCGCGTCCGGGTGAACGCGGCCCGGTCGCTGGCCGGCGCGGGGCGGACGCCGCAGGCCCGCGCGGCCCTCGTCGCCGCGCTCGACGACCCGGTGCCGCACGTCGCCATCACCGCCGCCACGTCGCTCGCGGGCGCCCCTTCGGCAGGTTCAGGGCAGACTCTCGACGCCGCCACCGTCGATGCCGTGGAAAGGTGGGCGGCGAATCACCCCGAGCGGTGGCGCGTCACCGGGCCGCTCGCCACGGCGCTCGCTCGGAGCGGCCGGGCCGACGCCGCCTTCGACCTCGCCCACCGGCTCTTCCGCGACCCCGCCACCCTCGGCATCCCGGAGCCTGAGCGGCCGTTTGCCCGCGCTGCCGGCCTCGGCGCGCTTGGGATTGCAGACAAGGAGGCCCTCGCCCTCCTCGTCGACGCCGCCGCAGACGCCGACGGCCGGGTGGCCTACGCTGCGCTCGAAGCCCTCAAGGCCCGCCGCGCCGCCGACGCCGACCCCGCCCGCGACCCGTTCTACCTCGACCTCTTCGCCGACGCCCTCAGCCGCGGCGACGTCGCCACGGCCTACGCCGCAGCGCCCGCCCTCGCCGACTCGGCGCTCTACGCCCTCGGCGGCGGGCGCGTCCTCCGCGAGAGCTACCGGCAGATGGAGGCGCCGCGCGACATCGAGCCGATGGAGGCCATCGTCCGCGCGATGGGCGCCGCGCGCGACACCGCCGCCGTGACGTTCCTCCTCGGCGTCGCCCTCGAAGCCAGGCATCCCGTCCTCCGCCGCAGCGCCACGGAGGCGCTGACGGCCCGGTTCGGCGAGGGCATCCGGTTCGAGCCGACGGGCCTCACCCCGCCGGACTTCCCCGCGCTCGACTGGAAGTATCTGCGCCGGCTTGGGCCGCGGCCCCGGCTCGTGCTGGAGACCGAGCGCGGCACGGCCGTGCTGGAGCTCGACCCGGAGGTGGCCCCGCTGACGACGCAGACCGTCGCTTGGTTCGCTGAGAGGGGGCGCTACGACGGTGTGGCCTTCCACCGCGTCGTGCCCAACTTCGTCGTGCAGGGCGGGGACTTCGCGCGCGGCGACGGGTTCGGCGGGCCGGACTTCCAGATCCCGAGCGAGCTCGCGCCGCTGCCGTACCGCGCGGGCGCCGTCGGGATGGCGAGCGCGGGGAAGGACACCGAGGGCAGCCAGTTCTTCGTCACCCACTCCGCCCAGCCCCACCTCGACGGGCGCTACACCGCGTTCGGGTACGTCGCCGAGGGGATGGACGCGGTCGACGCCCTCGTCGTCGGCGACCGGATCCTGCGGGCGCGCGTCGAAGCGACGCCGTAGGGGCGTATTGCAATACGCCCCTACTGTGCTAGTCGGTCGTACTGCGAGGTCCGCGCCGGGTCCATCTCGACGAGCAGCGCGTAGAGGCCGGCGCGCTCCTCGTAGTCCTCGAAGAGGCTCCCGATCTCCGGGGCCTTCGCCGTGAAGAACACGTCGATGGCGTAGCGGCGGGAGGTCTCGACGAAGAGCTCGTAGATCTCCGTGATGGCGCCGTTGGCCGCCTCCCACCCCTCCTCGAAGTCCGTGGTGAACCGGTCGAGCCCGCCGAAGTGGTAGAGGAAGTACGCCCGCCGGAGCCGCTCGAACCGGGGGTCGAGGAGCTGGCGGATGAGGGTGGCCCGGCTCTGGTCCTCGCCGATGGACTGCCACTCGGCGCCGCCCTGCGAGCGCGCGAGCTCGGCGATCCGGCGGGCCTGCTCGAAGTGCGGCGCCCCCCCGAGCTCGGCGAAGGTGTCGTAGTCGTAGCCGAGGATGAGGAAGGCGTAGAAGTCGACGAGGCTCGCGAGGTTGTTGAACCGGTTGAGGTCGAAGATGAGGGGCTGCCCGCGGTTGTAGTCGAACGTCCAATCGTTGTCGAGCACCTGGAACGTCGTCGTCCGCACGGGCGAGCCGAAGATGGGCCGCTGGCCGCTGACGACGACCTGCGCGCGGAACCGGCTGAGCCCCTCGGCCTCGATGAGCTCCACGGCGAAGGTGCAGTTGATCCGCTCGTACTCCTCGAACCGGTCCTCCGTCCAGGAGCGCTCGTTGAGGTACTCCTCGATCTCCTCCTGGAGGTCGTCGAGGAAGTCGAAGTCGGTGCCGCCGAGGTTTCCGTAATCGACCGTGACGCGGCAGTTGAGCTCCTGCGCCTGCGCGCTCGCGGCGAGCAGGAGCGTGAGGAGCACGGCGGCAGGCAGGAGGCGGCGCATCGGCGTTCAGGGGCGGCGTCCGGGGACCGGGGAAGATAACCGCTCTCTTTACGGACGGGCGGGCGTTGTTCGTATGGAGCCGGTGCGGTATGTTGAGCCCTCCACGTACTCCGCACGGCGTTGCCTCGCAGACTTCTGCCCATCTTCCTGCTCGCGGGCGCGCTCGCCCTCCCGGCGCAGGCGCAGCTCGTCCCGCTGGCCGAGGGCGGCGCGCGGGCGCTCGCGCTCGGCCGCGCGGGCGTCGCCCTCCGCGGCGACGTGTGGGGGCTCTACAACCCGGCCGCGTGGGGCACGCTCGAACGAGGCTCGGCCGGGCTCTTCGCCTCGCAGGCGTTCGGGCTCTCGGAGTTGCGGGTCGGCGCGGTGGCCGTGGCGCAGCCGACGCGGTGGGCGACGGTGGCCGGGACGGCGCGGACCTACGGGTTCGAGGACTTCCGCGAGACCGTCGTCGGGCTCGGTGCGGCGCGGGCGCTCGCGCTCTCGCCGAGCCGGCGGCTCCACGCCGGGCTCGCCGTGCGCTACACCTCGGTGACGATCCCGGAGTACGGGACGGGCGGCGCCGTCGGGCTCTCCGGCGGCCTCCTCGTCGAGGTGCTGCCGGGGCTGACCTTCGGCGCGCACGCGCAGAACGTGAACCGCCCGAAGCTCACGGACTTCGACCCGCTCCAGACCCGCCTCGACGTCGGCGTCGCGTACCGGGCGCACCCGCGCGCGCTGGTGCTCGCCGCGGTGACGGACGACGTGGACTTCCCGGCGGCGTTCTGCGGCGGCCTCGAGGTCCGGCCCGTGGACGTGCTCTTCCTCCGGGCCGGCGTGATGACCGCGCCGACGCGGTTCTCGGCCGGCGTCGGCGTCGCCCTCGGCCGCCTCCGCGCCGACGTGGCCGCCGAGCGGCACGACGTGCTGGGGTGGACGCCGGCGTTCGAGTTCGGGGTGTCGTGGTGAGGGAATGAGCGGAGGAGCGAAAGAGCCGATGGAGGAAGGAGGGCTCGGCAGAAGCGCCGGGTCGGGGCTGCACCTCCTCTTCCTCTCCTCCCTTCTTCCCCTCTTCCTTTCATCAGCCGCCGCGCAACCCGTCCCCGCCGACACCACCAACCTCGACGAGCCCGAGGCGCTGCTCGAACCCCTCACCGACGACGAGATCTCCGGCGACCCGACGGAGCTGCTGGAGCTGCTGACGGACCTCCGCGAGAACCCCCTCGACGTGAACGCCGCCACGGCCGAGGAGCTGGCGCTGATCCCCGCCTTCTCCCCTCTCGTCGCCGCCGAGGTCGTCCGGTTCCGCGCGGCGTTCGGGCCGTTCGGCTCGATCCCCGAAATCCGCGCCGTCGAGGGCGTCACGGCCGAGGTGTTCCTGGAGGCCCGGCCGTACCTCACCATCGGCGAGCGGCTGGAGGCCGTGGCGACGCGGCCGTCGCCGTACCCCCGCGTGCCGGCGCTCGGGGAGGTCCGGCGGGACGCGCGCGTCGAGGTGCTGCAACGGGTGCAGCGGCGGCTCGACCTCGGGCGCGGCTACGACGCCCTCCCCGACTCCCTCCTCTCGGACTCCGACGCGCCGAGCCGCTACGTGGGTTCGCCCCAGCGGGTCTACACCCGCCTCCGCGCGACCTACAAGCGGAACCTCTCGGTGAACCTCACGCTGGAGAAGGACCCCGGCGAGGCGTTCGAGTGGGCGCCGGGGCGGGGCTCCTACGGGTACGACTACGCCAGCTTCCACCTCGCAGCGCTCCGGCTCGGGCGGGTCGAGGCGCTGGTCCTCGGGGACTTCGTGGCGGAGTTCGGGCAGGGGGTAGCGCTGTGGCGGGCGGCGGGGTTCGGGAAGGGCCGCGAGGCCGTCCGCCCGCTGGTCCGGCGCGGGCGCGGCATCCGCCCCTACGGCTCGACCGACGAGAACCGGTTCTTCCGCGGGGCCGGCCTCACCGTCGCCGTCACGCCGCGGGTCTACGCCACGGCGTTCGCCAGCCGCCGCACGCTCGACGCCCGGTTCAACGAGGTCGACACGACGGACGTGGAGGCGCCCGTCACCGACGCCACCGTGGCCGGCCTCGCCGCCGACGGCCTGCACCGGACGCCGACGGAGATCGAGCGGAAGGACACCCTCGGGCAGACGCTCGGCGGCGGCGCCGTCGAGGTCCGCGTCGGCGAGGCGACCGTCGGGGCGGTCGGCTACGCGGCCCGGTTCGACAGCCCGCTCGCGGCGGGCGAGGCGCCGTACCAGCGGTTCAACTTCGCCGGCGACGAGGCCGCGATGGGGAGCGTCTACGGGAGCGCCTTCCTCGGCGAGGCGTTCGTGTTCGGGGAGGTGGCGCGGGCGCCGAGCGGGGCGTTCGGCGGCGTCGCCGGGGCCGAGGGGCGGGTCGGGGCGCTCGACGCGCTCGTGCTCGCCCGACACTACCCCCGCGATTTCGCGAGCCTCCACGGCTACGGGTTCGGGGAGCGGAACGGGGTGACGCAGAACGAGACCGGCGTCTACCTCGGCCTCCGGCTCCGCCCCTCGCGGCGGTGGACGGTGAGCGGGTTCTTCGACCAGTACCGGTTCCCGTGGGTCCGCTTCCGCGTGCCGCGCCCGAGCCGGGGCTACGAGGCGCTCGTCTACGTCGAGCACCGCCCGCGCCGCTGGCTGACGGTGTATGCCCAGGGCCGCACCGAGACCCGCGAGACCGGCGCCGACGCCGCGACCCCGACCGGCGCCGTGCTCGACGCCCTCGTGCCCGAGACGCGGCAGAGCCTGCGGGTCCAGGGCGAGTACGTTGCCAACCGGAGGCTCCGGCTCCGCACGCGCCTCGAGGGCACACGCTACCGCAAATCCGACCAGCCGGCCGAGACGGGCTCGCTCGTGTTCCAGGACGTCCGCTGGGAGCTTCTCCCCAGCCTCCGCCTCGACGCCCGCCTCACGCTGTTCGACGCGGAGGGCTTCGGCGCACGGCTCTACCAGTTCGAGAACGACCTCACCGGGGTCTTCCAGAACACGCTGCTCACCGGGCGCGGCACGCGGGTCTATGCCCTACTCGCCTTCCGCCCCGGCGGGAGCTTCGAGGGGCTCGACCTCCGGGCGAAGCTGGCGTCCACGCGGTTCGAGGACCGGCGCAGCGTCGGCAGCGGGTTGGCCGAGGTCGAGGGGGCGCGGGTGCGCGACCTCTCGCTCCAACTCCGCTACCGGTTCTAGTTTAGCGCGTAGTGCATAAAGCGCAAGGGGTGCCCGCCGCAACCGTCACGTGGGCACCCCTTACGGAATCCGAACTACGCGCTAGGCGTCAGTTGGTGCAGATGCTGCGGAGGACGAAGCGGCGCTTCTTGAGCGCCTTGCGCCAGCGCCGCTCCCCCACCTCGTCGTCCCCGAGGTAGTACTCCCAGCGGTCCACGGTGCCCTCGTTCAGCACGACCGGCGTGCTCATCTGGGCCACCCGCTTCAGCGTAGGCTGCATCCCCATCTGGTGGACGAAGGTGATCTGCGTCGGGCCGCCCATCTCGCTCTGCTTGACCGAGAGCCAGTTGTCGCCGCAGACGTGGCACGTGAAGAACCGCGACTCCTGGTCGCCGCCGAGGAGGAGCGCCTCCTCGTCGAGCTCCTCGCCGTTGACCTCGACGGGCACCATGCTGTAGCACCCGCACGCCTTGCACTTCAGCCGTTCCATGTAGACCTCGTTTGGCTTTAGACGATGGACCCTCACCGGCCCTGCCACGGATCAACCCCGCCGGGGCGTCGGCGTTTCGGCTTCCCCTCGTTTTCACCCCTCCGAGCGGGGCCGATATAGCGTAGCCGATGTAAACGCGTAGGGGCACGGCGCGCCGTGCCCCTACGGGTACGAGTTGCCCTCGTGCGCCGCGCTACCGGACGACGGTGAGCGGGCGCGTGAGCTGGAACGCCTCGCCCTCGGCGCGGACGAAGTACGTCCCCGCCGCGAGGTCGCCGGAGCGGACGGCGAACTGGTGGTTCCGGCTCGCGGCGAGCGGGCCCTCGTGGAGCACGAGGACCGAGCGCCCGAGCGCGTCGTAGACGGCGACGCGGACGGCCTGCGCCCGCTCCACCGAGAGGTTCACCGAGGCGCGCTGGCCCCCGAGCCCGAGCGGGTTCGGGTAGGCCGGGCTGAGCTCGGCGGCCCGCGTGCGGGCGCCGTCCTCGGAGGCGACCGTCGGCGAGACCGCGATGTCCTCGTCGTTGAGGTCGAAGAAGAGGCCGTCCGAGGCGCGGACGTACACGCGCGCCCGCGACGCCTCGATGCCGGCCGGTACCGTGATCGTCTCGGAGCCGTCGTTGGGCGTGGCGCTGGCGAGCACGACCGCCGTGCCGGCGACGAAGTCCTTCTCGCGGTCGAGCGAGAGGAGGATGTCGACGTCCTCACCGCCGAGGGCCTCCGTGTCCGTGTTCGCCACGTCCCACGTGATCGTGTGCTGCTCACCGGCGGCCCACGACGGGTCGCCCTCGCTCTGCGAGGTCACCACGAACGGCCCCGCGTCGCCCTCGACGGAGACGACGACGGCGGCGTCCTTGACGGCGCCGGCGCCGGGGTTGTTGTCGCGGACGGTGAACCGGAAGTTCAGCAGGCGCCCCGCCACGGGGAGCCGCTCCGAGCCCGGCTGGAAGCCGAGGGCGTAGATGTCCTGGCGCGGGAAGAAGCGGGTGGGCGAGGGCGAGGGCCCGTAGGACCGGAAGAACGGGGCCGTGTCGTCCCAGCTGGGGCGGCCGGGCGGCGGGCCGGCCGGCCCGAGGTCCCGCTCCTCCCACGTGTACGTCAGCAGGTCGTCGTCGCCGTCGTCCGTGGCGGAGCCGGTGAGGAAGAACGGCGTCTGGCTCGGGATCGCGAGGGAGGCCTCGACGGTGACCTCCGGGGCCGCGTTGCCGAAGTCGGTGACCTCGCCGCAGTCGTTGCCGAACGAGGAGCGGGTGTAGCTGACGATCTCGTTGATCGAGACGTTGTGGAAGTAGTCGTCGCTGCGGGTCTGGACGTTGTGGTTCTCGCCGGTGCTGAAGTCGCGGCAGATGCCGGCGTAGGCCATGATCGTCGAGCCGCTGCCGGGCTCGTAGGCCGTCGACGGGTTCCGGTTGCCGCCGGCGCAGGAGCCGGCGGTGCCGTTGAAGGTGTGGTTGCCGCGGTACTGGTGCCCCATCTCGTGGGCCACGTAGTCCACGTAGAACGGGTCGCCGGTCGGGCTCGGGAGGCCCGTCACCCCGCGGGCCTTGACGCCGGCGCGGCAGACGGAGCCGAGCGAGGCCACGCCGCCGCCGCCGGTCGAGAAGACGTGGCCGATGTCGTAGTTCGCCGCGCCGATCACGCTGTCGAGGTTCGACTGGTTCTCGCCGAGGAGGGTGAACCCGCTGAAGTTCGTGTAGGGGTCGGAGCCGGCGTTGGTGTAGACGATCTCGTCGTTGTCCTCGACGAGCACCATCGTGATGCCGACCTCGCGCTCGTAGATCTCGTTGACGCGGGCGAGCGCGACGTTGATGGCGGCGAGGCCGGCGGCGACGGTGCCGCCGTGGAAGTTGGTGTACTCGCCCGTCGCGGCGATGGCGGCGCGGTAGGTGCGGAGGTCGGTCGTCTCGACCCGAAGCCGCTGCGCCTCGCCGCCGGCCGGGGCGGCCTCCTCGACCACCACGTCCTCGACGAGGCGGGAGGGGTTGGCCGGGAGGTCCGCGCGGCGGTAGACGGTGTAGCGCTCGCGGTCGCCGTGGCTGTAGGGGTCGACGTAGAACGTCCCGGCGGCGGTGCGGGCGGCGGCGTGGAAGCCGAGCGGCGTGACGGTGAAGCGGACCGTGGCGCCGGGCTCGTCGAGGCCGACGCCGGCGTAGGCGCGGATGGCGGGGTAGCGCGCCTGGAGCCCCGGCGCCATCACCGAGCGCTCGACGACGGCGAAGCGGGCGAAGCCGCCCTCGGGCAGCGGGAGCGCGAGCGTCATCCCCTCGGCGAACCGGACGCCGGAGGGCGCCTCGGCCACGAGGGCGGCCATCGCGCCGAGGTAGAGGTGGACGGCGCGGAACGCCTCGGGCGCGACGACGCGCTCGCCGACGAGGGCGACGTCGGCGGTGGCGAGGTCGGTCCAGAGCGCGCGGCCGTCCTGGGCGGAGGCCGTCGGAGTGAGGCATAGCGCCGCCAGCAGGGCGAAGGCGGCGGTGCGGAAGGGGGTAGCAGGCATCGGGGAAAGGGGGCCGGGGGGAAGAGGGAGGGCGCGCCTCCACATCAGTTGCACAGACTGCTAGGGTACGACAGAATCGCCTCGGATGCAACGCCGCGCCGGGCGTTTAGCCGTCCCCCGTCGCGGCTCCTATCGGCCCCCCACCGCCTCCCCGAAGTCCGGCCGGCCACGTGAAGCCGCGGCGGTTGCCGGGAGCCCCGTTCCGGCGCGATACTGCGCCCCCGCGACTCCTCCCGACGATGCCGGACGCCCCACCCGCTCCACCAACGCCCGACCCGACGCCCGAGCCCGCCCTCTCGCGCGGGCAGCGGCGCGCGTTCTGGGCGCTGACGCTCGCGCTCCCCGTCCTCTTCTTCCTCCTGCTCGAAGGCGGGCTCCGGCTCTTCGGCTACGGCGAGGACTACCCGCTCTTCGAACCCATCGAGGGGAGCGAGCAGTACCTCATCCAGAGCCGCGACGTGGCCCGCCGCTACTTCCACGAGCTCGAGGACGCGCCGACGGCGCTGCACGACGTGTTCCACGCCGAGAAGCGGCCGGGCGAGCTGCGGCTCTTCGTGCAGGGCGGCTCCTCGGCGGCGGGGTTCCCCTTCTACCACGGCGGCGCCTTCAGCCGGATGCTCGAAGCCCGCCTCGCCGACGCCCTCCCCGACCGCCCCGTCGAGGTCGTCAACACGGCGATGGCGGCGGTCAACTCGTACGCCCTCCTCGACCTCGCCGACGAGATCATCGAGCAGGAGCCCGACGCCGTGCTCGTCTACGCCGGGCACAACGAGTATTACGGCGCCCTCGGCGTCGGCTCGACGGAGTCGCTCGGGGGGATGCGGGGGCTGGTGAACCTGTACCTCCGGCTCCGTCCGCTGCGCACGGTGCAGCTCCTGCGCAGCGCGCTCGGGGGGGTCGCGGGGGCCGTGGCCGGCGGCGCGGCCGGGGAGCCGGCGAGGGGGTCGCTGATGGCGCGGATGGTGCGGCAGCAGACGATCCCCTACGGCTCGGCGGAGTTCTTCCAGGGCGTCGAGCAGTTCGCCGGCAACCTCGCCGACCTGCTGGCGAAGTACGAGCGCGCGGGGGTCCCCGTCTTCGTCGGCACCCTCGTCGCCAACGAGCGGGACCACCGCCCCTTCGAGACCGTCTTCGATTCCGACACCGATGAGGCCGCGTGGCGAGCGGCCTACGAGGGCAGCGTCGCCGCCCTCCGCCGGGGCGATGCCGCGGGGGCCGCCGAGCTGCTGGAGGAGGTGACGCGGATGGACACGCTCGCCGCCGACGGGTTCTTCGCGCTCGGCCGTGCCCACGAGGCCGCCGGCGACACGGCCGCCGCGCGCCGCGCCTTCGCCGCCGCCTCCGACCGCGACGCCCTCCGCTTTCGCGCCCCGACGGTGCTGAACGACGTGGTCCGCCGTGTGGCCGCGGAGCACGGGGCGACGGTGGTGGACGTCGAGGCCCGGTTCCGCGAGGCCGCGCCCGGCGGCACCATCGGCGCGGGCGAGATGCTGGAGCACCTCCACCCCACCGTCGACGGCTACTTCCTCCTCGCCGACGCCTTCTACGACGCCCTCCTCCGCTCCCCGCTCCTCGACGGCGCCGCGCCCCGGTCTGTGCCCGACGCCGTCGCGCGCCGCCGCGTCCGCCTGACGCCCGCGGACTCCCTCGTCGGGGTGATCCGCGTGCGGAATCTGATGCAGGCGTGGCCGTTCGAGCCCGTCGGCTCGCGCGTCGTCAGCGTCGCCGACACGATGGAGGCGGACACGCCGGAGGAGCGGGCCGCCGTGGCACTCTACCGCAACGAGAAGGGCTGGCTCGAAGCGACGGAGGACCTCGCCACGGAATTGGAACGGGAGGGCCGCGTCGCCGAGGCCGTCCGCACCCGCGAGGCGATGCTCCAGAGCTACCCGATGCTGGCCGAGCCGTACCTCGGCCTCGCCGGCCTCTACACCCGCCGGGGGGAGTACGACCGCGCCATCGCGAACTACGAGGCGGCCATCGAGCGCGACGAGGCGAGCGGCAACGCGCTCGGGCTCCTCGGCGCCATCTACCTCAACCGGGGGATGCAGCAGGCCGCCTCCGACCGGGCGGCGGCGCAGGCGGCGTTCGAGGAGGCGCGGGGGCTGCTGGAGCGGGCGCGGGCGCGGAACGGCCGGAACCCGCAGACGCTCTACAACCTCAGCGGCGCCTACGCCCAACTCGGCCAGTTCGACGAGGCGCGGGAGACGGCGGAGGCGCTGCTCCGCGTGCAGCCGGACCACCGCGCCGGACGCGCCCTCCTGTCAAGCCTGCCGCCGAGTCGGTAAGCGACGGGGGAGAGGCGAGGCTTCGGCTCGGTCTACATCGTCTTCGGGAAACGCGCCGGACGCGGCGGGCGTTGGCGGCGGCCCCGCGCCTCCCATCCGCCCGAGCCATGCCCCTCTCCCACAGCGACCTCCCTCCCCCCCACCCCGCCGGTGCCGTCGGCAGCGGGGTGCCGGCTCCGGCTGAGACCTCGCAGGGTGAGGAGAAGGCCCGCGTCCTGGCCGAGGGGGCGACCGGCGTCCACGTCGAGTCGCTGGCGCTGTTCGCCGAGCCGCTCTACGCGCTTTACGACCTCGACGCGGCCGAGGCGTTCGCGCTGAAGGCGGCGCCCGAGGCGGCCGACGAGTCCACCGTCGCGGTGGTCGAGGCGGCGCGGGTGCTGTGGGCTTACTTCTCCCTCCCCGAGCCGGAGCGGGACCGCCGCTACGACGCCCTCGCCGCCTTCCTCCTCGGCCCCGGCTACGACGCCGACGACGAGGCCGACCTCGATGACCTCCTCGACCGGATGCGCGCGCAGTGGGACCTCCTCGACCCCGCCGACCGCGAGGCCGCCGAGGCGGCCGAGGCGCCGACGCTCGGGTTCGACGCGCTCCTCGCCCACCCCGCCTTCGCCCACCCCGCGGAGCCCGCCCAAGTGGGCCCGGACGCCTACGGCCCGGAGGGGCTGAGCGCGCTCGACGCGCAGGCCCTCTTCGCCCAGCCGCTCCTCCACGCCGCCGCGGACCCCGAGGCGATGGAGCGGGCGATGGAGCGGGCGAGCGCCTACTGGGAGCTCGCCCACCGCACCGCCGACCGCGCGGACTACGCCGAGCGCGTCGTCTACGAGCTCGGCCGGACGGCCGAGGAGCGGACGCGCGTGCGCCGGGAGGCCGCCGAGATGCTGGAGCGGTTCGAGCGGCTGTTCCCGGAGCAGGCCGCGACCCGACCGAGCTGACGAGGGGGAGGGGAGCGCCGGCCGCCCCTCCCCCTCAGCGCACGACGAGCATCCGGCGCGCCTCGCTGAACCGCTGCCCCGGCGCCGTGGCCGTCATCCGGTAGAGGTAGACGCCGCTGGCGAGGCGGCCGGCCTCGAGGGCGGCCTCGTGGCGGCCCGCCTCCCGCTGCCCGTCCACGACGACGGCCACCCGGCGCCCGAGCGCGTCGTACACCTCGACCCGGACGTCGGCGGCCTCGGGGAGGGCGTAGGGGATGAGGGTCCGGCCCGCCGACGGGTTGGGGTAGCTCGCCCCCAGCGCGAACGCCTCGGGGAGGTCCTCCGCCTGCGACGCGGCGGGCGCGGCGAGCGCGGCCGGGTAGAGCTGGCTCTGCGGGACGAGCGTGACGCCCTCCGGCGCCGTCCCCAGCGGCGTCCGCCACTTCAGCGCCAGCGACGGCGGGAGGCCGGGGTCTACCTCGGCCGTGACCTCGACGGCGTAGCGCTGCCCCGCGACGAGGTCCACGTCCCGCGTCGGCGCCCACGTCGCGCCGCGGCCGTCGACCTGCTCGCCGTCGACCCAGACGGCGTGGGAGGTGAGGACGCCCTCGAGGGTGAACCGGTGCGGGCCGGTCTGCCGCGGCTCGACCTCGCCGCGCCACCGGGCCGCGCCGCCGCCGGCCAGCGGGCGTCCGCTGAACTCGACGCGCGGGTCCACGCGGACGATGGCGGGCGGGCCCTGGTCGAGGCCGCGGCGGAAGTACTCCCCGGCGAGGCCCTCGCCGGAGCCGGCGGGCGCGGCGTAGGCCGGCGCCGTCGGCGGCGAGGTCGGAGACGTTGTGGAAGCTGGCCTTCTCGGCGGCGTCGTAGCGCCCGCCCGTGGCGCTCCGCCCGCCGTAGCGGCCGTAGGTCCCGAGGAGGGTGCCGGCGGCGTCGAACCGCTTGACCTGCTGGCCCTCGCCCCACTCGGCCACGAGGAGGTCGCCGGTCGTGGGGTCGAGGTCGAGGCGGTAGGGGTCGTCGAGGCCGGCGACGAACGTGCGCGGCGTCGGGTCCTGCCGGCTCAATCCGCACGATCCGGTTGCCGGAGGCGACGAGGACGGTGCCGTCGTCCCGGACGGCGACGCCGAGGGGGCGGCTCACCGCGGCCGTGGCGAGGAGGTCGCCGCCGGGGCCGTACCGCCGGACGGCGTCGTGGAGCCCGTAGCTGACGACGACCTCGCCGGCGCCGGCGTCCATGTCGTAGGGGGCCATCTCGTAGGGGACGCCCGAGGGGTCCTGGTTCTGGCGGTCCCAGTTGACCTCCTCCTCGTCCGTGCAGGCGCCCGTGGCGGGGTCGCACATGCGGAGGGTGAGGCCCTGGAGCCAGACGGTGACGAGCTTATAGAGCGTGCCGCCGTCGACGGCCATGCTGTGGTGGCCGTCGGCGAAGCCGCCGTTGTGGCCGGACCACAGCCGCGCGGCGCCGTCGTGGGTCTGCTTCAGCGAGCCGCCGGCGAGGGCGTAGGGGCCGCCGTGGTTGCCGCAGGCGGCCATTCCCTCGTAGCTCGCCACGGTCGGGTAGTTGGCGCCGACGGAGAGGAGGTACTCGGCCTCGAAGCCGGGCGTGCCGAGCAGCTTCCACGTGTAGTCCCCCACGGGGAGCGGCTGGCCCTCGTCGTCGAGCCCGTCCCGGAACTCGACGTGGGGGCCGGCCGCGCGGGGGGCGGCGTGGAGCAGCTCGCGGACGACGGCGCCGGCGGCGTCGTAGACGTTGACCGAGACGTTAGCCGCCTCGGCGAGGGTGTACTCGATGGCCTCGGCCGTGCGGGCGGCGACGGGCGGGGCAGCGTCGGGCGCGGCCTCGACGGGGGAGGCCGCGAGCGCGCGGGCGCGGTCGAGCGCGGTCGTCCGGTCCTGCGGGAGGACCTGCGTCTCGGACGGCGCGGCAGCGAGGACGGCGAGCAGCACCGCGGTGCCGAGGGCGTAGCGAGAGGGCATGGCTTTGGGGGTGGGGGGCGGTGGGCCCGCTAAGTGTAACCTAGTAATACGTTGTCGCTCCCTAATGCGGCGAACATACGGTCGACCTCTTACCCTCTGCAATCTCGTTGTACATTTTCCAGACATAGAGCAAACCCCCACCCCCCTCCTATGCGCCTCCTCCTCACCCCCCTCCTCCTGCTCGCCCTCGCCGCGGGTGACGCCGCCGCGCAGCAGGACCCCCTCCGCATCATGCCCCTCGGCGACTCGATCACGCAGGGGGCCGGGGCGCCGGGCGGCTACCGCGCCCCGCTCTACGAGCGGATCACCGACGAGCTCGGCCGGCCCAACTTCGTCGGCGCCAACAGCGGCGTCTTCCTCGACCCCCCGAGCCTGATCGACCACGGGCACGACGGCTACGGCGGCTTCCGCATCGGGCAGATCGCGGACGGCGAGGGGATCTTCGGCGCGCCGGACGTGCCCATCGAGGAGCGGCTCAACCACTGGGACCCCGCCGTCGTCCTGCTCCACGCCGGCACGAACGACATGCTCCAGGACTACTACGTGGACGGCAACGCCGCGCTCGGCATCCCCAGCGCCATCGGGCGGCTGGAGGCCCTCGTCGAGCGGATCGTGACGCACTCGCCGCAGGTCTACGTCGTTGTGGCCGAGATCGCCCCGACCTCGTTCGACGGGGCCAACGCGCGGATCGAGGCGTTCAACGCGCAGATCCCGGCGATGGCGGCGCGGCAGCGCGCGCTCGGCCGGCGGGTCGGCGTCGTGAACATGTACGACCCGCTGCTCCCCTTCCAGCCGGGGGACTTCTCGGGGGCGCACCCGAACGCGCAGGGCTACCAGACGATGGCGGACATCTGGTTCGCGGCCGTCCAGTCCATCAGTCCGCTGAAGAACCTCGACCCCGGCCGCGACGACGGCGTCCGCCAGGCGGGCTACTACAGCACGGCCTCGACCCGCCCGTGGCCGCCCTCCACGACCGACCTCCTCCACGCCGGCGGCCCCACGCTCGCGGGCGTGACGCACCAGGGCTACGGCGGCCTCAACCCGCTCTCGGCCCTCAACGACGGCCTCGCCGAGGGCGGCACGTTCGACTCCGACGACACGTGGACGAGCACGTTCACCCTCGACACCGACGCCAACGCAGCCGGCTACGACGTGACCTCGATCCGCTCGGGCTCGGGCGGGCCGTTCGGCATCTTCCACCAGGCCTACGAGCTGTCCTACGCGACTGTGGACGCGCCCGACGCGTTCGTCCCCATCGGCGACTTCCACCACATCCCGGTGAACAGTGAGCAGTTGGCTTCGGGGATGATCCTGCGGGCGGAGGCCGGCGTGCTGGCGAGCCGGGTGAAGCGGCTCCGGTTCGCGTTCGTGGACCCGCCGATGGGCGGGCAGACGGGGTACTACGAGGTCGAGGCGACGGGGCGGCCGTCGGCGGGCGCGGCCCCGGCGGCCCGCGCGGGCGAGGCCCTGCCGGAGCGGCTCGCGCTCCACCCCGCCGCGCCGAACCCCTTCGCCGGCGCCACCGTCCTCCGGTTCGACCTCCCCGCGCCCGGCCCCGTCCGCCTCTCAGTCTACGACGTGACGGGCCGCCGCG
The DNA here is from genome assembly GCA_965215145.1 of Rhodothermales bacterium. GTDB lineage: Bacteria > Bacteroidota > Rhodothermia > Rhodothermales > JANQRZ01. The sequence continues at coordinate 1,761,252 of OZ244038.1, read as the reverse complement.
TGGCGACGCCGCTCGACGGGGCCGCCTTCGAGGCCGGCTCGCACGCCGTCCCGTTCGACGGGGACGCGCTGCCGAGCGGGGTCTACCTCGTCCGGCTCGAGGCTGCGGGGGCCGCTGCGACGCGGCGCATCACGCGGGTGCGCTGAGCCGGGTGCGCTGAGCCCCGTGCCGCCGGGTCGGACGGGGCGGGCGGCTTGCGCGGTTCGGCGCGGCGGGCGTTCTTTAGGGGCGTCTCCCCCTCCCCCCTCCGCCCCGCCCCGATGCCCCTCGCCGCCCCCGACTCCCGGACCCGCATCGCCTTCCGCGGCTCGCCCCGCCCCACGCTCGGCGTCGAGCTCGAGATCCAGATCGTCGACCCCGAGACGGCGAACCTGACCTCCGGCTCGCTCGCCATCCTCGAGCGCGTCCGCGACGGGGCCGAGGACCACCCGAAGATCAAGCAGGAGCTGACGCAGTCCACCGTCGAGGTCATCACCGGCATCTGCGACGACGTGGCCGGCGCCGAGGCCGACCTCCGCGAGACGCTCCAGACGCTCTACGCCGTCGGCGACGAGGTCGGCGTGACGTTCGCGCAGGCGGGGACGCACCCCTTCGCGCAGTGGCGCGACCAGGACGTCTTCCCCAACGAGCGCTACAACCGCCTCGTCGAGCGGATCCAGTGGCCGGCGCGGCGGCTGATGATCTACGGGCTCCACGTCCACGTCGGCGTCGAGAGCGGGGAGAAGGTGATCGCCCTCTCGAACGCGCTGACGACGTACATCCCCCACATGCTCGCGCTCTCGGCGTCGAGCCCGTTCACGGACTTCGAGGACACGGGCCTGGCGAGCACGCGCGCGAAGATCTTCGAGGGGATGCCGACGGCGGGGCTCCCGTTCCGGCTCGACAACTACGGCGAGTTCCAGGCGTTCATGAACACGCTCATCCGCGCCCGCGCGATCGAGACCATCCGCGAGATCTGGTGGGACATCCGGCCGCACCCGGACTTCGGCACCATCGAGATCCGCGTCTGCGACGTGCCGAGCACGCTCTCCGAGGTCTCGGCGCTCGTGGCCTTCGTGCAGAGCCTCGTCGTCACCCTCGGCGACCACTACGACGACGGCTCCTACGTCAACCTGTTGCGCGCGTGGATCGTCCGGGAGAACAAGTGGCGCGCCGTCCGCCACGGCCTCGACGCCGACATCATCACGGACAACACCGGCGGCCACGGCCCACTCCGCGACGAGATCCGCGGCCTCCTCGACAAGCTCCGCCCCGCCGCCGAGCGCCTCGGTTGCGCCGACGAGCTCGCAGACGTGAACAAGATTCTGGATAAGGGCGCGTCCTACGAGCGGCAGCGGCGGATCCACGCGGAGACCGGCGAGCTCGAGGCCGTCGTCCACGCCCTCGCCCGCGAGCTTCGCGCCGACGTGCTGGGGCAAGACGTGGAGGCGTGAAACCGACGGCGGGTGCAGCGGAGAACCCGCCACACCCGCCGTGTTCCGAACAGCGCTTGCTCCGTGGCGCTTAGCGCACGACCGTCAGTCGGCCCGTCGCGCTCAGCGTCTCGCCGGCGGTCTCGGCCGTGAGCCGGTAGACGTAGGTGCCAGAGGGCAGCGAGGCCTGCAGCGCCACCGTCCGCTCCGCGCCGGCCGCGACGGGCGCCGGCGCCACCTCGGCCACGCGGCGGCCGAGCACGTCGAACACCTCGAGGCCGACCTGGGCATCCGCGCCGAGGTCGAAGGCGACGGTGGCCCGCGAAGCCATCGGGTTCGGGAAGGCCCCGCGCAGCGCCAGCGGTGCGGTCGGTACGGCACCGTCCTCGCCCGAGGTCGTGTTGGGCTCCGACATCGCCATCGTCGTCCCATCGGAGGGTAGCATGGTATGGGAGGGTTGTGTGAGAGGAAGTGAGGCAACAGACGCCCTGGCGTGCACGCGGATCGGAGCTCAGGTCCGCAGGATGCCCGTCTTGCCTGTCCGTTCATGGTCTGTCCCTGAGGGGGATTCCGCCGCTCAACGGGCCGCTCGGGCTGGTGTTCACCTGTTTGCGCACGCGGCGCGAGCAGGTGGGCTCCTGCTCGCGCCGCACACAGAGGGGCTAGGTCCCTAGCGCACGACGGTCAGCCGGCCCGTCGCCGTCAGCGTCTCGCCTGCGGCCTCGGCGGTGAGCCGGTAGACGTAGGTGCCCGAGGGCAGCGACGCCTGCAGCGCCACCGTCCGCTCCGCGCCGGCCGCGACGGGCGCCGGCGCCACCTCGGCCACGCGGCGGCCGAGCACGTCGAAGACCTCCAGCCCGACGGCGGCGTCGGCGCCGAGGTCGAAGGTGATGGCGGTCGCCCCGGCGGAGGGGTTCGGGAAGGGCCCCCGCAGCGCGAACGCGGTCGCCGATGCGCCCCCCTCGTTCGAGACGGGCGCCGTCGGGAGCAGACTGGCCGAGCCGTCGGCGAAGACGGCGAGGAGCCCGAAGGCCGGCCCGTTCTGGTCGTTATCCGGCGTGAGGAACCCCGAGGCGAGGATCTTCAGCGCGTCGCCGCCGGCCTCGCTGAGGTCGGCCTCGAAGGACGCCACCACGGCGCTCTGGTCGGCCGTCGTGACGTCGAGGATGTAGACCGCCGGCGCCACGCCGATGTAGGGCGTGATGTCGCTGTAGGTCGCGTCGTCCACGAGGGTCGTCACGTCGCGCGCCACGACGTCGATGGTGGGGGCGTCGGTTGCGCCGTGGACGACGCTGAACTGCACCTCCTCCGGGTCCGTGGACGCCTCCTGCGCGTCGTCGTCGATGAAGAGCGTGAAGGCGATGGGCCGCCCGCTGGGGTTGTCCTCGAACTCGGCGGGGTCGAGCACGCCGTTGGCGATGATGGAGTACGTCCCACCGTTGACGAGGGTCGTCGGGAACGACGCCAGGCTGTCGGCGATGCCGTCGGAGTCGCCCGGCGCCACGGCGATCGTGAGGGGCTCCCCGGCGGGGAGGTCGATGAACGCGGTCGCGTTCCGGAACGGGAGGTCGGCGACGGCGGGCTCGTCGGCGCTGATCTCCTCGATGTAGATGTCCACCACGGCGGCGGCGGGGTCGGCGGCGTTGTGGATGATCTGCGCCCGCGCGAACGAGACGGCCGGGAGGAGCGCCGAGGAGCCGTCGGCGAAGACGACGAGGAGCCCGAAGGCCGACCCGTTCTGGTCGTTGTCCGGCGTGAGGAACCCCGAGGCGAGCACGGTCAGCGCGCCGCCGCCGGCCTCGCTGAGGTCGGCCTCGAAGGAGGCGACGATCGCGCTCTGGTCGGCCGTTGTGACGTCGAGCGTGTACACGTCCGGGGCGACGCCGATATAGCCGGTGATGTCAGTGTAGGCGGCGTCGTCGACGAGCGTGCCGACCCCGCGCGCCACCACGTCGATCGTCGGCGCGTCCGTCGAGCCGTGGACGACGTTGAACTGGACCTCCTCCGGGACGGTGGATTCCTGCTGCGCCGCGTCGTTGACGAGGAGGGTGAAGGCGATCGAGCGGCCGTCGGGGTTGTCCTCGAAGTCGTCGGGCTCCAACACGCCGTTGGCGATGAGCTGGTACGTCTTCGTCCCGTCCAGCATAACGGGGAACGCGGCGAGGCTGTCGGCGACGCTGTCGGAGTCGCCGGGGGCGACGACGATCGTGAGGGGGGTGTCGGAGGCGAGGTTTAGGAACGGCGTCGCGCTCCTGAAGGCGAGGTCATTTATGAGGGGGAGGGTCGTGCTCGCCTCCTCGAGGTAGATGTCGACGACGGCGGCAGCGGGGTCCGCCGCGTTGTGGATGACCTGCACGGGCGCCGTGATGGCACCCGCGGGCGCCGTCTGCGCCCACGCGGGGACGGCGAGAAGGGTGAGGGTGAAGAGGAGCGTGAGGACGAGCGGAGAGTAGCGACGGTACATGGTGCCTCTGGGGGAGAGGTGAGAGGGACCCCGCGCCTTCGGGCTGCGACGCAGCGGTCGGCGTGGGGGTTGGTCCCCCTCGCTACCCGCCACCGGGCGGCTACACCTACCCGCGACGTAAAAAATCAGCGCCCTACCCGCAGCGTGATCACGGGACGTAGCCCGAGCCCCTCGCGCGGCACGAGGACGTGCCCCTCCCCCACCCGCCGCAGGCCGTAGTCGAGCACGTCCCGCCGGTCGAGCACGTTGAGCACGTCGAGCGAGAGGGCGACCTCGGCGCCGGCGACGTGGCGCTGGTAGCCGACGCCGAGGTCGAGCTCGTAGAGCGCCGGGAGGCGGTCGTCCTCGGGCGCCCCGACCGCGGGCGCGTCTTCGCCGTGGACGGCAAGGAAGTCGTAGTAGGCCTGCCGGAAGCTCCACGTCCGCCCCCACACGCCGCGCCCGCGTAGCCGCCCGCCGAACCCCGCCCCGAGGTCGAGGCCCGCGCTGAGCTGGAGGCGGTGGGGCTGGTTCCACGGCGCCGGCTGGGTGCGCCCGTCGAAGCGCGACGGGAAGGTGCGGCGCGAGACGGAGAGGTCGTAGCCAAGCCGAGCACGGAGGCGGGCCCCCTCTCGCTCGACCCGCACGCCGCCGCCGTAGGCGAACCCCCGCGCCGCGCCGACGAACGCCGCCTGCTCCGCGTCCGCCACCTCGGGCGCGGTGTGGTCGAGGAGGACGGCGTAGTCGAGGGCGAGGAGGTGCGGGAGGTGCTTGTAGTAGGCCTCACCCCGGACGGCCCATCCCGGCGCGGGCGTCGTCAGCCCCTCGGCGGCGAGGTGGAGCGCGCGCGGCGGGGCGAGGCTCGCGTCCACCGGCAGCCAGAACCGCACGCTCGGCACGACGGCGCTCGGGCCGGCGTTGGTGACGTCGAAGCGGCTCACGAACTGGCGGTAGAGCCCCGCCGCGAGGCGGAGGCTGTACGGCCCGGCGGGTCCGCGCGGGGCGTCGTAGCGGACGGCGAGGCGGGGCTCGGCGTAGACGGCGGCGCGGTCCGGCACCCACGTCAGCCGCAGCCCGCCCTCCAGCGTCGTCCGCCGGGAGACCTGCGCCCGGCTCGCCACGAACCCGGCCGCGCGGCCCATCGTGCTCGCGCTGCCGATGGAGCGGAGGTACGGGTTGTCGAGGTGGAAGGCGTAGTCCACCACGGCCCCCTCCACGCCGACCTCGACGAGGTGGGCCGACGAGAGGCTGTAGTCCAGCCCGGCCTCGGCCACCCACTCCGTGACGCGGTTGCCGTCGTCGGGGAGGGGAGCGGCGTCGAGGGCCTCGCGCAGGTCGGCTTCGAGGTCGTCGAGGCCCCGCCCGGCCGGCTCTGCGGCGGCGAGGGTCTGGTAGCGGTGCTCCAGGGTGTGGTGGCTCGCGCGGACGCCGGCGTGCCCGGACGCCCGAGCGCCGAGGAGGGCCTCGTAGCGCGCGCGGCCCGTGAGGTTCGTCCAGTGGTAGCGGTCGCGGCTGATCGTGAGCCGCTCCAGCGCGCCGTCGTCCCCAAACCCCGCCGCGGCCAGCTCGGTCCCGACGGCGCTCGCCCCGCGGTAGGCCGAGGCGCGGAGGGTGCGGAACGGCCCGAGCGCGACGCGCGCCGCCGCGTGGAGGTCGGAGAAGGACACGTCCGAGCCCTGCCGGTGCGGCTGAAAGTCGAGCGGGGCGGCCGGGGTGCCGTCGGCAGCCGGGGTGCCCTCGGCGGTCAGCGTTGCGGCGAGGAGCGGGTCCACCTCGTTCCAGCGGCGGATCGCGTCGTCGAGCGGGCCGGGGCGGTAGAGGTCCCAGAGGCTCGTCCGCGCCGCCACCATCGCCGCCGCGGAGCCGCCGCCCCAGCCCAGGTACCCGTTCGCGCTGTACGGGTCGAGCGAAGCCGTCACGGTCCGTCCCCGCTCGGGGAGGGCCTGCTCGACCTCCACGGCCCCGGCGATGTAGCTGCCGTGGGCCGCCCCGAAGCCCGCCTTCCGCACCGTCAGCCGCTCGACGGCGAGCGGGCTGAAGGCGCCGAGCACCCGCTCCAGCGCGACGGGGGCGAAGACGAGCGCGCCGTCGAGGGTGGTGACGTGCTCGCCGCTCTCCCCGCCCTGGATGCTGAGCGCCGCGCCGCGGTCGGCGACGCCGAGGAGCGTCCGCGCCGCACGCACGGGGCCGGCCCTGCCCAACTCGGCCGTCTGCAAATCAACTCCGCCGAGGTCGTTCTGTCCGGGGAGGCCCGGCGCGCGCGGCTGCAGGCCGTCCACCACGACGGGGTCCGCCGCGAAGGGCGCCGGGCGGAGCGAGAGCCGGCGCCGGGCGGAGCCGTCGGGCGGGACCCACACCGAGTCGGCCACGGGCTCGTAGCCGACGAACGACGCGGTGACGCGGTACGGGCCGGGCTCGAGGGTCGAGAAGGCGAACTGCCCGGCGGCATTCGCGGCCGTCCCGACGGCGGCGTCGGCGAGGAGCACGCTCGCGCCGGGGAGCGGCTCGCCCGTCTCCGCGTCCACCACGACGCCGGCGAGGCTGCCGTAGCGCGGGGCCTGCTCCGCGCGCTCGATCACCACGTAGGTCCCCGACGAGAGCCGGTAGTAGTCGAGCCCCGCGCTCCCGACGATGCACCGCAGGAGCGCCTCGGGGGTGGCGTCGGCGCGGCGGCAGAACACCCGCTCCTCCCCCACCTCGTCGCCGTAGACGAGGCTGATCCGGGTCAGCGCGACGAGCTCCTCGAGCGCCTCCTCCAACGGCACGCCGCGGAGCGCGAGGGTGTAGCGCGCCTCCTGCGCCTGCACCGGCACGGCCAGCAGCGCGAGCAGCACGAGGAGCCCGGCGCGGAGCGCGGGGGCGGTGGGCCGGGGGTCAGTAGACCTCGAAGCCGCGGCTGGTGCGGCGGTACCGGAGGCTCCGGGCCGTCGCGACGTCGCGGAGGATCGCCTCGGCATCGGTGGGGTGGGGGAAGTAGAGCGTGAGGGTGTCGGCGGCGGCGCGCGGCGCGGAGAGCGTGATCTCCACGTCGTAGCGCCGCTCCAGTTCGGCAAAGATCGCGGCGAGCGGCTCCCCCTGCGCCGCGAACCCCTGCTGCCGCCACACGAGCGCCGCCGCGACGCTCGCTGCCGCCACCGCCGGGACGCCACCCGCGACGCGGGCCTGCTCACCGGCGCCGAGCACGACGGCCTCGGCGCCGGCCGTCCCCCCGACTTGCACCCGCCCCTCGGCGACGGTCACGACCGTGCCCGCCGCGCCCCGCGCGCGCACGTTGAACGCGGTCCCGAGCACCCGAACCCGCGCGTCCGCCGTCTCGACCACGAAGGGGCGCGCGCCGCGCTCGACCTCGAAGAAAGCCTCGCCCGTGAGCCGCACGGCCCGCTCCTCCGCGGCCACGAAGGGGAGCCGCCAAAAGCCGCGCGGGTACGTCACCGCCGAGCCGCTGTTCAGCTCGACCGCCGAGCCGTCGGGCAGCGCGACGGTGGCGAACGTCCCCGCCGGGGCGGTCACGGTGACGGGCGCGCTCAGGTAGACCCACCCCGCCGCGACGAGCAGCAGCACGGCGGCCGGTACCCCGAGCCAGCGCGCCCGGCGCCGGCGGTCCGGGCGACGGGGTAGGCGAACGCGAGCAGGCCCGCCGGGGCGGCGGGGCTCGGTCCTCGGGGAATCGTCAAGGGCGGCCACGCGCAGCCGGCTCCAGGCCGCCTCGTCCGCAGTGGGGGCCTCCGGGGCGGCCACGCCGAGGAGGTCCCACGTCCGGGTCAGCTCGTCGGCGTCCGGCTCGGCGCGCAGGCGGGCGTCGAGCTCCGGGGGGAGCGGGGGGCGTCGGTTCGGCGTCATCGTCGGAGCAGGCTCGGCGCGTAGGCCATGGTACGGTCGCGCAGGTGCCGGAGGGCCTTGACGAGGTGGTTGTTGACCGTGCGGGGCGAGATGCCCATCACCTCGGCGATCTCGTCGTGGCTGAGCCCCTCGAAGCGGCTGAGCAGGAGCGCCTCGCGCTGCCGCTCCGGGAGCGCCGCGATCCACGCCTCGAGGTGGCGGCGGAGCTCGCGGCCTTCGGTGTGGGCGTCGGGCATCGGTTCGTGGGACGCGTCGGGGCGGTAGTCGGTCAGCAGGTGGCGGCGGGTCTCGCGGTCGCGCACCCAGTTGAGGGCGAGGTTGCGCGCGGTCCGGTACAGCAGGGCCTTGAGCGAGCGGCTCGGGTCGAGCGTGGTCCGCCGCTCCCATATCCGGACGAACGCGTCCTGCACGAGGTCGCCCGCCGCCGCCGGGTCGTGCGTGAACGTCGCCGCGTAGCGGACGAGCGCGGGGTGGGTGGCGCGGAACAGCTCTTCGAGGGCCTCCTCGTCCGACGCCGCCAGCCGCCGGCACCACGAGACGAAGGGGTCTGGGTCGGGGGCAGAAGCGGTGAGCACGAAGGCGCGGGCGTACGGGCGAGAGGGTCCGCGTGGAGGGGCCGGGAGGGCAGCTTACTTCGGGACTACCCCCGACGGCCGCAGAGTAACTACGGCGCTGCCGAGAACGGTCGAGGGCGGCGACGGGATCTCCGCCCCCGCCTGAACACCAAACCGGAATCACGCAAAGTCCGTGGAGCTTGGCGCGATGTGTGCGTATCAAGCGCCGCATGACCGGACCGCCGTCCGGACGACCGTCCACCTGCGCCCGCGCCCCTTGCAGACCGCGACCCTCCCCGAGCCCCTGACCACCGAGGCCCTTGAACGCCTCCTGATTCAGATCCGCCGCCACCTCCACCAGAACCCGGAGGTCGGCTTCGAGGAGGAGGACACGTCGGCTTACCTCCGGGGGCTCCTCACGGAGCACGGCTTCGAGGTCGTCGGGCCGCTGGCCGGGACGGGGTTCTACGTCGACGTCGAGGGCGCTCACCCTGGCCCGACCGTCGGCTACCGCGCCGAGCTCGACGCGCTCCCCATGCGGGACGCGAAGGACGCGCCCTACGCCTCGTGCCGCGAGGGCAAGGCCCACCTCTGCGGGCACGACGCTCACATGGCCGTCGCCGTCGGCGTGGCGCTGCTGCTGCGCGAGCGCGCCGACCGCCTCCACGGCACGGCCCGCGTGCTCTTCCAGCCCAACGAGGAGCGCCCCCCCTCCGGCGCCCCCCGCATGATCGCCGACGGCGTGCTCGACGGCGTCCGCGAGGTGTTCTGCATCCACGTCGACCCGACGCTGGAGACCGGGCAGTTCGGGCTCATCGAGGGGCCGGCGACGGCGGCCTCGGCGCCGTGGATCGTCCGCGTCGAAAGCGACAAGGCGGGGCACTCGGCCCGCCCGCACGAGACGGTCGACACGGTCTGGCTCGCCATCGAGATCCTGAACACGTTCTACCAGCTCCCCGGCCGCGTCCACGACGCCCGCCGGACGGCCGTCCTCACAGCGTGCCGATTCCGCGCCGGCGACGCGCTCAACGTGATCCCGAGCGAGGTCGAGATCGGCGGGACCCTCCGCTGCATCGACGTGGACGCGCTCCGCTTCCTGAGCCAGAAGATGCACGAGGTGGTCGAGCATTTCGGCGCGTTCTACGACGCCGACGTGGTCTACGACGTGGACCTCGACCTCCCCCCCGTCGTCAACGACGCCGACCTGATCGAGTCCGTGTGCCACTCGGTCGAGGACCTCTTCGGCCCGGACGCGGCCTACTCGATCCCCGAGCCGAGCATGGGCGGGGAGGACTTCGCGTTTTACCTCCAGGAGGTCCCCGGTGCGCTCGTCCGCGTCGGCACGCGCAGCGGCGAGGCCACGGGCTACCCGCTCCACCACGCCCGGTTCGACGTGGACGAGGCGGCGCTCCCGAGGGCGGCCTTCCTGATGGCCGACGTCGTCGCCCGCCGCCTCGCGCGACTGGACTGAGGCGGCACTACCCGACCGGAATTCGTAGGGGCGATCCATGGATCGCCCCTACTGCTTTGTACAGGGGAACGCGCCTTATACTTTCGGGACTGATCCGCTCGGTTCCGATGCTCCGCCTCGCGCTTCTCCTCTGCCTCCTCGCTCCGGCCGCCCTCGCGCAGGTCGAGGACGACTTCTCGGACGGCGACTTCACGAGCGACCCGCCGTGGGTCGGGGACACCGAGCGGTTCCAGATCGACCTGCTCAACGGAGACCCGGCCCTCCGCTCGAACGGGGAAGCCGAGCCAGACACCATCGCGCTCGCCACGGCGTCGGAGGTGGCCTTCGGGCGGTGGACGTTCCGGTTCCGCCACGAGGCGAACCTCACGAACGCAAACGGCACGCGCGTCTATCTCGTCGCCGACACGCCGGACCTGAAGAGCGACGTGCAGGGTTACTACGTCCAGCTCGGCACGAACAACTCGGACCAGGTCCGCCTCTACCGGCAGGACGGGCCACCGGATGAGCGAGCGGAAATCGGCGCCAGCGCCGACGGGCTCGTGGCGGGCAACACCTCGGAGGTCTTCGTGGAGGTGACGCGGAGCGCAGAAGGGGTGTGGACCGTGGTGGTGGACGGGGAGCCCGTGATCGAGGGCGTGACCGACGACACCTACAACAGGAGCACCCACCTCGGCGTCTGGCTCAAGCACTCCTCCGCCAACGGCGCCGCGTTCTTCTGGGACGACGTCCTCGCGGACCCCACGGCCGGCGACGCCGAGCCGCCGGTGCTCGCGAGCGCCGAGGCGCTGAGCGCGACCGAGGTGCAGGTCGTCTTCGACGAGGCCGTCGCGGGCTGCGACGCCAGCCTCTACGAGATTACGCCGGACGTGGGCCAGCCCGACGGGATCGACTGCTCGGCCGACGACGGCGCGACCTACGTGCTCCTCCTCGGCGCCCCGCTCGACGGACCCACGGCCTACACCGTCTTCGCCCGCGGCGTGGCCGACCTCGCGGGGAACGTCCAACCCGAGACCTCGGCGGGTTTCTTTTTCGGTGACTCCGACACGCCGGAGCCGCAGGACATCGTGATCAACGAGATCATGTACGACCCGCCGGATGACTCGGGGAACGAGTGGGTCGAGCTCCTCAACCGCACCGGCAACCGGACCTTCGACCTCAGCCAGCTCGCGCTCGGCGACGCCACCAGCGACACCGTCGCCATCGCGGACGCGGCGACGCCACTCGGCCCCGGCGAGTACGCCGTGCTGGCGAACGACCCCGAGGCGTTCGAGGCCGCCTTTCCCGGCGTGGACTTCCTCCCCCTCCCGGAGCTTCCCCCGCTCAACAACAGCGGCGACACCCCCGTGCTCCTCTTCGCTGGGGAAGAAATTGACCGGGTGCCCTACGAGCCGAGCTGGGGCGGCGAGGACGCCTCACTCGAACGCCTCGACCCCGACGGCCCGAGCGCGGCTTCCTCCAACTGGGCGACCTCGACGGACCCGCAGGGCGGGACGCCGGGCGAGGAGAACAGCGTGTTCGCACCGGACACGACGCCGCCAGAGCCCGTCGAGGCCGAGGCGTCGGACGATGGGCAAACCGTGACGGTCACGTTCAACGAGCCGCTGGACCCGGCCACCGTCACGTCGGGCGCCTTCTCGGTCGCGGGCGGCCCCGCCGTCACCGGGGCCACGTACTCCGAGGACGACGAGCCGACGGTGACCCTCACCCTCGCCGCCCCGCTCGACCCGGGCGTGTACGTCCTCACCGTGACCGGTGTCGAGGACCTCGTCGGCAACGCCACCGGTGGCGCCACGGTCGAGTTCGAGTACGACCCGGACCTCACGCCGCCCGCACTCGTCCTCGCCCGCGCGTTGGACGAGACGACGGTGGAGGTGCTGTTCTCCGAAGCCGTCGACCCCGCGACGGCCGAGGACCCCGCGAACTACAACGTCTCCGACGGCGTCGGGCAGCCGGCCGGCGCGGCGCGCGACGACGGCGAGCCGGAGCGGGTCGTGCTGACGCTGGCCGCACCGCTCGACGGGCCGCAGGCGTACACACTCACCGTCCGCGACGTGGAGGACCCCGCGGGGAACGCGCTCGGGGAGGAGACGGCCACGTTCTTCTTCGGCGAGGGCGCGGTGCCGGAGCCGGGCGACCTCGTGGTGAACGAGATCATGTACGACCCGCCGGACGAGTCCGCGAACGAGTACATCGAGCTCCTGAACCTGACTGACGAGACGTTCGACCTCGCCGACTTCGTGCTGGCCGACCTCACCGGCGAGGCGCCCGCCGCGGCGACGCCGTACCTCGTCGGCCCCGGCGCCTTCGCGGTGCTCGTCCGCGACGCCGAGCTCTTCGCCGCGCGTTTCCCCGACGTGCTGTTTGTGGAGGTCGAGGGCTTCCGCGCGCTCAACAACGGCGGCGACGCCGTGGTGCTGCGCTACGTCGCGGGCGAGGCGGCGGTCGTCGTGGACTCCGTCCGGTATTTCCCCACGTGGGGCGGGCGCGACGCGGCGCTGGAGCGGCGGAGCCCCGAGGGGCCGAGCAACGCGGCCTCGAACTGGGGCACCTCCCCCGCCCCGCTCGGCGGCACGCCCGGCGCCCCGAACGCCGTCCCCCCCGACACCGCGCCGCCCGAGCCCGAGGAGGTCATCGTCTCAGGCGACGGCCGCACGCTCACCGTCACGTTCAACGAGCCGCTGGACCCGGCGACCGTCACGCCCGGCGCGTTCGCGATCCCCGGCGGCCCCGCCGTCACCGCCGCCGAGTACGACTCGGAGGAGACGGTAACGCTCACCCTCGCCGCCCCGCTCGATCCCGGCGACTACACCCTCGTCGTCACCGGCGTCGCCGACGGGCTGGGCAACGCGGCTGACGGCGCCGAGGTGCCCTTCTCCTTCGACCCCGACCGCGAGCCGCCGGAGCTGCTGGAGGCGTTCGCCCTCGACGCGACGACGGTGACGGTGCTGTTCTCCGAGCCCGGCGACCCCGCCACGGCCGGCGACCCCGCGAGCTACGAGGTCTCAGGCGGGATCGGACAACCGAAGGCCGTTGAGGTGGGGCCAGACGGGGACGGCGCGGAAGTCCGCCTCATGCTGGCCGAGCCGCTGACCGGCCCCGCGACCTATACGCTCACCGTCCGCGGCGTCGAAGACCTCGAAGGCAACGCGCTGGACGAAGCGACCGCCGAGTTCTTTTTCGGCGAGGGCGACGCGGCGGAGGCGGGCGACGTGGTGATAAACGAGATCCTGTACGATCCGCCCGACACGCCCACCAACGAGTACGTGGAGCTGCTGAACCTCTCGGACAAGACGTTCGACCTCCGCGACTTCACGCTGGCCGACGCGCGGGACACCGTGCGCGTCTCGGCGGGCGGGCGGTTCCTGCTGCCGGGCGAGTACGCCGCGCTCGTGCGGCGGCCGGACCTCTTCGAGGCGCAGTTCCCCGGCGTCCCGTTCGTCGCCGTCGCCGACTTCCCGAACCTCAACAACGACGGCGAGCCGCTGGTCCTTGCCTACGAGCCGGGCGAGGCGGCGCGGGCACCGCGCCCTGTGCAGGAGCTGCGGCGTGAGGATCGTCGGGCCGTGATCGACTCCGTGTTCTACCGGCCGAGTTGGGGCGGCACCGACGCCTCCCTCGAACGCCGCGACCCCGAGGGGCCGAGCAATAGTGCCGGCAACTGGGGCACCTCGCCGGACCCGCGCGGCGGCACCCCGGCCGCGCCGAACGCCGTTCCACCTGACACGACCCCACCCGAGCCCGAGGACGTCGTCGTGGCAGACGACGGTCGGACGCTCACCGTCGTCTTCTCCGAGGGGCTCGACCCAGCCTCCGTGACGGCCGGCGCATTCGCCGTGGACGGTTCGATTACACCTGCCGGGGTGGAATATTTCCCTGACCCCGAGCCCGTGGTAGAGCTCACCCTGTCCACCCCGCTCGACCCCGGCGAGCACACGCTCACCGTCACTGGAATCCGGGATACGCAGGGGAACGAGACCGAGTCGGCCACGCTCACCTTCACCTTCGACCCCGACCGCGAGCCGCCGGCCGTCGCCTTCGCCGCGGCGCTCGACTCGGCCACCGTCCGCGTCCGCTTCACCGAGGACGTGGACGCCGTGACCGCCACCGATCCCGCGAATTACGCCATCTCCGAGGGAATCGGGCAGCCGGCGGAGACCCTGTTCGCGCCCGAGGGGGATCAGGATGCAGTGGATCTGCTCCTCGCCACGCCGCTCGCCGAGGGCGTCCTCTACACCCTCACCATCACCGATGTGGCCGACCGCGCGGGAAACGCGCTGGACGAGGACGAAGTCATCTTCCTCTTCGGCGAGGCCGACGCGCCCGCGCCGGGCGAGCTGCTGGTGAACGAGATCCTGTACGACCCCGCCGAGGGCGGGACGGAGTACATAGAGCTCCTCAACGCGACGGGCAGCCAGACCTTCGACCTCAGCCGGACCGTGCTCGCCGACGCCAGCGGCGGCGACCCGATCGCCGAGGCGCCGGTGCTGCTCGAACCCGGCGGCCTGATCGCCGTCGCCGCCGACCTCGCGGCGCTAGAGGCGCAGTTCGGGGAGGACGGGCGGGCCATCGAGGCCGCCGACTTCCCCTCGCTCAACAACACCGGCGATGCCGTCGTGCTGCGGTTTGACGGAATCGTGATCGACTCGCTGTTCTACGACCCCTCGTGGCAGCGGCCGGAGCTGGAGGACGCCACCGGCGTCGCGCTCGAACGCCTCGACCCCGCCGCGCCGAGCGCCGACGCCGCGACGTGGACGAGCAGCCTCGCCCCCGAGGGCGGCACGCCGGGTCTCCCAAACAGCGCTGCGCTCCCGCCGGGCGAGGCCCCGACCGCCCCCGGCCTCACCGCCGACCCGAGCCCGTTCGACGCCAGGACGGGGACGGCCCTCCGGTACACGCTCGCGGCCGAGGCCGGCGTCGTCCGCATCCGCATCTTCGACGGCGCCGGCCGCCTCGTCCGCACCCTCGAAGAGGCCGCCCTCGCCGGCAACGCCGTGACGGGCGAGCGGATCTGGAACGGGCTCGACGACGACGGCCGCCCCCTCCGCGTCGGCCCGTACATCGTGCTCCTCGAAGCCCTCGACCTCGCCGGCGCGACGACGGAGGCGTACCGCGAGGTGGTCGTGCTCGCGCGGGACCTGCGGTGAAGGAGCGGGTGAGCGAGTGAGCGAGTGAGCGAGTGAGCGAGTGAGAATTTAGACGGCCACCTCCCTTCCTGTCTTCCCCTCCTCCATTCCTCCTTTCTTCCCCTCCCCGGCCGGAACAGCCCCCCACACCTCCGGTTGCACCCACCCGCAACCCACAGCCCTCGAACGATGAGCGCCGCAGCCCCCGCCGTCAAGCCCCCGATGCCCCCGCCGGTCCAGCTCTCCGAGCGGGCGCTGACAGAGGTGAAACGGATCGTGGCGAACAAGCAGATTCCCGACGGCTACGGCCTCCGCGTCGGCGTCAAGGGCGGGGGGTGCTCGGGGATGAGCTACGTGCTCGGCTTCGACAAGCACCGCGAGCACGACCTCACGTTCGAGACCGACGGCGTCACCGTCTACATGGACAAGCGCCACGGGCTCTACCTCATGGGCACCACCGTCGACTACCACGACGGCCTCGACGCGCGCGGCTTCGTCTTCGAGAACCCCAACGCCACGCAGACGTGCGGCTGCGGGTCCAGCTTCGCGGCGTAGCCCACCACCCCCGCGGGCTCCGAGGCCGCACGGATTTTAGCCCCCGCGCGCCGGAACGCCACCGCCGGCGGCCCATACGACGGGTCGCGCCGTCGCCGTTCGCTCATCGGGGAGCGGACGTCCGCCGCGAGGTCGTAGGCGACTCGGCCCGACCTTTGCAAGCCTCTCCCGCCCGCGCGGACGTGACACCGTGGCTACCCAAAGCCCGGCATCCCGTCAGCCCCCTAACCACGATCTGATGGAAGGCAACTTCTCCAACCGCGTCCGCGACGTCATCTCCTACAGCCGCGAGGAGGCCATCCGGCTCGGGCACGACTACATCGGCACCGAGCACCTCCTGCTCGGGCTCATCCGCGAGGGCGACGGCGTGGCCGTCAAGATCCTCCGCAACCTCGGCACCGACCTGCTGAAGCTGAAGCGGGCCGTCGAGGAGACCGTCCGCAGCGCCGGCGGCACGCTGACCGTCGGGAACATCCCGCTGACGAAGCAGGCCGAGAAGGTGCTCAAGATCACCTACCTCGAGGCGAAGCTCTACAAGAGCGACGTGATCGGGACCGAGCACCTCCTGCTGAGCCTCCTCCGGGACGACGAGAACATCGCGGCGCAGCTGCTGAACCAGCACTTCGCCGTCTCCTACGACGGCGTCCGCGCCGAACTCGACCAGATCATCTCCGGCACGAGCCAGCCCCGGTCCGGCCCCTCCGGCTCCAGCGGCGGCTCCTCCGGCTCCAGACGCGAGCGATCCAGCATGGCAGAGAAAAGCAAGACCCCCGTCCTCGACAACTTCGGCCGCGACCTCACCAAGCTCGCCGAGGAAGACAAGCTCGACCCCATCGTCGGGCGCGAGCGCGAGATCGAGCGCGTGGCCCAGGTCCTGAGCCGCCGCAAGAAGAACAACCCCGTGCTCATCGGCGAGCCCGGCGTCGGCAAGACCGCCATCGCCGAGGGGCTCGCGCTGCGGATCATCCAGCGCAAGGTCAGCCGCATCCTTTACGACAAGCGGATCGTGACGCTCGACCTCGCCGCGCTGGTCGCGGGGACGAAGTACCGCGGGCAGTTCGAGGAGCGGATGAAGGCCGTCATGAACGAGCTCGAGAAGAGCCCCGACGTGATCCTCTTCATCGACGAGCTCCACACCCTCGTCGGCGCCGGCGGCGCCTCCGGCTCGCTCGACGCCTCGAACATGTTCAAGCCCGCCCTCGCCCGCGGCGAGATCCAGTGCATCGGCGCCACCACGCTCGACGAGTACCGCCAGTACATCGAGAAGGACGGCGCCCTCGACCGGCGCTTCCAAAAGATCCTCGTCGACCCCGCGACCCCGGAGGAGGCCCTCGAGATCCTGCAGAACATCAAGGACCGCTACGAGGACCACCACAACGTCCTCTTCTCCGACGAGGGCCTCGAGCTCGCCGTGAAGCTCTCGGACCGCTACATCACCGAGCGCCACCTCCCCGACAAGGCCATCGACGTGATGGACGAGGCCGGCGCGCGGGTCCACCTCTCGAACATCCGCGTCCCCAAGGAGATCCTCGACCTCGAAGAGCAGATCGAGGCCGTCAAGGAGGAGAAGAACCGTGTTGTCAAGAGCCAGAAGTTCGAGGAGGCCGCGCAGCTCCGCGACAAGGAGAAGAACCTCCAGGAGGAGCTCGAGAACGCGAAGGAGGAGTGGGAGCGCCAGGCCGAGACCGAGGTCCACGACGTCACCGACAAGGACATCGCTCAGGTCGTCGCTATGATGACCGGCATCCCCGTGGACCGCGTCGAGACGACGGAGGGCGCGAAGCTGATGCACATGGGCGAGAAGCTCAAGGGCACGGTGATCGGGCAGGACGAGGCCATCGACAAGCTCTCCCGCGCGATCCGCCGGACGCGCGCCGGGCTCAAGGACCCGAAGCGGCCCATCGGCTCGTTCATCTTCCTCGGCCCCACCGGCGTCGGCAAGACGGAGCTCGCGAAGCGGCTGACGGAGTACCTCTTCGACAGCCAGGACGCGCTGATCCGGATCGACATGAGCGAGTACATGGAGAAGTTCTCCGTGTCGCGCCTCGTCGGCGCACCTCCCGGCTACGTCGGCTACGAGGAGGGCGGGCAGCTCACCGAGAAGGTCCGCCGGAAGCCCTACAGCGTGGTGCTCCTCGACGAGATCGAGAAGGCGCACCCGGACGTGTTCAACATCCTCCTCCAGGTGCTCGACGACGGCATCCTCACCGACGGCCTCGGCCGGCGGGTGGACTTCCGGAACACGATCATCATCATGACCTCGAACATCGGGGCGCGCGACATCAAGAACCTCGGCAAGGGCATCGGCTTCTCGATGTCCGAGGAGACGTTCGACTACAAGAAGATGAAGTCGACCGTGGAGGACGCGCTGAAGCGGGTCTTCAACCCGGAGTTCCTGAACCGGATCGACGACGTGATCGTCTTCCACCCGTTGGAGAAGGCGCACATCTTCGAGATCATCGACATCATGCAGAAGGACCTCTTCGCCCGCGTCGAGGACCTCGGCATCGAGATCGAGGTCTCGCCGACGGCGAAGGAGTTCCTCGTCGACAAGGGGTACGACCCGCAGTTCGGCGCCCGCCCGCTGCGGCGCGCGATCCAGAAGTACGTCGAGGACCCGATGGCCGAGGCCATCCTCTCCGACGACCTCGGCGAGGGCGACACGATCCTCGTGGACCGCAAGGGCGAGGGCGAGGAGCTCTCGTTCAAGACGAAGCGGGGCAAGGCGAAGGCCAAGAAGGACGACGCCCCGAAGCCCGACGGCGCCGACCCTGAGCAGGAGGAGCCGGCCTCCGAGGAGCAGGAGTAGCCGCCCCACCCGCTGCTGAGCACCGCGGCCCCGCTGCCCTCCGAGGCGGCAGGGCCGCACTATTCATCCCCCGGCTCGCAGAGGTGATAGAGCTCGGTCGGCCGCATCGGCTCCCCCGTCACGGGCCAGAACACGTCAGGGTCCTCGAAGACGGGGCCGGCGGGGCAGTAGTGGGTCTCGAAGCCCTCGGGCCTCCACGCCCACTCAACGTCCAGAATGACGGCCTCGTAACGCCGCGAGCGGATGGCCGAGGCCACCTCCGCCTCCAGGACCTCCCACCCCGCCGACGTCCCCCGGCGGACGTCGTAGAGCGCCATGCGCTGGGCGTGGGGCGGCTTCCCCGCGCGCCAGGCGAGGTGGGGGTGTGAGAGGACGAGGACGTCGCCGGGCACCTCCCGGAGCGCCTCGACCAACCGGTCCCCGGCGGCGCGGTCGGCGGCGGTGGGTACCTGCCCGATGGGGCTCTCGAAGAGGGCGGCGAACTGGACGAGGACAGCGAAGCTGAGGAAGGCCCGCGGCCGCGCTCCGAGTTGTGACGCCCGCGGCTGCAACGCCCCCACCCCGAGTGCGGCGCCGACGGCGAGGCCGGCGTAGACCGGCAGGAGCACGTTGACGTACCCGCCCGCGTGGATCCTCGAGGCGTAGCTCGCCCCGACGAGCCCGACGAGCAGCAGCCCGTAGAACGCCCTCTGGTCCCGCCGTGCCTGCGCGAGGAACGCCGCCGTCGCCAGCGCAGCCAGCCCGAGAGGGCGGAGCACGTCGGCCGTCCAGAACAGGACGACCAGCTCCGGCAGGGTGTTATGGTGGCGCGGCAGCGTGAAGGCGTAGAACGAGAACCACCCGTCGCTGAGCGCGTCGAGGGCGAGGGTGCTCCCCCCGGCCACCAGCGCGAACGACGCTACGAGGGCCACGCGGGCCGGGCCGCGGTGGGCGAGCAGCGCCCACAGTGCCAACGGCAGTGTGATCACGAGCGCCGTCTGCTTCGTCAGAAACGCGAGGCCGAACAGGAGCCCTGCCCCGGCGAGCCCCGCTGTCCCCCGCGCCCACCGGGCCCGGTAGACCCCCGCGAGCAGGAGGAGCAGGAAGAGGGAGTCCACCCGGCCGAGGTCGAACCACGCCCCGGCCGTCATGAACGTCGCCGCGAAGAGGCCGGCCGCCAGCAATCCCAGCCGCCCCGAGCCGGTCTCCCGATGCACCAGCAGGACCAGGACGCAGAGGCAGCCCAGTGTGCTCAGGGTCGAGACCAGCCGCAGCGCAGCAAACCCCTCGCCTAGGAGGGCCGCCGCACCGGCCGACACCCAGTAGTAGAGCGGGGTATAGATGTAGGGGGTGAAGTCGAGCGACGGCGCGACGTAGAGCGGCTCGCCGGCGAGGACGCGGCGGACGTGGCCGAGGCTGCCGCCCTCCATCCACTCCAGCTCGTAGGGGTATCCTACCCGGAGCCCGGCCACCACGACGAAGAGGCCGATGAAGAGGACCGCGACGAGAGGGGCGGCCCGCTCTAACCCGTCCGCCACTCGCCCCCATACCCCTCCTGCGGCCGTCGGTTCGTTTATGCCCATGCCGCTCAGCGCGTCTTGGCCGTCCACCGGCGCGCCCCCTGAGCCGTCGTGCGGGGACCGCCGCTCTCGGCGTCGGCCGTCGGGGGCACGTCTCGCGTGGGCCGTGTGGGCCGCGCAAGCGGAATCGGCGCCGCGAGGCAGAGGGGGCAGGAGTCCGAGGGGGAGAGGGGCACGGGCCTAGTCTGGAGTTCCGAGCACGTCGCAACGGCGCTGCCGGCGGGGCGCTCCGGCCCCTACGCGACACGCTACGCGACAACCTACCACAGCCGCCGCAGCCGCGGGTCCCGCTGCATCGAGGGCCGGAGCACGTTCGGACGCCCCTCCGGGATCACCGAGCGCAGCACGAGCGCCAGCAGCGCCCCGGCGAGGAAGCCGCCGATGTGCGCGCCGTAGGCCACCCCGCCGACCGTCTCCTCCGTCGCCGCGATGGCGCCCCAGCCGTTGACGAACTGGAACGCGATCCACAGCCCGATCGCCAAGACGGCCGGCACGGCGACGACCTGGAAGAAAAAGACGGCGTGGACGCGGTTCTTCGGGAAGAGCACGAGGTAGGCCCCGAGCACGCCCGAGATCGCCCCGCTGGCGCCGAGGCTCGGGACGACGGAGTCCGGGTCGAGCGCGATCTGCGCGGCCGTCGCGGCGAGGCCGCTGACGAGGTAGAACGCGAGGAACGCCCCGTGCCCGAACCGGTGCTCCACGTTGTCCCCGAAGATCCAGAGGTAGAGCATGTTGCCAGCGATGTGCCCGAACCCGCCGTGCATGAACATGCTGGAGAGCAGCGTGAGGTAGATCGGCGTCGGCCCCGGCGACTGCGGAATCTCGACGGTGCCCTGCGCGCTCTGGACCGGCTGCGGCGTCACGAGGTCGGTGCCCGTCGTGATCTCCAGCGGCACGGTGCTCCAGCCGTAGGTGAACGCGGGGTCGAGGAACTGGACCACGAACAGCGCCACGTTCGCCGCGAGCAGGCCGAGCGTGACGAACGCGGGGCCGCCGAGGTGGCGGTCGTCGTCGCCGATGGGGAAGAGCATCCGGGCTAGTCCTCGCCGTCGCCCGGCCGGACGATCACGTTGTCCTCGTCGACCTCCCGTTCGAGGGTGACCTGGAGCCGCATGAACCCCTCGGAGTTGCCGCCGGGGCCGGCGCCCCCGCCGGAGATCGGCACCTTCTGCACGACGCGCCAGCCCTCGCCCACCTGCGCGTGGACCTGCTTCATCTGGGCCTCCTCGTCCTGCTCGGTGTTGACGGAGACGATGACGGTGGTGCGCTCGGTGGGCATGGGGAGAGGGGCAGGGTGCGAGGGACGGTCGGGCGGATCAACGCGGCCCCCGCCGATGGGTTCATCCCCCCGGCGCCCCACCGAGCAGACCGCGATGCAGCGCCCAGAACACGGCGCCGACGTGGACGCCGTGGTGGATCTCCCCCGCCTCGGCCCGCTCCGGCAGCGACACCGCCGGCACGACCCGCACCGCCAGGTCCTCCGTCGCGTCGAGCGCGGGCGCGGCAATCCGCCGGGCGCCGTGGGCGACGAAGAGGTGGGCGTGGCACGTCAGCCGCGCCGGCTCGACGGCGACGCGCCCGAGCCGCTCCCAACGCCCCGCCCCGTACCCCGTCTCCTCCAGCAGCTCGCGCCGCGCGGCAGCTTCCGGATCCTCTCCCTCGTGGACGACGCCCGCCGCAAACTCCAGCCCCACGCGGTCCACGGCGTAGCGGTACTGCTCCACCATCACCGCCTCGCCCGCATCCGTGAGCGCGACAGCCAGCGCCCAGTCCGGGGCCTCGGCCACGTGCAACTCCTCGATCTCGGCGCCGGAGGGGAGGCGGACGTGGTGCTCGCGCAGCGTGAGCCACCACCGCTCCAGGAGCATCTTCGAGGCGAGGGTGGTCCAGCGGCGGGGGTCGCCCATCGGAGCGGGGGTGAAGGACGCGGCCCCAACGCGGCGGGCGCCGCAGCGATCCGCGCGCCGTACCTTCGGCTCTCCCTAACCCTCTGCTTCCATGCGCCTCGCCCTCATCGCCCTTCTCCTTCCTTTATCTCCCCTCGCCCTGGCGCAGGTCCAGACCGACGCGCTGGACTCGGCCGTGCGCGGCGGCGGCCCGCGCTCCGACGTGGGCGAAGCCGTAGCCGTGGGAGACGACGGCAGCCGCGTCGTGGCCGGCACGTTCGAGGGAACGGCCACGTTCGGCGCCCTCTCGATCACCGCGGCCGACGGCGACCCCAGCAGGGACTGGAGCGACGCCTTCCTCGTGAAGTACGACGCCGACGGCACGGCGCTGTGGGTCCGGCGCGGCGGGACGGGGATCTTCAACGACTTCGGCGACGCCGTCGCGGTCGCACCGGACGGCAGCGTCTACTGGGGCGGGACGTTCACCGCCCTCGCCACCTTCGACGGCGGCGCGAACCCCGACGGCCAGCTCCAGGCCGTGAGCGACTTCGACGCCTTCGTCGCCAAGTACAGCGCCGGCGGCGACCTCCTGTGGGTCCGCAGCGTGGGCAGCGCCGAGCAGGACACCGGCGAGGGCCTCGCCGCGGACGCCGACGGGGTCTACTTCGCCGGCGGCTTCGGGGGGACCGTCACGGTCGGAGGCGAGACGCTCGTGAGCGCCGGCTCGACCGACGCCTTCCTCGTCCGCTACGACGCCGACGGCGGCGTGACGTGGGCCGTCCGCGGCGGCGGCACCGAGAGCGACAAGATGTACGACGTGGACCTCGCGCCCGGCGGCGGGGCCGTGGCGATGGGGCAGTTCGCCGGCGTCGCCATCTTCGGCGCCTTCCCCCTCCAGAGCGCCGGCCGGACCGACGCGTTCGCCGTCCGCTACGACGCGAGCGGAGCCGAGGAGTGGGCCGCGCAGGTCGGCGCGAACGGGAGCGAGTTCGGGCGTGGGGTGGCCGTCGCTCCCGACGGCAGCAGCTATCTTACCGGCTCGTTCGAGAACACCATCCTCGTCGGCGGTGACGTGCTCCAGAGCGCCGGGTTCTCCGACGCGTTCGTCGCCAAGCTCGACGCAGCCGGTGACGCCGTGTGGGGCCGCCGCGCCGGCGGCTCGTCGTTCGACTTCGGCGAGGCCGTCGCTGCCAACGCCGACGGCAACGCCTACGCCGCCGGCTACGTCAACGGCTCCGGCACGTTCTCGACCACCAGCGGCACCGAGCCCTACGCCACGGCCGGCGGCAACGACGGCTTCCTCGCCGCCTACGACGCCGACGGCTCCCTCCTCGCCCTCAACCTCGTGGGCGGGACGAACCGGGATGACGCCACCGGCGTCGCCGTGAGCGGCGCCGCGCTCGCCCTTACCGGGTTCTTCCGCGAGACGATCACCGTCGGCGGGAGCACCCTCACGAGCGCCGGCAGCAACGACGTGTTCGTCGCCGTCGGCGAGGGCCTCGGCAGCGGCGCAGCCCTCGCGCTCTCGGCCACGGCGAGCCCCACGAGCCTCCCCGCTAGCGGCGGCGTCCTCACGATCTCCGGCACCCTCACTAACAACGGGGACGCGGCGCGGCCCGTGGACGTGTGGGTCGAGGTCACGGGCCCGGCCTCGCAGACGACGCTCCTCGCCTCCGGCACGCTCGCGGCCGGCGCCACCGCGTCGAGCAGCTTCAACCTCCGGGTGCCGGCCGGCGCGCCGGCGGGGGCGTACGCCGTCGCCCTGAACGTCGGGGACTTCTCCTCCATGAGCGTCCTCGCCTTCGAGACGTTCACCGTTACCAAGGCCGCTTCGAGGGGGATCGCCGCGGCCCCCCTCTTCACCGACGCGTGGCTCGACGCGAACGACGGCGGCTTCTCCACCGTGCAGCCGGCTGAGCGGGCCAAGGCTGCAGCCGACGCGCTCTCGGCGTTCCCGAACCCCCTCCGCTTCGACGCCACCGTCGCGCTCGCGCTCGCCGAGTCGCAGGCGGGCGTTGAGGTCGCCGTGTTCGACGTGCTCGGCCGGCGCGCCGCGACGCTCCACGACGGCCCCCTCGCCGCCGGGCAGCACCCGTTCCGCCTCGATGCCTCGGCGTTCACGCCGGGGCTCTACGTCGTCCGCGCGATGGGCGGTGGCCTCCGGCTCGATCAAAGAGTTATCGTCCTTCGCTGACTTCGCCTCAGAGCGCCTTCAGCGCCCGCTTGATCACCTTCGGCGGGAGGAACCACGCGAGCTCCCCGTCCCCAAAAGCGACCTCCCGCCAGCGGTCGGCCTCGAACGATACGGCGGCGACGGCGGCGGTGGGGTAGCGGAGGTCGCCGCCGTCGATGAGCCGGCTGACGGCCGTGCTCCAGGTTGGCTCGTGGCCGACGAGGAGGAGTACCTCGGCGTCGTCGGGCTCACGGCGGACCTCGTTCAGCACGGTCTGCACGTCGGCCATGTAGAGCGCGGAGGTCTCGCGGACGGGCGCCCCCCATTCCCCCGCCTTCTGCGCAATCTCCAGTGTCTGCCGCGCCCGCACCGCCGTTGAGGTCAGGATGCGGTCCGGGGCGAGCCCGGCGGCCGTGATGAACCGGCCCATCCGCTCGGCGTCCTTCCGGCCGCGCTTCTTCAGCGGGCGCTCGTGGTCGTGGGTCCAGGCGGCCTCCCAGTCGGACTTGCCGTGGCGGAGGAAGAGGAGAGTCTTCATAAGGGGGAACGCGGGTTACGAGAACCGGTAGCGCCGGAAGGTGGTGACGAACTCCTGCACGAGCACCTTCGCGATGGCCGCCACCGGCACGGCCAGCAGCAGCCCGACCACCCCGAAGAGCTGCGCGGCGACGAGAAGCACGAGGAGGATGGCGAGGGGGTGGAGCTCGACGTTGCGCGAGAGCAGGAGCGGCTGCGAGACCGTGTTGTCGATGACCTGGATGAGGGCGAACGTCACCACGATGGGGAGCACCTGGTCGAACGTGCCGAGCGTCACCACCGAGACGAGCACGGCCGTCAGCGCGCCGGCGGCGGGGCCGAGGAACGGGATCAGGTTCGTCACCCCGGCCACGGCCCCGATGATGAAGAAGTACGGCACGCCGATGACCCACAGCGCGAGCGTGGCGAGCAGCCCGACGATGATCGCCGCGAGGAGCTGCCCGCGGAGGTAGCCGCCGAGCTGCTGGTCCGCCTTGTGGAGCACGTTCAGGGTGAACTCGAAGTACCGGTTCGGGACGAGGGCGATGAGGCCCTTGCGGAACCGGCGGCCGTCGCGGAGCAGGAGGAACGCGACGAACGGCACGATCACGAGCTGCGTGACGAGGCCGAGCACGCCCGGCAGGGCGCCGACGGCGGCGGTCAGGTGCTCGGAGGCGAGGGCCGCCGCCTGCTCGCGGAGGTCGAACCCCTCGACGCCCAGCGGGCGGAGCCGCTCCGCCAGCCACCCCTCCACCGTCTCCAGCCCCGCCGACAGCACCTCGGCGTCGAAGCCGGCCTGGAGCTCCCCGAGCTGCGCGGCCAGCACGGGGAACAGCAGCACGAGCGGGACGCCGATCGCCAGCAGCACCCCGACGAACACGACGGCCGTGGCCGTCCCGTGCCCCACCCCCCGCGCCTCCAGCCGGTTCACGAGCGGGTCGAGGAGGTAGGCCAGCAGCGCCCCGAACACGACGACCTGGAGCACCCCGCCGAGCGGGGCCAGCAGCCACACCGCCCCGGCGACGAGGGCTGCCAGCGCAAGCAGCTTCAGCCAGAGGGGCGTCCGGGCCTCGGCTATCATTCCGCCTGTGCCCGCGCGGCCGGCCCGTCCAGCGGCTCGACGTCGAGCGCCGAGCCCGTGTTCGCCAGCGGGCCGGCCTCCGCGACCATCGCCTCCGGCGGGTCGGCCGGGCCGCTGGCGCGCTGGAGCGCCGCCCGCAGCGCCTGGTTCGCGTCGTGGAGTCCGAGCAGCCGGCGGTTCATCGCCACGAGGCGGTCGCCGACGGTCTGGGCCAGGGGGAGGAGCAGGCGCGAGGCGAGGCGGGGGTTCCGCTCGAAGAGGTCGAACAGCTCGGGTTGGAAGAGCCCCCACAGCGTCGCCGTCGTGCGGGCCACGGCCGTCGCCGAGCGCGGCATCTCGTTGAGCAGGGCGATCTCGCCGAAGAAGTCACCGTCTTCTAGCTCGGCGAGCACCCGCTCCGTCGGCTCGTGGACGATGGCGACGGTGCCGCGCTCGATGACGAACATGCCGAGGCCGGGCTCGCCCTGCCGGAAGACGACCTCGTCGGCGTGGTACTCCCGGCGGTAGAGGATCTTCTCGACGGCGTCGAGCTCGCGGCGGTCGAGGCCGGCGAGGATGGGGACGCGCCGGAGCAGCCGCCGCGTCTCGCTCTCGGCGCTCGGGCGGAAGATGTTGGCCCAGAAGCTGTCTTCGGTCCCGTTGCGGTCGAGCATGGGGTCAGAGCGGTTGCACCGTCGGCGGCACCCGGGGTGCGCCGCCGGAGGCGGGGGCGCGGGTGCCGCCCGCCGTCCGGGGTAAAGTAATGGTAAACACCGCCCCCCGCCCCTCCCCCGTCTCGACGTCCAACTCGCCGCCGTGCTTCTGCACGACGACCTCGTAGGCGAGCGAGAGCCCGAGCCCGGTCCCCTCCCCCGCCGGCTTCGTCGTCACGAACGGCTCGAAGATCCGCTCGACCATGTCGTCCGGGATGCCGATGCCGTTGTCCTCGACGTGGATCTCGACGGCCTCGCCACGGCCGAGGGTGCGGACGGTGACGCGCGGGGCGTACCCCGCCGCCCCCTCACGCGCCCGCTCGCGGACGGCGTGGAACGCGTTCGAGAGGAGGTTGATGAGGACGCCGCCGATCTCCTGCGGGCGTACCGACACCTCCCCCACCGCCGCATCGAGGTCGTGGACGAGCTCAGCGTTGAACGTGGCGTCGGCGGCGCGCATGCCGTGGTAGGCGAGGCCGGCGTACTCCTCGACGAGCGCGTTGAGATCCGCCAGTTGAGGCTGGCCCGGCGCCTCGCGCGAGTGGAGCAGCATGTTCCGCACGATGTTGTCGGCGCGGTGGGCGTGCTGCTCGATCCGGGCGGCGTTGCCGGCGAGGTCGTCCAGCACCTCCTCGACCTCGGCGAGCGCCTCGCCGACGGGCGCCTCGCGGCGGGCTTCGAGCTCCTCGCGCAGCTCCTCGGCCAGTTCGACCGAGAGCCGAGCGAAGTTGGTGACGAAATTGAGCGGGTTCTTAATCTCGTGAGCGATGCCGGCCATGAGCTGACCGAGCGAGGCGAGGCGGTCGGCCTTGAGGAGGCGGTCCTGGGTGGTCTGGAGGTCGGCGAGGGCCGCTTCGAGCTCGACGTTCTTTTCCTCCAGGAGGTCGTTGAAGTCGTCCATCATCCGCGTCGAGCGCTCGGCCTCGGCGACGCGCGTGGCGACGCGCTCCTCGAGCGTCCGGTTGGCGTCTTCCAGGCGGGCGTTGGCCTCGGCGAGGGCGCGGCGCTGGCGGCCGAGTTGGACGGCCAGCACGCCGAGCGCCGCGAGCGCCAGCACGATCACGACGAGGAGCAGCAGCGGGAGGCCGACGCTGTCGTCCCACACCCCGAGGCCCAACGGGGCCGGGAGTCCCGGTGCCGCGCCGCTCACGACGCCCCCCCCGCCGTCTCGCGGAGCCGTGCGAGCGCCTCGGCGAGCTCGTCGTCGAGGGCGGTGAAGCGGAGGACGTAGCCGTCGGCGCCGTGCTCCATCACCTTGGCGTAGGCGTCGCCCTCCGGGAGCGCGCCGCCCGGGCCTCCGAGGGCGAAGAGCTTGAGGTCGGTCAGGAGCTCCAGCGGGCGCTCGGCCTGGAGCAGCGCCGACGCCTTGGCGAGCGCCGTGAGCCGGCCCCGCTCGGGCTCGCCCTCGAGGCGCTTGCCGTCGAGGAGCTGGTAGCGGACCGGCACCGGCGTCGGCAGCCCGACGAGGGCGGCGGCGGTGGCGGGGAGGCGGAGGCCGTGGGGCGGCCCGATGCCGGCGACGTCGTGGAGCGGGATCGGCTCGGCGAAGCCCTTGGCGGCGAGGTGGAGCGTCCGCCGCACCTCGACGTCGGCGCCGGCCTCGCGGCGGGTCGCCTCCGAGACGAGGATCTGCCCGCCGACCGTCGCCGCCTCGATCCGCCCGGCCATGTTCACCGGGCTGCCGACGACGGCGTACTTCGCCCGCCGCTCGCTCCCGATCGTCCCCACTACGACGTCGCCGGTGTTGATGCCGATGCCCATCTCGAGCGGGGGGATCCCGAGCGCGCGGACGCGCTCGTTCACGTCCGGCATCGCGAGCTGCATGGCGAGCGCGCAGGCGACGGCGCGCCGGGCGTGGTCCTCGCGCTGGACGGGGGCGCCGAAGAGGACGAGGAGGCCGTCCCCCACGATCTCGTCGATGGTGCCGCCGTGGTCGCCGATGACCTCCGTCATCCGGCCGAGGTACGTGTTGAGCACCTCGACGACGCGCTCGGGGTCGAGCCGCTCGGAGAGGGCGCTGAAGCCGCGGAGGTCGCTGAAGAGGATGGTCACGCGGCGGCGCTCGCCGCCGAGCTTCGTGGCCTCGGGGCTAGAGAGGAGCTCCTCGGCGACCTCGCCCGAGAGGTAGCGCTCGACGGTCTCGCGGGCGTGGGCCGCCCGCTTCTGCCGACGGACCATCTCGACGGCGCGGTCCACGGTCTGCTCCAGGTCCTCGAGGTCGATCGGCTTGGTGACGAAGTCGAAGGCCCCGCGGTTCATCGCCGTGCGGATGTTGAGCATGTCGCCGTAGGCGGTCACGACGACGGCGCCGAGGGCGTCGCGGTCGAGCTTGGCGAGCTCGGCCAGCAGCGTGAGCCCGTCCATCTTCGGCATGTTGATGTCGGTCAGCACGAGGTCGAGGTCCGGGTGGGCGCGGATCTGCTCGAGGGCCTCGTGGCCGTCGCGGGCGAAGTGGAACTCGAGCTCGCCGCGGCGGACGCGCCGGCGGAACTTCTGGCGGATCACCTCGGCGAGGTCGGCCTCGTCGTCCACCACGAGGATGCGCGCCGTCTCCGGTCCCTGCCGAGCCTCGGCGGGCGGTGGCTCCTCCGGCAGCCGCTCCGGGCTCCCCGACGACGCTTCCAGGGCGGGTTCGTCCGTCATCACGCGCTCTCGGCGGGGGTGGCGGCCGGCACGGGCGCCGGCTCGTCCGTCAGCGCGACCCCCCGCTCGCTGAACTCGATGCGGAGCCCCTCGCGCGCCACGGTGCAGGGGACGCCGTCCTCTTCGAGGAGCTCCGAGGCGTACTCCCCGATGCCGTCGAGGTCGTCGTCGGTCCGGTCGGGGTCGTGGTGGAACAGGAGCAGGCGCCCGACCCCGGCCTCGCGGGCGAGGTCGCACGCCTGCTCGACGGAGCTGTGGCCCCACCCGCGCCGCTCGGCGAGCTCGCGGTCGAGGTACTGCGCATCGTGGCACAGGAGGTCCGCGCCGCGGCAGAAGTCGACGAGGTCCCGGCGGTCAACGGCCGCGCGGGGGGGGTCGAGCTCGCTGTCGGGGGCGAACACGAACGACCACCCGCCGTGGTGGACGCGGTAGGCGAAGGCGCCGCCGGGGTGGTTGACGGGGTGGCGGTCGACGCGGAGGCCGTGGTCGCGGAGGCCCGCCAGCACCGGCCGGCCGATGCTCACGACGTCGGCCGGGAGGTCGTCCGGGCGGAGCGGGTAGTGGACCCCGTCGAAGAGCGACAGCGGCGACCACGACCCGCCGGGGCCGGGGTATTCGAGGAGGTGAACCCGGCGGCCCTCCTGGTAGAGCGGGGCGAAGAAGGGGAAGCCGAAGAGGTGGTCGGCGTGGAGGTGGGTGAGGAGGACGAACACCTCGTCGTCCCGCGCGGCGAGCTCATGGCCGAGGCGGCGGATCCCGGTCCCCGCGTCGAGCACGAGCATACGGTCGGGCTCCCCGGCGCCGGGGAGGCACACCGAGACGCAGGTCGTGTTGCCGCCGTACCGGTCGAACGCCGCGCCGGCGGTGGGGGTCGAGCCGCGGACGCCCCAGAGGGAGACGGTCATAGGCTAGAACGGGAGGACGCCGGGGAGCCCGGACCCCTCCGGCGCGGCCGGCGGCGGCGCGGCGACCTCGGCCCCGCCGATCATCCCCGTGCCGACGGCGACGTAGACGGCGAGGAACAGGAGGACGCCCGAGACCACGGCGAACCCGAAGGCGGTGTACGAGGTGCGGAGCAGGTGGAACTTCGTCTGGAGCACGGACCCGATCCCGTAGATGTCCCGCATCATGTTCTTGTAGAGCCGGTCCGTGTCCGTGATCAGCTCCGTCAGGCCGACCTCGAAGTCGTCGCGGCTGAGGCTCGTGTAGTTCCCGAAGAAGAGGACGTTCACGTCGTCGGAGCGGACGTCGTCGAGGGTGATGGGCTCCTTGGTCACGCGGGGCCGCGCCGCGCGGATGGCGTAGACCATCGAGATGAGGCAGCCGGTCACGAAGACGGCCGTGGGGATGATGAGCCACGGGTTGGTGTCGATCTTCGACGAGATGGCCCCGAGGAGGATGGGGAGGATGAGGCCGTTGACGGAGATCATGATGTTCGCCTTCGCGTCGGCCAGCGAGGTGAGGTCGAGGTGGGTCCGGTACGACGTCCGGAACATGGTCTCGATGCCGCGGCTCGTCCCGAGCGACTCCTTTTTGCCCTTGTCCTTCTTCGCCTTCTTCCGCGCCTTCCGCCGCCGCTTCTCGACCTCCTTCGCCACCGCCTTCGCCACGTCGGTCACGTCGGCGGGCTCGGCGAGGATGGTCAGCGCGGCGACCTCGCCGTCGCCAGCGGCGCCGTTCTCGGCGGCGCCGTTCTCGGCCGCGCCGTTCTCGGCGGCGCCCTCGAGGTCGGCGGGGCGGGCGGCGCCGTCGCCCGGCGCCTCGGAGGCGGACTCGACGGCTACGGGGATTCCGGCCGGGTCCGGGCGGACGGCGGCGTCGGTCTTGGGTTCGCTCATCGCGTGGGAGGGTTAGTGGGGGGCGCCCGAGCGGTTATCGGCCCCTAGAACGCCGGGGGAGCGCCGGCGGTGCCCGTCGGCGCTCCGGATGGCCCCGGCAGTATCGGCGGCGGCGTCAGAATTGGAAGCCGAACCCGGCGAATGCCTCGACGCCCTCGGCCGAGGCGCCGACGGTGGCGGTGAAGAGGGCGAGGTCGAAGAGGTCCAGCCAGAGCCCGCCGCCGTAGCCGGCGTGGAGCGTCGAGGAGCCCTCGCCGTCGGCCCACACGCGGCCGGCGTCGGCGAAGGCGAGCAGGCCGAGGGCGCCGGCCGCGGTGTAGGTGCGGAAGGAGGCCAGCTTCTGGCGCAGTTCGGCGTTGCCGAAGG
This sequence comes from Rhodothermales bacterium, assembly GCA_965215145.1. Taxonomy (GTDB): domain Bacteria; phylum Bacteroidota; class Rhodothermia; order Rhodothermales; family JANQRZ01. The sequence goes on along the minus strand of OZ244038.1, from coordinate 1,730,291 downwards.
CCGCCGTGCGCCCGGCGAACCGCGTCGAGCGGTAGCCGCGGAGGTTCTCCCGGCCGCCGAGCGTGACGGCGTCGTAGAACGGGTACTCCCCGACGACGTGGGCGGCGCCGACGCGGAGGGCCAGCGTCGTCTGCGGCTCCAGGCGGGGGGAGATGTAGAGGGCGAGGTCGGTGGCGAGCCGGCCGTAGACGGCGTCGAGGTTGCGGACGCCGACGCTGAGGCCGGCCGCGTTCATCCACCGGAAGCCCTGGCGCGGGTTGGCTGGGCGGTCCACCCGCCCGAGGTCGAGCAGCAGGTCAGCGCCGGTCCGCCACTCGTCCTCCCCCCCGTACTCCACGACCCCCTCGGACCCGAGCAGGCCGGGGAGCGCGGCGAGCGCGCCCTCATCGTCGTCGAACCGGATCACCTCGAAGCGCGGGGCGAGGCGGACGACGCCGCCGCGGACGAACTCCCGCTCGACGCCGACCGTCGCCCCGACCCGGCCGCGCTGGAGCCGGTAAAACCGGCCCACGTCGAGGCTGTCCGCCGTGTCGTTCCCGATCCCGAAGAAGTTGCGGACGCTCTGCGGGCTCTCCAGACCGAGGGAGACGCGGGTGTCCCAGCCGCGGGCGACGGCGTCCACCCAGTGCCCGTCGTAGCGCGCGTTCACGGCGGTCGTCAGCGTCGAGACGTTGGCGGCGAGGCTCTGGCGGCGGGCGTAGGGGCCCTTGCGGAAGCCGGGCTTCGTGAAGGCGACGCCGGCCCCGAGGAAGAGGCCGTCCACGTCGTTGTACCCGAAGAAGGGGTAGAACTGCCGGAACGGCGGGAGGTAGTTCCACTCGTCGTAGAGGTTCACGGCGGGGTCGTTCGAGAGCCACAGCCGCGTGCCCGGCGCGCGCTCGACGGCGTTCCCCTCGGCCGTGTCGTAGTAGCGGACGTCGCCCCCCACGCCGCGCCGGGTGGTCGCGTCAGCGAAGGCGTCCTCCCCCGCCCCGCCGATCACGCGGACGAAGATCCCCGTCGGCTCGTCCCCCACCAGCTCGAACCGGTCGCGCCCGCCGAAGCCGAAGAGGCGGACCTCCTCCGTCTCGTCCTCGAAGAACCGGCGTTGGTAGATGATTCTGCGGTCCTCCCCCTCCTTCGTCGTCTTGTAGACCGTCACGTCGAGGTCGCCGCCGGGGAGGCGCTCGACGACGAACCGCTCGTGCTTGTCCGAGCCGAGCACGTCCACGGCGCGGGCGAGGACCTCGTAGTACTCCTCGGCGGCCTCCACGAGCCCGTCGCGGCGGGCCTGGAGGGTGCGGAAGACGCGGTCGCCCTGGCTGGCCTCGTAGACCCCCATCTCGTGCCACACGCCGAGCGCCTCGCGGATCGCCTCGTCGGTCATCGCCGCCTGCAGCTCCTCGGCCACGGCGATCCAGTCCTCGCGGGAGAGCGCCGACAGGAACCGGCGGTCCTGGTGGATCGAGTTGGCCGTGAACCCGACGATGTCGCCGAAGCCCTCGTCGAAGTCCTGGAGGCGGGGGTCGATGCGCTGGACGAGGCGGGGGACGAGGCCCCCGACGGTGAAGAACGCCTGGTCGCGGTCGCGGGGGATGGCGCGGTAGACCTTCCCCTCGGTGCGGGCCTCGCCGGTCAGCGTGGGGTCGAGCTGGTAGGGCTCGAAGGCGGCCCAGCGCCACTGGTCCGGGTGGCGGTCCCAGTCCCCGATGAGGAAGTCGAAGAGCCGGTTCCGGAGGAAGAACGGCTGATCGACGCGGTGGTCGTTGTCGTCGCGGGTCTCGGCGCGGACCTTGTCCTTCGAGACGATGTCCGGGGCGAACCCGTAGTTCGGGTCCTCGGCCATGTGCTCGTCGTCGGGCCGCTCCTCGAAGAGCACGAGGCGGTCGGCGAAGAGCTCGCGGTAGCGGCCGAGGAGGGGGTCGTCGGGGACGAGGGCGAGGCGAGGCGAGGTGTGGTAGATGCCGGCGGCGTCGGCGAGGCCGGGGACGACGTAGGCGGCGTACGGGTTCGAGGTCGTGATCTGGTCGCCGAAGACGTCGGCGGCGAAGGTGTCGTGGAGCTGCTCGGGGAGGGTCAGCCGGACGTCCTTCTTGACCTGGCGCAGCACGTACTCCTTCCCCTCCTCGTTCTCGACGCGCAGCGAGACCGTCTGGAACCCGCCGCCGCGCTTGACCGGCGTCAGCCCGCCGGCCTCGACGCCGAGGTCGAGCACGGGGGCCTCGACGGGCGCCGTCCACGCCGCGCGGTAGTTCGTCCCGAAGAAGGCTCGGTAGATCGGCCCCTTCGCCCGGTTCGGGTCGGCGACGGCGATGCGGATGGAGTCGGCGTAGACCGGGCGCTCAGCGAGGGTGGGCTCGCCGGGGACCTCCGGGTCGATCCGCTCGCGGAGGGGGCCTTCGAGGCGGGTGCGGAACGCGAGCGGGTCCTCGCCGCGGGCGGCGGCCTCAGCGTCGAGGAACGTGAGCCACAGCCGGCCGTCGTCGTAGTAATCGAGCACGGCGAAGCCCTCGGTGCCGTGGGCGAAGGCGGCGCCGTAGCCGGGGGCGAGGGGCTGCGCGCCGCCGGCGCTCCCGCTGAGGACGTGGTGCTGCCGCTTCCGCCCGTTCTTGCCGGTGGCGTAGAGGGTGTACTGGAGGCCGCGCTCGTGGGCGGCGGCGTAGACCACGGCGTCGGCGCCCTCCATCACCGTCAGCAACGCCTCGCGCAGCGCGCGGTACCGCCCGGCGGCGAGATCGCGCGGGCCGCCGACGTAGGCGCGGTAGAGGGGGTAAACCGAGCCGACGACGGGGAGCGGGAGGTAGGCGCCGGGGACGAGCTCGGTGAGCGGGAAGAGGTGCTCGCGTAGCGTGAACCGCCCCCCGTGCGGCCCGTTGGCGAGGAGCGGGTAGTGGCTGACGACGAGGAGCCGGTCGTCGTCGTACTCGTCGATCACGTCCTGCATCGCGACGACCACGTCGATCTCGCTCTCGGCGTCGTCGCCGGTCGGACGCTGGGTGGGGTCGCGGAACCACCACTCGGTGTCGAGCGCGACGAGGCGGAAGCCGGCGGCGAGCTTGACGACGGCGGGGCCCGGCAGGCCGTCCTCGGGGAGGACCACGTCCTCGCCGAGGGCCTGCTCGAAGAAGTCGGCCTCGCGCTCCAGCGCCTCGGCGCCGTCGGGCCCCTCCCCCCAGTCGTTCCGGCCGGGGACGACGAAGACCTCGCCGGCGAACCCCTCGACGGCGTCCACGACCCGTCGGAGCTGGGCCTCGCGCGCGGCCCGGTCGGCGGAGCCGGAGTCCGGCAACGGCCGGCGGAGCTGGTCCCCGAGGAAGACGACGGCGCTGTTCTCGCCGGCGTCGCGGAGCCGCTCGGCGAGGAGGTCGAGCGCGGGCGACGCCTCGCGGCCCTCTGGCAGCGCCGTCTCGCCGATCAGGAAGACCCGGAAGGCCGGCGCCTCGGCCGGCGGCTCCGGCTGGTCCCGGTAGCCCCGCTCGACGAACGCGCCCGACGAGGCACAGCCGGCGAGTAGGAGGGCGAGGGCAGGCGTGAGAAGGCGGTGCAGCGTGATCCGGCGGTGGCGGATACCGGTCATGGGGCGGGCTGGTAGCGATAGCGGGCAAGCACGGCTTTTTTGCCGCGTGCCTCGCTGGCAACAAAGAGGGTGCCATCGGGCGCAAAGGTAAGCCCCTCGGGCTGGCGGAACAGCCCGTCCGGTAGCGCCCACACCGCCCGGACCGCCCCGCCCGGCTGCACCACCGCGACGGCCTTCGCCACGGACGAGAGCACCCACAGCTCGCCCGTGAGCGGGTGCAGTGCCAGCGCCGACGGCTTGAACGGGCTCAGCTCCCCGAGGGGGCTCGCCAGCCGGCGCGCAGCGGAGCCGCTGCGCCCCAGGCGCCGCTCCAGGTCCTCGACGTCGAGGGTGAGCACGGGGCCGGGCGAGAGGGCGCCGGTGGCGAGGCGAAAGCCGTAAACGGCGCGGCCGTCGAGCCCGCGCCCCGCCGCCTCCTTGCACGCGACGAGCAGCCGGTCCGGGTCGGGCTGGAAGGCGAGGCCCTCGGCGTCGCAGCCGGCGTGCATCCCCGTCGCCACGGCCTCCGCGTCGGCCCGGTCGCCGGCCCACCCGTCGAGGCGGAACAGCGTGCCGTCGCTGCGGAGGACCCACAGCGGCCCGTCGGCCCCCGCGCGCTCGACGCCCTCGTAGTCCCCGCCCGACCCGAAGTCCACCTCCCCCACGACCTCGCCCGTGGCCGCGTCGAGGACGAAGAGGTCCCCCTTCTCGTCCTGCACCGCCGCGAGCCGCCCGTCGCCGAGCCACGCGAGGCCGGAGACCTCGTCGAGCCGGCCGGGCAACTCCACGAGCATGTCTGGTGCGGCAAAGGTGTAGGGCGGCGCGGGCTCGGCCGAGCCGGTGGGGGACGGCGCGCCATCGGTGCCGCAGGCGAGGCCTAGGAGCGCGCCGGCGAGGGCGACCGCGGAGGGGGAGAGGCGCATGGCGACTGGGGATAAACGAGAAGCAGGCCCCCGAACGCGACGGGGGCCTGCTTCCGTACGGTCGGTGCCCAAGAGAGGACTCGAACCTCCACGGGCTTACGCCCACAGCATCCTGAATGCTGCGCGTCTACCAGTTCCGCCACTTGGGCAGGGCGAGCCCAAAACTACGCAGTCGGTACTGGGACCGCAACGCGCTTCTCCGCGGCAGCCGTTGAATCACGGCATCTTCCCGGAGCCCTCTGGATCGCTTCCGCTGCCGCCGCCGCTCGGTGAATGAACGGGTAAGGCTAGCCGGGCGGGCCCGTTGGGCTTGCCGCCGCGCGCGGGCGCGCCGTACCTTTGCCGCCCCCGCTCGGAAATCCGTGACGGACTTTCCTCGGTAGCTCAGCGGTAGAGCATGCGGCTGTTAACCGCAGGGTCGTAGGTTCGAATCCTACCCGGGGAGCAGCGGTACCGAAACGCCCTCCACGGTGGTGTGGAGGGCGTTTTTCGTTGATCCACCGCTCACTCTTCCGCCACGACGGTGGCCGTCCGGTTTGTCAACGGCGCCACGGCCGTGGTGGTCCGCCGCCGACTCTGCCTCAACCGCACGCGGTAGATTCGCCGAGTAGCCCTCTGCCCAACCGATGCCCCAGGACGACCGCAGCACCGACGCTCGCATAGCGGCCACCATCAACCTGCTTTCGGGCGCGCTTGCCCTGGCGATCCTCCTCGCCTTCATCTGGGTCTTTCCCGAGATGCGGGCCGAAACGGACATTCGGTTCGGGCGTGCGGAGTCCGAGGCTTACGTCGAGGTTGCCAACGAGTACCGCCGGACGCTCATTCAACTCGTCGGCGGCCTCGTCATCATCGGAGGTCTCGTTCTTACCTACCGTCGAATCCGTGCGATGGAGGCGGCGAACCGGATCAATGAGGAAGCGAACCGCGAGACGCTCCGGGTCGCCGAGGAGGGGCAGGTCACCGAGCGGTTCACCCGTGCTATCGAGCAACTTGGCAGCGACCGCCTCGAAATCCGCCTCGGCGGGATCTACGCCCTCGGCCGCATCGCCCACGACTCGCAGAAGGACTACCAGACGGTGCTTGATGTGCTCTGCGCCTTCGTGCGGGAGAAGGCAACGAGTCAAGCGAACCGCCCGTTGGGGCGAGATCCAGAGGACGATCCTGGTATCTATCGGACTCAGACGGATATCCAGGCAGCATTATCGGTGATCGGGCGCGAGGCTCCTCACAAAGTGGAGCAGGAGCAAAGGAGGATCGATTTGGAGGGTGTCTGGCTCCGGAGCTACCGTCTGCTCGGGTTCCATCTCGCAGGGGCCAACCTCAGAGGGGCCAACTTCACGGGGGCTAACCTCGTAAGGGTTAACCTCGCCGAGGCCGACCTCACAAAGGCCAACCTCGAAGAGGCAAACTTTGAAGAGGTTAACCTTTTGGGAGCCTTCCTCTGGGGGACCCGCCTCCGAATCAGACGGGTAGTACACTTTGATGGCGACCGATATAGCGTGAGCGCCCTTCAGAGCGCCCGCTTCAAACAAGAGGACCTCATTGGCTCCTGGATTGGCGGGCTCGGTTATGAGGAGTGGATGCCCGACCCTCGCGAGCAGTGGCCCCCACCGGGCTACGAGATTCTCAATGGGCGGGCAGTCCGCATTGAAAGCGAGCCCTCAGACGAAGAGGCGGACGGGGGCTCCGCCTGAGCTACGTCCAGTCGCTACTCCGCCCCTTCGTCCGGCACGACAACCGTCGGGAGGGCCTGCTGGCGGACGAGCGCGTTGAACGCCTCGACCTCTTCGGCGAACACGCCCCGCAGCCGCGCCAGCGCCCGGTCGATTTCTTCGACCACCTCCGCGCGGTAGGCGACGGCCTGGTCCGTCGGGCGGAAGTCGCCGAAGGACGTGAGGCCGGCGAGCGCGGCGAGCTGGTTGTTGAGCTTGATCCCGAAGTTCAGCGGGTCCTGCCGGCTCTCGTTGCGGGTCTCGTAGAGCGCCTCCTCCACCGCGGTCAGCTCCTCCACCAGCGCCTCGCCGGCGGCGCGGACGGTGTCGGCCCCGGCGGCGTCCTCGGGGAGGCGGGCGAGGTAGTCGTTCACCTGCTCGCGGGTGGCGCGGAGGCGGGTGATGGCGCGGTGCGTCTCGCTGAGCTTGTCGCGGACCTCGGCGAGGAACGCGAACTGCGCCTGGTAATCCTCCGGCGTGGCCGAGGCGCGGGGGTCGGGGACGACCTCGAAGGGGACCTCGACGGAGTCCTCCCCCACGACGAGGCGGGCCAGGTAGCGGCCCGGCACGGCCTCGGGGCCGGCGAGCCGCCCGCCCCACATCACGTTCCCCTCGAAGTCCTCGGCGCCGGGGTACGTCCGGTCCCACACGAACCGGTTGAGCCCGGCGGCCACGGGCAGCCGCTCCCCCTCGTCCTCCGCCGTCGGCGTGAAGCTCTCGATGAGGGTGCCGTCGGCTTCGAGCACGCGGAGGGCGACGGCGGCGGAGTCCGGCGCCTCGGCGAGGTGGTAGTAGAGGAAGACCCCGTTGGGCGGGTTCGTCCCCGCCGTCCGGAGGCCCTCGGCGCGATCCCCGTCGATCCGCATGCTCGGGCGCGGCGGGAGCAGCTCGAACGCCGCGCGGTCGGTGCCGGGCGAGAGGCGGCGAAGCGGGGTGTAGTCGTCGAGCACCCAGAACGAGCGGCCCTGCGTGGCGACGACGAGGTCGCCGTCCTTGAGGGCGAGGTCGGTGATGGGGACGACGGGGAGGTTCCGCTGGAGGGGCCGCCAGCGGGCGCCGTCGTCGAAGCTCACGTAGATCCCCGCCTCGGTCCCGGCGAACAGCAGCCCCGGCCGCGCGGGGTCGGCGCGGACGACGCGGGTGAAGTGGTGCTCCGGGATGCCCGCGTCGATGCGCGTCCACGTCCGCCCCCAGTCGGTCGTGCGGAGGAGGTAGGGGCGGAAGTCGTCGGTCTTGTAGCGCGTCGCGGCGACGTAGAGGCCGCCCGGCTCGAAGGGGTGCGGCTCGACGGCGTTGATCTGGGCGTACTCCGGGAGGACGCTCGCGGGCGGCGTCACGTCTTGCCACGTCTCGCCGCCGTCGCGGGTGAGGTGGACGAGGCCGTCGTCGGAGCCGGCCCACATTGTGCTGGGGTCGTGGACGCTCTCGCCAACGGCGAAGACGGTCCCGTAATACTCGACCGAGGTGTTGTCCTGCGTGATCGGGCCGCCGGAGGAGTCGAGCGTCGCGGGGTCGGCGCGGGTGAGGTCGGGGGAGACGGGCTGCCAGCTCTGGCCGAGGTCGTCGGAGCGGTAGAGCCGGTTGCCGGCGGCGTAGAGGGGGTGATCGCCGGTGGCGGGGCCTTGCCAGCGGGAGAAGAACAGCGGGAAGTTCCACTGGAACCGGATGCGGAGGTCGCCGGCCGCCGCGCCGATGGGGTTCTCGGGCCAGACGTTCACGATCCGCTCCTCGGCGGTCTCGTGGTTACGCATCATCAGGAACCCGCCGTAGGAGCCGCCGAAGACGAGGTCGGGGTTGTCCGGGTGGGGGGCGAGGTAGCCGCTCTCGCCGCCGGCCGTGGGCTCCCAGTGCCGCTCCTGGATGGCGCCGCCCTCGGAGCGGTGGAGGATGCGGACGGTGGAGTTGTCCTGCTGCGCGCCGTAGATCCGGTACGGCGTGTGGTTGTCCGTGGTGACGCGGTAGAACTGCGCGGTGGGCTGGTTGAAGTACGTGCTCCACGTCTCGCCGCCGTCGAACGTCACCTGCCCCCCGCCGTCGTCGGCGATCACGATCCGGTCGGGGTCCTCGGGCGCGATCCACATGTCGTGGTGGTCGACGTGCGGGGTCGGGACGTCCTCGAAGGTCTCGCCGCCGTCGGTGCTCCGCCAGAGCTGGACGTTCAGGACCCACACCCCGTCGGGGTCCTCGGGGTCGGCCTGGAGGCGGGTGAAGTACCACGCGCGCTGCCGGAGATTCCGGTCGGCCGAGACGCGCCGCCAGGTGGCGCCGGCGTCGTCACTTCGGAAGAGCCCGCCTTCCTTGTTCTCGACGAGGGCGAAGACGCGGTCGGGGTCGGCGGGGCTGACGGAGACGGCGCTGATCCCCCAGACGCCGCCGGGGAGGCCGGGGCGGTCGGTGATGTCCTTCCACGTCTCGCCGCCGTCGGTCGTCTTCCAGATCGAGGAGCCCTCGCCGCCGGAGGAGAACGAGTACGGCGTCCGCCGCGCGCGCCACATCGAGGCGTAGAGGACGCGGGGGTTCGCCGGGTGCATCTCCAGCTCGAAGGCCCCCACGTCCTCGCTCACGAACAGGATTTTCTGCCACGTCTCCCCGCCGTCGGTCGAGCGGAAGACGCCGCGCTCCGCGTTCGGCCCGAAGGTGTGGCCGAGCACGGCGGCGTAGACGGTGTTCGCGTCGCGGGGGTGAACGGTCATCCGCGGGACGTGCTGCCAGTCGGCCGGGCCGATCCGCTGCCAGGTGCGGCCGGCGTCGTCGCTGCGCCACGCGCCCCAGCCGGGCGAGACGTTCCCGCGGAGGCTCTTCTCGCCGCCCCCGGCGTAGACCACGTTGGGGTCGCTCGGCGCCACGGCCACGCTCCCCATCGAGCCGCCGAAGTGGCCGTCGGAGACGTTGTCCCACGTCCCCCCGCCGTCGGTGGTCTTCCAGACGCCGCCGCCGGTGGCGGCGAAGTAGTACGTCAGCGGGTCGCCGAAGACGCCGGCCACGCCGGAGGCCCGCCCCCCGCGGAACGGCCCGACGAGGCGGTACTCGAGCGCGGCGAAGAGCGAGGAGTCGGGATCGCTCGCCTCGGGCTGGGCGAAGGCATGCGGAGCGGCGAAGGCGAGGAGAACGACGACGAGGAGGAGACGCACCGGCTGGGACGAGGTGGGAGGGCGGGGGACGACGAACTGCGCCTAGCTTACCGCCGACCGCCCGATCCGACAACTCCGCCCCCCGTGCCGACCGCCCGCGAGATCGCCGACCACCTCGCCCCCCACCTCGACCGCGCCCGCTACCACCGCGACGGCGACCCCGCCGGCGTGTGGATCGACTCCGAACGCTCTGTCCGCCGGCTCGGCCTCCGGCTCGACGCGGGCCGCCCGCCCTACCGCTGGACCGACGACCTCGACGCCGTCCTCATCCACCGTCCGTTCGGACTCTGGCCGGCCCGGCTCCCCGACGGTCTCGGCGTGATCGCCGCCCACCGCGCCCTTGACGACCGGTTCTCCGTCGGCCATAACCCTGCCCTCGCCGCCGCGCTCGGGCTGATGCCGGACGGCGCGCCCCTGCTCTACAAGGAGCGGACGATCGGGCTCGTCGGCCGATGGCCTCAGCCGCTACCTGGCGCCGAAGCTGAGGCGCGGCTCGCGGCGGAGCTGGGCGAGCTGGGCAGAACGGCCGCCGTGCTCGGACCCACCCCGGAGACCGTCGAGGCCGTCGCGCTGATGGGGGCGATGACGGAGGCGTTGGTGCTGGAGGCGGCGGAGCGCGGCGCGGGGCTCTACGTCACCGGGCAGCTCCGCCACCCCGCGCGCGAGGCGGTGAAACGGACGGGGATGCGCGTGCTGGCCGTCGGGCAGGACCGCGCGGAGGCGTGGGGGCTCCGGCACCTCGGCCGGCTCATCCGCGAGCGCTGGCCGGAGATCGAGCTCGTGGAGTCGGGGCTGCCCAGCTAGAGGTATAGGTTCCTCGAAGCCCTACTCGTACCGTTCTACAGGTAGCTGAATCCCGATTCCGAGTTCGTCTAGAGCCCATTCGATCTCGCTCGTCGCGACGCCCCCGAAGTAGGGCGAGAACGCTTCTCCGTCGTAGGTCAACTCCTCGCTCGTGATACCGACGGCGTATCCCTCAGTGGAGATCACAGGCCCTCCGCTGTTTCCGGGCCGTGCGACGGCCGAGTAAAGAAACACCCGGCTCCCGTCGAATCGCACCACATCCTCGCTGGTGACCTCCCCACCTTGGATAACGAGGGCTGGAGTCCGTGAGAGTGGGAGCTTGGGATAACCAAGCGTATAGACGGTATCACCGACAATCGGAGCGACAAAGGCGAGTCCCCGAACTGGACTAAGCATGGCCTCACTTACCCGCACCACAGCCACGTCCACGTCGGGATGGGTATAGCTGTCATCTACCGTGACTCTGTGCCCCTGGAAAGTCTGTTCGGCGTCGAGATCCATGTCGCGGACGACGTGAGCACACGTGAGGACGTGCCGACTGTCAAGCACCAGTCCTGTTCCCGCGTGAGCGTCACCATCTGATGTCTTCCCCGCAATCTGAACCACACCGGCTCCTACCCGCGCATAAATAAAATCAGGCCCGAGGGCTGGAGCCAACCACAAATCTCCTTGTATTTGATGATTCGTCAATTCTTTCCTGGTATAGTATGCCCTATTTAAGCCAGCTCCCCCAATAGGCTCTAACATGCATGCTGCTTCCAGACGGCGGACAAGTTGTGTCACACGGTCTAAATATCTATCAGGCTCTTCAATCAGATTAGATTCCTCTAGGTATTTGAAGAATTCATGAAAGGTCATAGAGCGTATCCGACCCTCCACTCTATCTCTCCCTATGGCATCACAAGACTCTCTATAATTGTGCGGAGAGAAAAATATCATCGCTCTTAAAGCAATCATAGCCCTCATTTCCGCAGAAAGAGGAGCGAGACGCTGGTACCTGGGCTGCTTGCGTGATTGTCTTTCACTCATCGCTCGGATGGGCGTGTGTCGGACGCTTGAGATCTAGGGATGGTCAGGGCTGTGCTTACGCTCCCAATTCATTGGCGATGCCGGCTGGCTGCATCCGCCTCGTCCGCGAGCGGTGGCCGGAGGTCGAGGTTACCGAGCCTGGCCTTCCCGACTAGCCTGCCTACTCAGCCAGGAGGTAGCCGAGGTCACGCAGCGCCGCCTCCGCGACGCGGACCCGCTCCGCGCCGAGGCCGGATTCGCCCTCGAAGTTGAGCGCGTAGAACACCGGCGACTCCCCCTCCCGCTCGAACACGCCGACGAGCCAGTACAGCGCCGTCGCGTCCGGGTCCGACGGATCGTCCGTCGCCGTGCCCGTCTTGCCGAGGAGGCGCCAGCCGTCGCCCACGCGGAGGACGGGGACGAGGGCGCGTGTCGTCGCCTGCGCCTCCTCGGAGGGTGGGAGGCTCCCGTCCCACAGGTGCTGCAGAAACGCGACCTGCTCCTCGGCCGAGACGCGGAGCGAGCCGTCGAGCCAGAAGAGGGTGGGGTCGGCGCCGATGGTGCGGTTGCCGTAGCCGAGGGCGTCGAGGCACGCCTGCTCGGGGAGCGGGCCGAGCCGCTCGGCCGTCTCCCGGAAGAACCACACGACGGAGTGCTCGACGGCCGAGGCGAGCGTGTGGTCGCGCCGCCACGCCTCGGGCCACCACGGCTGCGACGGGTGCTCCTCGGGGTCCCACGCCATGCCGTCGTCGGGGCCGCTAAGGGCGCCCGCGTCGAGGGCGCAGAGCGTGGGGGGGATCTTGAACGTCGAGGCCGGGGTGAGCCGCTCGCCCGCCCGCTCGGCGTCGACACGAACCGTCCGGTGCGCGGCGGGGTCGAGGACGACGAGCGTGCCGGCGTCGAACGGCGCGATGTGGCGCGCGAGGTCGGCCGGCGCGTCGAGCGTGACGGTATTCTGGGCGAGCGCAGGGCCGACGGCGAGGAGCAGGAGGAGGGTCGGCAGGCGCATCGGCGAGGGGGCGGGAGAGTGACACCAATGCGTGGGGTCAGGATCGGTGCCGGAGCGAGATCCCCGTCCGGCTTGCGAGGGGCAGGGCGGCTCAGAGGCTGTTTGGGACTCACCCTCGCGGGCTCCGAGCGGCTACAAAAGAACCCGCCCGCGTTCTGCTCGTCGCCCGATGCTGTGGCATCGGCCTGCTCGCACGCCTTGACGGGTGCCTTTCTCGCTCGCTCTCGCCTTCGAACCAGGCTTTACATAGTCAGCGCCCCACGTCCTCGGCGCGGAGCGACTCCAGGATGTTGAGGTACGAGAGGTAGCGCTCCGGCGCGATGCCGTCGGCCTCGACGGCGGCCTTGACGGCGCAGCCGGGCTCGTGGTCGTGGGTGCAGGGCTGGAACCGGCACTCCGTCAGCAGCTCCCGCATCTCGACGTAGTAGCCCGAGAGCTCCGCCGGCGCCATGTCCCACAGCCCGAACTCCCGGATGCCGGGCGTGTCCACGACGTAGCCGCCCGCCGCCGGCAGCAGCTCCGCGAACGTCGTCGTGTGCTTCCCCTTCCGGGTCTTCCCGCTGACCTCCCCCACCCGCAGCCCGAGCCCCGGCTCGACGGCGTTCAGTAGCGACGACTTCCCCACCCCGCTCGGCCCGGCAACGACGCTGACCTGGCCGGCCAGCTCCTCCCGAAATTGCTCGATGCCCTCGCCCGTCTCGGCGCTCGTGCGGAGGACGGGGTAGCCGAGGTCCTCGTAGAGCTCCTGCCAGTACGCCACGTCGTCGGCGTGCTCGGGGCGCTCGATGAGGTCGGTCTTGTTGAGGACGAGGCCGCCGGGGATGTGGTACGCCTCGGCCATCACGAGGAGGCGGTCCACGAAGCCGGGGTTAAACGACGGCATCGAGGCGGCCTGCACGCACCACGCCCGGTCCACGTTGGCGACGAGGACGTGCTCGCGGGCGTGGCGCCGCCCGGCGGCCCGGCGGCTCAGCTTGTTCCGGCGGTCGTGGAGGTCGGTGATGAGGCCGGTGCCGTCGGCCCCCATCCGCATCGTGACACGGTCGCCGACGGCGACGGGGTTGGTGACGTCGCGCTCCTCCAGGCGGAACTTGCCGCGGACGCGGGCCTGCACCGTCTCGCCGGCGTCGGTGCGGACGTCGTACCAGCTCCCAGTGGAGCGGAGGACGACGCCGTCGGCAGTGGCCGGGGCATCGTCCTGGCGTTCGTCGGGCGGAATGGGGTCGGGCATGGGTGAAACCTGAGCGGGCGGGTGCCGTCCAAGATGGGCGTCCTCCGATCCCCCGCACGCCGCGGCGTGCTCTTCCCCCGTGACCGATGCCGGATGCCCGTGAGACGGCGCGCGAGCAGTACCAGAAAGCCCGCGCCGAGTTCGAGAAGCTAGACACGCAGGACCGCACGGCCTTCGTGGTCGAGGCGACCTTCGCCACGGTCGGGCGGGCCGTGGAGGACGCGGGGCGCCAGCTCTCGGACCTGATGGAGGAGGTGAACCAGGCGTTCAGCCGCACGTGGGCGGACCGACCCCCGCGCGAGCCGAAACCCCCGAAGCCGCCCTCCCCCGCCAAGCCGCCTACGGCGACGAAGCGGGCGTCGAGCGCGACGCGCAAGACAGGCACTGCGCGGAAGGAGGGCGACGACGCGGGCTGATGGACCCTGAGCGCTGGATCCAACGGTTCGAGCGGGCCGGCGTGCTCGGCCGGGCGAAGCTGCTAGGCGGCGGCGCCGTGCGCTTCACCGCCAACCTCATCGACCGCGCCCTCGACCGCGCCGCCACCACGACGGCCGAGGCCGAGCGCGCCTTCAAGCGCGAGCTCGACCCGAACATGGAGGAGGCGAAGATCCTCGACGAGTGGAAGGACGAGGACGACCCATCGGCGTAGGGGCGTGATTAATCACGCCCCTACGGCCTCCAGCTAGGTCATCACCGTCTCGCCCACGGCCTCCGCGTGGCCGTTGCCGACGAGGCGCTTCTCGCGGTCCGGCACGGCGAACTTCTCGGCGGGGTCCTCGGCGGGGTCCTCGGCGGCCTCGTCCTCCAGCACGTGCCCGAAGAGGTCCTCGATCCGGCTGGCGTAGTGGACGGTCAGCCCCTTGATGGCGCGCTCGTTGATCTCGGCCACGTCCTTCCGGTTCTTCTCCGGGAGCACCACCGTCTCGATCCCCGCGCGCTTGGCGGCGAGCACCTTCTCCTTGATCCCGCCCACCGGCAGCACCAGCCCGCGCAGCGTGACCTCGCCCGTCATGGCGACGGAGCCGCGGACGCGGCGCTGGGTGTAGATGCTCGTCAGCGCCGAGACCATCGCCACGCCGGCGCTCGGGCCGTCCTTGGGGATGGCGCCGGCGGGGACGTGGACGTGGACGTCCCAGTAGCGGAAGGCGTCGAGCGGGATCTGGAGCTCCTCGGCGTGGGCCTTGACGTAGGAGTACGCCGCCTGCGCGCTCTCCTTCATCACGTCGCCGAGCTGGCCGGTCAGCACCATCCGGCCGGTGCCGCGGCTCACGCTCGCCTCGATGAACAGGATGTCGCCGCCTACGGGCGTCCAGGCCAGCCCCGTCGCCACGCCGGGGACCTCGGTCCGCTCGGCGGCGTCGCGGAAGAACTTCCGCGCGCGGAGGTACTCCTCGACGTCGGTCTTCGTGACGCGCTCGCCGTCGGAGTCGCCGCGGGCGACCTTGACCGCCACACCGCGGGCGAGCGCGCCGACCTGGCGTTCGAGCTGGCGGACGCCGGACTCGCGGGTGTAGCCGTCGATCACCAGCTCCAGCGCGCCGTCGGTGACGGAGAACTGCTCGGGCTTCAGGCCGTTGCGGCGGACTTGCCGGGGGACGAGGTACTCCTTGGCGATCTCCAGCTTCTCGCCTGGCGTGTAGCCCGTGATCTCGATCACCTCCATCCGGTCGCGGAGCGGAGGCGGGATGCGGTCGAGGTAGTTGGCCGTCGCGATGAAGAGCACCCGCGAGAGGTCGTAGTCGAGCTCGAGGTAGTGGTCGTTGAAGGTGTCGTTCTGCTCGGGGTCGAGGACTTCGAGCAGCGCCGAGGACGGGTCGCCGCGGAAGTCCGAGCCCAGTTTGTCGACCTCGTCGAGCATGAAGACGGGGTTGCTCGTGCCGGCCTTTTTAAGGCCCTGGAGGATGCGGCCGGGGAGCGCGCCGATGTAGGTCCGGCGGTGGCCGCGGATCTCGGCCTCGTCGCGGACGCCGCCGAGGCTCATCCGCACGAACTCCCGCCCGAGCGCCCGCGCGATGCTCTTGCCGAGGCTGGTCTTCCCGACGCCGGGGGGGCCGTAGAAGCAGAGGATCGGCGCCTTCATCATCTCGCCGTCGTCGGCGGTGTCCTCGTCGGCGGCGTCGTCCTCGACGCGCTCCCCCTTCAGCTTCAGGACGGCGAGGTATTCGAGGATGCGGCGCTTCACGTCCTCCAGCCCGAAGTGGTCCTCATCTAGGACCTCCTCGGCGTTGGGGAGGTCAAGCTCGTCCTCCGAAACGTGGCCCCACGGGAGGTCGAGGATGGTCTCGACGTAGTTCCGCGTGACGCCGTACTCCGGCGAGGCGGGGTTCGTGCGGGCGAGCTTGCTCAGCTCCTTCTCGACGGTCTCGCGGACGGCCTCGGGGATCTCGTCGCCGCGCTCCTGGAGGCGGTCGCGGAGCTCGGCGGCCTCGGCGCCCCCGCCGCCCTCGGCCTCGCCGAGCTCGTCCTGGATGGCCTTGAGCTGCTGGCGGAGCAGGTACTCCCGCTGCTGCTGGTCCACGTCGGTCCGCACGCGGGAGCGGATCTCCTCGGAGATCTGGAGCACCTGGAGCTCCTGCTCGAGGTACTTCAGGACCAGCTCGGCGCGCTCGAGGATGGGGCCGGTCTCGAGGAGCTCCTGCTTCTGCTCGACGTCGATCTGGAGGTTCGAGGCGATGAAGTGGATGAGGAAGCTCGCGCTCTCGATGTTCTGGATCGCGTAGGCCGCCTCGCTCGGGAGGTTCGGGCTGAGGTTCACGATCTGGACGGCGAGCTCCTTCACCGAGCGGACCCGCCCGGCGAGCTCGACGTCGTCGCCGTCGGAGGGCGCCTCGGGGAGGGCCTCGACGGCGGCGCGGAGGTACGGCTCCTCCTGCGTGAACGCCGTCACCTCGAACCGCCGCTTCCCCTGGATCACGATGCTGACGGAGCCGTCGGGCATCTTGATCAGCTTCAGGATCTGGGCGGCCGTGCCGACGCGGTAGAGGTCGTCGGGGTCGGGGTTCTCGACCTCGTCGTCGCGCTGGCTCACGACGCCGATCACGCGGTCGCCGCCGTAGGCGTCCTTGACGAGCTTCAGCGAGGTGTCACGCCCGACGGTGATGGGGAGGACGACGCCGGGGAAGAGGACGGTGTTCTTGAGGGCGAGGACGGGGAGGTCCTCCGGCAGCGACGCCTTGTGCATCTTCTCCTCCTCGTCGGGGGTGAGGAGGGGGATGCTCGTCGGGGCGTCGGGGTCGTTGTCTTCGAGGAAGAGGGGGAGTCGGTTGATGCGCAAGGGTGCCTCGGGGTCGGGGGAGGGCGGCCGTCGGCTCGGCCACCGGTGCGCCGACGGGCAACAAAACTGTGCCAACGGGCGCCCGGTCCGCGCGGCGCTCCGATCCCTGCCATTGTGACAACCCCGCGCCCTCAACGCCCCCGGCGGCCGGGCCGGCGTTCACCCCTTCAGCACCCGCTGCACGGTGGCGTCGAGGGCGGCGATGCGGAAGGGCTTCTTCACGACGGCGTCGACGTGCTCGGACTGGTCCTCGGCGTCGGTGTGGCCGGTGAGGAGGATGATGGGGAGGTCCGGGAGCTGCTGGCGGAGGTGGAAGGCGAGCTCGCGCCCGCTCATCTTCGGCATCCCGAGGTCGGTGATGACGAGGTCGAAGGTGCCCTGGGCCACCTTGCGGAGGGCCGTCGCGCCGCCGTCGGCCTCCTCGACGGTATGGCCGCGGCGGCGGAGGAGGTCGGCGGTGACGCTGCACACGGCGGGCTCGTCGTCGACGACGAGGATCGCGGCGGCGCGGCGGGACGACCGGGCGGTCTCGGCTTTGGCGGCGGCCTCGATGGCGCGGCGGGCGGTGGCCTCGGCGGCGGCCTCGGCGGCGTCGGCCGGGGGGAACCGGAGCGAGAAGCACGTGCCCTCGCCGAGGTCGGAGCGGACCTCCATCTGGCCGTCGTGCTCCTGCACGATCCCGTAGCTCACCGTCAGCCCCATGCCGGTGCCGTCGTCGCCCTTCGTCGTGAACAGCGGCTCGAAGATCCGCGCGCGGACGTGGTCCGGCATCCCCGTCCCGTCGTCCTCGACCTCGGCGTAGACGGCCTGCCGGTCGCCGAAGACGCGGAGCGTGATGTGGCCGCCCTCGGGGAGGGCCTGGACGGCGTTGAGGATGAGGTTGACGAAGATCTCCCGGAGCTCGACGGCGGAGCCGCGGATAGGCGGGACCTCCTCGAGCTCGAGCTCGATCCCGATCTCGATGCCGAGCCGTCGGGGCTCGTTGAACCAGTACGGCCGGGTCAGCGACGCGACCTCGTCGACGAGGGCGGCGAGGTCGACGGGCTCGAACCGCTCCTCCTTCTCGTGGCGGATGTAGCGCTGGATCTTGCGGACGAGGGCGGCGCCGTCGAGGGCGGCCCGCTGGATCGGGCGGAGGTGGTTGCGCCGGAGCGCCTCGGGGAGCGTCCCCTTGAGGAGTTCGACGTGGCCGAGCAGGCTCGTGAGGAGGTTGTTGAAGTCGTGGGCGATGCCCATCGTCATCTGCCCGAGCATCTCCATCCGCCGCCGCTTCGTCTGGTCGGCGGCCCAGCTCATCGGCTCCTGCAGCACCTCGCCCGTGATGACGACGGGCTGCCGGTGCGAGCTCGCGTCCGGGAGGCGGACGGGGAGGAAGTGCAGGAGCACCGGGGCGCGGAGGTCGCGGTGGTGGCGCTCGACGAGGAACACCTGGTTCGAGACGAGGCTGCCGTGGGCCGCCTCGGCGACGTACTCCGCCGCGAACCGTTGCTCCTCCGCCGAGAGCCGCGCCCACGGCTCGTCCGTGCCGAAGATGAGCTCCCACGCAGCGTTGGCACCCCACCGCTCCCCGCCGGGGGAGAAGGTGGCGACGAGGAGCTCCGGCGCGAGCAGCGGGAGGAGGTCGGGGGGCGCCGGGACGCTCGTGGTTGGGTCGGGGGTGGGCATGGCAGAGGGGTGAGGCACCTGCACAGGCCTGGGGGTGTGGTGGGCGCTAAGGATAGAGGCAATGGCCCAACAAGGTCAACCCGCTCTTCACAACTTCTGCGCCGAGCCCCCCGCGACTCCACCCGCCCCCGGGGGTAGACCGGGGCTTCAGACGCGCGCCCGACCCGCGTACCTTTTCGCCCTACTAGCTCGCCTCCCCCCTCCTCATGTGGCACGAGAACGTCCTCGGCACCATCGGTGAGACGCCGCTGGTGCGGCTCAACGCCATCCCCCGCGGCCTCCCCTGCACCGTGCTCGCGAAGGTCGAGTTCTTCAACCCCGGCGGCTCCGTGAAGGACCGGATCGGGCTGGCGATGATCGAGGACGCCGAGCGGAAGGGGCTGCTGAAGCCCGGCGGCACCATCGTCGAGGGGACGAGCGGGAACACCGGCGCCGGCCTCGCCATCGCCGCCATCGCGAAGGGGTACCGCTGCGTCTTCACGACGACGGACAAGCAGAGCCCCGAGAAGATGGACGTCCTCCGCGCCCTCGGCGCCGAGGTCGTCGTCTGCCCCACGGCCGTGGCCCCGGACGACCCCCGCTCGTACTACTCCGTCGCGGCCCGCATCGCGGACGAGACGCCGGGCGCGTTCTACCCCAACCAGTACGACCACCCCGCCAACGCCGAGGCCCACTACCGCACCAGCGGCCCCGAGCTCTGGCGCCAGACCGACGGCCGCATCACGCACTACTTCGCGGGGGCCGGCACCGGCGGCACCATCTCCGGCACGACGCGCTACCTCAAGGAGCATAACCCCGACCTCCTCACCGTCGGCGTCGACCCCTACGGCTCGGCCTACCACACCTACTTCCACACCGGCGAGTTCATCGACGCCGAGGTCCATTCCTACGTCACCGAGGGCGTCGGCGAGGACATCCTCGCGGGCAACATGGACTTCGCGCTCGTGGACGACTTCGTCCGCGTCACCGACCGGGAGTCGATGCAGATGACGCGGCGGCTGGCGCAGGAGGAGGGGCTCTTCGTCGGGCAGAGCTGCGGGATGGCGGTCGCCGGGATGATGCGGTGGCTCGAAGCCCACCGCGACGCGCTCTCGGAGGACGACGTGGTCGTCGTGCTGCTACCGGACTCCGGCTTCCGCTACCTCTCGAAGACGTACAACGACGCCTGGATGCGCCGCCACGGCTACCTCGCCCCCGAGGGCGACGCCCCCGCCCTCACCGCCGCCGACGTGCTGGACGCTCAGGAGCAGAGCGACGCGCCGCCGACGGTGGCGGCGGACGCCACGCTGGCCGAGGCCGTCCGCGCGATGCGGGCCTCGGGCGCCGGCCTCGTCGTCCTCCGCGACGGGGATCGGATCGCCGGGTGCCTCTCCGAGGGTGAGGCGCTGGACCTCCTCGTCGAGGACCCCGCCGCGCGGGACCGCGCCGCCTCCGAGGCCGTCGGCTCGGCGCTCCCCATCGTGCAGGACGACGTGGGCGCCGAGGGCCTCGCGGCGATGCTCGACGCCGCGCCCGCCGTCCTCGTCCGCCGCACCGACGGGGGCGACGCCCTCGCCCCGCCGGAGTACGGCCTGATCACCCGCGCCGACCTCGCCGCCGCGCTGGCCGGTGCAACGGAGCCCGCCCTCGCTCGTTAGACGCGCCCCCCTCCCCTGCCTCCCCAACGCCCCGATGGAAGACCCGCAGCAGCCGAACCCCCAGCAGCCCCAGCAACTCAACATCGAGCTCTCCGCCGACGTCGCTGAGGGGACGTACTCGAACCTCGTCATGATCGCGCACTCGCCGGAGGAGTTCATCCTCGACTTCATCCGCGTCATGCCCGGCGTGCCGAAGGCGCGGGTGAAGAGCCGGATCGTGGTGACGCCGCAGCACGCTAAGCGGCTGCTGGCGGCGCTGGAGGACAACATCGGGAAATACGAGGCCGCCTACGGCCCCATCGGCGAGGGCGGCGGGGGGCAGCCCCAGTTCTCGTTCCACCTCCCCGGCGGCGAGGCGTAGCCTGCGAGCCCCCGCGAGAAGCCGGTCACCGGACGAGCGTGAACCGCTGCGTCGTCACGGCCTCCCCCGCCCCGCCAGCGGGATCTGAGACTTCGAGCCGGACGAGGTAGGCGCCGCCTGGCAGCCCGGCGCCGTCGAAGGGCAGGCGGTGGCGGCCGGGGCCGGTGAAGCCGTCCACGAGGCGGGCGACCTCACGGCCGAGCACGTCGAGCACCACGAGTCGCGCCTCCGTCGGTTCGGGCAGCGCGAAGGAGACGATCGCGGTGCCGCGCGACGGGTTCGGGAAGACGCCTTCGAGGGCCCTCCCTCCCTGCGGTTCCACGTCGGGAGCGGCCCGCCCTGCGGCCCGGCGCTCGTCGGGCGAGCTTACGAATGACGCGCTCCACCGCTCGGCCGTCAGCACCTCCCCCCTCCCGGCCGCGCCGGCCTTCTCGAAGGTGAAGCTGGCGCTGCTGGAGACGAGGTCGGGGAAGCGACCGAAGAGGGCGGTGTAGGTGTACGTCCCGGCCGGCGCGTCGCTCGGCACCGCCTGCACGAGCGTCTGCGTGAGCGTGTCGCCCGCCGCGAGCGTCACCGGCGTCGGTCCGACGAGGGGGCCGAAGGCGGCGCCGCTGGGCAGCGTCGCCTCGGTCCACAGCTCCAACGTCCGCCGCTGCGAGCCGACGTTCACGGCGGTGATGGTGACGGTCAGCGTGCCGCCGCTGGGGGGGAGCACGACGGGGTCCCCCTCGACGGCGATGGAGAGGTCGAACACGTCCGGGGGCAGTCCGTCGAGGTAGCGGGCGACGAAGCTGTCGGTGTCGAGGAAGCCGTCCACAGCGGGAAGGGTGACGGCGTCGGACCCCTCGCCGAGCGTCACGGCCGTCTCGAAGTCGCCCGTCACCCGGACGGCCCGGTCGGCGCCGAGCGCGACGCCGCGGCCGACGGCGTCGTCGGGGCTGTCGAAGGGGGTCACCCAGCGGAGGGCGCCGGCGGCGTCGTAGCTCGCGAGGAAGCCGTCCTCCCGGAACACGCTGTCCAGCGTCACGGCGGCCTCGCCCGCGCCAAACGTGACCCGCCCCGTGAAGCGCCCGGTGACGACCGTGACCCCGTTCTCGGCCGCGGCGATGCCGTAGCCGGAGTCGGACGAGGAGGCCCCGAAGTCGGTGACCCAGCGGAGCGCGCCGGCGGCGTCGTAGCTCGCCACGAACCCGTCGTCGAAGGCGTTGGTGGTGAGGGTGACGGCGGCGGCGCCCTCCCCGAACGTCGCGTCCCCGCGGAAGAACCCCGTGACGTAGCTCCGCCCGCCGCCGTCCACGGCCACGGCGGTGCCGCGGTCGAACGTCGTTCCGCCGGCGGTGCCGTCGCCGAAGAGGGTGGCCCAGCGCGGCCTCCCGCCCGGCCCGTAGCTGACGAGGAACCCATCGCTGGCGCCCGTCAGTGTGACGGCGTCCGGGCCGCTGCCGAAGGTGACGGTGTTGGCGAAGATCCCCGTCACGAAGACCGCCCCGTCGCCGCCGACGGCGATGCCGTTGCCCTCGTCGAAGCTCGGCCCGCCGAACGCGACGGCGCCGCGGAGGGTGCCGTCGTCGCGGTAGCGCGCCACGAAGCCGTCGTCGCCGAACCCCGCGTTCGTCAGCGTGACGGCGGCCGAGCCCTCCCCGAAGGTGGCCGTGCCGCGGAAGGCGCCGGCCACGTAGGGATCGCCGCCCGGCCCGAGCGCGATGGCGTTGCCGGCGTCGCCGTCGGTGCCGCCGAAGGAGACGGCCCAGCGCAGCGCGCCGGCGCTGTCGTACTTCGCCACGAACCCGTCGCTGTCGAAGAGGCCCGTGCCGGCCGCGTCGAGGGTGACGGCGTCCGGCCCCTCGCCGAAGGTGGCCGTCCCGCGGAAGCTGCCGGTGACGTAGACGGCGCCGTCACGGCCCACGACGACCCCCGAGCCGGCGTCCCCCCCGTTGCCGCCGAACCGCGTCGCCCAGAGCAGAGCGCCGGCCGCGTCGTAGCGGGCGACGAACCCGTCGTTGCCGGCGGCCGTGGCGGTGACCGCGTCGGGCCCTTCGCCGAACGTGACCTCGCCGGAGAAGAACCCCGTCACCGTGCTCGCCCCGTCCGGCCCGGCGGCGACGGCCGCGCTCAGGCTGAAGCCGGTGCCTCCGAACCCCGCTACCGCGTCCAGCATCTGAGCGCTGGACGCGAGCGGGGCCAGTAGAAGGACGGTGCCGAGGGTGCGGACGAGGGGGCGCATGGGGGGGGGGGGAGTTGAGGCGGCCGTTTTTGAGAAGGTAGGCCGCCTTCCCCAAACCCGCATGCGCCTCCCGGCCCGCCGCGCCTGCGCCTCCCGCTCAGCCCATCCGGCCGACCACGTCGCGGAGGATCCGCGTCAGCTTCGGCTCCGCCTCGGCGGCGGCGGCGAGCACGTCCTCGATGGAGACCGGCTCGAGCGCGTCGGGGAAGCACTCGTCCGTGATGACGGAGACGGCGAGCACGCGGAGCCCCATGTGCCGCGCGACGATCACCTCCGGCACCGTGCTCATCCCCACGGCGTCCGCCCCGATGCCGCGGAGGAAACGGTACTCCGCGCGGGTCTCCAGATTCGGCCCGACGACGGCGACGTAGACGCCCTCGTGCAGCTTGATGGCCCGCTCCAGCGCGGCCTCCTGCGCGAGCCGCCGGAGGCCCTCGTCGTAGGGCGCGCTCATGTCGGGGAAGCGCGGCCCCCACTCGGCGTCGTTCGGCCCGGCGAGGGGGTTGGCGCCCTGCAGGTTGATGTGGTCGGCGACGAGCATGAGGTCGCCGCGGCGGAAGTGCGGGTTCATGCCGCCGGCCGCGTTCGAGATCAGCAGCGTCTCGACGCCGAGCGCGGCGAGGACGCGGACGGGGAAGGTGACGGCCCGCGCGTCGTACCCCTCGTAGAGGTGGAACCGCCCCTGGAGCGCCAGCACCGGCACGCCGTCGAGCCGCCCGGCGATGAGGCGGCCGTGGTGGCTCTCGACGGTCGAGAGCGGGAAGTGCGGGAGGTCGCCGTAGTCCACCGTCGCCTCGGCGTCGACGGCGTCGGCGAGCTGCCCGAGCCCGGTCCCGAGGATGAGCCCGACCGTCGGCCGGAGGTCCGTCCGCTCGCGGACGGCGGCGGCGGCGGCCTCGACGTGGCGGCGATACGTGGCGGGATCGTGCATGGGAAAGGGAGAGGAGAGTTGAGGGGCGAAGCGGCTCCCGCTCCTCCTCTCCCCCGCTCCTCCACTCCTAATCGAGGTCTTCGAGGATGCGGCGGATGCGCTCCTTCTCGGACACCGGCTCCCCGCCGGACCCTAGCGGCTCGTCATCCGTCTCCCCGGCCGCGTCGGCGACGAGCGAGCGGAGGGTCCACGCCGGCTCCTCCTCGGGCTCCTCCATCGGGTCCTCCTCGCCCGACGCCGGCGGCTCGGCCTCGCGGGCGCGGCGGGCGGCGCGGGCGTAGAGGTCGCCGTAGGTGGTGCCCTCGGGCTCGCCCTCGGAGGCGCGCTCGGAGGCCGGCTTTGCGCGGGCGGCCTCGTCCTCGGCGGTGGCCTCGGGGGCGGGGGTGTCGGGCTCCGTCGCGCTGGGGTCAGGGGAAGCCGCCAGCTCCACCGTCTCGGCCTCCGGCGCGGGCGGCAGGGGCTGCGCCTCCTCGCGCGAGGGGATCAGCTTGAGGAACCCGATGGGACGCTCCTCCTCGTGCTGCGCGAGGATCTCCATCTCGGACATCAGGAAGTGCCGGAGCCGCGCGGTGACCTCGGCGTGGCGGTGGGTCAGCTTCGAGACGTCCTGGCGGAGGCGGAACCGCTCCTGCTCGGCCTCGTGGCGGAGCTGCTCGGCCTTGAGCTCCGCCTCCTCGACGATGAGCCGGGCCCGCTCCTCGGCGTGCTCTTGGCTGCGCTGCGCGTTGGCGCGGGCGCCCTCCAGCGCCTCCTGAAGCGCCATCTCGACCCGCTCGTAGTGCTGGAGCTTGCCCTCGAGCTCGCGGACGCGGTCCTGCGCGTGGCGGAGCTCGTCGCGGAGCTCCTCCCACTGCCCGGAGAGCATCTCCAGGAACGGGCGGACCTCCTCGGGGTCGTAGCCGCGGAGCCGCTTGGCGAACTGGTGCTTGCGGATGTCGAGCGGGGTCAGCTTCATGGGGTCGGGGCGTTGGCGGGGGGGCTCTCCCGAGGGCCGGCCTCCCGGCCGTCGAGCGCGGCCCGGAGGCGCTCGGCCGCGCGGGCCGATTCGTCGAGGGTGGCGGCGCAGGCGGTGCGACGGCTGCGGAGCCGGCTGAGGGTGCGCTCGGCCGCCTCCGCCGCCCGCTGGGCACGGCGGCGCTCCACCACGGCGAGCGCGGCGAGCACGCCGACGAGGCCGGCGACGAAGAGGGCGAGCGCGGTCATGCGGAGAAGGTAACGCAAAACTTGAAGTGATAGCCAGTACGCCCCGTACCCTCCCCGATTTCGCCCATCCACGCCCCGACGCCGCGGCGCCGCCTCACCCGCGCGCGCCGAACAGCGCCGAGCCCACCCGTACGTCCGTCGCCCCCTCCTCGACGGCGACCTCGAAGTCGCCGCTCATCCCCATCGAGAGGCGGAGCGGGGAGCGGACGCGGGGGTTGCCGGCCGCGTCGTACCCCTCGGCCAGCGCGCGGAGCCGCCGGAACTGCGGGCGCACGACGGCCTCCAGCTCCCCAGGTGTCGCAGCCGGCGCCGCCAGCGTCATCAGCCCGACGACGCGGAGGTGCTCGAACGCGGCCAACCCATCCAGGAAGGCGTGCGTGCCGGCCGGGGCGAGGCCGGACTTCGACGCCTCGCCGGAGACGTTGACCTGCACGTAGCACGGCAGCACCCGCCGCTCCTGCGCAGCCCGTTTTTCTAGCTCCTCGGCCAGCCGCTGACTGTCGAGCGCGTGGAAGGCGTCCATCGCCGCGACGGCCTTTTTCGCCTTGTTCCGCTGGAGCGGGCCGATGAGGTGCCAGCGGACGGCGCTGTCTCCGCCGGAGTCGGCGGGGCCCCGAGACCCGCCGACTGTACCCGGTACTGCCGCCGACTTTTCCTCCAGCTCCTGCACCCGGTTCTCGCCGAAGTCCCTCAGCCCCGCCGCGATGGCGGCCCGGACGACCTCGACGGGGAACGTCTTGGTGACGGCGATGAGGCGGACGCCGGCTGGGTCGCGGCCGGCGCGGGTGCAGGCGGCGGCGACCCGGCGGCGGACGCCGGCCAGCCGCCCGGCGATGGCGGTGACGAGCGCGGCGTCGGGTGGAGGCGCGGGGGTGGGCACGGGGGTGGGCACGGGCGGGGGGTGGGGGATCTACCCGGTGTCGTCACGTTTCTTCGCGGCGAGCGGCGGGTAGGGGGGCCAGAATGCGGCGTTTCAGGGTCGGCGCGGGGGTTGAAGAGAGACGCGGCCGAACCGTTCCCCACCCCGCTGCGCCCGATGCTCTCTCGCCCCACCACCACCGCCGCTCCGATCACGCTCCCCAGCGGCGCCCGCGCCGTGCTCGCCCCCTTCTCCCGGCTCTGGGCCGAGGCGGAGGCCGTCGAGGCGGCGCTGGCCGACCCGGGTGCGGCGGACCTCCCCGTGCGCGCGCGTCCGCTCCACCGCCGTTCCGATCGGCCTGTGGGCCGCCGGGGCGGGCGGACCTCGCGCCCGGCCATCGACCGCCGGCCGCGGTACTACGGGACCTGAGCGGGACGGCTCTCCCCCACCACCGGAAGGGGCGCGGCTTCGGCTGCGCCCCTTTTGTTATGTCCGCTCCGGGGCACCTCGGATGGGCGGACACGTGGGTCCGCCCCTACGGTTTTGGTCTGCTTACTCCGGGGCGCCCGCTGCGCCGTGCGGCAATATCCGGCTAGGCGTTCCGTTAGAGGCCCGACTGTTCGGCCATCACACGGACCCCATGCGCCTGCCCCTCCTGCTCCGGCTCGCCGCTCTGCTCCTCGTCGCTGCCGGCCCCGCGTCGGCGCAGATCATCATCGACCCGATCCCGCGCCCTAGCCCACGCCCAGCGCAGGGTGTCGAGCTCCGCGGGGTAGACGTGGACGGGCAGATCCGCGACGGCGTCGGCGAGGCGACGGTCACGCTGACGCTGTTCAACCCGCAGCGCCGGCCGGCCGAGGCGCGACTGCTACTCCCCGTCCCGCCCGAGGCCGCCGTGCAGGACCTCGTCCTCATCGCCGATGGGCAGGAGCTCCGCGGCGAGGTGCTCCCGAAGGACGAGGCCCGCCGCCGCTACGAGGAGATCGTCCGCCGCCAGATCGACCCCGCGCTGATGGAGTACGCCGGCTACGGGCTCATCGAGACGAGCGTGTTCCCCGTTCCTCCTGGGGGCGAGAGCCGCGTCGTGTTCCGCTACGCGCAGGTCAACCCCCGCGAGGACGGCCGCGTCGAGTTCGCCTACCCCCTCGGCTCGGCCCGCCGGCACGCGGTTGAGACCCTCAGGATCGGGCTCACGCTGCGGGGGGCCGTCGGCGCCGTCTACAGCCCCTCGCACGAGGTCGAGATCGAACGGCGGGGGGACCGGACGCGGGTGACGTTCGAGGCCGACGACGTCCGGCTCGACCGCGACTTCCGGCTGCTCTACGAGCCCGCCGACGAAGGGCCCGTCAGCGCGACGGTGCTCAGCCACTGGCCCGAGGGCGCCGACGACGGCTACTTCCTGCTCCTCGCCGCGCCCGACGTGCCAGAGCGCGAGGCGGCCCCGCTCCCGAAGTCCGTCGTGTTCGTCCTCGACCGCTCGGGCTCGATGGCCGGGCGGAAGCTGGACCAGGCGAAGGGCGCGATGGAGTTCGTGCTCAACAACCTCCGCGAGGGGGACCGCTTCAACGTCGTCGCCTACGACGACCGCGTCGACGCCTTCCGCCCGGAGCTCCAGCGCTACACCCCCGACGCCCGCCGCGACGCCCTCGCCTTCGTGGACGACGTCCGCGCCGGCGGCTCCACGAACATCTCCGGCGCGCTCGACGAGGCGCTCGGGATGATCCCTGACGACGACGAGCCGGCCTACGTCCTCTTCCTCACCGACGGCCTCCCCACGGCCGGCGAGACCGCCGAGGCCGCCATCGCCGCGGGCGCCGACGCGCGGAACGACGGCGGCGCCCGCGTCTTCGCCTTCGGCGTCGGCTACGACGTGAACGCCCGGCTGCTTGAACGGCTCGCCCGTGTCACCGGCGGGACCACCGAGTACGTCCGCCCCGAGGACGACCTCGAGGCCGCCGTCGCGACGTTCTACGGGCGGATGAGCGCGCCCGTCCTCGCGGACCTCGACGTGCAGGTCGGCGGCACGCGCATCAACCAAGCCTATCCCCGCGACCTCCCCGACCTCTTCGCCGGCACGCAGCTCGTCGTCGCCGGGCGCTACACCCGGCCGGGCGCCGTGACCGTCCGCCTCTCCGGCCGCGCGAACGGCCAGACCGAGACGACGACGTTCCGCGCCGGCCTAGCCCGCGAGGGCGAGCGCACGGGGCACGGCTTCGTCGAGCCGCTGTGGGCCACCCGCCGCGTCGCCGACCTCCTCGACCAGATCGACCTCCACGGGCAGAGCGACGAGCTGGTGGAGGAGCTCGTCGCGCTCGCCACGGAGTACGGCATCCTCACGCCGTACACCTCGTTCCTCGCCGAGGAGGACGCCGTCTTCGCCAGCCGCGCCGACCAGGTGCAGATGACGGGGAGCGCGCTCGAGGTGATGGAGGAGGTGAGCGGCGTCTCCGGCGTGCAGCAGCGCGCCGGCCGCGCCAGCATGGCCGCCGCCGCGCAGGCGCCGGCCCCCGAGGCCGAGCTGCTCGACCTCGCCACCGGCGAGCGCCGCCGCGTCGAGACGATGCAGACCGTCGCCGGCCGCGCCTTCTACCGCCGCGGCGACGGGTGGGTGGACGCCCGCCTGCTCGACGCCGACCCCGACGACGTGCAGACGGTGACGCAGCTCTCGGACGACTACTTCGCGCTGGCCCGCCGCCTCCCGCCGGAGCTCCTCCCCTTCCTCGCCTTCGAGGAGGACGTGACGGTGCGGCTCGACGGGGCGGTCTACCGGATCGAGGCGGCGGAGCGGGAGTGACGCGGGCGCGGTATCCTCGGGCGTGACTCGTCACGCCCCTACGGCCGCTTCCCTCTCCCCACCCCGCCATGCCCGACCCCGCCCCGCACCTCGCCGCGCTCGACGCCCGCCGCGCCGGCTTCCTTGCCGCCCTCGCCGACATCCCCGAGGCGCAGCGTCGCCAGCCCCCCGCGATGGGCGCGTGGTCCCCGCTCCAGATCGGCGAGCACCTGCTGCTGACGGAGGAGATGATGGCGCACTTCATGGACCGGCAGATCCAGGCCGGCGACGCGCGGAGGGATGTGGGGAAGGCGTCGGAGAAGTCGGTCGAGGGGCTGCTGGCGTGGCTCCGGACGCCGGCTAAGACGAGGATGCCAGCGGACGCCCGCGGCATCGACCCGCAGGGGGAGCTCGGCTTCGACGCGCTGCGGGAGCGGTGGGCGGCGGTGGGCGAGCGGTGGCATGGCATCGCGGAGACTCTCCCTCCGGAGCTGGCCGGCGTGGCGCTGCTCCGCCACCCCGTCGGCGGCCCGATGCAGCTCGACCACACGCTGCGCTTCCTCGAAGCCCACGCCGAGCACCACGAGCACCAGCTCGCGCGGACGGTGGCGGCGCTCCGGCGGGCGGCGGAGGCGTGATGCGGCACCCCCCGTTCGGGCCGCGCCCCGCAGGGCGGGACTTGCAGCATCGGGCTCCGCCCTCAGGCACGCCCCAAACTGTCCCCCTTCAGAAGCTGCAAGTCCCGCTCCGCGGGGGGGACAGCTCGTGGGGCCCTGAGCGACGAGACTCGTCTCGGAGCAATGGGCCCGATGAGCGGGCGGTCCGCAGAGGCACCGTGCATCCCCTGCCTTTCTCGTGCCCGACACCGGGGGTAGCCTTGTGCCGCTCGTTCAGCGCGACGTTAGCTGTCTTCCTGCTCATCGACCCTTTCCTGCTCATGCTGCGGTTTGGCTGCCTGCTCGCCCTCCTCGCTTTCTCTTCAACGACGTTGGCGCAGGACGCCGAGGTGCCCGTCGAGCGCGTCGTGCTGTTCTCCAGCGGCGTCGGGTTCTTCCAGCACGGCGGCAGTGTCGCGGGCGACGCCGACGCCGTGCTCCGGTTCACCGAGGAGCAGCTCAACGACGTGCTGAAGTCGCTCGTCGTCGAGGACCTCTCCGGCGGACGGGTCGAGGCGGTGGTCTACCCGTCGCAGGCGCCGGTGGAGCGGACGCTCCGCGCCTTCGCCATCGACCTCACGCGCGGCAGCAGCCTGCCCGACGTGCTGCGCCAGCTCGCCGGCGCCGAGGTCGAGGTGGTGACGCCGGGGGGCGCCGTGCGCGGCGTCGTGATCGGCGTCGAAGGCCAGCCGAGGATGATGGGAGATGGCGCGGCGACGGTCCCCGTCCTCAGCCTCGCCACGGAGGCCGGGCTGCGGACGGTGCGGCTCGACACGGCCGAGGCCGTCCGAATCGTGGACCCCGCGCTGCGGGCGGAGCTCGACGGCGCGCTCCGGGCCATCGCCGAGGCGCGGGCCGGCAGCGGCGGCAAGCCCGTCCGCCTCGTCTTCAGCGGGAGTGGGCAGCGGCACGTCCGGTTCGCCTACGTCGTCGAGGCGCCGGTGTGGAAGACCAGCTACCGGCTCGTGCTCCCCGAGGAGGCCGAGGGGCGGGCCGAGCTCCAGGGCTGGGCCATCGTCGAGAACCAGACCGACAGCGACTGGGACGGGATCACGCTCTCCCTCGTCAGCGGCCGGCCGATCTCGTTCGTGCAGGACCTCTACAGCCCGCTCTACGTCGAGCGCCCCCGCGTCGGGGTGCAGGCCGGGACGCCGAGCGCGCAGCCGCGGGTCTACGAGGAGGGCGTCGCGGCGGGCACCATCACCGGCCGCGTCGTGGACGAGGACGGCGACGCGCTGCCCGGCGCGAGCGTCCGCGTCGAGGGGACGCAGATGGGCGCGGCGACGAACACCCAGGGCCAGTTCCGCATCGGCGGCGTGCCCGTCGGGAGCTACACCCTCGTCGCCAGCTTCGTCGGGTACGAGCCGCAGACGGCGCGGGTGCGGCTAGCCGGGCGCGGCGCGCGGGTGGACTTCCGGCTGTCGAGTGGTGCGCGGGAGTTGAGCGAGGTGGCAGTGATGGGGCTGAGCACGCGCCGAGCGCCAGACCTTGACCTGAACACGCGCGGGGGTCAAGATGAGGACGTCGATTACTACGTGGACGGCCTCCGCGTCGCCCCCGACGTGGACGTGACGCGGAGCGTGCAGGCCGCCGCTGAGGGCGGCGACGTGGGCGAGCTCTTCGAGTACACCATCCCCGCCGTGAGCTTGCCGCGCCAGCGCTCGGCCATGCTCCCCATCGTCACGGCCGGCGTCCGCGTCGAGCGGGTCAGCCTCTACGGCCCCGGCGCCCCCGAGCGCCACCCGATGCGCGGCTTCCGCCTCACCAACACCACCGACCTCCACCTCGCCGCCGGCCCGGCCACGCTGTTCGAGGACGGCACCTACGCCGGCGACGCCCAGCTCCCGGACCTCCCCCCCCGCCGCGAGCGCTTCGCTGCCTACGCCGTGGACCTCGATGTCGTCGTCACCCAGGATCTTGTCGCCTCCGGCGAGGGCGAGGTCATCTCCGGGAAGATCGTGGACGGGGTGCTGGAGCTTGAGCGGCGGTTCGTGACGGAGCGGAGCTACACGGTCGAGAACAAGGGGGACCGGCGGAAGACCGTCGTCATCGAGCACCCGCAGCGGGGCAACGCGGAGATCGTCCGGCCCGAGCCGTTCGAGCTCACCGGCGGCCTCGCCCGCTTCCGCGTCGAGGTCCGGCCGGGGGATGCCGAGACGCTGGTCGTCCGCGAGGAACAGCTCCAGACGCAGGTGGTCGTCCTCGGCGACATGGTCCGCCGCGACCCGGACCGCCTCGCGGCGTTCGTCCGGGGTGGGCGGCTCCCGGCCGAGGTCCGCGCCGCGCTCGACGAGGCCGTCGCCCGGCAGCGCGCGCTCGCCCGTGCCGAGCGGGAGCTGGAGCAGACCGAGCGCCGCCTGAACGGGCTCGACGAGGAGCAAGCCCGCATCCGCCAGAACCTCCGCACTGTCCCGGAGGACCGCGGCTTCTACCGCGAGCAGCTCCAGAAGCTCGAGGCCGTGGAGCGCGAGATCGAGCGGCTCCGCGAGGAGGCGGCCGAGCGACGCCAGCGCTTCGAGGAATTGCAGGAGGCCCTCGCGGAGTACCTCGAAGGGCTGAACGTAGGGTGACTCCGGCGGGACCCCCCGTCCCGCTTCAGAAGGGGGACAGCCGCGTGCTGCCAGGAGCGAGTGGAGCCGCAGGCTCGGCGAGCGAATGCAAACGCGGCGGGGGGTCCGAAGAACCCGCGAACGAAGCGCTTCCGCCTCGCGCCGCCCCGACCGCAGCCGGTAGCTTCGCGGACCTCTCCACGAAGCCCCGACGATGAGCACATACTCCGACGCCGCGCCCGCCGCCCCGGCCGACTTCGCCACCCTTCCGGACGAGCGGTTCACCGTGCTCGGCGCGCTCACGGGTTACCGCGTGGAGGGCAGCACGCTCTTCCTAGAGGCCGGCGGCCCGCTGCTGGCCGTGACCTTCCTCGACGCCGACGTGCTCCGCGTCCGCCTCGCGCCGAGCGGGCGGTTCGACGAGGCCGAGCCGTTCTCCTACGCCGTCGATGACGGCTACCCCTGGCCGCACCCCGCGATCGCCGTGGACGACCGCGGCGATCACCTCATCGTGGAAACCGAGCGGATGAGGCTGCGGGTCGAGAAGGACCCCGTGCGGCTCCAGGTCTTCACCCCGGACGGCTACCTGCTGCTCTCGGACGCCGCCGGGGTCGGGTTCGCCCACGCGGCTGACGGCGAGGGCGACCTGACGGCCGTGCGGTGCTGGAAACAGGTGGGGCCGCGCGAGCGGTTCTTCGGCCTCGGCGACAAGACGTTCCCCCTCGACCGGCGGGGCCACGCCTACACGCTCTGGAACTCCGACACCTACGCCTACGCCCCCGAGCAGGACCCGATCTACAAGTCGATCCCGTTCCTGATGGGCCTCCACGAGGGGGCGAACGGGCGGTGGAACGGGTACGGCCTCCTCTTCGACAACACGTACCTGTCCGAGTTCGACCTCGGCGCGGCGAGCGAGGAGCGATGGCACTTCGGCGCCGTCGGCGGGGAGCTGCGGTACTACGTCTTCGCCGGGCCGGACCTCCGGCACGTCCTCCGCCGCTACGGCGACCTCACCGGCCACAAGCCGATGCCGCCGCGCTGGAGCCTCGGCTACCACCAGAGCCGGTGGAACTACCACGACGACGGCTACGCCCGCTGGATCGCCCACGAGTTCCGCCGCCGCGGCATCCCCCTCGACTGCGTCCACCTCGACATCGGGCACATGGACGGGTACCGCGTCTTCACCTTCGACCCCGGCGCGTTCCCCGACCCGCAGGCCCTCACCGCCGACCTCGACGCGCTCGGCGTGAAGACGGTCGTGATCGTGGACCCCGGCGTGAAGATCGACGAGGGCTACTTCGCCTACGCCGAGGGCCGCGCGCGGTGGTACTTCCACGAGACCCCCGACGGCTCGTTCTTCACCGGGACCGTCTGGCCCGGCGCCGTCCACTGGCCCGACTTCTCCGACCCCGACGCGCGGGCGTGGTGGGGCCGCCTCCACGAGCGCTACCTAGACGCCGGCGTCACGGGGTTCTGGAACGACATGAACGAGCCCGCCGTCCTCGGCGGCGCCACCTTCCCCGACGACGTCCGGTTCGACTGGGACGGCCGGGGCGCCGACCACCGCGAGGGCCACAACGCCTACGGGCTCCTCATGGCCCGCGCCACGGCCGAGGGGCTGCGGCGGCTGCGGCCGGACGAGCGCCCGTTCCTGCTGACGCGCGCGTGTTTCGCCGGGAGCCAGCGCTACGCCGCCGCGTGGACGGGCGACAACGTCTCGTCGTGGGAGCACCTCCTGCTGTCGCTGCGCATCTGCCAGAGCCTGTCCCTCTCCGGCCTCGCCTTCTGCGGGCCGGACATCGGCGGCTTCGCCGGGCAGCCGACGCCGGAGCTCTACGCCCGCTGGATGCAGGCCGGCCTCGGCTACCCGTTCATGCGCACGCACTACTCCCACGAGGAGACGGACCGGCAGGAGCCGTGGAGCTTCGGCGAGGAGGTCGAGGCCATCTGCCGGAAGTACATCGGCCTGCGGTACGAGCTGATGCCGTACCTCTACACCGCCTTCGCGGAGTGCTGCCGGACGGCCGCGCCGCCGATGAAGGCGCTCGCGCTGGAGCACCAGCACGACCCCCGCACCCACCGCGCCGACGACCAGTTCTACGTCGGCCCCGCGCTGATGATGGCGCCGGTCATGACGGAGGGCGCGACGGGCCGGAGCGTCTACTTCCCCGACGTGCCCGGCGGGTGGTTCAACTTCTGGACCGACGAGCGCATAGCGGGCGGGCAGGAGCGAGAGGTGAACGCGCCGCTCGACGTGCTCCCGCTGTTCGCCCGCGCCGGCGCCGTCGTCCCGATGCAGGGGTTCCGGCTCTCGACGGCCGAGCCGCCGCCCGAGACGCTCGTCCTCCGCGCCTACCCCGGCACGGGCACCTCGACGCTCTACCACGACGACGGCATCTCCTATGCCTTCCAGCGCGGCGACTACCACCGCCTCACGATCCAGCAGGAGTTGGATAGGAACGGTCTCCGCTTCCGCCTCGCGCGCGAAGGGGAAGCAGACCTCCCCCACCGCGCCTTCGAGTGGCAGGTCCCGCTCTCCGGCCTCGCCGCCGAGCCTACCAGCGTCACCGTCAACGGGGAGCCGTTGGAGCGGCTCGACAACCCTAAGGCGTTCGCGGCGGCTGAGGCGGCGTTCACCGTCCGCGACGGCCGCCTCCGCCTCCGCACGCGGACGGACGTGGAGACGGTGGGAGTGACGGCGTAGGGGCGTAATTGATCACGCCCCTACGGGACGGCGGTGATCTGGAGCGCGTCCGGCCGGGGCTCGGGGACGGCGAAGCATCGGCGCAGCGTGGCGAGCGGCGTCGTCCGGCCCGTGGTCCAGTCCGTGCGGTAGCCGGTCCAGCCGAGGCAGACCTCGGGGCCGCCGTCGTCCTCCACGTCCATCTGCACCCACTGCCCGTCGAAGGGCGGGACGAGGTCGGCGGGGAACGGCCCCTCCGAGTACGGCCCACCCTTGACCGAGCCGAACTGGTCGAGCGAGGCGGCCTGGACGACGGGCGGCCCGCTGTCGGCACCGGGCGCGAAGCCGCTGTTCGAGCCGTCGTCGAAGGCGACCATGTGGGCGTCGCCAGAAAGGATGGCGACGTTGTCGATGCCGTTCTCCGCCATGAACCGGGCGAGTTCCTCGCGCTCGGCCGCGTACCCCCCCCAGTGGTCGGCGCCGTCGAGCGCCGGGGCGATCCAGGGGACCGTCGAGACCCACGCGGTGACGAGGCCGGCGCCGCGGGCGCGGAGGAACTCTGCCTTCAGCCACTCCTTCTGCCGCTCGCCGAGCATGGTCCGCTCGGCCATCGCCCCGAGGCCCTGAGGGTCGCGCTCGGAGCGGAGGTCGGTGAGGACGAAGCGGACGCGGCCGACGGTGAACGCCTGCGCGATGGGGACGTCCCCCTCCCCCAGCGCCAGCGGGTAGTGCGGGACGACCTCCTGGTACGCCGCCCGCGCCGCCGTCCGCCCCGGCGCGAGGCGGTTCGCGTTGTTGGGGCCGAAGTCGTGGTCGTCCCAGACGTAGGCGACGGGGGCGCTGCGGTAGAGGCGGGACTGAGCCGGGGCCGCGAGCGCCGCCCTCCACGCCCGCCGGTAGAACGCCGGCTCGGTGGCCGTGAGGTCCTCGTAGTGGAAGTCGCCGAGGTGGAGGAAGAAGAGAGGGTCCGCGCGGCGGATGGCGTCGAAGACGCGGCTGGAGGAGCCCGTCCGGGCGCAGCCGCTCATCGCCACGCGGAACGGGAACGGCCCGTCCTCCGGCGTCGTGAAGGCGCCCCGGAGCGCCGCCGGCCGCGCGGCCGTCTCGACCCCGTAGCGGTAGCCCGTCCCCGGCGTGAGCCCCCGGACGACGGCCGAAAGGACCCCCCCGCCCTCGGGCACGCCGAGCGGCGCCGAGCGCAGCGTGTCGCCCTCGGCCGCGACGACGAACCGGGCGGCGCTGTCGGGGCGGGCGAACGACGCCGTGATCCGGACGGAGCGCGGCGCGAGCGCGCCGGCCCAGAGGAACCCGCCGGCGGGCGCGTCGACCGATGACCGTCGGGCGCCGGGCCGCGCCTCACGGCACCCTCCCAGAAGCGGGAGGAGGAGCAGAGCGAGGAGCAGGAGGGCGGCCCCGGTGGGAGTCGGGAGCCGCCGCATCAGCGCCTCCTGCTGCGCGGCGTGGACGAGGTGTCGGTCGGCGCCGTGGAGTCGGCCGGCGCGGCGGGGCGGACCCGCTCGATCCGCGGCGGGCGCGGCCTGCCGTCACCCCCGCCCGCGGCCTCCGGGGTAGGCACGGCTCGGCCCTCCTCGGCCGCCTCCCCCGCTTCCTCCTCGGCCACGGGGGCGGGCTCCGTCTCGAAGCACCGCTCGTAGCGGACGACCGGACGGGTGCTCGGGCGGTTCCACTTCGTGCGCAGCCCGCGCCACGAGGCGCAGACCTCGCCGCCGCCGTCGTCCTCGACCTCCATCAGCACCCACTGCCCGTCGTGGGGCGGGATGACGGACGGGTTCGGGAAGGCGCCCTCGCTGTACGGGCCGCCCTTGCGCGAGCCGGGGCGGTCCAGCGCAGCCGCCTGGATCACCGGGAACGCGTCGCCGGGCTGGCTGGAGTAGTTGCTGTTCGAGCCGTCGTCCATCGCGATCATGTGGGCGTCGCCGCCGAGCACGACGAGGTTCTCGATCCCGTTCTCGACGATGAAGTCGGCGATCTCGCGACGCTCGCGGGCGTAGCCGCCCCACGTGTCGTCCGTCGGGTCCGGGTCGTCGATCCACGGGACGGTCGAGACCCAGACGGTGAGGGCGGCCTCGTCCTTCGCCTGGAGGAGCTGGTCGAGGAACCACGCCTTCTGGTCGGCGCCCATCATCGAGGGGTAGGGCCGCCACGGCTGGCGCGGCTCGCGGTTCGAGCGGAGGTCGGTCACGATGAAGCGGACGCGGCCGACGGTGAACGCCTGCGCCAGCGGGACGTCGCCCTCGCCCAGCCCGAGGGGGTAGTGCGGCACGATGTCCTGGTAGGCCCGGCGGGCGTCGTCGCGGCCGGGCGCGCGCATGTCGGAGTTGTTGGGGCCGTAGTCGTGGTCGTCCCACATGTAGACCACCGGCGTCGAGCGGAAGAGGCGGGCCTGCGCCGGGGAGGCGAGGACCTCGCGGTAGGCGGCGCGGTAGGCGGCGGGGTCGGGGGCCGAGATGTCCTCGTAGTGGAGGTCGCCGAGGTGGAGGAAGAAGAGGGGCCGCTGGCGGCGGATGACGTCGAAGACGGGGCGGTCAGAGCCGGTCTCGGCGCAGCCCCCCATCGCCACGCGGAACGAGAACGGCCTGTCCTCCGGCGTGCGGAACCGCCCCGTCAGCCCGATCGCGAGGACGTCGTCGACCTCGACGGCGTAGCGGTAGCGGGTGCCCGGCTCGAGGCCCTCCACGGGGAACCCGATCGTGCCGGCCTCGGCGTCGATCGTCCGGGCGTCGGTGTAGGTCGCCCCCTCGAACCCGCTCTCAGCGTGGGCCTCCTCCGTCACCACGGCGAGGCGGAACACGCCGGGCTCGCCGACGAAGCCGCCCGTGACGCGCACCGTGGTCGGCGTGATGGCGCCGGTCCAGACGAAGTCCAGCGCGGCCGGGGACTGAGCGAGGGCGGGGGGAGCGAGGGCGGGGAGGACGAGCGCGGCGGCCAGGGCCAGGGCGGCCCAGCGCGCCGGGTGGCGGGCGGTCGAGCGCATCGGGTTCGGTGGGAGGGGTGGGAGCGGACCAACGCGCCGACCGGGCGAGCGCGTGTGGCTCGGGCAGGATAACGCCCCCGCTCGACTCACAGTTCATGCCAGGTCGGGCGCGTCCCCCCCCTCCGGACGGCGGCCGTAGCGGCGGCTTGGTCCGTCGCCGCGGGTGCGGCGCACCATCTCCTCGTAGGCCCGTTGGCTCAGCCAGCGCTCGCCGTCGGTGTAGGCGGGGCGGAGGTAGTAGGTGCCCCGGCGGTGGATCGGCGTGCCGTAAGCGGCGCAGACGCCGTCGGCGGGGGCGTCGGCGGCGCGGCGCCACTTCACGCGGCGCCACGGCCTCGCGGCCAGCGCCTCCCAGAATGCGTCGTCACGCAGGGGGGCACCATCGGGCGGTTCGCCGGCGGCCCCGCTCATCCCTCCCGCACGGGGCTCCCGACGCTCTTGGACGGCGCCTCGTCGGCCGGGAGCGCCCGCTGCTCCAGCGACTCGATCCGCTCGATCAAGGGCTCGTTCGCCTCCTCGACGGCCTCGCGGAGCGCGCGCTTCAGCTCGCCCATCGTCAGCCCCTGCCCCTCGGTCACCTGCATCCGGTCGGCCTCGATCTGCTGCCGCTTCACATCCATGATGGACTTGAAGATGACGAGCGGAAGGACAACGCAGAGCGAGAAGACGAACTCGAAGAAGTCCATGCGGGCTCGGGATTGGTTGGAGGCGCTACGGCCGGACTCGCGCGGCGGTTGCAGGCGGCGGCTCCGGCGGGGGAGCGCCCGAGGGGTGCGCTCCTCGCCGGGGCCCGTCAACGGCGAGCACGGCGGCGCCCACTCGGGGAGGCGGAGTAACTTTGTCGCTGCTCCCGGCGTCTGTGGGAGCCCCCCGCCAACCGCCCGCCCCCCTCCCCACCCGATGCCCCGTCTCTCCGCCTTGGTCCCAGCGTTGGTGCTGGGATGCGCCCTCCTCGCCTTCGCGCACCCCGCCGCCGCCCAGCAGAGCACGCTGGACCCGAAGTTCGGGGTCGGCTTCGACGGCGTGATCTCGTTCGGCAACGACGACCTCATCAACGGCCTCATCGGGCTCGGGCTGCGCGGGCGCGTCTCGTTCCCCGTCAACGCCGACCTCTCGTTCGCGGCCGACGCCGGGTTCGTGGGGTTCGTGCTCGGCGGGCGGGACGACGCGACCTACGTGTTCAACCCCCAGGTCTCGGCGATCCTCACCTTCCCCGCGCTCGGCGAGGCGCGCTACCTCCTCGGCGGGCTCGGATTCTACGCCCCCCTCGGCGGGAGCGGCGACACCGGCGGCCCGGCCCTCCACCTCGGTATGGGGTGGGTGGTGCCGCTGCGCGAGACCGCGCTCTACGTCGAGGTCGACCCGTCGCTCGTGGTCGGGGAGTCGCAGGCGGCGCTGGTGGTGCCGGTCCGCGTCGGCGTCATCTTCTGAGCACCGCCCCGCTCGGAAATGACGGAGCCGCCGAGGCGAAGGTCCCGGCGGCTCCCGAAGGCCCCGGCCGCTCCCGACGAGCTAGCGGGTGAACCGGGCCGGGTCCTCCTCAACGGTGTCCCGGACGCCGCGCCCGCCGAGGTTCGTCCGCGTGAGCTGGAGGCTCCCGTTCGGGCCGTTGATCGTGATCGTGATGGTCTCGATCGAGGGCGGGAGCGGGAGGTCGTCCTCGCCGATCTCGTCGCCCTCGACGACGCTGAAGCGGAACTCCGTCTTACCGGGACCGGGGCAGAGGTTGTCCCCGAGCGTCACGTCCACGTCCCCGATGGCCTCGACGTTGATGCCGTCGGCGTCCACCTCGATCCGGGTGCCCGCGGCGAGGGGGTGCCCGAACCGGTCGCTCACGGTGAAGTCGAAGGCGCCGAGCTCGAGGCCCGGCGTGAGGATCTCCGCCGTGATGATCTCGTCGGAGAACAGGAAGTTCGTCATCTTCTCGACGGTGACGTTGTCCTCGTCCGCGGTGCGAGCCGTGACGGTGCCGTAGCCGGTCGGGTCCGCGCCGGGGCAGAGGTCGGCGTTGCTCGGGATCGGCTCGGCGACGATGAGGCGGACGGTGGTCATCCCGAGGTCGTCCGTCACACCGGACCCCTCGACGACGCCGCCGTCGGTGGTGAAGTAGACGGCGGTGCCGGGCTGGACGGGGTTGCCGTACTTGTCGCCGACGATGGCCGTGACGGTCCCCATCCCCCCGTCCTGCTCGGCGAGGTTGCGGGTGCCCATGCGCACGCTGAAGTGGTCGTCGTCCGGGAGCCCGCCGGTGATGGTGATGACGACGGGCTGCGAGCGGATCGTCTCCCCGTCCACCGTCATCGAGGCGACGAGCTGGACGGTGCCGGAGACGGTGCCGCTGGAGAGCGTAGCCTGCACCTTCCCGTTGGCGTCGGTGCGGGCCGTGGTCGGGGTGAGGAATTCGCCGCCGCCGGGGCCGTTGCCGATCTCGAAGGTGAGGTCCACGGCGTGCTCCGTGTCTACGGGGTTGCCGAGGCCGTCGAGGACGACGAACGTGAGGGTCGCCGTCTCGTCCGCGCCGACGCCGGCGACGCCGATGGCCTCGGAGGAGCGCTCGACGAGGGTGATGCTGGCGGCGGGGCCGGAGGGGCCGTCGGCGCCGTCGTCGAAGCCGCCGGGGTCGCCGTCGTCGCCCCCACCGCCCGAGTCGCCATCGTCGCCGGCGCTGCGCGAGCGGATCACGAGGTCCGGCACGGGGACCTCCTGGCCGACGACGGCGAGGGCCTCGAAGCGGACGGGGTCGTAGCCCGAGGCGAACACCTCCAGCATGACCGCGTCGCCGGTGCTGTCGGCCTGGGCTTCGAGGGAGAACCGGCCGGCGGTGTCGGTCGCCGTGGTCTGGCCCGTCCCGACGACGTTCACGGTGGCCCCCGCGACGGGGTCGTCCGTGGTGGCGTCGACGACGGTACCGAGGAAGATGGTGGTCCCGTCCTCGCTGGCCGAGTCGCAGCCGGCGGCGACGGCGACGAGGGCGATGAGGAGGGCGGCGATCAGGGATCGGCGAGGGGGGAACATGGCAGCGGGGCGGTTGAGGGATCGGCCCGGACGGGCGAAAAGGTGGTGGGGCCGGGTAGAATCCACCGTGCGCGGGGCGCGCAGCGGGGCCTACGGCCGGACGCCCACGCCCGAACCAAGCCCGTGCCGTTCCGAGACCCAAACCGGGACTCGCCCCCACGGGACCAAAAGAGTAGGGGCGGGTCCG
Organism: Rhodothermales bacterium; assembly: GCA_965215145.1. Taxonomy (GTDB): domain Bacteria; phylum Bacteroidota; class Rhodothermia; order Rhodothermales; family JANQRZ01. Next base: position 1,689,926 of record OZ244038.1, on the reverse strand, counting down.
GGACCGCCCCTACCGTCTTCGGCTGACTTCCGGGTGCGTTTAGAACACCCGCCCCTCGAAGACCTCCTCGACCGGGACGATGGTGACGTCCTCCGCCTCGATGTCGAGGGGGTAAACCTCGATGGCCTCGTCCTCCTCCATGATCTCGGCCGGCTTCGGCGAGTTGTACGTGATCGGCGAGGGCGCGTCGGCGACGAGCTTGGCGGCGAGCTCCTCGGCGTCCGGGGTGATGACGACCACGGCGAGGTCGTCGCTCTGGAGGTGCTCTCGGATGACGCGGTTCACGTCATCGAGCGTGAGGTCCTCCAGGCCCTCCTGGATGAACTCCACGAACTCCGGGTTGCCGTAGTAGCGGGAGTCCAGGGCGTAGCCGAGCTGGCGGTCCTGGCTCTTGGTGAGGACGTTGACGAACTTCGAGAGGTAGCTCTTCGTGGCCTCGAAGTCCTCCTGGCTCATCCCCTCGCGCACCAGCTTGTCGAGCTCGTACTTGGCGACGCGGAGCGCGAAGTGCGTCTGCTCCGGGGGCACGGGGCGGATCCAGATCTGGAAGATCTGCGAGGTCCGCCCGAGGTTCGGGCTCGGGTGGAACTGGAACATCCCGCCAGGGAAGTACTCGATGTAGGCGTAGTCCCCGTAGTTCATCCCGCGGGCCTCGCGGATGCGCTGGTAGAGGTGGGAGTTCGCGCTCCGGTGCTCGCCGAAGTAGCTCCGGGCGAGCCACAGCGCGGGGAAGTCCGGGTGGCTCCGGGTGACGTCGATGGGGAACCCCATCGAGATCGCCGCCGCGCGGGTGTCCTTCTCGACGAGCGTGACGTCGAGGCCCTCGGGCATGACGGGTTCGACGACGGGGACCTCGCGCGCGGGTTCGCCCTCGGGCAACGCGGCGGCGAGGTCGGCCTCGACCTGCCGGACGAACGCGGCCGGGGCGTCGCCGGCGACGGCGAAGACGAGGTTCCGCTCGGTGTAGTGGCGGCGGTAGAAGTCCCGCACGTCGTCGAGCGTGAGGCTTTCTACGGCCTCGGCGTGGCCGGCGTTGAGGTGGCCGTAGGGGTGGCCGGCGTAGAGCTGCTCGTAGAGCACCTCCTTGCCGAGCTCCTCGTCGTTGTTGGCCCGGAGGCCGACGCGGATGTAGTTGACGAGGTTGCTCTGGACGCGCTGGAAGTCCTCCTCCCGGAAGCCGGGCTCCAGGAGCTGGCCGCGGACGATCCGGTAGTAGCGGGCGACGTTGTCGCGGTGGGCGCGGCCGGAGAACGTCGTCATCTCCTTGTCCACCTGCGCGCCGAAGCCGGCCGCCAGCGGGAAGAGCGCCTGCTGGATCTCGGGGTAGGCCATCGCCTCGCTGCCGGCGTCGGAGACCATCATCGCCGTCAGCGTGGCGAGGCCCTCCTTGCCGGCGGGGTCGTCGGCGGCGCCGGCGAGAAACAGGAACCGGAGGTCCACCAGCGGCGACGACGACTCCATGACCACGGTCTCGAAGAGCGGCTCGGCCGAGGTACCCTCGTAAAGCGGAACCTGATCTGAGATGACGGCCTGAGCCGATTGCGTATGCTGCACGGCCACGGCGTCCTCAATGACGAACGTGTTCGACCCCGTACCGTTCGTGCCGGCCGGCTCAGCGGCTGCGAGCTTCGCGTCCACCGAGCCCACGGCCATCGCCTCCTCGGGGAGGTCGCCATGGGCGAGGGTGACGACGACCATCTGGTCGTCGACGAAGTACGCGTTGGCGGCCTCCTGCACGTCGGCCGGGGTGAGGGCGTCGTAGCGGGCGTAGACCTCGTTGATCGTGTCCACCTCGCGCGTGGCAGCGACGTAGCTGGAGAGCGCGCCGGCGATGGCGTCGGAGTTGTCGAGGCCGTGGGCGAACGAGTACTTCAGGTTGCTCTTGATGGCGGCCATCCGCTCGGGGTCGACGCCGCTCACGCGGAGGTCGGCGAGGGTCTGCTGGATGGCGTCGCGGACGTAGGCCGCGTCGGCGGGGTCCTTGACGCGGGCGCCGATGGTGTAGAGCGTGGGGTCGACGCGGTCGGGGACGTAGCCGAAGAGCTGGTCCACCTTCTGCTCCTCGACGACGAGCTTCCGGTAGAGGTCGCTCGCGGGGCCGAAGGCGTAGGAGGAGGCGACGTCGAGGGCGCGGACGTGGGCGTCGGTCTCGCCGTAGGCGGCGGGGGCGCGGAAGCTCACGCTCACCCACGGCAGCGTCGGGCTCTCCCACTCGACGTGCTCGTAGACCGGCCCGTCGAGGGGGCCGTCCTGCGGGATCTCGACGGTGAACGAGCCGGGCTCCCAGTCCCCCCAGTACTCTTCCACCATCTCGAACACCGGCTCCGGCTCCACGTCGCCGACGACGAGGACGCTGGTGTACTCCGGGCGGTAGAACCGGTCGAAGAAGGTCCGGCTGTAGTCGAACTGCTCGGGCATCTGCTCGATGTCCGCGAGGAAGCCCATCGTGGTGTGCCGGTACGTGTGGTCCTCGAAGGCCGCGGCGCGCATCACCTCGAACAGCTTCGAGACGGGGTTCGCGGAGTTCTTGTTGTACTCCCCGAGCACGGCGAGGGCCTCCGTGCGGAAGTCGGCGTCGGAGTACTCGAGGTTCTGGAACCGGTCGGCCTCCAGCATCAGGACCGTCTCGAGGTCGTCCTTCGAGGCGGTGATGTGGTAGACCGTGCGGTCGTCGGTGGTGTAGGCGTTCTGGTCGGCGCCGGCGTTCTTGAGGATCTCCTTGTACTCCCGCGCCGAGTAGCGGTCGGTGCCCCTGAACATCATGTGCTCGAAGAAGTGGGCGAACCCGCTCTTCCCGGCCTCGACCTCGTTCCGGCTGCCGACGGAGACGGGGATGTAGACGGAGACGATGTTGGGGAAGTCCGTCGGGACGACGATGACGCGGAGGCCGTTGTCGAGGTCGCGGACGGCGTAGTCGTAGGGGAAGACCTCGCCCTGCGCGGCGGCCGGCGGGGCAGCAGCCAGAGCGAGGCCGGCGACGAGGAGGAGCGTGAGTAGCGTTCGCATCAGGCGGTGGGGTTCGTGGCGGGGGGAGCCGGCGGGGCCGGCACGGTGGGATCAACGGGCAGCGCCGGCGGGTGGTGCGGTCCTCGGGTGAAATCCTGGAAGAGAGCACCGCCGTGCCTACGGCGGACCAGACCGGCACGTTGCGCCTACCCCCACGGGGCGACGCAGTTGTACCCTGGAGGCCAGGCCCCATCGGCGGGGCGCTAACCCCCGCCCTACGTTTCGATGGCGCGTGCCCGTTACCGCACGAGCGTCAGGAAGCCACCCTCGGCCTCCCCCCCCACCACCAGCCGCCAGAGGTACGTCCCGGCCGGAAGCCCGGCGGCGTCGAAGACGGCCTCGTGCGCGCCGGCCTCGGCGGCGCCGTCGAGCAGCACGGCGACCTCGCGGCCGAGCACGTCGTAGACCGCGAGCCGGACCTCCGCATCCTCCTCCAGCGCGAACCGCAGCGTGGTCGTGCCCGCGAACGGGTTCGGGGTGGCCGCGCCGGGGGTCACCGCGCCCGAGGTGGTCGCACGCGCGCCAGTGAGGGGGATGTACTCCGCCTCGAACGACGCGAGCCGCAGGAGCTCGAGGTTCGCGGCGAGGTTCTCCTGCGCCAGCGGGACGATCTGCGAGGCCGAGGGCCAGAACGAGTGCCCCACCTCGGGGGTGTAGCAGAGGATCTTCGGCTTCGCCGTCTGCTCCCCGTACATCCAGTCGTTGGAGTTCCCGTTCGAGGGGTAGAGGATGCTCGGGCTGTTGCCGTACTCGTACCCGTTGGCCGCCGTCAGCCGCTGCGCGTAGTCGACGAAGGTGGGGTGGTCCGGGGTGACGGTGGGGGTGTAGGCCCACGGGAAGAGGAGGAGGTCGCCGTAGGTGTGGTAGTTGAACGCCATCCGCACCCGGCGCCCCTCGAGGAAGTCCCGGAGGGCCTGCGTCTCGGGTTCGGAGAAGGGGCCGGGGCCGCGGTAGGTCGAGCTCCAGGAGTAGGGCGAGGAGCCGAGGTTGTCGTAGCCCCACGCGTAGCCGTAGTTGCGGTTGAGGTCCACGCCGCCGCCGGGGCGGCGGTTCTTGCGCCAGTACCCGCCGCCGTTGGGGTCCGTCGTCTGGTTGTAGACGTAGCCGTCGGGGTTGAGGACGGGGACGACGAAGAGGCGGCGGCCGTCGACGAGGGCCGTCACCTCGGGGTCGGCGCCGTAGTTCTCGAGGAGGTGCCAGAGGGTGTAGAGCGTGGTGGTGAGGCTGGCCGGCTCGCGGGCGTGGTGGAGCGCCGTGATGAGCACCTCCGCCTCGGGCTCGTCCACGCCGGGGTTGTCGGAGACCTCGACCATCCAGATCTCCCGGCCCTCGTGGCTCTGGCCGAGCGAGGTCTTCGCGGTGATGAGGTGCGGGTACTGCGCCCGCATGTCGTCGAGGATGGCGACGGCCTCGGCGAAGGTCGGGAACCCGCCCATCGAGCCGAACACGTTGCCCGAGACGCCGCCACGGGCGAGGGCCGCGCGGCGCGCCGCCTCCGGGAACGCGGGCCGGGCCGCGACCTCGGCGGCGAGGTCGGCCACGAGTACCTCCACGGGGGCGCCGGCGGCGCGGGCCGCCGCGAGCTCGCTCTGGCTCAGGACCGTGCGGAGGGCCGGCCCCTCGGCCGTCTCCTCGACCCGCGCGTGGCCGAGGTGGACCCCCTGCGCGGCGAGACGCCGGACGAGTTCGAGCCGCCCGTCGGCGCCGGCGGACGGGAGCAGGAGGCGGACCTCGCTGTGGCGCTCCTGCGCGAGGGGGGCCGGCGTGAGGCTCCGGTCGGTCTGAGCCATTGCCCCGAGGGGAAAAGCGAGAAGCAGGAGAAGCGCGGCGAGTGGGCGGATCGGCATGGAAGGGCAGGGGTTGGGTTTAGCGAGAAGGTAACCCCTCCAGGGGCGCCCGTCACGCCCCCGTTCGTCGCCTTCGGCAGCGGGGGTGGTGAGCACGAGCCTGCCCCCCGTGACGCCCCCCGCCTCTTCGTTCTCTACCTTGCCGCCTCACGCACCCGATCCCCCATGCCTCCGCCCCCTGCCCCCGACGCCGCCGAGCTCGCCGAGACCCGCGTCACCGTCCACACCGGCCGCCAGGGCTTCCGCTCCGGCGTCGCCGTGCGTCAGCACACCCTCGTCGCCGACGAGCCCAAGGACGCTGGGGGGACCGACCTCGGCCCGACGCCCTACGACCTCCTCGGCGCCGCGCTCGGCACCTGCACCTCGATGACGCTGCGGATGTACGCCGACCGGAAGCAGTGGCCGCTCACCGGCGTCACCGCCCACGTCGCCCACGCCCGCGTCCACGGCGACGACTGCGCCACGTGCGAGGAGGGCGAGGAGTTTCTGACGGAGTTCTCCCGGACGCTCACCCTCGAAGGCCCCCTCTCGGACGAGCAGCGCCAGCGGCTCCTCGAGATCGCCGACCGCTGCCCCGTCCACCGCACCCTCGAAGCCCGGATCGAGATCGCGACGACGCTGTCGCCGGTCGGGGCATAGAGAGGACCAGAGCCGTCGGCTGCGCGAGGCGCTTGAAGCCGCCTGCGGCGTTGCCCTCGTCGGCCGGGGCTACGGCCCCGATCCCCTCGGGCGCCTTGCTGGCGTACCCAAGCGCTCTCGCTCGCTTTCGGGCTCAATCCTCAACGCCCTCTAACGGGCCGAACGCGCCGGCGGCTCGCCCGTACCAATCTCTCCCCTCTCGTCCGCTCGTCGCCATGCCCGCCACCGTCACCGCCCCCGCTCGCCTCACGGACGTCCCCGACCGCGCCGCGTTCCAGGCCCTCCCGCTGGCCGAGCAGTACCGGCTCGTCCGCGCCTTCACGGAGCGCCTCACCGAGCCCCTCGCCACCGAGGACCACGTCGTACAGTCGATGGAGGACGTGAGCCCGACGAAGTGGCACCTCGCCCACACCACGTGGTTCTGGGAGACGTTCGTGCTGCGGGAGTTCGCCGATGGGTATGCCCTCTACGACGAGGCGTACCCGTTCCTGTTCAACTCGTACTACGTCCAGGCCGGCGAGCGGCACTGCCGGGCGCAGCGGGGCTACCTCTCGCGCCCGACGGTCGAGGAGGTTTCCGCCTTTCGCCGCCACGTCGACGAGCACATGATGCGCCTCCTCGACGGCCTCCCCGGCGACGACACATCGCGGCTCGGCGAGGTCGTCCGCGTCGGGCTCAACCACGAGCAGCAGCACCAGGAGCTGATGCTGACCGACATCAAGCACGTCTTCTCGGTCAACCCCCTCCGCCCGGCCTACCGCGAACGCCCCCACGCCCCGGCCCCCGACCCCGGCCCGTTGCGGTGGGTAGCCTTCGACGAGGGGCTACACGAGATCGGCTACGACGCCAGCAAAGATGGGCCGTTCACGTTCGACAACGAGGGGCCGCGCCACCGCCACTTCCTCGAAGCCTTCGCCCTCGCCGACCGGCTCGTGACGTGCGGGGAGTTCCTGGAGTTCATGGAGGACGGCGGCTACGAGCGCGCGCCGCTGTGGCTCTCGGAGGGGTGGGCCACCGTGCAGGAGCACGGCTGGTCCGAGCCGTTTTACTGGGAGCGGCGCGATGGGGAGTGGTGGCACTTCACGCTCGCCGGGATGCGACCCGTGGACCCCCACGAGCCCGTCACCCACCTCTCGTACTTCGAGGCCGACGCCTACGCCCGCTGGGCTGGCCACCGCCTCCCGACGGAGTTCGAGTGGGAGGTCGCCGCGCGGGCCGTCGAGGAGCGCGAGGGCATCACCGGCAACTTCGTTGAGACCGGTCGGCTTCACCCCACCCCCCCGGAGCCCGTTGCCGGCGGCGATGGCGCCCCGGCCGCACCCCGGCTCCGGCAGATGTTCGGCGACGCGTGGGAGTGGACACAGAGCCCGTACGGCGCTTACCCCGGCTACGCCCCCGAGCCCGGCGCGCTCGGCGAGTACAACGGGAAGTGGATGTGCGGGCAGTTCGTCCTCCGCGGCGGGAGCTGCGCCACGAGCCGGAGCCACTTCCGCCCCTCGTACCGCAACTTCTTCGCCCCCGCCGCTACGTGGCAGTTCACCGGCCTCCGTCTGGCAAGGTAGCTCAGCGAGCAGAATACTGAACCCCGCCGGCCCGCCCGTAGGGGCGTATGGCATACGCCCCCCTTCAGAATGGCAGACCCCGCAGCACCAGCCCTCGACGAGCAGCAGGAGGCGTTTCTGCGGGACGTGCTCGACGGGCTCTCGCGGACGCCGAAGGCGCTCCCCTCGAAGTACTTCTACGACGCCCGTGGCTCGGAGCTCTTCGAGCGGATCACCGAGCTGCCCGAGTACTACCCCACCCGCACGGAGCTTGCCATCCTGGAGGCGCACGCCGGCGAGATGGCCGCGGCCGTCGGCCCCGGCGCCGTGCTGATCGAGTACGGGAGCGGGTCGAGCCGGAAGATCCGGCTGCTGCTCGACCGCCTCGCGGAGCCCGCGGCCTACGTCCCCGTGGACATCTCCGCCGAGCACCTCCGCGCCGCCGCTGACGAGGTCCGGCGGGACTACCCCGGCCTCCGCGTCGAGCCCGTCGCCGCCGACTACACCTCGGACCGGTTCGCCCTGCCGGACGACCCCGAGCGGCGGCGGAAGCGCGTCGTCGTCTTCCCCGGCTCGACCATCGGCAACTTCGACCGCGAGGACGCCGCCGCCTTCCTCGGCCACATCGCCGGCGTCGTCGGCCCCGGCGGCGGGCTCCTCATCGGCGTGGACCTCAAGAAGGACCCGGCCCTCCTCCTCCCGGCCTACGACGACGCCGCGGGCGTCACGGCCGCGTTCAACCGGAACGTCCTCCACCACATCAACGCCGCGCTCGGCGCCGACTTCGAGCCGGAGGCGTTCGAGCACCGCGCCGTGTGGGACGAGGCCGAGGGCCGGGTCGAGATGCACCTCGTCAGCCGGCGCCCTCAGGAGGTCTCCGTCGGGGGCCGCACGTTCCGGTTCGCGGCCGGCGATGCGATCCACACGGAGAGCTCGCACAAGTACACCCTCGACGGGTTCGCGGAGCTCGCGGCCGGGGCGGGCTTTCGGCCCCTCCACTGCTGGACCGACGCCGACGGGCTCTTCAGCGTGCAGTACCTGGAGGTCGCCCCCTAGCTGCGGTCCCCCCATCCGCCGTAGACTCCCGGCATCACGTAGCCAGTGCGGGATGGGCAAGAAGAAAAAGAAGGCGGCGAAGGTCGTCCTCGGCGTCGACGTCGGGGGGACGGGGACGAAGGGGGCCCTCGTCCACACGAAGCGCGGCGAACTCGTCGGCGAGCGGCACCGGATCGACACCCCGCAGCCGGCGACGCCGGAGGCCGTCGCCGAGGCGGTCCGGGCCATCCAGAAACACTTCCGCTGGAAGGGCCGCATGGGCTGCACCATGCCCGGCCGCGTCCGCCGCGGCACGATGGAGACGGCCGCCAACATCGACGACGCGTGGATCGGGACCGACGCCGCGCGGCTCTTCCGCGACCGGACCGGCCTGAAGACCCTCGTGCTGAACGACGCCGACGCGGCGGGCCTCGCCGAGACGCGGTTCGGCGCCGGCGCGGGGCAGGAGGGCACGGTCATCATGCTGACCCTCGGGACCGGCATCGGGAGCGCGCTCTTCGTCGACGGCCGGCTCGTCCCGAACACGGAGTTCGGCCACCTCGAGCTCGACGGGCTCATCCTGGAGCACCGCGCCTCGAACGCCGTCCGCAAGCGCGAGGAGCTGCCGTGGGAGGCGTGGGCCGAGCGCGTGCAGGAGGTCCTCGACCACATCGAGTTCATCCTCTCGCCGGACCTCGTCATCGTCGGCGGGGGGGTGAGCCGGCCGGAGCGGTGGGGGGAGTTCGGCCACCTCCTGAGCACGGAGGCCCGCCTCGTCCCGGCCGTGCTGGAGAACGAGGCCGGCATCGTCGGCGCCGCGTGGGCCGCGCGGAAGAACGCGTAGTTCAGCGAGCAGGGGGCAGCGGGCAGAAGGCAGTGGGAGCTTCCGCTGCTCGAAAACCGTCGGCGCCGTCGGCCGTGTAACCGGTCACCCCTCTCACCCCTCCCCTCTCCGATGCCGTTCCTCCAGGACCTCCGCCAGCACCTCCCCACCGCCGACGCCGACGCCCTCGCCGCCCTCTACCACGACGACGCGAGGATGCTCTCGTTCGAGTTCGGCACGAAGACCGGGCGCGACGCCATCCGTCAGCAGTACCGGGACTTTTTCGACTTCCACGGCGCCATCTCGTCCGTCGAGGCGGACCGGACGGTGGAGGACGGCGACCGCCTCTTCGCCGAGCTCACGATGCGGAGCGAGCGGGGGGTCTTCCAGCTCGTCCACGCCGTCGTCCTCGACGGCGGCAAGGCCCGCACGCACTTCACCAACGTGATCGAGGGGGAGGTCGCGGCCGACGAGGCGCGCTAGCCCAGCGCCTCAGTCCGGGCGGAGCGTGACGCGGTCCGGCACGATGAACGCCTCGGGGAAGCGCTCGCGCACGAGGCGGAGCGCGGCGTCGGCCTCGTCGCGGAACTCGAAGGCCCCGCCGCGGACGCGGTAGTACGGGCGGTTGAACACGACCTCCGTGCCGAACCCGTAGGGGAACGCCTCGCGGGCTGCGGCGCCGCGCCGGGCGTCCTCCCACCACGCCTCGAGGGCGTCCCGCGCGCCGTCGGCGGTGGCCTTGCTCTCAGACGAGAAGGTCTGGATGCGGAAGCCCTGCACCGTCCGCGGCTCGTCGGGCTCCGCCTCCACGATGGTCCCCGCCATCAGCGCCGCCGGCACGTCGTGCTCGACCTCCGCGCGGGCCGGCGCGTCCGGCGGCTCCGCGTCGTAGTCCGAGGGGTCGAACGTCTCGTAGGCCGGGTAGCTCGTCGGCCCGACAGGCTCGACGACGACCGGCTCGGGGGTCTCCGTCGTGCGGGCGCCGCCGCTGCACGCGGTGAGGCAGAGAGCGACGGCGAGGAGCAGGGAAAAGGCGGAGCGGTGCATCGGCGGGGAGCGAGGGGTCGGGGGAAGATAGCGGGAGACGGTGGACGGGAGACGGTGGACGGGAGACGGTGGACGGGAGACGGTGGACGGGAGACGGTGGACGGGAGACGGTGGACGGGAGACGGTGGACGGGAGACGGTGGACGGGAGACGGTGGACGGGAGACGGTGGACGGGAGACGGTGGACGGGAGACGGTGGACGGGAGACGGTGGACGGGAGACGGTGGACGGGAGACGGTGGACGGGAGACGGTGGACGGGAGACGGTGGACGGGAGACGGTGGACGGAGTGCTAGCCCTTCGGAGGGCGCAATGCATTGCGCCCCTACGGTTTGGCTCCAGGTCCTTCTTATACCAACTCGCTGAGATGATGGTGCACCCTGGAGCCGTAGGGGCGGACCTCTGTGTCCGCCCTTCACCGGGTCCGGGCGGACACGCGGGTCCGCCCCGACCTCTGCCATGCGCTATGATCTCGGAGAACCGATTTATTTTCGAGGTTTAGCGTCCTCTGTCCTTTGCTTGCTCCAACTCAGTACCCGTTGCCGCCGGCCTCGGCGCCTTGCACGATGGCGACCGACGCGCTCGCGCCGATCCGGGTGGCGCCGCTCGCCACCATCTCCTGCGCCGTCTCCAGCGAGCGGATGCCGCCGCTGGCCTTCACGCCCATCCGGTCCCCCACCACCCGGCGCATCAGCGCCACGTCCGCCGGGCTCGCCCCGCCCTTGGCGAACCCCGTCGAGGTCTTCACGAAGTCGGCCCCGGCGTTCTGGGCGAGGACGCACGCGATCACCTTCTCCTCGTCGCTCAGCAGGGCCGTCTCCAGGATCACCTTGACGAGCACGCGCTCGGTAGCCTTGCGGGCGCGCGCCGTCCGACCGGCGCCGCGTGCGGCCTTCACCACGGCGCGCACGTCGTCCTCGGCCTCGGCGTAGCGCCCGCTTTTGAGGAAGCCGACGTTGAGCACCATGTCCACCTCGGTGGCGCCGTCCTGGACGGCGCGCTCGGTCTCGGCCGCCTTCACCGGCGCCCGGTCCGCCCCGAAGGGGAAGCCGATCACGGTGCAGACCGCCGGCGGCGCCCCGCGCAGCTCCTCCGCGGCCAGCGGGACCCAGCACGGGTTCACGCAGACGCTGGCGAAGCAGTGCTCGCGGGCCTCGGCGCAGAGGGCGCGGACGCGGGCCTCCGTGGTGTCCGGGGCGAGGACGGTGTGGTCGATCAGCCGCGCGATGGGCGGCGCGAGCCGGCACGCCTCCGAGGGGGCGCCGCCCTCCCCCGCGCGGACGCCCACGCGGCTGGCCCCCGCGCCGACGACCCGCTCCAGCGCCCGCTGGAGCCCGGCGTCCTCGGCGACGCGGTCGGCGGGGACGAGGACGTAGCCGGCGTCTGCGGCCTCGCGCTCCAGCGTTCGCTTCCGGTGCTCGGTCATGCGGTCTCGGGCGTAGGGGCGCACGGCCGTGCTGTTCAGGCAGTGACCTCGGCCTCCGCGACGGGCTCGTCGAGGTTGTACTTCTTCCGCTTCTCCCACAGCGTCTTCTTCGAGATCCCGAGGATGCGGGCGACCTCGGCGTAGGAGGTGTCGTAGGTCTCGAGGACGTGGCGGATGTACGTGTACTCCAGCTCCTCCAGCGAGCCGCCGGTGCGGAAGCGGAAGTAGCCGTCGGCCGCGTCGTCGCCGAAGTCGTCGGTCTTGAGGAGCTGGAGGTCCGGGGCGTCGAGGAGCGGCTTCCGGGTGAAGATCATGGCCCGCTCGATCACGTTGCGCAGCTCGCGGACGTTGCCGGGCCAGTCGTGCGCGAGGAGCTTCTCCTCGGCGGCCTCCGTGAACCCCCCGACCTCCCGCTTGAGCTCGTCGTTGAACGTCCGCACGAGCGTCTCGGCGATGGCGATCACGTCGCGGCCCATCTGGCGCAGCGCCGGGAGCCGGATCGAGACGACGTTGATGCGGAAGAAGAGGTCCTTGCGGAACGCCTTCTCCTTGACCCGCTCCTCCAGCGCGGCGTTCGTGGCGCAGAGCAGCCGCGTCGTCACCTTGAGGTCCTCGGTGCCGCCGAGGCGGCGGAAGGTCCGGCTCTCGAGGAACTGGAGGAGCTTGGCCTGGAGCGTCATCGACATCGAGTCGATCTCGTCGAGGAACAGCGTCCCGCCGTCGGCGAGCTCGAGGAGGCCGGGCTTGGCGGCGCGGGCGTCGGTGAAGGCCCCCTTCTCGTAGCCGAAGAGCTCGCTCTCCAGGAGGTTGTCCGGCAGCGCGGCGCAGTTGATCTCCAGGAAGCGCCCGGCGTTCCACGCCGAGTTGTGGTGGATGGTCTTGGCGACGAGGTTCTTGCCGGTCCCCGTCTCCCCCCGCAGCAGCACCGTCGTGTTGGGGACGTCGTGGAGCGCGGCGATGGTCTCGCGGACGGCCTCGATCTCGCGGCTCGTCCCGATCACCCTCGTGACGTCGTGGGCCTGCTTCCGCTCGCGCTTGATCTCGCGGAGCTCCTTCCGGTCGCCGTAGAGGTCGAGCGCCTTGGCGAGGAGCGTCCGCATCTCCTCCAGGTTCACGGGCTTCTGGAGGTAGTGGAACGCCCCGAGCCGCATGGCCTCGACGGCCGTCTGCACGGACGAGTGCGCCGTCATCATGATCACCGGCAGCGCGAGGTCGCGGTTGCGGACCTCCTCGATGAGCGCTGTGCCAGCGATCTCGGGCATCATGAGGTCGGTCAGCAGGAGGTCCGGCACCTCGCCCTTGTCGAGCACGTCGAGCATGGCGAGGCCGCTCGTGAAGTGGCGCGTCTCGTACCCGTCGCGCTGGAGCACGGTGGCGAAGAGCTCGCCGATCTTGGGGTCGTCGTCTACGATGTAGATCCGCTTCTTGCTCATCGGGCTCCTCCTCGTCGGAGGGGGTGGTGGGAGCGGTGGGCGACCAAGATACCGTTTCGTTCCGTAACGATCACGCCGACAGCTGCATCGGGCGCGGCCTTTCTGCGCGCGCCTTGCCGAGCGCAGGGACGGAGGGGTCGGGGCAGAGCACGCAGAAGGCGCCGGGGGCAATGCGGACCTCGACCTCGGAGGCCGCCCGCGTGAGCACCTCCCCGTCGAGGTGGACCGGGAGGCCGTGCTCCGCCGCGCAGAGGCGGAGGCCGGGGAGCCGCTCGCTGCGGACCTCCGAGGCGCCGAGGTGGCGCCCCCGAATCACCTGCGGGATCAGGACGGGCAGCCGCCGGTGCCGCACGTCCTCGACGAAGCAGAGGTCGAGGAGCCCGTCGGTGAGCAGCGCCTCGGGGGTGAGGCGGAAGCCGCCGCCGACGGCGCGGCCGTTTCCGACGGCGGCGAGGAACAGCCGCCCCCGGTGCAGCGGCTCGGCGGCGCCATCGGTGCTCAGACGCTCGATGGCGACCTCGGGGCGGGGCCACTCCCGGAGCGCCCGGAGGATGCCGGCGAGGTAAGCGCTCTTGCCCCGGAACCGCTTGAACCCGCCGGCCAGCGCCGCCGCCAGCGCGTCGAGCCCGACGCCGACGGCGTTGAGGAAGACGCCCTCGTGCCAGCGCCGGTCGGCGCCCTCGCGCCACCGGACGGCGCCCCCGTCCACCCGCACCGGTCGTGCCGTGAGGAGCGCGCGCACCGCCGCCTCCGGCCGCCGCGGCATCCGGATCAACTCCGCGAAGTCGTTGCCAGTCCCGAGCGGGATCACCCCGAGCGCCGCGCGAGGTCGGCCCTCGTCGTCCTCCAGCCCGAACAGCCCTGTCGCCACCTCCTGCAGCGTCCCGTCCCCCCCCGCCGCGATCACCGCGTCGAAGTCTTCGGCGACTTCGCGGGCGAGGGCGCTGGCGTGCCGGGGCCGCTCGGTGGCGAGGAGCTCGAACCGGGCGCCGGAGGCGTCGAGCGCAGCGCGGAGGCGGGCGCGCTCGCGGCCGGCGCGGAGGCTGCCGGCGGTGGGGTTGAGGAGGACCGCGAGGGAGCGGCCGGCGGGTGAGGCCATCGGCGAACGGGGAGGACGACCGAAGCTACGGGAGGCCGGCGGACCCCTGCCGCTCGCCACGCTCGCGGCTGTCCCCCTTCGCAAGGGGGACGGTTTCGGCGTCGCCTGAGGGCAAGCTCCGATGCTGCAAGGCCCGATGCTGCAAGGCCCGCTCTGCGGGGCGCCGCCGGAACGGGGGGTCCGAACGCGCCCGTACCTTCCCGCCGCCCCGCCCCCGCCCCGCTGTGCTCCACCGTGTCACCCCGTTTCTCGTCTGCCTGCTCGCCGTCTTCGCTGCGTGCGAAGCTCGGGTGACACCGCCCGCCGAGGACTCAACGACGGCGCCATTCGCCGTCACCGACGACCTCGGGCGGGCGGTAGCTGTGGAGTCGCCTGTTGGACGCATCCTCACGCTCGCGCCGAACCTCACGGAGCTCGTCGCCGCGGCCGGCGGCGCGGACCGGCTCGCCGGGCACTCGCAGGCGGACAACTTCCCGTCGGGCCTCGACGGGCTCCCGCTCTTCAGCACCTACCCGCTCGACTTCGAGGGCGTCGTCGCGCTGGAGCCGGACCTCCTGCTCGCCAACGCCGCCATCAACCGCCCCGACGACGCCGACCGCCTCGACGGCCTCGGCGTCCCCACCTACTTCTTCTCGTTCGACGAGGTCGCCGACGTACCGGCTGCGCTCCGCACCATCGGCGACCTGCTGGGGACGAGGGGGGAGGCGGAGGCCGCTGCGGAGCGGTTCGAGGCGCGAATCGAACCGCTCCGCGTCCGCACCCACGCTCAGGAGGAGCGCCCGCGCGTGCTGCTGCTCATCGGGGATGAGACGCTCTACGCCTTCGGCGGCGCCTCGTACACACAGGAGCTGATCCGCCTCGCAGGTGGCGAGAGTGTGACGGGGGGATTCGAGGGCGAGGGGGTCACGCTCTCGGAGGAGTTCGTGATCGAGGCGCAGCCCGAGGTCATCGTCGGCGCCTTCGGCCCTGACTTCGCCCCGCAGCGATGGATCGACGCGCACCCCGCCTTCCGCGACCTCCCGGCCGTCCGCAACGGCCGCGTCGTCGGGATCGACCCGGACCTCCTCCTCCGCCCCGGCCCCCGGCTGGCCGACGGCGCCGAGGCCCTCGCTCGCGCGATCCACCCCGACGCGTTCGGGAGCGGCCGGTGAGCCGAGCGCTGCTCCTCGGCGTGGGGCTGGGGGTGGCGTGGCTGGCGTCGGCCGCCGTCGCCGTGGCCGTGGGCAGCGCGGACGTGTCGCTGGCGGAGGTCGGGCGCGCGGTCGGGCACCGGATCGGGCTCGGCGCGGCGCCGGACCCGACGGCGGAGCTGATCGTGTGGGAGCTGCGGCTGCCGCGGGTCGTGCTGGCGGGGCTCGTCGGGGGCGGGCTCGCCGTCGTGGGCGTGGGGATGCAGGCCCTCGTGCGCAACCCCCTCGCCGAGCCGTACATCCTCGGCGTCTCCGGCGGGGCGAGCGCGGGGGTCAGCCTGTTCTACCTCGGCTTCCTGCCTGCGGCGCTCACGGGCGCGCTCTCGCTGGGGCTCGCGGCGTTCCTCGGCGCGCTCCTCGCGATGGTCGCCGTCGTGCTCGTCGCCCGCGAGGGGTCGCGGGTCTCGACGGCGCGACTGCTGCTGGCCGGCGTGGCCGTGCAGGCGCTCCTCGGGGCGCTCACGTCGTTCCTGATCTTCGCCTCGCCGGCCCCGCAGAAGCTGCAGACGCTGCTGTTCCTCCTGCTCGGCTCGTTCGAGGGGACGACGTGGGGGGAGGTCGGGCTGCCGGCGACCGTGGCCGTCGGGGGTGCGCTCGCGCTGTGGGCACTGGCCCGCCCGATGGACGCGCTGCTCACGGGCGAGGAGCCAGCTCAAAGCCTCGGCGTGCCGGTGGAGGCGCTGAAGCGCGCGCTGATCGTCCTGACGGCGCTCGTCACCGGCGTCCTCGTCGCGGCGAGCGGGATCATCGGGTTCGTGGGGCTGATCGTGCCGCACGCCGTCCGGTTCGTCGTCGGCGTCGGGCACCGGCGCGTGGTGCCGGTGACGTTCGGGGCCGGCGCCGTGTTCCTCGTCTGGGCCGACCTCGCCGCGCGGACGGTGCTCGCCGGGCAGGTCCTCCCCGTGGGCGTGCTGACGGCGCTCTGCGGCGTCCCGTTCTTCCTCGTCCTCCTCCGACGGGCGGGGCCGCGGGGATGAGCGGTTGAACTCTCGGTAGGGCTAGTGCCGCTTAGACTCTGGCTTAATCACCCAACACGATGACCTGAGAGTGCGATGATATTCTTCTGATCTCCTTAAGCATCTTCTCTCCCTATTCGGGTCCCCGGACCCCCACCACACGTCCTGATAGGCCTTGCGATAGAGCTTCTGCGCTCGTTCGTCAGAGAGACGGTTGAAGCCGTATTTGATCGCATCCAGACAGTCATTGCAGGATTCACAGGATGCATTCCTGTTGGTGGACATGTGAACTGAGGGATGCCTCGGCTTCTGGGGGAAGTCGGACCGCCGCTGCGGGTTACGCAGGAAGTCGTGGACAAGAGCAGCAAGCTCGTCAAGGCTCACCTCTCTACCACGGACCCAGACGTCACCCTCTTCTGTTACCCGCACCCGGAGCACATCTCGTTCAGGCAATGACCTCTTGCAACACTCCGCAGAGTGCGGGGGTCAGCCTGCCGCTGACGTGGCCCTCACCTCTTCGAGGTCGTAGAGCGCAGACGGGGCCAAGTCGGCCCCATTAGGCCAGACGACCGTGCCGCAGATCGGGTCGACACTCACGCGGGCGAAGTAGGCCGGGTCGCGCAGCGGCTGGAACACTGGGCCGCCAACTCGCTCGACGAGAGGCAGCACATCTACCACCCGAGTCTCGCCCGTGCTAAAGAGCAAACGGAGCCGGTGATCCCCGAGAGCATCGGCGTTGAGGATTCGCAGGACTTCGGCCACGGTTCGGGGGCTATGCGAGGGGCGGGATTGGATTCAACGGCTCTCCCTGCCGGGCGCGTTCCCAATCCTCCAACAGCTCGCCGCGGTACGTCTCCGCCCACTCTCGTACGAGACGCAGCGCCCGCTTCGGCAGCGTGCCAACGATGACCTCGCCGGTGCGGATAGCGACCTCCGCCTGCTGCCCGCCGTAGATCGCGTGGAAGTGTGGCGGGTTGTGGTCGGCGTAGTAGAGGTAGATGGCGATGCCGTAGAACTCAGAGATGCGGGGCATGAATGGCTTCTTCTACGGTCGCATCGTGTCCGCATCGGCCTCGGAGGCGACGGCGGCGCCCGTGCGCAGCTCGGCCACGATCCGGTCGAGGTCGTAGACCACGTCGAGCGCCTCGATCACCGCTCGGGCGTCGACCATCACGTTCCGGCCGCGGTCGGCGAAGTAGATGTGGTCCCGGCTGAGCCCCTCGATGGTCCGGTCGAAGTTGAGCCCGACGAGCTCGAGGTCGCGGTTGACGGCGGGGGAGCCGGAGTTGCCGCCGATGGTGTCGGAGGTCGAGACGAAGTTGAGCGGCGTCGCGAGGTTGAGGTCGGGCGGGGCGGGGAGCCAGCGGTCCGGGAGCGTCCACTCGGAGTCGGGGCCGTAGGAGTGGTAGTGGTCGTAGAGCCCGAACAGCGTCGTGTACGGCGGGGCGACGGTGCCGTTGTAGGCGTAGCCGCGGACGACGCCGTCGGTGAACCGGGGCGAGAAGGTGGCGTCGGGCGGGATCGTCGTGCCGTAGACGGCGAAGCGGGCGCGGCCGAGCTGGCGGGCGAGCTCCTCCTCCTGCGCGCCGAGCCCGGCGTCGGCGCTGGCGAAGTCGGCGTAGGCAGGGAGGACGGCGGCGGCGAGCGCGACGGCGGGGTCCTCCATCGTGAGGGTGCCGGCGTCCAGCGCCTCCTCGGCCGTCTTGTCCGTCGAGAGCACCGAGCCGGTGATGACGGCCTCGGCGGTCTCCTCCGGCGTCCGGCCATCCATCGCCGCCTGGGCGAGGTCGGGGCGGTGGCGGGCGAGGGTGCGGAGCTGCGCGGTGAGGTAGGCGCGTTCGAGGTCGCCGGGGCGGTCGGCGACATCGCGGAGATCGTCCTCCACGCTGGCGTCGCCGCTGAGGAGGCGCAGCGCGAGGGCACCCCGGAGGAGCGCGAGCGACGAGTAGCGGGAGTTGGTGAGCTGGTTGAACGCGGCCCGGTCAGCGCGGAGGGCGCGGCGCTCGGCCTGCACCGCGGCCATCCGGTCGAAGAGGTCGCCGTACTCGGCGCGGAGCTCGGGGTCGGCCTCGACCGCGACGCGGAAGGAGCGCTCGAAGTCGCGGCGGCGCGACATGATGACCGGGTCGGCGAGGGCGTCGCGGCGGCCCCGGTAGGCCTTCTGCGCGTTGGTGATCCCGAAGAGCTGGTTCCGCAGCGCGTCCTCGTTCGGGGGGTCGGTGGCGAGGTAGGCGCGGAGGGCGTCGACGCGGCTGTCGAGGAACTCCAGCATGGCCGGCACCTGCACGCCGCGGCGGGTTTCGAGCTGGGCGACGGTGTCGCCGCGGTCGGTGGAGCCGGGGTTGCCGATGACGAAGACGAGGTCGCCCGGAGCGACGCCGTCGTCGGTCCAGGGGAAGTAGAAGTCCGAGGAGTCGAGCGGCTCGCCGTCGTCGCCGTAGACGCGGAGGAAGGCGAAGTCGAGCGCGTAGCGGGGGTAGGTGAAGTTGTCGGGGTCGCCGCCGAAGAAGCCGAGGGCGTCCTCGGGCGCGGCCACGAGGCGGAGGTCGTCGTAGCGCCGGAAGGTGTAGGCCGAGAACCGTCCGCCGTTGTAGAGGCTCACGACCTGGACGCTGTGCCCGTCGCCGGCCGTCGCCTCCAGCTCCTCCTCGATGGCGGCGACCTCGGTCTCGCGGGCGTCCACGCGCTCGGCGTCGGTCTGCGCCTCCGCCATCGCCGCCTCCATCCGGCCGGTCACGTCGGCGATGGCGACGAGCTGATCGACGTAGAGGCCGGGCACGGCGCGCTCCTCCTCCATCGCCCGTGCGGCGAACCCGTCATCCAGGAGGCTTTCGCCCTCGCGGGTCACGTCCACGATGGGGCCGCGGACGCAGTGGTGGTTGGTGACGACGAGGCCGTCGGCGGAGACGAACGAGGCCGAGCAGCCGGGGAGCCGGAGCGCCGCCATCCGCGCGCGGTCGTACCACGCGGCGTCCGGGCGGAGGCCGTAGGTCTCCTCCAGGTACTCGGTCGGGGGGTTCTCGAACGTCCACATCTTGCCGTTGTCGAGCGGCCCCGCGCGCATCGGGTCGTCCTGCGCGGCGGCGGGCAGGATGAGGATGAGAGAGAGGACGAGGGCAGGGAGGAGACGCATCGGAGGCATTCGTAGGGGCGCGATATATCGCGCCCGTCGTTCGGGGTGGCGGGAGCGCAGAGTATACGCGACCCCACAGCGTTACCGAGCCGTTAAGCCCGGACCCGGCGAGCCCGCCCGCCGTAGGTTGAAGGCCCTCCAGCCGCCCCCGCCATGACGCTCTCCCGCCTCCTCGTCGGCACCGACTTCTCCGACGGCGCCGGCCGCGCCCTCCGCTTCGCCGCCGACCTCGCCGGCCGGCTCGGCGCCACGCTCGACGTCGCGCACGTCCTCGAAAGCGACGCGCCAACTGCGACGGCGATGGCCGAAGACCGCGGCGCGCTGACGGCCCACCTCGACGCGCACCTCCCGGTGGGCACCTCGGCCGAGACCACCGTGCTCACGGGGGGCGCCGCCGCGCCGGCCCTCGCGCGCCACGCCGCCGAGACGGAGGCGGACCTGATCGTGGTGGGGACGCACGGGCGGCGGGGGCTCGGGCGGCTCCTGCTCGGCAGCGCCGCCGAGGAGCTGCTGCGGATGGCGCCGTGCCCCGTGCTCACCTTCCGCGAGGCCGCCGGCACCCGGTTCCCGCAGGGCTCGCTCGACGCGGTGCTCGTCCCGCTCGACCTCTCGGAGGCCAGCCTGAAGGCGCTGCCGCTGGCGAAGGCGCTCGCCGCCGCCTGCGAGGCCCGCCTCCACCTCCTCCACGTCGTAGAAGAGATCAACGTGCCGGGGATCTACGGCGACGTGGCGAACCCGCTGCACGAGCTGTTCCCGGAGGTCCGCGAGAAAGCCCGCGCCGAGATGGAACGGGCCGTCCGTGATGCTGAGGGGCCGAACGTCCCGGCTGAGATCCACTTCGCCCACGGCGACGCCGACGACGCCATCGTGGACTTCGCCGAGGAGCACGGGGCGGACCTCGCGGTGATGACGCGGGAGGGCCGGCGCGGGCTGAGCCGGTTCCTGATCGGGAGCACGACGGAGAAGGTCGTCCGCGCCGCCCCCTGCCCCGTCGCCGTCGTCCCGACCCACGAGGAGGGGTGAGCATCTTCTTTTCTCCCCCGTCTCAGCGGGTTCTGTGCCGCGCCTGCGGGGCTCGTGAGCGCCTCACAAGGTCCGTCAGGGCTATAGCTCCCAAGAGGACGAAAAATGCGTTCTCGAAGCCGTAGCCGAGGATGAAACGAACGAGGAAGAAGGACGTGCAGCCTACGATGATGGCTGTGACCACCCATTGAGGGAAATGGTCCTTCAGAAAGAACAGGGCTGCGCCGGCGGCAGCGAGAGCGAAGTTAGGCAGAAGGTCCATGATGCTCTCCGTTGAGTTCGGCTTTGAGATAGAGCGCGTCTCTATGCGGGGAGGGCCTTTGCTGCACCCTCCCCGCACTGTAGAGGGATCTTCAACCGCAGCCCCCCATGTTCTCGCAGAAGGAGCAGTTCATTACGAAGACGCACATCGCATACAGGATGACGGTCGGTGAAGTCGCCGCGCAAGCGGCGACGCCGACGGCGAGGGCGACCCACTGGCAGTCAGGGGGCGGCCGAGTGCTGGCGTCGCCGTCGTAGAGCTCGGCGTAGAAGGCCTGGAAACCGCTCACGTTGGCGGGGGAGGTTGGGTTGCACGTGGCACCCTCCGCCATCGTCTCCAGGTCAGGGTAGCGAGCGACGAGGCGCTGATGTGCCTCCGTACGACGCGTATTGAGGGCGTCGATCTCCGCATCGGACAGGCCGAAGATCGCATCGAGCTCCGAGGTGTCGCCCGTGATGTTAGCCTGCTGGAAGGCCGCCTTGAGCTCTCCCGGTGTGGTGTGCTGCAGAGCCGCCGTCATCAACTCGTCGTAGATGGCGAAGAGCTCCTGGACGTCAGGGTCCGACCTCAAGTCGTCACCGCTGGCTGCCGATGCGAAGTACGTGTCCGGGTCGATGAGTGGAGCGACCTCTGCGCCCAGCAATTCAGGTTCGGCGTTGTCACAAGCCGATAGGGCGAGGCACGCCAGGAGCGTGAGGAGGAGGGATGGATAGAAGATGCGCATGGCGGTATGTGTTTGGTGAGACATGCATCCGTAGCCTAAAAAAAAAGCGCATGAAGTCAAGGGGCTGAGTCAGAATCAGGTACCGCCTGATGGGCCGTCAGGCATTTCCCCTGACGAATGCCTCGGCCTCCACCTCGACGCGCATCGCCGGCTCGATCAGCCGGGCGACCTCGCCCATCGCCGTCACCGGCCGAATCTCGCCGAAGACTTCGCCGTGCGCGGTCCCGACGGCCTCGCCGTCCCGCCGGATGTCGGTGACGTGGAGCCGGGTGCGGACGACGTCGGCCAGCGAGGCGCCGAGCTCTTCGAGCGCCTGCTCGACATTCTGGAACGCCTGTCGCGTCTGCGTCCCCGCGTCGTCCGGCGCGGCGATCCGGCCGTCCGACCCTATCGCCGTCGTGCCCGCGACCCAGACGTGCGGGCCGATGCGGACGGCGCGGGCGTACCCGAACGCCGCCTCCCACCGCGTGCCCGTACCGAAGCTCCGCCGCTCCATCACCGCTCCTCGTCCAGCAGCTTCACCCCGAGGTCAGGGTAGTCGGTGATGAGGCCGTCGACGCCGAGCGCCCTCAGCCGCCGCATCTCCCCCACGTCGTTCACCGTCCACGGGATCACCAGCATCTCGAGCCCATGTGCCCGCTCCAGCACCTCGGCCGTGACGAGCCGGTAGTCCGGGCTGTAGATGTCGGGCGTGAAGCCGAGCGCGCCGAGCCCCTGCTCCATCGCGCCGGCGGGATCGGCGAGCGCTGTGTCCTCCGCCTCAACGAGCAGTGCCAGCCGAATCGGCAGCTTGCGCCGCCGGGCCTCTTGCAGCGTCCGCACGTCGAAGGATTGCAGCGTGAACCGCGCGGCCACGCCGGCCCGCTCGACCTCCTCCCACAGCAGCTCCACGAACCGCCCGGGCGCCGCCTGCCTTTCCCCGTCCCACGCCGGGCGCGACTTCGTCTCGACGTTGTAAGAGATGGGGCGGCCGTGCTCGGCGGCGTGGGCCTCGGCCAGCGCGAACACCTCTTGCAATAATGGCTTTCGCGCGGGCTCCGATGCCTGCCGCGGGAACCGCGGGTGCCGTCGGCTCCCGCAGTCGAACCGCGCCACCTCCTCGTAGGGCATCCGGTGGATGAGCAGCCCCTCGGCCTCGTCCGGCGCGATGGGCCGGCCGTCGGGGTGCTGGCAGATCTCGTGCGCCATCCACGGCTCGTGCGAGACGACGACGGCGCCGTCCCCCCCGATCACGGTGTCGAGCTCGAGCGTCGTCACCCCGAGGTCGAGGGCGAGTTGGAACGCGGGCAGGGTGTTCTCCGGGGCGAGGCCGCGGGCGCCGCGGTGGCCCTGGAGGTCGAAGCCGTCGGGGGCGAGGGGCATCGGCTGGCAGCCGGCGAGGAGGATCAGCAGGGGGAGCGCGCGGCGCACGGCCTCAGAGCCCAACGCGCAGGAGCGGGACCAGCATCACATCCGGCGCCGCGGCTTCTTCGTCCGGCCCGAGCCCGTCGGGCGTGATCACGTCGTCGAGCGCGGCGACGAGCAGCGCCACCCCCGAGCCCATCGCCGCGCCGATGAGCACGTCGCTGGGGTAGTGGACGCCGAGCCACGGGCGGCTGACGGAGACCGCCACGGCCCACCCCATCGCCGGGGCGACGACGTACCACTCGGGGTACGAGAGGCTGAGGGAGGTGGCGAGCGCGAACGAGACGGCGGCGTGGCCCGACGGGAACGAGAACGGGTCTACGGCGGAGGGGTGGCCCGCCGAGCGCGGGAGGATGTCGGGGTGCGCGGCGTAGGGCCGGGGCCGTCGGATCGCATTTTTCAGCGCGAACACGAGCCCGATGGCGCCCGCCTCCGAGAGCGTCAGCCGGTAGGCCGGGCGGTAGTCGGGGTCGCTCCCGCCGAGGGCGAGGGTGCCGAGCCACATCGCGGGCGCAGCGGCGATGAACGTCTTGCCGGAGGTCCAGTTGGCGCCGCGCATCGTCGCGCTCATGAGCGGGCCGTCGGCGTCGTAGATCCCCCGGAGGACGCGGACGTCGAGCGGCGAGGGCGGATCCTCGCTCGGCGGCGGCTCGGCCGGAAGCTCGGACGGGTCGGCGACCTGGGCGGGGGCGCACGGGGCGGTCCCCACTACGAGGAGCAGGAGGGCGAGGGCGGGCAGAGGGTGGCGGAGCGGCATGGCCGAAGCTACGGAGCCCGTTGGCATCGAGGGGATGCCCCGGCAGGCGACGAGGCGCGAGATCAGCCGAGCTGCCCGCTTTGACCGCCGTAGGGGCGTACGGCCGTACGCCCTACCACGTGCCGACGAGCGCAGACCCGGAGGACTGCGCCTCCCCCTCCCGCGCTGCGAGCGGACCCGAGCGGAACAGCGCCGCCCGGCGGGTCGGATCCACCGGGCGGCGCGGGTGCTTCGGACGTGCGCGGCGTCAGCCGCCGAACACGTCGGAGGTCCCGTTCGTCTGGCCCTCCGCGACCTCGGCCGCCTCCGCGGCGTCGGTCTCCTCGGCCGGGGCGTCCGGGTCCGGGATCATCCCGAGGGCGATCTTCACGCGCTGCATCACCTCGTCGCGCTGGGCCTCGTTGTCGCGGAGCCACTGCTTGGCGGCGTCGCGGCCCTGCCCGATGTTGTCGCCGTCGTAGGAGAACCACGAGCCGGACTTCCCGATGATGTCGTTGTCGACGGCCATGTCGACGAGCTCGCCCATCGACGAGACGCCCTCGCCGTAGATGATGTCGAACTCGGCCTGGCGGAACGGCGGGGCGACCTTGTTCTTGACGACCTTCACGCGCGTCCGGTTGCCGACGATGTCGGTCCCGTCCTTGACGGCGCCGATGCGGCGGATGTCCATGCGCACGGAGCAGTAGAACTTCAGCGCCCGCCCGCCCGGCGTGGTCTCGGGGGAGCCGAACATGACGCCGATCTTCTCGCGGATCTGGTTGATGAAGATGAGCGAGGTCTTCGTCCGGTTGATGGTGCCGGTGAGCTTCCGGAGGGCCTGGCTCATGAGGCGGGCCTGGAGGCCGACGTGGGAGTCCCCCATCTCGCCCTCGATCTCGGAGCGGGGCACGAGCGCGGCGACGGAGTCCACGACGACGACGTCGAGGGCGCCGCTGCGGATGAGCATGTCGACGATCTCGAGGGCCTGCTCGCCGGTGTCGGGCTGGGAGACGAGGAGCTCGTCGGTGTCGACGCCGAGTTGCTCGGCGTAGGTGGAGTCGAAGGCGTGCTCGGCGTCGATGAAGGCGCACTGCCCGCCGAGCTTCTGGGCCTCGGCGACGATCTGCGTGGCGAGCGTCGTCTTGCCCGAGGACTCCGGGCCGTAGATCTCGACGACCCTCCCGCGCGGGACGCCGCCGATGCCGAGGGCGTGGTCGAGGGCGAGGCTGCCGGTGGGGATGGCCTCGATCTGCACGGCCGGCGCCTCGCCGAGCCGCATGATGGAGCCCTTGCCGAACTGCTTCTCGATCTGCTTGAGCGCGAGGCCGAGCGCCTTCTGCTTGGCCGCGTCTTGCGTGTTCTCGTTTGCCATGGTGGAGGGGGGTTTACGCCAGGGGGTACGGGGGTCGCGCGTAGGATACGCCGGGGCCGGTGCCAGCCCCGTGTCACGTTCCTAAAGACAACGCCCGCGCAGCGTTGCAACCTCGGCCGGCGAAAATTCCTCCCGCCTCAGCTCGCCAGCGCCCACCCGGCGGCGCCGGGGCGGTCCACGACGGTGCCGGCGTCGGGCGCGGTGCGGTGGTCCCGGCAGCGGTCCCCGTCCTCGAGCTCGATCCGGGTGACGGCGCCGAGGCGGATCGGCACGCCGGGGCGGATGTGGCCGCGGTAGAAGACGAGCGCGTAGGGCTCGTCGCTCGGGTGGGGCCCGGCGCCGGCGTCGAAGAGCTCGACGGTGACGCGGCCGTGCAGCACGAACGAGGGGCCGGGACGGTGGTAGGTGACCATGGGGGGTGGCGGCGGTGCCCGGGGTGGTGGAGGGCAAGCGTGAGGCGTCTGTGGATACCAACGCCCTATGCCCCCAAATTCGTGGGTACCCTCGGCTCCATGCAAGGGAGAATGGGATGAAGCCTACTGAGTCCTGGGGCGCTCTAGCCCGCCGCTCTTCGTTTCCCTCCCTTGCGCCTCGCCGCCTCAGCGGCGCCTCCGGGCTACCTCTACGGCACCCGAATCCGGCGCGAGCCGCTCGGATCGCAGGATCGCCCGTGCTCCGCGGCGTGCGCAGGCGGGCACTATGGCTTTAGATAATGGGGACGTAGGACCCCGAAGGCAGCTTTCCCCTCAGGTCATAAATCGGGGATCCCCCGGTCCCGCCCAGACGCTGACAGAGCCCCACCGTGCGCCGGTGGCGCCGCTACGACGGTGCAAAGGCGCAGGGCGCGGGCGCCTCACCCCCCGCCCTGGGCGTAGGTCCACCGCACGGCGAACTGAAGCAGCTCCGCGACGGTGTCGAACCCGAGCTTCTCCTTAGCGCGGCGGCGGTACGTCTCGACCGTCTTGCGGCTGAGGTTGAGCCGGTCGGCGATCTCCTCGACGGCGCTGCCCTGGCCGAGCATGGCGAAGACGGCCATCTCGCGGTCGGTGAGCTCCTCGAGGCCGCTCTGCTTGGAACCCCCTCCGCTCGTGCCGTAGCCCTGGGCCACCTTCGAGAGGATGCGGCTGGCGGCGGCGCGGTTGAGGTAGATCTCGCCGCTGGCGGCGGCGCGGATGGCCTCGGCCACGTTCTGCGTCGGCTCGCTCTTCATCACGTAGCCGCGGGCGCCGGCGCGGATGGCGCGCTCGGCGTAGACGGCCTCGTCGTACATCGAGAACACGACGACCTGGAGGCCGGGGTGCTCGGCGCGGAGGTTCTGGACGAGGTCGAGCCCGTGGGCGTCGCCGAGCGAGATGTCCACGACGGCGATGTCGGGGCGCTCGCGGCGGACGAGGTCGAAGGCGTCCTCGGCCGTGCCGGCAGCGCCGAGCAGGTGCATGTCCACCTGGTCCGCCACGGTGTCGGCGATGGCGTCGCGGATGGCGGGGTGGTCATCCACCACGACGATGCGGATGGCCGCACGGTGGCCGTCGGCTGATGCGGGGGGCTGAGCGTGGTCCATGCCTGTTCGCGTGGGAGGGTGGGCGGACTGCCTGAGAAGGCGGTGGGGGTACGGGGCCGGGGGGCGGATGGGCCCGCCGCGCCGGCGCTGCGGGGCCTCATTTCGAACGGCAGGCCTGAAGCGGCGGCTGGGGTTCAGTCTGCGCCCTTCGTAGCGCTAGGATGACGGCGGGCTTGATCCATAGGGACGCTTGGGGGGTGCGGCTCCGATTCGGGCTGGGTGGGGTCATCGGGCCGGGAGCTCCACCGTCACCACCGTGCCGTCGCCCACGGCCGAGGTGACGTCGAGGCGGGCCCGGACGCTGCCGGCGCGGCGTTGCATGCTGTAGAGCCCGACCGACGGCCGGACGATGGCCTCGGGGTCGAAGCCGCAGCCGTCGTCGATGACCTGGAGGGCGATGTGCCCGTTCTGCCGGCCGAGCCGGAGGCGGATGTGGTGCGGGCGGGCGTGCTTGAGCGCGTTGTTCACGGCCTCCTGCGCGATCCGGTAGAGCTGGAGGCACGCCTCGCGGTCGGCGACGTCGGCCTCGCCGTCGTGCTCGAACGAGCAGCGGACGTCGGGGAGCGCGTCGGCCGTGGCGGCGAGGGCGTCGAGCGAGAGCGCGAGGCCCTCCTGGTAGAGCAGCGGCGGCACGAGGGTCCGGCAGATCTGGCGGACCTGCTCGGTGGCCTGGTCCGCGAACTCGGCGATCCGCCGGGCCGTGGCGTCCTCGCCGTCGCCCTCGCGGGCGTGGCGCGCGGCGAGGTTGTCGCTGAGCATGCGGATGCCGGTCAGGAGCTGGCCCACGCTGTCGTGGAGGTCCTGCCCGACGCGCTCCTGCTGCTCCTCCAGCACCCGCACCATCCGCCGTTCGAGCTCGGCCCGGAGGGTGACCTCGTTCGTGCTCCCCCAGACCCGCACGAGCGCGCCGCCCTCGACCCGCCCGGTGGCGTTGATGCTGAAGTGCCGGGGCCGCCCCTCCGCCTGCGGCACGGCGACCTCCAGGCTGTGCAGGCGGTACCCGCTCTCGACGAAGGCCCGCGCGACGACCTGCGCGCTGCCGGGCAGCAGCGCCGCCGGCGCCAGCCCGAGCACGGCCTCGGCGTCGGGTGCGCCGAGGAGGTCGAGCATCATCGCGTTGCACTCGGCGAGGTAGGCCCGGCCGAGCAGGGCGTGGACCTGCTGCGCCGGGGGGAGCGCCGTCGGGACCGGCTCGCGGAGGTCCACGCGCCAGACGGCCTCGGAGATCGTCTGCACGAACGTCCGGTAGCGCTCCTCGCTCTCGCGGAGGGCGCGCTCGGCCTCGGTCCGCGAGAGGTAGCTCGCCAGGAGGTCCCCGAAGACGGAGAGCACGCGGCCGTGCTCGCGGAGCGTCGGCATGGGGAGGTCGAGGTGCTCGATGCCGAGGTAGCCGATGAACCGGTCCTCCTCGGACAGGATGGGGATGGCGACGCCGTCGACGCGGTCGTCGTCCTCGCGGCGGAAGTGGCACCCGAGGCCGTCGAGCTCGGCGGCGAAGGGGAGCCCGGAGGGGAGGCCGAAGGGGGACTCGTCTCCGGCGGGCTCGCACCCCTCCCGATGCCAGCGCGTCACGGACTCCAGGACGAGCGGGGCGGCATCAGCCTCAGCGGCGGCGGGGCCCCCGTCGGAGGCCGCGGCGTCGGCGGACGCGGCGTCGGAGACGGTGAGGAGGTAGGCGCTGTCCGAGCCGACGGCCTCGGCCAGCAGGCGGAGCACCTCGCGGAGGTCGACGTCGCTGGAGGAGACGAGCAGGCGCGACGCCTCGACGAGCGCGCGCTCGATGCCGGGGCGGAGCGCGGCGTCCGGGGCAGGTCCAGGGCTCGGCGCCGACGCGGGAGACGCGTCCGGAGCCGGCCCCGGCTCTGGGGGAGGTCGGTGCATGGAGGGGGGGTGGGGGCGCCCGCCGGTGCGTCCGCGCGGCCTTCGCCGCTCCCCGTGCGCCTCAGCCCACACGCGGGATTAGTTACGCGCAAGGGCCGTGGTAGCGAGCCCGGTAAGATGCATCACGGAGCCCACGCCGTCAAGGGGGAACGTTTGCCTACGCCCCGGGGCCATCGGCGAGGCGGTCTCGGCGGAGGAGCTGCCGGCGCAGGAGGTCGAGCGCCAGCGTGACCGTGAGGCGCTTGTTGAGCAGGCGGTCCCCCGTGAGCCGGAGCAGCGCGGCGTGCGTCCCGTGCCGGTCGGCGTAGCCGAGCCAGACGGTGCCGACGGGCTTCTCCGGCGTCCCCCCGCCCGGCCCGGCGACGCCCGTCGTCGAGACGGCGAGGTCCGCGCCGAGGCGGCGGCGGACGCCGTCGGCGAGCTGCCGCGCGACGCGCTCGCTCACGGCGCCGTCCTCGCGGAGCGCGGCCTCGTCCACGTCGAGGAGGCTGACCTTCTGGTCGTTCCCGTAGACCACGGCCCCGCCGACGAAGTAGCCCGACGCGCCGGGGACGTTCGTGATCGCGTCGGCGAGGCGCCCGCCGGTGCAGCTCTCGGCCACGGCCACCGTCAGCCCCCGCTCGGCCAGCATCCGCCCGACGGCCGCTTCGAGCGTGTCGTCCCCCTCCCCGAACACGAACTCGCCGACGCGCCCACGGAGGAACGCCTCAAAGGCCGCCAGCCGCTCCCCAGCCGCGGGCTGCGTGGCGGCGGCGGCGGTGAGGCGGAGGCGGACGACGCCGTAGCTCGGAAGGAACGCGAGACGGAGCGCCTCGGGGCCGCCGTCGAGCCAGCCGGAGAGGTCGCCGATGAGCTCGGCGAGGTCGCTCTCGCCGCGGCCGACGGTCTGCAGCGTCTTCTGTGCGAACCCGCCCGTGCCGCGTCGCGCGGCGAGCCGCGGCAGGACGTGCTCGCGCATGAGCGCCTCCATCTCGTAGGGCACGCCCGGCAGGATCACGACGATGCGCTTGCCCTCGGACGCGTCGATTCCCCCCGCGAACCACAGCCCCGGCGCCGTCCCGACGGGGTTCTCCAGGACCTCGAACCCCTCGGGCACCTCGGCCAGCGCGCGGTTGGCCTCCGTCATCACCCGCCCCCGCGCCTCGAATTTTTCCTTCACCCCCGCCAGCACGTCCGCGTCGAACCGGAGCGGGCGGGCGAGCGCCTCCGCGACGGCGCGCTTGGTGACGTCGTCGTGCGTCGGGCCGAGGCCACCGGTGATGACGACGCCGTCGCTCTCACGCAGCCCCCGAGACAGCTCCCACGCGATGGCCGCCGCGTCGTCCCCCACCGTCGCCGCCCGGCCGACCTCGACGCCGAGCGCGTTGAGCTGCTGCCCGATCCACGCGGCGTTGGTGTTAACCGTCTGCCCGATCAGCAGCTCGTCGCCGACGGTGAGGAGGGTGAGGGTCATGGGAAAGGGGGACTGGAGGAGAGGAAGAAAAGAAAGGAGGGAGTACGGGGTCCCAGGGAGTCCCGTCTAAATTCTCACCCTCTCACCCTCTCACCCTCTCACCCTCTCACCCTCTCACCCTCTCACCCTCTCACCCTCTCGCTCCATCCCTCCGGGTCGGCGCGCCAGGCGCGGAGGACGTCGAGGGCGTCCGCGCCGAGGTCGCCGCGCTCGGCAGCCACGTCGAGCAGCGCGCTGAGGTTGGAGAGGGCGAGGAGACGGACGCCGGCCTCGGCGAAGGACCGCTCGGCGGCGTCGAACCCGTAGGTTAACACGGCCAGCACGGCGAGCACCTCGGCGCCGGCCCCGCGGAGCGCCCGGACCGCCGCCAGCGACGAGCCGCCCGTCGAGACGAGGTCCTCGACGACGACGAGCCGCTGCCCAGCTAAAACGCGCCCCTCGATCCGGTTCTCGCGCCCGTGCCCCTTCGCCTTCGACCGGACGTAGGCCAGCGGCAGCCCGAGCCGGTCGGCGAGGAGGGCGGCCTGCGGGATGCCCGCTGTGGCGACGCCCGCCACCCCGTCGGGCCGGAGCCCCTCCTCCCTCACCGCCTGCGCGAGCGCGTCGGCGATGCGGCTCCGAGCGGTGGGCGCGGCCAGCGTGAGCCGGTTGTCGCAGTAGACCGGCGAGCGGAGCCCCGAGGCCCACGTGAACGGGTCGTCCGGGCGGAGGAGGACGGCGCCCGCGTCGAGGAGGTCTTCGGCGACGCGGCGGGCGATGGCGGGGGTCACGGGGTCTGCGGTTTGCAGTCTTCAGTTCTCAGTTCGGCAGGCTCCACCGCCGTCGCTAACTTGTCCGGCTCCTCTCTCCTCTCCGCTCACCCGACGTGTTCGAGCCGGCGGGGACGGCGGAAGTAAAGCGCGCCCGTCCAGAGCGTGAGCACGACGGTCACGAGCAGCAGCACGTCCGTCACCGGCCCGTACACGACCGAGCCGGCGAAGCCACCGAGCGCGCCGACCCCCCCCTCGAAGCGCGCGAGTTGGGCGGCGACGAGAAACACCATCGTCGCGATCAGGAACGTGAGCTGGACCGTCGTCTTGACCTTCGCGGCGTAGGAGGTCTGGAGGGCCTGCCCCCGGCGCTCGGCACGGCTGCGGAGGGCCGTCACGGCCACGTCGCGCAGCGCGATCAGCGAGACGGCCCACCACCACCAGCCCTCGTGGAGCCGGCGGCCGAGGGCGTCGGGCGGGAGGAACAGGAGCGCGAAGAAGGCGCCCAGCACGAGCACCTTGTCGGCGAGCGGGTCGAGGAACTGGCCGAGCCGGGAGCCGGCGCCGTACTGCCGGGCGAGGCGGCCGTCGAGCCAGTCCGTGATGGCCCCCGCGATGAAGAGCGCGACCGCGACGGCCTGCCCCGTCAGCGTCCCCCCGAGCAGGAGGACGAGGAACACCGGCGTCACGGCGATCCGGCTGGCGGTGAGGACGTTCGGGAGGTGCTTCATGCAGGTCCAGGCAGGGGGGCAAGATACGGAGCGGCCCCGCCCGCGGGTGCCTCCCGCGTGTTCGTAGGACCGGCACGGGGGGCACGCTGCCGTGCCCTGCCAGATTGGCACCGGTGAGGCCGTGGCACCGTCTTTGGACCCCCGGACGACCGCGCGCCGGAGCGAACGCCGCCGCGCCCCGAACGAGTCACCTCCTACTGAATCACCACCTCCCCCATCATGAGCAAGATCATCGGCATCGACCTCGGCACGACCAACTCCGTCGTCGCGGTCATGGAGGGCTCCGAGCCCGTCGTCGTCCCCAACGCCGAGGGCGGGCGGACGACGCCGTCCGTCGTCGCCTTCAAGAAGGACGGCGAGCGCCTCGTCGGCGCCCCCGCCAAGCGGCAGGCCATCACGAACCCGCAGCAGACCATCTTCTCGATCAAGCGGTTCATGGGCCGCAAGCACAACGAGGTCGAGGACGAGATCAAGACGGTGCCCTACGCCGTCGTCGAGGGCGACGGCGGGACGGCCCGCGTCGAGATCGGCGACCGCGTCTACACCCCGCAGGAGATCTCGGCGATGGTGCTCCAGAAGCTGAAGCAGACGGCGGAGGACTACCTCGGCGAGAAGGTCACCGAGGCCGTCATCACGGTGCCCGCCTACTTCAACGACGCCCAGCGCAAGGCGACCAAGGAGGCCGGCCAGATCGCCGGGCTCACCGTCAAGCGCATCATCAACGAGCCCACCGCCGCCGCCCTCGCCTACGGCCTCGACAAGAAGGCCGAGGACGAGATCGTCGCCGTCTACGACCTCGGCGGCGGCACCTACGACATCTCCATCCTCGAGCTCGGCGACGGCGTCTTCGAGGTCAAGGCCACCAACGGCGACACCCACCTCGGCGGCGACGACTTCGACCAGCGCCTCATCGACTACATCGCCGACGAGTTCAAGCGGGACGAGGGGATCGACCTCCGCACCGACCCGATGGCGCTCCAGCGCCTGAAGGAGGCCGCTGAGAAGGCGAAGATCGAGCTCTCCAGCGCCACCCAGACGACGGTGAACCTCCCGTTCATCACCGCCACCCAGGACGGCCCGAAGCACCTCACCCTCGACCTCACCCGCGCCAAGTTCGAGCAGCTCGTCGACGACCTCGTCGAGCGCACGATCCCCCCGATGAAGAAGGCCCTCGAGGACGCCGGCCTCTCGAAGGACCAGGTCGACCAGGTGATCCTCGTCGGCGGCTCGACGCGGATCCCGGCCATCCAGAAGGCCGCCGAGGAGTTCTTCGGCAAGAAGCCGAACCGGTCAGTCAACCCCGACGAGGTCGTCGCCGTCGGCGCGGCGATCCAGGGCGGCGTCCTCTCCGGCGACGTGCAGGACGTGCTGCTCCTCGACGTGACCCCGCTGAACCTCGGCATCGAGACCCTCGGCGGCGTGACGACCTCGCTGATCCCCGCCAACACGACGATCCCGACCAGGAAGTCCGAGACGTTCTCGACGGCCTCCGACAGCCAGCCCTCGGTCGAGATCCACGTCCTCCAGGGCGACCGGCCGATGGCCGTCGACAACCGCACCATCGGCCGGTTCCACCTCGACGGCATCCCGCCGGCCCCCCGCGGCGTCCCGCAGATCGAGGTCACCTTCGACATCGACGCCGACGGCATCCTCAACGTCTCGGCCAAGGACAAGGCCACCGGCAAGGAGCAGTCGATCCGGATCGAGGCCAGCTCCGGGCTCTCGGAGGCCGAGATCGAGCAGATGCGGAAGGCCGCCCGCGAGCACGCCTCCGAGGACAAGCAGCGCCGCGAGAAGGTCGAGAAGCTGAACGCGGCCGACACCCTGATCTTCTCGTCGGAGAAGAACCTCGCGGACTACGGCGACAAGCTCCCGGAGGAGAAGCGCGCCAAGATCGAGGCGGCGCTGGAGCGGCTCAAGGAGGTCCACAAGAACCAGGACGTCGACCAGGCCGAGAGCGCGATGGAGCAGCTCAACGCCGCCTGGAGCGAAGCGTCGGAGGACCTCTACCGCGCCCAGCAGGCCGACGCCGACCCCGCCGCGGCGGGCGGTACCGAGCCCGCCGGCGACGGCGCCCCGGAGCCGGAGGTCAAGGACGCCGACTTCGAGGTCGTCACCGACGACGAGCCGCAGGCGTAGAGGCGGACGGCGTTCTTCCTCCCTGGCGAATCCGGAGCCCTGGTTGCCCACGCGGCGGCCGGGGCTCCGCGGTTTCTCACGGTGTCCTCACTTCGCGGCCGAGGCGCACCCGGCGGTGGCGCCCCGCGTTGTAGGGCGGACCCCGCCGCGCTATGCCATGCCCCCCATGCCCCGCCTCCTCCTCTCCCTACTTTCCCTACTTCTCCTCGCCCTCCTGATCGCGCTCTCAGCGGGATGTGCCTCGGCGCAGGACGACCCCGCCGCCGAGGCCGAGCCGCCCGCGCTCCCCGGCTTCCGCACCGACACCGCCCAGCGCTCGATCCGCCTGAGCGAGCTCAAGGCCGGCGGCCCGCCGAAGGACGGCATCCCCTCCATCGACGACCCGCGGTTCGTGACGCCGGAGGCGGCAGCCGGTTGGCTGGAGCCGCAGGAGCCCGTCGTCGCGCTCCGGGTCGGGGAGGACGCGCGGGCCTACCCGCTCCAGATCCTCACCTGGCATGAGATCGTCAACGACGTGGTCGGCGGCGTGCCGGTGGCGGTGACGTTCTGCCCGCTCTGCTACAGCGCCGTCGCCTACGAGCGCACCGTCGGCGGCGAGGTGCTGGAGTTCGGCGTCTCGGGGTTCCTTCGCCACTCGGACCTCGTGATGTTCGACCGCCGGACCGAGAGCCTCTGGCAGCAACTGACAGGCGAGGCGCTCGTCGGGGACCACACGGGGACGACGCTTACGGCGCTCCCCGCACAGATCGTCGCGTTCGAGCAGTTCCGCGAGGCATACCCTGAGGGGCGGGTCCTCTCCCGCGAGACGGGCCACGCCCGCGACTACGGCCGCAACCCCTACGCCGGCTACGACGACGTAGATAAGAGGCCCTTCCTCTACGACGGCCCCGAGGACGGCCGGCTCGCGCCGATGGAGAGGGTCGTCGCCGTCCACCTCGACGGGTCAGAGCGCGCGTACCCGCACCGGCTCACCGCCGAGGAGCGTGCCGTCAACGACGAGGCCGGCGGCGTCCCCCTCGTGGTGTTCCACGCCCCCGGCGCCGTGAGCGCCCTCGACGCCGAGCGGATCGCGGCCTCCCGCGAGGTGGGCACGACGGGCGTCTTCGACCGCCGCCTCGACGGCCGGGCCCTGACGTTCGAGTACGACGACGCCGAGCCGGCCGCGCCGTTCGTGGACGCGGAGACGGGGAGCCGGTGGGACGTCACCGGCCGCGCCGCCTTCGGCCCCCTCGCCGGGCAGCGCCTCGCCCCCATCCACCACGGCGACTACTTCGCCTTCGCATGGTTCGCGTTCAGGCCCGAGACGACGGTCTACGACGGCGCGCGCCAAAAAAGAGCACCGCCCGGTCGGAGGGGCTACCTGGGAATCGCCCTCCCAGAGGAAGATTATTCTCGGGATGGGTCTCCTGGCCGGACGGCGCCACCCCGCCCACCATGAGCCCGGGTTAGACGTTCCACCCCTTAGACCCCTTTCAGCATATCCCCGGTGCGCCGATGCGCCGCTTCACTCCGCCGCGCGGGACCGGAGCGCAGCCTGCGCCGCCGCCAGCCGCGCCACGGGCACCCGGAACGGCGAGCACGAGACGTAGTCGAGACCGGCCTCGTGGAAGAACGCCACCGACGCCGGCTCGCCGCCGTGCTCGCCGCAGATGCCGACCTTGAGGCCGGGGTTCGCCTGCCGGCCCCGCTCCGTCGCCATCCGGACGAGGGCGCCGACGCCGTCGCGGTCGAGCACCTGGAAGGGGTCAGCGGGGAGGAGCTTCCGGTCGACGTAGGCCGGGAGGAAGCGGCCGGCGTCGTCGCGGCTGTAGCCGAACGTCATCTGCGTGAGGTCGTTCGTGCCGAACGAGAAGAAGTCGGCGCCCTCGGCGATCTCGGCGGCGGCGAGCGCCGCGCGCGGCACCTCGATCATCGTCCCGACGAGGACCTCGACGCGCTCGCCGGCCGCCTCAAACACCTCGGCGGCGACGCGTTCGATCACGGCCCGCTGGTCGGTCAGCTCGGCGGCCATGCCGACGAGGGGCACCATCACCTCGGGCCGGACGGCGACGCCCGCGCGCTGCACGGCGACGGCGGCCTCGGCGACGGCGCGGGCCTGCATCTCGGTGATGGCCGGGAACGTGATCCCGAGCCGGCAGCCGCGGTGCCCGAGCATCGGGTTGAACTCGGCCATGCTCTCGACACGACGGCGGACTTCGGTGACTGGTATTCCGAGGTCGGCGGCCATCCCCCTCTGCCCGGCGGCGTCGTGGGGTAGGAACTCGTGGAGCGGGGGGTCGAGGAGGCGGACGGTGACGGGGCGGCCGTCCATCGCGCGGAAGATGCCTTCGAAGTCGGCCCGCTGGAGCGGGAGCAGCACGTCGAGCGCCGCCTGCCGCTCCTCGTCCGAGGCGGCCATGATCATGCGGCGCACGGCGCGCACGCGGTCGGGGCCGAAGAACATGTGCTCGGTGCGGCACAGCCCGATCCCCTCGGCGCCGAACCCGACGGCCTTCGCGGCGTCCTCGGGGGTGTCGGCGTTGGTGCGGACGCCGAGCGTCCGGAAGCGGTCCGCCCACGCCATCACGGTGGCGAAGTCGTCGCCGACCTCGGGGTCCACGAGGTCCTGCTCTCCGACGATCACCTCGCCGGTAGAGCCGTTGATCGAGAGCCAGTCCCCCTCCCCCACCGTCACCCCGCCTGCGGTGAAGCGCCGGTTCGCGTGGTCCACGGCGAGGGCATCGCAGCCGGCGACGCACGGCTTTCCCCAGCCGCGCGCTACAACGGCAGCGTGGCTCGTCATCCCGCCCCGCGCGGTCAGGATGCCCTCGGCGGCGTCCATCCCGCCCACGTCCTCCGGGCTCGTCTCGGTGCGGACGAGGATGGTCCGCTCGCCCTCGGCCTTCCAGCGCTCGGCGTCCTCGGCCGAGAACACGACCCGCCCGACGGCGGCGCCCGGCGAGGCCGGCAGCCCCCTCCCGATCACGCCGTCCCGGTACCCCCCCTCGTCGGCGAAGCGGGGGTGCAGCAGCGCCTCGATGTGGTCGGGATCAACCCGGTCGCGGACGGCCTCTTCCTCGGAGAGCAGCCCGGCCTCGACCATCTCGACGGCGATGCGGACGGCGGCGGCGCCGGTCCGCTTGCCGGTGCGGGTTTGCAGGAGGAAGAGGCGCCCGTCCTGCACGGTGAACTCGATGTCCTGCATGTCCCCGAAGTGCCCCTCCAACCGCTCGGCCGCGTCGGTGAGCTGGCGGAACGCGTCGGGGAAATGGGCCTCCATCTCCTCGATGGGCTGCGGCGTGCGGATGCCGGCGACGACGTCCTCGCCCTGCGCGTTCGGGAGGAACTCGCCGTAGAGCCGGGCCTCGCCGGTGGCGGGGCTCCGGGTGAAGCAGACGCCGGTGCCGCTCTCCGCGCCGGTGTTGCCGAACACCATCGCCTGCACCGTCACGGCGGTCCCGAGGAGGTCGTCGATCCGGTTGATCCGGCGGTAGCGGACGGCGCGCTCGTTGTCCCACGACCCGAACACGGCGTCGATGGCGCGGCGGAGCTGCTGGGGGGGGTCCTGCGGGAAGTCGGCGCCGGCGCCCTCGCGGAAGGCGGCCCGGTATCGGACAATGAGTTCTTCGAGGTCGTCGGCCGTGAGGCCCACGTCGTGCTCGACGCCGCGCTCGGCCTTGAGCGTTTCCAGCACCTCCTCGAACCGGCCGTGCCCGAGCCCCGCCACCACGTCCCCGAACATGGCGACGAAGCGGCGGTAGGCGTCGCGGGCGAACCGCGCGTTGCCGGTCTCGCGGGCGAGGCCCTCGGCGGTCCGGTCGTTCATGCCGAGGTTCAGCACGGTGTCCATCATCCCCGGCATCGAGACGGCGGCGCCGCTGCGGACGGAGACGAGGAGCGGGCGCTCGGGGTCGCCGAGGGCGCGGCCCATCGCCTCCTCGATGTGGCGGAGGCCGTCGCGGACCTCCGCTTCCAGCCCCTCCGGCCACGCCCCGTGCTCGGCGACGTGACGGCAGGCGGCGGCGGTGATCGTGAAGCCGGGCGGGACGGGCAGCCCGATCCGGCTCATCTCGGCGAGCCCGGCGCCCTTCCCGCCGAGGAGCGCCTTCATCGAGCCGTCGGCCTCGGCGGTGCCGCCCCCGAAGCGGTAGACGTAGCGGTCGGCGGCGTCGCGGTCGGCGGTGCGGCCTTTGGGAGAGGGGGACGTGCGGGTCTGGGTGCGGGGCATCGGCAGGGGGATTGGAAGCGCTTCCAAAGGTATCCGCTCCGCGCCCTCGCGCCAACCGTTCCCGGCGCCGCGCGGCGGCATTCGCCAGTTCTCAGGGAACGCCCGTGTTCCCCATCAGCCCGGCAAACCGAACAGCGCCCGCGCGTTGGCCGTCGTCGCGCGCTCGACCTCCTCGACCGGGAGCCCCCGCACCGCGGCCAGCCGCTCGGCGACGAGGCGGACGTAGGCGGGCTCGTTCCGCTTCCCGCGG
This sequence comes from Rhodothermales bacterium, assembly GCA_965215145.1. Taxonomy (GTDB): domain Bacteria; phylum Bacteroidota; class Rhodothermia; order Rhodothermales; family JANQRZ01. Next base: position 1,652,261 of record OZ244038.1, on the reverse strand, counting down.
TGCGGCGCCGGCGCGAGGTACGGCGCGTCGGTCTCCAGCACGATCCGCTCCAGCGGCACGTCCGCGACGGCCTCGGGGACGCCGCCGTTCTTGAACGTGAGCGTCCCCCCGAGCCCGACGTGGAAGCCCAGCTCCAGCACCGCCTCGGCCAGCCACGGCGGCCCGCCGAAGCAGTGGAACACGCCGCGGAGCCGCTCCCCCTGCGGGTACCGGTCCCGTTCTTCCTGGAGGATGCGGACGAGGTCTTCGGAAGCGGCGTCGCTCCCCTTCTCGTCGCGGTTGTGGAGCACGAGCGGGAGGTCACGCTCGATGGCGAGGCGGGCGTGGCGGCGGAGGAAGTCGTGCTGCTTCGCGTTAAACGAGCGGTCCCAGTAATAGTCCAGCCCGCTCTCCCCCACGGCGACCACGCCCGGCCGCGCGGCCAACTCGGCGACGGTCTCGAAGTCGGCGTCGGTGGCGCTCTGGACCTCGGAGGGATGGAGGGCGGCCATCGCGTAGAAGAAGCCGGGGTGCTGCTCGGCGAGGTCGAGCGCAGCGCGGATGCTCGCCACGTCGATGGCGGGCAGCAGCACGGCCCCGACGCCGGCCGCGCGGGCGCGCTCGATCACCGCGGCGAGATCGTCGGCGAAGCGGTCGTGGTAGACGTGGGCGTGCGTGTCGATCAGCAAGGGTCGTTGGGGATGAGAGTTCGGAGGATTGCGGGGTGATGGCGGCGCCTCTACCTTTCGGCTCGCCCCCTTTACGCTCCACCCCTCAAACTTCTCCGCCCGTGCGCTGGGCCGTCCGCGCGTTCGTCGTTCTCGTCCCCCTGCTGTCGCTCCTGCTGCTGGGGCGGCTCGTGGCGGACTGGGTCGAGGTGACGCGGATCACGGGGGAGGCGCCGCGCGCCGCCGCCGAGCGGGGGTTCGACTGGGTGCAGTGGGAGGACCGCGACGGCGAGATCGTCGCGGCCTACGTCTACCCCGGCGGGACGGCCTACGCCGCCGGGCTCCGCGAGGGCGCCGTCCTCTACCGCCTCGACTTCCAGCAGTTCTTCCTGGCCGAGGACGTCAAGCGCGCCGTCGAGGGCGTCCCACCGGGGACGGCGCTGAGCTACGAGGTCGTCGAGCCGGCGGCGCGAGGCGGGGGGGCCGCCGCCTTCGAGATCCCTATCTCGCGCTACCCGACGTTCCTCTACCCCCTCGGCGGGACGCTCTGGCAGGCGGCGCTGTGGGGGTTCGCGCTCGCGACGTTCCTCCACGTCCTCGGCCTCGTGATCGTGGCGCCGCTGGCGGAGCGGACGCGGCGGACGCGGCGGACGTTCTGGCTCTTCGCCGCGGCGGCGCTGTGGGTCGGCGGCAACCTCCTCCGGCTCCTCGCGATCACGCTGCTCGGGCCGCCGCTCGGGGGGGCCTACGCCACGGCCTTCGCCGGGCTGACCGTCGTGGCCCTCGGGGGATGGATCCTCTTCCCAGCGCTGCTCCTGCACGCCGTCGTGTGCGACCTCCCCGCGCTGCGGCGGGCGGCGGGGTCGTGGACGGCGGCGGTGTTCCTCCCCCCCGCCGTGCTGGGGGCGGCGCTGCTGGCGGCGGCGCTGGCCGGGGGCGTGGGGCCGCTGACCCTCGACAGCCTCATCGCGCCGGTGCTGTTCTACGTCTGCTGCACCGTCGCCGCGGCGACGGGGCTCACGCTCGCCGCCGGCTTCGTGGAGACCGACGCGGACGCCGACGAGCCGGGCGTCCCAGCGGCGGCGGCGTGGAGCCGGGCCGGGAGCGCGGGCGTGTTCCTGCTCTCCACCGTCGCCGCGCTCTCGGTGGCGGGGGCCGTGCCGCTGCCGGGGGCCGTCTCGGACGCCACGGTCGGCTGGCTGATCCTCCTCGTCCAGCTCCTCTCGCTCGCCCCCGTCGGGCTCGTCTCGATCGCGACGCTGCGCCACGGCGCGGGCGGGGCCGTGGCGACCGACGCGCTAGCCTACCTCGGCGGCCTCGGGACCGTCTTCTTCTTCGTCGTCGCCGGGCTCCTCGTGCTCGACGCGGCGGCGGGGATCGGGACGGGGTGGGGGCACGCGCTCGCGGCCGGGGCCTACGTTGTCCTCGTCCTCGTCGCCGCCGAGCGGGTCGTCCGCTGGCTCCGGCAGAGCGCGGCGCGGTGGCTCCCCACCGAGCGCCAGCGGAAGCGGGCGCGGCTGCGAGCCCTCGGCGAGCGGATGCCCGGCCTCCTCGACGCTCAACAACTCGCCGACGAGGCCGTCGCGGCGGTGACGGACGCGCTGGGCGCGCGCTCGGCCGTCCTCCTCCTGCGCGACCCGGCCTACGCGGCGGGCGAGGCGCCCCGGTGGATCCGGGCGGCCTCCACCTCCGAGCCGCCCTTCTCCGAGGCGGACCTCGCTGGGGCCTGGGCCGAGCTCGCGCGGACGGGCGCCGTGTGGGCGCGGAACCCCGAGCTCGACGAGAGCGCGCTCCCGCCCGGCGAGGAGCGGCGGCTCGCCGAGGTCGGCGCGGCGCTGGCCGTTCCGGTCACCGGCGGCGAGGCCGAGGGGGCCGCTCCGGCGGGGCTCCTCGTGCTCGGGCGGAAGGCCCGACGGCGGGCGGTCTACAACGTCGAGGACGTGGCGCTCCTGCGGGGGCTGGCCGTGCAGCTCGCCCTGGCCGTCGAGCGGCTGGCGCTCGTCGAGCGCGAGAAGGCCCTCGTCCGCGAGACCGCCACGGCGCAGCTCACGGCGCTCCGCGCCCAGATCAACCCGCACTTCCTCTTCAACACCCTCAACACCATCGCCGCGCTGATCGCCGAGCGGCCGGCCGACGCCGAGCGCGGCGTCGAGCGCCTGTCCGCCATCTTCCGCCACATCCTGCGGACCGAGGGCCGCCCGTTCGTCCCCCTCCGCGACGAGGCCCGCTTGGTGGACCACTACCTCGCCATCGAGGCGCTCCGGTTCGGGGAGAAGCTGACGGTCGAGCGCGACTGGGACCCCGCCCTCATGGACCTCCCCGTGCCGGCCTTCGCGCTCCAGACCCTCGTCGAGAACGCCGTCAAGCACGGCATCGAGCGGAAGCGCACGGGCGGGCGAATCCTCCTCAGCAGCCGCGCCGAGACCACCGCCGACGGCGCCGTGGCTGTGCTCCGCGTGGCGGACACCGGCGCCGGCCTCGTCCCCTCCCCGCTCGGCGACGGCCTCCCGTCCCCCGAAGGGTTCTACGGGACCGGCCTCCGCAACGTCGCCGACCGCCTCGACCGCCTCTTCGGCGAGCGCGGCGGCCTCCGCCTCCACGGCACGCCCGGCGCCGGCACCACCGCCGAGATCGTGATCCCCCTGGAGCAGAATCCCGCGGCCCCTTGAGCCCCCTGCCGATGCGACCCATGCTGAACGTGCTCATCGTGGACGACGAGGCGCCCGCACGGGCGCGGCTGCGCCGGATGCTGGCGCCCCTGGCCGGGCGCGTGCACGTCCTCGGAGAGGCAGCCGACGGGGAGGAGGCCTTGGCGCGGGTGGCGGAGGCCGCCGCGGCGGGCGAGCCTGTCGGCCTCCTCCTCCTCGACATCCAGATGCCCGGCCCCTCAGGGTTCGACGTGCTCGACCGGCTCCCGCCGGAGGGGCGCCCGCTCGTCGTGTTCGTGACGGCCTTCGAGGAGCACGCGCTGCGGGCCTTCGAGGTGGCCGCCGTGGACTACCTCCTCAAGCCCGTCGGCGAGGAGCGCCTGGAGGCCGCCGTCGCCAAGGCGGAGCGGCTGGCCGACAGCGGCTCCGGCGGACGGCCGTCGGCCGAGCGCTCCGCCTACGAGGCCCGCCTCGCCGACCTCCTCGACCACCTCGACCGGCAGGCGGCCAGCCCGGCGCCCCCGGAGGCGCCCGAGGGCGGCTACCTCCGCCAGCTCTCGATCCCCGGCTCCGACCGGATCGCCGTGGTCCCCGTCGAGCGGCTGCTCGCGGCCGAGGTCGAGGAGGGGCTCACGCGGCTCTACCTGCTCCCCGAGGCGGACGGCCCCGGCCGAGAGGGCGTCACGCGCCACACCGTCTCCGTCACGCTCGACGCCCTCGAAGCCCGCCTCGACCCCGCGGCGTTCGTGCGCGTCCACCGCTCGGCGCTCGTCCAGCTCGGCCACGTCCGCGAGATGGTCCAGTGGTTCAGCGGGCGCTACAAGCTCGTCCTCACCGGCGGCCACGAGACCCTCGCGAGCCGGACGCGCTCGCGCGAGTTACGGGACCGGCTAAGCCTGTAGCCGGGCGTTCCCCCAGGCCAGGCTGGGGGCCGCCCCAGACCGGATCAAGGGTGGCCCGGTGTGCCAGGAGGGCTGTCACGGGCCGACCTTAGTCTCGGGCCACTTGGCTTTCCCCCTCTCCCCTCTCCCCGTGCGTCCTCCCCTCGTCGTGTTCTCCCACCTCCGGTGGGACTTCGTCTACCAGCGCCCGCAGCACCTCCTCTCGCGCCTCGCCCGGCACCGCCGCGTGCTCGTCGTCGAGGAGCCCGTCCACACCGACGGGCTCGCGCGCTGGGAGCGGCAGGACCCGCTCCCGAATCTCACCGTCTTCCGGCCCCGCACGCCGATTCGGGAAGGGGGCTTCTGCGAGGCGCAGCTCCCCATGCTCTGGCCGCTCGTCCAGCTCCTGGTCGGCAGCGAGGGGGTCCGGGAGGGCGTGCTGTGGTTCTACACCCCGATGGCGCTCCCCCTCGCCGACGCCTTCGACCCGCGCCTCGTCGTCTACGACCGGATGGACGCCCTCGCCGAGTTCGCCCACGCCCCGGCCGGGATGCGCGAGCGCGAGGCCGAGCTCCTCGCCTGCGCCGACCTCGTCTTCACCGGCGGCCCGAGCCTCTACCGGAGCGTCGCGGACCGGAACCCGAACGTCCACCTGTTCACCTCGTCGGTCGAAGCCGAACACTTCGGGCAGGCGAAGGGCGGGCTCGCCGAGCCTGCGGATCAGGCCGGCATCCCGCACCCCCGGCTGGGCTACTTCGGCGTGATCGACGAGCGGATGGACCTCGACATCGTCGGCCACCTCGCCGACGCCCACCCGGAGTGGCAGATCGTGATGGTCGGGCCCGTCGTCAAGATCGACGAGGCGACGCTGCCCCAGGCCCCGAACCTCCACTGGCTCGGCCAGAAGGACTACGCCGAGCTCCCGGCCTACCTCGCCGGGTGGGACGTGGCGCTCCTGCCTTTTGCCCGCAACGAGTCCACCCGGTTCATCTCGCCCACGAAGACCCTCGAGTACTTCGCCGCCGAGACGCCGGCCGTCTCGACGCCGATCACGGACGTGGCCGAGCCCTACGGCGACACGGTCTACCTCGGCGACACGCCCGAAACGTTCGTGGCCGCCTGCGAGGCCGCGCTCAGCGCCGGCCCGGCCGAGCGCGCGTGCCGGACGAAGCGGATGCGCGCCGTCCTCGCCGAGACCTCGTGGGACCGCACGGCCGAGGCGATGAACGACCTCATTGAAGGAGCCCTCGAAACGGAGGCCGCCGCGCTCGAACGACATGCCGCTGCGCAGGCCGCCTGACCTTCCTCACCCGCCCCCCTCTTCCCATGTTCGACTACCTCATCGTCGGGGCCGGGTTCGCCGGCTCCACCCTCGCCGAGCGGCTCGCGCACGCGGGCCGGCGCGTACTCGTCGTCGAGAAGCGCCGCCACATCGGCGGCAACGCCTACGACGAGTACAACGACGACGGCCTGCTCGTCCACCGCTACGGCCCGCACATCTTCCACACGAATGCCGAGCGCGTGTGGGACTACCTCTCGCAGTTCACCGCCTGGCGGCCCTACGAGCACCGCGTCCGCGCCAGCGTCGACGGCCTGCTCGTGCCCATCCCGATCAACCTCGACACCGTCAACCAGCTCTACGGGCTGAGCCTGACCTCGTTCGAGGTCGAGGACTTCTTCCAGCGCCTCGCCGAGCCGCGCGACGAGATCACGACGAGCGAGGACGTCGTCGTGAGCCGGATCGGGACCGAGCTCTACCGGAAGTTCTTCCGCGGCTACACCCGCAAGCAGTGGGCCCTCGACCCGAGCGAGCTGGACGCGTCGGTGATCTCGCGCGTGCCGATCCGCACGAACCGCGACGACCGCTACTTCACCGACACCTACCAGGCGATGCCGGCGGCCGGCTACACCCGGATGTTTGAGCGGATGCTCAACCACCCGAACATCTCGGTCTTGCTCGGCACGGACTACCGCGAGGTGCAGGACCTCGTCCCGTTCGGGGAGATGATCTACAGCGGGCCGGTGGACGAGTTCTTCGGCTGCCGCTACGGGAAGCTGCCCTACCGCTCGCTCGCGTTCCGCCACGAGACCCACGAGACCGACCGCTTCCAGCCGGCCCCGGTCGTGAACTACCCCAACGAGCACCCCTACACTCGCTGCACGGAGTTCAAGTACCTCACCGGCCAGGAGCACCCCAAGACGGCCGTGGTCTACGAGTACCCCCGGGCCGAGGGCGACCCGTACTACCCCATCCCCCGCCCCGAGAACGCCGCGCTCTACAAGCGCTACGAACGGCTGGCGAACGCCGAGCCCGGCGTGCACTTCGTCGGGCGGCTCGCCACGTACAAGTACTACAACATGGACCAGGTGGTGGCGCAGGCGCTCGCGCTCTTCGACAAGATCGAGGCCGGGCTGACCAAAGGCGACGGCGTTGCTGCCTCGGGCGGCGACGGCGACGCGCGGACGGCCCGCGCCGTGAAGGCGACGCTCCCGACAGCCGCCGTGCGGAACGGCCACCGTTAGTGCGAAGCGTGCGAGGGTGTGTTCCTCGACCCCCCGCTTATCCGCCCATCGCTGACGCTCAGGGGCGGATAAGCTGTCCCCCTCGACGAGGGGGACAGCCGCGTGAAGCCGGGAGCGGAGGCTCGCAGAGCCGGAGCGACTGCGAGCGCGGCGGGGGGTACAACTACGATTACCTGACTCTACTCTAAGAGTCTGTCTGTGAAGTTTAATTCAGTCATCCCCGACCCCGATCGGGGACCCAGAGCAGACTGCTCGACGCTCCTGGTTCCCCGCGTTCGCGGGGATGACTGCGAAAAGAAGAAGTCGCTGACTTCACAGACAGTCTCCAAGCCTCCCGCACCCGGCGCGCCCGCCGACCGCAATGACTCAGCCCTCCCCGACAACCGCCACGCGGACCCGCCTCGCTGAGGGCGACGGCGCGGCAGCACCGCACCCCCGCCCGCAGCTCCGCCGCGCCGGCTGGCGCTCGCTCGACGGCCCCTGGCGCTTCTGCTTCGACGACGACCAGCGCTACGACACCCCCGCCCACCTCGAGCACGCTAAGGCGTGGTCGCACACGATCGAGGTCCCCTTTGCGCCGGAGACCCCGCGCAGCGGCGTCGGCGACGCGGGCTACCACGCCGCGTGCTGGTACGAGCGCGAGTTCGAGCCGCCGCCCCCACCGGAGGGCGCACCCTCGGGGTCGAACGGCGGGCCGGGCGGCAGCCGCGTCCTCCTCCACTTCGGCGCCGTGGACTACGAGGCCCACGTCTGGGTCAACGGCTGGCCCGTGGGCTCCCACACCGGCGGGCACACCCCGTTCACGTGCGACATCACCGAGGCGCTACGCGCCGACGGTCCCCAGCGCGTGACGGTCCTCGCCGAGGACGACCCCCACGACCTCGCCAAGCCGCGTGGGAAGCAGGACTGGCAGCCGGAGCCTCACAGCATCTGGTACCCCCGCACGACCGGCATCTGGCAGACGGTCTGGGTCGAGCGCGTGCCCGCGACCTACCTCGAGCGCCTCCGCTGGACGCCGAACCTGGAGCGCTACGAGATCGGCTTCGACGCCGAGCTCTCCGGCCGGAAGCAGCCCGGCCTCCGCGTCCGCCTCCGCCTCACCGTCGGCGAGCGCGTCCTGGCCGACGACACCTACGCCGTCGTCAACGAGACGGTCCACCGCCGCATCGCCTTCTCCGACCCCGGCATCGACGACTTCCGCAACGAGCTCCTCTGGAGCCCCGAGCGGCCGACGCTGATCCAGGCCGAGGTCGAGCTCTGGCGCGGCGACGAGCGCCTCGACGCCGTCGCCTCCTACACGGCGCTCCGGAGCGTAGGCGTCCAGGGCGACCGGTTCCTCCTCAACGGCCGGCCCTACTACCTCCGCCTGGTGCTCGACCAGGGCTACTGGCCCGACACCTTGATGACGGCCCCTGACGACGACGCCCTCCGCCGCGACGTCGCGCTCACGAAGGCGATGGGGTTCAACGGCATCCGGAAGCACCAGAAGGTCGAGGCCCCGCGCTACCTCTACTGGGCCGACACCCTCGGCCTCCTCGTCTGGGAGGAGATGCCGAGCGCCTACCGCTTCACGCCGAAGGCCGTCGAGCGGGTCAAGCACGAGTGGGAGGCCGTGATCGCGCGCGACCAGAACCACCCGTGCGTCGCCGTGTGGGTCCCGTTCAACGAGTCGTGGGGGGTCTCCGGCCTCGCCGAGCGGCCCGAGCGCGCGAGCTACGTCCGCGCCATGTACCACCTCACGAAGGCGCTCGACCCCTCGCGCCCCGTCGTCGGCAACGACGGCTGGGAGAACCCCGAGACCGACATCCTCACCATCCACGACTACGACCCGACCCCCGAGGGGTTCGAGGCGCGCTACGGCCCGCACGTGGCCGCGGCCGACCTCCTCGGGCGGCACCTCCCGGCCGGGCGGCGGCTCACGTTCGAGGGGTTCCGCGACGCCGGCCAGCCCCTCATGCTCACCGAGTTCGGCGGGATCGCCCTCGCCGAGGACGGGGCCGAGGATGCCTGGGGCTACGCCGTCGCCCCCGACGCCGAGGCGTTCTTCCAGCGGTACGGTGCCCTGCTCGCGGCGGTCCGCCGCCTCTCGATCTTCTGCGGGTTCTGCTACACCCAACTCACCGACACCTTCCAGGAGGCCAACGGCCTGCTCACGATGGACCGCGAGCCGAAGGTGCCCCTCGAGCTCATCGCCGCGATGACGCAGGGGCCGCCGGAGGAGCGGCCCGAGGTGCTCTGGGCCGCCGCCCACGGCGGCGAGGGCGGCGCGGAGGAGGCCGGATGACCCTGCTCCCCGCGACGCTCCACCGGCTCGACCTCCGCAAGCCCGACGGCCGGGCGCTCTGGCTCTACGGCCGCCGCCCGCTCGACCCCGCGACCCAGGCGACGGCCCCCTCGCCCGAGCCCGTCGAGGCCGATCCCCGCCTCCGCTGGCACCCCGTCCGCGGCGAGTGGGTCGCCTACGCCAGCCACCGCCAGCACCGGACGTTCAAGCCGCCCGCCGCCTTCAACCCCCTCGCCCCGACCACCGACCCCGCCCACCCGACGGAGCTGCCCGCCGGCGACTACGACGTGGCCGTCTTCGAGAACCTCTTCCCGGCGCTTACGTCGGGAGATCTGACACCGCCGACGCTCACACCCGAGGCCGACGACGCGCCGCCGCTCTACGTGCCGACGCGGCCGGGCCTCGGCGCGTGCGAGGTCGTCGTGTTCACGCAGGACCCCGCGAGCGCGCTCGGGAGGCTGCCGCTGTGGCATCTCGAGCTGCTCTTCGCGGTCTGGGCCGACCGCGTCCGCGAGCTCGGCGCCCGAGCGGAGGTCGAGTACGTGATGCCGTTCGAGAACCGGGGCGAGGAGGTCGGCGTGACGCTGCACCACCCCCACGGGCAGATCTACGCCTACCCCTTCGTCCCGCCCCTCCCGGCGCGCGAGCACGCCGAGGCGCGGGCGTTCTTCGAGCACCAGGGCCGGACGCTCCTGGCCGACGTCGTCGAGCACGAGGAGGCCGACGGCCGGCGGATGCTCTACGCCGGGCCGCGCGCGGTCGCCTTCGTCCCGGCCTTCGCGCGCTACCCCTACGAGGCGTGGGTCGCCCCGCGCCGCCCGGCGGCCACGCTCCCCGACCTCGACGCCGAGGACCGGGCCGACCTCGCGCGCGCGCTCAAGACGGTGCTGCTGAAGTACGACGGGCTCTGGGACCGGCCCTTCCCGTACCTCCTGGCCTTCCACCAGGGACCGACGGGCGGCGAGCCGACGCCGTGGGCGCACCTCCACGTCGAGCTCTCGCCGCCCTACCGCACCGCGACGCGGCTGAAGTTCCTCGCCGGGACCGAGCTCGCCGCCGGGATGTTCGCCAACGACAGCCTCCCCGAGGAGAAGGCGCGCGAGCTGCAAGCCGTCGAGGTCGCCCTTGCCTGACCCGGCCCTCCAGAGCAGCGCGACCCGGCACCGGGCACCCGAGGCGTTCGCCGAGCGCTTCGGCACGGCACCGAGCGTGCGCGCCGACGCCCCCGGCCGCGTCAACCTCATCGGCGAGCACACCGACTACAACGGCGGGTTCGTCCTCCCGACGGCGATCCCCCAGCGCGCGGCGGTCTACCTCGCGCCCCGCCGAGATCGGACGGTGCGGGCGGCGAGCCTCGACGCGGACGACGACGGAGCGGTCCACACCTATGTCCTGGGCGAGGAGACGCCGGGGCGCGGCTGGCTCGACTACGTGCAGGGCGCGACCCGGCTCCTCCAGGAAGTTCAGGGAGAGGACGGCGCGGCGCTCTCCGGCTTCGACGCCCTCATCGCCGCCGACGTGCCCATCGGGAGCGGGCTTTCGTCGAGCGCCGCGCTCTTGGTGGCGCTCCTCCGGGCGCTCCGCGACGCCTTCGGACTCGCGCTCGATGACGTGGCCCTCGCCCGCCTCGCCCAGCGCGTCGAGAACGACTTCGTCGGGGTCCGCGTCGGCGTCATGGACCCGATGGCGGCGAGCCTCGCCGACTCGGACGCTGCGCTCTTTCTCGACACGCGCAGCCTCGCGTTCCGCCGCGTACCCCTTCCGCGCGAGGCGTTCGAGCTGGCCGTCGTCGACTCCGGTGTCGCGCACCGGCACGCCGGCGGCGGCTACAACGCGCGCCGGGCCGAGTGCGAGGAGGCCGCCCAGCGGCTCGGCGTCGCCCAGCTCCGCGACCTCGCGCCGGGCGACCTCGACCGGGCGATGGCGCTGCCCGAGCCGCTCGGCCGCCGCGTCCGGCACGTCGTCACCGAGAACGCCCGCGTGCTCAATGCCGTGGCCGCGATTGAGACTCACGACGCCGCCGCCCTCGGCGCGCTCTTCGACGCCTCCCACGCCTCGATGCGCGACGACTACGAGGTCTCGACGCCGGACGTAGACCGGCTCGTCGGCCTCGCCCAGGCCGCGCCCGAGGTGTTCGGCGCGCGGCTGACGGGCGGCGGGTTCGGCGGGGCCGTCATCGCGCTCTGCCGGCCGGGTACGGCCGCGGCCGTCGCCGCGCGCGTCGCCGCCGCCTACACGGAGCAGACGGACCGGGCGGCTACGGTCCTCGTCCCGCCCTCCGAAGCCCCCGCGCCTCTGCCCGCTTGGCCCGACGACGCCCTCCACAGCCCCGCTTCCGATGATGCCTGAGCCGCGCACGCCCTTCCCGACGTTCTTCGGCGGCGGGTTCGAGTGCTCAACGCACCGCCGGTGCGCCGACGGTGCCCGTGTCGACGTCGTGGCGACGAGCGGGCACCTCGAGCACGGGGCGGCGGACTACGCCCGCCTCGCGGCCCACGGGATGCGCTGGGCGCGCGACGGCTTCCGCTGGCACCTGATCGAGGCCCGGCCGGGCCGCTACGACTGGACCACCATCCTTCCCCTCCTCCGCGCCGCCCGCGACGCCGGGGTGCGCGTCGCCTGGGACCTCTGCCACTGGGGGTACCCGGACGGGCTCGACCTCGGGGCCGCCGACTTCCCCGAGCGCTTCGCCGCCTTCGCCCGCGCCGCCGCCGAGCTCGTGCGGGCCGAGACCGACGAGGCCCCCGTGTGGTGCCCCATCAACGAGATATCGTTCTGGAGCTGGGCCGCCGGCCACTACATCAACCCGTGCGGTGAGCGGCGGCCGGCCGACTTCAAGCGCGTGCTCGTCCGCGCCGCGCTCGCCGCCGCCGCCGCCGTGCGCGACGTGGACCCCCGTGCCCGCCTCCTCTGGGTCGAGCCCGTCATCCACATCGTCGCCCACCCCGACCGGCCGCAGGACCGCGCCGCCGTCGAGGGCTACTGCCTGGCGCAGTACGAGGCGTGGGACATGATCGCCGGACGCCGCGACGCCGACCTCGGCGGGAGCCCGGACACGCTCGACCTCATCGGGGTCAACTACTACTGGAACAACCAGTGGGTCCACGCCTGGGCCGAGGGCACCGGCGGGACGGTAGACTGGGGGCACCCGCAGTACCGCCCGCTCCGCGACATTCTCGCCGAGGTCTACGCCCGCTACGGCCGGCCCTTCGTCATCGCCGAGACGGGGACCGAGGGGGAGCGCCGCCCGGCGTGGCTCGGCTGGGTCTGCGACGAGGCGGCGGCGGCGCGGGCGGCCGGCGCGGACCTCCGTGGGCTGTGCCTCTACCCCGTCTGCGACCACCCCGGCTGGGACGACGCCCGCTACTGCCCCAACGGCCTCTTCGGCTACGCCGACGCCGACGCCGCCGGCCACCGGCCCGTCTACGCCCCCCTCGCGGCCGAGCTGCGCTGCCAGCAGCCGCGCTTCGGCGACGCCGTCGCGTCGGCGGCTGAGCAGGCAGAGGAGGGAGCGCCATGAGGAGCGTCTGCCTCTACACCGAGAGCCCCGAGCCGTCGGGCGTCGGCGAGCACATGCTCGCCCTGGCCGAGCGCCTCCGGCACCGCTACGACCTCGCGCTCGTCTGCGCCGGCGGCGAGGGCGACGCGGGGCTCCTCCACCGCGCCGCCGCCCTCGGCCTGGGCACGGCGCAGCTCGACGCGCCGGAAGCCCTCGCGGTGTGGCTCGCCGCGCACGACGCGGACCTCGTCCACCTCCACGCCGGGATCGGGTGGGAGGGGCACGCCGGGGCGCAGGTCGCCGCCCGCGCCGGCGTCCCCGTCCTCCGCACCGAGCACCTCCCGTACCTCCTCACCGACGAGCGGCAGCAGGCCGCCTACCGCGACGCCGTCGCGGGCGTGGACCTCGTCCTCTGCGTCTCCGACGGCGCGAGGGCGAGCTATGAGGCCGCCGGCGTCCCGGCGGTGAAGCTCCGCGTCGTCCGCAACGGGATCGACGCGGCGGCCGTCCCGGGCCGGGCCGAGGCCCGCGCCCGGCTCGGCTTCGACGGCGAGCCGCTCGTCCTCACCGTCGGGCGGTTCACCCGGCAGAAGGGGTACGACGTCCTCCTCGACGCCGTCCCGGCGGTGCTCGACCACGTCCCTCAGGCCCGGTTCCTCTGGGCCGGCGACGGGCTGCTCTGGGGCGAGATGAAGCGGGCGGTCGCCGCGCGCGGCCTGGCCGAGCACGTGCTCCTGCTCGGCCGGCGGGGCGACGTGCCGGCCTTGATGGCGGCGGCCGACCTCTTCGTCCTCCCCTCGCGCTTCGAGGGGCTGCCGCTGGTCGTGCTCGAAGCCCTCGCCGCCGGCCTCCCCACGGTCGCCACGCGCGTCGTCGGGACCGAGGAGGCCGTGCGCGACGGCGAGACCGGCTGGCTCGTCCCGCCCGAGCGCCCGGCGGCCCTCGCCGTAGCGATCGTCAGCGCGCTCTGCGACCCGGCCGAGGCCAACGGCCACGCCGAGGCGGGACGCCGGGACTTCGACGCGCGCTGGACCGCCCGCCGGATGGCGGCCGACACCGCCGCCGTCTACGACCTCCTCCTCACCCCACGCCTCGCCGCAACCGCATGAGCCGCGACCGATCCCTCGATCCCGTGCGCGCCGCCGCCATCCTACTCGGGGCCGGGTGGGGCGGGTTCATCGGCGGCGTTGCCCTGCACCAGATCGCGCAGTGGCACAACATGCTCTCGGCCGTGCTCCCGCCGACGACGATGGAGGCGATGCGCACGAATATGGTCGCCGACGGGTGGTTCCACGCCGCCGTCGGGCTGTTCACCGTCGCCGGCGTCTTCATGCTCTACCACGCGGGACGGCAGCAACGCCCCTTCCCCTCGCTGCGGTGGTCCGTCGGGTTCATCCCCGTTGGCATCGGGCTGTTCAACCTCGTCGAGGGGGTCGTCGACCTCCTCCTCCTGGAGCTCCACCACGTCCGCGACGTCCCGCGCCACGTCCCGTCATACGACCACCTCTTCCTCCTCATCGGCGGTCTGGGGCCGCTCGGGCTGGGGTGGTTCCTCGCCCGGTCCGCCGACGCGCCGGCCGCTCCAAGCGCGCGACAATAGCACCGCTTCCCATGACGCCGCCCGCCATGACAGCCCACCCCGACACGCCCCACGCGCTTCCCGTGCTGACTGAGCCGTTCGGCCCCGTCCGCCCCGTCACCGACGACCTCGCCTACCTCCGCACGGTCATGGCGAACGTGTACCTCTACGGGCCGCCTCAGTCTGGCGACGGCGCGTGGGTGCTGGTCGATGCCGGGCTCTACGGCTCGGCCGGCCACATCCGCGAGGCGGCAGCCGAGCGGTTCGGCGACGGTGCCCGCCCCGCCGCCATCGTCCTCACCCACGGCCACTTCGACCACGTCGGGGCGCTCGGCGAACTGGCCGCCGCGTGGGACGTCCCGGTCTACGCCCACGCCTTCGAGCTCCCCTACCTCACCGGCCGCTCGGCCTACCCCCCGCCCGACCCGACCGTCGGCGGCGGCGCGGTGGCTGCGCTTTCGTTCGCCTACCCGCGTAGGCCCGTAGACCTCGGCGGGCGCGTGCGGGCGCTCCCGGAGGACGGGACGGTGCCGGGGATGCCCGGCTGGCGGTGGGTTCACACGCCGGGCCACACGCCGGGCCACGTCGCGCTCTGGCGCGAGGCCGACCGGACACTCATCGCGGGCGACGCCTTCGTGACCGTGAAGCAGGAGTCGGCGCTCGCCGTGCTCCAGCAGCGGCCGGAGGTGCACGGGCCGCCGGCCTACTTCACCCCGAACTGGGTGGCGGCCGGTGCCTCCGTCCGAACACTCGCCGGTCTCGGGCCGGAGGTCGCGGCGACGGGCCACGGTGTCCCGCTCCGGGGACCGGCCCTGCGGGCGGCCCTCGGCCGGCTGGCCGACGACTTCGAGCGCGCCGCCGTGCCGGAGCGCGGGCGCTACGTGGAGCACCCGGCCGTGGCCGACGAGCGCGGCGTCGTGGCCGTGCCGCCGCCGGACCCGCGCTTCGCCGCGTGGCTCGCCGCCGGGGCCGCCGCTGTCGGGCTCACCCTCGCACTCCGCCGCTAACGGCGCGCCCCCACGCGCTTCTCCGATGCCTGCCCTCTCTCCCTCTTCTCTTCGCACCGCGTTCCGGTCGTTCGTCGGCGACGGCGACTATCCCTGCGTGATGGCGAAGTCCGCGCTCCGGCGCGGTGGGGTGGCCTTCCACGCCTACCCGACCCTCGACGCGTCCGCGGCCGATGCGCTCGCGCGCGACCTCGCCCTGTTTGCGCACGCGCCCGAGCCGGAGCGGGGGGTACGCTCGTTCGTGGCCGTCTTCGGCGGCGACGCGCCAGCCTCGGAACGCGCGTTCGAGGAGCGGCTGTGGGCCATGCTCTCCGCCCTTCACGCTCGCGACGGCGCAGGTTGGGACCCGGCCGTCTCCGCCGACCCCGACCACCCGGAGTTCTCATTCTCGTTCGCCGGGCGGGCGTTCTACGTCGTCGGGATGCACCCGCGCGCGTCGCGGCCGGCTCGCCGGCTGGGGCACCCGGCGCTCGTGTTCAACCCGCACGAGCAGTTCGAGCGGCTGCGGCGCGAGGGGCGCTACGCGAAGGTCCGCGGCCTCATCCGCGAGCGCGACCGGGCCTGGGCCGGCTCGGTGAACCCGATGCTCGACGACTTCGGCGTGCGGAGCGAGGCGCGGCAGTACGCCGGCCGGGCCGTCGGGGAGGGCTGGCAGTGCCCGTTCGCGGCCCGAGCCGAGGCGCAGGCCGACGCGCCGCTCGCGGTGAGCTACGTCCTCCCGATCAAGGCGCGGGTGCCGCAGGAGGGGCTCACGCCCTACCTCCGCCGCCTCGCCCGGCTCGTGGACGACGTCGTAGTCGTGGACGGGTCGGCGCCGGAGGTGTTCGCCCGCCACGCCGAGGCGTGGGGCGGCCTCGCCCGCCACCTCCGGCCCGAGGCCGAGACGCCGATGGGGAAGGTGGGCGGCGTGCTCACCGGGCTCCGCCACGCCCGCCACGACCGCGTCGTGATCGCCGACGACGACGTCCGCTACGACCGGCCGGCGCTGGAGCGGCTCGTCGCGCTCCTCGACCGCGCCGAGGTCGTCCGCCCGCAAAACGTGTTCCGCCCGCGCCCGTGGCACGCCCGCTGGGACACCGCCCGGACCCTCCTCAACCGGCTCTCGGGCGGGGACTGGCCCGGCACGCTCGGCGTCCGCCGCTCGGCGCTGGAGGCCACGGGCGGCTACTGCGGCGACGTGATGTTCGAGAACCTCGAGCTCGTCCGGACGGTCCTCGCCGCGGGCGGGCGCGAGGCCGTCCCGCTCAACCTGTTCGTCGAGCGCCGGCCGCCGCCGGCACGGCACTTCCTCTCGCAGCGGGTCCGGCAGGCCTACGACGAGTGGGCGCGGCCGGGCCGGCTGGCCGCCCAGCTCGCCGTGCTCCCCGTTGCCGCCGGGCTCGCCGCACGCGGGCGGTGGCGCGCGCTCGGGACCGGAGCGCTCGCCGCCGCGCTCGCCGCCGAGGCCGGACGCCGGCGCGGCGGGGGGCGCGAGGTCTTCGCCCCGACGGCCGCACTGTGGGCGCCGCTGTGGCTCGCCGAGCGGGCCGTGACGGCGTGGCTCGCCGTGGGCGCGCGGCTCCGGGGCGGCGTAGCCTACGGCGACGGCCGACTCTGCGAGGCCGCCACACCCCTGTACGTCCTGAAGCGCCGCCACGCCGGCCACATCCCCTCCTCCCCTCTATGTCCCGCCTCCGCGCCGTCAACCCCTCCCTCTGGATCGCCGACACCCCCGGCACCGCCTACGACGCGCTCGGGGCAGACGAGCGGGTAACGGCGGACGCGGTCGTCGTCGGCGCCGGGATCACCGGGCTCACGACGGCCCTCCTGCTCCAGCGGGACGGCGCGCGCGTGGCGCTCGTCGAGGCCGGCCGCGTGCGCTCGGGCGTCACGGCCTTCACGACGGGGAAGGTGACCTCCCTCCACGGCCTCATCTACGGCCCGCTCCGCCAGAAATTCGGTGAGGAGACCGCCCGCGTCTACGCCGAGGCCAACGAGGCGGCCCTCACCCAGGTGGCCCTCCTCGTCGAGGAGCTGGGGATCGAGTGCGATTGGGAGCGGCGGCCGAACTACACCTACACGACGGACGAGAAGGCGCTTCCCAAGATCGAGCGCGAGGTCGAGGCGGCCCAGGCCGCCGGCCTCGCGGCGTCGTTCACGACCGAGACCGAGCTGCCCTTCCCGGTCCTCGGCGCCGTTCGGGTGGAGGACCAGGCGCAGTTCCACGCGCGGCGGTACGGGCTGGGCCTGGCCGAGGCGTTCCACGAGCGGGGCGGGCGGATCTTCGAGGGGAGCCGCGTCGTGGACGTGGACGCCGCCGAGGGCCGGTGCACGGTGGAGAGCGGCGGCACGGTCGAGGCCGAGCACGTCGTCCTCGCCACGCACCTCCCGATCCTCGACCGCGGCGGGTTCTTCGCCAAGACGCACCCGCAGCGGACCTACCTCATGGCCTTCGAGACGCCCGAACCGGTCCTGCGAGGCATGTACATCAGCGAGGGCGGCGGGCCGTCGTGGACGCTCCGCAGCGCCGAGGGCGGGCGCTACCTCGTCGCCGGCGGCCAGAGCCACAAGACCGGCGAGGAGCCGGACACCCCGGCCCGCTACGCCGCCATCGAGCGCTGGGCCGGCGAGCACTTCGGCGTCGGGCCAGCTACATACCGGTGGAGCGCGCACGACTACGTGCCCGTGGACGAGATACCCTACGTCGGGGCGCTCCCGTTCGGGGGCGGGCGGGTGTGGGTCGCCACGGGGTACAACAAGTGGGGGCTCTCGAACGGCACCGCCGCCGCGCTCATCCTCGCCGACGCCGTCGCCGGCCGGCCGAACCCGTGGGCCGAGACGTTCGACGCCAACCGCGCCGACGTCGTCGCCTCGGCGAAGGAGTTCGTCAAGGAGAACCTCGACGTGGCCGCCCGCTTCGCCGGCGACCGCATCCGCCACCTCGCCGGCCGCGACCCCGCCGAGCTCAGGCCGGACGAGGGCGCCGTCGTCGAGGCCGACGGCCGCCGCGTCGGCGCCTACCGCGACGCCGACGGGCGCCTCCACGCCGTCGCGCTGACGTGCACGCACCTCGGCTGCCACGTGAACTGGAACCCCGCCGAGCGCTCGTGGGACTGCCCCTGCCACGGCTCGCGCTACGACGTCGACGGCCACATCCTCCACGGCCCCGCCGTCCGCCCCCTCGACCGCGTTTCCCTCGACGACGCCTGACCCCATGCCCGAACCCCTCTTCCCAACGCCAAGTGGCCGCTGCCGGATCGCCCCCTCCAGCGGGACCGCCCTCCGCCTCCGCCGCGGCCAGCGCCTCCGCGTCACCGACCCCGAGGGCCAGCAGGTCTCCGACCTCATGGCCTTCGCCGACGGCCCCGCCGGGCCGGACCCCGACCACTGGCTCAGCTCCGGCCGCACGTTCGACTACGAGGAGACGATCCGGCTGACGGCGGGGAACCGGCTCTGGAGCAACCGGAGCGCGCCCATGCTCACCATCACCGAGGACACCTGCGGCGTGCACGACTTCCTCCTCACCCCCTGCTCGCCGGAGATGTACGAGCTCCTCTACGACCTCCCCCCGGACCACGACCACCCGAGCTGCCTGGAAAATCTCGCCCGCCACCTCGGCCCGTTCGGGATGGGCCGCGACCGCGTGCCGACCACGTTCAACATCTTCATGAACGTGCCCGTCCGCCCCGACGGCTCGCTCTCCGTCGAGCCGCCCGTGAGCCGGCCGGGGGACCACGTCGTGTTCCGGGCCGAGATGGACCTCGTCGTCGGGCTGACGGCCTGCGCGGCCGAGGGGACCAACAACGGCACCCTCAAGCCCATCGACTACGAGGTGCTCCCGCCCGGAGATGAGCAGGGGTCTGAGGCGGAGATCGAAACGGCCGCGGCCGGGGTGGTCCGATGAGGCGCGGGCTCAACCCCAAGCTCGGCGGCGGCGGGCTCCACCACGTCGCCGTCGAGGCGCGCGACTTCGAGGCGAGCCTGCGGTTCTACGTCGACGCCCTCGGCTTCGTCGAGCGCCTCCGGTTCCCCGAGGAGACCCCCGCCGGCGTCCTCCGCGTCGCCATGCTCGACGCCGGCGACGGCACGTTCGTCGAGCTGTTCGAGCCGACCCCCGACGGCCCCGAGGCCGCCGGCGGCCCGACGCCCGGCGGGCCGTCCCTCTTCCACTTCGCCCTCCGCGTGGCCGACTGCGACGCGGCCACCGAGCGCGCCCGCCAGGCCGGCGCCGCCATCGAGGAGGGCCCCGCCGACTTCGTCCTCGAGGGCGACCCGCCCGTGCCGTGCCGCTACAGCTTCGTCCGCGGCCCCGGCGGCGAGTCCGTCGAGCTCATCGCCATCCCCGACTTATGAGAGGCCGTTGGGATTCACCGGTGTGGGATGCGCGTGGCTGCAATGGCCCGCGTCCGCGTCGCGCTGCATCGCCGAGCCCTGATATCAACTCGCTGGGATCACGCTGCCCAGGGTCCACGGTCTGCCCATTGCGACCGTCGTAGGGACCCACCATGCTGCGTCCCTACACCGCGGAGGAGGGGCACTAAACCGGAGACCTGGTATGAGGGCTCGTCTGGTGGAGTCGCGCTGCTCCCCGATGCTTCGCATTCGCGCTCCTTGGCGCACTCCATTTCGCTCACGCTCGCCGTCTCCTCGGAAACCTCAACGACCTCTGGCTCCCCCTTTCCCCTTTCTCAAATCATGACCCGCATCGGATTCATCGGCGGCGGCGGCATCGCCCACCGCCACCTCCACGTCCTCAAGGAGTTTGACGATGTCGAACTCGCCGCCGTCGCCGACCCCGCCCGCGCGGAGGGCACCGCGGCCGAGTTCGGCATGGTGGCCTACGCCGACCACGACCGGATGCTCGACTCGGAAGAGCTCGACGCCGTCTACGTCTGCGTCCCCCCCTTCGCCCACGGCCCGATGGAGCGGGCGCTCGCCGAGCGCGGCCTCCCGTTCTTCGTCGAGAAGCCGCTCGCGCTCGACCTCGACACGGCCGAGGAGGTCGCGGGGATGGTGGACGACGCCGGGCTCGTCACCGCCGTCGGCTACCACTGGCGCTACATGAGCCACGTCGAGCAGGCGAAGGCGCTGCTAGAAAACAAGCCGCCGCGGCTCGCCCTCGGCTACTGGCTCGGCGACACGCCGCCGCCCGCGTGGTGGCACCGCACCGACGGTTCCGGCGGGCAGATGGTCGAGCAGACGACGCACCTCTTCGACCTCGCCCGCCACCTCGTCGGCGAGGCCGTGAGCGTGACGGCCGCCGGCGGGAAGACCGACCGCGACGCCTTCCCCGACCTCGACGTCCACGACGCCACCGCCGCCCTCGTGACGTTCGAGAGCGGGGCCGTCGGGACGTTCGCCTCGACGTGCCTGCTCGGGTGGACCCACCGCGTCGGGCTCCACCTCTTCGGCGACGGGCTCGCCGTGGAGGTCGGGGAGCACGAGGTGATGGTCGACGTCGGCGAGGGCCGGCCCGTCACGCCGGCGAACGTGGACCCCGTGGTCGTCGAGGACCGCGACTTCGTGGACGCCGTGCAGGGCAAGCCGAACCGCGTCCGCGTCCCCTACGCCGAGGCGCTGAAGACCCACCGCCTCACGCTCGCCGCGCAACGCGCACTGGAAACGGGCGAAACCATCGAGATAGCTCCCCAGACCGTCCGCGAGGCCGCCCATGTCTAGTCAGAACGGAGACACGAACGGCCGCCA
The DNA here is from genome assembly GCA_965215145.1 of Rhodothermales bacterium. GTDB lineage: Bacteria > Bacteroidota > Rhodothermia > Rhodothermales > JANQRZ01. The sequence continues at coordinate 1,631,508 of OZ244038.1, read as the reverse complement.
CGTCCAGAGCCTCGGCGTCGAGCGCGAGGGCGAGGCGTACTTCTGGGGCTACGACGAGGGGCCGTTGGAGGACGGGCAGTTCCGCGTCGAGACCCTCTACACCGGCCTCTCGGCCGGCACCGAGCTGACGTTCCTCAAGGGGACGAACCCGTACCTCCACGGCCGCTATGATACCGAGTGGGGCGTCTTCTGCGAGGGCGAGCCGAGCGCCGAGTTCCCCGTGCCGTTCCTCGGCTACATGGAGGTCGGCCGCGTGACCGAGTCGAGGACCGACGCCGTCCGCGCCGGGCAGGTCGTGGGAATGAGTTACGGCCACAAGACCGGCCACACCGCCGACCCCGCGCGCGAGCTGTTCGTCCCGCTGCCCGACGGGATGGACCCCGTGCTCGGGATCTACGCCGCGCAGATGGGGCCGATCTGCGCCAACGGCCTCCTCCACGCCGCCGCCGACCTCCACGGCAGCGCGGTCGCAGACCTCGCCGACGGCGTCCGCGGCCGGCTCGTCCTCGTGATGGGCGGCGGCACCATCGGGCTGCTCCTCGGGCGCTGGGCGAAGTGGCTCGGCGCCGCCGAGGTCGCGCTCGCCGACCCGACGCCGGAGCGCCGCGCCGCCGCCGAGGCGCTGGGGCTCCGCGCGCTCAACGGGTTCGAGGAGGCCGCGGCGTGGTGCAAGCAGCACTGGCACTTCGGCGAGGGCGACCGCGGCGCCGAGGTCGTCTTCCAGTGCCGCGGGCAGGACGCCGCGCTGGAGGCCGCGCTGAAGGCGCTCCGCCCGCAGGGCACGGTGATCGACCTCGCGTTTTATCAGGGCGGGAGCCCGAACGTCCGCCTCGGCGAGGCCTTCCACCACAACGGCCTCCGGATCCAGTGCGCCCAGATCGGCCGCGTCCCCCGCGAGCTGACGGCGAGCTGGAACCGCCGCCGGCTGATGCACGAGACGGTGCGGTTCCTCGAAGCGAATGGCGACGCCGTCCGCGAGCACCTCGTCACCGACGTCGTGCCCTACGAGGAGGCCCCCGCGCTGATGCAGGAGCTCGCCGAGCGGAAGCGACACGTGATCCAGGCCGTGTTCGCGGTGAACGGCGCCGCGGCCGGCAACGGGCAGGAGCGATGAGCCGGGGCAACGGCACCGCCCGCGAGCGGACCCCCCGCTCCTCGTTCCATCGCTCCGCTCAGGGTGCCGTAGGGGCGTATTGCAATACGCCCCTACCTCCTTCAGAAGGGGGACAGCCGCGCGAAGCCGGGAGCGGAGCGACCGCGAGCGCGGCGGGGGGTCCGCGCCGCGTCCTGTTCGTGTTCGGCTGGCTCGTCGTCGGCGGGGAGGAGACGGAGGTCCGCCACCTCGCCCGCCACCTCGACCCGGCGCGCTGGCGGATCGACGTCGTCGCCTGCTTCCGCAAGCCGAACATGCCGGAGCAGACGCACGAGCAGCTCGAAGCCCTCGGGGTGGACGTAGACCGGACGCCGTACGGGCTCTCATTCGAAGATACCGTCCGCTACCTCGCCGACGAGAAGGTGCCGGGCTACGACCTCGTCGTCGCCTGCCAAGCCGTGCGCGACATCGTGCCCGCGCTCGACCGGATCGCCGCGCGGGGCGACGTGCCGCCGCCGCTCGTCGAGCACGGGGGCCTCATCATGGAGGCCGGGCAGACGCCGAAGCACCGGACGGCCCGCTACGTCGGCGTCTGCGATACGATCCGACAGGCCGCCGCCGAAGCCATGCCCGAGCGCCCTGAGCACGCGCTTGAAATCCCTTCGATGGTGGACCTCACCGAGTTCGAAGGGGCCGACCGCGCCGGCGTCCGCGAGGAGTTCGGGGTCGAGGGCGACGCGCCGTTTGTCGGTTGGGTCGGGCGGCTCGATCGGAAGAAGCGGGTCGAGGACTTCGTCCGCGTCGCCGCCCTCCTCGCCGAGGAGCGGCCCGATGCCCGGTTCGTCGCCATCGGCGGCCCCGACGCCTTCATGCCCGAGTACGCCGACGAGCTGAAGGCGCTGGCCGACGAACTCGGCCTCGGTGAGCGCTTCATCTGGACCGGTGACCGGCCGGACGTGCCGCGCCTGCTGGCCGGGCTCGACGTGTTCGTGTGGCTCTCGAAGGACGAGGGGATGCCGCACGTGATCGCCGAGGCTGGGGCCGCCGGGCTCCCCGTCGTCGCCACGCGCGACAACGGGACGCTGGAGCAGATCACCGATGGCGAGACCGGCCTGTTCGTCCCCCACCGGGACCCCGAGGCCGTGGCCCGCACCGTCGGCCGCCTCCTCGACGACCCCGCGCCGCGACGACGGCTCGGGCAGGCGCTCCGCCGGAAGGTCGAGCGGGAGTACGCCGTGCCCGTCGTCGTGCGCGCCTGGGAGGCGCTGTTCGAGGAGGTTCTCGCCGAGTGCTCGGCAGCGACCCCGGCCTCCAGACAGGCCATAGGGACGCAGCATGCTGCGTCCCTCCACGGCGACGGCCAACCGATCCGGTAAACCCCCGAACGCCGCCTCCGATGGAGACCCCCCCCGCCCCCGACGCCATCCCCCAGTCCGACGACGGGTGGCTGTTCGGCTCGTTCTTCCTCGGCGGCTTCGAGTGCTCGATGCAGCAGACGCTCGACGGCACGCGGCTGGACCTGATCCAGATGACGCAGCACGACCGGCTCGCGCGGGAGGACTACCGGCTGTGCCGCGCCGCCGGCGTCCGCGCCGTCCGCGAGGCCGCCCGCTGGCCCCACATCGACCGGGAGGGCAAGCTCGACGTGTCGGAGGTCCGCGAGCTCGCGCGGATCGGGCGGGAGGAGGGCGTGGTGCAGGTGTGGGACCTCATGCACTACGGCTACCCCGACGACCTCGACCCCGCGACGGACGCCTTCCTCGACCGCTTCCGCGCCTACGCCGTCGCCGTGGCGCGCGCAGTCCGGGAGGAGACGGAGGGGCCGCTCTACCTCACCCCCGTCAACGAGATCTCGTACTACGCCTGGGCCGGCGGCCACGTCGGCTACATGGCGCCGTTCTGGCACGAGCGCGGCGGGGAGCTCAAGCGCCGCCTCGTCCGCGCCTCCATCGCCGCGACCGACGCCGTGTGGGCCGAGGTGGACCCCGACGCCGTGATCGTGAACGTGGACCCGCTGATCCGGCAGCACCCGCCCGAGGGCCGCGAGGACCTCCGCGAGCAGACCGACCACTTCAACCGGCACGTCGTGACCGAGGCGTTTGATATGCTGGCTGGGCGGCTCGAACCCGAGCTCGGCGGGAGCCGCCGGCATCTCGGCATCGTCGGGCTGAACTACTACGCCTGCAACCAGTGGACGCTGCCGACGGAGGAGCAGCCGCAGACGTTCCTGACCCGCGAAGCCGCCGGCTGGATCACCCTCCACGACGAGCTGGTCGAGCTGGAGGGGCGCTACGGCGGGCCGCTGCTGCTGGCCGAGACGGGCGACGCCGGGCGCGGGCGGATGGGCTGGCTGGAGTACCTCACCGCCGAGGTCGCCGAGGCCCGCCGGCTCGGCGCCGACGTGCAGGGGATCTGCCTCTACCCCGTCGTCACCTCCCCGGACTGGGAGGACCCGACGGCGTTCTTCGACGGCGGCCTCTTCGACGTGGTCCCCGAGGAAGATGGCACGCTCCGCCGCGTCCTCGACCCCGCGGTGGCCGGCGCCCTCCGCACGGCGCAGGCCCACCTCGACCCGGCCAACATCCCGGACGAGCCGCTGGCGACGGAGAGCCCCTACGCCGACCTCGCGTCCCCCGAACCCACGCCGATCCGGCCGGCGGAGCAGGCGAAGTTCCGCCCGGACAACTTCTCGTACCAGACGCTCCACGCGGGCGAGAACCTCGTCGTCGAGCTCTACGGGTTCGAGCCGGGGTCGGCGCTGCCGCCGCACCGCCACCGCGAGACGGAGCACGTGTGGACGGTGGTGGAGGGCGAGGCGCACGTCCGCGTGGACGAGGCGTGGGCGGTGCTCCGGCGGGGGGAGTCGCTGGCCGTGCCGGCCGGGGCGTACCACATGATCCACAACCGCGCGGCCGAGCGGCTGGTCGTGCAGCAGGTCAGCGCGCCGAAGCCCTGGGACGCCCGCTTCGGCGGGCCGCACCCGCCGCCGGGGGGATCGGGATGACGCCGCCGCTGCCCATCGCGCCCGACCTCCCCCCGCCGCACCCCGCGCTGCGGGCCTCCGTGGCGATCCCCGCGCGGAACGAGGAGGAACGGCTGCCGCGCACGCTCGAAGCCCTCGCCCGGCAGCGTGACCTCGCAGGCCAGCCGCTCGATCCGGAGGCGTTCGAGGTGACGGTCGTGGCGAACGGGTGCACGGACGAGACGGCGGAGGTCGCACGTCGGGTGGGCCGCCAGCACCCGCGGCTCCGGCTCCATGTCGTCGAGCTTGACCTCGCGCCGGAGGAGGCCCACGTCGGCGGGGCCAGAAGGTTGGGGATGAACGCGGCCTGCGCCCGCCTCCTCGCCCTTGGCCGCCCCGGCGGTGCCGTCCTCTCGACCGACGCCGACACCGAGCCCGCACCGGGCTGGATCGCGGCGAACCTCGCCGAGATCGACGCGGGGGCCGACGCCGTCGGGGGCCGCGTGCTGCTCCACCCGGCCGAGCGTGCCGGGCTCGACCCGCGCGTCCGCCGCTCGTTCCTCCTCGACGTCGGCTACCACCGCTGGAGGCAGGAGCTGGAGTCCCTGCTCGACCCCGACCCGCACGACCCCTTCCCCCGCCACCACCAGCACGCTGGGGCTTCGTTCGCCATCACGGCCGCGGCCTACGCTGGTGTCGGTGGTCTCCCCGCGCTGCGGCACGCCGAGGACGTGGCGCTGTTCGAGGCCGTCCGCCGCGCCGACGGGCGGTTCCGGCACAGCTTCGGCCCGCGCGTCTTCACCTCGGCCCGCGCCGAGGGCCGCGCTCCGGCCGGGCTCTCCGACGGCCTCCGCGCGTGGGCCGCGGACGTGGAGCGCTGCGGGGAGCACCGGCTGTACGTCGAGTCCGCGGCGTCACTCGAGCGGCGGTTCGAGCTTGCCGGCCAAGTCCGCCGGCTTTGGCACCGCCGGGGGCGATTGCCGCACATGACGACGGAGATCGTTGGAGCGGAGGTGGGTCTGAGCCGGGTGGAGCTTGCTAGCGCGCTCTGCGAGGCGCCGACGGCCGGGGCAGCCGTCGCGTGGGCCAAGGGGCGGCGGGAGGCGTCCGACACCCCCGTTCCCCCGGAGCCCATCGAGGTCGCTCTGGCGGGGCTGCGCGAACGGGTGATGCGGCTGCGCGCCGCGCGCCACACTGCCCTGCCCGAGAGGGTGCCGCCCCAGCCGCTGCACCTAACCTCAGCGCTGGTAGGGGCGCAGCGTGCTGCGCCCTCACCGGGAGACCGGCGAGCCCAGGCAGGAATGCTCAATCCTACACCATGATGCCCGACCTCGCAATCGGAGCCGTCGGAGTGAGCGACGCAGTACGGGCGGCGGTGCAGGCCGCCGAAGCGCTCGCGACGGAGTTGGCCGCGCTCGCCCCGGCGTCCGACCGGCGGGGGGCCTTCCCGGAAGCCGAGTTCGACGTGCTCCGCGAGGCCGGCCTGCTCACAGCCCCGCTTTCCACCGACGAGGGCGGCGCAGGACTCGGGCAGGAGCCGGGCACGCTTCACGCGCTGTACGCCATCCTCCGGGCGGTCGGCCGGGGGAGCCTGCCGGCCGGGCGGATCTACGAGGGGCACGTCGGCGCGCTCGCCCTCGTCGCCGCCTACGGCACGGCGGAGCAGCGTACCCGCGCCGCCGCCGACGCCCGCGCGGGGCACCTGTTCGGGGTGTGGCACGCGGGGGGGCCGCGCGACCTCTGGTTCGAGCCGCAGCCCGGCGGCGGCGTCCGGCTCGACGGGGAGAAGGTGTTCTGCTCCGGCCTCGGCGGGGTGACGCGCGCGCTCGTCAACGCCCGCCGGCCGGGGGAGGCCGACGGCTGGCAGCTCGTGCTCGTCCCGATGGACGAGGTCGAGGTCGAGGCCGATCCGGGGTGGTGGAGGGCCGAGGGGATGCGCGCCTCGGCGAGCGGGCGCGTGGGCTTCTCGGGCGTCGCGCTCGGGCCGGAGGCCGTCGTCGGGGGGCCGGACGACTGCGTGCGGGAGCCGCTGTTCACCGCGGGCGCCGTGCGGTTCTGCGCCGTCCACCTCGGCGGCGCCGACGCGCTGTTCGCCGCCGCCGTCGAGCACCTCCGCCGCCGCGGCCACCTGGAGCGCCCCCTCCAAGAGGCCCGGCTGGGGGAAGCCGGCGTCGCGCTCGAAACGGGCGCGCTGTGGCTCCTCGGCGCGGCGCGGCTCCTTGAACGGGAGGACGCCGACGCAGCCGCACAGGTGGCCTACGCGCAGATGGCGCGGGCGGCCGTCGAAAGAACCTGCCTCGACGTGACCGGGCTCGTGGACCGCTCGGTCGGCGCGTCCGGGCTGCTGCCGCCGAGCCCCATCGAGCGGATCGGTCGCGACCTCCGGCTCTACCTCCGCCAGCCCGGCGTGGACGCGATGCTGACCGCCGCCGGCCGCTTCGCCGCGGAGCACCCCGACTGCCCCCTCGGCTCCGACCTCCCATGACGCCCGCCCTGCTCGCCGATCCAGAAGGGGTCCCGCTCCGCCCGCCCGAAGCCGCCACCGCGCTCGGCCGCGTCGCCGTCGTCGCGCCGCACCCGGACGACGAGTCGCTCGGCTGCGGGGGGCTGCTCGCGCTGCTCGCCCGGCGTGGCCAGTCGGCCCGCGTCGTCGTCGTGAGCGACGGCGCCGGCTCGCATCCCGGCTCGGGGGCGTACCCGCCCGACCGGCTCCGGGCGCTGCGACAACGTGAGACGCAGGACGCCCTCGCCGCGCTCGGCCTCGCGCCCGACGCCGCGCGCTTCCTCCGCCTCCCCGACGGCGCCGTGCCCCACCCCCATCACGCCGGGTTCGGCCAGGCCATCGGGCTCCTCCACGCCGCGCTCCGCGACGCCGAGCCCGATACCGTGTTCGCCCCCTGGCGGCGCGACCCCCACCCGGACCACGTCGCCGCGTGGCACCTCGCGCGCGCCGTCGTCCCGATGCTGCCCCGGCCGCCGCGGATCGTGGAGTACCCGGTGTGGCTGTGGGAGCGGGAGCCCGAGCGGGCGCCGCGCCCCTACGAGGTCCGCCCTTGGCGGCTCGACGTCAGCACGGTCGCCGAGCGGAAGCGGCGGGCCGTCGCTGCCCACCGCTCCCAGACCACGGGGCTCATCGCCGACAGCGATGCGCCGTTCCGCATCCCCGACGAGATGCTGGCCCGCGCCGCCCGCCCGTGGGAGCTTTTCTTCGACCCGCTCGACGGATGACCCGGCCCGCCCACACCCTCCCCGCCGACTACTTCGACCGGCTCTACGCCGAGCACGCCGACCCGTGGGATTACGAGACGAGCCCCTACGAGGCCGCGAAGTACGCCGCCACGCTCGCCGCCCTCCCCCACCCCCGCTACGGGTCGGCCCTCGAGATCGGCTGCTCCATCGGGGTCCTGACCGAGCGACTGGCCGCGCGCTGCGACCGGCTCCTCGCGCTCGACGGGGCTGCCGACGCGTTGGCCCGAGCACGTGCGCGGTGCCGGCACCTCGGGCACGTCCGGTTCGAGCGGCGTTTCGTCCCCGACGACTTCCCAACCGGGCACTTCGACCTCGTAGTGCTCTCCGAGGTCGGCTACTACCTCCCGCCCGACGACCTCGCCCTGCTGCGCGACCGGATCGCGGACGGCCTCCGACAAGGCGGGCACCTCGCCCTCGTCCACTGGCTCCCGGCTGTCCCCGGCTGTGCCCTCACCGGCAACGACGTGCATGCAGCGTTCCTCCGGGACCACCGCTTCCGCTCCATCGCCGACAGTCGGGAGGAGCAGTACCGGCTCGACGTGCTGAAGCGGGCGGGCTAGGGCCGCGCCACCTCGACGGGCTGCCCCGTCTCCAGCGACTCCGTCGCGGCGAGCGTGGCGGCGAAGGTGTTGAAGGCGTCGCGGTACGAGGACCTCACGAGGCTCTGGTCCCGCGCCTCGACGGCGTCGCGGCCGTCGGCGAGGGTGGCGGGTGGCGTCGAGGGGGCCGTCGGCGGCGGGAGGGATCGAGGCCGGCGGGGAGAGGGGGAAAGCGCCGGGTGACGAGCACTCCGCCCGTAAGGTACGGTCCGGGGCCGCGCACGGTCTCCCCGGCGCACGCCGCCGTGCGCCTCACCGGGGAGCCTGTCCTCCCCTGGCTACGCGGCCGCTCGCCGGAAGCGGCAGCCGGCTTGGGTGGGCGGCGCAGGCACGGTGCGCCACTCAGCCCTCGGTTCTAAATCCGGGGGTTCGCGTGGCCCCCCGTATCCTAAAAGCGCTGCGGCTGGACGCCCGGCCGGGTCGGTTTGAGCAGGCACCGGGACCGGGCGATGCCTTACTAGAATCGGATCACCAGCCGGGGAAAACCATGCTCTGGGTGCGCGACGCGCTTATCGTTCTGTTCCTGGGGTACGTCTACTACCTCGGGCAGATCGCCATCCACAACTGCGTCCACTACACGCTCTTCCGGCGGCGGAGCCTGAACCGGCTCGTCGGCAACGTGCTGTGCTCGCTCCACCTCACGCACTTCGAGGGGTGGCGCGCGGCGCACCTCATGCACCACCGGTTCACGAACACCGAGCGCGACCCGCACCGGATCGACCGGCCGCTGCTGCCGTACCTCGCCTCGCACTACTTCCGCATCGCGCGGTGGGTGTGGGAGCCGCGCCGCTACCTCCTGGCCGTGGCCCCGCCCGTCCTCATCGCCCTCGCCGTGGTCGGGTGGCAGGCGTGGGCGGGGGACCCGTGGCAGGGCGTCCGGTGGGCGCTCGTGTTCTGGCTCCTCCCGGTCACGATCAGCCACGTCCTCGTGGCCCACTTCAACTTCATCACCCACGCGGAGCTGCCGTACGGGCGCGGGCACGACACGCGGAGCTTCGACGGGGGGGTCTGGCGCGTGGTGAACCTCCTCACGTTCAACTTCTACCTCCACGCCGAGCACCACTTCGCGCCGGGCGAGGCGATCCCGATACCCCGGCCGGAGCTCTACGCGCCGGCCGAGGAGGCGGCGTAGGCGAGGAATCACGGCAAGGGGCGGCGCGTTAGCGGGGCCATGTCACCCCCGCCCGACGCCCCCCTCCCCCGCGCTCAGCCCGAGGCGCCTGCGGCCGAGCCCGAGGCGTCGCCTGTCGGGCGTTGGCTGAAGCGGTTCGGGGTGGCGGGCTTCCTGTTCTTCCTCGTCAAGGGCCTGCTCTGGCTCATCGTCCCGGCCCTGCTGATCTTTTTCGGCTGCTGAGCACGGCCCGCCCCATCCCCCCTCATGCCGCACATCGACGTCAGCCGCCCCCACGACCTCGGCCGCGAGGGGGCGCGCCGCGCGGCCGAGGAGGTCGTCGGCGAGCTCCGGGGCGAGCCGGGCGTCTCGTTCCGCTCGCATTGGGAGGGCGACACGCTCGTCGCCTCCGGGCGCGGGTTCGACGCCCGCGTCCACGCCGGCCCCGACGCCGTCCGCGTGACGGCCGACCTCGGGTTGGTGCTCCGGCCGCTCCGGGGCACGCTCCGCCAGCAGGTCGAGCGCTACCTCGACCGCTACGTCGGCTCGGCCGCCTGAGCCCCGCCGGAGGCGCCCACCAGGAACGACTCGGACGAACCCTGCACCGGGCTGGCGCGGTATACGCCCTCCTCTCCCCAACTCGCCCTTCATGAAGACGATCTTCCTCAAGCCCCTCTACGCCCGCGCCCTCGACGGCCTGCCCCTGCTCGGCTCGCCGGCCGAGGCCGCCGGGCGCTACCTCGCCCGCCCCGGCTCGCTCGTCGAGCGGGCCGAGGAGATGGCCCGGCGCCACGAGGCCCTCTCGGCTAGCGCCGGGTTCCTCCTCAACCTCGGCGGCTTCCTGACGCTCCCCGTCACGCTCCCGACGAACCTCGCGGGCGTGGCGCTGCTCCAGCTCCACTGCTGCGCCGCCACGGCCTACCTCGGCGGGCACGACCCCCAGGACAAGGCTGTTCGCGACCAGTGCTTCGCGTGCATGACGGGGACGATCGAGGCCGGCGCCGAGCGCGACGAGGCCCAGGAGGTCGTGGACCGCTCGGCGGTGAAGCTGGCCGAGCGCGGCCTCCGGTTCGTCGCCGAGACGGGGATCGGGCTCGCCACGCGCGCGGGGAAGTGGGCCGGGACGAAGGTGCTCACGAGCCGGATCCCCCGCCGCAGCCTGCCCGTCGTCGGCGGCGTGATCGGCGGGGCCTCGGACCTGTTCTCGACGCGCCGCGTAGCCGCCGCCGCCCGCCACGCCTTCCTCGACGCCCCGCAGGTCCCGGCCGTGCTGGCCGAGCTCGAGAGCACCGGGGACGGGGCCGGGTGAGCAGTGAGCACGGGCTAGCTCACCGCCGCAGAGCCGGCTCCCGCCCCCCAGTCCCTCTTCCCCAATCCCCCTCCCCCTCTCCCGTGTCCCCCGCCGAATCCGTCCGCGCCACCCTCGCTGACCTCGAGCGCGGCCTGACGCAGCTCCCCCTCGCCGCCGCCGTCGGCCACATCGACGGCTGGCACCAGGCGCTCGCGGCCTCGGAGCGCGCCGACCTCCGCGCGGTCGCAGACGGGCTCGGGGAGCTCCGGGAGCTCCTCGCCGGCCCCGGCCTCAGCGCCGACGCCGTCGGCCGGCTCCTCGCCCGCCTCGGCGAGCAGACCGGCGCCGCGGCGGAGCACGCCGACGACCCGGACACGGCGAAGGCCGTCGCCCGCCTCGGCGACCTCCTCTTCCACGCCGGGCACGCCCTCCGCGGGCCCCGCCCCCAACCCGCCTGACCCCCCTCCTCCAACCGCCCCTCCCCCATGCGCACCGACAGCCCCCTCGGCAGCCACGGCCTCAACGACCAGGCCCACCAGGACCTCGACACCACCATCGCCGCGCTCGAAGGGGGGGTGACCTCCCTCGCCCCCCAGACGGCGCTCAAGGTCATCCAGGTCTGGGAGGACACCCTCCGCAACAGCGAGGACGAGCGGCTCCACGGCATCGGCAACCTGCTGAACGAGCTCCGCGACGCCCTCGAACCCGACCGCCTCGACGGCAGCCGCATCGGCGGCCTCATGCTCCGCCTCGGCAACCAGACCGCGGAGGCCGCCGCCGACGCCGACGACGCCCGGATGACCCCGCGCGTCGAGACCCTAGCCACCCTGCTCCAGCGCGCCGGCCGCGCTCTCGGTGCTGAGCCCGTCGAGGCGCACCAGCCGAGGGTCGGCCCCGCGCCCGGTGAGCAGTGAGCACGGCGCTCTCTGTGCAGTCCCCCACCTCCTATCTCCCATCCCCCTTCGACATGGCCGACTCCTCCGACGCCCGCCAGCACCTCGACCAGACAATCGACGTCCTCGACAGCGGCGTGGCCGCCCTCTCCCCGGCCGCTGCGCGCGGGGTGATCGAGCGGTGGCTGAACGTCCTCGCCGACCATCCCGAGCTCAACGACGTCGCCACGGCGCTTGGTGAGCTCCGTGCGGCCCTCGCCGACCTCCCCCTCGACGCCGCGCGGATCGGCCCGATCCTCGGGCGCCTCGGTAGCCGCACCACCGACGCCGCAGACGGCGCTGAGGACGACGCCACGACGGCGAAGCTCCAGCGCCTGGGCGCCCTCCTCTCCCGCGCCTCCGACGCCCTCGGCCGGGACGGTGCCCCCGCACAGCCCACCGCTGCGGCGGACGGGGTCGTGCAGCAGCAGAGCACGCCGCACGGCGAGAACCCCACGAACCCCGGTGGCACGGCCGAGGTCGGCGGTGTCGGTCCGAACGTGCCGAGCGAGACGCCGGGCACGAAGTACGACCCGAAGTAGCGCGGCAGCAGGCCGCTCCGGCTAGCTCCCCACGGCGCCGCGTTGCTCGCCCGCCTCGAACCGCCGGTCGGCGCCGGCGACGTTGGCGAAGGCGCCGTGCGTCCGGTCCGGGTCGATCTCCTCGACGACGGTGAGCGTTCCGTCGGTCTCCAGCACGACGCCGGCCACGTCCTCGACGCGAGAGATCCCGCTCGACCGGATGGCGGCGCGGACCTCCTCCGTCGTCACGCGCTCCTGCTGCAGGGCGTCGTCGAGGAACCGCCCGCGGAAGAGGAGGAGCCGCGGCTGCGACTTGATGAGGGCCTGGAACCGCTCGGAGCGCACCGAGCCCCACGTGATGAAAGCCTGGAGCGCGATCAGCAGCGCCAGCGCCAGCACCCCCTCCGCGAGCGACGTGTCGGCCGAGAGGATCGTCGCGGCGATGGTGGACCCGAGGGCGACGGTGACGACGAAGTCGAACGCGTTCATCTTCGAGAGCGTCCGTTTCCCCGAGATCCGCAGGAGGAAGACGAGGGCGACGTAGGCGAGGACGCCGGTGGCGAGGATGCGGCCGAGGTCGGCCCAGGAGTCGAAGAGCATGAGGCGAGAGGCGATGGGCGAGGCCCCCTAACCCGGCGCCGCGCGTCGCGGGTCCGGTGCCGCATAAGCACACTCGGCTTTACGTCGCACGGGGTTAACGATTTCGCCGTCCACACGTCCGCTGGCTTTGCATCTCCGGCAGTGGCCGACGACGAGGGTTCTGCCTCCTCTCCCGGCCGGCCGTCCATGCGTACGCCCCTCGCCCTGCTTCTGCTCACTCCCCTCCTGATCCCGCTGCTAGCGGGATGTGCCGCCCCCGCCAAGTTCGTCGTGCGCGAGCAGTGCGGCCTCGTCCTGTGCTACCACGAGGACGCAGCCACCGGGGCGGTCCGTGTGGACCACGTCCACCGGGGCGAGGAGGTGCTCTCGGCGATGGGCCCCGCCGCCCCGGAGACCCAGCGGCTCGTCGACGAATCGTGCGCCGGCCACGCCCCGCTCGTCGCAGAGCACGCCTTTCACGGGGGCACGGTCGTCCCCGGCGTCACGCTCGCCGGGGGCGCTGGCGTCGCCGTGGCGGCCGATTCCACCGGGCGCTAATCGGAAGGCGCGCTCACCCGTCCTCCGGGACGTACTGCGCAAGCGGGTAGCGCCGGAGCTCCAAGAGCGTCTGTAGCGGGTAGTCCCCGCTGTGCAGCGCCTGGAGCTCGGCGAGGAGGGCGGCCCCGTCGCCGCTGCGCCACGTCTCGAAATCCGCGACGCCCTGGAACACAAACCGCGCCTGGAGCTCGCCCTGGACGGCGCCGAGTTCTGAGACGGAGAGGTGCGCGAGGTTCGGCTCGTTACCGAGTCGGGCGAGGAGCCCCGGCGGCAGGAGCGCCTCCGACTCCACGGACCCGCTGGCGGCTGCCTCAACGGTGAAGACGATCACGACAGGATCGTCGTCGGGCGGGTCCTGAGCGGAGCCGCAGATGGGGAGCAGCAGCAGGACGAAGAAGGCAGCGGTACACATAGCGGTACGCATGGCAGTTGGGGTTGATTTGACGACGATATGACTCCACCACCCGCCGACCTATTCACGCCCTGGCAAGGGCCGCTCCTCCCGCAGCTCGCGCTGCCATGCGGCGGGGTCCTCGATGTCCCGGAAGGGGTCGAGCTCCGCCAGCTCCTCAAATAAGGCGGCAAGCACCTCCCCCTGTGTCTGCCCTCTCTCCTCTTCGACGGGTTCGGGGATGCGGACTTCGACGGGGACCTCCACCGAGGAGGTGCGCACGGGCTCTGGCACTCCACCCTCCCAGCGGATACGGTCTCCGTTGATGTAGGCGCGGTGCTTCTGGGATTGAGCCATTGTTCGGCCTGTTCGCAATGGGGGGTGAGGGCCGGGGCCATAATACCCCCGAGTCCCGCCTTAGCTTCCAACCGCCGTCCTCCTCGACAGCAGCATCGCCATCTACGCCGCGCAGCCTCCTTACGGCCGCGTGCGCTCATTCATCGAGGGCCTGGACCGCGTGCTGATCTCCGGCCTCAGCATCCCCGAGGTCTTCGGGATCACAGCCTCACCCCGGAGGAGGAGCGCCAGCTTGAGCGCATCTTCGCCGCGGCTACGGTCGTGCCCGTCTCGAACGCCGTCCTCCACCGGGCCGCTTCCCTACGCCAGCAGCGGCAGAGGATGACGACACCGGACGCCATCATCGCGGCCACCGCAGTGATGCAGGACCCCCCGCTCGCCACGCGCAACGTGAAGGACTTCGACTGGATCGGCGGCCTCCGGGTGGTGGACCCGCTGGCAGAGGCTTAGCCCCCCGCGAGCCGCTTCAGTTCGACGAGCTTGAGCAGCGCCTCGACGGGCGACATCCGGTCGGGGTCGGTGGCCTCCAGCTCGTCCATCACGCGGAGCAGCACGGGGTCCACGGGGGCCGCCTCCGGCAGCGCCGGCTCCACCTCCCCGAGCCCCGCCGCGACGGGCCGCCGCGCGTCCGGCACCGCCCCATCTCCCGAAGGTGCCCCCTCCGCCTCGACGCCGATCTCGTCGGCCACGTCGTGGGCTTCGAGGTGGCGGAGGACCTCCTTCGCCCGGGCGACGACGCGCTCGGGGAGCCCCGCCATGCGCGCCACCTCGATCCCGTAGGAGTGGTCGGCGCCGCCGGGGACGAGCTTGCGGAGGAACACGACGCGGCCCTCGTGCTCCTGCACCTGGATGCGCGCGTTGCGCACCCGCGCCAGCCGGTCGGCCAGCGCGTTGAGCTCGTGGTAGTGCGTGGCGAACAGGGTCCGGGCGGCGACCTCCGGGTTCTCGTGGAGGTACTCCACGATGGCCCACGCGATCGAGAGCCCGTCGAACGTGCTCGTCCCGCGGCCGACCTCGTCGAGCAGGATGAGCGAGCGGGCCGTCGCGTTGTTGAGGATGTTGGCGGCCTCGTTCATCTCGACGAGGAACGTGCTCTCCCCCGCCGCGAGGTTGTCGGAGGCGCCGACCCGCGTAAAGATCTTGTCCACCACGCCGACGCTCGCCCGCTCGGCCGGGACGAACGCGCCGACCTGCGCGAGCAGCACGATCAGCCCCGTCTGCCGGAGGACCACGCTCTTGCCGGCCATGTTGGGGCCGGTGATGACGAGGACCTGCGCGCCGGTTTTTCCTTCGGGGTCGAGGGTGACGGAGTTCGGGATGAACGCCTCGCCCGCCGGCAGCGCCGCCTCGACGACGGGGTGCCGGCCGTCGGTGATGTCGAGCACGCCGCCGTCGTGGACCTCGGGGCGGACGTAGCCGCGCTGCACCGCGACCTCCGCCAGCCCCGCCACCACGTCCAGCAGCGCGAGGTAGCGGGCGTTCCGCTGCACCGGCTCGACGGCCTCGGCGACGGCCATCCGCAGCTCGGCGAAGAGCTGGGACTCCAACTCGACCATCTTTTCCTCGGCCGTGAGGATCTTCTCCTCGTGCTGCTTCAGCGCCGGGGTGATGTAGCGCTCGGCGTTAACGAGGGTCTGCTTGCGGATGTAGTCGTCGGGGACCTTGTCCTTGTGGGCGTTGGTGATCTCGAGGTAGTACCCGAACACCTTGTTGTAGCCGACCTTCAGGCTCGGGATGCCGGTCCGCTTGCTCTCCTCGGCCTGGAGCCTCGCCAGCGTCTCCTTCCCCCCGCGCGCGATCTTCCGCAGCCCGTCGAGCTCCTCGGAGTAGCCGTCGCGGATGTAGCCGCCGGCGTCCATCTTCGCGGGCGGGTCGTCGGAGAGCGCGGCGCCGATGCGGTCTACGATGTCCTGGCAGAGGGTGAGGCCGTCGCGGATTTTCTCTAGCGTCTCGGTGTCCTCCTCGGCGAGGTGCTGCTTCACGGCGGGGACCTGGCGCAGCGTGAGCCGGAGCGTCACGAGGTCGCGCGGCGTGGCGCGGCCGGTGCAGACCTTCGCCGCGAGGCGTTCGAGGTCGCCCACGTGGGAGAGCTCGTCGCGGACGGCGCGGCGGAGGCGCTCGGAGCGGTGGAGCGCGTCCACGGCGTCGAGCCGCTGCTGGATCTTCTCGACGCTGCGGAGGGGCCGGACGAGCCACGAACGAAGCATCCGACCGCCCATCGGCGTCAGCGTCCGGTCGAGGATCTGGATCAGCGAGCCGTCGCGCCCGCCCTGCATAGAGGCGACGAGCTCGAGGTTCCGCTTGGTCTGGGGGTCGAGGGCGATGTAATCGTCGCTCTGGTAGCGCTGGATGCGGCGGACGTGGGGGACGCGGCCCTTCTGGGTCTCGGAGAGGTAGTACAGCGCGGCCCCCGCGGCGACGAGCCCGAGCCGGAGCTCCTCGACGCCGTAGCCCTTGAGCGAGTGCGTCTGGAAGTGGCGCAGCAGGGTCTCATAGGCGAAGTCGTAGCCGAACACCCAGTCCTCCTGCGGCGTCAGCGTGAACGCCGTCCCCCGGATGCTCTTGACCCGGTCCTTCTGGCCCTTGTCCACCAGCAGCTCCGCCGGGCCGACCGTCAGCAGCAGCTCCTCGAACCGCTCCTCCGGGACCTCCGCCACCTGGAACTCCCCCGTAGAGGCGTCCACGAACGCGAACCCGACGCGGCCCCGGTCCTGCCGCGACGAGCCCCAGACGGCGGCGGCGAGGTAGTGGCTGTGCTTCGGCGCGAGGAGGCCGTCGCGGAACGAGACCCCCGGCGTGACGACCTCGACGACGTCGCGCTTGACGACCTTCCGGGCGTACTTCGGGTCCTCGAGCTGCTCGCAGACGGCGACGCGGTAGCCGGCCTGGACGAGCTTCGGGAGGTGCTGGTCGAGGGCGTGGTGGGGGAAGCCGGCGAGCGGGACGTCGTCGGCCGCCCCGTTGGAGCGCTTGGTGAGCGTGATGCCGAGGACCTCGGAGACGGTCTTCGCGTCGTCCTCGAAGGTCTCGTAGAAGTCGCCCATGCGGAAGAGCAGGAGCGCGCCGGGGTGGCGGTCCTTGATCTTCCAGTACTGCCGCATGAGCGGCGTCGCGGCCTGCTTCCGGCGCTTCTTCCGCTCCTCCTGCGAGAGGGGGAACAGCGACGGCGCGGGCGTCGGGTTCGGCGTGGGCTCCTCGGGCGGCATCGGCTCGGTGGGGTCGGGCTCGAAGGTACCAACTTCCGCCAGCGGGGGTGACGGCGGGGTGGCGCGTTGACAACGGGGAGTGTGAAGGTTATGTTGAAGCCCCCTATCGCTGCTGACCCCTCCCATGCTCCCACGCTACCGTACCCTCCTCGCCGCCGTCGCGCTCGTCGCGCTCGCGCTGCCTGCCCGCGCGCAGACGTTCGTCGAGTTCTTCCCCACCGACGGCGACCCCGGCCTCCACGGGCTCGACTACCACGACGGCGCGCTCTGGGCCGCCGTCCGCTCCTCCTCCGACCCCCGCATCCTCCAGCTCGACCCCGCCGACGGTACCACCCTCAGCACCGTCTCGCTCGCCGTGGACTTCACGCCGGTCGGGGTGACGTGGGACGGGACGGACTTCTGGCTCTCGGAGAGCTTCACCTCCTCGCCCGAGCTGTTCCGCGTCAGCGCCAGCGGCGATCTGCTCGGCTCGATCCCCGCGCCGAGCGACCTCTCGAACGGCCTCGCCTGGCGCGACGGCCCGTCGGGGGACACGCTGTGGGTGGCGAAGGCGGACCCCAACGACGAGGCGTCGCTCGTGGCCGTGGACCCGGCCGACGGCGCGGAGCTCCGCACGCTGCCGTTCCCCGAGACGCAGCCCGCCGGGATCGCCTTCCTCGGCGACGGCACGCTCTGGGCCTCGAACGTCGGCGACGACGGCTCGAACATCGAGCGGCTCTACCGCCTCGACGCCGGCACCGGCGCCGTGATCGAGACGCTGGACCTCCCGACGGGGGTGGGCCGCCCGAAGGGGCTGGCCTACGACGGCGAGCAGTTCCTCTACCTCGTCGCCCGCCGCGACGAGGGCTTCGCCGACGGGATCTACAAGATCGACCTCGGCACCAGCGGCAACGCCGTCTACAACGGCTCGACGGACACGGTCACCTTCGGGCAGGTCTCGACCGACGAGACCGAGCAGCAGACCTTCACGGTCACCAACGACGGCGACGCCCCGCTCGTGATCACCGACGTCGTGATCGTCGGCACGGCCGAGTTCTTCACCTCGTTCAAGGGCGCCACCGTCGCGCCCGGTGCGTCGGTCGCCGTGACGGTCGGGTTCTCTCCAACGGAGTACGGCCCGAAGAGCGGCATCCTCACGTTCGAGACCAACGACGTGGCGGCGCAGCAGGTGGAGGTCCTGATCTCCGGCTTCGGCGTCTTCCCCGAGCCCACCGTCGCGTTCGTCGAGGACCAGCACGACTTCGGCGACGTGCGGATCGAGGACCCCTACGAGACCGGCGGCCGGGCCGAGCGGCTCTGGCCCGTCCGCATCATCAACCAGGGCCTCGGGACGCTCGAGGTCGAGTCCGTCGAGATCGAGGGGGACGACGCCGAGGCGTTCTTCATCCTCGAAGGCGACGTCCCCCTCTTCCTCTTCGAGGTCGGCACGGCCGACACGGTGGCGGTGTGGGTCGGCTTCCGGCCGGAGACGGTTGGGGAACACACGGCCGAGGCGGTGTTCCTCACGAACGCGCCGTTCGACGAGCCCTACCCCGTCGCGCTCAGCGGCACCGGCATCGACCCGGAGATCGAGGGCGGCGACGCGCTCTGGACGCTCACCGTCCCCGACAACCCCGCCACCAGCTTCGACGACCCGAAGGTGAGCCACCTCGCCGCGGCCGGCGACCTCACCAGCAACGGCAAGCCGGACCTCGTCGCCGGCACCGAGAGCTACCTCGTCTTCGCCATCGACGGCAACGGCTGGGGCACGGGCGACACGCTCTGGACCTTCAACACCTGCCCCGACAACTTCAACTGCGGCTCGATCTCCGGCGGGGGCAACGGGATCTACGAGACCGCCCTCGCCACCGGCTTCGACATCGACGGCGACGGCACGAACGACGTGGTCTTCTCGACCGACGGCGGCAGCGACCACGTCTACGCCCTCTCCGGCGCCGACGGCTCGGTGATCTGGGAGGTCGGCTCCGACACCGACCCCTACCTCGCCCCCTACTACTCCGTCTCGGCCCGCTTCGACGTCACCGGCGACGGCGTCCCGGACGTGACCACGGGCACCGGCACGGCGAGCGCCCAGAGTCCCGACCCCTTCAACGAGCGCCGGGTCTACACCCTCGACGGGGCGACCGGCGCCGAGCTGTGGCAGCGGAGCCCCGGCCTCCCGTCGTTCGTCGTCCAGCAGATCCGCCTGGCCGAAGGGAAGGTGCTGGCCCTGGCCGGCGGGCGCAGCGAGGGGCTGGACTTCCTCACGGCCTACGACGCCGGCGACGGCTCGGTCGCCTGGACCCACGACCCGGAGACCATCCCGTTCACGATGGAGCCCTACCCCCTCGGCGACGGCGGCGAGGACGCGCTCTACTCCGGCAACGACGGCTTCACCGCGACGAACCGGCTCGTCCGCCTCGACGGCGAGACGGGCGCCGTGGTCTGGGAGGTGACGTTCCTCCCGACCGTCTGGGACGTCGAGACCGTGGAGGACCTCAACGGGAACGGCACCCTCGACGTGCTGGCCGGCCTCCAGACCGGCTCGGCCCGCGCCTACGACGGCGCCGACGGCGCGCTCATATGGAGCGCCGACGGCTACGTCCAGGTCTTCGGCATCGACGGCCTCCGCGACGTGACGGGCGACGGCGTCCCGGACGTGGCGGCGGCGACGGGCGACGGGCAGGCCCTCCTCCTCTCCGGCGCCGACGGCGCCGAGGTCTGGAGCTACGGCATCGGCGACGGCTCGCTCGACGAGGCCGCCGAGGTCGTCGCCATCGTCCCAGACATGGACGGCAACAACGCCCCGGAGATCGCCGTGGGGAGCCGGCACGGGGAGCTGGCCCTGCTGGCTTCGACGGGTGAGGACCTCTCGACCGACTCCGAAGGGCCGGCGGAGGCCGTGGCGCTCGCGCTAGAGGCGCCGTTCCCGAACCCGGCGCGCGGCGCCGTCACCGTCGGCTACGCGCTGCCGGAGGCCGGGCCGGTGCGGCTCGCCCTGTTCGACCTCCTCGGCCGCCGCGTCCGCACGCTCGTGGACGCCCCGCGCGCCGCCGGCTCGCACCGCGACCGTCTCCAGACGGGCGGGCTCGCCAGCGGGGTCTACGTCGTCCGGCTCGAAGCGGGCGGGCAGGCCCTCACGCAGCGCGTCGTGCTCCTGCGGTAGCCACCCCACGAAGCGACGTAGGGGCGGGTTTGGAACCCGCCCCTACCGGTTGCCGATGATCTCGCGGAGGGCTAGCGGCCCTCGACGGCGCCGCAGCCGACGCGCTGGCCGGAGCCGCCGCCGGGGTCGGTCTCCAGGTCGTCGCGGCCGGAGTGGACGACGATGGCGAGGCCGACGACGCTGTGCTCGCCGGGGCGGTAGGCGTCGACCTCGAAGTCGGCCTCGACGGTGCCGTCAGCGCCAGCCATGACGTTGCCGAGGTCGCCGAGGTGCTTCCCGCTCATGGGGTCGTCCTCGGGGGCGCCGTGGTTGTCGGTGTTGTGGGGGTCCCAGTGAGCGCCGGCGGCGCCGGCCGCCTCCATCTGCCCGTCGTTGTCGGAGTCACCGGGGCCGCAGTCTGGGTTCTGGTGGAGGTGGAAGCCGTGGGCCTGATTGGCATCGAGGCCGCTGAGGCTGGCGGTGACGCGGAGGCCGTCGTCGGTCTCGTAGAACCGGACGGCGCCCTGTGCCGAGCCGGCCATCGTCGGGCGGACCAGCGCGGCGGCGTCGAGGTCGTCGTCGCCGTCGAAGAGGTCGGCGACGGCGTTGTACGTCGCGCCGGCGGCGTCGGTCACGAAGTCGGCCGTGGCAACGGCGGCGTCGCCTACGGCCTCGCCGACGTCCACCGCGACGTCCCCCGCGCCCTCAGCGACGTCGCGGGTCTGGGAGCAGGCGGGGAAGAGCGCGAGGGCGAGGAGCCCGAACAGCGCGGTGCGGAGGGTCTGCATGGCGGGATGGGGAGAGTGGCAGGAAAGAGGGGAAGGGAGCCGAGGCTCCCACGGCCTCTAACGGCAGCCGGGCCGATGGGGTCCGCCGCGGCTCTGCCCCCCCCCGCCGTGCTCAGAACAGCCGCGGCAGGCCGAGCGAGACGAACACGCCGGGGGCGTCGAGTCGGGCCGTCACGTCGAGGCGGAGCGGGAGGAGGAGTCCGCCGCTGATCCCGACGCCGAGCTCGTGCCGCCACCCGCCGGTGCCGAGCGTGCCGAGCGGGGGGTCCCACGTCCTGGCGTGGGCGCCGTGGACGTGGAAGCCGACGCCCTTCGTGACGAGCGCGTCGAGGCCGAGGACCTCGAAGGGGACCGTGCGGAAGTCGTGCGCCCAGGCGCCGAGCACGAACCGGTCCCCGACGGCGCGGCGGCCTTCGAGGCTGTGCATCACCCCGAACGGGGCGAGGGCCAGCAGCGTCCCGTCCACGGCGAAGGCCCGCTGCGGGGGGAGCGTGCCGGCCGCCGTGCCGGCCGCGAGGCGGAGGTCGAGCGTCATCGGGAAGAGCCGCCGCCGGAGGCCCGTCGGGAGGCGGTAGACGAGGGCGGCGTCGGCGCGGAGGTACTCGAAATCGCCGCCGAGCGCGTCGGGGCTGGCGCCCTCCAGGCGGACGGCGAGGCCGCGCCGCCCGGCCAGCTCCGTCCCGAACCCGTCGGGGTCGCTGCCGAGGCGGAGGTCGAGGGCGACGGCGCGGAGGTCGCCCTCGGCCACCGCCGGGTTCGGACGCTGGAAGGCGTCGCGGCCGAACACGTCGTAGCTCGTCGTCCGGCGGAGCCCACGGTGCTCCTCCACCCGAGCCGAGAGGGCAACGCGCACCTGGACGGGCTCCCGGAGGAGGACGCCGACCTGCGCGAAGCCGCCCTCGCGGCGGTAGTAGTCGAAGTAGTCCGGCTCCCCGGCCAGCGTGGCGACGCTGCTGAGCACGGGCATCCCGAAGATGCGGGTGTGGAGGCTCGGCCCGGCCGTCCGCGCGTGCTGGCGCCGGTAGCCGACGGAGCCGAAGAGGAGCGCCTCCTCCGAGAGGCGCCGTCCGTGCGACACCGAGGCGCCGAAGGTCGGCTCGCGGAGGCCCGTCGCGTAGCCGCCGTCGAGCCGCAGCGCCGGGCGGCGGCCGAGCGTCACGGCCAGCCCGGCGTGCAGCGCTTCGACGCGGTTGAAGCGGAGGCGTGGGTCGAGGTCGAACCCGATTCCCTCGCCCTGCCCGCCGGCCCCGGCGCCGACGGTGATCGTCCCCCCGCCCTCGTCGTTGCCCTCGGCGCTCATGTCGATGAAGCGCGCGAAGAAGCCCGTGGGCTGGAACGCCTCGGCGACGGAGTCGGTGCTGTCGAGGGCGGCGTAGGCCGCGGCCTCGCGGGGCTCCAGCGGGACGACGAGGCCGCGGCGGTCGAGCGCCGTGTCGGCGGCGACGGCGGCGGAGTCGACGACGCTCCGCCGGCCCTCGAACAGCGAGTCCGGGACGGGGACGTTGACGGCGTAGTCGGAGAGGCGGACGGTGCTGCGGATGCGGGCCAGCGGGAAGTGGAGCCCCGGGAGGTCCACCTTCGCGGCGCCCTCGAACCGGTAGTCCACGGGGAGCCAGACGGCCTCCCCGGCGACCTCCTGCCCGAAGCTCGAGAACTGCTGCCGGATCTCGGCGTCGAGGCGGGTGAGCCCGGGCATGCGGACGACGTCGTTGGGCCGGAGCGCGGCGTCGATCAGCGCCCACTGGCCGGAGAGCACGGAGACGCGCCCGACGAACCCCGGCTGGAGCCCGTTCCTCGGCCGCATCGCGATGTCGTAGACGACGGCGTCGTCGCGGTAGCGGGTGTCCTCGAGGTCGAAGTGGTAGAACCCGAGCGCCCCCGGAGCCGTCGGCCCCGGCACGTCGAAGCCGAAGAGGTCGACCTCGTCGTCGTAGAGGTTGATGACGGAGCCGGCGGCCTGGACGAAGTCGGCGCCGAGGTCGGGGAGGTTCTCGGTGCTGCGGACGCCGCGGACGACCTCGCGGAGCCCCTCGCCGCGCCGCCAGTACGCCGTCGTCACGCCCTCGGCGATCCCCGCGATGGTGGTGTCGGCGCCGAACGTCTGGCGGACGTAGGCCTCGGCGCGCCACGTCTCGAGCCCCGCCTGCCAGCGCGCCTTCGCCTCGATCACCCGGCGCATGATGGCCTCGGCCGGGTTCTCCCCCGTGACCACGACCTCCCCCCCCACGACGATGGCGGGCCGGAGCGCCACGTCGGCCCGCTGCTCCGCGCGCTCGGCGCCGACCTCGGCGCGGCCCGTGTCGTACCCGATGTAGCGGACGACGAGCACCGCCGGCGGCGCAGCGACGCGGATTTCGTAGCGGCCCTCGCCGTTGGTGATCGTCCCCGTCATGGCGCCCTCGACCTGCACGGTGGCGGCGGGTAGCGTCTCCCCCGTCTCGGCGTCGGTGACGCGCCCGGTGACGACGACCTGCGCGTGGACCACCGGCGCGGTCAGGAGGCTGACGAGGAGGAGGGCGGCGGGGCGGAGCGGCATGGGCGGCAGGGAGAGTAGCGAGACGCTACGCCGCAGGGCGGGCCGGGTTACGTCCCGCACCAAGCCGTGCCCGCTCCCCCCGGCGTAACACGCGCGCCGAACGGTGCTTCCACTGCGCGTGGCTCACAGCCGCCCCGCTGGCCGGCGCGGCGGCCTCCTCAGCCGGCCGCGTCCACCGTCACCCGGAGCGGCTTCAGCGCCGTGCCATCCGCACCGCTCGCCGTCGCCTCCAGCACGTCGCCGGCCTCGACGGGGCCGACGCCCTCCGGCGTGCCGGTGTAGATGAGGTCGCCGGGCTCCAAGGTGAAGACCCCCGAGAGGTAGCTCACGAGGCGCGGCAGCGGGAAGATCATGTCCCGCGTCGAGCCGGCCTGCCGCTCCTCGCCGTTGACGGTGAGGCGGAGGTCGAGCGCCTGCGGGTCCACCACCTCGTCGGCCGGGGTGAGCGGGCCGAGCGGGGCGAACGTGTCGAACCCCTTCGCCACGGCCCACGGCCGGCCGGCGTCCTTCGCCCGGCGCTGGAGGTCCCGTGCCGTCATGTCGAGCCCGAGCGCGAAGGCCCCGACGTGCCGCATCGCCCGCTCCTCCCGGATCTCCTTCCCCCCGCGCCCGATCACCAGCACCAGCTCGAGCTCGTGGTGCACGTCCCCGGACTGCCTGGGGATCCAGACGGTGCCGCCGGTGGGCGTCAGCGCCGTGGCGGGCTTGAGGAACACGACGGGCTCCTCGGGCAGCTCCGCCACGTCGCCCATCTCGCGGACGTGCTCGGCGTAGTTGCGCCCGATGCAGAGCATCTTGCCGGGGCGAAGGGTCGGGCCGTTGGGGAGGGTGAGGAGCACGTCGGGGAAAGGAGGGGAAGAGAGGCGCGACGGGACGGTAAAGCTCAACTCGGCCTCTTTTCGGGGCCGTCAAGGCTCGGCGAATTCAGGTTCGGCGCGGGGGCGAGGCGGGGCCGGGCGCCGCCGGGCGGTATCTTTTCCGGCTCGAAACCGCGCCCCTCGGCGGGCCTCCCTCGTTCCCCGACCGGGTTGCGGGCCGCTGCGCCGGGGGTCCTCAAGCACGCACCCCCTCCCATGTACGCCATCGTCGAGATCTCCGGCAAGCAGTTCAAGGTCGAGCCGGACACCACGCTCTACGCCCCCCGCCAGCAGGCCGAGGTGGGCGACACGCTCACCTTCGACCGCGTCCTCCTCACCGCCGACGGCGCCGACGTCGCCGTCGGGACGCCGACCGTCGCGGGCGCCTCGGTCACGGCCGAGGTCCTCGACCACGTCAAGGCCGACAAGGTGATCGTCTTCAAGAAGAAGCGGCGCAAGGGCTACCGCGTCAAGAACGGCCACCGGCAGTCCTACACCCGCCTCGCCATCGGCAGGCTCACGGCCGGCGGCCGGCAGCCCGCCACCGAGACGGCCGAGCCCGCCGAGGGCTGACCCCCCCCCATTCCTCCGAACCTCCGACCCCTCCTGAGATGGCACACAAGAAAGGCGTAGGCTCCTCGAAGAACGGCCGCGACTCGAACCCGAGCATGCTCGGCGTGAAGGTCTACGGTGGGACCACGATCCCCGCCGGCTCGATCCTCGTCCGCCAGCGCGGCACGAAGTTCCACCCCGGCCACAACGTCGGACGCGGCAACGACGACACCCTCTTCGCGAAGGTCGACGGGACCGTCCGCTTCACGCGCGGCCAGCGCGACCGGAAGTACATCCACGTGGACCCGGTCTCCGCGTAGCGCCTCCCCGGCTCTGTTTCTGAGAGGCTCCCGCCGCTGGTGGGGGCCTCTCGGCGTTTGTGCGAGCGCTAGATTCCCCGCCCCCCTCCTCTCCCGCCAATGCTCGACCTCCGCGACCACTATTTCCTCCCCGACGGCCCAGGCGGCCAGGCCGCCGTCGAGCTCCGCGCGTTCACGCACGGGCTGATGCCGAAGACGGTGCCGGACATGATGGGGGGGTTCGTCGAGGACTGGCGCGAGCGCGGGGTGGACGCGTGGAACGGGGTCCCGAACCGCTGGCGCCCCGGCTCCGGCGACGCCGTCGGGTGGTGGACGCTGCCGACGTATTTGGGCGACGCGTTCATCGCGCCGCTGCTGGGCGCGCCGGCGGGGACATGCATCATGCAGCCCCACGTCCACTGGACCGTCTCGTGCCTCCTCTCCGCCGACGAGCCCTTCTCCGACGGGCGCAGCGAGGTCGTGGTAACCGGGGGTGAGTTCCCGTCGGTACTGCACGCGGCCCAGCAGTGGGCGCACCTCCGCCCGATCACGCCGCGCATCGTTCCCCCCGGCCCCGGCGGGTTCGTGGACCGCGCCGCCGTCCTCGCCGCCATCACCGACCGGACGGCGATGGTCGTCCTCAGCCACATCGGCTTCACGACGGGGGAGCGGCTGGACGACGCCCTTCTCCGCGAGGTCGCCGACCGGGCGCACCGCCACGGCGCGCTGTTCTTCGTCGACGGCTACCACGCCGGCACCACGATGCCCATCGAGGTCGAGGGGCTGGGATGCGATGGGTACTTCGGGGGGCTGCTGAAGGAGGGCAGCGGGTCGAGCGGGAACGCGTACCTCTACCTCCGCGAGGGCCTCGCGCTGACGCCCCGCCTCGCCGGGTGGTTCGCCGACGCCGACCCCTTCGGGTTCAACCCTGGGCCGCGGGCGCACCCGGAGGTCCGCCGCCGATTCCTCGGGGGGACGACGGCGGTGGCCTCGCTCTACCACGCCGTCGAGGGCGTCCGCCTCCTCCTCGACGCCGGGCTCGGCGCCGTGCGGGAGCACTCGCTCGCGCTCACCGAGCGGGCCATCGCGAGCGCCGAAGCTGCCGGGCTCGCCCTCCGCTCCCCCCGCGCGGCCGAGCGCCGCGGGGCGATGGTGATCCTCGAAGCCGAGCGCGCCGACCTCCTCTGCGCGTGGCTGAAGGAGCGCGGCGTGTTCACCGACAGCCGGAAGGGGCGCTACCTCCGGCTCGCCCCCTTCGTGTGGAACACGGCCGCCGACGTGGACCGCGCCTTCGACGCCATCGCCGAGGGCGTACGGACGGGGGCGTACCTGGAGGCCGAGGCGCCAGTCGAAGCCGGGCCGGTGACTTGAGCCGTGCCGGCTTAAGTCCGGGGGCGTTCCGGTTCGGGCGGGGTTACGATCCGTACCGCCGGGCGGAAGTATTCCGACGGCCGGGGCGGGAGCCTGCACGTCTTTCCGCCGGGGTTTCCTATAGCGGTTTTTGTTTCAGCGCATGGGATTGGAACGGGGCCGGCGTGCAAATCGGCGCCGTTTAAGCGTTTTTGAGGGTGACTCGGCTGGCGGCGTCTCAGAGGGGGACGCCCGTCGCGGTCTGAGTCTCGGGTCTTGGCACGGCTTTGACGAAGGGGAAGAGCGCACCCGCAACCGCTCCCCCCGATGCACCACTGGCCGCTCCTCCTCGCCCTCCTCGCCGGCGCCCTCTTCCTGCTCCCGCGCTTCGCCGCGCTCGGGCTGCCGGGGGCGTTCGGGGCCGCCGTCCTCGCCGCCGCGACGGTGAGCGCCGCCTGCCTCTTCGTGGACCGGCTCCGCGCCGACCGCCTCGACGCCGAGGGCGTCGCCTGGGCGTCCGAGCGCGCCGCGAACGCCTGACCCTCCCCCCTTCATCCTCCGCAGCGCCTCCACCCCCACCCCGATGGCCTACGAGCTCCAGCCCGCCGCCAAGCGCTACTGCGCCGACCCCACCCCCCGCAACCGCCGCGACGTCGCGGTGGCGGCCCTCCCGCTCGTCCGCTCGATGTCGCGGAAGATCTCGCTGCCGGACCACCCGCTCGCCACGCGCGAGGACCTCGAGAACGCGGGGATGCTCGGGATGCTCCAGGCGCTCGACTCCTACAACCCCGAGCGCGGGACGAGCTTCGCCTCCTTCGCCTATGCCCGCATCCGCGGCGCCTTCATCGACTTCCTCCGCACGATCGACCTGCTGAGCCGGGACCGCCGGCGGAAGGTGGCCGAGGCACAGGCCGTCGCCGACGGGCTCCAGCAGGAGCTCGGGGCTGAGCCCCACGCCGCCGAGGTCGCCGAGGCCCTCGGCCTCAGCGTCGCCGACTACCACGGCCTGCTCTCCGACGCCCAGCGCCGGTTCACCCTCTCGCTCCACGCCAAGCCCGACCGCGAGGACGGCCGCGGCGGCGCCGCCATCGAGATGCTCTCGCACCCCACGCCCGACGAGGACCACGAGCGGTTCGAGCGGCTCTCGCTCTACGACTACGTCGCCAAGCTCGTCAAGCGGTTCCCCCCGCGCGAGCAGCGGATCGTCCACCTCTACTACTTCGAGAACTACACGCTCCGCGAGATCGCCGGGGAGCTCGGGCTGACGGAGGCGCGGATCTCGCAGATCCTCTCGAAGCTGCTCGGCCAGCTCCGCGGCCACCTCCACGCCTCGCGCACGGCCGCCTAGGGCACTCGCTTCCGCACGTCGCAGACCGCGCCGCGCACGCTAAACGGGCCGCTCGTCCCGTTCTACGAGCATCCAGAGGGGCCTTAGGGAAGCCCCGCTTCATGGTGAAGGGAAGCACGCCGCCGCTCGGCTCCGGCCGAGCGGCGGCGCGCGTTTTAGTATCTCCCCCCTGCGCGAGCGAGCCGCGCGTTACCGCCCGTTCAGGCGGAGCTCGACGGTGCCCATGCCGACCTCCTCTCCAGCGAGGATGCTCGTTTGACCGGCCGTCGTGTACCGGTCGTTGTAAGGAGCGTCGTTACCCAGCCGTCCCTCGCCGAAGCGAGATGCCGAGGCCGGAGATCGGCTCGCCCGTCTCGGCCAGGACGACGCGGCCGGCCATGACGACCTCGCGGTCGTCCTCCTCGAAGAGCTCGCACCCGCTCAGGGTGAAGAAGAGGAAGAGGAGAGCGAGGGCCGGGAGGTGGGGTCTCATGATTCGTTCAGGCAGAGCACGACCGTGCCGAGGTGGAGATCTTCACCCGGTCGGAGGTACTCCCTGATCAGTGTGTACCGGCTATTATAGGGCTCGTCATTGACAGTGAGTGCGAGGCCGGCGTCGCTGGATTCCGCATTGTACTCCACACGGAAGCCACCGTCCGAGCCCGTTCGTGCCGTCGCTACAGTGAAGTAAACCCCGAAGCCCGCTGAGCCCTGAATGAGAGCAACGCCGAGGTCTGCGATTGGCTCGCCCGTCTCGGCCAGGACGACGCGGCCCGTCACGACGACCCCGAGGTCGTCCTCCCCGAAGAGGCCGCACCCGCTCAGGGTGAAGAGGAGAGCGAGGGCCAGAAGGCGAGACCTCATCGCTCGGTCAAGCGAAGCTCGATCGTGCCTAGGTTTACCGTCTCGCCCGCCGAGGGGTACACCGTCTCCCTAGACGATATGTAGTCTGGGTTTTCGAGATCATCGTTGACGACGAGTCGGTAGCCGGGGAGCCGGTCGCGCTCGGAGTGCCTGAGCTCGAAGGCGCCGTCCGAACCGGTCACTGTGGATTCCACAACGCGGTAACCGGACGACGAAGGAGCCGCCCTCGTCCTCTTCGAAGAGCTCGCACCCGCTCAGGGTGAAGAAGAGGAAAAGGGAGGCTAGAGTCAGCGAGGCCGGGCGGCGGGTCATCGCTCGTTCACGGGGAGCTCAACGGTGCCGAGATGGAGATCCTCACCAGAGTCAAGGTAATCCCGAGACACCGCGTAATGCCTATCGTAAGGCTCGTCGTTAATAGTCAGGGAAAGGGGAAAGTCACCGGTGTCGACATCGTACTTGATGCGGAAGACGCCGTCAGCCCCCGTCTGCACGGCCGCCACGGTGGGGTAGACGCCGAACCCCGAAGAGCCTTGGCGGAGCACGACGCCGAGCCCCTCGATGGGCGCGCCCGTCTCCGTCGAGACGACGCGCCCCGAGACGACACCAGCGGTGTCCTCCTCGCCCTCAAAGAGCTCGCACCCGCTCAGGGTGAAGAAGAGGAAAAGGAGAACGGAAATGGAAGCTAACAGGCTTGACTTCATGAGATTCCTGGCGTAGGCTGCGACTACGCCAGGATACGCACGTCCGGCGCTGAGCGCAACACCCTCCACCACCCCTTTCATTTACCACAGCCATCTTCACTATGCGCCTGCTTTACCTCTGCGGCCTCGCCGCCGTACTCCTCACTCCCCCTGCTACCGCTCAGCACGGCTGGTATGAGGACCCCGACATTCTCGACTCGAACTACTACGCCGCCGCCTGGAGGAACGAGCTCTACACGGACCCCATCGCCATCCGCGCCAACCAGGACCTATGGTTTCATGCGGGAGGCCACCGCTACATCCGCATGGACGTATGCCTCGGCGACACCGACGAGTGCCCCCCCGACCTCGATGATTCATCCTGGGAGACGATCCTGCGACTAGGACCTAACACGCGGGAGCCGGTGCTCTGGGCTGGCCGGCCCACTGCAGTAGGCCAGTACGAGGTCCAACTCAGCTACACCCTCCTGAGCGGTACCATTATCTACCGCACCTTCCAGCTCGTTATTGTTCCCGAGGCGCAGCGCGCTTTTACCGATGGCGCGGGAAACTGGATGCTTCTTTGGCAAGGCGCGCCGGGTTACTCGGGGCTCGACCGGCCCTTCCTCGTCGTCGAGGGGATCGACGGCGACAACGTGAACTCCCCCCAGCACTATTACGCCCTCGGCGCGCAGCTCTTCGGGTCCGGCCGTGAGCGTGGCGCCGACGTGCTCATCCTCAACTTCGCTAACGGCGGCCGAGACATCCGCCAGAACGCTCAGGTAGTCCGGGAGGTCATTCGGTACGTCAACGGGATCAAGTCCGGGAGCGAGAAGCTCGACGTGGCGGGGGTCAGTATGGGCGGGGTCGCCGTGCGCTACGCCCTCGCGGAGATGGAGGAGGATGGAGTACCTCACGAGGTCGATCACTTCGTCTCGATCGACGCGCCGCACCAGGGGGCCGTCCTCGACGCCGGCCTCATCGATTGGATCTACGAGACGGACCTCGGCCTCGATGACGAGGATTTCCGTTCGCCTCCCAACCTCGCCAGCCCGGCCGGGCAGCAGCTCCTCGTCTATAACCGCTACGACCGTTCGGGCATGCACGAGGCGTTCTTTAACGACCTCAACGCGCTCAATGGCGACGGGTACCCCCACCTCACGGACAATGTCGGGATAACGTTCGGGACCGCCGCGCCGAATGCTGATGTGGGCGAGGAATGGCTCCACCTCCAGATCACGGCCTGGCCCGACGCCCGGTTCGACATCGAGCCTGGCTCACCCGAGGCGCAGCCCGGCTCGCTCCTTCCAGTCGAGACCTCCGAGATCGGGCAGTCCCAGGCCGTTGGGTTCAACCCATTTATCTTCTTCGGCAACAAGTGGACGCTGCCCCTCGATGTCACAGTTGAAGCGGATCGGAAGAAGCACCCCACCTTCATTCCCTACGCCAGCGCGCTCGACATCGTGAACGGAGCAAGCCGGTTCGATACCACCCTTGTCCCGGAGGACCCATATTTCCACGATGAGGTCCCGCCGGAGATCGTGGAGCCACTTCTGGAGCACCTCGGCTACGAGGCTGGTTCGCCGCCGCCCCCCCCGCCGGCCCTCGCCATCTACGGGCCGATCCAGCTCCGCGAGGGCCAGAAGGGCACCTACGGCGTCGCCGCCAACTTCTGCCCCAGCCCCACCGGCTACCATTGGGAGAAGACCTATCTCCCCACTGGCGACGCGACGCCGAGCAGCGTGGCACCCGACACCTGCGACGAGGGCTCGACGTGCCGCCTCACGATGAGCAACTCCCATATCCGCCTCCGCGTCACCGTATGGTGCGGGCCGTGGGCGGAGAGGACCGACATGATGGTCATTACGAGCCTCCCGGCGCTCCCGCCCCCGTGCCCCCCTGGGGAGATCTGCAACGGGGGCCCAGGGACGCCGGCCAGCGCGTCGGACGAGGGAGGTGAGGACGGGGCCGCTCTCCGCGGGGGCACCGCGTTGCCAGAGGCCCTCTCGCTGACGGCGCACCCGAACCCCCTCGCCACCTCGACGACGCTGAGCGTGGCGCTCCCAGACGCCGCGGAGATTCGCCTCGCCGTCTACGACGTGCTCGGCCGCGAGGTGGTACGGGTAAGCGAGGGACGACTGGAAGCCGGCTACCACTCGCTCCGGCTCGATGCGACCGGGCTGCCGAGCGGGGCCTACGTCGTCCGTCTCGAGGCCGGGAGCGCTACGGCGACACAGCGGATCACGCTCGTTCGGTGACGCAGTAGGGGCGGGTCTGAGACCCGCCCCTACGCCAGGATGCCCTCTACTGCCGGAGGTCCTCGTCCTCGACGGTCACGCCGGGGAGCATGACGTAGACCGGGCCGCCGTCCGTCTCCACGGGGACGACCTCCCCGGCCGCGGGCACGACCTCGGGGGCCGGGCCGCGCGGGCCGACGAGCGCCGAGAGCGCGACGAGCACGCCGCCGACGGCCAGCGCCGTCCCCAGCTTCACCCGCCGGCGGAGCGGGCGAAAGGGCCGGCGGTCCTCGGCCAGCGCCGCGGCGGGCGGCCGGTTCCGGCGGACCTCGTCGATCCGCGCCATCAGCGCGGCGTCGGCGGCGGGCGGGACGGGGAGCGCCTCCTGCCGCGAGGCCAGCCGGAACGCCATCAGCGCGTTGAACTGCACGCGCGCCGCGCGGTCCTCGGCGAGGTGGGCGAACAGCTCGCCCTGGCGGTCGAGCGCGAGCTCGCCGTCGACGTACAGGTTCAGGAGTTCCTCAGCGTGGGGGCTCATGGTCTTCGAGGCTGGGGGAGCGGGGGCCGGTGGGGAGACGGTGCGGGTCAGCGCGGGGTTGCGCGTGGCGCCGAGGCCGGCGCGGCGTCCGACGCCCCCTCGGAGAGCGCTCTCTCGGAGGGCGCCCCCTCGGGGTCTAGGAGCGGGCGGAGGTGGGCGCCGAGCTTCCGGCGCGCCTTGAACAGCCGGCTCTTCACCGACGAGACCGTGTTCCGCGTCACCGCGGCGATCTCGTCGTAGGAGAGCCCCTGGTACTCCCGCAGCACGAGGACCTCGCGGTACTCCGGCTTCAGGCCCTCGAGGACGCCGTTGACGAGGGCGACCTGCTCGCTCTTGGCGAGCCGCGAGAGCGGCGTCTCCGCAGCGACGGGCTCGACCTCGAAGGCCACCTCGCGGCGGTGCTTGCGGAGGTGGTTGAGGCACTGGTTGCGCGCGATCGTGAACAGCCACGCCTTGAACGAGCCCGGGCGGTCGAGCCGCTCGCGGTTCTCGTATACCCGGACGAACGTCTCCTGCAGCACGTCCTCCGCCGCCGCCCGGTCCACGAGCATCTTCGCGGCGAAGGCGTAGACGGCGCCCTTGTGGCGGTTGTAGAGGGTGACGAAGGCGAACTCGTCGCCCGCGCGGAACGCTTCGATGAGGGCCTTCTCGTCCGGGGGCATGGGCGACGCGGGAGCGGGGAGCGCGGGGGATCTCCTTCAGGACACGGCACCTAGGCAAAAGTTGCTCCGGCGAGCGGAGACGGCAACGCCCCTCCGATCCTCCGCCGATTTCGACGGGGTTTTACTCGCCGCCGCGGGGGGCCCGGCCGGGCAGCGACTAACTTCGCGCGACCAGACTCCCCCCTTCCGCAGACCCCTGCGCGCTTGATGCCCCGCATTCTCCTACTGACCGCCCTCGGCGCCCTCTTCGCCGGCTGCTCCGGCAGCGCCCCGACCACCGGCGCCGAGGTGCCCGCCGACCCCGACGCCCTCGTCGTCGCCGAGTTCGCCGGGCAGACGCTCACGCTGGGCGAGTTCGAGGACCGCTACGCCCGCGCCTCCGGCGACCGGGGCGAGGCCGCCGACGACTCCATCGGCGCCTACGAGGACTTCCTCACCCGCTACGTCGACTTCCGGCTCAAGGTGATGGAGGCCCGCCGCCTCGGCCTCGACCGTGACTCCGCGCTCCGCAAGGAGATCCGCGACTACCGCACCCAGCTCGCCAAGCCGTACTTCCTGGAGCGCGAGGTGCTCGAGGACGTCGTCCGCGACATCTACGAGAAGCAGCGGGAGGAGATCGCCGCCTCCCACATCCTGCTCCGCATCGACGAGGGCGCCGCGCCGGCGGACACCCTCGCCGCGTACCAGCGCCTCCAGGCCATCCGCGACTCCATCGTCGCCGGCCAGCTCGACTTCGCGGAGGCCGCCCTTCGCCACTCCGAGGACCCCTCGGCCGCGCAGAACCGCGGCGACCTCGGGTTCTTCGTCGGGGGCCGGATGATCCTCGCCTTCGAGGACCGCGCCTACGACACCCCCGTCGGCGAGGTCTCGGACGTGTTCCGCACGCGGTTCGGGTACCACGTCCTGAAGGTCACGGGGCGCCGCCCGGCCAGCCCCGAGATCCGCGCCTCCCACATCCTCCTCTCCCTCCGCCCCGACGCCGCCGAGGCCGACTCCGTCGAGGCCTACGCCCTCGCCGAGCAGCTCCAGCAGCGGCTCGACGCCGGCGAGGACTTCGCCACCCTCGCCCGCCAGTACTCCGACGACCCCGGCAGCGCCGAGCGCGGAGGCGACCTCGGGTTCTTCGCCCGGGACCGGATGGTGAAGCCGTTCGCCGACGCCGCCTACGCCCTCGAGGAGCCCGGCGAGCGCAGCGGCATCGTCCGCTCCCGGTTCGGCCTCCACCTCATCCAGCTCGAGGAGCGGAAGCCGGTGGCGAGCTACGAGGAGCAGTACGAGGAGATCAAGCGGCAGGCCGAGCGGCTCCCGCGGACCACGGAGCGCCTGCAGGCCATCGGGCGGGCGTACCGCGCCGAGGCCGGCTCGACGCTCGACACCGCCCTCGTCCGCCAGGCCGTCGCCCCGTACCCCGCCGACTCCCTCCTCGCCCGCGTCGCCGCCGAGGGCTTCGGGGAGTACGACGAGGCGACCTTCGCCACCGTCGGCGACTCGGCGCTCGCGCTGGCGCCCGTGGTGGCGCGGCTCCGCGCCAACCGCGCCCCCGCCGGCGGGGACCAGGAGGCGCGGCTCTTCGATCTCCTCAACGCCCACGTCAACGAGGCCGCCGTCGAGATGGCGGCGCTGGAGCTCGAGGACCGCGACCCCGAGTTCCGGAGGATCATGGAGGACTACGCCGACGGCGTGCTGCTCTTCCGCGTCTCCGAGGACTCCGTCTGGAGCGCCGCCTCGCGGGACTCCGTCGCCCTGGAGAATTACTACGAGGCCAACCGCGCGCGTTACGCCTTCCCGGAGCGCCGCCGCGTCGTCGCCTTCTACAGCCGCAGCGACTCCCTCCTCCAGGAGATCGGCGCCGCGCTTGACGTGGGTCGTTCCGGAGCGGAGATCGACGAGATGATCCGCGAGGCGCCGCTGACCGTCCGCGTCGACACGATGCGCATCACCGGCCCGTCGGACTCCGTCTTCGACGCCGCGCTCGCGCTCGAAGCGGGCGGGCGGACCGAGCCGGAGCGGTACCGCTCCGAGCAGGTGCTCCTCTACCTCGACGGCGTCGAGGCGGCGCGGCCGATGACGTTCGAGGAGGCCCGCGCGCAGGCGGCGGCGGACTACCAGGGGGTGCTGGAGGAGCGGTTCGTCGGGCGCCTCCGCGACGAGGCCCGCGTCGCGCTCTACCCCGAGCGGCTCCGGTTCGCGTTCGAGGGCGAGGCGGTGGAGGACGAGGCGGCGATGGTGACCGACGACGCCGACGGCTCCTCCGAATAACGCCCGCCCCGATCCCCACCTCCGTAGGGGCACGGCGCGCCGTGCCCCTACCCGTTTATGAGACGCCTCGCCCTCCTCGCCCTCCTCGCCGCCGGCTGCGCCTCCGAGCCGGCGCCGGCCGAGGCGGACTACGTCGCCCGCGTCGGCGAGGCGGTGCTCTCGGAGGCCGACCTCGCCGACGCGCTCTCGGCGACGCCGTGGGGGGTGGACAGCGTGGCCGCGCGGGAGCAGTTCATCGAGCAGTGGGTGACGGCGCAGCTCCTCACCCGCGAGGCCGAGCGCCGCGGGCTCCGCGAGCACACTGGGGTCCGCCGCCAGCTCGCCGCCAGCGAGCGCGCCATCCTCGCCGACGCCGCGCTCAGCGCGCTCTACGAGGAGGACCCCGGCGCCTTCTCCCGCGCCGACCTCGAGGCGTACTTCGAGCGGAGCCGGGAGCGGCTCCGGCTGCGCGAGCCCTACGTCCGCGTCCGCTTCGTCGAGGCCACCGACGCCGACGCGGCGCAGGCCGCCCGCGACGCCATGCAGCGCGCGATGCGGACGGGCCGCACCGTCGCCGCGCGGGACTCGCTCTTCGGTGTCACGGCGCGGCGCTACGCCGCCGACACCGCCGCGTCGCTCGGGCTGGCGGCGAGCTTCGTCCCGCAGAGCGTCCTCACCCGCCAGGGGCCGTGGGCCATCGTCGGGCAGATGGGGCGGGCCGAGGTCAGCCCGGTCCTGACGACGCCCGACAGCACGTTCTTCGTCGTACAGCTCGTCGAGCGCGTCCCCGCCGGCGCCGAGCCCGAGCTCGACTGGGTCGAGGACGAGGTCCGGCGGCAGCTCGCCATCCAGGCCCGCAAGAGCGCCGTCGCCCGCGAGGTCCGCCGCCTCCGCACCGAGGCCGAGGCCCGCGGCGAGCTCGACATCCGTCCTCCGGCGCTCGCGGACAGCACCGCGGCGCCCCCCCCAGGATCGCCCCGTGGGGACGGGTCGTAGCGGATCGAGAGTAGAAGATGGCGACGGCCCGACGCCCCCTCTATCCTCCACCTTCTATCCACCATCCTCCAGAAACAACCATACGCATCCCCGCCGGCCCCGCGTTACCGACCCCGTGCTCACGTTCCCGCCTCCCATGCCCCGATCCCTGCTCGCCGTCCTCCTCCTCGCCTCGGGGTTCGCTGCCCTCCTCGCGCTCGCCCGCCCGGCATCGGCGCAGGCCGAGGGCGAGCTCGTTGACGGCATCGTCGCCGTGGTTGGGACGGAGCCGATCCTGCGCTCCGACGTCGAGGCCCTCGCCTTCACGTACGCCCGCGGCGGCGCCCTCACGGACGAGCTGCGGCGGGCCGCCCTCCGCGAGCTCGTGGGCCAACGCGTCGTCGCCGCCCACGCCGAGCGCGACACGACGGTGCAGGTCACGCCCGACGAGGTCAACGAGGCGCTCGACCAGCGCACGGACCAGCTCGTCCGGCAGGTCGGCAGCGAGGAGGCCGTCGAGGAGCTCTACGGCAAGAGCCTCGCCCAGCTCAAGGAGGACTACCGCGACGAGGTCCGGCGGCAGCTCCGCGCCCAGCGCTTCCAGCAGCGGGAGTACTTCCGCGTGCGGATCACGCCGCCGGAGGTCCGCCAGTGGTTCCGGGAGATCCCCGCCGACTCGATCCCCGAGGTCCCCGAGCTCATCCGCGTCTCGCACATCGTCCGGTTCCCGACGGTGAACCCCGCGGCCGAGGCCGAGGCCCGCGCCGAGGTCGCCGCGATCCGCGACTCCATCGCTACGGCCGCCGCGACCATCGAGGAGATGGCCGAGCGGTACTCCGACGACCCCGGCAGCAACGCCGCCGGCCAGGGCGGGCGCTACGCCGCGATCAACCTCCGCGACCTCGTCCCGGAGTTCGGCGCCGTCGCCAGCCGGCTCCAGCCGGGCGAGCTCTCGCAGCCGTTCGAGACGGAGTTCGGCTACCACGTCATGCGCCTGAACCAGCGCCGCGGCGACGTGGTCGACTTCAACCACGTCCTGATCCGCGTCGACGACACGCAGACCGACCCCTCGGACGCCGTCGAGACCCTCGCGATGCTCCGCGACTCGGTGCTCACCGGCGGGGCCTCGTTCGCCCGCCTAGCGCGGGAGTTCTCGGAGGACGAGCCCTCGGCCGTCCGCGGCGGCGCCGTCGTCGTCCCGCAGACGGGGGACCGCGACCTCCGCTTCGAGGCGCTCTCGCCGCGCTGGCAGGCCACGCTCGGCGCCCTCGCCGTGGGCGAGATCAGCGAGCCCGCGGAGGTGGACCTCCTCGACGGCCGGAGCGCCTACCACATCGCCCTGCTCGAACGGCGCGTCCCCCCCCACCGGCTCTCGCTCGAGACGGACTACCCGCTGATCGAGGAGTTCGCACTCCAGGAGAAGCGGCAGCGCGAGCTCGCCCGCTGGGCCGAGGAGCTCCGCGCCGACGTCTACATCGCCTGCAAGGACCCGACCTACTGCTCCGACGACCTCGGCGCGCTCTCCGCAGACTTCTGAGGCTGGAGAGGGTGGAGGGGAAGGGGAGTATGGAGGGGAACGCTGAGCCGTTTGTCCTCGCCCTGCCCCTCCACACCCTCCCTCCCTTCCGCCCTCTCGCCCCCCTCTCTATGCCCGTCATCGACCCCGCCGAGCCCGCCGCCGTCGAGCACCTCCGCGACGCCTACGCCCGGCTGCGCGGCGAGGTGGGCAAGGTGATCGTGGGGCAGGAGGCCGTCGTCGAGGGCGTCGTGGTGGGGCTGCTGGCGCGGGGGCACATCCTCCTCGTCGGCGTCCCCGGCCTCGCCAAGACGCTGCTGATCCAGACGCTCGCCCAGGCGCTCGACCTCGACTTCAGCCGGATCCAGTTCACTCCGGACCTGATGCCGAGTGACATCACCGGCACCGAGGTGATCGAGGAGAACCGGCAGACGGGGCACCGCGAGTTCCGGTTCATGAAGGGGCCGGTCTTCGCCCACATCGTCCTCGCCGACGAGGTGAACCGGACGCCGCCGAAGACGCAGGCCGCGCTGCTGGAGGCGATGCAGGAGCACCGCGTCACCGCCGGCGGACAGACGTTCCGGCTGGAGGAGCCGTTCTTCGTGCTCGCCACGCAGAACCCCATCGAGCAGGAGGGCACCTACCCGCTCCCCGAGGCCCAGCTCGACCGGTTCATGCTGAACCTCTGGCTCGACTACCCCTCGTTCACCGAGGAGGTCGCCGTGGTGCGGAATACGACGGGGGCGGCGCCGGAGGCCGTCCGGCCCGTGCTGGAGCGCGAGGAGCTACTCGCCTACCAGCAGCTCGTGCGCAACGTGCCGGTCGCCGACAACGTGATCGAGCACGCCGTCCGCCTCGTCGCCCGGACGCGCCCGAACCGCGACGGCGCGCCGGGCTTCGTGAACGCCTACCTCAGTTACGGCGCCGGCCCGCGCGCCTCCCAGTACCTCATCCTCGGCGCGAAGGCCCGCGCGCTGCTCGACGGCCGGCTGACGCCGCTGGCCGAGGACGTGGACCGGATGGCCCTGCCCGTGCTGCGCCACCGGATCGTCCCGAACTTCAACGCCGAGGCCGAGGGCATCACCGCCGTCGAGCTGATCCGGCGGCTCGTGGAGGCGGAAGCGTAGACGTCCTCCTTCCGTAGGGGCGGGCCTTGTGCCTGCCCTGCACTGCAGTCGGCCTCCGGAAGGGCGCGATGTATCGCGCCCCTACGGCCACAGAGACGGTCGTCACCGAGGCGGGCGCGGCCGGGTCTTCCCCCGCCTCTGCTCGCTGCGCGCTGCCTATTGCCCCTTCTGCGAGAGGGCGGCGCGGACGGTCTGGAGCAGCACCTGGATGTCCATCCGCAGGCTCATGTTCTCGATGTAGAACAGGTCGTACTTCAGCTTCTGCCGGACGTCCTCGAGGTCCTGGTCGTAGCGCCACTTCACCTGGGCCAGCCCCGTCACGCCGGGCTTGACGCGGTGGCGGCGGCTGTAGAGGGGGATCTCGCGGACGAGCTTCTCGACGAAGAACGGCCGCTCCGGGCGTGGCCCGACGAGGCTCATGTCGCCCGCGAGGACGTTCACGAGCTGGGGGATCTCGTCGAGGCGGAGCGCGCGGAGGCGGCGGCCGAGGGGCGTCGAGCGCTGGTCGTCCTTCGCGGCCCAGACGGGGCCGGTGTCGCGCTCGGCGTCGTGCTCCATCGTGCGGAACTTCAGCATCGTGAAGGGCCGCCCCTGCTGGCCGATCCGGGTCTGGCGGTAGATGGCGGGGCCGAGCGAGGTGAGGCTCACGAGCGCGCCGACGGCGAGCCACAGCGGGAGCCCGGCCGTGAGCACCGTCAGGCTCACCACGACGTCGATGAGCCGCTTGGCGTGGCGCTCCCACGCCGGCGTCGGGACCGGCAGCACCTCGATCAGCGGGAGCCCGTACATGTGCTCCGTCCGCGCCATCCCCCCGACGGCGTAGTAGAAGTCCGGGACGAGCTTGAGCGCGACCGGCCGGCCGTCGCGGGCGGTCTTTCCGTCGCAGACGCGGAGCACCTCGTCGAGGTAGGCGTGGTCGCCGGAGCCGAGGGCGATCAGCACGTCCTGCACGCCGAGCCGGTCGATGAGGCGGGGCAGCGCCGCGATGGTGTGGACGGTCGTCGAGAGGCCGTCGGAGTCGAAGGCCGGGGTGTCGTCGCCGTGGGCGATGACGCGGGCCACGCCGTCGCCGCCGACGTACTGCGCCGGCGGCTCGTCCGCAGCCGGGGGCCCGTTCGGAGGCCCGTTCTCAGGCCGCGGCCCCAGAGGCGGCCCGGCCGACGCGCCCTGCGCCGGCACGACGAGCTCCGGCATCGGCTCGGCCAGGAGGCGCACGGCGCCGACCACGCGGAGGCCGGCCTCGGGGTAGCGCTGGACCTCGCGGAGCACGCCCTCGACCTCCCCGCTCCACCCCACGATCACGGCGCGGTGGACGCCGCGGCCCCGGAGGATGAGCGCCTTCTGCACGCTGCGGAACGCGAACCGCGCGCCGCCGACGAAGACCAGCATCAGCGCCCAGTACCCGACGACGCCCTCCCGCGCCGCGACGGCGTCGAGCCGGTCGATGAAGAGGAGGAAGAACAGCAGCAGCGTCCCCACGGTCGTCACCTTCAGCACCGTCACGAACTCGTCGAACCTGCTGGCCGCGTAGCGCTCGCGGTAGAGCCCCGCGAAGAGGAAGAGCACGAACCAGAACCCCCCGAGCAGCGCCACCGGCGGCAGCGCGAACGTCTCCCCGGCGGATCCGACGGGGGTACCGAGGCCGAGGACTCCCTGGGCGAGCCGGAATCCGAAGAAGGCGAGCAGGAGGGCCGCCGCGTCCGTCAGGACGAGGGCGAGCCGTTCGACGTGGCGTGCCACAGGCGCGGCTGAGGTGGTTTACGCGCGTAGCAAGCTAGCGGATAGGGCCTGCGGGGAGGAGGAGGGGTCACGAATTACTCACGACAAGGTAGCTCACCCGCCTGACCTCTGCAAGCAGGGCGAAAAAATCCCCACCCCCACGG
This sequence comes from Rhodothermales bacterium, assembly GCA_965215145.1. Classification (GTDB taxonomy): domain Bacteria; phylum Bacteroidota; class Rhodothermia; order Rhodothermales; family JANQRZ01. The sequence goes on along the minus strand of OZ244038.1, from coordinate 1,591,106 downwards.
CTCTGTGCGTGACGGGCACGGCGGCGTGCGTTGCCCGGTGACGGCGGCGGGGATAGCTTCCGCGCGCCGGTTCGCCTACTCCTCCCCCTGCATATGCGGCTCCGCCTCGCCCCTGCTCTTCTCGTTGCCCTCCTGACGCCGCTCGTCGCGCCCGACGCCTCGGCGCAGCCGGAGATCGTGCCGGCCGAGCACCCGGTCTACGAGTTCCTGCACCAGCAGCGCGTCCGGGGCCTCCTCCCCGAGTACCGCCATGAGCTCCGCCCCCTTGGCCGCGCCCGCATCCAAACCCACCTCGACCGGCTCGACGAGCGGAGCGGCGCCGGCGTGGCGCTGGACGCCTTCTCCCGCGACTGGCTGGCGCGCTACCGCCGCGAGTTCTTCGAGCCCCCAGAGGCTATCGAGGCGGTGATCGGGCCGGGCGGGCGGATCGGGCTGCCGCTCGGGGCGGAGACCGAGAAGTTCCTCTACTACCACCGCTCGGAGGACTGGCGCGTGGCGCTCAGCGCCGTCGGCCGCGGGCAGCTCCGGCTGGCTGACGAGGGCGAGCCGTACCGCGGGCTGGCCCTCGTCCCGGAGGGCGTCCTCCAGGGCCATTGGCGTGGCATCGTCGGCTTCTACAGCGGCACGTTCGATGGGCTCCAGGTGGCCGGCGACACCCGCGTGCTCCAGAGCGACCCCACCCTCGCCTCGCTTTACTACGTCGGCCGGCAGGACATCCCGCCCGGCAGCTTCGATCGCTCGACGGCCTCGCTGCGCGTGGCGAACCGTCCCGGCACGGCCGGCGGCGCGACGTTCTCCGCCGAGGTTGGGTGGGCGAGCCTCGTGGCGGGCGCCTCGTTCGGGCAGCCGCTCGTGCTCTCCGGCGCCGCCGACCACTTCGGCTACGTTCGGCTTGGGTTGGACACCCGCGCCGTGCAGTACCACTTCCTCCACGCCGCCATCGGCGACCGGGCGTTCGTGCGGGAGGGGGACGACGGCGACGGCGTGCTCCTGGGGCCGGAGCGCTACCTCGCCGTGCACCGCCTGACGGTGAACCCCTGGCGGCGGCTGAGCCTCGCGTTCTCCGAGATGGTCGTCTACGGCCGGCGCGGGCCGGAGCTCGCCTACCTCAACCCGCTCAACCCGTTCAAAACGGCCGAGCACGCGCTCTGGGACCGCGACAACACGCTGTTCGCCCTCGAAGGCGTCCTCCGTCCGCTCGACCGCGTCGAGCTCTACGGGACGTTCCTCGCCGACGACCTCGACTTCGGGCAGTTTGGGCAGAACTCGTACAACAACAAGTGGGCGGTGCAGGCGGGGCTCGGCGTGACGGCCGGGCCGGCGCTCGGGTGGGTCGAGTACACCCGGATCGAGCCGTTCGTCTACACCCACCGCTTTTTACTTGACGGCTCGTTCTACAACTCGTACACGCACAACGGCTTCTCCCTCGGCCACCCCCTCGGGCCGAACGCCGACCAGTGGGCCGTGGGGCTCCGGTCGTGGCTCCCCCACCGCGTCCGCGCCGAGGTAGTCGGCCGTTACGCCCGCCGCGGCGAGAACCCCGTGGACCCCGAGACCGGAACCGTCATCGAAAACGTCGGCGGCGACGTGACGGACGGGCGGCAGCCGCCGTTCTCGGAGATGAACAAGGTGTTCCTCGCAGGCGACGTGTTCCGCGGCCCCGGCGTCACCGCGCGGCTCGTGTGGGAGCCCGTGCGCGACATCGGCCTCGCGCTGCTAGGGGACTACCAGCGGTGGGACGGCAGCGCTGAGGACCGGCTGTTCGTCCGCGCCGAGGTGTTCGTGGAGCTGTGAGGCGCGGTGCGCGTCCTGTGGTGCAGTGGGTAGCTGAGGGTGGACAGGGGATGGCGGAGGGTAGCTAGCGTGAGGGGCCTTTGCTCGTGAGCTCCACCCCCCGCTTACGTTGCCCTGAGCCGCAGGCGGCGCAAGCGCGGCAGGGGGTCTGACCGCGGGCTCACGATCAAGCATCCTGCACGGTAGTGGATGGTGGGGGCTCAATCCACACCCTACCACCTCCCATTCACAGCCTGGCCCCCTCCCATCATTCCAGCGTGAACCGGAACGTCACCGTGCCGCACTGTTCGGCCTGGGGGGCGGCGGGGGGGAGCCGGTTGAACCGCCACCGCTTCACCGCCGCGGCGGCGCGCGCGTCGAGGCCGGGGACGCCGGAGAGCCGCTCCGGGTAGGCCCGCGCTACGCTCCCGTCGGGGCGGACGCAGACGGTGACCTCGGAGGAGGCGCGGACGCCGGGGTTCTGCGGGAGCGCGGGGCTCCCCTCCAACGTCCGGTTCAGCCCCTCGATGTCGAACGGTGCGCGGCGGGCGGGGGCCGGGCCGGGGTCGCCCGTGTCAGAGGAGGAGCCGGCCTCGCCCTCGGGATTGCCGCCGGTTTCTTCCTGCGGATCGGGCTCGGCGGGCGGGTTCTGTGGCTGCGGCGGCGCGGGCGGGGCTACGGTCTCCTCGGGCTCCGGTGGTGGGAGCCGGTCGGGCTCGGGGGTGTCGCGGCGGTCGGGGAGGTCCACCGGCGCGGGCGGCGTGGGGCGCGGCGCGGGCGGATCGGGCTGCGGCTCGGGCTGGGTGGGCGCGGGGCGGGGGGTGGGCGCGGGGGCCGCCGGCTGCGCCCGCTCGATGGGGCCGAACTCGACCTCGACGAGCCCCAGCGGCTCCGGCTCGCGCGCCGCCACCGAGAGGGCGAACACGGCGAGGAGCAGGGCGTGGAGCCCGAGGCTCACCCCGAGGCCGATCCGGTCGTCGCGCTTCATCCCCCCTCCCCCGGCTCCGGCGCGGTGAACGAGGTCTCTTCGGGGATCAGCCGGACGGCGTCGGCCGCGATCTCTAGCCGGTAGCGGTCGGTGCGATCATCCGTCTCGATATAGAGCCCGTAGGCCCCCTCGCCCAGTTCGAGATAGGTAGAAAACTCGGCCGGGCCGAGTGCCGTGTAGCAGCCTCCCTCCGGCTCTTCGACGCCGCGGACCTCCAGCCGGAGGATCTCCCCGTCGAAGCTGAGCCGCGTGGCGATCCGGTAACCGAGGCACCTGTAGTCGTCCTCCGAGCGCAGGCGGAGGAACGCGGCCCTGGGACTAACCTCCTCCGGGACGGCATCGGGCCGCTGTAGCCCGACGGTGAGCCGCTCCGGGATCGGGAGCAGCTCCTCGTCGTCGCCATCGAACAGCGAGCAGCCGGCCCATCCCAGCGCCAGAGCGGGGATCAAGACAGGGAACAGCAGGGTGAGCCGACGCATCGGTCAGCGGCCCTGGTCAGCGTCCACGATCCCGCCGCGCCACGTGATGGCGTAGATCGACGCCCCCGTGGGTGCGGGGTAATCCGCGATCCGCCGCTGCGCCGCCTCCAGGTCCTCCGCCGTCCGGGCGCGGAAGAAGCGGGGCGAGAGGAGCGCCGAGTCTAGCGGATAGAGCGGGTACGGCCAGAAGCCCTCCTCCGGCGGCGTGACCTCCTCCAGGTCCGCCGCCGAGCGCAGCTCCGCGATCAGCTCAGCGCAGGGCGCCTCGGCGTCGGCGGCGCGGCCCGAGCAGTAGAGCCCGAAGGAGTGCTCCGGCACCCGCCGGGCCGCCTCGTACTCCGGCTCGCTCACCGCCACCTCAACGGGGGTCAGCCGGATCACGTCAGGGGTGATTTCCAGCGTGTAGCGGTCGGTGCGGCCACGGGCTTCGAGCGCCAGCGTGTAGGTCCCCGCCGGCAGGTCGAGGTCGACGCGCGCCGTAGCCGGTCCGACCGAATGGATGCAGATCCCGTCCGGGATCGAGCGGCCCCGGACGGCGAGCCGCAGCTGCTCGCCGCGCCGCTCGAACCGGGTGACGAGGCTCCCACCGTCGCAGTCGTAGCGCTCGTCACTCTGCACGCGGAGTTCGAGGCGGGGGTCGGCCGTCCCCCCAAGGGCGAGGCCGTCGTGGATCTGCTCGGTGACGGCGACCCGGAGGTCGCCCGTGATCGGCGCGAGGCCGCCGTCGCCGCCTCCGAAGAGCGAGCACCCGGCCAGCGCCGAGGTAAGGACGAGGAGCAGGACAGGCGAGGCGAGCTCGAGCGGTTTCATCGGTCGCGGCGGAGGAAGCGGTCGTTGCGGAGGGTGTACTGGAGCGAGACCCGGTGGCTGTAGCCGAGCTCCTGGCGGACCCCGCCGAAGTCGCCGAACCCGTAGTCCACGTCGAACCGCCCGAGCGCGAGGCCGGCCCCGATGGTCGGCGTCACCTGGGTGCCGAAGCGCTCGGAGTCCGTGACGTCGGAGATGCCGGCGCGGACGGCGACGACGCCCTTGTAGCTCAGCTCCGTGCCGAGGCGGGGGTGGAACGAGAGGTCGCCCGCGTTGAAGGCGTAGGAGCGCTGCCCGTCGAAGGCGAGGTCGAGGTCGAGCCCGGCCGTGAGCCCGACGTCGTCGGTGAGCGGGAAGGCGAGGACGGCGGCGCCGAGGCGGGCCACGGGCAGCACGATCTCGGAGCCGCCCACGGGGAGCGCCTGCCCGAACGCCTCGAGCCCGGCGAGCTCGCCCTGGTCCACGCTCCACGACTGCAGCATCCCCGTCACGTCCTGGAGGTTCACCCCGAAGGCGACGCGGCCGAGCTGGTACTGCGCGCCGACGTCGAGGGAGTACCCCCACGCGCTCGCGAAGTCGCCGATGGAGCGGCGGACGAGCTTGACCGAGGCGCCGGCCGAGAGGTTCTCGCGGAGCCGCCGGGCGTAGGTGACGAAGAAGGCGTAGTCGGCCGCGGAGAAGAGGGTGACGTTCTCGGCGACGGGCTGCCCGTTCTCCCACGCGTTCAGGGTGTTCGGGATGTCGTCCACGCCGGAGCGGAAGAAGGCGACGCCGAGGCTGCTCCGGGTGTTGACGGGGAACGACAGCGCGCCGTAGTCGAACTGCACGATGCCGTCGAACCGCTCGGCGTGCATGTAGGCGACCTGGGGGTAGAAGGTGTCGCTGAGGCCGGCGGGGTTCCAGTACGTCGCCGTGACGTCGTTGGCCGCGGCGACGTAGGCCCCCCCCATCCCGAGCGCGCGGGCGCCGACGCCCCCGGCGAGGAAGTCGGCGCCGTACTTCGCCACGCGCTGCGCGGAGGCGGAAGCAGCCGTGACGCCAAGGAGGACGAGGAGCAGAGCGAGGCGGCGCAGGGGCATCGGGGAGCGGGTTGAGCCGGGTTCGGGCCTGACAAACATCGCACATTCGTATCGGCCGGGGCAACCGATATTCGAGTGCCCTCGGTGAACGTCCCCCGCGCGGGGTTATTTCGCGTAGCGCCGTCGTCCCCCGTAGGGGCGCGGCGGTGCCGTGCCCGAGGTGTGGTGGCAGTCCTTCAGCAGGGCGAGGCGTGCCTCGCCCCTACAGACGCTGCCAGACTGAAGGTGGCGACAACCCTCGGCAGGACGTGATGAACCGCGCCCCTACGATCCCACGGTGAGTCAGCGACGACCCTCGGCAGGGCGAACGCTGTTCGCCCTTACGACCCCACACGGATGCTGGCGGTAGCTTCGCGCACCGCTCCTCTCCCTCTGCCCGTCGAACTCCGTGCCCGACTACCCCCGCGTCGTCCTCAAGCCGAAAAAAGAAAAGGCGCTCCGGCAGGGGTACCCGTGGGTGTTCCAGAACCAGCTCGTCCGCATGGGCGAGCGGCCCGGGCGCGGCGCCGTCGTCCAGGTCGAGGGGCAGGACGGGACCGTGTTCGGGCTCGGGCTCTACCACGACGAGAGCCTCATCGCCGTCCGCTTCCTGACCTCGGATGCGGATGCCGAGATCGATCAGGCGTTCTTCCGCGGGCGGATCGACCGGGCCGTGGCGCTCCGCGAGGCCGCCTTCCCGGACGCCACCCACGCCCGGATCGCCTTCGGCGAGAGCGACGGGCTGCCGGGGCTCGTCGTCGACCGTTACGGCCCGCCGGGCTACGCGGGCGGCGTCCTCACCTACACCTCCCTCTCGTTCGGGATGGAGGCCCGCCGGGAGTCGATCCTCGACGCCCTCACCGAGCGCCTCCGCCCCGACGCCATCGTCGAGCGGAACGACGCGGCACTGCGCCCGAAGGACGGGCTGGAGGAGAGCACGGGCGTGCTGCACGGTGACTACGCCGGGCCGGTCGAGATCGCGGAGGGCGGTGCGCGGTTCGCCGTGGACGTGCTCAACGGGCCGAAAACGGGGTTCTTCATCGACCAGCGCCTCAACCGCTTCGTCGCGGGACCGTTCGCCCGTGGGCGCCGCGTGCTCGACGTGTTCGCCGCCGACGGCGGGTTCGGCCTCCACGCCGCCCTCGGCGGGGCCGAGCGGGTCCACCTCCTCGACGCCAGCGACGACGCCCTCGCCCGCGCCCGTCACAACGCCGAGCTGTCCGGCGTCGCCGACCGCGTTTCTACTGAGACCGCCGACGCCCTCGACCGTCTCGGCGAGATGGCGACGGAACGCGCCGACTTCGACTACGTCATCCTCGACCCCCCGAGCTTCGCGTCCAGCCGCCGCCACGTCGAAGCCGCGACCAGGGCGTACCAGCGGATCAACATCACCGCGCTCCAGATGCTCCCCCCCGGCGGGCTGCTCGCGACGGCCTCGTGCTCGCAGGCCGTGAGTGAGGCCGATTTCCTGAAGATCGTCCGCTACAGCGCGCGGAAGGCTGGCGCCCAGCTCCGGCTGCTCCACCGCGGCACGCAGCCCGCCGACCACCCCGTGCTGGAGGCGATGCCGGAGACGCACTACCTCAAGTTCTACCTCCTCCAGAAGCTCCGCGACGAGGTGCCGGGCTGAGGCCGCGATTAGTCTTCACCACCGCCGAACGCCTCCGGGCCCACGTCGCGCTCCTGCCGCAGCACGCGGGCGATGAGCACCCGATCCGGGTCCTCCGGCGTCGCGAAGTAGTAGATGGTTACCCGTAGCCGGTTGACTGGAAGGCTTCGGAGGCCCGCGGCGAACTCGCTCCGGTCACGGCCGAGGTGAGGAAACTCAGCTAACCGTTCGAACTGGTCGAACAGGGTGTCCGTCAGCACGTCCCGCGCGCGGTCGCTGTACTCGCCTGCGTACTCCGCGAGGTCGAGGATATCGAGTTGAGCCGGCCGGAGGAGGTCGAAGCGCCGCACGCTAGGCTGCGAGCGAGTCCGGACCGCCCGGCGCGGGACGTTCACCGCGCTCGACCTCGGCCCGAAGCTCGGCCATGCGCTGCCCGACCAGTTCCCGCATCTCCTCCCGCGTCACGCTGATCGGCGGGCCACTTTCGAGCCCCTCCTGGATGAGGCGCCGCAGCTCCGCCGTCTTGGCCTCCTGCGCTTCGAGGAGCCGGAGCCCCGTGCGGACGACCTCGGAGGCCGAATTGTACCGGCCGGACTCGACGAGAGCGCGGGCGAAGCGTTCGAGCTCGGGCGTGAGGGAGACGTTCATGGCAGGGGGCGTTGCACCGGGGGAGTCATCATGATAGCGACGGCGTGCCGCGATGTCAACAATTAGCATCGCCGCACGAAGCCGACCACCTCGTGCTGGAGGCGAGCTTCTGACACACACCATTTGTATAAATTATATGTTACTCACAATATTGGATATAAACATGCCATATTTATATATTATCGAAATGTTCAATCATCGATGAGTCCAATATTGTCATTAGAATCTACTATTTCCGATTCTTGACGACGAATTCAATCATCTGTTTCTATCTGTCGCCTGACATAGTCTTCATGAACGTCAGCTCTGACAAGTTGGTCGCCCTCCAACAACAATCTATCATCTTCTATAAATAATCCTGTATTACCCCCCAACGGCGTAGATATCATCATGATGCCCTCTACGCACTCTCCGGATATGGTATTTTCCTTATCAAATTTTCTGAATGACGCCCTACTGATCTGCTTTATTTTATATATGCTATCAGATGCTTTATCTATGATTAATATATTTGTACCAGCTTCCATAATGTCCTGATCTTCAGTAATCCACTCACCTAGATAGTCCGAACAGTTCTCTCGGCTCATTGTGGCGCCTGCGTCTTGCGACGCTTCCTCATTTTGGCATGAATACAGAAGAATCGAGAGCAGGAGTATGACGTAGCGCATGCGAGACCTCAAAGGCTGATGGACAACTCAGGCAACTGGGGGCCGACCAAAATAGGGCACAGCCACTTGGCGCATGGGAATACCCTCCGGCTAAATTCGGTTGGTCTAAGTCACACCACCGCGTGCCGCCGACCGACGCGGGTGAAGGCGTCACGGCGCGGTCGAGGTGCTCGCGCGTGTGGGCGGCGGAGACCTGGACGCGGACCTCGGCCCCTTCCCCGCATCTCAGGCGTCGCGGTAAGCCGCAAGGAACTCGTCACGGCCGATCCCACTCTGCCGCAGGATCGCACGCAGCGTCGAGCCTTTGATGGCCCGGTGGTTTGGGAGCGTCAGCGGTGTCCGCGTACCGTCGGCCTCTTCGCGCAACATCGAGATGTGATTGCCCTCGCGGACGAGCGCGAACCCGAGCGCTTCCAGTGCCTTCAGCACGCGCCTGAGCGGAGCGTCTCGCGGAAACCGCTCCGACATCAGGCTGCAATGGCCGTCTCGGCGACGAAGACCTCTAGCACCGCCTCGTCCTCTTCCAGTACCTCCGCACCGAACGTCTCGACGTGGAAGGCGACCGCACTGCGGACGTCGGCCAGGGCCTCGTCATAGCTGTCCCCCTGCCCGACGACTGCGCCCCTCAGCCCGACGGGGTATGCGACGTACCCGTCGGCGTGCTTTTCGACGATGACCTTGATGAGCTGCGACATGGAGAGCTGAAGGGTGGTTGGGTGTTAACCCCGTCTGGGCTCAGAGGTTCAGTTGCCTCACACCGCCTCGTGCCGCTGGCCGACGCGGGTGAAGGCATCCACGGCGCGGTCGAGGTGCTCGCGCGTGTGGGCGGCGGAGACCTGGACGCGGATGCGGGCCTCGCCCTGCGGCACGACGGGGTAGCTGAACCCGATCACGTAGATCCCCTCCTCCAGCAGCTCGGCCGCCATCTCCTGCGCCCGCCGGGCGTCGTAGAGCATGATCGGGACGATGGGGTGCGCGCCGGGCTTGATGTCGAACCCGGCCGCCGTCATCCGCTCGCGGAAATAGCGGGTGTTCTCCATCAGCCGCTCGCGGAGGTCGCCCGTCCCCTCCAGCATGTCGAGCACCCGCAGGGAAGCGTAGACGATGGCGGGGGCGACGGTGTTGGAGAACAGGTACGGCCGGGAGCGCTGCCGCAGCAGGTCCACGACGGGCTGGCTGGCGACGGTGAATCCGCCGGAGGCCCCGCCGAGCGCCTTCCCCAGCGTGCTCGTGATGACGTCCACCCGGTCGAGCGCGCCCGCGTGCTCGGCGGCGCCGCGGCCCGTCGGCCCGAAGAAGCCGGTGGCGTGGCACTCGTCGACGTGGACGAGGGCGTCGTAGCGGTCGGCGAGGTCGCAGATCTGGTCGAGTTTGGCGACGGCGCCGTCCATCGAAAACACGCCGTCGGTGGTGATCATGCGGACGCCGGTGCCTTGAGACTCCTTGAGGGCGTCCTCCAGCTCGCCCATGTCGCCGTGGGCGTAGCGGAACCGGCGGGCCTTGCAGAGCCGGACGCCGTCGATGATGCTCGCGTGGTTGAGCTGGTCGGAGATGACGGCGTCCTCCTTGCCGAGCAGCGTCTCGAACAGCCCGGCGTTGGCGTCGAAGCAGGCGGCGTAGAGGATGGCGTCGTCCATACCGTGGAACTCGGCCAGGCGGCGTTCGAGCTCCTTGTGGATGTCCTGCGTGCCGCAGATGAACCGGACGGACGCGAGTCCGAACCCGTACTTCATGACCCCCTCCTGCGCCGCCTCGATGAGGTCGGGATGGTTGGCGAGGCCGAGGTAGTTGTTGGCGCAGAAGTTCACCACCTCGCGCTCGGCAGCGGGTGCCGCGCCGTCGCCGATGGAGCCGGGCGGCAGCACCTCGATGTCGGCATCTTGCTGGGAGGTGATGACGCGCTCCTCCTTGTAGAGCCCGGCGTCGCGGATCTCGGTGAGGGTGTCGCGGAAGCGGGCGTTGGCGGTCTTCATGGGCCTATTGCGTATTCCGTGTTGCGTATCGCGTGGGAGCACTTCCCTAACACGCATCACGCAACACGCATCAGGAGAGGGCGTCGTGCTGTTGCTGGAGGTTCTCCACCATGTCCTCCACCATCCGGTCGAGGTCGTAGCGCGGTTGCCAGCCCCAGTCGCGGCGGGCAGGCGCGTCGTCCACCGAGGCAGGCCACGAGTCGGCGATGGCTTGGCGGAAGTCGGGGTGGTAGTCGACCTCGAAGGCGGGGAAGCGCTTGCGGAGCGCGGCGTAGAGGGCCTCGGCGGAGAAGCTGAGGGCGCCGACGTTGTAGCTCGTCCGCACGCCGATGGCGCCGGCGGGCGCGGCCATGAGGTCGAGCATGGCGGCGACGGCGTCGGGCATGTACATCATCGGGAGCCGGGTCTCCGGCCCGACGAACGAGACGAAGGTCTCGCCGGCCAACGCGGCATGGAACACCTCCACGGCGTAGTCGGTGGTGCCGCCGCCGGGGGGGGCGCTGTAGGAGATGAGGCCGGGGTAGCGGAGGCTCCGGACGTCGGTGCCGTGGTGGACGGCGTGGTACTGGCAGAGCAGCTCGCCGGCCACCTTCGTCACCCCGTAGATCGTGGTCGGCTCGAGCGGCGTGTGCTGCGGCGCGTGGCGCGGCGTGGTCGGCCCGAAGACGGCGATGGAGGAGGGCCAGAACACGCGGAGGCCGTGCTCGCGGGCCGCCTTCAGCACGTTCCGCAGCCCGCCAAGGTTGACGGCCCACGCGAGGTCCGGCTGCTGCTCGCTGGTCGCCGAGAGGAGGCTGGCGAGGTGGTAGACGGTCTCGACGTCGTGCCCGCGGACGACCTCCTCTAGCCGCTCGGCCTCGCACACGTCGAGGACGGCGGAGGGGGCGGTGCCGTCGGGGGCCGCGCGGAGGTCGGTGGCGAGGACGGCGTCGGCGCCGTGGCGCCGGCGCAGCGCGGCGACGAGGTCGGTGCCGATCTGGCCCTGCGCGCCGGTGACGAGGATGGTGCCCACGAAGGAGGGGTGGGGTGAGAGGGAGGGCGCGGTGGGGGAGCCGGCCGGGGGAACGTAAGCCCGTTGCCCCCGCGCGGGCAACGGGCGTGGGGTGAACCGACGAGACGGGGAGCCGGTGAGGCGAGGGTAGGACGGGCGAGGGCAGGACGAGCCGCGCCCCTACAGTATCCGCCAACGCGGCCGATTACGTCCCAGGAACCCCCACGTAATCCGCCGCCATGATCCGCCGCCTCCCCCTCGCGCTCGTCGTCCTCGTAGCCGCCCCCGCCCTCGCCCAGCACGAGGGGCTCCTCCAGATCGGCGACGGGCTGAGCCACACCCTGGAGCGTCAGCGTGCGCTCGGCCGGCTGCCGGGCGCCTTCCTCGGCGCGAAGCCGCTCTCGGCCTACGAGGCCCTGGCCTACGCCGATTCCGCCCTCGCGGCGAGCGGGGAGCCCGGCGGGATAGACCGGGCGCTGCTGGAGCGCTACGCCGGGGGCCGCCCCGGTCCCGGCGTGGCCGACGTGCGGCGGGTCGCGCCGGGCCTCTACGGCAACGGCACGGCGCTCTTCGCCGCCCGGGACGAGGGGTGGGGGATCGAGGTCGAGCCGCTGGTCCAGCTCAGCTACGGCCGGGCGCGGCGCACCGAGCGAGGCGGGCGCACCCCGACGGCGCCGGTGTGGCAGAACACCCGCGGCCTCCGTGCCGCCGGCCACCTCGGCCCGCACTTCTTCTTCGAGAGCCGGATCGAGGAGAACCAGTGGCGGCACCCGATGCCCGAGCACGACGGGGACTCCGCCCCCCGCCTCGGCTTCACCAAGTTCACCGATGGGAGGACCTACGACTACCTCGTCGGGACGGGCGTCGTCGGGGCGCGGGTGCCCATCGGGCGGGACGGGCGGTTCGAGGCGCGGTTCGGGCGGGACCGGAACCGGTGGGGGTTCGGGGTAGGCACGCTCGCCCTCTCGAACTACGCCCCCGCCTACGACCACCTCCAGCTCCGCACCAGCTTCTGGCGGCTCCACTACACCAACGTCTTCGCCCGCTTCACCGACGCCCGCACGCGCGGGCCTGGGAACTCCCGGCTGTTCCCGCGGAAGTTCGGCGCCCTCCACCGCCTCGCGCTCGACCTCCCCGGCCGCGTCCAGGTCGAGCTCTTCGAGCAGGTCGTCTTCGCCGCCGGCACCGGCGGGCGCGGCGGGTTCGACCTCGCCTACCTCAACCCCGTGATCTTCTACCGGGCCGCCGAGGCCGAGATGGGCAGCGCCGACAACGCGCTCCTCGGGGCCGGCGCCGCGTGGGTCGCCGCGCCCGGCGTCGAGGTCTACGGCCAGCTCCTCCTCGACGAGCTCACCCTCGGCCGGATCACCGACAACTACTGGGGTAACAAGTGGGGCACGCTCCTCGGACTCTACCTCGTGGATCCCGGCTGGGACGGCCACCGCGCCCACGGCCTCGACGTCCGCGTCGAGTACGCCCGGCTCCGCCCGTACCTCTACAGCCACCGCGCTAGCGCCACCGCCTTCGTCCACACCGGCGACCTCCTCGGCCACCCCGCCGGCCCCAACGCCTTCGACCTCACCCTCGTCGCCCGGTACCGCCCGGCGCTCCGGGTGACGGCCGGGCTCAACGCCGCCCTCACCCGGCGCGGCCGGAGCCCGGAAGGGCAGAACGTCGGCGAGGACCCCCTCCTCCCCTACGGCACCCGCACCGGCGACGACGGCGTCGAGACGTTGCAGGGCGTGCGGCAGGACCTCGTGCTGCTGGAGGGCTACGCCGGGTACGAGCTCCTGCCGGGGCTCTTTGCCGAGGCGACCCTCCGGTACGAGAGCGTGACGGACGCCGAGCTCGGGCGGGACCGCTACGTGGCACCGGCCGTCGCGCTCCGCTGGGGGCTCCCCTTCCGCAGCGCGCGGTGGTAAGGAGATGGAAGGGGAGCGAGAGCAGGAGGTAGACGGGCACCCCTCGCTATCTCCCTGCCCTCCTTTCACTCTTCCTCTCCCCCGCTCTTCCTCTCCCACCCCTTCGCCCGTTCGACCGCGCGCGCCCACTCCCGCCGTCGGCGCTCCGTCTCCTCCGCCGGGGCCTCCGGCTCGAACCGGGCGTCGGCCGCCCACTGCCGGTCGATCTCGGCCTCGTTCCAGACGCCGACGGCGAGGCCGGCGAGGTAGGCCGCCCCGAGCGCCGTCGTCTCGGCCACGGCGGACCGGACGACGGGGGTGCGGAGGGCGTCGGCCTGGAGCTGCAGGAGGAGGTCGTTTCGGGCGGCCCCGCCATCCACGTGCAGCTCGGCCAGGGGGAGGCCCGCGTCGCGCGCCATCGCCTCGGTCACGTCGGCGACCTGCTGCACGATGCCGTCGAGGGTGGCGCGGGCGAAGTGGGCCGCCGTCGTCCCCCGCGTGATGCCGACGAGGATGCCGCGGGCGTAGGGGTCCCAGTGCGGCGCGCCGAGGCCGGTAAAGGCCGGGACGAGCACGACCCCGTCGGCGTCGTCTACGCTCCGCGCCAGCGCCTCCACGTCGGCGGCCGTCTCGATGATGCCGAGGCCGTCGCGGAGCCACTGCACGGCGGCGCCCCCGATGAACACGCTCCCCTCCAGCGCGAACGCCGTCCGGTCCCCGATCCGCCACGCCACCGTCGTTAGCAGCCCGTGCTCCGAGACGACCGGCGCGGCGCCCGTCTGCATCAGGAGGAAGCAGCCCGTGCCGTAGGTGTTCTTCGCCATCCCCGGCCGCGTGCAGCGCTGGCCGAAGAGGGCCGCCTGCTGGTCCCCCGCGATCCCCGCAACCGGCACCGCCGCGCCGAGCACGTCCGGCGCCGTCTCCCCTATGATGCCGCTGCTCGGGACGACCTCGGGTAGCACGGCGCGCGGGACACCGATGACCTCCAGCAGCTCGTCGTCCCAATCGCCGGTGTGGAGGTTGAAGAGGAGGGTCCGCGAGGCGTTCGTGGCGTCGGTAGCATGGACACGGCCCCCGGTGAGGTGCCAGACGAGCCAGGTGTCGACCGTCCCGAAGCAGAGGTCGCCGGCCTCGGCCCGCTCGCGCGCACCGTCCACATGGTCGAGGAGCCAGCGGAGCTTGGTACCGGAAAAGTAGGGATCGAGGACGAGCCCCGTCTTTTCGCGGAACAGCGACTCGTGGCCGTCGGCGCGGAGAGTCTCGCAGAAGTCGGCCGTCCGGCGGTCCTGCCAGACGATGGCGCGGTGGACCGGCTCGCCGGTGGCGCGGTCCCACAGGAGCGTCGTCTCGCGCTGGTTCGTGATCCCGATCCCCACGAGGTCGGCGGCCGCAATGCCGACACTTTCGAGCGCCTCGCGCGCCGTGGCGAGCTGCGTCTCCCAGAGGTCCGCCGGGTCGTGCTCGACCCAGCCGGGCCGGGGGAAGTGCTGCTCGAACTCGCGCTGCGCGACGGCGCGGATTCTTCCTTCCTCGTCGAAGACGAGGGCGCGGGAGGACGTGGTGCCCTGGTCGAGGGCGAGGACGAACGGCATCGGCGGGCGGGGCGGGCGAGCCGAAAGCTACCCGCCCCGCCCCCATTGCGACACGGCCGCTCGGCTACCGGATCAGCGTCAGCCGCTCCGTCCACACGGCCCCGCCGGCTTCTAGCCGGACGAGGTACGTGCCGGCCGGGAGGACTGCGGCGTCGAGGACTGCCTCGTGCCGACCGGCCTCCGCGGTGCCATCGACCAGCACGGCGACCTCGCGGCCGAGCACGTCATAGACGGCCAGCCGGACCGCCCCCGGCTCGGCCAGCGCGAAAGTGACGGCGGTGCTGCCGCGGGCGGGGTTGGGGTAGACGCCCTCGAGCTCAGTCTCGACACCAGCTACCCGCGCCGCTGCGGCTCCCGGCGCCGGCGTCACCACGACGGTGAAGGAGTCCGAGCCCAGCGAGGCCCCGCCGTCGGCCTCGACCCGCGCCACGACCGTCCACGTCCCCGGCTCGGCTCCGGCCCGGACGCGCTGCCGGTAGGACTCCGAGAACGTCCGATCTGGGCGGAGCGTGCTGTCGCGGAGCACGCGGCTGAGGGCAACGTCCCCGTCGGGCGAGACGAAGTCCACGACGAGCGCACCGGCGACGGTGGTGTCGGCGGTGTTCTCGATCGTGACCGTGAACTCCAGGAGATCCCCGACGGCAACGGTCTCGTCGCCGGTGATGGTGACGGCGAGGGGGTCCTCCGCGCAGGCGGCGGGGTCGCCACTGAAGAGGTACGCCCGGCCGATCTCGCTGTACGGCGCGTCGGGCTCATCTGCTCCCTCCCCTGGCGCGCCGACGAGGAGGTCGCCGCGGCCGTCGCCGTCGGTGTCCCCGACGCCCGCCACGCCGGTACCGAAGCTGCCGAGCCGGTACTCGTCCGGCGAAGCGAGCGTACAGAGGAGCGCGCCGGAGGCGCCACTGAAGAGGTACGCGCGGCCCGCGCTGGTAGGGCTGAAGCCGGGGTCTTGCCCCTCGGCTCCGATGAGGAGATCCCCGCGACCGTCGCCGTCCACGTCCGGGACGCCCGCCACGCCCGAGCCGAAGCTGCCCCGGAACTCAGGGCTGGGCGAGGTGAGCGTTTCGAGGAGCACGCCGGAGGCGCTGCTGAAGAGGTAGACCCGCCCGGCGAAGCTCGGGCTGCCCTCCGGAGTCTCGGCCGGCGCCCCGACGAGGAGGTCGCTGAAGCCATCGCCGTCTGCGTCGGGCACGCCCGCGACCGCAGCGCCGAACCTGCCGAACTCCTGGGGGTCCTGCGAAGCGAGCTCGTAGACGAGCACGCCCGTGGCCCCGCTGAAGAGGTAGGCCCGCCCGGCCGAGTCGGGGTCGCCGTCGGGGCTGTCGCCCGTGGCCCCGACGAGGAGGTCGCCCCTCCCGTCGCCGTCCACGTCCGGCACGCCTGCTACGGCGCCGCCGAAGAAGCTGGCTTCGTCGTCGTTGGGCGACACGAGCTCCGCGAGAAGCGCACGCGTGGCGCCGCTGAAGAGGTAGGCCCGCCCGTCAGTTCGGTCGAAAGGCCCGATCTCGTTCTCCCCTAGCGCCCCGACGAGGAGGTCGCCGAAGCCGTCGCCGTCCACGTCTGGCACGCCCGCCACCGCGCGGCCGAATTCCCCGAAGCGCTCCTCGTTCGGCGAGCGCAGTTCGGCGAGGAGGGCGCTGGTGGCGCCGCTGAAGACGTAGGCTCGGCCCTTCCGCACTACGGACCCACCGACGAGCGAGGGGGCGCCGACGAGGAGGTCGCCGAAGCCGTCGCCGTCGAGGTCCGGCACGCCCGCGACCGAGGCCCCGAACTCCCGCAGGTCCAGGTCGTCAGCGGACCGGAGCGCGTGGAGGAGGGCGCCCGTCGCTCCGCTGTAGAGGTACGCCCGGCCAGCGCCGTAGCGGTTGCCGTTAGGTCCGTTCTCGTCCGGGGCCCCGACGAGAAGGTCCTCCACTCCGTCGCCATCAGCATCGGGGACACCGGCCACGGCAGCACCGAAGTACTGACGGTTGATGCTGGGATCGGAGGGTACCAGGGGGTTAGGTGAGGAGAGCGCTTCGAGGAGGGTGGGCTGCGCGGTGGCAGCGCCGCCCGCGAGCACGAACGCCGCACAGGCGGCGTAACGCAACACGTTAGCTGGGGAAGGGATTCGCATAGGGACCTCTGATGGTTAAGGGTCCAGAGCTGGCCCGCAATGACCGCGTCTGAACGGAGGTGAGGAATGCTACTCCTTCGAAAGTAAGGGCCGGCCGGCCTCCGACGCAATCGCGACCGGATTACGCCTCCGTAGTCTCAAGCTCAATGTACGTTACCGCCTCAGAGTCGGCGCAGGAGTGCGGCGAGCGCGGCGGCCTGCGCGGGGCGGGCGTAGGGCGCGACGGCCTCGGGAGAAGCACCCGCCAGCGCCGCTCCCCTCTCGCACCGCTGGTACGCCTCAGCGAGCCACCGAGCGACCCCGCCGGCGTCGTCCCGCGCGAACGTCCGCCCGCCGCCGGTCTCGCGGAGCAGCGCTGCCGCGTCGCCGGAGGGGTCGCCGAGGGCGAGGACGGGGCGGCCGGCGGCGAGGTACTCGTAGAGCTTGCCCGTGACGTGGCCCGCCTCGTGCCGCTGCGGCTCCGTCGTCAGCAGCAGCGCCGTCGCCCGCTGCATCCAGCGGACGGCCTCGGCGTGCGGCACGTAGGGCTCGACGGCCACGACCTCCTCTAGCCCGTGCCGCCCGGCCGCCGCGATGACCTCCTCCCCCACCCGCCCGACGAGCCGGACGCGCAGGTTCGGGATGCCGTCCTCCGCCCGCAGCGCGGCCAGCGCCTGCCACAGCGCCTCGGGGTTGCGCGAGGCGTAGAGGCTGCCGACGTGGACGAGCTCGAAGCGCTCGCCGACCGCCGCCGGCGCCTCCCCGAAGTCCTCCGGGTCGAACCCGTTGGGGATCACCTCGACGGCGCGGCCGACCTTCGCGCCCAGCAGCCGCGCCCACGACGGGCTCACGGTCACGGCGGCGTCGGCAGCACGGAGGACGCCCCGCTCCAGCACCTCGTCGAGCCGGCGGGCAGCGGCCGAGCGTGGGAGCTCGGCGTAGTAGTGGATGTCGGTCCACGGATCGCGGAAGTCGGCGACCCAGGGGGTGCCGGTGAGGCGGCGGAGCGCCCAGGCGGTGAGGTGCGTCGAATGCGGCGGCCCCGAGGTTAGGAGCGCGTCGAACGGCTCGCCCCGGCCTGCCGCCCTGCGAATGAGCCGTAGCCCGCGCGCCACGGCGAACGGGACCCACCCGACCCGCGCGTCGGGGACGAAGGCGTTGGCGCGGACCCACTCGGCTACACGCTCGATGGCGGCCTCCCCCCCACCGCCGGTGTCCACCGCCATCGCGTCGGTGCGGGCGCGGACGGCCTCGGCGCGGGTCCGGCCGGTGAGGCGGGCGTAGGCGCCGAATGGATCGAGCGAGCGGGTGCGGTGGACGGCGACGCCGGCCGGCACGTCGGCCCACAGCGTCGGGTCGAGCTGGGGGTAGGCGCCCGCCTCCACCGTCAGCACCGTCGGGCGGACGCCGTGGGCGGGGAGGTGCTTCGTCCATTTCAGCACGCGCTGCACGCCGGCGCCACCGGAGGGCGGGAAGTAGTAGGCGACGACGAGGAGCCGCAGCGGTCGCCCCTCCGGCGGCCCGGCTCCTGCGGGCTCGGCACTCACGCCTGGTCCCCCTTCCGGTACCACCACAGCCCCGCCATCAGCAGCGCGCCGAGGTACGCCAGCGCCGTCGCGATGGTGGAGACCCGCGCGCTGCGCTCGTGCGTCTCCGGCTCGAACCGCATCGTGACGATGTGCTCCCCCTCGGGGACGACGACGCCGCGGAGGAGGTGGTTCGTCTGCACGATGGGGACGGGCCGGTCGTCCACGTAGGCGTTCCACCCGGCGGGGTAGTAGATCTCGCTCGCCACCAGCAGCCGCGGCCGGTCCGTCGCCGCCTCCCACACGATCTCGCGGGGGTCGAACCGGACGAGCTCGACGGCCGCCGTGCTCAGCGAGTCGATGGGGGCGGGGTCGAGGGGCCGAGCCAGCGGCTCGCTCAGGAGGGCCGTCCGGCGGAGGTCGAGGTCGGGGTCGCGGAGGAGGCGGAGCCGCTCCTCACGGTCCTCCACCACGCGGGTCTCCCCGGCGAGGAACGCGCGCGGCAGCACGTCCGGCTTTTCAAGGACCACGAGCCCCGTCTGCTCGTCCTCGAACGCCACCTCGAACCCCGGCGCCGGCCCCCGCGCGATCACGTAGCGGGTCGAGAGGAGGTCGAGGGCGTTCTCGTTCAGCCGGCCGTCGGCGTCGAAGAGGATCTCGTCGATGTAGTCCTGGGCGAGGGCGAGCTTGGCGCCGTGGTAGCCGCCGACGGACTCGTAGAAGGCGGCCTCGCGGGCGCTGTTGAACGGGTTCAGCGCGAGGGGCAGCACGCGGAAGCGCCCCGGCCCGCCGGCCACCTCGACCTGCGCCTGGATGAACCGGTCGACGCCGTACTCGGGGATCGCGGCGAAGACCTCGGAGGAGGAGCGCAGGGACGGCGCCTCCTCGTTGAAGTAGCGCTGCCCGACCCGCCAGAGGTCGGCCGTGACGAGCAGGAGCAGCCCCGCCTGCATCGCCCACGCGGGGATCCGCTTCCGGCGCTGGAGCACGACGAGCCCCCCGCCGAGGACGAGGAAAAACAGCGACCGCATCGCGTCGGCGCGGAAGAGGCCGGCGCGCTCGGCGCGGAGGCCGGCGACGTAGTCCCCGGCGGCCTGCCGGATGGCGGGGTCCGAGGGGGCGCGGCCGTACTGCCGCGCGGCGGCCTGCGCCGTCCGCTCCAGCTCCCCCGGCGCCTCGAACGAGAACAGCGCGGTGCCCGCGACGAGCAGCAGCAGCAGCACGCCGCCCGCCGCCCCAAACGTCCAGTAGGCCAGGCGCGTCTTCCGCTCGACGCCCTCCGGCGTCGGCTCGCGGCGGCCGAGGTAGTAGGCGCCGACGCCGGCCAGCACGGCGGCGATCATCGCCACGGCGGCCAGCCACGTCTCCGGCACGCGGAAGCTGCTGAACAGCGGGAGGAGGTCGAACGCCGGGCGGTTGACGAGCGGGAGGTGCTGCCCGAACGCGAACAGCACCATCACCCCCGCCGCGATCCCGAGCCCGAGCGTGATCCGCCGGCGGACGCCCCAGAGCCCCCCCACGGCCAGCGCCAGCACGAGCGGCCCGACGTAGTGCGGCCCCGCCGTGAACGGCTTCTCGCCCCAGTACGTCGGGCCTCCCCCGCCGTAGGCACCGGGAATCAGCAGCGTCACCAGCTCCCCGAAGCCCTGGCTCCAGCTCATCGCGTAGTCCCAGGCGAGCCCGCCGCCCTCGCCCGAGGCGCGGATGGTGAAGGCGCGGTACTCCGCCACGGGGAGGTACGGCTGCGCCACCATCGCCACGCCGAGCACGGCCCCGAGCGCGAGCGCCCCCGTCGAGACGAGGAACTCCCGGCCGCCCCCCTCGCGCACGGCGCCGACCCCCTCGGTGAGCCACACGATGCCGAGGGCGAAGGCGGCGTAGTAGGTGATCTGGACGTGCCCCGCACGGAGGTTCAGCGCCAGCGCGATGGCGAAGAGGAGTCCGCCGAGGAGCACCCGCGGCCACCCGGCGCCGGGCGGGCGCCGCAGCGCGAACGCGAACGCCAAGAGCAGCCACGGCGCGAACGCCATCGCGATAAACTTCGTGTTGTGCCCCGCCAGGAGGATCAGCGGGACGTACGTCGTCAGCCCGTAGGCCACGGCCGCGAGCGCGCCGGCCAGCACGTCGCGGGTGAGGAAGACGACGAAGAGGTACGTCCCCAGCAGCAGCACGAGGAGGTGCGCGCCCGGCCACCACCCCGCCGCGCGGAGCGCCATGACCGCGGTGTCGAGCTGGGGGACGGCCTTCGGGTAGTGGATGAGGTAGCCCGGCATCCCCCCGAACGTGTTCGGCGCCCACAGCGCGAGCTGCCCCGTCCGCTCCTCGTACTGCTGCATCGCCTCGGCCGTCCCCTTCCACTGCACCGTGTCCTCGCCCACGATGGCGTACGGCCCGAACGTCACCGGCCACAGGAACCCGAGGCAAACGAGCACCAGGAACCCGACCCCGACGAGGTGCTGCGTCCGCGCCGGCAGCCGCCGCCAGGCCGTCTCCTGCGGCACGCTCGCCCCGGCCGCGCGGACCTTCGCGGGGCGAGCCCCGGCCGTGCCAGCGGCCTCCGGGCTCGCCTTCGCCGAGGGCTTTCCGGGACGGGTACGGCGGACCTTCGACTTTCCTTTCGCCATGCGGGGCTCAGATGCGGGTGCGGGGCTCGCGGGGGGCGGTTCCGATGTCGTCGTCGAGGTCGGTGAAGCGGATCGTGCGGAAGGAGGCCTCCGTGCCCTCCGGCACCTCAACCCGCACGTGCTCGACCGTCACGTACTCATCGGGCGGGGAGCACGCTGCCCGGAACGGCCCGATCCCGCCGGGGTCCACAGCCGAGGGCGGCGCTATCCCGTACCAGACGTAGACCGTGCGGCCCGCCACCGCGACCTCCTTCGCCAGCTCCGGCTCGTCGCGGTAGCTGGTGCCGCTCACGCCGAGCCCGAGCCGAAGCCCAGGGCCGGCCCCGCTGACGACCTCCGCTTCGAAGTCCTCCGGCCGCACGTTCCGCGGCAGCCGGGCGTCCGGCCCGAGCACCAGCACGACCTCGACGCTCGGGGCGGGAGCCGCCGCCTCGACCCGGTCCGTGAAGGCGAAGTCACTCGCTCCGAACGGGCCGCAGTTGCCGTCGCAGCCGAGGAAGCCGAGTGGGAACAGGAGGAGGGCGAGGAGAACGCGCATCGGTCGGGAGCATTCATGGCGGGGTCGAAGATACCGCGCCGGCCTCCACCGCCGGGCCGGACCGCGCGGCCTCCCCGTGGAACCGGACGAGCTCCCGCTCGATCTCGGCGCGGACGGCCGCCATCAGCGCGGGGAGGTCCGAGCGCCGCTTCCCCGCCGTCGGGATCGGCCCGCCGACGACGAGGCGGACCGTGCCGGAGCGCCCGGCGAAGACGCGCTCGTCGAGCACCTCGTGGTTGTTGACGACGGTGACGGGGACGAGCGGCACGCCGGCCTCGAGCGCGAGCACGAACGCCCCGCGCAGGAACGGCCGCAGCCGTGGCCCCCACGTCCGCTCCCCCTCGACGAAGACGAGCACCGAGTTGCCGCTGCGGATCTGCTCGCCGGCCTCGCGGATGCTCTCGATGGCCCGGCGCGGGCTGCTCCGGTCCACGAACACGCACGGCGTCCGGCGCAGCACCCGCCCGAGCACGGGGACCCGCTCCAGCGCCGCCTTCGCCGTGAACCCGAACGGGTGCGGGATGCCGACGAGGCAGGTGGCGATGTCGAGCTCGTTCTGGTGGTTGGCGACGAACACGAACGGCCGGTCCTCCGGGAGGTCCGCCCGGACCTCGGTCTCGAGCCGGACGCCGGAGGCCCGCAGGATCCCCCTCGACCACACCGTCGCCCACCACTTGAACGTCCGCGCCGCCGGGCGGAAGGCGTTGTGGAGGAGGAGGCCCGCGCCCAGCGGGACGATGGAGAGCGCCGTCCATCCGAGCGCCCACCAGAACTGCGCGCGGGTCCGGAGCCGGGGCTGCGGCAGATCCTCGCGCAGGTAGTCAGACGGGGGACGGACGAGGGGCATCGGAGCGCAGCGCGGAGGCCCGAAGATACCGGTGGCGGGATCCCGTCAACGGAGTCTACCCGCGCACCGCTACCGAATCCGGCGGACCGCCGCGCGGGTCGTCGGGCGGCGTGGTCTCCCGGACCGACGCGGCGCGGGTGCGGGCGTACACGACCTCGGACAGCCGGAGCGCTCGCGCCAGCCGCCGCGTGGGCGTCGCCGCCGCCGCATCCGCGGGCTCCACCTCCCCTCCTCCCACAACCTCCACCGTGAGCCCCGCCGCCTCAAACAACCGGCGGCTCGGCTCGGCGCGCGCCGGCTCCGCCGCCACGAGCAGCACCCGCTCGATCCCGTCCAGAGCCCACGTCGGGTTGGAGAGGAAGTCGCGGACGCCGTCGGCGCCGGGCGGCGCCCACAGCGCCACGCCGACGGTCCGCTCCGGCACCGTCGTGAACCGCGCCTCCTCCGTCAGCGGCCCGAGCGCGCCCAGCACCGCCGGCGCCGCCGGCGTGCCCAGCTCGGCGGCGACGAGGACGAGGCGGCTCGCGTGAATCGGGTTGCGGCCGGGGAGGTAGGCCAGCACGTTCGACCGCGCCGCCTCGGCGTTGCCCACCGGCGCCTCGCCCGAGGCGGGGTAGGTGAGGCCCGAGGCGGGGTAGGTGAGGAACGAGCCGTGCAGGGCCGGCTGAAGCCCGAGGCCCCGCAGCCGCGCCGCCGCGAAGCGCGCCCGCCGCGCGCCTGCCGTCGAGTCGCCCGGTGCGACCACGGGGGTCAGTTGCGAGAGGTCCCGGCCGAGCCGCTCCGCCGAGATCGTCGCTTCCGCCTCACTCGGCCGGACGGGGGCCGAGCAGCCGGCCGCCGTCAGCCCGGCGAGCAACACCGATCCGATCAGGAAACGAGGCACGGGAGGGGGAACGGGAGGGGCCGCCCGGAGGAACCGTGGGAGGTTCTCCGGGCGGCCCCGAGATCTGGCCGTCGCTTACGGGCTTAGAAGCCGAGCGAAGCCGAGACGGTGAAGCCGCGGGTCGTCACGAAGTCGTTGGCGCCGCCCATCGAGAAGCCGTAGTCGGCGTACTCGTTGAGCACCGCCCCCTTCGCCGAGATTGCGACGGGGAGGAACGGCGGGGACAACCGGACGTACGGCGCGACCGCACCGTGGTGCCCACCGCCACGACCGCCGAGCTGGTTGTCATTGATGTTCGTGCGCATGATGACGGCCGCGCCGATCTCGATCCAGCTGATGTTGATGCCGGCACCGGCGTTGAAGACGATGAGGTTCGACTTGACGTCCTGCTCGTCGGCCGGCGTGTCCGAGTCGTCGAGGAGGTTGAAGTAGTCGATGCCGCCGAAGAGGCGGATCCACTCGGCCGGGTAGTCGAAGTCGGCCCCGAAGAAGACGGCGTCGCGCTCGTCCGACACAGCGACCTCGTCCGCCTCCTCGTTCACCTCCTCTCCGAGGTCGAGGATGTAGCCGCCGTGGATGCCGAGCGTGCGGCCGCGGATCTGCCCGAACATCTTCACGTTCTGGAGGCCGAAGTCGCTGTCGTTCGTGACCCGCCGGGGCGGCGAGATCACGTCCCCCGTCGTGGGGTTAATCGTAGGTCCGACGAACCGGCCTTCGAACTGGTTCTGAGCGAAGACGAGCTGCGCGCCGACGCCTACCTTGAGGTTGCGGAGGTTGAGCGCGTTGATCTGCGCGCCCACGAAGGCGCGCTGTGTCGTGATGTCACCGAGGTCTCCGTTGGCGACGGGGTCCAAATCAGAGCTGCACGACTCGTCGCTGAACTCGCTCCCGTCCGCGCAGAAGGCGTTGTCCACCTCGCCATAGGCGTAGGCGACCCAGAGCTTGATGGGCGTGTCCTCAGAGCGCCCGAAGGAGTACGTGTCGTTGACGATGGCGTCGTCCTCATCGGCAGCGACGCCGACGGGGGCCTCGGTGCGGAGCACCATCTTCTGCTTCTCCTCCTCCCCACCGGTGGGGGCATCGGGGGTGGGGGTGGCGAACGATCCAGCGAGTAGAGCCGCGAGTGCCAAGTGCAGCATGGGGGTCCTCTGTGGGTGGTAGAAAGGGACTCGGAGGTGGGTGAGGCGCGAGAACGGGCCTGCGGGGCGCCTTTCAGCAGCCTCTTAGTCGCCGCCTGGGGGGGTGTTCCGGCGGGTCCGATAAAGTACGGAGCTTCGTGCGAACTTTCCCAATCCCCCGTAACCCCGCGAACAGACCGCCGCAGCGGCGGGTTAACGCGCCCCCTTTCCCCCGCCTCCATGTCCGGACTGACGGACGCCTCCTCCCCCCCCACGCCAGGGCCCGAACCCACGCCACTCCGGGCCGACGCCGCCCTCGTGGACCCCGCCGCCGAGGCCCTCCTGGACCGAGAGCGGGCGCTGCTCAGCGACCTCGAAGCGGCCCTCCGCACGGCCGGCAGCGAGGACGACACGCTCCGCCGCCTCGCCGACCTGCGGCGGCACCTTGGTGAGGGCTTCCTCGTGGTCGTCGTCGGGGAGTTCAACGCGGGGAAGTCGAGCGCGCTCAACGCCCTCTTCGGTGAGGGGGTGATGGAGGAGGGCCCCGTCCCGACGACGGACCGGATCACGATCCTCCGCCACGGCGAGCGCAGCGAGACCCACCGGCGTGGTGAATACGTCACCGAGCGGACGGTGCCGGCGCCGCTCTTGCGCGGGCTCACCCTTGTGGACACCCCCGGCACCAACTCCATCGTCCGCGAGCACCAGGCGCTCACCGAGGACTTCATCCCCCGCGCCGACCTCGTCCTGTTCGTGACGTCGTTCGACCGGCCGCTCTCGGAGAGCGAGCGGCAGTTCCTCGAGTTCATCCGCGGCGGCTGGGGGCGGCAGCTCGTCGTCGTGCTCAACAAGGCCGACCTCGCGGCGAGCCCGGCCGACCTGGAGCAGGTGATCGGCCACGTCCGTGATGGGTTCGAGCGGCTCTTGGACCTCGCGCCGCGGGTGTTCCCCGTGAGCGCCCGGCAGGCCCGCGCGGCGAAGGGCGGCGGCTTCAACGAGCGGGAGTGGGCGGCGAGCGGGTTCGCGGAGCTGGAGGCGTTCCTGACGGAGGCCCTCACCGGCCGCGACCGCCTCGCGCTGAAGCTCACGGCCCCGCTCGAAGCCGCCGACCGCCTCCTCGGCGGCCTCGCCGAGCGGCTCGACGCCCGCCGCGCCGTGCTCGACGCCGACGCCCGCGCGCTCGACGCCCTCGAAGCCGACTTCGCCGCCGAGGCCGAGGCGCTGGAGGCCGACACCGCCCACCACCTCGGTGAGGTTGAGGCCGTGCTCGGCGCGATGGAGCGGCGCGGCACCCGCTTCCTCGACGACACCATCCGGCTCTCCGGCCTCCGGCTCCTCCGGGACCGCGACGCCTTCAAGGAGGAGTTCGTCCGGCAGGTCCTCCGCGACTCCGAGCGCGAGGTCGAGGCGGCCATGGGGCAGGCCGTGGACGCCCTGCTCCGCCGCGTGCTCGCGCTCTGGAACCGGGCCTACGCCTTCGCCGCCGAGCAGGCGCAGCGGACGCCGAAGCCCGCAGGGCCGGGCGCCGCGCCGCCGCAGAGCTTCCTCTACGACCGCGAGGCCACGTTCGAGGACGTCCGCCGCGAGGCCCGCCGCCACGTCGAGCGCTACGACCTCCGCGAGGAGGCCCGGCGGCTCCTCGAGAACGCCCGCAACGCGGCGACGCTCTTCGCTGGCACGCAGGCCGCCGCCGTCGGGATCGGGGCCGTGGTGGGCGTCGTCGTGGCCGCTTCGGCGCTCGACGTGACGGGGGGGCTGATCGCGGCGGGGGCGCTCTCGGTGGCGGGGTTCTGGCTGCTCCCGCGCGAGCGCCGCAAGGCCGTCCGCGAGTTCGAGGACCGCGTGGCCGAGCTGCGCCGGGACCTCCGCGCCGGCCTCGACGGGGCGTTCGCGGAGGAGGCCCGCGAGGCGCTCGGCGCCGTCCGCGCCCTCGTCCAGCCCGTCGCCGACCTCGTCGAGCGAGAGCGCGAGGCGCTGGCCGAACTAAACGGGCAGCACACCACGCTGACCGAGGAGGCCACGGCGATCCGCCGCGACGTTCGGGCCCGCTACGGCGAGGCGGAGGTTTGAGAATCCTCCCGGCCAGCCCGTAGAGACGCAGCACGCTACGTCTCTACCACACGGTCGAGGACCCGCGGGCGAAGCGAACTGTTACAGCTTTATGAGGGGGCCGTGACGGGTTCGTGAAGCGGCTGTGGAGGGAGGGAGGCGACGTTGGCTCCGCGCTACGGCGCACTCCGCCTTCCCCACTCAACCTCCCCCCTCCCCATGCCTTTCCTCACCTCCCGCGTCCGCCTCGGCGCCTTCACCCTGCTCATCGCGCTGCTCTTCACGGGCTGCGACGACGGGGGCCTCACCGCACCGGACCAGACTGCCGCCGACGCCACGGCCTTTACGGCCTTCGTAGACCAGACCATCGAGGCGGCTATGGCTGATGATGTTCCCTCAGCAGCGACCGTCGCCGATCAGGTCGAGGTCCTGCCCGTCTCCATCACCGGCCCAACGGTCATCACCGAGCCTG
Source organism: Rhodothermales bacterium (assembly GCA_965215145.1). GTDB lineage: Bacteria > Bacteroidota > Rhodothermia > Rhodothermales > JANQRZ01. The sequence goes on along the minus strand of OZ244038.1, from coordinate 1,564,467 downwards.
GGCTCTACGTCGTCGAGGCCGACTTCAGCGCCGAGGCCGACGGCATCGTGATCCAGGCCAGCGGCGTCTTCCTCGACCTCAACAACCATACGATCACCGGCCCCGGCAATAAGGAGGGGCGCGGTGTCGTGATCGAGGGCGTGCAGCGCGTGCTCGTCCGCGGCGGCGCGCTCGAGACGTTCGGCGTCGGCGTGGCCGTCGTCGGGAGCCGGCGCGTCGGCGTGGCCGGCGTCCGCGTTGCCGGCGGCGACGAGTTTGCCGACCCCGCCAACGGCGTCCCGCCACAGGTCGGGTTCCTCCTGCTCGACACGGTCGGCGCGCGGCTGCTCGGCAACAGCGCCTACGAGACCAACCTCGGCTTCTTCGTCCGCGGCGGCGGAAGCACGCGCAACCAGCTCATGGGCAACCTCGCGCAGGCCAGCGAGAACGGCCTCCTCGGCGTCTGCTACAACCCCGCCCCAGACACGCCGGACCCCGCCGGCCCGAGTCTCGACCGGGTCTCGAACAACGTCCTCATCGGGTTCGGGACGGGGATCCAGGCCAGCGTCGGCTCGGCGGAGAACCGGTTCGCGTCGAACGTGATCTACTACCTCGAGGACGACTACGAGGACCTCAACGGCTCGAACGTGTTCGTGGGTAACCGCACGATGCAGCTCCCCCCGAGCTAGGCCCATCCGGCCCGGTAGCCTCCGAACGAGCGGGGGGCGGCGCCGACGCGTCGTCCCCCGCTCGCTTATCCTACGGGCTCCCGCGCGATCATCGTGGCCGAGGACTGCGCCGTCGGCGTCAGGACCACCTCGGCGACGTTGACGTGCGCCGGCCGCGTGGCGACCCACACGGCGGCGTCGGCCACGTCCTCCGGGGTGAGCGGCGTGGTGGTGGCGTAGACGGCGTCGGCGCGGGCGCGGTCCCCGTCGAAGCGGACGAGGGAGAAGTCGGTCTCGGTGAGGCCGGGGTCCACGGTCGAGACGCGGATGGGGGTGCCGTGGAGGTCCATCTTGAGCCCGCGCGTGATGGCGCCGACGGCGTGCTTGGTGGCGGCGTAGACGGTGCCGCCGGGGTAGACCTCGTGCCCCGCCGTCGAGCCGACGTTGACGACGTGGCCGCGCCCGCGCCGGAGCATCCCCGGCACGACGGCGCGGGTGACCCACAGCAGCCCCTTCACGTTGGTGTCCACCATCTGGTCGATCTGCTCCGGGGTGTTCTCGTAGGCGGGGTCGAGCCCGCGCGAGAGCCCGGCGTTGTTGACGAGCACGTCCACGCCGGCCCACGCTTGCGGCAGGCCCCCGAGCGCGTCGTCCACGGCCGCCACCTCCCGCACGTCGAAGACCAGCGGGAGCACGTCGGCGCCGTGGCGCTCGCGGAGGGCGTCGGCGACTCGGCGCAGGCGCGCCGCACGGCGGGCCGTGAGGACGAGGCGGGCGCCCTCGGCCGCGAACGCCTCGGCGCAGGCCGACCCAATACCGGCGGAGGCGCCGGTGATGAGGACCGTCTGGTCGGTGAGAGCCTGGTCGGTGAGAGTGGGCATGGGCGCGAAGGGAGCGGGGCGACGAGTTTACCCACAACTCACCCGCGCGGGGCCTACCCGGGGCGAGCTTGGATCACGAGCCGGCCTCCCGCGCGTACCACCTCCTTTAGCCTCCCCTAGCTCCCTCGTATGCAAGCTCCCTCCCCCGACGCTGCGCAGCCGCGCCTCGGCCTCGCCCTCGGCGGGGGCGGCGCGCGGGGGCTGGCCCACGTCGGGGTGCTGAAGGCGCTCGACCGGGCGGGGATCGCGGCCGACGTCGTCGCCGGGACCTCGATGGGCGGGCTCATCGGCGGGGCGTACGCGGCGGGGCTCAGCGGTGAGGCCATCGAGGCCGAGGTGCTGGAGCGCGCGCGGGCGACGCGGCTGATCCGCCTCGCCGACCGGATCCCGTCGCTGCGGGCGCTGTTCTCGGGGCGGCGGTTCGAGGCGTACCTCACCGAGCAGTTCGGAGCGGCGCTCCGGTTCGACGAGCTCCGCCGGCCGCTGGCGATCTCGACGGTGGACCTCAACTCCGGCCGCGAGGTCCTCTTCCGCGACGGCCTCGTCGTGCCGGCCCTCCGCGCGACGATGTCGATCCCCGGCGTGTTCGCCGCCGTCGAGCGCGACGGCCGCCGGCTCGTCGACGGCGGCATCCTCAACAACGTCCCCGCCGACCACGCCCGCGCGCTCGGCGCCGAGGTCGTCCTCGCGGTGGACGTGCTGCCGCACTTCCCCGAGGGCGCCCCGATCCCGCCGGAGGAGCGCCCCGCCGTGGCGACGCCGATGGAGCTGCCGCTGGCGCCGCCGGGCGTGCGCGACGTGTGGGAGGCCGCGTTCGTCTCCGTCGCCGCGCTGACGGAGGCCCGCCTCCGCGAGGCCCGCCCCGAACTCGTCCTCCGCCCGAGCTTCCCCGCCGCCATCACGCTGCTGACGGGGTACACCCGCGCCGAGGAGTCCATCGCCGCCGGCGAGGCGGCGATGACCGCCGCGCTCCCCCGCCTCCGCGCCCTCATGGCTGAGGGCCGCCCCGCCCCCGTTACCACCGCTTAGTCTCTCCTGCCCTATGCGCCCCCGCTCCCTGACCGCCCTCGCCGCCCCGCTCCTGCTGCTGGCCGCCCTCGTCTTCACGGCCGGCTGCGCGGGCGACGGCGACGACCTCGCGGACCTCCCCGCCCCCATCGAGCGCGACCTCGACGCCATCCTCGAGCGCGACACGCTCGTCGTGCTGAGCATGTTCAACTCGACCTCGTACTTCCTCTACCGCGGGCTCCCCCTCGGGTTCGAGTACGACATGCTCCGGGAGTTCGCCGACGCCAACGACCTGGCCCTCCGCGTCCGCGTCGTCGGCAGCCGCGACAGCCTGTTCTACCTCCTCAACGCCGGCGAGGGCGACGTCGTCGCCGCGCGTGTGGTCCCGAGCGTAGCCGACAGCCTGAACGTCCGGTTCACGACGGCGCTCTACGAGACCCGCCCGACGGTGGTGCAGTCCGTCGGGGCGCCGGAGCTGCCGGACTCCGTGGACTCCGTGATCGTCGAGGGGGCCGAGGCGTCCGACACCTCGTTCGGGCTGGCCGAGCGGATCGAGGGGGGCAACGACGTCGACGTCGACGACCTCCGCGCCGGCGAGCTCCCGGAGCAGGTCGAGCTCCGCGCCCGCCTGATCCGCACCCCGGAGGAGCTCGCCGGCGAGACCGTCCACGTCTCCGACAGCTCCCCCTTCGAGGACCGCCTCGTCGAGCTCTCCGACAGCCTCACCGGCGACATCTACGTCGTCGAGGTCGACGGCGTCACGGCCGAGAAGCTGATCCGCAGCGTGGCCTACAACCGCGTCGACCTCACGGTGGCACCGGAGCGGCTGGCCGAGCTCCAGGCCGAGAAGTACTCGAACCTCGCCGTGGTGCCCACGCTCGGCGACGAGGCGACGGTGGCCTGGGCCGTCCGCCAGAACGCGCCGCAATTGCAGGAGGCGCTGAACGCGTTCATCGAGGGGAACCCCGGCCTGAAGGCCAACCTCTACCGGAAGTACTTCGTGGACCGGAAGGGCTACCGCGAGCGCGTCGACAGCAAGTACTTGTCGAGCGAGACCGGTGTGCTCTCCGACTACGACGACCTCTTCCGCGAGGGGGCCGACGCGCTGGGCTGGGACTGGCGGCTGCTGGCCTCGCAGGCGTACCAGGAGAGCCGCTTCCGCCCGCGCGCGCAGTCGTGGGCCGGCGCCACGGGGCTCCTCCAGCTCATGCCCCCGACGGCCCGGCAGTACGGCGTCACCGATCCGTACGACCCCGCCGACAACGTGGCCGGCGCCGTCCGCTTCCTGGAGTGGCTCGCGGAATACTGGGGAGAGAAGATCCCCGACGAGGCCGAGCGGCTGAAGTTCGTGCTCGCCTCCTACAACACCGGGCACGGCCACGTCGAGGACGCCCGCCGCCTCACCGCGAAGAACGGCGCCGACGACACCGTCTGGGAGGACGTGGCGTTCTGGCTGCTCCAGAAGTCGAACCCCGCCGTCTACAGCGACCCCGTCGTGCGCTACGGGTTCTCGCGCGGGCTCGAGCCGGTGACCTACGTCGAACTCATCCTGGAGCGGTTCGACCATTACCGCCAGTTCGTGACGGAGGAGGCCGTGGCCGCCGGTCTCGACACGCGACCGGCGCGCCCCGAGCGTCCGCCGCTGGAGGGCATGATGGGCGGGACCTGATCGCGCGCCGTGCTGTGGCTCCAGGAGACCGTCACGCTCCGCCCGCACCCCCGCGGCTTCCACCTCGTCGGTGACGAGGTGGTGGCTGCCGTGCCCGCGCTGTCGCGGCTCCGGGTCGGCCTGTGCCACGTGTTCATCCAGCACACCTCCGCCGCGCTCACCCTCAACGAGCGCGCCTCCCCCGACGTCCGCCGCGACTTCGAGCGGCACTTCACGCAGGCCGTCCCAGAGGACTTTCCTTACGAGCACAGCCTCGAAGGCCCGGACGACATGCCGGCCCACCTCAAAGCCTCCCTGCTCGGCAGCGGCGTCACGATCCCCGTCCGCGCCGGCCGCCTCGCGCTCGGGACGTGGCAGGGGCTCTACCTCTGCGAGCACCGCGACCACCCCGGCCCCCGCACCCTCGTCGTGACGGCCTTCGGCGAGGTGGAACGGGGCACCTGATCGGAGCGCCCTCCGTAGTAGGGGCGTATTGCGATACGCCCCTACCACTCCCCTTCCCCCATGTCCAAACAGCACGCCCCCCGGTTCGTCCGCCTCGTCGACGAGGCCCGCGCCCGCGTCCCCGAGACCGACGTCGAGGCCGTCCACGCCCGCCGCGAGCGCGGCGACGGCTTCGCCCTCGTGGACGTGCGCGAGGAGAGCGAGTGGGCGCGCGGTCACGTACCCGGCGCCGTCCACCTCGGCAAGGGCGTGATCGAGCGCGACGCCGAGGAGCGCTTCCCCGACCTCGACGCGGAGATCGTGCTCTACTGCGGGGGCGGCTACCGCTCGGCCCTCGCCGCCGACAACCTCCGGCGGATGGGCTACACGAACGTGGCCTCGATGGACGGCGGCTTCGGGGGGTGGAAGGAGGCAGGCTACGCCATCGAGAACGCAGGAGATTAACGCAGGAGATCGAGGTCAGCCTGCGGGCAAGGCGGTGCCGTGCCGCTACGGGCGCCGGTGCGAGAAGCGCTCTTCGCTACTCCTTCGGCTCGGGGTTGATGCCGCGGCGGGGGTGCGCCTCGCGCTCCTCGACGTAGGGGTGGCGGACCTCGCGCAGCGCGGGGTCGTCGTCGTCCCCGTCGTCCTCTCCGTCGTCTTTCTGGACATCACGCCGCTCGCGGCCCTCTTCGACGACACGCTCCTCCTCGACGACCCGGACGGCGTCCTCGTCCGGGGTGATCCGCGAGCCGTAGCGCTTGGCCCAGATCTGCGTGAACTCGGCGCCGGCCAGGAGGATCAGCGCGGTGTAGTAGATCCACACGAGGATGACGACGACGGAGCCCGCCGCGCCGTAGGCCTCGCCGGGCGAGGAGAACCCGAGGTAGAGCCCGATCAGGAACTTGCCGAGCACGAACAGCGCCGCCGTAACGAGGGCGCCGACCCACACGTCCTTCCACGTGATCTCCGCGTCGGGGAGCACCTTGAACATCGCGGCGAAGAGGCCGGTGAAGATGGCGAGGCTCAGCACGATGTCGCCGATCCGGGCGAGGATGGCGCCGGCCGGACCGAGCGCCCCCTCGACCGCGCCGAAGAGGGCCGTCAGCGCCGCGCTCGCCGCGAGCGAGACGACGAGGAGGAACGCGATCGTGAGCACCATCCCGAACGAGAGCACCCGCTTGAAGACGAAGTTCTTGAGCCCCCCCTCGTCGGAGTCGGGCCGGACCTCCCAGGCCCGGTTCAGCGAGCGTTGCAGTTGGGCGAAGGCGCCCGTCGCGCCGAACAGCAGGGCGAGCAGGCCGACGACCTTGCCCATCACGTTGCCGCCGCCGAGGTCGCCCGCGTTCTGGATCATCGTCTCGATCTCGGCCGCCCCGCCGGGCCCGACGAGGCTGCCGACCTGCCCGGTGATCTGCTCCTGCACCGTATCCGCCCCGAACACGAGCCCCGCTACGCCGACGAGGATGACGAGCAGCGGCGGCAGCGAGAACAGCGTGTAGTACGCGATGGCCGCCGCCATGCTGGTGCAGTTGTCGTCGGCCACCTCGCGGCCGGTGGCCTTGACGAGGTCGAGGGCGTCGCTGAAGGAGGGCATCGGGAGGGGCGTGGGTGAGAGAGGCGCGGGTGGTACGCCAATCTATGAGTCCGGCTCCGGAGCGCGCCGGAAGGGCCTACCTTTCTTTCCGCGCTCCTCCGACCTCGCCATGCCCCGCCTCACCGACGACGGCCAGACCGTCACGCTCGACCTCCACGGCGCCACCGTCGCCGACGCCGAAGCGATGATCCGCCGGGCGGCCCGGCTCGCGGCCGACCGCGGGCGCAGCCGCCTCACCGTCATCCACGGGACTTCGACGAGCAGCCGCCTCGACCGGAACCGCACCATCAAGCACGTGCTCTACGACCTCCTCGACGCGGGCGCGCTCCCCGACGTGACGAGCGACTTCCGCGGCGACGGCTCGACCGCCCTCGGCCTCGACGCCGGGCGGCCGAACCCGCAGCGCCTCACCCTCGCCGACGTGTGGTGAGGACCAGTTTGCAGCTTCAGTTCGGTAGGCTCTACCATCGTCGCTAACATATCCGGCTCACCTTCTCTTCCCTCTTCCCTTGCCCCGTCCCCGCATCGGCATCACGACCTCGCTGAACGACGGCGAGCAGCGGCTCCGGCGGGAGTACGTGCAGGCCGTCGAGCGCGCTGGCGGGCTCCCCCTCCCCGTCCCGATGCTCGACACCGAGGAGGCAGCCGAGGCGTTTGCCGCGCTGCTCGACGGGCTCGTCGTCACCGGCGGGCCGGCCATCACCGAGGGGCTCGTCGGGGAGCTGCCGGACGAGATCGCCGAGACGGACCCGGTCCGGCTACGCTCGGACCGGTGGCTGTTCGAGCGGACCGCCGGCGCCGAGCGGCCCGTGCTCGGGATCTGCTACGGGATGCAGCTCGCCAACGCCGTCGCGGGCGGGACGCTCTACGCCGACGTCGAGCGGCAGCTCGACGGCGCCGCCGTCCACAGCGAGAAGCGCGGCGGCGCGGACCACCCCGTCCGCATTGAACCGGGCACGCACCTCCAGGACGCGCTCGGCCGATCGGAGTTGGTGGTCAACACGCGCCACCTCCAGGCCATCGCCGAGGTCGGCGCGGGGTACCGGGTGGCGGCGCGGGCGCCGGACGGGGTGGTCGAGGCCGTGGAGCGGGAGGATGGGCTCGTTCTCGGCGTCCAATTCCACCCCGAGCGGATGGGCAGGGAGTTTGATGGGCTCTTCGCCGCCCTCATCGCGCGCGCCCGTGCGACGCGCTGACAGGAAAATCTTCTCCTAACCGCCCGGCGTGCGAACAAACGGCCGCCTCCGCTGCGTTAGAATACCGCCCCCCGCCTCCCCCCCCCATGACTGAGCCTACGACCCCCGACCCGACGCCCCAGCCCCCCGGCGGCCCGACGCCTGAGGCGCCGCGCCGTCGCCGTTCGCTGAGCGAGTACCTCACCGACCCCTCCGCGCGGCGGATCGAGTGGCTGGCCCTCGGGCTCATCCTCGCCGTCGGCGTCCTCGCCTTGATCACCACGCGCGGGGATCTCGTGGCGCAGGCGGTCCCGGCTGACGCGGAGGTGGAGGCCGAGCCGGAGCCCGCGGTGCCGTCGCTGCCGAGCGGCCCCTACGAGCTCGCCGGCCTCGACCTCCACCCGGACCGGATCTACAGCCAGTACTTCAGCGACGCCTTCATCACCCGCCCGAGCGCCACCGACTCGGCCGCCGCGGCGGTCGGCGGCGTCGAGGACTTCCGGCAGCAGCTCGAGATCTACCGCCACCGCGCCGGCGTCGACGACAACTTCACCATCCGCGTCTACGACAACCGGACGTGGAAGACGCTGGAGACGTTCACGCTCCGCGAGCAGAAGGAGCGCTACGAGTCGACGGGCGAGGTGAACTGGGACCGGATCGACGCCCTCCGCCGCCAGTCCGCAAACGGCCTCATCCGGAAGTGGACGGCCCGCGGCGTCCCGAAGTCGGCGATCTCGACGCGGTGGGGCCGCGCCAACCAGATGCGCGAGGCGCGCCAGCGCGAGGAGCACATGCTGGAGTACGAGATCCGCTACGCCCGCCAGCTCGGCCTCTCGCTCCTGACCACGGAGATCGGCTCGGTCGAGACGTTCAACCAGGACTGGATGGAGAGCCCGGTGAAGGCGCGGAGCCGGTACCAGATGATGCCGGACATCCTCGAGCTCTTCGACATCGAGGCGTACACGCTGCCGGCCGAGGCGGGCAGCGTGCAGGTCCGCGAATGGTTGAACCCGTTGCTCTCGATGCAGTCGTCGTTCCTCCTCGTGCGCGGCTACACCAACGCCGTCGGCCACGAGATCCCCGGCGTCTCGGCCTACCACACCGGGCCGGGCAACATCTTCCACCTCTACCAGACGTACCTCCGCGCGAAGTCGAAGGACCCGACCATCGAGGACGCGACGGTGATCGAGGCGTACATGTGGGGCGTGACCGACGGCTTCCAGCGCGTCCGCGCGCAGTCGAGCTTCGGGCCGCACTCGCGCGGGTACGTGCTCTCGGCCTACGGCGCCCTCCGCGCGGTCGACGGTCAACCGCTCGACCCGGAGAAGACGCTCCGCACCGAGCAGGTCAGCCTCGCCGCCGGGGAGACCGTCGCGCTGCGCGACCTCCTCGACCTCCTCCAGCCCCACGGCGGCCGGCTCGACTGGGGCCACGGCATCGACGCGGCGAACCTCTACGAGCGGTTCCGCGAGCTGAACCCCCACATGGCCCTCCCCCGCTCCGGCTCCGACGAGACGGTCGCCGTGCCGGCCTCGGGGAACGTCCGCCTGAGTGCGACGGCCGAGGGGGACCCCGTCCGGTTTTACCTCCCCTACGGCGCCTCGGACCTCCTGGACCGCCTCCGCCCCGGGCTCCTTAACCCTGACCTCCTCGTCCGGTTCGACGAGGACACGTTCGCCGACCCGGCACTGACGGGCGAGCAGACGCAGTGGGACCGGGCCTACGACGAGCTCGTCCGCGACGTCGCCAACTTCGGGTTCACGACGCAGAACCGCTCGCGGCTCGAATCCCTCTACAGCCGGATGCAGCAGCTCGCCGCTGAGAACCCGACGCGGTATCGGAAGGCGCAGGCAAAGATCATCACGATCCACCGCCGGGTGTGGGGGACGGCCGCCTTCCGCGACCTCGCGGGGACGGTGCAGAACGTGCTCGCCGGCTCACGCTTCCCCGTCCGCCCGCTAGAGCCGGCCTCGCCCGCGCAGCCGTAGGCGGACCGCGCCCACGCACCAGCAACCTGTAGGGGCGCAGCATGCTGCGCCCCTACTTTTTGTCCCCCAGGTGTAAAACGACGTAGGGGCGACCGGCCGGTCGCCCCTACGGGAATACTGCTCGGATGAGGAGAGGAGAACGGCTAGGCCATCGCGGCGGCCTCGGCCTCCTCACGAGCGAGCTTCTCCTTGAGCTGCCCCTCGATCCACCGGTACGTCCGGGCGAGGCCGTCTTCGAGCGCGATCTCCGGCTCCCAGTCGAGGACCTCGCGGAGCTTCGAGTTGTCGGAGTTCCGGCCGCGGACGCCCATCGGGCCGTCGACGTGGACGTGCTCGATCTCGATCCCCGCGGCGTCGGCGGCGACGTCGGCGAGCTTGTTGATGGTCACCATCCGGTCGCGGCCGAGGTTGAGCGGCTCGCGGTAGTCGCTCATCATGAGGCGGTAGACGCCCTCGACGCAGTCGTCGACGTGCATGAACGAGCGGGTCTGCTCGCCGTCGCCCCAGATCTCGATCTGCGGGTCGCCGCCGGGGTCGCCCTCCCGGCCGCCGAGGAGCTTGGCGTAGGCCGTCTTCCGGCACATCGCGGCGGGCGCCTTCTCGCGACCCCCCTCCCACGTCCCGAGCTCGCCGTAGACGTTGTGGAAGCGGACGACGCGGGTCTCCATGCCGTAGTCGCCGCTGTAGTAGTGGCAGAGGAGCTCGGTGAACAGCTTCTCCCAGCCGTAGGCGTCCTGCGGCGCGGCGGGGTAGGCGTCGGACTCCTTGAGCGCCGCGGCGTCGGCCGAGGTCTGGAGGTGCTCCGGGTAGATGCACGCGCTCGACGTGTAGAAGTAGCGTTCGACGCCGGCCTTCCGGGCGGCCTCGAGGGTGTGCGTGTTGATCAGCACGTTGTTGTGCAGGATCAGGCTGTGGTTGGCCGAGATGAAGCCCATCCCGCCCATGTCGGCGGCCAGCGCGTAGACGTGGTCGATCCTCCGGCCGTCCTCGGCCGGGCGGACCGCCTCCAAGCAGGCGTCCCAGCGGCGGAGGTCGAGGAGGTCGAACTCGTCGGCGCGGGTCGCCTCGAACTCGGGGCGCTTGATGTCGACGCCGCGGACCCAGTAGCCCTTGTCCTTGAGGTAGTTGACGAGGTGGTGGCCGATGAAGCCGCCGGCACCGGTGACCAGCACGCGGGTCTCGTGGGGGGCTTGTCCGTTGGTCATGCTGGTGGTCTCGGGGTGTAGTTGAGTCGTGGTGATGAACGAGCGCGCCCGCACCACCCTGCGGCGGCGCGGGCGCGGGCTCGGGGGGTCTACGCCTGCTCGGGGAGGTAGCCCATCTCAGTGAGACGCTCGATGACGTGGTCGGCGGCCTCGCCGACGGTCATGTCCTGCGTCGGCAGGTCGATCTCGGCGTCGGTCGGAGCCTCGTAGGGGTCCGAGATGCCGGTGAACTCCTTGATGATGCCGGCGCGGGCCTTCGCGTAGAGCCCCTTCACGTCGCGCTCCTCGCAGACCTCCAGCGGCGTCGAGACGAAGACCTCGACGTAGCCGCCGCCCTCCTCGATGGCCTGCCGGTTGGCGCGGCGGTCGGCCTCGTAGGGCGCGATGGGGGCGCAGACGGCGATGCCACCGTGCTTGGTGACCTCGCTCGCCACGTAGCCGATGCGGCGGACGTTGGTGGAGCGGTCCTCGCGCGAGAAGCCGAGGCCCTTCGAGAGGTTCGTCCGCACGACGTCGCCGTCGAGCAGCGTGACCGCGCGGCCGCCGCCGAACTCCAGCAGGCGCGTCACGACGGCGTTGGCGATGGTGCTCTTGCCCGAGCCCGAGAGGCCGGTAAAGAAGACCGTGAACCCCTGCTTCTCCTTCGGCGGCTGCGTGGCGCGCAGCTCCTGCTCGACCTCCGGGTAGGTGAACCACTCCGGGATCGGGTCGCCGTCGGCGAGCATCTGGCGGAGCTGGGTGCCGGAGATCATCTCGAACTCCTTGCCCTGCTCCTTCGCCTCGTCGATCGGGATGTAGGCGTCGTCCTCGGGGACGTAGACCATGAGCCGGAACGGCACCATCTCGACGCCGATCTCGTCCTGGTGCTTCTGGAAGAGCTCCTGCGCGTCGTAGGGGCCGTAGATCGGCTCGCCGTCGGAGCCGTTGCCGGGGCCGGCGTGGTCGCGCCCGACGACGAGGTGGGTGCAGCCGTAGTTCTTCCGGATGATGCCGTGCCAGACGGCCTCGCGCGGGCCGGCCATCCGCATCGCCAGCGGGAGCAGGCTCAGCATGGCGCGGTTGTCCGGGTAGTGGTTCAGGAGGTGCCGGTAGCAGCGGACGCGCGTGAAGTAGTCCACGTCGCCCGGCTTCGTCATCCCGACGACGGGGTGGATCAGCAGCTTGCCGCCGATCTCCTCGGCCGCGCGGTCGGTGAGCTCCTTGTGGGCGCGGTGCATCGGGTTCCGGGTCTGGAACGCGACGACGTTGTTGACGCCCATCTCCTCGAACCGCTCGCGCAGCTCGGCGGGGGTGTTGCGGAGCTCCTGGTAGTCGTAGTGCTTCGGGAGCTGGACGCCCTCGAGCTTCCCGCCGAGGTAGTAGTCGCCGGCTTCGTCCATGAGGTACGCCACGGCCGGGTGCGCCTTGTCGGTCGTGCCGAAGACCTCCTTGGCCTCGCGCTCCTTGTTCGGCTTCCAGTTGCTCTCGACCGTCATGATGGCGAGCAGCAGCCCGGTCTTGTCGCGGAGGGCGACGCGGTCACCTTCGGAGAGGCCCTGCGCGGTCTCCTCGTCCGTGTCGAGCGTGATCGGCATCGGCCAGAGCGTGCCGTCCTGGAGCCGCATGTTCTCGACCACGCCGTCGTAATCGGCCTCGGTGAGGAAGCCGGTCAGCGGGGAGAAGCCGCCGTTGAGGATCAGCTCGATGTCGCAGAGCTGGCGGTCGGAGAGGGCGATGGACGGGAGGTCGTGCGCGGCCTCGCGGGCGGCGTTGGCGTCGGCGACGAGGTCGCGGAGCTGGCCGCCGTGGGGCTCGATGAGCGCGGTGGTCGTCATGGAGTTGGGGTACGGGTGCTGGGGAAGGGAATAGAATCGGAAGATGCGCCGCGCCGGAGGCCGTATCAACCCGGCGGGGGGGTTCTTACCAAATGCTCATATCGGAAGCTTTTCGCGCCGCTGAAGGGGGAGCGAAGGATTCATCAGAGCCACACCAGCGAGATGGCCGTGACGGTGACGGTCATCACGATGAGCAACACGGGGAGGCCAGCACGGAGGAAGTCCGTGTAGCGGTAGCCGCCGGGCCCCATCACCATGAGGTTGGTCTGGTAGCCGATGGGCGTCAGGAAGCTGGCCGAAGCGGCGAGGGCGATCGTCAGGGCCGCCGCCTTCACGTCGAGGCCGAGCTCCGCCGCCACGGAGAGGGCGACGGGGAACATCAGCACGGCCGCCGCCTGGTTCGAGACCACCTCGGTCAGCAGGACCGTGGCGAGGTAGAGCAGCAGCAGCGCGATGACGGGGGCCGCGCCGACGGCGAGCGCGGAGATGCCGTGCGCCGCGGCGTCGGCCAGCCCCGTCGCCTGCACGGCCCGCCCGATCCCGAGCGCCGCGGCGATCACGAGGAGGACCGAGAAGTCGATGGACTCGCGGGCGCGGGGCCCGGAGACGCACCCCGTCAGGATCATGGCGAGCGCGGCGCTGAAGGCGGCCACCACGAGGGGGACCACGCCGAACGCCGCCGCGGCGACCATCCCGACGAGCAGCGCGAGCGAGAGCGGCGCCCGCCGCGACGCCTGCGGCGGCTGCTTCGCCACGGGGACCACGAGGGCGAAGTCCCCCCGGCGGCTCCGGACGCCGGCGGTGGGCCGGGCCTCGATGAGGAGGAGGTCGCCGGCGTGGAGCGGGGTCCGGCCGAGCGAGCCGGCTAGCGGCTCGCCGTGCCGTTGGATGGCGAGGACGACGCCCCCGAAGCGCTCCCGAAAGCGGGCCTCCTCCAGCGTCCGCCCGACCAGCTGGGACCCCGTCGCGACAACGGCCTCGTAGAGCACGAGGTCCGTCGCCTTGCGGAGCCCGCCGATGTAGAGCGGCTCGACCACCCGCTCCAGCCCCGGCCGTTCGAGCATCTCCTCCATGATCCGGTGGTCACCGACGAAGGTGAGCACGTCGCGGCCCTCGAGGCTGACCTCCGGGGAGCCCGGGAGGAGACGGTCTCCCCGGCGGATGTGCGCGAGGTAGGCGTCGCGGAGCATCCGCAGCCCGGCCTCCTCGATGGTCCCCCCGAGGAAGGGCGCGTCGGCGGAGACCCGGACGTCGAAGTGGTACTCCTGGAGCCGCTGGCCGAGGCCCTCGCTGCCGCTCTCGCGCACCGGGAGCGTCCGCAGGCCGAGCGTGGCGAAGTAGGCCACGACGCACAGTGCCGCCGGCAAGCCCGCCGCCGTGAAGTCGAACATTCCGAAGCCGGGGAGCCCCTCGGCCAGCAGCAGCCCGTGGACGATCACGTTCGTCGAGGTCCCCACGAGCGTGATCGTGCCGCCGACGATGGCGGCGTAGGAGAGCGGGATGAGGAGCTTCGAGGCGGCCAGCCCGTTCCGCCGTGCCCATTCCTGCACCTGCGGGATGAGCATCGCCACGACGGGCGTGTTGTTCATGAACGCCGAGAGCACGACCGTCAGCGGCATCACCCGCGCCAACACTCCTCGCTCGCTCCGGGTCGCCCCAGCCTGCGGCCGGAGGAGCCGGTCGAGCGCGGCCAGGGCCCGCGTCCGCTCGATCCCCGCCGCCACGACGAAGAGCGCGCCGATCGTGACGACGGCGGGGTTGGCGAACCCCGCCAGCGCCGCCGACGGCTCGACGATGCCGACGAGCATGAGGAGCCCGAGCGTGCCGAGCAGGACGAGGTCCGGGCTGGCGACGCTGCGGACGAGTGCCAGCGTCATCAGCCCGAGCGTGCCGAGCGTGAAGTACGCCCCCCAGCCGAGTACGGGGTCGCCGAGCGCTGTGTCCATGCGCGGTCCCTCGGGCGGTGGTCGCCGCTACGGGAGGTAGCGCTGCCAGTCGATCCCCGCGTCCCCGAACGTCATGATCGAGGGGTTGCGGAGGCTCTCCTTGTTGTAGCGCAGCCGTTCGCTGTCGAGCGTGGTGACGCGCCCGCCGGCGGCCTCGACGACGCACTGCGCCGCTGCCGTGTCCCATTCCATTGTGGGCACCGTGCGCGGGTAGTAGTCGGCGGCGCCCTCGGCGACGAGGCAGAACTTCAGCGAGCTCCCCATCGACGCCGACTCGACCTCGACCCCATCGTTGGTCATGTTCGCGAGGATGGCGGCGACCTCCGGCCCCGCGTGGTCCCGGCTGGCGACGACGGTGAGCCGCTCGGGATCCGCCCGACGGACGCGGATCGGCCGGGGCTCGCCCGAGCGGTTCTGCTTGAAGGCACCCTTGCCGCGCTCGGCGAAGTAAGTCAGCTTCTGGACTGGAACGTGGACGACACCGAGCACCGGCTCCGGACCGTCGGCCCCCTCCTCCACCAGCGCGATGTTGACGGTGAACTGCCCCGTCTGCTTGATGAACTCCTTCGTCCCGTCCATCGGGTCCACGACCCAGAACCGCGACCAGCTCCGGCGCTCGGAGACGTCCTCGGGCGCGGACTCTTCGGAGAGCACGGGGATCTCGGGGAACGCCTCGGCCAGCGCCTCGGCGATGGCGGTGTGGCTGGCGCGGTCGGCCTGCGTGAGCGGCGAGTCGTCGGCCTTGACCTCGACGGGGAGCTCGCGGCCGTAGAACTCGAGGATGCGCTCGCCGGCGGCCTCGGCGATGTCGCGTATGCGGTCGATCATGGTCGGGCGGGGGTTAACGTGAGGGCGGCCGGGCGCGAGGGCCCGGCCGCCGATCGATACCGTTGGAGAAGGAGTCTAGAACGCGCCGCCGCCGAGGAGCCGGACGTTGTCGCGGCCGTTGGCGGCCTGCTTCATCCCGTTCCGCGTGTCGATCACGACACGGGCGTGCTTCGCGATGGTCTCGTAGTCGAAGTCGCTGTGCTCGGTCAGCAGCACCGCCACGTCGTGCCCCTTCAGGATGTCCTCCGAGAGCGGGGTGTTCTCCAGCTCCAGCGTGCCGTGCCGGTGGGTCTTGACGCTCAGGCGGGCGACGTGGGGGTCGCTGTAGCTGACGTGGTTCACGCCCTGGTCCCGGAGCAACTCGATCACGCGGAGCGCCGGCGAGTGCCGGACGTCGTCGACGTCCTTCTTGAACGAGGTCCCGAGGATGAGCACCTTCGCGTCCGAAAGCCGAACGGGCTGGTCGGCGATGGCCCGCATCACGGACTCGACGACGTAGAACGGCATGGCCTCGTTCGTGCTCGCGGCCAGCGTGATGAAGCTCGTCTCGAAGTCGTAGCGGCGCGCCAGCCACGAGAGGTAGTACGGGTCGATCGGGATGCAGTGGCCGCCGATGCCGGGGCCGGGGTAGAACGGCATGAACCCGAACGGCTTCGTGCCGGCCGCCTCGACGACCTCCCAGATCGAGACGTTCCCCATCCGGTCGCAGAGCCGCGCCAGCTCGCTCACGAGCGCGATGTTGACCGAGCGGAAGATGTTCTCGAGGAGCTTCTCCATCTCGGCCACCTTCGGGCTCGAGACCTCGTGGACCATCCCGACGACCTGCTTCATCGCGAGGCTCGCCAGCTCCGTGCACGCCGGCGTCACGCCGCCGACGACGACGGGGGTGTTGGCCGTCGTGAACTCGAGGTTGCCGGGGTCGATCCGCTCGGGGCTGAAGGCGAGGAAGTAGTCCTCCCCGATCGTGAGGCCCTCGGCCTCACCGGCCTCCTCGAGGATGGGCTGGACGACGCCCTCGGTGGTGTCCGGATAGGTCGTGCTCTTGAGGATGAGCATCTGTCCCGGCCGGAAGTGCTCGGCGATGGACTCCGTGGCCGAGCGGATGTAGGACACGTCGGGGTCCTTGTACTCGGTGACGGGCGTGGGCACGCAGATGAAGAAGACGTCGATGTCGCCGGAGGAGGCGAAGTCGTCCTCGGCGACGAACTTGCCGGAGTCGAGGGCCTGCTTGAGGTCGGCGTCGGGGACGTCCTGGATGTAGTTGTCCGCGGCGTTGAGGCGGAGCACCTTCTCGCGGTTGAGCTCGATGCCGACCGTGCGAAAGCCCTTGAGGGCGAACTCGACGGCCAGGGGGAGCCCGACGTAACCGAGGCCGACGACGCCGATGACGGCCGTCTTGTCCTGGAGCTTGCTCCGGAGGACGTCGGCCTGGCCGGTGAGCGTGGCGGCCGTGTCAGCCGTCTGTGAGGTCGTGGACGTGCTCATGAAGGAGTGGGTTCGTAAGGGGTTGCGGAGTGGTGGCCTAGCCCACGACGGGCTCGGCGATTTCGGGCGGCGCCTGGGGCGGCGCGTTCATGTGGAGCGGCTCGAACCGGACGGCGAAGGCGCTACAATCGACCCCCGCCTCGGCGCACGCCCGCACGATCTCGTCCTTCCGGTCGAGGGGCATCTTGGGGGCTACGATGAGGACCTCCTTGACCTCGAGCTTCTTGCACGCCTCGGCCAGGCTCCCGATGCCGCCGAGCACGCGGAGCCCCTGCACGCGGAAGCCCTGCTTGTGGGGGTCATCGTCCAGGAAGCCCACGGGGTTCATCTTCAGGTCGGGGTTCTGGCGCAGCTCGCGCAGCGACAGGAGGCCCGCCTCGCCGGCGCCGTAGAGGAGGACGTGGCGCCCGTGCCGCCGCCGGGCCGAGGCGTACTGCCGAAGGCCGCGGAACGCGAAGCGCACCGCGATGAGCGCCGCCGTCACCACGATCCAGTCGATGAAGAGGGCCGCGAGCGAGAGCGCGTCCAGCCCGACCGAGACGGCGAGCGCCGCCGCCGTCGCCAGCGAGGCCACCATCGTCGCGAAGGCGAGGCGGACGACCTCCGGGGTGCCGGCGTGGCGCCACATGTTCTCGTAGAGCCCGGCCGCCCAGAACACGACGATCTTGACGGCCACCACGACGGGGAGCGCGGCGAGGAGGAGGTCGAGCTGCCCGGCCGTGAGGTCGCTCTCGAACCGGAGGTGGTAGGCGATCACGAACGACGCGGCCACCAGCAGGAGGTCCGTGAGCATGCCCACGACGGCCTTCCAGCTCCGGCCGCCCATGAACGTGTGGAGCGCCGAGAACAGCCGGCCCTCCGGCGGCACCGTCAGCCCCGTCCCGTTCCGCTCGTACACGTC
The DNA here is from genome assembly GCA_965215145.1 of Rhodothermales bacterium. Classification (GTDB taxonomy): domain Bacteria; phylum Bacteroidota; class Rhodothermia; order Rhodothermales; family JANQRZ01. The sequence goes on along the minus strand of OZ244038.1, from coordinate 1,546,900 downwards.
GGCGCTGGCGAGGTGGATGCCGAAGACGGCGAGGCCGACGCCCGCCAGCACGACGAGGGAGTAGAACAGCGTGGGCTGCGTGAAGAGGAACAGGAGCCCGGCCCCGCCGCCGACCGCGCTGACGGCGTAGAGCATGAGGACGGCCTCGCGCTCCGAAAGCCCCATGAACACGAGGCGGTGCGAGCTGTGGTCGCGCCCGCCCTGCGAGACCGGCCGGCCGCTCCACTTCCGCAGCAGCGTCACCAGCGTGGTGTCGAGGATCGGGAGGGCGAGCACGGCCACGGAGATCACGGCCGCCGCCGCCGGGTGCGACTCGACGGAGCCCCCCTGAGCCACCACTGCGAGGGCGGCCACCCCGTAGCCGATGAAGAGGCTCCCGCAGTCGCCCATGAAGATGCGGGCCGGGTTGAAGTTGTACAGTAGGAACGCCGCGCAGGCCCCGGCCAGCACCAGCGCGAAGAGGGCCTCCGTGGTCTGCCCGCTGAGGATCAGGAAGGTCGCCAGGGTGAGCGCCACGATCCCCGTGATCCCCGCCGAGAGCCCGTCCATGTTGTCGAGCAGGTTGACGGCGTTCGTGATCCCGATCACCCAGAGGAACGTGACGGGCACCGAGATCCAGAGGGGCCAAGACGGCCCGAACATGTAGCCCGCCCCGACGAGCAGCGCCGCGGCCAGCACCTGGGCCACGAGCTTCGAGGCCGGGCGGAGCTGCACGAGGTCGTCGGCGAACCCCGTGGCGAACATGAGCGCCGCGCCGACCCACACCGGCCAGGGTAGCGCCGACGGCGCCGTCAGCAGGCCCGCCCCCGTCGCGCCGATAAAGATGGCGATCCCGCCCATCAGAGCCGTCGGGCGGCTGTGCCAGCGGTCCGCCTTCGGCTGCGCCACCCACCCGAACCGGGGCGCGATCCGGATCAGGACGGGCGTCACACCGAGCGTGATCAGGAACGCAACGCCCGTCGCGAGGGCCCACGTAGCGAGTGGCTGCTCCGGCATGGCGGCGGTCGGTGGGGGAACGGGGAGGGAATCGGGCTTCTGCGGGCGCACTGCTCCCGCCGGCTCTCGCCTCGAGGGCGAGGGGCGTAACCCGTAGCGGCGAGCTAGACGCGCATGAAGTCGTCGATAGACACAGGACCGCTGACGGTCTCGGCCTCGCGGGCGTGCTCGATGACGGAGCGGAGGATGTCGTCGGTGGAGCAGGAGGGCTCATACCCGATGGCCTCCCTGAGCTTCGTGATGTCCGGCGTCCGACGGCGCATGTCCTCGAAGCCCTCGCCGTATGCCTCCTCGTAGGGAATGTGTGTGATGGGGGACGAGCTGTCGGCCAGGGCGCGCACGCGCTCGGCGAGGTCGTTCATCGAGACCTCCTCGTGGCTGCCGATGTTGAAGACCTGGCCCACGGCCTCGGGCGTCTCCATCAATTCCCGTACCGCGCGGACCGCGTCGCCGACGTAGGTGAAGCAGCGGGTCTGGTCGCCGTCGCCGAAGACGCGGATCGGCTCGCCCGCCAGCGCCTGCCGGACGAAGTTGGGGATCACCATCCCGTAGCGCCCCGTCTGGCGGGGGCCGACGGTGTTGAAGAAGCGGGCGACGACCACCGGCAGGTCCTTCTCGACGTGGTAGGCCAGCGCGAGGAACTCGTCCATCGCCTTCGAGCAGGCGTAGGCCCAGCGCCGCTTCGTCGTCGTCCCGAGCGTCCAGTCGTCGGTCTCGGCCAGGGCCTCCCCGCTCCCGTGCTCCATGGACTTCCCGTAGACCTCGGAGGTCGAGGCGACGAGGACGGGCTTGCGGTGGTAGTTGGCCAGCTTGAGGACGTTCTCCGTCCCCTGCACGTTCGTCACGATGGTCTCGACGGGGCGCTCCATGATCAGGCGCACGCCGACGGCCGCGGCGAGGTGGTAGATCTGGTCGCACTCCTCGACGAGCCCCTCAAGGGTGTGGTAGTCGAGGACGTTCCCGATCGTCAAGGCGAAACGCTCCTCGTCCCGTAGATGGGCCACGTTAGCAAGCCGCCCCGTCGAGAGGTTGTCCAGCGCATGGACGTGGTGCCCGTCGGCGAGGAGGGAGTCGGCGAGGTGGCTCCCGATGAAGCCGGCACCGCCGGTGATGAGGACGCGCATAAGAGCTTGCGGAGGACTAGAGTCCGGGGGCATGATCCGAGGACGTGCGGGCCTGGCCCACCCGAGACGGGCGACATGCTGTGGGAAGAACCGACCGGTGAGCCTGAGGCGCACCTCACCGGTAGGCGGAAGTTCAAGATACCCGGCTACGTCACCGGAGCCTGCGGAGTCGGGGCTAAGATCGGCAAACGCTCTATTAACTTTAAGCGTCTACAGCGTGTCGCCTTTGGCCTATGGGGAGGGGCCTCGAACGTTAGAAAGCGGCCACGCGCGCTAGGGTCTCCGCATACCGATGGGCCAGCGCGCGGCGGTCGTGGTGGGCGCGGACGTAGGCCCGGCCGTTCTCCGCCAGAACCCCGAACTGTACGGGGTTCTGGCGGAGCTGGGCCACCGCTGCAGCGAGGGCGTCGGCATCTTCCGGCGGGATGGCGATGCCGGCTTCGGCTGCCTCCAGCGTCTCCTTCGCCTCGCCCTCGACGCCGAGCACGACGGGCTTCCCGTTGCCCATCGCCTCGAACAGCTTCGACGGCAGCACCGTCTCGAACAGCGGCGAGCGCCGGAGGTGGACGACGCTCACGTCCGTCAGCGCCATGAAGTAGGGGACCATCTCCTTGGGCTGCTTCGGGACGAGGCGGAAGTTCGGGGAGGCGGCCTCCTGCGCAGCAGCGGCGAGCCGCTCGCGCTCGGCCCCCGTGCCGACGACGAGGAACACGGTGTCGGGGTCGTTGCAGCGCCGGGCGGCCTCGAGCAGGATGTCAGCGCGGTGGGCCATCCCGATGGTCCCGATGTAGGAGGCGACGAATTTCCCTTCGAGGTCGTATTCGCGCCGCAGTCGGCCTAGCGCCTCCTCGTCGAGGGGCTGGTCGAAGGTCTCGAGGTCCATCCCGTTCTTGAGGACGGAGATCTTGCCAGGCGGGACCCCCTTCTCCACGAGCGCCCGCTCGAACGCGTCCGTCACCACGACGATGTGATCGGCGGCGCGGTAGAGGTAGCGCTCGAGGGCCTCGAAGGCGCGGATGATCGCGTTCCGCTCCATCGCCCCCACGGCGACGATGGACTCCGGCCAGAGGTCCCGGACCTCCAGCACGAAGGGGACGCCGAGCCGGCGCGCGAGCACGAGCCCCGCTACGGCCGTGAACATCTGCGGGGACGAGGCGACCACGACGTCGGGCCGGCGCTCCGGCCGGCCGAACAGCATCGCCGAGGCCATGAACGAGAGGTAGCTCAGCGTGCGCCGGACGGTCCCCCTGTTCTCGGCGACGTACATCGGCACGCGCGTCACGCTCATCCCGTCGACGGTCTCGCGCGTCAGCCGGTTCTCGTAGCCGGCGTAGACCTCGCCCTCGGGGAAGTTCGGGACGTCGGTGACGACCTCGACCTCGTGGCCCATCCGCACCCATTCCCGCCCGTGCTCGGAGAGGCGGGTGGCGAGGGCGTTGACCTCCGGGGGGAAGTTGTTGCTGACGAACAGGATGCGCATAGCCTCGGGGGCGGGTTCAGAAGCGGAGGGTGAAGCCGAGCCGAGCCGGCAGCGGGCCGTCGTGGAGGAGACGGACGACAGCGCGTGGGTGCTCGACGCCGAACGTCGGGCAGTAGCCGCCCTCCTCCACCGAGAGCGCCCCTCCCTCGCCGGCGAGGTGGATTTCCTGGCCGGCGCGTCGCAGGGTGAGCCCCTCCCCCTCCCGCGCGACGACGACGTCCGGGTGAAGATGGAGCCGGCTCTCGGCGCGGTGCACCCCGCGCCCCCCAACGGCGTCGCGGATAAACACGGCCCGCTCGGCCTCATCCACGACGACGCGGCGGCGGTGCATGATGCCGTCGCCGAGGAGCCCGGCGTACCCGAAGAAGCTGCCCTCGAACGTCGAACGTCGGCCCTCCTGCTCGAACCGCACCTGCCGGGGCCGAAACCGCCGTGCGACGCGGAAGCTGTCCCAGCACTCGATCTGGTCGGTGCCATCCACGGTGACGGTGTTGTGGGCCGCCGTGCTCCGGTCGAAGTCGCGCGTCGGGCCAGGGGCGTACTCGAACACGCCGCGGTCCGTGATGAGCTGGTGGCCGCCGAGGGAGAGCTCTAACGAGAGGAGGTCGGCGTGGGCGTGGGCGAGGAGGTGGTCCGGGCCGGCCGGACCGGCGTCGAAGGCGAGGTAGGCGGCTCCGCCTCGGTGGACGAAGTAACCGGTCTCGGGGAAGGCGGTGCGGGCCTCGGGCTCCCGCTGCAGGACGGCCGCGGCGTAGCGAGCGAGATCAACCGGCGCGAGCGCCCCGTCCTGGACCGCGTCGTTGAGCAGGGCGATCTGGCCGTCGGGGTGCGTCAACGCGGCGTGGAAGTCCTGCATCCGCGCGGCGGCGCCCCGAAGCTCAGCTTCCGCCGGGTGCCCGTTCGGCAGCAGGTTGAGCACGTCGAGGTAGCCTTCGAGCACGAGCGCGTGGTACATCGGGCTCCGCTCGAAGTGGCCGCCGTCGGGGAGGACCTGCTCCGGCGTCTGCTCGCGGTAGATCCGCACCCCCTCCTCAAGCCAGTGCCCGGCCTCTCCCTGGCCTTCGAAGAAGCAGCCGGCGTAGACGAGCGCGCGGGCGTTCTCCAGCAGGTGGTTCCCCATCACATGCGTCTCGAGGTTGCGGGCGAGAAACGCCGCCTGCCGGTAAAGGCTTCGCAGGAGGGCCGGGTCGTCGAAGCCCGCCTTGCACCAGTTGATGATGCGGAGCGAGGTCGTGTAGGGGTGCCACGCTGGCTGCCGGCCCGGTGGGTTCGCCGCGACCCACTCCCGACACAGGGCCTCCTGCTCGGAGCGCGGGAGGAGGTGGAGGTACCCGAAGTAGTGGAGGTGAAACTGCCACAAGAGCGGCGCCTCCCGCGGCGCCCACCGCACGGGGCGGCCGAGCGAGCGCGCGTCGTCGAGGAACGAGAACCGACCCTCGGCGACGGCCTCGGCGGTGTTCTCCGGGTCATGGTGAGGGAGCGGAACGCGCGGGTGCAACGCGCCGTGCAGGCCGGCGGGCGGCTCCGGCCCGAGCGCCGGCGGCAGCGCCTGCCGGGCGCGCGCGACGAGGCGCCCGGTGACCTGCCACGGGCGGAGGTGGCGGAGCGTGTGCGCGTAGAGCCGCGCCCGCTGTGGCAGCGCCATCAAGCCGGGGCCGGCTCGGGCACGCCGGCCGCAACGATGGCGGCGATGCGCTCGCCCGCGCGGCCGTCCCACAGCGGCGGGCGCTCGGGCATGCAGTCGCCCTCCCCGGCGAGGATGGCCCGCGCCTCGCGGCGGAGGAGGTCGAGGTCGCGGCCGACGAGGCGGTTCGTCCCCATCGTGACCGTCACGGGGCGCTCGGTGTTCTCGCGGGCCGTCAGGCACGGCACGCCGAGGTAGGTCGTCTCCTCCTGGACCCCGCCGGAGTCCGTCAGCACGAGGCGGGCGTGGCGCTGGAGCGCGAGGAAGTCGAGGTACCCGACGGGGTCGAGGAGCCGGACGTCGCCGGCGAAAGCGAGGCCGAGCTCAGCCATGCGGGCGCGCGTGCGGGGGTGGACAGGGAAGACGAGCGGGAGGTCCGCCGCGATGTCGTCGAGCGCGTCGACGAGGCCGCGGAGCTGGTCGGGCTCGTCCACGTTCGAGGGCCGGTGGAGCGTGACGAGGCCGTAGCCCCCGCTCCGGACGCCGAGTTCGTCGGCGAGCCCGTCGTCCCACCGCGCCTCCGCCTTCGGGAGGAGCCGGACGAGGGTGTCGATCATCACGTTCCCGACGAAGTGGACCGCCTCGGGGTCGGCGCCCTCGCGGGCGAGGTTCTCGTTGCCGTCCACCGACGGGGTGAAGAGGAGGTCGGCGAGGCGGTCGGTCACCATCCGGTTGACCTCCTCCGGCATGGCGCGGTCGTAGGACCGCAGCCCGGCCTCGACGTGGCCCACGCGGATCCCCATCTTGGCGCAGACGAGCGACGCCGCGACGGTCGAGTTCACGTCGCCGTAGACGAGCAGCAGGTCCGGGCGCTCGGCCTCGAAGTACGCCTCGAGCCGCGTCATCGTCTCGGCCGTCTGCACGGCGTGGCTGCCCGAGCCGACCTCGAGGTTCACGTCGGGCTCGGGGAGCTCGAGCTGGCGGAAGAACACGTCGGACATGTTCTCGTCGTAGTGCTGCCCCGTGTGAACGAGTCTTTGCTGGACGCCCGCGGCGTCGAGCGCGGCGAGCACGGGGGCCGCCTTCATGAAGTTCGGGCGGGCGCCGACGATGTGGGTGACGAGCATCAGGCTTCGGGTTGGGTGACGGCGCCGACGACGGGTTCGGGCTGGCCGGAGCGGAGGGAGCGGCGCGCGGCGAATACCATCTCCATCCCCGCGACGAGCTCTGCGAAGGGGATCGGGGCCTCGGGGCCGGCCCTAAAGGCGGCTACGGTCGCGGCGACCTGGGCGTCCTGCCCCTTGTCCTGCCCTGCCGAGCGCTCGCGGACGGTGCGCTTGCCGCCGCGCCAGACGGTCAGCCGCCGGAAGTCGTCGAGGTGGGCGACGGCGCCGCCGCCGTAGACCTCGAGCCGCTCCTTCGGCGAGGCCTTGTCGCCGACGGTGTTGTAGCAGAGCGTCCCCACCGAGCCGCCGTCGAACGTCACCACGATCGTCACGTTGTCGGAGTCGGCGACGGTGGCGTTGCCGACCTGGAGGCTCTGCGCGTAGACCGTCGCGGGTCGCTCGCCGCAGACGTGCTGCATGAGGTCGAGGAAGTGGCACATCTCGCCGACCATCATGCCCCCGCCCTCGGCCTCCTCGTGGAGCCATGTCGAGGTGGGGATGTGGCCGCTGTTGACGCGGTAGAGCATCTGCTTCACGCCCTCCCGAGGCATCGCCTCGCGGAGCTGCACCACCATCGGCGCGAACCGGCGGTTGAGCCCGACCATCAGACCAATCGGCCGCCGCTCGTTGGCGCGGGCGTAGGCGGCCTCGACGGCGCGGAGCTGCTCCTCGTCCACCACCATCGGCTTCTCGACGAAGACGTGCTTGCCGGCCTCCAGCGCGCGGACGGTGAAGTCGGCGTGGGTCGAGTGGCGCGTGGCGATAAAGACGGCGTCGGTGTCGGCGTCCTGGAGGAGCGCGCCGAGGTCGGTGGTGCAGAAGGCGAACCCGAACTTGTCCGCCTTCTGCTGCGCGTTCGAGCCGGTGGAGGTCACGAGCCCCGAGAGGTCGACGGCGGCCTCCTTCTGGAGCGGGGGGAGCAGCTTCTGCGCCGCGTAGTTCCCCGCCCCGACCATCCCGACCCGGAGCGGCCCGCGGACGTGGCCGTTCACCTGGGCCGGGCGCGTGGTCGCCGGGCGGAGGCGGACGACGGGGTCCTGCTCCTTCTCGACGTCGTAGGTGAGGGCGATCCCGAGGTAGGGCTCGCTGCCCTCCTGGATGAGCGCGTACGCGTCGGCGGCCCGCTCGATCGGGAACCGGTGCGTCGTGAGCGCGCCGACGTCGAGGCGGCCCTCGGCGATGAGGGCGAGCACGGCCTCCATGTTCCGCTGCTCGGTCCAGCGGACGTAGTCGTAGGGGTAATCCACGCCGCCCTCCTCGTAGGACGGGTCGTAGCGGCCGGGGCCGTACGACATCGAGACCTGGACGGAGAGCTCCTTGTGGTAGTACGTGTCGCGCGGGATGTCCATCCCGACGGCGCCGACGATGACGACCTGCCCCTTCTTGCGCGTCACCTCGCCGGCGAGTTCGATGGGGCCGTTGGCCTTCGTGGCGGCGGTGATGACGGTGTGGTCCGCGCCGCGTCCGCCGGTGAAGGCGTCGATGGCGCGGGCGGCCTCGTCGTTCCCCCCCGCCATCGCCTCGTCCGCGCCGACCCGCCGGGCGAGCTCGGCCTTTTTCGGGTCGAGGTCGATCCCGATCACGCGGCAGCCGTTGGCCTTGAGGAGCTGCACCGTCAGCAGCCCCAGCAGCCCGAGTCCGACGACGGCGACGTGGTCCCCGAGCTCCGGCCGCGTGAGCCGGACGCCTTGGAGCGCGATGGCGCCGACGGTGACGTAGGCCGCGTCCTCGAACGAGACCCCCTCGGGGATCGCCGCGACGAGGTTCTTCGGGACGAAGTTGACCTCGGCGTGGTTGGCGTAACCAGCCCCGGCCACCGCCACGCGGTCCCCGATCTGGAAGCCCGCCCCCTCCCCCACGGCCTCGACGATGCCGGCCGCGCTGTACCCGAGCGGCATCGGCTTCTCGAGCTTCGACATCACGTTGTGGAAGGTCGGGACGAGCCCCTCGTTCTGGACCTTCTGGAGCACCTGCCGCACGAGGTCCGGCCGCGCCTGCGCCTTCCCGACGAGGCTCTTCTGCGCGAGGTCCATGATCATCTTCTCCGTGCCAGCGCTGATGAGCGACGCCGCCGTGCGGATGCGGACGCCGCCGGGGTGAAGCGCGGGGGGTGGGACGTCCTCGATCGTGAGGTCGCCGGACTTCGCGTTTTGGATGACCTGCTTCATGGTGCGGGCTGCGTTAGAGGGATTCTTGGAGGGGCGGCTCCGCCGGCATGCCTTCGGCCGGGGAGCCCTCGATCATCGAGGCGTACATCCGCTCCATGAGCGGGACGTTCGAGGCCGACGAGAACTGGGTCACGAGGCGGCGGCGGGCGGCGCGGGCCTTCGCGCGGGCGGCCTCGGGGTCCGCAGCCACGGCGGCGAGCCCGTCGGCCACGGCCTCGGCGCTCCCCTTCTCGATAAAGAAGGCGCTCTCCTCGTCGAGGATGGAGCCGAGGAACCCGTGGCGGGTGCAGACGATGACCATCCCCGTCATCATCGCCTCGTTGGTGACGTTGGAGTGGCCCTCACCGGGGTGGCGGGAGGGGAGGCAGAACACGTCGTGCTCGCGGAAGAGCTCGAGCACGCGGTCGTGCGGCTGCAGGCCGAGCCGGCGGACAGGCATCGGGAGGCCCGATGCCTCCTGCGCGTCGAGCCACGCCTTGAAGCCCGGGGCCTCGGCCCCCGCCAGCGTCAGCTCAACCTCGACGCCGCGGCGGGCGGCGGCGGCGCACCCCTCGACGAGTTCGTAGACGCCCTTCCCGTCGTAGCAGTATCCGGCGTAGAGCAGGCGGAGTGGCCCGCCCTGGCACTTCGGTGGGGCCTCCTCGGGAATCTCCCAGGCGGGGACGAAGTTGGGGAAGTACACGGACTCGCGCCCGAACTCCTCGCGGACGAAGTCGAGGTAGGGAACGCCTTCGACGGAGATCAGGTCGGCCCACGCGAGGGTCCGTCGCGTCAGCCACCGCTCCCAGCGCGGGGCCCGCTCGTACCACCGCTGGAACTCGCCCGCCCGGATGTCGACGAGGACGGGCAGGCCAAGCCGCCGCGCCAGCGCGACCTGAGCGAACTCGCGGTAGATGGTCCGGCGATAGGCGAGCGTGATGTGGACGGCGTCGGCGCCCGGCGCCATCCGGGCCAGCGCCCGCACGTCCGAGGCGATGCGGGCGGGGAAGCGGAGGACGTGGAACCGCCCCTTCCGTCGCACCGAGTGGTAACACGGGACCAGTTCGATGCGGCCCGAGGCGTACTCGGCGAACGTCTTTAGGAGGACGCCGGCCATGCGGACGTACCCGCCCATCCCGCCCCCGTAGGCGGCGTCCTTCACGCCCGGCTGAGGCGTCACGAGGAGGACACGCGCATGGGCCTCGGCGTGCCCGGTACGGGAGGGCTCCTTCACCGATCTCGGCTCGCTCCTAGGGGGCATTAGTCGTTTGTGTTGCGGGTCCTCAGCGTCCATCTGTGGCCCCTCAGCGAGAGGGTGTAGCCTGGGCCGCCCGGTCATCCTCGCCGTCGGCCTGGGGGGAAGGGGGGCGGAGCATTCACGCTGGCGCCCGGCGAACTGCGCCGCCATCTCAGCACCTACGATCGCTTGGCGAAAACGGCCACCCTTCGGATGGCATTCCGAAAGTTCTGCCGAACGGTCTTAGTTCCCCCTCGGTAGAACCGGCGTACAGGCCGCGCGAGGGTGTTGAAGCCACTACGAAGGGCGAGACCCGGCAACGTGGCTTTCGCTCCGAAGGACGCCGCTTCTTCATCAAGGCCAACACGTCGCGGAGGTCTCGCTCGACCTCCACGAACAGCGCGTCCGGGAAGTGCCGCAGGATGTCCTCGACGTAGAAGATGTGCGTGGGCATCTTCTCTATCCACCGCGTCTTCCCGAACTCTGCAGCGATGGACCTCAAGGACAGCCCGGAAAACGCTTGTGTGGGTGACCGGCTCGCCGAGCGCTTCGAGGCGGTTGAGGCACCTCCGGTAGACCTCCTCCTCCTGCGCTACGAGCTCGGGCGGGGGCTGACGACGACGCCACCCGCGCTCGACGACCGCCGCGAGGGTCAGCACATAGGCTCGGAGGATCGCCTCCTCGCTGAGGTCCGCGTACTCCCGGCGGTACGAGGGGAGGGCCGGAAAGAATCGGCTCTCGCCGCCGGAGGCGAAGATGTCGCTGTGCGCGTTGAGAACGCCGCGGAGGAGGGTCGTGCCGGAGCGGCCGCTCCCGACGACGAACACGGGAGGGGGCCGCTCCTGCAGCTTTGGTGCACCGGTCGAGGTCATCTCCTCTGAGGGCTGAGGTCGGGTCATACCAGGGTCCAATCCGCGTGCTCCTCGTAGCCGAGCTCGACGAGGAGGTCCCCCGCGAGGCGCTTGAACAGGGCCGTGTCGCTGGGGGTGAAGTGGTTGCGCCAGTCGCCGCTCTTCCCCTTGCGGAAGAAGCTGCGCTTGCCCTCGACCTGGTGGGATTTCTTGAGCCGGTCGAAGTCGTTTCGCTCCACGATCTCCTCCACGACCGCGGCGGAGGCGTCGGCGCCGAGGAACGACAGCATCCGGGCGAGCTGCTGCGAGGTGTCGGCGCGGAGGTCCTCGTAGCGGACGGTTAGCACCTGGTCGGGCCGCTCCCGCTCGAAGGAGCGGACGTATTCGGCGCTCAGCACCCACTCCGCGGCGTACTTCGTCAGGGAAGCCTCGGAGAACAGCGGCCCCTCCTCCCCCACGTCCCGATACCACGATTCCCCAAACAGGCCCGTCCGCCGCTGGATCGCCCGGACGGCCCGGCGGCTGACCCCGTGCCGGTTGAACCACGCGAGGGCGCGGCTGCGCTCGTCGCCGGGGAAGAACGCCTTCTGCCGCAGCGTGTGGAACCGCTTCGAGACGCACACGTCGCGGCCATCCCGAAGGACGTGGACCACGCGGGCCTCGGGGAACACATCGAAGAGCATCCGGAGGTCCGTGTGAGCCTTCGTCCCGACCACCTGTTTCCCGCGGGCCTCCTCGTCCTCGAGGACGACGGTGCCAACCGCGCGGAGCACCCGGTGATGGAAGTCCCGGAGGGTGGCCTCGGCCTCACCGCTCACCCCCGAGATCACCCTCGGAAGGCGGGGGTCGGCCATCACCCGCTCTACGTACCCCGGCCGGAGGCATTGAAGCCCCTGGAGGTAGGCGCCCCGGAGCCAGTACGCCTCCTCGCCTGCGTCGTCCCCGAAGAACCCGGACCACGGGCTCTCGCTGCCGCTGAGCGCGGGCGGGACCTGCTTGTGCAGGCGGGCCCGGCCCTCCGGGCTGAGCGGGAAGAGCGGGAGCTGGAAGTGACAGCGCACGTCCGGGTGGGTGTCGAGCAGCTTTTGGACCCACGTCGTGCCGGACTTCGAGGCGCCGAAGACGACGAAGGGCACCCGCTCGCTGAGAGCCGGTGCGGCCGGTGCGGGCTCGGGGGTGGGGGTCGTCATCGGGCGTCGGCCTCCTGGGGGAGAGAGCGAGCGAGGAGGAACTCGGCGAAGGCGAGGTCCACCTCCTCGTTGATGTCGATGGAGCGCTCGGGCGGCATGAGGTAGCCGCGGGAGTCCTCGCCGAGCAGCTCCCCCCCCCGGGCGGCGCGCTCGGCGGTCTCCCGGTGGACGGCGTAGACGGCGCAGTTGCGGACGTGGACCTCGGGCAGCTCGTGCGCGGCCATGCGCCCGCGCTCCTCCTCAAAATAGGGCAGCAGCCGGTCGCCCTCCATTCGCTTCAGCTTCACCGGATGCACCGCGTGGTCCACAGCCATGACGCTGACGGCGCTGTCCGCGCCGGACTCCCGGAGCAGCGCCACCGTCGCGTCGATGTCTTCGGGGAGCGTGAAGGGCGACGACGGCTGGAGAATCACGATGGCGCCGAACGGCCCCTCCCCCGCCGCCTCGAGCGTGTCGAGCGCGTGGCGGACGTACTCGCTCGCCGGAGCCGTGTCGGTGGCGAACTCGGCGGGGCGCTTCAGCGGGAGGTCCGCGCCGTAGGAGGCGGCGACGGCGAGCACCTCCGGGCTGTCCGAGGAGACGACGACGCGGTCGAGGCTCTCTGCCGCGAGAGCCGCCTCGATCACTCGCGCGACGAGGGGTTTCCCCGCGAGCGGACGCAGGTTCTTCCCCGGAACGCGCTTCGACCCCGCGCGCGCAGGCACGATTCCGAGCACGGCTCCCGGCAGAGTTCGGGGGGTTCTCTCTTCCATTAGCGGTTCAGCTCTTTGGCTGGGGGTTAGTCTCTCCCGTTACCGGGGCGGACTTTAGCGCGGCCACCACGCGGCCGGCCAAAAACACCTCCGTCTTCACCCAGGACTCAGCCGTGTTCCCCCCGAGGTGGGGGACGATGAGGAGGTTGTCGTGCTCACGGGCGTAGGCGACGAGGGGGTGCCCAGCGATGTCCGGCTCGCCATAGAGCACGTCGAGGGCGGCCCCGGCGAGGCGGCCGGCGCGGAGCGCATCGAGAAGCGCGCCTTCGTCGAGGACGCCGCCGCGGGCGGTGTTGACGAGGACGGCACCTGGCTTCATCGCGGCGAGCTCGGCTGGGCCGATGAGGTGGTGAGTCGTGGCATCGTAGGAGACGTGAATCGAGACCAGGTCGGAGGCGGCGAGGAGCGCGTCGAGACTTCCGACGCGCTCGGCGACGTGGTCGGGGAAGTCGGGTCGGGGGTCGTAGCCGAGGACGCGCATTCCGAGTGCGCCGAGGCACTCCGCCATAATCGAGCCGAGCCGCCCGACGCCGACGATGCCAGCGGTCTTCTCGAACAGCTCGTGGCCGGGGAAGCGATCCCGGTCCCACTCCCCGTCCCGCACCGAAGCGGCGGCCTGGGGGATCCTACGGAGCAGCGCAAGGGTGAGGCCCAGCGCCAACTCAGCCGTGGCACGGACGCGGCGGAGGAAGGTCGTCTCCCCCTTCAGGCTCACGACGCGGATGCCGCGCTCGGCGCAAGCGTCGAGGTCGATATGATCGAGGCCCGTAACAGGGCACGCGAGGACGCGGCACCGGAGGTCCGGCCCCGCCGTGGCGAGGGTCTCAGTCGTGACGCGGTGTCCGAGCCGGATCCAGACGGCGTCGTACTCGCGCAGCGCGGGGGCCAGCTCGCCCGTCGGCACGGTGCGCAGTTCCACCTCCCCAGCAACTCTGAGGATCGCGAGGGCCTCGGGCGAGAACCGGTCGGGCTCGGCGATGAGAATTCGGGGGGGCTCAGCCACGGGAGTCATCGGTGATGGGTTGGAGGTCCATAGAGAGCAGCAAGAAAAAGCCGGTTATGTCGGGTCGTTGTCCCGGCCTGTAACCCATCGCGGCTATGGCTGATGGAACAACGTATTAATACAGCATCAACATCCCAAGGCGGCGGTGTCCCGACCTCAGGCCTCTGCTTCTGTGCTCTGGCTCAATGGGTGGGGCTCCGAGGCCGCCGCTTGCAACCGCCGGAGCAGTTCGTCACACAAGGCCTCGACCTCCGGGTTGATCTCGGGGAACGGTCGTTTGCCCACAGACCGAGCGTTTATGTGGCTGGCATACTCGGGAACAAAGTCGAGGCCGAGCTCGCCGTAGATCTCCTCTACCCACCGCCGCGGGTCCTGAACGAGCTCCTCGTAATTAACGAGCCGCACGCGGGGATGTCGCTCTAGCTCCTGCATGAAGAAGTAGCGGTTGCGGAGATACCAGTAGGCGGAGATACCAGTAGAGGGCGGCTCCCTGCTGGGGAGGTGCGTCCTCGCGGTACAGCCGAGTCAAGCGCTCAGCCTCCTCGGGAGCAAGGTGCTCAGCCCGCCACTTCAGCGTATCCCACTCCCGATCCCGTACCCGCCGCATAAGCTCGCTTTGATGGTCCCCCCAGAGCGCCGCCGCCGAGTTCGCGACATCCTTGTAGTTACGGAACATCCAGAGCACGCGCGCCGCGGGGTGCTCTACCAACAGGCGTGCGGTGTTCTGAGACTCACCGATAGCGTGGATAACGACGGCGCGAGCGGGGCTGGATTCGTAGAGCTGCCTAACCTTCTGCGGGCCGTTTAGGCGGGGTCGCGCCTTGCCCCACTGCAGGAGGTACGCGGGGTCCGGTCCGAAGAAGTAGGCCGCGTCCACCCAACGGTGGTCGTGAGTCCAGACCTGTGGGCTCCGGCGTAGCGTCTCTAGGATCATCTTCGTCCCAGCGCGCTGAGATCCCATGATGAGGACCAAGGTCGCAGGGGAGGTGGGATCTCCCGTCCGCTTGAGCCGGAGCCGCTTCCGAGCACGCTGGAGTTGACGAGTGGCCTTGGTGACAAAGCTGCGGGACATGGAATTTCTCGAAGGTTCCGCTGAACAGGCGGCGGTCTGAAGACGCCTCCGTTTGAGGGGGTATGCTGCGTCACGAGATACCCGCCTACTAGGATTTCGACGGGGTCCTCTTAGATGCTAGAGGGTCCGCTCTGCAAGCGGGGAGGCAGAGGAAGATAGTGCCGTGCTCCGGGTCTATTCAGCTCGTTGCCTCCTCTTGGGGCTGGACCCTCCGAGTGAGTTCTCCAGAAGCATCCGAGTCCCTGACCGTACCGAGGCGCTCGGCGTAGAGCCGCTCATAGGCATGGACCATCGCGCCGAGGCTGAACCGGGCCGCGGCGGCCTCTGCCGCGGCTAAGCCGAGCCGCTCGCGGAGCGCGACGTCGTGGAGCATCCGCGAGAGCGCCGCCGCGAGCGCGTCGCGGTCGCCGGGAGGACACAGGATGCCGTCGCGTCCGCCGGTGACCAACTCCGGGACGCCCCCCACCGCGGTGTGGACGACGGGCAGCCCGGCGGCCATCGCCTCCATGACGGCCAGCGGGTTTCCCTCCCAGTCCGACGACGCAGCAAAAACGTCGGCTGCTGCGAGGACATCGGGGATGTCTCCCCGTCGTCCCAAGAAGCGGACGTGCTCCTCGATGCCGAGAGCCACCGCCTGAGACTCTAACGCGTCTCCGAACTCCCCTTCGCCCGCGATGAGCAGCCGAGCCCTCGGGTCGCTCGCAGCCTGCGCTGCAAAGGCCTCCAGTAGCAGAGCGTGGTTCTTCTGCCGGTCGAGTCGCCCCACGGCGACGAACACGACGCTGTTGGGGTCGATGCCCTCTCGCCGCCGCCACACCGCCCGCCCTACCTCCGGGGAGCGGAAGCGCTCCAGATCTACGCCGTTCGGGATGAGCGGGTAATTGCCCGGCCCGTACACACGCTCTAGACTCTCGGCGACCTGTTCCGCAATGGCGACGGGCACGACGCCGAGGCGGAACGCGAGGGCCTGTATCCGACGCCCGACCGTACCAGCCTCCCGTTCCGCGAGGTTATGAATGGTGTGGAGCGCTAGCGGCACACGGCGCCCGACGATGCTCGGTAGCGCGTAGGCGAGGACGTACCGATGCGAATGCACCACGTGGGGGCGGAACGCCCGGATCACCCGGTCTACCCGCCCTGGCATCCGGAGGTCAGGACCTAGGCGCTTCCCGAGAAGGTGCACGGGCCGACCGGTCCGTGCAAGAGCCGCCTCCATCTCGGGGTCCAGCTCGTCGAACAGAGAGAGCGCCTCAACTTCAAAGCGGTCACGGTCGAGCGCGCCGACCAAGTAGGCCACTACTCGCTCCGCACCGCCGCGCCCGAAGTCGGGTGTCAGTTGGAGAACACGGGTTCGTTCTTTGGTGCCGCCGGTCACGAGACTCGCCCCGACCACGCGCCCGCTCTGGCCTGGTACTGTCTCATGGGGGCGCGGGCGGCAGCCCTCAACGCACGCCGCGCGGCGCGGCGCCGTTCATCCGCCGACGCGGCATGGGCTACGATGAGCGCAAATACGAACCAGGTGTGCTTCTCATAATCCTGCTGTATGAACATGACAACGCAAAGCCACATCAGCAGCATTAGTATATAAAAAGCCCTTTCCATTGGTCGCATCGATGAGGTGGCAAAGAAGAGCATTGCTATGATTAAGCAGCAGAGTCCAAAGCCTATAACGCCTAGTTCAACCAAGATGAGCAGGTAGGAATTGTGAGCAGCGTCCCCTCCCGTTCTTTCTATCGTCGCGATACTTTTCCTAAACCCCCCTAATCCTACCCCCACGATCGGTGTCTCAGTAAAGGCTTCTATCCCCCGCTCCCATATGTACAGGCGTGACATTCCTGAGGCTTCGGCGCGTACCTGGCCGGACTGCACAGATTGCGCGGTGTTCACCTCGTCGGCAATGGTCAGGAGCCGTTCATATGACTCCGGCGGAACAAAAACGAGACTGGCGAGACCAAACACCGCCACCATCGTGATAGCATTAGCTCGCCGTCTGAAGGACACCTCGCCACGAATCGCACTTGAGATTGGGATAAACAGGAGTCCAATAGACAGGGCGAGGAAGCCTGAACGGGAGGCCGTGAGCAGAACAGCTAAGCAGAGGACGGGCAGCACAGCAATATTCAGGAAACGAAACAACTTCAGCGGTTGCCACGTCCCCTTGAAAAGAAGGTACCAAGCACAAGGCACCCCCCAAGCCACCATGAACGCGGTATAGTTCGGGTCCTGATCGAACCCCGTGAACCGGTCGGTTCCTACGCTGACCGACGCGCCGGTAATAAACCCGTAGACGACGCTAAACGCCATCACAGTGGCCCCCAAGACGTAAGCCTGCAGGAGGCTCCGCTGTGATGTCTCGTCGCGGGCGAGCTCCCACACCATCCAAACTAACACGAAGAGCTGAGTGTGAGTCACTAGCCGCTCTATATATTTCAACTGATCTAGTGTCCAAAAATATGAAAATGCTGCCCATAGGACGAAAGCCAGATGCAACCACATGAAGGGGTGGAACTGGCGAAGCCGCCCTCTGCTGAGCAGGGCAGCCATCATCATACCGGCCGCCAAGACACCGACGAACTTGGAGATGGTGCCCACGCCCTGGACATAGAACATTACGTCACAGGGCATGGTGAACACCAAGACCCACAGCAAATAAAAAGCGTATTTTCTCACGTCTCGTCTATCAAGTGAGTAAATGGGGGCTTATGAGCCCTGAGTCGGAAGGTCGCGTCGGTTTATTTACCTACCTGATACTCGAACCGGCTTAGGTGGCTTGCGACCACGCTCTGGAGGATTTCCTGCTGCTGGCGGGTCAGATCCCGCTCCCACTTCGCGTTGGAGCTCCTGAACGAGCCGGCTCCCACTTCCCGGTCGAGGATGTCTGGCCAGTCGAGTCCAGCGAAATCGGCAATCCGCCGAGTCTCTGACTCAGGCTCTGCGCAGAGGTCTTCGTAGCGGACCTCAAGGAACCGAGAGGGCTCTATCATCTCCCGTGCCGTGTCTACCGCATCCATGAGGATTTTCCAATAGATGCCTGCGAGCGCGACGAAGGATTCCTGCGCTGCCTCCCACTCCTCCCGGTATTCTGAAGGGAGTGCTCCTAGGCGCCAGCTCTGAGGTCCCCTCCACCCGTGCCACCAGGGCACGCTGAGCAGCGAGTTCGCGACGGCGCGTCCGTCGCGGACGAGGTGGACGAACCGAGCGTCCGGGAAGATCTCGTCGAGGTAGCCGAGCCTTGACCAGCCCGTGATCTTAAGCAGGAGGCGGTCCCGTTTAGGCGTCAGCGTGGCTTCGAACGCTCGCCGTATCGAGCGTTTGGCCTTTGGCGTCACATCCTCCGCCCGTAGGTCGCGGTAGGGATTAGTGAAGCCCTTGCAATAGTGCTCCCAGAAACGATAGCATTCGTGAGGCTGGAAGCGACGCGGCCTCCCGCGCAGGAGTGGAGCGTCGAGCGTTTGTAAGAAGTGGCGGTTGTAAGCAGGCCGGGCCGGATAGCGGTCTGCGAGGCCGGAAAGCCAAGCCAGGCGCGGATGGTAGCTCAGCACCTCCGTCAATGCTGTCGACCCGCTCCGCCCAGCACCTATCAGGATGAGCGGGCGTTCTATCGTCATGTCTGTCGGGGGCACCACGGCAGTAGTCATCAGGTGTAGCCTAACGTGGCGAGCGAGTGACCGATGAGGTGATGCACCCGGCTTTGCTCTTCCTCAGTCAGTGCCTGTGCCCACTTGTTCGGCCTCTCCGGTACGACTTTGCTGATGAGCACTTCGTGTTCGGGAAGCATCTCTACCTCTGCGAAGTCCAGGATCCGGCCGATGTGGGTTTCCGGGTCCGCGCAGAGGTCCTCGTAGCGGACTTGGAGATATGGGGGCACAGTCCCCGGGCTCGTAAGAAAGCTCTGCGCCAGCTCGACGCACCACGCCCACTGGAGCGCGCAGACCTCGATCAGGGACAGCACCGCCGTCAGATCCTGCATGCCGGGGATGCGGGGCCCCCATGCACTATAGCGCTTCCCGACCCGCGCTTGGTAAAACATCCGCGCAGCGGTCGTAGCGTAGTAGGGGAGCCGGCTCAGTGGCAGCGTCCGCATGCGCTGCCGTGCTCGCTGCGCAAGGCTCTTCGTGGAGTGCCGGGCCTTGGTACCCCTGACCTGCTGCTCGACCGTCGAGTTCTTCCCGTGCCACATGCCGCGCGCGGAGACCGCGACGTTGCGACCATCCCGGACGATGTGAACGATCCGTACTTCCGGCATCACCGCGGTCACGAACGGAAGGCGCAGTGCGTTGGCCGGCGTCTTCTCACAGAACCGCTCCCCCTGCTGCTTCTCGACCTCTCCGGCGAAGATACCCCGGATGCGCTCGGACGTACTGGGCGTGGCGAGCGAAGCGGGTAGCACGTCGTGGAGCACGCGCTCATTCCCGATACGCCAGATGTGGGTCGGCTCGTTGAGATACGTGACGCCAGGGCAAGAGCGGATCGCCTTAGCGACCAATTTAGTTCCCGACCGGGCGGCTCCCACAATGATGATGGGCCGCTCAAACGTATAGGCAGACGTGGGGATGGTCGGACTCATTGCGGGACCTCGGGGGCGACGCGAGCCGCTCTTACCCCATCCTGAAACCGATGGGCTATCCTTGTGGGGGAGAAGAACTGGGCCGCATCGAGTGCCGCGGCGCACATCCGGTCCACCTCCGCTCCCCCGCGCAGCAAGCGCTCCACCGCCCCGGTCAGCGCGTCCACAGAGCGCTCGGAGACGACGATCCCGCAGCCGCGCTCCCGGATGAACCGGGCAAAGGGATACTCCTCAGGGCAGTGCGCGAGGATGGGCCGGCCCGCAGCGAGGTACTCCGGTATCTTTGTGGGGAAGATCGTAAACAGCTCGTCCGGGTGGACCACCGACTCGTCCGGCCAGTCTACGGTGACGAGAAGCAAGGCCTGTCGGCGGAGGGCATCGAGGTAATCCGAACGGCTGGGGAAGAACGCCGTGCGTACGTGCTCGCCCGTGAAGCCCTGCTCCTCGAGGTGCTTCTTCGGCTTCGGCGTCGTCACGACGAGGGGGCACCCGATCCGGCCGAGTGCCTCGTGTACGCGCAGCATCGATTGCCGGTTGATCTCGTAGATCTGGCCGCTCCAGAGCGCTTGCCGCTCGGGCTCCTCGTCGGAAGATTGCTCCGGAATGGGCTCGGGGTAGGTGTGCTCCAGGGGGATCACCTCGACGCCGTAACGCTCCCGATAGAGGTGCTCCATCCCTCGGCTCATCACGAACACGGTCGAGGCCTCCTCCAGGACGCCACGCTCCACCTCCATGGCCTCACTGGCATAGCGCGTGTGCTGCATGTTCGCTCCCAGCGCGTCGTGGAGGTAGGCCACCCAGGGGAGGCCCGCCCGCCGGGCTGCGGCCCGCGCCAGCCTGATGAAGTGGTAGTCCGGGTAGACCCCGACTAGGACCCGGGCGCCGCGTCGGCGCGCCTCGCGCACGATCCGACGTACGCCCACCGGCGCCTGGAGGTCGCGCCAGAGCTTGTCGACCCGGGTGGACCGCCCGAACGTAGCCTGGACCTCGACGACCTCTGCCTCCGGGACCTCGTCCGTCTGAGTCGCCTCGGGAGGGACGCAGGTGAGGACGGTGTAGCTCGTCGGGTCGAAGGCCCCGAGGAGGTTACCCATAACGGTACTGGCCGCCGTGGCGCGTGGCGGGAAGTGCGCCGTCACGACGAGGGCGTGGCCGGCCTCGCAGAGCGGGGGGCGTAGCTCAGAAGCGGTGGGGGCCATCGTTAACAGGTTACCGTTCGGCGCCGAGCACGAGCCGCTGGAGCCGCGTCATCCCAGGCGTGGCGAGCTTGCGGAGCCGGGCGCCCTTCTGGTAGCTCGAGGGGAGCGAGAAGGCCGATGGCGTGAGGAACTGGAACAGCCCGACGATGCGAGAGGCGGACTCCCCGTCGACGCGGCTGCCGTAGTGGAAGCACCGGCCCGTATCGACGAAAGCGACCGTCCCGCGGTCCCCGAGGACTACGCGCTCGTCGCCCCGCTTCCCGCCGAGGGCCGTCGAGACCTCGGCGTCCTCGAGGTACTGGCCGAACTCGTACCCCACCGCGTCGCGGACCCGCTTCGAGTCCGCGGCGCTGAGGACCGTAAGGGGACCGGTGGCCTCGGTGACGTCGGTGGCGTAGACGAACACCTTGACCTGGGTCCGGTCGGCCCAGTCGCAGTGGTAGAGCTGGCTGTCGGTCACGCTCGGGCTCGGCTGCGAGTACCAGATGTCCGTGACGGTGAGGATGGGGACGACCCCGAGGTAGACGGAGACGGCTTTGAGGATGTCCTCGCGGAGGATGAAACGGAGGTAGGGGGAGCCTACGGTGACGTCCTTGGGGTCGATGAGGCCGGTGAGGAGCTGCGCCTTCTTGTTCCGCTGCCGCTCCTCGAGGTCCACGCCGACGAGCGCCTCCTGCGCCGCCGTAGCGACCTCCTCCGCCTCCGGGATCTCCCCCGGCGGCACGACGAGGAAGCCCTTGTCCTTCGGGATGACGAGGTCGGACCCCTCGGCGGCAAACTCGGCAGCGAGCCGCTGACGTTCAGCGATGGCGCTCCGGTTCGGCAGCGAGAGGGCCTCGGCGTAGAACTCACGCCGGGCCTCGGTGCCCATAATGAACTGCTTGCCGATGAGGCCCCCCCTGCCGATGATCTTAGAGAGTACGGCCATGGTAGTAGGGTTCTGGAGTGGGATGCTAGGAGGTCGGAGAACGCGCCCCCGGCGGGTAGACGGGTGGCGGAGCCGGCTAGGCCGCAGGATGGCGGCGGCGGCGGACCCAAGTTAATACGTCCTGGAAGAGGTCCCGGAAGCGATCCCGCAACCACACGAAGTCTCCTTTCGTAAAGGCGAAGAGCTTGGAGTGCAGGGGCCGGATCGTGTGGCGGTACAGCACGTAGGCGATCACCGCCGCCGCGATATCCCCTAAGGAAGAGGCCGCCGATGCTCCAACGAGACCGAAAAACGGGATGAGCAGGAGGTAGAAGCCGGAGCCGATGAGGCCGCCGAGCCCCTGGACGACGCTGTTCCGCCCCGGCATCCCGCTAGCGGTGAAGAACTTCCCCAGGCACCGCCGCGTCGCGAGCATGGCCACCACGCCTGGGAGGAGGAGCAGGGTCGGGACGACGGCGTCGGCGAAGGCCTCGCCGTAGAGGAGCGGGACCAGCCACGGCACGCTGACGGCCAGCGCGAGCGCGACCCCGACCATGAGCAGGAGCAGTGCACGGTGTACGCGCTCCGTGAGCCCGACCCGCTCCGCCTCGTCCTTCGCCGCCGCGATACGGTTGAACAGCACGGGCACGATGGCGGCCGACGGCTGCGCCGCCAGCATGGCGACGGCCTGGGCCACCGAGTAATTCCCGAGCAGGTCCGGCGGCGCCAGGACCCCCAGGAGGAGGTGGTCCAGCCGCGCGTTGGCGATATTGCCCAGGTTGCCGATCCAGCCACGCAGCCCGTAGCTGTACCCTCTGCGAAGGAACGAGCCACTCAGCCGAAGCGCCATTGGGCTCTGCCGCAGCACGAGCCAGAGGGCCACCACGATCATCGCCCCGCGCGCCGCCGTCGCTGCATAGACGGCGCCGAGGACGCCCATCCTCCCTACCACAACGAACCCGATGAGCGAGATCGGCAGGACAGCCGCGCTGATCAGGTCGAGCCGGTTCATCGCGCCGAAAGCCGACATCCCCACGAGGATCGAGCGGCAGGCGTAGATGGCGGACTGGAGAGGGAGGATGAGGAGCACGGGCAGGAGGAGCTCGCGCTCAATGGCCTGGCCCGTCTCCCCGAGCCACCCGTTCTGCCACAACGCCCACACGATGACCCCGGCCAGGGCGCCGTGGACGACCCCTACGAGCACACTCGTCAGGCCGACCTCCTCCGTGCGGTACTGCTTGCTGCTGATAAAGTACGTGATCGACATCCCGAAGCCGAGGTAACAGATCGGCATGAGGAGGTTGCCGATGAGCATCAGGAAGGCGAAGATGCCCTTGTCCGTCGGCCCGAGCATACGGGCGACGATGATGCCGACGATGATGCCGAGCGGCTTCAGGGCGAGGCCCGTGGCGAAGATGCCCGCGACGGCGCGTACCGAGGCCCCGCTTTTCCTGAGCTTCCCCTTAGCCATCTCCCGCAGCTCCCTTACTCGGTACCACCGGCTCCTCTTGGGCAGCCAGCCGCGTGGGCGCCAGAGCCAAGTCACGCACCCGCTCGTAGAGCTCGGTGGGTGCGCCGCGGAGGTAGGCGACCTCTTCCTCCAGGAGCTCGTGCCGACGGTCAAGCACGCGGCGGTCCACCTCGCCCTTGACGGGCTCGAAGCTCGTGTTCGACAGAAGCGGGACGCCGTTGAACGTCGGGAGCGTAAGGGCCTCGTCGTACGGAAGACCCGTCACGGAGCAGATGCCACGCATCGTAGCCTCCGTGTCGGCCACGAGGGTCTCGAAGTCCAGCACGATGACGCGCTCGCCGAACGCCTTCCGGTTCCGCTCGACGGCCTCCGCCGAGCGGCTCCAGAAGTCCGTCACCTCGCCCACGTTGGCGACCCGCTCCTCGTCGCTGAATTTCCGCCCCTCCTGAGACTGGTGGACCCGGAGCATCGAGGCGTACCAGCTCTCCGGCGGCCGGAGGATCTGCAGGAGGTACCCGTCCGGGTAGACCCGGAAGAGCCCCTCGACGTTGCGGGCCTCCGTCGCCATCTGCGACACGAACGCGGAGACGAACCGCTTCGGCCCCGGCATGGCGCGGTGGTTAAGCCAGGCAGCGAAGTAGGACCCCATGTAGGCGTCGAAGATGGCGCGGTCGGTCGGCGCGCGCTGGTCGGCGAGGAGGTCCAGGAAGACGTCCCGCTGCGCGGCGGCGAAGAAGAGGAAGGGGTGCGCCTCGTCGTTCCTCCCCCGGCGGTACCCCTCGCGCGCCTTCTCCACGGTGCGCTGCTCGAAGAGCTGGTCGAACCACGCCGCGGCCCCGGCAGCGGCCTCGAACGTAGGCCACGCTCGCTTGACGTTGTGCAACTGCGCAGGGTGGGAGAGGATCTCCGGGTGGCCGTCGAAGAGCTGGCCGAGGAGGGTGCCACCGGAGCGGGGCGCCTGCGAGATGAGCAGGAGCGGGGCGTCCACGGGCTCGACGTGCTGGCGCACGGACTGCCGGAGGTGCTCTGCGTCCGAAGCCACCTCCAGGGCTGCCCGCCGGAACCTCCCATTCGCGTAGGGCCGGAGTCGCCTCTGGACTCCGGCGATCGCGCGCTGCGCTAGAGACATAGGGGTGGGATGCGGGTGAGTGGGTATTGGGCTAGAGCGCGTAGCTGTAGCTGGCGAGGTCGAGACCCGTGAGGGCCTCCGTCTGGCGGTTGCTTTCTCGGTATCGGTCCCCCACGCGCCGCGCCACCTCCTCGCGCATCTGCTGATCGGCCCGTTTCGACACCGCGTCGGGCAGGGCCGCGGCGACCCGCCCGCTCGCGCCCAGGACGCCCTTATACAACCTCCGGGGGATGCCGGCAGGCACGCCGGGGTTGAGCGGCGTCTGCCGTCCCAAGAGCCGGTTGACCTGGCGCTCGACGGCTACGCCCGCGCCACTCGACGCCGCGTTGTCCCGCCGCTGTCGCGGCTGCTCAACCCCGAGGGGGTCGAGTCCCGCGAAGGCGAGGATCTCGGTGGAGAAGCGGAGGGGGTCCTGACGCAGAAGCTCGTAGGGGAGCACCAGGACCCGCTCCTCCCCGAACAGACGTTGGTAATGCCCGATGAGCCGGTGGTACCGGAAGTGGTCGAACGAGAACATCGGGATCCGGCCGCGCTCCCTCCGCGGCGGGTCGAGGTAGGCCGAGATCGGCAGGACCCCGCCGACGCGGACGTACTGCTTGTACGACGAGAGGACGATGCCGCGCTGTTCCCGGATCACGATCAGCACCCGTGCCTCCGGGAAGACGGCGGCGACACGGTCAGCGATGTCCTTGCTGTCGTACCCGCCGGAGTGGGGGTTCCCGGAGAGCCGCTCCGCGGAGATCACGGGGTGCAGCCCCCGCTCCGCGATGGCTTCGACGTGGGGCCCGACGACCCCACGCGCATGGTCCACGTCGAAGTCGAGGGCGTTAATCAAGACCAGCACCTCCTGCAGCAGGGAGACCCGGTTGTCCACCTTACCGAAGCCCGCCTCCTCGTCTTGGAAGAGCCCGTTCTGGAGCCAAGTCGTACCGGTTTTGTGGTAACCGATGTGGATCAGAGGAGACGTATCCATCGCGTTAGGGCGTCGGCTCAGTCGTAACTGGGTTCGGTCGCGATAGGGAGGGAGCCATCGCTGTGGCACCGGGCGCTTCCCCTACCGCCGGCCTCCGAGCGGCCGTCCGCCCGGCCTCGGCCGGTGCCTCGGCAGCCAGGGCGAGCGCACGGACGCGCTCGTGGAGCTCGGTCGTGTTCCGGTCGAGGTATTCCTCCTCCGCCTCTGTGAGGTGGCGCCGCCGCTCCAGCACGCTGCGGTCCACCCGCCCCCTTGCCGCCCCGTCAAAGCTCGTGTTCGAGAGGAGCGGGGCGCCGTTGAAGGTCGGCGTGAGGAGGGCGGGGCTGTAGGTGAGGCCGGTGGCGGCACAGACCGCTCGCATCGTGCCCTCGGTGTCCCCGACGAGGCCCTCGAAGTCCACGACGATCACGCGCTCGCCGAAGCGCGCCCGGTTCCGCTCGATCGACTGCGCCGAGGCGATCCAGGGGTTGATGATCTCGGCCACGCGCGCTGCCCGTTCCTCTTGGCTGAACTCCTGCCCCTCCCACGCCTCCGGTATCCACGCCTTTTGCATCCACCCCCTCTGTATCGCCTTCACCATCGAGGCGTGCCAGCCCTGGGGCGAACGGATCACCTGGACGAGGTAGCCGTCGGGGTACACGTCGAAGAAGCGCTCCACGTTGCCGGGGTCCGTCGCCATCTCCGAGACGAACGACGTGACGAGCCGCTTCGGGCCGGGGAGGGCGTGGTGGTTCACCCAGGCCGCGAAGTACGACGTGAGGTAGGCGTCGAAGATGGCCCGGGCGGCTGGGCGGGCGTGCCGGCCGACGGCGTCCAGGAAGACGGCCCGCTGGACCTCCGGGAGAAAAAGGAACAGGTGCGTCTCGTCGTGCCGCCCACGGCGGTAGCCCTCGTGGGCGCGCTGGACGGTGTAGCGTTCGAGGAGCCGCTCGAACCATGTGTCCGGCCGAGCCGAGCGGTCGAACGTCGGCCACTCCTCCTTCACGTTCTGGAGCTGGTCGGGATGGGCAAGTACCTCAGGGTGGCCGTCGAAGAGTTGGCCCAGGAGGGTGCCACCGGAGCGGGGGACCTGGGAGATGAGCAGCAGCGGGCACTCGACCGGCTTGGTGTGCCGGCGGACCTCGCGGACAATGTCCTCCATGCCGAAGCGCTCATTCCGCCTCCGGCGGGCCCGCCGGACTACGGCCTTCCGGAGGCGGCTCGGCAGAGGCACGCTCGTCAGCGCGTGGGCGATGCGGCTTGCTAGGGGCATGGTCGTCAGGAGGCAAGTGGGATGTGCCCGCGACCCGTGGGGGCGGGGGTGCGGAGGGCCGGAGCGCGGCCGGAGCGCCGGCGGCCCGTCCCGCCGGGGCGGTCGAGGTCGTCACGCGGAGGGGCTAGGGAACAGGGCGGCGCCGTCGCCGGCCGACGCCCCCACGGGCTGCGGCCGCCACCCGGCCTCGGCTGCGAGCCCGGCCGCAGCCGCGGCGACGCGCTCGGAGGCGCGCCCGTCGCAGACCCCACACTCCGCGGCTCGAGTCGCCGCCCGTTCTGCGGCGTCGAGGGTCGGGTCGTCGAGGTAGGCCTGGATCTTCGCCTCCAGGTCCTCGAACGACCGTGCGATGCGGACGCCGCCGAGCCCGATGAGCTTCGCGAGGTGGGGGTACTCCGCCCCCCGCTCCGTCGACGCCCACCACGGCACCTCCTTGCCCGCGTCGAACCCCGTGAGCACGACGGGCTTGTCGTGGAGGAGGGCGTCGATGGTGATCGTGGAGCCGGAGTTGAGACAGACGGCGCACCCCGCGATGATGTTGACGAGGCGGATGAGGTCCTGCTCCTTCATGTTCCAGTCGAGCTGGCTCGCCTCCAATTCCGGGTAGTCCACCGCCACCCCGTCGCCCCGGAGGGCGTCGATGCGGGGGAGCCACGCGGCATCGGCGAGGTGGCCCTCCATGTTCTGCGGGTGGGGGCGGATGAGGAGCTGCATCTCCTCGCCGAGGTGGCCCTCCTTCACGCGGCCGGCGAGCCACTCCACGATGTCGATCTCGTGGGGCGAGGCGGCCGGGGCGCTCATCCCGAAGAAGAGGTAGGGGCGCCGCGGGTCAAGGCCCATCTCCCGCAGCGCCTCGCGGCGCCCCTCGTCGTTGGGAGCGCGGATGTGGGCGTCGAAGTGTGGGACCCCGCACTCGTAGACGCCGCCGGAAAGGGGGCCGTAGTACTCCTCGATCTCGGCGGCCATGATCGGCCCCCAGGCGATGTACGTCTGCGGCGGAGCGGGGAAGCGCCCCTTCGTGGTCACGTTGTCCCAGCTGAGCAGGTGGCCGACCGTGGGGATGCCGGCGCGCTCGGCCTCGTGGAGGAAGTACCCCTCGATAGGGCTGACGGGGTACGTCGCTATGACGATGCGGGGCCGGATCTCTTGGAGGATCGCCGCGACCTCGGGGTTAGCGAGGGCGCGGCGCTCCAGGCGCGAGAGCGCGCGCCGGATGGCGGACGAGGCCACGACGGCGCGGTTGACGGCGTAGAAGAGGCGGAGGCGCAGCCTCCCTGGCCACCCTCTCGCCTTGTGCAACGCCTTGACGTGGTTCGACCACAGGGCCGGGTTGGCGCGGACGTCCTCGAAAAGGTACCGCCGGAGCCGCTGGTACTCGTTGCGGCGTCGGGAATCCACGTCGGGCGCCTTGAAGAGCGAGAAGCCCTGGCGCTCCGCGAGGTCGCGCATCTGCGGCTCCTCCGCGTTCGGCATGACCACGGCGACCCGGAGCCCGAGATCCCTCATGTTCGGGATCACGTCCGAATGGAGCACCATCCGGGCGGCGAACCCGTGCGATACCAGGTAGCAGACGTCGAAGCGAGACTCCATAGGATCGAGGAGCGGGGAGGGCCACCGCAGCGGTGAGATAAGGTACCCCCCTCCACGGCCTGCAATCCGAAGCACTCGGGAAGAACCCGGTCGTAGCCCGTCGGCGATGGGAGCCCGTTGGTAACGGCGGGGCGGTCTCGTAACGGCCGGGCGACAGGAGAGAGCGTCCGCGTTCCGTTTCGTCCGGCTGAGCGGCGTCCTTAAGGCCGACGCCACGCGCGCTTGAGCAACGGGACCGGCCCCGGTGCGTCCGGGCTGAAGGGGCCAGCCGGATGCACCCAGTGCCGGAGCCCTCGGTACCCGAACTTCACGCGCCGCCGGAGCCCCTCTACGGCGGCCAGCGCCCGGTGGCGGCGCTGGTCGAGCGCGCTCGGCGTGGACTCCGGCTCGTAGCCCGCTCTGCGCATCTCGTCCAGCACGACGGCTTCCACGACGCCGAGGTCGGCTGGCCGCTTCCACTGGCGGTACCGCCCGATGGGGGCCGTCGAGATCCCGCTCATCCGGTCCCCCCACATCGAGTTCCCCTCCCACGAGACGCCGAAGAGGGAGGGCACCCGGAGCTCATCGACGTAGTCGATCCCGAGAAACGCGGCCAAGCGCCGCGTCATCCCGTCCGGGTCTCGGAGGAGGTCCTCGTAGCGGAGGACGAAATAGCGCTCCGTCCCAAGCTCGGCAGCGTAGCGCTCGGCCGCCCGGAGGGCGGCACGCCAAAGGTGAGCGAACGCGTGCGGGCTCAGCCCCGGGTGCTTCTTGGCGTAGGAGGCGTAGTTGTCGCGGGGGTCGCGGACGACGTGGATGAAGCGGGCGGCGGGGAAGTCCCGGTGCAGCGCCTCCACGTCCTGCCAGTGATCCGGGGTCTTCTCGACCCAGCCGCGGAGGTCATCGAGCTCGCGGTGCCGCGGCGAGACGCGCTGGAAGGCGAGGGCAATCCCGCTGAGCGCTCGGGCCGGCGTGTGGGGCGGGGTGCGCAGACGGTCCCGGACCTGCTCCGCGAACGCCTCGAAGTCGAACTCCACCTGCTCGTCGAGGTCGTACCCTCCCTTCCCTTCCCCACGGACCCCACGGAGGTCACCGACGGGCGAGTGGGCGAGGATGTAGTGGGCGACGGCCTCCGGCCCGAGCTCCCCCATCTCGCCGTGGAACAGGCGGCGACGGCCTGCGACGAGTCGGAAGAAGTGCGTTTCGGGAGGGAACACGACCAGCTGAGGATGCCCGTCGAGCAACGAGACGAGCAGGGACGTCCCGGACTTCGGGTGGCCGACGATGAAGATCGGGCGCTGCACCCACGCCGGGTCCTCCCGGCCCAGCGCTTCCCTACTGTGCTCCGGAGCGGTAGACATGACGGCCCCCTCGTCCTGTGGCTGAATCATGCTTTCTGGCTGTGGTGCGCGCGGAGCGCTTCGTTCGGCCTGGAGCCGCAGGAGGTCTTCCGAGAGCGGCCGGCCCCTTCGGCGATTATTCTCGTGTGCATCATCGGCCGCCGGCGCGCGGTGTAGATCCCCTCCCGGTAGGCGCCGCCTGAGTCTACGGCCTCGAGCCATAGCGCGGGGCTTGAAGCGGTCGAGAAGTCTCCGGGGTGGGACCCCCAGGGCGGAGCCCACCGTCAGAAGGCGCGGTCGAGGTCGCCGTCCGCTTTGGTGAAGAAGAACGAGCCGGACTCGACCTCTTCCAAGACGTCGTCGAGCCCGCCGTGCCCAGGCGGGAAGCAGAACATCGCGGCGATGGGGCGGTCGCGCCAGCGGACCGGGTTCAGGTCCGCTGGGAGCAGGCACCCCCCCCCCTCCTCGATGTCGAGCGTGCGGTAGCCCGCCGCGCGGAGCGCGTCGGTGTCGGCGCGCCCGCCTATCATGAAATCTACGAAGGCGACGCGGCGGCGGCGGGCCTCCGCCTCGACCAGCGCCAGCAGCGCCCCCAGCGCCCCCGGCGCCGCCACGGCGTCGACCACCCGCAGCACCGCCCCGAACGCCGGCCGCTCCTCGCGCAGCGCCACGAACCCCGTGATCCGGCCCCCGCCGTCGCGGAGGACGTGGGTCTCGTAGATCGCGAAGGGGTACGCCCCGTAGCGCCAGTTCAGGAACGCCGCCGAGCGCCACGTCGTCGTCCCGTACCCGGCCCGGACCCCCGCCCACGCCTCGTCCCACTCCGGACCGAACCGCGCCACCCGCTCCAACGAGTACCCCTCGGCCTGCGCGGACGAGTCGGAGGCCGCCGCCGCCTCGGCCACGAGCGCCAGCGCCGCCTCGCGGCCGGAGGCGTCCGCACGCTCGAACGAGGGGGCGCGCCGAGCCAGGTCAGCGCACGTGTCGGCGCCGAGCACGCGCACCCACCGGCGCATCTCGAAGGAGATGGCCGGGCCGGCGTGCGGAATCGTCTGGAGCACGACCGGGCGGACGCCGATGGCGACCGTGTAGGGGAACCTCAGGCTCGCCTCCTTCATCAGCCGGTAGCCGAGCGTCCCCTTCCGGTAGTCCCGGTCGAGGAGGATGTTGATGGTGCAGCTCGCCATCGCCTGCTCGCCGCCGGCCTGGAGCGGCCACGCCATCGTCCCCCCGATGCCGACGACGTGGTCCCCGTCGGGGCGGCTCTCGTCCACCACGAGCCGCTGCCCGTGGTCGTCCGCCAGCGCATGGGGGGAGCCGAAGCACCAGTCGAAGTAGTCGCGCCGGGAGAGGATGTAGCCGGGGCGGTAGCGGGTCTCGTAGTACCGCGCCACGGCCGGCCAGTCGCCCTCCCGGAACGGCCGGATCTCAGGCCGAACGCGCGCGGCGTCGCCTCGGCGGGGGCGGAGGGCGGAGGGCGTGGTGTTCCGTTCTGCCTGCTGCATAGCTCATTATTACTCGATGGGACATTACTCGATGGGACCGCAGAATCGGGTTAATCTAAAGCCGTGCCAACGGGGAGAGGGTGGGCTTCACATCGCCCGGATCGGCGTTCACCGTTCCCTGCGTGGGCCCGACCGTCCTCTCCCGTGGCGCCTGTGCGACGCTCGCGCTCAGAAACGGACGCACAGCTTATTGGTTCGCGCGACCTTGTTATCGGTTCGCGTTATCGGTTCGCGCGGTCCTGGTCGCCGTCGCCCTTGACGAAGTAGAAGTCGCCACGAGCCACCTCGTCGGCAAGGCTGTCCTGGGAGGGGAAGTGGACGACGACGTTGATGCTCTGACGCCAGCGGAGCGGTTTCAGATCCAGCGGCAGCAGGGTCCCGCCCTCCTCCGTCTCCAGCTCCCGGTACCCCGCGCCCCGAAGCGCCTGCCCCATCCTATCCGCCCCCCTTGGAGAATCCGCCCGCGCTGAGGACGTCTACGAAGGCGACGCGGCGGCGGCGGGCCTCCGCCTCGACCAGCGCCAGCAGCGCCCCCAGCGCCCCCGGCGCCGCCACGGCGTCGACCACCCGCAGCACCGCCCCGAACGCCGGCCGCTCCTCGCGCAGCGCCACGAACCCCGTGATCCGGCCCCCGCCGTCGCGGAGGACGTGGGTCTCGTAGATCGCGAAGGGGTACGCCCCGTAGCGCCAGTTCAGGAACGCCGCCGAGCGCCACGTCGTCGTCCCGTACCCGGCCCGGACCCCCGCCCACGCCTCGTCCCACTCCGGACCGAACCGCGCCGCCCGCTCCAGCCCGAAGCCGGCAGCACTGCCGCCCGGTGCCTCAGCGGCGGCGTTGACGGCAGCCAGAGCTCGGCGCCGCACCGCGGGGTCCATCTCCATGAAGGAGGGCGAGGACCGGACGACGCCCCCACAGACTTCGGCGTCTAGCACCCGCACGGCCCGGTGCATCCTCGTGACGAGCGAGGCGCCGAACCGCCGGAACATCGGGAACGTCACGGGGCGCGCGCCGCCGGCGTACGTCACCGGCAAGTCGTAGCTCGCCGCTTCGAGGAGGGCCTGCCCCAGCCCTCGCCCCCGATACGGGGCGTTCAGGTGGAGGTTGACGGGGCACTGCCCGAGCACACGCTCACCGCCCACCTGCAGCGGCCACGGCATCAACCCGCAGCCTCCCACGATCCGCCGCCGCCCCGACCGGTCGGTAGCGAAGAGGATACGCTGACCGTGGCGGCCGTCGGGGCGGAACGGGGAGGCGAAACACCAGTCGAAGAACGGCCGGTGCGTGAGCACGTAACCGGAGCCGTTGTAGGCCTCGTAGTACCGGACGAGGCGCTCCCAGTCGTCCTCCTCGAACGCGCGGATCTCGTGCGGCCGGGGCGAGACGAGCTTGAGGGGGCTGGAACGCAACGCAGCGACCGCGGAGGTGCCAGGGTCGGGCATGAAGACGGGGTATGGTGGGGGGCTCCCCTCCGTAGCGCCTCTAAGGTACGCCTGTCTTAGAGGTAGCGCCGCGCCGCCGCGGCGTGGTCGAACAGGCCCTCCAGGGGTAGGCGTGCAGCCTTGCCGCCCGGGAGGTCGTTGTTGTCGTAACGGGCGAGCAGCAGCGGGCGCTCCAGCGTCGGGTTCGCCGCGCGCTCGGTGGTGAAGGCGAAGGCGACCCCCTCCGCGGCAGCCGCGGCGGCTACCCCCGGCGTGGCGGCCTCGGCCGAGCCGTAGGGGTAGCTCAGCGCGTAGGGCGCGGAGCCCGCCCAGTCCGCGAGGAGCCCCTGCGCCTGCCGGATCTGATCGGCCGCCTCCTCCCCGTCGAGGAGCCCGAGCGGGACGTGCTCGTGGGCGTGGCTCCCGACGGCGTCGGCGGCACCCAGCTCCGCGATCTGCTCGCGGCTCATGTAGAGCCGCCCGCTCTCGGCCCGCTCGTCGAACCGCTCGGCGAAGAGGGCGTCCACGACGGCGTCCCGAATGGCCGGGGCCAGGGTGAAGTTGAGGAGGTACTTCAGCTTCGCCACGGCCGAACCGTCGTACTGGTAGTGCCCCGTCGCCTGCTCCTCGGGAACATCGGCCGGGGTCTCCCCGAGCGCGGCGGCGCGCGCGCGGACCTCGGCCTCGAACGCTACCGGGTCGGTGTGCGCTCGAAGGAGGTGGATCTTGTGGACGCGCGAGACGGTGCCCTCTGCGATGGGGTCCGTGTTGACGAAGAAGAGCGCCGGTACGCCGAGCCGCTGGAACACCGGCCAGGCCCACTCCGCCTGCTCGCGGAGCCCGTCGTCGAGCGTCACGATGAAGGCGCGCTCCGGGAGCTCTGCCTCACCCTGGACGGCCGCGCGGAGCTCGGCCCCGCTCACGAAGGCCCCCGCCCCGGCGAGCAGCTCCAGTTGGCGCGAGAGATGATCCGGCGTGATCCCGTGGATGCCGGGGAACGGGTGGTCGTAGGCCGGCCGGATGTAGTGGTAGTTGACGGCGATCAGCGGCATAGCGGGCGGGGGTCGGGGAGGCGGTGGCTCGGGGAGCCTTAGCTCGCGCGGTCCTGGTCGCTGTCCCCCTTCACGAAGTAGAAGTCGCCACGGGCGACCTCGTCGGCCAGGTCCGCCTGGTAAGGAGAGTGGACGACGACGTTCATGTCCCGCCACCGCGGCGGGTTGAGGTCGAGCGGGAGGTAGCCGCCGCCCTCTGCTC
This sequence comes from Rhodothermales bacterium, assembly GCA_965215145.1. GTDB lineage: Bacteria > Bacteroidota > Rhodothermia > Rhodothermales > JANQRZ01. The sequence continues at coordinate 1,513,673 of OZ244038.1, read as the reverse complement.
CTCCAAGCTCGCGATACCCGGCCCGACGCACCGCGCCCTCGTCGACGGCGCCGGCGACGAGGTAGTCTACGAAGACGGCGCCTCGTTGGCATGCGACCTCGCCCACGAGCCCGAGCAGCGGCCCCAGCGCTCCGGGCACGGCCACGGCGTCGACGACCCGCGCGACGGGGCCGAACGCCGGCTGCTCCACCCGCAGCGCCGCGAACCCCACGACCGCCCCCTCACGCCGGAGGAGGTACGCCTCGTAGATGTCGAAGGGGTAGTCGGCGTAGCGCCAGTTCAGGAAGGCAGCATCGCGCCACGCCGTCGCCCCGTAGCCGGTCCGGATGGCCTCCCACGCGGTGTCCCACTCCGGGCCGAAGCGTTGCACCCGTTCGAGGTGCATCGACGGCGGGGCGCCGCCGGCGGCCGGGGCTCCGGCGTCGGCGAGCACGGCGGCGCGCCCGGGATCCCCCCTCTCCGCGGCCGGGGAGGAGGCGGCGAGGTCCGAGCAGGTCTCGGCGTCGAAGACGCGGACGAACCGCCGCATCTTCGTGACGTGCGCCGCCCCGAACCGTTCGAGCAGCACGCGCGTGACGGGGCGCGCGCCGCTGGCGTAGGTCATCGTCGGGAAGACGACGGTGGACTCGAGCAGGGCCTGCCCGATGCCGCTGCCGCGGTACTCCTCGTCGAGGAAGAGGTTGACGGGGCACTGCCCGAGCACGCGCGCGCCGCCCACCTGCAGCGGCCACACCATCACCCCGCAACTCCCTACGATGCGCTCGCCCGGGAGCCGCTCGGCGTCCACGACGAGGCGCTGCCCGTGGTGGCCCGCCGGCTGGAACGGCGAGGCGAAGCACCAGTCGAAGAACGGCCGGCGCGCGAGCACGTAGCCAGCGCCATAGCGCCGCTCGTAATAGGCGGCCACCTCGCCCCAGGACTCCTCCCGGAAGGCGTGGACGCCGAGCGCGGACGCCGCTGCCTCCGACGGCGCACGCAGCGCCTGGTCTACGACCTCGGAGGCGTAGGAGAAGCCGCCGGGTCGGACGGCGTCGAGGACCTTCGGTTCCATGATCAGCCGCGGCGGGGGCGTTAAACCTGCTCCGCCGCGTGCTCCGAGGCGTAGGACAACCGCTTCTGCACGTAGGGCTCGATCTCGGCGACGGCCTCGGCCACGCGGTCGGCCACGTAGCCGTCGCCGTAAAGCGTGCTCGGCGCGTAGCGGCCGTGGTCGAGCTGCCTCTGCAGGGCCTCGGCGATGGCCTCCGTCCGGCACGGCACCGGCGTCACGTGCTCGTCGTGCTCGCGCCCGCTCTGCCGGTTGCCGACGAGGACGACGGGCGTGCCGAAGTAGCCGGCGTCGCGGACGAACGAGGACGAGTTGCCGACGGCGCAGGCCGCGTTGGCCAGCACCTTCAGGTAGTCCTCGGGCGTGAAGTTGGTCCGGGTCCGCAGCCACTCCCGCGCGTTGCGGTGCTCGCGGAAGAGCCGGATCATCTTGGCGATGTGGTCGCTGCCGGCGTCGATGTTGGGCCAGAGCAGCACCGTCGGGACCCGGAACCGGTCGAGGGCGTCGAGGAGCTGCCGCATCTGCTCGGCCTCGTTGCCGAACTCCGTCGTCGTCGGGTGGAAGACGACGAGGAGGAACGGCTCGTCCGGGTCGATCTCGACGCCGTTGCCCTGCTTGTTCAGGAGCTCCGGCCCGAGCGTGCGGTCGAACGTCCGCGCGATGTCGGACGACGGGCAGCCGACGGTGAGGATCGTGTCCTCGCGCTCCCCCATCCGCACGAGGTACTCCGCCGCGCGCGGCGTGGAGGGGACGTGGAACTGGGAGAACTTGCTGATGGCGTGGCGCGCGCTCTCGTCGATGGAGCCGGAGACCTCGCCGCCCTGGACGTGGATCAGCGGGAGGTTCATGTAGGCCGCCGCGAGCGCCGCCGCGAGCGCCTCGTACCGGTCCCCGATCAGGAGCACGAAGTCCGGCGCGAGCCGCTGGAACTCCCCCGCGAACTCGACCGTCCCGAACCCGACGGACTTCGCCATCGTGACGGGCTTCGAGCCTTCGAGCTCGATGAAGACCTCGCTGTCGATGGGGAACCCGTCCTGGCGGACGACATCGACCGGCTGCTGGAACCGCTCGAGCACCATCGTCCCCGCCGCGATCACCTGGAGCTGGAGGCGGGGGTGCTCGTGGACCGAGCGCATGATCGGCTTGAGCCGGCCGTAGTTGGCGCGGTCCACGAGGACGACGCAGACCTTCCGGAGGTCCGTCGGCTGGGCGGCCCCGTCGCCGGAGGAAACGGTCAGGGGCGAGGGCGGGTTATTCGACATCGGATTCGGAGAGGAAGGCGTCGCGGTCGAGGGGGCGGACGAGGGTGCGGCCGACGAACTCCGCGTGGCGCGCGGCGGGGATCCCGGTGCCGGGCTTCTTGATGGCGATGTCGGCGGCGTCGAGCCGGCGGCCGGCCTCCAGCGGGCGGGCCGCGACGAGGCTCTTCCCGAACGTCCGGCGGAGCTCCCCCATGTCATCGGCCACGGCGTCCTTGTCGATAGGGTTCGCCCGCATCTTTTCGACGAACCGGACCCCCTCCACCAGTTGGCGCAGCTCGGGCGTCGTCACGGACGCCGGCGTGTCCGGCCCGAAGCACTCCCGCGAGAACACGACGTGGAGCTCGAAGAGGTCGGCGCCGAGGGTGGCCGCGGCGATGCCGGGGTAGATGGTGCCGGAGTGGTCGGAGAGCCCGACGGGGGCGTCGTAGCGCTCGCGGATCTCGCTGAGCACGTTGAGCCCGATCCGCTCGGGCGGGCAGGGGTAGGCCGTCGTGCACTGGAAGACCGCCACGGGCGCCCCCGCCGCGCGCACCGCCTCGACGGCGGCGTCGAGGTCGGCCCAGGAGGACATCCCGCTGGAGAGGAGCACCGGCTTGCCGGTCTTCGCCATCCGCTCCAGCAGCGGCGTGTTCGTCACCTCCCCCGAGCCGACCTTCCAGGCCGGCACGTCGAGCCGTTCGAGGAGGTCCACGGCCTCGAATGAGAACGGCGTCGAGAGGAACCGGAGGCCGCGCTCGCGGGCGTGCTCGGCGAGCCCGGCCCACTGCTCCTCGGTGAACTCCATCCGCTGCCAGTACTCGTAGCGGGTGTCGTCCTGCGGGCTGAACTTGACGCGCCACGGCTCGCCGGGCGTGGACTCCGCCGCGGCGATGTGGGTCTGGAACTTCACGGCGTCGGCGCCGGCGTCGGCCACGGCGTCCACGTAGGCGTGGGCGTTGCCGAGGCTGCCGTCGTGGGCCTGGGCCACCTCCGCGATCACCATGCAGCCGGCGTCGCGGAAGAAGGGGTGGCGGCTCATGAGGGCGGCGGTTGGCGGAGTAAGGCGACGGCTACGGCAGAGCGGCTCGCTCTAGACAGCCTACTCCGTGAAGCGGAAGATGATGAGGGCGACGGTGCCCAGCGCGCCTACGATCACGGCCCCCTGCTGAAGCCCGAACCGGCTCTTCGTCTCGAACTGGACGCTGAGGACGTCGTCCTCTCGGAGGTCGGGGATGCCAGCGACCTCGCCGGAGAGCAGCGGGTTGAAGGGGACGTTCATCACCTCCTCCATCCCGGCCTCCGTCCGTCGGGTGAGCGTCACCCGCGTCGTGACCTCGATCTCCGAGCTCTGCGGCGGGACCTGCGCCCCACCCGCCAGCGTCAGCAGGTCGATCAAGTCCGTGTCCTCCTCGATCACGTAGAGCCCCGGCAGCCGGACGTAGCCGAGGACGTTGACGGTGATGACCGGCTGGCCCGGACGGGCGTAGCGGAAGACGGAGCCCGCCCCGGAGATGGCCGCTTGCTCCTGAGCCACCGGTGCGGCGGCGAAGGCGAGGACGGCGAGGACGAGGGCCGCGAGGTGAAGCGGACGTTTCATAGAGGGGTCGGAGGTGGGGTGCTCTCGGTGGTTGAGGGGGCGCGGTGGGGTCACGGATTCGGGACGGCCACTTCAGGGCGGGCTGTCGACCCGTCGCCGCTGAGGCGGAAGTTGTCGCTGGCCCCGTAGCCGTAGCCGTAGCCGTAGCTCCCGTAGCCGTAGCTCGTGTGGCGCTGCGGCTCGAACCGGTTCAGCACCACGCCGATGATGGAGGTCCCCGTCATCGCGATCAGCTCGCGCGTGCGCTCCAGGCCCCGCCAGTCTGTCTGGTCGGCCGAGGCCACGAGCAGCACGGCGTCGGCCACGGGCGCGATCAGCACGGGGTCCGTGACGGGGAGCACCGGCGGCGTGTCGACCACGACGATGTCGAACTGGCCTCGCATCTCGTCGACGAGCTCCTTGAAGCGCTTCGAGCCGAGGAGGTCGGCGGGGCTCGGCACGCTCTTGCCCGCGGTGACGGCGTAGAGGTTGTCGATGTAGTCGTCGAAGTCCTCCCACTCGACGTGGAGCGGGACGCGGAACGACTCCCAGTCGGCGGCGCCCTGCTGGAAGAGGAGGTCCGAGAGGCCGCGCCGCCGCGAGAGGCCGAGCATGCCGTGGCCGGCCGGCTTGCGGAGGTCGGCATCGACGTAGAGCGTGCGGAAGCCGGCCTGCGCCATCGAGACGGCGAGGTTCATCGCCGTCGTCGTCTTGCCCTCGCCAGGCCCCGCGCTCGTGACCGCGAGCACCTGGAGCCGCCGGTCGGGGACGCTGAACCGGATGCTCGTGCGGACGTGGCGGAAGGCCTCGGCCACGGGCGAGAGCGGGTGCAGCGCCGCGGCCACCGTCGTCCGGACGTCGCGCCCGCTGACCTCGACGGTCTCAGCCCCACCGAAGTTGCGCTTGATGAGGTCCTTCATCGGCGGGATGCCGCCGAGGACCGAGAACCCGCGGCTCCGGAGGTCCTCGGGCGTGTGGATGCGGCGGTCGGCCGCGCGCCGGATGAGCGCCACGCCGAGCCCGAGGATGAGCCCGAGCAGGCAGCCGATGGCGAGGTTCAGGAGGAGGTTCGGGCTCACCGGCTTCACCGGCACGTCGGCCTGCCGGATGAGCTGGATGTAGCCGAGCTCCGCCTCCTCGGCGACCTGCGCCTCCTGCAGCTTCTCCCGGAGCAGGAGCACCGTGCTCAGCCGCGCCTGCTGCTCGCGTTGGAGCTGAGCGAGCCGGATGGACTGCTGGGGGATCTCGCGGAGCCGGGCGTTGAGGCGCCCGCGCTGGCTGCGGAGCGTACCCAGCTTCGCCCGGAGCCCCTGGACGTTGATCTCCTTGTCGTTGATCTCCCGGAGGAGCCGGGTGAGGTTGCCCACCCCCGACGCGTCGCTCCCGGAGTCGAGCCCGCCGACGGCCATGACCTCATCGTAGTACTGCTCCGAGAGCTCGGCGAGGCGGGCACGGCGCTGGTTGATCTGCGCGAGGAGGTCGGCCGCCTCGGGCACGCTGGCCTCGTTGCCGCGCAGGCCAGGGTTCGCCGCGTAGTAGGTGTCGAGTTGGAGTTCAAGCTCGGCGATCCGCGACTTCAGCGCGGCCATCTCCGCGTCGACGTTCGAGGCGAGCCGCTGGGTCAGGCCCGGACGCACCTCCTCGACTTGCTCCCGAAGCTGGCGCAGCGCGGCCTCCTCGACCTGCAGGCTCACCTGCGCCGCGCCGATCTCGCCGTCGAGCGAGCCGACCTGGGTGACGGCGTTCTGGCTTTCGGCCGGTAGGGCGATCGCGCCCGCGCTCGCCATGTAGTCTTCGAGCGCCCCCTCGGCGTCCTCGAGCGCGGCGTTCTGCACCGCGAGCTGCTCCTCGATGAACTCCCGCGAGCTCACGATGCTCGACCGGCTGATGTCCTGCGTCCGGTCGTAGTACTCCTCGGCGTAGAGGTTGGCGATGGCGGCGGCCTCCTCCGGGTCCGAGCTCACGCCGGTGATCTTGATGAGGTCGACGAACTCGTTGAAGGGCTCGAACAGGACGGCCTCGTCGTTGAGCATCCGGCGCGCCACGCGGCCGATCGTCGGGGCGTCCTCCTCTTCATCCTCGGGCTGCGTGATCGGGAACTCCTCCTCGGCCTCGAACAGCCGGGCGGCCACCTGCTCGGCGAGCGGCACAGACTCCTGGAGGATGACGACCTCGTTGAAGAGGGTGCGGTTGTAGCTCTGGGCGGCGAGCACGTTCTCCAGCGAGTTCGAGCTGAAGCGCTGGCTTTGCGGCTCCACGAGCACCACGGTCGAGGCGCGGTACTGCGGCTCCATGATGAACGCCAGCGCCACCGCCAGCGCCACGATGAGCAGGAAGACGCCGACCACCGTCTTCCACTCCTGGAGGATCATCCCCACGACGCTCCCCAACGTGAGCTCGTCGGAAGCGGTCTCGGGGTACCCCGGGGGGGGGGGCGGTGCAGGAGCCCCGTTGGCGGGCGCCCTGTTGGGGGCAAACTCGGGCGACGACGGTTGGGTCATGGTGTAAGGCGGCGCGGCGCCTGGCAGGCTAACGCGCAGCTAGCTAGGGGGGAACGGAAAAGGTACTGCGTTGGCTGCCGTCGTCCCACGCGGAGCGCGGAGGTGCACCCTGTTTTCGCTATAACCCTACAAACGTCGCCGGTACGGCACGCGCGGCGCGGGGCGACGAGGGGGCGGAGGCGGGCGATGGAGATACGACGGCGTGGAGTGGTGCTCGGCGGGCGGGACCAGGAGGCGGGTGCTTCCGCCGGCCGGTCCCGGCACCTCGCTCAGAGAGCGCGTCCGGCCACGGGGGTCGGCGCGGTCATAATCGGCGAGGTGCGCGGGGGGATTAAGGCCGCTATCAAAGGGCTTGCCAGGATCGGCGCCGAGAGCGATCCGGGGTATGCCTTGAGCCGAAATGTGATGAAGAGCTGACGACGAGATCGGGTCAAGCGCGTCCGCGAGCCGGCGTCGCCGCCCGCCGCCGCTCCCGGTTATCGGCCCGATACCTCCGTCCCCTCATCACCCCTACTACTGCTCGATACCTCGGGCCTCGAACCGCATGACTGCGCCGCTGGCGATGCGGCCGCGAGTCTCCCAGCCGGTGGTGTAGGCGATCAGGATGGGGTTGCAACACACCTCGCAGTCCTCGATGTACTCCTGCGATGGGACGGTGGGGTCGAGCAGGACGGTGATCGGCTCGGCGCAGTAGGGGCAGGCGAAGGCGTGTTCAATTTCGCGCATGGCAGGGCGGGATGGATCAGGGCGAGATGGTTGACGCGACCGTTGCGGCTGACGGGGCCTTCCGCTATCTTAACGAACTCACCTAACCCCTCCGCCAATGCGTTTCCTGGCCGCCCTTCTGATCCTGGTCCTCGGTCCCCTTGCAGCGCCGGCCCTCGGGCAGGGGTCCGATCCCCGCTCGCTCGACGGCCCCGCGCTCGACCCGGAGACGGGGGAGCCGGTCCCCCTCGCCCTCACAGCCCCGGTCGAGGCCTCCCCATTACGTGGCGGGAAAGAAGGCGAGCTCACCCTGCTCCAGCACCTCGCCGAGGGGGCGACGAAGCTCGTCCGTACGTTTGGGGACGGGAGCGTGTTCTTCCAGAACGGCGCCTACCTCGTCACCGCTGAGGTAGCCTTGCCGGACAGGGGCGGCAAGGTTTTCCTGAGCGAGTTCGACCGGCTCGCCCTGTCGGCCATCGCCACCGATGCGGTGATCCGCGACGGGCTCGCCTTCGTGACGCTGCGCAAAGGGGAGGGCCTCGCCGTCCTCGACCTCGCGGCCCCGGACGACCTCCAGCTCGCCGGGCAGGTCACTGGCTTCGACGCCTTCGCGGTGGCGGTGGCCGAGATCGACGAGGTGGACTATGCCTTCGTCGGGCTCGGGCTCGAGGGGGTCCGGGTCTACGACGTGAGCACGCCTGCCGCGCCGGCCCTCGTCACCTCGTTCGACACGCCGGGCTCGGCCAACGGCCTCGCCGTCACCGGCACGACCCTGCTCGTCGCCGACGGCAACGTGGGCGACGGGCCGGACTTCCGCACCTACGACGTGGCGGACCCGGCGGAGCCGATGCTGCTCGGGACGCTGGACGCGGGCGGGTTCGTCACCTACGTCGTGGCGGCGGACACGGTGGCGTACCTCGCCGGCGCCTTCGGGCTGATGACCGTCGGGATCGAAGACCCCGCGGTGCCCACGATGCTCGACACCTACGACGCCGGCGGGGAGACCACCTACGAGGTCGCCCTCGGCGACACGGCGGCCGTCGTGGCCGGGCTGGCGGGGCTGTTCGAGGTCGACGTGCGCGACCCGGCCGACCTCGCGGAGATCAGCGCGTTCCCCATCGATGGGCAGGGTCTCAGCACGGCACTCGGTGCCGGCCTCGCCTTCCTCGCCGACCGGTTCGAGGGCCTCCGCCTGCTGGAGCGCGCTCCGCTGGAAGAGACCGGCTTCTACCGCAACGGCGGCTTCTCGCACAAGCCGCTCTTCGACGGCACCACGCTCTACGTGACCGACCTCGCCGGCGCCCTCCGCGTCTTCGACGTGGCGGACGCCGATGCCGGCGGGGCCGTTCAGATAGCCCGCGCCGAGGTGCCCTCGAACACCCAGGAGGTCCACGTCCGCGATTCCATCGCCTACGTCACCGATGCGGACTTCGGGGGGACGGGGCTGACGGTGCTCGACGTGAGCGACCCCGCCAACCCGCAGACCATCGGCAGCTACGGCACCCCGAACCAGGCGTTCGGCCTCGACCTCGACGAGAGCGGCGACGTGCTCTACCTCGCCAACGGGTTCACCGGCCTCCAGACGCTCGACGTGTCGGACCCCGCCGACCCGCAGCCGCTCGGGAGCTTCCCGATGGGGAGCAACACGGTGGACGTGGTGTGGGACTTCGACGGCACGTTCGAGGAGGTGGCCTACGCCGTCAACTTCGGCGGGGGGATGTACGCTCTCGACGTGGACGACCCGGCCGACATCCAGCAGCTCGATGCCGAGCCGGACTACGGCTTCCTCAATGCCATCGCGTTGCCGGACGAGGACTTCTCCGGCCGCGCCGACGTCGCGGACGCGCTGGTGGGACTTCGAATCGTAGACGTTGCAGAGCCCGACGACCTTCAAACTGACGCCACCTTCCCCGTGGCAACGCAGGCTCGCGATGTAGCAAGCGGCACTATCCTCTTCGGGGATGCGTTTGGACTGGGTACCTACGTCGCGGACGATTTCTACGGCATCCGAGTCTTCAGCGGCAAGGAGCTCGATGCTTACCCATCAGCAGATCGCGGGATCGGTGTAGCCTCCGATGTCGACGACCTCGGCTCTGGAGACCTCGTTGCGCTGGCCGCGGGCGAGGCGGGCGTCTACCTCTTCCGCGGCCCGTTCTTCGTGTCCGACGAGCCGGTCGCAACGGTCGAGGTCCTGACGCTGGAGGCTCCTCATCCCAACCCACTTCGCTCCGGGGCGACTGTCAGCTTCATGCTCCCCGAGGCGGAGAACGCTACGCTCGAACTGTTCGACCTGCTGGGGCGGCGGGTGGCGACGTTGGCTGAGGGGCCGCACGCGGCAGGCTCGCACGCGGCCCGCCTCGACGCGGCGGCGCTGCCGAGCGGGGTCTACGTCCTCCGCCTCACGGCCGGCGGGCACAGCGCCACGCAGCGGGTGACGGTGGTGCGGTAGGGCCGTACTGCGATGTGCCCCCACGCCGGCGTTCCGGACGGGGCGGTGGGACGCGGAGGGGGAGCATACCTTCCCGCCCCTCCTCTCCCCTCGCCCCCTCCGCCCATGCCCCGCTGGGAAGGCCTCGACGTCGCCGCTGAAGGCGACGGCATCTCCGAACCCCTATCACGCCAGGTCAACCTCGTCGGCGCCCTCGTCGGGCACGCCGTCCGGGAGGTGGCCGGCGCCGAGACCCTCGACCGGATCGAACGGCTGCGGGGGCTGTGCAAGGAGGCCGGGCAGACCACGGACCCCGCCGAGGCCGACCGGCTGTTGGATGAGGCGGCCGAGGAGATCTCCGGGCTGGACGAGGGCGAGATCCGGTGGCTGCTCCGCGCCTTCACGACCTTCTTCCACCTCGTCAACAAGGCCGAGCAGCTCGAGATCGCGCGGATCAACCGCGCCCGCGCCGTCCGGGCCACGCCCGAGGCGCCGCGCGCCGAGTCCGTCGCCGCGGCGATGCGGCGGCTGAAGGAGTCCGGCGCCGACGCGGCGGAGGCCGCCCGCCGGCTCGGCCGGCTCGACGTGGTGCCGACGCTGACGGCGCACCCGACCGAGGCCCGCCGCCGCACCGTCCTCCACAAGCAGGCCGAGGCCGCCGACGCGCTGCGCGCCCTCCAGGCCGAGCCGCTCCCGCCGGCCGAGCGCGACGCGCTCCGCACCCGGCTCTACGAGCAGGTCGTCCTGCTGCTCGCCACCGACGAGGTCTACGCCGAGCGGCCGACGGTGATGGACGAGGTCGCCTTCGTGCTGCACTTCGTCGGGGGTGCCGTGTGGGAGGCCGTGCCGGACCTCGTCCGCGACCTCGAACGCGCGGCGGCCGACGTGTTCGGGCTGGACGCGGGCGCCGTGCCGCGCGACGCCCTCCGCTTCCGCTCGTGGGTCGGCGGCGACCGCGACGGCAACCCGAACGTCACCGCCGAGGTCACCGAGGAGACGCTGGCGCGGCACCGCGAGGCCGCGCTGGAGCTGTTCGACGGCGAGCTCCGGCAGCTCTGGCACGACCTCTCCGTCTCCGACCGCCACGTCCCCATCCCCGACGCGCTCCGCGAGTCCGTCGAGGCGGACCTCAAGGAGGGGCTGCTGCCGGAGTCCGAGATCCGTCCGCATCGCCACGAGCCGTACCGCGTGAAGGTCGCCCTGATGCGGGCGCGGATCGGGCGGGCGTTGCGGGGCGAGGCCCCCTACCCCACCGCCGCCCTCCGCGCCGACCTCCGCCTGCTCGACGAGAGCCTCCGCGCCAGCGGCCTCGCTACGCTCGCCGACGCCGGCCGGCTCGCCCATCTCCTCGTCCGCGCCGACGCCTTCGGGCTCGGCCTCGCCGCGCTCGACCTCCGCCAACACAGCCGGCTCCACGAGGCCGCCGTCGCCGACCTCCTCGGCCTCGGCGGCGTCGAGGCGGACTACGCCGCGCTGGACGAGGAGGCCCGCCTGGACGTCCTCACCCAGGAGCTCCAGAACCCCCGCCCGCTCCTCCCGGCCGAGGCCGAGCTTTCTGAGGACGGGCACCGCGTGCTCTCGGCGCTGCGCGTGATGGCCGCCGCCGACCCCAGCGCCGTCGGCGGCTACGTGATCTCGATGACGGACGCCGTCTCGGACGTGCTGGAGGTGCTCCTGCTCGGGAAGGAGACCGGCCTCTGGCGCCTCGACGGCGAGCAGGTGGTCTCCGGGCTCGACGTGGCCCCGCTGCTCGAAACCATCGACGACCTGAAGCGCGCCGAGGCGCTGATGGAGCGGCTCTTCACCCACCCCCTCTACCGGCGCCACCTCGACGCCCGCGACTCTTTTCAAGAGGTGATGCTCGGGTACTCCGACTCGAACAAGGACGGCGGCTACTGGATGGCGAACTGGGCGCTCCACTGCGCGCAGGCCGACCTCGCCGCCGTCGCCGAGCGGCACGGCGTGGACCTCCGGCTCTTCCACGGGCGCGGGGGGACGGTCGGGCGCGGGGGCGGGCGGGCCAACCACGCCATCCTCGCCATGCCCGCCGGCGTCCACAACGGCCGCATCCGGTTCACCGAGCAGGGCGAGGTGATCTCGTTCCGCTACGCGATGGAGCCCATCGCCCACCGCCACCTGGAGCAGGTGCTGAACGCGCTGCTCGTCGCGATGGACCGCGCGCCGGCCGACCCCGGCGAGGCCGCGCACGCGCTGATGGGCGGCCTCGCGGAACGGGCGATGGCCGCCTACCGCGACCTCATCGACGACCCCGACTTCTGGCCGTGGTACGTCTCGACGACCCCCATCGAGCCGATCTCGCGGCTGCCCATCGCCTCGCGGCCCGTCTCGCGGGGGAGCAGCGACGAGGTGGACTTCGAAGGGCTCCGCGCGATCCCGTGGAACTTCGCCTGGACGCAGCCGCGCTACCTCGTCCCCGGCTGGTACGGCACCGGCGGCGCCCTCGCCCCGCTGGCCGACGACGCCGAGACGCTGGACGGGCTCCGACGGCTCTACCGCGAGTGGCCCGTCTTCCGCGCCGTCCTCGAGAACGCCGAGCGGGAGATGGCCCGCGCTCGGTTCCCCATCGCGGCGCGTTACGCCCGCGCCTCCGGCGCGCTCGAAGCCGACGGCTTCCACGCCCGCATCGCCGCCGACTTCGAGCGCGCCCGGCGGGCCGTGCTGCAGATCACCGGGCGCGACGCGCTCCTCGGGGAGGCCAACGTGATCCGCCGCTCGATCGCGCTGCGGAACCCGTACACCGACGTGCTGAACCTCCTCCAGGTCGAGCTGCTCCAGCGGTTCCGCGCCGCGGAGGAGGACGTGGACCGCGAGCGGCTGCGGGAGCTGCTGTTCCTCTCCGTCAACGGCGTCGCCGCGGCGATGCAGAGTACGGGGTGATTCCGCCCGGACGGGAGCCCCCTGTGAGGATCACCGGGGATGGGGCCCGGTATATTGACTCGCTAGCCTCTCCCCAACCCTTCTGTCCCATGCCCACCCCTGCTCATTACGCCCGAATCCCAGCGCTGGTGCTCGGATGCGGCCTGCTCCTCGCGCTGGCCGCGCCGACCGCCGCCGCACAGGACGGCCTCCGCGCGATGAGGGCGTGGGAGGAGCCCGTCAAGCTCGCCGACGGCACCGAGACGACGTACCGCTACGAGGCCGTCTACGACTACGCCACGGCCCGCACCGTCCGCACCGCCTACGACGCCACCGGCGCCGTGGTCGAGGTGATGGAGATGACGAAGCCGCTGGCCCCGACCCCCGACGAGCTCGCCGCCGGCCGCGCCCTCGTCCTCGCCGACGCCGAGATGGCCCGGCTCGTGTCCGTGAACGACGCCACCGTCGAGGGCGGATTCCTGCTGCACGAGCGCGACGGCTGCGCGCCGCTCGGCCGCTGTCTCCAGTTCGACCTGATCCCGCCGGGGCGCCGGCAGTCCGTCCGCTTCGTCGTCGTGGACCTCGCCACGGCGGAGATCACCGAGCGCGACTTCCACCCCGGCCTCGGGCGCTGACCCCGCCGCGCGCGCCGTCCCGGTCTGCTCCCTTCTAAGCCCCCTCCCCATGTACCGAATGCGACCCTTCGCCGCCTGCTGCGCGCTGGCCGCGGTGGCGCTCTTCGCCGCCCCAGACCTCCGCGCGCAGACCTGCCAAGCCCCCCTCAACATCGTCTGGCCCAGCGCCGAGAACCCCGTCTGGCAGATGGACGCGTTCCCCCCCAGCCAGAGCACCGGCGCCGACGGCTCCGGCCTCGAGATCCGGAGCGTCCGCTACAACGGCCGCCTCGTGATGGGCCGCGGCCACGTCCCCATCCTCAACGTGAAGTACGACACCGACCAGTGCGGCTGCTACCGCGACTGGAGCTGGCAGGAGGTCGAGTTCGAGGCCGACGGCGAGCAATCCACATGCCTCGCCGAGTCCACCGCCGGCACCGTCCGCACGATCTGCGACGTCGGCGGGCAGGGCGGCGACATCGGCTCGTTTACCGGCGTCGCCGTCGAGCGCACCGGCGACCGCCTCATCCTGACGACGCAGATGCAGGCCGGCTGGTACCGCTACGACATGACGTGGGTCTTCCACGCCGACGGCCGGATCAACCCGATGTTCGGGTTCGCCGGGCTCCCCTCCCCCTGCACCGAGAACCCCCGCCGCCACCACGCCTACTGGCGCCTCGACTTCGACATCGAGGGCAACGACTCGGACTACGTCGTCGAGATGAGCGACGACATGGCGGGCATCACGTTCGAGGAGGAGGCCCTCCGCACGTGGCGGGACCCCGAGGACGAGGTGACCTGGAGCGTCCTCGACGCCGAGACCGGGCGCGGCTACCGCGTCGTCCCCGGCGCCAGCGACTACCTCACGCCCGCGAACCCCGGCACGGGCAACCCGGACATCGACAACTTCGCCCCGCACGACGCCGTGATCGCGCGGTACGCGCCGGCGGAGGTCGACGACGGCTCGCCCGGTTGCGAGGCGGAGTTCACCGGCGGCGACCCGGACATCGTCAACGGCGACAACGTCCTCAACACCGACGTCGTCTTCTGGTACCGCTCGGGCGTGACGAAGCCCGACGCCGCCGTCGAGAGCTGCTACATGGCCGGCCCGACGCTGGAGCCCATCGGCGACTGGAGCGCGCCCGACGTCGCGGGCGAGGAGGCCCCCGTCGCCGCGGGCTTCGAGCTCGACGCCTTCCCGAGCCCGTTCGAGCGCAACGCGACGATCCGGTTCTCGGTCGAGCGCCCGCAGGCCGTGACCGTCGTCGTCTACGACGCGCTCGGCCGCGCCGTCCGCACGGTCTTCGACGGCGAGGCCACCGCCGGCTCCGTGCGCGAGGTCACGTTCGACGCCTCGAACCTCCCCAACGGCGCCTACACCGTCCGCCTCATCGGCGAGACCGTGAGTGGGACCACGCGGATCGTGCTGCTGCGCTAGCGCGCCAGCGCAGCCGGCCGCCCAGGACGGACGACGGCCCCGGAGCTTCTGCGCTCCGAGGCCGTCGCTCGTTGGTCTCAGCGGCCTCTCAACTCAGTGCACGACGGTGAGGGGGCGGACACGAGCGCCCTCCGCCGTGCGGACCTCGACGAAGTACGTCCCGGCGGCGAGGTCGCGCGCGTCGAGCGCGACGGTCTGCTCCCCGACCGGGAGCACGCCGACCTCGACGGTGCGGACGGCGCGGCCGAGCGCGTCGCGGAGCGTGAGGGTTACGGCGCGAGGCCGCTCCATCGCGACCTCCACACGCGCCACGTCGCGGACGGGGTTCGGGTAGACGCCGCCGAGGGCGAAGACGCCCGGCACCGCCGCCGGCTCCCCGGCCGAGCTCGTCCGGGAGAGCGTCGCCGTCGTGGCGTAGATGTAGTCGCCCGTCTGGCTGCCGTCGCCGTTGGCCGCGTTCCCGACGGCGTAGACCGTGACCTCAGCCGGGGCGTCCTCGGCGGCCGGCGCGGTCCAGTCCACGGACCACGTCTCGAGCTGCGTGCCCGCGGCCGTATGGGTGACGTAGTCCGAGTCGCCCAGCGCGAACTGCGTGTTCTCGACGTCGGTGATGACGAGCTCGCCGATCTGGTTCCCCACGCTGTCCTGCACGGACACCTCGAACCCCTGCTCCCGCTCGGGGTCGGGCTCCGTCGTGTTGTTCACGGTGATGGTGAGGGTGTACGTCTCGCCGGGGACGAACTCCGCTGGCGCCGCGACGGTGACGGCCCCAGTCCCCTCGTTCAGGCCGAAATCGCCGTGGCAGACGACGCAGGTCCCGAAGTCGGCCGGGCCGCCGGTCACGCCCGAGATGGCTCCGGTGGAGTTGGTGTTGGCGAGGGCGGGGTAGAGCAGGAGGGCGAGGGCGCAGAGGCCCCCGAGCAGGCGGTACAGATGGCGCATCGGGGTGGGGATCGTGAGGGGGAGACGGCGGTCGCAAGAATACGGGCGCTTCCCAACGGCGGCAACGGGGGAAACCGCGCGCCCCTCCCCTTCAGCGCCGGACCTCCGGTGGGACCTGCGCCAGCCACCCCTCCTGCACCGTCGCCCACAGCCCGACGCAGACGGCCTCGGCGGCGTCGTGCCGCAGCGAGGTCACGCCGCCGACGCCGCTCCAGGTGATGATCCGCCGCGCGAGGTCGCCCGCGCTCGCCTTTGCGGTGGCGGCGTCGCGGCGCTCGCGGGGGTAGAGCAGCGCCCGCCGCCACACCTCGGCGTCCACGACGCGGACGGGCAGCCCGCGCTTTTTAGCTTCGGCCTTCCACACGTCGGCGAGCCGACCGCCGCCTTCGAGCACGAGGCGCTCGACGCCGCCCATCTCCCCGAGCAGCGTGCCCACCCCGCGCCGCAGCCGCGACGGATTCCCGAAGTTCTGCGAGCGGACCCACCGGAGCCGGCCGTCCCGCCCGAACGCCGCCAGCCCCGTCCGCACGCCGAGGTCCACGGCGAGCAGCGCGGGGGGGTCCGAGGGTGCGTCGTTCAGAGCGCGATGGCGGTGGCGGCGAGGACGTCGCCCTGCGCACGGATGGCGGCGAGCGTGTCCTCGTTGGGCTCGCCGTCGAAGCGGATGCGGGCGCAGGCGGCTTCGGCGCCGGCGAAGACGAGGTTCTCCATCTCCTGCACGTTCCACCCCGCGCGGCGGGCCTCGTCGAGCACGCCGGCCAGCACGCCGACGCGGTCGCGGTGGCGCACGGTGAGGAGGTGCGTCGCCGGGGACTGCTCGGCGAGGTTGACGCAGTTCGGGACGCGGCCGGTCTCGGCGTAGGCCGTGAGCACGCGGACGGCCTCCCCCCCGATGGCCGCCGACGCCTGCTCCGTCGAGGCGCCGATGTGGTGGGTGACGTAGAACCCGTCGCGCTCGCGGAGCGGGTGCTCGAACTCGGCCTCCTTCGCCGCGGGCTCGCCGGCCGGCACGTCGGTGGCGACGCGGAGGCCCTTCCCCTCCATCGCCACGAGCATGGCGTCCTCGTCCACGACGCTGGCGCGGGAGGTGTTGATGAGGGCGGCGCCCGGCTTCATCGCCCGGAAGAACTCGCGGCTGATGAGGCCGGCCGTCTGCGGCGTCGCGGCGACGTGGACGGAGACGACGTCGGCCTCGCGCGCCACGTCGAGCGGGGTCTCCGCGCGGCGGACTCCGAGGGCCTCCGCGTCCTCGTCCGTTAGCGACCGGCTCCACGCGACGACCCCCATCCCGAACGCCTTCGCGCGGGGGACCATCTCCTGCCCGATCGAGCCGAGCCCGATCAGCCCGAGCGTTTTTCCTTTGACCCCCTCCGCTTTGGAGAACGTCGCCTTGTCCCAGCGCCCGGCGCGGGCCTCGGCCACGTTGTCGGGGATGCGGCGGTCGAGCGCGAGCAGGAGCCCGAAGGCGAGCTCCGCCACGGCCGTCGCGTTCTTGCCGGGGCAGTTGGCGACGAAGACCCCCCGCCGCGACGCCTCTTCCACGTCGATGTTATCCACGCCCGCGCCGGCGCGGACGATGAGCTCCAGCGCCGGCGCGGCGTCGAGGTCGGCGGCCGTCACCCTCGTCGAGCGGACGACGAGGGCGGCGGGGTCGTGCTCGCGGAGGGCTTCGCTCAGCGTATCCCCCTTCAGTCCCGCGTCCACACGGACGTCGTGGCCCGCGCCGCGCAGGCTCTCGATGGCGTCGTCGGCGAGCTTGTCGGCGATCAGGATGGTCATGGCGGAGAGTTGGGGGTTTTGAGTTGTGGGTTCTGAGTTATTGACTCACGACCCATGACTCAGAACCGATGCACGAGCAGGCCGCTGCGGAGCTTCGGCTCGAACCACGTCGACTTCGGCGGCATCAGCTCCCCGGCGTCGGAGACGGCGACGAGCTCCTCGGGGCGGGTGGCGGCCATCGAGATGGCGGCGGCGGCGTGGCCCTCGTCCACCAGCCGCTCCAGCTCCTCCGTCCCCCGGATCCCCCCAACGAAGCCGATGTTCGGGTCCGTACGGGGGTCGGAGATGCCGAGCAGCGGTTCGAGGAGGTGCTCCTGCAGGCGCGCCACGTCGAGCCGGTCGCCGGTGCCGGTGCGGGTCGTCTCGGGGAGGGCGAGCCCGTACCACGTCCCGTCGAGGTAGAGCGAGACCTCGCCCGGCCGGGCGAGCTCCTTCGGGCCGGGCTCGCGGAGCTCGAACCGCGCGCGGAGCTCGTCGAGGAACGCCTCCGACCCGTTCGGGAGGCGGTAGACCACGCGGTTGTACGGGAGGATCAGCATCTCCTCCATCGGGAAGAGCACGGCCATGAAGCGCGCGGCGCCGGGCACACCGGGGAACTCCCTCGCCACGCGGCTCGCGGCGGCGGAGCGGTGGTGCCCGTCGGCGACGTAGAGCTTCGGGACGTCGCGGAAGGCGGCCGTCACGGCGTCGGCGTCCTCGATCCGCCAGATCGTGTGCTGCACGCCGTCGGCGGCGGTGAAGTCGTAGAGCGGCTCGGCCTCCATCGCCTCCTCGACGGCCCGGTTGATCCGGCCGGTGCCGCGGTAGGTGAGCATCACCGGCTCGGCGTGGGCGCGCTGCTCGGCGATGTGGCGCGTCCGGTCGTCCTCCTTGTCGGGCCGGGTCTTCTCGTGCTTCAGGATGGTGTCGTCGTCGTACTCGGCCACGGAGACGAGCCCAAAGATGCCGTGCTGCGGGCGGCCGTCCATGACGAGGCGGTAGACGTAGAGCGCCGGGGCGTCCTCCTCGGTGTAGACGTCGCTCGCGGCGAGGCGGTCGAGGTTGGCGCGACCGGCGCGGTAGACGGCGTCGGCGTGCTCGTCGGTCCCGGCGGGGAGGCCGATCTCGGGGCGGATGACGTGGAGGAACGAGTGCGGCCGGCCCTCGGCCAGCGCCCGCGCCTCGTCGGTGCTGACGACGTCGTAGGGGACCGAGGCGACCTCCTCGGCGTGCTGCGAGACGGGCCGGAGGGCGCGGAAGGGGAGGACGGTAGCCATCGGTAGGGCGCGTGCGGAGGGGCCGGCAAGCTAGCGCCCCCACTCCTTTCCATTCGTGCGAAAAGGCCGTGAGGCCGCCTCGCTTACCTCCCCGCCCCCTCGACCATCCGGGCCGCCGCGAGCCGGGCCAGCAGCGACCCGCCCTCGACGCTCGGCGGGACCGGCTCGCGGTAGACCGGGTCGCGCAGCGCCTCCCCCAGCGTCACGAACTGGTAGCCCCGCCCGACCAGCTCGCTGAGGACCGCGCCGAGGTAGTCCCGGTTGATCGTGTTGGCATGGAGGAGTAGGACGTGCGCGACCTCCCGCCCGGCGACCTCCCGCCCCAGCGCCTCGTAGTCCCCGATCACGGCCTCGACGTGCCGGAGGTACGCCGCCCCGATCTCGCGGCGGCGGGCCTCGTTCTCCGTCGCCTCGTAGTCCGCGTTGAACCGCCAGTCCTCGACGGCGAACGTGGCCGGCGCGTTCGCGAGCCCGCGGCGGTCGAGGTGGCGGAGGAGCGCGCCCTGTTTCGCGGCGGTGCCCCCGTCGAGGAGGTACGGCGCGCGGAAGTGCCGGAGGCGCTGCCCGTACTCGGCGAGCAGCGGTTCGAGCATCGCGCTCGCACGGTCGACGTCCGCGAGGAAGTCCGGCGTCGGGACGGCGTCGAGCGCGCGGTGGCGGACGGTGTGGTTGCCGACCCCGACGCCCGCGGCGAGCCACCGCCGCAGCAGCGCGACCCCCTCCGGGTTGCCGTCGAGCTGGTGGCCGATGGCGAAGAGCGTCGCCGGGGCACCGTGGGCGTCGAGCGCGCCGGCGAGCCCGTCCACAATCCCGGCGCGGTGCTCCGGCGAGGGGTGGGCGAAGAACCGCGTCACGGGTCCGTCGTCGAGCGTGACCGCGATCCGCTTCTCCACCGACTGCGCGGCTGCGGGCAGCGCTACGATGAGGAGCAGGAGGCAACGGAGGAGCACGGGCGCACGGCGGTTCACCGGAGATTCGCCCCGGAACCTACGCGGCGGCTTGTGTCCACCCGCCGACTGCCGTACCTTGCTCTTCCTCGCGGCGCTGCTGCGACACATTGCGGGGTGGAGAAGTGGTATCTCGTCGGGCTCATAACCCGAAGATCGGGGGTTCGAATCCCCCCCCCGCTACTACCTAGAACGCCGGCTCAGAGGCTGAGCCGGCGTTCTGCGTTTGAGGAAGGGGCTGGACGGGACCGGTCAGAAGGCGCGGTCGAGGTCGGCGTCGCCCTTGACGAAGTAGAAGGCGCCGGCCTCCGCCTGCGCGGTCGAGTGCTCCAGGCTGGAACCGACACGGGGGTCGAAGCCCCCCTTGTAGTCGTAGAAGCCGACGAACGAGGTGATGGGGCGCTTGCGCCAGCGCGGCGGGTTGAGGTCGGCGGGGAGCAGCCCCTCCCACCCCTCGGCGTTGAGCGTGCGGTAGCCGGCCCGCTCCAGCCTCTCCTCATCGGCCCGACCGCCGCTGAGGTAATCCACGTAGATCGCCGCGCCGCCGGCCCTCGGCCTCGCGGAACGGGCGGGTGTGCGGTCGGGCCTTGCTGGCAGTTCCGCTGTGGCGCTGCGGGCGTGGGGCGACGTAGCTCGTGGTGGTGAGGGCCATGGTCCCTAGAAGAGGTGAGTAGAGCCGGTGCAGATCGGAGGCTGCCTGTAGCTTAACGCTTTCTTCCCGAAGGGCCAACCCTATTCTCACGCTCGTTGACGCCGCATTGGTGCGGTTGTTCGGAACGGGATGATTATCACCAGCTTGGCTGAAACGCCTTCGGGCCGCCCGAGTGAGGAGACTCCTCACCGGAGCAGCCCGAAGGGTCGCAGCCTGGGATGAGCGTCGGCGCCTACGCGGCCTTGAGCCGGTCGAGGTAGCGGCTGCGGAGCTTCGCCACCTTCGGTGCGATCACGGCCTGGCAGTACGGCTGGGCGGGGTTCCGGCGGAAGTAGTCCTGGTGGTGCTCCTCAGCCGGGTAGAACGTTTCCAATGGGGCGACCTCCGTCACGATGGGCGCGTCGAAGACGCCCTCAGCGTCGAGCGCTGTGATGACCTCCTCAGCGGCCTGTCGCTGCTCGTCGTCGTGGTAGAGCACGACGGAGCGGTACTGCGTGCCGCGGTCGGCGCCCTGGCGGTCCTTCGTCGTCGGGTCGTGGGTGGCGAAGAAGACGTGGAGGAGGTCGCGGAACGAGACCTCGGCGGGGTCGAACGTGACCTGCACGACCTCGGCGTGGCCGGTGCGCCCGGAGCAGACCTCGCGGTAGGTCGGGCTGGGGACGCGGCCGCCGGCGTAGCCGGAGACGACCTCGCGGACGCCGCGGAGCGGCTGCATCACGGCCTCGACGCACCAGAAGCAGCCGCCGCCGAACGTCGCCGTTTGGGTCTGTGACATGAGGGGAGGATCGGGTTGCGCGGAAGGGGCCCGCCTCTACGCCCCGTCACCAGGCAGGCTCCACGGCTGGCGAGATTCGCAGACGCCTCACCGGGGACAGGCACCCGGCACGCGGACGGCGCGTTCGCCTCGTCCGCCATCGTCCGATCCCCCATGCGCTATTCCCTCGCCGTCACCGCGCTCGCGCTCATCGGCCTCTTGGCCGGTTGCCGCGCCGAGAGCCAGCCGCTCCCGAGCGTCACCGTCTACAAGAGCCCGACGTGCGGGTGCTGCGTGCTCTGGGCCGAGCACATGGTGGAGGCCGGCTTCACGGTCGAGCAGGTGGACGTGGCCGACGTCTCGGAGACGAAGCGGCGGCTCGGCGTGCCAGCGCCGCTCGGCTCGTGCCACACGGCCGTCGTGGGGGACTACGTCGTCGAGGGCCACGTCCCGGCCGAGGACGTGAAGCGGCTGCTGGAGGAGCGGCCCGACGCCGCCGGGCTCGCCGTGCCGGGGATGCCCATCGGTTCGCCGGGGATGGAGGTCGAGGGCCGACCGGCCGACGCCTACGAGGTGACGCTGTTCACCCGCGACGGCCGCGCCGCCGTGTTCGCTCGTCACTGAGCGGCGCCGTAGCTTCGCACGCCTTCGACCATCCCCCGGCTGCCCGTGGCCGGCCCTGCTGCCCCCCTTCGACGCCCCGCGCCTCAAGCGCGACCCGCGCGACTTCCACCGCGCTGAAGCCACCGACCGCGACACCGAGGCGTGGCTGGAGTCCGGCGCCGCGCGGCCCCCGGAGTCCCGCTCGGCGCATTACTTCGTGGACCGGAAGGTCGAGGCGGCCGCGGCCGGGCTGCCCGCGCGGGCGCACGTGCTGGAGATCGGGTGCAGCTTCGGGCAGATGACGTTCCCGCTGGCCGAGCGCTTCCGCCACGGCACCGCCGTGGACCTCGCCGAGGAGGCCGTGGACCTCGTCCGCCGCCGCGCCGAGCGCTACGGCGTCTAGAACGTCCGCATCGAGGCCGCCGACGCCGAGGCCCTCCCCTTCCCCGACGGCCACGCCGCGGGGGACGCCCCCGCCGGGGGGTCCGACGGGGCGCCTCGGTGCTCCGCTACGTCCCGGACCCGCAGCGGGCGCTGGAGGAGGTCTTCCGCGTGCTCCACCCCGGCGGCCGGGCGGCCGTGGACTTCCCGAACAAGTACTGCCCGTGGTTCGGGCTGGTGAAGAAGGTGCTCGGCATCGGCCCCACCTCCCCGACCGGCTGTTCGGCGCCGCCGAGGTCCGGGGGAGGATGGAGCGCGCCGGGTTCGTGGACGTGCGGACCGAGCACCTGCTGTTCACCACGCGTCGCCTGCCCGAGCGCCTGCTGCCGCCGTTCCGCGTCGCCGGCGCTGTGCTGGAGCGGGTGCCCGGCGTGAACCGGCTCGTCGCCATCGTGCTGGCCTCGGGGACGAAGCCGGCGTGAGCGGGCCGGCCGCCGAGGTGCTGTGGGCGCCGTGGCCGTACCGTGCCGGCCTCTGCATCACCGGCGACACCGACGCCGCCGACCTCCCGAGCGTCCGCGCCGTCTACGACCACCTCCGCACGCTCGGCCTGCGGGCGACGAAGACGGTCTGGCCCTTCCGCCCCACCGGGCCCTCCCCCTCCGCTTCGACCGGCCCGTCCGCTTCGGCGGCCCGCGCGCACTGCCTCTTGGGCGCGACGGCCGTGGACCGCTCGACTTCGGCCCGGCCGTGCTCCGGGTGGACCTCGGGCGGACGCCGGGTTTCGCCGTGGACTTCCAAGCCGGCGTGGGAGCACCCGCCGCCAGACGAGCGGCCGTTCTCCGTCGCGCCGCAGCGCGAGCTGGTCCGCCTCTTCGCCGAGCATGTGGGGGTGATCGGGCGGGAGCTCGCGCTGCGCCGCCGCTCCCCCGACCCCGACCGGTTCCTCGGCGCGGACGAGATCCCGCTGGAGGACCACGCGAACCGGTGACGGGCGCTCGGCCCGCGTCGGGGTCCACCACCCGGTCTATCTTCTGGTGCCCCTCTCCCCCGCCATGCCCCTCCCCCGCCGGCCCCGCCTCGCCGCTGCTGTCCTGCTCCTCGTCCTCCTGGCGGGGTGGACAGCCGCGCCCGGCCGCGCCCAGTCCCCCGCCGACACGCTCCGGTTCCCCGAGGGGGAGGAGCCCGTGCGGGTCGGCGTCCGCCCGATCCCGAGCGCGTTCTACTCGGCCTCGAAGGGGTTCGGCGTCGGCGTGCGGGTGTCGTTCCGCAACGTCAACTGGAGGGGCGACCGCCTCGAGCTGTCGGCCGAGCCGATGACGATGTTCGGGCGCTACGGCCTGCGCTACCTCACGGGCGACCCGTACCGGACGCCGCTCTACGTCCTCGCCGCCGTGGAGTACACGACGACGGGGAGCTACCGCTACTACGGCCTCGGGCCGCGCTCGGAGCGCGAGGACAAGCTGTTCGTGAGCCTGCGCATGGTCGAGGGCGAGCTGCGCGGGGGGTGGTACCCGCTCGGGACGGGGCGGCTGCTCGTGCAGCCCGTGGCGCGCGTGCTCTACACCCGTGTCCGCTCGTTCCGCGACGACGCCGACGGCGCCTTCTCGGAGCTCGACCCGGCCTCGCAGCGGAACCTGCTGCTCACGGTCGACGACCCCTCGACGGGCCTCGACTTCAGCCTCGACCTCGTCTACGACGGCCGCGACGACGTCGGGTACGCCTCGCGCGGCGTGCTGGCGCAGCTCACGGGACGCCGCTACGAGGGGCTCGACGGAACGCCGTTCCGCCTGTGGTCCGGCGCCGGCAGCCTCTACGGCTTCGTGCCGACGCCCGTTGACCGGCTCGTCGTCGTCGGCCGCGCCGTCGTCTCGTTCACGCGGAGCGCGGGCGGCGAGGAGATCCCGTTCTTCGCGCTCCAGCCGCTCGACAGCGACCTCCTGGGGGGGTACGGCCGCTACCGCTTCTCGGGCCGCGACTTCCTCGCCCTCACGGCCGGCCTCCGGTTCCCCGCCGCGGCGCTCTTCGGCTACCGGCTGGACGGGTTCGCGGGCGGCCACGTCGCCAACGCCTACGACGACCTCTTCCGGCAGATCGCGCCGCGGGTCGCGTTCGGCGAAGACCTCGGGCGGCCGGAGGACCGGGCGCCGCTGCGGCCCTCGTTCGTCCTCGGGGCCTACGTCCTCCCCGACGACGAGGAGCGGGTCATCATCAGCGGCCAGCTCGGCGTCACGCCGGAGGGGCTCGCGGTGACGGCGCTGAGGATCGTCTACGACCTCCGCTCGCGGAAGCCCGTCGTGCGGTGAGGCCCGGCTCTGGGGGGTGCAGCGTCGCGTATATATCGCAAGCCAACGGGTTGACGCCCCCATGCCCACCGTCCTCCGCATCGGCCCTTACCGCTTCTTCTATGCCGGTGAGGGTGATGAGCCGCCTCACGTTCACGTCGGCCGTGACCGTGCCGAAGCTAAATTCTGGCTCGACCCCGTCGCTCTCGCTCGCTCGAAGGGGTACAGCGCCCCCGAACTCCGCCGCCTCGAACGGCTCACCGACGAACACCGCGACCTCCTCCTCGATGCCTGGAACCAGCGTCCCCGCCCCGGCTCCGCGTAGGCCCGGCCTGATGGCACCCGAGCCTGTCGCCGTCGAGACCGGCGGCGACACCCTCACCGTTCGCCTCTCGGACGCTCGGACGATCGCCGTCCCCTTGGCGTGGTACCCCCGCCTGTCTTATGCGACCCCCGAAGAGCTGGCCGAGTTCGCCCTCTCGCCGTTCGGGATCCACTGGCCGCTCTTGGACGCGGACGTGAGCGTGGAGGCCCTCCTCGCCGGGCGCCCGTCGAACGAGAGCGCGGAGAGCCTCAAGGCGTGGCGCCTCCTTACCCAACGCCGTCGCGCGCAGACCCTTGCCGGCGAGGGGCCGGACCCCTACTACCCTACGCTCCCCCTGCCAGACTGGTGGGACGAGAGCGGAGCGTAGCGCCGGCGTGGGCAGTGGGCAAGCGCACCGTTATCTGCTGGGTTCCTTTCTCCGCTCTCTCCTCTTTCCCCAACCCCCTCTCTTTTCCCTCCCTTTCCCTTCAAACCCCGCCGGCGCGGCCGATTACCGAGGCACGTCCCCCGCCCCCGCCGCCCGATGCGCGCCCGCCTCCTCTTCGCCTTCAAACTCGCCCTCGCGGTGGGCGCGCTCGCGCTGCTCGGCGAGCGGGTGGCGTGGGAGGCGCTGTGGGCCTCGGCGCGCGGTGCGCGGCCGGGTCTGATCGCGCTGGC
The DNA here is from genome assembly GCA_965215145.1 of Rhodothermales bacterium. Classification (GTDB taxonomy): domain Bacteria; phylum Bacteroidota; class Rhodothermia; order Rhodothermales; family JANQRZ01. Next base: position 1,488,664 of record OZ244038.1, on the reverse strand, counting down.
GCTGGCGCTGATGCCGTTGAACGTCGGGCTCGAGACGTACCGCTGGCACCGCCTCGTGCGGCGCGTGGCGCCGGACGTCCGCTACGGGGAGTCGCTGGCGGCGGTGCTGAGCGGGTACCCCCTCGGGCTCATCACCCCAGCCCGACTCGGCGACTACCTCGGCCGGGCGCTCTCGCTCCGTCACGGCCGCAAGGCCGACCTCGCCCTGCTCACCTTCGCCGAGCGGACGGCGACGCTGGCGGTGATCCTCGCGGCCGGGCTCATCGCGCTGGTCCCCTTCATCGGGATGCAGACGGGCGCGATGCGAAACGCGTGGCTGGCGGTGGGCGCCGTGGGCGCCGCCGGGACGCTCGCGCTGCTCGTCCCCCTCGCCCGACCCCGCCTCGCGCGGCGAGTGCTGGGCGTGCTGCTCCCGGGGCGGCGCCTGCGCGAGCCCCTCGCCGTGCTGGACCGGTTCGGGCCGGGCGACGCCGCCGTGCTGCTCGCGCTCTCGGCCGTCCGCTACGGCGTCTTCGCCGGGCAGTTCGTGCTGCTCGTGCTCGCGTTCGAGCGGGCGGCGCCGCTCGGGGCGGTGGTGGTTGGTGTGGCACTGGTGTTCTTCGCCAAGGCGGCCATCCCCGGCGTCACCCTCGGCGACCTCGGGGTGCGCGAGGGCGCGGCGGTCTTCTTCCTCGGCACGCTCGGCGTCGGGGGGGCGGCGGCATTCGACGCGGCGCTCGCGCTGTTCGGGATCAACCTCCTGCTGCCAGCGCTCGTCGGGCTCCCGCTCGTGCTGCGGCTGCGGATCGGGTTCGACGCGCGGGTGGCCGCTGCGCAGCCGGTAGCGGGGGCGACCGCGTGATCGGGATCGCGCTGATCGGGCTGGCGGCGGTGTACGCCGGCATCATCGGGGGCTTCGCCGTCGGGCTCCGGCGCGTGCTCCGAGCGGGGTCGGAGGGCGGGCCGATGGACGCGCTGCCGTTCGTGAGCGTGATCGTGCCGGCGCGCGACGAGGAGGGCTGCATCGCGCGCTGCCTGGACTCGATCCTCGTGGGGGACTACCCCAAAGACCGCTTCGAGGTGATCGTCGTGGACGACCTCTCCGAGGACCGGACGGCGGCCGTCGTGCGGGCGGTGATGCAGCGGGTGAACGCCCGCGTGCCGGTCCTCGCCGACGGCACCGCCGAGGCCGAGCCGGCGCTGGAGCGGGTCCGGCTCTTCCAGATGCCGGAGAACCTCGACCGCGCCCGCGCGCACAAGAAGCGCGCGATCACGAAGGGGATCGCCCACGCGCGCGGCGAGGTCATCCTCACCACTGACGCCGACTGTGCCCTCCCCTCGGGCTGGATCCGGGCGATGGTCGGGAGCTTCGACGCGGGGACGGCGCTCGTGTCGGGCCCGGCGCTCTACCCCGTCGGGGAGACGGCCGCTTCGCGCGTGCAGGCGCTCGAGTTCCTCGGCCTCAACGCCGTCGGCGCCGGGGCCATCGGGGCGGGCCGGCCGAACCTCGCTAACGGCGCCAACATCGCCTACCGCAAGGACGTGTTCGACGCGCTCGGCGGCTTCGACGGCATCGACCACCTCACCAGCGGCGACGACGAGCTGCTGATGCAGAAGATCGCCTACGGGACCGGCTGGCGCGTCCGGTTCTGCGCCGACCCCCGCGCCGCCGTCCTCACCGACGCCGCGCCGACGGTGCGGGCGTTCTTCGATCAGCGCCGCCGCTGGGCCTCGAAGGGCGCCCACTACCCCCACCCGCCGCTCCAGGCCACCGTCGTCGCCATCTTCGTGTTCTACGTCGCCCTGCTGGTCGGGACGCTGGGGCTTCCGCTCTGGCCCGCGCTCGCGCCCGCCGTGCTGGTGGCGTGGGCGCTGAAGATCGCCGCCGAGGCGTCCCTGCTAGGGCCGATGTGCCGGCACTACGGGCGCGGCCGGCTGATGGCGTACTTCCTCCCGGCGCAGCTCCTCCACGTCCCGTACATCGTCGGCGTGGCCGTGGCGGGCGCGGTGGGGAACTATACGTGGAAGGGCCGGCGGGTAAGACGATGAGCGGAAGAGAGGGGGAACGGAAGAAAGGGAGACGGAATGGGGGATGGCTTCCGACGGAAGAGAGACCCCCCTTTCCTCCTCTCTCCCTCTCCTCCTCTCTTTCTCTCCTTCGAGACACCCATCTCCCTCGCCTCGCGGCGCCGCTGCTGCCGGGGCTCGTCTGGCGCGGCGAGCGGCTCGACCCCGACGGCGCGCCGCGGCTGTACCTCACCCTCGACGACGGGCCGGACCCGGAGACGACACCGCGCCTGCTCGACCTGCTGGCCGCGCACGACGCCCGCGCCACGTTCTTCCTCGTCGGCGAGCGGGTGCGGCGGCACCCCGACCTCGTCCGGGCGGCGCGGGCGGCGGGGCACGCTGTCGGGCAGCACACCGACACCCACGTCGACGCGTGGCGGACGCCGCGCCGGCGGGTCAAGGCGGAGATGGCGCGGGCGACGCGAGCGCTGGAGGACGCGACGGGCGAGGCGGTCCGGCAGATGCGTCCGCCCTACGGCCGGATCACGCCGGCAGTGGGACGGTGGGCGCGGGCGCAGGGGCAATCCGTTGTGATGTGGGACCTCATGCCAAGCGACTTCGTAGCTTCGGTCGAACCCGCGACGGTGGCCGGGCGGACGCGTCGGCTCGCCCGCCCCGGCTCCGTCGTCGTCCTCCACGAAGGGGGACGCGCCGGCCGCGTCGCGCTCGCCGCGCTTCACATCGCCCTTCCCCGCCTCCGCGCCGCCGGCTTCCGCCTCGACCGCCCGCTCTAGCCTCCACCACGAAGGGGGCCCGATCCCGCCTCCGTATGTGGCTCCTCCTCGTCCCGCCGGCGCTCTACGCCCTCGGCATCGCCGCGGCGGCCGTCCACACGGCGCGGGTGCGGAGGCGCTGTCCTCCGGCGCCGTCCGACGAGGAGCTGCCCCGGCTGGCCGTGCTCGTGGCCGCGCGGAACGAGGAGGCCCGCCTGCCGCGCTGCCTCGACGCGCTGCTCCGCCAGGACTACCCCGCCGGCCGCCTCGACGTCCTCGTGGCCGACGACCACTCGACCGACGGGACGGCGGCGGTGATCGAGCGGTACCGGGCGCGGCCGGCACGGGCCGCGGCCGTCCCGGCCGGATTCGAGGACGAGCCCGATGAGCGCGGGGCGCCGGCCGGCCCGACGGTGCGGTACGTCCGCGTGCCGGAGCCGCAGGGGCACCTCCAGGGGAAGGCCCTCGCCATCCACGCCGCCGCCGAGGCGTGCGACCACGAGGTCCTCCTCGTCACCGACGCCGACTGCGCGCCGCCGCCGGGGTGGGCGCGCGCCCTCGCCGGCTGCCTCGCCGACCCGGGCGTCGGCGTCGCGTGCGGGCACACGTTCGTGGAGCAGGGCGTGCCGGGCGTCCGGCCGTGGCTGGCCGCGCTCCAGGCGCTCGACTGGCAGTTCCTGCTGGCGGCCTGCTCGTTCCTCGTCGAGACCGGCCGGCCGGTGACGGCGATGGGGAACAACATGGCCCTCCGGCGCGCGGCCTACGACGCCGTCGGCGGCTACCCCGCGCTCCCCTTCTCCGTCACCGAGGACTACGTCCTCTTCAAGACCATCGTGGAAGAGACCCCGTGGCGCGCGCGCTACCCGGCCGACCCGGCGCTCCGGACGTACACCCTCCCGCTGGCCCGGCTCGCGGACGTGTACCAGCAGCGGCGGCGGTGGGCGCGGGGGGGGATGCGGGCGCGGCCATGGGTCTACGCCGCCTACGCCGTCACGCACCTCGCCCACCTGTTCCCGCTCGTCGCGCTCGCCGTGGCGCCGGCCGTCGGCCTCGCGGCGCTCGGCGTGAAGGCCGGCGCCGACGCGGCGCTCCTGGCGACGTCCCTGCGGCGGAGCGGGCGGGGCGGGCTGCTCCGGGTGTTCCCGCTGTGGGAGACCTACGCGCTGTTCTACATGAGCACGCTCCCGACCGTCCTCCTCCTCTTCCCCCGCATCAACTGGAAGGACCGGAAGCTGTAGCCGTTCGCGGGATCGCAAGGAGCAGAACCCCTCGGAGGCGGTGACATAGGAGGGGGGCTCGGGGTCACTAGCCTCGGGAGGCCGTTCGCTCTCTGTCCCTCTCCGTCTCGCCCCTCCTCCCTGTGGACCCCGTCACCCCGTTCGACTGGCACCGGATGTTCCTCGGCGAGCAGCCCCCGCTGTTCTTCCTGGAGATCGCCTTCCGCGTCGTCGTCATCTACCTCTTCGCGGTGCTGCTCCTCCGGTTCATGGGCAAGCGCGGCAACCGGAACCTCTCGCCCTTCGAGTACCTCGTCATCATCGCCCTCGGCTCGGCGACGGGCGACGCCATGTTCTACCCCCAGGTCCCCATCCTCTACGCCTGGCTCGTGATCGCCCTGATCGTTCTGCTCTCGCGGCTGACGGCCGTGGCGCAGCTCCGCTTCGAGCACGTCAACGCCTACATGGAGGGGTACCCCCTCGTCCTCGTGCGCGAGGGCCGCGTGGTCGAGGACGCGCTGAAGAAGGCGCGGCTCCGGACCGACGAGTTCATGGCGATGCTCCGGGTCGAGGGCGTCGAGGACACGGGGGAGGTCCGGCTCGCCTTCCTCGAGCGCACCGGCGAGCTCGGCCTCTACTGCTACGACGAGGGCGAGGGGCAGGAGGGGGAGAGCACGCTCCCCGAGAAGACGGCGGACGTGTAGCCGGGCCTACCAGACGTAGCCGGCGATGGCCGCGTAGTGGCACGCGCTCCCGGCCAGCACGAAGAGGTGCCAGATGGCGTGGTTGTACGGGAGCCGCTCCCACACGTAGAACGACACGCCCGCCGTGTAGCTCAGCCCGCCCGCCACGATCCACAGCAGGGCGGGCGCCGGGAGCACCGCCATCATCGGCTCGGCGGCCAGCACGATCAGCCACCCCATCCCGAGGTAGAGCACCACCGAGAGCCGCTCGAACCGCCCGGTGAAGAAGACCTTGAAGACGCACCCGGCGATCGCCAGCGTCCAGACGACCCCGAACAGGCTCCACCCCCACGCCGGCTCCAGCACGAGCATCGTGAAGGGCGTGTACGTCCCCGCGATGAGGAGGAAGATGGCGATGTGGTCGAGCGTGCGGAACCGGACCTTCAGGCGCGGGCGCCGCACGGCGTGGTACAGCGTCGAGGTCACGTAGACGGCCACGAGCGCGCCGCTGTAGATGCCGAACGAGAGGACGTGGAGGGCCGTCCCCCGGAGCACCGCCGCCGTCATCAGCACCGCCGCCGCCACCAAGGCCAGGCCCAGCCCGAGCCCGTGGGTGACCGTGCTGGCGAACTCCTCCCGGTCCTGCCGCCACAGCGCCCGGAGCCCCCGCGCGCGGCGGTGGAGGAGGGTGTCGGAAGACGAGGGCGAGGAGAGCACGGGATCCATGGGAGGCGAGGATACGAGGACCGCGTCCCGGCCGATCAGCAGGAGCAGGATTAGCTTCGAGTTCACTCGGCTGGCGCCTGGGTCGGGGCGCGGCCGGAGCGGCACCTTTGCTCCGTCCACGGAGTACGCCGTCTCCCCTCCGCGCCTCTTTGCTTTCCCCTCACGTTTCGTTCCCGTTCCCGTGCCCCACCCTGCCCCGCCCTCTTTCCGCCTGATCCGCCCCCTCGCGCTCGCCCTGGTGCTCACCCTGGTGCTCACCGGTGGCGTGCTGGGCTGCGCCCCCCGCTCCGTCCCCACGGCCGACCTCGAACCGGCCGTCCAGCGCGTGGAGGACCTCGACGCCACCGGCGAGGGCGACCACTTCACGTTCTTCAGCCTGCGCACCGGCGAGCCCGTGCCCGCTGCCGACTCGGCCTCGGCGGCGTGGGACCTCGCGCTCCGCTCGACCACCATCCTCGTCAACGGGGGCGCGGTCGGGCCGGGGGAGGGCGGCGCGCTCGTCCTCCAGGACACGACGTTCGAGGCCGTCACGGCGGTGCCGGCGGGCGCGGCGTTCGCCGTGGACCGGGGGACGGTGCGCGGCGAGACGGCCATCCCGACCGGCGCCGGCAACGGGTGGTACGACTACGACTTCGTGAGCGGCGTCGTCTCGCCCCGGCCCGCCGTCCTCGTCGTCCGCACGGCCGACGGCCGCTACGCGAAGGTCGCCATCGAGAGCTACTACCGGGGCGCTCCCGACGCCGACGCACTCGACCCCGAGGAGGGCTTCCGGTACTACACCTTCCGCTACGCCTTCCTGCCGGAGGGCTCCTGACGGCCGAGCGGTAGGGCTCGCGGGCCTTTGCTGCCGGCCATCGTGCCTCCTCCACTCCCACCCCCCTCGTTATGGCCTCCTCCCATTCGGAAGACCTCTCCCGCAAGGCCGCGCGGAATGACGCCGTCGAGTTCCTCGCCCGGCTCGGCTACGCCGTGAAGGGCGTCATCTACGGCCTCGTCGGCGTCCTCGCGGTGATGGCCGCCGTCGGCGAGGGGGGGAAGACGACGGGCTCGCGCGGCGCCATCGAGACCATCGAGGGTGGCACCTTCGGGCAGGTGCTCCTGTGGATCATCGGGGTCGGCCTCGTCGGCTACACCCTCTGGCGCTTCGCGCAGGCCGCCCTCGACGTGGACCGCAAGGGCGATGACGCGGAGGGCATCCTGAAGCGCATTGGGCTGGCCGGGAGCGGGGTGGTCTACGGGCTCCTGGCCTACTCCGTGTTCCGCACCCTCCTCGGCAACGGGGGTGGAGGCGGGGGCGGGTCCACCGCAGACACGTGGACGGCGCGGCTGATGGAGCAGCCCGCCGGCCCCTGGCTCGTCGGGGCCGCCGCCCTCATCGCCGTCGGCGTCGGGGTCTACCAGTTCTGGCGCGCCTACGACGCCTCGTTCCTCGACCACTGGCGGACGGCCCCCATGAGCCACACCGAGCGGGTGTGGGGGACGCGCGTGGCGCGGTTCGGGATCGCCGCGCGCGGGGTCGTCTTCGTGCTCATCGGGTACTTCCTCTTCCGCGCCGCGCTCGAGGCCGACCCGACCCAGGCCCGCGGGCTCGGCGGCGTGCTCGACGCCATGGGTCCCGTCGTGCTGGGCGTCGTCGCTGCCGGGTTCGTGGCCTACGGGGTCTACTGCTTCCTCAACGCCCGGTACCGCGAGATCGGGGCGGGGTAAGCCGGGGGCTTCCCCGGGGCCGAGACGCTCCGGGGGCTCACCCCCGCGAAACCATCTCACCGGTGGACCGGTAGGCTAAGCGTCGTGCGGGGTTTCGGCTGACGCGGGCCAGCCTTATATTCCCTGCGGCCCCACCCGCTTGTAATACCTAAACTTATATTCCACACATGCCCAGAGCCAAAGGCGTCATCCGGATCGACTCCGACTCGACGCACGGCTGGCAGGTCCGCGTCTACCGGCACGGCCGGACGTACTCCAAGCTCTTCAGCGACCGCAAGTGCGGCGGCAAGGAGGAGGCCTTCGAGCAGGCCGTCGCCTACCGCAAGGAGCTGGAGGAGGAGGTTGCAGCCATGCCCGAGAGCGAGCCCAAGCGCCGCCTCATCCGTCACAACAAGAACAACGCGACGGGCGTCCTCGGCATCTCGCGCACGTTCAAGCGCGACCGCCACGGCCACCGCCACGAGGTCTACGCCGTCTCCTGGAACCCCGAGCCCGGCCAGGCCCGCGGCACGTCGTTTTCGATCTCGAAGTACGGGGAGGAGACGGCGTTCAAGATGGCCTGTCGCCTCCGGTACCAGAAGATGAAGGAGATCTACGGCGACCGTTACCCGGTCTCGTCGTACCTCGAGCTGTACGAGGAGGGCAAGGACCACCTCAGCCAGAGCCAGCCCGCCGAGGAGATGGCGTAGGCGCCTACCGCCTCGCCGCTTCAACTACCTCAGCGACGGTCGCCGCCAGCGGTCCCGCCGCCGCTACCCGAACGGCCTCGCCCGAGCCCGGCGGCTCCAGCGCTTCGAGCTGGCTCGGGAGGAGGTCTGCCCCGGCGAAGTGGCCCTCGCGCCGCTCCAGCCGCGCGCGCAGCTCCCCCTCCGGCACGTCGAGCCAGACGAACCGCACGCGCGGATCGCCCCCGCGGAGCCGGTCGCGGTACGCCTCCTTCAACGCCGAGCACGCCACGACCACGGACCGTTCGGCGGCGAGGTGCGCCTCGACGGACTCGTGGACGGCGGCTAGCCACGGCGCCCGGTCGGCGTCGGCGAGGCCGGTCCCCTTCTCCATCTTCGCCACGTTCGCAGGCGGGTGGAGGTCGTCGGCGTCGAGGAACGCCCAGCCGAGGCGGTCGGCGGCGCGGCGGCCCACGGCCGTCTTGCCGGAGCCGGAGACGCCCATCACGACGAGACCGACGGGACCGGTCATGGCAGCGAGAAATGGGTAGGGGCACGATACATCGTGCCCCTACGGTGGAATCAGAGGAGGGCGCGAGTTAGCTCCCGTCGCCGTCGCCCTGCGGGGGCTCGGGCGGCTGCGCGAGCTGCGGGGGGACGTGCGGCGTCACGTCCTCGCCGCGGCCAGTGCTGGTGAGCCGCTGCGCAAGCGCGTTTAGGTCCACGCCCGCCACGTTCTGGAGCATCTCGTTCGAGGACGCCATCAGCTCGGTGACGTAGCCGGCGACGCGGCCGGCGCCCTGCCCCCCGCCGGTGTCCACGACGGAGAGCTTGTCGATCTTCCCGATGGGCTCGGCGATGCGGCCGGCGAACTCCGGGAGCATCTTGGCGAGGATGTCGAGCACGGCGGCCTCGCCGTACTTCTCGAACGCCTCGGCCAGCTTCTCCTTCGCCTCGGCCTCGGCGAGGCCCTTGAGGCGGACGACCTCGGCGGCGGCCGTGCCCTGCGCGCGGTCGGCGTCGGCGGCGGCCTCGCCTTCGAGGCGGACGGCCTCGGCGCGGGCCTTCGCCTCGGCCTCGATCTCGAACTGCCGCGCCTCGGCCTGCCGGAGCTGGCGGAGCTTCTCGGCCTCGGCCGCCTGCTCGACCCGGTAGCGGTCGGCGTCGGCCTTCTTCTTGACCTCGGAGTCGTACTGCCGCTCGCGGCGCACGATCTCGAGCTGCTCGAGGTCCACCTCGCGCTGCTTGCGCACGAGCTCGACCTGCATCTGCTCCTCGACGACCTGCCGCTGGCTCGTCGCCTCCTGGACGGCGTAGGCGAGGTCGGCCGACGCCTTCGCGGTGTCCTGCTCCTGCTTGAACGAGGCCACCTTCAGCTCCTTCGCCTTCGTCGCCTCGGCGACGTTGGTGTCCCGGATGAGCTCGGCCTTCTGCGCGTTCTCGTCGGCCATCGCCTTCTTGATCCGGGAGTCGCGCATCGCCTCGGCCTCGGCGATGTCGGCGTCGCGGCGGACGGCGGCGATCCGGGGCCGCCCGAGGGCTTCGAGGTAGCCGTTCTTGTCGCGGACGTCCTTGATGGTGAAGGAGACGATCTGGAGCCCCATCTTCTTGAGGTCCCGGGCGGCGACCTCCTGGACCTCCTGCGCGAACTTGTCGCGGTTCCGGTAGACCTCCTCGACGGTGAGCGTGCCGAGGATGGCGCGGAGGTGGCCCTCCAGCACCTCGCGGGCCTCGGCCTGGAGCATCTCGTCGGGCTTGCCGAGGTACTGCTCCGCCGCCGTCGCCACGTCCTCGACCGAGCTTCCGACCTTGATCACCGCCACGCCGTCGGTCATCACGGGGACGCCCTGCGCGGTGTAGACCTCGGGCGTCGTCACGTCGAGCTTGTGGGAGAGCAGCGACAGCCGCTCGCGCTGCTGCACGACGGGCATGATGAACGCCCCACCACCGCGGACGATCTTGACGCGCCGACCGCTCTCATCGGTGAGCACGTTCTTGGCCCCGAGCCCGGAGCCGGTGATGATCATGGCCTCGTCGGGGCTGACCGTCTTGTACCGGCTCGCGACGAGCATGGCGAGCAGGACGATGACGCCGAGGAGGACGGCGAGGGCGATGAGCGCAGAGCCTTCGAGCATGGGTCTCTCGGTTCGTGAGCAGAATCGGGTGAGGCTGAAATTCAGGCGCCGGCGGGGAGTCGGGGAGCGGTCGGGGGCGCGTCGAGTTGGGCAGAGGGAGCTGGCAGCGCGTCGTCCGCTTCGGTGAGCGGGGCCACGAGGAGATCGCCGTCGGCGACCTCGACCACGACGATGGCCGCGCCGCGCGCGATCTCGGTGCCGTCGAACGAGGCGGCCTGCCGGAACGTGTTCGACGCCCCCATCCGGACGAGCACCTCGCCGTAGCCCCGCGCCGGCACCGTCGTGATCACCTCGCCGACCTTGCCGCGGTACTCCTGCACCGAGAACCCCGTTGAGTTCTCCCCCCGCCGCATCGGGCGGACGTAGACGAAGTGCATCGTGATGGCGAGCGCTATCCCGATCAGCGCCGCCAGCGCGACCTCTGCCCCCTGCCCGAGGTCGGCCGCGCTGTCGAGCACGACGCCCGCCCCCCCGAACGCCGCGACGCCGCCGACGACCGAGAGCGGGTCGAGGATGCCGTCGAGCGCGTCGAGCCCGTCGAAGGCATCCAGCACGCCGTCGAGCACGTCCCCGACGAGGAGGGCGAGGGCGGTGAAGGCGAAGCCGCCGAGGAGGCAGGCCCAGTAGAGGGTCAGCATGGGAGCAGGAGTCGAGCGCGCGCCAAAGCACCGGCGGCGTGGGGGGATGATACACCCCGCCCTACGGCGCGCACGTCGACCGGTTGCGGCCGGGCGCTGCCCCTAACGCACCCCCGCCTCTCCCTACCGGTTCAGCCCCCGCTTCTTCTGCGCGGTCACCTCGGCCCCGAGCAGCGGCTTCAGCAGGTCCCGGCTTAGCCGCTCGACGCTGCCGACGTCAGCGGGGTTGAAGTTGCTGTCCTGCGGGACGTTCCGGTTGAACCACACGACCTCGGCCGTGTTGGCGTTGACGAGGGCGACCTGGAGGACGAGCCCCTTCTGCTGCGTGATGGCGGCGCCGCCGAACAGGAGGGCCGAGGCGACGCCGACGGCGATGTCGCGGGCGGCGGCGGTCGTGCTCCCCCAGCTCTCGCCCCGGACGAAGAGGAGGTAGTCGGAGTCGGCCATGTCGGCGAAGTAGCCGACCTCGGGGTCGACCTCGACGGAGAGCACCTTCTCCTTCGTCTCGGCGAGCACGTCGGCGGCCTCCTCGAAGCTCTCCTGTGCGCGGGTGAGGGTGAGCGCGAGGTCGGGGTCGGCGGCGACCGCGCTGTCGCTCAGGGCGAGGGGGGCGAGCCGGACGCTCGTCCCGTCGAGGACGTTCTCGAACGCCTCGTGCACGGCGGCGTTGACGGCGGCCTGCGCCTCGGCGTCGGCCTCGGTGACGGTGGCGGCGGCGGTGCGGAGCCGGTGCGCCACGCGCGGCGGCATCACGGCCATCGCGGCGATGGCGTCCTTCTCGGCTTCGAACCGCTCGCTGGTGCGGACGGTGCTCGTGCAGCCGGAGGCGGCGACGAGGAGGACGAGGAGCAGGAGGGCAGGCGCTCTGCGCATACGGATTCAGATCGTGTGGGTTGGGGAGGCGTGGATGGAGCGGGTTACTCGGCGGCGGTCAGCTCCTCGATGCGGTGGCGCACGTAGCGGCGGTCCTTCGCGTCGGGGTCGAGGGCGAGGTAGCGCTCGTAGGCCGCCGCGGCGGCGTCCGGGTCGCCGCGGCGCTCGGCCAGCGCGCCGAGCCCGCGGAACGGGGCCGCGAACGTCGGGTCGAGCTCGCTGGCGCGGCGGTAGCCCGCCTCCGCCTCGTCGAGCGTCTCGGGGTCGGTGCCGGCGAGGCTGAGGGCCTCGGCGTTCCAGAAGTGGAGGGCGGGGTCGTCCGGCCGCAGCTCCATCGCCCGCCGAGCCGACGCGGCGGCGCGGTCGTACCGCTCGGCCCGGACCCACAGCTCGACCTGGAGCGCCCGCGCCGCCGCCATCCGCTCGACGAAGGCGGTGTCCTCCACGGCGATGCCGTCGCACGAGGCGCCCGTCAGCGCCTCGACCTCCTCCTCGGCCGCAGCGCGGCGGCTGCTCAGGCGCGGGTGGCTCCCCCAGAAGAACGAGGCGGCGGCGGAGGGCTCGTCCTCATCCCCGAGGAGGACGGTGAACAGGTCGGCGGCGCCGCAGGGGTCGTACTCGTGCGCCGCCAGGGCCTCGACGGCGAAGCGGTCGGCGCCGGCCTCGGCGGCGCGGCTGTGGCCGTTGATGGCGGCGCCGGCCGTGAGCGCCAGCCCGAGCTGCGAGGCGTTGTTGAACAGCCCGGCCCACGAGCCCCCGGCCGCGCCGAACCCGATCGCGGCGGCGAGCCCGAGCACCTGCGTGACGGCCGAGACGCCCTGCGCCTGGTCGTATCGCTCCAGCGTGTGGCGCCCGGTGACGTGCGCCGTCTCGTGCGCCAGCACGGCTGCGAGTTGCGCCTCGCGCTGGAGCTGCGCTAGCAGGCCGAGGTGAACGTAGATGTTGCCGTCCGGGAGCGCGAAGGCGTTCGCCTCCGGGTCGAGGACGACGTGGAAGCGGAACGTGGCCGGGACGTCCGTCGCCGGCAGCAGCCGGTCGCCGAGGCCCTGGACGTAGCCGGCCAGCGGCTCCTCCGCGTAGATGAGGCCCGAGTGGGCGAGGTGGTCCGCCTCGCTCGCGCTCTGCGTCCACAGCTTCCGCTCGCTCTCGGAGAGGCCGGGTGGAAGCACCACCGGATCGGCCTCGCCGGCAGGACGTACAGCCCCCCAGGGCTAGCGGCGCCGACACCAGCAGCGCCGCGACGAATCGCTTGAACACCATCGTAGCAGGATCTATGAGGCTGCCCCCGCAGGCAGCTTTCGGACGGCGGAAAGGTACCCTCCCTCCGGTCTGAAATCCAGCCAGGCGAGCGTTTTCGCGGCCAAGCCTAATGCCTACCGGGGGTTATGCCCCCTCGACGTCGGCCCTCGTGGGCCGCTCGTAGAATGGGTTGGCATCCGGTCTCTCCTCTCCGGCGTACATCCGCGCAAGGCGGACGTAGTGCCGCGCATTGGCCCGGTTAGACGCGACCTCCTCATCGCTGAGCGAGCGCACCACGCGGGCCGGGGCGCCGAGCACGAGCGAGCGCGGCGGCACGACCGTGTCCTTCGTCACGAGCGCCTTCGCGCCGACGATGCTGCCGGCCCCGACCACGGCCCCGTCGAGCACCACCGCCCCCATCCCGACGAGCACGTCGTCCTCGACGGTGCAGCCGTGGAGGATGGCGCTGTGGCCCACCGTCACCCCCTCCCCGATCACGCACGGGTGCGTGCCCCGGCTGACGTGCAGCACGGCGAGGTCCTGCACGTTCGTCCCCGCCCCGACGCGGATGTAGTGGACGTCCCCGCGGGCGACGGCGCCGTACCACACGCTCGCCCCGGCGCCGAGCGCCACGTCGCCGACGACGGCGGCGGAGGGGGCGATCCAGACGCCCGCGCCGAGCTGCGGGGAGATGCCGAGGAAGGGCTCGGTCATGGGCGCTCCCCCTCCTCCATCGGCGCCTCGGCGGGGGCCACGACGGCGAGCACGGCGGCGAACTCCCCCTCTTCCTCCCGCTCGCCGGGGACGAGCATCCGCGAGATGCCGCCGTCGAGGTAGAGCGCGTCGGGCGCGCCGAGCGCGTCGCGGAAATGGGTGGCGAAGTCGTGGAAGCTGACGGCCCCGTTCGAGATGGCGAAGACGACGGCGCCGTTCGGGCGGACGCCGACGCCGCTGCGGACGCGGCAGTTCTCGCTCGTCTCCCGGAACGCCGGGTGCACCCGCCCCTCCCGCAGCAGCAGCGGCCCCGATTGGGTGGCGAGCCGGGCGTCCACCGCCATCGCCTGCCACTCCTCCGTCGCCACGATGCCGGTGCGGCCGTCCTCGGCGACGAAGAAGACGCCGTTCGGCTTGAGGAAGAAGTTGCCCACGCCGTCGGCCGCGTTGAGCGAGGTCTGCTCGACGCCGTCCTCGACGTAGAGCCCCGTCGGGACGAGGCCGGGCTCGAAGATGCCGGCGTTCGTCGCCATGACGAGGCGCTCGCCGCTGGCCTCGACGTGGCGGCGTACGGCGCCGAGCGTGCGGAACGGCTCGCCGGTGGCGGGGTCGAGTCGGTAGAGCCGCAACTCCTCGCCCGGCCCGACCTCGACGCTCGTGAACGGCCGCGCGGGGTCGAGCTCGCAGGGGCGGTTCTTCATCGCCTGCACCACCGAGGCACAGCTGGAGAAGAAGAGGACGGCCGAGAGGGCGGCCAGTGCCGTGGCACGTCGTCGCATCAGTAGTGCAGGGTCCGTTCGATGGCGCTGCGGAGGCGGGCGCGGGCGGAGTAGACCTCGGCTTCGAGCCCCTTCGAGAACGGCACCGGCAGGTCCTCCGCGGCCACCCGCACGGGCGGCGCGTCGAGGTGCTCGAACGCCGCCTCCGTCACCTCGGCCGCCACCTCGGCGCCGAAGCCGGCCGTCCGCTGCGCCTCGTGGAGCACGACGAGCCGCCCCGTCTTCTCGACCGAGCGGAGCACGGCGGCACGGTCCCACGGCACGAGCGTGCGGAGGTCCACCACCTCGACCTCCGTTCCCCGCTCCGCCCAGTGCTCCGCCTCCTCCAGCGCCCACGTCACCCCGACCCCGTAGGTGACGACGGTGAGCGCGTCGCCCGCCCGCGCCACCCGCGCCCGCCCGATGGGCGTCCGGTACGGCTGCTCCGGCACGTCGCCGCGGAGGGAGCGGTAGAGGTGCTTGTGCTCGAAGAACAGGACGGGGTTCGGGTCGTCGAGGGCGGCCAGCAGGAGGCCCTTCGCGTCGCGCGGCGTGCCGGGCACGACGACCTTCAGGCCGGGCGCGTGGGCGAACCACGCCTCGGGGCTCTGCGAGTGGAACGGCCCCGCCCCGAGCCCGCCGCCGAACGGCGCCCGGATCGTCACGTTCAGCGGGGCGCCCCAGCGGTAGTGCGTCGTGCCGAGGTTGTTGACGATCTGGTTGAACCCGCACGTGATGAAGTCGGCGTACTGCATCTCGACCACGGGCCTCTGGCCGGTCAGCGCGAGCCCCATCGCGCAGCCGACGGCGCCGCTCTCGATGATGGGCGTGTTCCGCACCCGCTCACGCCCGAACTTTTCTAGCAGCCCGGCGGTCACCTTGAAGACGCCGCCGTACTCGGCCACGTCCTGCCCCATCACGAGCACGCGGTCGTCGGACGCCATCGCCTGCCGGAGCGCCTCCTGCACGGCGTCCACGAACCGGAGCTCGCGCCCCTCCCCGGCCTCCTCCTCGGCTGGCTCCTTCGGGAGATCGGGCGCGGGGGCGAACACGGCCGCGCGCTCGGCCTCCGCGTCGGCGCCGACCTCCGGCTGCGTCAGCGTCCACTCGACGTCGGCCTCGACCTGCCGGGCGAGCTCGGCGTCGAGGGCGTCCAGCTCGACCTCCGCCACCGCGCCCTCCTCGACGAGCCGCTGCCTGATCCGAAGTAGCGGGTCCTTCGGCGCCCACGCCTCGAACAGCGCGTCGGGGACGTACCTCGTCCCGCTGGCCTCCTCGTGGCCGCGCATCCGGAACGTCTTCATCTCCAGCAGCGTCGGCCCCTGCCCGGCCCGCGCCCGCTCGGCCGCGCGCTCGACAGCCGCCACGACGGCGAGCACGTCGTTGCCGTCCACGACCTCCCCCGGCATCCCGTAGCCCGCCGCCGCGTCGGCGATGTCGTCCACGGGGACGGCCTCGCTGGTCGGCGTAGAGAGGCCGTAGCCGTTGTTCTCGACGACGAACAGCACGGGCAGCTTCCAGACGGACGCGAGGTTGAGGGCCTCGTGGAAGTCGCCTTCGCGCGTGGCGCCCTCCCCCACGAACGCGCACGCGACGGCGTCGGAGCCGCGGAGCCGCTCGCCGAGGCCGAGGCCGCAGGCGACGGGGAGCATCGCGGCGAGGTGCGAGATCATCCCGACGAGGCGGTGCTCGGGGAGGCCGAAGTGGAAGGTCCGGTCGCGGCCGTTGGTGTAGCCGCCGTCGCGGCCCATGAGCTGGCAGAACAGCGGGCGGAGCGGGACGCCGCGCGTCGTCCAGAGCCCGAGGTTCCGGTGCATCGGGAGCAGCCAGTCGTCCTCGCGCAGCGCCCACGCGCAGCCGACGGCGATGGCCTCCTGGCCGTAGCCGGAGAACCACTTTGAGATCCGGTTTTGCCGGATCAGCCGGAGCATCTTCTCCTCGACGGCGCGCGGCAGCCGGAGCGCGCGGTAGAGGGCGAGGGCGTCGTTCGGCAGGGGACGTTCGGAGGTCGGCGCGGGGCGCGGCGGGGCCGGGGCGTCGGGCATCGAGGGGGCATCGGATGGGGGCGCGAAGCTACGACGGCGACGGAGCGAGCCCGGCCGGTGCCTGCCCTCCGCGCGTTCTGCCCCCTCGTATCTTCGCCGCTTCGTTACCCGCCTCACTTCGCCACGTCCCCCTGCCGCCCGACCCCTCTCCAATGGCCGACCTCACCACCGACACCCTCGACCTCTCCGGCCTCTCCGAGCAGGAGCAACTCGCCTTCTACGGCGCCCTCTTCGCCGTCGCCGCCGCCGACGACCGGATCGACGAGGCCGAGAGCGAGCAGATCCTCGAGGCCTTCGACCTCTCCGGCCTCTCCGAGGGCGCCCGCGAGCGGGCCTTCGCGCTGAGCATCGCGCCGCCCGCCCTCCAGACCTGCCTCGACTACTTCCGCGACGCCGACGCGCCCACCCGGCACAGCCTCATGCTGAACCTCGTGGACGTGGCCCTCGCCGACGGGGAGATCGAGCCCGGCGAGCCGATGATGCTGGAGCAGGCCCGCGTCGCCCTCGCCATCGAGCCTGAGGCGCTGGGGGCCATGCACGCCCACGTGTTCCGCGCCCGCGAGCAGGCCCAGAAGCGGAGCGCCCCGCTCGCCCGCCCCCTCGCCTGCCCAGACGACATCTGCCAGTGAGACGGCGGCCCCCTTCAAGCACGATTCAACGCGCCCGCGCCGGGAGGCCGCTTATATTGCAGGGCCTCCGTAGCTCAGTTGGTTAGAGCAGCTGACTCTTAATCAGCGGGTCGTAGGTTCGAGTCCTACCGGGGGTACCCCAAAAGCCCGACCCGTGCAGGGTCGGGCTTTTTCCGTTGCATCGCTGCACTCGCTCCCCCCATGCCTCGTTTCCTTGCTCCCGGTCTTGTTATCACGGGGCTCACGGTGCCCGTCGCGGCACAGGGCGTGTATCACCGCGACGGCAGCGGCGGCTTTGGGGCCTTCGGGGGGTACGCGCGGGGCGGGTCCGCCGGCGGACCCGCCTATACGGCCGTGGTCCACGTGGCCGGCGCGGACGTGGGATTCTCCTAAGTGCTGTTTTCCTTCGAGAGCGTAGATGACGAGATCGGTAGGGTCGAGTTCGAAGTGAGAAATATAGGCCCTTACGTCAACCTCTTTATCGAGTCTCCCGGCGGCTCGCCGGGTTTCGGGAAGCTGGGCGCCGGGCTTCAGTTCGTGCGCGTGGAGCGTGTTGCGCCCGAAGGCCGCTCCGACTACGGCACCGCTTTCTATGTCACCCTCGGCGCGGGCCGCGATCTCGACCCCTCATCCCGCCATGTGGTTGCGCCCACCCTCGACGCTGCCATCGCCTTCGCGCTCGGTGAGGGTGGAGGGCTCACTTCGGGAGCCGCTCTGAGCGTGGTCGCGGGGCTCGCCCTCAGCCGGCGGGTTGGAGACCTCACGTTCGCCCTCGAGCCGGGCCTCTCGTTCGACGCGAACGCACGCGAGTTCGGGCTCGCGCTTGGCGGCGGCTTGGTGGCTCACCTCTACTGATGAAAGCCTGGGGACCCGATACTGATGAAAGCCTGGGGACCCGAGGGCGGAAGCTTTCGGGACGCGGGCGCGTTCTACCCGGTCACGCTGCCCAAGCCCGTATGCCCGCCCCCCGCTCCCTCTTCGGCCGCCTGCTGCTGCTGTTCACCCTCGTCCCCATCGTCGAACTGGCGCTGTTGGTGTGGCTCGGCGGGCGGATCGGGTTCTGGCCCACCGTCGGGCTGATCGCGCTGACGGCGCTCGTGGGGACGTGGCTGGCGCAGCGCGAGGGGCTCAGCGCGTGGGCGCGCTTCCAGGGCCGCCTGACCTCCGGCGGGCTGCCGGGCCGCGAACTGACGGACGGCCTCATCATCCTCGTCTCGGCCGCGTTCCTGCTCACCCCCGGCGTGCTCACCGACCTCGTGGGCTTCCTCGGCCTGCTGCCGCCGACGCGGGCCATCATCCGCGAGGTGATCGAGCGGAAGGTGCGGCGGAGCGCCTTCGGCGCCGTCCACACGGCGGGATTTGGCGGCGGGTCCAACGCGGCGCCCCCGCCGCGAAGGTGCGGCGGGGGCGTCGTGGATGCCGTGTTCGAGGACGTGCCGCCGGAGCCCGGCGGCGCGCAGGATCTTAGCGCAGGACGGTGAGGCGCTGCGCCGCCCGGTGCGGGCCGCTGCGGAGCTCGACCACGTAGAGCCCCGAGGCGACGGGCGCCCCGGCGGCGTCGCGGCCGTCCCAGCGAATGGTGTGCCGGCCCGCCGTCCGCACGCCCTTCACCACCCGCTCCACGCGGCGGCCGAGGGTGTCGTACACGTCGAGCGTCGTCTCGCCGGCCTCCGCCAGCGCGAACGTCAGCGTGGCGCCGTCGCGGACGGGGTTCGGGAACGGGGCGTCGAGGGCAAAGCTCGTGGCGCCGGCCTCCGGCTCGGAGGAGACGGTGTTGCCGTCGCGGAAGGTCACGAGCTCGACGTCGTCGACGTAGAACCCGTCGTCGGTGACGCCGCCGTCGGAGCGGAGGCGGAACTCGACGAGCACCTCCGGCTCGCCGGCGAAGGCGCCGAGGTCGACCTCCTCCTCGACCCAGGTGGTCTGCTGGCCGTCGTAGCCGGGCTCGCCCTCGGTCTGCACGCCGGAGCCGGAGCCGAGCCGGGTGAAGCGGCCGGCGAGCGGCGTCCACGTCGCGCCGTCGGCGGAGGCGCGGACCTGCACGAAGTCCCAGCCCGCCTCGACGGCCCAGCGGGCGCGGAAGCGGAGCACGGGGCCCTCGGCACCCGAGAGGTCGAAGGGCGCGGCAAGGCGGAGCGTCGTGTCGGCGTCGTCGGCGTAGCTGCCGGAGGGGCTGTCCGTGGCGGCCGTCGGCGCGGAGGCGGCGGTGTCGGTGAGGCCCCAACCGCCGGGCTGCCAGCCGTCGAGGTCGTCGAGCGCGTCGGCGAAGGCGACGGTCGGGGTGCCGAGCGCGAACGCCGCCAGCGGGCTCGTCAGCACGGCCCCGTCGACCTCCAGTTCGACGACGAGACCCGTCTGCAGCCCGAGCGTGGCGTCCTCCCCCACGGTGAACGTGAGCGGCGGCAGCTCGATTTCGGCCTGCACGGCGAGGTCGAACGGCGCGCTCCAGGGGCCGGGCGTGACGGGGAGCGCGGGGTCCGTCGAGACGATGCGAGCGCGGGCGCCCACGGCTCCTTCGAGGCCGACGTTCTGGAGCGTCACGTGGGCGAGGCCGGGCTCGCCCGGGTCGAGGTAGCCGGTCCCGCCCTCGCGGCCCTCCTCGATGACGGAGGCCACGGCCTGCGGGTAGGCGCCGGTGAGCCACGCGAGCGTGAGGTTCGCGTTGAGGTTCTTCCCGGCGAGCGGCACGACCCGGCTCTGCGAGGGCCAGAACCCGTCGAAGAAGCTGCCGACCTCCGGCGTCCACGCGAAGATCTTCGCCTTCTCGCCCTGCTCCCCGTACATCCAGTCGTCGGAGTCGCCGTTGGCGGGGTAGAGCACGTTGGCGGCGGTGCCGTAGGGGTACCTGTTCTGCCGCGTCAGCCGCGCCGAGGCCAGCGTGAAGAGGTCGTGGTCCGGGGTGAACAGGTTGAAGTCGTAGCCCCATGGGTGGAGTAGGACGTCGCTGTACGAGTGGTAGTTGAAGGCGGCGCGGATCTCGCGGGTCTGGAGCCACTGCCGGAGGGCCTCCGTCTCCTGCTCGGAGAACGGCGCCGGCCCGCGGTACACGTCGGAGCTCGGGTTGCTCGACGTGCTGGAGTTGTCGTAGCCCCACTCGTAGGCGTAGTTGCGGTTGAGGTCGACGCCGCGCGAGCCGCCGCCGTTGACGCGGCGGTTCTTCCGCCAGAAGCCGCCGCCGTTGGGGTTCGTCGTCTCGTTGTAGACGTAGCCGTCGGGGTTGAGGACGGGGAGGAAGTAGAGCTCGCGGTTGTCGAGGAGGGCCGTCGCGGCGGGGCTCGTCCCGTAGTTCTCGAGCAGCCAGAACATGGTGTAGACGACGGTCGCCATGCTCTGCGGCTCGCGGGCGTGGTGGAGCGCGGTGTAGAGCACCTCCGGCTCCGGCTCGTCCACGTCGGGGTTGTCGGAGAGGCGGACGACCCAGAGGTCGCGGCCCTCCCACGTCTGCCCGATCGAGACCTTCTCGGAGACGAGGTTCGGGTAGTCGGCGCGCATCTCGTCGAGCTTGGCGACGACCTCGTCGTAGGTGTAGTACCCGCCCATCGAGCCGAATCCGAAGCCGCTCCCACGCGAGGCCGCCGGGACGCCGGTGCGGGCGGCGACCGCCGCCGCGAGGTCCGGCACCGTCACCTCGAAGGCGTAGCCCGCGCCCCGGAGCCGCTCGATCTCGGCCTCGTTCAGCACCGTCACCGCCACCCAGCCGGCAGCCGACTTCTGGATGTCGACGTGGTCGAGCCCGACGTGCGCGGCGACCTCGGCCAGCGCCGCGCGCTCGGGGAGGGCGATGTGGACCTCGCTGTAGCGCGCTTGCTCAGCCGACGACGAGGACTGCGCCGACAGCGGCGGGGCGGCGAACCATCCCAGTGCCAGCGTTGAGATCAAGAGCAGGGTGGCGATGCGCATACGACGGCGAGGGTTGAGGGGGCCAGGGGCGGCCGAAGGTACGCACATGCGTTACCCACCCCGCAAGCCGGGCCGCCGGGACGTGACCCCGCCGTGAAGCCCCGCCGAAACCGCCCTGGCTCCCGAACCGCCCACCGCCGGGGCGGGTGCCGGGCGCCTCGCCCCTCCGGCCCTCCCCCTCCCGCCGGTTGTCCCCGCTCGCCCGCGCCCGCCAGGTCCCGCTCGGCCTCCGCTACATGGTCGGGGCCGCGTTCTTCTTCAGCGTGATGAGCCTGTTCGTGAAGCTGGCCGGGCAGGGGCTGCCGAGCATGCAGATCGTGCTGGCCCGCTACGTCGTCATGCTTGCGGCGACGCACGTGATGCTCCGCCGCGCCGGGCTCTCCGCCGCCGGCACCGACCGCCGCGCGCTCGTCGGCCGCAGCGTCTCGGGGTTCGTGGCGCTGAGCCTGTTCTACTACGCCATCACCGAGCTCCCCCTCGGCGACGTCACGACGCTCCAGTACACCTCGCCGATGTGGACGGCGCTGATCGCGGCGTACTTCCTCCGCGAGCGCTCCGGCCGCGTGGTCTGGCTCGGGATGGCAGCGAGCATCGGGGGGACGCTGCTCGTGGCGAAGCCGGCCCTCCTCTTCGGCGGGGCGAGCCTGCCGGGCGTTGCCGTCGCGGCGGCCCTCGTGAGCGCGGTGCTCTCGGGCGTGGCCTACGTGTTCGTCCGCAAGCTCCGCGCGACGGACCACCCGCTGGTGGTGATCTACTGGTTCTCGGCCATCGGGCTCGCACTCACGCTGCCGCTCGCCCTCCCCATCCTGGAGACGCCGACGCCGGCCGAGTGGGCCTACCTCCTCGTCGTCGGCGCGGCGACGCAGACGGCGCAGGTGTTCCTCACGCGCGGGCTCCACCTGGAGGCGGCCGGGCGGGCGACGGCCGTGGGGTACCTCCAGATCGTGTTCGCCTTCGGCTGGGGGGCGCTGGTGTTCGGCACGCGGCCGGACGTGTGGAGCCTGCTCGGCGCGGCCGTCATCGTCGGCGGCGTGCTGGCGGTGGCGCGGCGGGGGTGAGAGGGGACGGAGGGGCGAAGCACCCGCACCGACCCGACCGGCTCGCCGGAGTCCTCGCACTCGGCGCTCGACTGGAGGCGGCGCGACGCACGCGGCGGGTGCTTCGCCCCTACCTCGATGCCACACCTCCCCTTCCACCCTCCCCTCCCACTCCACCCTCCTGCCGTAGCTTGCGCAGCGCTCGCCGATTCTCAACACCAGCCCTCGCCCCTGTGGCACAATCGCACCCCGAAGCTGGCGCTGCCGCCCCGCGCGGCGCGTGGAAGTCGCGGCTCGGCTTCATCCTCGCCGCCAGCGGCTCGGCCATCGGCCTCGGCAACATCGTCTTCTTCGCGTCGAACGCCTACCAGTACGGCGGCGGCGCGTTCTACCTCCCGTACTTCCTCGCGCTGTTCGTGCTCGGGCTCCCGGTGATGATCGTGGAGTTCAGCCTCGGCACCCGGACGGGGCGCTCGTTCCCCGTGGCGATGCGGGAGGTCGTCGGCAAGAAGGGGGAGTACGCCGGGTGGTGGACGACCTCCAGCGCGCTCTTCATCACGACCTACTACATCACCATCCTCGGCTGGGCGCTCGCCATGCTCTTCGGCGCCTTCGGGGGGCTGCTGACGGACCCCGCCGTGGCGCCGTTCACGCCGCTCCTGGAGCCCACCGACGGCCCCGACGCCACGGTCTACTTCTTCGGGCTGATCGCGACGTGGTGGCCGATGCTGTCCGTCGCGGCGGTGTGGGTGCTGACGGTGCTGATCCTGTGGCGCGGGACGAAGACCATCGAGGCCGCCGTGCGCGTGTTCGTCCCGCTGATGTGGCTGTTCATGATCGGCCTCATCGTGCGCGGGCTCACGCTGCCCGGCGGGCTCGACGGCGTGCTCTACCTCTTCACCCCCAACTTCGACGCGATCTGGGACGTGAACGTGTGGCAGGGCGCCTTCGCCCAGATGTTCTTCTCGCTCTCGCTCGGGCTCGGCACGATGACGGCCTACGCGAGCTACCTCCCCCGCGACGCCGACCAGGTCAACAACTCCCTCGTCGTCTCGTTCATGAACTGCGGGTTCGAGTACATCGCCGGGATCGCCATCTTCGCCATGCTCTTCGCGCTCTCGGTGATCCCGGCCGGCGGCACGCTCTCGCTCTCGTTCTTCGTGATCCCCCAGGGCATCGCGGCGTTCCCGTTCGGGGTGAAGCTGTTCGGGGTGGCGTTCTTCTTCCTCCTCGTCATCGCCGGCATCACGAGCGCGGTCTCGCTGGTGGAGGGCGTGGCGTCCCCGCTGATCGACAAGCTCGGGATCTCCCGCCGGCGGGCGCTCGCGATGGTGATGGCGCCGGGCATCGTCGGCTCGCTGGCCCTCGCGCTCCCCTACATCGTGGACCCCGACCTCAACTCGAACGGCGTCCTCGGCTTCACGATGCTCGACATCGTGGACCACTGGGTCTTCCGCTACAGCCTCCTCATCGGCGGCCTCGTCGAGTGCCTCCTGATCGGGTGGGTGATGGGGGCGGCGAACCTCCGCGCCTTCATCAACGAGCACTCGAAGTTCCGACTCGGCCCGTGGTTCGACTGGATGGTGAAGCTCGTCATCCCCGCCGTCCTCGCCACCGTGATCGGGTTCACGCTCTACGACGACCTCACGGGCGGGCTCTACGGCTCGGACTACACCATCGACGGGTTCGAGTGGCTGCCCGTGGCGATCCCCGTCTTCTGGGTCGTGGCGACGCTCGCGGCGTCGTTCGTGCTGACGAACCGGCCGACCCGGACGCGCGCCGTCGCAGCCCCCGCTGCTCACCCCCCCGTCTGACCGATGCGCCTCCTCCCTCTCGTCGCCGTGCTCCTCGTGGCCGCCGCCCCGGCCGCCGCGCAGACGCTCACGGTCACCCCCGAGCAGCCCGTCGTCGGCGCGACCGCGACCGTGATCGCCGACGCCCCCCTCGACTCCCTCTTCGTCACGTACCGCCCGAACAGCGCCATCCCCGTGACGGACACGCTGCGCGTGGGCGGGTTCGAGGCGATGCGGGTGCCGTTCCGAGAGGCCGGCGTCGTGCGGGTCTCGACGCCCGAGGGCGCCAGCGCCGACGTGTCCGTCCGGTTCGCCGAGACGCCGATGTCGGGCGTCCTCGTCCTGATCCTGGCGGGGCTGATCCTGTTCGGCGGCGCCGGCTTCGCGATGGCGAAGCTGTTCAGCGGCCCCCGCGCCGTCTCGGCCGACGACGTCGAGCACTGGCCGGACACGTGAGCCTCGGGCGCGCGGCGCTCCTGCCGGGGCCCCTCCTCGTAGGGCTGCTCCTGGCGACCCCCGCGCTGGGCCAGTCGCCAGCTCCGATGCCGCTGCGCGCGGCGATGCTCCACGCGGACACGACCGACGCCCCGGTTCGCCGGCCGCCGGACGATTGGATCGCCGTGGACAAGGCGCAGCACCTCGCCGGGAGCTTCCTGCTCACGCTCGGCGGACAGTACGTGCTGGTCAACAAGGCCGAGTTGGACGAGGGCGAGGCGTGGCCCGTGGCGGCCGGCGTCGCCCTCGGCCTCGGCGTGGCGAAGGAGGTCGCCGACGGCCGCCGGAGGCGCCGCCCCCACTTCTCCTGGCGCGACCTCGCCGCCGACGCGGTCGGGGTGGGGCTGGCCGTCGGGGTGATCCTGTTGTGAGGGCCGGCGTTCCTCGGGTGGGCTGCCAACCCTCGGACCCAACCCTCGGGCGAGGCACGCCTCGCCCCTACTACGACCGAGGTGGGAGCGCGCGACTGGCCCTCCTCACCCCGCACGGGCCACCTCCCCGTCGGCCAGCACGAACACCTGCGCGCCGGGCTCGGGGCGGATGACCATCGTGCCCGTCGCGCTGCCGAACGCCGGCAGCAGCCCCACCTCGGCGCCGAAGTGGAAGCACGGCAGCTTCAGCCGCTCGCCGCCGCCGTGGAGCCGGACGGCCGGGTGGAGGTGGCCGGCGAGGACGTATCCGCGGGGGTCCGCCTCGGGCTCGTGGCGCCAGACGAACGGCCCCTCCGCGTGCGGCCCGGGGACGACCTCGAACCCGAGCTCCGGCGGGGGGTCGCCGGCGTGCTGGTCGTGGTTGCCGCGGACGAGGACGAGCGCGATGTCGGGGTGCCGCTCGTGCCAGCGCGCGACGGCGGCGAGCGTCGGCGCGGCGCGGCGGCCGGCGCGGGCGTGGAAGAGGTCGCCGAGGACGACGAGTCGTTCGGCGCCCGTCCGGGCGAGGGCCTCCGAGAGCCGGGCGAGGTCGGCGGAGGTCGTGCCGCCGGGGACCGGCGCCCCCGCGGCCCGCAACGTCGCCGTCTTCCCGAGGTGGACGTCGGCGACAAAGAGGGTGCGCTCAGCCGGCCAGAAAACGGCGCGCTCCGGGAGAAGGTGGAGCACTTCACCGTGCACCAGGGCCCGGGCATCTGCGGTGCTTGAAGGGTTTACCATAGGGCGGAAAGGGCTCCCCTAAGAATGTTCACAAAACAGTCCCGGCTCCTCATCGTTGGGAGGCGGCGAGCGGGGCGAGTCGGAGACGGCGCGCCCCGGTCGTACATCTGGCCCACGCCAACCCACCGGTTCCACACCATGAAAGCTCCTCTCAAGCTACTCCTGCTGGCCTTCCTGGCCGCTCCGCTCGCCCTCACCGGCTGCGACAGCTCCGACCCCAGCGACCCCGACCCACCCACTGGCGACGACACGATCCTCGACCTCGTGGTCGAGAACGACGACCTCGAAACGCTCGAGAACGCCGTCCTCGCCGCTGGCCTCGATGATACCCTCGACGACGAGGACGAGGTCTACACCGTGTTCGCCCCGACCGACGACGCCTTCGACGACCTCGACGTGGACGACCTCCTCGGGTTCGAGGACCTCGACGACCTCCTCCTCTTCCACGTCGTAGAGGGCGAGCAGCGGCAGCGTGACCTCGTCGTGGGTGAAACCCTCACCTCGGCCCGCGCCGACGACGGGGACGCCACCTTCACCATCGTGGCCGTTGGAGAGGACGACCTCGGCATCGATGCCGACGGCAACGGCGTCGCCGATGCCGTCATCGTCGAGACGAACATCGACGCTGCGAACGGCGTCGTCCACCTCATCGACGCCGTCCTCCTCCCCGATGACCTCCGCGACGACCTCGACCTCGCGCGGCCGACGGTTGCCCGCCTCGTCAACGAGAACGAGGAGCTCACCACCCTCTACACCGCCCTCGTCACAGCCCAGCTCGCGGAGGTACTCCGGGCCGAGGACGAGGTCTACACCGTGTTCGCCCCGACCGACGACGCCTTCGACGCCCTCGTCGCGGCCTCGGAGTTCGAGTCCGCCAAGGACCTCCTCGCCTATGACGGCCTCGGCACCCTCCTCCGCTACCACGTCCTCGACGGCGCCGTCCCGGCTTCGGCTCTGGAGGACGGGCTCAGCGCCGAGACCATTGTCGATGAGGACGACGTGGACGACACGTTCACGATCGTCGAGACTGACGGCGGGTTCGGCATCGACACCGACGACGACGGCGTGGCCGACGCGCTGATCACGACGACGGACATTCAGGCCTCGAACGGCCTCGTCCACCTCATCGACGCCGTCCTCGTGCCGGAGGAGCTGGAGGAGGACCTCTTCCTGAACGTCGTCGAGCTCGTGGTCGAGAACGACGACCTCACCGTGCTGGAGGACGCCGTCCTCGCCGCTGAACTCGACGGCACCCTCAGCGACGAGGACATGGAGTTCACCGTGTTCGCCCCGACGGACGCCGCCTTTGAGCAGCTCCTCAACGACACGGGCCTCACGCAAGAGGAGCTCCTTGCCTCGGAGGACCTCGACGAGATCCTCCTCTACCACGTCCTCGGCAGCGCCGTGTACTCTGGTGCGCTCAGCGATGGGCTCGTGGCGACCACGCTCCTCGACGAGGAGGGCGCGACGATCATCATCGTACGCACGGACGATGGGTTCGGGATCGACACGAACGACAAGGGGACCGACGCGAACGCGAACATCACGACAACGGACATCCGCGCTTCGAACGGCGTGGTCCACCTCATTGATGCCGTGCTCGTGCCGGAGTCGGTGGACCTCGGCGGTGACGACGGCGAGGAGGACTAACCCTCCCCCGCTTGAATCCTTGGCGGGCGCGGCGCTCTGGTGCCGCGCCCGCCGTGCGTTTTGGAAGACCCGTTCTAGCCCGCCGCCTTCTCCAGCCGGAGCTGCATCCTCCGCACCCGGTCGGCGAGGGACTCGCTGGAGACCTTCTCGCGGAGGCGGTCCACGAGGAGGGGGAACGCGAGCGGCGTCACGCGCGGGGTGTCCACGACGGTGATCCGCCCCCGCCCGATCCGTTCGAGCGCCGCGCGGAGCCGGTCGATCTGAAGCTGCTGCTCCAGCACCTCGCGGTGGGCCTGGCGGAGGAGGAGGTTGCCCGGGTCGTGGTCGCGGAAGACGTCGAACAACAGCCCGCTCGACATCTGGAGCTGGCGCGCGCTGCGGCCCCGGCCGGGGAAGCCCGTGAACACGAGGCCGGCCACGCGGGCGATCTCGCGGAACTGCCGCTTCGCCATCTCGGTCTCGTTCAGCGCCGCCTCGATGTCGGCTTCGAGCCCGTCGGTGCGGAAGAGGTCGTCGGCGAGGGCCTCCTCCAGCGGGGGCTCGTCCTTCGAGATCAGTTCGAAGCCGTAGTCGGTAAACGATAGCGCGAACGTGATCGGCTGCCGCCGGCTCATCCGGTAGGCGACGAGCGCCGCGAGGCCCTCGTGCACGAGCCGCCCCTCGAAGGGGAAGCAGAACAGGTGCGTCCCCTCCCGGTCCCGCGCCCGCTCGATGAGCAACTCGTCTGGCTCGGGGAGCCGGCTCCACCGCTCCTGCACCTCGAAGATGGGGTCGAGCGCGCCGAGCTCCGGCGGCGAGCGATCCCCCCGCCGGGCGCGGTCGAGTTGCTCGCGGACGGCGGCGCCCAACTCCCCCGAGATCGGCAGGCGGCTGCCGGAGAAGCGCGGCAGCACCGCCTCCGATCCCTTCGCACGACGGACGTACGCCTTCATGTCGCGGATCCTCACGAGCTCCAGCGCCTTCCCGGAGAACAGGAACGCGTCGCCGGGTGAGAGGCGCGAGATGAAACTCTCCGGCGCGGTGCCGAGCCGCTGGCCGCGGAGGTACTGCACCTCCATCAGCGCGTCGCCCACGATGGTGCCGATCACCATCCGGTGCCGCTTCGCCACGTCCTCGGTGGTGACGTGCCAGCGGCCGTCGTGCAGCGCGAGCCGCTGGAACTCGGGGTAGGCGTGGAGCGCCGGCCCGCCCGTCGCCGCGAAGTCGAGCGCCCACGCCCACTCCTCGTCGGTGAGGTCCCGATACGCGCGCGTCGAGCGGATTTCTTCGAGCATCGCCCCCTCCTCGAACGGCTCGCCGAGGGCGGCGGTGATGAGGTGCTGCGCGAGCAGGTCGAGCGGCTTCTCCAGCGGGCGCCGCGCCTCGATGTGCCTCTCCCCTGCAGCCTCCCGCACGGCCGCGGCCTCGACCAGCTCGAAGGCGTGGGTGGGGACGACGGTGACGCGGCTCGCCACGCCCGGTCGGTGCCCGCTCCGCCCGGCCCGCTGGAGCAGCCGCGCCACCCCCTTCGGGCTGCCGATCTGCAGGACCCGGTCCACCGGCGGGAAGTCCACGCCGAGGTCGAGCGACGAGGTGGCGACGACGGCGCGGATGCGGCCCTCCTTGATCCCGGCCTCGACGTAGCGGCGGGTGGCGCGGGCGAGGCTGCCGTGGTGGAGCGCGATCACGCCGGCCCAGTCCGGGCGGTATTCGAGGAGCGCCTGGTACCACCGCTCTGCCTGCCGACGGGTGTTCACGAACAGCAGCGTGCTCCCGGCCTCCTCGACGGCCGCCGCCACCTGCGGCAGCAGTTGCAGCCCGAGGTGCCCCGCCCACGGGAACCGCTCGACGGTCTCCGGGATCGCGCTGTCGACCACGACCTCCTTCGGCCGCTCCCCCTCCACGATGGCGGCGTCCGGGGGGGCATCCACGCCGAGCAGGGTCTCCTTCGCCTCGGGGAGATTTCCGAGCGTCGCCGAGACGCCCCACACGCGGAGGTCCGGCAGCCACCGGCGGAGACGGGCGAGGACCAGCTCCGTCATCGTCCCCCGCTTCGAGCCGATCAGCTCGTGCCACTCGTCCACCACGACGAGGCGGAGCCCGGAGAAAAGCTCGCGCGACTGCGGGTACGTCAGCAGCAGCGACACGCTCTCGGGCGTGGTGACGAGCGCCGTCGGTAGGCGGTCGCGCTGGCGGCGTTTCACCGAGGCCCCGGTGTCGCTCGTCCGGCGCTCGACGCTCCACGGCAGTCCGAGGTCGGCGATGGGCTGCTTGAGGGCCTTTTCTGTGTCGGCGGCGAGGGCGCGGAGCGGGGTGATCCAGAGGACCCGCCCCTCCTCCGGTTCGTCGTCCTTCGCGGGCTCGTAGTCCGGATAGTCCTCCAGCCACTCGACCGCCGGCCCGAGCCACGCGGCGAGCGTCTTGCCCGTGCCCGTGGCGGCGTGGATCAGCCCGCTCTCGCCGGCGCGGTACCGGCGCCACACCTCGCGCTGGAACAGGAACGGCGCCCACCCCCGCTCCGCGAACCACGCCTCGATGCGGGCAAGGGCAGCGCCGGAGGGTTCGGGCGCAGCGCTCAATCGCTGCTCAGGAGATCGCGGAGTTCATCGAGTTCCGCGTCTTCATAGTGTCGGCTATAGCGGCCCTGACGGCCCCGTTTAACCATCGCAGCCAAATTATCGATTGCTTTCAAGGGCGGGAACACTATGGCCTCTCCGTCGGCACCGACCACTTCGAGTATATAATTCCCCCCGATCGCCAAACCTGCCAGGAATGAGCCGATCTCAAGCGCTGAGCGCTGATTTGCTTGGAGCCGGAAGACTCGTCCTTTGTAGGCTGCGGTCCACGCTCCGCTCTCGTACGGCGTCCCTACTGTAGGGCGAGAATCAAAGGGCTGCCAACGCAGCTTGCCCTCCGAGGTGAGCCGAATGAGGTCGGCGACGATCCCGATGTACTTATCCTTGTCTCCGGCCATTAGCGGTTCAGCGTCAGCGAGCGGATAACATCAGCAAGGTGTTCATCGGCGGACAGCAGCGCCTCATGGGCATCCCACAGCGCGGCGTGGCTGAGCGCTCGGCCCTCGACTAGATGTCGTACCCGGTCGAAATGGGACTGCAGGCGGTTCCTTTGCTCTATCGGGAGCGGCTTCTCCTTCAACACTCCTAGTACGGCGACTGCTTTCTGAAGTTCGGCGCGCAGGTCGGCTGGCGCAGGTCCGCCGACTGTGTCGAGATGCTCGAACAGCCGGTCTTTGATGGCAACCAAGATCTGGTGTTGCTGCGGCACGACGAGCAGGAGCTCGTAGTCCCGGCGCAACTGAAGGGCTTTGCGTAGTGCCCAAATGGTGAGACCGAGGCCGATGAGCGTTGCGAGGTTCGCGGCGAAGGCGAGCCAGTCAAACCAGCCCCACCCCTCACCTGCATCCGCGACGGCCTGAGCAAGTCCGGACACCGCGAGGGTATCGAGAGGAAGCAGAAACATTACCCAAAGCTACAGGGCCGAACGCACTTCGCCTCTACCCCTCTACCGTCTCCTCGGCCGGCAGCATGGCCAGCACGTCTTCGAGCCGGTCGATGTCGGCGACCTGCTTGTCGTGGCGCCAGCGGAGGATGCGCGGGAAGCGGACGGCGATCCCGCTCTTGTGCCGGCTCGACCGCCGGATCCCCTCGAACCCCAGCTCGAACACCAGCTCCGGCGTGACGCTGCGGACGGGGCCGAACTTTTCTTTGGTGTGCCGCCGGACCCAGTGGTCCACCTTCCGCATCTCGGCGTCGGTGAGGCCGGAATACGCCTTCGCGATGGGGACGAGGTCGTCGCCCTTCCAGACGGCGAAGGTGTAGTCGGAGTAGAGCGAGGCGCGGCGGCCGGAGCCGCGCTGGGCGTAGACCATCACGGCATCCACCGTGAAGGGATCCACCTTCCACTTCCACCAGTCGCCGGTGACGCGGCCGACGTGGTAGACCGAGCCGCGGCGCTTGAGCATGAGGCCCTCGACGAACCGCTCGTGACTCGTCTCGCGGAGTTCGGCCAGCTCATCCCAGCTCTCAGCCCCCACCATCTCCGATAGGCGAAGGGACGGGGCATCTGCCGCTTCGATAACGGCCTCCGTGCGGGCGCGGCGCCACTCCAGCGGTTTTTCGCGCACGTCCTCCCCCGCCCACTCCAGCACGTCGAAGCACAGCAGCACGACGGGCACCTCGGCGCGGAGCTTCTTGCCCACCTTCTTCCGCCCGATCCGCCGCTGGAGCTGCCCGAACGGGAGCACCCCACCCTCGCCCCACGCCAGCAACTCGCCGTCGAGCACGGTCCCGTCTGGCAGCGCCTCGGCGGCCTCGGCGACCTCGGGGTAGCGGGGGGTGACGAGCTCCTCGCCGCGGCTCCACAGGTACGTCTCGCCGTCGCGGCGGATGAGCTGGGCGCGGATGCCGTCCCACTTCCACTCCACCTGCCAGTCTTCGAGCGGCCCGAGCGCGTCGAGCCCGTCGGCCTCGACGCCGTAAGCGAGGCAGAACGGGTACGGCCGCGAGCGGTCGGTGTCGTCGGTGTCGGGGTCGAGGAGGGCGGTGTAGAAGGCGGGCGTCGGCTCCCAGTGGCCCATGAGGCGGTGCGACAGCGCGGCGGCGTCGATCCCGCTGACCTCGGCGAGGGCGCGGGTGAGCAGCTTCTGCGAGACGCCGACGCGGAAGCCGCCGGTGATGAGCTTGTTGAACACGAACCGCTCGGTGCCCATCAGCGCCCGCCACGCCTGGAGGACCGTCTCGCGCTGCGCGTCCTCGTCCATCCCCCGCACCGGCAGCAGCCGCTCCTCGACCCAGTGGTGGAGCGGGAGGTCGGGCGCCTCCTCGTCCGGCTCGGGGAGCAGCAGCGCGATGGTCTCGGCCTGGTCGCCGACGGCGTCGTAGCACTCCTGGTAGAGCCAGTCGGTGAGGCCGGCTTCCTCCTGCGCCCACTGGCGGAGGAGCTTGCTGGGGAGCAGCCGCTTCGGGCGGCGCCCGCTGAGGAAGTAGACGGCCCACGCGGCGTCGGCGGGGTCGGCCTCGCGGAAGTAGTCGGCCATCGCCTGCACCTTGACGAGGGTGCGGGTGGTCTGGTCGAGGGCGGTGTAGAGGGCGGCGAAGGAGCGCATTTCGGCGGACGGATCACGGAAGACGGTGGACAGGGAGCGGAAGACGGAGAATCAACCCGGCGCTGCTGTCTTCCCGTCCTCCGTCGACCGTCCAAGGTCCTCTGTCCACGGCTCGCTGTCCTCCGGCTCCCCGACGTCGTCCCTTTCTCCGGCGTAGGGGGACTCTAGCGGGTGCGCCTCGAGGCCCTGCTCGCGGCACCAGCGGACGACGACGGGGACGTAGCCGTGGGTGACGAGGACGCGCTCGGCGCCGGTGGCGCGGATCGTCTCGGTGAGCCCCGTCCAGTCGACGTGGTCGGAGAGGACGAACCCGCGGTCGACGGCGCGGCGGCGGCGCGGCCCGCGGATCCGCATCCAGCCGGACGCGAACCCGTTCGACACGTCGCCGAACTTCCGCATCCACGGCGTCCCGTTGGCCGACGGCGGGGCGACGACCATCGCCCCGGCCCAGTCCTTTTTCCCCGCCTCCCGCGCCGCGCCGACGTAGGTCGTCGGCGGCAGCTCGATCCCGCTCTCGCGGTAGGCCGCGACGAGCCGGGCCACGGCGCCGTGGACGTAGATCGGGCCGATGCTGGGGTCGAGACCGGCCAGGAGCCGCTGCGCCTTGCCGAGCGAGTACCCGAAGGCCATGCTCGCGCGGCCGGCGGTGGCGTTCTCGCGCCACCACGCGTTGACCTCGGCCATCACCTCCTCCTCCGGTCGCCACCGGTAGATCGGCAGCCCGAACGTGCTCTCGGTTACGAACGTGTCGCAGCGGACGAGCTCGAACGGCGCGCACGTCGGGTCCGGCGCCGTCTTGTAGTCCCCCGTCACGACCCACACCTCGCCGCGGTGCTCGACGCGGACCTGCCCCGAACCGAGGACGTGGCCGGCCGGGTGAAACGAGACGCGGACGCCGCCCATCGTGACCTCCTCCCCGTAGTCCACCGACTCGATCTCGGCGTCGTCGCCGAGGCGGGCACGCATGAGCCGGCGCCCGGCCGTCGTGCCGAGGTAGGCGCGGGAGCCACGCTGCATGTGGTCGGCGTGGGCGTGGGTGATGACGGCGCGGTCCACCGGCTGCCAGGGGTCGATGTGGAAGTCGCCGGCGGCGCAGTAGAGGCCGCGGCCGGTGCTTTCGAGGAGGGGCGGCACGGGGGAGGGGCGTAAGAGTCTGTCTATGAAGTCGAACCCGGACGACGAGCGGCTGCGCCGGCCGATTTCTTCGTTGCGCTGCATCGCCGATGCTTGCGCATCGGTTGCTTCGCGCGCCTCGATCCCAGCCGGCTCACTCGCTTTCGTCTCGATTCTCCTCTCCATAGACAGAACTCGCGGAAAGGCGGCGGGCGTCAAGACTGCTTGAAACGGCCGAAAGTAGCCCGTTGCGCTGCCAACGGCTTGACACCGGCGGCGGGTCCTGCGTATCATGGGCGCCCGCACGCGGAACTAGCTCAGCTGGTAGAGCGCAACCTTGCCAAGGTTGAGGTCGCGGGTTCGAGTCCCGTGTTCCGCTCCCCCCGAAGCGCTCCAGATACGCTGTCTGGGGCGCTTCGTCTTTTCTGCCGTCGGCCCCCGCGCCGGCTCCTCCTCCGAAGCCGTGGTCGCAGCAGCCTGGGAACGCCGACTCGGAAAGTCGGAGCGCGTGCTGACGGCCGCGCTCGACGACGTTTGGCGGTGCGTCCGCGAGGTTGGCCATGCGCTCGCTCCGCTTGGGGTCGCAACCGCGTAGCTTTCGCTCCTCCCCAAGGCTCCCCTTCTTCGTCATGCGCCGGCACTCCCGCTCGCTGCACCTCAGATTCGCCGCCGTTCTCGCCGTGGCCTTAGCCGGGTGTGACGCCGGCCCGACCCCGTCCTCGCCCGTCCCAGCGGAGCCCCCACCGGCCGGGTCAAGCGAGACCGGGGGGTGGCGGTACGTCCCCGTTGAGGGGATGTACTGCCGGCTCAACGACGGGCTCGGCCTCCGCTTCCCCACGGGGCTCTTCGTCCGCCCCGCCCCGGCCGGGAGCCCCCACGAGGACAAGGTCGTCATCCACCTCGACGGGGGCGGCGCCTGCTACGACGCCAAGAGCTGCGCCCGCAACGCTGCGGCGATCGACGGCGAGCGCCTTGCGGCGTTCGCGGGCGCGTACGGGGCCAGAGGGATCTTCCTCGAAGACCCCCGGCAGCCGCTCTACGGCTGGAACGCCATCCACGTACCCAACTGCACCGGCGACGTGCACTCCGGCGCGAACCGGCAGGTCTACGTCGAAGGCGTGGACTTCCCCCAAGACTTCGTCGGCGCCGATAACGTCCGCACCGCCCTCGACTGGATCGTGTCGGGGGGCCTCCCGCCCCTCTCGACCGTGTTCGTGGCCGGCACGTCGGCCGGGGCCTTCGGCGTGGCGACGCACCTCTCGCGGTTCGCAGCGGCCTTCCCGGACGCGAAGCTCGTCGTCATTGCCGACTCCGGCATCCTCCCCGAGGACGACGCGGTCCTGGCCGACCAGACGCAGCAGGAGTGGGACCGGCTCTGGGGCGTGTCGGCGCAGGTGCGCCCCCCGTGCCATCGCATGTTTAGACCGAGTGGCGACGGCTTCGAGCACATCCTACCCTGCCAGCTCCGCCGCCACCCCGACGTGGCCTTTGGTTACTTCGGCCACGTCGACGACTGGAGCCCCCGGATACACCTCGCCTTCGAGAACCCGAACGCGGTGTGGTCCTTCAACCCCGTCTCCGGCGAGATGGACTGGCTCCTTCCGCTCGAGCTAACGCGGGCCGCCACGCTCGCCTACGCCGCCCGCCTCGGCGCGGAGCCGAACGTGGGGACGTTCCTCTACCCTGGCGACCTCCACACGACGCTCCTCTCGAACCGGCTCTGGCGGTACGAGGTCGGGGGCCTGTCCGCGGCCGCGTGGCTCCAGAGCCTCCTCGACTACAGGCCGGGCGACGAGCTCCTGAACGTCGGCCCCTGAGCCGGCGCCGCCGCGGGCTGTGCGCTCGTCGCCGCCGGCGCGGTGCGGTTCCGTAGCCCCTCTCACTCGACTCCTGAAACCGTGGACGCAGCAGCCTGGGAACGCCAACTCACCAAGTCGGAGCGCGTGCTGACGGCCGTGCTCGACGACGTCTGGCAGTGCATCCGCGAGCTCCGCGAGGCCGGCCGTGCGGCCGAGGACGACGCGTCGTTCTGGCGGCGGACCCTCGTGCGGACCCTCTTCGCCGCCGTCGAGAGCGGCGTCCACCACCTCAAGCAGACGGCGCTCCTCGCCGCCGACTCGGACGGCCTCCCGCTCCGCGACGGCGAGCGGGGCCTGCTCAAGGAGCGGGTATACACCCTCAACGGGCGCGGCGGCATCGAGTCGCGCTCGTTTCCCCCAGCCATTGGGGCGAACCTGTTGTTCACCGTCGAGAGCCTCGCGCGGATCGCCGAGATCGACTTCGCGCTCGACACGGGGCGGGACCCCGGCTGGGTCGCGTTCCAGGAGGCCGTCGCGGTGCACGGGCGGTTGATGCACCCCGAGGAGCCCGACGACCTGCGGGTCACCGACTCCGACCTCCGGCACGTGCTCCGCGCGGCGGCGTGGTTCGCCGGCGGGATGGTCCGGCTCGGCGAAACCGTCGGGGCGGCGCGGACGAACCCGCTCCCGCGCAACGGCGCGTCGGGCTAGCCGACGGCCTCGCTGCATACGGCGGCCTCGCGGATCAGCGCGATGGCCTCCTCGCGGCGGCTGAGAACGAGGAGCAGGAGGAGGTCGCCGGGCTCGGCCCAGGCCAGCGCCTGCCGCACGCCGTCGAGGGGATCAGAGGCATGGGCGATGGCACCCTCGGGAATGCCGCTGGCACGCAATGCCCGCCCGATCAGCGCAGGGACTTCACGGGCCTCCCGGCCTCGGAGATGGCTCGGCAGCTCCATCACGAGGTAGCGGTCTGCCCTCAGACGCGCGGCGGCCTCGGCGAGCGCGGTGATGTCGCCGTCCGCCCGGTCGCCGGCCTGGCCGAGGAGGACGAGTCTCCGCCGGGCCGGCATCGCCACGAGGGTCTCGACGAGGGCGGAGAGCCCGTGGGGGTTGTGCGCGAAGTCCACCCACACCCGCGCCCCGTTCACCTCGAAGACGTTGCCGCGGCCGGGGTTCGTCTCGGGCCGGCTCTCGAACCGCCGCAGCCCCTCGGCCACCGCCACGTCCGGGAGCCCGAGCGCACGGGCGAGGCCGAGCACGGTGAGGGCGTTGCGGACGTTGTAGCGCGCCGCACCGCCCGCCGCGAACGGAAGCTCGGCGACAGGCACGACGGACACCCAATCTCCTCCATCCTCCCGGTGAGCGAGGTGGCCGTCCACGACGGCGCAGGCGAGGGCCGCGCCGCGCAGCCGCTCGTGGTCGGGGTCGAGGGCGGTCCAGCAGACGCGGGCGCCGCGCGCTTCGAGCGCCGCGCGCAGCCGCTCGGCCTCGCGGACACAGTGGGCGTCCTCGGCGTTGGTGACGAGGACGCCCCCCTCCCCCAGCGCCTTCGCCACGACGAACTTCGCCTCGGCCAGCGCCTCGACCGTCTCGATCCCGTATTCCCCGAGGTGGTCCGCGGCGACGTTGGTGACGGCGGCGGCGCGGGCGCGCGGCGTCCCGAGCCCGCGCCGAAGGATCCCGCCGCGGGCGACCTCCAGCACGCCGACGTCCGTGCGCGTATCTCGGAGTACGGCGCGGGCGCCGCCGGGGCCGGAGTAATCCCCCTGCTCGATCACGTCGTCGCCGATGGCGACGTAGTCGGTCGTGCTTCGGCCGCAGGTGAGGCCCGCGGCCTCGGCCACGGCGGTGAGGAGGCGGACGGTCGTGGACTTCCCGTTGGTGCCCGTGACGAGCGCCACGGGCACGTCGTGGACCGCCTCCCAGTCCACCTCGTCCGGTGCTGGGAGAGCATCCACCACCCACGTCCGGCTTCCCCGACCGAGCCCGACCGAGGCCGCGTCGTCGTCGGAGAGCAGCGTCACGTCGCGCTCGGCCGCTGCGCCGGCCAGCGCTCGCAGCGCGGGGTTCTGCTCCTCCCCGATCTCCTGCCGCAGCCGCGCGACCGTCTCGGCGAAATCGGGCGCTTCTCCCCCATCAATCTCCGCGACGGTCGTCTCCCACGCCGCCTCGTTCACCTCCGTCGCTGCATACAGCGCGTCGAGCGGCGCAGCGACGGCGAGGGTCGCCCCCCCGGGGTAGCGCCGCACGGCGACCTCGGCGCCGCCCCATCCCACAGCCGTCAGGTACTCCCCGAGGTGCCGCTTCCACGCGGCGATGCCCATGTTGGCCTGCTCATCCGGCAGGGTCACTTCGAGGGCCGCGCCGGGGCCGTCCAGCAGCAGGCTCGGACCGGTAAGGCGGCGGCTGTCGGTGAAGGTCATGGGGGAAAGGGGGAATGGGTGAGAGGGCGAAAGGAGGAAGCACGGTGCCAGGGGAACGGTAAGAACATCCTTCTCTCTCCCTCTCCTCCTTTCCCCCTTCTCAATCCGCCTCCTCGTCGTGGACGACCCGGACGCCGCGCTGGTCGCGGATGACGCGGCGCCCGCCCTGGAGCTGGTACGTCTCGCCCTGGTCGCCGCGCGCGGAGGCCGCCACGACCGGGCCCGCCGCGGGGGTGCGCTGAGGCCGAGCGGGCTCCGCCACCGGGGCCGCCGCCGCAGCCGCGACCGCCGCCTCGGCGAACGAGCCGTCGCCGCGCTCGGGCCGAGGCGCCTCGCGCTCGTGGGCGCCGTGGGCGACGATCTGCTTCCAGGTTCGGGCGATCTCGTCGCCGAAGATCAGCAGCAGGTCGCCGTCCTCGGAGGCCGCGAGGGCGTGGGCGACGGCCTCCCGCTCGTCCGGCACCACGTCGATCTGCTCGTCGGGGACGCCAGCGTCGAGGAGGGTTTGGCGGAGCATCTGCGGGACCTCGTCCGGGCCGCGCCCGCGGAGGCGGTCGTCGCGCTTGCAGACGTAGTGGTCGAAGTGGCC
The DNA here is from genome assembly GCA_965215145.1 of Rhodothermales bacterium. Lineage (GTDB taxonomy): Bacteria > Bacteroidota > Rhodothermia > Rhodothermales > JANQRZ01. The sequence goes on along the minus strand of OZ244038.1, from coordinate 1,450,825 downwards.
GGCGGCGTGGCGGGCGATGGCCTCCACGTCCTCGTCGCGGCGGTCGCCGGGGGCGGCCAGCACGAGGCGCTTCTTCCCCCGCACGTCGAGGCGGTCCGCCAGGGCGACCATCTGCCCGACGGCGTCGGGGTTGTGGGCGTAGTCGAGGATCACCTTGAACGGGTGCTCGTCGAACACGTTGAGCCGGCCGGGCGCCTCGTAGAAGCTCGTCGAGAAGGTGCGGAGGCCGTGGCGGATGTGGTCGAGCGTGAGCGCGCGCGGCCCCGCCTGCAGCGGCCCCTCGCCGAGGGCGTAGGCCAGCGCGGCGGCGAACATCGCGTTCTGGACGTTGTGGGTCGCCTTCCCTTCGAGGGTGGCGGGGATGAGGTGGGTCCAGACGAGGGGGAGGTGCCGGCCGCCGTCGTAGATCGTGATCATCTCGCCGTTGAGGCCAGCCTCCAGCGCGACGGCCCGGCCGCCGGCCCGGATGTGCTCGCGGACGAGGGCGTTCGTCGGGTCCATCGTGACGTAGCAGAGGTGCTCGGCGCGGACGTGCTCGGCCATCCGGAGGCAGTGCTCGTCGTCGGCGTTGAGCACCGCGCAGCCGGTGGCGACCTCGACGGGGATCCGCTTCACCTCGGCCAGCTTCTCCAGCGTGTCGATCCCCCCGAGGCCGAGGTGGTCGGCGCGGACGTTCAGGCAGGCCGCCACGTCGCACGACTCGAACCCGAGCCCGGAGCGGAGCATCCCGCCGCGCGCCGTCTCCAGCACGGCCACGTCCACGTCCGGGTCGCGGAGGACCATGCGGGAGGAGGCCGGCCCGGTCATGTCCCCCTTGACGGTCAGGTTGCCGTCCACGAAGACGCCGTCGGAGGAGGTCGTGCCGGGGGTGTAGCCGGCGAGCTGGACGATGTGGGCCAGCATCCGCGTCGTCGTCGTCTTGCCGTTGGTGCCGGTGACGGCGGCGATGGGAATGCGCGCGCGGGTGCCGGCGGGGAACAGCATGTCCATCACCGGCCCGGCTACGTCGCGCGGCTGCCCCTCGGAGGGCGAGACGTGCATGCGGAAGCCGGGGGCCGCGTTGCACTCCACGATGGCGCCGCCGACGTCCCGCCACGAGCGGGTGATGTCGGTCGTGAGGAAGTCCACGCCGCCGACGTCGAGGCCGATGGCCTTGATGGCGCGCTCGGCCATCGCGCGGTTGTCGGGGTGGACCTGGTCGGTGAGGTCGATGGCGGTGCCGCCGGTGGAGAGGTTCGCCGTCGAGCGGAGGTAGAACGTCTCGCCCTCGGGGAGCACGGTGTCCTTCGAGTAGCCGGCCTTCTCCATCAGCCGCTCGGCCTGCACGTCGAACTGGAGCTGCGTCAGCACCTTCTCGTGGCCGACGCCGCGGCGGGGGTCCTCGTTCACGATCTCGACGAGCTCCTCGATCGTGTGCTCGCCGTCCCCGACGACGTGCCCCGGCACCCGCTTCGCCACGGCGACGAGCTTGCCGTCGACCACGAGCATCCGGTGGTCGAAGCCCTCGACGAAGTTCTCGACCAGGACGGCGCGGCTGCGGCCGTGCTCCTGCGCCACCCCGAACGCCGTCCGCACCTGCTCGGGCTCCACCAGCCGGATCGAGACGCCGCGGCCGTGGTTGGCGTCGAGCGGCTTGACGACGACGGGATACCCGATCCGCTCGGCGGCCCGCGCGGCGTCGCGCTCGGAGTAGACGAGGCGCTGCTTCGGGACCGGCAGGCCGAGGTCCTCGAGGAGGTTCCGGGTGTCCTCCTTGTCGGAGGAGATCTCGACGGCGATGTGGCGGGTCTGCCCGGTGACGGTGGCCTGGATCCGCCGCTGGTAGACGCCGTGGCCGAACTGCACGAGCGAGTACTTGTTGAGCCGGATCCACGGGATGCCCCGCGCCTCGGCCGCGTCCACGAGCGACTGCGTGCTCGGCCCGAAGGCGCGGCGCTGCGCGAACCGGATGAAGGCGTCACGCTCCTCGTCCCAGTCGAAGCCGTCCTCGACGAGGTCGGGGTCAAGCTTCTGCTTGACGTCGTCGGGGAGGAGGTGGAGGATGAGGCGCCGCCCGAGCGCCCCGGCCTCGACGCCGACCTCGCGCTCCTTGTACTCGTAGACGAGGTCGTACTCGCCGGGCTGGCGCCCCGTCGAGCGGGTCTTCCCGAAGGTGACGTCGATGCCGGCCATGTTCTGGAGCTCGATGGCGACGTGCTCCCAGACGTGCCCGAGCCACGTCCCCTCGTCCTCGGTCATCCGGCGGATGAACCCTCCGGGCTCGCCGTAGGAGCAGCCGTGCTCCTGGAGCCCCGGCAGCGCCGCCTCCAGCCGCGCCGGGAGGTCACCGAGCTTGCCCGTCGGGAAGTCCTCCAGCGGGCCGAGGTCGACCACGTGGCGGATGACGGGGAACCGGGCGTAGACGTTGGGGCCGACGTAGACGTTGGTCGAGCGGATGTGCATGGGAAGCGCGGCAGGGTGAGCGGCGCCGGAAAGTACGCCTCCGGCCCATAGGAGCGGGGTTGATCGCACCCCCGCCACCGTACCTTCGTCGTGGACACGAGCCCTGAACCGATGGCCGAGCCGAAGCCCCTCCTCAGCCCCGAAGCCTACCTCGAACTCGAACGCAAGGCCGAGTTCAAGAGCGAGTATTACAAGGGGGAGGTGTTCGCCATGTCCGGTGCCCGCCGTAACCACGTCGTCTTGACGCACCGTTTCGCGTCGCTGCTGTCAGATGCGCTCGTCGAGCGCGGGTGTGTCACGCTTCCGACGGACATGCGCGTCCACATCCCCACCTCCGGGCTCTACACCTACCCCGATATCGCTGTGGTCTGCGGCGAGGAGGAGTACCTCGACGACACGTTCGACACGCTGCTCAATCCGGTCCTCCTCGTGGAGGTGCTGTCCGAGAGCACGGAGGATTATGATCGTGGGCGGAAGTTCGCCTTCTATCGCCAGATCCCGTCGCTCCGCGAGTACGTCCTCGTGGCGCAGGACCGCAAGGCCGTCGAGGCGCACCGGCTCAACGAGCGCGACAACTGGGAGCTGTTCGAGGCCAGCGGCGACGGGGCCTCCCTCACGCTCGAGTCCGTCGGGGTACGGGTCGAGCTGGACACGTTGTACCGGCAGGTCCGATTCGAGCACGGCGGCAGCGACGCCTAAGCTTCCTCCCGCTCGGGGACCGTCGCCTCTCGGGCTTCGAGGTCGTAGCGGGCGCCGTGGGCGAGGACGTGGAGCGTGATCCCGACGAGGCTGACGGGGGCTCCCGGCCGCGCCGAGTCCATCGAGGAGTGCTCCAGGCCGGCGGGGTCCACGACGGTCACCCCGCCCGAGCCGACGACCTCGAACGTGTCGTCCGGCCCGATGAACGCCGCCGTGTCCTCGTCCACCCCGAGCCCGACGACGAACGGGTTGAACGAGACGGCGGTGAGGAGCCGCCCGAGCCGGCCGCGCTGGCGGAAGTGCTGGTCCACGATCACCCGGTTCGTCAGCCCCAGCCCCGGCGCGAGGATCACCGCGTCGGCCCGCGGCGTGGGGCCGCTCTTGCCGCCGGCGATCATGTGCTCCGGCATGATAGCCGCGCCGGCCGACGTCCCGCCGACGTGGACGCCCTCGGCGTTGAGGCGCCGGAGGGCCTGGGCCACGGGCGTGCCGCCGAGGATCGTCGAGAGGCGGAGCTGGTTGCCGCCGGTGAGGAAGACGCCGGTGGCGCCCTCGAAGACCCGCACGGCGCCGTCGTCCATCGCCTCGGGGCGCTCCTGGATCGGGAGCACCTCGACGGCCCCGGCGCCCATCTCCTCGAACAGCCGCCGGTAGCGGTCGCCGGTGTCGGGGAGCTCGGAGGCGGTGGGGAGCACGACGAGCCGGGCGTCGGCGCCGCCGGCCAGCCGGGCGAACCGGTCGAGGACGACGCGGTCCGCCTCTTTCTTCTCGGCCCCGCCGATGGGGACGAGGAAGCCGCGCGCGGCGCCGGGGGATACGGGAGAGGGCATGGGATCGTGGTTGGGTGCAGCAGGCAGCGGCGAGCCGTTTCGGTCTAGGCGTCCGGCTCCTCGAACGTGCCGTGGACAACGGGGCGGCCGGCGCGGACCATCCACCGGCCGCGCGCCATCACCTCGGCCACCCCCCCGTCGGCGTCGAGCACGGCGAGGTCGGCGTCGGCGCCGGGGGCAATGCGGCCCTTGCGCGGGAGGCGGAGGTAATTAGCGGGGTTGCTCGTAAACGGTGGAAGCACATCCTCCAGCGAGCGCCCCGCGTCGAGGAGCCGGCGGAGGAGGTCGGCGAGGGCCTGTGAGGTGGCGAACCCCATCCGCACCATCTCGCCGTTCTGATCGAAGTGCGGGAGGCAACCGCCGCCGTCGGAGGAGACGGTGAGGCGCTCGAGCGGGAGGCCGGCGTCGAGGTACGTCCCGATGGCCTCGGCGGCGTCCACCTCATCGGCCGCGGCCTGGTCCGGGGGGAACGCCGTCACGTCCACCGTCACGCCGCGCTCGGCCAGCGCGAGGGCTTCGTCGAAGAGGGCCCGGCGGCGGTTGACGTGGGTGGGGTGGAACGTCCGGGGCGGTAGTTCGGTCTCGTCGAGGGCGCGGCGGACGAGGGCGAGCCCACGCTCCCCATCCCCAAGATGAAGGTGGAGTACCCCAGCCTTGCCGGTGAGCAGCCCCGCCACATGGCAGTCGGCCGCCACGCGGAGGACCTCCTCGAACGTGGGCTGGCTGGAGCGGTGGTCGGAGACGGCCAGCTCCCCGAACCCGATCACCTCGGCGAGGTGGGTGATGTCCCCACGGACCGTGCCGGTGAGCGTCGTCGGGGGGAGGTGGTAGCCGCCGGTCCACGCGAAGGCCGTGATCCCCTCCCGGTTCAGGGCGCGGACGCGGGCGAGCAGCCCGGCCGTCGTGCGCGTCTCGTCGTCGGTGCCGAGGAGCCCGACGACGGTGGTGACGCCGGCCGTGGTGTACTGCGAGAGCGCGGGCGCCGGCGCCTGCGTCTCGGGGCCGGCCTCCCCCCCGCCGCCGGTGACATGGACGTGCGCGTCGATAAGGCCGGGGATGAGCCGCCGCCCGCCGAGGTCGGCCTCCTCGACCTCGATGCCTTCCAGCCGGGGCGGCGCGTCTGTCACCGCGAGCACCCGCCCGCCGCCGACGAGGACGTGCCGGCGGCCGAGCGGCTCGGGCGCATAGAGGTCGGCGTCGAGGAGGAGGGTGAGCGGGGCGGACACAGGAATGGAGGTGCGCAAAACGGCGCGGAAGATATCGGCCGGGCGGTCCTCAGCCCGTGTCTGGACCGAAAACGCACGCGGGGGCCGACCGAAGCCGACCCCCGCGTGGGGAGATCCGAGGAGGCGCAGCGCCGCGCGAGGTGGCGGAGTCGGACGCTGAGAGGGGCGCGGCCAGGGAGCCGTTTCGCCTCCGGTGAAGAGAGGACCGCAGACTACGGGAGCGGCGGCCCGCGCGACAGCGGCGCCCGTCCGCAATCCCCGACGGGGGCAGCCCCGGTGCCCTTCACCCTTCGCGTGAGGGGTAACCGCTTTCACGCCCGCCGCCCGGTCACCCCGAGGCTCGGGCCGAGACCCGCACGTCGTCGAGCACGATGTCGGAGACGTGTCGGAGCCGGCCGGCCTCGAACAGACGCGGGTAGTCCTCCAGCCGTGGAAAGACGCCGGCCGAGTCGGCGGTGAGGTTGCGGTGGTCGGCGGAGCGGACGCCGCCGACGGTGTGGAAGTTCGTGGCCGCGCGGAAGCGGGTGCCGCCGTCGCCGGTGTGGTAGCGGTAGGCGAGGTAGTCCACCGTCGCGCGGTCGGCGTGGACCCAGTAGAGGAAGCGGTCCTCCCAGTCCGCGCCGCCGCCTTCTTCCTCGAACGTCACCTCAATGAGGTCGTAGGGCTCGCCGCGCACGGTGTCCCGGCCGAGCCGGCGCGGGCGCACGGCGGGGTCGGCGAGGGCGTGCGGGAGCAGCGCGAAGTAGACCACCGAGTTCACCGCCGTCTCGACGCCGCCGCGCTCGTCTGGGGGGATCTCAGCCGGAGCGCCGTCTACCGTCCGGGCGAGCCCCTCGTTCGAGAGCACGTCGCGGGTGACGGCGCCGGCGGAGTCCGTGCGGGCGCGCTCGTAGCGGAACCGCCCCCCGTCGCGCTCGGCGGTGAAGCGGTCGCCGCGGAAGCCGAACGTGACGGTGGCGTTGTCGAGCCGGGCGGAGCCGTGGGCGGCGCGAGCACGCTCCAGGACGGCCCGCCCCCCGACCACGTCCGCAGCGGCGGAGGGGCCGGGGGGCCGTTCAGCGGTCGGCGCCTCTCCCCGGCCCCCGCACCCGGCGAGGCAGAGGAGGACGGCGCCGAGGAGGACGCGTGCGGGGCTCACCCCTGCCCGCGCCACTCCATCACTTCGGCCTCGAACTCCGTCATCCCGTTCGGCGCCTCGTTCATCTCGCGCGCCATGCTGAGCGCGCGGTTGCCCATCTCGGCCGCGTCGTCGTAGTTGCCGCCCGCGGCGAGGAGCCGGGCGACGAGACTCACCGTGTTGAAGTTGGTCTCGCGGTCCATCGCGGCGCGGGCCCAGCCGAGCGCCTCGCCGTCGTACATCTCGTTCTGGAGGGCGTAGCGGGCGTAGGTGTAGGGGATCTGCCAGTCGTCGCCGGCCGCGGCGGCGCCCTCGGCCATCTGGCGGACGAGGTCCTCGGTGTCGGACTCGATCTCGACGGCGACGGCGGTGTCGGCCCAGCGGAGCACGAGGTCCACCTCGTGCTCGCCGTCCTCGGCTTCGAGGTCGTGGAAGTGGAAGGCCATCACCTCGACGAACGGCTTCTCCATCGGCTCGACGGTGACGCGGAGGACGTCCTCGCTATCGTTGTAGTTGTAGGCCCCCCACTGGTTGGCGTCCCGGTTGAAGATCACCGTCCACTCGTCCTCGCCGGGGATGGTGAGGAGGGCGTAGGTCCCCGCGGCGAGCGGCTGGTCCTCGACCTCGACGTCGGTGGAGAAGGTGATGGTGGTGGCCTCGTTGGCGCCGGTGCGCCAGACCTCGCCGTAGGGCTCGAGCTCCCCGAAGACCTCGCGGCCCCGGACGCTCGGCGCGCCGTAGGTCACGGTCACGTCGGTGACGCCGACGGTGAAGCTGGCCGAGGCGTTGGGGCTGGCGCGCGGGAGCTGGCTGCTGCGCTCCTGCGCGAGCGCGGCGGTGGCGAGGAGGACAGCACAACCTAGCGCTAGCGCTAGGTTCAGGGCGGAGGCGGTACGGAGGAGGCGCATGGCGGTGGCGGAGGAGGGAACGGGGGCGGGCTCGCACGCCGGCCCTGGACCGGGCGTTCCCTGTGGGGCATCCGGGGCTACCCCTGGGGCTCCAACGTCACCGTCACGAACAGGTCCTCGGCGCCCTCACGCTCCCAGAACCGCCGCCCGGCGGCGTTGGCGGCGAGGACGCCGGCGCGCACCCGCGCGGCGCCCGTCTGCTCGGCCCACGTCCGCACGGCGTCCAGCAGCATCCGCCCCACCCCGCGCCCGCGCCAGTCCGCGTGGACGACGAGCTCGGTGACGTAGACCTCCAGCTCCTCGACGTAGACCGGCGCGGGCCAGTACGGGTGCGCCGTCACAAGCCCGACGACCTCGCCACTCGGTCCGGCTTCGGCGACGAAGACGCGGTGGGCATCGCTGCGGACCCACACGTCGAAGTCCGTCGCCCAGCGGTCGCGGGCGGAGGGGCTGCGGCGGACGCGCGGGTCCAGCGCCTCGTGCTCGTCCTGGAGTTGCTCCCACAGCGCGACGGCCGCGTCCCGGTCGGCGGGGGTGGCGCGGCGAATGGTGGGGTCGGGCTCAGCCATGCGTGACCCGGGCTCCGGCTTGATTTCGACTTCCAGGCGGCGGCACGGACGCGGCATGCCGCGTCCCTACGGGAGGACGGGATGGGGTCCGGCCCCTCTCGTGTCGATGCCTGTCCGCTTCACCCTTCACGCCTCTGCCTTCGCTCTTTGCCCAACCAGCCGGCCCTGCGCACGCAGCAACTCGGCGTTGAGGACGGCGCCGCCGGCGGCGCCGCGGACCGTGTTGTGCGAGAGGACGACGAACTTCACCCCGTGCCCCTCCGGCCCGATCACGGGGCACGCACGGACGCGGCCGACGGAGACCTGCATCCCCCCGCCGGCCTCCGCGTGGCGGCGCGGCTGCGGGAACCGCTCGTCGGCGAACACCCGGAGCGGGCGCTCGGGCGCCGTCGGGAGGTCGAGCCCAGCGAGACCGCCCTCCCACGACGCCATCGCCTCGGCGGCCTCCTCCGGCGTGGCCGGCGTGCGGAGGCGGACGGAGACGCACTCGGTGTGCCCCTCCAGCACGGGGACGCGGGTGCAGGTGGCGGAGACGGCGATCTCGGCCTCCTCGATATGCGGCACGCCGCCCGGCCCCTCGGCGAGCGTCCCCAGCAGCTTACGCGGCTCCTCGGCGACCTTCCCCTCCTCCCCGCCGATGAACGGGACCACGTTGCCCAGCGCGTCGAGCGACGGGACGCCGGGGTAGCCCGCGCCCGAGAGCGCCTGCATCGTGACGACGTGGACGGCCTCGACGCCGAACCGGTCGTGGAGCGGCTTGAGCGCCATCACGAGCCCGACCACCGAGCAGTTCGGGTTGGTGACGATCATCCCCGGCCCGGCCTGCGCCGCCGCGAGCGCCGTGTGCTCGGGGTTGACCTCGGGGATGAGGAGCGGGACGGCGGGGTCCATGCGGTGGTTCTTCGCGTTCGAGATCACCGCGAAGCCCGCCGCCGCGAACGCCCGCTCGGCCTCGCCCGCGACGGAGGAGTCGAGCCCTGAGAACACGAGGTCGCAGCCGGCCAGCGCGGCGGGGTCCGTCGGGAGGACGGCCATGGCGCCGACCCGCTCCGGCATCTCCGCCCGGCCGATCCAGTTCGCCGCCTCGCGGTAGGGGCGCCCGGCGGAGCGCTCGGAGGCCGCGAGCGCGGCGATCTCGAAGTGGGGGTGGCCGTCGAGGAGCTCGACGAACTTCTGCCCAACGGCGCCGGTGGCGCCCAGGATGCCTACGTTCATGGGAGATCGGGAAGCCGGAGGGAGGGGAGTCGGTACGCCGCCGCCGGGCGACTGTTCGCCCCCTGCCATGCCGTAGCTTTCAGGAGCCCCCAGAGGCTCGTCCGCGCGCCCCGCACCCGCCACGCCACCCGCCGCCCCATGCCCGCCCAAGTCATCGACGGAAAGGCCATCGCCGCCGACGTCCGCGCCGACGTCCGCCGCGGCGTCGAGGACCGGACGCAGGCCGGCGAGCGCGTGCCGGTCCTCCGGGTCGTCCTCGTCGGCGAGCACCCGGCCTCCGCCTCCTACGTCCGCGGGAAGATCCGCGCCGCCGCCGAGGCCGGCATCGACTCCGAGACGATCCGGCTGCCCGCCGACGTCCCTGAGGTCGACCTGCTCGCGCTCATCGCCGAGCTCAACGCGAACCCGACCGTGGACGGCATCCTCGTCCAGCTCCCCCTGCCGAAGCACGTCGACGAGCGGAAGGTGCTCCGCGCCATCGACCCACAGAAGGACGTGGACGGGTTCCACCCCGAGAACGTCGGGCGCCTCGTGATCGGGGAGAAGACGCTGGCCCCATGCACGCCGGCCGGCATCATCGAGCTGCTGCGGCGCAGCGGGATCGAGACGGTCGGGCGGCACGCCGTGGTCCTCGGGCGGAGCAACATCGTCGGGCGCCCGATGGCGAGCCTCCTGCTGCGCCGCGGCACCGACGCCACCGTGACCGTCTGTCACAGCCGGACCCGCGACCTCGCGGAGGTCACCCGCCGCGCCGACATCCTCGTCGCCGCCATCGGCCGGCCGGGCTTCGTCACGGCGGACATGGTGAAGCCCGGCGCCGCCGTGATCGACGTCGGGATCAACCGGGTGGACGACGTGAGCCGCGAGCGCGGCTACCGCCTCGTCGGCGACGTGGACTTCGGGGCGGTGCGCGAGAAGGCGGGCTGGATCACCCCCGTCCCCGGCGGCGTCGGCCCGATGACGATCGCGATGCTCCTGGCGAACACGCTCCGCGCGGCGAACCGCCGGGCGGCCTTCGCCCCCTCGGCGGCCGTCGCCTGAGCCTGCCCTCCCCATGCCGATGCAGGACGCCCCCGACTCGCTCCGCGCCGACTCCCTCGCCGCCGAGGACTCCTCCCTCGTCGACTCGGCGGGCGCATTCTCCCAACTCGGCCGCGAGCTCGGCGAGGCCGGCGCGGCCATTCGCGAGGGCCGGTTCGAGGAGGTCTGGGAGCAGGTCTACGAGGCGCTCGTGGTGTTCGGGCTGAAGGGGCTCCTCCCGGCGATCCTGACGCTGCTCCTGTTCTGGCTCGTCTACCGCCTCGTCGGCGGCGTGCTCGACCGGGTGCTCCAGCGGAGCCGGCGGATCGACGAGGGCGTCCGGCAGCTGCTCATGCGGGCGTTCCGCCTCGTCCTCTTCGCCTTCGCCGCCGTCACCGTCCTCGGCGAGCTCGGGTTCAACGTCGCCGCGCTCGTGGCCGGCCTCGGCATCGCCGGCATCGCCTTCGGCTTCGCCGCCCGGGACACGCTCGAAAACTTCATCTCCGGCATCGCCATCCTCCTCGACCAGCCCTTCCGCGTCGGCGACAACGTCGTCGTCAACGACACTTTCGGGACCGTCCACGAGATCACCCTCCGCTCGACGCGCATCCGCACGCTCAACAACGAGCTCGCGGTGCTGCCGAACACGCAGATGATCCAGCAGATGGTCATCAACCACACGATGTTCGGGGTGCTCCGCATCGTGGTCCCCTTCGGGATCGCCTACAAGGAGCGGCCGCAGGAGGCCCGCGCGGTCGTGCTCGCCCTCGCCGAGGGGGACGACCGGCTCCACCCGGACTACGAGCCGCAGGTCGTCGTGACGGAGATGAACGACTCCAGCGTGGACATGGAGCTCCGGCTGTTCCTCCGGGACCCGAAGCTGGAGATCCCCGTCCGGTTCGAGTACCTCGAGCGCGTGCGCGAGGCGCTGCGCGAGGCCGGCATCGAGATCCCGTTCCCGCACCTCCAGCTCTTCGTCGACGAGGCGAAGGCCTTCGAGGGGACGCCCCTGATGGCACCGCTGGGCCCCGACCCACCGAGGGCCGAGGCGTGACCCCGCGTGGGGATTGCGCTTTAGCCTATAGGGTTATTGTCCATTAGCTTTTCGGTAGACTCCCGGCCCCCAGCATCGTCTATATTTAGGGCCCGCCAACCTCCGCTGCCGTGGCCGCTCGCTATGCCTTTGCCGGGGACCGGAACCTCATCGTCGTCCGGCTCGCCGACGCCATCACCGGGGACGAGATCGCCGAGACGATCCGCCGGTTCAGCCGCGACGTCCGCTGGAAGGACGGGACGTTCGCGCTCTGGGACGGCCGCTCCGTCCGCGAGACCGTCGTGGACATGGAGGAGGTGGACCGGATCGCGGAGGCGCAGCGCGAGGCCGAGCAGCTCGCCGGGAGCGGGCGGGCCGCCGTCGTGGTGACGCGCTGGGTGGACGACCTCGTCGCCCGCCTCATCATCCGCCACATCAGCAGCGAGCGCCGCGAGATCCGCGTCTTCGAGGACATGGGGGAGGCCCGCCGGTGGCTCGGCGTCGCCGACGTGCTGCTGCCGCTGGTCACCGCCGCGCCCGGCGGCGAACCCTCGTCGGGCGGCGAGGCGGCGCCTACGGGTTAGCCGAACCCTCTGGAAAGCGCGGCGTTGGAGCGGCCCTTCCGCTCCTCGCCCATGCCCCCCTCTCCCGACCTCAGAGGCCGGATCGTCCTCGTCACCGGCGCGTCCACCGGCATCGGCCGCGCCACGGCTGTCGAGCTCGCCCGGCGGGGCGCGCGGGTCGGCGTGAACTACCCCCCGTTCGACGGCGAGCGGGCCGACGCCGAGGAGACGCTGCGGCGGGCCGAGGCCGTCGCTACAGGGGAGACGGCCGGCTGCCTCGTCGAGGCCGACGTGTCCAACGCGCACGACGTGGCGCGGATGTTCGGCGAGGTCGAGGCCGCGCTCGGGCCGCTCGACGCGCTCGTCGCCAACGCCGGCATCCAGGTGGCCGCGCCGACGCACGAGGTCGAGGTGGAGTCGTTCGACGAGGTGATCGGGGTGAACCTGCGGGGGGCGTTCCTGTGCATGCGCGAGGCGCTGCGCGGCTGGCTCGACCGCGACCGCGCTGGCGTGATCGTGGCGGTCTCGAGCGTGCACGAGGTGATCCCCCGGCCGCAGTTCGCCTCGTACGCCGCCTCGAAGTTCGGGCTCCGCGGGCTCGTCCGCTCCGTCGCCCTCGAGTACGCCGACCGCGGCGTCCGCGTCAACTCCATCGCGCCGGGCGCGACGGACACCCCCATCCAGAGCTGGCAGGACGACGCCGGCAAGGCCGCCGTAGCGGAGCACATCCCGATGGGCCGCGTCGCCGAGCCGGAGGAGATGGCCCGCGTCATCGCCTACCTCGCCTCCGACGCCGCGCCGTATATGACCGGCCAGACCGTGTTCGTGGACGGCGGCCTCACGCTCTTCCCGGACTTCATGGAGCCGTGGTCGGGGTGAGCCGTGAGCACGGGCTAGCGGGCGCTCGGCCATTCGGCTCCCGCTCTCCCCTCCTCATCTCTTTTCCCTCTTCCCCGACCCCTTGAACCACGCCGACGTCCTCATCATCGGCGCTGGTGCGGGTGGTGGCGCGGTGGCCTACGCGCTGGCGTCCTCCGGCAAGCGCGTGCTCCTCCTCGAGCGCGGCGGGGTCCTCCCGCGCGAGCGCGAGAACTGGGACCCGGACCTCATCTACGGCCCCGAGGAGCGCTATAAGACCCGCGAGCGCTGGACCGACGCCTCGGACGGCTCGGACTTCCGCGCGAGCATGTACTACCACGTCGGAGGCAACACGAAGGCCTACGGCTCGGCGATGCTGCGGGCGCGGCCGGAGGACCTCGACGACCACCCAACCGCCGACGGCGTCGCCCCCGGCTGGCCGATCTCGTACGACGACCTCCGCCCGCACTACGCCCGCGCCGAGCGGGTCTACCGCGTCCACGGCCGCCGCGGCGCCGACCCCTTCGAGCCGCCGGCCGACGGGCCCTACCCGCACCCCGCGCTCGCGCACGACCCCCGCATCGCCGAGGTGGCGGAGGGGCTGCGCGGCGTCGGCGTGCGGGCGTTCGAGCTGCCGATGGCCGTCCGCCTCAACCCCGAGGGCGACGACCGCGGGCCGTTCGTGCTGCGCGAGGCGTTCGCCGCGAGGGGCGCGGAGACGTTCGACGGCTACCCCGACCTCACCGGCCTCAAGGCCGACGCCGAGACGGCCACGGTCCGCCCCGCGCTGGCGCACCCGAACGTGGAGCTGCGCACGGGCGCCCGGGTGACGCGGCTCGTCCCGACGCCCGACGGCCGCGAGGTCGCCCACGTCGAGGCCGAGGTCGCGGGGCCGGACGGGGCGGCGCACGCTGAGCGGTTCTCCGGGGACGTGGTCGTGCTCGCCGCCGGCGCCGTCAACTCGGCGGCGCTCCTGCTCCGCTCCGCCTCCGAGCATCACCCCGACGGGCTCGCCAACGTCTCCGGGCAGGTCGGGCGCAACCTCATGCGGCACGTCACGACGAAGTTCTATGCCGTCGCCCCCGGCCGCCCGAACGACACGTTCTTCCAGAAGACCCTCGCCGTCAACGACTACTACTTCGGCGGGCCGGACGGGGGGCCGCCGCTCGGGCACGCCCACCTGATGGGGAAGCACACCGCGATGATGATCGCGCGCGACCTCGGCATCTCGGCCGAGGAGGCCGCCCCCATCGCGCGGGACTCGGTGGACTGGTGGATCCAGACGGAGGACCTCCCGCTCCCCGAGAGCCGCGTCACCGTCGGCCGCGACGGGCGGATCGCGGTGCGGTGGGTGCCGTCGAACGTGGCGCCTCACGAGCGGCTGATGGACGTGTTGGAGGAGCGGCTCCGGCGGATCGGGTTCGAGCGGTTCCTGCGGGTCCCGATGCCCTTGCGGGTGATGAACCACCAGTGCGGCACCTGCCGCATGGGCGCCGACCCCGCCACCTCGGTGCTGGACGCCCACTGCCGCGCGCACGAGGTCCAGAACCTCTACGTCGCCGATGCGTCGTGCTTCCCGTCGAGCGGCGCGACGAACCCGACGCTGACCATCGTCGCCAACGCCTTCCGCGTCGCCGAGCGCATCGGCCGTAGTTCGTAGGGGCGCTCTGCCGCAGCGCTCTGCTACGGGCGCCCTCACGCACTACGGAATACGGACTTCTCACCACCTCCCCTCAGGTTTACCTCTTCCCCCCATGCAACTCGGCATCATCGGGCTCGGCAAGATGGGCGGCGGCATCGCGCGCCGCCTCCACCGCGCCGGCCACCACCCCATCGGCTTCGACCGCAACGAGGACGAGGTCGCCGAGCTGGAGGCCGACGGCGTCGGCGCCGCCCGCTCGCTGGATGAGCTCGTCGGGAAGCTCGACGCGCCGCGCGTGTTCTGGCTGATGGTCCCGGCCGGCCCCGTCGTGGACGCCGTGCTCAACGACCTCCGCCCGCACCTCGAAGCCGGCTGCTGCGTCGTGGACGGCGGCAACTCGTTCTACAAGGACTCGATGCGGCGCGCCGAGGATCTGGCCGAGGCCGGCGTCCACTACCTCGACGTGGGCGTCTCCGGCGGGGTGTGGGGCCTGGAAGAAGGCTACTGCATGATGGTCGGCGGGCCGGACGCTGCGGCCGAGCGGCTGCGGCCCGTGTTCGAGGCGCTCGCGCCGACGCCGGAGACCGGGTGGGCGCACCTCGGCCCGAGCGGCGCCGGGCACTTCACGAAGATGATCCACAACGGCATCGAGTACGGGCTGATGCAGGCCTACGCCGAGGGCTTCGCCGTACTGCGCTCGAAGGAGGAGTTCGGCCTCGACCTGAAGGAGGTCTCCGACGTGTGGGAGCACGGGAGCGTGATCCGCTCGTGGCTGCTCACCCTCGTCGGCCGGGCCATCGAGCAGGAGGGGCCGGGGCTCGACGAGGTCGCCCCGTTCGTCGAGGACTCCGGGATGGGCCGGTGGACGGCGAAGGAGGCCATCGACCAGAACGTCCCCGCGCCGGTCCTCACGACGGCGCTGCTCGAGCGCATCCAGAGCCGCGATGACGTCGGCTTCTACAACCGGCTGCTGGCCGCGCTGCGGAACCAGTTCGGCGGGCACGCCATGCAGGCCGCCACGGCGAGCGACGGGGAGGGGGGCGTGTGAGCGTGTAGGTGCCACGCCAATCCCCTCTCCCCCATACGCCCACACATTTCCCTCCAATGGACTCCTGCCTCTTCGTCCTCTTCGGCGCGACGGGCGACCTCGCCACGCGGAAGCTGATCCCCGCCCTCTACCGCGGCTTCTTCGCCCGCGACACCGACGCCCGCCTGATCGTGCTCGGCACGGCCCGCTCGGACTGGGACGACGAGGACATGCGCGAGGCCGTCCGCGAATCCCTCGACGAGGCCAGCATATCGGACGACGCGGCGGCCGAGTGGTGCGACGGCTGCACCTACTACACCCCCGTCGGCGAGGACGACGACCTCACGGCCGTCTTCGACCGCGCCGCCGAGCTGGAGGAGGAGCACGACCTGCCCGGCAACCGCGTCTACTACCTCGCCCTCCCCCCCGCCGCCTTCCCGAGCACGATCGAGGCCATCGGCGAGAACCTGGAGGAGCGCAAGCCTGCCCCCGCGAAAGCGGGGGGCACGGGGTGGACGCGGCTCGTCGTCGAGAAGCCGTTCGGGGACAGCCTGGAGCGCGCGCGCGAGCTGAACGCCCTCGTCCACCGCTACTTCCGGGAAGAGCAGGTCTACCGGATCGACCACTTCCTCGGCAAGGAGACCGTCCAGAACCTCCTCGTCTTCCGGTTCGCCAACGCGCTGTTCGAGTCGGCGTGGGACCGGAACCACATCGACCGCGTCGAGATCACGGTGGCCGAGACGCTGGGGGTCGAGGGGCGCGCGGGGTACTACGACCGCGCGGGGCACCTCCGCGACATGATCCAGAACCACCTCACGCAGCTCCTCACGCTGGCCGCGATGGAGCCGCCCGCCCGGCTCGACGCCGAGGGCATCCGCCGCGAGAAGATCAAGGTGCTCCGCTCGATGCTCCCCATCGACCCCGGCGCCGCCGTGTTCGGGCGTTACACGGCCGGCGAGGTCGGCGGCGAGGAGGTCCCCGGCTACCTCGACGAGGAGGGCGTCCCCGACGACTCGACCACCGAGACGTTCGTGGCGCTGCCGGTGTTCGTGCAGAACTGGCGCTGGCAGGGCGTCCCGTTCCTGCTCCGCACCGGCAAGCGGATGCCCGAGCGGCTGACCGACATCGCCGTCTACTTCCGCTCCCCGCCCGTCCAGCTCTTCGGCGGGCCGGACGCCTGCTCGCTGACCAGGAACGTGCTCCGCATCCGGCTCCAGCCGGACGAGGGGTTCTCGCTGGGGTTCGAGGTGAAGGCCCCCGGTGGCATGGGCGACGGCGCCGTCCGGCTCTCGCAGCAGCGGCTCCACTTCGACTACGACGAGGCGTTCGGGGAGCTCCCCGGCGCCTACGAGACCCTGCTCCGCGACGTCGTCCAGGGGGACCAGACCCTGTTCGTCCACGCCGAGGAGGCCGAGGAGGCGTGGACCCTCTACCAGCCCCTTCTCGACGCCGACATCGAGCCGGCGTCGTACCCCGCGGGGACGTGGGGGCCGAAGGCCGCCGCCCGCCTCTTCGTCTCCGACGACCGGAACGCCACCGTCACCCCGGACCCCGCGGAGGCCACGGTATGAACGCTCTTCCCGCCGAGCCCGAGGTCTCCGTCTTCCCCGACCCCGCCGCGCTCGTCCGCGCCGCCGCCGAGACGGTCACGGACGCGCTCCGCGAGGGGATCGAGACCCGCGACCGCGCCACGTTCGTCCTCACCGGCGGCTCGACGCCGAAGGGCCTCTACCGCCTCCTCGCCCGCGACCACGCCGGCGCCCTCGACTGGGAACGGGTGGACGTGTTCTGGGGCGACGAGCGGTTCGTCCCGCCGGACGACGCCGACAGCAACTACCGGATGGCGCGGGAGACGATGCTCGACGCCCTCCCCGTCCCCGAGTGCAACCTCCACCCCGTCCCGACGCCCCTCCCGAACGCCGAGATGGCCGCTGCCGCTTATGCCGCCACGCTCCGCGGCTACTTCGCCGCCGACGAGCCCGCGTTCGACGTGGTGCTGATGGGCCTCGGCGCCGACGGGCACACGGCCTCGCTGTTTCCTGATGGCCCGGAGGTCGAGGAGCGGGAGCGGTGGGCGGTCCACTCGCTCGCCCCGCCCGAGCACCCCGTCCGCGACCGGGTGAGCCTGACGGTGCCGGTGCTGAGCGCGGGCCGCGTCGTGCTGTTCCTCGTCACCGGCCGGGGGAAGGCCGAGGCCGTCGCCGCCACGCTCCGTGACGGCTCGACGCCGGCCGCCGCGGTCGGCGCGCGGGGCCACCTCCTCTGGTATCTCGATGAGGAGGCCGCCAGCGAGGCGGGCTGAGCTTCGGAGTCGGAGTGGTAGTAGCGAGAGCCTCTCTGTGAGGCTACGCTTCCTTCAACGCATTGTAAAGCAGCACGCCCATCCCGATACCCACGAGCCCACCGACGACGGCGCTCTCGACGCGCTGCTGCCGCTCTTTGTCCTGCCTCGCTCGGTAAAACGCCTCCCAGGTGTCGAAGCCCGCGTCATGGAGGTAGGAGAAGATGTAGCTATGGTCGAGCCCGCTCTGCCGGAGCAGCTCCTCGTAGCGGTGATAATCTGCCAGCGAGGCCGTGTTAGCCTCAATGGCGCGGGTCAGCTGGTCTAGCTCGGCGTATGGCGGCATCACGTACATCACTCTCCCTCGGGTCCCGGTGGAAGCCTGGGCCTCTTGGTGACCGTGTCGAGGATCGCCTCGATCCTGGTCGCTGCCCGGTCTGCGTCCTCTATCTGCCTTTCCAACTCCCGAAGGCGCTCCTCGTTACTTGTCTAGGCGGTAGAGGATGAGCTCGTGCTGCTTCTCCATCGTCAGCAACCGCTCCTCCATCTTGTCGAAGCGATCAGCGAACGCGATGGAGGCGCCGCGCTTCGCTCCGCCCTTCAACCAGTCCAACACACCCATCGCCTACGCCGTCTTCTTGCGGCTGCCGCCCTTCTTCTTCGCCCCGCCCTTCTTGCGTCCGCCGCCCTTCTTAGCCGCCTTCGCGGCGAGGAGCTCGACGGCCTGTTCCAACGTGACGTCCTCCGGCGCGAGGTCCTTCGGGAGCGTGGCGTTGGTGCGCTTGTGCTTGACGTAGGGGCCGTAGCGGCCCTCGAACACCTCCACCGGGTCCTTCGTCTCGGGGTGCGTGCCGAGGGTGCGGAGCGGCTGGCTCTTGCGGCGCTTCTGCGCCAGCAGCTCCAGCGCCCGGTCGAGCCCGACGGTGAGCACGTCGTCCTCCGGCTTGAGCGAGGCGAAGGTGCTGCCGTGCTGGACGTACGGGCCGTAGCGCCCGATGCTCGACTTGACGCCGCCGCCCTCGGGGTGCTCGCCGAGCGTGCGCGGGAGCTCCAGCAGGCCGGCGGCCACGGAGAGGTCCACGTCCGCCGGCTGGACGCCCTTCGGGAGCGACATCCGCTTCGGCTTCCCCTCCTGCTCGTCGTCGCCGAGCTGGACGTAGGGGCCGTAGGGGCCCTGCTTCAGCAGCACCGGCTGGTCGAGCGTGGGGTGGATGCCGAGGATGTCGTCGGGCGCCGCCTTCGCCTCGATCAACTCGCGCATGGTTTCTTCCGTGGCGTCGGCCGGGGCGAGGTCGTCGGGGAGCGACGCCGTGGCGCGCTCGCCCTCGATCTCGCCCTCGACGTACGGGCCGAACTTGCCGACGCGGACGGTGAGGTCCCCCCACTTCGGGTGGGTCAAGGACGAGATCTCGCGGGCGTCGATCTTGTCGAGGCCCTGCGCGACGCGCGGCTCGATCCCCTCCTTCCCCCGGAAGAACCGTTCGAGGTAACCCGTCGCCTCCTTCTCGCCGCTGGCGATGTCGTCGAGGATGGTCTCCATCTCGGCCGTGAAGCCGGCGTCCACAAGCTGCTCGAAGTTCTGCTCCAGGAGCTGGTTCGTGGCGAAGGCCGTGAACGTCGGGACGAGCTGCTTGCCGTCGCGGCGGACGTAGCCGCGGTTGACGATGGTGTCGATGATCGAGGCGTAGGTGCTCGGGCGGCCGACGCCCTCCTGCTCCAGCGTCCGCACGAGGGTGGCGTCGGTGTAGCGGGCCGGCGGCTTCGTCTCGTGGCCTGCGGCCTCGACGCCCCGGCAGTCCGGCTCGTCGCCCTCCTTCAGCTCGGGGAGCGGGTTGTCGCGGTCTTCGAGCGCGGCGTTGGGGTCGTCGGAGCCCTCGACGTAGGCGCGGAAGAAGCCGGGGAACTGGACGGTCTGCCCGTTCGCGCGGAAGGTCGCCTGCTCAGGCCCCTCCTCCCCCGCTGCGATCTCGGCGCGGGTCTGGAGCAGCTTCGCGTCGGCCATCTGCGTGGCGACGGTCCGCTTCCAGATGAGGTCGTAGAGCCGGCCCTCGACGCCGGAGAGCCCGTGCTCGTCCTTCGTCTGCATCCCCGTGCCGGCGGGGCGGATGGCCTCGTGCGCCTCCTGCGCCCCCTTCTGCTTGGCGGCGTACTGCCGCGGCTTCGGCGAGAGGTACTCGGTGCCGTAGCGCTCCTCGACGGCGCGGCGCGCGGCGCCGATGGCCTCCTGCGAGAGGTTCGGGGAGTCGGTGCGCATGTAGGTGATGAGGCCGCGCTCGTAGAGCTTCTGCGCCACCCGCATCGCGTCGCGGGCCGAGAGGCCGAGCTTGCGGTTGGCCTCCTGCTGCATCGTGCTGGTAATAAACGGCTGCGCCGGCCGCCGCGTGACCTGCCGGCTCTCGACGGAGACGACCCGCCACGGCTCGTCGGGCAGCCGCGCGGCGAGCCCCGTCGCCTGCTCTTCCCCGAGCACGAGCGCGTCGGAGCCCTCCTTCAGCTTGCCGGTGTTCTCGTCGAAGTCGCGGCCGGTGGCGAGGCGGCGCCCGCCGAGGGCGACCATCGTGGCCTCGAACCCCTGGCGCTCCTGCTCCAACTGCGCCTTGAGGTCCCAGTAGTTGGCCGAGACGAAGTCGAGCCGCTCGGCCTCGCGCTGGACGAGGATCCGCACGGCGACGCTCTGGACGCGGCCGGCGGAGAGCCGGGGGGCGACCTTCTTCCAGAGGAGCGGGCTGATGGTGTAGCCCACGAGGCGGTCGAGCACGCGGCGGGTCTCCTGCGCGTCCACGAGCCGCTGGTCGATCTCGCGGGTGTCGCGGAGGGCGTTCTGGATGGCGTCGCGGGTGATCTCGTGGAACACCATCCGGCGGACGGGCACCTTCGGCTTCAGGACCTCCAGGAGGTGCCAGCCGATGCTCTCGCCCTCGCGGTCCTCATCGGTGGCGAGGTAGAGCTCGTCGGCGTCCTTGAGCGCGTCCTTGAGCTCCTTGACCACCTTCCGCTTCTCCTTCGGGACGACGTAGACCGGCTCGTAGCCGGCGTCCACGTTGACGCCGAGCGTGGCCCACGGCTCGCCCTTGACGCGGGCGGGGATCTCGGAGGCGGAGGACGGGAGGTCCCGGACGTGGCCCATGCAGGCCTCGACGCGGTACTCCCCGCGCGGGAGGAAGCCGCGGATGGTGCGGGCCTTCGTGGGGGACTCGACGACGACGAGTCGCTTCATGGGGGTGGGGCGCAAAACCGGAGGGGGGCGAAGCTACGCGCCGCCCGTGACAGGGGTGCGGCAGCGGGATTGCCCGGCGTGGCGGCCCCTCCGGTGCGGCGCCCGCCTCACACGCGAGCCCCCCGCGGGCGTTCCCCTCAGGCTGGCCCGCGACTATCAACCCCACCCCATACCGCGCCTGCGGTGTTCCGCTCCCACCTTGCGTACGGCAGTCCTCCTTGCGAGGGGCAACAATTCCTCCGACCCCGAGCGCCAGCGATAGCCGGAGGAGTAGGAGCTCACCCTCCCCCTGCTACTTCGTCGCTAGCAGCGTCGAGAGCTGATTTCGGTAACGTTTTGTATCAGGATGCTCCAGCCCGAGCCGACGCTCCGCACCTTCGACGGCCCAACGATACAGTTCTTCAGCAGCAACGGAGTCCCCGCGGGCTTCCAACAGGCCACCGAGATTACTAGCGGACATGAGTGTGTGTGGATGGTCTGCACCAAGTATACGCTCGCGTCCTTCCAAAGCACGCCGGTGTAGTTTCTCAGCACCGTCGAGATCTCCGCGAACTTTGAGGATAACACCGAGATTATTGGAGGAGGTGAACACATCAGGATGCTCTGGTCTCAATATCCTCTCACGCCCCTCTAGCGCACGACGACATAGCAACTCCGCCTTTGTATATTTTTTGCGTAGTTGGTAGATGAGAGCAAGGTTGTTAGCTGATCGCAGGGTATCGGGATGGTCTGGTCCCAGCACGCGCTCGCGACCTTCCAGAGCGTACCGGTATAGTTTCTCAGCGGTGTCGAGATCGCCACGAGCCCTGAGAACTACCCCAAGGCTATTAGCAGCGCGGAGCGTGTTAGGATCATCTTGACCGAAGATATCCTTACAGCCATCGAGCGCTTTACGCAAGAGCGGTTCGGCACCATCGAGATCACCGCGATCCCGAAGCAGCAAACCTAAATTTATCATTACATTTAATTCATTCATACTGCCTGATACATTCATATTCTTATATCCATCTAATGCTTGCCGCAGATACGTTTCGGCGTTGCGAAAGTCTCCCCGGGCACAAAGGAGGCTGCCGATGTTTCCGACAATTCCAAGAGCCTTGAGGCGGCTGTCGTTAGATCTCCAATCGTACCCTTCTAGCGCACGACGATAGAGGGTCTCGGCACCATCGAGGTCCCCCCAAAGCTTCAGAAGGAGACCCAAATTATTTATCGCGTCGAGCGTATCAGGGTGCCCTCGGCCGAGCTTGTCCTCTGCAAAATCAACTATTTGTTGCACGAGAGGCAAGAGTGTGCGCCATTCAGAGGTATCGGGGAAGGGTTCTTCAGCAGCCCAGTACCACCTGAGGAAGACCTCTGGGTCGAGCACAGCTTGCCCGTGTTCGACGCCCTCGCGGAGAGCCCGCCTCTGCTCGTCTGTGACGCTCCGCAGGTCCACATCCTTTAGCACCTCCTGCGCCCGCTTGAACAGGTGCCGATGCACCTCCGCCCGGTCTTCGGGGTTGTCCTTCGCAGCCAGAGCCTCACGCACGAGCGCGTGCAGCGCGTACCGGCTCTCTTCGGGCTCGTCCACGAACGAGAACTGTGTAACGCTTCGCATCCCCTCCCGCGTCGCCATCACCCCGCCCCCGAACTCCCGCATGAGGTCGCGGAATCGCGCATAGTCGAACGTCTCGGGCACAGAAAGGACGAAGAGGGCCTGCCGCCGCTGGTCCTGGACGTAGTGGAGGAACTGGTCGAGGAGCCTGCCGAGGTTGGCATCGAACTCGTCGGGACGGGGCGGGCGCCCTTCCCCTTCGCGAATCCGCTCGTAGGTGTCCACCGCGAGGTTGAGGTACTGTGGGACGCCCTCGCTCCTCTCGACGAGGGCAGCTCGCACCTCGGGCTCGCGCACCCCGGCCCGAACGAGGAACCACTCAGCGTCCTCAGGCGAGAGGTCGCCCACGATGTGCTGCTCGACGGCCACTTCCCAGGCCTCATCCTCCTCGTCCCAGCGCAGCTTGTTTCGCCCGGCGATGACGACGAGTGTGCCTCCGAGATGGGCGGCCCAGTCGCGGACCCACTCATCCGGGGGCGTCCCGCTCTCGCCGGAGCCTCGTTCCTCCCACAGCGCCTCGTGCGTATCGAAGAAGAGAACGGCGCGCCGCCCAGCTTCCTCTGCGAGCCACACCCGGAGGTCGGCGCCGAAGAAGGCGGGGAGCCACTCCTCCACTTTGTTCTTGTCGTCCAGCCCGGCGATGTGGGCAAGGGCCGCCTGGCCGCGCTTTGTGTACCAGTCTCGGACCGCCTGGCTGGCGCGGTCTACGAACCGCGGGAGCTTGGCGACGAGGCCGAGCACGGGAGCATCCTCCATCAACCCGATTAACTCCCCCGCCACCTCGCTCTCGTCAAAAAACCTCAACTCGGACTTCGAGAGTGGTAGAGCCGGGTTCGCCAGCTTCCACCACACGGCGAAGGCGATGTCGAAGGTGGGGAAGCGGACCCCATGACGGTGAAGCTGGGCGCGGGCGCGCTCTAGAGCCTTGCCGGGGAGGCGGTTCTGCGGGTCCTGGAAGTCCACCTTCGCGTGGGGGACCCCGGTCGGGAGGACGCGGCGCTCGTTCTCGTCGGGGGTCTCGTTGCGGAGCCGTCGGATGAGCCGGCTCTTCCCAATGCCGCCGACGCCGTAGAAAACAAGGACCTTGTGGCGGTCGGGGGCCTGCTCCGCGAGCGCGGTCTCGAAGGCGCTGAGGAACCCCTCGCGGTCGGTGAACTGCCGGGCGGCGGATTCGGGCCGCTCGGGTACGGGCGCGTTCAGGTCGTGCTTCTTTTTAGGTCCCACGGCTTCAGGAGCGCTAGCGAGGTCGGGCGCACCGGCTGGAGATCATCAGAGCAGCGCCACGAGCGCGATGATCACGCCCACGCCGACGAGCAGCCAGCCGGCCTCCGGCGCCCCCTTCCACCGCCGGTGCTTCCCGACCGACACCAGCCCCATCCCGAGCCCGGCTAGCAGCAGCCCCGCCGCCACGCCGCCGAGCCCCGCGATCAGCGCCACGAGCGCGGCGACGAGGAGCAAGCCGGGAATCAAGAGGAGGTTCGCCGTGATGGGCGGGGGCGCGTTCTTAGAGCGGCGGGTGCGGGTAGCCATGTTGAAAGGGGGTCGGTGAGCTACAGAACATAAGGACCGCCATCTCAGCTGAGCGCCGCGAGCGGGACAATTCCCTCGAGCATGGCCTCGCTGGACCCTGGCGGATTTCCCCGAAGGGGTCTCTCGACGCCGCCCCTGCGGGGCTTTGCTCGGAATGACAGCGAGTGAGGTTAAGCCGTCTGGAGCTGCTTGAGCTCGGTGACGACGGCGCCGACGGAGTCCTTGGCGTCGCCGAAGAGCATCTGCGTGTTGTCCCCGTAGAAGAGGAGGTTCTCGACGCCCGCGTAGCCCGGCCGCATCGAGCGCTTCAGCACGATCACGTTCCGGGCCCGGTCCACGTTCAGGATCGGCATCCCGTAGATCGGGCTCGACGGATCGCTCCGCGCGGCGGGGTTGACCACGTCGTTGGCCCCGACGACGAGGGCCACGTCGGCCGTCTCGAAGTCGGCGTTCACGTCGTCCATGTCGAAGAGCTGGTCGTAGGGGACGTTGGCTTCGGCGAGGAGCACGTTCATGTGGCCCGGCATCCGGCCGGCGACGGGGTGGATGGCGTACTTCACCTCGACGCCCTCTTTCTGGAGGAGGTCGGCCATCTCGCGGACCTCGTGCTGCGCCTGCGCCACGGCGAGCCCGTAGCCCGGCACGACGATCACCTTCTGGGCGTAGCTCATCAGGATGGCCGCGTCGTCCGGTGTCGTGGTGCGGATGTCGAGCCCCTCGGTGGACGGCCCCGACCCAGCCACCGCACCGTCGCCCCTACCGAAGCCGCCGAGCAGCACGTTGACCAGCGAGCGGTTCATGGCGTCGCACATGATCCGGGTGAGGATCAGCCCGCTGGCACCGACGAGAGCGCCGCTCACGATGAGCGCGTAGTTCTCCAGCACGAACCCGGCCGCCGCGGCGGCGAGGCCGGAGTACGAGTTCAAGAGCGCCACGACGACCGGCATGTCGGCCCCGCCGATGGGGACGACGAGGAGCACGCCGAGCACGAGCGCCAGCACACCGAGCACCACGAGCCCCAGCACCACGGGGTCCTGCACGATGGGGAACTCCGCCGCGCCGACGACGGCCCCCGCCCCCGCCGCGACGACACCGAGCACGACGAGCGCGGAGAGTGCCCGCATCCCCGGAAAGGAGATGGGCTTCCCGCTGATCTTCCCGCTCAGCTTGCCGAACGCGACGAAGCTGCCGGAGAACGTGACCCCGCCGATCAGCACGGAGAGCGCGACGGTGAACGCCGTCACGGCCGTGAACGGCTCCATCCCATAGGCCGCCGCCAGCGCGCCGGGATCGTCGGCGAAGCTCGGGCCGAACAGCGGGGCCTCGACGAGCCCGGCGTAGCGCGCGACCTCGGCCGCGGCGACGAGCGCGCTCGCCCCCCCGCCGAACCCGTTGAACGCCGCCACCAGCTCCGGCATCCTCGTCATCTCGACCGAGCGCGCAAGCCACGCCCCCACCGCCGCGCCGACGGCGAGCCCGCCCAGCATCTCCAGCGGGCTGAGGATGTCCGCCATGAACAGCGTCGCCACGACGGCCACCAGCATCCCGAGGGCCGCGAGCCGGTTCCCCGCCCGCGCCGTCCGCGGCGATGACAGCCGTTTGAGCCCGACGATGAAGAGCGAGGCGGCGAGCAGGTACGCCAGCGTGATGAGGGTCTCTTTCATACTGTTCCGTGTTGCGTGTTGCGTATTTGGGGCAGATAAAGCCAACACGCAACACGAAAAACGCGCCAGGGCTACGGCGCCCCGTTGGTCGGTGTGGCCCCCGGCCGCTCCCGCTTCTTGAACATCTCCAGCATCCGGTCCGTCACCATGAACCCGCCGACGACGTTGACCGTCGCCATCACGAGGGCGGCCACGCCGAGCCAGCGCGCCCACGGCGCCTCGACCATCCCCGCCACCACGAGCGCGCCGACGATGGTGATGCCGCTGATGGCGTTGCTCCCGCTCATGAGCGGGGTATGCAGCGTCGCCGGCACCTTCGAGATGACCTCCAACCCCACGAAGGCGGCGAGCACGAAGACGACAACCAGAGCGATGTCCATATCTGGAAGTGAGAAGTTAGAAGGGGGAAGTTAGAAAGGTGCTAGGGATGGCCGTTCTGCTTCGTGCGCGTGATGCTTGTGATGAGGATGACTACGAGTTCGCCCGCTTCTTGGACCAAGTGAGACAACCGTTCAACGGGTGCGAATCCAGCCTGCTGGAACAACTTGAGCCAGTACAAGCTTTCGCGGGCCTCCTTCAGCGCGATGGCGTGCCTGTGCGCGAAGTCCTTCCGGCTCTCGGCCGCCCGTGCCTCCTGTACATTGGCACCGATGGAGGTAGCCGCCCGGAGGTGCTGGTCCTCCAGCCGTCGCGCGGCCCGCTCCTGCCGTGAGAGGTGGCGGTAGACCTCGACGGCTCGCAGTGCATACGCCATCGTCCGCTCCCCGATGTCCCGGACCGGACGGGCCGCCTGCACCACCGCTGCGCTATCGGAACTGAGCCTTCTCACTTTTGACTTCCCACTTCTGACTTCCCACGAACCCGTTCGTGGACGACGGCGCCGTCGTGGGTGACGCAAGCGCTCTGGAAGATCTCGTCCTCGAAGTCCGGCCGGAAGGCTCCCTCGGCGGTGAACTCCAGCACGAGCGCCATCACCGTTCGGGCGTAGAGCTCGCTGGCGTGGCGCGGCATCTCGGCCGCGAGGTTCGTCGGGCCGAGGACCCGGACGCCGGCGTGCTCGACCGCCTCGTCGGCGCGGGTGATGGCGGTGTTGCCGCCGTTGGCGGCGGCGAGGTCCACGATCACGCTCCCCGGTCGCATCCCCGCGATGCCCCGCTCGGTGATGAGCACGGGCGCCTGACGGCCGGGGATCAGCGCCGTCGTGATGACCACGTCGGCCTTCGCGACGTGGCGGGCGAGGAGCTCGACCTGCCGGGCCTGCTCGTCCTCCTTGAGCGCCTTCGCGTACCCCCCCTGGTCCTCCGCCTCGGCCGTATCCAGCTCCAGCTCGACGAACCGGGCGCCGACGCTCTCGACCTGCTCGCGCGCGGCGGGGCGGATGTCGTAGGCGGAGGTCACGGCGCCGAGCCGGCGGGCCGTGGCGAGGGCCTGCAGGCCGGCCACGCCCGCGCCGAGGATGAGCACCTGTGCCGGGCGGACGGTCCCGGCGGCCGTCGTGAGGAGCGGGAAGAACTTCGGGAGGCGGTCGGCGGCGAGGAGGACGGCCTTGTAGCCGGCGATGTTGCTCATGGCCGAGAGCGCGTCCATCTTCTGCGCCCGCGAGGTCCGGGGGACGAGCTCCATCGCGAGGGCCGTCACGCCCTGCGCGGCGAGGGCCTGCGCGAGCGCGGGGTCGTCGAGGGGCCGGAGGAAGCCGACGACGACGGCGCCGGGCCTCAGCGCGTCCAGCTCGTCCGTCGGGGGTGAGACCGTCAGCACCACGTCGGCGCCGAGGGCGTCGACCCGTGAGCCGAGCCGGGCGCCGGCGGCCTCGAACTCGGCGTCGAGGAAGAAAGCGCCCGCCCCTGCCCCGGCCTCGACCGTCACCTCGTAGCCCGCCTTCGCCAGACGCCCGGCGGTCTCCGGGGTGGCGGCGACGCGGCGCTCGCCCGGCGCGGTCTCTCTCGGGACGCCGACGGTGGGCATGGCAGGTGGGGCGGGTGGGAGCACCTATAGACACCTATAGATACGCCTCCGCCCGCTTTCGCGCAACGGCTGTGCATCGGGGCGGGGCTCTGTCGGACGCGGGAGGAGCCCGGGGGCAGTATGAGCCCGAACTACCACCCGCCGCGCGCTTGCGCTCCCCTACGCGGCGGCGTATCCTAACCCCTCCTCTACGCACCTCTCCTATGCGCCCCCTCCTCCTGCTCGCCCTCAGCCTCGCCCTCCCTGCCGCCGCGCAGCCCGCCGGCCCCGTCCTCTTCGTGGACGCCGACGCGCCCGTCGGCGGCGACGGCCAGACGTGGGCCACGGCCTTCGACGAGCTCCGCGAGGCCCTCGCCTTCGCCCGCGCCAACCCCGACGCGGTGGAGCAGGTCTGGGTGGCCGAGGGCGTCTACCGCCCCACCGCCGGCACCGACCGGGACGAGAGCTTCGACCTCGTCGGGGGCGTCGCGCTCTACGGGGGGTTCGAGGGGACCGAGGACGCGCTCGACGAGCGGGACGTCGTGAACAACAAGACCGTCCTCAGCGGCGACATCGGCGCGCCCGGCGTCGCCACCGACAACAGCTACCACGTCGTCCGCCACGTCCTCGACTTCGGGGAGACGGCCGACCCAGTGCGGCTCGACGGGTTCACCGTCACCGGCGGCTACGCCGACGGCGGGGAGTATACCGGCGGTGGCGGCCTCATCGCCCTCGCATCTGGGAGCGTCTACTCCGAGATCGTCATTACCCGCTGCACCTTCACTGACAACTTTGCTGAGCGCAGCGCGGGGGGCGTCCTCCTTAGCGGTCCCTTCCGTGGCCTCGTCGAGCGCTCTGCCTTCACCCATAACAGTGGGGATCTCGGAGGGGGAGATGGGCTGGAAATATTTGGCATATTCGTTCGTGTCGTCCGATCTGTCTTCACCCACAATCAAGAAGACGGGATCAAGGGCTACGGCCTTGTAGCCGACTCGGTTTTCGTCGCCGAGAACGGCGGGACTGGCATCTTCAGCCGCGGCCTGTCGCTGACGAACAGCGTCGTCATGCGTAACGGTTTCAGGGGGATCTATGGGTCGGGTCGCGTGGAGATCGCTAATACCCAGATCCTAGGAAATCAGAGCGGCGGAGCGCGTTTCGACGGCATCGGCTACCCCGCTCAGGGCGAAGCCATCCTCGCCAACGTCACCTTCGTCGGAAACAAGCCCGCCTTCGATTCCTATGGCGCGTTCGGCATCTTCGTCGTCCCGGCAACGCTCGTGAATGTCACGGCCGTAGCAAATGGGTCGGGGGGTTCGTCCGGGAGCTCGTTCTACGCCGGGGGCAGTGAGCCAGAACTCCAAAACGCCGTCTTCTGGGCCAACGAGGGCGGCTTCTCCACCAGCCCCTTCGGCGGCAGCTTCACCTTCGACCAGGCTATCGTCGAGGGCGGCTGCCCGGACGCCGCTGCCTGCGAAGGCGTGATCAGCGCCGACCCCCGCTTCGTCCGCGACCCCGACCCCGGACCCGACGGCGAATGGGGTACCCCCGACGACGACTACGGCGACCTCCGCCTCCGCGAAGACAGCCCCGCCGTGGACGCCGGCCAAGCTGCCCTCCTCCCCACCGACTTCCTCGACCTCGACGACGACGGCGACACGGCCGAGCCGCTCCCGGTGGACCTCGCCGGTGGCCCCCGCGTCGAGGGCGGGCAGGTGGACCTCGGCGCCTACGAGCGCGCCGTCCCGGCGCCCGTCGTCGCCATCGCGCCGGACGGCTCGCCCCTCGTCCCCTCCGACGGCGGCGCGCTCGCCTACACCGCCACGCTGACGAACCCGACGGACGCAGCGCAGGCCGCCGAGGCGTGGGTCACCGTCGCCCTCCCCGACGGCACCGACTTCGGCGTCGTGGCCGGGCCACGCGCGGTGGCGCTGGCGCCGCAGCAGACGCTCGCCCGTGCGCTCACGGCGCGGGTGCCGGCCTCGGCCCCGGTCGGGACGTACACGCTCACGCTGCGGGTCGGGACCTATCCCGACGCCGTCCTCGCTTCGGACCAGTTCACGTTCGAGAAGGTGGGGGCGCGCCCGGCCGCCCACGCCGAGGCGGCCGAGACGGGCGCCTACCCGAACCCGTTCCGCGGGCGGACGACGCTCCGGTTCTCGACGGAGCAGGCAGCGGACGTGCGGCTGGCCATCTACGACGCGCTGGGGCGGGAGGTCGCCGTGCTCGTGGACGGCCCCGTCGAGGCCGGCCTTCACGCGGCGGCGCTCGACGGGGCGGGACTGGCGAGCGGGGCCTACGTGTGGCGGCTCGTGGTCGGGCACCGGGTCGAGACGGGCCGGCTCACGCTGCTACGGTGATCACTCCGGCCCCCTACCCGTTCGCCCGCTCGAACGCCTCCATGAACGAGACCAGCGCCTCGACCGACTCCGGCGCGCAGGCGTTGTAGATCGAGGCGCGGAGGCCGCCGACGGAGCGGTGGCCCTTGAGCGCGAGGAGCCCCTCCTCCTTCGCCTCGCGGATGAACCGGGCTTCGAGCTCCTCGTCGCCGTCCTGGATGCGGAAGGTGACGTTCATCTTCGAGCGGGAGTCCGGCCGCGCCGTCCCTCGGTAGAAGTCGGTGGCGTCAATGGCGCCGTAGAGCCGCGCGGCCTTCCGGTCGTTCTGCCGGGCGACGCCGTCGAGGCCGCCCTGGGCCTGGAGCCACCGGAGCACCTTCTCGACCACGTAGACGGCGAACACCGGCGGCGTGTTGAACAGCTTCGCCGTGTGGGTCCCGTAGTCGAGCATCGTCGGGAGGCCGGACTGCCGCCGCTCGAGGAAGTCGTCGCGGACGAGGACGGCGGTGACGCCGGCGGGGCCGATGTTTTTCTGCGCCCCGGCGTAGATCAGCCCGTAGCGCTGGGGGCTCACCCGGCGGCTGAGGAAGTCGCTCGACGCGTCGCAGACGAGCGGCACATCGGCCTCGGGCTCCTCGGCGAACTGCGTCCCGAAGATGGTGTTGTTGCTCGTGTAGTGGAGGTAGGCCGCCTCGGGGTCGAGGTCCCACCCATCGCGGTCGGGGATGTAGTTGAAGTTCTCGTCCTCGCTGCTGGCGACGAGGTGCGGCCCGGCGCTGCGGCCCTTCCCCACAATCTCGGCCTCCTTGATCGCCTTCTTGCTCCACGCCCCAGTGTTGAGGTAGTCGGCCGAGCCGCCCTCGGGGAGGAAGTTGAGGGGGACCTGGTGGAACTGCATCGAGGCGCCGCCCTGGAGGAACACCACCTGCCAGTCGTCGCCGAGGCCGAGGAGGTCCCGCATCGCCTCGACGGCGCGGCCGTGGACCTCGGAGTAGGCCGGGGAGCGGTGGCTGATCTCCATGATCGAGGCGCCGACATCGCCGTAGATCGGGAGCTCTTCCTTTACCTCCTCCATCACCTCGGCGGGGAGCGTGCCGGGGCCGGCGGAGAAGTTGTGGAGCCGCTCGCTCGTGGCGGCCTTCGGGGTGGGCTCGTAGGCGACGGGCTGCATCATGGCGGGTGCCGGAGGGGGTGGAGGGGACGTCCGGAAGCTACGCCCGCGCCGCCCTCCTGAACGGCCGCGCAGGCCGCCGGTCGGGCCTGCACCCGGGCTCCGTAGGTGCTTCTCTTACAGCCGGCGCGGCCCCCCCTCCCACTCGGGATTCCCACACGTCCCGCAGCCTCAGGAACGTCGCGTCCGGGTCGAGCGCGTCGAGGACCGCGTGCGCCGTACTCGCGATGCGCCCCCGGTCCGTCTCCCGGAGGAGCCGCTTCCACCCGAACCCCCCGTGCGCCTGGAGGAGCGCGCTGCGCCAGGTGGGCTTCCACCGGGAGTAGGCCGCCCCCCGCCCGTTGACGTCTTTCACGTGCAGCATGAGCACGAGGACCCGCTCGGACCGCCGCGCCTCGCGTTGGAGTACCCGGAGCAGGCCGACGCTGAGCCGGCGGCGGAGGGTGCGGATCGTCGGGTTCGCCAGGGGGATCAGCAGCGTGGACTGGGGGACCTCTAGGAGCCGGGGGCGGATCAGGTAGGGGCAGCGCGGGCTCGACCGCCACGAGGTGCCGAAGGGAAGGCTGCTCAGGAGGGCCGGCCGGCCGGGTGTGGCGCTGGAGTCCACCCGGTACCCGAGCGCTTCGAGCTTGTCGAGGGCGGCGGCAGATAGGGGGGTCCAGTGCGGCGCCCGGAACGAGACCGGCCGCCGCCCGAGCGCGTCGGCGTGGAGGTCGTGCGCGTCCCTCAAGAAGCCGAGCGCGGCCGGTCCTCCCCCCCTCAGCGCGTCCACCTCGTCCCAGGTGTGGTGATAGCTATGGGAGGCCAGCTCGATCAGCCCGTCGGCGGCGGCCTCGCGGAGAGCGGACCGCCGCGCCTTGTCGCGCAGCAGCGAGGCGGGGACGAAGAACGTCGCCGAGGCCCGGTGCTCACGGAGCCAGTCAGCCGCGAAGGCGACGTCGGCGGGACCGTCGCCGTCGTGCAGGTCGAAGGTCAGCGCGACGCGTAGAGTCATGGCGAGTTCTCGTTGGCTTACCCACCCACGAACATACGTCGCCCCGGTCACTCACCTCCCGCCCCGCCGCTCGACCCACAGCGTCACGGGGCCGTCGTTAACGAGGTGCACTTCCATCATCGCCCCGAACTCGCCCGTGGGGACGGGGCGGCCGAGGAGGCGCGCGAGTTTTTCCGCGAACGCCTCGTACAGCGGCGCCGCCCGCTCCGGCGGCGCCGACTCGGCGAACGACGGGCGGTTGCCCCTCCGGGCGTCGCCGTAGAGCGTGAACTGCGAGACGACGAGGGCCTCGCCGCCGGTGTCCAGCAGCGAGCGGTTCATCCGGCCAGCTTGCCCAGAGCCTGTCGAAGGGTCGGGGAAGACGCGGAGGTTCGCCACCTTCTTCGCCACCCACGCCCCCTCGGCCTCGGTGTCGGTGCGGTGGACGCCGAGCAGCACGAGCAGCCCCGGCCCGATGGCGCCGACGACGCGCTCCCCCACGGTGACGTGCGCTTCGCTGACGCGCTGGACGAGGGCGACCATCAGCCGGGCTCCGCGAGTATTGCGTGGAGGTAGTCGGCTAAGCCATCGAGGGCGCGGCGGCGGTGGCTGATCCGGTTTTTCTCCTCGGCCGGCATCTCGGCGAACGTGCGCACCTCGCCCTCAGGCTGGAAGATGGCGTCGTAGCCGAACCCGCCGGTCCCCCGCTCGTCCTGCGTGATCGCCCCCTCGCAGACGCCCTCGAAGAAGCGGACCTCGTCGTCCCCCACGGCGAAGGCGAGCGCGGTGCGGAACCGGGCCGCACGGCGCGGCGCGAGCTGGAGCTCGCGGAGGAGCCGGGCGCGGTTGGCCGCGTCCCCCGCCTCTGCATCCCCCGCCTCTGCGGGGGCAGGCTCCCCCTGGCTCGCGTAGCGGGCGGAGTGGACGCCGGGCCGCCCGCCGAGCGCGTCCACCTCCAGGCCGGTGTCGTCGGCGAGGGCGGGGAGGCCGGTGTGGGCGTGGAGCGCGAGGGCCTTTTTGCGCGCGTTCCCCTCCAGCGTCGGCGCGTCCTCCTCGACCTCCGGCGCGCCCGCGACCTCGGCCGCGCTGACGAGCTCGACGGGCAGATCGGCCAGCAGCGCGCGGAGCTCGGCGACCTTGCCGGGGTTGCGGGTGGCGAGGACGATTCTCATCCGGGGGGTTGCTTCGCGGGAGGAGACGCGGCAGCCGGAGCGCCGGCGCACGTGTGGTGGGAAGATAGAAGATGGAGGGTCGAGGATGGCGAGGGGTGAGGCCTCGCGCGTCCATTCTCAATCTTCTATCCTCCATCCTCTAGCCCCTCCCTTCGCCTCGATTTCAACGGACCCGCGCGGCAGGAGCGTCGTAGCTTAGGGGCTCCCTCGTTCCGCACGTCCCGCCCAACAACCCCTGGAGGTCGCTTTGTCCGTCGGTATCAAAGTTCGCGATAAGGAAAGCATTGACCGCGCGCTGCGCCGGTTCAAGCGCGCCGTCAACCGCAGCCGCGTGCTGCGGATCTACCGCTCGAACATGGCCTACACGAAGCCGAGCGAGGAGCGCCGGCTGGCCCGCGAGCGCGCCGCGCGCAACGCCCGCCGCCGCCCGCGCTACTAGCGCCTCCCGCGACCCCGCCTTCTGAGGGCGGCGCTGCCGACGCGCAGCGCCGCCTTTTTCTTTTGGGCAATTATATACGTGGGGGGACCACGCGGCTCAGAATGCAGGGATGGAACGGACGGCCGTAGCTTGTGATTCAAGAACGGTATGGGGCACCCGACCCCCGTGCGCTAGGACGCTACCGCTTGCACTTACGCGGCTTCCGCCGCGTGTGGGGCTTGACCTTCACGGTCTTACGCCCTTTCGGTTTCGTCTTGCATCCGCAGCCTTTACGGGCCATGATGTTATCCTCCGGTAGGTTCAGCTACCGTTTTGGGGTTGTGATACCGCCTCGCCACCGTGGCGGGGCGGCTGACACAACCCGATGAGGATGCGCAAGGGGACGGGTGCCCCAATGTGGTTCAGTTACTCGTCGTCTGGTTTCGGCTTGTCTTTCACGGTGGCACGCAGCACGTCGTCTAGCGTCCCCTGAATCTTTAGGGGCGCGTCGTATGCCTTGGGCCGGTATCCGGCTTCCCGGTTGAGGTCAACGAGCGCGTAGTAGAGTTCAATCGGCGAAGCCCCGTTCTCCACCCACCGGCGAACCACGTCTTGCATACGCTTCTGCATACGCGTGTACGTGATCTGAGAGTTCGCGCCGATGCTCCCGCTCTTCTTCTCCGACTTCTTCCGCCCGCGCCGGAGATAGATGTTTTGCTCTTCGTAGATCGTGTCCCTGAGCTTCTTCCAACGCTCGCCTCTCGGGAGGTTCTTCACTACGGTCTGCTTGACGAGGACGGAGAGCGCGGTAGACTCGTCAGGGTCCTGCGTATCGTCAATCGCGTCCAGGTCGTCGTAGTCAATCGGGTCGGGCTGGTCGGATTCCAGCCCAAGCCCTAGTTGCCCTCCGGTAGCCTTGGCTTCTTCCCACTCAGCTTGCCACCGCTTCATGTCGGCCTCAACGTCGGGCGTGATTGGACCGGCGCTCTGGTCCGCTTGAGACTCGTCGTTCGGCTCGTCGTCGGGTCTGTCGTTGGGCGGTATCGATCCGGTGTCGTGAGTCATTTTAGGCGCTGGCTAGTTCGTTGATGATGCTCTCCATGTCGGAGTCCACATGCTCCTTCTCCCACGGGTACGACGTGAGGGCTCGTATTGCCCGCTCAGGGTCTACGGCGCGGATGTCCTTGTTGTATATCTTGAACCATTTCGTGTCGCCACTATCGAAATACTCTCGTCGGGCATAGAGCCAATACACGATGCTCGAATGTACGTCGTTTTGCTTGGCGTATCGCGCCACTTCCAGCCGACTCCGAAGGTGGGGAGCGATGAAATCAAGCTTGACACGGGGCATCATAAGTTCGTGAGCCACGGTGTTTGCTCGATCTTCTATCAGCTCGGAATCTATTTCCCCGGCCCCACTCAGATGATGCTTCCATCGTTCAAGGTGTTCCCAATCATAGAGGACATGGACGAGTTCGTGATAGAGCGAGAACCACAGTACCGGATACTTCTTCCCCAAGTCTGTGAGTACGATGCACGGTTTGCCGTCCACAATGAAGGTTGCGCCGTGTACCGCCGTTCCTCCTAGGTAGGGCTGAACAATGACGGTGACACCGGCCCGAAAGAGCGCCTTCGCCACGGTAAGCAGTCCCGAACCTTCGTGCCGCGTGTATTGCCGTATGTGGGGGATGAGCCGGGAAACTTGCTCCCTATCGAACGGGAACGGGTTACGGTGCTGATCGAACTGGTAGTACGCAGACTCAATCCAGAAGGCCCGTAGCTCTTCCTGAAACGACATCTGCCGCTGCATGAAGAGCGGGGTCGGAATGACCTTGCCGTAGTCGAAGATCGAAGGCAGGCGAAAGAAGCTCGTGATGCGCTCTACGGCTGCGTCAAGGTCGTTGTGGTCTTCGATGAAACCGGCCTTTTTCAGCGCCTTCAACGGGAAGTTCTTCGCCACGAAGTGCCGCGCCCGTGTGGCTTCGATGTCTCCAATCTCGTCGGGCTCCATCTTCGCCACGATCACCCGTGCTACCCCATCGACGCCGAGCCCTAGATAGTTACTGAGCTTCACCATTGTGAGCGCGTCGAGCTTCTTCTGCTGGCCGGACTTGATGCGCCGAAGCTGCGTCACGGAACCGAAGCCCAAGACGTTCGCAGCCTGCGTCTCCGTAATGCCTAGCTCTTCCTCGCGCTTGCGGAGAAGAGTCGCTAGATCCTCGGGATCGCTGTCAGCCAGAACCGAATAGATCTGGCGGAGGAACGTGTCTTCGTCGTGCGCCTCGGGGCGGGAGAAAGGACGCTCGGATGAGGACATAAGGGCAATCTACACAAATGAGAAAGGCTAATTGTGCTGATACGGGGCCATGGGGCCGCCCTCTGCACAATTGTGCAGAGGCAATATAGACTACCCGGCCTGCCCCGTCAACCCTTCGTAGGTGAGTTCACGGTCGCATCCTGCTAGCGTCCTGTCGAAACGCTCGCCCTGTCCCATGTCCCGCGTGTTGAGGCGGAAGGCGGACTCGTTGGCATAGCGGCCGAGATGCTTCCGGCTCACCCAGTGGTAGGTGCCGGTGAGCGTTCGCCGGAAGTGGCTCCAACGGTTCTCAATCGCGTTCGTGTGGACCGCACCTCGCACGTATTCGCGCTCGCCGTGGTTGATGACGCTGTGGTCGTAGATCGCACCGAGCCCAGAGTACCCAACCCACTCGTCGCTGTTGACCGTGCTGCCGGGCTTCACGTTGGCCGTGATGAGGTCCTGTAGCGTGCGCGCCTTCGTGTCCGTGACGACGTGGAACTGCGTCTTGCCCGTCTCGCGCTCCACCATTCCGAACACGGGCGTCTTGGACTTTGTGCTCCGGCCTCTCGCGTTCGGCGTGCGCTTATCCATGTGCTTCCACCCCTCTTTCCCGCCGATGAACGTCTCATCAACCTCAACCTCGCCCTCCAACAGTTCGGGAGCCTTCTCACGCAGCATCTCCCGAACGCGGTGAAGCATGTACCACGCGCTTTTCTGCGTCACGCCGATGTCCTTTGCAAGCTGGCAAGACGAGATTCCTTTCTTGTGCGACGTGGCAAGCCAGATAGCGAGGAACCACTTTTGGAGCGGCACCTTGGAGTTGGCGAAGATTGTCCCCACAAGGACGGAATACTTCTTCCGGCAGGCGGCGCACTTGTACCGCTTGCCTCCTTCGATACGGTAGGCTTTCGCGTCGTGTCCGCAGTGGGGGCAGCGGGGCGTAACGTTCCCTTCACTGTCCCCCCAGCGGATGTGTTCTAGGTGCCGCCGACATGCCTCGTCGTCTGGGAACTCTCGGATGAGGTCAATGAGGCTGTCGTAAGATTCGGAGGCGAGCATGGTCGAAGGTGACGAGTGTTATCCTGTTGTCTGTCAGAAGGATACGCTCTGCCTGTGCCATCTCTGTGTCACTGCCTTGGTCCCGTCACGTATATAATTGCCTTCTTTTGTTCCACCTCGGCCCCCGCCGTAGGGGCGGGCCTTGTGCCCGCCCCAATGGATGGCGTCCCGGTGGGCGGCCACGAGGGCCACCCCTACGAAGGCGTGCCCCGGAAGGGTGCGGGCGTCACCCCTCCAGCCCCAGCGCGCTCCGCACGAGCCGGTCCTGCTCGGCGGCGTGGACGGTGGCGGAGCCGGTGGCCGGGCTCGCGCTCGGCGGACGCCCCTCGTAGCCCACGTCGAGGCAGCGGTCGTCGCGCATCTCCCGGAGGAGGCCGTTCATCAGCGGCTGCACGAACGTCCAGGCGCCCATGTTCTGCGGCTCCTCCTGCACCCACCGCACGTCAGTGACGGAGCCGAACCGCTCCAACTCGGCGCGGACCTCGGCCTCGGGGAACGGGTAGAGCTGCTCGACGCGGACGAGGCCGACCCTCGCCGGCTCGTCCATCGCCTCCTGCGCCTTGAGGAGGTCGTAGTACACCTTCCCCGTGCAGAACAGGAGCCGCTCGGCCTTTTCAGGTTCGGTCGCGGCGGGGTAGACCGGGTGGAACTGCCCCTCGGCTAGCTCCTCCTTCGCGGCGACGGCGAGGGGGTGGCGGAGCAGGCTCTTCGGCGTCATCACGATGAGCGGCTTCGGGACCTCCCGCTTCATCTGGCGGCGGAGGGCGTGGAAGTAGTTGGCCGGCGTCGTGAAGTTGGCGACGATGATGTTGTCCTCGGCGGCGGCCTGGAGGAACCGCTCCAGCCGCGCCGACGAGTGCTCCGGCCCCTGCCCCTCGAACCCGTGCGGGAGCAGCATCACCAGCCGGCTGGCTTGGTTCCACTTCTCCTCGGCCGCTGTGATGAACTGGTCGATCATGATCTGGGCGCCGTTGACGAAGTCGCCGAACTGGGCCTCCCAGAGCACGAGCGTCTCGGGGCTCGCCACCGAGTAGCCGTACTCGAACCCGAGCACGGCGTACTCCGAGAGGAGCGAGTCGTAGACCTGGAAGCGGGCCTGCCCGTCGCCGTCCGCGCCGCCCTCGGCGACGTGGTTCAGCGGGAGGTAGAGGCTCGCGTCCTGCTGGTCGTGGAGGACGGCGTGGCGCTGGCTGAAGGTGCCGCGCCCGGAGTCCTGCCCCGAGAGCCGCACCGGCGTGCCGTTGAGCAGGAGCGTCCCGAAGGCGAGCGCCTCGGCGAAGGCCCAGTCGATCTTGCCCTTCTCGAACTGGCCCTCCTTGCGCTGGAGCAGCCGCGCGAGCTTCTTATGCACGGCGACCTCGTCGGGGATCTCGGTCAGCGCGCGGACGACCCGGCGCAGCGCCTCCTCCGGCGCCTTCGTCTCGACCTCCGCCTCGGCCACCGACACCGGCGTCTCCTCGTGCAGCACGCGGACAGCCGTGGCGGGCTGCTGCTCCGAGAGCTCCTTCGTGTCGGCGAACGCCTGCTGGAGCTTCTCGTGGAAGTCGTCGAGCATCTGCTCCGCGGCCTCGGGGTCCATGTCGCCGCGGCGGAGCAGGAGCTCGGTGTACTTCTTCCGCACCGAGCGGTGGCCGTCGATCTTGTCGTACATCAGCGGCTGCGTGAAGCTCGGCTCGTCGCCCTCGTTGTGGCCGTGCTGGCGGTAGCAGACGAGGTCGATCACGACGTCCTTGTTGAACACCTGCCGGAAGTCGAGGGCCAGCCGCGCCACCCGGATCGCGGCCTCGGGGTCGTCGCCGTTGACGTGGAAGATGGGCGCCTGGATCATCCGCGCGATGTCCGTCGCGTAGACCGAGCTCCGGGCGTGCATCGGGAGCGTCGTGAACCCGATCTGGTTGTTGACGACGATGTGGACCGTGCCGCCGGTCATGTAGCCGTCGAGCTGGGAGAGGTTGAGCGTCTCGGCGACGACGCCCTGCCCAGCGAAGGCCGCGTCGCCGTGGATCAGCACGGGCACGACGGCGTCGCGGTCGGCGTCTCCGCGGGCCTGCTGCATGGCGCGGGCCATCCCCTCGACCACCGGGTTGACCGCTTCGAGGTGGCTGGGGTTGCCGGCCAACGTGAGCCCGATGGTCTCGCCGCTGGGGGCGGTGTGCGTGCCGGTGGCGCCGAGGTGGTACTTCACGTCGCCCGAGCCGTGGGCCGTCCCGATGTCGACGTGGCCCTCGAACTCGCTGAAGATGTTCTCGTAGGGCTTGCCGAGGACGTTGGCGAGCACGTTCAGCCGCCCGCGGTGGGCCATCCCGATCACGACCTCCTCGACCTCCTGGTCGGCGGCGTCGGAGAGGATCTGGTCGAGGATGGGGATCAGCGTCTCGGCGCCCTCCAGGGAGAACCGCTTGTGGCCGACGTACTTCGTGTGGATGAACCGCTCGAACGCCTCGGCGGCGTTGAGCTTCTCGAGGATCCGCCGCTTCTGGTCCTCGGAGAGCGGGTCGGCCATCCGCTGCGGCTCGATCCGCTCGATGAGCCACCGCTTCTCCGGCGGCTCGGAGATGTGCATGAACTCGACGCCGACGTGGCGGGTGTAGGTCTCCCAGAGGATGTCGAGGATGTCGCGCAGCGGGAGCCGGTCCTTGCCGCCGAGCGCGCCGCCGGCCACGCCGAGGCCGCCGGTGAGGAACACCCGGTCGAGGTCCCACACGGTGAGGCCGTAGCTGGCGGGGTCGAGTTCGGAGTGGGGCCGGAGTTCGCCGGCTAGCGGGTTGAGGTCGGCGAGGAGGTGGCCGCGGACGCGGTAGGCCCGGATGAGCTGCATCACGCGGGCGTTCTTCTCGACGAGGGCGAGCTCGTCGGGCTCCCCGAGCACGGGGGTCGTGTCGGGCTGCATCACCAGCGGCGGCGTCGTCAGCCCGAGGTCCTCGAAGACGTCCTCGTAGAACCCGTGCTCCCCGGCGATGAGGCCGGCGACGTGGGCGAGGAACGCCCCGCTCTCGGCGCCCTGGATCACGCGGTGGTCGTAGGTGCTCGTGATCGCCATCACCTGGCTGAGCCCGAGGCGCGAGACCTCGACGGGCGGGAGCGCCTGGTACTCCGGGGGGTACTCGATGGCGCCGACGGCGAGGATCAGCCCCTGCCCCGGCATCAGCCGCGGCACGCTCATCACGGTCCCGATCATGCCGGGGTTCGTGAGCGTAACGGTGGTCCCCTCGAAGTCGGGGATGCCGAGCTTGCCGTCGCGGGCGCGGCGGACGATGTCGTTGTAGGCGCCGAGGAACTCGGGGAAGCTCATCGCCTCGGCGCCCTTGACGTTGGGGACGAGCAGGCTGCGCCGCCCGTTCTTCTCGATGTCGATGGCGAGGCCGAGGTTGACCGAGGCGTTCTCGACGCGCTGGAGCACCTCGTCCTTCCCGTTCTGGCCGGGCTCCCGGCGGAAGCTGTAGTTCATGGCCGGGACGGCCTTGAGCGCGCGGACGAGGGCGTAGGCGATGAGGTGGGTGTAGGAGACCTTCTCGCCGCCGACGGCGCGCTGGTGCCCGTTGATGAGGCGGCGGTTCTCGGCCATCAGCTTGACCGGCACCGTCCGCACGCTGGTCGCGGTGGGGAGGTCGCGGCTGGCCTCCATGTTCTCGACGATCCGCGCGGCGGCGCCCCGGAGGGGCTTCACCTCGGCCCCCTCGGGCGCGGGCGGGGTCGCGC
Organism: Rhodothermales bacterium; assembly: GCA_965215145.1. Lineage (GTDB taxonomy): Bacteria > Bacteroidota > Rhodothermia > Rhodothermales > JANQRZ01. The sequence goes on along the minus strand of OZ244038.1, from coordinate 1,410,319 downwards.
GGTCGGGGGCCTTCGCGGCGGAGGCGCCCGGTGAGCCGCCGGGGCCCCGAGACCCAGCGGCTGTAGCCTGCGACGGGGCGGGCGAGCCGCCGGGGCCCCGAGACCCGGCGCCTGTCGGCTTCGCGGGCTGCTCCGCGGCGGCGCCGTCGCCCGAGGGCGCTGCGGGCTCGGCGACGGCCGGCGCTGCGGGTGGGTGGAACGAGGGGCCGGGGTTGTAGTCGGCGAAGAAGTCGCGCCAGCGCTCGCTGACGCTCTCGGGGTTCTCGAGGTACTGCGCGTAGAGGTCCTCGACGTAGCCGGTGTTGAAGCCGAAGGGGGTGCTCACAGCGGGGCGGGGGTCGGGCGGGAGGGGCGGGTTCGGCGGGGCGCCGGAAGGTACGCGCCGCCCCGGACGGGGATTCTCCAGGACCCCCGCCTCTCGATCCATCGCTCCTCTCAGGGACTGAGAGGCTGTCCCCCCCCGGCGGGGCGCTCCCCAAACGGGGGGTCCAGTGAGGTCTCCTACAGCCAGCCCTCGGCGCGGTACCACGCGACGGCCTCGCGCATCCCCTCCCCCAGCCCGATCCGTTGGCGGTACCCGAAGTCCTGCCGCGCCTTCGCCGTTGAGCACAGCCACGCGGCCTTCGCCTCGCGGGCCTTCTCGCGGTTGAGCGGCGGATACTTCCCGGTCAGCCGCCCCACCCCTTCGGCCACGGCCCCCACCGGCCCAACGAGCAGGCGGGGCACGTTCAGCTTCAGCGCGCCGTGGCCGAGCGCGGCGAGCACGGCGTCGCGGACCTCGCTCCAGGAATAGCCCCGGTCGGACGAGACGAAGTACGCCTCGCCGTCGGTGTCCTCGGCCTCGGCGCAGTCGGCCATGCCACAGGCGAGGTCGCGGACGTGGACGAGGTCGAGCTGCCTCTGCTGCCCCTCCCCTACGATGGGGAAGATCCGCTTCTGGTCGGCGGCCTGGATGAGCGTGAAGATGTCGGCCTCGCGGGGGCCGTAGACGGCCGGCGGGCGGACGATGGTGACGGGGAGGTCGCGGAACCGCTCCTGCACGGCGGCCTCCATCTTCTCCTTGCTCCGCCCGTAGGCCGAGATCGGCCGGAGCGGGTCGGCCTCGGTGAGCGGGCGCGGGCGGCCCCCCTCGACCGGGCTCGGCCCGACGGCCGCCAGCGACGAGACGACGACGACCCGCCGCACGCCCGGCGCCGCCTCGCGGACGGCCTCCAGCACGTTCACCGTGCCCTCCACGTTGGCGCGGTCGAGGGCCGCCTCGTCCGGCGCCCGCGTCAGCCCGGCGACGTGGAAGACGAGGTCGGCGCCGCGCACGCCCTCCCGCAGCGCCTCGGCGTCGAAGAGGTCGCCATGGACGACCTGCACGCCGAGCCCGTCGAGCCACCTCGGCTCCGCGCGGACGAGGGCGCGGACGGCGTGCCCCCGGCGCAGCAGCTCCTCGACGAGGTGGCTGCCGACGAAGCCGGTGCCGCCGGTGACGAACGCGGTCATGCCCCGAAGCTACGGCGCTCGGCGGAACCGCCGCCGGGGGCGCCCCTTCAACGGACGCCCCTCTCGCTGCCCCGGCGGCGCGCCCCTCTCCCCTCCCCCCGCTGCTATGAACACCGTCGTCCCCGTCCTCTTCGGGCTCGGAATCGCCATGGGCCTATGGATGGCCGTCCGCCACTTCCAGGGCGAGACCTCCCCCGCCGCGTGGGGCCTCCTCCACGGCGCGCTGAACCTCTCGGGGATCGGACTGCTAGCCCTCATCATCTCGGACCTCGAGCCGCAGCAGCTGGGGCTCATCGCGCTCGGCGTGGCGGGGCTGACGGCGCTCGGGGGGATCTACCTCGGCTGGCGGCAGCACGAGGGCGAGCCGTGGCCCGCCGCCGTCATCCTCGCCCACGGCGCGGGGGGGCTGACGGTGCTCGCCCTCGTCGTGGTGTGGCTCGCCACGGCCGTGCCGGGGATGTAGGCGGGCCGACGGGTCAGCCCATCTTCGACAGATGGTCCAGGTCCGTGAGATCCTGCTGCCGGCCGCTGGCACGTTTGTTCTTTTTAGGCACTCCAGGCCCATCACCGCGACGGGGACACCATCCCACTCGTCTTTGACGCGCTCTTCCCAGCAGGCGTCGAACTCCACGCCGGAGATGCTGGTGAGGAGCTCGATGCGGAGCGGCGGCACGCCCATCCGCACGAGGCTGTCCTCGTCCAGAAAGAGGTCCGGCGTCAGCGCATCCACGCCAAAATCAAACGTGGTCAAGGCGGCCACGATGCGCTCGGCGTTCTGTAGATCCATCCGCACCCATACGTCGATGCCGGCCGTCGAGCGGACGTATCCGTAATAGTTGACCGCGTAGCCGCCGACGAGGAGGTACTCAACGCCGTGGTCGTGTAGTGATCTCAAGAACGCGCGGAAGTCGGGCAGTAGCCGGGTCGTAGCCATAGAGCGCTTGCCGCGTTATTTCGAGACCGATGAGGCGCTCGTGCGGTGTCTTACTGAGCCAGTAGGCCCGGTCCTCCGCCTCGGCCTCCTCGTGGGAGCGGACGACGGAGAATGCGGTGCGGTCGATGCGGAGGTCGTCGGGGATCATGACGGGCAAGCTACGGTGGCCCCCTTCAAACGGCTCGCAGGCTGATCACGTTCTCGACGTGGTGCGTGTGGGGGAAGAGGTCCACCGGCTGCACGGCCTCGATGCGGTACCCGTCCCCGAGGAGCTGGAGGTCGCGGGCCTGCGTCTGCGGGTTGCAGCTCACGTAGACGATCTGCTCGGGCCGGAGCCGGGCGACCTGCGCGACCACCTTCGGGTGCATCCCCGCGCGCGGCGGGTCCACGATCAGCACGTCGGGGTGGCCGTGCTCCTCTACAAAGGCCGGCGTGAACAGCTTCAGCATGTCGCCCACTACGAACGTGCAGTTCTCGACCCCGTTGGCCGCGGCGCTCCGGCGGGCGTTCTCGACGGCCTCCTCGACCAACTCCACCCCGACCACGCGCCGCACCGCGTCGGCGACGAAGAGCGAAATGGTGCCGGCGCCGCAGTAGAGGTCGTAGACGAGGTCGTCGGGGTCGAGGTCGGCGAAGGCACGGGCGACGGTGTAGAGCCGCTCAGCCTGCCGCGTGTTGGTCTGAAAAAAGGCGTTCGGCGCGATCTCGAACGTGTGCGGCCCGATCCGGTCGTGGACGACGCCCGGCCCGAACACCGTGTGGATCGCCTCCCCGAACGCCGTCTGCGCCTTACCCGTGTTGATGGTGTTGACGAGGGTGGTGACCTCCGGAAACTCCTCCTTCAGCATCGCGGCGTACTCCCCCATCCGCTCGGCGTCGTGGCCGTTGGTGACGAGGTTGGCCATCACCTCGGCGGTGTGCTCGGGGGTGCGGAGGACGAGGTGGCGGAGGAAGCCGGTGTGGTTGCGGACGTCCCACGGCGCCCAACCCTCGGCCTTCGCCAGCGCCCGGGTCGCGTTCACAATCCGCGCCGAGAGCTCGCTCTGGAGGTAGCACACGCCGAGGTCGAGCACGCGGTCGAAGCGGCCGGGGACGTGGAGGCCGAGCGCGAAGCCGCGGTCCATCTCCTCGCCGGACGCGATCTCCCAGTCGGTCAGCCAGCGGTGGGTGGAGAACGAGAACTCCATCTTGTTCCGGTAGAAGTACGGCGCGCCGTACTCGGGGTCCGGCTCCGCCCCGAGCGTCGGCCGGACCTCCACGCCGAGCCCTTCGAGGTCGAACCCGCCGGTGTGGGCGAGCGCCTCGGCGACGGCCTGCCGCTTGGCGTCGAGCTGCGCGGCGTACTGGACGTGCTGCCACTTGCAGCCGCCGCACGTCCCGAAGTACTCGCAGCGCGGCTCGGTGCGCAGCGGGCTCGGCTCCAAGACCTCCAGCAGCCGCGCCTCGCCGAAGCTCCGCCGCCGCTTGAACAGCCGCGCCCGCACCCGGTCCCCCGGCACGGCCCCGGCCACGAAGACGACGTAGCCGTCGAGCCGGGCCAGCGACCTCCCCCGGTCGGCGAACTTCTCGATGGCGAGGTCGAGCTCGGCGCCCCTCTTCGGGCGGCTCGCTGCGCTCGCAGTTCTGGGTCCTGGGTTCTGAGTCATGGGTTCTAGGTCGCGCGTGGGGTACCCACAACTCACAACTCACGACTCAAGACCCACAACCCTAAAACGCCTGCCCGATCCCGAAGTGCAGGGTCGGGCGGCGGCCGTCGGGGAAGAGGGCTTCGCCGGGCACGGGGGAGCGGACCTTCCAGGCGAGGTCGAGGCGGAGGATCAGGAAGTCCCACGCGATCCGGAGCCCCGTGCCGGAGCCCACGGCGACCTCCTCGTAGAACGTCGCGAGCCGGAACCGGCCGTCGGCGTCGCCGGGGTTGCGGGGGCCGAACCACACGTTGCCCGCGTCGACGAAGGCGGCGAGTTGCCAGTCGGCCCCGAGGAATGCGCGGAGGACAACGCGGCGGGCCTCCAGGCTCGCTTCGAGCTTCACGTCGCCGCCCTGCACGAAGGCCGATTCCTCCGGCGGGATCTGCCCCGGCCCGAGCGCGCGGAGGCTCCACCCCCGCACGCTGTTGGCGCCGCCGACGTAGAACCGCCGGTCGAACGGGACGACGGGCGCCGCCCCCGTCGGATGCGCCACGCCGACGATGGCCTTCGCCGCGACGGTCACGAGCCGGCTCGGGCGGAGGTAGCGGCGGCCGTCGGCGGCGAGGCGGACGTAGGGGCGGTACTCCAGCCGGCTCCCCCCGCCGAACACCGGCAGCCCCGGCAGTGAGCCCTCCAACGTGTCGGGCGTGAAGGCCACGCGGTCGAGGAGCTCCGAGAGGTGCCCCCCGGCCTCGACCGACGCCTCGGCGGCGTACCCGCGGTCCCGCCGGAACGGGTCCGCGGTGGCGGCGCGGAGGGTGTAGCGGACGGCGTTGTTGAGCTGCGGGCGGGTGTAGTCCTCGAGCACGAACTGCCGCGCGACGGGGTCCTCGACGAGGTCGAGGAAGCGCCGGCGGAAGCCGCCGAGCGTGTCGGGGTCGGAGAGGGCGAAGTCGGCGAGGTCGAGGAGGGACGTGACGGTGGGGGTGTGGCGGAGCTCGAAGCGGACGGAGGCGTCGAGGCGGCCCCGGATGAGGAGGCGGAGCTCGTCGCGGCGGGCGGTGAGGGCGCCGACGCGGAGGCGCGTCCGGGCGTCGAAGGGGCGGAGGGCGCGCTCGGCGAAGCCGAAGGGCCACACGAGGTAGGGCAGCGTGAGCGCGGCCGAGCCCTCGGCCTGCGCCGTCGGGAACGTCCCGAGCTCCTCGGCGAAGTCGCCCGCGACGGAGCCGCTGGCGCGGAGGGCGAGCTGCTCGCCGGCCCCGAGCCAGTTCGCGTTCCGGTACGCCGCGCCGACGCCGACGCCGAGCTCCTCCTCGTCGAGCCCGGAGCCGTCGCCCACGAGGAGCCCCGTCCGCTGGAGCACGAACCCCTCTAGGCGGACGCCGTGGCGCTGCCGGGTCCGCAGCGCGATCCGGTGGGGGAGCCGCGGGAGGGAGTCCCCCGGCAGCGGCGGTGCGACCTCGCCGGCGAGGGGCGTGACCTCGCTGAACGAGAAGACCCCCGTGGTTTCGAGGCGCCGTTTGGTGGCGAGCAGGTCGCTCAGGCGGTACGGGTCGCCGGGCACGAAGCGGAGGGCGCGGCGGAGCAGGGCCGGGCTCAGCCGCCGCTCGTCCTCGATGCTGACCGCTACGGCCCCGCCGCGGAAGCCGAGGGTGTCCGCGCGACGCGGCGCCTCCTCCGGCCCCGTCACCACGAACCGCACGTCGCCGAAGGCGAACCGGGGGCCGGGGCTGACCTCGAAGGCCGCCTCGAAGAGGGGCCGCCCGTCCGCGAGGGTGTCACCGGGGAAGGCCACGGCGCGGATCGAGTCGCGGGTGACGCGGGCGAAGCCGAGGTCGCGGAGGTCGGCGAGGAGGCGGCGGCGCTCCTCCAGCAGCGCGGCCTCGGCGAGCCGCTGGCCGGGGCGGGCGCGGAAGGTGAGCGCGGCGAGGCTGTCGGGCGCGGGCGGCAGGTCGAGCGCGAGGGCCGAGCGGCGGGCGATCCGGCGGCGCTCGTCCGGCGTCAGCGCGCCGAGCCCGTCGTAGCGCACCCGCCGCAGCACCGAGGCCGGACCGGGCGCGACCCGGAAGACGACGCGGACCCGCTCCCCGCGCAGGGCGTCCGCCGTCGCCGTCACCTCGGGGGTGAGGAAGCCGGCCTGCCGGTAGAGCCCCTCCAGCCGCTCCCGGTCGGCGGCGACGAGAGCGGGGTCGTACAGGGCCGGGGGCTCACCGGCCCGCCGCAGCGCGCGCCCGACGGCGCTCCGCTCCGAGCCCAACTCGTAGATCCACCGCCCCGGCGTCACGCCGGGGATGCCGAGGAGGCGGCGGTCCGAGCGGGTCCGCAGCAGCTCCTCCAGCTCGACGCGCTCGAACGGCCCGAGCTCCCCCCGGACCTCCACGTCCGCGAGGCGCAGCACGCCGGCTGCCTGCTCGGGCTGGTCCTGCGCGTGCGCGCTGGCGGCGAGCAGCAGCCCCGTCAGGACCCACGCGGTGAGCGGTCGCACTCGGCGCCTCAGGAATCCCTCACCCCCTACTCGTCGTCCTCGAAGTAGAAGTCGTCGCTCGTCATGGGGTAGTCCGGCCAGATCTCCTCGATGCTCTCGTAGGGCTCGCCGTCGTCCTCCATCTCTTCGAGGTTCTGCATGACCTCCGACGGGGCGCCGGTGCGCTCGGCGTAGTCGAGGAGTTCGTCTTTGGTGGCCGGCCAGGGGGCGTCTTCGAGGTACGCCGCCAGTTCCAGCGTCCAGAACATGGGAGGAGGGGGCGGGTCGGGAGGGGCGGAGGCCGCCGCGGGCTCCGCGGCGGCTCGGGCTGCACGATACGGCGCGGTCCCGCTAAAAGCAACGCGCCCCGGGCGAATTCAGTGTGGCCCCGGTACAGACGGGGAGGGCAAACCAAGAGGGAGCGTGAACGAACACGCTCCCTCCAGGGTGCAGACGCAGGCGCTACAGCGGGCGGTCAGTCGAGCGGCGCGTTGTCGCTCTCGGCCGCCGCGACGAGCCCGCGGTACTCCGCCGGCCGGACGCCCGGCGCGAACGAGTAGATCGGGTTGACCGGGGCGCCGCCGAGCTCGTGGATCTCGTAGTGGAGGTGGGGGGCCGTCGAGAGGCCGGTGTTGCCGCTGTAGCCGATGAGCTGCCCGCGCTCGACGCGCGCCCCCGGCCGGACGCCCTCGGCGAAGCGGGAGAGGTGGGCGTAGAGCGTCCTCCGGTCGGCCTTCGGGTGGCGGATGCGGACGTTGAGGCCGTAGCCCGAGGAGCTCCCGGCCTGCTGCACGACGCCGTCGCCGGTGGCGTAGACGGGGGTGCCGGTGGGGACGGAGAAGTCGACGCCCTTGTGCATCCGGTAGACCTTGAGGATCGGGTGGCGCCGCATGCCGAACCCGCTCGTGAGCGTGCCCGCGACGGGGAGGATGGCGGGCATCTGGGGGATGGCCTCGGCGCGCTCGCGGGCGAGGGCGAGGAGGTCGTCGTAGCTCTCGCGCTGGAGGCTCATCTGCCGCTCCAGCTTGTCGAGCGCGCTGGCGTTGTCGCGGAGGAGGTCGGCCGTCGAGGCGCTGAGGTGGTCGAAGTCGTCGTCGGCCGCGCCACCGACGCCGACCTGCCGCACGTCGTCGGCGATGGGGTCAGCCTGGAAGATGGTGCGGTAGAGGTCGCGGTCGGTGTCGGCGAGGTCGTCGAGCCGGGTGCTCAGGGCCTCGAACCGCTCGCCGCTCCGGGCGATCTGCTGCTGGAGCGTCCGGTTCTCCTGCTGGAGCGCGAGCTCCTGCGGCGTCGTCCGCGTCTCGGCGAGGCCCCAGGCGCCGGCGGCGGCCAGCACGAGCGCGAGCGCGAGCCAGGCGCCGCCGCGGAGCGCGGCCCTCAGCGGGCGCGGCTCGACTTCGCGGAAGGTGCAGGCCTCGTGGTCATAGAAGTAGTAGCTGTTCTTCGGCATCGATTAGCAGGGCGAGCGTGGTGGGTGAGCGGCGCCGCCGGGGCGGGCCGCATGCGCTCTCCGTGCGCGGGACGCGGCGGGTCGGAGGCCACCGGCGAGCGGCCCGCGAGCGTCCCGCGCATGGAGAGGCGGGGGTTCCCGAGATCGAAGTCGGGACGGGACGGGTCCCATCCTGAAACCCGTATCGGGCTCCCAAACCTTCCACCTAAAGCGTCGCCACCGGCTACGGCAAAGCCGGGCCATCACTGCCCGGCTTTGTCACCGTAACGCGGCAGGGAGCCTGGCGGGGGCTCGCAACTGCGCTCTCGCGGGGGAACCCGCGCGCGAGGAATATATCCGGCACGGGTGGGAATGTCAACGGTGTGGCACCCCCTTCCGGAATCTTTCTCCCCGCCGGCGCCGCTCTGCGTTCCCATTTCGAGACGCCGCGGTGGGTCCCCCCGGCCGGCGCCCCCTACTCCACGTCGTGCTCGAAGTACTCCGTGCTGCGGCGGGGGCGGCCGGCCCGGCCCGCGCCCGGCGCGTCGGCCGGGGCCTCCAGCGTCGCCGCGCTCTTGGCCTGGATCTGCTCGGCGAGCCGCTCGGCGAGGACCTGCGCGGGGTCGTAGCCGTAGTGCCGGAGGAGGTGGTTCATCGCGATCACCTCGCAGATCACCGTCACGTTCTTGCCCGGCACGATGGGCAGCTTCACCAGCGGGAGCTCGACGCCGAGCACGCCGCGATGCTCATCCACCATCCCGAGCCGGGTGTACTCCCGGTCGGGGTCCCACACCTCCATCTGGACGACGACCTCGACGCGCTTCTGGAACCGGATGGCGCGGATCCCGAACATCGCCCGGACGTCGACGATGCCGAGCCCGCGGATCTCCATCATGTGCTGGGTGAGCTCGGTCCCGGAGCCCATCAGGACGCCGCCCCCCTTCTTCGTCACGACCACCACGTCGTCGGCCACGAGGCGGTGGCCGCGCTCGACGAGGTCGAGGGCGACCTCGCTCTTCCCGATCCCGCTCTTGCCGACCAGCAGCAGCCCGATGCCGTAGACGTCCACGAGCGAGGCGTGGAGCGTCTGCTGGAAGGCGAACTGGTCCTCCAGGAAGTCCCGGAGGTGGTACATGAAGTCCGTCGAGGGCTCCGGGGTGTAGTAGACGGGGATGCCCCGCTCCGTCGCCAGCGCGACGAGGTCGGGGGCGAGGCGGTTGCTCTCGGTCAGGACCAGGCACGGCACGTCGAACTGGGCGAGGTGCTCGAAGGCCGTGCGCCGCCCGCCCGCGTCGAGGTGCTCGAGGTACTGGGTCTCGGTGTTACCGAGCACCTGGACGCGCTGGTGCGTGAAGAGCTCGGTGTAGCCGGCGAGCGCGAGGCCGGGGCGGTGGAGCGCGCTGTCGGTCACGGCGCGGCCCGCCGGCTCGACGCCGGCCTCGCCCGCGTTCACGTCCTCGACCTCGACGCCGACGCGCTCGCGGAGCTGCGCGACCATGAACGCGACCGAGATGGCTTCCTTCCGGTACGGCTTGGGCTGGTCCATGCTGGGGATCGGGGATCGGGGATCGGGGATCGGGGATCGGGGATCGGGGATCGGGGATCGGGGATCGGGGATCGGGGATCGGGGATCGGGGATCGGGGATCGGGGATCGAACCTATGAAGCGCCCCCCACCGCGGGGCTCGTAGGAGGACTCATCACCCAGAACTCACAACCCGCGACTCAAAACTCGGTGCCCCTGCAACCTAGCCTCCGCTCGACTCGAATACGTCCGCTCCCTCCTCGTAGACTCTCCGCCCCATGCGCGTCCGCCCGCTTCTCCTCCTCCCGCTCGCCCTCGGCCTCGCGGCCTGCGAGAGCGCCGTCGAGGCCCCCGCCGAGCTCACCCTCCAGACCCGGAGCGCGCTCGAGGTCCTCCCCGCCGACGTCCAGATGGTCGGCATGGTCGACATGGAGGCCGTCCAGTCCTCGGCCGCCTACACGCTGTTCACTGAGGGCGACTCGCCGATGTCGGGCCTCGACCCGGAGAGCGCCGCCCGCTTCGACGACTTCGTCCGCGCCACCGGGTTCGACCCCGAGGAGGACGTCCGCCGGGTCTACTTCGCCGCCGCGCGCGAGGGCGCCCCGCCCGCGCTCGTCATCTATGCCGACTACGACCGCACGCGCCTCGACGCCTACGTGAGCGAGGAGGCCGAGGGGGAGCTCCGGCGCACGACCTACGCCGACGTGCCCGTCTACTACGAGGACGACGACGAGATGGCGTTCGCCCTCGTCAACGACGACATGATCGTCGCCTCGGACCGGGCCGGCGTCGAGGCGATGCTGGACCGCCTCGCCGGCAACGGCACCGGCCTCGCCGCCGACGCGGACGCGATGGCGCTCATCCGCCGCGCCACCTACCCCGACGGGATGTGGGCCTTCATCCGCAACGTCGAGGCGGCCTCCGCCGAGCGGACCGACAGCCCCTTCGGCGAGGCCGGGCGGATGGTCCGCGACGCGGTGATCTCGGTCGGGTTCGAGCGCGACGGGCTCACCGTCTCCGCCGTCGGCCTGACCGCCCCCGACGCCGACCGGAAGGCCGTGGCCGACCTCGTCCGCGGCGGCGTCGCGGCGATGAAGATCTCGGCGGCCTCGGAGCCCGCCGTCCTCGACGCCCTCGACGACGTCCGCGTCCGCGAGACCGCCGACGGCGTCACCGTGCGGGGGTTCGTGGGCAACGACGTGCTCCGCACGCTGAGCGACTACGAGGACGTGTGAGGCATGGCGGGCGCGGCGTAGATTCCGCGCGCCGTTCTCGCCCCCCGCTCCGCACGCCGATGGTCCACACCCGCGTGGGTGACGCGCTCCCCGCGCTCGACGCCCTCCCGCAGATCCCCCGCCCGGACCGGGTCCTCCTCACGACCCCGGAGCACTTCCGGGTCGCCTACGTCATCAACCCCCACATGGCCGGCAACGTCGGCACCGTGGACGTCGAGGAGGCGCGGCGGCAGTGGGACGCGCTCCGCGGCACCTACGAGCAGATCGGCGTCGAGGTCGCGGAGGTGGGCGGGGCGGAGGGGCTGCCGGACATGGTGTTCTGCGCGAACCAGACCCTCCCCTACCAGACCCCCGGCGGGGAGAAGGGCGCGCTGATGAGCCGGATGCACGCGGACCAGCGGAAGCCGGAGGTCGAGCACTACGCGCGGTTCTTCGAGGCCGAGGGCTACGAGGTCCACGGCCTCGACCCCGACCTCCCCGGCGACTTCGAGGGCATGGGCGACGCGATCTGGCACCCCGGCCGGTACCTCCTCTGGGGCGGCTACGGCTTCCGCACCGACCTCGCCGTCTACGAGCGGATGAGCGACAAGCTCGGCTTCCCCGTCTGCGCCCTCCGCCTCACCGACCCCGACTTCTACCACCTCGACACCTGCCTCTGCCCGCTCGACGAGCACACGGCCGTCCTCTTCCCCGACGCCTTCGACGCCGACGGCCGCGCCCTCATCGGGCACTACTTCGAGCGGCTCATCGAGGCGCCGGAGGACGAGGCGCGCGGGCTCTTCGCCTGCAACGCCCACTCGCCGGACGGCCAGCACGTCGTCATCCAGCGCGGCTGCGGCGAGACGGCCCGGCAGCTCCGCGACGCGGGGTTCGAGCCCATCGAGGTCGAGACCGGCGAGTTCCTCAAGGCCGGCGGCTCCGTGTTCTGCATGAAGCTGATGTACTGGTGACGGGTCCCTGGTCCTTCGTTATTCGCCCTTTGCGGGTGCCCTGGTGACCGATGACGGAGGACGGATGACCGTTGACGTCGTCATCCCCGCGCTGAACGAGGAGGCCCTCCTGCCTGGGACGCTGGCGAGCGTGGCGCGGCAGCCGGGGCCGAAGTCCGCCGTGGTGGTAGACGGGGGCTCGGGAGACGGGACGCCGGGGGCGGCCGAGGACGCCGGGGTCCGGGTGCTCCGGGCTGGGCGGGGGCGGGCGCGGCAGATGAACGCGGGCGCGGCAGCGACCGGCGGCGGCGCCCTCCTCTTCCTCCACGCCGATACCCGCCTCCCGGAGGGCGCTCTCGACCACGTCCGGGAGGCGCTGGCAGACCCGGCCGTGGCCGGCGGCTGCTTCCGGCTCGCCTTCGACCGGGGCGGGCTGTGGCTCCGGCTCTGGTCGCTGCCGCTGTGGATGCGCTGGCACCGGTTCGCCTTCGGGGACCGCGCGCTGTTCGTCCGGCGGGCCGTGTTCGAGGCGGCCGGCGGCTTCCCCGAGCAGCCGCTCTTCGAGGACCTCGACCTCGTCCGGGCCGTGCGGCGGCGCGGGCGGTTCGTGTTCCTCGACGCGGCGGTCACGACCTCGGCGCGGCGTTTCGCGGCGGTGGGGCCGCTCCGGCAGCAGCTCCGCAACCTCGCGCTGTGGGCGGCGTGGCTGGCCGGCGTCGCGCCCGAGCGCGTGGCGCGGTACTACCCGTACCGCTGAGGCCGCCGCCCGGCGAAGAATACGGGGGTTGGAATTGGAGGCCGCGACGGCGTAAATTCCGCCCGTTTGGGGCGTGTCCGCAGGCCGCCCCGCCCCGAAGAGTCCTGCGGCGGAACCAGAGGTCGTTGTCCTATGCGCGTGCTGTTCGTTGCCGGCGAAGTCGCCCCCTTCTCGAAGACGACGGAGGTGGCCCAGCTGCTCCGCGAGCTCCCCGAGCGGCTCCAAGAGGCCGGCGGCTGCGAGGTCCGCATCGTGATGCCGCGCTACGGCACCGTCTCGGAGCGGCGGAACCGGCTCCACGAGGTGATCCGCCTCTCCGGCGACGTGATCGCCGTGGGGGACCGGGAGGAGACGCTGAAGGTGAAGGTCGCCTCGATCCCCGGCATCCGCCTCCAGGTCTACTTCATGGACAACGTCCACTACTTCAAGCGGAAGGGGACGTTTAAGGACCGGAAGACCGACCAGCTCTTCGAGGACAACGCCGAGCGCGCGCTCTACTTCGCGCGGACGGCGCTGAAGACGGTCGAGAACCTCGGCTGGGCGCCGGACGTCGTCCACGCCAGCGGGTGGATCGCCGGGCTCGTGCCGGCGCTGCTGAAGACGGAGCGGGCCGACGACGAGCTGTTCAAGGACGCGAAGGCCGTCTACACCCCCGACGAGGCCGAGGTCGAAGTCCGCCTCACCGCCGAGGAGGCCGCCGCGCTCGGGCTGCCCGCCGACGTGGCCGGGCAGGAGATCCGCGAGGTCGGCGCCGCCTACGCCGACGCCGTGGCGGTGGGCGTCGAGGGCACGGCGACCGACGGCGCCACGGACCTCTCCGGCGATGCCGACGAGGCCGCCGAGCGGGCGACGGCACTCTACCAGCGGCTCACCGGCGCGGAGATCACAGCCTAGCGCGGCACGTACAGCGTCGCCCGTGCGGGTCGGGAGACACCGGCCCGCACGCCACGCGCGGGGAGCCGGCATTTCGCCAACTCTTCCCCCCTCCTGGCGCGGCACGGGGCCGTTCTTTACTACCCGAGCCCGCCCGCACACACGGATCGGCGCGGGCCGCCCGTTCACGGGAGCGCCCACCGTGCGGCGTCCGCACGCCGCACCCCCTCCCGCCGTGCCGCCCTGGGGGCGGCCTCAGCAGCCCGCCTTGATGACCCCACCCCGCGCCGGCCGCCGGCCGTCCCCCCGCCTCGCCGCGTCCTGCTTCCTGCTCGCCGCCCTCGCGCTGGCCGCCTGCGAGGACCCCTCCGCCGTCGGGCTCGACGTGCTCGACTCCGGCGAGAGCGACCCGCGCGCGCGCACCTTCGCCGCCGAGACCGCCGAGGCCGACTCGCTCGCCGACGCAACGGGGGGCGCCTCCGCGCTCGACCCCGCTTTCGGGACGTTCCGGGCCTGGGCGGGCCGCGTGGACGACCCGGCCTTCGGCGTCACCACGGCCCGCGCCTACGCCGACTTCTCCCCGCCTTCCGACGTCCCGAGCCGGTTCCGCCAGATCGCGCTCGACGCGGCCATCCTCGCCCTCCAGCTCGACGGGCTCTACGGCGAGACGGGGGCGCCCATCACGGTGGACCTGTACCAGGTGGCGGAGGAGTGGAACGCGCCCGCCGTCCGCTCGGACTCCACGCTGCCGACCGAGGAGGAGGCGATCCTCTCGTTCGAGATCGCGCCGGAGGACTCGCTCGTCGAGGTGCGGCTCCCGGCGGAGTGGGTGGCCGAGAACGACGCGACCCTCCGCAGCCTAGAGGCCGGCCAGAACTTCCACGGCTTCGAGATCCGCCCCCGCGAGGAGAACGGCTTCGCCCGCGGCGTCCTCGGGCGCTCGGAGCTCCGGCTCATCAGCGACTTCGACGCCGACGCGGACGGGCCGGACACGCTGGACTTCGGCGCCGTCGAGCTCTTCACCAACGTCGAGCGCGACGCCGAGGCAGGCGCGCTCCCGGCCGGGCTGGTCCCCCTCGTAGACGGCGGCGGCGTGGGGCTGGAGCTCACCTTCGACTTCGCCGGGCTCAACCGGCCCGCCGTGACCGGCGCCTTCGTCCTTCTGGAGGCCGACACGACGCTGCCGGCGCCGGAGGGCTTCGAGCGCCCGGTGGCGCGGACGCTCACGCTCTACGGCCTCGGCCAGAGCGTGCCCGTCGCCATCACCGACGCCGAGCTCGACCCCGAGACGCAGCAGTACGCGTTCTCGTCCGCCGGCCTCGCCGCCGTGCTCCAGAACGTCCTCCTCAGCGGGCCCGACGAGGCCGACTTCGACGCGTTCGCGGTCGGGTTCCCCTCGAACCCCTCGGAGCTGGCCGCCATCGCGCTGTGCGCCGAGGCGAGCGCCGCGTGCGCGGCCCGCCCCCGCGCCGTCATCCTCACCGTCCCGACCGACGACTGACCCGCGACCGTTCCCCGGACGCCCGACCGCCCCGCCGAGCCCATGCGCCTCCGCCCCCTTCTGATCCCAGCTCTGGCGCTGGGATGTGTCCTCACCGCCGGCGCCCTGAGCGCGCCCGCCGCGCTTGCTCAGACCAATAGGAACGCCGGCAGCGTCTACTCCCGCTTCGGCGTCGGCGAGCGGCTCTCGTTCGCGTCGTCGCAGGCCGAGATGATGGGGGGCGCCGCCGTGGCGATCCGCTCGGGCACGTACGCCGGCCTCGCGAACCCCGCCCTCTGGAGCGACCAGTCGCTCGTGCAGCTCTCGCTCGGCGCGCGCGTGCAGGGCCTCCGGGCCGAGGACGCCACGGGCGAGGACGCCCGGCTGACGGAGACGGGGATCTCGGGGCTCCAGCTGAGCCTGCCCATCCAGAGCAACCGGATCGGCGCCACGCTCGCCTTCCGGCCGTACAGCCGCGTGAGCTACCTCGTCGTGCGCGAGGGGACCATCGAGAACGACGACCTCCCGGACGGCGCCATCGACTACGACCTCAACCTCGAGGGGGACGGCGGGCTCCAGGAGGTCAAGCTCGGCGTGGGCTGGCGGCTCTCGCAGGCCGTCGCCGTGGGGGCCAGCGCGAACGCGCTCTTCGGGGTCATCGAGGACCGCCAGCGGACGGCGTTCCTCAGCGGCGGCCTCGGCGAGACGCGGACGACGCGGCGCACGCAGATGTGGGGGTTCGGCGCCACCCTCGGCGCCCTGGTCTCGGCGCGCCGCCTCCTCGGCGAGCGCGACGCGCTCTCCGTCGGCGCAGCCCTCACGCTGCCGACGGCGCTCGAGCTCCGCCGCGTCCGGACCCGCGGGATCTCGCTCGACCAGGACACCCTCCGCACCGAGATCGCCGGCGACGCCACGCTCCCGCTCCAGCTCCAGGCCGGCTTCTCGTACCTCCCCAACGAGCGGTGGACCCTCGCCGCCGACGCGACCTACGAGCCGTGGAGCGCCTTCGAGAGCACGCTCGCGCTCGGCGGCTTCGCCCCGGCGGCCGGCGGCGAGGCCGCCGTCGACGACCTCCGCGACCGCCTCCGCCTCGGCGGCGGCTTCCAGTTCGTCCCCGGCGGCGTGGACCGGACGGCGGGCTACTTCGCCCGCACGGCCTACCGCCTCGGCGGCTACTACGACCGCGCCTTCTACGCCCCCGGCGGCGAGCCCCTCTCGACCCTCGCCGTGACCGGCGGCCTCAGCCTCCCCGCCGTCCGCCCCGGCACCCGCTTCGACCTCGGCTTCGAGGCCGGCACGCGCGGCACGACGGAGGCGGGATTGGTTCGGGATTTGTTTATTAAGGCCACGGCCACGATCAACTTCGGCGAGCGGTGGTTCGTCCGCCGCCGCTTCGGCTGAGGCCGCCCGACCCCCACCCCGCCAGACCGCACTCCCCTCCGATGAATCGCCTGCTGCTCGCCCTGATTCTGCTCCCCTTCGCCGCCCTCGGGCTGGCCCCGGCCGCCGCGTCCGCGCAGACGGCCGACCCGGACTGCGAGGTCGAGGAGCAGGAGAAGCGCGTCAAGTACAGCCTCTACTACGAGAACTACAAGGCCGAGGCCTACGACGCCGCCCTCTCGGACCTCGAGTGGCTCCTGGCCTGCGCCCCCGCCTTCGGCGGCCCGAGCCCCGACGACCGCAACCTCCGCCGCGCCGTCGAGGTCTACGACAGCCTCGCCGTCCGCACCCCCGACCGGCGCGCCGACTTCCTCGCCAAGGCGATGAACGTGCTGGACACGGCGGTGCCCACGATGCAGGACGCCGGCGCCGACGTCGACCCCTACTACTGGTACATCAAGCAGGGCTCGTTCCTCCGCGAGCACCCCGAGGACTTCCCCGACCGCCAGGCCGAGGTGGACGACCTCTACCTCCAGGCCATCGAACTCAAGCCCGACGAGGTCAGCGACTACTACATCAACTACGTCGCGGGCGTCCGCGCCCAGGACGCCCTCGCGGAGAACACCCCCGAGGCCAAGCGCGGGACGCGGATCTTCATCGAGGAGGAGCTGATGCCGCTGGCCGACGACCCGAGCTACATCGAGGAGAACATCCTCTCGACGCTCATCTCGACCCCGCGTGAGCAGATGGACTACCTCGTCGAGAAGTACCGCGAGGGGGGCCGCGCCGCCCTCAGCGACGAGGAGCTGGAGCAGTTCTTCACCTTCGTCTCCCAGCTCGGCGGCGAGTACTTCGAGACGCCCGAGGAGGCGAGCGCCCTCCGCCGCGAACTCCTCCCCCTGGTCGCCGAGCTCAACCCGACCTACGGCCGGATGATGAGCCTCGCCCGGGCCGCGCAGGAGGAGGGGGATGACGGGCAGGCCCTCTCGTTCTACGAGCGCGCCATCGAGCTGGCCGAGGAGGACTCGCAGCGCCGCGACGTGTACTACACCATCGCCACGGTGAAGCAGGAGCAGGGCCAGCTCGCCGCCGCGCGGAACTACGCCAACCAGGCCCTCGAGATCGACGGCAACCACGCCGAGTCGCTCTACCTCATCGCCAGCAGCGTCTCCCGCTCCGTCGGCCGCGGCGACGCCCGCGCCCGCGCCGGTCACTGGTGCGCCGCCGACCGGTTCAACCGCGCCGCCTCGGCCGCCCGCGCCGCCGGCAAGGACGACCTCGCCCGCGCCGCCGCGCAGGCCGCCGCCCAATCCAACCGCGCCGGCCCGACGTCCGACGAGTACTTCTTCCTCGGCTGGAAGCCGGGCCAGACGATCAGCGCCTCCTACGGCTGGGGCTCCTGCCGCACCGCCGTGCGCTGACCGCCCCCCCCAAACCGTTCGCTGCCGGCGGCTCCTCCTCCCGAGGGGCCGCCGGTTTTCTTTTGGGAGAGGGAGAACGGAAGAGAGGAGGAATGGAAGACGCCCCCCTCCCCCTTTCCTCCTCTCTCACTCTCTTCCCCTCGTCCTCCCCGCCGTACCTTCCCCGCCGCCCCTCACCCGCCCGCCCGAGCCATGCCCGCCATCGCCGCCGTCACCGCCCGCCAGATCCTCGACAGCCGGGGCAACCCCACCGTCGAGGTCGACGTCGTCACCGAGAGCGGGGTGCTCGGCCGCGCCGCCGTCCCCAGCGGCGCCTCGACCGGCGAGCACGAGGCCGTCGAGCTCCGCGACGGCGACGACGAGGCGTACCTCGGCAAGGGCGTGCGCCAGGCCGTCCAGAACGTCGCCGAGCGGGTCGGGCCGGCGGTCGAGGGGATGAGCGTGTTCGAGCAGGCCGCCGTGGACCGCGCGATGACCGAGCTCGACGGGACGGCGAACAAGGGGGGCCTCGGCGCCAACGCCATCCTCGGCGTCTCCCTCGCCGTGGCGAAGGCCGCCGCGGCTACGGCCCGGCTCCCGCTCTACGCCTACCTCGGCGGCGTCGGCGCCAGGACGCTGCCCGTCCCGATGATGAACATCATCAACGGGGGCCGCCACGCCGACAACAACGTGGACATGCAGGAGTTCATGGTGATGCCGGCCGGCGCGGCGTCGTTCTCCGAGGCGCTCCAGATGGGGGTCGAGACGTTCCACCACCTCAAGGCCGTCCTCCGCCAGAAGGGCTACCACACCGCCGTCGGCGACGAGGGCGGGTTCGCCCCGGACCTCCGGAGCAACGAGGAGGCCATCGAGGTCATCCTCGAGGCCATCGAGCGGGCCGGCTACGTCGCCGGCGAGGACCTCCACATCGCGCTCGACCCGGCGACGAGCGAGATGTACGAGGCCGACGCCGACGGCGTCGGGTACTACGTCTTCTACAAGAGCGACCCGAACCGCCGCCTCACCGCCGACGAGCTCGTCGCCTACTGGCGGGGCTGGGTCGAGCAGTACCCGATCCTCTCCATCGAGGACGCGATGGCCGAGGACGACTGGGACGGGTGGGTCGCCCTCACCGACGCCGTCGGCGACCGCGTGCAGCTCGTCGGGGACGACCTCTTCGTGACGAACTCGGAGCGGCTCGGGCGCGGGATCGAGGAGGGCGCCGCCAACGCCATCCTCATCAAGCCCAACCAGATCGGCACGCTGACCGAGACGATCGAGGCCATCGGCCTCGCCCACAGGCACGGCTACGCCGCCGTCGTGAGCCACCGCTCCGGCGAGACCGAGGACACCACCATCGCCGACCTCGCCGTCGCGATGGGGACGGGGCAGATCAAGACCGGCTCGGCCAGCCGCAGCGACCGGACGGCGAAGTACAACCAGCTCCTCCGCATCGAGGAGGCCCTCGGCGACGCGGCGGTCTACCCCGGCATGGGGGCGTTCGTGTTCTAAGGGGCTCGCCCGCCGTAGCTTGTGCCGAACCCGGCCGCTCTGCGATGCCCGTCCGCCCGACCCTCTCCCCCACGCTCCGCCGCCGACTCGCCTTCGTCGGGCTGGTTGCCGTCGCGCTGTGGTTCGCGTTCTTCGACGGGTCGAGCGTGCTGAAGCGGGTGCAGTACGCCCAGGAGCGCGCCGCGCTCACGGAGGAGATCCGGGAGCTGGAGGCGGCCAACGCGGCGCTGGAGACGCGCATCGAGGCGGGGCTGTCGGACGCGCTCGTCGAGGAGGTCGCGCGCGAGCAGTACGGGATGCGCCGGGCCGGCGAGACCGTCTACCCCGTCGGGGCCGTCGAGGACTGACCGTGGCGGACGCGGAACGCTCGATGCGGGTCCTCGGGGGGCGCAACCTGCCGCCCTACTCGGAGCGGTTCGACCGGCTCCAGCGGACGGGCACGCGCTCCCCGGCTACACCGCGCCCCCCGAAGGCTCTTCCGTTTCAAGAGCCACGCCGAGCTCGAAGCATGGAACACGGAGCGACGGGCGAGCCATCCCGCCCGCCCCAACGCGCCGACCTCGCCTCGCTCTGCCGAGCGTTAAACGCAGTCGGTGCCCGGTACGTCGTCGTGGGTGGGATGGTCGTCGTGCAGCAGGGTTTCCTGCTTGCCACGACGGATTGAGAAGACGGAATAGAGGTTAGCGGTCTCGGCTTTGGGAAGGCTCCCACGCACGGGCCGCCCTTCTATCTTCCATCCTCCACCCTCCATCCTCATAGTTCATGGCGCAGCACGCCATCGGCGTGGACCTCGGGGGGACGACCGTGAAGGCGGCGCTCGTCGAGCGCGCCGCGGGGGTCGTCCGCCGGGCCCACGTCCCCACCGAAGCCGACCGCGGCCCCGAGCACGTCGTCGCTCAGATCGAGCGCGCCGTGCGCGACGTGTGGGACGACGCGGCCCCGCCCGCCGGCCTCGGCGTCGGCGCGCCGGGGGCGATCTCGTGGGACCGCCGGACCGTCTCGAAGCCGCCGAACTTCCCCGGCTGGGGCGACCTCGACCTCGCGGGCGCGCTCGAAGGCCGGCTCGGCCTCCCGACCGTCGTCGAGAACGACGCGAATGCGGCGGGGCTTGGCTCGGCGTTCTACGGCGCGGGGCGGCCCTTCGAGCACTTCATCATGGTCACGCTCGGCACCGGCGTCGGCGGGGCCATCATCTATGAGAAGAAGATCTTCCGAGGCGCCCACGGCGCGGCCGGCGAGCTCGGCCACGTCTCCATCGACTACGAGGGGCCGTACGCCCGGAGCGGCGTGGCCGGTGCCGTCGAGGCGTACCTCGGGCTCCACTTCCTCTCCCACCACGCCCGCGCCCACCTCCTCCGCCGCGAGAGCGCCCTCCACGACATGACCGAGCGCGACCTCGAAGGCGTCACCCCGCGGATGCTCCACGAGGCGGCGTGCGGCGGCGATGAGGCCGCCGTCGAGATGCTGGCGTGGGCGGGCCACAAGCTCGGCTGCGCGCTCGGCTCCGTCGTCAACGTGCTCGACATCCGCAAGGTCGTCGTCGGCGGGGGGATCTCGGCGGCGGGGCCGTACCTGCTGGAGCCGGCGCGCGCGGCGCTCCGCCGGTTCGTGATGCCCGGCCTCGCCAACGGCGTCGAACTCGTGCGCGAGACGCTCGGCAACGAGGTCGCCCTGCTCGGCGCGGCGCGGCTGGCCTTCGAGCGCGACGGGGAAGAACGGGAGGGGAGCGCGTAGAGACCGAAGCAGGCGGGGTGAGGCTGCCGATACCCGCTCCTGCACGAACGGGCGCGGCCCCGCCGTTGCCCAGAAAGCCGTTACGCCCGCACGAGCCCCTGCGGCTGGACCTGAGAACCCCCTGCTCCACGTGCGCCGACCCCACCACACGTTCTGTCTCTGCTGCGCCGCGCTGGCAGCGTTGCTGCCGCGCGCAGCCGCCGCGCAGGGCGTGCCGGCCGACCCCGCCCGCGCGGACTCCGCCTGGGTTGAGGTGGGCGAGGCGCCGCCGGACTCGGCGCTGCTCGTACCAGACACGGTAGCCATCCGCGCGCCCGTCGGGCTGCCGACGAGCGGGGAGCCGGGGAGCCCGCCGCCGTCGGGCGAGGGGCGGGGGTTGGAGCACCCGATCACCTTCACCGCGCGGGACTCCCTCGTCATCACCTTCGCCCCGGAGGGCGCAGACGGGGACGGGGAGGGCGACGTCGCCACGCTCTTCGGGGGCGCGACGGCCACCTACGACGACGCCACCCTCACGGCCCGCGAGATCGACCTCCTCTTCGACCGGGAGACCCTCCGCGCCCGCGGCGACCCCGACGCGGAGACCGACACCTCGGCTGCGGGCCGCCCGGCGTTCGCCAAGGGCAGCGAGGGGTTCACCGGGCGCGAGCTCGCCTACAACCTCCGCTCCGAGCGGGGCCGCGTCGTCGGGGCGCGGACGGCCCTCGACGACGGGTTCCTCCTCGGCGGCGTCGTCAAGCAGGTCGGCCCCCGGACGACCTACGCCGCCGACGTGGCCTACACGACGTGCGAGTACGAGGACCACCCGCACTGGGGGCTCCACGCCCACCGCATGAAGATCGTCGGCGGCGACTGGGTCTACACCGGCCCCGCGCGGCTCTACCTCCTCGGCATCCCGACGCCGCTGTGGCTCCCGTTCGGGTTCTTCCCCGCCGCCGAGGGCCGCCGCAGCGGGCCGCTCCCCCCGGACTACGGCGAGCAGGACCAGCTCGGGTTCTACCTCCGCAACCTCGGCTACTACTGGGCGATCTCGGACTACACCGACCTCCAGCTCTCCGGCGGGCTCTACACCTCCGGCAGCTACGAGGGCGACGCCCGCTGGCGCTACGCCCGCCGCTACTGGTACTCCGGCAACCTCACGCTCGGCTACCGCGTCGAGCGGCGCGGCGAGGCGCAGGACCCGAACTTCACCCGGCAGCGCTCCGTCCGCGTCGGCTGGCAGCACCAGCAGACCCTCGACGCCGCCGAGACGGCGCGGCTGACCGGCAACGTCAACCTCAGCTCCGCCGACTACTTCCGCACGGCGCAGTCCGACTTCGACGACCGCGTCCGGCAGTCGACCACGTCCACGGTCTCGTTCTCGAAGCGGTGGCGCAGCGGGCGGCAGCTCTCGCTCAACCTCCGCCAGAGCCAGGACTTCTCGACGGGGCAGGCCAACCTCACCCTCCCGACGCTCTCGTTCTCCCAGCCGCAGCGGTTCCCCTTCCGGCCGGAGGGGAGCCGGGGGCGGCGGTGGTACGAGAAGATCTCGGTGCAGTACACCGGCTCGCTCTCGAACACCTACGCCTTCCGCCCCCAGGAGGACTCCCTCGGCAACGCCGTCGCGCCGGACGTGTCGTGGCTCGACGGCATCCTCGACTACGACGCCTACCGCGAGGCCACCGGCGAGGTCGAGCGCTTCCAGACGGAGGCGAGCCACAGCGTCCCCGTCCGCGCCACGTTCTCCGTCGAGCGGCTGCCCCTCGTCGGCGTGCCGCTCCAGCTCAACCTCACGCCGAACCTGACCTACGACGAGGACTGGTACGCCCGCTCCCGCCGCGTCGTCACCGACGGCGACGGGTTCGCGCTCGACGAGGACGGCGGGGTCATCACCGAGGACTCGACGGGGCGGTTCGCGCCGACCGTCGAGGAGCGGGTCACGGGGTTCACGGCGATCCGCCAGGTCACCGCCAGCCTCAGCGCCTCGTCCCGCGTCTACGGCACGTTCCCGTGGCGCGTCGGCCCGTTCGACGGGCTCCGCCACATCCTCAGCCCCACGGCCAGCCTCTCGTTCGCGCCGGACTACACGGACGACTTCTGGGGCTACTTCCAGACCTACAAGCGCCGCACCGCCGACGGCGGCGTGGTCGAGGAGGAGACCCCCATCATCAACGGCATCGCCCGCCAGGAGCGGCGGCGGCTCTCGCTCCGCCTCCGCAACGAGTTCCAGACCCGCCGCGTCCGCGAGGACTCCACCGGCGAGGTGACGCGGGACGCCCTCGACCTCCTCGACCTCGACCTCAGCGCGGGCTACGACTTCGCCGCCGACTCCCTGCGCTGGAGCGACCTCAGCCTCAACGGCACCACGGAGATCGCCGGGCGCGTCCGCGTCCGGTTCGACGCGACGTACTCCCCCTACGCCGTGGACCCCCAGGGGCGCCAGTTCGACCGCCTCTACCTCGATCAGACCGGCGTGCCGTTCCGGTTCCTCGACGCGGGGTTCTCGGCCTCCACCTCGCTCCGGGGCGGGGAGGACGGCGGCTCGCCCGAGCTCGCCCCCGGCCGGCGGCGGCGCCCCCGCGTCCCCGACCTCTCCGACAACGGGGGGCTCTACCCCTACGATTACCGCCGGAGTGACCTCGACTTCGTGGACTTCTCGGTGCCGTGGTCGCTCACGCTCGACCTCGCCTACAGCTACGACCGCAGCTTCGTCCCCGACCGCGACGACCGGCAGACGTTCACGCTCAACGGCCGGTTCAACCTCGGCCTCACGCCGAACTGGCGCCTCAGCGGGCGCTCCGGCTACGACTTCGAGAACAAGGAGATCACGCCGACCGAGATCTCGATCCTCCGCGACCTCCACTGCTGGGAGATGAGCTTCAACTGGACGCCGTTCGGGACGTACCGCTCGTTCGGGTTCTCGATCTACGTCAAGAGCGGCTACCTCCGGGACCTCCTCCGCCTCGACGTCCCGCGCTCGGACCAGACGGACCGGTTCGGGAGCCTCACCGGGGGGCAGTTTTAACGACCGCCGGCGCCGGACGATACCGGGCGTAACGGGCACGGAACCGTACCCGCGCCCCGTGGTAATTCTCGGTTCGGCTGCTCGGGCCGCTACCTCCCCTTCGATGTCCTCTCCCCCCCCCCTCTCCCTCCCCCGCGTCGGCGTACGCACGCTGGTCGACGGGCTCAAAGCCCGCCGGGCGCGGACGAGCGATGACCGCGCCCTGGCCGGGCGCGTCCGCGACGCCTTCGAGGCTCCAGACGCACCGCACGTCCACGGCCTGCACCTCTACGTGTTCGACGGCGCCATCTCCGTCTACGGCGCCGTCTCGACCGGCGGCGACCGCGACGCGGTGATGGACGCGCTGACCGGCCTCCCCGGCGCCACCCGCATCGCCGACCACCTCACGGTGCTGGTGGGTTAGGGTCTCGCTGTCACTGGCTTAACGAGTCGGTGTTGCGTAGCGCGTATTGCGTGTTGGCCCCGAGGGGGACGTTCGTCTGAGTAGGCCCCCGGCGCGCATCACGCAACGTGCAGCAGCTCCACCTTCCCCTTGCCGGCTCCTTGCCGGACCGGTTCACCGAAGCGGCTTCATCCACGCGTTCTCGACGCGGTGGAACCCGAGCCGCTCGTAGAACCCCGCCGAGAGGTCCGAGTCGCGGAGGACGAGGTCGGCGCCCTTGCACCGGGCGATGACCTCCTCGATGAGCCGCTTGCCGAGGCCGAGCCCCTGCACGTCCGGCTCGACGGCGAGGTCGGCGAGGTAGGCCGTGAGGGCGCCGTCGGTGAGCACGCGGGCGACGCCGACGAGGCGGTCCCCCTGCCACGCCGCGAGCACGAGCTGCGACGCCTCGAAGACCCGGCGGATGGCGTCGCGGTCGGCCGTGGGGCGGAGGAGCGGGGCGCGGCGGTAGAGCGTGGCGATGCGGGCCGGCGTGAGCCCGTCGGTCCCCTCGCGGATCTCGATCTCGGGAAGCACAGTGGGAGTTTGCAGTTTGGGAGTTTGCGGTTTGCAGTTTACTGCGGTCCCGAGGCGCGGCTCCCCGAACTGAAAACTGCGAGCTGAGAACCGCAAACTATTCCTTGACCCAGCGATAGCCGGCGGCGCGGACGAAGAGCCGGTCGGGGACCGCGGTGAGCGGGCTCGTCCAGAGCCGGAGCCGCTGCGGGCCGGCGGCGCCGTCGAGCTCGAAGGCCCACTCCGAGTACGGGCCGAGGAACTGGCGCGCGCGCATCCGCGCGGGGACGGCGCCGGGCTGCCCCTCCTCCGCGACCCGGAACGAGGTCGGCTGCACGGCGAGGACGCGGCCCTCCGGGCGCGGCTCCTCGACCATCCGCTCGATGAGGGCGGGGTCGGTGACGAGGTTGGTGCCGCCGAGGAAGCCGGCGACGAAGGCCGTCTCGGGCTCGTCGTAGAGCCGCTGCGGCGTGCCCGTCTCGACGATCCGCCCGGCGCGCATCACCGCGATCCGGTCGGCGAGGGCGAGGGCCTCCTGCTGGTCGTGGGTGACGTAGAGGCTCGTCGTGCCGAGCTCGGCCTGGAGCGCCTTGAGCTCGCGGCGGGTCTCCTCGCGGAGGGCGAGGTCGAGGTTCGAGAGCGGCTCGTCGAAGAGCAGCACGGCGGGCTCGACGGCGAGGGCGCGCGCCAGGGCGACCCGCTGCTGCTGCCCGCCGGAGAGCTGCCCCACGCTGCGGT
Organism: Rhodothermales bacterium; assembly: GCA_965215145.1. Classification (GTDB taxonomy): domain Bacteria; phylum Bacteroidota; class Rhodothermia; order Rhodothermales; family JANQRZ01. The sequence continues at coordinate 1,384,870 of OZ244038.1, read as the reverse complement.
CCTCCATCCCGTCGAGGTCCACCCGGTCCAGTGCCGCGGCAACGCGCTCCGTGATCTCCGCTTTCGGCCGCTTCTGGACGCGGAGCCCGTAGGCCACGTTCTCCCCGACGGAGAGGTTCGGGAAGAGGGCGTAGCTCTGGAACACCATCGCCGTCGGGCGCTCCTGCGGCGGTGCGGCCGTTACGTCGCGCCCGGCGATCGTGACGCGCCCGGCGTCCGGCGTCTCGAAGCCGCCGACGAGCCGGAGCAGCGTCGTCTTCCCGCACCCGCTCGGCCCGAGCAGCGCGACGAGCTCGCCGCGCCCGACCGTCAGCGACACGTCGTCTACGGCAGCGAGCGCGCCGTAGCGCTTGGTGACGGCGTCCAGCCGGACGCCGTCAGGGGATGGGCTGTGGGAGTTGGGAGATGGGGGGGTCATCGCCGCCTCCATCTCCCCTCTCCTATTCCCCATCCCCTCACTGCTGCAATGCCTGCGTCACCTTCTCGGCGGCCTCCTTGAGCTGGATCGCGCTCTCGATCTCGATGCCGCTGTTGCGGATGATCTCCATGCCCTCCTCCGCGTTCGTGCCCTGAAGCCGGACGATGAGCGGGACCTGGATGTCCACGTTCTTCGCCGCCTCCACCACGCCGCGCGCGACCCGGTCGCAGCGGACGATGCCGCCGAAGATGTTGACGAGGATGGCCTCGACGTTGGGGTCGCGGAGGATGATCCGGAACCCGGCCTCGACGGTCTCGGCGCTGGCGGTGCCGCCGACGTCGAGGAAGTTGGCGGGCTCGCCGCCGGCGAGCTTGATGAGGTCCATCGTCGCCATCGCGAGGCCGGCGCCGTTGACCATGCAGCCGACGTTGCCGTCGAGCTTGATGTAGTTGAGGTTGTGCTCGCCGGCCTCGACCTCGAGGGGGTCCTCCTCGTGCTCGTCCCGGAGGTCGGCGAGGTCCTCATGCCGGAAGAGGGCGTTGTCGTCGAGGTTCACCTTCGCGTCGAGCGCGATCACGTCGCCGTCGTCGGTGAGCACGAGCGGGTTGATCTCGGCGATGGTGGCGTCGCTGCCGCGGTACGACTCGTAGAGCGCGGCGACGAACTTCGCGGCCTGCTTGAGCTGGGCGCCCTCGAACCCGAGCCGGTCGGCGACGTAGCGGGCCTGGAAGGGGCGGAGGCCGATGGCGGGGTCCACCCACACCTTCACGATCTTCTCCGGCGTCTCCGCGGCCACCTCCTCGATCTCGACGCCGCCCTCCGTCGAGGCCATGATGACGTCCATCTTCTCGGCGCGGTCGAGGGTCACGCCGACGTAGTACTCGTGGGCGATGTCCTCGGCGGCGGTGACGAGCACCTTGCGGACCCTCTGCCCCTCGGCGCCGGTCTGTGGGGTAACGAGCTGCATCCCGAGGATGGCCTCGGCCTTCTCGCGGACCTCGTCCACCGACTTGGCGAGCTTGACGCCGCCGCCCTTGCCGCGCCCGCCGGCGTGGATCTGCGCCTTGACGACCCACATCCCGACGCCCTCCCCCTTCATCTTCTCCGCGATGGCGACGGCCTCCTCGACCGTCTCGGCGACCTCGCCGCGCTGCACGGCGACGCCGTACTCGGCGAGGAGGTCCTTGGCCTGGTACTCGTGGACTTTCATGGGGGATGGGGGCGTTGGAGGGGGTGAAGGGTGAGCTTCCGGGAAGCTACGGCGCGGGTTGGTCTCCGGTCCCCCGCCCTTTGTCCCTTGTTCGTGAACCACGCCTCCGCCGACTCCCTCCCCCTCTAACTTGTCATCCTGAGCGAAGCGAAGAGCGCAGCCCGAAGCACAGTCGGAGAACCCCGCAGGGCTCGGCGAAGCCCCTCCCACGAGGGCGGATCCATCAGAGATCCTTCGGCTGTGGCTCACTGTGCTCGCCTTCGCTCAGGATGACCATGAGGGTGAGACCGTAGCAGCCAACGCTCCCCCACCGTCCACTGTCTACTGTTCACCGTCTACTGACCCCTGACCACCTTCGACCGCCACATCATCCGCCGGCTGCTCGGGGCGCTCGTGCCGCTCGTCGGCGTGCTGCTCGTGTTCTTCGTCGTGCTCGACTACCTCGAGCGCGTGGACGACTTCATGGACCGCGGCGCGACGACGCGCGAGGTGCTCGGGACGTACTACGTGAACTACCTCCCGGAGATGGTGAAGCTGATGAGCCCGCTCGCCGTCTTCCTCGCGGTGATCTACGTCACCGGGAGGCTCGCGCAGTCGATGCAGATCGTCGCGCTGCGCTCGGCGGGGGTCTCGCTCGGGCGGCTCCTCGTGCCCTACCTCGCCGTCGGGCTCCTGATGACCGGTTTCATGCTGTGGTTCAACGGGTGGGTCGTGCCGCCGTCGCAGGCCGTCGTGCTGGAGTTCCAGAACCGGTACTTCAAGGACGCCCCGGAGGAGGCCGAGACGAGCCAGATCTTCCGGCAGAACGCGCCGGGCTCCGTCCTCTCGGTCGGGTTCTTCGACCGCCGCGAGGGGCGGGCCTTCCGCGTCAGCCTCCAGGACTTCGAGGCCGACTCCACCCGCGCACCCACCGGGGCCCCAGAAGGCGCGGCCGACCGCCTCGCCCGGCGGCTCGACGCGCAGGAGATGACGTGGGTGGACTCGCTCGGCGTCTGGCGGATGCGCGACGCCACGCTCCGCACGTTCGGCGACGGGGGCGAGACCGGGCGCCGGGCGATCCCCCAGCTCGACACCGTGCTGACGGTGCGCCCCCGCGACCTCGCCCGCACCGAGCGCGACGCCGACCGCCTCACGATCCCCGAGGCCGCCGCCTACGTCGCCGCCCTCGAACGGGCCGGCGCCGACGACCTCGGGCGCCCGCTCGTGGGGTACTACACGAAGTTCGCCTACCCCTTCGCCAACCTGATCCTCGTGCTGATCGGGGTGCCGCTGGCGGCGGCGCGGCGGCGCGGGGGGCAGGCCGTGCAGTTCGGGGCGGGGCTGTTCATCGCCTTCGTCTACCTCGCTGTGCAGAAGCTGACCGAGCCGTTCGGGTATGCGGGGACGCTGCCGCCGCTGGTGGTGGCGTGGCTGCCGCACGCCGTCTTCCTTGGGCTCGCGCTGTGGCTGCTCCTGCGGGCGCGGCGCTGACGCCGAGGGGCCGCGCCGGCTTCCGCCCGACGCGGCCCCCCTCGTGCTTGCCTGCCTCGGGGGCTACCGCAGCAGCGTCAGCTTCTGCACGAGCACCTGCGGGGTCCCGCTCGCCGGACTCAGCGCCGCGCGCACCACGTAGACCCCGGCCGCGAGGCGGCCCCCGGCGAGCCGGGCCACGTGGCGGCCGGCCGCGTGCTCCCCCTCGGCCAGCAGCGCCACCCGCCGCCCGAGCAGGTCTACGACCTCCACGCGGACCTCGGCCGCCTCCGGCAGCATGAACGGCACCGTCGCCCCGCCGGCGGTCGGGTTCGGGTACGGCGCCCCGAGCCCGAACGCCGCCGGCAGATCACTGACCGCCCGGCTCGCGGACGCACCACGGCCTTCTAGACCGCCGAGCCCCGCCTTCAGCGCGATCATCTCCGCCATGTACGCCACGTCCTCGGCGAGCTCAGCGTCGTCGAGCCCCGCGGCGAGGAGCCCGTCGAGCCGGGCCAGCGCCGCGTCGTAGCGCCCCAGCGCCTCGTCCACGGCCGCCGCGTTGAGCTCCAGCGTCCGTGCCTCGTCCGCCCCCGTCACGAGGGCTGCGGAGGCCGTCACGAGGTCGTCCGCCACGTCGTAGCGCTCGGCCCCGAGGGCGAACTCCACCTCGACCAGCAGCGCCTGCTCCGCCGTGGCCTGGTGGGCAGGCGCGAGGCCGCCAGCGTGGAGGTCGGCGCGGAGGGCTTCGAGCAGCGCCGTGGTCGCTCCGCGCTCGCCGGTGAGGTCGGCCTCGTCGAGGCGGTGGAGCGCGCCGAGGAGACGGAGGCTCCCGGCCGCCTCGGGCGCCGCCACGTCGGCTGCGACGGCATCGCGGACGGCGCGGATCTCGGCGGCGAGGGCCTCCAGGGTGTACCCCCCACCCACGTCGCCGCGCGGCCCGCCCGACTCCGGGAGGGCGGCGACCAGAGCGCCCTCGCCGGGGCGGTAGCCGGAGCCGGCCGTGGAGTCGGCCGTGAGGAAGGGGCTCACGTCCACGGGGTACGGCCCGCAGAAGAAGCTCGCTGGCGGGGCCGTCGTCGTCCCCCAGTAGGTGTACTCCGCCTCGAGGATGCTCCCGGAGGCGTTGTAGACACGGCAGCCCGTGCCGGGCTCGGTGATGGTGTCGAACCCGCCGGAGGTGGCGTCGCCGAGGAAGAGGTAGCCGCCGTCGAGGTAGGCCACCTGGTGGTCGGCGTTGTCGGCGATCCGGTTCCGCCCCGCCAGCCTCGGCCCCCCCGGCAGCCCGACGAAGTTCCCGCGTGCCCCGGAGCGGACGCTCCCGTTGGCGGCGACGCGGAGGCCGTCGTAGGAGGAGCCGGGGGCGCCGTTCGCCTCGATCACGTTCTCGGCGAAGCCGGTCGCGGTGGCGTTGGTGAAGACGACGCCGTGGCGCCCGCTGTTCCGGACGGTGGAGGCGTAGAGGGCGACGTCGGCGTTGCGGGCGTAGAGGCCGTACCAGGCGCTGGAGTCCACGAGGACGCGGTCGAGCACGAGCCGCGCGCGCTGGGCGCGGCAGTCCGTGCCGCACCCGGCGAAGTCCGTGAGCACGCCGACGGTGTTGCCGACGAGGGCGGCGTCGGTGACGGCGGCGCCGACAGCGGCGGGGTCGGCGCTCCCGCGCGCCCGGACGTCGAGGCCGACGGTGCCGCCCTCGATGCGGACGTGGCGGAGGGTGTGGGTGCCGCCGGGGTCATCGCGGAGGATGAGCCGGCCCCACGCTGCACCGGCGTCGGCTCGGCCAACACGAACGGGAGCGTCCGGCTCGCCCGCCCACGCGGCGGGTCCGTCGAAGGTGAGAGTCGCGTCTGGACCGAGAAGGATGTTTAGGGGATCGCCGTCAGCCGCGGCCTTCACGCTATCACTAAACACGAACTCTCCTCGGAGCTCCCAAGCTGCCTCCCGTCCGAGCGCCTCATCGGTGGTGAACGTAGAGACACCTGCTACCTCCTTCGCCGCCACCACATCTTGGGACAGGAAGCGGCCCTGCCCCCACACGTCGAAGGTGAAGCCGTCGCCCGTGGCAGCGATGTCAGTCAGAGCGAAGAGGTCGTCGAGAGCGCCGCCGGAATTGTAGAAGCCGAATCGGTAGACAGAGAGGGGCGTGTAGGAGGAGCCGGGCGTGAGGTAGATGGGGACGTTGCCGGCGTAGGGCGCACCCGAGAAGCCGTCAGCAACAAGGAGGTAGTACATGGGGCGGAAGTCGAGGCCCGTCCGCTCCATGCTGGAGTAGAACGAGCCTGAGGAGTTCCGCTTATAGACCATGAGGCCGGGCTGGTGGAGATACAGAGCCGCGTCGAGGGGCGGGTCGTGGGCATCATAGTTCTGCCCGTCCGGGGGTCGGTCCCAGAAGTTCGTCCCCGCCCGCGCCTCGATGATGAGGTCGCCTTCGCCCGGCGTCCCGTCCATGACGTAGAGCGCGCGTCCGCTCTCAAAGGTGTCTTCGAGTGTGAGAGTCTGATGGGTCAGGGTGGAAGCGTCGAGGGTGTCGAGTTCGATCCACCCGAGCTTCGCGCGGTCAGACGCGCCCATGAGCATCTGAGCGGAGTTCCCGTGCATGACGCTGAAGGTGTTGGTGCCGCTCGTGTGGTAGTAGCCGAACTGGCGGTGACCGACCTCGTGCGGGGTCGTTTTCCCGACGACGGCGCGCCCCGCGCTGAGGACGCCGGAGCCGTTGACGATGTTATCGATTACCTGCTTCGAACCTAGAAATAGGGGGTCTGATTCGAAGCCATCGGTGTCGGGAGTTCGGTAGGGGCCTCCGGCGCATGACCCTGAGCCCAGAGACGTTATCGCCGGGTTTGACGGGTTTGTACAACCGACCCCCATCGCGTCGAGGTTGTTGCTGCGGAAGTGCAGGATGACCATGTCCACAAAACCATCTTCAGTATCCTCCGTCGCGTCTGCTGTCCCATTCTGCCACCGGTCGAGCTCGTCGAAGGGAATGCCCTCAGGGTTTTGGTTCACCCACGAAAGGATCTCGTGGGAGAGACGGACCTGCCCGTTGGGGAAGGTACTGGGGTTGTCCCCGTACCAGTCCTTGTCCTGCGGGGGGATGTAAACCCCGGGGTAGACGTACCCTTCGAGCTTGAACCGCCCGCCCGAGACCATGTGGTAGTAATGGCTGAGGGAGCCCTCAGCGTAGTCACCTGGGTCACTGCCGGGAAGTGCGAGGCGGTCCGGTCCCCAGGCGGGGAGGAGCCGGTCGGGTCCCCGGCTTCGCATGGCAGGCCACTCTGTCACGGGGTCTGTGGTGGAGGCGTCGTCGCCGAGGTCGTCCTTGTGCTGGACGAAGACGTAGAGGGCGTTGATGCGGCCTTCATTGGGAAAGTAGAGGTTGGCGCCGGGGTTGACGTTGCGGTCAACGCCGGGAGGGGGTGTCGGGAGGAAGCATTCCTCGTCTACCTGTGCCGCGGACGGCGGCGACAGGGCGAGTGCGAGGAGGACAGTGGGGAGAGCAGCGAGGCAGAGCGGGGTGGTACGCATGGCAGTGCGGGTTGAGTGGAGGTGCCGTCGGGGTTGCCTTTGTTGAGGCGAGAGGCCGCAAGCGGAGCGGCCCGCGCGTGGGATTCCGTTGGGACTCAGTCAAGGATCGTGAGGGGGGCCGTCACCGCCCCGGAGCCAGCCTGGAGCCGGAGGAAGTACACCCCCGGGGCCCACTCCCCCGCGTCGAGCCGGACGAGTGTCTCCCCCACCGCGGCCGGCCCCTCGTAGAGCACGCCGACCGCGCGGCCGAGCCCGTCGTAGACCACGAGGCGGACGTGCGACGGCGCCACGAGGCGGAGCGCGACGGTGGCGGCCCCCGCCGAGGGGTTCGGGTAAGCCACGAGCCCGAGCGGGGCACCGCCCCCGAGCGGGGGAGGCGCCTCGTTCGGGAGGGCGCGGCGGAGGTCCCACACGTAGGCCGCACCCCGGCCCGCCGGGCCGCCGAGGCCGTCCACGTACGGGGCGCCCGCGACAGCATAAGCGCCCGAGGCCCCAACGCCGTGGCCGAGCCGCATCCCTGGCACGCGGTCGGAGGCCCACAGCTCGGCCTCCTCCGCCCACACCGGCACGCCGCCGACGGTGGTGCGGCGGAAGAGGCGGACGGTGCCGGTGAGGCCATAGGCCCCGTCGGCGCCGAGCACGGCGACGGCCTCGGCGCCAGACTCCTCCGCAGGGGCCAAAGCGACGGACCATCCGAGGCGCTGGCCGGCCGAGCCGTCGGCGGCGGCGAGCTTGGCCTCGAAGACCCACCTCCCATCCCCGCCTGATGTAGTAGCAGGCTCGCGGCGGAAGACGTAAGCGGCGCCGGTCTGCGGCTCTTCCTCAGCATCACCGTAAGCACCGATGAGGGCGAGAAGGTTCCCGCTGGGTGTAGTAGCGATGGAGACGTCGATGCCGAAGGAGTCGAAGGCTTCGGCACCGGGGGCAGTGAGCTTCGCCTCCTCCACCCACGCTCCGTTTTCGGCGCGGCGGAAGGCGTAGGTCGCGCCCGTTTGGATCTTCTCCGAGGGCCCGTCCTTCGTCGGAGCTCCGACTAGGGCGATGGGTGGACCGCTCGCGCCGCCTGGGGCGAAGACAGCCACGCTCCTGCCGAACCCGTCACCGGCGGCTCCGTCGGAGGCGAGGAGGCGAGATTCTTGGATCCACTCTCCGTCGAAAGTGCGCCGGAACGTGTAGGCCGCCCCGGAGGTGTCGCCGAAGTCGTCCGCGCCGAAGGCCCCGACGAGGGCTAGGTTGTTGGCGACGGCGACGGCATCGCCAAAGGCATCGTGGGCACCATCACCGTCGGTGGGAATGAGCTTTACCTCCTCCACCCACGCCCCCCCCCCCTCGTGGCGGAAGACGTAGGCGGCGTCGCTCGTGGGGTCGCTCGCAGTACCCCGCGCCCCCACGACCACCACGTCCGAGCCCGGCGCGGACCCCGCTGCCACGGCCCACCCGAACGTGTCCCACGCCTCAGCATCGCTCGCCACGAGCTTCGCCTCCTCCTCCCAGCCCCCCGCGCCCTCGCGAAAGATGTAGGCGGCACCGGCCTGGAGCCCGAACTCGTCGTCGCGCCACGCCCCCATCACGACGAGCCCGTCCGCGGCGGCCACGCTCCACCCCGCGGTCGCCACCGAGTCGGCGTCGGAGCCGACGAGCTTCGCGTCCTCCGTCAGCACCTCCTGCGCCCACGCCGGGGACACGAGCGCGACGGCCACGATGAGCGTGAGGAGGAAGGAGAGGAGGAGCGGGAGGCGTGGCATCGTACGTAGTGGCATCGTGAGGAGGGGTGGAGGGCGCGATGAGTCGAGGGCGGGAGAGCGCCGCGAACGAGAGCTTGTGGGGTTCATGACAGCGTCAGTCGAGAACCGTAACGGGGACCGTCACCACCGCATCTTCCGCTTCGAGCCGGAGGAAGTACACCCCCGGGGCCCACTCCCCCGCGTCGAGCCGGACGAGTGTCTCCCCCGCCGCGGCCGGCCCCTCGTAGAGCACGCCGACCGCGCGGCCGAGCCCGTCGTAGACCACGAGGCGGACGTGCGCCGACGCCGCGAGGCGGAGCGCCACCGTCGCCGCCCCCCGCGCCGGGTTCGGCCACGCCGAGAGCTCGACCTCCCGACCGCCCGCAAGCGGGGGGGCCTCGCTCGGGAGCGCCCGCCGGAGGTCCCACACGTAGGCCGCCCCCCCCATCGGGTCCGCGTACGGCGCCCCCGCCACCGCAAACGTACCCGAGACTCCCACCGAGTAGCCGAGCTCCATGCCCGGCGCGCGGTCGCTCGCCCACAGCTCCGCCGCCTCCGTCCACACCGGCTCCCCACCCGCGGCACCGCTGGCGAGGTCACGGCGGAAGAGGCGGACGGTGCCGGCGAAGCCGTAGGCCCCGTCGGCGCCGAGCACGGCCACGGCGTCGGCGTCAGACTCCTCCGCAGAGGCTAGGGCGACGGCCCAGCCGAGGCGCTGGCCGATCTGGCCGTCGGCGGCGGTGAGCTTCGCCTCGAAGGCCCAGGTGCCGTCGGCACCGGGCGCGGCGGAGGGCTCGCGGCGGAAGACGTAGGCGGCCCCGGTCTGCTCCCCGGCGCCGTCGTCGCCGAGGGAGCCGACGAGGGCGAGGAGGTCCCCGGTGGCCGTGACGGCGAGGGAGACGCCGAGGCCGAAGAGGTCGAAAGGTTCCCCGTCAGGAGCGGTGAGCTTCGCCTCCTCAACCCATGTGCCATCGGGCGCACGGCGGAAGGCATAGGCCGCACCCATCTGGCTCTCATCAACATGAGCGCCAATGAGTGCTGTGGCCGGACGACCCGCCCCGTCGGCGGGGGTAACAGCGACGGATCGACCGAACCCGTTGAAGGCAGTGCCTTCGGTGGTAGTGAGCCTTGCCTCTTCTACCCATCCCCCTTCCGTGGTGCGACGGAAAGCGTAGGCTGCCCCAGTTGTCCCGTTCGGATTGACCACCCCGTAGGCCGTGATCAGAGCGAGGCTGTCAGCCACAGCGACGGCGCGGCCGAACTGGTCGTTGGTCTCCTCCCCATCCGACGGGGTCAGCTTCGCCTCCTCCGCCCACGCCCCCTCTTCCCCACGGCGGAACACGTAGGCCGCGTCGCTCCGCGGGTCGCTCGAGGTCCCCGGCGCCCCCACCACCACGTCCGAGCCCGACTCGGACCCCGCCGCCACGGCGAACCCGAACGTGTCCCCCGCTGCGGCGTCCGAAGCCACGAGCTTCGCCTCCTCCGCCCAGCCCCCCGCCCCCTCGCCGAAGACGTACGCCGCCCCGGCCAGCGCCCCGAACTCGTCGTCGCGCCACGCCCCCACCACGACGAGGCCCTCGGCCGCGCTGACGCTCCACCCCACCGTCGAGGCGGGGTCGGCCTCGGAGCCGACGAGCTTCGCGTCCTCCGTCAGCACCTCCTGCGCCTGCACAGGCGCTGCCGAGAGGGCCGCAAGCGTGAGAAGGAGCACGGAGCGAGGGCAGCGTCGCATGAGAGTGACCTTCTATTCGAACGGGGACACCCCAACGTAAGGCGCGAGGCATCCGCGTGCAAGGGGGGAGACGAATATTCCTGCGTCCCACCCCGCCGCCGGCAAGCACACGGCGGACGCACGCCCTCTTCCTCGGCCTCGCGCTCTGGCTGCTGGCGCGGGCTAGATGCTGAACGAGCGCGGGCTGCAGAATCGGGGAGGACGCGTCTGGAGTAGGAGCGCGGCGCGCGCCATTTGCAAAACCGCCCCGGATTCAGTTAGTTAGCGGGTTGTAGCCGCAGGGCTGGCCCCTCCCCAACCTCCGATGCACTCCGCCCGCCGCACCGTCCAGCAGATCCGCTTCTCGCTGTTCCTCAGCGGGGTGCTCCTGGCCGTCTACTTCGCGCTGGCGCTGTTCGTGCCGGGGTGGACGGAGCGCGAGGCCGAGCCGTACCTCCGGGCCGCGCTGCTGATGGCGCTGGCCGTCGTCGTCGTCCGCGTCGTGGGGTTCCTCGCGCTCGACGTCCTCTTCCGCCGGGTGAAGGGGACCGAGGCGCCGAGGCTGCTCCACGCGCTGGCCGCCGTCATCCTCTACTTCGCCGCGTTCGCGCTGATCCTCTCGGCGGTGTTCGAGCAGGACCTCAGCGGGCTCGCAGCGACGAGCGCCGTCGCCACCGTCGTGCTCGGCTTCGCGCTGCAGGAGACGCTGGGCAACTTCTTCTCCGGTATATCCATTCAGATCGAGCAGCCTTTTTTAATCGGCGACACGATCCGGATCGCGGACCGGCTCGGGCGCGTCGAGGCGTTCGACTGGCGGACGACCTCGATCCGCACCCTCGACAACACCGTCGTCGTGCTGCCGAACGCGTCGGTGGCGCGGGAGCCGCTGGAGGTCTACCGGGCGGCCGAGCTCAACCGCCGCCTGCTCGTCCTGCCGGCCCCCTACGACGTGCCGCCCGAGCGCGTGGTCGCCCTCGTCGAGGACGCCGTCCGCTCCGTCCCGAAGGTGGCCCACGAGCGCCCGCCGCTCGTCCGCGTCAAGGGCTTCGCCGACTCGAACGTGGACTACGAGGTGGTCTACTGGACGCGGGACTACCTCGACGTCGAGGGCATCGACGCGACCGTCCGCAAGCGGGTGTGGTACCTCTACAGCCGCGTGGGCATCGAGATTCCGTTCCCGCACGTCCAGCTCCTCCGCCCGCAGCGGCAGGCCGCCCCGCCGACGCAGGAGGCCCGCGCCTCCTACGGTGCCGACCTCGCGGCCAACCCGTTCTTCGCGCCGCTCACGCCGGAGCAGCGGGCCGAGGTGGCCGACGGGATCGAGCCGGTCGTCTACGGCCCCGGCGAGCCGATCCTCCGCGCGGGCGCCCCCGGGAGCTCGATGTTCATCGTCCGCGAGGGGTACGTCGAGATCCGCCTCCCCCCGCCCGCCGGCGACGGCGTCCGAGACGACCGCGACCCGCCGCTGCCCGTGGCCCGCCTCGGCCCCGGCGACTTCTTCGGCGAGATGGCGCTCTTCACCGGCGAGCCCCGGAACGCCGACGCCGTGGCCGTGGGCGAGGTCGAGCTGCTGGAGATTGGGAAGGAGGCCGTGCGCGAGGTCGTCACCAAGAACGCCGCGCTGGCGGAGGCCTTCAGCCGGCTGATCGCCGAGCGGCAGGGCGGGCTCGACGCGCGCCGCGAGGCCCGCGCCTCGGCCCAGGGCGACGGCGCGGGGATGCCGCACGAGGGCCTCCTCCACCGCATCCGTCTGTTCTTCGAGCTCTGACGAGGCCGTGCGGGGTAGAAACGCGACGTGTCGCGTCCCTACGGTAGGCGGAGCAACGCGGCACGGTGGGACGCCGCGCTATCTTCGCGCGCCTCCTATTCCCATACCGCCGATGCCCCGCCTCCCCCTCCTCCTGGCCGTCGCTCTCCTCGCTCTTCCTGCCGAGGCGCAGGACGCGCCGCTCCCCGAAACCAACGCGCCGTACTTCGCCCCGCTCGACCTCCCGACGCCGAACCAGTACCGCTCGGCCTCCGGCAAGCCCGGCCCGGCCTACTGGCAGCAGGAGGCCGACTACGACATCGCCGTCTCGCTCGACCCGGCGACGAACACCGTCCGCGGCTCGGAGACCATCACGTACACGAACAACAGCCCGGACCCGCTGGACTTCCTGTGGCTCTCGCTGGAGCAGAACCTGTTCCGCGAGGGCAGCCGCGGCGCGCTGACGACGCCAGCCGGGACGCGCTTCAGCGGGGCCTTCCCCGGCGGCGGCATCGAGCTGGGCACGATCGCCGTGCGCCAGGGCGGCCAGCCCTACGAGCCGGAGACCCTCATAGACGACACCCGCCTCCGCATCGACCTCGCCGAGCCGATGGCGCCGGGCGGCTCGACCGTGACGATCGACATCGCGTGGAGCTTCCGGGTGCCGGAGCGCGGGGCGGACCGGATGGGGATCCTCCCCGTCGAGGGCGGCGCCGTCTACGAGATCGCGCAGTGGTTCCCGCAAGTGCTGGTCTACGACGACGTCGAGGGCTGGAACGCGCTGCCCTACCTCGGCCAGGGCGAGTTCTACCTCGGCTACGGCGACTACGACGTGGCGATCACGGTGCCGAGCGAGTTCGTCGTCGTCGCCACGGGCGAGCAGACGAACCCCGAGGAGACGTGGGACGCGGAGCAGCTCGGCCGGCTCGCCGAGGCGCGGCGCTCCGCCGAGCGCGTCTACATCGTCCGCCCCGAGGAAGCCGGCACCCGGCCGGGCGGCGGCACGACGACGTGGCGCTACCGCGCCGAGGACGTGCGCGACTTCGCGTGGGCCGCCTCCCAGCAGTTCATCCTCGACGGCGCCGGCTACACCACCCCCGCCGGCAACGACGTCCTCATCCTCTCGGCCTACCCGCCCGAGGGCGTCGGCAGCGACCCCGCCGAGCCAGGCTGGGAGGAGGCTACCCGGTTCGGGCGGCAGTCGGTCCAGTACAACTCCGAGCAATGGTTCCCCTATCCCTACCCCGTCGCCATCAGCGTGGCCGGCGTCGTCGGGGGGATGGAGTACCCGATGATCCACTTCTCCGACGTGACCGACCGGGGGTTCCCGCTCCAGGGCGTCGTCGACCACGAGGTCGCCCACAACTGGTTCCCCATGATCGTCGGCTCCGACGAGCGGCGGCACGTGTGGATGGACGAGGGGTTCGCCTCGTTCATGAACGCCCTCTCCGGCCCGGCCTTCTACGACGAGAACGCCGACCCCACCATCGCCGGCTACGGCCGGGGCGCCGAGGTGAGGATGTACCGGCTGACGCGCTCGCCCTACGTCGCCGGGCGGATGCAGGAGGCGCTGATGGCCGACCAGCCGATCGCCACAACCTCGGACGCGGTGCGCCGCGCGGCCCTCGGCTTCCTCGGCTACCGGAAGCCGTCGAAGGGCCTCCAGATCCTCCGCGAGACGATCCTCGGCCCCGAGCGCTTCGACGAGGGGTTCCGGGCCTACACCGAGCGGTGGGCCTTCAAGCACCCCCAGCCCGCCGACTTCTTCCGCACCATCGAGGACGTGTCGGGCGAGGAGCTCGGGTGGTTCTGGCGCGCGTGGTTCTACTCGACCGACACCCTCGACCAGCGGATCGACGGCGTGCGGGAGGAGGACGGGCAGACGGTGGTCTCGCTGTCGCAGGCCGGCGGCCTCCTCTTCCCTATCGACCTCGAACTGACCTTTGCCGACGGGAGAACCGAGCGGCGGCGCGTCCCCGCCGAGGCGTTCTTCAACGCCGACACGTTCGAGCTCGGCGTCGAGGGCCGGGTCACGGGCGTCCGCCTCAACCCCGACGGCGCCCTCCCCGACACCGACCTCGCCAACGACGCCTTCCCGATGAACGGCACCACGAACGGCTCGAACGGGAACTGAAGTCCCGCAGCCCCCGACCATGCGAACTCTACTCTTCGTCCTCCTCAGCCTCATCGGGACCGCCGGCTGCCGCTCCCTGGACCCCGACCGAACCTCCGACCAGGCCTCCGGCCCCGTCTGGGTGGCTCAGACGTTCAGCGGCGGCGTCCAGTGCGACCCCTCCGTCGAGTACGACCCGCCCGACACGCGTAGCCTCCTCGAGGAGGCCGGCGTGCAGGTGCTCGACACCGCCGTCGAGCACCTCGGCGTCATCGCCGTGTGCGGGGCCTCGTCCTATGCGGCCGTGCACTACGCGCTCGTCAGCGCCGAGACCGAAGAGGGAGCGCTCGCCCTCGGGTTCGAGCGTAGCGAGGCGCCGCCGGGGGAGGCACAGCGTTGAACCCCCAGCGGCCCCGAGCCGGCGCCGTCGGGCCTCTACTGGTCGCCGAGGATGACGGGGAGGCCGTCGCCCCCGCCGCCGACGATGACGACCTTCGCGTTGTTCGACTGCGCGAGCTCGCGGGTGGCCTGGATGCCCTGGAACTGCAGGAACTGCGGTGACAGGCTCTGCGCGATGATCCGCGCCCGGTCGGCGTCGCCGGAGGCCTCGACGCGCTTGCGCTCGGCCTCCTGCTCGGCGCGCTGGATCGAGAGCCGCGCCTGCTCGACGAGCTGCTGCTCCTCGAGCTTGTTCTCGATGGCCCGGCGGATCTGCTCCGGCAGCTCGATGTCGCGGATCAGCACCGCCTCGAGCTCGACGTAGTCGGCCTCGACGGCCGCCGTCATCCGCTGCTCGATCTGCTCCTGCAGCTCGGCCCGGCGCGTCGAGTACAGCTCCTCGGGCGTGAACTGCCCGACGACCTCGCGGGCCACGCTCCGCAACTCCGGCCGGATCAGCCGCTCGTAGTACTCCTGCCCGTAGGTCGTGTGGAGCTGCGGCAGCGCGCTCACCTCCGGCCGGTACCGGACGGAGATGTCCATCCCGATGGTGAGGCCGTTCGAGGAGAGCACCTCGATCTCCTCGTCGGCGTTGTTGACACGGACGTCGTAGTCGACCATGCGCTCCCAGGGGAAGAAGACGTGGAAGCCCTCGTCGTAGCTCTCGCCGAGGTCGGTCCCGCTGAAGTAGCTGTACTTGACGCCCTGCTCGCCGGCCCCGATGGAGGCGGTCATGCAGCCCGCCGCAGCGAGCATGAGGATGAGAACGGCACCGGCGATGACGCCGATGCGGCCGGCAGCGCGGGTGAGGTTGGGATACGTGTTCGCCATGATCGGGTGCGCGGTGAGGTCGGAAGATCGCCGGGGATACGTCCACCCGGACGGGGGGATGCGGGCGGACGGCGCGTTTCGCGCGAAACGTAAGGGCGATGGCGTATCGTGGGGGCCTCGCGGACCGCCCATGCTCATCACCAAGACGCTCTACGTCCCCGCCCGCGCGGCGTGGCGAGACTGGCTCGCCGCTCACCACGCGGACGAGCCCGAGGTCTGGCTCGTCTCGTACCGGAAGCACACCGGGCGCCCCAGCGTGCCGTACAACGACGCCGTTGAGGAGGCGCTCTGCTTCGGGTGGATCGACGGCATCCGCAAGGGGCTCGACGGGGACCGCTACGCGCAGCGGTTCACGCCCCGCCGGGCGGGGAGCGCGTTCTCGCAAACCAACCAGGAGCGGCTGGCCCGGCTCATCGCCGCTGGGCAGGTGCTGCCCTC
Source organism: Rhodothermales bacterium (assembly GCA_965215145.1). GTDB lineage: Bacteria > Bacteroidota > Rhodothermia > Rhodothermales > JANQRZ01. The sequence continues at coordinate 1,369,266 of OZ244038.1, read as the reverse complement.
CGTCCTCGCCGGGCTCGGCGACGTGCGCCCCGAGCGGTACGAGATCCCGAGTGACATCCGCGCGGCCCTCCAGTCGGAGGGGGAAGCGTGGGCCTTCTTCGAGGCCACGTCGCCGGCCTACCAGCGGATCCGCGCGGCCTACGTCGACGCGGCGCGGGGTCGGCCGGAGGAGTTCGCCAAGCGGCTGCGCCACCTCGTCCGGCAGTCGGCACGGGGGAAGCCGTTTGGGTACGGGATCGAGCGCTACTTCTGAGCCGGAAGCCGTTCCTCGGGCGGCGGGTATCTTCGCGCGGCCGTGCGCGGCCCCTCCCTCACCCGCCGTCTCCCCGCCCGATGGACGCCGTCGTCTTCCTCCTGCGCGGCCTCTTCGGCCTCACCGTGCTGCTCGGCCTCGCCGTGCTGTTCTCGACCGACCGCCGCGCCATCGACTGGCGGCTCGTGGCGGCGGGGCTCGGGCTCCAGCTCCTCTTCGCCGGGCTCATCCTCGGTACCTCGTTCGGTCGCTCCCTCTTCGACTTCGTGGGGGGGCTGTTCGTCACCCTCCTCTCGTTCACCTACGACGGGGCGGGGTTCGTGCTCGGCCCGCTCGGGGGAGCGCCGGGGCCGGAGAACCTCCTCTTCTCGTTCGCCTTCGGGATCCTCCCGGTCATCATCTTCTTCGCGTCGCTGACGGCGCTGCTCTACCACCTCGGCGCGCTCCAGCCCGTCGTCCGCGGGCTCGGGTGGCTGATGGCGAAGACGCTCCGGATCTCCGGGGCCGAGGCGCTCAGCGCGGCGGCCAACGTGTTTATCGGGCAGACCGAGGCGCCCCTCGTCGTCCGCCCCTACATCGCGGGGATGACGCGGAGCGAGCTGATGACGCTGATGACCGGCGGCATGGCGACGATCGCGGGGAGCGTGCTCGCGGCCTACGTCGGCTTCCTCGGCGGGGACGACCCCGCGACGCAGGCGGTCTTCGCGGGGCACCTCCTCTCGGCCTCGATCATGAGCGCGCCGGCGTCCATCGTGCTCGCCAAGATCCTCGTCCCCGAGGCCGGGCGGCCCGCGACGCTCGGCGTCGTCGAGGTGGCGCACGAGAAGACCGAGGCCAACGCCATCGAGGCGGCGGCGGCGGGCGCGGCCGAGGGGCTCAAGCTGGCCCTCAACGTCGGCGCGATGCTCCTGGCGTTCATCGCCATCATCGCGCTCATCAACGCGCTGCTCGGGTGGCTCGGCGGGCTCGTCGGGCTGAACGCCGCCGTCGCCGACGCCTCGGGTGGGCGGTTCGACGGGCTCTCGCTCCAGGCGATCTTCGGGTACGTGTTCGCCCCGCTGGCCTGGGCGATGGGGGTCGAGGCCGCCGACGTGCTGGAGTTCGGGCGGCTGCTCGGCGAGAAGGTCGCCATCAACGAGTTCGTGGCCTACGCCTCGCTCGGCGAGCTCCGCGAGGCGGCGACGGTGAGCCCGCGGACGCTGATCATCGGGGCCTACGCGCTGTGCGGCTTCGCCAACTTCTCCTCCATCGCCATCCAGATCGGCGGCATCGGCGAGCTGGCCCCGACCCGCCGGAGCGACATCGCGCGACTGGGGCTGCTGGCGGTGCTCGGCGGCGCGCTGGCCTCGTGGATGACGGCGACCATCGCGGGCGCCCTCATCGGGACGTTCGGGGTTTAGCCGTGGCTACCCCTCGGGTCCGAGGGCAGCGGGTGCCGGGGCTGGTGGGGTTCCTCGGCACAGAACGTGCGTAGAACCCGGAGCTACCCATGCCTGACACCTCCCCCCGCCCCTTCCGCCGCGTCCGCGCCGCCCTCGTCCGGTGGCGTGCGCGCCTTGAGCTGCTCGCCGCCGAGCACCCGGTCCGCCTCGCCTTCTACGTGTTCCTCGGGGCGGCGGCCCTCGTCCTCCCGCTCTCGGTACCGTTCTACCTCTCGGACCCGACCGGCTTCGCCGAGGGCGTCCTGAGCGAGGCGCACGGGATGCTCTTCGACCTGCTCGTGATCGGGTGGTTCATGCTGTGGCTCAACCGCCGCGGCGAGCGCCGCCTCCGGGCCAACCGCTACCGCGAAGAGATCGAGGACTTCCTAGGCTGGCGCTCCTCGGAGGCCGCCCTCCGGATCGCCGGCAACGTCCGCCGGCTCAACCGCCTCGGCCTGGGGGCGCCGCTCCGGCTGACCGAGGCGTTCCTCCAGGGCGTGAACCTGGCCGACGCCGACCTCACCGAGGCCGACCTCTGGGGCGCCGACCTCACCGGCGCGAACCTCCACGGCGCCCGCCTCGCCGGCGCTCGCCTCGCCGGCGCCGGCCTCCGCAACGTGGACTTCGAGCGGGCCACGCTGACGGCGGCGGACCTCCGTGGCGCCGACCTCACCGAGGCGGACCTCGAGCGGGCCTTCCTGGAGAACGCCGACCTCCGCGCCGCGAACCTCACCGCCGCCGACCTCCAGTTCGCCGCCCTCCCCGGCGCGGACCTCCAGCACGCCCGCCTCCTCGGCGCCAACCTCCGCGGCGTCCACCTCGAGGGGGCCGACCTCCGCCGGGTCATCTTCGAGAGCGCGAACCTCCGCGGCGCCAACCTCGACGGGGCCGACCTCCGCGGCGCCGACCTCACCCGCGCCGACCTCACCCGCGCCGACCTCACGGGCGCCCGCCTCCCCGAGGGCGGGGCCCTGCTCACCTTCTTCGACGACGCCCGCTCCCTGGCCGAGGCCAAGCTGGACGCGCCCGTGGAGGAGGCCCTCCGGGCGGCCCACCCCTGGCTGTTCGAGCTCAGGGAGCTGGAGCCGGCCTGAATGGAGACGGCCTGAGGCGCCTCATCCCTGCTTCGCCACCCAGATGCGGAGCAGCGAGACGAGCTGGTCCACGTTCACCGGCTTCGTGATGTAGTCCGAGGCCCCGGCGGCGAGGCACTTCTCGCGGTCCCCCTTCATGGCCTTCGCCGTCACGGCGATGATGGGGAGCTCCGCGAACCGCTCGATCCGACGGATGGACCGCGTCGTCTCGTACCCGTCCATGCCGGGCATCATCACGTCCATGAGCACGAGGTCGATGGCGGGGTCCTTCTTCAGGAACTCGATCCCGTCGCGCCCGCTCTCGGCGTAGACCACCTCCATCTTGTGGCGCTCGAGGAGGCTCTGGAGCGCGAAGATGTTGCGGATGTCGTCGTCCACGATGAGCACCCGCCGCCCGGCGAGGCTGGCCTCGGGGCGGTGCTGCTTCTCGAGCCGCTCGCGCTGGTCCTCGGGGAGCTCGGTCTCGACGCGGTGGAGGTAGAGGGCGGTCTCGTCGAGGAGCCGGTCGAACGCCTCGACGTCCTTGACGACGACGGCCTCGGCGAGGCGGTGGAGCTGCTTGGCCTCCTCGGGCTTGAGGTCGCGTCCGGTATGCACGATCACGGGGAGGTCGTTCAGCCCGAGCTCCTCGCGCACCCGCTCGATCAGCTCGAACCCGCTCATGTCCGGGAGCCCGAGGTCCACGAGGGCGCAGTCGAACTCGCCGGTCGAGAGCGCCGTGAGCGCCTCGTCCCCCCGCGCGACGCCCACCATCTCGACGTCGTCGCCGCCGATGAACTCCTCGACGAGCCGGCGCTGCACCTCGTTGTCCTCGACGACGAGGAGCCGCTTGACGGGCCGCTCGGCGAGCCCCTTCGCCCGCTCGAGGTGGGCCTCGACGGAGGCCCGCGTGACCGGCTTCTGGAGCTGGGCGAGGATGCCCTTCCGCTCCCGGCGTGGGAGCGCCTCGGTGACGGAGACGATCTGGACGGGGATGTGGCGCGTGGCGGGGTCGTTCTTGAGCCGGTCGAGCAGGGCGAGCCCGTGCATGCCGGGGAGCTGGACGTCGAGCGTGATGGCGGCCGGTTTGTAGCGGCGCACGGCGGCGAGGGCGCCCTGGCCGTGGTCGGCCACGACCACCTTGAACCCCTTCTCCCGCGCGATGTCCATCAGCACCCGGGCGAAGTGCGCGTCGTCCTCGACGATGAGCAGGACGGGGTCTTCTGACCCGATGGCCTCGCGGTCGTCCTGGAGCGGACGCAGCCTGGGCCGCGCCTCGCCGGGGGCTCCCTCAGGCGCTCCTGATCCCGCAGGCGTTTCGGACGGGGGCGCCTCGACGGCGGCAGGGGCGGTGCGGGCAACGGGCTGCACCTCGCCGTCACCGCCGGCGGGCGGCGGGTCCACCGTGGCGGCGCCCACCGGACGGGCCACCGAGCCGGCGCCGACCTCGTCCCCCACACCGTCGCCCCCTGCGAAGCGAAGCGCGCCCGAGTCCGACGCGCCGGGCTTCGAGGCACCGGGGCCGGTCGCCGCCTCGGTCACGCGGTCCTCGGGGTGCGGCTCGCGCTGAGCCGGCGGGGTGTACCGGGTGGGCAGGTAGAGCGTGAACGTGCTCCCCTCGTCCGGCGTGCTCTGGAGGTGGATCTCGCCGCCGAGGAGGCGGGCGATCTCGCGGCTGATCGAGAGGCCGAGCCCGGTCCCGCCGTAGGTCCGGCCGGTCGAGCCGTCAGCCTGCTGGAACGCCTCGAAGATGACGCGCTGCTTGTCTGTGGGGATGCCGACGCCGGTGTCGGCGACGGAGAAGGCGACGACGCGGCCCGCCCGGCGAAGGCCCTCGGTCCGGAAGCGGACGCCGGCGGCCGGGGCCACGCGGAGCTCGACCTCCCCCTCGTGGGTGAACTTGAAGGCGTTTGAGAGGAGGTTCTTGAGGACCTGCTGGAGCCGCTTCTCGTCGGTCTCGATGGTGCTGGGGAGCGCCTCGTCGAGCGCGATGGTGAAGGCGAGGTTCTTGTCGTTGGCGACCTCGCGGAACATCCGGTTCACGTCCTCGGCCACGCCGTCGAGGGCGACCGGCTCGATCTCGACGGCCATCGCCCCGCTCTCGATCTTCGAGAGGTCCAGGATCTCGTTGATCAGGCCGAGGAGGTCGGAGCCCGAGGAGTGGATCGTCTCGGCGTACTCGATCTGCTTCTGGCTGAGAACCTCGTCGCCGTTCTCGGCGAGCATCCGGCTGAGGATGAGCATCGAGTTCAGCGGCGTCCGGAGCTCGTGGCTCATGTTGGCGAGGAACTCGCTCTTGTACTTCGAGGTCAGCGCGAGCTGCTCGGCCTTCTCCTCGATGGCGCGGCGGGTCCGCTCGATCTCGGCGTTCTTGCGCTCGACCTCCGCGTTCTGCTGCGCCAGGAGCTGCGCCTTCTCCTCGAGCTCGGTGTTCGTCTGCTGGAGCTCCTCCTGCTGCTTCTTCAGGAGGTCCTCGCTCTCGCGGAGGCTCCGGGCCTGCTGCTCGAGGCGCTGGTTCGTCTGCTGGAGCTCGTCCTGCTGGCTCTGGAGCTCCTGCGTGAGCCCCTGGCTCTGCGCCAGCAGCGCCTCCGTGCGCATGTTCGCCTCGATCGAGCTCAGCACGATCCCGATCGACTCGGTGAGCTGGTCGAGGAAGGTGAGGTGGTTCTGGTTGAACGGCTCGAACGAGGCGAGCTCGATGACGGCCTTGACCTCGCCCTCGAAGAGCACCGGCAGCACGACGATGTTGCGCGGCGGGGCGGCCCCGAGCCCGGAGTTGATCTGGACGTACCCCTCGGGGACGTCGGTCAGCAGGATCCGCTCGCGCTCGAGGGCGCACTGCCCGACGAGCCCCTCGCCGGGGTGGAACCGGTTGTTGAGCCCCCGCCGCTCGCGGTAGGCGTAGGTGGCGAGGAGAGACAGCACCGGCTCGGCCTCGCCCTCGGCGCGCTCGGCCGTGTAGAAGGCGCCGTGCTGGACGTTGACGAGGGGGGCCAGCTCCGAGAGGATCAGCTTCGAGACGGTGTGGAGCTCCTTCTGGCCCTGGAGCTGCTGCGTGAACCGGGCGAGGTTCGTCTTGAGCCAGTCCTGCTCCTGGTTCTCCCGCGTGGTGTCCTTGAGGTTGCGGATCATCTCGTTGACGTTGTCCTTGAGATCCGCCACCTCGCCCGCCGCCTCGACCGTGATCTTCTTCGAGAGGTCGCCGGCGGCCACGGCCGTCGTGACCTCGGTGATCGCGCGGACCTGCGTCGTGAGGTTCGCCGCGAGCTGGTTTACGTTGTCGGTCAGGTCGCGCCACGTCCCGCTCGCGCCGGGGACCTCGGCCTGCCCGCCGAGCTGGCCCTCGACGCCGACCTCGCGCGCCACCGTCGTGACCTGGTCGGCGAAGGTGTCGAGCGTGTCGATCATGGCGTTGATCGTGTCGCGGAGCTCGGCGATCTCGCCCTGGGCCTCGACCTGGAGCTTCCGGTCGAGGTTGCCGCGCGCGACGGCCGTGACCACCTCGGCGATCCCCCGGACCTGGGTGGTGAGGTTGTCGGCCATCGAGTTCACGTTGTCCGTGAGGTCCTTCCACGTCCCCGACACCCCCGGCACCTCCGCCTGCCCGCCGAGCTGGCCCTCGGTCCCGACCTCGCGCGCCACGCGCGTCACCTCCGAGGCGAACGAGGAGAGTTGGTCCACCATCGTGTTGATGGTCTCCTTCAGCTCCAGGATCTCGCCCTTCACGTCCACCGTGATCTTCTTCGAGAGGTCGCCGTTGGCGACGGCGGTCGTGACCTCGGCGATGGCGCGGACCTGGGTGGTGAGGTCGCCCGCCATGTTGTTCACGTTGTCGGTCAGGTCCTTCCACGTCCCGCTCACGCCCTCGACCTCGGCCTGCCCGCCGAGCTTCCCCTCGGTCCCGACCTCGCGCGCCACGCGCGTAACCTCGCTGGCGAACGAGGAGAGCTGGTCCACCATCCGGTTGATCGTCGTCTTCAGCTCGGCGATCTCGCCCTGGACCTCGACGGTGATCTTCTTCGAGAGGTCCCCCGTGGCGACGGCCGTCGTGACCTCGGCGATGTTGCGGACCTGCGCCGTCAGGTTCTCCGCCATCGAGTTCACGTTGTCCGTCAGGTCCTCCCAGGTGCCGGAGACACCGGGGACCTCGGCCTGCCCGCCGAGCTGGCCCTCGGTCCCGACCTCACGCGCGACACGTGTCACCTCGCTGGCGAAGCTGGAGAGCTGGTCGACCATCGTGTTGATGGTCTCCTTCAGCTCCAGGATCTCGCCCTGGACCTCGACGGTGATCTTCTTCGAGAGGTCCCCCGTGGCGACGGCCGTCGTGACCTCGGCGATGTTGCGGACCTGCGCCGTCAGGTTCTCCGCCATCGAGTTCACGTTGTCCGTGAGGTCCTTCCACGTCCCCGACACCCCCGGCACCTTCGCCTGCCCGCCGAGCTGGCCCTCGGTGCCGACCTCGCGCGCCACGCGGGTGACCTCCGAGGCGAAGGCGCCGAGCTGGTCCACCATCCGGTTGATGGTCTCCTTCAGCTCCAGGATCTCGCCCTGGACCTCGACGGTGATCTTCTTCGAGAGGTCGCCGTTCGCCACCGCCGTCGTGACCTCGGCGATGTTGCGGACCTGCGCCGTCAGGTTCTCCGCCATCGAGTTCACGTTGTCCGTGAGGTCCTTCCACGTCCCCGACACCCCCGGCACCCTCGCCTGCCCGCCGAGCTCCCCTTCGGTCCCGACCTCGCGTGCAACGCGGGTGACTTCGCTGGCGAAGGCGCCAAGCTGGTCCACCATCGTGTTGATCGTGTTCTTCAGCTCGGCGATCTCGCCCTTGGCGTCGGCGGTGATCTTCTTCGAGAGGTCCCCCGTGGCGACGGCCGTCGTGACCTCGGCGATGTTGCGGACCTGGGTGGTGAGGTTGTCGGCCATCGAGTTCACGTTGTCCGTCAGGTCCTTCCACGTCCCCGACACCCCCGGCACCTTCGCCTGCCCGCCCAGGATGCCCTCGGTGCCGACCTCGCGGGCCACGCGCGTCACCTCCGAGGCGAAGGCGCCGAGCTGGTCCACCATCGTGTTGACCATCTTGGCCGTGCGGAGGAACTCGCCCCGGACCGGCCGCCCCTCGACCTCGAGCTCGACCTGCTGCGAGAGGTCCCCCTTGGCGACGGCGCCGATCACCCGCTCGACCTCGGCGACGGGCTGCCCGAGGTCCACGATGAGCTCGTTGACGCACCCGACGATGGAGCGCCAACCGCCGGTGGCGCCGGGGAGCACGGCCCGCTCGGCCAGCCGGCCCTTCTTCCCGACCTCCTCGGCCACGCGCTCGAGCTCGGCGGCAAGCTGCTCGTTCTGGACGATGATGCCGTTGAGGGTGTCGGCGATCCGCCCCACCGTCCCGTTGCTCTCGACGAGGAGCCGGGCGGTGAAATCCCCCTTTTGGACCGCAACCAGGACCTCCAGGAGCCCCCTGAGGTCCAGCGTGTCCGCCTGTCCCTTGGCGGCGGGTGCTTTAGAGGAGGACGCCGTCTTCGTCGGGGGTGGGGTCTTCGGAGTCTTTGGGGTAGCCATGGCGGGGCCCTGAGGGGGGAGATGGAGGATTCGGTGCGCCGAACGACTGGAGAGCTGAGTATCGGGAGGAGCCGTGACCTTCCTTACCTTCGGGTCGCCTTCCTTACAGCCTGCCCCTGACGCGGTATGGAGCGGTGGTTAGACGAAGGTACAACGCTCGTGCCCCCGCACACGTCCCCCCTCCGAGGCCGATGGGCCCCCTCTCCCACCGGCCTTCTCCACGTCGGCAGCGCGCGGACGGCGCTGGCGGCGTGGCTCTCAGCGCGGAGCCAGGATGGCGCGTTCGTCTGGCGCATTGAGGACCTCGACCCTCCGCGCGTCGTGCCCGGCACGGCCGAGGCCGCGCTGGACGACCTCCGCTGGCTCGGGCTCGACTGGGACGAGGGGCCGGGGTCCAGCAACGGACCCGACGGCGGGCCGCACGCGCCGTACCGGCAGAGCGAGCGCGGACCGGTCTACGAGGCGGCGCTGCGGCGGCTGGCGGAGGCCGGGCGGCTGTTCCCCTGCCGCGTCTCCCGGAAGGACTTGGTAGAAATCGCCTCGGCGCCGCACGGGGCCTCGGGGCTCCCCCCCTATCCGGCTTCGCTCCGCCCGAAGGGTCTCCCGATTGACTGGTTCGACGCCTTCTCCTCCGCCGAGCGGCCGGACGCCGCGCTGCGCCTCCGCGTGGCCGACGGTGTCGTTCGGTGGGAGGACCGCGTGCTGGGCCCGCAGGCGGATGACGTGGCCGAGGTCGTGGGCGACTTCGTCCTCAAGCGCCGCGACGGGCTCTACGCCTACCAGCTCGCCGTCGTCGTGGACGACCTCGCGATGGGCGTCACCGAGGTCGTCCGCGGCGCCGACCTGCTGGACTCGACGGCGCGGCAGATCCAGCTCATCGGGGCCCTCGGCAGCGGCCGGCCCGCCTACGCCCACCTCCCCCTCGTCGTCAACGCCGCCGGCGAGAAGCTGTCGAAGCGGGACGCGGCGCTGACGCTGCGGGCGCTGCGCGAGGCCGGTGTCCCTCCCGAAGCTGTCGTCGGCGCGCTGGCCCACTCGCTCGGCCTGCTCGACCGCCCGGAGCCGGTGGTGCCACAGGCGCTCGTCTCCCGGTTCGGGTGGGAGCGGATCCCCCGCGCGCCGTGGCGGCTGCCGGACGACCTTCCGCGCAGGCTGCGGCGGCTCTCGTGTTGAAGGCGGATCCGTATCCTGCCGGCGTCTTGATGCAGAGACCCCCGCCGCCATGAGCACCCTCACCGTCCGCGAGCGTATCCAGGCCATCCAGCGCCGCCTCGGCGTCTCCGCCGACGGCCTCGTCGGCCCGATCACGCTGACGCGGCTTGAGGCGGTCCTCGACGCCTGCGACGCCGTGCCCGACGCCTCCGATGCCCCTGAGCCCCACAACCTCATCGTTTCGAAGCGGAGCATCGGCCTCATCGTGGACCACGAGATCGGCTCGGCGGCGAACTACTGGCGGCGGCTCCAGCACCCCGTCTGGCCGGGCGGGCAGAGCGGCGTCACCGTCGGCATCGGCTACGACCTCGGGTACGCCGCGGCCAACCAGATTGAGAAGACGTGGCGCGGGCTCCTCACCGACGCCGACCTCGCCAAGCTGCTGACCGTGGCGGGGCTCAAGGGCGACGACGCCCGCCGCGCCGTCGGCCGGGTCAAGACGGTGACGGTGCCGCTCGACGCGGCCGAGCGGGTGTTCTACACGCAGACGCTGCCGGAGTACGCCCGCCGCACCCGCCGCACCTACCCCGGCATCGAGGACCTCCCGGCCGACGCGCAGGGCGCGCTCCTCTCGCTCGTCTACAACCGCGGCACCGCCCTCTCGGGCGGCAGCCGCCGCGAGATGAAGGCGATCCGCGGGCTCATCCCCCAGCGCGACCTCGACGGCATCGCCGAGGAGCTCCGGGCGATGAAGCGGATCTGGCGGAGCGCCGGCCTCCCCGGCCTCCTCCGCCGCCGCGACGACGAGGCCGACCTCGTGGCGGGCGCCGACCGGGACTACGACGACGCGGAGCTGGTCCGGCTCTGACCGCTGCCCGCATCAACCGTCGTCCCCCTCGCGCGCCTCGCGCAGCTCCTCCTGGATCAGCCGCCGGAGCCGGTCCTCCACGGGCTCCGGCTCGACCGTCGGGACCTCCTCCGGGTTGAGCACGACGAACTCCACTCGGCGGTTCAGCGTCCGCCCCGTCGGGTTGGCGTTGGTGGCGATGGGCTCCGCCTCGCCGAACCCGCGTGCGGCGAGGCGCTCGGGGGCGATGCCGGGGAACCGGACCAGGAGGTAGGCGCGGACGGCCGCGGCGCGGGCCTGCGAGAGCTGGAGGTTGTAGGCGTCCGAGCCGATGCTGTCGGTGTGCCCCCCGATGCCGACCTCCAGGCTCGGGTACCGGACGAGCACCCCGCCGATGGTGTCGAGCGCCCGCTCCGCCGTCGGCAGCAGCGTGGCCTCGTCGAACTCGAAGTGGACCTCGACGGCGCGGAAGAGCCCGGCGTCGAGCAAGGCACGCTCCACCTCCGTCGCGGTCACCGCCCCCGGCGCGACCGGCGCCAGCTCGGACCGGGGGACCTCCACCCTCGGCGGCGTAGACGGCTGGCCGGTCGGCGCTGGCGTCCCCTGGGTCGGCGCGAACCCCTGCGGCAGCGTGGTCACGCCCTGCCCCGGCACGACGACCACCGGCCGGCCGCTCCCGTCGCGGTAGACCCGGTCGCGGTCGGCGGCGTAGGGCTGGAGGCGGAGGCCGTCGAGCTTGTCGTCGAGGGCGCGGCGGAGCGCGAGCTCGAGGCGGAGCAGGTCGAGGCGGGTGACGGGCTCGCCGCTGCGGAGGGCCTCCCGCGTACCGGGCTCGACGTCGCCGAGGGCACTGCGGAGGTCGTCAGCGCGGAGGCCCCGCTCCGTCGGAGCCGGGCGGCCGGCGCGCGAGCGGATGCGGACGCCGCCGGGCCGGCCCGAGCGGTAGTAGAAGACCCCGCTGCCGTTCGGGAGCGGCACCGTCGCCACGCGGTCCGAGGTGCCACTCACGCCCGCCGTTGGCCGCGCGGCCGTGGTGTCGGTCTGTGCTCGGACGGGAGCAACCGCGAGGGTCACCACGGCGAGGGGCAGGAGGAGGCGGGTCGCGCGCATGGGCTCAGTCGAAGTCGAAGCGGTAGCCGACGAGGAGCCGGTAGAACCGGGTCAGGTTGGCCGTGTTGAGCTCGGTGAAGACCCGGTTCCGGCCCACCTCGAACTCGGCGCCGAGCGCGAGGTTGAGCGTGAGCAGGAAGCCCGGTACGTCGTCGCCGCCGTCGTCCACGTTCCCGAAGAAGGGGTCGGTGTTGCCGCCGCTGTCGTCGCCGTCGCCGGCGTAGCTGACGACGCCGAGGCCGACGCCGGCATAGGGGGCGAGCTGGTCGTCGAAGCCGGGGACGCCGAAGATGCCGTTCACGTTGAAGGCGAACGAGCGCTCGCCGCCGACGCCGAGCAGCAGCTCGGGGTAGTACCGGAGGTCGGAGAGGCCGCCGGGGTGGTACTCGGTGCGGAGGCCGATCAGCACCTGCTCCGGCCCCCGCCCGAAGGCGAACCCGGCCACGGGCGAGATCCCGACGAACCCCTGCCGCTCCACCACCGCCGGCTCGGCCACGGCCACCGCACCCTGGCCGGTGACGGGGGCGACCACGCCCGGCTGCGGGGTCTGCACGATCACGGGGGCATCGTCCCGGTCATCACGCAGGTCGTCGCGGACGTCCCCGCGGAGGTCGCGGATCTCGTCGGTGAGGCGGTCGAGCAGGCGGCGCTCCATCAGCTCGAGCTCGGCCTCGGAGACGCCCTCGACCTGCTCGCGCTCGATCTCGGAGCGGACGAGGTCTTCGAGCTGCCGTTCGAGGTCGGCCACACGGGCGTCCTCGTCGGCGGCCTCGCCCTCGGCGGCGACGGCGTCGCCGACGGCCTCGCGGATCAGGGCGCGCAGCTCCTCGTCGCTCGGCGCCGCGGCCTGTGCCGAGGCGGGGGCGGCGGCGCGGGCGCCGGCCTCCTCGCCCTCGAAGGTGGACTCGATCTGGACCCCGCCGGGGTCGCCGTAGCGGACGTAGAGCTCGCCCTGCTCCGGCAGCGGGATCGTCACGATCCGGTCGCCCTGCGCGGTGCGGACCTCCTCCCCCACCACCACGAGGTCGCCGGAGCGGCGCTCGGCCGGCTGCTGCACGACCACCCGGCCGTCCGGCTGCCGGACCATCACGGGCTCCTCCAGGGCGGCCGGCGCCGGCTGCTGCGTCGCCATCTCGAGCGCGCGGGCCTGCTCAGCCTCGATCCGCGCCGCCGCGAGCGAGTCCCCCCGGAGGCGGGCCTCGGCCAGCTCCTGTTCGAGCGCGACGTACTCCTCGGCGGCCTCGCGCCGCTCCTCGGCGAGTTGCCGCTCGAGCTCCGCGCGCGTGACGACGGCCGGCGCGTCGCCCGTCGAGCCGCCGAGGCCGAAGGTGAGGCCGCCGCGGTACATCGGGCTGATCTTGACCTCCTCCGGCCGGCTCACGTCGCCGGCCTCCTGGTTCGAGATGACGAAGGCGCGGGCCTCGCCGTGGAGCCGGAGGCGCGGGCTGATCGGGACCTCGAGCCCGGCGCCGCCCTGCGCGAACGGCTTGTCCTCGAACCGCTCCTGCCCGACGAAGCCGATGGTGCCGCCGCGGGGGCCGAAAAGCTCGGCCGCCTCGAGCTCCCCGTAGTCGCTCAGCACGTCGAGGTAGCCGGCGCCGACGGTGATGAAGGGGACGACGCCGGCGCCCTCGGAGAGCCGGAGCTTGGCGTGCCCGCCGAAGAGCTGGATGGGCTGGAAGTCGAAGGGGTCGCCGGAGTCCACGCCGCGCATGTAGAACCCCCGGAGCCCCACGAGCGGGCCGAGGTTCACGCCGGCCTCGGCGCCGACGAACGACTGGTCGCGGTAGGGGAGGTCGTCGTTGAAGTTGAGCCGCCCGTAGAACGGCTCGACCTGGAGGCTGAGCCCGCTGAGGCCGCCGGAGAACTGCTCGAGGTAGGCCCGGTCGACGTCGGTCAGCTCGCCGGGGCGGCGCCCGCCGAGGTAGAGCCGGAGCGAGGCCCGCAAGGCGAGGTTGCGGACGAGGAGGTCCCGGTTCACGGCCATCCGGTCCGCGGTGCTGAGGCCGGCGAAATCCTCGGCGGTGAGGAGGGTGCTGGCGGGGTTGTAGCGGTAGGTCAGGAGCTGGCCCTGGAGCGCGAGCGCGAACCGGTCGGCCCCGGTGAGCTGGATGCCCGCACCGCCGGAGAGGTAGATGTTCTCGCTCGGGTCCCGGCCCTCGGGGTCGAACCGGATGACGCCGGCGCCGCCGACGAGGAAGGGGGCGAGGCCGGTGCTGCTGAGCCGGAGCGTGAGCTCGCCGCCGTAGCGGCGGACGTCCACCTCGCGCGCCGGGATCGCCTCGAACATGCCAGCGAGGTCGGTGTCGTCTTCGAGCCCCGAGAAGCCTGAGAAGTCCGTCTCGAAGTCGTTGCCGACGAGGTAGAGCCCGCCGAGCTCGACGAACTCCCCGAAGCTCAGGCCGAGCCCACCGCCGTAGAGGAAGCCGTCGGTGAGGCCGGCGTTGTCCTCGAACGAGACGTAGCCGGCCGTCGGCGAGAACCGGTAGCCGACGCCGCGGAGCTGAGCTTCGGCGGGCGCCGCCGTGGCACAGGCGAGAGCGAGGAGCAGGACGAGACCGGTAAGGCGCGGGGAGGCCGGACGCGGGCGGGAGCGCATCATAGGAGGGGAGGTGCGAGAGAAGGGAACGCCGCGCCTTCGGCAGCCGGCGGGTGCAGGCCATTCCGCATGGAACGGCCAAAGGGGGAGCGGGCAGTGCTACTCGGAGCGGCGGACGAGGGTGATCATGAGCGTGCCGTCGACGCTGTTCAGGCCCTCGTAGCGGTCGGGGTCGTAGGCGGCGAGGTTCGCCGTGGTCTCCTGGTCCAGCGTGAGCCGGCCGGCCTCGTCGTTCCGCTCGAAGATGAGGGGCGAGGTGAGCAGCAGCCGCGTCAGCGCGCCCTCGCCCACGAGGCGCAGCCGGAGCTGCGTCGCGTTGAGGTCGAAGGAACCGTCGAGCGCGTTGCTCGGCTCCTCCTCGACCTTGTAGCGGAAGATCACCCGCCCACTCCCGAAGAGCTCCATGCTCGTCTGCGCCGCCACGAGTGTGTCGAGCACGTTGGCCGGCTCGACGGCCGAGGCGTCAGGCACGAACCGGTACTCGGTGAAGTCGTAGAGGCCCTCGAGGTCCTCCGGCGTGGGGATGGCGACGGGGTCTTCGGAGTCGCAGCCGACGAGGCCTGCACCCGCGAAGGCGAGGAGCACGAGCAGGCGGGAGAGTCGGGAGAATGGCAGCATGGGAGGGACGGCGTTGTCAGAGGGGGAAAGAGGGGTCCGGCGACCCGGGAGGGACGCGCTCCGGCCGGGTTACGCCGCCGGTCGGGCGAGGTTCGTGAGCCGCTGGCGCAGGCCATCGACGGGGCCGCTGCCCGCGTCCGGCTACTCACGGTGGCTACTGCATGTGGCTACTGCACGCGCGTCGTCGGTGCGGGGGCCGGCTCCTGCTCCTCCTCGGGGAAGTACAGGTCGATCACGTCGATGTTGACCTCGACCACCTTCAGCCCGGTCATCCCCCCGATCCGGTCCGAGACGTTCCGGCGCACGGCGTCGGCGATGGCGGGGATGCTGGCGCCGTAGTCCGTCACGACGCGGACGTCCACGGCCGCCTCGCGCTCCCCGACCTCGACGTGCACCCCGAGGTCGTGCATGTCGCTGCGCGTGATGTTCTTGGCGAACGAGGTCACGGCCTGCCCGGCGCCGTAGGGCACGAGCCGGTTGACCCCCTCGATCTCCTGCACGGCCAGCCCGGCGATCTTGGCGACGACCTGGTTGTGGACGATGGTGCGGCCGTCGTCGCCGGTGAGCACGGAGGCCCCGTCGGGGACGATCAGGTCCGCGCCGGCGCGGCGGGGGGAGCCCGTGTTGCCGCCGGCCTTCTCGGGAGTGGTCTGGGTCTTAGCCATGAGGGGAGGGGGTTGGGTGAGGGGAGCGTCAGGGGGAGCGCCAGAGTGTCAGGGGGAGCGCCAGAGCGAGCGCCACGCCGCCGCCGGGTCGAGCCGGCCGGCGAGGGCGCCGTAGACGACGGCGCCGAGGGCGGCCCCGACGGCGGCGCAGAAGAGGACCAGCAGCGCGGCTCCCACCCCCGCCACCACCACGACGAACCCGAACGCGGCCCCGAGCGTGAGGCCGGCGAGGGCACCCGTGCGCGGCGAGCGTGGCGCCGGAGAGGCGCCCCCGCTGGGAGGGGCTGGCGGCGGAGCCCCCAGGCCGGAGCCGGGGCGGTCGGTACGGGGAGGGAACGGGTCGTGGGGTCCCATCGGATCAGGCTCGGGGCGGGGCGCGCTCAGTAGACGCGCTGGCGGGCGTCGAGGGCGAAGAGCTGGACGTCGAGGTCGGTGCGGGCTACGGGGAGGCCGGTGTGGCGCTCGAGGGCGTCCTTGAGGCGGGGCTTCAGGCGGGCGGCCACCTCCGGCAGCACGGCCTCGGGCGTGACGACGAGGCGGCAGGCGAGGTGCCACCCGTCGCGCTGAAGCCGGAGCGAGGGGTCGGCCTCGCGCACGGCGGGGTCGCGCTCGGCCTCGTGGACGACGAGGGCGTAGAGGCTCCGCATCGAGACGGTGACCTCGCCGCTGCCGTAGAGCCCGTTGCGGCTGTGCCCCGAGAGGCGGACGCGCCGGCTCCGCTCGCGCTGCTCGGCCGTCGGCGCGAGGGCCAGCGCGAGCAGCGCCCCGCCCAGCAGCGCGACCCCCACGGCGGCGGCGGCCCACACCCACCGCTCGCGCAGCGGGAACTCCGTCAGGTCGAGCCCGAGGGCGAGCCCGCCCCCGCCGAGCAGCGCGCGGAAGGGCCCCGTCGCGTCGAGGCTGTGGGCCAGCAGGACGAGGCCGCCGAGCAGCAGCGCCGCGCCCACGAGGAGGGCGGCGAGGCGGAGCAGGCCGTAGAGGAGGCGGGGGTTCACGGGGCGGGCGGGCGCCGCTGCGGAAGAGGGGCGGTCCAAAGCTGGCGGCGCCGGTAGCAGGCGTGCATGAGCAGCGGCTTAGTGGTTTATGATGAGCGCATTAAACCCCCTCCCGCGCCTGCGGCCCCACGTCCACGACGTGGAGGTGGAGGTCCAGGGGGGTGCCGGAGCCGAGCCGCTCCCACGTCGCCCGGAGGCGCTGCCGGACGAGCCGCAGCGCCGCCGCGAACCGATCCGGCTCGGCCAGCGCCGAGGATGCCAGCACGAGCCCCACGTCGGCGCGGACGCTCCCGTCGAGCCGGGGTGAGAGGGCGATGCCGAGGACGGCGGGGCCGCGCCCGCGGGTCTGGAACGCGCCCGCGTCGGCGAGGCCGTCCACCTCGGGCACCCCGACGGCGGCCTGCCGGAGCGCGGCGGCGGCCAGGAGCCACCCGTCCTCCGAGCCGCTCCCCCGCATCGGGGCGAGCGCGGCGCGGTAGCTCCGGGCCTCCTCGACGGGGTCGGCGGCCGTCATGGCGGTGCCGGCGGGCCGGGGTAGGGAGCCGGGGCGGGCTCGGAGCCGGGGTCCGCCACATCGACCACCTCGACGCGGACGGCGCTCGGGCGGAGCCCCAGCGTCTCCCGGAGCGCGGCCTCGACGCTGCCGCGCACCTGCTCGGCCAGGGCGTGGAGGTCCTCCCCGTACCGCGCGACGATGCGGACGTCCAGCTCAGGCGCCACGTCGCCGTCGAGGGGGGCCAGCTCCTGCTGGCGGCGCCGCTCGTGGAGGAGGTGGGCCGCCGCCGCCCCCGCGACGGAGCCCGCCGCTGCCGCCGCCGCCGCGCCCGCCGGGCCGCCCTGCGCGAACCCGACGGCCCCGCCGATCACCCCGCCCACGACGGCGCCGCCGACGTAGCTCTCGGTGTGGAGCACGCCGGGGACCTCGCTGGCCGCGACCGTCGTGAGCCGGTCGAGCACGGCGGCGGAGACGCGGACCTGGCCGCCCGTGGCGGCGCCGGTGGAGGAGTCGGGCATCGGGGTCAGGAGGGCGGGGCCGTGAGGGCGTCCGGCGCGAGGCGGTAGCCGACGCCGCGGACGGTCTGGATCGCGCCGGAGAGCCCGCGGCTGCGGAGCTTCCGCCGGAGGGCGTAGACGAAGACGTCGATGGTGTTCGTGCCGGTCTCGAAGTCGATCCCCCAGACGTCGCGGAGGATCTCGTCGCGCGAGCAGCACGCCCCGGCGTGGTCGAGGAGGTGGGCGAGGAGGTCGAACTCCTTGAGTGTGAGGGGGAGGTCCGCGCCCGCCACCGTCGCCGTCCGCGCCCGCCGGTCGAGCCGGAGCGGGCCGAGGGCTTCGGGGGGCTGCGCGGCGGCGCGCTGCCCGTCCGGCGGCGTCCCGTCCGGCGGCGTCGGGGTGTCCTCGCCGGTGGTGAGGCGGCGGAGGGCGCGCACCTGCGCGCGGAGCACCTCCGGGTCGAGGGGGTGCGCGACGGCCGCGTCGGCGCCGGCGTCGAGGGCGGCGGCGCGGTCGGCCGGGCCGCAGAGGGCGAAGACGTAGAGCCCGGCGGTCCGCGCCCGCAGCGCCCACCGTTGGAAGTCGCCGTCGCCCGCCTCGTCCCACCCGACGAGCAGGGCGTCGAAGGCGCCGCTTAACGGAGCCTCCTCCCCAACGGCCTCCGCCGCGACGGGGGGCGGGCAGCACGCCCGCACGGCGGCCACGTCCCGCTCCGCGAGCAGAGCGAGGGCCAGCCGCAATGGGGCGCCCTCGGGGCGCGGGCGCGGCGGGTCGGTCACCGGCCGGGGGGGGAGAAGGCGGAGCGGGACGGCCACGGCGGGGCGGGTGCGGGCCAGCTTGGGAAGGCCCCAACCTGCGCCGCCGCCGTGCCGCGAACATGAGGGCCAAATTAAAGCGTGTGCTCCAGCACCCGGCGGAAACCCTGGCGACCGTCGGCCTCCTCGTGGCGGGCGCCGACCCCGCGGGGTCAGAAGCTGATAGCAGCTTCGAGGACGAACCCGCTGAACTCGGCGCCGGCGTACCGGATGTCGTTGGCGAACCCGTCGCCGTCGTAGGAGGAGGTCACGTACTCCGCCTTCGCCAGCACGTTCTGCGTGAGGTACCAGCCGCCGCCGACGTTGAGCCGGCTGATCTCCATCTCCGGCCCGTCCTCGACCTGCTCGCCGGTGACGGTGTTGTAGCGCCCGCCGACGTAGAAGTCGTCGTCGGGGCCGAGCCGCAGGATGAGCTCGCCGCCGAGCTGCGTGAAGCCGCCGTTTTTGACCATCTGCCCCTCGCCCAACTGGACCTCACCCCCACCCATGCTCTGCTCGACCACACCGAAGAACTCGACGGCCAGGTTGTCGAGCGCCTGGTACCGCACGAACGGGTTGACCATGACGGCCGTCTGGTGCGGGAAGCGCGGGTTGAAGCGGGGCAGGAAGTCGCTGGGGCGCTCCTCGTCGACCACCTCCAGGACGTTGTAGTACCGGGCCCCCGCACGGTCGCCGCCGTAGAGGTAGTCCCGCGTACCGGCGTCGGTGCTGTGGTAGACCGACCCCGTCAGGCGGGCGCGGACCGCGTCGTTGACCTGGCCGTCGTAGCCGAGCTTGCCGTAGAAGGCGACGCCATCGTCCCCTTCGAGCGGGCTCTGGTTGAGGCGGCCGTTCGAGAGGCCGGCGACGCCGAGGAAGCCGGACCTGAGGACCGTCACCTCCGCGAAGGGCTCCGTCGAGAAGGCGTCCATGATGTAGTTGCTGACGAACGGGTTGTAGATGGCCCGCGCGTTGTCCGAGCGGCGGAAGTGGGTGTCGCCGTAGTTGATGTCGTCCATGCCGAACCGGAAGCGCGCGACCTCCATGACCTTGTCCAGGAAGCCCTCCTGGATGAAGTCGAGGTTGTCGATCTGGAAGTAGCCGCCCTTCACCCACGCCTCGGGGTGGTGCCGCGAGGAGAGGTAGGTGCGGAGGTGCATCCGCATCCCCTCGGCGATCTGGACGTCGACGTTGAGGTTCGCCGTCGGCAGCGCGAAGTTGTTCGCCAGGGCGACGAGGGTGTCGGCGTCGTTGGACTGCGAGAGGGCCTGGAACTGGATGGCGAAGTCGCCGCCGAGGTGGACCTCGAAGCCGTCGAACGGCGCGTTGGCCGCCTTGGGCACCTCGAACATGTTGAGGCCGGCCTGGCTGTTCGGCCGGTAGTACTGGATGTCCTCGAAGCCGACGTCGTCGTCGCTCCCGAAGTCCTGCGCGGGGGCAAGCGGCGCGAGCAGCACGAGGAGGACGGCGGCGAGGAGGGCGTGGAGGGTGTGGCGCATGGCGGGTGAGGTTGGGTGGTCGTGGGGGAAAGGAGGTCTATCCCTCGGCGGCCGGGGCCGCCACGAGGTCGAAGTGGACGACGATGCGGTCGTGGACGCGGACGAGGCCGAGCAGCCGGGCGGGGGGCTCGACGCCGAAGTCGGTCATGAGGAGGGGGTGGCGACCCCGGATGCGGACGCGGCCGTCGGGGTAGCGGCGCCCCTGCGCCGTCAGCGCGACGAGGCGCTCGGCGCCGGCGAGGCTGAGGGTTCCCCACGCACGGACGGGGACCCACCCCCCGGCGTCCGTGGCACCGGCCGCCTCGGCCCGCTGGA
Source organism: Rhodothermales bacterium (assembly GCA_965215145.1). GTDB lineage: Bacteria > Bacteroidota > Rhodothermia > Rhodothermales > JANQRZ01. The sequence goes on along the minus strand of OZ244038.1, from coordinate 1,349,370 downwards.
GCCCGAAGCGGATCTCGGGGTGGGCGTCGCCGCGGAGGGCGGCCTGGAGGTCGCGGTTCATCTGCCCGATCCCGCAGTCGAAGGCCGCCACGGGGACGGCGAGGGTGCCCCCGACCGCCCGGGGGGCGACGGCGGCGCGGCCCCGCACCGGGGCGGCCGTGCACGCGAAGTCGTCCACGGTGGTCGTCCCCTCGATCCAGAAGCGACTCTCGCCCTGGAGGGCGTAGCTACCGGGGGCCTCGGAGGATTGAGCGGCGCCGGCGCCAGCGAGGAGGAGCCCGGCGGCCAGGGCGAGCGCGAGGCGAGCGTGGCGGAGCGCCATCGGGCTAGCGGCCGGCCGTGACGTCGAAGTGGACGGTGACCTGGTCGCCCGTCTTGAGCGCGCCGAGGAGCGCCGTCGGCGGGTCGATCCCGAAGTCGGTCATGCGGAGGGGGAGTTGCCCGGTGAAGCGGAACCGGCCGCCGCCGAGGGCCTTCCCCCGCACCTCCATCGCCACGTTCCGGGTGGCGCCGGCCATGCTGAGCCGGCCGGTCGTGTCGAGCGTGAACCACCCGTCGGCGCCGGGTGCGCCGACCTCGGCGCGGGTGAGGGTGTAGCGGACGGCGGGGCTGGAGGATGCCTTCAGCGCGTCGCGGAGCTTCCCGTCCATCGTCCCGTTGTCGCAGTCGATCCCCTGCACGGGGACGGTGACGCGGGCGGCGCCTAGCTCCCCGAGTCCGTCCTGGCCCGGCTCCGCGTCGAGCGCGCCGGCGAGCTGCTCGACCTGGCACGTCCAGTCGTGGACGGTGGAGGTCCCCTCGATCCAGATCTTGCTGCCGGGTTCAAGCTGGAGCGAGTCCCCTCCGGCCCATGCGAGGGCCGTGAGGGCGGCGGCGAGGAGGGTGAGCCGGAGTCGGTTCATCGTTTCGGGTTCGGGTGGCGGGGGTTATAGGAGTCGGGCGTCGAGCATTTAAGTAACGCCTCCCCGTGGCTCCCAGCCGCCGTCCGCCCCCTACCCCCCCGGTGGGGGAAACGCGCGCCGCCCGGCGGGTCTTAGACCAACGGCCTTGCAGGGTTAGACCCTACCTCGAATCCCCCTCAGGACGGGCTCCCGGCGTAGGGTCGGCCGAGCCGGTGGCCTCAGAAGAGCCGTCCCATCTGGAGGCAGCGCTCCAGCCACCGCCGCTTCCGCTCCAGCTTGCGCACGCTGAGCTCCCCCTGCGCCGCGGCGAGGTGCCGCTTGGCGCGGGCGTGGACCTCGCGCGCGTCCACCGGTTGCCCGCGCCCGCTGAGGAAGAAAGCGAGCTCGGAGGCCAGCCGCGCGCACTCCTTCCGCAGCTCCCGCTCCCGCGCGCCCACGTCCGTCACCTGCGGCTGCGCGGCCTGGCGCCGGGGGATGTCTCGGTGGAAGTCGCGGTGGGCGGTGTAGCCGGGCATCGCTTCGAGGGCGTGCGAGCCGGTGCCGGCGTGGCGGACGGCCTTGACCTCCCACGGGCTCCGCTCCTCGGGAGGAGCGCCGGCCGGAGCCTCACGGGCGGCCGTCTCTCGGCGCCGCTTCGCGCCGGCCCGCTGCTCCTCGGCGATCCACCAGAGGGTGTGGACGACGTCGGAGTCGTCGGCGGCGTAGATGTCGCAGCGGTTCTGGTCCTCGGGCCAGTCGGCGACGTGGCGCATCCCGCGGAACACCTGCTGCATTGTCTTCGAGAGGGCGCGGACGAGGTCGGCCTTGACGATGACGGAGATCGGCTTGATGTCGGTCCCCTCCCCGATCATGTCCACCTGCACCATCACGTCGAGGCGGCCCTCGCGGTAGGCGGCGAGGTCTTCGGCGCGCTCGGCGGCGGGGAGGTCCTGCCCGATCCGCGCGGCGGCGTAGCGCGGGAACCGGCGGCGGACGAACTCCAGCACGGCGGCGGCGTGGCGGTTGCTCATCGCGATGACGAGCATCTGGTGGTTCCGGAACGGCCCCCGCGCCGCGCGCCCGCTCTTGAGCATCGCGGCCTGGAGCGCCTGCCGCTTCTCGGCGAACCGCGCGAAGGCCGGGCCGAGCAGGGTCTCGAGGTAGACCTCGTGGAAGCGGAGCTTCCGCCGGGCGAGGTACACGTCGAGCTCGTGCGCCGAGGGCGCGGCCTCGCGGAGCTCGGAGAGCGTGACCTCGGCCTCCTCGCCGGTGTCGCCGTGGACCATCCGGATCGCGTAGTCGACGACGTGCGCGTCGACGCGCTTAAGGATGCCGCCCTCGGCGTGGGCCTCGCGCATGGTGACCTCGTGGAGCGCCTCGTAGAACTGCTCCCCGTCCGGCCCCTCGGTGAAGGGCACCCCGAACAGCGTCTTGCTGTCGCTGCGGACGGGCGTGCCGCTGAGGGCGACGCTGGCGGCGTGGGGGAATCTTTCGACGGCCCGCGCCCACGTCCCGTCGTCGGCGAGGTGGTGGACCTCGTCGAAGACGAACAGCGCGCGGCCGGCGCGGCAGTATTCGAGCAGCGCGTCGTTGCCGCGCTCGCCGGAGGCGTACTGGTAGGTGGTGACGACGAGGTCGGTGTCGAGGTTCTTGAGGAACACCCGGTCGGAGTCGGCGACGCAGAAGGCGAGGGGCGGCGCGCCGAGGCGGCGGAAGGTCGCGGCTAGCTCCTCGGGGTCGGCGTACTGGTCGCGGAGGTTGCCGCGCGGGACGAACACCACGAGCCGGTCCGCGACGCCGAGCTCCTTGGCGACGACGAACGAGGCGAGCGCCGTCACCGTCTTCCCGTACCCCGGCACGAACACGCCGAGCGCGTTCCGCTCCCCCCGCTCCAGCGCCTTAGCCCACTTCTCCAGGAACGCCGCCTGCCCGTCCCGCAGCCGGAACCCGTCACCAAGCGTAATCCCCGGCAGCGCCGCGCTCGCTTCGCTCGGGGACGGCGCGGCGGCGGGCGGGAGGGGCATCGAACGGAGTGGGATTGGAGGCTTCGGGCGGCGGGCGCAAACCTACTGCGGCGCCGGTGACGCCCGCCGTGTCAGCCCACCGCCGAACCAGCCCGCTCGCCGGGCGTGCCGGGGCTACGGTGTTGTCTTTCCTGGGACTCCCTGCTCTCGCGACGGCGTGAGAAGATTGGGAGGGGGATGCTGCCAGCGCCTCTCCCCACCTTCTATCCTCCATCATCCATCCTCCACACCTCCGTGCCCACCCCTACCGCCTGCATCGCCGGGGCCAGCGGCCTCGTCGGTAGCCACCTCCTCCCGCTCCTCCTCGACGGCGGTCGCTACGAGCGCGTCGTCGCCGCCGGCCGCCGGCCCCTCGGGCTCAGGCATCACCGGTTGGAAGAGGTCATCGCCGGCTTCGGCGCGCTCCCGGACCTCCCGCCCTGCGACGACGCCTTCTGCTGCCTCGGCACGACGATCAAGAAGGCGGGCTCGGAGGAGGCGTTCCGGCGGGTGGACTACGACTTCGTGCTCGCGTTCGGCGAGGCGGTGGCGCAGGTGCGGGCGCGGCGGTTCTTCGTCGTCAGCGCGATGGGCGCCGACCCCGACTCGCGCATCTTCTACAACCGGCTCAAGGGCGAGATGGAGCGCGACGCCGCGGCGCTGCCCTTCGAGGCGGTCCGGGTGTTCCGCCCGGCCCTCCTCCTCGGCGACCGCGCCGAGTCGCGCCCGAAGGAAGCGGCGATGACGGTGCTGTTCCGGGTGATCGGCCCGCTCCTCGTCGGCCCCTTGCGGAGGTACCGCGCCATCCCCGCCGCCGACGTCGCCGCTGCGATGGCCCGCGCCGCAGCCGATCCGGACCTCGGCCTCACCGTCTACGAATCCGACGAGATCGCCGCGGTAGCGTCGCGATAACGGCCAGACCAGGGCCTCCGCATTGTAGTGGTGGTAGGGACGCAGCATGCTGCGTCCCTGTGGGATGTTTCCGGGAGAGCGTTGGACGCCGCCCTTCATCCGCCGATGGTGAGGTCGGTGCGGACCCACGACGGGACCGGCTTCCGGCCGTCGTCGCCGAGCCCGCGCGCGACGAGGTACCCCGGCTGCCACGTCCGCTCGGCGTAGTTCCGCATGGCGAGGGCGTCGAAGGTTGGGTGGATGCCTTGCAGCTTCTCGATGGCGAGGGGCCGGCCGTCGGCGTCGAGGTAGACCTGGAGTTCGAGGGTGCCGCTGATGCGCCCCTGGAGACTATCGGGCACGACGATGGGGTTGTCCTCCCGCTCGCTCCGAAGCGGCTGCGGCGGGTAGAACGCCTCGTGGATGCGGCGGTTGACCTGCCGGACCAGCTCGTCCCGGACCTCGTCGGCGTCGCCCGGCCGCGCCTCGGCGTCCACGAGCGGCACGACGGCCGCGCCGAAGATGGAGTCGACGACCTCGGGGTGGTTGCGGTAAAGCTTGAGGAACCGGCGCTGGACGTTCCGCACGACGGGCCCCTCGTCGCGGAGCCCGTCGGGCCGCCCGCCGAGTCCCATCGTCTCGAACCCGCTGAGGTCGCGGAAGGCGAGGTCGGCGTCCACGTCGGTCTGCCACCAGCGGTCGCCCTCGGCCTCCCACCCTTCCGGCGGGCCGAGGTCGGCGGCGGTCTCCCCGCAGGCGGCGAGGAGCAGGGTGAGCAGCACAGGAGTGAAGAGGCGGCGGACCATGAAGCAGGCGGGCAAGTGGGACGTCGTAAACAAACGTCCTGGCTCCGCTCAGCGCGTGAAGGGCCGCAGAAAAGGGCGCTACGCCGAGGCCCGGCCGCCGAGGCCCGGGCGCGCGACGGCGGCGCCGGGGTCCTCGTCGGCGAGGCGGACGAAGAAGCGCCGCCGGTCCATCGCCACGATGCGGACGCGGCTACCGGCGGCGAAGAACGCCCCCTCCGTCTGGACCTCCACGCGCTCCCCGTCGATCTCGGCGATGCCGCCGGGGCGGAGCGGCGTCACCGCCACGCCCTCGCGGCCGAGGTAGCGCGAGCGGGCGTCGTGCTCACGGGCATCGGACATCTCGTCCCGGCCGAGGTCGGCGGCGAGGATGAACCGGTCCCACGCCCCGCTCCTCCACATCGCGTAGAACATCCCCCCCCCCGCCGCGATGGCGCCGACGCCGACGACGAGCGCGCCCATCGGGCCCGCCGCGAGGAACGCCATCACCACGCCCGCCGCGATGGCGACGCCCCCCGCGATCCCGACCACGTTCAGGCCCGGGATGGCGTAGACCTCGACGCCGATCAGCGCGAGGCCGAGGAGGACGAGGGCGATGGGCGTGACGAAGTCCACGGGCGCGGGGGAGGCGAGGCGGCGGAAGCTACGCCGGGGCGGCGTTGGCGGCCCGCACGGGGCGGACCTCGACGCGGGCGCCGCGCACGCTCACCACCTCGACGGGCTCGCCCGGCGCGATGAACGTCCCCTGCGTCACGACGTCCACGCGGCGCCCCTCGAACTCGGCCACGCCCGACGGGCGGAGCGTCGTGACGGCGACGCCGCGCTGGCCGACGAGGGTGTCGTCGGTGTCGGCCGAGGTGTAGCCCGCCGCCGCGGCGAGCTCGGGCGCAAGGACGAGGTGGCTGAAGGCTTGTGAGCGCGGGAGGTACCGGCTGAGCGATGCGCCGAGCACGACGAGCAGCACCATCGTCGCAGCGAGCGTGAGGATGGCCTGCGTGACGGCGCCGCCCGTGGGGAAGTCGAAGGCGACGTTGCCGATGAGGGCCGTCCCGAGCGAGAACACGATGAGCAGCAGCCCCGAGGCGCCGGCCACGCCGAACCCCGGCAGCACGAACACCTCGGCCACGAGGAGCAGCACGCCCAGCACGAACAGCGCGATCTCCCAGCTCGCCGCGAGGCCGAGGAGGTAGTGCGGCGCGAAAAACAGCGCGGCGGCGATGAGGGCGGCGGCGCCGGGGAAGCCGACGCCGGGCGTGCGGACCTCGGTGTAGAGCCCGCCGAGCATCACGAGCATGAGCAGCGAGGCGAGCACCGGCGAGCCGAGGAAGCGGAGCGCCCGCTCGGCGCCGGTGGCGCGGTGGCGGACGACCTCGCGGTCGCCCGTCCCGACAGCTACGAGCACGGCGTCCTCGGTGGCGAGCACGGCGTCGGCGAGCCCCAGCCGCTCGGCCTCGTTCGCCGAGAGCGTCAGGAGCTCGCCCTCCTCGACGACGCCCTCGACGACGAGCCGCTCGTCCACCATCGCCTCGGCGAGCTCGGGGTCGCGGCCGGTGGCCTCGGCGGTGGACCGCATCAGCCCGCGCATGTAGCTCTGGACCTTCTCGCTGGCGTAGGTGCCCGTGCCGTCCACGGCCGTCGCCGCGCCGATGGAGGCGCCGGGCGCCATCACGATCCGGTCGGCGGCCAGCGAGATCAGCGCGCCCGCGCTGGCGGCGTTGGGGTCGACGAAGGCGACGGTCGGGACCTCGGCCTGGAGGAGCGCCGTGCGGATCTGGTCGGCGGCGTCCACGAGCCCGCCGAAGGTGTTGACGTGGAAGACGACGGCGCTGGCCCCGGCGGCCTTGGCGTCGGCGAGGGCGCGGTCGACGTAGTTGGCGAGGGCGGCGTCGATCATTCCCTCGATGGGGACGACGAAGACGGGGCCGTCGCCGAGGGCGAGATCGAGCGTGCCGGCCGCGGTCTCGGCGGCGTCCTGCGAGCCGCTGGGGCCCCGAGACCCATCGGCGGTCGGCTGCACGGCTTCCGCCGCGAGGGCGGGCGCAGCGAGCAGGAGCACGGCGGCGAGCAGGAGCGCGGGCATGGGGGTGCGAGGCATGTGGCCTGCCTGTACGCAGCCTCCTGCCCGAAGATTCGCCGCCCGCAGCCCCCTGCGCGCTACCGGATAAACACCGGCGTGCCGACGTGGACGAGGTCCCAGATCGCGTCGAGGTGGACGTCGCGGAGGGCGACGCAGCCGCGCGTCCACGCCCGCCGCCGCCCCGAGCCCTGCCCGTGGATGGCGATGCCGCCGCCGAGCCGGGTCCCCATGGGCGGCTCCTGGAACCGCTCGGCTGCGCGGGCGATGGCGGCGTGCTCCCCCTCGGAGATCAGCCCGGCCTCCAGGCCCGCGGCGGCGTCCGCTGCGTTGGGGTAGCTCAGCACGAACGAGCGGTAGTACTGGCTCGCGAGGTTCTTCCGCACGACGTGGTACGTCCCCTCGGGGATGCGGTAGTGGTCCTGCTCGCCGAGCGCGGCGCGGCGGACCTTGTCGTCGTCGGGGTTCTGCGAGACGTCGGCGGCGAGCTCGCGGACGAGCTCGGCGCCGCGGTAGACGTAGAGCGTCCGGGTCTCCTTGTCTACGAGCATCCACACGTCGGAGAGCACGGCGGCGCGGACCCACCCGAGGGGCTGCCCGTCTTCGAGGCCCTCGACGAGCCGCCAGTCCCCGTCGGCGCGGCGGACGCGGACGCCGGTGCGGAAGTCGAGCCGCCCGAGCGTGCGGCCGACGCCGGGGCCGGCCCGGAGCACGGGGCGCTCGTCCACGACGTAGAACACCGGGCGGTCCTCGGGCGCCGTCGGCCGGAGCTCCGCGCGCTCGCGCTGCGGCGCCGGCTCCTCATCCGAGCGGGGATCGGGCTGCGCCGCGGCGGCGGTCGGCAGCGCGGCGAGCAGGAGGAGGGCGAGGCAGCAGCGAAGCATCGGGCGGGTGGTGGGTCCTTCGGGAGAATCGTCCTCTCCGGCCGTGACTGAATCTACGGCCCGGCGGAGCCCGCCGTCACGCCGCACGCAGGGCGGACTCGTTGAGCCGGACGCAGTGCCGGTACGCCTCCATCACCCCCGCGAGCCCCGCCGCCTCGGTCACGATGCCGGCGGCGGCCTTCGCCTCGGGCTGCGCGTTGGCCGGCGCGAAGGCGAGCCCCACGGCCTCCATCGCCACCACGTCCCCGCGGCTGTCGCCGATGAAGGCGACCTCATCCGGCGCGAGCCCGTCGTCGCGGGCGGCGGCCTCGATCCCCGCCCGCTTCGTGAGCGCGTGCGGGACCACGTCGATCGAGACGTGCGTCGGGGCGACCATGAGGTCGGGGAAATCGGCGGCGTACCGCTCTACGTCTTCCACGGCCTGCGCCAGCGCCTCCTGGTCGGTCGTCACGATGCTGACCTGGCCGCGCTTGGCGTAGTTGAGGTTGAACCCGCCGCGCGGCACCAGCTCCTCCTCGAAGAACCGCCGCACCTCGGCCAGCCGCTCCCCGACCTCGGCGGTGAGGGCGTCGCTCCAGCGGATCGTGGCGGTCCGCAGGTCGAACCGGCCGGCGCCGCTCTCGAACAGCGCCGGCCCCCGCAGCCCGAGCGCCTGCGCCGTCGCCTCGACGTAGGGGTAGGCCCGCCCAGAGCAGATCCCGAACACCGGATACGCCACCTCCATGTCGGCCAGCTCCCCCCACGCCCGCAGCTCCCCGAACCCGCCGAGGTCGAACGGCTGGTAGGGCTCCGCGAGGCAGCCGTCGATGTCGGCGAGGAAGAGGCGGATCATGGTCCGTTGCGCATCACGTGTTGCGTGTTTTGGATCCTGCCTTCGACACGCAACACGCACTACGCATCACTCTTCTCCCCCATCATCCGCTCGATGACGGCCTCCGAGATGCCCATCGTCGAGAAGCCGCCGTCGTGGAAGAGGTTCTGCATCGTCACCATCCGCGAGAGGTCCGAGAGCAGCGTCGTGCAGTAATCGGCGCAGGAGGCGGCGTCGGCGTTGCCGAGCGGGGCGATCTCGTCCGCGAACTCGAACATGGCGTCGAAGCCGGAGATGCCGCCGCCGGCCGTGGTCCGGGTCGGGCTCTGGGAGACGGTGTTGATGCGGATGCCGCGGCGGCCGAGGCGGTACCCGAACGAGCGGGCTACGCTCTCCAGCAGCGCCTTGGCGTCGCCCATCTCGGAGTACTCACTGAAGACGCGCTGCGCGCCGATGTAGGAGAGCGCGAGCACGGAGCCGCCGTCGGCGAGGGCGTCCCGACTCAGCGCGGCCTGCACGACGCGGTGGAGCGAGACGGCCGAGACGTCGAGGGTCTTGAGGAACCAGTCGTGGTTGAGGTCCTCGTAGGGGCGCCCCTTCCGCACGTTGATCCCCATCCCGATGGAGTGGACGACGAAGTCGAGCGGCCCGCCGAGGTCGTCCTTCACCTGGTCGAAGAGGGCCTCGAGCTCGTCGGCCTTCGTGGCGTCGGCGTAGTGGACGGTGCTGCCGGTCTTTTCGGCGAGCTCGTCGAGGCGGCCGAAGCGGCGGGCGACGGGGGCGTTCGAGAGCACGAACCGGGCGCCCTCGCGGTGGCACGCCTCGGCGATGGCCCAGGCGAGGCTGTTGGGGTCGAGGGCGCCGAGGATGACGCCGCGCTTGCCGCGCAGGAGGCCGAAGCCGTCGTCGGGGATGGGCATGGGGAGGGGGCGGAGAAGGGGAACGGGCGGCCCGCAAACTAGCGGCGGCGCCCGTTCCCGTACAACAATCCCCCTCGGCTACCCCGCGACCCTCCGGCCGGGCTGCGTGACCCACGCGCCGCGCTCGCGGCCGGGGCTGCGGCGGTCGAGCAGCGCGCGGACCTTCCGGAGCATCTTGTCCTTGAAGATCGGCTTCGGGACGTAGTCGTCGAAGCCGGCGCGGAGGAAGCGGGCGCGGTCGTCGGGGTAGGCGTAGGCCGAGATGGCGAGCACCGGGATGCGCGCGGTGTCGTCGCGCTCGCGAAGCCGTTCGGTCGCCTCGATCCCGTTCATCCCGTCCTTGAGGTTGATGTCCATCACCACGAGGTCCACGGCGCGGCCGAGGCGGGCCCGCTCTTCGACCATCGCGAGGGCCTCCTCGGCCGAGGAGGCCGTGAGCACGTCGTACTCCCCGCGGAGGTAGAAGTACAGGAGCCGGCAGTTCTCCGGGTAGTCGTCCACGACCAGGATGGTCGATCGGCCGGGCGGGGAGGGCTGAGGGGAGGACGTGCTCATGAGGAGAGGACCGGAGAGGTGCGGTAGGTACCGTCCGGGGACCCGGCCCCCTCAGACGACCCGTTCAGGTAGGGACTTTGGAACGGTATCGTCCAGCCAGAGCTCCGATTAAACCTCCGTAATGTTTTTCTTTGCGGCGAGGCCAAGCTCACCCGTTCGGGCCAGCACCTCCTTGTGCAACACCGCGTTAGACGCTGCAATTCCAGGGCCGAAAACAGGATCGTCGTTCTCGACTAGCCCCGTCACGCGCCCCCTGCCCTCGCGGACGAGCACGACGCCGGCCGCCACGTCCCACGGCGCGAGCCCCGCCTCGAAGAACGCGTCGAACCGCCCGCCGGCGACCCATGCGAGGTCGGCGGCAGCGCTACCGGGGCGGCGGAGCCCGCGGGTGTCGAGCATGAACCGGCGGAGCGCGGCGAGGTAGGCGTCGAGGTGCCCGTACTCGCGGAAGGGGAAGCCGGTCGTGACGAGCGCCTGCCCAAGCTCGGCGGTGGTGCTGACGCCGGCCGGCTCGCCGTTCACCGTGAGCCCCCGCCCCGCGACGGCGGCGAACACCTCGTCGGCCGCGACCTCGTGGACGACGCCGAGCACGAGGGCGCCCGTCTCGTCCTGGAGCGCGATGGATACGCAGTAGGGCGGGACGCCGTGTGCGAAGTTGGTCGTCCCGTCGATGGGGTCAATGATCCAGCGCGGGCGGCCGGCGGCGCGTTCCTGCTCGTCGCCCTCCTCGGCCAGCACGGCGTAGTCGGGGAAGGCGCCGCGCAAGGTAGCAAGAATGATGTGCTGCGCCTCCTCATCCGTCGCCGTCACGAGGTCGTGCAGCCCCTTCTCCCGAACCGCCGTGGCCTCCCCTGCATGATGCCGGATGAGCGCCGCCGCCTCCCGCGCAGCCCGTTCGGCGGCGGCGAGTTCGGCGGCGTAGTCGGGCGCGGGGTGACGGCTCACATCCCGGCCTCCTGCTCCGCGGCGCGGCGGGTCTCGGCGAACGCCTCGCTGGGCTTCCACTGCGGGCGGAGGTCGGAGGCCGCGAGGCGGTAGCCGAGGCGGAAGGCCACGCGCGCCTGCTGCACGATCCCCCCGAAGAGCATGTCGCCGCGGAGCTCGTCGGAGGGCTGGTGGTAGCGGTTCTGGCGGTAGTCGGCGAAGAGGCTGTCGGCGTAGGCCTCGTCCTGACCGCGGAACCGGCGGCCGGTGTTGAGGAAGACCGCCGGCACGCCGCCGCGGGCGAGGGCGAGCTGGTCGCTGCGGAAGAAGAGGCCCTGGTTCGGCTGGGGGTCCATCGTGACCGCGAGGTCCTCCTCGGCGGCGGCCTCGCGGAGGAGCCGGAGCATCTCGCTCCGCTCGGCGCCGATCCCCACGACGTCGTCGGTGGGGCCGTAGAGGTTGCCGGAGTCGACGTTGACGTTGGCGACGGTGCGGACGAGGGGGACGGCGGGGTTCTCGGCGTAGTACCCCGCGCCGAGGAGCCCGCTCTCCTCCGCCGTCAGCGACGCGAACACGACGCTCCGGCGCGGCGGCTCGGGCAGCGCCTCGAACGCCTCGGCGATGACGAGGAGCATGGCGAGCCCGCTGGCGTTGTCCACGGCGCCGTTGTAGATGCCGTCCTCGCCCGCCGCCTCCAGCTCGCGGTCGATGCCGAGGTGGTCGTGGTGGGCGGTGTAGACGACGGCCTCCTCGGCCGCCTCGCCACCGGGGAGCCGCCCGATTACGTTCGTCCCCGCGAACCGCCGCGTCTCGAATTGCATCGCGAGCGCGGCGCTGACCGGGAGGTCCTGCGGGCGGAAGTCCCGCGAGGCAGCCATCTCCATCCACGCCTCCAGGCTGCTGCCGGACATCTCGGCGAGGCGCTCGGCGGTCTGCTCGGTGATCCAGCCCTTGAGCGCGAGCGGGTTCTCGGGCGGCGTGGCGAGCTGGATCTGCTCCCCGCGCGCCCCGTTCGAGAGGACCGCGAAGGGGTAGCCGGCCATCGGCACGGTGTGGATCAGCAGCACGCCGGCCGCGCCGCGGCGCCGGGCCTCCTCGTACTTGTACGTCCACCGGCCGTTGTAGGTGAGCGTGTCGCCCTGGAAGAGCTCGGGCTCGTCGGCGGTGGCCGGGGGGTCGTTGACGAACGAGACGAGCACCTTGCCTGTCACGTCCACGTCCTTGAAGTCGTCCCAGTCGTAGCCGGGGTTCGAGATCCCGTAGCCGACGAAGACCAGCGGCGCGTCGAACGAGGCCTCGGCGGCGTCGAGGTCGGTGGAGGCGATGTAGTCGTCGACGAAGTCGAGCGCGAGGGGCTCACCGTCCTCCGGGGTGAGGACGAGCTGGCCGACGTCGGTGGGCGTCGAGCCGAGGAGGGGGACCTCCTGGGAAAACCCGCCGCCCGGCGCGGCGCCGACGAGGCCGGCGGCCTCCATCTGCTCGCGGATGTAGCGGACGGCCTTCTCCTCGCCGGGCGTCCCCGTCCCCCGCCCTTCGAGCGAGTCGGCGGCGAGGACCTCGATGTGGCGGCGGATCGTGACGCTGTCGATGGCGGCGAAGGCGGCCTCGGGCACGTCCGGCACGGCGGGCGTGTCTCCGCCGCCGCTGTCGCAGGCGGCGAGCAGCGGGAGGGCGAGCAGGAGGGCGAGGAGCGGGAGGGTCGAGCGCATGGCGGGGTCGGTGGGTTCGGCTAAAGAAACGAACGACGGCGCGGACTGCGCACGTCCGGCGCCTTCGGCGATCCCCGTAGATTTGCCGCTCCTCTCCCTCACCTCCCTTTCGCTCGCATGGAAGCCCCACTCCGCCCCCTCTCCGTCGGCCGCGCCGTCGCGCTCTGGTTCGTCTACGCCGTCGTGTTCGCCGTCACAGGCGGGATCGGCGCGGGCGTGCCGGCCTTCCTCTTCGAGACCGTCACGACGGAGCCCTACGACGACACGCTCTACGCCATCATGTTCGGGGTGACGGGCTACATCGGGTACAAGCTGGCGCTGCGGGCGACGGGGTAAAGCACATTGCGTATCGCGTCTTGAAGGCAGGCACCAGAACACGAAACGCGCTCCACGCAACGCCCTCGGGGTTGCACCCCCGGCGGATCGGTGTCTAGGGGTCCGAACCCCACCCCCACCGCCATGCTATCCCGAGTCTGGAGCGCCGCCACCGTCGGTGTAGACGCGCTCCCCGTCGAGGTCGAGACCCACATCGAGCCGAACCTCCCGCGCTGGACCGTCGTCGGGCTCCCCGACGGCGCCGTGCGCGAGAGCCGCGACCGCGTCTGGGCGGCGCTGAAGAGCGCGGGGCTCGCGCCGCCGCGCGGGGCCGTCACCGTGAACCTCGCCCCGGCCGACGTGCGCAAAGAGGGCGCCGCCTTCGACCTCCCCATCGCGCTCGGCCTGCTGGCCGCCGCCGGCGGGGCCGTCCCCGAGGAGCGCCTCGACGAGCTCGTCGTGCTCGGCGAGCTCTCGCTCGACGGCTCGCTGCGGCCCGTGCGCGGGGTGCTCCCCGTCGCCGTCCGCGCCCGCCGCGACGGGAAGCGCGGGATGATCGTGCCGGAGGAGAACGCCGCCGAGGCCGCCGTCGTCGAGGGCCTGGAGGTCTACCCCGCCGCGACGCTCCGCGAGGCGTTCGAGCTGATGCTGAACGGTCCCGGCGAGCCGTTCCGCCGCGACCTCCGGGGGCTCTTCGCCGCGGCCCGGCAGTACCCCGTCGACTGGTCCGACGTGCGCGGGCAGGAGGGGGTGAAGCGGGCGCTGGAGGTGGCGGCGGCCGGGGGGCACAACGCGCTCCTCGTCGGCCCGCCGGGCTCCGGGAAGACGATGCTCGCCCGGCGGATCCCGACGGTGCTCCCCCCGCTCTCGAACGCCGAGGCGCTGGAGACCACGAAGATCCACTCCGTCGGCGGCAAGCTCAACGGCTCGGCGCAGCACGGGCTCGTCGCCACGCGGCCGTTCCGGGCCCCGCACCACACGATCTCCGACGCCGGCCTCTGCGGCGGCGGCTCGAACCCCATGCCCGGCGAGATCTCGCTGGCCCACAACGGCGTGCTGTTCCTCGACGAGCTGCCGGAATTCCGGCGGCAGGTGCTCGAGGTCCTCCGGCAGCCGCTGGAGGAGGGCCGGATCACGATCGCTCGGGCGCGGCAGACGGTGGACTACCCCGCGCGGTTCATGCTCGTGGCCTCGCTCAACCCCTGCCCGTGCGGGCACTTAAATGATCCTTCGCGGCCGTGCGTCTGCGCGCCGCCACAGGTGCAGCGCTATCTCTCCCGTCTCTCCGGCCCGCTCCTCGACCGGATCGACCTGCACGTCGAGGTGACGCCGGTGCCGTTCGAGGAGCTGCGGCGGAAGGAGCCGGGCGAGTCGAGCGCGGCCGTCCGGGCGCGGGTCGTGGCGGCACGGGAGCGACAGGCGGCCCGGCTCGCGGCGTCGGGCGACGACGCGGCCGGCGCGCACTGCAACGCGCAGATGGGGACCCGCCTCGTCCGCCGCCACTGCGCCCTCGACGCGGCCGGCGAGCACCTCCTCAAGATGGCCGTGAGCCGCCTCGGCCTCTCGGCCCGCGCCTACGACCGCATCCTCAAGGTCGCCCGCACCATCGCCGACCTCGCCGGCGCCGAGGCCATCGCGACCGAGCACCTCGCCGAGGCCGTGCAGTACCGCTCGCTCGACCGGAGCTGGTGGAGCGGGTGACGCTCCATCCGACACCCCGCCGAGCTGGCCCCGTGGGTCAGCGCGTCCAGACCAGGATTGAGCCGCAGGTGCCTTCCCGGTAAAGGACTGGGGCCGTGCTCGACCGGGGGTACACCTCGACGCCCGCGACGATGTCGAGCGGGGTGGTGTCGAGGTCATAGGGGCGGTCCGGGAAGTTCGCCGCAAGACCGTTGGTGTAGATGGCGTAGGGGCACGCGAAGGAGAGCGCCGTCGGCCCCGGGTCTGCGGCCGAGGCGCTGAAGCCGAGGCCAAGCGAGCTGGGGGTCGGGTTCGACGCGTACAGGAGAGGGCCCTCCCGGAGGATGCGGACGCTGGGGAAACGGCGGAGGATGTCGGAAAGTCGGATCGCTGCCTGGGCTTCGATCTGCCGGCGGGTCACGTGGTAGCCGAAGCCACGTCGGCGGCGGTCGTAGAACCCCTCCTCCACCAGCCGATCCGAGAACCGCTCCGCCTCGACTCGGACCTCCCCCAGTTCCCGGAGCAGGAGGAGCCGGCGACGAACAACCACGCGCTCGCCCTCCCCCACAGCCACGACCTCCGCCTCCGCTGCGAAGCCGCGCGGCTGCGCCTCCAGCACGTACAACCCGGCGGGGATTCCAGAGAAGAGGGCGGCCCCCTCACTGTCCGTCTCCCCCGTCCACCCGCCCCCCTCGCGCCCGAGCGGGAGCAGCCGCAGCGGCACCTGGGGCAGGCGGCGCCCGGAAGCCTCCGAGGTGAGGACGACGCTGACCCCACCTAGAGTGTCCGCCTCGGTGGGCTGAGCCTGTGGGGTGGGGAGCGTCGTGAGCGTGACGAGAGCTGTCAGGAAAAAGCGCATCAGTCTAGGGGCGTCGGACACCCCTTAGACGCCGCCCCGGCGCCGATGGTAACGGGCCGCCCGGTAGCCCCCTACCGCTCGTCCGGCTCCGTCGCCATCAGCACCCGCAGGCCGGCGGCGCGGGCGGCGCTCGCCACGGCGGCGAACTGCCCGACGGTGGCCTCCTGGTCGGCGCGGAGGACGAGGGCGTCGTGGCCGGGGGCCGCCTCTAGGATGGCGGCCTCCAGCGCGGCCGGGGTCGTCTCGACGCCCTGCACGAACGTCGTCCCGTCGGCCGTCAGCGTCACGTCGAGGCTGCGGTCCTCGGGCGGCGCGGCGGCGGCCACCTGCGGCAGCGTCACCCGGATCCCATACTGCGCTACGAACGACGAGGTCAGCAGGAAGAAGATCAGCAGCAGCAGCACGATGTCCGTCATCCCGGCGAGGCTGAAGGCCGAGAGCGGGCGGCGGCCGGAGGAGAAGTCGAGGGGCATCGGGAGAGGTGCGTATTGCGTGGTGCGTATTGCGTAGGGGCACCCGTGGCGGCGAAGCTCCCCTATGCGATGCGCCCTACTCGTTGCCCACTACGCCGGCACGCGGCGGCGGGGCGGGGCCTCGGACGGCGTCTGGAGGAGGTCGATGAACTCCGTCGCCGCGCGCTCCATCGCGTTGACCGAGCGGGCGATCCGGCCGACGACGACGTTGTAGGCCAGCAGCGCCACGATCCCCACGGCGAGCCCGAACGCCGTGGTCACGAGGGCGGCCCAGATGCCGGAGGCCAGCGCCGCGGGGTTCGCCGCCCCCTCCAGCGCCTGCACCTGTTGGAACGCCTGGATCATCCCGATCACGGTCCCGAGGAAGCCGAGCATCGGCGCGGTGGCGGCGACGGAGGCGAGCCAGTCCGTCCGCTTCTCAAGCTCGAACGCCTCGTGCTTGCCGGCGGCCTGCACGGCCTCGCGGATCTCGGCGATGGGCCGCCCGAGCCGTTCGAGCCCGCGCTGGAGGATCCGCGCGATGGGCGTCTCCTGGGCCCGGCAGTACCCGATGGCGCCGGAGACGTCGCCGGAGCGGACGTAGTCGCCGACGTGCTCCATGAACCGGTGGGGGTCGGTCTCGGCGCGGCGGAGCACGAGGAGGCGCTCGACGAGGAGGTAGACCGCGAGCACGGAGAGCAGCGCGAGCGGGATCATCACCCATCCCCCGCGCAGGAGCACGTCGAGCAGCGAGAGCGGCTCGTCCGGGGTGGCGAGCGCGAGGGAGTCGGCGGGCGCCGCTTGTAACAGCACGAGCGGGAGCATAGGCGAGGAACGGGGGCCGGGGCGGGGCCGCGGAGGAACGGGTGAGGGGGCCGATTCGCCTCCTACGGGGCCGGCGCGCTCAGAGTTGGAGCAGCCACGTCTCGGCCGGCGCGTCGGCGGGGAGGTCGCGGCGGTAGCGGTTGGCCTCGGCCTGCGTGGCGAACTGGCCGAGCCCGACCCGGAAGTATTCCTGGCCGTTGATGGTCGCGGCGATGACGCCGGCGCGGAGGCCCCCAGCACGGTAGCGCCGGGCCAGCCGCTCGGCGTCGGCCCGGACGGGCTCCGAGGCGACGACCCACGTGTAGCCACCGCGGGCGGGATCGGGACCGGCAGCGCCTCGAAGCGGAGTCTCCGGCTCGGCCTCCGGCTCGGCCGCGGGCGGGTCGGCCTGCCCCTCGGCGGGTGCAGCCGCGCCGGCCGGGGGCTGGGCAGCGGCGGGAGTCGGCGGGCGGGCGTCCTCGACGCGTTCGGGCGGAGGGGCGCCGGCCAGGGGCTCCGGTTCCCGCTGCGCAAACCACATGGTCAGCGCGATCACCGCGGCGAGCAGCAATGCGCCGAGGGCAGCGATCCACCCGCGCCTCGACGGCGCCGGCTCTCGCCCCAGCGCGTGGGGTGGGGGTGGCGCGTCCGGCTTCGCCACCACGACGGGGGCCTCCTCCTCGCGCTCGGCTCCGGGGGGCAACGGGGGACGGACGGGGGGCGGGTCGCCGGCCCCCACGGGCGATGGATCGGAGGGAAGCGGGTCCAGCCGGGGTTCCCCCGCCGAGGCATCTGCGGGCAGGGGGCCGGTCGGCGCCACGAAGGCCGGGGCCTCTAAGGCTTCCTCGTCCTCCTCGGCGGTGGCGGGGTCGTCCTCTGCCTCCTCGTCGGCGCCGACGACGGAATAGTCCGCGTCCTCGATCTCCGCCGGCGGCATCGGCCCGAGCGGGTGGTCCTCGTCGAGCGTGTCCGGCGGGGGCGTCCAGACGCCCTCCAGCGGGTCGTCCTCGAACGCTTCCCGGGTGCCCTCCGCCTCAGCCTCCACGTGCTCGCCCTCGGCGCCCTGCTCGTCCGCGGTAGCGGCTCCCCCCTCCCCCCCTTCGGTCGCTTCGTCCGAGGTCCGTGCCTCCCCGCTAGTCTCCCCGCCAGGCTCGTCGGGGACCGGTTCCCACGACGGCGCGTCGGAGCGGAGGTCGCGGATCGGATCGGGCTCCGAAGGGGTCTCCGGCGCGGGCCGCTCGGGCGCGGGCCGCTCGGGCTCCCCGAACGGGTCGGGCTCCGGCTCGGGAGCCGGCTCCGGGGTCGACGCGGGGACAGGCGGGAGGCCGGCGTAGCGGTGGTTCACCGCCTGGGCGAGCGTGGCGTCCGGCTCGAAGGCCAACTCCCCGCCTTCGAGGCGGAAGGTCCCGAGGGCCTCGACGTGGGCGGCCCCGTCGGCGGCGAGGCTGCGGCGGATCTCGTCGGTGAGCCGGGCGACGGCCTGCTCCGCCTCCTCGGGCGTGAGGGCGAGCGCGCGGGCGAGATGGGCGGCGAGGGCGTCAGCCATGCGGGCGGGCGCCGGCGGAGGGCGGCTGGAGCGGGAGGTCGGCGGCGGGCTCCAGCGCGACGTCGTCGCGCGGGGGGAACAACGCGCGGTGCCCGTCGGCCCCCACCCCGACCCGGCTCGGAGCGTGCCGGACGCGGAACGTGCCGAGCCCGGCGACGGTGACGGGCTCGCGCTGCATGAGCCGCTCGCGCACGAGCTCGGCGAGGGCGCGCGCGACGGCCTCGCTGCGGACGGCGGGGCGCTCGGAAACGGGAGGCTCCATCGGAGAGCGGTGGGAGAAAAGGGAGGATACGACGGCTAACCCGGACGGACCAGCCCTCGATCCCGCCGGGCAGGCGCCGGTGCTACCACCCGGCACGGACACCGGCGGTGAGCACGGCCGGCGGCTGCGGGAAGCCGGGCCAGCGCTCGGCCCGCCCGGCGAGGTGGTCGGCGCGGACGAGCAGCCCGAACCGGCCGGCGAAGCGGTACCCGACCTCGACGCGGAGGTCCCCCCAGGCCGGTGCGTCGTCCTGTCTGTCGAGCTCCGTGGGGCGGGCGCCCTCGAACGTGCCGGTGGCCTGCACGAGCCCGCGCTCCCTGGCGAACGGGACGGCTAGCGAGAGCCGCCCCGCCAGCGGCGCGAAGAACGGGAGGGCGCGGTCCTGGTCCGGGAGCCGCCCGCGCCGGACCTCGCCGCCGAGTGAGAGGCTGATGCCGCCGGGGCCGTAGAGCGTGAGGTCAGCGCCGCCGCGGAGAACGGCGACGGCGTCGTAGTCAGCACGGTAGAGACCATAGGCGAATCCCGTCTCGCCGCAGGTGCTCTCCCCGAGGCTGGTGATGACCAGAGGTGGCAAGCAGGCGCCAGCCTCGACGTCCCAGCGCTGGAAGTAGAGGCCGACGGGGCTGTAGCGCCCGCCGCCGTAGAACCGCAGCCGGACGGCCTCGGCCTGCACCTCGACGCCGGCCTCGGCGTTAACGACGTCGAGGTCGGGCGCCAGTAGCGGCTCGGCCACGGCGTAGGGGTTCTCGCGGAAGAGGTCGGCCAGCGAGCGGTGATGGGCGCGCGGACGGTTCCAGCCGTAGAGCCGCACCGTCGGGCTCAGCGGCGCCTCTGCCTCGATGATGGGCGCGACGAGCGTGCTGCTCCCGCCGCCGTTGCGAGGCGAGGCGCTGTATCCCAGTAGCCGCGTACCGACTGTCAACTGAGCTCCTCCGAGCGTCAGGTCGGCTGCGCCACCGAGACTGTAGCCCGTCACGCTCTCCCCGATCCCCTCGTCTCCCAGCCCCCCGAACGCACCGCTCGCGTCAAGCCGGAACGGGCCGGGCTCTACCTCACCGCGCAGCGTGATGCGGCTTTCCGTCTGGTCGCGGGTCTCCGGCGGGATCAGGTCGTTGAGGGAGCCGGACTCCTCCTCATCCCCGCCGAGGTCGTCCTCCACCCCCGTCGTCTCGAACCGGGCGCGGACGGCGAACGGAGTGCGGGCTGAGGGGGCGGCCTCCACCGAACCCTCCGCCCCCAGTGTCCGCACGGCTCGTGCGCGCGGCGAGGGGGTCGGCAGCGTAAAGCCCATGCTCGGCGCGACGAAGGCGAAGGGGTTGTAGGCGCCGTAGAGGCCGTAGCCGTGGTAGGCCCCATCGAGGGCAAACCCGTACCGGACGGCCTCGCCGCCGGTGTAACCGATGCGCCCGCGCACGTCGTCGGCGGCGAAGTCGGCGAGGCGGTCGGAGGGCTCGAAGCCAGAATAGCCGGCGTATTCCGTGTCGAGGCCGAAGCCGGCGGCGGAGAGGGCGAACCGGCCGTGGCGGCCGAGGTAGCGGCCGGCGGCGGCTTCGAGCAGCCCGGTCCGGCTCACGGCCCGCGCCACCGACGGCGGCTCGGGCGGCGGCAGCGCCTCGACCGGCAGGTCCTCCACGCGCTGCGCGTAGGGGCCGACGTAGGGCTCGCGGTCGGCGGAGACGACGTAAGTCCGCGGCGGCGGCGCGAACCCCCGGAGCGGCTGCCGCTCGAGGTCTGGCAGCGAGACCTGCAACTCGCCCCGGATCTCGAACGCCTGCGGGGTAAGGTCGGGCAGGCGCTCGCCGTCCTGTGCTCGGGCGGCGGAGGGGAGAAGGGCGAGGAGAAAGGCGAGCAGCAGCGGATGGTTGCGGCGCAGGATACCCCCCGCCTCTCTCGCTGGCGCTCGTTCGGCTGTCCCCGCTGGCAAGGGGGACAGTCCGGCGCCGCCAGGAGCGCGGCGACTGCAAGCCGGACGGGGGGTCCGCAGCGGAGCGAGCGACGGGAGGAAGAAGCGCATCGGGCAGTCAGTTGGCGCGCTCGGCGCGGGCGACGGCGGCGGCGGGCGTCTCGGGGTAGGCGCGGATCACGCGGTCGAGGGCCTCGTCGGCCGGGCCGGGCTGGCCGAGGCGGCGGAGGGCGCGGGCGCGGGCGAGCAGCACCTCCGCCACGCGCTCGGGGTAGCCGGCGAACCGCTCCTCGACGCCGAGCCCGTCGGTGGCGGCGATCACGGCCTGCGGCTCGCCCCCGTCGAGGAGCGCGTCGGCCAGCCGGGCGGCGGCCTCGGCGCCGAGCGCGCCGGGGTCCTCGCGGGCCACGCGGTCGAGGAGCGCGATGGCCTCGTCCGCGCGGCCCGTGGCGCCGTACACGTCGGCGAGGCGGAGGCGGGCGCGGGCGGCCACCGACGGGCTCGCGGCGTCGGCGGCGACGGCTTCGAGCACGGCGCGGCCTCGTCCGGGCGGCCCATCCCCACGAGCGCGACGGCCTCGGCGAGCCGGGCGTCCGCGCCCTCCTGCGCCGTGGTGGCTCCCGCGGCGGCCTCGCGGAACCGCGCCAGCGCCTCATCGAAGCGGCCCTCCTGCAGGTGGATCTCGCCGAGCCGGAGCGCGGCCTCCGTCCGCAGCGGGGAGTCCGGGTGGCGGTCTAGCAACTCGCGGAGCGCAGCCGTAGCCGGACCCGTTTCGCCGAGGTCGGCGTGGGCGCGGGCGACGAGGAGGAGGGCCGGGGCGCGGACGGCCTCGTCGCCCGCCGTCCGCAGCAGCTCCCGCAGCGCGGCGATGGTGCCCTGGGTGTCGCCCCGGTCGTAGCGGCCCTCGGCCTGCCGGAGCCGGAGGTCGTCCACGGCGCCGGCCTGCGGGTTCCGCTGGGTGAAGTCGCGGACCACGTCGTCCAGCTCGTCCTCTCGTCCCTCGGCCGCCAGCGCCAGCTCCAGCGCGGTGAGGGCGTCGGGGACGAGCGGGCTCGTGGGGTAGCGCTCGATCACGGCGCGGTAGGCGTCGGCGGCGTCGGCCGGACGGCCGAGGTTGTAGTAGGCGTCGCCGACGCCGTACTGCGCCTTCGCGGCGACGGGCGAGGCGGGGTGCTCAGCGACCACCTGCCGGTAGGTCGCGATGGCGCGCCGGTAGTCCCCCTCCCCGAAGTGGAGCGCGCCGATGGCGTAGCGGGCCTGCGGGCGGAGCGGCGAGTCGGGAAAGCCGGTGAGGAGGCGGGCATAGGCGGCCTCGGCCTCGGCGGCTTGGCCCCGGCTGGCGAGGGCCTGGCCGGTCTGGAACAGCGCGTAGTCGGCGCCGCCCGCGCCCTCGGCGGCGGCGCGCTCGTAGGCGGCGGCGGCCTCCGCGAACCGGCGGAGGGCGAAGTAGCTGTCGGCCAGGCGGAGGCGGGCGTCGGCGGTGTAGGGGACGAGCTCGTCCGTGGGGCGGTAGGCGGCGAGGAACCGCTCGAAGGCACTCGCGGCGCGGGCGTAGTCGCCGCGCTTGAAGTGGGTCCAGGCGAGGGCGTACCGGGCGGCGTCGCGCTGGCGGTGCTCGGGGAACCGGGAGAGGAACTGCTCGAAGCGGGCGAGGGCGCGGTCGTAGCCGTCGGCGTCGCCGGCCTGCCCGCGGCTGAAGGCGGCCTCGGCGGCCCAGAACAGCGCCTCGCCGGCGCGGGGGCCGGAGGGCGCGGCGTCGTAGACGCGGACGAGCCGGCGCTCGGCCTCGGCGTAGTCGCCTTCCTGCACGGCGCGGTAGCCGCGCTGGAACTCGACCTCCCCCTCCAGCTCCGGCGACGCGGCGCCGAGCTGCTCGGCCCGCGCCGTGGCGGCCTCGGCGCGGCGGTAGTCGCCGAGGGCGGCGTAGGTCTCGCCGAGCATCCGGGCGGCCTCGCCGGCGAACTCGCTCTGGGGGTAGCGCTCCAGCAGCCGCTCGAACGTCTCGGCCGCGTCGTCCCAGCCGCGGGTGGTGTAGAGGAGGAGCCCCCGCTCGAACAGCGCCACGTCGGCGAACGGGCTCTGCGGGCGCCGCGCGGCGACGGTCCCGAGCCGGTCGGCGGCGTCGGAGAGGCGGCCGAGGCGCTTCAGCGCGAGGCCCTCGTAGTAGAGCGCCTCGGCGGCGAGGGCGTCGGACTCGTCTCCTGCGGCGCGGCCGAAGGCGTCGGCGGCCTCGTCCCACCGCGCGCGGTCGAAGGCGATCCGGCCGAGGGCGAACGTCGCGCGGCGGCCGAGCAGCCCCGCGGGCTCGACCTCCCGGAGGCGGGCTTCGGCGGCGTCGCGGTCACCCCGGCGGAGGTACGCCTCGCCGGCGAGGAACAGCGCGCGGTCGCGGAAGGCGCGGCGCGCGGCGGCCTGGGTGGGCGAGAGCGGCAGCCCCCCCTCCGTCTCGGCGTCCGGCGAGGCGGCGAGGCGGCGCTCGGCCTCCTCGGCAGCGCGGCCGAACTGCCCCGTGCGGAGGTACGCCTCGGCGAGCCCGAGCCCCACGGCGCGGTCCTCGGCCGAGCCCTCATAGCGGGTGGCGAGCCGGCCGAAGGCGTCGGCGGCCTCGGCCCAGCGCCCTCGGTCGGCCTCGGCGTAGCCGGCGGCGTAGAGCGCGCGCGGCGCGGCGGCGGTGGCGGGGTACTCGTCGGCGGCGCGGCGGAGGGCGGCTAGCGCGGCGTCCGGCTGGCCCTGGCGGAGGCGGGCCTGCCCGGCGAGCAGCAGCGCGCGGGCGGCGTCGGCGTCCGGCTGCGGCTCTTGGAGCGCGGCTTCGAGCGCCTCGACGGCCCGCTCGTCGTCCCCCTCCGAAAAGTAGAACTCGCCGAGGGCGAGGCGGGCGCGCGGGGCCAGCGGGTGGCGCGGGTAGCGCTGCCGGAACCGCGCGAGCAGCGCAGCGGCCCGCTCGTCGTCGCCGGCGGCGAGGGCGGCCTGGCCCTCGTAGAACAGCGCGTCCGGCGTCCGGGCGTGGGCGGGGTGGCCGTCGCGGAGGGCACCGAAGGCGCGGGCGGCCTCGCCGTAGAGGCCGGCGTCGTAGAGCGCGAAGGCGTCGGCGAAGGCGGCGTCGCCGCGGCCGGAGTCAGGCTGCGCGAGCGCGGGGAGGCAGAGGCAGGCCAGGAGCGCGGCGGCGGGGAGGCGCATCGGCAGGCGGTGGTGGCGGCGGGCGGAAGATACCGGCGGGGCCGACGGCGGAGCGGCGGCGGGATTGCGTTCCGTGTCCTAGCAACGCCGCGTGGCGGCCCGTTCGCGTCATCGCAGGTGGGTCACCACCGGTCGCCGCCGTCGGCCGCGCCCTCGACGCCGAGGTCGGCGTAGGCGACGAGGGCGGGGAAGAGCGGGAGCAGGAAGCGCTGGCTCGTGACGAGGTAGGGCATCCCCCCGCCGCCGGTCCCCCCCTCCCCCGCGACGTGCCGGCGGACGGCCTTCCGGTGCGCCGTCAGGAAGCTCGGCGCGGCGGGGTCGTGCAGCGCCTCGTCGGTGGCGGCGAGGCGGTCGAGCGCGAAGGCGAGGCACGTCCGCGGCAGGCGGACGTGGAGGGCGTGCGCGCCGAGACGGGCGTCGCCGAACCCAGCGCGGCGGGCGTTCTCCCGCTCGGCGGCCTCGGCGAGGCTCGCGCGGAACGTGGCCGCGGTGCGGTCGGCGTCGGGCGCGTCGCCGAGGGTGGAGCGGACGCGGGCGGCGGCGCGGTCGAGGTCGTCGGCGGTGATGCGGCGGACGGTCGGCGGCGCGGAGAGGCCGTCGGCGGCGGGGGCGAGCCGGGCGAGGACGGCGTGGGCACGGTCGTCGAGCGCGGCGGGCTCGGCCTCCGGCGCGTCGTCCGGGGGGAAGGCGCGGGCGTGGCCGTCGCGCAGCACGAGCGGATCGCCGAGGGCGACGTGCCCGCAGGGGGAGCCGGCGTAGTGCTGCCCGTAGGCGTCGCCGGGGAAGACGGGGACGCCGAGGAGTGGCCCCTTCCCGAGCGCGCGCTGGATCAGCCGGAGCTGCGCGGTCTGGAACCCGCTGGCCGGGACGAGGAGGTCGCGGAACCGGGCGTATTCGAGGGTCGAGAACAGCACGTCGTCGTCCTCCCCCCGCCCGACGAACCGCATCACCGTCGGGAGCACGCGCCGGGCCGAGTGGCGGAGGCGGGCCGCCGCCGTCAGCGCGGGGCGCCACAGCGGGCTCGGCCCGCGCTCGTCCGGCAGGGGCTCCGTCGCGGCCTCCTCCAAGGCCCCGTCGTCCATCTCCAGCAGCCGCCCGAGCGTCCGCGCCACCACGGCGAGGTCGAACGTCATCTGCTTGAAGACGAGCTCGAAGAGCTGGTGGATCACGACGAACACCCGCTCGTCGGGCACCGTCGAGGCGGGGTGCTGGGCCGAGAGGAGCCGGTCGAGGCCGAGGTAGGCGCCGTAGTCGAGGCCGTGGCGGCCGGCGGCGTCGGGGGGGTTGATGAGTGGCCGGCCGGCGTCGTCGCGGAGCTGCGGGTCGTTGGCGTCGTCGCCGACGGCGAACGTCCACCAGGCAGCGTCGGGGGAGTCGGGAGCGGGCATAGGTGGAGGGTAGGCGCGGAGGCGGCGCTCCGTCCCACGCGGGAGGCTCGCCCACGATCCGTGTCTCTCGCGGAGTCGGGCGCGCGCGGTCCCCGTCCCGGCGGGGCCGTAAGTCCGGCTGCTCCCGCTCAGACCGTGGCTGCCTCTGCAGGAACGGGGACGCGGGCGGCGACGCGCTCCTGGGCCGCTTCGAGGATGAGCCGGAGGAGGTCCGCGTAGCGCATCCCCGCAAAGCCCGCCATCAGGTTCAGCTTGCCGTCCCAGCACCAGCCGGGGTTCGGGTTGGCCTCCAGCAGCTTGATCGTGCCCTCGGCGTCGGCGCGGAAGTCGAACCGGGCGTAGTCGCGGCAGCCGAGGCGCTCGAAGAGGGTCAGCGCGTGGTCCTGGAGCGTCCGCACCGCCTCGTCCCCCAGGTCCGCCTCCTCGTAGCGAATGCTCGTCCAGTAGGGCGAGTCGGGGATCCACTTGGACTCGTAGCCGAGGAGGTGGGGTAGACCGTCGGGGAGGTCGTCGTAGTTGACCCGGAGGACGGGGAGGACCTGCGTCGCCGCGCCGGGGTTGCCGACGACGCCGACGCTGTACTCGGCCCCGCCGAGGAACTCCTGGATGAGGACGGGCCGGCCGGGGAGGTCACGTTTGAGCATCTCGACGTAGGCGACGAGGTCCTCGGAGCGATGGACGAGCGCCTCCTTCGTGATGCCCACGCTGCTGTCGCCGAAGTTGGGCTTGACGAGGACGGGGAACGTCGCCGGGAGCGTGGCCGACTGGTCGTCCGGCGCGTGGTAGGTCTCGAGGGGCACGGGGATGTCGAGCGCCTCGGCGAGGGCGCGCACCTGGGCCTTGTCGTAGCACAGCCCGAGGCAGGTCGGCCCGGCCCCGGAATAGGGGACGCCGAGCATCTCGAGGTAGGCCGGGACGTGGAGCTCGAAGAACGGGTCGTTCTCGAAGCCCTCGTCGCAGAGGTTGAGCACGAACGCGGGCGGCTCGGCGCGGAGGTGGCTGAGGAGGGCCTCGTGGTTGTCGAGGTACGCGAACTCGTACTCGTCGAGCTCGCCGAGGGCGCGCTGGAGGCGGGCGACGGTGTCGAGGTCCTCGGGGTTGAACTGCCCGTCGCGCTTAACCTCGTCCGGGAGGCGGGGGTCGCCGAGGAGGACGGTGACGCGGGGGAAGGGGACGGCGGCGGGGGCGGCCCTGCGCGGGGCCTTCGGCGCCGAGGCGGTGAGGAGGAGGCGCTGGGCCATCATGCCGAGGTCCTGGTCGCGCTCGGACTGCGCCTGGATCTCGCCGTGGATGCGGACGGCCTCGAACCCGGCGCGCTCCAGGAGGTCGCGGATGCCCGCCTCACCGTAGAGCCGCTCGGCGTAGAACTGGTCGACGATCACGCCCTTCTCGGCGTGCGTGACGACCTCGCGCGAGATCAGCCGCTCCCCGTCGGCGGCGAGCGAGCGCTCACGGCAGACGAAGTGGTCCTGGTCGATCCACTCCCACGAGCGCGGCTCGAAGTGCTCGCGCGTCCAGGTGCCGTCGGTGAGGTCGAGCACGACGGTGCCGCCTGGGCCGAGCAGGCGGCGGCAGGCCTCAAGCACGCGGAGGTCGTCGGCGGCGCTCTCGAAGTAGCCGAACGAGTTGCCGAGGAGCGTCACGTAGCGGAAGGCCCCGTCGGGGAGGCGGAACTGGCGGGCGTCGCCCTCGCGGAAGGTCACGTCGAGGTCGAGCTTGCGGGCGCGCTGGCGGGCCAGCCGGACGAGGTAGCGCGAGCGGTCGAGGCCGGTGACCTGGGTGTAGCCGCGCCGGGCCAGCTCGATGCTGTGGCGGCCCTGCCCGCAGCAGAGGTCGAGGATCCGGTCGTTGGGCTCCATGCCCGTCGCCCGGATGATGGTGTCCACCTCGAACGCCGTGTTCTGATCGTTCTCGACGACGTCGCCGTCGGTCTTGAGGTAGACCGAGTTGAAGAGCGTCCGCCACCAGTCGGCGGGGAGGTGGCGCTCGAGGTCCGAGACGGGGCCGAGGGTGCGGTGCTGGGGCGGGCTCTTCTTGCCTTTCTGCGGCGGCATAGTCCGTAGGGCGGGAGGGCGGCGGGAGGTGGGCTCCGTTCGGCGGATCGCCCCTCGTACCTCGCCCGAGGTCCCGCGTTTCCCCCGGCGTGCTGGGGGGATCGGAGTGGGAGTCTCTTCGCGGCGTCTGCACGGTGCGGGGGCGAGGAGGCCGATTGGGGGGACTGCCCGATCCGGAATCCGCCGCGGGTACGGCCGTCCGCCTCGGCACCGCCCTCGGCACCGCAGACGCTCTGCGGCTCCAATCCCCGCTGCACACCGTGTTCGAGAGCCTCTCTGACAACCTCGACGGCGCCCTGAAGGACATCGAGGGCCAGGGCAAGATCAACGACCTCAACGTCGCGACCACGATGCGCGAGGTCCGCCGCGCGATGTCCCAAAACGCTCCGACCTCGTCGGCCCGGAGTGCGCACCCGAGCACGTCTTCCCGCGGTACGAGGGCTGCCTGGGGCGGGGCCTACTCCAGGGCGACGGCGACCCGCACGGGGAGCGCGATGGCGACCCGCGTGCCCCGGCCCGGCGCCGAGGCGACCTCGCACGCGCCGCCTACCATCTCGACCCGCTCGCGCACGCTCGGCAGCCCGACCCCCGGCGCCCGCACCTCCTTCAGCGTGGCGGGGTCGAACCCGGCTCCCCCGTCCTCGACGGTGACGCGGACGCGGCCGTTGGCCTGCTCGGCCACGACGCGCGCCCGGCCCGTCCCGGCGTGCTTGACGACGTTGAAGAGGAGCTCGCGGATGAGCTGGTAGAGCAGGATCCGGAGCGCCTCGTCGGGGACGGCGACGCGGCCCCGGAGCTCGACCTCGACCTCGAGCCCGTGCTGCTCCCGGCTCGTCTCGGCCAGCCACCACAGGAGGGCCTCGAGGTCCGCCCCCTTGAGGATCGGCGGGCTCAGCTCGTGCGAGAGCGTCCGCGCCATCTCGGCGGCCTCCCCGAGGATCGCCTGGAGCCGCTCGGCGTCCCCCAACGTCGCCATCATCTGAGCGCCGACGAGGAGCTGCTGGAGGTCGTCGTGGAGGACGTGGGCGATGCACTGGCGCTCCTCCTGCTCGGCCAGCGTGAGCGCCCGCGAGAGCTCGCGGACCTGCCGCGTCCGCTCCTCGACGCGGGCCTCCAGCGTCTCGTTCAGCTGCTCCAGCGCCTCCTCGGCCTGCCGCCGCTCGGTGACGTCGACGCCGGAGGGGATGAGGTGGAGGACGGCGCCGCGCTCGTCCCGCACCGGGGCCAGCATGAAGTCCACGACGATCTGCCCGTCCCCGGCCGTCCGGACCGGGACGTCGAAGCGGACGGTCTCGCCTCCGGCGGCGCGCTGCACGGCGCCCTCGATGCGCGCGGCGACGGCGGCGGCGTGGCTCCACCAGGGGCACGCCCAGAACGGCTCGCCGACGACGGCAGCGCGCGCGAGCCCCCCCACGCTCAGGGCCGCCTCGTTCACGTCGAGGAGGGTCCCCTCGGGGTCGAGCACGGCCACGAACCCGAGCATGTTGTCGATGACGCGGCGGAGGTGGCCTCGCCCTCGCGGAGGGCACCGAGGAGGGCGCCCACCTCGAACTGCCGCCGTCGCGCCACCAGCGCGTTCTGCACGAAGGCCACGAGCGTGTCGGGGGGGACCGGCCGGGCGAGGGCCGTCACGTCCACGCCCCCCCCGAGCGGCTCGGCCAGGGCGAGCCCCGCACCCGGGCGCCGGCCGGGCCGGAGGAGGAGGAGGACGGGGAGCTCCGACCACGCCGGAGCGTCGGCCGTCGCTCTGCGGACGGCAGGGGCGGCCTCGGCAAACACCTCCTCCGTTACGACGACCATCCCGGCGCCGTCGGCGAGCGCCGCCCCGAGCGCCGCCGCGTCCGCGCACGCCGCCGCGCGGAGCCCCTCCCGGCCGAGCCGCTCGCAGATGAGCCCCCCGTCCCGCCCGTGCGGGGCGAGGACGACGATGGGGAGGGTGTCCGAGGGCGCAGGAGGCATCGGGGCGTGGAGGCTAACGGTTCATATCGTCACCCCCCTCTTCCTCCGCCGGGCGGGGGTCGCCGGTGAGGAGCCCGGCGATTCCACTGATCTGCTCGCCCACGCGGACGCCGCCGGCCTCGACGATGTACTCCCGGACCCCCCGCTCGTGGTCGCTGTAGCGCTTCTTCACGACCGCGACGGCCCGCCTGATCTCGCCCTCGCGCTCGTAGTTCCGGAGCAGCACGAACGTGTCGCCCATGTAGCTGATGTCCACCGGGCCGGAGGGGCGGTCGCCGCCGACGACGCCGCTCTGGTTGATGATGAGGAGCGAGAGCACGTCGCACCGGCTGGTGTAGGCGAGCATCTGGCGCATCTGCGTCAGCAGGAGCTCCTCCTCCCGCATCACGTGGTAGTACCCCGTGAGGCTGTCGAGCATGACGACCCGGGCGCCGCCCTCGACGGCCTGGCGGACCTTCTGCGCCATCTCCCCCGGCGAGGCCTCGCCCGCGTCCATCGCCTCCAGCCAGAGCCGGCCGGCCTCGACGTGGGGGCGGAGGTCCATCCCGAGCCCCTCGGCCCGGCGGAGGTACGTCTCCGGGCGCTCGCCGAAGAGGAACACGGCAGCCCCGCTTCCGTCCTCCAGCGCCGAGAGGACAAAGAGCATGGCGAACGTGCTCTTCCCCGAGCCCGTCGCACCGACGACGAGGCAGGAGGTGCCGGCTTCGAGCCCGCCGTCGAGCATCCGGTCGAGGCCAGGCACGCCGCTCGGGATCTGCTCCATTTCGGCCCCGTCCTCCCCCTCCGGCCGCTGGAGGCGGGGGAAGACCGTGAGGCCGCCCGTCTCGATCCGGCAGTTGTGCCAGCCCGCGTGGAACGGGGCGGCCCGGACCTTCTCGACCTGGAGCCGCCGGCGGATGTCGCCGTAGCGGGGCGCGTCCCGCTGGAGGGTGAGGGCGCCGTGGGCGAGCGTACGGAGCTCGAGGTCGAGCGCGTCCTCGGGGACGTCGTCGAGGAGGAGCGACGTGACGCCGCGCACGGCGAGCAGCTCGAGCAGCAGGGCCACCTCCTCGCGGTAGTGGTGGCCGCCCCCGCCCGCGAGGAGGCGGAGCGAGCCGACGGAGTCGAACACCATCCGATCCGGCTCGGCCTCCTCGACGAAGCCGCGGAGCGTCTCGCCCAGCTCGGCCAGCTCGACGTCGGAGGTGGGGAAGACGCTCTGGCGCCCGCCCATCTGCCGGGCCACCTCGGCTCCGTAGAGCTCGCGGACGACGACGCCACGCGCGTCGAGGTGAACCCGTGGCTCTCGGCGATGAGGCGGAGGTCGGCCTCGCGCTGCGAGACGGTGACGTAGAGCGTGCGCTCGTCGTCCCGGGCGCCTTCGAGGATAAACTGGAGCGCGAGCGTGGTCTTGCCGGTGCCGGGCTCGCCCTGGAGGAGGTACGTCCGCCCGCGGACGAGGCCGCCGTTGAGGATGCGGTCGAGGCCGTGGACGCCGGAGGAGACGAGGGGCGGCGGGGAGGGGGAGATGGCAGGCGGGGCTGTCGGAGGCAGTGGGAGAAGTCGGCAGGCCACGTCGTGCCTGAACCAGAAGAGCCGGACCTCCGAGGGCTCACCCTGCAAACGCAGTCTAACGGGAAGTATACGCCGCAGGCGAAGGCAGAGCCCGCATCACCGCAGGCCCCTAGTCGGTTCTGACTCGGACGTTGAAGGGATAGGCATGCCCCGCCCATACGCCAGCCTGCACGACAGAGACGGGCGCCCCGATCCGCATTTCGCCCCGTCTCAACGGAAGTGACGGGGCGGCAACGGAACGCCGCCGAAGATAGACCGCGCTCGGTTTGTCCCGGTCCCGGAGCGGCCGTGTCATCGGACGGCTTGGTGTGGATACCCAGGGCTGCTTAGCGTCCCGAGCCAGCAGCCCGCGAGGCGAGGGCGCTGCCGTCACGGCAGCGCCCTCGGGGTCCCTCCGGTGGTGGCAGAGGCGGACCGCAGTCCGCCAGCGCTCGCTCACTCGACGAGCGTAATGCGGCGCTCGCTCGTGGCACCGTTGGAGGCGAGTCGCAGGAGATACGTCCCCGTCGCGAGTTCGCCGAGACGGGCTGCGGCTTGGTGTGCCCCGGCCTCGTAGGCCCCCTCGGCTAGGGTCGCTACGCGGCGCCCGAGGAGGTCGAACAGGGCGAGGTCCACGTCCCCGGACTGCTCCAACCCAAAGTCGACCGTGATGCCGGAGCGCGACGGGTTGGGGTACGCGGCCGCGAGGCCGAAGGAGACCTGCTCACCGGTACGGGCCGCGGCCTCGCCGCGCGTGTCCGAGGCCTCGCCGCGCGTGTCCGAGGCGGCCGCGTCAGGGCGAGCCGGTGCCTCGACCAGCGGCGGCGCGTCACCGGGCCGTGTCCCGATGACGGGGCAGGTGAACCCCTGCGGCGCGAAGCAGAAGTCGTTCCCCACCGCGCGCGCGTTCGTGACGAAGTAGCCCGGCAGGGGGCCGCGGCTGTTCGTGGGGGCCCCGGCCGTGCTGGGAGAGTAAGCGATCTGCGGGCTGGTCTTTCGTCCCTTACCCGGAACGAAGGCCACGACGCGGTAACTCCCTGGGCGGATGAAGCCTTTACCGGCTCGGGTCGTGCTGCTCGGCGCCGTTACGTCGTCGGGGTCGTAGTAGAACGAGTAGAAGCCGTTCTGGTTGGTCTTGACGGCGTAGACGAACTCCTGGGTCCCGTCGACGAGAAGGACAACGGTGGCACCGCGGACGGGGCCGCCGCCATCCCGAACAGTCCCGGAGATGCCGAGGGGGCCGCCGCCCCCCGGGTTCAACTCCTGCTTATTGCCGGGGTCGAAGTTCGTCCTGAAGACGGCGGCCGTCGCGAGGTACTGCGGGAAGGGGCTCACGTAGGTGGCCTCCCCAAAAAACTCGACCGCGATGCCTGGGCCGTTCCTGAAGGCTTGCAAGGCGAAGCGCTCATCGAGGGTGAGGTACGTGAGGTCGTACTCCCCACCGGTGATGAAGTCGCCATCGGCAGTGTAGTAGAAGACGTAGTTGAGGAGGCCGTTGAGCGGGAGCGTGATCTCGAAGTCCCCGCTCTCGCTCGTCAGTTCGACAAGGGACGCCGAGGGGAACTGCGAGCCGTTGTCGGTACATGTGTCGTCGCAGACGACGGGGACGTCGATCTGGACGCCCCCGACGATGCCAGGGATGGACGGGGACTGCGCTACGGCCGCGGTTGCCGTCAGGAGCACGGCGAGGGCGAGGCTAGCGAGGTGGAGCCGGGTGCTGTGGTGGTACGTCATGGTGATCCTCCTTACGTTTGTGAAGGGATTGTGGAGGGGCCCAGACCAACATAGGGAACGAGCAGGAGAATGTCAAGCTAGAATCCGTTTTATATGCTTGTTGTGACTAGCACGGGTTAGACACAAACCCCCCTCTCGGCTTCCGAGGGATCGCCCATATTCGCCCCGTCTCAACGGAAGCCCCGGCATGGGCGGCGTAACTTGGGTGCTGCCCGTTTCGGTACCCCGAGCCGGGGTCCGGCCGCCCCCTCCGCGCGACGACGCGCCCTCGCGGCTCCGCCCCCGCTCCTCGCGCCGGCCGCCCGGCCCCGCGAGCCCCCCACGAAGCGTTCCGCTTCCTACCCCAACCCGCGCACGCGCTACTCGCATGTTCGAGAGCCTCTCCGACAAGCTCGACGTCGCCCTGAAGGACATCAAGGGCCAGGGCAAGATCAACGACCTCAACGTCGCGACCACGATGCGCGAGGTCCGCCGCGCCCTCCTCGAGGCCGACGTCAACTACCAGGTCGCGCGGGACTTCACGAGCCGCGTCAAGGAGCAGGCCACCGACGAGAAGGTGCTCACCGCCGTTTCGCCGGGGCAGCAGTTCGTCAAGATCCTCTACGACGAGCTCGTCTTCCTCCTCGGCGACGTCCACGTCGAGCTCAACAAGCCGAAGCGCCCGCCGCAGGTGATCCTCATCGCCGGGCTCCAGGGCTCGGGGAAGACGACGTTCACCGGCAAGCTCGCGCGGTTCCTAAAGAGCAAGGGCCGGAGCCCGCTGCTCGCCGCCGCCGACGTGTACCGCCCGGCCGCCGTGGACCAGCTCGAGATGCTGGCGAAGCAGGTCAACGTCCCCGTCTACGCCGTCCGCGGCGACGACGGCGTGCCCGTCCAGGACGCCGTCCGCGTGGCGCGCGAGGCCGTCGAGCACGCCCGCCGCCACGGCCGCGACACCGTCATCGTCGACACCGCCGGGCGGCTCCACGTCGACGAGCAGATGATGCAGGAGGTCGTCGACATCAAGGCCGCCGTGGACCCCGACGAGGTGCTGTTCGTCGTGGACGCCATGACGGGCCAGGACGCCGTGAACACCGCGAAGGCGTTCAACGACCGCCTCGACGTCGACGGCGTGGTCCTCACCAAGCTCGACGGCGACACCCGCGGCGGGGCCGCCCTCTCGATCCGCTCCGTCGTCGAGAAGCCGATCAAGTTCGCCTCGACGGGCGAGAAGCTCGACGCGCTCCAGGAGTTCTTCCCCGAGCGGATGGCCCAGCGCATCCTCGGCATGGGCGACGTGGTGTCGTTCGTCGAGAAGGCGCAGGAGCAGTACGACGAGGAGGAGGCCGAGCGGCTCCAGAAGAAGATCGCCTCGCAGGACTTCGACCTCGAGGACTTCTACGCCCAGCTCCAGCGGATCAAGAAGATGGGCTCCATCAAGGACCTCCTCGGGATGATCCCCGGCGTCGGCAAGCAGGTCCGCGACATGGACATCGACGACGACGCCTTCCAGCACATCGAGGCGCTGATCCAGTCGATGACGCCGGAGGAGCGGGCCAAGCCGGGCATCATCAACGGCAGCCGCCGCCAGCGCATCGCGCGGGGCTCGGGGATGGAGGTCCAGGACGTGAACCAGCTCCTCAAGCAGTTCCGCGAGATGAAGAAGATGATGAAGACGATGCAGAAGATGGCCTCGAAGGGCCGCGCCGCCGACCTCATGCAGATGATGAAGCAGGCCGGGCGCTAGGCACCGTCATGGGTCGTGAGTTGTGGGTTCTGAGTGCCCCCTCCCGACCCCAACGACTCAAAACTCACGACTCAAGACTCACCACCCCCAACCCAACATGGTAAAGCTCCGCCTCCGCCGGATGGGCCGCAAGAAGCTCCCGATCTTCGCCGTCGTCGCCGCCGACTCGCGCAGCCCGCGCGACGGCCGGTTCATCGAGGACCTCGGGCGCTACGAGCCCATCGAGGAGCCGGCCACCGTCCGGCTCGACGAGGACCGCGTGCTGTACTGGCTCCGCCAGGGCGCCCAGCCGTCCGACACCGTCCGCAGCCTGCTCTCGAACGAGGGCCTGATGCTCCGGCTCCACCTCCTCCGCAAGGGCCGCGAGCCCGAGGAGATCGAGCAGGAGGTCGAGGCCTTCCGCGCCCGCCGCGCCGAGAAGCGCGGCGACGCCGGCAAGCTGACCGCCGCCGACCGCCGCCAGCAGGCGCTGGAGGCCGAGCGGAAGCTCGCCGCCGAGGCCGCGAAGAAGGCCGAGGAGGAGCGGAAGGAGCGCGAGGCCGAGCTGGAGCGCCAGCGGAAGGAGGCCGAGGAGCAGGCCCGCGCCGAGGCCGCCGCCGCGAAGGCCGCCGCCGCCGCAGAAGCCGGCGCGGAGGCCGCCGCGGGCGAAGCCGCCGCTGAAGCTCAGCAGCCCGCTGCCCAGGAGGCCACCGAGGCCGAGTCCGCCGAGCAGGACGTCGAGGGCGGGGTGAAGGTCGAGGCCGCCGCCGAGGAGGTCCCCGCCGAGGCCCCCGACGCTGCCGCGCAGCAGCAGGTCGTCGAGGCCTCCGAGGGCGACGACGTCCCCGCCGCAGAGGCCGAGGCCGCGACGAACGCCGCCAACGACGAGCAGGCTGACGCCGCCGAAGCGGTCGCCGAGCCCGCCGC
The DNA here is from genome assembly GCA_965215145.1 of Rhodothermales bacterium. Taxonomy (GTDB): domain Bacteria; phylum Bacteroidota; class Rhodothermia; order Rhodothermales; family JANQRZ01. The sequence continues at coordinate 1,314,617 of OZ244038.1, read as the reverse complement.
CGAGGAACCCGAAGAGGATAAGGGATAGAGATGGAGCATGGCGGGCGCCTAGCCCGTCCGCCCTCTTCTACCCTCCATTTTCCATTCTCCATCCTCTAGACGTGCCCTCCCCCACCGATAGCCTCCTCATCGTCGGCGTCTGCGGTCCCCCGCACGGCGTCCGCGGCGAGGTCAAGGTCATCCCCGAGACGGACGACCCGGCCCGCCTGCTCGGCCTGGAGAGGGTGTGGCTCGGCGCGTCGGCGGAGGGCGCGCGGGAGCGGGCCGTCGAGGGCGCCCGGCCGCAGACCTCGAAGCGCGGCCTCGCCATCCTCATGAAGCTCGACGGCGTCGCCGACCGGGAGGCGGCGCAGGCGCTCCGCAAGCGGCTCGTGTTCGCCCACGAGGACGACCTGCCGGGGCTGGAGGAGGGCGAGATTTTCCTCCACGACCTCCCCGGCCTCGCCGTGTTGCTCGCTTCTGAGAACGGCAGCGCCGAGCCCATCGGCACGGTGGCTGAGGTGATGGAGGGGGTGGCGCAGAACCTCCTCGTCGTCCGCCGCGACGGCCGCCCGGACGCCCTCATCCCCGACGTGCCGGAGATCGTGACCGACGTGGACCTCGATGCCGGCACGATCACCGTCCAGCCGCCGGAGGGCCTGCTGGACTGACGCCCGCCCGGCGTCCCCCTGTTCTTTCCCACGCGCGATGCGCATCGACCTCATCACCGCTCACCCCGGCCTCGTCCGGAGCCCGCTGGAGCACTCGATCCTCGAGCGCGCCCAGCGGAAGGGACTCGTGGACGTCCGCGTTCACGACCTCCGGGACCACGCCGAGGGCCGCCACCGGAAGGTGGACGACTACCCCTTCGGCGGGCAGGGCGGGATGGTGCTGACCCCCGGCCCATTGTTCGCCGCCGTCGAGGCCGTCCTCGAAGACTGGGGCGGCCCCGGCGAGGTGATCTACCTCACCCCCGACGGCGAGACCCTCGACCAGCCGATGGCGAACGCCCTCTCGATGGCCGCGCGGCTCTGCCTCATCGCCGGGCACTACAAGGGCATCGACCACCGCGTCCGCGAGGCGCTCGTGACCCGCGAGGTCTCCGTCGGGGACTACGTGCTCTCCGGCGGCGAGCTCCCCGCGCTCGTCCTCATCGACGCCGTCGCGCGGCTCGTCCCCGGTGTGCTGGGGGACGCACAGAGCGCGCTCAGCGACTCGTTCCAGGACGGCCTCCTCGATGCCCCGGCCTACACCCGCCCGGCGGAGTTCCGCGGGATGGCCGTCCCGGAGGTGCTCACCTCCGGCGACCACGCCCGCATCCGCGACTGGCGCGACGCCGAGCGGCTCCGCCGCACCCGCGAGCGGCGCCCCGACCTCCTCGACGACCACCCCACCGGGGGCTGAACCCCCTTCCTCTCCAACCCCCGAACCCCACCGATCATGAACGAACTCATGCAGCTCGTCGAAGGGACCCAGGTCCGCGACGGCCTCCCCGACTTCAAGCCCGGCGACACCCTCGACGTCCACGTCCGCGTGATCGAGGGGGACAAGGAGCGGATCCAGCGCTTCACCGGGACGTGCATCGCGCGCAAGGGCGGCGGCCCGACCGAGACGTTCACCGTGCGGAAGCTCTCCAACGGCGTCGGCGTCGAGCGCGTCTTCCCGCTGCACTCGCCGAAGCTAGCGAAGATCGAGCGGGTCCGCGAGGGCCGCGTCCGCCGCGCGAAGCTCTACTACCTCCGCAACCGTCGCGGCAAGGCCGCCCGCATCAAGGAGAAGATGCGCGACGTCCGCTAGGCTGTGTCCGGAAATGCCCATCGGTGTCATCCTGAACTCGTTTCAGGATCTCAGAAGAGGAGCCCCGTCCGCACGAGATCCCGGATCGGGGTCCGGGATGACAAGCTCTTCGGGTCTCCATACGCGCTGTAGCGTGATGCCCGACCGCGAACGCCTCCGCCTCGCCGCGCCGGACACGCCCGCCGGCCGCGCCCTCGCCCAGGCGTGGTCCGGCCCGCGCGGCGTGGTCGGCGAGGTCACGCACCTCCCGCTGGAAGCCGCCGAGGCCGCGCTCCGCGCCGGCCGCGCCGACCTCGCCCTCGTCCCGACGCTGGCCGTCCTCCGCGACCCCGACGCGTTCTCCGTCGTGCCGGGCGTGGCGCTGGTGGGGAAGGCGCACGGGCCGGTGCGGCTCCACCTCCCCGACGGCCTCGACGCCGTGACGGGCGAGCAGACGCGGATCGGCGTGGACCCGCGGTTCGCGCAGGAGGCGATCCTCGCGCAGGTCCTCCTGAAGGAGCACTACGGCGCCCACCCGCAGTTCGTCCCAATGAAGGGCGACGTGCCGGGCGCCGCGCTCGACGCCGTCCTCCTCCCGCCCGACGCAGAGACCCCGGACGGCGGCCTCACGCTCGACCTCGGCGAGGAGTGGTTCGAGCTGACGACGCGGCCGATGGTGTGGGCGCTGCTGGCCGCCACCGGCGGCGTCGAGCCCGAGGAGGCCCGGTTCCTCCGCGACGCCGCCCGCGAGCTCTCCGACGACGACCCCGACGCCCCCGGCCTCCACACCGAGGAGCCCGCCGCCCTCACCCTCGCCGCCTACGCCCACGACGGCCTCGACCGCTGGGTGCACTTCCTGTTCTACAACCGGGCCCTCGAGGACCTGCCGGACGTCCCGTTCATCGTCATCCCGGAGGAATAGCCGATGTTCCTAGAGCGTGTCGCGTGTTTTCCCAGCACGACCCGACACGCAATACGCAGCACGCAACAGACTCATGGCCGAAGGCACCAAGACCATCGTCGACAACCGCCGGGCGCGGTACGAGTACGAGCTGCTGGAGCGGTTCGAGGCGGGGATCGAGCTGCAGGGCACGGAGGTGAAGTCGCTGCGGGCGGGGAAGGCGAACCTGCAGGAGGCGTTCGCCGCCGTCCAGGGCGCGCGGGGGGGGAAGCACGAGGTCAAGCTGTTCAACCTCCACATCGCGCCCTACACCCACGGCGGCTACGAGAACCACGAGCCGACCCGGCCGCGGACGCTGCTGCTGCACAAGCGCGAGATCGAGAAGATCCGGAAGGCGACCGAGCAGAAGGGGCTCACCCTCGTCCCGACCCGGCTCTACTTCCGGCGGGGGTGGGCCAAAGTAGAAATCGCCATCGGGCGGGGGAAGAAGCTCCACGACAAGCGCCACGCCATCGCCGAGCGGGAGTCGAAGCGCCGCCTCGACCGCCTTGCTCACTAACGGAGCGCGCCGAGGTCAGCGCGGGCGACACGGACGCGGGGCGGCTCGCCCTCGGCGCCGGGGTCTGTCCACGCCGTGAAGACGGCGTCGCCGAGGCGGAGGAGCTGCGGCATCCCGGAGGCCCGGTCCGCCGAGATCTCGGTGACGCTGTGGGGCCGCCCGAGCGCGCCGTCGGCAGAGACGTGGCGGACGAGGAGCGCCGCCGCGTCATTGTCTAAGGACCGCTCGATCCAACTCACGAGCGCGCCCCCCTCCCCCGCCGCTACGACGCCGACACGCCCGGCTGGGCTGCCGAGGTCCACCCGCGCGGCGGGTCCGAACGTGACACCGCCGTCGGTGGAGTGGGCGACCTGCACGCGGGGCGTCGGGGCGCCGGTGAACCACGCGAGCGCGACGGCCTCCTCCTCGGCGGCGAGGGCGGGGCCGTTGACGGGGCAGCCCGCGATGTGCCAGCCGTCGGGGTGCGGGATCGTGGGCTCGGTCCACCCCTCGGCCGTGCGGCGAACGACGGCGATGTCGCGGATCTCCCCCTCGGAGCGGTCGCGGTAGGCGACGACGGCGCCGGCGGGCGTGACGACGGCGGCGGTCGGGCAGCAGTCGCACGTTCGGGCGTCAAGGAGGGCCTCCTCTTGGAGGCTGCCACCTCGTGTGACGACGGCGGTGCGGAGGCTCATCTCGGCCTCGCTGCTCCCGCCGTGTCCCCCTCCAGCGTGGGAGGGCTGCGCGTCGTGGTAGTCGCGGCCGTCGAGCCAGACGAGCCGGACGCCCTCGCGGGTCGGGAGGGCAGAGACGAAGCCGTGCTCCGTCGGCGTGCCGTCGCGGTGCGGAGCGACGGGCGGGCTCCACGTCCGCCCCCCATCGTCCGAGCGGACGGCACGGACACCGTAGGCGTAGGTGTCCTCCCCCGTCCGCTGGAGGTAGTGCACCGCGAGCCGGCCTCCACCGAGCGGAACCACGCCCGGCGTGTCGGCCCAGTTCACGAACCAGTCCTCCCCCTGCGCCGCTGCAATCGGCTCTGACCATCCGCCACCGTTCCACCAGGAGAACCGGAGCACGGCCGCCTCCGCTCCCTCCTCGACCCAACTCAGCAGCGCCTCCTCGCCGTCGGTGGACAAGCGAGGCTGGCCGCTGTTGGGGCCGGCGGGCGAGGGCACCTCCACGAACGGCCCCGGCAGCGGCTCAGGCGCGTCCGGCTCGGCGCAGGTGGCGAGCGCGAGGACGAGGCAGGGGAGGGTGATGCGTATCACGTTCGGTCGGCGACGGGTCGGGGGCGGGCGGGGGGCGCGGCAACGGGGGCGGCCTCCTGAAGCTCGATGCGGAACGTCGTCCCGACACCCGGTCTCGACTCGGCCAGCGTGAGCGTGCCGCCGTGGTACTCCTCGACGATCCGCTTGGCGAGCGAGAGCCCGAGGCCCCACCCGCGCTTCTTCGTCGAGAAGCCGGGGCGGAAGACGTGGCGCTGCGCGGCCCGCTCGATCCCCTTCCCCGTGTCGCTCACCTCGACGGCGACCGTGCCGGCGCCGCCGCGGCCGGGCGCGGTGCGGGCGGCGCGGACGGCGATCTGCCCCTCCCCGTCCATCGCGTCGAGCGCATTCTTGAGGAGGTTCTCCGTGACCCACTCGAAGAGCTCGCGGTTGAGGCGGACCCGGAGGTCCGGCGGCACGTCGGTCATGAGGGTGATCCGGCCGGCGCTCGGGAGCCGGCGGCGGACGTAGTCGGCGGTCGCCTCGATGGCGGGGGCGAGCGGCTGGTCCTCCAGCTCCGGCACGGACCCGATCTTCTGGAACCGGTCCGCCACGCGGCCGAGGCGGCCGACGTCCTTCTCGAGCTCGTCGGCGACGGTCTCGGCCTCGGCGCCGCCGGAGGCCCGCAGCAGCTCGATCCACCCGATCATCGAGGAGAGCGGGGTCCCGAGCTGGTGCGCGGCCTCCTTCGCCATCCCGACCCAGAGGCTGCTCTGCTCGGCGCGGCGGACGTAGGAGAAGCCGAGGTAGCCGACGAGGATGAAGAGCCCGACGAAGAGGAGCTGCACGAACGGGAACGACCGCAGCGCGCGGACGGTGTCGCTCTCGCCGTAGTGGACGAGCCGCGGCTCGAACCCGCTGCCGAGCTCGATCCGGATCGGCTCGTGGACGGCGTCGAACTCGGCCGCCCGCGCGAGCAGCTGGGTCTCGACCTCGGCCGGACTGCCCGAGGAGTCCACCCGGACGTTCCGCGCCGAGACGACGACGGCCCCCGCCGTGTCCGCCACCGTCATCACGGCGGGGACGGAGAACCGGCCCTCGGGCTCGATGATCTCGTTGAAGACGAAGTCGATCTCGTCGGAGGGCGGCATGGCCTGCGCCCACTCGAGCGCGCGGCGGAGGGAGTCGAGCGAGCGGGCGCCCTCGCCGGCCGGGAGCACGCCGGCGTCGAGGAGGCGGCCGAGCCGGCCGAACTGGTCGCGGTAGGGGTTCGAGGCGTCGACCCGCGTGATGTACTCCTGCGCGCTGGCCCAGAGCTCGATGGCCTGGCGCTCCTGCCGCATCAGCCGGTCCGCGAGGGCGTCGGTGTACCACAGCGAGGCCACGGCGATGGCGACGGCCGTCGCGATCAGGCCGAGCTTGAGCTTCGTCGAGGTCCGGTACGCCTTCACTTAGTCGCGAGCCACGAGAGACGAACGGCAAATCTACCCCCACGCGGGACCCGTCACTCGGCGGCAGGTCCGACCCGCCGCAGCGGCCAATGCGACGGCCACTTCGGAGTGTTGAGCGGGTAGAGGGCACGGCCGCGCACCCTCCACCTCGTACCTATCCACTCCTGCCACGTCGCTGTGAAGGGCAGGGATACCTCCAGCGCACAGGCTTCTACAGCTCCAGGGTTGAGGGAGAACGGCTCATAGACGAGAGGAGAGAGCCGAACCTCCTCGTTCTGCTCCTTCGCCAGGACCAACTGCCCCTCCGCATCGGCAGAGATCCAGCGCCCCCTATGCCGGAGGTTCAGGTTCCGGAGGGGGCCCTGGGGGCATCCACCCCGAAGGGCAATGCGGAGGCTATCCGGGCATGGCCCCGTCTCGGTCTCTCTGATCTCAGGTTCCGTCTGCACTTCAAGCCGCAGCGAACCCTCCGCCGTGTGATGCCATCGGCCGCAGACCGGACCCCGGCCCAGCGTAGGGAGGCTACTGGGGTCCGACTGGACGTGGTACGTGCGAACGCTGAAGGTGGAGTCGGGTCGGAATACACCACGCCAGCAGGCCCCGTAGGGGCTGGCGCAACTGGTGTAGAGGCCGGCGACGGAGGGCGCTTCTGAGCTTGGCTGGCTCCCCGCGCACCCCAGGGTACTCCCTACAATCAGTAGTAGGATGACCGACCCCACTCCACGCATCATCCGTAGCTCGTCACCCGCAGCGTCTCCTCGCGCTTCGGCCCGGTCGAGATGATGGAGATGGGGACCTCCAGGCGCTCCTCGATGAACCGGACGTAGTCCCGCGCTGCGGCCGGGAGGTCGGCAGGCGTGGCGGCGTCGGAGAGGTCGCCGAAGCCGGGGAGCGCCTCGTAGACCGGCTCGACCCGTTCGAGCGTGGCGAGGTCGTTGGGGAACCGGTCCGTCAGCTTGTCGCCGACGCGGTACCGCGTGCAGACCTGCAACGCGTCCAACCCGGCGAGCACGTCGAGCTTCGTGAGGGCGATGTCGGTGAAGCCGTTCACGGCGGCGGTGTAGCGGAGGGCGACGAGGTCGAGCCAGCCGCAGCGGCGGGGCCGCCCCGTCGTCGCGCCGAACTCGTGGCCTACTTGCCGCAGCGTCTCCCCGAGCCCCTGAGGATCGCGCGCGGTCGGGGATTCCGGCGAGCCGTCGAGCTCGGTCGGGAAGGGGCCGTTGCCGACGCGGGTGGTGTACGCCTTCACGATCCCGACGACGCGGTCCACGGCCGTCGGCGGCACGCCGAGGCCGGTCATGCAGCCGCCCGCCGTGGGGTGGCTGCTCGTCACGAACGGGTACGTCCCGAAGTCGACGTCGAGGAGCGAGCCCTGTGCGCCCTCAGCCAGGATGCGCTTCCCGTTGCGGAGGGCCTGGTGGAGGTAGGCCGCCGTGTCCGTCACGAACGGGTCGATCCGGCGGTCGAACTCGACGTACTCCTCGGTGATCTGGTCCACGTCGAGGCCGTCGGCGTCGTAGACCCCGCGGAGGACGGCGTTCTTCTCCTCGATGGCCTCGCGGAGCTTCTTCCGCAGCACGTCGCGGTCGAGGAGGTCCACGACGCGGATGCCGGTGCGGGCGAACTTGTCCACGTAGGCCGGCCCGATCCCCCGCCCCGTCGTCCCGATGGCGCCGGCGTCGCGGTAGCGCTCGCGGGCCTGCTCGATGGCCTTGTGGTAGGGCATGATGAGGTGGGCGTTGTGGCTGATCCGCAGCCGCCCCTCGACCCCGAACCCCAGCTCCTCGATGGTGCCGATCTCCTTCATCAGCGCCACGGGGTCGATCACGACGCCGTTGCCGATCACGCAGGCCGTGCCGGCGTGGAAGATGCCGCTCGGGACGAGGTGGAGCACGAACTCGCGCGCGCCCTCCCCCTCCCCCCAGGCGATGGTGTGGCCGGCGTTGGCGCCGCCCTGGTACCGGGCGACGACGTCGACGTCGGAGGCGAGGAGGTCCACGATCTTCCCCTTCCCCTCGTCCCCCCACTGGCTTCCGATGACGATGGTTACGGGCATTTCGGTGGACGGTGGACCGAGGAGGGTGGACAGAACACAGGGAACGGGGGGCAGAAGACCACAGACTTAATCTGCAGATCGGCGCCGACACCACGGTTTGGGGTCGCGGATCATGGCTCCGAGCATATGGCCTACCTCGCGGGCTTGAGAGCGGAGTTCGGCAAGCACCGCCTCCGAGACATACTCGCAGACGCGGCTCGTCAGCAGCCAATGCTCGGTTTCCGCAAGCTCGGCGTCAGCATCTGAGAGCTTGCTGAGGAAATGGGCTTCGTAGCGCCGCTTCTGCCATGCCTCCGCGATGTTGGCCCCAACGGCGCGGGAGGAACGACGGACTTGGTCGGTCAGCGAGTACCGCTCCTCCTTCGGGAACGTCAGCGTCGCCTTGAAGATGTTCTGCTGAAGCCGGAACGCCGCGCGGTAGCCCCGCAACTCCGAGAAATGCCGGGCGGGCTCACTCTTGCGCCTCTCGCCCTCCGTCCTCTGTCTCCCGTCCACCGTTCTCTGTCCACTGTCAAGCCGGCCGCTAGGCCGAGGCGGGCGCTGGCGGCTCCGAGGTGTAGCTCTCGACGGCCTCGTCCACGCTCTCGTAGTGCTTGAACACCGTCAAGAGCTTCGCGATCACCAGCAGCGACTGGATGCGGTCGGTGGCGTTGGCGAGGCGGAGGTCACCGCCGGCGTTCCGCATCGTGGCGAGCCCGCCGATGAGCATGCCGAGGCCGGAGGAGTTCATGAAGCGGACCTTCGAGAGGTCGACCACGACGTTGGGCTGGCCGCTCTCCTTGAGCTCGCGGAGCTGGTCGTGGAGCTTCGAGCCGTCGGGGCCGCCCATGACGTCCCCCTTGAGCTGGAGGACGACGGCGTTGTAGCGCTCTTCGGTTTTGAACCGCATGGCGGGGTGGGTTGGGTGAGGCGGATGGGGGCGGGGAGGCCGCTCCGGCGCCGCGTTACGCCGCTGCGCGAGCGAGGGCGCGCTGCTTCATCTCCAGCACGATGGGCGAGGCCACGAAGATCGAGGAGTACGTCCCGATGATGATCCCGACGATGAGGGCGAAGGCGAAGCCGCGCAGGACCTCCCCGCCGAAGATAAACAGGGTCGCCACAACGATCAGCGTCGTCCCCGAGGTCACGAGCGTCCGCGAGAGCGTCGAGTTGATGGAGCGGTTGACGACGGCGGCGTAGGGCTCGGCCTTGAAGAGGTTCGTGTACTCCCGGATCCGGTCGAACACGACCACCGTGTCGTTGAGCGAGTAGCCGACGATGGTCAAGAGCGCCGCGATGATGGCCTGGTCGATCTGGAGCGAGAACGGGAGGAGGTGGTGGAGCAGCGCGAAGAGCCCGAGCGTGATCGTGACGTCGTGGGCGAGCGCCGCCACGGCGCCCGTCGGGAAGGCGAAGTTGTCGAGGCGGAACGGGATGAACTTCCCGAACCGGAACGCGATGTAGAGGAAGATCACCAGCAGCGAGAACAGCACGGCGTAGACGGCGCCGCGCTTGAGGTCGTCGGCGAAGCGGGGGCCGACGGAGTCGGTCTTCTCGACGCTGAGGGTGGCCTGGGGGAACTCGGCCGCGAGCGTCGAGACGACGGTGTCCTTCAGCTCGGTCACGTCGCCGCCGGCCGTCGTCCGGATCAGCAGCGAGGTGTCCTCGCCGTAGAGCTTCACCTCGGGGTCGGCGCCGAGCGCCTCGGCGAGCTCGGTGCGGACCTCGGTGACGGGGAGCGGCTCGCCCGTGGCGACGACGAACTCGGTCCCGCCGAGGAAGTCGATGCCGGCCTCGAGGCCGCGGGTGACGAGGGCGAACAGGCTGAGGGTGAGGAGCACGCCGGAGATGACGTAGCCCATCCGGCGCCGCCCGACGAAGTCGATGTTGGAGTTCTCGAAGATGCGCATGGTTTGGGGAGTTGTGAGTTATGGGTTATGAGTCTTGAGTTGACCGCAGCCCACTCAGAACTCATAACCCACCACTCGAAACTTGAGTCAGCCGATGGCGACGGCGCTGCGGCGCTCGGCGACGAGGTAGTCGAAGACGATCCGGGTCACGACGATGGCCGTGAACAAGGACGACAGGATGCCCGCCATGAGGGTCACGGCGAAGCCCTGGATCGGGCCGACCCCGAAGGAGTAGAGGATGACGCCCACGAGGAACGTCGTGATGTTGGCGTCGATGATGGCCGAGAGCGCCTTCGCGTAGCCGCCGTCGACGGCGGCCTTCAGCGTTTTCCCGCTCGCCATCTCCTCGCGGATGCGCTCGAAGATGAGCACGTTCGCGTCGACGGCCATGCCGATCGTCAGCACGATGCCGGCGATGCCGGGGAGCGTGAGCGTCGCGTTGAACCCGGCGAGGATGCCGAAGATGAACACGATGTTCAGCAGCAGCGCGAGGTTGGCGATGAGGCCCGCCGTGCGGTAGAAGAACACCATGAACACCGCCACCAGCAGCAGCCCGACGATGACGGACGTCGTGCCGGCACGGATGGACTTCGCCCCGAGGCTCGGGCCGACCGTCCGCTCCTCGACGATGTCGACGGGGGCGGGGAGCGCGCCGGACTTCAGGACCGTGATGACGTCCTGCTGCTCCTGCCGCGTAACGCCCGTGATGCTCGTCCGCCCGCCGGGGATTTTGTCGAGGATGCGGGGGTACGAATAGACCACCCCGTCGAGGACCACCGCGACGGATTTACCGACGTTGGCGCCGGTCAGCCGGCTCCACGTCTGCGCCCCGTCGGTGTTCATCGTGAGCGAGATCTCGGGCTCGTTCGTGTACGGGTCGAAGTTGGCGCCGACCTCGGTGATGACGTCGCCGGTGAGCTCCGGCGGGCCGCCGCGGACGCCGAGGATGTAGTAGAGCTCCTCGCCGTCCTCGGTGCTGGCCTCGGCCTTCGCCGTGCGCATGAGCCGGACGCCCGGCGGCAGCAGGTCCTGGACACCCTCGCGGCGGAGCAGCTCGGAGGCGCGGGCCGTGTCGCGCTCGGCCACCGCGCCGAACACGATGGACTGCCCCTGGAGCGGGCGGACGACGGCGAGCAGCGGGTTCTGCGGCGTGGCCTCCTCGGCCTCGTCGGCGAGCAGGTCGTCCGCCAGGAGGTCGTCGCTCAGCAGGTCGTCCTCGCCGGCGAGCGGGTCCTCGTCGGCCTCCCCCTCCAGGAGCTCCCCGTCGGCGTCGAGCGCGGTGGTGTCCGCCGGTGCCTCTTCTTCGGCCTCATCTTCCTGGAAGAAGGCAAAGACGCGGCCTCGGGCGGCCTCCATCTCGGCGGGGTCCACCATCAGGCGGAACTCGAGGCGGGCCGTGCCGCGGAGGAGGTCGCGAACGCGGTCGGGGTCGTCGACGCCGGGGAGCTCGACGTTGATGCGGCGGGTGCCCTTCCGCTGGATCGAGGGCTCGCTCACGCCGAACCGGTCGACGCGCTCGCGCACGATGGAGACGGCGCGGAGCACGGCCTCGTCGGCCTCGGCAGCGAGGAATGCGGCGACCTCGTCGTTGGTCGAGCGACGGCCGATCTCCTCGCCGGCGTCGCGGAAGTACCGCGAGAGCCGGACGTCGGGGTCGATCTCCTCGAACGCCTCGACGAAGGCGGCGACGAAGCTGTCGTCCGTGGTGGCGGCCCGCTCGCGGGCGCGCTCCAGCGCGGCCTCGAAGTTGGCGTCGATCTCCTCGGGGTCGGCGAGGGCGCGGACGAGCGCCTCCATCCGGACCTCGAGGGTGACGTGCATCCCGCCCTGGAGGTCGAGCCCGAGCTTGAGGGCGTCCTCGCGGGTGGTCTGGATGCGGTCGTAGTTCTCCTCCTCGTAGCGCTCGCGCTCGTCCTCCGTCAGCGACTCCAGCTCCCGGTTGAGGAGGTTGCTTTGGAGCGTCGGAAAGAGGTACCAGAGCGAGAGCGTGAGGAACGCGAGGGTGAGGAAGATGCGGAATCCGTTGTCTTGCATGGGATCGTAGGTCGGGGGTCGGGCAGGCCGGGAGGCGGCGGCGCGGGGCGGACCCCAGGCGCGCAGCGCTTTCCGGCCAACGGGAAGGCAGGCGCAGCGACGGCTGCGCAGAAACCGAAGGGAGGCCGGCGCGGCGCCGGCCGGGTCGCTACGGCCCGAGCGGCTGGGCGGCGGAGAGCAACCGGACCGCGACGGGCGGAGGCGCAGCAGCCGGCGCCTGGACCGCGCTCGACACAGCCGGCCGAGCCGCCGTGATAGCGCGCGGCGTGACGGCGCGGGGGCCGGAGGCCACCGGCGCGGCTGGGCTCGGAGGCGCCGCGGCGAAGAGCGCCGTCGGCGTACCGAGGCTGCGGACGAGGTGGCCCACGAGGAGGTCCAGCAGCGCGTCGGCGCCGGCCTCGCGGAGGTAGTCGGCGAGCGCAGCGCCCTCCGGCTGCTCCGCCAGCGCGGCGACCAGCGTCTGGGCGAACGCGCCCGGGTCGGCCGTCTCGCGGGCGGCGGCGCTGAGCGCCTCGGCCACGGCGGCCTCGACCGGCCCGGCGGCGTGGGCGCGGGCCCAGGCGGCCTGCGCCTCCGTTACCCCGCCGGCGGCGGCCAGCGGCGCGGCGGCCCACAGCCCGAGGCTCGCGAGGAGCCCCGCACTCAGCAGACGGCGCACGGCAGGAAGACGGAGGAGACGCATCGAGCGACCGCTAGGGCGGTCGAGGGTTGAGCGGCCCAAGCTACGCCGTGCGTGGAGACCCCATCAACGCGCAGCCCCCGAGTTCACCGGAGCTTGCCGGGGGATTCCCCTACCCCGTCACCTCGACGCCGCGCCAGAAGGCGACGTGGTCACGGATCTCGGCCGCGGCGTCCTTCGGGGCGGGGTAGGTCCACGCGGCGTCGGCGTTCGTCTCGCCGCCCACGACGACGTCGTAGTAGCTCGCCTCGCCCTTCCAGGGGCAGGTCGTGCGGTGGTCGCTCCGGCGGAGGTGCTCTTCGCGGAGCGCGTCCGGGGGGAAGTAGTGGTTGCCTTCGACGACGACGGTCTCGTCGCTCTCGGCGATCACGGCGCCGTTCCAGGTGGCCTTCATGGGGACGGGGTTCGGAGGTCGGGGAGGGAGGGGGTTGAGCTTCAGACTCTCTCGGTGCGGACGCCGTCGAGGAGCGCGCCGGGCGCGGGGAGCACGCACACCTCGGCGTCGCGGAACGGGTCGAGCACGATGGAGAGCCACTGGTACGTCTCGAACGCGCCGGGCTCCCGGCGGAACCGCCGGGACATCGCCTGCCGCAGCGCCTCGTAGGCCGCCGGCCCGACGACGACGTAGCGCGGCTCGGCGCCCGCCTCCTGCAGCGCCCGCACCCCCTCGTCGACGGCGTCGAGGATGGCGTCGTCTTCCGGGTCAGCAGCAGTGGTCTGGCGGAGCGTCACGGGCGGGCAGCGGGCAGCGGGCAGCGGGCAGCGGGCAGCGGGCAGCGGGCAGCGGGCAGAGTTTAGCACACGCCGCTAACTTACTCGACCCTTCCTCCCTTCCCCCGCTCCCCCACTCCTCCTTCCCCTTCCCCCGTGCAGCACGACGCCGGCACCCTCGCCGCGGCCGACGGCCTCACGCTCGCCACCCGCCGGTGGACGCCGCGCGAGCGGCCGAAGGCGGTGGTCCTGATCGTCCACGGCATCGCCGAGCACAGCGGGCGCTACGCCCACCTCGCCACCCACCTGCTCCTGCACGGCTACGCCGCACTCGCCTACGACCACCGCGCCCACGGCCGCTCCGAGGGCGAGCCCCGCACCCACGTCGAGTCGTTCGGGGAGCTAGTGGACGACCTCCGCGTCGCCGCCGGGTGGGCGCGTGAGGAGGCGGAGGGCCGGCCGCTATTCGTGTTCGGCCACTCGCTCGGCGGGTCCGTCGCGGCGCGCTACGTCGTCGAGCACGGGACGGACGGGCTGGCCGGGCTGATCCTCTCCTCGCCCGCGCTGAAGATCCCCCCGGACCTCTCCCCCCTCCTCCAGAAGGTCGCCGGGCTCCTCAACCGCGTCGCGCCCCGGCTGCGCACGGCGAAGCTCGACCTCGGCCACCTCTCCCGCGACCCGGCCGTGGCGCGGGCCTACCGCGCGGACCCCCTGACCGACAGCGGCGGCATCCGCGCCCGCATGGGCTACGAGATCCTCCGCGCCACCGACGGCCTCCTCGGCCGCGCCGACGCCTTCACCCTCCCGCTCCTCCTCCTCCACGGCACCGCCGACCGCATCACCGACCCCGGGGGGACGCAGGCGCTCTACGACGCCGCGCCCACCGCCGACAAGACGCTGGAGCTCTACGAGGGCTTCTACCACGAGACGTTCAACGAGCCCGAGCGGGAACGGGTGCTGGACGATATCGCGGACTGGCTGGACGCGCGCGCTCCGGCATCATGAAGCTTGCAGTGGGGGCTGCGGCTGCCGGTCGTCTTAGCCCAAGCTGCACGGCCAAACGCCTCCCGAGCGCCTAGTTTCTTTGCCCGCCTCCCTCCGCATCGTACACGCAACCCCGCAGATCCATGACCCGAGGCACCGTCACCTCCTTCGACGCGCGTAAGAAGGTCGGCACCGTCCGGCCCCACCGGGGCGAGCGCGCCGTCGCCTTCACCGCGCGGGGCGGGGCCGGCACCCCGTTCCGGCCCGGCGAGGCCGTCGAGTACACCGTCGTCGGCGGGCTGACGGGCGTGATCGCCAAGAACGTCCGCCGGATCGGCTGAGCCCGACCCGCTCCCTCGGCACACCGACGCCCCCGTTTCATTGTGAGGCCGGGGCTTTGTGCGTTCTACCATCGGCGCGTCGTGTGCCCCCTCTCCCCCTACTCGACCCACACGGCGACCTCGTCGAGCGGCTTCCGCCGGAGGTCCGGGACGGTCGCGCCCTCGGCGGGGAAGCCGACGGGGAAGAGGATGAACGGCGCCTCGTTCTTCGGCCGGCCGAGGATCTCGTTGAGGAAGCCCATCGGGCTCGGCGTGTGGGTCAGCGTGGCGAGGCCGGCGCGGTGCAGCGCGGCGATGAGCAGCCCCGCCGCGATGCCGCAGCTCTCCTGCACGTAGTAGTGCTTCTGCCGGCTGCCGTCGGCGTCGAGCCCGTAGCGCTGCGCGAAGAGCACCACGAGCCACGGGGCGGTCTCCAAGAACGGCTTCTCCCAGCCCGTCCCGATGGGCGCGAGCGCGTCGAGCCACTCCGGCGTGGCGCGCTCGGCGTAGAACTGCCGCTCCTCCTCCTCGGCCCCCTCGCGGATCCGCCGCTTCACCGCCGGGTCGCCGACGGCGACGAACGTCCACGGCTGCTGGTGCGCCCCGCTCGGCGCCGTCCCCGCCGTGCGGATGGCCCACTCGACGGCGGCGCGCGGCACGGCCCGGTCGGAGAAGTGGCGGACGGAGCGGCGGCGGTCCATCTCGCGGAAGAACGCTTCGGCGCGGACCGCCATCTCCGTCTCGGGGACGGCGCGGAAGTCGAGGGGGGCGTGGGGGAATTCGGACATCAGGCCCAGGGTGGTCTGGAGGCGCAGCATGCTGCGTCCCTACCGGCGGTTCCCCGGCACCCCGCCTACACGTGGCTCGCCGAGCGCTATTCGATCTCGAACACCACCGTCACCGTGGCCCGCACCTCGATCTCGCCGGCGGCGTAGGCGCCCGGCTCCGGGGCCGCGGCGTCGTCCATCGCCATCTCGGCGCGGGCGAACGCCATCTCCGGCCGCGGCATCGGCACGACGACGGCCCCCTCCTGGACCGAGCGGACCCGGCCGAGGCCCGCCCCGAGCGTCTGGGTGAGGACCTCGGCCTTCTCGCGGGCGCGGCCGGCGGCGCGGCGCAGCGCCTCGTCCTCGGTGGCCTTCCGGTCGCGGAGGCCGTAGGCGATGCCGCCGAGCTCGTTGGCCCCCTCCTGCACGATCCGCGCGACGAGCGCCGGCAGCGCGTCCAAATCGTCGAGGACGACCTCGAGGTGGCGGCGGGCGACGTAGCCGGTGGGGATGCGGCGGCGGTCGCGGTACTCGAACTCCTGGTCGAGCCGGAGCGTCTGGAGCTGGATCTGCCGCTCCGGCACGCCGAGCTCCCGGACGGCGTCGAGCGCGCGGCGCGCGGCCTCGGCGTTCTCCTCGCGCGCGGCCTCCGGCCCCTCGGCCCTGGTCACCACGGCGAAGCTGACCGTCACCCGGTCGGGCGCGGTCTGGACCGTGTCGGAGCCCGTGACGGTGACGGTGCGCGATGGGAAGGGCGGCACCTGCGGGGTCTGGGCAGCGGCGGGCACGGCGGTAGCGAGGAGAAAGAGGAGGGAGAGCAGGGAGAGGCGCATGGCGGAAGGGAGTCGATGGAGAAGGTAGGGGCGACCGGCCGGTCGCCCGCAACAACGGCCGAGCGAGGCCGCGGCGTGTGCTACGGGTTCAGTCGCCCGAGCGTGCGGGGGAAGGGGATCGTCTCCCGGACGTGGCCGAGGCCGCAGACCCACGCCACCGTCCGCTCCAGCCCGATCCCGAAGCCGGAGTGCGGCACGGAGCCGTAGCGCCGGAGGTCGAGGTACCACCCGAACACCGCCTCCGGCAGCCCGTGCGCCGCGATCTGCTGTTCCAGGAACGCGAGGTCCGTCGCCCGCTCGCCGCCGCCGACGATCTCGCCGTAGCCCTCCGGCGCGAGGACGTCCATGCCGAGCGCGAGGCGGTCGTCCTCGGGGTCGCGCTTCATGTAGAACGCCTTGATGGCGGCGGGGAAGCGGTGGACGATGATGGGCCGGTCGAAGTGCTTCGTGAGCACGGTCTCGTCGGAGCCGCCGAAGTCGGCGCCCCACTCGAACTCGGCGGCGCTCCGCTTCCACTCCGGGAGGTTCCGCAGCGCCTCCTCGACCTCGTCGAGCCGGACGTTGATGGCGATCTCACGGGCGTCGATCCTTTTCTTCTCCCCCCGTTTCGCCTGCCCATGCCGTCGGCGGTTGTTGTCGCGCTCAGTCTCCAATGCTCCACGTTCCTCCTCCAGCTCCGCGATCTCGCGGTCGAGCATGGCCTGCGTCTCGTCGCTGCGGAGGAGGTCCACCGCGTCGGAGTAATGGACGCGGGGGAAGCCGCCCGCGGCGGCCCGCTCCAGCGCCGCCGTGCCGCGCTCCAGCACGTCGAGCTCCATCCGGCTGTCGGCCAGCACGTCGCGGGCGATGCGGGCGACGAGCTCCTCGGCGAGCTCCATGTCCATCGGGAGGTCGTAGAACGCCATCTCCGGCTCGACCATCCAGAACTCCGTGAGGTGCCGGCGGGTCTTCGACTTCTCGGCGCGGAACGTCGGCCCGAACGTGTAGATCTTCCCGAAGGCCATCGCGAGGGCCTCACCGTAGAGCTGCCCGCTCTGCGAGAGGTAGGCCGGCTCGCCGAAGTAGTCGAGCTCGAAGAGCGTGCTGGTGCCCTCGACGGCGTTGCCGGTCAGGATGGGCGCGTCCATCTGCATGAACCCGCTCTCCTGGAAGAAGGCGTGCATCGCCTGGATGATCCGGTTCCGCACGCGCATCGCCGCCCACTGCCGCCGGCTGCGGAGCCAGAGGTGGCGGTGGTTTTGGAGGAACTCGACGCCGTGGCTTTTCGGGGTAATGGGGTACTCCTCGGCCGGGCTGAGCACGCGGAACGCCTCGGCCTGGACCTCGACGCCGCCCACCTGCCGCGCGTCCTCGGCGACGACGCCGCGGACCTCGACGGCGCTCTCCTGCGTGACCGCGGCTGCCGCCTCGAAGTCCGCCCCCGGCACGCGCTCCGCGCTCACGACGCACTGCACGAGCCCCGTCCCGTCGCGGAGCTCGACGAAGGCGAGCCCCTTCGAGCCGCGGCGGTTGTAGACCCACCCCTTCAGCGTGACGGTCTCGCCGACGTGCTGCGGCAGGGCCTCGACGTAGGTCCAGGGCTCGGTCATCGGGGGCGGCGTGCGGAGTGGGATGGGCGGGGATCGGGCGACCACAGGGGTCGCCCCTACGGTGGCTAAGCGCGTGTAGGGGCAGCCCCTCGTGGCTGCCCTCTGGGATCGCGTTCAGGTACGGCCGGACACGGCCTAAGATACCGAGGCGCCTTCTACCCGTCCCTTGCGATGCGCTCCAGATCCGCCGTCAGCGCGGCGCCCTCGCGGAAGACCACCACGCGGCCCTCCCGCACCGTCGCCACCGTCGAGGGCGTGCCGGCCAGCGGGCGGCCGGCGTCCTCGGCGAGGTCCACGGCGGCGAGCACGGCGGGGTCGAGGTCGGCGAAGCGGGCAGCGGGTGGCCGCCCGGCGCGGTTGGCCGAGGTCGAGAGGACCGGCGTGCCGGCGGCGGCGACGAGGGCGCGGCTGAACGGGTCCGTCGTGCGGCGCACGGCGACGGTGCCCTCGGAGCCGGCGAGCGCGGGCGGCGCCTCCGGACGAGGCCGCGAACACGAGCGTCGCCGGCAGCGGCGGCTCGTGCTCCATCAGCCGGCGGAGCCCGGCGGGCACCTCCGCGAACCACGCCTCGACGCGGGACCACCCGTCCGTCATCGGCCAGCATCGGCTTGTGCGCGTCGCGGCCCTTGATCCGTCGGACGCGGGCGACGGCGCCCGGGTCGCCCGGGTCGCAGCCGAGGCCGTAGACGGTCTCGGTGGGGTAGACGAGGACGCCGCCGGCGCAGACGACAGCGGCGGCCTCCTCCACGCGCGCCCGCGCCTCCCCCGCTCCCCCTCTCCTCCGCTCGCTCACCGCCGCAGCCGGTCCTGCCAGTCGATCTGGCTGATCTCGCCGGAGACGTCCGAGTGGATGAGCTCGTAGTCCCCGAACCCGTTGCGGTCGGCGAAGACGAACGTCGAGCGGCCCTCGCCGGGGATGTTGTCGTACTCCCAGATCTCGTGCGGCACGGTGTCGGCGCCGAACGAGCGGGGGGTGACCGACGAGGGACGGCCGTACTCGAGCACGACCCGGCCGCGGTCGGTCTGCCAGCCCTCGGCGTAGGCGTTCGCGTAGCGGTCGTCGGCGTACTGGACCCGCTCGTAGAAGTCGCGCCGGGCCTCGTTGACGGAGGTCGAGGGGCTGTTGTCGCGGCGGCGCCAGAAGCCCGCGAGGAACTCCCGCTTCGCGTCGGCCGTGGCGAGCGCCGCGATCTGCTGGCGCTCGCGGCCCGTCGCGATCACGGCGGCGTGGAGGAGGTTCTCCTCGACCTCCTCCCCGGGCATCGCCGCGTAGAGGCTCGTCTCGTAGGAGTCGTCCACGACGACCTGGGGCCGGGCGACGCCGGGGTTGTAGACGAAGAACTTCCGGCTCTGCTCGGCGACGGCCTCGTTCTCGGCGTCGAGGAAGGCGAGGCGGAGGTAGTACGACCCGCTCGGGAGGCCGCCCACGTCGAAGGAGCCGACGACGACGTCGGGGGAGCGGACGGGCCGCTCGGTCCGGCGCTGGAGGCCGGGGATCGGCTGCGGCAGGTTCGCCTCGGCGACGTAGGCGAGCAGCGTGTACGCCTCGTCGGCGACGGCGTCGTCGAGCCCGTAGGCCTCGGCGTAGTAGAACACGCCGGGGAGGCCCTGGCCGTAGAGCCCGTTCGGGTTGGGCTGCACGATGAGGCCGTTCTTGTAGAACGGGCTCGCGGCCTCCCCGTCCTCGGCCGCGCGGATGTCGGCCGCGAGCGCGAGGTCTGAGACCATCGCGCGCTCCGCCGCGCCGGCCCCGCCGAAGTCCGGCACCGCGAGGTCGCGGCGGAGCGCGAGGCTCGCGCGCCCCGTCAGCGCCGGCACCTCGACCTCGAGCTCGTACTCGCCGGGGGGCACGGCGGCGCGGACCTGCTGCACGAAGTACTGCCCCTGCACGAGCCCCGCCGTGTCGGCCACCGCAAAGGCGAGCGCGAGCGTGTCGGCGAAGACGGGCGCGGCGCTCGCCTCGGCCGGCGCCGCCTGCGCCGCGCGCCGGACGGTGACGCGCACGGGGAACTCGGCCACGAAGCGGCCCTCGCGACGCTCGTACGGCAGCGACTCGGCGCCGAAGGCGAGGTAGGCCTCGACGAGCGAGGTGGCCCCGTCGTACCGGAAGGCGGCGGCGTCCACGTCCACCTGGAGCGGGAAGGCGGGGGCGGCGGCGGGCTGCGCCGCGAGCGGCGCGGCGGTCGCGGCGAGAAGCGCGAGGAGGAGCGAGCGGCGGGAACGCATGGCGAGGCGGGGAGCGCGATGAGGACAAGATAATCGTACCCCCCAACGCGTCCGGGGCGTTTCGGCGTGCGGCACGGGAGGCGGTGGACGGCGGACGGGGTGCCATCCCTTCGCAGGGCGCAATCCATTGCGCCCCTACGGTCTGCCTCCACGTCCTTCTTAGATTTCGGAGTTTAGCCTGCTCTGTCCTCTGTCCTCTGGACTTCAGCGATAATTTGCCCCCGTCCCCTTGCTCCCCCGCCCAGCCTGCCGTTGTTTAGTCGGATAGGCCGCTCCTCCGCCGCGCGCCTCCCGGAGCCTCTCCACCTTCGCCCGCTCGCATGAACGCCCCCGAGACCGCCCGCCAGCACCTCGCCGACCTCGGCTTCAACCGCACCGAGACCCTCTACTACAACCTCTCCCCCGCCCGGCTCTACGAGATCGCGCTGCGCCGGGGCGAGGGCCGCCTGGCCGCGCAGGGCCCGCTCGTCACGCGCACCGACCCCCACACGGGCCGGAGCCCGAAGGACCGCTTCGTCGTGAAGGAGCCCGGCACCGAGGACGCCGTCGGGTGGGGGAAGTCGAACGTCCCCATCGGGGAGGAGACCTTCGACCGCATCCTCGACAAGATGCGGAAGTACGCCGCCGGGCGGGACCTCTTCGTCCGCGACGCCTTCGCCGGCGCCGACCCCCGGTACCGGATGCCCGTCCGGATCGTCTCCGAGTTCGCGTGGCACTCCCTCTTCGCCTACAACATGTTCCGGCGGCCGGAGGAGGGGGACCTCGAGGGGTTCGAGCCGGGGTTCACGGTGATCTCGCTGCCGAACTTCAAGGCCGTCAACGAGCCCGACCTCAACTCGAGCACGTTCATCCTCGTCCACCTCTCGCGGCGGCTCGTCATCATCGGCGGCTCGCACTACGCCGGCGAGACGAAGAAGAGCATCTTCGGCGCGCTCAACTTCCTCTACCCCGAGCGGGGCGTCTTCCCCATGCACTGCTCGGCGAACGTGAACCCCGACGACGGCGAGGATGTCGCCATCTTCTTCGGGCTCTCGGCCACGGGGAAGACCACGCTCAGCGCGGACCCCGAGCGCGTCCTCATCGGCGACGACGAGCACGGCTGGAGCGACCGCGGCGTGTTCAACTTCGAGGGCGGCTGCTACGCGAAGGCCATCCGGCTCACGCCCGAGAGCGAGCCGGAGATCTACCGGACCACGCGCGAGTTCGGCACCCTCGCCGAGAACGTGATCCTCGACGAGGACCGCGAGATCGACTTCGACGACGCCTCGATCACGGAGAACACCCGGCTGAGCTACCCCCTCTACCTCATCCCCAACGCGAGCGAGACCGGGATGGCGGGGCACCCCCGCACCGTCATCATGCTCACCGCCGACGCCTTCGGCGTGCTCCCGCCCATCGCGCGGCTGACGCCCGCGCAGGCGATGTACCACTTCCTCAGCGGTTATACCGCGAAGGTGGCCGGCACCGAGCGCGGGGTCACCGAGCCGACGGCGACGTTCAGCGCCTGCTTCGGCGAGCCGTTCATGGTCCGCCCCCCGACGGTCTACGCCGACATGCTCGGCGAGAAGCTCCGCGAGCACGGCGCCAGCGTGTTCCTCGTCAACACCGGCTGGACGGGCGGCCCCTACGGCACGGGCTCGCGGATGAAGCTGGCCCACACCCGCGCCATGGTCCGCGCCGCGATGGCCGGCGAGCTCGACGACGTGGAGACGTTCGAGGACCCGTTCTTCGGGCTCCACGTCCCGAAGCACGTCCCGAACGTGCCGGACGAGGTGCTGAACCCACGCGACACCTGGGCCGACCAGGACGCCTACGACCGGAAGGCCCGCCAGCTCGCGGGGATGTTCGCCAAGAACTTCGAGCGCTACGCCGACGAGGCCGCCGACGAGATCGCCGCCGCCGGGCCGACGGCCGCCGTCGAGGCGTGAACCCGGTCCCCACGCGGGTCCTGTAGGGGAGGATCCGCCCCTACGCCCTCTCCAGGCGGCAGCGCGGTAGACTGCCGCCTCCTCTGCCCCCCTCCCGATGCGTACCGCCCCCCTCCTGCTCGTGCTCCCCCCGCTGGCGCTGGGGTTGGGCGGCTGCCGCGTCGAGCCCGGCGACGGAGACCCCCTCGTCACCGTCACCCGCACGGACACTACCCTTGCTGGCGGCGCCTACGACTTTCCGCCGGGTGCCCCCCGCTTCCCCGCCGCCGATGCGGCAGCTCTGCCGCGCCCGGCCGACTCCCTCCCCAACCCCCGCCCGGTGAACCCTCCGGCGGTCGGCGTGGAGGGGGCGCCGCCCGCGCCGGAGGCCGCCGAGCCGGCCGCCGGCCTCCTCATTCCCGTGGCCGGCGTCGGACCGGCCGAGCTCGCAGACACGTACACCGACGCGCGCGGGCAGGGCCGGGTCCACAACGCCATCGACATCATGGCCCCGCGCGGGACGCCGGTGCTGGCGGCGGCGGCGGGCGAGGTGCTCCGGCTCTTCGAGAGCGAGCGCGGCGGGCTCACCGTCTACCAGCGCGGCCCCGACGGCCGCTCGGTCTACTACTACGCCCACCTCGACGCCTACGCACCGGGCCTGGCAGCGGGGCAGCGCGTCGCCCGCGGCGACACGCTCGGGACGGTAGGGGACAGTGGGAACGCGGCGCCCGGCAACACCCACCTCCACTTCGCCGTGTGGCTCCCGGAGCGGGACGACTGGTTCTGGGACGGCGAGCCGGTCAACCCGTACCCCCTCCTCGTCGGGGAGCCCTCGGCCGGGCGCCCGCCGTCAGAGCCGTAGCGCCCTCAGAGGGCGTTTGGGTTTGGGACCCGTAGGCGAGCGAGAACGGATGGAGCCGCCGGCCAGGCGGCTGAGGAAACCGAGGCCCCAACCCCGGCCGCTCCCGCCGCCGATGACCGTCACCATGTTCAAGGGGACGCCTTGCGCAGCCCGAGGACCTGAATCTCAACGCCCTCTCAGCCCCCCGACGGCCGCGCCCGCTCCGACTCCGGCATCCCCGATGCAGCCGGGGCCGCGGAGCGGAGCGGAGGTCGCTCCGCTGGCCCGCGCCCGCTCGTGTCGCGGAAAGCGACCTCAATGCCGGGCTCGATCCGGTCGGCGAGGAACGCGGCGTCCCAGTTGGTGAGGCGGACGCAGCCGGCGGAGCTCACGTGGCCGATCGTGCCTGGCGCGCTCGTGCCGTGGATGCCGTAGTGCTCCTTCGAGAGCTGCATCCAGACGACCCCAACAGCATTGTTCGGACCGGGCGGGAGGACGGCCTCCTCCGCCGAATCTGGGACGTCGGCCAGGATGTCCGGCTGGTAATGCCACGAGGGGTCCGGCGCGATGTTCGTGACCGAGAGGGTGTCCGACGGCGAGGGGTCGTACTCGGCGCCGAGGGTGGCGGGGAAGTGGTAGGCGATGCGGCCGGCGCCGTCGAGGGCGTGGAGGTACCGGCCCCCGTCGGAGATCACGATCCGCTCGACCTCGCGCTGCGGGCGCTCACTGGCGGCGCCGACGGCGGGGACGCGGAGGCTGTCGCCGGCCCGGAGGCTGTCGAGCGGGCGGCCGGGGTTGAGGCGCCGGAGGAGGTCGGGGCTGGCGTGGTAGCGCTCGCCGAGCGCCTCGGCGAGACTGGTGTAATAGAGCCGCTCCATCTCGGCCCGCTCGTAGACGTCCTCCGGGAGGGGCTCGAACGGTCCCTCTACGTCCTCGGCCGAGAGCACCACCGTCGCCAGCAGCGAGTCCGGTCGGGCTGGGGCGTCGGCCATCCGGACGAGGCGGCCGAGGGTGGCCCGGTCGAGGCGGCCCGTGGCGTCGAGGCCAGCGGCGCGCTGGAGCCAGTGGATCGCCTTCTCCGTGTTCTGCCCCCAGAGCCCATCGACCTGGCCGGGCGAGAACCCGGCGCGGTCGAGGAGGATCTGGGCGTAAAGCAGGGCCGTGCTGTCGGCGGCGCCGGCGAGGGGGAGGGCGAGCGCGCGGGCGTAGGCGGCGGTGTCGGCGCGGCTGCCGCCGTCGTCGGACGGCGCCGGTGGCTGCCCGTCGTCGCGGCGGGCGAACGCGCGCCAGGAGGTGTCGCGGCGGGCGGCCTCCTCGGCGGCGGGCGTGGGCTCGGGCTCAAGGGGACCGAGCGCTCGGGCGGCCCCCTCCACGTCGAGGGGGGCCGTGGAGACGGACTCGGCGTCGTCGGCACGGTCGGTACGTTCGATCTGGCAGCCGACGACGAGGAGCAGGGGGAGCAGCAGACGGAGGGGCATCGGAGGGGCGGGAGGCGGGGGGGCGGGAGGCTGTTCCAACGCCGCCTGTAGGCGGCGGTGCCCGCGCCCCCTGGGCGAGCGCGACGAGGGGCGGCGAACGTCCGTCTGGCGCTCTGGGAGACGGCCGTCGCGGCGGCCTTCCCCATCGCCCTCGACGGCGAAGCCGCGCGCGGCGCGGTCAGGGGCGGGCGCGGACGCGGGCGTCGAGCTCCTCGGCCATCCGCTGCGCCTCGTCGCGGTAGCGCCGCTTGAGCCGGAGCGCGAGCTCCCGGTCGTGCCTGCCGGGCACGGCGTCTAGCAGGCCGAACTCGTGGGGCCGCAGGCGGATCTGGTCGCGGAAGATGCCGGGGCGGAAACAGACCTCGGCCAGCGCCGTCGGCGCCACCTTGATCACGTCCCGCTCCTTGCCGAGGATGCCCGCGAGCGCGGAGCGGAGGTCGATCACGAGGAACTCCCGGTCGAGGTGGACGAACCCGGTGAGCTCGCGGAGGCCGTCGTCGGGGAGGGTGAAGGGGAGGCGGTCCATGCGAGCCGTGCTGCCGGAGCGGGTCATGCTGCCTGACGGCCGGGCCTACACCCGCCGATTGGGGTTACGCGCGGGCGCCCGCCGCGGCGACGCGCTCGAAGGCGTGCTGCCGCTCGGAGACGAAGCCGCCGCCATCCGGCTCGAACCGCCGCTCCTCGACCTCGAACCGGTCGGGCCAGACGCAGACGTTGTTGTAGAAGTTGACGTTCCGGTTCGTGCCGCGCCCGCGCTTGCTCGTCGCCGTGCCGGCGCTGGCGATCACGATCCGGCGGCCGTCCTCGGTGTCGGTCTCGAGGTGGGCGACGTGGCTGCGGTGGAGGTGGCCGCAGAGGATGAGTTCGACGCCGGAGCCCGCCGCGGCCCTGAGCGCCTTCCGCGCCCCGCGCGCCGTGTCGTGCGGGCCGAGCTCGCGGAGCTGCGTGAGGTGGTGGTGGACGGTGAGCACGCGGAACGTCGCGGCCGGCTGCTCGGCGAAGAAGTCCGCCATCGCCTCGATGTGGCGGCTGCGGATCTTCCCCCCGGCGATGGTCATCCCGTGCGAGGAGTCGAGCCCGAAGACGGCGAGCCGGCCGGCCTCGGCGTCCTTCTCGAACGTCGGCGTGCGCTCCTCGCTGATGTACTCGCGGAAGGGGCCGGCGGAGTTGCGGAGCCGGTCCACGGGGCGCCACCACGGCGGCACGTCGTGGTTGCCGGGGATCACGACGACGGGGGCCCGGAAGCTGTCGAGCATCTCGCGGGCCGGGCGGTACTCGCGCTCGCGCGCCCGCTGCGTGAGGTCCCCCGAGACGACGACGACGTCGAAGCCGCCGGCGTTGACCTCGTCCACGAGGGCCGTCACCACGCCCGGGTTGCTGATCTTGCCGAAGTGGACGTCGGAGAGGTGGGCGATGCGGAAGGCGGGCTCGGGCACGGGTGGGCGGTTGGAGGGGGGCAGGGGGGATACGCCGTCCGCGCCGATCCGTTCGCCGCCTCGGGCCGGGCGACGCCGGCGGAGTCCGTCAGAGCAGCATCCGCATCGGCTCTTCCAGGAGGGCCTTCACGTCCCCGAGGAAGCGGGCGCCGGTGGCCCCGTCCACCACGCGGTGGTCGCACGAGAGCGTCACCTTCATCCGCTTCCCGACGACCACCCCTCCGTCCTCAACGACCGGCACCTCGCGGATGGCGCCGATGGCGAGGATGCAGGCGTTGGGCGGGTTGATGATGGCCGTGAACTCCTCGATCCCGAACATGCCGAGGTTGCTCGTCGTGAACGTCGAGCCCTCCCAGTCCTGCGGCTGGAGCTGGCGGTCGCGCGCCCGCCCGGCGAGGTCGCGGGTCTCCGCGGCGATCTGCGCGAGCCCCTTCCGGTCGGCGTCGCGGACGACCGGCGTGAGCAGCCCCTCCTCGACGGCCACCGCCACGGCGACGTTGACGACGCGGTGCCGCCGGATCTCGCCCTCCTTCTCGAGGTACGAGCTGTTGACGGCGGGGTGGAGCCGGAGCGCGACCGCGCAGGCCTTCGTGACGAGGTCGTTGTAGGAGACCTTCGCGCGGCCCTGCGCCTCGGCCAACTCGTTGAGCTGCCGTCGCACCTCGGCGGCCCGCCCCATGTCCACCTCGATGGTGAGGTAGAAGTGCGGCGCGGTGAACTTGCTCTCGGAGAGCCGCCGCGCGATGGTCTTCCGCATCTGCGTGATCGGCGCGCTCTCGTACCCATCGCCGGGCGTCGCCGGCGCGGCGGGCTGCGGCTGGACCGGGCG
This sequence comes from Rhodothermales bacterium, assembly GCA_965215145.1. Classification (GTDB taxonomy): domain Bacteria; phylum Bacteroidota; class Rhodothermia; order Rhodothermales; family JANQRZ01. Next base: position 1,288,188 of record OZ244038.1, on the reverse strand, counting down.
CGACGGGGCGCGGTCGGGCGCACGCTCGGGGGCGGCCGGTGCAGAGGCCGGGCGCGAGGGGGCCGGCGCGGCACCCCCGCTCAGCGCCGCCTCCACGTCGCGCTTGACAACGCGGCCGTCGGGGCCGGAGCCGCGCAGCGCGGCGATGTCGAGCCCGCCCTCCAGCGCCATCCGCCGGGCGAGCGGGCTGGCCTTGACGCGGGCGCCCCCGTCTCCCGAGGTGGCAGGCGTCGGCATCGGCTCGGGCCGCTGGCCCTCGTGGCCGTAGCCCTCCGGCACGGCGGCCGGCTGCTCGGTGGCCGCCCCATCGCCACTCGGCGCCGGCGCCGCCTCCGAAGGCTCGTCCGCACTCTGCTCACTGCTCGCTGCCTGTTGCTCGCTGACCCCGCCCCCGTACTCCGCCATCAGGCCCGAGACGTCCTCGCCCTCCTTCCCCAGCACCGCGATCAGCCCGCCGATGGGGACGCCCGCGCCCTCCGCCACGACGCGCTTCAGGAGCACGCCGTCGTCGTAGACCTCGAGGTCCATCGTGGCCTTGTCGGTCTCGACCTGCGCGATCACGTCGCCGGCCGCGACGGCGTCCCCCTCCTCGGCGAGCCACGCGACGAGGACCCCCTCCTCCATCGTGTCGCTCATCTTGGGCATTTCGACGGCAATCGGCATTGAGTTGTGGGTTTTGAGTGATGGGTTTTGAGTTGGAGCACTCAGGGCTCACAACTCATAACGCACAACTAGTCGACGTACAGCGCCCGCTTCGACGCCTCGATCACCCCGTCCACCGTCGGCATCCACGCCTCGATGAGGTTCTTGGCGTAGGGGGCCGGGGTGTCCTTCGCGGTGACCCGCTCGACGGGCGCGTCGAGGTGGTCGAAGCACTGCTGTTGGATGCGGAAGGCGACCTCCGAGGCGACGCCGCCGAAGGGGCTCGACTCGTCCACGATCACCAGCCGGTTCGTCCGCTTCACGGATTCAGCCACGGCGTCGGTCGGGAACGGGCGGATCGTGCGCGGGTCGATCACAGTGGCCTCGTAGCCCTGCTTCGCGAGCTCCTCGGCGGCCTCCATCGCGAGCCAGTAGCTCTTCGAGTGGGCCACGATGGTGAGGTCGTCGCCCTCGCGCGCCGTGCGCGCCTCGCCGATGGGGATCGTGTAGTCGTCGGCCTCGGAGACCTCCCCCTTGAGGCCGAACATGAGCTCGGACTCCAGGAAGATCACGGGGTCGTCGTCGCGGATGGCCGTCTTGAGCAGGCCCTTCGCGTCGTCGGGGTTGCTGGGGGCGACGACCTTGAGGCCGGGGACGTTGGCGTAGAGCGGCTCGACGGAGTTCGAGTGCGTCGCGCCGAGCTGGCCGGCGCCGCCGTTGCCGCCGCGGAAGACCACGGGCACCGAGAGCTGCCCGCCGGACATGTACCGGATCTTGGCCGCGTTCGAGATGAGCTGGTCGAAGGCGACGAACGAGAAGTTCCACGTCATGAACTCGACGATGGGCCGGAGCCCGTTCAACGCCGCCCCGATCGCCATCCCAGCGAAGCCGTTCTCCGAGATCGGCGTGTCGATCACGCGCCGCGGCCCGAACTGGTCGAGCATCCCCTGGCTGACCTTGTAGGCCCCGTCGTACTCGGCGACCTCCTCGCCGAGGAGGAACACGCGGTCGTCGCGCTCCATCTCCTCGGTCATCGCGGCGCGGAGGGCTTCCCGGAATTGCAGCTCTGCCATGTTGGGAGTTCTGAGTTGCGAGTTGTGGGTCGTGAGTGAGGGACTCAAAACTCAGAACCCACGACTCAAGACATCGCCGTCAGGCGATAAACGGGTAGTCCTCCTGCACGTACACGTCCTCGTACATCGTCTCGACGGGCGGGAGCGGGCTGTTCTCCGCGAACTCGACGGCCTCCATCACCTCGGCCTTCGCCTCCTCGTCCACGGCGTCGAGGGCCTCGTTGGTCGAGAGGTCGTGTTCGAGGAGGTACGCCTTGAGGGTGATGATGGGGTCCTCGTTCTTCTTCTGCTCCATCTCCTCCTTCGTCCGGTACTTCTGCGGGTCGCTCATCGAGTGCCCGCGGTAGCGGTACGTGCGGATCTCGACGAGGGCGGGGCGGCTCTTCTCGCGGGCCTCGTCGGCGAGCGTCTTCATCGCGTGGTAGACGGTCAGGACGTCCATCCCGTCCACGAGGGCGCCGGTCATGCCGTAGCCGTAGGCCTGCTTGTAGAGGTCGGTCTCGGCGGTGGAGCGCTCGACGCTGGTGCCCATCCCGTACTGGTTGTTCTCGCAGCAGAGGAGCACGGGGACGTCGTAGAGCGAGGCGAGGTTCATGGCCTCGTGGAAGGCGCCCTGGTTGATGGCGCCGTCGCCGAAGAACCCGACGGCGACGTGGTCGGTGCCGCGGTACTTCTCGGCGAAGGCGAGCCCGACGGCGAGCGGGATCTGCCCGCCGACGATGCCGTGGCCGCCGTAGAAGTGCCTCTCGACGTCGAAGAAGTGCATCGAGCCGCCCTTGCCGCGGCTGGAGCCGTCGAGCTTGCCGTAGAGCTCGGCCATGCAGGCGCCGGGGCTCATCCCGCGCGCGAGCCCGAGGCCGTGGTCGCGGTAGGCGGTGATGATGGGGTCCTCGGGCTTGAGCGCCCAGACGGTCCCCGCGGAGACGGCCTCCTGGCCGATGTAGAGGTGGAGGAACCCGGCGATCTTCTGGCGGCCGTACATCTGCGCGGCGCGCTCCTCGAAGCGGCGCTGGAGCAGCATGTTCCGGTACATGGCGAGGAGCGTATCCGGCTCCAGGCCGAGGTCCTCGTGCGTGTGTCCGCCCTCGGTGAACATGCGGAAGTCGGCACCCTCGGGGGCCGACTCGGTGGCACCGCTGGCCGCGCCGTTGGTGCCCCCCTTCGAGGCGGGCTTCTTCTTGGCCGTGCTCTTGGCGGCGCGCTTGCGGGGGGCCTTCTTCGTCTCGTTCGCCATCGGGGGGAGGGGCGGGTGGGGCGGCCGGGCCGACGGCTCCGTCCGGGCCGGTGAAGATACGGGAGCGGCGGGTGCAGCCCCTGAAAGACGGGAGCCGTCCGAGCGTTCCTTCCCGCGCTGTCTTAGGACGGGGGGGGGTTGCGCACGTCCCTCTGCGGCGTCTACCCTAGCGTACCCCCTGTGCAGGCGCGACGGGCTCCACCGGCGCGTGCTGCCACCGCTCACCTCCCCCACGATGCGCCCGCCCGCGCTCCTCCTCTTCGCCCTCCTGCTCGCCGCAGCCACCGTCCAGGCCCAGCCGACGGAGGGCGGGTACGCGATTCGAGCCGAGCACCTCCGCGGGCTTGGCCCGCGAGCCGACCTCCCGTTCGAGAACGCCATCGTGCTCGCCGAGGGGACCAACGGGCTCGTCTGGGTCGGGACGGCCCTCGGGGTCTGCTTCCTCGACGGCGCGAGCTGCCGGCCCGTTTCGCTCCCGGAGGGGACGGCGGCGGTGGGAGACCTCCTCCCCCTCCCCGATGGGTCCGTCTGGGCGGTCACGAGCGGGGGGGCCGCCCGGGTGTGGCCGGACGGCCGGGTGGAGGCCCCCGAGGCCCTCCGCCGCGAGAAGATCAGGCGCGCCTTTCGTCACCCCGACGGCACCGTCCTCTTTGTGGCCTCCTGGGGTGTGCTGGCGCTCGCGCCGGACGGCACCCTCACCGAGACCCCCTACCGCTTCCCTGTAGTGGAGCCGGGGGAGCACCTGAATCGTCCCGACGCGGGGTCCGGCATTACCGACGCCGACATCGGCCCGGACGGGACGCTGTGGGTGGTCGACGGGCTGTTCGGCCTGGCCCGGTTCGGCGAAGACGGGCGGCCGGCCTTCGTCGGGATGCCGAAGGCACCGTGGTACAGGTACTACCACCGCGTCCGCACGCTCGGCGACGAGGTGCTCGTGGTGCGGCACGACCGGATCCTCCGATTCCGACCCGCCGAGCAGGCGGTCGAGACCGTGATGGAGGACCGCTTTCCCATCACGCTGACGAGGAGCGGGGACGAGGTGTTCATCGGGCACGAGGGGAAGGTCTGGTCCTGGCGAGCCGGAGCGGCTGCGCCGCGCGTGGTGGCGGGGCCGGCCTTCGGACTCGACCTCCCCACCGTGCGCGCGGGGCTTCGGACCCGGAGCGGCGCCCTCTGGCTCGCGACCGAGCGGGGGCTCTTCCACCTCCCCCACCCCGACGTCCGCCACATCGAGCGGATCGACGGGGCCCAGCTCTTCTACGCCGCCGAGCCTCTGGTTGGCGTGGAAGGGGCCTTGTGGATAACGTCCTACCGAACCGGGCTCTTCCGCCTCTCCCCGGACCCCGCGTGGCTCACCCCGCGCAGCGACCGGCTCTTCGGCCGACTCCTGCGAGGGGCTGACGGCCACCTCGACGTCCAGGCCGAGAGCGGGTGGTTCCGGCAGCGGGCCGATGGCTCGTGGCGCTTCGTCGGGCCACTCGCGGGAGGCATTCAGGGTGCGCTCGCCGGCAACGGCTACGGGTACTTCTGGCACGATCAGGGTCTCTATCGTCACGACCCCGCCGACCCCAGCCGCCCGGTGCGGCTCCTCGGCTGGCGCTCCGCAGACCGGCACTACTACGGCTTCCCGTGGATCGGGGACGACCGACTGCTCATCCGCGCCCGTGGGGTCCTCCTCGACGGCACACTCGCCGCCGACGGGTCCGTCCGCTGGGACACGCTCGCGCACGACCTCCCCGGCTGGGAAGACGCCTCCCACGGGTGCTCCTTCCCCGACACCGCCGGGCGCATCTGGACCACGATTCGGGAGCATTCGCTCGTCCGCATAGACCCACGGACGGGGGAGCGCCTCGTCGTTCCTCTTCCCGGTCACCGGCACGTTACCTACGCCGATGATGTCATCCTCGCCAGCAGCCGGAGCGGGCTCTACGTGCTCGACCCCGAGACGGGACGGACGCTCCGCCACCTCACCGCTGCCGATGGCCTCCTGACGACGCACACTACCGGGGCTACTTTCCACGACGGGTTCCTCTGGGTGACGCACACCGGCGGGGTCACGCGGCTCCCGGCCGAGAACGTGCTCACGCCACCGGACCCACCGGCGACCATCCTCACGGAGGCGGGGCAGGAGGCGCGCGCGGCACGCTTCAGCTTCGTCGCGGCGGAGTACGCGGCCCCCGAGCACGTCCGCTTCGAGGCCCGAGTGCGCTCGGATGCGCCGTGGGTGCCCGTCGAGGCCGGCGGCGTCCGCTACGACGCGCTCGGGCCGGGGGCGTACCGTTTCGAGGTCCGCGCCCGCGTGGGCGACGCCGCGCCGGGGCCGGCGGCGGCGCACGCCTTCGCCGTCGCCCCGTTCTTCTACGAGACGGCCTGGTTCCGGCTGCTCGTGCTCGCCGCCCTCGGGGGGCTGCTCGCCGCCGCCTACCGCTGGCGCGTGGCGGCCCTGCGAGACCGGCAGCGGCGGCTGGAGGCCACGGTCGCCGAGCGCACGGCTGACCTCCGCGCCGAGAAGGAGAAGACGGAGGCACAGGCCCACCGCCTCGCCACGCTCGACGAGGCCAAGAACCGGTTCTTCGCGAACGTCAGCCACGAGTTCAGGACGCCACTCACGCTCATCGCCGGGCCCATCGAGGCGGGGCTGGAGGGCGACTACGGCCCGCTCCCCACGGCCGTCGCCGCGCGCGACCACACCGTGCTGCGGGCCACGCGCCGCCTGCTCCGTCTCGTCGGCAAGCTGCTCGACCTCACCCGGCTCGACGCGGGCCGCTTCGAGCTTCGCCCCCAGCCGGGGCGGGTGACGGCCTTCGCCGAGCGCGTCGCCCGTGGCTTCGCCCCCCTGGCCGAGCGCGAAGGGGTCGGCCTTGAGGTCTGCACCCGGCGGGGCGCCCCGGAGCCCGCCGTTCTGTTCGACGCCGACGCCGTCGAGACGGTCGTCTCGAACCTCGTCTCGAACGCGGTCAAGTTCACGGGCCGGGGTGGGCGCGTCGTGGTGACGGTCGCGAGCGAGGCGCGCGGCGGGCGGCGCTGGCTGGAGGTCGCCGTGGCGGACACGGGGCCGGGGATCGCGCCCGACGCGCTCGGCCGCCTGTTCGACCGGTTCGAGCAGATCCACTACGAGAACGGACGGCGGGGGACGGGCCTCGGCCTCGCGCTCACGAAAGACCTCGTGGACGTGATGGGGGGTACGCTGGAGGTCGAGAGCGAGCTAGGTGCCGGGAGCACGTTCACGGCCCGCCTCCCCTGCGTGCTCGCGCCGGACGACGCGGGGGTCAGCGGCGACGGCCTCGCGACGGGTGATAGCCTCGCGGCGGGCGGCCGGCTCATCGAGGTCCACGGCGACGGCCTCGCCGCCCCCGAGGCGGCGAGCAAGCCGGCCCTCGACGTCGCGCCGGCGGTGAGCGTGCCACGGGTCCTCGTCGTGGACGACAATGCCGAATTGCGGGCGCTCCTCCGCCGCACGCTCGGCGCGGCCTACCGCGTGGCCGAGGCCGCCGACGGCGAGGCCGCCCTCGGCACGCTGCGCGAGGCCACCGCCGCCGAGGACCCGTTCGCTCTCGTCCTGGCCGACGTGATGATGCCGCGCCTCGACGGGTTCGGGCTGTGCCGGGCCATCCGCGAGGACGGCGCTCTGGCGGCGACGCCCGTCGTCCTCGTCACGGCGCGCGCCACGGCCGAGGACGCCATCGAGGGCCTGCTCGCCGGGGCCGACGACTACGTCGCCAAGCCGTTCCACGCCGGGGAGCTGCGCGCCCGGATCGCCCGCCTGCTAGAACGCACCGACGGGGGTTCGGGGGAGGCGAGCGGAGCCGGCGCGGTGAGCGTCGCCCTCCCGCTTCAGGTTGCCGTCCCGGCCGCCGAGGAGGCGTTTGTCCGCGAGGTGCTAGCCGTGGCCGAGGCGCACCTCGGCGAGCCCGGCTTCACCGCCGACGCGCTCGCGGCCGAAGTCGGGTTCTCGACACGGCAGCTCGCGCGGCGGCTCAAGGAGGCGGTCGGGCAGACGCCGGGCGCGCTCGTCCGGGAGCTCCGGCTGACGCAGGCCGCCTTGCTCTTGGAGCGCGACGCCGGGACCGTCGCCGAGGTCGGCTACCGGTGCGGGTTCCGCTCGGCGTCGCACTTCTCGCAGGCGTTCAAGGCCCGGTTCGGCCGCTCCCCCTCGGCCTACGGTGACGGCGCGGCGGACTAGGGTACCTCACGGTGCCGCACGCTGAATTCCACCGTTTAGCGCGGATGGGGGCCGATTTGTCCGGAATGGGCAAGAGAATGTCCAGCATCCGCATGGGTGGGTGGGCTCTATTGGGAGGACACACGGGGGCGCCACCGAGTGCGCTCCGCTGCACCGCCCTCCTCACCTTCCAGCTCTCGCCGCCATGTGCTTCCTACGCCGCTTCACTCTCCTCCTCGCCCTTGCCGGCCTGCTCGCGGTCGACTCCGCCATCGCGCAGCAGCGCTCCGCCCCAACCAAGCCGGCCGCTCAGCCCGAGCAGCACACCGGCGACAAGCCCGAGGCCGAGCCGGCGGCGCGCTACCGCGCCGTGCCCGGCACCGAGCGCCTCGTGCTCACCCCCGAGGGCCTCGTCCAGGCCCGCGCCTTCGCTGCGCAGAAGCAGCGCGTGGTCGTTCCCGAACGCTCGGCGTCTGCCCTCCCAGAGTCCGCCAACAAGGACGAGCGCCCGTTCGACCCCGCGCGGGCGGCGTACTTCGCCGAGCAGATGGTCGGGTTCCTCCAGCCTGAGGCGCCCGCCGGGACGGCCCTGCGACCCGTCGAGGCCGGCTTCAGCGGCAACAACAGCTTCGGCCCTACCTTCGCCCGGCCCTCATCCGTCGGCAACGGCACGAGCGGCTCGTGCTCCGTCGCGACGCCGACCACCTTCCCCTACGCTGTCGAGACCTTCGACGTGAGTGAGGGCGGCAGCTACGACGTCTTCGTCTCCTACGACGGCTACGACGGCTACCTCCTCCTCTACGACGGCCCCTTCGACCCGAACGACCCGTGCCGCAATCTGGTCGCGCGGGACGACGACTTCGGCGGGACCGGCGCCTCGGCCATCGAGGGCTTCACCCTCAGCGCGGGCGTGACCTACCGCGCCGTCGTGACGACGTTCTCGTCCACGAGCCCCGGCGGGGGGTACACCGGCTACGTCGCCGAGGCGGGCCTGCTCCCGACGGTCTTCGTCGTCAACTCCCGCTTCGACGACGACACCGACGTGACCCCCGACGGCACGTGCGCGGGGCCGACCTTCACCTCGGAGTGCCAACTCCGCTCGGCCATCAACGAGGCCAACGCCACGGCCGGCACGGACCCGGTCTTCATCGCGTTCGACTTCTTTGACTCCGGGAGCGCACGGACCATCACCCTCGGGTTCGACGGCGACAACAACGGCAACGCCGACGTGCTGCCGACCATCAGCCGGAGCAACGTCACGATCGACGCGCTCACCGCGCCCGGCGCCTCCTGCGGCGACCTCGTGGGCGGCACCCCGCACGACCTCCGCGTCGTGATCAACGGGAGCGGCACCACGGGCAGCACGACGAGCGCCCTGAGCGGGAACGGGCTGTCCGTCTTCGGAGGCTCGTCCACGGTGCGCGGCCTCGTCGTGCAGGACTTCGCCTTCGGCTTCGGGATCTACGCCGCTACGCCGGGCGCCCTCGTCGAGTGCAACTACGTCGGGACCGACGCCGCCGGCGAGGCGGCCGCAGGCAACTTGGACGGGGTCTACGCCGGCGGGACTGTCCAGAACAACCTCATCTCGGGTAACAGCCGGGAGGGCGTCTTCCCACGGCCGTTCTCCCCGACGACAGTCACGCGCAACCTGATCGGGACCGATGACGACGGCGACCAGGACCTCGGCAACGGCTCCGACGGGATCGTCGTCGGCGGCGCCGACCACCTCATCACCGGGAACGTCATCTCGGGCAACGGCGACGACGGCATCGAGCTCAGCGTGAACCCGTTCTTCACCTCCACCGGCCCCGCGACCGGCACGGTGATGACGGGCAACACGATCGGGCTGACGCGCGACCGCAGCGCCGCGCTCGGCAACAGCTTCGGGGTCTACCTCACGTCCGGCGCCTCGGACAACGACCTCGGCCGCATCAACGAGGACAACAACTTCATCAGCGGCAACTTCTCCACCGGTATCCTCGTGGGGACCTCGGACCTCACGAGGATCCGCAACAACAGGATCGGCCTGACCGCCTCCGGAGGTGCCGCGCCGAACACGAGGGGCGTTAGCATCGGCTCGGCGTCGACCAACGTCACCATGCCGGGCAACTTTGTCTCCGGGAACACCGAGGACGGCATCGTCGCCAGCGGCAGCCCCGGCCTGCTGATCCGCAACAATAGGATCGGCCTCAACCAGTCCGCCGCGGCGCAGGGCAACGGCGGCGTCGGCATCCGCCTCAACGGCGTGCCGAGCCCCGTCTTGCGTGAGAACACCGTCAGCGGCAACGCCTCCAGCGGCGTGGTGCTCAGCGGTGCGACCACCGGGGCCACGGTGGAGGACAACCGCATCGGGACGACGTTCTCGACCGGCGTCGCCCGCCCCAACGGCGAGAGCGGCCTCGTCTTCCTCAACGCTACCACCATCGGCGCGACCGTCACCGGCAACACGATCTCGGCCAACACCGACACCGGCGTCTTCCTCGACGGCGGCACCTCCGGCCACACGTTCGAGGCCAACTTCATCGGGACCAATGCCGGGAGCGCCGACCTCGGCAACGGGCTCCCCGGCGGCGCCGGCCGCGCGGGCGTCTTCTGCCAAGCCGCCACCGACGTCCAGTTCGGACGGAACGGCACCGGCAACGTCGTCGCCAACAACGGCGCCGACGGCGTCTTCCTCGCCTCGGCCGCCTGCCAGGAGTTCTCCATCGTCGGGAACGTCATCTCCGACAACGGCGGGCTCGGCATCGACCTCGCCCCCAACGGCGTCACCCCGAACGACCCCGGCGACGCGGACAGCGGCCCGAACGGGCTCCTGAACTTCCCCGTCATCACGAGCGCCGTCAACGACGGGACCACCGTCGCCATCGCGTGGACGCTGAACGCCCGGCCGAACCGGACCTACGAGCTGCTCTTCTGCCGCGTCCCGACCCCGGACCCCTCGGGCTTCGGGGAGTGCGACGACCCGAACGCGACCGTGCGCACGACGACGAACGCGAGCGGCAACGCGAGCGGGACCCGGACGCTGCCGGCCGCGCGCTACCCCGTCGGCGACTTCGTCACGGCCACGAACACGCGCGTCAACGCCGCGGCGTTCGGCGGCTACGGCCCGACGAGCGAGCTCAGCCGGGCCGTCGAGGTCGAGGCCGCCGCGACGACGCCGCCGCTCACGGTCACCATCACGCCGACGAGCCCGGCGCCGCCGGTGACGCTCACGCGCGGGCAGCGGGTGTTCTTCGACATCACCTTCGCCGTCGGCCCCACCGGCCCCCCGTCCTTCCAGTACTGGACGGAGGCGGTGCTCCCGAACGGGAACACCGCCGGCCCCCTCATCGGCCCGAACACGGTGAACGTCTCGCCGCCGGCGACGGTGACGGTCTCGTTCAGCCAGCGCGTGCCGAGCAACGCGGCCTTCGGGAGCTACGCGTACCGCGTCAACGCGGGGACCTTCCCGAGCCCGGTCCTGGAGTCGGACGCCTTCCAGGCGCAGATCGTGCCCTCGGCGGCTGCGTCGGGCGGAGAGGATGGGAATGAGTGGCTCGCCTTCGCCGCTGATGGGAGCCCCGCCTTGACGGGCCTCGTCCACGACTTCCGCGAGCCGGACGGAACGGCTGCCGAGGCCGCGGCCCGCTCGGAGGACAGCCTTCCCTCCGCGGCAATGCTGGAAGCCATTTACCCCAACCCCACTCGCGGTGCGGTTACGGTGGTGCTCGCACTGCCCGCCGCGGCCGACGTTCGCCTCGCGGTTTACGACATGCTCGGCCGCGAGGCCGCCGTGCTCGTTGAGGGGTCCGTTGAAGCGGGTCGGCATGAAGCCGCGCTCGGCGCCGCTGATCTCCCCGCTGGGGTCTACCTCGTTCGGCTCGAAGCTGACGACGGTTCCGTCCAATCGCAGCGCGTCACGATCCTGCGCTGAGACGCCTGCCCTACTGACCTCGGCGGTGGGGGCCCAGGCTGCCTCCGCCGCCCGAGGTAGTCCATGCTACATCAGAAATCGTACTAGACCACCAACCTCTTTCCCCATCCTTAGCCCATGCGCACCCTTTCCCTCCTACTCGCCTTTGCCGCTGCACCCCTGGCGGCCCAGCCCCTCCTCACCCTCGCCCCGCCCGACAGCCTCGGGGGCGGCCGCTTCGGCGACGCCGTCGCCGGGGTCCCCGATACCGACGCCGACGGCGTGGATGACATCCTCGTAGGGGCCTCCGTGTCGGACGTCGATGGGATCGACCAGGCCGGCCGGGCCTTCCTCCTCTCCGGCGCCAGCGGCAACATCCTCCTGGCGCTCACCTCGCCCACCCCAGAGAACTTCGGCCGCTTTGGCGGCGAGGTGGCGGCAGCGGGCGACGTGGACGGGGACGGGAGGGGCGACCTGCTGGTCGGGGCGGCCGGGGAGAGCGATGAGCCCTCCCTCTCTTTCAGCGCAGGACGGGCCTACGTCTTCAGCGGCGCCACGGGCGCCCTCCTGCGCACGCTCGCCTCGCCCAACCCCGAAGCCTTCGGCAGCTTCGGGATCTCCATCTCCGAGGTGCCCGACACCGACGGCGACGACATGGCCGACCACCTCGTCGGCGCAACGGGAGAGACGGTCGGGGGAGCGTTCTTCGCTGGACGCGCCTACCTTTTCTCCGGCACCACCGGCGCCCTGCTTCTGACGCTCACCTCCCCCAACGCGGAATCCACCGGCCGCTTCGGCGGTGCCGTGGCGGGCGTCTCCGACGCTAACGGCGACGGCCGCGGCGACCTCCTCGTCGGCGCGCCGGGGGAGACCATCGCGGACGATGCGGACGCCGGGCGGGCCTACCTCTTCTCCGGCACCACCGGCGCCCTGCTCGGGACGTTCACCTCGCCGGACCCCGGCGACTTCGACGCCTTCGGCCGGGCCGTCGCGGGCGTGCCCGACGCCGATGGCGACGGGCGCGGCGACCTCCTCGTCGGCGCGCCGGGCGAGAACGCCGGGTTCACGCTGAACGGGGGCCAGGCGTACCTCTTCAGCGGCGCCACGGGCCTGCTCCTCCACCGGCTCGTCTCCCCCAACGCCGATCCGTTCGGCGACTTCGGCCGAGCCGTGACGGGCATCTCCGGGGACGGCCGTGGCAACCTCCTCGTCGGGGCACCGAACGAGAACGGCGGTGGCCTCAGCTCCGTGGGCCGGGCCTATGTCTTCAGCGGCGCCACAGGCGACCTCCTCGACACGATCGAGTCGCCCGACCCGGAGGAGTGGGGCTCCCTCGGCACGTCCGTAGCCGGCGCGGGCGACCTCGACGGCGACGGCGCGGCTGACCTCCTCGTCGGCGCGCCCCGCGAGGACGGCGGCACCCTCCTCGCCGACGGCCGGGCCTACGCCTTCGCGGGTCCGGCCCCATCGGCGCCCGGCTTCGACCTCACGGCCTCGGCCACGACGCCGCTCGCCGTCGCCCCCGGCGGGTCGGTCTCGTTCACCTACGCCGTGACCAACAACACGGCTGCCGCCGCGACGGGTGACGTGTTCTACACGGCGGCGCGCAGCGGGAGCACCGTCGCGCAGGGGAACGTCACCTCGGGGACGCTGCCGGCGGGGCAGACGGCGAGCGGGAGCTACACGCAGGCGGTCCCGGCTTCGGCTCCAGCCGGGGACTACGCCTACTGCCTCCGCGTGGGGAATTTCCCCGGCACGAGCCTCGACGCCGCGTGCTTCACGCTCACGGTGACGGCGGTGACCGCCGCGCGGGCGGCAGCGGCGCGGGCGTGGTCCGTGATGGGCCCGACGCCCTGGGCCAGCACTTCCGCCGCGAGCGCTGACGCCGCCGTCGGCCTCGTCCCCGGTGCGATGGCGGTCTATCCCAACCCCGCCCGCGGCGCGACCACGGTGGCGTTCGCGCTGCCCGAGACCGGGCTGGCGCGCGTCGCCGTGTACGACGTGCTCGGCCGCGAGGTCGCCGTGCTGGGTGAGGGCGCCTTCGACGCGGGCCGGCACGAGGCCGGGCTGGATGCGGCGGGACTGCCGGCGGGGGCCTACCTCGTCCGTGTCGAGGTCGTAGATCCCGTGAGCGGCACCGGTGGGCGCACGATCACGCACCGGCTCACCCTTCTCCGCTGAGCCTGCCCGCTCCAGCAGCCCGCGCCGTCCACCCCACACTTGCCCTCATCCCCCATGCTCCGCCTCGCCCTCCTGCTCCTGCTCGCGGTTCCGGCCGCCGCACTCGGCCAGCCCCCCGCCTTCGACGGCGCCGATGTCCTCACCCGTCTCCCCACCTATGTCGGTGGCTACGACCTCATCCGCGCACAGGAGGTCGAGGAGGGCGGCGCCCCCTCCATCCAGGCCGAGTACGCGCGCCTCAGCGACAGCTCGGACGTCGGCGTCTTCCTCCTCCCCTACTCCGCCGGGGCCGAGGAGATCGACGAGATGACGGCCCCGCTCGAGCGCGCCGATCTCGCTGCCCCTCCGGGCGACGCCGTGGTCTACGCATATCAGGAGGGGCGCCGGCACGGCTACATCGCGGTGGACGCCGGGGCCGACCTCGTCCTGATGGCTAGCTCGGGGACCTACGGCGTGGAGCTCGAGCCCGTGCTGCTCGCCGTCCTCACGGCGCTGCGTGAGGCGCCGGAGCAGGCCAGCGACGAGGCGGATCCCTTCCGCGCCTTCCAGCGGGCCCTCCCCGCTCGCTATGCGGGCCGCGCGCTCGAGGGCATCATCCAGCTTCCCCCCGGCAGCACCTCCCCCTTCGGCCTCCTCTCCGCGCCCGATTCCGTCGGGCCGTGGTCGTTCCTGGCGAGCTACCGTCCCCCCGGCACCTCGCGCAGCGCCCCCGGCGGTCTCCTCGTCGCGCGCTTCCCGGAGGGGGAAGCCCTCGGGATGGAGACCGAGCTCGTGATGGCGATGGAGGGGAGCGCCCTGCGCACGGACACCACGGTGACCGGCGTCCCCGTCGTGCTCGTCCGCGCGGGCGAGTTCCGCGAGGAGGCCCCCGGCGCCTCGGTCAGCGTCTCTCTCGACGCCGCCGCGCTGATCGTCCCAGTCGCCGGCTACCGGCTCGTCCTCGAGGGCGGGGAGGAGACCGGCCCCGCGACGCTCATCGCCTTCGCCGAAGCGCTCGATCTCGCGGCGCTGCGCGCGCTACCGCCACCGCGCGTCCGCCCGAAGGCACCGCCGCTTCCGGAGCAGCCGCCGGGGTGGGGGAATCGGGAGGACCTCCTCTACTTCGAGCAAGACGTGATCGAGGAGAGCGACTCGCAGGCTCCCCCTCCGCCCCCGCCCCCTCCCAGCGACAACGGCGGGGCGTGACGGTCGGGCCTGTGGAGAGAGAGGAAGGGATGGAGGGGACCAGGCTCTGCGGTCGTCGCTAAATTGCGGGGTCGCTTGCCTTCCACCCCTTCCACGCTCAGGGGGCCGCGCCGGCCGTCGCGCGGTAGCGGGCCGCCTCCTCCGGTCTCCCCCACGCTTCGTACAGCTCGACGAGGTGCCTGCGGGCCTCGTGGAGGCGGTCGGGCTCGGAATCCGAGAGCGCCTGGAGCGTACGGTGGCTGGCCTTGAGGTGGGCCTCAGCCTCTCCGAAGCGGCGCTGTGCCAAGAGCGCTAGCCCGAGGTTTCCCTGGGCGACCGCCGTGGCCCAGTGTGGAGCGGGGAGACCGGCCTCACGGATCGCCAGCGCATCCTGGAGCAGGGCCTCGGCCTCGGCAGGGCGTCCGAGCTTCCTCAACAGGTTCCCGAGCCCGGTCAGGCTGATCCCGATCTCCTGGTGGCCCTCGGGGAGGGCACGCCGCCGTGCGGCGAGGGCCTCGGCGTAGGCAGCCAGGGCCTCGTCGCTCCGTCCGAGGTCGCGCAGGACGCTGGCGCGGTTGTAGAGCATGGTCGCCGTGAAGGGGTGGTCGCTGCCGAGGTGGTCGCGGCTGATGGTGAGGGCGCGGTCGAGCGAGGCGAGCGCGGCCTCCTGCTCCCCGAGCTCCACCTGCGAGATCGAGAGGTCGTTGAGCGCGAAGGCCGCGTAGGGGTGGTCCGCCCCCACCGTGGCCTCGACCAGCGCAAGGGCCTCCTGCTGGAGCGGGAGGGCTTCGTCGTAGCGGTCCCGCTCGCTGAGGAGGCCGCCGAGGTAGCTGAGGTTGGCCCCGAAGTCGGTGGACCGGTCCCCCACTGCGCGGCGGATGGCGATGCCGCGGCGGTACAGGCTCTCGGCGTCGGCGAGCCGGCCCTGCCACTCCAGCGTGCGGCCGTAGTTGCTGGCGGCGGTGGCTACGGAGAGCGACTCGGGACCGTGGAGGCGCTCCGCGAGCGCGAGGACCTCCCGTTGGAGCGGCTCCGCCTCATCGAGGCGGCCGGCCTCGACGTACACGGCGGCGAGCCCGCTCAGGACACCCAGGCGTGTTTCTTCGCCCACCTCGGCGCCGACGCTGAGGCGGCGGGCCTCCTCAAGGAGGGCGACGGCCTCGTCGTAACGCCCCCAGGACCTCTCGACGCTGCCGATGGCGCTGAGCAGAGCGGCGAGGGGGTCGGGCTGAGCGGCGAGGGCCGTCCGTGCCTCGTCCACGCCCGCGCTCAGGAGCTGGCCCACGGGGACGTCCGGCCCCTCCTCACCGAGCGAG
Source organism: Rhodothermales bacterium (assembly GCA_965215145.1). Classification (GTDB taxonomy): domain Bacteria; phylum Bacteroidota; class Rhodothermia; order Rhodothermales; family JANQRZ01. Next base: position 1,272,524 of record OZ244038.1, on the reverse strand, counting down.
TTGGCCGCGGCGAACACGTCCGTGAGGAGGGTGACGACCTGCTCCGCCTTGGCGGCCTCGGCCTGGGCGCGTTCGGCCTCGGCCGCGGCGCGGTCCCGCTCCTCCGTCACGCCGAGGGTGTAGATCACGCCGAACGCGCCGAGCAGGGCGAGCACGAGGGCGGCGGTGGCGAGGGCGCCGCGGTGGCGGCCGACGAACTTCCGCGCGCGGTAGGCCCGGCTGCCGCGGTGGGCCGCCACCGGCAGCCCCTCCAGATACCGCTTCACGTCCTCGACGAAGGCGTCGGCGCCGGCGTAGCGCGCCTCCGGCTCCTTCCGCAGCGCCTTCAGGCAGACCGCGTCGAGGTCGCCCGCGAGCGCCTTCCGCAGCCGCCCCGGCTCCGTCCGCCGCGCCGCCGCCACCGCGGCCGGGGCCGTCGCCGAGCCCTGATCCGTCGGGTCCCCCTCGGCGCGGGTGACCACCGTGCTCGGCCGCTCGGGCTCCGTCTCCAGCACGGCCCGCTCGACCTCCCGCCCGGAGCGCCCGGCCGTCTCGACCGGGCGCCGACCCGCGAGGAGCTCGTAGAGTACGGCGCCGAGGCCGTAGACGTCGGTGGCCGTCGTGACGGGCTCGCCGCGGACCTGCTCGGGCGCGGCGTAGGCCGGCGTGAGCACCCGCACGCCCGTCCGCGTCAGCGGCTCGGCGGAGGCGCCGTCGCCGCCCGCGTCGCCGCCGGGTTCGAGGAGCTTGGCGATGCCGAAGTCGAGGAGCTTCACGCGCGGCGCCCCGTCCTCCCCCTCGGCCACGAGCACGTTCGAGGGCTTGAGGTCGCGGTGGACGACGAGGCGCCGGTGCGCCGCGCCTACCGCCTCGGCGATCTCGGCGAAGAGCCGGAGGCGGTCCTCGACGGGGAGCCGGCGAGCGTCGCAGTACCGGGTGATCGGCTCGCCCTCGACGTACTCCATCGCGAGGTACGGACGCCCGTCGAAGCGCCCGCCCTCGGCGACGCCGCCGTCGAGGAGGCGGGCCACGCCGGGGTGGTCGAGGCCGGCGAGGATCTGGCGCTCCTGGCGGAACCGGGCGAGCACGGCGTCCGAGTCCATGCCGCGGCGGACGAGCTTGAGCGCGGCGCGCTGGCGGTAGGCGCCGTCGGCGCGCTCGGCGAGGAAGACCTCCCCCATGCCGCCCTGGCCGGCCCGGCGGACGATCTCCCACGGCCCGACGCGCTCGCCCACGGCGCCGCCGTCCGGCTCGCCGGGTCCGTCGAATGCCGGTACGGCGGGGTCCTCCAGAAACGACCCTCCATCGGCGGCGAGCATGCGCTCGGCCTCGCGGCGGAGCTTGGGGTCCGGCTCGGCGGCGAGGCGGGCAGCGCGGTCAGCGGGGGTGGCGGCCTGGACCTCATGGAAGAGGTCGCGCAGGCGGCGCCAATGGTCCGGCGTCATGGTGCGCTTGAGGGCGTGGGGCTCCAAACATAAAGAAAACATAAAGGGGGAGTGCGCAGCCTGGGCAGCCTCGGCGAAAAAAAGCGGGCCCACGGGTGCCCGGCGCCGAGTCCGCCCCGCCGGGTCGGGCGCGGGGTGCGGCTGCGTTGCCGGGCCGGGCCGGGCAGTACTGCGCCCAGAATTTTTTGACGGGCCGTGTCCGCCGCAGCAGGCCCTTCCGGTATGGGAGGGGGAAGGGGCTCCTCCCTGCCCCACCCCCCCTTTCCATCAGCGTGCGCAGCACCAATCCCTGAGGTCATCATGAACGCCCACACCCGCTCCCTCCTCGCCGGCCTCGTCGGCCTCCTCCTCAGCGCCGGCGCCGTGGCGCAGCCGATCTCGTACCAGGGCTTCGCCGAGGACGGCGGCGCCCCCGCCGACGGCACCTACGACTTCGAGTTCCGCGTCTACGACGCCGCCACCGGCGGCGCGGCGCAGGGCTTGGCGATCACCGCCGACAACGTCGTCGTGACCGGCGGCGTCTTCGACGTCGACCTCGACTTCGCCGCCGACATCTTCGGCGGCGGGGCCGACCGCTGGCTCGAGGTCCGCATGCGGCCCGGCTCCGGCGGCAGCTACTCGACGCTCACCCCGCGCACCCGTCTCGGCGCCACGCCGACGGCGCTCTCACTGCCCCTCGTCCACGTAAAGGAGGTCAGCTCCTTCGTCGGGATCAACCGCGCCAACCGCATCGGTGGCGCCGAGTTCTTCGGGCTCCGCGCTCCCGTGACGAGCGGGTACGGCGGCATGTACATCACCACCGACGGCGCCTCCGGCCTCCCCTTCTACGGGTACTACAACACCGATGGGAGCTCGATGTGGCACTACTTCGACGGCCCCACCGGCGACTGGCGCGTCTTCAATGGCGCCGACCGCCTGACGGTGAAGAGCAACGGCCGCGTCGGCATCGGCACCACGGTTCCATCCGCGCAGCTCCAGGTCTCGGCGGACGGGATCAACGCGGTGGCCGGGCGCCAGAGCGGCACCGTCGGGTTCGCCGGCTACTTCACCAACTTCAACACGGCGGCCAACCAGCAGGTCGTCCGCGTCTACAACGACGGCCTCGGCCCCACCGTCATCGCCCACGCCAACAACGCGAGCAACGACGACGCCGGCCTCGGTGCCAACCACTACGGCGTCGGCCCCGCCCTCTACGGCCGCGCCTTCAGCACCGGCGAGGCCGGGCAGTTCCGCGGCGGCAACGTCTCCTTCCTCGACGCCGCCGGCAACGCGGAGATGACGTTCGAGGACAACGCCAACCAGGGCGCCGGCGTGTTCCGGATGTACGACTCGAACGGGACGACGACGACGGTCCGCATCGTCGGCGACGAGCTCGGCAACGACGGCGCCCAGCTCGACATGTACGACGACAATGGGACCAACACCGTCACCATCGACGCGGAGAACACGGACGAGGGGGGCGCCTTGGTGCAGCTCCGCGACGGCGACGGCTCCTCCACGATCACGCTCGACGCGGACTATTTCAACGGCGGCAACAGCCGGATCATCACGGACGAGATCCAGCTCAACGGCTCCGACCTCGCCGAGCACTTCGACGTGGCCCCCGCTCCCAGCGCGATCAACTTCGCCCCGGTGGCCGGCACCGTCGTCTGCATCGACCCCGCCGAGCCCGGCCGCCTCGTCGTCTGCTCCGCGGCCTACGACCGCACCGTGGCGGGCGTCATCAGCGGCGCCGGCGGCGTGCGCCCGGGCATCTACATGGGCCAGCCCGGCACGCTGGCCGATGGCGAGCACCCCGTCGCCATCGCCGGCCGGGTCTACGTCCAGGCCGACGCCGCGCACGGCCCGATCCGCCCGGGCGACCTCCTCACGACGACGGCCACGCCGGGCCACGCCATGCTCGCCACGGACGGCGCGCGCTCGCAGGGCGCCATCCTCGGCAAGGCGATGTCATCGCTGGAGGAGGGCACGGGCCTCGTCTTGGTCCTCGTCTCGCTCCAGTAGCGGCCCCTCGGGTCGGGCGCTGGCCTTGAGTCAGCGCCCGACCCGCCTCCGCTCCCTCCGCTCACGCTCGAACCCCGCTCGCCATGACTACCCGAACGCTCACCCTGCTCGCTGCTCTCGCGCTCGCGGGCGCCGCCACCGAGGCCACGGCTCAGGTGACGCAGCAGGCCGACCCCGTCCGCGTGCCGCTGTGGCACCCCGAGGAGACCCCCTGCATCCTCACCTACAACCCCCAGGGCCTCGCGCTCGACCTCCCGGAGCCGTACTTCCCCAAGACCCTGGCCGAGCGCTACGGCCCCGGCACCACCGAGGCCGACCTCGTGCGCCAGGCCGCGCCCTCCCAGGCCAACGAGTTCCCGGAGTCCGTTACGCTGAACGCCGTCGGGACCAACATCATCATGACCGTCGCCTACGGCGACGGCCCCGGCGAGGGATTCAACGACCCCACCCTCGGCTCGGACCGCCGGGCCGCCTTCGAGGCCGGGATGGCCGTCTGGACCGGGCTCCTCCAGGGGCCGGGGAACGTCTCGATCAACGCGACGATGACGCCGCGCGGCGGAACTGTCTTTAGCGCGACGCTGGCCTCGGCCGCCCCCGCCCAGTGGTGGCGCAACTTCACCAACGCCCCGATCGCGAACACGTACTACCCCGAGGGGCTCGTCGACGTCATCCAGGGCTCCGACCCCGACACCGGCACGCTCGACATCAACGTCGACTTCAACAGCGACATCGACAACAGCACCGTTCTCGGCACGCGGGACTTCTACTACGGCCTCGACGGCAACCCCGGCACCGACTTCGACTTCCTCAACATCACGATCCATGAGCTCGCCCACGGCCTCGGCTTCGCGGACTCGTTCACCTCGACGGGCTCGTTCGGGCTCAACCCCGGCGGCTGGCCGACGGTCTACGACCGGTTCGTCGTCAACGCTGCCGGGACGAACCTGGTCAACCTCCCCGTCTCCTCGGCGAACGTGACGAGCCCCGTCTTCTGGGAGGGCCCGATCGCCGGCTACGCCCACACGGCCGAGCACCTCTTCGACGGCACGGGCGAGCCCCCCCTCTTCGCCCCCACCACCTTCAACGGGGGCTCCAGCATCGCCCACCTCGACGAGGCGACGTACACGGGCGAGTGGGATCTCCAGACCCCGAACTACGACGAGGCCATCCACGACCCCGACCGCGTGATGCTCGCCGTCCTCGAGGACATCGGGTGGAGCATCGAGCGCAGCCGCTACGCTGACGACGGGGCCTCCGGCTTCCAGGACGGCAGCAGCGCCAACCCCTTCGACACCGTGCTGGAGGCCGTCAACGGCGCGCCCTTCGGGGGTGCGGCACGGCTGCTCCCCGGCGTCTACAGCGAGGCCTTCACGATCACCGGCCAGAACGTGCTCCTGCGGAGCTACGGTACCGCCGTGATCGGGCCTGCCGCCGGGTCAGCGCCGCAGACCGCGGCGGGATCCCGATGACCCCGCGCACCTCCGCCCCCCATACGAACCCTGACCCAACCCAGCTATGAACCGCTTCTTCCCTCTCCTTGCCCTCGTCCCACTCGTGATTGTCCCCGCTCGCGCGCAGTCAGCGTCGGACGGCGGCGACGCCGCCGAGCAGCCTGCTCCCTACGCGGTCACCCTTGTCGCCCCGCCCACCGCTACCGAGGCGCCCACGCCAGCCCTACCGGCTGCACAGCCTGCGCCGGAGCAGCCAACCCGCGCCGAGGGCGAGCCGGAGCCTCAGCCGGCCCCTTACCGCGCCCGCCTCGTGGCGCTCCCCGAGAGCGTCTCCGAGGGCGAGGCGAACCCAGCGCCCGCTGAGCGGCCGGCGGTGAGACGCCTGGCTCACGCCGAAGGCGAGCCGGGGCCGACACCGGCGCCCTACGAGGTCCTCCTCATCGAGGCGCCGGAGACGGCCGAGCCGGACGCGGACAGCCAGCAGGCCGAGCCCGCTGCCGCACCGACCGCCATGCCGGTCAGCACGTCCCGCCCGGCGCAGCCCCCCCTGCAACCGGCGCAGCGCAAGGATCGCTGAGCCACCTCCGAGCCGCGCCCCCTCAACCCCTTTGCCCGCGGCACCGCGCCGCCCTCCCCATGAAACGCATCACGCATCGCACCCTCCGCCTCCTCGGCGCGCTCGCCCTCGGCGCCGCGCTCGGGGCCTCCTCCCACGCCCAGCCCCTCGCCCTCCGCTCCGACGCCGTCGGGGCCGGCGCGACCGACGCTAGTGGCGGCAGCTACACCCTCCGCGGCACCGTCGGGCAGGCCGCCGACGGGCGCCGCTCCGGCGGGGCTTACCTCGTCGCCGAGGGGTTCTGGCCCACGACCGAGGCCGACGACGGTGGCCCTCCCGGCCTCCCGCCGATCTCGTTCCAGCTCACGCCCACCAGCCCGACGCCGCCCGTCATCGTCGCGCAGGGCGAGACGTTCACGTTCGACGCCACGACAACCGTCGGCTCGGGCGGGCCGGCCCAGTTCACCCTCCAGTACTGGTCCACGGTCCGCCTTCCGAACGGGAACCTCTACCCGCCGGCCGTCTTCGGGCCGGTGACGGTGAACCTCCGCCCGGACATCGTGGGGACCTCCTCGGTGACGCAGCAGGTCCGGCCGAACTCGCCGGTGGGGACGTACACCTACATCATGCAGAACGGGACCTTCCCCGACGAGATCGTCGCGGCCGACAGCTTCGAGGTGGCGGTGGTCGCATCGGGCGCCGCTGCGCGAGGCGCCCTCGCCGCAGCCCCGATCGGCTCCGGCGCGAAGGCGTCCGCGGGCGCCGCGTCCTCCCGTGTGGCCGCTCCCTCGGAGGAGGCCGTTCCGTCCGAACCGGCCAGCGCGCTCGGCCCGTGGCTGGCCTTCGACGCCTCGGGCGCACGCCTGGAGCCCGGCGACGTGGTCGAGCTCCTCGTCGTCGAGGCGCTCGCCGACGAGGCGACGCCCGGTGCCGACCCTGCGGCCGAAGAAGCATCCGGTGCGGCGGAGGCGGCGGCCGGGGCCCTGAGCGGGTCCACCGCCGACGTGCCGGAGGCGTTCGCGCTCCACGCGGCCTACCCGAACCCGTTCGCCACCACGACCACCCTCCGCTTCGACCTCCCCAAGGCCGCCGAGGTCCGAGTCACGGTCTACGACGTGCTCGGCCGCGAGGTCACCCGCCTCGTGGACGCCCCAATGGAGCCCGGCGCCCACCGCGCCACGCTCCAGGCGACCGACCTCCCGAGCGGGACCTACCTCGTGAGGATGACGGCCGGCGACGGCTTCGCCCAGACGCAGCGGCTGACGCTGCTGCGCTGACACCCGGTCCCTGCTCTCGCCCGCCCAGGGGCGCCGTCATACCGGCGCCCCTGGGCTTCGTGCTCTTCGGGGGGATATCGGGGCCGGGGGTTACCAAAGGGAACACGCCCTCTGGTGAAGCTTGCTCGAACCGGGAGGGAATGAACGGCGGATGAAGGTGGCGTGATCCACGTGTGCTCCCCCCGATTGTAAGGCAGCGCTTCACTGGTTATACTCCCGCCCGCTGCACAGCCCTCATACCCCCCCCCCACCCCATGACCAACGCTACGCCGCCGGCTTCCCTCCGCGGTCTCACCCTGCTCCTCCTGGCCGTCTTCGCCACGAGCGTGCAGGCGCAGGACCGCCCCGCCCTCCCCTACTTCGCCCCCGTCTACCACGCCGACGCCGCCGACGTCACGATCCATGCCGCCGACGGTACCGAGTACGCCGCCGTCCGCTGCGCCGCTCCCCACCTGAGTGATCTCCAGGCCGTCGCTATCGAGGACGCCGTCGCCAAGCTGGACCTCGGCGACATGTCGATGCGCAGGACGACGGTGATCCCCGTCGCCTTCCACGTCGTCAAGAGCGGCTCGCAGGGGAACGTGACCCAGCGGATGATCGACGACCAGATGGACGTGCTCAACGCGGCCTTCGCGGGCACGAACTTCCAGTTCACCCTCGCCAGCGTGGATTACACGGACAACTCGGGGTGGTTCGGCCACGCGGCCGGGACGTCGAAGGAGACGGCGATGAAGAACGCCCTCGCCATCAGCCCCGCCACCACGCTCAACTTCTACACGGGCAAGCCGCGCGCGCAGCTCTTCCCCGGCTTCAGCATCCCCGTCCTCGGCTACGCCACCTTCCCGAGCAGCTACCCGGAGTCGAGCAGCCTCCACGGCGTCGTGGTGGACTACACCTCGCTGCCCGGCGGGGGCGGCGCCCCGTTCGACCTCGGCGACACGGGGACCCACGAGGTCGGCCACTACCTCGGGCTCTACCACACCTTCCAGGGCGGCTGCTCCGGCGGTGGGGACTTCGTCGCCGACACGCCGGCGGAGAGGAGCAGCGCCTCGGGCTGCCCGAGCGGGCGGGACACCTGCTCGTCGCCGGGCTTCGACCCGATCCACAACTTCATGGACTACTCGGACGACGCCTGCATGTACGAGCTCACGCCGGGGCAGTCCACGCGGATGGACCAGCAGATCGCCGCCTACAAGCCGACGCTCCTCCAGGGCAGCTCGGGCACCGGCGTCGCTTCCGTCGTCGCCACGCTGACGGGCTCCTCGTCGGTCCCGAAGGCCGGCGGGCCCCTCTCGTTCGACCTCGCCTTCTCGAACACCAGCGGCGCCGACTTCTCGGGCGAGTACTGGGTGATGGCGACGCTCCCGAACGGCGCCCCCTACGGCCCCGTCTTCGGCCCGACGGCGCTCTCGCTCCTCGACGGCCAGACGAGCCTGGAGTCCCTCGTGGCGACGGTCCCGCGCGGCGCCCCGGCCGGCGGCTACACCGTCACGGCCTACGTCGGGTCGAGCTACCCGAGTGGGATCGACGCGCAGTCGAGCTTCGCCTTCTCGAAGTCGGCCGGCCGCCCGGTCGCTGGCGAGGTGGTGACGTGGACGGTCGAGAACCGCACGAGCGGCGGCTCGGCCACGACGACGATGAGCGCGGGCGCCACGGGCGCCGCCTCCCTCGGCGTCTTCCCGAACCCGTTCGAGGCGCAGACGGCCGTCCGCTTCGAGCTCTCGGCCGACAGCGACGTGCGCGTCGCGGTCTACGACGTGCTCGGCCGCGAGGTCGCGGTGCTCGCTGAGGGCGCGGTCGAGGCCGGCGCCCACGAGGCGACCCTCGACGGCTCGGCTCTGCCGAACGGCGTCTACCTCGTCCGGCTGGAGGCCAACGGCCAGGTCCAGACGCACCGCGTGACGCTGCTGAAGTAGGCGGCTCCCGGCCCCCTCCCGCCCGGCAAGACAGGGGCGGGGCTCCTCGGCGAGTCCCGCCCCTTCGTGCGTCTGCGCTCGTCCGGGGGAACCGCTTGGGCGCGGGCGGGGTGGATCCGGTGCTCCCCTAACCTCTCCCTCCCCTTTCCGATGGTCAACTGGCGCGGTGGCCGCCGCAGCGGCAACGTGATCGACGTGCGCGGGCGCAGCACCGGGCGGAAGGCCGCGCTCGGCTGCGGCCCGCTCATCGTGATCACCGTCCTCGGCCTCATCTTCGGCGTCGATCCCGGGCAGCTCCTCGGCCTCCTCGGGGAGGGCGCGGCCCCGGCCCCCTCGGCTGAGGTGGGCGCCCCGGCCGGGCAGCCGCAGGACGAGGCCGGCGAGTTCGTCTCCGTCATCCTCGCCGACACGGAAGACACGTGGCGGGCGTTCTACGCCCGCGCGGGCCTCCGGTACCGCGACCCCGAGTTGGTGCTGTACTCGGGTACGGTGCGATCCGCCTGCGGTATCAACGGCGCGGCGACCGGCCCGTTCTACTGCCCCCTCGACAACCGCGTCTACCTCGACACCTCGTTCTTCCGCGAGCTCGAACGCCTCGGCGCCCCCGGCGACTTCGCCATCGCCTACGTGATCGCGCACGAGGTCGGCCACCACGTCCAGAACCTCGAAGGCACACTCGATGAGTCGCGACGCATGCAGGCGCGGCTCTCGCAGGCTGACGGCAACCGCATCCAGGTCGCCGTCGAGCTCCAGGCCGACTGCTTCGCCGGGGTGTGGGCCTACCACGCCGAGACGCAGCGTGACCTGCTGGAGTCCGGCGACGTCGAGGAGGGCCTCCGCGCCGCCGCCGCCGTGGGCGACGACCACCTCCAGCGGCAGGCCGGGCGGCCCGTGATGCCGGACGCCTTCACGCACGGCTCGTCCGAGCAGCGGATGCGGTGGTTCCGCCGCGGCCTCGAGACCGGCGACCCCACCGCCTGTGATACGTTCGGCGGGTAGCTACGCCTTCTGCCGCTCGGCGGTGACCTCCTCGAAGAGCGCCGCTTGGTGGAACGCGCGGTTCTCAGGTGACGTGGTAGGGGAAACCCGACGCCATGAGTTCTACCGAAACCCAGTTCCTGACGGACGAAGCCGGCCAGCGCGTCGCCGTGCTCGTCGGTCTCGACCGCTACCGCCAGCTCCTCGACGCCCTCGAAGAGCTCGACACCATCCGCGCCTATGACGAGGCGAAGGCCAGCGGCGAGGAAGCCATCGCTTTCGAGGAGGTGGTGCGTGAGATCGAACGGGAGGGGGAAGCCGGGTGAGCTACCGCGTCGAGATCCTCCGCCGCGCGGCGAAGGCGCTCTCGAAGCTGCCGCCTCGGGACTACGAGCGGGTCCGCGACGCCATTCGCGCGCTGGGGTCGGATCCGCGCCCGCCCGGCTGCAAGAAGCTGGTCGGTCGTGACGGCTGGCGCATCCGCGTGGGTCGCTACCGCGTGATCTACGAGGTGGAGGATGTCATCCGTGTCGTCACCGTCCTCGACCTCGGCCACCGAAAGGACGTCTACGACTGAGCTGTCTGTCGCTCGGCGGCGACCTCCTCGAAGAGCGCGTCGAAGCGGGGCGCCTGCACGGGCCACGCGAACCGCTCGGGGATCTCGCGGAGCACGGCCTCGGGCAGCGGCTGCTCCTCCCCCTCCAAGATCCGCCGGAGCCCCGCGAACAGGTCGTCCTCGTCCTCGTAGAGCACGGGCGCGTGGAGGAGCGGGCGGTGCAGCCGCTCGGGGATCAGCTCGGGGTAGGTGAGCCGGTTCGGGAGCAGCGGGTGGCAGCCGCAGTGGATCGCCTCCATCAGCGCGACGCCGAAGAACTCGTGCCGCGACGTGCTCACGACGAGGTCGGCGCGGTGGAGGAGCTTGGCGTACTCGGCGAGGTCGTCGGCGTAGCCGTAGTGGAGGATCCGCTCGGCGTAGCGCTCGAAGGCCCGCTCGAAAGCCGGGGGCTGGACCTCGAACCGCTCCCCGGCGAGGATGAGGCGGAAGGCGCAGCCGGCGTCGTCGAGCCGGTTCATCGCGCGGAAGAACGCCTCCGGGTGCTTGTCGTGCTCCCACCGCTGGTTCCAGAGGATGACGGGCGGGCCGGGGAGCTTCGCGTTCGGCGGCGCGTGGCGGTCGAGGGCGTCGAGGTCGAGGCCGAGGTGGAGGACGAGGCTGCGGCTGCGGAGGCGCTGCGCCGTGCGGAGGTGGGTGTAGTCCGGGAACCGGCGGAGCAGCGCCGGCAGCGCGCCGAAGAACTCGTCGTGGTGGAAGGCCGAGTTAAAGGCGACGCGGTCGGCGGCCAGCGCCGAGAGGTAGTTGACGTAGGCGTAGGTGAAGTCCCGCTCCTCCCCCTCCCGCAGCGGGTACGTGAGCTGGTTCTCGTGGAAGTAGAGGACGACCGGCGTGTCGGCGAAGCTCCGAGTCCCGCTCGCGGGGAGGTCGCGGGTGAGGGCGAGGAAGGCCGGGAGGTTCAGCATGCTCGTGGCGAAGAGCACGTCCGGCACGAACCCCTCGGCGACGGCCTCGCGGGCCTTGTGCGCCATCGTGACCGCGGCGCCCTGCATCCGCCACTTCCAGTAGCGCGCCGCCATCGTGGCGAGGCGGAACTCGTGGGCGCTGTGGCGGGCGAGCCCGTCGAGGAAGTGGCGGTGGGAGCCGCCGTACCAGGGCTCCAGCGCGAGGACCCTCACCCCTCCTCGCAGGCGCCGTCGAGCCGCTGCTGGAGGAGCTCGTCCTCCTCAGGCGTCGTCGGGCGGACGATGGCGACGGAGCGGACCTGGAGGTGGTCCCGGAGGACCGAGTCGCGGACCTCCTCGGGCGTGAGGGCCTCCTCGTCGCCGGGGCCGAGGTCGAGCGTCCGCGTCGCCATGCGGATCGTGAGCGGCTGGCCGCCGAGGTTCTTGATGAGCATGCCGCGGCGGATGCGGGAGGCCATAGCGGTCGGGGGTGCAAACGGGAGGGTCCGGCGTCTATCGAGCCAAGATAGTCCTCCGCCCCCGAGCGAGACAGCGAATTGGCAGCGGAGAGCCCGCGCTCCCGTCCCTCCTCACCAGTCCCCGATGTTTAACCCACTCCGCAACGTCGGCCGCGCCGCCCTCGACCTGCTCTACCCCCCGCTGTGCCTCGGCTGCAAGGACCGGCTCCCGCCTCATGACACGGCTACGCTCCCGCTGTGCGCACTGTGCCAGCGCCACCTCCCCAGTCCAGACCCCGGCGCCGTCGAGGTCCGGCTCGCTCGGTTGCCCGGTGGCGCCGAGGGGTTCGGGCACGTCCTCGCGCTGTGGACGTTCGACGCGGGCGGGGTGATGCAGGCGCTCCAGCACGCGCTGAAGTACGCCGACCGCCCGACGCTCGGCGTCCAGGCGGGCGGCGCGGTCGGGGCGGCGTGGCGCGCGGCGGGCCGCCCCCTGCCGGACTTCGTGGTGCCGGTGCCGCTACACCGGACACGCCGGCTGGAGCGGGGCTACAACCAGAGCGAGCGGCTGGCGCAGGGGATCGCGGCGACGCTCGGCGCTGAGGCACGGCCGGATACGCTCGTGCGGACGCGGCGGACGCGCTCACAGACGGCGCTGGCGCGGGGCGCACGCCAGCAAAACGTCGCCGGTGCCTTCGCCTGCCCGGACCCGACGGCCCTCGCGGGGCGACGCGTCCTCCTGGTGGACGACGTGGTGACGACGGGGGCGACGGCGCTCGCCGCGGCGGAGCCGCTCCGCGCGGCCGGGGCGGCGGTGGATCTCACCGCGCTCGCGGTGACGCGGGAGTAGCGCGGGGCTACCTGCCCAGCTCGACGCGGCGGTCGCAGAGCGCGGCCTCGGCCTCCTGGTTCGTCGCCAGCAGGAGGGCACCGCCTGCGGCCCGGTGCTCGGCGACGAGGGCCTCGACCAGCGCGCGGCCCGGCGCGTCGAGGTTCGAGCCGGGCTCGTCGAGGAGGAGCAGCGACGGGCGGGCGAGCAGCGCGACGGCGAAGCGGACCCGCTGCTTCATCCCCGAGGAGTACGTCGCCACGGGGTCGTCGGCGCGGGGGGCGAGGCCGACGCGGTCCAGCACGGCTCCGATCCGCTCCTCGGCCTGGGGGAGGCGGCGGGCGGAGGCGACGAAGCTCAGGTTCTCGCGGGCGGTGAAGGCGTCGTAGACCTGGAGGTACGGCGCCGCGAAGCCCGTCCGCAGCGGGCGCTCGGCCGGCGGCACCTCGGCGCCGTCGAGCGTGAGCCGGACGGCGCCCGCCGTTGGCGCGACGACGCCGGCGACGATCTGGAGCAGGGTGGACTTCCCCGCCCCGTTCGGCCCCGTGACCGCGACGGCCTCGCCGGGCCCGACGGCGAAATGGAGGTCGCGGAACAGCACCCGGCGGCCGTAGCGCTTGGTGAGCGCGTCGGCGGTGAGGTGCGGCGGGGGCAGAGGCACGCGGCGGGGCGTGGGCGCGGGAAGGGCGGAACGGCGGCGGCGGGGCGGGCTAAAATATCGAGCCCACGCTTCCCCTCCCGATGCGTCCCCTCTCCCTCCTCTCTGTTTTGCTGCTCGCCGCCTGCGCCGAGCCTGAAGCCCCGCCGCCAGCCCCCGCGGTAGCGCCGCCCGCCGAGGGCGTTGCAGACACCGCTGATGCCCCGCCGGCACTCGCCTCCCCGACGGGCCTCGCGGCCGAGCGCGCCGTCGCCCGGCTCTCCGGCGTGGAGGGCAGCGGCGCCGCCGGCACGATCTACTTCCAGCAGATCGGTGACGTCGTCCGCGTGCTGGCCGACGTCGGTGGCCTCGACGAGGGCTTCCACGGCCTCCGCATCCTCGCCCAGACCGACTGCGCCTCCCTCACCGACCCCCGCCCCTACAACCCCGACGGCCTCGACCACGCCGCACCGAACGCGGCCGAACGCCCCGACGGCGCTCTCGGCAACGTCGACGTGACGGACGACGGGACGGGCCGCTACGAACGAGTGGACCCCGTGCTCGCGCTCTCGGACGCGCGCTCCGTGGTGGGGCGCGCCGCCGTCGTGCTCGCCGGGCAGGACGACTTCGCCACGCAGCCGGACGGTGGAGCCGGAGCGGTAGTCGCCTGCGGCGTGATCGAGCCGGAAGGCTAGGATCAGCCCGCGCTGCCCCGTCGCTCAACCTCCGTCACCCTTCACCCCTGCTCCCGATGCGCCTCCTGCCTCTCCTCGCCGCCGCCCTCATCGGAGCCGCCGTCGCGTTCGGCGCGGCGTTCGTCGCGTTCGACGACGAGCCGGGGGTGGCGGCCGAGGTCGCGGCCGAGACGGGCGTACCGGTGGCGGAGGTGGAGGCAGCGTTGGGAGAGGTCCGTGCGGAGGCGCGGCGCGTGCGGGCCGGGCTCGAGCGGATCCGCCCGCCGCGCGCCCGCGAGGAGGCCGCGCTGCGTCCGCCTGTCGGGCCGCGCTACGCCGTCCACCTCGCCCGCGCCCGCGCGCTCGGCGTCGGCCCCGTCGGCAGCGAGGCCGAGTTGCAACGGCTCCTCGCCGCCGGCCGCCTCGTCCCCCTCGTCGACGGCGAGTTCTACACCGTCAAGGTGCTGGAGCACTCCTCCCCCTTCGTCACCCCCGAGACCATCCGGCTGCTGGAGGAGATCGGGCGGCGGTTCCAGGGCGAGTTGGCCGAGCGCGGGCTGCCGCGGTTCAAGTACACCATCTCCTCGGCGACGCGGACGGCGGCGAGCCAGGCGGCCCTCGGCGAGATCAACCCGAACGCGGCCGTCGGGCGCTCCAGCCACGAGTACGGGACGTGCGTGGACATCGTCTACACGAAGTACCAGTATGCGGCCCGCCCGGAGGACGCGCTCGACGGCCTCCCCCCCGCCCTCGACGGTCCGATGAACGCGCTCCTCCGCGAGCAGCTCGACGCGCTCGGGGCGCGGTACTGGGAGCACCTCTCGGGGCTGATGGCGCGCGTGCTCGGCGAGATGCAGGACGCCCGCGACGTGGTGGTGCTGCTGGAGTCGCGGCAGCCGGTGTTTCACATCACCCTCTGGAACCCCGTGGGCGCCTGACTCATGCAGAGGGCGCCCAAGAACCGACCCATCCCATCCACCGTGTCCGACCTCACCGGCCACCCCTGGCGTCCCGCCCCCGACGACGCCCCCGCGCCCCCGCCGACGGCGCCACCGCCGGAGCCCCCTCGCACCGAGGGGCGCCCCCGTCGCCCCCTCCACCGGAAGAAGCGGTTCCTCTTCCCCATGGCCCTCGTCCTCGTCGGGCTCGGCGTGCTGGCGGCGTCGTGGTGGGGGTGGAAGAAGGCCGAGGAGCGCCGCGCCGCCATCGCCGCCGAGCGCGCCCGCTTCGCCGACTACCTCGCCGAGCGGGAGACGGAGCTGGAGGCCGCGTTCGAGGCGGTCCCGCTGCTGACGGCCCAGGAGAACCGCCTCCTCCGCCGCTCCCCCAACGCCGTCCACCTCGAAAACGCGCAGCGCTTCGGCCTCGCCGCGAGCATCCCCAACCGCGATGGCATCGAGGACGGCACCGAGGGCCTCCGCCGGCTCGACCGCGCCGAGACGTACTGGGTCTCGCCGCTGACCCACTCCGTCCCCTTCGCCACGCCCGACGCCGCCGCCGCGCTCGACTCCATCGGCGCCCGGTTCTGGCAGCGGCTCGGCGAGGCGGGCCTGCCGTCCTTCCGCTACAACCTCTCGTCGGTGCTGCGCACGCAGGAGGACCAGCAGCGGCTCCGCGGCGTCAACGTGAACGCCGCCCGCGGCACGTCGAGCCACGAGTTCGGGACGACGTTCGACATCCACTTCCGCCGCTACCGGCCCGCCGGCGACCCCGCCGCCGAGGTCGACGAGGTGCTCGGCCCGACCGAGTTCGCGTTCCTCCGGGACGAGTTCGCCGCGGAGTTGGAGGCGCTCTACGAGCGGATGCGAGACGACTACGTCTCGCGGCTGAAGGCCGTCCTCGGGCGCTCGCTGATCGAGCTGGAGGACGAGGGGAAGCTGGTGACCGTGATGGAGCGGCGGCAGCCGGTCTTCCACACCACCGTCGCCACGCGGCTTGCGGGGGATGCGGACGCCGCCGTCGCCTCGCCCTAGACGGCGAGCGCCCCCGCCGGCCGGGACCGACGGGGGCGCCGAGAAACGCTGGGCTCGTACAGGGCTACCGGACCAGCGTGATTCGCTGCGTCGCCACGGTGCCGCCGGCCCCGCTCACGGGATCTACGACCTCGAGCCGGACGAGGTAGGCCCCGCTCGGGAGCCCCGCCGCGTCGAAGGTCGCCGAGTGCGCTCCGGCCTCCGCCGGGCCGTCCGTCAGCACGGCGACCTCGCGGCCGAGCACGTCGTAGACCGCCAACCGGACCGGGCCGGCCTCGGCCAGCGCGAACCGGACCGTCGCCCGCGTCCCGAACGGGTTGGGCGCGACGCCGACGAGGCCTGTGCTCACCGCGGTCCCCTCCGCGCCTACCGCGGCAGGCGCGGTGTCGGGCGCCACAGCGAAGTCAAAGCCGGAGGCCGTCAGGGGAGCGCCGCCCTGCGCAGCCACGGCGGCGGGCGTCTTGGTGAACGTGATCGTCGCCGCGTCGGTCGGCTCATCGGGGAAGTCCCCGACCTTGACGACGACCGTGCTAGCCCCGCTCGGCGCGCCGCCCGGGACGCGGAGGCGCACGTCCGCGCTGACGCTCCCGTTCGCGGGGACCGTCACGGCGCGCGGTCCGAAGACGACGGCCACCTCGGCGCCGTTCGAGAGGTCGGCCGAGATCCAGCCGTCGGTCGCCTGCGCCTGCGCCGTCGTGTTCGTCAGCGTCACGCTGAGCGTGATGGTGCCGCCCGAGGCCGGCACGGTGAGCGGCGCGGCGGCGGCCCCCACGGACACCTCGACGGGGCTCTCGCAGTCGAAGCGCAGCAGCTCCCCGGCCCCGAGGTTAGCCACGAAGAGCTCGCCCTGCTCGTCGGTCCCGAACGTCGAGACGGCGACGCCGGAGAACGGGAAGAGGACGCGGTTGGTGGCCGTCTGGCCGTCGTACTCCAGCGCCCAGATGTTCTGCGTCACGAAGTCGCCGTAGACGTAGTCCCCGCGGAGGTCGGCGCAGGAGGGGCCGTCGTAGACGTAGCCGCCGATGATCGAGAAGCCGCCGTTCGGGGTGAAGTCGTGGGAGTACTCGTAGATCGGGAGGACGGTGCCGGAGGGGTCGCAGCCGGTCATCGGCTCGAAGCAGAGCGAGCCCTCGAGGACGTCCCAGCCGTAGTTCGCGCCGGGCGCGCCGAGGTCGATCTCCTCACGCCGCCCCTGCCCGACGTCGGCGATCCAGGCGGTGCCGTCGGGGGCGAACGAGAAGCGGTAGGGGTTACGGAGGCCGTAGGCCCAGATCTCGTCGCAGGTGTTGCCGGCCCCGTCAGCCAGCGGGTTGTCCGCAGGGACCGTGGCGGTGCCCGTCCCGGCGGCGCAGTCGAGCGGCAGCCCCCCGCCGCCCACGTCGATCCGGAGCAGCGAGCCGAGGAGCGTCGTCGGGTCCTCGCCGTTCTCCAGGGGGTCGCCGCCGGAGCCCCCGTCGCCGAGGGCGACGTAGAGGTAGCGCTCGCCGGAGGCCCCCTCCGGCGGGCCGAACTGGAGCTGCCCGGCGTTGTGGTTGCCGAAGGGCTGGTCCACCGTCAGCAGGATCTCCTCGCTGCCGGCGTCGGCCACGTCGGGGTCGGCGGTGACGGAGAACTCGGCGACGACGCTCTCGTAGGGGTCGCTGCCGTCGGGGTTGTCGCGGGTGTAGTAGACGTAGAACAGCCCGCTCTGCGCGTAGTCCGGCGCGAACGCCAGCCCCAGCAGGCCCCGCTCGCCGCCAGACGAGACGCGGCCGGTGATGTCGAGGAAGACGGGCGCCGCGTCCGCCGAGCGATCGTTCTCGACGACGCGGATCACACCGGCCTGCTCGACGACGAAGAGCCGGTTCGAGCCGTCATCCGGCGCCTGGATATCCACGGGCGCGTCGAAGGAGAGGCTTGGGAAGGCGGCCTCGAGCTCCTGCGCCTCGGTGGGCGCGGCGAACAGGGCAGCCGTTAGGAGAAGGGCGAGGGGGACTGCGAGGGGTCTGCGCATGGGGAGCACCGAGGGTGGGGGAGTTGGGAAGGGGGGCGCCCGACCCGGCAGCTCTCTTGTTACCGCCGCAGGCTCAGCCCGTTCCGGGTCGACGCTACGCCTCCACGTCGTAGCGCGTTATGCCCCTACGCGGTCCCGGCCGGCCTCGGCGTGGGCACTGCGACCTCCGCCCCTCCCCCTACAGGTTGGCTGGGCCGAGCTATAGGTGCGCTTCGCGGAGCTATAGGTTCTCGATCAGCGCGTCGCCGAAGGCGCTCGTCGACAGCAGCGTGGCGCCGTCCATGAGCCGCTCGAAGTCGTAGGTGACGCGCTTCTGCTGGATGGTCTTCTCCATCGCGCCGACGATCCGGTCGGCGGCCTCGGCCCAGCCGAGGTAGCGGAGCATCATCTCGCCCGAGAGGATCACCGACGAGGGGTTCACCTTGTCCTGCCCGGCGTACTTCGGCGCCGTGCCGTGGGTGGCCTCGAAGAGGGCGAGGCCGGTCTCGTAGTTGATGTTGGCGCCCGGCGCGATCCCGATGCCGCCGACCTGCGCGGCGAGGGCGTCGGAGAGGTAGTCCCCGTTGAGGTTCATCGTCGCGATCACGTCGTAGCTCTTGGGGCGCGTGAGCACCTGCTGGAGCATGGCGTCGGCGATGACGTCGTTGACGGTGATCGTGCGGCCGTCGTCCGTCTCGATGACCTGCCACGGGCCGCCGTCGAGGTCGGTCGCGCCGAATTCTTCCTTTGCCACCTCGTAGCCCCACGTCCGGAAGGCGCCCTCGGTGAACTTCATGATGTTGCCCTTGTGGACGAGGGTGACGGTGTCGGCGCTGCTGGTGATCGCGTGGCGGATGGCGGCGCGGACGAGCCGCTTGGTGCCCTCCTCCGAGATCGGCTTGACGCCGAGCCCGCTCGTCTCCGGGAACCGGATGGAGTCCACGCCGAGCTCGTCCTCCAGGAACCGCCGGAGCTTCCGGACGCCCTCGCTCCCGGCGGCGAACTCGATCCCGGCGTAGATGTCCTCGGTGTTCTCCCGGAAGATGGTCATGTCCACGTCCTCGGGCTGGCGGACGGGGCTCGGGACGCCCTCGAAGTAGCGGACGGGGCGGACGCAGGCGAAGAGGTCGAGCCGCTGGCGGAGCGCGACGTTGAGGCTCCGGAAGCCCTCGCCGACGGGCGTCGTCAGCGGCCCCTTGATGGCGACGAGGTAGTGCTCGATGGCCTTCAGGGTGTCCTCCGGCAGCCACTCCCCGACGGTGTCGCGGGCCTTCTCGCCGGCGTACACCTCGAACCACTCGACCCGCCGGTCGCTCCCGTAGGCGGCCTCCACGGCGCCGTCGAGCACGCGCTGCGCCGCGGCCCAGATGTCGGGGCCGATCCCGTCGCCCTCGATGAAGGGGATCACGGGGCGGCCGGGGACGTGGAGCGCGCCGCCGCGCATCTCGATGCGCGCGCCGTCGGCCGGCGGGGTGAGGTGGGTGAAGGAGGGCATGGGTTGGCAGGGGCGGAAGGGGCGGAAGGGGCGGAAGGGGCGGAAGGGGCGGAAGGGGCGGAAGGGGCGGAAGGGGCGGAAGGGGCGGAAGGGGCGGAAGGGGCGGAAGGGGCGGAAAGTACGGGCCTCGGGGAAGGCGGTCTCCAGTTCTCTGTCTTCAGTTCTCTGTCCGGCGGGGTCCACCGCCACTGCTAATTTGTCCGCTTCACCTTTTCCATCCCCTCCATCCCCTCCATCCCCTCCATCCCCTCCATCCCCTCCATCCCCTCCATCCCCTCCATCCCCTCCATCCCCTCCATCCCCTCCATCCCCTCCATCCCCTCCATCCCCTCCATCCCCTCAGAGCCGTCCCAGCATCGCCCGCAGCCGCAGCTCCCAGACCTTCCACGCCGCCTCGCGGACGATGCCCTTGCTCATCTTGCTCTGCCCCTCCGTCCGCTCCGTGAACGTGATCGGGACCTCGACGACGCGGAAGCCGGCCTGCCACGCGCGGTACGTGACCTCGACCTGGAAGGCGTACCCGTTCGACGAGACGCGGTCGAGGCCGAGCCCTTCGAGGGCGCGGCGGTGGAAGCACTTGAACCCCGCCGTCACGTCCTGCACGGGGAGCCGCGTGATGGCGCGGGTGTAGATGCCGGCGCCGTAGGAGAGCATGAGCCGCGAGAGCGGCCAGTTCAGCACGCGGACGCCCTCGACGTACCGGCTCCCGACGGCGACGTCGGCGCCCTTGCGGACGGCCTCGACGAGGAGCGGGAGGTCGTCGGGGTTGTGGGAGAAGTCGGCGTCCATCTCGCAGACGAGGTCGTAGCCGTGGGCGAGCGCGTAGCGGAAGCCGTGGACGTAGGCCGTCCCGAGCCCGAGCTTGCCGGCGCGCTCGGCGAGCCGCACGCGCTCGGGGTCCTCGGCCTGGACCTCGCGGACGCGGTCGGCCGTGCCGTCGGGCGAGCCGTCGTCGACGACGAGGACGTGGAGGCCGCCGGGCTGCGCGAGCACGCGCCGGAGCACGGGGCCGACGTTGGTGGCCTCGTTGTAGGTCGGGATGACGACGAGCGTGCGCGGCGCCCCCTCCGGCCCGCTGGTGGGCGGCATCGGGGAGGGGGCGGACGGTGACGAGTCGGGCACGCGGCAGCAGGAGGGGGAGGCCGGAAAGCTACGGCGCCTCCGGCGAAGGGGTCAGCCGCGGCGGCGCTCCAGGAGCACCATCATCAGGAGGCCCAGCAGCGCGCGCTCCGCCTCCGCCGGCTCCACCGGCGCCAGCCGCGCGAGCTCGAACCGCCGCTCCAGGAACGACGCCTGCTTCCGCAGCCGGAACGCCGCCGTCCCGTCCGGCCGCTCGACGGCGAACGTCGGGTGGAGGAAGTACCCCGCGAAGCCGCCGACGACGGGGACCTCCGAGAGGAAGCCGTCGAGGACCTTCACCCACGGGTTCTCCTCGCGGATGTGGAACTCCTCCTCGTCTTGCTCATCGAGGACGGTGTAGCGGGCGCGCCAGATCGAGCGGACCCCCTCGCCCCGCATGGCCCCGAGCCGTCGGCCCTCGGCGTCGTCGAACTCGTACGTCGCGCGGAAGTCGATCACCCGGTCGGCGGCGATCTCGTAGACGGGCAGCGTCCGCTCGCGGTCGGCGAAGACGGTGACGCGCTCCCGCAGCTTGAACACCTTCTGCCGGACGTAGAGGAAGAGCCGCCCATCCGCATCGGTGACGGCGACCTGCGGGTTGATGGCGAAGAGCTTGAAGGTGAGCGTGAGGGGGAAGTCCATGACAGCTTCGCGGGCGGAGAGCCGAAGCTACGGCGCGGCGAACCCGGCGCCCCCGTTGGACCTGGCACCCGTATCCTCACGGTTCATGCCCCTCCCTCGGCACAAGAACAAGGCGATCCGGGCCGCCGTAGAAGCCGCATCGACGCGGGGTGGACGGTCGAGCGGTGCGCGCCCCGCGCTCACTGCTGGGCACGCATCCGCTGCCCCCACGAGCACCGGGAGTGCCAGCGCAGCGTGTGGAGCACGCCGAAGAGCCCTGAGGAGCACGCGCGGTTCCTCCGCCGCATGACCCGTCGCTGCCCCGGCCCCAACCCCCTCCGCCGATGAAGACCTACGAGTTCGACGTGATCCTTGCCGCCGACGCCCCACCCGAGACGTTCGACGGCACGGCCTTCCTTGACGCCGTCGAGGGGCCGGTCTTCGAGGCGTTCGAGGGCGATGTGACGCCGGGCACGATCGCGGGTGTACCGACGTTCGGGGGCACCCTCCGCGGGGAGTCCCTCGACGCCGCCGTCGCCCCCGTGCTCGCGCTGGCGCGCCGCCTCGGCTTCGAACCCGTCCGGGTCGAGCCCGCCGCCCTCGCATCGGCCGCCTGAGCCTCCGCGCCGTACTCCACGCTCCCTTCCCCTCCCCCGCAGCCTCTCCCCGTGCCCTCCCCCCCCTTCACCGTCGTCCCCGGCCCCGGCCCCCTCGTGGCCGCCGCCCTCCACGACGGCCACGACGCCGACGCCGATACGGCCGCCCGGTTCGCGCTGGATGACGCCGGAAGGCTGCGCGAGGAGGACCCCTTCACGGCTTGGCTCGCCGAGGTGGCCCCGGCGCGGCTCGTCGGCCGGCGCTCGCGGTTCGAGGTGGACCTCAACCGCCCCCCGGAGGGCGCCGTCTACCGGACGCCCGACGACGCCTGGGGGCTGACGGTCTGGAAGGACGCGCTGCCCGAAGCCGTGGCCGAGCGCTCGATGGGGATCTACGAGGCGTTCTACGAGGCGGCCGAGGCGCTGCTGGCCGAGAAGGTCCGCGAGCACGGCGCCGTCGTCGTCTACGACCTCCACTCGTATAACCACCGCCGCGATGGCCCCGACGGCCCCGCCGCCGACCCGGAGGAGAACCCGGAGGTCAACGTCGGCACGGGCTCGCTGGACCGCAGGCGCTGGGGCGACCTCGTGGACGGGTTCATGGCCGACCTCCGTGCGGGCGCCGAGGCCGCCGGGCTCGGGGAAATGGACGTGCGGGAGAACGTCAAATTCCAGGGCGGGCACTTCTCGCGCTGGGCCCACGGCCGGTTCGGCTCGGACGCCTGCGTGATCGCGGTCGAGTTCAAGAAGACGTTCATGGACGAGTGGACCGGCGAGCCCGACCGGGCTCGCCTGCAGAAGCTCCGCGACGCGCTCGCCCGTACCGTCCCCGGCGCGCTCGCCGCCCACGCCGCCGCGACGGGGGCCTCGTGAGCGTTTCACCGCCATCCCCGGTTGCGCCCGATTGGGACCGGCTCGCGCGCCGCGCGGCGGCCGTCGTCGGGGAGGAGGAGCCGCTGCGGCTGGAGTTCGAGGGGGGGCGGCTGTTCGTGGACCACGCCATCCCGCTCCTCGTCGTCCACCGCTGCGCCGACGCGGCCGACGGCGACCCGGCCGTGGAGGAGGGCGCGGCGTGCTCGGCCGCGCACGGGCTCGTCACGAGCCAGCCCGCGTACCTCCTCGCCACCGACGACGCGGGGGATGGGGACGGCGTCCGCAGGCTGGCCCGCGCCGCCGCCGGTGCGCTCGCGGAGCAGGCCGGCGCGGCCCTCGTCGTCGAGGTCTGGACGACGCCGAGCACGGAGGACGAGGTGGACCCCTTCGACCGCCGCCCCGGCTTCACCCTTCACGCCCCGGACGACCCGCGCGCCCGACCGGCCGCCGACGCGCTCGCCGACGCGCTGACCGGGATCGAGATCGCGGAGCAGGCGGCGGACGTGACGCGCGTCGCCGCGGCGGAGCCCGCCCCGCCGGGCCTCCCCCCGCTGCTCGACGGCGCCCCAGCAGACGGCCGCCTCGTCCCGTTTGGGCTCGCCGTGGACGCCGTCTTCCTCAACCCCCGCGACGGCGAGTTCTACCCCCGCGTGCTGGACGCCCTCCGCGACGCGCTCGTCCCCGCGCTCGAGCGGGCTGGAGCCGCCTTTGCCGAGGCTGTCGGCGCGCCGGAGCGGCCGATGGGGCGGCGCCACCTCGAACCGGCGGCCGAGGTCGTGGACCGGGGGCTCGCCGCGTGCGCGCGGGAATACGGCTTCCTCCTCCAGGTCACCCCCATCAACGCGGACGAGGCGTGGGCCGACTTCCGCGCCGCCGGGTGCGACTGCACGCCGGAGCTGCTCTACCGCCCCCTCACCTTCGACCCCGACCGCCTCCGCCGCGACCTCTTCGCCCTCCCCGTCGAGGAGGTCGAGGACCCGGCGGTGGCCGGGCTCCTCCGCGAGAAGCGCGACGAGATGGCCGCCGAGGTGCAGGCCATCCTCGACCGCGGCACCGACCACTTTTTACCGGGCAGCCTCCGCCTCTACGGCCGCCCCGACGCCGACCTCGTCGAACTCGCCCACGCCGTGCTCGGTCGGATCGCCGAGCCGCCCACCCGGAAGAAGGGCCGCGAGGTCGTCGGGGCGACGGCGTTCGCGGCCGAGGCCCACGCCGAACTCGACCATTACCGCGAACAACACGACGGGTTCGCCTCGTCGGTCGAGGTCCGGGACGACATCCCCGGCAGCCTCATGGTCTCTCGCGGGCAGCTCCTCGTCGGCTCGGGGGCGAGCGTGCCGGCCGGGCGCGTCCGCGCGCTCCTCGCCCACGAGGTCGGGACGCACGTGCTGACCTACTACAACGGGTGTGCCCAACCGCTGCGGCAGCTCCGCCACGGCCTCGCCGGCTACGAGCCGCTGCAGGAGGGGCTCGCCGTGCTCTCGGAGTGGCTCGTCGGCGGGCTCACGCGCGGGCGGATGCGGACGCTCGCCGCCCGCGTCCTCGGCGCCGACGCGCTCGCCGCCGGGGCCTCGTTCGCCGAGACGCACCGGCTGCTCGTAGAACGCGCGGGGATGAGCGACCGCGCGGCGTTCGGGGTGACGCTGCGGATCCACCGCGGGGGCGGGCTCACGAAGGACGCCGTCTACCTCCGCGGCCTCCGCGACCTCCTCGCCCACCTCGCGGACGGCGGCGCGTACTGGCCCCTGTTCATCGGTAAGATCGCCCTCTGCCACCTCCCGATCATCGAGTCGCTGCGCGAGCGCGGCGTCCTCGGCGAGATCCCGCTGCGCCCCCGCTACGCCTCCGACCCCGACGCCCTCGCCCGCCTCGACCGCGCCCAGCGCGGCCTCACCGTCACCGACCTCTTAGAGTAGTGCGTGTTCCGTGTTGCGTGTTCTGCCGCTGACCCTATCCCCGCGACGAACCCGACACGCAACTCGCGATACGCAACACGTGCCCCTATGCGCCTCGCCTTTCTGATCAACAGTTACGAGACCGAGAAGACGGTCTACACCACCACCCGCCTCGCCCTCGCCGCCCACAAGGCCGGCCACGACGTCCGCTACGTCACGGTCGAGGACTTCGCCTACGACCCCGACGAGTCGCTCCGCGTCCACGCCCGCGCCGTCGAGGGCTCGTACAAGACGGAGAAGACGCTGCTCGCCGCCGTCAAGGAGGCCGAGTCCGAGCGGCTGCCGGTCGAGGAGCTCGACGTGCTGATGCTGCGGAACGACCCCGCCGACGACGCCGGCGAGCGGCCGTGGGCGCAGGC
This sequence comes from Rhodothermales bacterium, assembly GCA_965215145.1. GTDB lineage: Bacteria > Bacteroidota > Rhodothermia > Rhodothermales > JANQRZ01. Next base: position 1,247,860 of record OZ244038.1, on the reverse strand, counting down.
CGCGGGGATCGTGTTCGGGCAGATGGCGGCGCAGCGCGGGGTCCTCGTCGTCAACGACCCCGACGGGCTCGCGAAGGCCGTCAACAAGGTCTACTTCCAGCGCTTCCCCGAGGCCGCGCGCCCCAAGACCCTCGTCACCCGCCACGCCGACGACGTCCGCCGGTTCATCGACGCCCACAGCGGCGACGTGGTGCTCAAGCCGTTCCAGGGCTCCGGCGGCGAGGGCGTCTTCGTCATCCGCGAGGACGACCGCGCCAACCTCAACCAGATCATCGACACCGTCTGCCAGAACGGGTACATGGTCGCGCAGGAGTACCTCGACGACGCCGTCGGCACGGACGTGCGGATGTTCCTCATCAACGGCGAGCCGCTCCAGAAGGACGGCGTCTACGCCGCCTTCCGCCGGCGCTCGGGCGGGGAGGACATGCGGAGCAACATGAGCGCGGGCGGCAAGGCGGAGAAGGCTGAGATCGGGGAGACCGAGCTCCGGCTGGCCGAGATGGTCCGGCCCCAGCTCCGGCAGGACGGGATGTTCATCGCCGGGCTCGACATCGCCGGCGAGCACCTCCTCGAGGTCAACGTGTTCAGCCCCGGCGGGCTCGGCAGCATCAAGCGCGTCACCGGCGTGGACTTCACGCCGGATGTGATCCGGGCGCTGGAGCGGAAGGTGGACGCCCGCGCGCGCTACAGCCAGCACTTCAGTAACGCCACCCTCGCCACGCTGTAGCGTCCGCGGCGATAGCTCAGCCGGCGGGCGCCAGCGAGAGCAGCCCGAACCCGAATGCCTTGGCCGGCCCGATCCCGTCGCGGACGGCCGCCGCCAGCGCCTTCGGGTCCGTAACCGTCAGCAGCCCGTCGAAGCGGACGCCGAAGTGGGGGATGCGCGCCTTCGCGATCCCCTCGCGCTCGCCGCGCTCGATGGCTTGGATCTCCTCCGGGTCGTTGGTGACGCGTTGCTTGCTGCCTAGCCGGAACGGTGCGCCGGCCACGTCGCCGACCGCAAACCCTGATCGACCCGCCTGCCGCTCCAGCCAGTCGAGATACCCTGCCGCGATGCCGTCCTTCGCGCGGGGGTGGACGAGGGGCATCCGACGGGGGTTCTTCTTCCCCTCCACCCGCACCCGCCGCACGGGGTTGGCGACGAGCCGGAACCTCAGCCGCTGCCCCTCGCGGAACGACGGCTCGAACGCTTTCATCCCGTCGAGGCGGAGGAGGTACCCAGGCTCCAGCCGCGACCAATCTGGCTTGGTCACGGACTGCACGAGGACAGGCGCTCCACGCGGCGCAGGCTCCTCGGCACGGTAGAGCATGCCGTGTCCCAGCTCGTAATCGTCTTCATGCTTCTGCTGTTCGGTGGCTCGCGGCCCAGGAAAGACGTTAGCGAGCGTGCGGTGCAGCTCGTAAGGCGCGGCGAGGTCCTTCCGCGCTTGCGGGTGCTCGGGGTTGAGGGTGAGACGGGAGACGTGGAGGGTCACGACGCGATGGGCAGGGTGAGCGTGATGGTCTCGCGCGTGCGGTGGCGGCGACGATCACTCTGGAAGGAGACTGGTACGTCGGCACCGGCCAGACGACGTGGAGCATCGGGTGCCTCGGCGTCGGCGTCGAGGACATAACGAGCCGCCCCGCTGTCAGTACGGGGGCGGTTCGCGCCATCGAGTGGCGGGGAAGGCGCCCGGCGAAGCGCGTCCAGCAGGCCGGCCTCGGCGATTTCGAGCACGACGGGCGCGGCCGGAGGAAAGGCGCGACGCCCGAGGAAGAGCGGCCAGCGCGGCGACAGGAGCGCAGCGTGCATCTGGTCGAGGAGGGCATGTTCCTCCTCGGTCTGGGCCTCGAACCCCGCTGTGAAGCAGGCGTCGGCGAGGTAGAAGCGGCTCGACGGATCCGTCAGCTTGAAGTCCCGGTCTTTGTCATTGATGGTCAACTCGCCGCTCTTGATCCGTGCCCACTTCTTCCGAGCGCGTTCTGGGTTTGAGCCAGCGCGATAGATGAAGGACGCCGTCTGAAAGTCGCGCAAGACCTGCCCCTCGCGGTCGACGCGAACGCCGAACGTGAGCGCAGCCAGATCGTCGACTGGCTCCGAACGCTCGCGGCCGAGCGCGGAGGCGAGCAGTCCAATGACGCCGCTCTTGGTTGGCTCACGGCGGGTGTCGCGGATGCCGAAGCGGCTGTCGACGCCCCACGACTGCATCGGGCCGTCGAGGCGGAGGAGGAGCGTGCGGGGCGCACTCATGCCGCTGCCCCGGCGATGGCCGCGTCCACGCCGTCGATCACCTCGCGAACGGAGTCCTTCCGGGACTCTGAGAGACCATCGAGCGCCTCGACGTGGGGTGTGGCGACGAACACCTCGGTGGGCGCCGCATCCGGCATCAGACCGCCGTACATCGTCTCCATCGCGTTCCACTGCTCGGCGAGCTTCTCCGTGGCGTGGTAGGCGAGGCTCTGCTCCTTCGGCTGGACGGGCGCGGCGAAGGCGTTGACGAGCGAGAGCGGCATCCCGTCGCGCCGCACGACCGCCATCACGACCTCCGGGCGGACCTGGGCTGCGAAGCTGTTCTGCTTGCCGCTCGGGAGCGCCGTCACGGCCGCCGTCAGGAACGCGCGCACGGCGTCGCGGGCAGCCTCCCGGTCGCCGTCGAGGTTCTGGGCGAGCTGGTCCACGTCCACGACGGCGTAACGGTAGAAGCAGGCCGACGTGAAGCCCGTCGTGCCGATCATGCCCGCGCCCGCGTCGTCCTCGGCGGCGTCCTTGAGGTCGTCGACGGCCGTGAAGTAGTCGTAGGCCGGCGCCACGCGGTCCACGGAGAGGGCATGGGCCACCTGGCAGGCCGCGTCGATGTTGAGCGTCGGCTCCTCGGCGAGCATCCGCCCGAAGAGCGCGATGTCGGCCGCCGAGGTTTTGCCTTTGTAGTCCTTGACGAACTGCTTGACGAGCACGCCGGCGGCCTTGTCGAGCGGCTTCTTCGCGTCATCGACGGCCTTTGCTTGCTCCTTCGAGAGCTTCTCGTCCTCGGGCAGCGACGCCGTCGCCTCAGCCACCGCCGCGGCGGCCTCCGTCGCATCGTCGTCGTTAATGAGTCGGGCGGCGAGGTCGTCCAACTCGGGACGCGCCGCGTAGTAGAGGACGTTCGAGCGGTCGTCGTCGCCAACCTTCTTGAGCAGCGCCTCGACGGCCGAGCGCGCGAGCGCCTGGGCGGAGGCGGAATCCATCTCGTGGTTGTCGACGAGGCGGTCGCGGAGGTAGGCCACGGCGCGGCGCGTGCGGATGCCCACGCGCTCGGAGACGATCCGGTGGAAGGTCTCAGACGTGCGGATGGCACGCTTAAGGCTCTGCGACGAGAGCCGCGCGCGACGGTGCCCGCCGAAGTGGGCGTCCTTTGGGGCGCCGCTGTCGTCGCGGTTGAGGTTCGAAGGCGGCACGGACTGAAGGAGGTGAAGCTCGACTTTCATCGGAGTCGGGGGCTAGGTGTCAGAGTCGTCGGAGCGCGGGGCGCTCCAGTAGTGGCGTGCCCATTCTTTCTGAACGGGCTGGTCGGGGTCGTCCCACCGGAGGAGGTCGCGGAGGAGCCGCACGAAGTCGAATGGCGCTCCCTTCTGGTGGAGCAGGCGGACCAAGCGGCGAAGCTCGTCGGGCAGATCCTCGGACGGGAGCGCGAGCACGGCCCCAAAGCGCGCCGTGATGCCCTTGTTCTCGTCGGCGAGGTCGCCGTCGGCGTTGGGCTTGCGCGGGTTGACGGAGCGGGCCGAGGCCCCGAGCGTCGAGCGCCGGAAGCGCCGCGTCTCGGCATGGAACTCTCCGATCTCACGGCCCCCGGCGGCGACGAGGGCCATCAGCTCGGCCGCGAGCAGGTAAGCGTCGAGGTCCCACCCCTGTGCCTCCTCTGGGATGCGGTCGCCGACGATAGCGAGGGCGCGGTGCGAACGCCCCGCCTCCATGCCTGCGCGTCGAAGCTCAGCGAGGCGGCGGCGGGCGTCGCCGTCGGTGCGCCCGGCGAGATGCAGCACGTAGCCGACGAAGCTGGCGACCGGGTCGGTGGGTGGAGCGTCGGCCGGAGCCGCGTCGGGCGGGTCGGGAAGGGTGTCGGTCATGACGTGGGAGCGGGAGCAGAGAGAGCGTCGGCGTAGGCGGCGGCAGGGCGGAGGCGGTCGCGCCCGACGGCCACGGCCTCCATGCGACGGGGCGTGCCGATGAGGCCGTCGGTGGCTGCGTCGTAGGCGCGCTGAGCGGCGCGGTGGAGCGTGCGCGTCCAGCGCGCGAGGTGGCGGTCGGCGCGGTCGGCGAAGGCGTCACCGTCGTGCGCAGCGGTGAGGTCGGCGAGGGCGCCCAGCCAGTCGTCGAAGGCGCGCTCGCGGTCTCGGCCCTGCACAAAGCCCGTTTCGAGCAGCGCCCAGAAGCGGCGCTCCCCCTGGAGGCCGTCGGCCACGTCGGCGGCGTCGGTGCGCGTGGCGAGGCGGGCGGCGCAGTCGCGGAGGGCGTAGCGGAGCGTCTGGGCCTGCATGCTCGCCCGCTTGACGGCCTCGACGACGTAGCGCTGGGCCGACTTGGAACCGAGGATGGTCGGGTAGACCGTGAGGCGGTCGGCCCGGATCATCTCCATCTTCGCCTTATCGTTGGCGAGGCCGAACACCTCGACATCCCAGCCGCCCGCGCGGCTCCTTCGGAGCCGGGGGCTGTTCACGAGCCAGTCGAATGGGCGGGGCGGGGCCTCGCGTTGGCCGTCCAGCCGGAGGCCGAGGTAGGCCGGGGCCGCTCGCCAGAGCGACTGCTCGGGGCGCAGCTTGAGCGGGTAGCGCCCGCCGTCCTTCTTGGTGCGCAGGGCGTTCAGCGGATCCGTCGCCTCGGATACCCACTTCTTCCCCTGGGCGATCTGGACGCCGCAGACGACCGGCTCATCGCCCGTCTCGTCCACGTCGAGACGAACGTGCCGCGAGGGCCACGTGAGGAAGTCGAGGTACCCGACCTCGGCGCCCGGCTTGCGGTCGGAGGGGGTGTCGCGTTCCCACGAGGGGGCGTCGCGCTTGCCGGAGCGCATCCGCGTGATCGTATCGGGTGGCGTGTTGAGCAGCAGGGCCTCGAAGAGCGAGTCGCCGCGGAGCCAGAACACGGCCCCACGCGAGAGCGGGGCGTCCTCGAAGCGGAGCCGCCCCGGCCCGGCCAGCCCGCCGAGCGCCCACGCCTGCGTAGCGACGAGCGCACGGGCGGCTTCGTCCAGAGGCATGGCCGCGCACATGGCGTCAGTCGTGTGATCGAACAGTGTCTCGTTGTTGCCCTTCGCCCAGACCGGCACGAGCCAGTTGGCGGCGCCGTCGCTCGGAGTCGTCGGTTCAGGATGGCCGTAGAAGGGACGGTCGGGGTGAAGCAGGTCGAAGCGCTCGCGCTCATCCTGCCAGCGGTCGAAGTAGCGGGCGACACGGCCGGAGTCGAAGCGCCCCGCCTCCCAGAGGTCGTACCACGCCTCCTGCGTCCAGTCCGCGTCGTCGGGCGCGTCTTCGGGGTGGACGTAGAGCCGGACGAAGAGGGCCTGGAGGAGCCGGTAGAGCGCGGCCGTCTGGAGCGGCGGCGCCTCGATCTCGCGGATGCGGTGGGCCTCCGCCAGCGCCTCCCGCAGCCCGACGGCGGACGGCCCCTCCTCCCCGACCACATAGCGGACGGGGATCCAGGGTTGTTGAGTAAGGTCGTAAGCCATGCGTGATCAGGCTCCACGCGGCGAGCCGCACGTCATCGTATCTTGAGGTCGTTCCCCGCAACGCGGGGTTGAACCGATGCGCTCCGAAGCGAAAGCTCTCATGAGCGCTCTCTCCCCGTGCAAGCGGGGATGTAAGATGCGGTCTGAGGCGTATGCCTCAGACTGCCGTGGGGAACCGACATTGTCTGATCGTCGTCCCCAACCAGACGCGCCGGAGCGGACTCGGCCTAGGAACCGCCCGCTCCGGCGCTGATCACCATCAATCACCCGCCGGAGCGAGCTATGAGGGCACCTGAATCCAACAACGATGATCGCAGTGGGGATCCCCCAGTGAGCAGTGAGGGGCGACGCCACGCATGGCGTCGCGCGATTTCGCGTCTCCCGCGCCTCCTCCTCTGGGAGCTCGGGCGGCGCCTCGTGCGCGCTGTGCTCGACCTGTCCAGCGATGGGGAGTAGTGGTAGTGGGCGCCTCATGAGCTGTCAGGGTCGTAGCGGATGCCGAGGTCGTCGTCGAGGGCGATCACGGTGCCGCCCACGGCGCAGTGCCCGTGCTTGAATACGAGCGGGTGATGATAGGCCAGTGCGTAGGCATCGTGCGTGGCGTGTTTCCACTCCTCCGGCACGTCTTGCGCGGGCAGCGCCGCGACCACCGACCGGCGGCTAAGGCGCACGGCGCGGAGCAGGAGGTCCCGCGTCTCGTCGCGTGAGAGGTCGGGGCCACTCGGGAATGGGTGCTCGGCGTCGAGGAAGAGGCCGTCGTCGCGGCGGTGGAGGCAGACGGCGTTCACCGAGGGGTGGCCGAGGCGGGTCGTCGGCTGGAGGTCGCGGGCGGGGGCGTCGTCGTGCTCGTCGTAGCGGCTCCGGTCGCGGTAGTGCCCCGACCGGACCATCTCGCCCAGGCGAGCCGGAGCCTGGATGGCAGCGAGGCTGGCCTCTTGCTCGAACGCCCCCTCCTGTTTCTCCTTGGCATCCACGGCCGCCTGCCAGCGCTCGCGGTCCTCGTCGCGGAGGCCGTCGGGCGGAGCGTCGGCGTCGGGGCCGTAGACGGCCTCGATGAGCGGGCGGTAGTCGTCAGGAAGCGACCAGCCCTCGCCGCGCGCCACACGCTCGCGGAGCACGAGGTCGGTGCGGAAGAGCGGGAGGTCGAGGTAGATGCCCTCGGGGTCGTCGGGCGCGAACTGGCCGCCGATGCCCGCCACCTCGGGGAGCGCGTTGGGGGCGTCGAGCGGAGGGCGAAGCACCACGAGGCGCGGCGTCCGGTAGCCCTCGGGGCGGAGGTCTTCGAGGGCCGGGTGCCGGTGGAGCCGCCCGGCCCGCTGGAGCAGCAGGTCGATGGGCGCGAGGTCCGAGAGCATGAGGTCCACGTCGAGGTCGAGCGACTGTTCGGCCACCTGCGTGGCAACCAGGACGGCCGGGCGCTCGGCCTGCCGTCTACCCTCTTTGCCAAACCGCTCGATGGCGTCGCGCTCGCGGCGTCGGCGGTCCTCGAACGGGAAGCGGGCGTGGAGCAGATGGAGGTCGGCGTCGAGGGCGCCCTCGTCCTCCATCCGACGGAGGCGCTGGAAGACGTCCTGCGCGCGGTCGACGCGGTTGACGATGACGCCGACCGTGGCGCCCTCTTTCGCCGCCTCGGCCACGCGCGCGGAGACGGCCACCGGGTCGCTCTCGCCGAAGTCGATCTCGGCCTGGGCCGTCTGCGAGGTCTCGAAGCCGCCCAGGAAGGCAGCAAGGTCAGACGCGCCTCCCTCGGCCACGGCGAGCACGGGGTAAGCGTCTGGGTCCGGGATCAGGGGGGCGTTCCAAGAGCGGAGGAGCGTCCGCCGGGTGGCGGTTGGGAGGGTGGCCGTGAGCACCACTACGTCGGAGCCGAGGGCGCGGAGCCAACTCAGGAGGCGTCCGAAGAGCGCCGCCATGTAGCCATCGTAGGCGTGGACTTCATCGAAGACGACCGTCTTGCCCGCCAGGGCGTAGAGCCGCAGGAAGAAGTGCCGCGAGGTGACGGCCCCCATCAGCGCCTGGTCGACCGTGCCGACGCCGTAGGGCGCGAGCAGGCTGCGCTTGGTCGGGAGAAACCAGCGGGCGGCGTAGGCGCGGGCACCGGCCGTCTCGTCCTCGTCCTGGGGTTCGAGGAGGGCCTCAAGGTCGAGATTGAGAGCGCTCGCGCCGTGGGCGAGCATCACGAGCGGGTCGCCGCCCTCGTGAGCGTGGGCGAGGAACCGGTGGAAGCGAGGGAAGAGGCCGTTTGAGGTGGCCTGCGTGGGGAGGGCGACGTAGACGCCTCGGCCGTCTGGGCGGCGGGCCTGCAAGCGTGCGGCGAGGTGGAAGGCGGCCTCGGTCTTGCCCTCGCCCGTCGGCGCCTCGATGAGCACGAGCGCGGGATCGTCGGGAAGTGAGGCGGTCGCTGCCAACTTCTGGAGACGGTGCGGGGTGGCGTCGGTACCGTCGAACGTCTCGGGGAAGAGGCGCGCGAAGTCGGCAACGGAGCCTTCCGCTCGAAGGTCGGGCGCTTTATCGAGCGAAGCGGCGGCGATGGCCTTTTCCGCCGCGGCCCGGCTGGCGGGCAGGTAGTCCTTGAGCCCTTCGTAGGACGCCGCATCGGGTGGCATGTGCTCGGACATCGACCCGACCCAGTCGGCAAGGGTGGTCCATCCAGCGAAGGCGAGCGCGGCGGCCGGGAACGGGTCGAAGCGCGCCTCCGGGGCGCCCGAGAGGTCGGGCCAGCCGCCGTGGGCCTCCATCCAGACGTCGGCGACGTGGCCGACGAGCGCCTGCTGCGTATCCAGCCACCGTCCTCGCCCGAGCGCCTGATCACTGTTCCACTCGTTGCAGTTCTCGAGACGCCCGTGGTGGAAGCCGACGAACGCCGCGAGCGTCCTCAACATCGGCTTCGCGTCATCGGCGACGGGCAACCCATCGATCCAGGCGTGGAGGATCGAAATCGAGGCGTGGCCGTGGTGGCGGCGGTCGGAGGCGTTCGGGTAGCGGTCCTGAAGATCGATGCCCTCCGCTCGGAGCGCGTCGCGGGAGAGCGGATGCGCGGTTTGGAACGACGGGATCGCCTTGCCCGCGTCGTGCAGTCCGATGAGGAGCGCGAGGAGGGACCGCGCCTCGTCCCACTTCAGCCCGAGGCCGTCAGCCAGTTCAGTCTTCACCGGCGTGGGCAGCCGATCGGCGAGGGCCTCGGCGACGTGCGCCACATCAATGAGGTGCGCCCAGAGTGGATGCGTCCAATTCTCACCCAAGCCGAGGTGATTGCCTCGGTCAGTCTTTGCCCAGAAGAGTTGCCAGGGTTGGAGGAGCACGGTGCGCGTAGAATCGGAAGTGGTTCCGAGAATATGCACCAGCGCATTCTCGGATCAGGACATATCACGTCCAGTCTGACCGAGCCGCTCCCCCGTTGTCTTCATTTCCCCACTACCGCCCGCACCGCTGCGACGAACTGCTCAGCGTCGGCGAGAAGGTCGGTGGTGGCATCCAGGTCGGTAACGGCTAGGGCATCGTAGTCAGCGCGCTCGCGGAGTTGGGCGGCGTGAGGCAGCACGCTGGCTATGGCTTCGGGGATACGACCCGTAACGACGAACCGCAACGCGAACCTGTTGTGGACGCCACTGTGGGTCTTTGGCTGCTCACCCTCACCAGCTAAGGCCGCACGAGCCAGGTTGAAGCAGGCGTAGTAGGCGCGATTGGCGGCTGCCTCCGCGTCGCCGGCCTCCAATGCGCGACGAGCCGATCCCAGCGCACGGAGTCCCTTCTCGACCAGCGCCCCTTGCAGCTTCATCATAAGAGCATGCCCTCGCTAGCGGCTGCGTGCATGAGGGGGCGGTCGAGGTCAACGGCTTCCTCGACCCTGTACGGCTGCATCGAGACGTCTACGCCGTGCCGCATCGAGAGGCCGAGCCGGAGGGCACTGATCCGTTTGCCCTCAGCGTAGGCGTCGTAGTCCCCCCGGAGGACGACGAGGAGGTCCACATCGGAGTCCTCGCGGGCGTCGCCGCGGGCGTGGGAGCCGTAGAGGATCACCCGGTCGAGGCGCTCCCCGTAGAGCTGCACCAGCCGCGTCTTCGCCTCGGCCAGCGCGGCGCGGACGGGCGGCGGCATCGAGGCCGGCAGGCTATCGGGCAGCGACGTCGGCATGGGCCAAACCTACGGTCCGTCCTCGTAGAGTTGGACAGTCGCGGCGGCGTCGGCGGCGAGGCGCTCGGCGAGGGCGGGCGGGTCGAGGGCGCGGACGTGTGGCCCCCAGCTCGCCACGAACGCGCGGACGGGGTCGAGCGCGCGGACGCGGAAGCTCACGAGGAGCGAGCCGTCCTCCTGGCGCTCGTGCTCCTGGCTGCGGTGGTAGCGCTTGCTCTCGAAGTAGACGGCCCGCTCGGGTGCCACCCGCAGGCGGACCGTGACCGGCTCGGCGCCTTCGAGCGCGCCGAACCGCCCGGCGAAATGTTGCTTTGAATCGAACCCCTCGGGGCGGTCGAAGGTCAGTTTGGGGAAGGCCCGGAGGTTCGAGAGGCGGACGAGGTTGAACTCCCGGATACCCTGACGCTTGTGACAGTACGCCGCCAACTGCCACGTGCCATTGATCGAGGCGATGGCGAGGGGGTTGAGGCAGCGCTTGAAGCTCCGCTCGCCCTTCCCGTTCTGGTAGTCCACCTGGAGGGGATGGCGGCGGTCCACAGCGCGGGCGACGGTGCGGAACACGTCGGGCTCGACGGGGGAGGCGGCCAGCGCGCCGAAGTGCCATGCCGCGTCCTGCTCCTCGCCGGTGAACGAGAACACGTCCTGCTCCCCGAAGGCGACGAGAAGCATCCCGAAGGCGCGGCGGAGCGGCCCCTCCAGCGTGGTCCCCCCGAGCGCGCCCTCGGCGGCCTGGGCGGCGACGGTGAGTGCGTACATCGCCTCCTCGTCCAGGTCCTCCAGCACGACCCCGCGCCGCTGGTGCTCGGATGGGAGGAAGAACCGCTTCTCCCGGCGGTTCCGGGGGTTCTTCTCCTCCTCGACCGGGATGCCGGCTTCGCGCAAGGCCTCGACGAGGCGGAGGGCATGGCGCTCGGTGCAGCTGAGGCGGTCGCCGATCTCGCGCTTCGTGAGGCGCTCGTCCTGGTCGAAGAGGGTGCGGAGACGGCGGGCCTTTGGGGGGAGCAGGTCGGAGGCGGAATCCATAGGGCTATCGGGGGGAAAGAGCAGGTAACATTACGGCGCAGCAGGCCAGATCCGCATCACGTCTCCTTCGGGGGGCCGGGGATGCGGACGAGCCAGACGCCGTCGAGCTCCTCGGCGTAGCGCCCGCGCGGGTTCGCGCTCCGCACGGCGAAGCCCTGCGCCGTCGCCGCGCGCCACACCATGAGGGCGCTCCCTCCGTCGCCGGTGGCCTCGCGCTCGCAGTGCGCCCAGAGCCGCTCGCGGACGGTGGCCGAGAGCCGCCCGACGAAGACGCCGGTGCCGACCTCGGCCATCCACTTCGAGAGCTCGCCGCGGAGGCCGGGCGCCACCCGCTCCAGGATGATGACGGTCATCGGGCCGGTGCGGGGTCAGCCCTCGGTGGGGCCGTCGGGGGTCCAGTCGGCGAGGGGGTCCGGCGGGGGCTCCGGCTCGTCGGGCCGCTCGCCGAAGGCGCCGTCGCCGAGGTGGAGGTGGGTCTCGGGCGGGGGGTCCCACCAGGCGGTCGGGAGGGCGTAGTCGTCGTCGGGGTCGAACCGCTCGGGGAGCGGCGTGGCGGGGTCGAGCGCGAGGGCGGCCTGGACGTCGGGGACGATGCGGTGGAGCAGCCGGAGGTTGCGGAACGCCTGCCGGCACCGGAGGCGGACGGTGCGCTCGAGCTCGAACGGCTCATCGCGCTCGGCGGCGCCCTCGGCCTCGGCCACGGCGGCGAAGGCGACGGGCACCGAGAGCGCGGTCTTGTAGAGGTCGGCCACGTCGTAGACGAACGAGAGCTGCTTGCCCTGGTGGATGAACCCGAGGCCCGCGCAGTAGCCGGCCGAGACGACGGCGGCGTGGCAGACGCCGTTGAGGCAGGCGTTGGCGGCCGAGAGCGCGCGGTTGAGGGGGTCGGCCGCGTCCCACTCGAACCGGTCGTAGCGGCGGCCCCGCCAGTCCACCCCGTAGCGCTCAGCGGCGGCGCGGTAGACGCGGCGGACGCGGGCGCCCTCGTAGCCCCGGACCTGCTCGATGGTGAGGCGGCCGTCGGATGGCTCGGGCAGCGGCTCGAAGAACCGCATCCGGTACATCCGCTCGACGACGCGGAGCCGCTGGGCGGGGTCGGAGGCGGCCTCGGCCTGGCGCTGGAGCGCGTAGGCCTTCCGGGTCTCGCCGTGGCCGCCGGCGTAGAACCGGACGCCCTCCTCCCCTACCCACAGCAGCGAGCACCCCGCGCGGGTGGCCGTCACGACGGCGCGGTGGGTGACGGTGAGGCCGGGCCCGATGAGGAGCGCGCAGAGCTGGGCGACGGGGACGGCGTAGCGGCCGAGCTTGTTCTCGTAGGCGACGCCGTTCTTGGTCTGGGTCAGCCGGCCGCGTGCGAGGTAGAGGTAGGGGAGGCTGTCGCGGAGCTTGGGGAGGGCGCGGAGGTCTTCGGGCATCAGCGGAGGGGGAGGGTGGGCGTTGCGGCGGAGGGTAGGCTTCAGCCCTGCTCATCCGGGACATGTCGCGTCCACTTGCTTTGGGGCACCGCCGCCCCTTATCGTGACGTGCTCCTTGAAATGCTAAGATTCAGGCGTAGCTTCTAGACCTCTCCCCGTCTGCGCGGGGATGAACCGCTAGAGCAGCGAGAGAGGCCGTGCTAGGCGCCCCTCTCCCCGTCTGCGCGGGGATGAACCGGGGTGGGGTCCGACCGTAGATAACTTGTGGGCCCTCTCCCCGTCTGCGCGGGGATGAACCGTAAGAGCGGCAACCTTCACCTGTGGAATGCCACCTCTCCCCGTCTGCGCGGGGATGAACCGCGGCGGAACTTGCGCAGCGGGTACGGGCCAAGCCTCTCCCCGTCTGCGCGGGGATGAACCGACTACCGCTACGGCGCTCTCCGATGCGACGTACCTCTCCCCGTCTGCGCGGGGATGAACCGGCAGTTCGCCCTTTGCTGTTGCAGCATCTAGCCCTCTCCCCGTCTGCGCGGGGATGAACCGGAACGCCTGTTGTTAGGGGTATGATAGACAACCCTCTCCCCGTCTGCGCGGGGATGAACCGGGGCGTGCCACCTTCGTTAGATGCTTAGAAACCCTCTCCCCGTCTGCGCGGGGATGAACCGATGAACGAGGGACGCGAGAAGTCCCGTGCCGTCCTCTCCCCGTCTGCGCGGGGATGAACCGACGGTGGCGCCGCCGTAGCGGACGACCGCCCGCCTCTCCCCGTCTGCGCGGGGATGAACCGCAGGACCCAGAGCCGCACCCGCAAGAATTTCACCTCTCCCCGTCTGCGCGGGGATGAACCGGCCATCAACACGGCGTCCACCGAGCGCCGGATCCTCTCCCCGTCTGCGCGGGGATGAACCGACGGCCCGGTGATCATCCGCACGGGCTCTGCCCCTCTCCCCGTCTGCGCGGGGATGAACCGACGCCCTTGATCGTGGGTGCCCTCGTCGTGGCCCTCTCCCCGTCTGCGCGGGGATGAACCGGGGCGCCGGAAGCGGTCCACCTTCTGAAGTTGCCTCTCCCCGTCTGCGCGGGGATGAACCGGCGGAGCGCCTCGGCCGCCGTCGCGGGCAGCGCCTCTCCCCGTCTGCGCGGGGATGAACCGCCACGCTCGGGCCGTCGCTCACCTACGCATCCCCTCTCCCCGTCTGCGCGGGGATGAACCGCCGCCCTCAGCGAGGGCGGCGATCTCGTTGGCCCTCTCCCCGTCTGCGCGGGGATGAACCGCTCGGGTTGCGCAGAACGGCCTCCAGCGTCGGCCTCTCCCCGTCTGCGCGGGGATGAACCGCGCAGGCCCTCGCCGAGAGCGTCAACGCCGGCCCTCTCCCCGTCTGCGCGGGGATGAACCGGTCGCCCTCGTCCCCCTCGGCGAGGCCGTCGCCCTCTCCCCGTCTGCGCGGGGATGAACCGGCGACGCGGGAAAAGCGCCGGGGGGCGGCTCACCTCTCCCCGTCTGCGCGGGGATGAACCGCGGTCGAGGTCGGCCGTCGCGGCGTGGCCCCCCCTCTCCCCGTCTGCGCGGGGATGAACCGGGCGCGGCGGCTCGCCCGCCGCGCGTCGCAGGCCTCTCCCCGTCTGCGCGGGGATGAACCGCCCTTCTTGTAGGCCGAGCCACCAGAGCGGCCCCTCTCCCCGTCTGCGCGGGGATGAACCGCGCGGGTCCCTCCGCCCCAACGGTCCGCTCACCCTCTCCCCGTCTGCGCGGGGATGAACCGGCCCGTCGCTCCCTCTCCCCCGATGGCAGTCCCCTCTCCCCGTCTGCGCGGGGATGAACCGGACGCGCTCAGAGAGGGCACGGCCGACCTCACCCTCTCCCCGTCTGCGCGGGGATGAACCGCAGGTGGGGTCCCTAATGATCGCGTTCGGCGTCCTCTCCCCGTCTGCGCGGGGATGAACCGAGGCCGTCGAGGGCGTCGAGGATGCCCGATGCCCTCTCCCCGTCTGCGCGGGGATGAACCGGGTGTTCCCCCGAGCGAGATCCACCGTGTCGACCTCTCCCCGTCTGCGCGGGGATGAACCGCTGAAGTCGCCCTGGAAGCCGCCGTTGCCGAACCTCTCCCCGTCTGCGCGGGGATGAACCGCTGAGGACGATGTTCTGCCCGTCGGGGCGGGCCCTCTCCCCGTCTGCGCGGGGATGAACCGGACTCGGCCCGGAAGCTCGCGTAACGCCCTCCCCTCTCCCCGTCTGCGCGGGGATGAACCGCCGTGGTGCCCCTGGAAGGGGCTCCTTACAGCCCTCTCCCCGTCTGCGCGGGGATGAACCGGTGGACTCGGCGACCCCCTCCTGCACGTCTGGCCTCTCCCCGTCTGCGCGGGGATGAACCGGTGCCGGTGAAGCCCTGGGCGTACCAGACCCACCTCTCCCCGTCTGCGCGGGGATGAACCGGGCCGAATGCTTATGCTCGTTTGAGCGCGATTCCTCTCCCCGTCTGCGCGGGGATGAACCGTGCTCGTAGGTGCCGGGGGGTGCCAGCGCGTGCCTCTCCCCGTCTGCGCGGGGATGAACCGTCGAGCACGATGGAATCCCCATCGGGCTTCGCCCTCTCCCCGTCTGCGCGGGGATGAACCGCCACCACCTAGGTACGGGTCGCCATTGGAGGACCTCTCCCCGTCTGCGCGGGGATGAACCGAGCGGGCCGCCCCCGAGGGGTATCGCCCTGACCCTCTCCCCGTCTGCGCGGGGATGAACCGAGCGGGCCGCCCCCGAGGGGTATCGCCCTGACCCTCTCCCCGTCTGCGCGGGGATGAACCGGATCTCCAGCTCGTAGATGAAGGACTCTGGCCCTCTCCCCGTCTGCGCGGGGATGAACCGGCTACCGCCGAGCGCGAGCGTGACCAGGCCAACCTCTCCCCGTCTGCGCGGGGATGAACCGGGGTCGAGGCCGGTGCGGTTGGCCTGCTGGATCCTCTCCCCGTCTGCGCGGGGATGAACCGTGGCGGTGTGTGGACGACGGGAGGGGCCGAGACCTCTCCCCGTCTGCGCGGGGATGAACCGATCGAACCGAGCAGCTCAGCGCGCACTTCGAGCCTCTCCCCGTCTGCGCGGGGATGAACCGGCGCGGGCCGTGCGGCGGGCGTACTCCGGCAGCCTCTCCCCGTCTGCGCGGGGATGAACCGCCGTCGTGGTGGCCGGGGTTAGAACGCCCGCGACCTCTCCCCGTCTGCGCGGGGATGAACCGGATGCCCGCCGGGCCGAGGTGGCGGCATGAGCCCTCTCCCCGTCTGCGCGGGGATGAACCGCAGGGGGTTGGGTGCATCAAATCGGCGGTTAGCCTCTCCCCGTCTGCGCGGGGATGAACCGAAGCCCGCAGCCATCACGGCGACCGGGTTCGACCTCTCCCCGTCTGCGCGGGGATGAACCGGCGGGGGGGAGCGGAGGAGCGGGGCCGCCGGCCCTCTCCCCGTCTGCGCGGGGATGAACCGATGGGGTGATCATCGACACCGGCCGCTACAACCCTCTCCCCGTCTGCGCGGGGATGAACCGTGGAAGGGCTCGATGGTGGGGTTGAGGCTGTACCTCTCCCCGTCTGCGCGGGGATGAACCGCTGCGGAGCCAGGCGTCGGCGATCCAGCGGCACCTCTCCCCGTCTGCGCGGGGATGAACCGGACTACCGCGAGGCCGTATCGCTGGCCGTGAGCCTCTCCCCGTCTGCGCGGGGATGAACCGTGGAAGGGCTCGATGGTGGGGTTGAGGCTGTACCTCTCCCCGTCTGCGCGGGGATGAACCGCGCTTGGGCACGTTCGAGCGGAAGGCGCTCCGCCTCTCCCCGTCTGCGCGGGGATGAACCGAAGTCGGCCGTGAGCGAGACAGGGGCCGGGCGCCTCTCCCCGTCTGCGCGGGGATGAACCGGTCGCCGGCGTCTCTCGGCCTCAGTTGTTTCGGATCGGGGTCGAGGGCGGATCGGCGCTCGCGGTGCTGTCCGGGCCGATCCCGTCGTGGTCGCCGACATGTGAACCGCCGATAAGGGGCGTTTCCGGTAGTCGGCCCCCTTTCGGTCATTCCAGCACGGCCGATGCTATCTTCGAAAGCCACCGACCCAAGCGCGCATGTCGTTTCAATCCTCAGCCGACCCGAAGGGACGACGCCCTAAGAACCCGAGCCCGAGCGAGAGCCCCCGTCGCGCGCAGCCCCCCGGCTGCCTCATCGAGGAGGGCGGCTTCCTCGTCTGGGACGGCCCCGTGGACGTGGATGCTCTGCGCTCCGAGGACGGCGTAGATTTCCTCCAGGACCAACGAGACGAGCGGGTCCGCCACCTCTCCGGCCTCGACGGCTAGAGATCCTCGGAGCGCAGAGCGACCCGTGCCCATCCTCGCGGACACGACCGTGCTGGTGGCCGCCAGCATGAGGCGCCACCCCAAGCACCGAGCGTGCCCTCTCCCCGTCTGCGCGGGGATGAACCTCGGCGAACTGCACCGCCCGCGTGCCGGGTCGTATACTGGTTGCAGCATACTTCGGCATGAGCCGCACGAAGTCCCCGCGCCACCCCAACAAGGCCATCCGCGCCGCCCGCACCCACGCTGTCGAGAACGGTTGGCGCGTCGAGAAGGCCGGCCCGCGCGCCCACGCCTGGGGCATCATGCTTTGCCCCCACGGGTGAGGGGGGTGCCGCCGCGCCATCCACTCGACGCCGCGGAACGCCGAGGCGCACGCGAAGGACCTCCGCCGCCACGTCGACCGTTGCCCCCACGCTTGAAGCGAAGCCTCCAGGAGCCCCCATGAGATCCCTTACCGCCTTCGAGTTCGACCTCATCATCGACCGCGACCCCACCGCAGAGGACGACGCGGACCGCCTGTTCGAGGCGTTCGACGCGGCCGGCTTCACGATCACCCCCGGCGTCTCGACCGGACCCGGCGGCCCCGTCGCCTCCATCCCCTGCTACGTCGAGGCGGGCGACCTCGATGAATCCACGCTGGAGGGGGCGATCCGCCGCGCCATCGGCCTCGCCCGCGGCCTCGGCTTCGACGTCGTCCGCGTTGAGGTCGAGCCCGATACCGTGACACCGAACGATCGTTCGATGGAGGTCCCAGCGTGAGTCCCGACGCGATCGTCACCGAGGACCACGCGCCGCCGCACGATGATTGATGATTCGGCGTCGCACGGCGCGAACGCATCGCGCTCGGCTACGCGAGCGGTCCGCCTTCAGCCGATGACGAGCCTCCACCGCTACACCCGGACCGCCGGGCCCGATGCCTCCCCGCTCACGCAGGCCGAGGCCGCCGCCCAACTCGGGGTCCACTAGCCCCGCGTCTCCGCCCTCGTCCGGGGGAAGATCGACGCCTTCAGCATCGACGCCCTCGTCAACCTCTCCCCGTCTGCGCGGGGATGAACCGGCGCTGAACGCCACCGCTTGTCGGCAGGGGTGCAAGCTGAACACCGAAGCTCAGGTCCGACACCCGAACTCCGTAGCTTCCCGATCACCCCCGAAGGCCCGCACCCGCCCGCCATGCCCGAGCCGACGAAGCGGACGATCTACGACGTGGCCCGTGAGGCCGACGTCGCCATCTCGACGGTCTCCCGCGTCCTCAACGGGTCCGGCAGCGTCTCGGCGAAGACCCGTGAGCGGGTCGAGGGCGCCATCGAGCGGCTCGGCTTCCGCCCGAAGCGGGCGGCGCGGACGCTGGCACGGCAGCAGGCGCACGCCATCGCCGTCGCCGTGCCGTCGTTCACCTCGCTGTTCTACGTCGAGCTCCTGAAGGGCGTCAAGGACGAGCTCCGCGAGCGCGACACCGACCTCCTCCTCTGCAACCTCGGCTCGGCCGCCCCACGTCAGACCCTCCACCGCTTCCTCGGGCGCGGCGCCGTGGACGCGCTGCTGCTCGCCTCGCTCCCCGTGGACGAGGACCTCGAACGGGAGCTCCTGAAGCTCCAGGCCCCCGTCGTCCTCGTCGGCGCCCGCAGCGCGCGGTTCGACTGCTTCTTCTGGGACGACGAGGGCGGCGCCGAGCGCGCCGTAGCCCACCTCGTCGAGCGGGGCCACACGCGGATCGGGATGATCGCGGCGCACACGCGCGGCGGCAGCACCGACGCGCGCCGCCGCGGCTACGGCCGCGCCCTCGCCGCCGCCGGCATCCCCGCGGACCCCGCGCTCGTCGTGACCGGCGACACCGCGAAGCACGCCGGCTACAGCGAGGAGGCCGGGGCCGAGGCGATGCAGAAGCTGCTCGCCCTGGACGAGGCGCCGACGGCCGTGTTCGCGGCCTCCGACGTGCAGGCGTTCGGCGCGTGGGCCGCCCTCCGCGACGCGGGGCTCCGGGTGCCGGAGGACGTGGCGCTCGCGGGCTACGACGGCCTCAAGCTCAGCCGCTACCTCGGGCTGACGACGGTGGATCAGCGGATGCTCGGCGTCGGGCGGCGCGCGGCCCGGCGGCTCGCCGAGCGGCTCGCTGGGGAGGCCCCGTCGGAGCCCATCGCCGAGCAGGTGCCGCCGGAGCTCGTCGTCCGCCGGAGCAGCCGGGGGACCTAGCCCGGCCTCTGGTTCAGGTCTCCTGCCGCAACACCGTCGCGCCGGGATGGGGGGGTTAATCGCCCTCCGGGGCCGGCGATACTGCGGGCATGGAGTCCCCCGCCCCACGTCCCTCGGAGGAGGCCCCCGGCTGGCTCCTCACGGCCGTCCCCCCGGCGCTCCTCGTGCTGATCGGCGCCCTCCTCGTCGGCGCCGGCGGGCACGACGACTCGCACGTCACCTACGGCAGCGTGGTGGCGCTTCTTGAGCGCGGGGCGCTGAACTACAACGGCGAGCTCGTCGAGCAGTCGAGCAGCCTCCTCCACGTCCTCCTGCTCGCCGCCCTCGCCGTCACCGGCATCCCGATCCCCACCCTCGGCGTGCTCTCCTCCGTCGTCTTCGGCGTCGCCGCCGTGCTGGCCGTGCAGCGGCTCGCCGCGCGGGTCGACCCGGCGCTCGTGCTGCCGGCCGGCGTCCTCACCGCCACGCAGGTCTACTTCGTCTACTGGAGCTTCGGGGGCCTGGAGACGACGATCGCCGCGTTCGGCGCCGTCTGGCTCCTCCTCGAAGCGGTCCGGTTCGTCGGGGGCAACCCGCCGCCGTGGCGCGTGCTCGGCGCGCTCGGGTTCGTCCTCCTCGCCCGCCCGGAGGCCCCGTTCGTGTGCGCCTCGCTGTTCGGGGGGATGGCCGCCCTCGCCCTGTTCTCGCGGGAGCGCGGGCAGGCGCGGCGGTTCGGGATGCTGCTGGGCTACACGGCGGTCCTCGGCCTGCTCGTGGCCGGCGCCCGGCTGGCGGTCTTCGGGGAGCCGTTCCCCCAGCCCGTCGCGGCCAAGACCGGCGCCCCACTCGGCGAAGCGCTGGCAGCGGGGGCGGCCTACCTCGACGAGTGGCTGCTGGCCTCGATCCCCGTCGCGCTCCTCTTCGCCACGGCAGCCTTCGGCGCGTGGACGGCGCTGGCGCGGGGCGGGGCCGCGCTCCGGCTCTGCGCCGGGTTCGTCGGGGTGACGGCCGCGTTCGTCCTGTTCGCTGGCGGGGACTGGATGGAGGGCGGGCGCTTCCTCGTCCCGGCCCTCCCCGCCGTCGCGCTGCTCGCGGCGTCCGCGCTCCGCTCGCTGCCCGCTCCGAACGCGGCCTTCGCCGCCGCCGTGCTGCTGAACGTGGCGAGCGTGCCGCTGCTGGAGACGGTCTCCTACGGCGACGCGGCGGCGACGGCCCGGCGGTCCGTCCTCACCGAGACGTTCCGGGTCGTCCGCGCCCCCGACGAGCGCCCGCTCCTCGCCGCCGCCGACCTCGCGAGCCCGCCGGTCGCGTTCACGGCCTCGGAGCGGATCAACCGCCTGCACCGCCGCGACATCCCCACGATCATCGTGCTCGACCGCGTCGTCGGGGCGCTGGCGGACTCGCTGCGGCGGCCCGTCGTCGTGCTCTCCGGGCAGATGGGGATGGTCTCCTACCACGTCGCCGCCCGGCACGGAGCCGCCGTCACGTTCGTGGACCGGCACGGGCTGACGGACCGGCACCTCTCGCGCTGCGAGGCCGCGCGCGGGCGGGCCGACTACTTCGGGATGAACGTCTCGGTCCACCGCTACTTCAGGCTCCTGCAAAGCAGCGGGTGCGACCTCCCCCCTCCGGACGTCGTCTTCGACATCTGGCCCCATCGCTTCCTCGACGGCCTTCCCGAGGACTACGAGGTCGTCTACCTCGCCGACGGGCTCCTCGTACCCGAGGGGATGGGCCGCCCGGCCGGGGCCGGCTCGTTCGTCGCCGTGGAGGGGGGGCTGCTGCCGGCGCTGCGCCACGGCTGGCCGGTCGAGGTGGGCACGCGGTTCTAGGACGGGAGACTCCGTCTCGACACGCGGAGTCTCCGAACGGAACGGACGCGGTACCGGTTCGTAGTACCACCGTATCGAGCCGCCTCGCCGTGCCGAAACCCGATCCCCGAGACGTATCGGCCCTTCCGAAGAAGCACCTCCGCACGCTCGAAATCGTCCTCGAGAAGCCCACGCGCTCCGGTGTGAGGTGGTCGGCCGTCGTCGCGCTCTTGAAGCGGCTGGGGGCGGAGGTGGACGAGACGCGCGCCGGCTCGAGCGTCGCCTTCACGCTCAGAGGCAAGACGTTCTTGCTCCACAAGCCGCACCCCGGCTCCACCCTGGCGAAGCCTTCCGTCGAGCGACTGCGAGCGAAGCTAGCCGAGTGCGGTGTGAAGCCGTAGCGGGCTCCTGCTCCGACTCCCTGACCCCTGGACCCCCATCGCCATGCCCCTCCTTACCTACCGCGGCTACCACGCTTCGGCCGAGTACTACCCCGACGATAAGATCATCTTCGGGGAGGTCCTCGACCTCGACGACACCGTCATCTTCGAGGTGCGCGACGCCGCCGAGGTGGAAGCCGCCTTCCACGCGGCTGTTGACGACTACCTCGCCCACTGCGAGCGGATCGGAAAGCCCCCCGATAAGCCGTACAGCGGGCGCTTCAACCTGCGCCTCCCCCCGCACCTCCACCGGGCAGCGACGATGGCGGCCAAAGCAGGCGAGGAGAGCCTGAATGCGTTTGTCGGTAAGGCCATCGAGCGCGAGGTGAAGCGGCGCGGGCGGGAGATCGTGTAGGCTGTCTCTAGCAGAGGCGCTGCGCCACGGCGGACCGGTCGAGGTAGGAACGCGGTTCTGAATGCGGTGCTGCGCAAGTTGGCTACGGCTCCCCGTCCGTCCCCTCTTGAGCGTCATCGGCCTCTTCCTCTACGACGCCCCCTACGCCCTCATCGACTTCCGCACCGTCGGGCTTTTCATTTTCACCCTGGTTCGGGCTTCCACCGTCCCCCGGTAACACATTCTCCTGCACGGTACGACCGCGAATGCTCTCCTCAGACGGAGCCTCGTCTCTCACAGCGCCTAAATCGTGAAGGTGTATATGCACTTCCGGGGGCGGATTCCTCACCTCCTCAGCGGAGGGTGGGCGCCCGAGCACACCCCAGAGGTTGATTAACAGGTCAAGCGCTGCTATGAGAAGGGCTAGCCTCGCAATCTTCTCAGAAGGGGAGAGCGTGAACCATCTGCTCTCCTGTAGAACAGGTCGCAGTGTTCGGAGGAGACCGACACGGTCGGGGTCTTCAAACTCCACGGCACGCTCCAACTCCTGCTTAGCGCGTTTCGCTGCGGCTAAGGGATCTGGAGCCGATACGAGTTCGCGGAGGATCCGGACGGCGCCCCCCCTGACATCTATCACGTCTCCATCTTCTAGCTCTCCAGTGTTAAGCTCGACACTAGGCATCGAAGCACCCTTTCCACAGGCGGGGCATTGCTGCGTGATGTGACCAATCCTACTTCTAGTAGCGCTCCTTATACCAAATAGACTCAGGAAGCTATGACCGCAGTGGTCACATTGAACAAGGAGCCGTGCCATGTATGTCGTGTGCCCTCCGCTGGAAGTAAGACTAAACGCCGAAGCCCCCAGGCCACGTAGGCTCGGGGGCTTCGGCTGCGGTCCGGACGGGACTCGAACCCGCGACCTCCGGCGTGACAGGCCGGCGTTCTAACCAAACTGAACTACCGGACCGACTCTCGGGGCACCGGGCGCGAAACGCCTGCGGCCTCCGAATCGGGCTGCGCAACATACCGAGCGGGGCGGGCGGCGGGCAAGCGGGAGGGGATGCCTCACACGAACTTCGCCCGTCTGCCCCCGCACCTCTCGGGGCGCGTTGCACGGTGGCCCAGGGCGGACTCGAACCGCCGACACCGCGATTTTCAGTCGCGTGCTCTACCAACTGAGCTACCGGGCCAGAAGCGGACGGCCGCCTCAACCACCGGCGGCCATCGCAGAACGGGAAATATACGCCGCCCCCCACGCGGCGCCGGAAACGGCCGGCTCGGAGAGTGGGTGAAGATCCGGCCTCACGCCGTTCCGGCCGCCTGCTCCAGCCCGCGGACGACCTCGTCGAGCGTGGTCACGCCGCGGTCCTGCGCGTACCACCGCCGGACGCGCTTGTAGCGGTCTGCCGGCTCCATCGCCATCCCCTCCCCCATCACCCACGCCTGGAGCGCCGCCGGCCGCGGCCCCCACCACCCCTGCTCGGCGAAGCCCTCGTCCAGCAGGAGCACGGCGGGGATGGACCGCGAGCGGCCGTCCGTGAGGTGCTGGTCCATGAGGTCGAGGTGGTCGTCGCGGTCGAGGAGGCGGAGGTCGAGGTTCGGCGCCCGCTCGGCGAGGCGGGCGAGGACGGGGACCGTGTTCGAGGCGTCGCCGCACCAGTCGGCCGAGAGGGCGAGGAGGTGCCACCGCCCCGGCAGCGCCGCCACGCGCTCGACGAAGGCGCCGGGGACGTCGGCGCGCTCGTACACCCCGCGCCACAGCCCCTCGTTCTTCTCGACGCCGGCGAGGAAGTCGGCGAACGGCTCCCCCTCGGCGAAGCGGGTGTCGAGGGGCTCGGACGTGCCGGCGGGGTGGAGGGACGAAGCGGAGGTCATGGGCGGGATCAGAGGAGGGCGACGGCGAAGCGGTCCCAGAACATCAACACGAGGATCACGAGCCAGAGCGTGTGGGCGATGCCGGTGCCCATCGCCACGCGCTTCGCCGCGGCCGAGGCGTCGGCCGGGCCGGAGACGGCGGCGCGGAGCGCGTCCCACCCCCGCTGCACGAGCAGGACCTGCACACCGATGAGGAGGACGATGAGGAGCAGGCTCGTGTGGTACGCCGGGCCGTAGCCCACGAACCCGCCGCCGAGGAGGAACGCCGCGAGGGCGAACACGAAGGTCAGCACGGCGAACGCCGTCATCAGCCGCACCGTCCGGCCGCCGAGCTCGCCGAGGGCGGCGGCGTGGCCCCCGGCGACTATCCGGGCCTGACGCGCCAGCAGCAGCCCGAGCCCGAAGTACGCCGCCGCGGTGGCGACGTGGAGCACGACGGCGAGGGTGTGGACGAACAGCATGGCGGCTCGGCGGCGGAGGGAGGACGCCGCCCTCGAAGCGCCGGCCCGGACGAAGGTTCCGAACGGGTGGGGCGGCCTCCTCGCCTTCACTGGAACCGCGCCCGCCCCGCACGCCGTTGCCGCCCCGACCAGCCCACGCCGCCTCTGGACCCGCCCCTCCCCATCGAGCCCGTGCTGCCCGCGCTCGCCGCCGCGCTCCGCGACGGGAACCGGGCCGTGCTGGAGGCGCCGCCGGGCGCGGGCAAGACGACGCGCGTGCCGCTGGCGCTCCTCGACGAGCCGTGGCTCGGCGGGCAGAAGCTGGTGATGCTCGAACCCCGCCGGCTCGCCGCCCGTGCTGCCGCCCGCCGGATGGCCCAGACGCTCGGGGAGCGCGCCGGCGGAACCGTCGGCTACCGCGTCCGCCTCGACAGCCGCGTGAGCGCGCGGACCCGCATCGAGGTCGTGACCGAGGGGGTCCTGACGCGGATGCTCCAGGACGACCCCGCGCTCGACGGCGTCGGCTGCGTCGTCTTCGACGAGTTCCACGAGCGGAACCTCCCCTCCGACCTCGGCCTCGCCCTCGCGCTGGAGAGCCAGACGGCCCTCCGCCCCGGCCTCCGCCTCGTGGTGATGAGCGCGACGCTCGACGGCGAGCGCGTGGCGGCGCTGCTGGCCGAGGGCGGCCAGCCGGCCCCGCTCGTCCGCAGCGAGGGCCGGGCCTTCCCCGTCGAGACCCACTACCTCGACCGGACGCCCCAGGGGCGCACGGAGGACCTCGCGGCGAGGGCCGTCCGCCGGGCGATGGCCGAGACCGACGGCGACGCGCTCGTCTTCCTCCCCGGCGCGGGCGAGATCCGCAGGACCGAGGAGCGACTCCGAGAGGGACTGCCAACCGACGTAGACCTCGCCCCGCTGTTCGGCGCGCTCCCGGCCGCCGAGCAGGACCGCGCCATCGCGCCGAGCCCGACCGGGCGGCGGAAGGTCGTGCTCGCCACCGACATCGCCGAGACGAGCCTGACCATCGAGGGCGTCCGCGTCGTGGTGGACGCCGGCCTCGCCCGCCGCCCCCGGTTCGACCCGGCCAGCGGGATGACGCGGCTCGAGACCGTCCGCGTCTCGCGCGCCTCGGCGGACCAGCGGCGCGGGCGCGCCGGCCGCCTCGGGCCGGGCACCTGCCACCGCCTCTGGACGGAGTTCGAGCACAGCCACCTCGCCCCCTTCACCCCGCCGGAGATCGCCGCGGCCGACCTCGCCCCGCTGGCGCTCGAGCTGGCCGCCTGGGGAGCCGACCCCGCCGCGCTCCGCTGGCTCGACCCGCCGCCGGAAGCCTCGTTCCAGCAGGCCCGCGCGCTGCTCCGCGATCTCCGCGCGCTCGACGGCCAGGGCCGCGTCACCCCGCACGGGCGGCGGATGGCGCGGCTCGGGGCGCACCCCCGCCTCGCCCACCTCGTCCTGCGCGGGGACGAGATGGGCCTCGGCGCGACGGCCTGCCGGCTGGCCGCCCTCCTCGGCGAGCGCGACCCCCTCCGCTCCCCCGGCCGCACGCCTCCGCCCGCCGACCTCCGCCTCCGCCTCGACCTCCTCCGCGGCCGGAGCGCGCCCCCGTCAGTCCACGGTTGCTCGGTGGACCAGGGCGCCGTCGCGCGGGCGCGCGAGGACGCCAAGCGCTGGCAGCGCCGCCTCGGCATCGGGCTGGAAGAAGCCGACGCCGAGGCGGCCGGACTGCTGCTCGCCCTCGCCTACCCCGAGCGGGTCGCGCAGCGCCGGCCGGGTTCTTCCGCCCGCTACCGCCTCCGCAACGGCCGCGCCGCCGCCCTCCCCGACGCCGACGCGCTCACCGGCGCGGACTTCCTCACGGCCGCCCACCTCGGCGGGCACGGCCGCGAGGCGCGGATCTTCCTCGCAGCGCCCGTCACCGCGGAGGAGCTGGAGGAGCAGTTCGCGGACGAGGTGGACGAGGCCGAGGAGGTGGTGTGGGAGGCCGAGGCCGGGCGCGTCGTGGCGCGGCGGCAGGTCCGGCTCGGCGGCGTCGTCCTCCGCGAGGGGCCGCTCCCGGAGCCCGACCCCACCGCCGTCGCCGAAGCCCTCCTCGGCGGGATCCGCGCGGCCGGCGCCGAGGCGCTGCCGTGGTCGAAGGCGGCCCGGCGGCTCCGCGACCGCCTCGGCTTCCTCCACGCCCTCGACCCCGGCGCCTGGCCCGACGTGTCCGACGACGCACTGCTGGCCTCGGCCGACGACTGGCTCCTCCCCCACCTCTGGGGGATGACCCGCCTCGACGACCTCCGCCGGCTCGACCTCGCCGAGGCGCTGCTGGCCTGGCTGCCGTGGGAGCGGCGCGAGGAGATCGACCGCCTCGCGCCGAGCCACCTCGCCGTCCCCAGCGGCTCGCGGATCCCCGTGGACTACGCCGAGCCCGAGGCGCCGGTGCTGGCCGTGCGGCTCCAGGAGGTGTTCGGCCTGACGGAGACGCCGCGCGTCGGCGGCGGGCGCGTGCCGGTCGTGATGCACCTGCTCTCGCCCGCGCACCGCCCCGCCCAGGTCACCCGCGACCTCGCGAGCTTCTGGCGCGAGGGCTACTTCGACGTGCGCAAGGACCTCCGGGGCCGCTACCCGAAGCACCACTGGCCCGAGGACCCGCTGACTGCCGAGGCCACCCACCGCGCGAAGCGGCGGCGTTGAGGCGCCGTCGGCGGGCCGGCCCCCGAAGTTTCCGGGAAGACGTGGGACCTACCCCCGGCGCAGCCCCGTTGGTGGGCCGGGGCCGCCCCCAATCCGGGATTGTTGGAAACATCCCGTTCCGTGGGGTACGTTAGAACGGGGATCGGCTCGGCGGACCGCCTCCCCCTCACCCACTCGTAGGGCGGCCGTTCCGCAACGCAGAGCCGGCTCCCCATCCCCTCGCACACCACCTAAGGAGGTACCCCCGTGAAGAAGCTGCTTTCCATCCTGACGAGCCTGACCCTCGTTTTCGCCCTCGCCGCCTGTGAGCCCGAGGCGGAGATCGAGGAGGTCGACGACGACCTCATCGAGGACGACGGCCTCTACGACGACGACCTCGTCGAGGCCGGCTACTTCGGTGGCTACGACTACGACAACGACACCTACCTCTCGAACGACGAGTTCGGCACCGCCTTCGGTGAGGCCGGCCTCTTCGACGACTGGGACCTCGACGACGACGGCTACCTCGACGAGGACGAGTACAACGAGGGCTACATCGGCGGCCGCTACGGCACCGGCGTCTTCGCGGACTACGACGCCGACGACGACGGCCTCCTCTCCGACGACGAGCTCTACGAGGGCACGTTCATGGAGTACGACGCCGACGACGACGGCCTCCTCTCCGACGACGAGTACGGCGTCTACGAGGGCTACTACGAGATGTAGACCCGGCCTTACGGCCCCCGCGCCCTGAGCGCTCCGGCCCCGCTTCCCACCGAGGAGGCGGGGCCGGTCATTTTGGGCGTGGGCGCTACCGAGTAAGCGTCACAGGGAAACTCTCGGCGAAGCCCTCGCTCACGAGTCGGACGACGTAGACCCCCGCCGGCAGAGCGCGCCCGTCGAGGCTGATGCGGTGCGCCTGCCCAGCGCTCAGCGGCCCCTCGTGGAGCGTCGCCACGGCGCGGCCGAGCACGTCGTAGGCGACGGCCTGCACCCTCTGCGCGCGGTCGAGCTCGACGGTCAGCGCCGTCGCGGAGTGGAAGGGGTTCGGGGACGGGGCCGCGATGCGGTACCCGGCCTGCGGCGCTCCCCCGTCGCTCGTCATGGCGCCCACGGTGAAGGGGTGCGTGACGACCTCGCCCTCGTACTCGACCCGGAACGTCCACGTCCCCTCGGGGGCGTCGGCCGGCAGGAAGTAGGACCAGTACCAGTAGGAGATGGCGTAGTGGGGGTCGTTGATGCCGTGCGTCCACGCCGCTTCGGCAGTGCCATTCGGGCGAAGGATGCTGTAGGCCGTCGTTTGGCTCTGGCGTTGATCCCGGTAGTAGGCCCCGAAGTAGGCCAACTGGCCGGGCTCGAAGGCGTCCGCGAAGTTCGGGGTGTCCTCCGTCTGCGGGCACTGCGCCAGCAGCGGGGGGTCGTCGTGGGTGTGGAGGGCAAGCACCCGCGAGGCGTAGTACGGCTCCTGCTCGGCCCACCACGAGGCGTCCGTCGTAGGGTTGCACGGCCCCGCGAACGGCTCGACGAGGTCGTCGTCGGCGCCGTAGAGCTCGAAGTGGAGGTGCGGGATCGTCGAGTTCCCCGAGCTCCCGACCACGCCGAGCGTCTCGCCGGCCACCACGGGCTCGCCGACGGCCTTTGAGGTGAGCGAGCCGTTCTTGAGGTGCCCGTACCACCCGACCGAGCCGTCGCTGTGCTCGAGGTAGACGGCGTTCCACGGGTTCGGGTTGAACTCGCACTGCCGGTCGAACTGCCCGTCGGCCTTGAGGATGATCACGCCGTCGGCTGCGGCGACGACCTCGACGGCGTCCTCGTCCATCTTCGTCCAGGGGAACGGCCACGTCACGTAGTCGACGCCCTGGTGGTCGTAGCCGGAGGACGTGTCGTAGGTCCTCGCGCCGCAGTTGTAGTCGAGGAGGTTGTTTGGCCCGGTGGGGTCGAGGTCCACGTAGTTGGTGATCCCGTAGAAGCCGGGGTCGGCCAGGTCGGGGAAGGCCCGGAGGGGCTGCGCGAGGCTGCCGCCGCCCCGCCCCGCCCGCGCCCCGTGGGGCTCGGGGAGCAGCCCGGCGGCGCGGAGGGCGGCGCGGCTGGCGTCGAGCTGGGTCTGGATCTCGGCCCGCTGCGCGGGGGAGAGCTCGTCGGTCGTCTCGCCGGCCCGGATGCCGCCGGAGCCGGCGAGCGTCTGGGCCATGCCGAGCGCGGGCGTGAGCGCGAGAAGAAGCAGGAGTAGCAAACGCATGGTCGGGCGGGGTTTAGTGAGCGGACTCATCTATGGTAACGCGATAACGCGCTCTACTGGCTCACGCCGCGCCGAAAAAATCGGACCCCCTGTGGGACTCCGCCTGCATCGCCGCGAGGCGACCGCCGGGAACGACCCCGTCATCCCTCCTCCCCTTCAGACCCCCGGCGTGCCGACGAGCTGGCCGCCGTCGATGCGGAGGTGGGCGCCGGTCACGAACCGGCTGGCGTCGGAGGCGAGGTACTGCGCGAGCGCGGCGACCTCCTCGGGGTCGGCCATGCGCCGCTGCGGGATGAGGCGGAGCGTCTCCTCGGCCGTCGCCTCGTCCTCCCACAGCACCTGCGAGAACCGCGTCTTCACGAACCCCGGCACGATGGCGTTCACCCGGACGCCGTCCTCGGCCAGCTCGGCGGCGAGCACGTCGGTGAGCATGAGGACGGCGGCCTTGCTGACGCAGTAGACCCCCATCCCCGGCTGCGGTCGCTCTCCAGCCACGCTGGCGACGTTGACGACGCTGCCGCCGCCCCGCGCCCGCATCGAGGGGTGGCAGGCCCGGATCAGCCGGAAATAGCCGTGGAGGTTCACGTCGAGCGTCTTCTCCCACTGCCCCTCGTCGCTCGTCAGGATCGGGCCGAAGTGGGGGTTCGTCGCGGCGTTGTTGACGAGGACGTCCACCCCGCCGTACTCGGCGACGGCGCGCTCGACGAGGGCCTCGACGGCCTCGGGGTCGCCGGTGTGGGCGGCGACGGGGAGGGCCTCGCCGCCGGCCGCGCGGATCGCCTCGGCGACCTCGTCGAGGGCGGGCCGCTTGCGACTGGCGAGGACGACGCGGGCGCCGGCGCGGGCGAACGCCTCGGCTGTGGCGCGGCCGATCCCCCGGCTGGCCCCGGTCACGAGGGCGACCCGGTCGTCGAGGCGGAAGTCTGCGGGCATCGCGGGTGGGGCTTAGGGGTGAGCGTCGGCCGGCGCCATGTCCTCCTCGTCCGCCGTCGTCCCGACGGGCCGGTCGAGGAGGCTCCCGCGCTCGCCGGCCTCGCGCTCGGCCGGCGTCGTGACTTGGTGGCCCATCTGCCCGGCCTCGTAGCCGAACATGAACTCCCGCCACGTGAGCGGGGTCTCGCCGCGCTCGGGGAACCGCTGCTGCCGGGTCTGGGCGTAGTTGAGGATGGCGACGAGGAGGACGCCGCCGACGGTGTTCCCCACGACGACGGCGCCGAAGAACACGCCCGCCGCCCCGAGCGTGGCCTCGCCGAGGAAGACGAGGTAGAGCACCTCGCAGGCGCCGATGATGCAGTGGAAGAGGCCGGCCGTGGGGACGAGGTACATCAGCACCATCACCGTGAGGAACCGCGTGACGGTGTCGCGTGCGGCGTGCGTCAGCCACACCATGCTCGCCACGATCCAGCCCGCCACGAGCCCCTTCCAGAACAGCGCCGAGGCGGGGACGTGGAGGCCGTGCTCCCCGAACGCCCGCGCGACCGCCGCCGCGTCCGGGTCGAGCACGGCCGTCTGGGCGAGGACGAGGGCGACGAGGGCGGCGCCGAGGACGTTGGCGGCGAGCACGATCCCCCAGACGCGCAAGAGCATCGGCAGGCTCGCGATCCGCGTCAGCACGAGCGTCACCGGCGTGAGGGTGTTCTCGGTGAAGAGCTGGTACCGCCCGAGCACGATGAAGAGGAAGCCGACGGGGTAGAGCAGGTTGCCGACGAGCTGCTCCGCGCCGGTCGGCTCGGCGCCGCCGGCGACGGCGGCGGTGAGCGTCGCCCGCGCGATGAACGTCAGCCCGATCGAGAGCCCGGCGGCGAGGCCGGAGAGGAACAGCAGCCGCGCGCTCCGGACGAACTCCTCGTCGGCCGTGGCGACGAGGCGCTGGAAGATCTCGTCGGTCGAGAAGAGGTCGCGGACGGCGTGGCCGGCGGCGGGGGCCCCGCTCTCGGAGCGGTCGAGCGTGTTGCGCACGGCCTCGGTGTGCGCCGCGTCGGGGGGGCGCGTGCTCGGCTCGGGACGCGGCGGGGAGGCGACGGGGGCGGGCATGGCGGCGCGTACTCCCCACCCCCCGGCCCGATCCTCCGGGCCCGCCCTTTCTTTCCCCTTCTTTCCCCGACCGCCCTATACTTCTTGGCTCGGCAGCCCGACGGCGCTGATCCGGAAGGGGTAGCGGATGGCGTCCCACTCGTCGCTCGGGAGCCCCGTCCAGAGGTCCGGCAGCGGCGAGAGCTCGACCATCACCCCCTCGCCGTCGTCGCCGACGGTGAGCAGCGTCGAGGCGACGGTGCCGTAGTCCTCGCCGCGGATGAACACGGCCGAGAGCGTCCGCTCGGCGTCGAGCCCCACGCCGGTGTCCGGGAGCGCGTCGTCGGGGGCAGGCGTGGGGTCGTGGAGGAGCGCGAAGCCGGTGGCCTCGTCGAGCTCCAGGCCCGTGCCGGGGTTGCTCTCGACCCACGCCCGGAAGGCGGCCCCGCCGCGCGCGACCTTCGGCCACGGCGCCTCGTCGGCGTCAACGGGGGGGTCGAGGGCGGCGTTCGAGAGGCCGTAGTAGCCGGGCTCCAGCCGGCGCGGCGCATCGGGGCGGCTCGACACGTACCACAGCCCGTCGAGGTCCCCCACGAGGAGGTTGAAGCCGCCGTACCGCTCGCGCTCGGCGGCGACGCGGGCGGCGTACGCGGCCGGCGGCTCGTCGCCGCAGAGGTAGTCCCGGACGAGCCAACCTCGCGAGCGGCGGCGCTGCTGCTCCAGCCACTCCGGCGCGCGGACGTTGGTCACGGCGGCCCACCGGACGGTCGCGCGGCGGTTGACGCCCAGCCACGTCCCCCCGCTCTCGAGGTCGCGCCCGGCGAGCGTGCCGGGGCAGTCGGCCCACATCGTCAGCGGCATCGTCGGCCGGTCGTAGCGCTCGTCGCGGTTCGAGGCGACGACGAGGGGGGCGCCGTCGCGTACACGCCAGGCGACGAAGAGGACGCACATCGGGGCGGCGGGGCGGACGGGGAGGGGTTGGGGGCCATAGAGGCAATCGGCCTGGCAGCGGGCGGAGTTTACCCACTCCGGACGAACACGGGCGGCTCGATGTCGAGCACCTGCCGCCAAACCTCGGCCGCGCCGCGCCGGGCGGCGAGCCGGGCCACCCCCGCCGCCGCGCCCGCCGCGACGGTCCACGCCACGGCGTCGCTCCAGGCGGTCTCGGCGGCGTCGGGGTTGAGCGGGGGGTCGTCGTCGGCGAACCCGCGCCAGGCGATGCGGACGAGGGCGTGCGCGGCGAGGCCGGCGATGGCGCCGGCGGCCAGCGAGGTCGCCCTCCAGGCGGTCTTCTTCGTGCTGAAGTCCATCGGGGAGAAGGGATCGGGGGAGAAGGGATTGGAAGAGAGGGGCGCGCCCTAGCACGCCGTGGCCCAGCGTGGGGTTCGGGCGCCGAGTCCGGGCGAGCTATCGGCCGACCCCGGCACGCAGCACACCTGCGGCCTCGGGGCCGTGGTTGGCGAGGAGGTCGAGCGTGGCGCATCCGGTGGCGAAGCCGGCGAAGCTCTGCCGCCGCGGGCGCTCCTCGAACCCGATCACCCGGCAGGGGACGGCGGCGGCCTCGGCGTGGGCACGGTCTCGCGCGGCCGACTCCGGCAGCGTCACCAGCGCCGTCGCGCCGGCGGCGGCCAGCACGTCGGGCAGCGCCGCCGGCCGCCCCGGCAGCGCCGACGCCCGGACGACCTCGGCCGGCGCCCGCAGCGCGCCCAGCGTCCACGCCGTCGAAGCCGCCGTGAGACCGGCCAGCGAGGCGTACTCAGCCGCTAGCAGCGCCTCGGCCCCGTCGCGGTAGTGCGCCCAGAACGGCGCCCCGCCGAGGTGGTGACGGAGCGTCTTCCGGTGCCGCCCCCGCCAGCGCTCGCCCTCCGCGATGGCGACCTCCGCGATGGGCCGCCCCGGTGCTCCCGCCGCGAGGGGGACCGTGAGCCACAGCGCCCCCTCCGGCGTGCGGACGCGGCAGCGGTTCTGGTAGCCCTGGCGGCTGTACGCGAACGTGTCCGCCAGCACGAACCGATCCACGACGAGCCCGAGCGCGCAGTACGCGAGCCGGGGGAAGTACTCGGGCGGGCGGACGGCGACGGTCACGACGGCGGTGAGCGGTGAGCGGTGAGCGGTGAGCGGTGAGCGGTGAGCGGTGAGCGGTGAGCGGTGAGCGGTGAGCGGTAGCGGTGGCTAGCGCCTTGTCATCTGCTCGGTTCCTTCCTCTTCCTTTGCCCCTCTCTTTCGCTCCCCTCTATCCTTCCCACCCCGAGTGCCGCCGCCCTAACCCGGCGGCTCGGCGGGGGCGGATCAGCCGTGGCGCCTCCGGGTATAGGCAGCCCCGCCTGAGCTTGCTGCGCCGGATGCCCCCCCCCGCCACCCGCACCGTCCACCGCCTGTTCCTCGCCGCCTTCGCCGGGTTCGTCGCCTCGATCCTGTTCAGCGTGGCCGGGACGGTGCTGCTCGTCCAGTCCCCCGCGGCGGCGGGGCGGGCCTTCGCGTGGATCGCCGACAACGTCGGGCTCTTGCCGCCGGACCTCGTGCGCTGGCCGACGTGGGTCTACATGGCGCTGATGCCGGCGCTCACCCTCCTCCTTTACCTTCCCCGGCTTGGGCTCCGGCGCTCGGCGCTGTTTTTTCTTTGGGGGAGCGCGGTCGGCGCGGCGGCGGAGTTGATGGGGACGCAGACGGGCGTGCCGTTCGGGGCCTACGCCTACTCCGACCTCCTCGGCGCCAAGATCGCGGGGCACGTGCCGTGGCTGATCCCGCCCTCGTGGTACGCGATGTCGCTGCTGAGCTACGACCTCGCGCGCCGGCTCCGCCTCCCGGCGTGGGGGACGGTCCTCACGGCGGCCGCCTTCATGACGCTCTGGGACGTCGCGCTCGACCCGGCGATGACGACGGCGGTGCCCGTCGGCGGGCAGGCGTTCTGGACGTACCCCGGCGGGGGGGTCTACTTCGGGATGCCGCTGGTGAACTGGGCCGGCTGGCTGCTGACCTCGGCGGTGATCGCGTGGGGCTACGAGCGGCTCCTCGGCGGGCTCGACTACGCGGCGCCGTGGGCGCCGGCGCTCTACGCGGTGAACGTGCTGTTCCCCGTCTTCATCTGCTTCGCCTACGGCGCCGCCCTCGCCGGCGCGCTTGGGCTCGCGGCCCTCGCCATCCCCCTCGCCCTCGCGCACCGGGCCGGGACGCCGCTGTGGCCGCGCCGTGCTCCTGCCCACCGATCCCTGGAGCCGGCCCTGTGAGCACCGCCCCCTCCCCCCCCCTCACCGCGGCGACGGCCTTCCCGAGCGCGCCGCTGCCGCCCCCGCCCGACGCCCCGCGCGCCGAGGCGGACCGGTACCTGTGGCGCGCGTTCCGCCACCACTCCCGCACGTTCTCGCTGGCGACGCGCCTGCTGCCGGGCGAGGTCCGCCTCCCCGTCGCCACGCTCTACCTCTACTGCCGGACGGTGGACGGCCTCGCCGACGACCGGGTGCTGGAGGTCGGCGCGGAGGGGGCGCTGCGCGAGGTCGACGCCGCGCGCGAGGCGTTGACCCGGACGCTCGAAGGGCGCCCGCCACGGGTGCTCCTGTGGGAGCGGCTGGGCGAGGTCCACGAGCGGTTCGAGCTGCTCGCGGCCCCGCTCTACGAGCTCCTCGACGGCGCCGAGGCCGACCTCCGGGGCCGCCCGATCCGCACCGAGGCCGACCTCCGCGCCTACGCCGGGCAGGTCGCCGGCAGCGTCGGCGAGATGATGCTGCCGTTCCTCGTCCCCGACCGCGCCGCGTTCGCCCCGCTGGCCCCGACGGCCCGCGCCCTCGGCGACGCGATGCAGCTCACGAACGTGCTCCGCGACGTCGGCGAGGACCTCCGGCGGCTCGGCCGGGTCTACCTCCCTGAGGCGCTGCTCGACCGCCACGGCGTCGCGCGGGCGGACCTCGCGCGGGCGGCCGAGGGCGGGCCGGCGCCGGCCGGCTACCCCGCGCTGATGGAGGCGGTGATGGCGCAGGCCGAGGCCCTGTACCGCGAGGCCGAGCCGGGCGTCGGCGCGCTCCCGGTCCGCTCCCGCGTCGGGATCGCGGCGGCGGCGCGGATGTACCGCGAGATCATGAACGAGGTCCGCGCCTCGGGCTACGACAACCTCCGGCGGCGCGGCGTCGTCAGCCTCCCGCGCAAGCTCCGCCTCGTGGCGCAGGACGACTACGGCCGCCGCCGTGCCCGCCTCCTCGCCGACGACGTCCCGGCCCCGATGGGCGCCTCCGGCCCGTCGGTGCAGGCGGCCTGAGCCGGTGGCCCGCGCCTTCGGTAAGCGCCTCGCCCGCCGGACGGTGGCGGGGCTCATCCGCCGCACGCTCCGCCGCGACTTCCGCCGGGTGGTGTGGGTCGGGGGCCGCGGGCCTACCCTGCCCGAGGGCCGCCCCGCCGTGGTCTACCTCAACCACCACACGTTCCAGGACGGCTACCTCCTCTGGCTCCTCACCCACCGCGTCCTCCGTCGCCCGACGGTGCTGTGGATGGAGGACTGGGACCGCGCCCCGCTGTTCGGCCCGCTCGGCGTGCTGCCCTTCCCCCCGGACGACCGGCGGCAAAAACTGGCGACGGTGCGCGAGACCGCCCGCCGCCTCCGCGCCGACCCCCGCACGCTGTTCCTCTACTTCCCCGAGGGCGACCTCCGCCCGCCCGACCTCGGCCTCGGCCCGTTCGACGCCGAGCGGTTCGAGAGGCTGGCGCGGCTGCTCCCCCCGGAGACGCTGTGGTGGCCGGCCGCCCTCCGGCTGACGTGGTGGGGCGAGGACCGCCCGACGGCGTTGATGGCGGCCGGCGAGCCACACGAGGCCCCCGACGGTCGCGAGCGCGAGCGGCTCGAAGCCCTGCTCGCCCGCCTGCACGACGTGCGGCCGGGCGAGGGGACAGTGCTGCTGGAGGGGCAGCCGAGCCCCCACGAGCGGTGGGACCTCTCGCGGCTGGCCCCGCTCTTCCGGCGATGGACGTGAAGCGACCCGGGGCAAACGGGGCGCCCCCGTAGCTCCGGGGACGGGATTCGCGGCATCGTCAACGGCCGCCGCGCTAGTTTGGGCGCGGCCAGCCGATGTAGCCCGTGACGTAGCTCGTACCGCCCCCGCCTGCGCAGCCCCCCGCCACCGTGACGTTCCTCCTCGTGCTGAGCCTCCTCGGCGGCCTCACCGTCCCGCCGGACCCGCCCGCCGCCGAGCTACCCCCCGTGCCGCCGCCCGAGACGTTCCACGCCGACTCCGTCGCCGCGCGCTATGCTCAGCAGGACCAGGTCGGGTTGGAGGCGCTCCGCCGCGCCGCCCGCTCCGTCGCCGACGACCTCCTCGTCCGCTACCGGCTCTACCCGCTCTCGAAGGATCCCCGCGCCCTCGACGGCCTCCCGGACGAGGCAACCTGCCACTCGGCGCGGGAGCTCGCGCTGCTCGCGGCGCTGTGGGCCTACCGCGCCGCCGACGCCCCGGCCTGGAGGCTCCCCGCCTACGGCCGCCGCTCGGACGGCCTCCTCCGCCGCGCCCGCGCCCTCGACCCCGACGACCCGTTCGTGCTGCTCGTGGACGGGCAGAGCCTGCTGTTCCGCCCCGCCCTCTTCGGCGGCGACACCGAGGCCGCGCTCGACCGGTTCGTCGCGCTCCGGGACGAGCTGCGGCGGCGCGAGCGCGCGGGCCATGCGGAGGCCGGACTGCCGCTGATCGAGGCTGAGGTGTGGGTGTGGTACACGCTCCGCCGCCTCGGCCGCCCTGGCACCGAGCGCGTCCGCGACCGCCTGCTCGCGCAGGCGCCGCCCCCGCTCTACCGGCAGTTCCTCACGGCCCCGCTCTGACCGGCGCCCGGCGGGCGATGGGCAACAGGCGGACACGGCGCGGGCACTGGGACGGCGTACCCTCTCCCCTCCTCCCGCCCGCTCCTCCGTGCTCGTCCCTGTGCTTGCTGGTCTCCACGCGCTGCTGTGGGGCGTCCTCCTCGCCAACCTCGTCTTCCTTCGGCGGACGCGGCGGGCCCGCACGGCGCCGGATGCGTGGCCGGCGGTCTCCGTCCTCATCCCCGCGCGGAACGAGGCCGAGAACCTCCGCCGGCTCCTCCCCTCGCTGCTCGCGCAGGACTACCCCCGCTTCGAGGTCGTCGTGATGGACGACGGCTCGGAGGACGACACGGGCGCGGTGATCGCGGGGTTCGGGGAGCGGGATGAGCGGGTCCGGGGGATCCGGGGCGAGGGCCCGCCGCCCGGCTGGGTCGGGAAGGTCCACGCGCTCTACCGCGCCACCCGCGCCGCCACCGGCGACGTGTTCTGCTTCCTCGACGCCGACGCCGCGCTGGCCGACCCCGGCGCGCTCCGCCGCCTCGTCGCCCGCTGGGCCGAGGTCGAAGCAGAAGGCGACGGGGCGGGCGCCGCGCTGACGGGCCTACCGAGGCTGCGAGGCGGGGGGAAGCTCCTCGTCAGCCTCGTCCCCCTCGCCGTCGTGAGCGCACTGCCGTTGGCGCTGATCCCCCGGACGCGCGCGGCGTCGCTCGGCTCGCTGAACGGGCAGTGTTGGCTCGTCGGCGCCGGGACGTACCGGGAGCACGAGCCCCACGGGGCGCTGCCGGCCGAGGTGCTGGAGGACGTCAAGATCGGCCGCTACCTCAAGCGCCGCGGCGTCCGTCTCGCCCTCGTCGACCTCCGGCGCGAGGCGACGGTCTGGATGTACGGCTCGCTCGGGGAGGCGTGGCGGGGGTTCCGCAAGAACGCGTACCTCCTCCAGGGCGGGCGGCCCACGTCGTTCCTCCTCGTCCACGGGCTCTACGTCCTCGTCTGGATCGTCGGGCCCGTGCTGAGCCCGTGGCTGCTCGCCTCGGCGTGGGGGCTGAAGGCGACGAGCGACCGCGCCGCGGGCTTCCCGCTGTGGGTCTCCGCGCTCGCCCCCGCCTCGATCCTTCTGAGCGCGCTGCTCCCGCTCGATTCCGCCGTGAGCCACTGGACCGGCCGCGTCCGCTGGAAGGGGAGGGCGGTGTAGAGGTCCGTTCGTGGATGGAGTGTTGAAGTGGCTCCGCCCCAAGGGATCTACCGCACTTCATCCTCGTAGGCTCTCAACCTCTATGGATGATCAGGTCGCCCTCCACGGGGGCTGTGTTCCTAGGCGACCACAGCTACGAGGTTTGTTTGACCAAGCTTTTGTAGCCGCTGGCCGGTAGTTCGTCGGACAGCGCTGAACAACGCCTGTGGAGATTCGGGACTTGCAATCCGGAGTTCAGAAGCAGGAATCCAGCATGCTGGAAGAACGAAAGGAGTGCCGCAAGCTCCTTTGCCCGTCATGATGAGGGCACTTTAAACTCAGGGAGGCCCCGCTGTTGCTGACAGTGGGGCCTCCGTTTAGGGGCTCTCCGCGGCAAGGCTCTCCTCGGCGAGGCCCTCGGTGAGGAACTCCGTCAGCAGCGTGAACAGGTGGAGCCTGGTCGGGCCGCCGTAGATGCCGTGGTTGCGGCCGGGGTAGATCATCATCTCGAACTGCTTGTTCGCCGCCTGCAGCGCGTCGGCCATGATGACGGTGTTCTGGACGTGGACGTTGTCGTCGAAGTCGCCGTGGACGATGAGGAGGTCCTGCTCGGGGCGGAGGTTCTCGGCGTAGGTGACGGGGCTGCCGCGGTCGTAGCCCTCGGGGTTCTTCTGCGGGGTCGAGAGGTAGCGCTCGGTGTAGATGGTGTCGTAGAGCCGCCAGTTGGTCACCGGCGCCACGGCCGCGCCGACCTTGAAGGTCTCGGGGCCGCTGAGGGCGTCGGTCTCGTAGAGCATGGCGAGCAGCGAGAGGTAGCCGCCGTAGCTCCACCCCCAGATCCCCATCCGGTCGGCGTCCACGTAGGGCCGCCGGCCGAGCTGCTGCGCGGCGGCGATCTGGTCCTCGGCCTCCATCGGGCCGAGCCGCCCGTAGGTCTGCGCCTTGAAGGTCTTACCACGCCCGCCCGTGCCGCGGTTGTCCACGCCGGCCACGAGGATCCCGTGCTCCTCGGCGAGCCAGTAGTGCCACAGCCGCTCGGTGCCGCCCCACTGGTTGCGGACCTCCTGCGAGCCCGGCCCGCCGTAGGTGTGGATCAGGAGCGGGTACTCCCGGTTCGGGTCGAAGTCGGACGGGAGGAGGAGGTAGCCGTTGAGCGGCGTCCCGTCGGCGGCCTCGACGGTGAAGAACTCCGGCGCGCGGAGGCCGAGCGAGGCCACCGTCGCCCGCAGCCGCTCGTTCGCCTCCAGCACCTTCAGCTGCTCGCCGTCGATGCGGTGGAGGGTGGTGACGGCGGGGGTCGTCGCGTTCGAGTAGGCGTCGATGTAGTAGCGGAGGTCGGCGGAGAGGTTGAGGCTGTGCCAGCCGGGCCGCTGCGTGATCTGCACCGGCTCGGCGCCGGCATCGTCGAGGGCGACGCGGTAGAGGTGGCGTTCGAGGGGGCTGGCGAGGGTGCCGGTGACGTAGAGCGCGCCGGCCTCCTCGTCGATCCCGTTGAACGCCGTCACGTCCCACTCTCCGCTGGTGAGGGGGCGGACGAACGTGCCGTCGTTCTCGTAGAGGTAGAGGTGGCTGTGCCCGCTCCGGTCGCTGCGCCAGACGAAGTGCTCCCCGTCGTCGAGGTAGGTGAGCTTGCCCATGTCGAGGTACGAG
The DNA here is from genome assembly GCA_965215145.1 of Rhodothermales bacterium. GTDB lineage: Bacteria > Bacteroidota > Rhodothermia > Rhodothermales > JANQRZ01. The sequence goes on along the minus strand of OZ244038.1, from coordinate 1,208,702 downwards.
AAGCCGGTCTCGACGTCGATGTACGTGCGCTCGCTCTCTTCCAGGACCACCTCGACCGAGGCGTCGTCGGGGTCGCCGTAGAGGAGGTCGAGGTCGTTCTGGTCGCGGTCGAGGCGGAGCATCCAGACGCGGTGCTCGCCGTCGGCGGAGCGGAGCTCCGGCGTCCACCCCATCAGCGCGAGGTACTCGGTCTCGTTCCCCCCCTCCAGCCAGGTGTCGGTGTCGAAGAACCGCGTCGTGCCCATCCCCTCCCCCGCCATGTCGATCACGCCGATGCGGATCTCGGAGTTCGTCTCGCCGGCCTTCGGGTAGCGGAACTTGACGTACTCGGGGTAGAGCGTGCGGAAGTCCGTCATCTGGAAGTCCCGCGTGTTCGACTCGTCGAGCTGGAAGAAGGCGATGTGCCGGCCGTCGGGGCTCCACTGGAACCCGTCGCGGAGGCCGAACTCCTCCTCGTAGACCCAGTCGAACGTGCCGTTGATGACGCCGCCGGGGCTGCCGGTGTCGGTCAGTCTGGTCTCCTCCATCGAGTCGAGGTCGACGACGAAGAGGTCGCGGTCGCGGACGAAGGCGACGCGGCGGCCGTCGGGGCTGAGCTTGGCGAACATCTGGAGGCCCGCGTCCCGGTCGGAGATCGGGGTGAGGGCGCCGCTCGCGAGGTCGTAGACGTAGTAGTACCCCTTGGTGTTGAGGCGCCAGACGCGCTCGGAGTCGGTGTAGAGGAGGACCTTCGAGCGGTCGGCGCTGTAGGCGTAGTCCTCGATCTGGAGGAACCCGTCGCCGTCGGGCTTCCGGAGGGCGGCGCCGTCGATGAGGACGGTGCGGGCGTCGGTCGTGAGGTCGTACTCCATGAGGCTCGTCGTGCCGGCGGCGGGGTCGGCGTCGAGGTAGCGGACGACGGGGCCGGCCTCGGCCCAGCGCCCGCCCTGGAAGCCCTGCCCGGCGAAGGTCCGCGAGGCGAACAGCGCCTCCAGCGAGAGCTCGGCCGGGGGGGCGGAGGGCTGCGCCTCGACGGTCGGCGGGGCGAGGGCGCCGAGGGCGACGACGAGGGCGACGACGCGCGCGGCGCGCGGGAATCGGGGTGGGGAGGTCGGCATCGGCCGGCGGTGGTCGGTTGGGGGGGAAGCGAAGCTACGCGTGGGGGTAAAAGCGGGTCCCCGAGGCGGCAGAGCGGGGTTCAGGGCAGGGCGTCTAAGCCGTGTCGGCACATCCCGAACCGCCCGGCCGGCGCCCCCCGGCCGCGCTCAACCGTACAGAAAAGCGCGGGCACGTATTGCAATCTGCCCTATCTTTCCTTATCTCTAGCCTTCCCCTCTCGCCCGACAGGCGGGCAACGGGGGCGGGGGAGCCTGCTCTCCCCCTCCTCCCTCCCATCAACCACCACCGAGGTTCCTCATGAGACCTGTTACCCCCCACCGGCTCACGCTCGCGCTGGCCTTCCTAATGGCCGGGTCCGGCTGGCTCTCGACCGCCGACGCCCAGCACCGCAGCGGCGTCGGCCTCGAGGTGCTGGTCGACCAGACCGACTTCAACCCCCTCTCGGCCCCCTCCCAGAACAACACCGAGAACACCGATGCCGACGTCGTCTCGGCCGACGACTTCGTCGTGCCCGTCGGTACGAGGTGGACGGTTCAGTCGGTGTTCGCCGCCGGCCGCTACGTGAACCTGGGTGGCAAGGCCCCGGACGCCGAGTGCGCCCAGGCCGACATCGCCTTCTGGAGCGACGCCGGCGAGGAGCCCGACGAGGTGCTCTTCTCCTACGACGACCAGGCGCCGGAGCTCGACAACAACGGGGACCTGTCCTTCCTCATCCCCGACACCGAGCTCGACGCGGGCACGTACTGGATCTCCATCGTCTGCGAAGGCCCCACGATCAACTTCGACCCGACCGACACCGACGGCGACCCCATCGAGGTCCGCAACTGGGAGTGGCAGCGGAACGACAACGGCGGCAACGCCGCGCTCAACAGCCCCGCCGTGCTGCGCAACCCCGGCAACGCCTTCGACCCCTTCATCGACGAGGGCGACGACGAGGACCTCACGGACTTCACGCCGTTCACGGAGATCACGGACTACCTCAACAACGGCGTCGACCTCCAGTTCATCCTCTCCGGCTCGGCCACCGACGTGTCCGCCCCGCCGGTGGCCGACGTCGACCCGGACTCGCTGACGTTCACGCTCCAGCCGGGCGAGACGGCGACGGCGACGCTGACCGTCTCGAACACGGCGGTCGCCGGGTCCGACTCGCTCACCTACTCCGTCGAGGCGGGCACCTGCTCCGTCGAGGGCGAGGACCGCGCGGCGCCGGGCCTCGGCCCGCTCTACCGCCTCACCCGGTCCGTGGCGAGTGGCGGCACGTCCCCCGCCTCTACGCGTGGGGGCGAGGAGGACGTCGTCGAGGACGGCTCGTTCGAGGCGACGAGCCCGAGCACGTTCACGAACCCGTTCTGGCAAGCGACCTCGACCAACTTCGGTACCCCCTTCTGCACCGCGGACGTCTGCGGCGTCGGCGGCGGCACCGGCCCCTTCGACGGGGACTGGTGGGCATGGTTCGGGGGGGCCTTCCGGTTCGAGGCCGGCTCCGTCGAGCAGGAGGTCACGATCCCCGTCGGCAACGACGTCCTCTCGTTCTACCTCGAGATCCCCGCGGGTGACGTGCCGGGCATCCTGAACGTCGTCATAGACAGCGACACCCTCTTCACGGTGACGGAGGCGGACACCACCACCTACGCCACCTACACCGAGGTCACGCTCGACGTCAGCGCCTACGCCGACGGCGGCACCCACACGCTCCGGTTCGAGTCCGAGGAGGAGGGGGCCGGTACCATGCAGGACCCCGAGGTCACGAGCTTCTTCGTGGACCTCGTCTCGATCTCGGATGGCAGCTCGATGGGCGGGGACGGCCCCACGCTCTCGGTAGCCCCGGGCAGCGGCGCCATCGCCGCGGGCGAGTCCGCGACCGTCACGGTGACGGCGGACGGCGGGGACGCCGAGCCCGGCACGTACACGTGCGAGCTCACCCTCACGACCAACGACCCGAGCACGCCGACCCTGACGGTGCCCGTCACGATCATCATCCAGACGGTCAGCGCGGAGGGCGGGCCGGCCACAGCGGCCTTCACCCTCGAGTCGCCGTACCCGAACCCCGCTGCGGGCCAGACGACCGTGGCCTTCACGGTGGCCGAGCCGGCCGAGGTCCGCGTCCGCGTCTACGACGCGGCAGGCCGCCTCGTCGCCACGCTCGCCGAGGGTCTCCGCCCCGCGGGCCGGCACGAGGTGGAGTGGGCGCCGTCGGGCCTAGCCGGCGGGGTCTACCTCGTCCGCGTGGACGCCGGCTCGCACGCCGAGACGGTTCGGGCCGTCGTCGTGCGCTAGCCCCCGCCCCCCGGCGGCCCACGGCAACCGGAGCCTACCGGCGCCCCCACCCTTCAGAAGGGTGGGGGCGCCGGGCTTTATGGGGCCGCCCCCGCGTCGCCTCCCCACCCCGAGCCTAATGATCCGTTACCTTCCCGGAGCCACGTCCCGAACGGTGCTCCCCCACGTCCCACGCCTATGCCCTTCCCGCAACCTCACCTCCTCCGACGCTGCGCCTTCGTGGCGGCCCTGGCGGTGCTAGCCGTCGGCGGCTGCGCGGCTGCCGTGGCGCAGGGTTCCTGGGGCCACGCGGCCCGCCACGCCCTCCCCCTGCCCTCGGGCGGGCTCGCGACCGCGCGCTCGCTCGGGGGCGACAGCTCCAGCGCCGACATCGCGGTGACGCCGGAGGCCCTCACCTTCGAGCTCGGCCAGGGCGACGCGGCGACGCAGACGTTTACGATCTCCAACGAGGCCGGACCGGACTCAGATAGCCTCGAGTGCTCGGTCGCTGTGCGGGAGGTGGGAGGCGCCGGTGCCGCCGTCGAGGACGGCTCGTTCGAGGCCGGGACGCCGAACCCGTTCTGGGACGAGGGCTCGACCAACTTCGACACCCTGTTCTGTACGGCCGCCGTGTGCAACACCGGCGGCGGTACCGGCGCCCTCAGCGGGGCGTGGTGGGTGTGGTTCGGGGGGAGCCCCGACACCACCGAGACCGGCTTCGTCGAGCAGGAGGTCACCGTCCCTGCGGGCAGCGCCGAGCTCCGGTTCTACCACGAAATCCCCATCGCTGACGTCACGGGGTTCATGAGCGTGCAGCTCGATGGCGAGGAGGTGTTCCGCACGACCGACGCCGACGGCGGCGCGGGCGGGACCTACGAGACCTACCGGCTCGTCACGCTCGACGTCAGCGCCTACGCCGACGGCGGCACCCACACGCTCCGGTTCGAGAGCACGACGGAGGCCGGGGAAGCCGGGGCCGTGACGAACTTCTTCGTCGACCTCGTCTCGCTCGAGGGCACCGGCCCGATGCTCCTCTCGGTCTCCCCGAGCGACTGCGGCGACGGCATCGCGCCGGGCGCGTCGCTGGACGTCACCGCGACAGCCGACGCCGAGGGCGCCGAGGCGGGCATCCACGACTTCGAGGTCGTGATCTCGTCGAACGACCCGGACGAGGCGACGGTGACGGTGGACGTAACGGTCAACGTCACGCCGGTCTCGAACGAGGGCGGCCTCATCCCCACAGCGTTCGGCGTGGAGCAGAACTACCCGAACCCGTTCGCGGAGCGGACGACGCTGGAGTTCGCGCTGCCGGAGGCCTCGGACGTGAGCGTCCGCGTCTACGACACGGCGGGCCACCTCGTCGCCACCCTCGTCGACGCGGAGCGCCCGGCGGGCTACCACGAGGTCGAGTGGGACGCGGCCCGCCTCGCCAGCGGCGTCTACCTCGTCCGCGTCGAGGCGGGCGCGTACACCGGGACGGTCCAGGCCGTCGTCGTGCGCTAGCCTCCGCTCGGCGAGACCCGTCTCCCACCGTCGGTGGAGAGCGTGAGGGTGAACGTAACGTGCTGCCCCGCCCCGGCGCGCTCTCGACGGCGAGGTCGTCGCCGTGAGCCTGGGCGACGGCGCGGGCGATGGCGAGGCCGAGCCCCGTCCCCGTGCCCCCGCGCGTGCGGGCCCGCTCTCCCCGGCAGTAGCGCTCGAAGAGGTGCGCCTGCTCCACCGCCGCGATCCCCTCCCCCGTGTCCGAGACGGCCACGGTGACGGACGCCGGCCCGGCAGCGCGTCGTCGCCCAGGCCCACGAGAACGCCCGGGGTCGGGAAGCCGTTGGAGTCTGCCATGCGGGATCGGCGTTCGGCGCGTGGACGGCGCCAATACAGAAGCCTCCTCGCTTTCCGCCCCGTGCCCCGCACATTCCAAACGGCTCCGCCACACGTCCGTGATATCCGCCGCGCCGACCCTACGTTCTTGCACGAGACCCATTCCCCCCGGCATCGACCCTTGAGACGCCTCCTGCTCATCCCGCCCCTCAGCACCCTGAGTGCCGCCTCGGCTGCATTTGGGCAGAGCGCGCCCCAGCCCGGCGCGCCTCCGGCAGCGGGGGTGATGGAACGGTGGGCGCGCGGCGTGCATGTGGCACAGGCCGGTGTGGAGCGGATCGCTTTCGTCGAGGACGCCGCGCGCGAGGTCAACGGGCCGTTCGGGACGAGCCGGGTCCGCACCGTTCACGCCGTCGCCGTCCGCCCCGGCGAGCGGGACCGCCCCGAGCGCCGCCCCCTCCGCGCCGAGGTCGACGGGGAGCCCGCGTGGCGGCTCGCACTGCGCCTGCCGCAGACGGATCGCCCCGGGCGGACCGTTGAGGAGGTGACGTTGTGGCTGTCGCGTGGAGCGGACACCGCCGGCGCGCCCGTGCTCCTGCGCAGCCGCGTCGCCGCCCGCGCCGGCCCCGGTGGCACAATCCGCGTCCTCACGGACTATGCGCCCGTTGAGGGGCCGGGCGGCACGGTCTCTGTCCCCCAGTCCCGCCGCACCGACGCCACCTTCCAGCAGCGCCGCCGCTGGCGCACCTTCACCGTCCCGCTCTCCGCCGACGTCGCCTTCGAGGACCTCGAGGTGACGCGGCGCCCCTGACCGCCCCCGCGCGATGACCGCCCCCCTGCAACCCGACCTCCCCTACCGCGCCGCCGGCCTCACCGAGCGTCAGGCCGCCGCCCACCTCCTCGACCGGTTCGCCTTCGGCCCGACGCCCGGCGCCGTGGACCGCGTCGTCGAGATGGGCCTGGAGCGCTGGCTCGACGAGCAGCTCCGCGGCGACCTCCCGGAGCCCGAGCTCGACCGCCGCCTCGCCGGGATCGCGGCGCTGAGCGCCTCGCCGGAGGAGCTGGCCGAGACCTACGCCTCGGCCGGCTACGTCCGCACCCGCGCGTTTCACGCGGGCATCGTGGACCGGAACACGGAGAAGGACGACAAGGCCGCGCGGCGGCGCCTGCTCGAATGGGCCTACCAGCAGGGCTTCCGGCACCAGCGCGAGCTCATCAAGCAGATCGCCGAGCAGAAGCTGGTCCGCGCCGTCTACGCCCAGAACCAGCTCCGCGAGGTGCTCACGGACTTCTGGTTCAACCACTTCAACGTCCTCTGGCACAACGAGACCTCGGCCTACCTCCTCGACTACGAGTACGGCGCCATCCGCCCGAACGTGTTCGGCCCCTTCCGCGCGGTCCTCGGCGCCACGGCCAAGCACCCGGCGATGCTCCGCTACCTCGACAACGCCCGCTCCTTCGCCCCGCGCGGGCGGCGGACCGCGGCGGACCTCCCCCCGAACCTCGCCCAGCGCCGCCCCGCCGGCCTCAACGAGAACTACGCCCGCGAGCTCCTCGAGCTCCACACCCTCGGCGTCGACGGCGGCTACACGCAGGAGGACGTCGAGGAGACGGCGCGCGCCCTGACGGGGTGGCTCTTCCGGCCCGTGGACCTCGGCGGCTCGAACGGGGCCGACAAGATGCGGGAGCTCATCGAGATGGCGAACGTGCGCGGCGGCGGCGTCGTGGAGGGCGAGGGCCGGTTCGTGTTCGTCCCCGCCCTCCACGACGCCGAGGCGAAGACGATCCTCGGCACGGCGTTCCCCGCCGGCGGCGGGCTCGACGAGGGCGAGCGCGTGCTCGACCTCGTGGCCGAGCACCCCTCGACGGCGCAGCACCTCGCCTGGAAGCTCGCCCGCAAGTTCGTCCAGGACGACCCGCCGGACGCCCTCGTGGACCGGATGGCCGGCGCCTTCGGCTCCAGCGGCGGCGACGTCCGCGTGGTGCTCCGCGAGATGGTCCAGGACGAGGCGTTCTGGGCCGCCCGGCGCGCCAAGATGAAGTCCCCCTTCGAGCTCACCGCGAGCGCGCTGCGGGCGCTCGACGCCGAGGTCCAGGACGGCGTCCCCGCGCTCCAGCGCGCCGGCGCGCTCGGCGAGGCCGTCTACCTCTCGACCGCCCCGACGGGCTACCCCGACCACGCCTCGGCGTGGATCAGCGCGGGGACGCTACTGCAGCGCGTCAACTTCGGGCTCGCCCTCGCCACCGGCGGCATCGGCGGCGTCCGCGCGGACCTCCTCGCGCTCAACGGCGGGCACGAGCCGGCCTCGCCGGAGGAGGCGTTGGAGGCCTATGCCGCCGTCGTCCTCCCCGCCCGCGAGACGGCCGACACGGTGCGGCTGCTGCTGCCCACCCTCCGCGACCCCGACTTCGACGCCCGCGTCGCCGCGGCGGCCGACGGCGTGGCGCCGCCGGAGGACGACCCCCTCACCGACGACGCCGACCCGCGCCCCGGCGAGCTCGGCGGCCCCGAGAGCCTCGGCCGCGTCGTCGGCCTCCTCCTCGGCGCCCCCGAGTTCCAGCGGCAGTAGCCCCTCTGACCCCGCCTGCACGCGACCCGTTAGAGACGCGGCATGTCGCGCCTCCACCTCCCGACCCCTCCTGACCCCCAAAGCCATGTGGACCCGTAGAGCCTTCCTCAAGTCCGGCGGCCTCGCCGTCTTCGCCACCGGCCTCGGCGGCACGCCGACGTTCCTGCTCCGCACCGCCGACGGCGCCGCCCGCGGCGCCCACCGCCGCCGGAAGGTGCTCGTCTCGATCTTCCAGCGCGGGGCGATGGACGGGCTCGCCGCCGTGCAGCCCATCGACGCCACGCTCCAGCGGCTCCGCCCCCGCCTCGCGCTCGACCCCGCGCGGCGGGCCGACAGCGGGCTGATCGACCTCGGCGTGGGGTTCGGGCTGCACCCGGCGCTCGGCGCGTTCCGCCCGTTCTGGGAGGACGGCCGCCTCGCCGTCGTCCACGGCATGGGCTCGCCCGAGCCGAACCGGAGCCACTTCGACGCCCAGGACTTCATGGAGACGGGGACGCCCGGCGACAAGACGACCTCGTCCGGCTGGCTCAACCGCGCCGTCGGTGCGATGGGCCACGACGCCACGCCGTTCCGCGCCGTCAGCCTCTCGCCGATGCTGCCGCGCGCGCTCCAGGGGCCGGCCACGGCCCTCGCCGTCGGCTCCATCGACGACCTCGCCCTCGACGGCGGCGCGATGCCCTCCGGCGGCGGCGATCTCATCGACAACCTCGACGCGCTCTACGAGCAGACGACGCAGGGGCTCCTCCAGGAGCAGGGCCGCGACGCCTTCGAGGCCGCCCGCCTCGTCGACGGCCTCGACGCCGATAGCTACCGCCCCGAGCACGGCGCCGACTACAGCGGCTCGCGGCTCGGCCGCAACCTCCGCCAGATCGCCCAGCTCATCAAGGCCGACGTCGGCCTTGAGATCGCCTTCGCCGAGAGCTCCGGCTGGGACACCCACGTTGCCCAGGGCGGCGCGCGGGGGACCTTCGCCCGCCGCGCCGAGGACTTCGCCCAGGCCATCGCCGCCTTCTGGACCGACCTCCGCGACTACCAGGACGACGTCGTCGTGATGACGATGACGGAGTTCGGGCGCACCGTCGCCGAGAACGGCTCGGGCGGCACCGACCACGGCCGCGGCTCGTGCCTGTTCGTGCTCGGCAACGACGTCCGCGGCGGGCAGGTCCACGGCCGCCCCCTCGAACTCGACCGCGACGCGCTGGAGGACGGCCGCGACCTCCCCGTGACGACGGACTTCCGCTCGGTCTTCGCCGGCGTGGCCGGGGCCCACCTCGGCGTCCGCGCCGACGGCGCGCTGTTCCCCGGCTGGGACGGCCGCCCGATGGACCTGCTGAAGGGGTGATCCCACAGGCACGTAACTGTAGGGGCGTGATTCATCACGCCCCTACGTTGACCTTTTGGCGAAGGCGCTGAACCGGCGGGCCGGCCGGGCTCCGCGGCGCGGCGCTTGCGTTGGAAGCGCCTCCACCAACCGCCCCTCCGATGAAGCGCCTCCTCCCCCTGCTCCTCCTCGTCCTCCTCCCTATCGCCGCGCAGGCGCAGTCGGCCGAGGACGTGTTCGAGGAGGTCGAGCGCCGGCAGAACCTCGTGGCCGACGAGCAGGCCGAGATCGAGATGGAGATCGAGGACGCGCGCGGGCGCACCCGCAGCCGCGCCATGCGGACCTACACGAAGGTCGGCGCCGACGACCGGCAGCGCTCGCTCGTCGTCTTCACCGGCCCCGCCGACATCCGGGGGATGGGGTTGCTCACCGTCGAGACCGCCGGCGGCGACGACCAGAAGCTGTACCTCCCCGCGCTCGGCCGCGTCCAGCGCATCGCCGGGAGCAAGCGCGCCGAGCGGTTCGCCGGGAGCGACTTCACGTTCGAGGACCTCGGCACGCGCGACCCCGACACCTACGCCGTGCGCATGGTCGAGACGACGCCCGACGCGTTCGTGCTGGAGGCCGTCCCCGAGGACGGCGGCTCGCAGTACAGCCGCCTCGTCCTCACCGTCGACCGCGCGCGCTACGTCATCCGCCGCGCCGACCACTACGACCGCGACGGCGAGTTGGCGAAGGTGCTCACGGCCGAGGGCTTCGAGGAGGTCGCGCCGGGCTCGTTCCGCGCGCGGCGGCTCGTGATGGAGGACGTGCAGGACGACCGCCGCACCGTGCTCGTCTTCACCGAGCGCGCCACGGACCGCCCCCTCGGCGACGACCTCTTCACCGAGCGCCAGCTCAAGCGGGGGCTGCGCTGAGCACGCAGGGCGGCGCCTCTGCGGCGGCCGTAGCTTGCGCCCGCCACCCCACGCCCCGCCCATGCGACGCCTGCTCGTCCTGGCCGCTCTGCTCGCCGGCCCTGGTGCTCTCGCCCAGCCTGCTGTCTCGACCGAGCCGCTGAAGCTCTCCGGCCCGCGCATCGGGATCACCTACGTCACCGGCGACCTCGCCGACGACCTGGACCGGGAGCTCGACGCGGCGCCCGTGCTGACGCAGTTCGGGTGGCAGTTCGAGACGCGGATCTTCACGGCCGACACCGGGCTCTCCGCCGTGACCGAGCTGGTCCCGCTCGTGGGCGGGCTCGAGCAGGGGCTGTTCCTGCCCAGCATGAGCTTCCTCGTCGGGCTCCGCGGGCCCACCGGGTTCGAGTTCGGCCTCGGTCCGAACGTCTCGCTGGCCGGGGCCGGCCTCGTCCTGGCCACGGGGTTGAACCGGGAGTACGGCGGGGTCAACTTCCCCGTCAACGTCTCGGCCGTGCTCGGCGGCGAGGGCGTCCGCGTCAGCCTCCTCGTCGGGTTCAACCTGGCGCGTTGAGCCCGTCCCCCACTCAGCCCCTCTCACCCAGCCCCCTCCGACCATGATGATGCCCGACCGCGAAGACCACCACGACGAGCCGATGACGCGCTCGACCGCGCACACCATCTACGAGGTCGGGGCGTGGCTCGGCGCGGCGGTGGGGGCCGTGCTGCTTGTGCTCTTCGTGATGGACGTGGCTGCCGGCGACGACGCGCGGTGGTTCTTCCTCGTGCTCGGCCTCGTGCTGCTGGCGTTTCCCCTGCTTCTCAAACGGCTCCTCCCGCGCGCGTGACGGCCCGGCCGCCGCTCCTGCTCGCCGCCTTCTGTATTGCGCTGGGGAGCGCCCTGCCCGCGCGGGCGCAGCTCGACGACCGCCTCCGGCTCGGCGGCAGCTACGAGCTCTACACCGGCCTCCGCCTCGACGCCTCGCCGGACGTCCTCGCCGCGCGGAACCGGGCCGAGCTGCTGCTGACGTTCGGCTACGACCGCGGCCGGATCGTGCTCCGCCCCCGGCTCGACTACGACGCCCTCGGCGAGCAGACCGACGGCGAGCTTCGGGAGGCGTTCGCCGACGTGATCTTCGAGCGGGTCGACCTCCGCCTCGGCCGGCAGATCCTCACCTGGGGCCAGGCCGACGGCGTCTTCGTCACCGACCTCCTCGCGCCGCTCAACCTCACCGAGTTCCTCGCCCAGCCCTTCGACGACCTCCGCCTCGGCGTGACCGCCCTCACGGCCACCGCCTTCCTGGGGGACTTCGAGGTGACGGCCGTCGGCGTCCCCCGGCGCCCGACGACGCGGCTGCCGGGGCCGGGCTCGCCGTGGTACCCGCTCCCGGACGACGTGCTCGGCGTGCCCGTCGAGATCACCGAGCCGGCGCCGGAGGACTCGACGCTCGGCGCGGCCGAGGTGGCGCTGCGGGCGACGTGGCGCGGGCTGCCCCGCACCGACCTCGCCGTGCTCTGGATGAGCGGGTTCAACCGCCTGCCGGCCTTCCGGAAGGGTCTCGAGGTGGAGCTCGACCCGTTCGGCGGGGACTTCGGGCTGCGCTTCGCCGTGACGCCGGCCTACGAGCGCCGCCACGTCTTCGGCGCGACGGCTGAGACCCTCGTCCTCGACCCATTCATCCTCCGCGCCGAGGCCGCCTTCCACACGAGCTACCTCCTGGACCAGCCCATCGAGGTCCCCACCTCGCTCGGCGAGCTCCTCGACCCCGACTTCGCCGACGCCGTCCGGCGGGGGTTCCTCATCGAGAAGCCGCTCGTGCAGGCGGCCGTCGGGGTTGAGCGGGCGTTTGGGACGCAGACGTTTCGAGCGCAGGGCGTCGGCGCGCTTGTCGTCGACCACGACGAGTGGGTAGCGCAGGATCGATTCGAGCCCTCGGCGTCGCTGCTGTGGCTCGGGCGCTTCCGGCGGGACACCGTCACCGGCCGCGCCTTCCTCTTCTACAACCTCGGCGCGGACTACTGGCTGAACCCGGAGGTGAGCTACGCCGTCGGCGACGGGCTCAACGCGGCCGTCGGGCTCCAGCTCTTCGGAGGCCCCGGCGGCGCGGCGGATCTCACCGGCCTCCTCCGCGAGCCGGCTTTTTCCTTTGCCGCCTTTGGCGCAAACGACTTCATCTATCTCCGGCTGGTGTACGATTTCTGAACTATAGTTTGTTCAGAAAGCCCGGGCGTCGTACTCTCCGGCTGGAGAGCCACGACACACACCGAGCTGCGGGTGCCCATCGCTGAATCTGTGCCGCCAGACGTCGGACTTCGCCCGGCCCACGTCCTCACGTTCGACGTGGAGGACTGGTACCACCCGCTGGACCCCGAACCCGCACACTGGCCTGGCTACGAGGACCGGGTTTCCACCTCAACCCGGCGGCTCCTGGAGATCCTCGACGAGGCCGCCACGCGGGCCACCTTCTTCATCCTGGGCGACGTGGCCGAGCGGCATCCGGAGCTCGTGGTCGAGATCCACGAGGCGGGCCACGAGGTCGCCAGCCACGGCCACCACCACCGGTTCGTGTACCGGCAGACGCCGGCCGCCTTCGAAGCCGACGTCCGCCGGTCGCTCGAGCACCTCAGCGGTCTCGTGCCGCAGCCGATCCTGGGGTACCGCGCCCCCTGCTTCTCGATCACCGAGGCGTCCCGCTGGGCGCTGCCGGTGCTGCGGCGGCTCGGGCTCCGCTACGACGCCAGCATCTTCCCCGCCTACAACCACCGCTACGGGGTGCCGGGTGCACCCCGGACGATCCACCCCCTCCCGGAGGGCCTCGTCGAGATGCCGCCCGCGACGTACCGCCGGCTCGGTGTGAACGTGCCCTGTGGGGGGGGCGCCTACTTCCGCCTGCTGCCCTACGGGCTCACGCGCCGGATGCTCCGCCGGATCGAGGACGCGGGCGAGGCTATCGTGTTCTACCTCCACCCCTGGGAGGTGGACCCCGAGCAGCCGCGGCTGGGCGCACCCGCCCCCCTCCGCCTCCGGCACTACGCTGCGCTCGACCGGACGGCCGACCGGCTGCGGGCGCTGCTGCGGGAGTTCCGGTTCGGCCCCGCCCGAGATGTGCTCCCCACCTACGCCCTCTCGGAAGCCCATGCGTGAACCCCGATCTCTCGAAGGGCGGATCGCCAGCCACTTCGACCGGAAGGCGCCGTCGTTCGACGCCATCTACTCCGGCGAGAAGACGGCGGTCGGGCGGTGGTGGGATGCCCGGACCCGGCAGAACCTCCACGACCGATTCCGCTTCACGCTCGACGCCCTCGCGCCGGTGGTGGGGAAGCGGGTCCTCGACGTCGGCTGCGGGTCCGGGCGCTACGGGGTACGGCTCGCGCAGGACGGGGCCACTGAGGTCGTCGGCGTGGACCTCGCCGGGGAGATGCTCGTCATCGCCGAGCGGCTCGCGCGGGAGGCGGGGGTCGAGGAGCGCTGCACGTTCCTGCAAGAGGACGTCCTCGACCTCGCGCCGGCCGCCCCCTTCGACGCCGCCATCGCGCTCGGCTTCTTCGACTACGTCCGGGAGCCGGAGCCCGTGATGGCCCACCTCCGCCGCCTGACGGCCGGCCCGGTGGTCGCATCGTTCCCCGCGCGCTGGGCGTGGCGGGTCCCGGCCCGCTGGGCGTACCTCACCGCGCGGGGCTGCCCCGTCCGGTTCTTCGGAGAGGAGGGGGTCCGCGCGCTGTGTGGGCGCTCTGGCTGGCGCCCGAGTACGCTCGTCCGCCGTGGCCCGATCTACCTCCTCGTGGCGTACCCCGAGGGGGACCCCGCCAGCGACGGCGTCCGGGCGCCCGCCGAGCCGTGAGGCCCCGCGCTCCCGATAACGTCGTCGCCGAGACCGTCGAGGCGGAGGTGCTCATCCTGGGCGGGGGCCTCACGGGGCTCGCCGCCGGTGCGGCCCTCGGCGGCCGGGCCGTCGTGCTGGAGCGGGAGGCGCGGCCCGGCGGCCTCGTCCGCACCGAGTGCTTCGACGGGTACTGGTTCGACCGGGTGATCCACCTGCTCCACTTCCAGCACGGCCCTACGGAGCGCCGCATCCGGACCCTCCTCGGCGACGTGCTCGCTCCCTGCCCCCCGACGGCGTGGGTCGAGTCCGCGGCCGGCACGGCCCGCTACCCCGTTCAACTCCACCTCGGCGGCCTCGACCCGGAGGCCCGCGCCCGCTGCCTGGCCGACTTCGAGGCGGCGTGCGCAGCCGGCGCGCCGGACCCCGATACGGGCTACGATGCGTACCTGCTCCAGACCTTCGGGCGGGCGCTGTGCGACGCCTTCTTCCTGCCCTACAACCGGAAGCAGTGGGGGCGGGACCTCGCCGGCCTCGCCCCCTCGGAGATGACGTGGAACCTCTGCCGCCCCTCGCTGGAGGAGGTGCGGGCGGGCGCCCTCCGACCGAGCCCTCTCCAGCAGGCAGCGTACAACTCGAACGCCTTCTACCCCCGCCCCCCCGCCGGGGCGCCCGTCCGTGGGATGGAGGTGCTCACACGGGCGCTCGCCGCACGCGTCCCCCGCCTCCACCTGCGGACGACCGTCGAGGCCGTCGACCTGGACGCACGGACGGTCTACGCCCGTCGCTGGGGGGAACGGGTGGCCTACCGCTTCCGCGAGGCTTGCCTGTCCACGCTGCCGCTGCCGACGGCCGTACGGCTCTGCACCGACGCGCCCGGCGACGTGCGGGCGGCCTCGCGCCGGCTGGTCCACAACACGGTCTACTCGGTCGGGGTGGCCGTCCGGGGGCCCCGCCCGACGGGGACGGGCCACTGGCGCTACTACCCGGACGAGCGGGTGCCGTTTACGCGGCTCACGTTCATGACGGAGTTCGACCCGCTCCTCGCCCCGCCGGAGGGCTGGGGCGTGTTGGCCGAGATCCCCGTCCCCGCCGAGACCCTACCGCCCCGCGAGGCGGACCTCGCCGCAGCGACGCAGGAGGGGCTCCGCCGCGTGGGGCTGCTGGGCGAGGGCTGCGTGGTCGTCGGGGCGCACGTGATGGTGGCGGACCCCGCGTACGTCGTGTTCACGCGCGGGACGGGTCGCGCCGTCCAGCGGTGCCGGGAGCACCTCGCGGCCGGCGGGGTCAGCACGCTCGGTCGCTACGGGCGCTGGGAGTACTCCTCGATGGCGCAGGTGATGCGGGGCGGGTTCGGGTGGGCGGAGGCGCTCTCGCGGCCGGCCCGACCCCCGGCCCCACGACGGCCGGTGCGCGTGTGAGCCCGCTCCTCGTCTTCCTTCTGGCCGGCGCCTCCGGCTCAGCAGCGACGTGGGCTGCGCGGGGCGCGGCCCGCCGAGTCGGCTTCGTCGCCCCGCCGAACCCCATCGTGCCGCAGCACACGCACCCCGTCGCGTACCTCGGCGGGCTCGGCGTGATGGGCGGGCTGGTGGGGGGGTGGGTTCTGGGGGGATTCGCGGCGCCCGAGGTCTCCCTCCTGCCAGCCCCCCTGCCAGCCGGGCCGGTCATCTTCGGGATGCTCGCGTTTCTGGGGCTCGGGCTCGTGGATGACGCCGTCACCCTCGGCCCCCTCACTAAGCTCTTCGGCCAGACGCTGGCCGCCGCGCTCGTCGCCGCGCTGGGGCTGGCGGTCCCCCTCACCGGGAACGCCCTGCTCGACGCGGCGCTGGCGGCGGGGTGGATCGTGGTCGTCGTCAACGCCTGCAACATCCTCGACGTGTGCGACGGCCTGCTCGGCGGGGTCGTCGTAGTGGGGCTGCTGCCTGTAGCCTTCACCGTACCGGCGCTGCGCGGCTTCGCCTTGCTGATCGCTGGGGCCACGCTGGGATTCCTCTTCTTCAACCGCCCTCCCGCCTCCATCTTCCTCGGCGACGCCGGATCGCACCTGCTGGGGTTCCTGCTCGCCGCCGTGACCATCGCCGGGATGGCCGGGCTCTCGCTCGTGCCGGGCGTGGCCTGGGCGGGGCTGGTCGCCGCCGTCCCTCTGTTCGAGCTGGCGTTCGTCGTAGTCGCCCGCGCGCGGAAGGGGCTGGCATGGTGGCGGGGGAGCCCGGACCACCTCGCCCTGCGGTTGCAGGCGGCGGGGCTGAGCCGCCTTCAGACGGACCTCGCGGCGTGGACGGCGGCCCTCCTGGCGGCCGCCCTCGCCGTAGCTCTCCCCGATCTCGGCGCCCTCGGCCGCGCGCTGGCAACCGCAGGCCTCCTCGGGGCCGGGGCGATATCCTGGCGGTTCCTGCTGCGCCACGAGGTTCGGCCGTCGCGCTCATAATCACGTCTGCCGCCTCCGACGCACGATGCCCCCTACTCCGCAGTGCCCCTCCCGCCGGCTCCTCTGGCTCCACCAGAACTTTGTGAGCGCCCGCGAGGGGGGCAACAGCCGCCCCGTCCACCTCGCCGCCGCGTTCCTGGAGGCGGGGTGGCGGGTGGACGTGGTGTGCTCGCAGCGGACGTACCTGGGGGACCGTGCGGGGACCCCCACGCCGGCCGTGAGGGTGGACCGGGAGGGCGCCTTGACACTCCACCGCCTCCCCACCGTCGTTCAGCGCGCGCCGGGAGGAGGTGAGCGGGCGCGCTCCTACGCCGCGTTCGCCACCCGGAGTGCGCGGTACCTGAGGACGTTCGGGGGGGCGGACCTCGTCTACGCCTCCACGCCACCGCTGCCGCAGGTGCTCCCCTCCGTCCTCGCCGCCGTCCGCTTCGCGGCCCCGCTGGTGCTGGAGGTCCGCGACCTCTGGCCGGCCTTTCTCGTTGACGGCGGGATGGTGCGCTCCCGCCCCCTCGCGCAGGCTCTGTACGGGCTCGAGGCCTGGGCCTGCCGGTTCGCCGATCACCTCGTCGCCGTGTCGCCGGGGTTCGAGCCGTACCTGTGTGCGGTGGCTCCGGGCGTCCCCCTCACGACGGCCCCCACCGGGGGCGACCCGGTGTTCCGGGCCGCCGAGCAGGCAGCAGGCGCGGCGTGGCGCCGGGCCGAGGGCCTCGAGGACCGCCTCGTCGTGCTGTACGCGGGGTCGTTCAACCGGCCCTACAGGCTGGGCACCCTGCTCGAAGCGGCAGCGCGGACGGCCACACGAGCGCCCCAGGTGATGTGGCTCTTCGCGGGTAACGGGGAGGCCCGGCCGGAGGTGGCCCGAGCCGCGGCGCGGCTGCCGAACGTGCGCTACCTCGGGAGCCTGCCCAAGGACCGCCTCCTCCCGGCGCTGCTGGGGGCCGACCTCGGCCTCAACGCCCGCGCGCCGTGGCCGCTGCTCGACACGACGATCACGGGGAAGCTGTTCGACTACCTCGCCGCCGGGCTGCCCGTGGTGTCGCTGTCGGGGGGGCAGACGGGGGAGATCCTCCGCGCGGCCGGGGCCGGGGCCGTGGCGCCGGCCACGCCGGAGGCCCTGGCCGGCGCGGTAGCCCGCATGGCCCGATTAGACCCCGCTGAGCGACACGCGATGGGCCAGCGCGGGCAGCGGTGGGTCCTGCGCCACATGGCCGCCCCCGACATGGCGCGGCGCGTGGCGGAGGCGGTGGAGGAGACGGCCGCGCGGGCGGCGTGCTCACGAATGGGGCGAGCCCGCCGGGCGGCCGAGGCGGCGGCGCTGGCTGCCCGAGACGTGCAGGCGGGGCGGGCGCGGCGAGTCATCGCCGAGGAATACCTGCCACCACAGCGCCGGGCAAAGCTCATCCACGCAGCCTTCGCGCGATGGATGCAACACCGGGCATCCTGGGAGATGAACAGCACGCCGCTGCCGATCCCGTCGCTGCTCTCCGCCCGAAGGGGCTGACCCTCCTCCGCGAGCCGGCCTTCTCGTTCGCCACCTTCGGCGGCAGCGACTTCGCGTACCTCCGAGTGACCTACAGCTTCTAGCTGCCTGTCGCCGCAGCTATTCCCGCCGGCTTCAAGACCCCCCGCCCGCAGCCGGCGTACACCGCGCGCACCCGAGCCCCCGCCGTTGCAGCGCGTCGCCGACCTCCTCCTACGGTACCCCCGTGCGGCCTTCGCCGCGCTCGTCGCGCTCTCGCTCGGGGCCGCGCTCCACCTCGCCCTCGGCGGCGTCCGGTTCGACTACAACCTCGAGGGCTTCCTCCCGGCCGGGGACCCGACGATCCAGGAGTACGAGGCGTTCACCGCGGCCTACGAGCCCGACGACGCCTTCATCGTCACCGGCTTCGAGACGGGGCCGCCGGGAAGCGCCTACCGCTACGAAACCCTCCGCGACGTCGCCGACATGACGGCGGCGCTGGAGGGGATCGAGGGCGTCGAGGAGGTGGTGTCGCTGACGAGCCTGGAGAACATCCGAGGGACCACCGACGGGATCGAGGTGGCGCCGGTCGTCGAGCGGCTGAGCCCGGAGCCGGACTCGCTGCGCGCCCTGGAAAAGCGTCTCCGCGCCGACTCCCTCGCCGTCGGCTACGTCGTCAGCCGCGCCGGCGACGCGACGACGCTGCTGATCCAGATCGACCCCGGGCTCAACCAGTTCGAGACGCGGGGGGCCATCATCGACCAGGCGCAGGCGGCGCTCCAGCCGTGGGCGGAGCGGTACGACTTCCGGTGGAGCGGCTTCCCGTACCTCCGCAACGCCTACGTCGAGCTGTTGCAGGTCGAGGTCGTCCGCTCGGTGGGGATGGCGTCGTTCGTGATCCTGCTGATCCTCTTGTGGATGTTCCGCAGCGCGCGCGGGGTGCTCCTCCCGCTCGTCGTCGTCTGGCTCGGGGTGATGTGGACGATCGCGACGATCATGCTGGCCGGCTCGTCCATCGACGTGCTGACGAGCTCGACGGCCGCCATCGTCCTCGTCGTGGCCGTCGCCGACTCGATCCACCTGCTCTCGAAATATCTCGACGGCGTGGCGGGGGGGCTGGAGAAGCGCGCGGCGATCCGGCAGATGGTCGTCCGCCTCGGCGCGGCC
Source organism: Rhodothermales bacterium (assembly GCA_965215145.1). Lineage (GTDB taxonomy): Bacteria > Bacteroidota > Rhodothermia > Rhodothermales > JANQRZ01. The sequence goes on along the minus strand of OZ244038.1, from coordinate 1,189,865 downwards.
ACCCTGCTCACGAGCGTGACGACGGCCATCGGGTTCGCGACCCTCGCCACCAGCCGCGTCGTCCCGATGCAGCGGTTCGGGGTGTTCACCGCGGCCGGGGTGATGCTGACGTTCGCCATCTCGCTCGTCCTCGTCACGACGGTGCTGCTGTGGACGCGCCCGCCGAAGCCCGGCGTCGTCGCCCGCCTCGGCGGCGTCGGCAACTTCTCCCGCTTCCTCGGCTGGGCCGACCGCGTGACGGTCCGCCGCCCGAAGACCGTCGTTGCCGTGTGCGCCGGCATAATAGCGCTCGCGGCATGGGGCGCGACGGGGCTCCGGGTGAACTCCCTCATCAACGACGACCTCGGCCCGCGCACGGAGGTCTACCAGGACATCCGGTTCTTCGAGGAGCGGATCGTCTCGCCGTTCCGGTTCGAGGTCGTGCTCTCGACCGACGAGCCCGACGCCTTCAAGGACCCCGCGCTGCTGCGCACCGTCGAGAGCGTGCAGGACTACCTGGAAGAACAGCCGTTCGTGACGCGGACGGTCTCGCCGGTGGACCTCCTGAAGCAGCTCAACCGCGCCATGCGCGCCGACTCCGCCGCCGCCTACCGCCTCCCGACCAGCGAGGCGCTCACGGCGCAGTACCTCTTCCTCCTGGAGCTGACCGACGAGGCGTTCCTCCGCCGCTTCGCCGACTTCGACTTCCGCGAGGTCCGCGTCTCGGCCAACATGGCCGACGTCGGGAGCGCCCGCATCAAGGAGTTCCGCGAGGGCTTCGCCGACTACCTCGACCAGAACCTCCCCGAAGGCGTGGAGATCACGACGACCGGCACCATCGTGCTCGCCGCCGACCTCTCGGACTACCTCGTCGAGAGCCTGCTCCTGTCGATCGGCCTCGCGTTCGTGTTCATCTCGATCCTGATGGGGTTCCTGTTCCGCGACGCCCGCCTCGTCCTCGTCTCGCTCGTCCCGAACGTCGTCCCGCTGATCGTGGTGGCGGGCATCATGGGCGCGGCGGGGATCGACATCAAGCCGGCCACGGCGGTCATCTTCTCCATCGCCTTCGGGATCGCCGTGGACGACACGATCCACGTGCTGGCGCGGCTCCGGCAGGAGATGGCCGCGGGGCTCGCGCTGCGGGAGGCCGTCCGCGAGACGATCTTCGGCACCGGCAAGGCGATCATCCTGACGTCGCTGATCCTCCTGGGCGGCTTCCTCGTGCTGACCCTGAGCCCGTTCCAGAGCACGACGTACATGGGCATCCTCGTCTCGGCCACCATCGTGCTGGCGCTGCTGGCGGACCTCCTGCTGCTGCCGGCGCTGCTGTACCTCGTCTACCCGGAGGGGCGGCGGGCCGCGGCGCCGGCGGAACGCGCGGCAGCGGCTCAGCCGTTGTAGGGGTTCGATCAGGGCGCGATGAATCGCGCCCCTACGGCCATCCATGAACGTTCTCGCTGACATCCTCCGCTGGCTCGGCCGGCTCCCGGCGCTCGCGCTCGTCGGGCTCGTCCGGTTCTACCAGCTCGCCGTCAGCCCGCACCTCCCGCGGACGTGCCGGTTCACGCCGTCGTGCTCGCAGTACGCGGTCGTCGCGCTGCGGGAGTACGGGGCGCTGCGGGGGACGGCGCTGGCCGCGTGGCGCATCCTGCGGTGCAACCCGTGGGGCGGGCACGGTTACGACCCCCCGCGGTGGTTCGGGGAACGGCTCCCAGAAGAGTCCGGGTGTTGCGAGCCCTGCCCGACCGAACAGCCGTGACCGGCCTCCTCCCCAACGCTGAGGCAGCCGTCGTAGACCTCCGCAAGCTCCGCGATTACTGCCTCGACTCGGCCCATCCGACCGGCCGTCATAAAGCACGCGTATTCCGGTCCGCGCTCGGGCTGACGGACGCTGACGCCGAGGCGCTGCGCGAACGGTTGCTGCAGGCCGCCCACACCCTCCCCGCAGAACTCGCGGGTAGAGACACCTACGGCGCTCGCTACCGCCTCGACTTCGAGATGCATGGTCCCGGCGGGGCCGCGATAGTGCGGAGTGCTTGGATCGTCCGGCGAGGCGAGGCGTTTCCCCGTCTCGTGTCCTGCTACGTTATCTGAGCCATGCAGCCTTCCTCTGTCCCCATTCGCCTCCTCGATGTGGTCGCCCTGATGGCGGACTTGCCGGAGCATGGACTCCAGCGAGGGCAGGTGGGTACCGTCGTGGAGGAGTGGGCAGAGGGCGTCCTCGAGGTCGAGTTTGCTGGAACCGACGGCCGTGCCTACGCCTTCGTGGCCGTCGAGGCGGCAAAGCTGCTCCCCCTTCGATACGCACCCGAGGCTACCGCTCCTTGAGCAGGCTGATGACGGCGGCCTCCTCAGGCTCCAGGCCAGCAGGCGTGTTCCCCGCGTTGCGCCGTTTGAGGTGGTCCAGCAGCCCGCCCGCCCGGTAGCTCTCGAAGACGTGGGGGTGGACGTAGTGCTTCCGGCACACGGCGACGGTGTTGCCGAGCGCGCCGGAGACCTCCTTCACGACCTCCACCACGGCCCCGTCGGCGGCCTTCTCGTCCTCGGCCGGGCCGCGGGCGCGGAGGGCCTTCGCGGCGAGGACGGTGCCGCCCCACGTCCGGAAGTCCTTCGCGCTGAAGGCCCCGCCGGCCGTCTTGCGGAGGTAAGCGTTCACGTCGCCGGAGCCGATGGCGCCCCGTCCGCCGGCCGCGTCGTCGTAGAACTGGAAGAGGGTGTAGCCGGGGATGTCTCGGCACGCCTTGACGAGCCGCGCGAGCCGCCGGTCGCGCAGCGTGACCTCCTGCTCCTTCCCGCTCTTCCCGACGAACGAGAACCGGACCCGGTCGCCCTCGAAGGCGACGTGCTTGTCGCGGAGCGTGGTGAGCCCGTAGGAGCCGTTGTCGGCGGCGTACTCCGGGTTGCCGATGCGGATCAGCGTCTCGTCCAGGAGGCGGACGGCGAGGGCGACGACCTTGTCGCGGCTGAGCTTCCTTCCCCGAAGGTCCGAGGCGACACGGGCGCGGACCTTGGGGAGCGCCTCGCCGAAGGGGACGAGCCGGTCGAACTTGGCCTCGCTGCGGGCGCGCTCCCACTCGGGGTGGTAGCGGTATTGCTTCCGCCCCTTCTCGTCGCGGCCGGTGGCCTGGAGGTGCCCGTTCTTTTTCTGGCAGATCCAGACCTCCTCCCACGCCGGGGGGATCACCAGCGCCTCGACCCGCTCGCGCTCCGCCCCCTCAACGAGCGCGCCGTCGGGATGGTGGAACGAGAACCCCTTCCCGCGGCGGCGGCGCGTGATGCCGGGCTCGGCGTCCGAGACGTAGACCAGCCCCGCGCGGCGCGCGCTGCGCTCGGGGTCGGGCTGGAGGGGATCGGACACGGGAGACAGGATAGGGGGCCTGCTTGAAGCCAACCGCCCACGCCGAGGTTTCGGCGTCCAGCACGGGCATGGCGCCGCCGTGCCCCTACGGCGCGGCCTCGGCCCGCTATCTTCATCCCCTCCTCGCGGCACCGCTCCCGCCGCGCCGCGTACCGCCCCCATGACCGCCACCCTCCCCCCGAAGCTCCGCGAGCGCGTCGACGAGCTGGCCCCGCTCGACAAGATGACGCGGACGCTGCTGCTGCTCGACTACGCCGAGGAGCTGGACGCCTTCCCCGAGGCGCTGAAGCAGGAGCCGAACCTCGTCCCCGGCTGCGTCTCCCGCGTCTGGCTCGACGGCCGTCTCGACGCCGGCCGGATGCGCTACCGCGCCGCCGCCGAGGGGCAGATCGCGCAGGGGATGGTGGCACTGCTCGTCAACGGCCTCGACGGCGAGGCGCCCGAGACGGTCCTCGCCGTGGACCCCGCGTTCATCCAGGAGGCTGGGCTCGCCGAGAGCCTCACGCCGGCCCGCCAGGGCGGCCTCGCGGCGATGCTCCGGCGGATGCAGGAGGTCGCCGTCCGCAGCACGAACGGTTCCGCCTGATGCCTGCCCTCCGCCTCACCAACACCCTCACCCGGCAGGTCGAGGAGGTCATGCCGAGCCAGACCGACGCCGACGGGCACCCGCTGCTCCGGGTCTACTCCTGCGGCCCGACGGTGTATTCCTTTGCCCACATCGGCAACTTCCGCACGTTCCTGACGACGGACCTCCTGCTGCGGACCGCCCGCGCGCTCGGCTGGCGGACTCAGGCCGTCTCGAACGTCACCGACGTCGGCCACCTCACCGAGGACGACCTCGCCGACGCCCACGGGCAGGACAAGATGGCGAAGGCGCTGGAGCGCGAGGGCGAGCGGTTCGGCAACGTCTACGACCTCGCCCGCTTCTACACCGACGCGCTGCTGGCCGACTGGCGCACGCTGAACCTCCTGGAGCCCGACGTCCGCCCCCGCGCCACCGAGCACGTCACCGGCCAGATCGAGGCCGTGGAAAGGCTGGTCGAAGCCGGCCATGCTTACGAGACCGCCGACGGCGTCTACTTCCACGTCCCGAGCTTCCCCGCCTACGGCCGCCTCAGCGGCAACACCGACGCCGCCGGGCTCGCCGAGGGCGCCGCCGCCGAGCGCCGCGAGATCGTGACCGACGAGGCGAAGCGGGACCCACGCGACTTCGCGCTGTGGAAGAAGGACCCCGGTCACCTAATGCAGTGGTATAGCCCCTTCGGCCGCGGCTTCCCCGGCTGGCACATCGAGTGCTCGGTGATGGCGCGGCGGTACCTCGGTGCGGGGATCGACGTGCACGCCGGCGGCGAGGACCTCATCTTCCCCCACCACGAGTGCGAGATCGCCCAGGCCGAGAGCCTTTCTGCTGAGCCGTTCGCGCGGGTGTGGATGCACACGCGGTTCCTCCAGGTCGAGGGCCGGCGGATGGCGAAGTCGAACGGCAACTTCTTCACCGTGCGCGACCTCACGCTGCCGGAGGCCGAAGGCGGAAAGGGCGTGGACCCACTGGCGCTCCGGCTCGCGCTGATCCGCGGGCACTACCGGAAGACGCTCAACTTCACGCTCAAGGACCTCAGGGCCTCGCAGAAGCAGGTCGCCTCGCTCCGCTTGGCCTACGAGCAGGCGGCCGAGGCGGAGCACGGGGACGGCGGCGAGGAGCGGCCGGAGGACCGGGAGCTAACCGACGCGCTCGACGCCGCCTACGCCAACGCCTTCGTGGGGCTCTGCGACGACCTCAACACCCCGCGCGCCCTCGCCGCCGTGCTCGACGGCGCGGGCCGCATCCACTCCCACCGCGACGGCCCCGGCCTCACGGCGGCCTCCGCCCGCGCCGCCAAGTCGTTCCTCGACCGAGTGAACGCCCTGCTCGGCATCGTGCAGCACGAGGGGCAGGGCACCCCCGCTGAGAAGGCCGACCCGCTCGCGGAGCAGGTCGAAGCCCTCCTCGAAGAACGGGCGACAGCCCGTAAAGAAAAAAACTTCGCCCGCGCCGACGCCATCCGCGACGAGTTGGACGCGCTGGGCGTCGAGGTGATGGACTCCCCCGAAGGCTCGACGTGGCGGCGGAAGGCGACGGTGTGAGACCCCCCGTTCGTCTTGCGGTCGCTCCGCTCCCAGCGTCGCCGAACTGTCCCCCTTGTGAAGGGGGACAGCTTCTGGTGCCTTGAGCGCTAGCGATGGCACCAGGAGCGGGGGGTCCAATACCGAGCCGGGCACGGCACCACCGTGCCCCTACAACCAGCCTCATGGATCTGCCCAACCTCACCACCCGCCCGCGCCGGCTCCGCCGCTCCGAGGCCGTCCGCCGGATGGCGCGCGAGACAAGGCTCTCGGCGGACGACCTCATCATGCCCCTGTTCGTCGTCGAGGGCGAGGGCGTGCGGGAGCCCATCGACGCGATGCCGGGGCAGTTCCGGCTCTCGGTGGACCGGCTCGTGGAGGAGGCGCGGGAGGTGTGGGACCTCGGCGTCCCCGCCGCCGCCCTCTTCCCGAAGGTGCCCGAAAAAATGAAGGACGAACGCGGCAGCGCGGGGCTCGACCCCGACGGCCTCTTCCCCCGCGCCATCCGCGCCGTGAAGGCCGCCGTCCCCGACCTCGTCCTCGTCACCGACGTCGCGCTCGACCCCTACTCCTCCGACGGCCACGACGGGATTGTCCGGGACGGGCGGATCGACAACGACGCCTCGCTGGAGCTCCTCGCCGAGATGGCCGTCGTGCAGGCCGCGGCCGGGGCTGACGTGGTCGCGCCGAGCGACATGATGGACGGCCGCGTCGCCGCGATCCGCGCCGCGCTCGACGGCGCCGGCCACGCCGACGCCCTCATCCTCTCGTACTCCGCGAAGTACGCCTCCGCGCTCTACGGCCCCTTCCGCGCCGCGCTCGACTCCGCCCCCCGGCAGCGGCCGGACGTGCCGGCCGACAAGCGGACGTACCAGATGGACCCCGCCAACGCGCGCGAGGCGGTGAAGGAGGTGCTGCTCGACGTGGAGGAGGGGGCGGACGTGGTGATGGTGAAGCCCGCCCTCGCCTACCTCGACGTCGTCCGCGCGGTGCATGAGGCCGTGGATGTCCCCGTTGCCGCATACCACGTCTCCGGCGAGTACGCCATGATCCACGCCGCCGCCGAGCGCGGCTGGGCCGACCTCCGCGCCGTGGCGCTGGAGCACACCCTCGCCATCCGCCGCGCCGGCGCCGACCTCATCCTGACCTACTTCGCCAAGGACCTCGCCCGCTGGCTACGCGATAGCTAAACCGAGCCTTCCCGTTTGTAGAGACGCAGCATGCTGCGTCTCTACGGCGATCCTGCATCCGACCGCGCCCTATGCCCCTCGTCCTCGTCCCCACCCCCATCGGCAACCTGGAGGACGTGACGCTGCGGGCGCTGCGGGTGCTGAAGGAGGCCGACCTCGTCGCGTGCGAGGACACCCGCACGAGCGGGGTCCTCCTCGACCACTACGGGATCGGGACGGCGCGGACCAGCTACCACGACCACAACGAGCGGCAGAAGGCGCCGCAGCTCGTCGAGCGGGTCCGGGCGGGCGAGACGGTCGCGCTGGTGGCCGACGCCGGCTCGCCGGGCATCTCGGACCCCGGCTTCTACCTCGTCCGCGAGTGCCTCCGCGCGGGCCTCCCCGTCGAGGCGCTGCCGGGGCCGACGGCGCTGGTCCCGGCCCTCGCGCTGAGCGGGCTGCCGACGGAGCGGTTCGCGTTCGAGGGGTTCCTCCCGCCGAAGAAGGGGCGGCAGACGCGGCTGCAGGCTCTGGCCGAGGAGGAGCGGACGCTGGTCCTGTACGAGAGCCCGCACCGGCTCATCAAGACGCTCGGGCAGCTCGCCGAGCACCTCGGCGGGGACCGCCCGGCGACGGTGGCGCGGGAGCTGACGAAGCTCCACGAGGAGGTCGTCCGCGGAACGCTGGCCGAGGTCCGGGCGTCGTTCGAGGGGCGCCCGAAGGTCCGCGGCGAGGTCGTCGTCGTTGTGGGCGGCCGACGCTGAGTCTCCTCCCTCCACAAACGTGGTAGGGGCGGTTCATGAACCGCCCCTACGGCCTCCAACCGCCGCCATGAAACCGCTTGCCCTCGCCGTGCTCCTGCTCACCCCGGCCGCGCTCGCGCAGACGGGCGACCCGGTAACCACGGTAGAACCCGGCCTTCCAGTCACCCTCGCCGACTTCGACTCCCCCATGCCCGCCGACTCCGCCGTCACCACGGCGACCCTCGCCGCCCTCGCCCCCGCCGACCTCACCGAGGCCGAGCGGGCCGTGCTCGACCGGCTCGGGGGGGGCGGCCTCCACGTCGTCCACTTCTGGGCGCCGTGGTGCGGCAACTCCATCGCCGAGCTGCGTGACGGGTGGTACCAGCTCGTCGAGGGCCACCCGGACGTGGGGTTCACGTTCGTCACCATCTGGAACGACGGCGAGAGCGCCCGCGAGGAGATGGTGCGCTACGGGCTCTCGGAGCGCGTGGCCGAGGTCGTGCAGCCGGACCTCGGCCCGAGCGACGACAAGGAGAACCGCCGCCGCCGCTTCCTCGGCCTGCCCGTCACGTGGATCCCGACGACGTGGGTCGTCCGCGAGAACGGGGAGCTGGCCTACGCCTTCAACTACGGCGAGATGGGGATGGACGAGCTCGCCCGCGCCGTCGGGGCCGCCCGCGCGGACTGGCCACATTGAGAGAAAGGAGGAGAGAGGGAAGAGAGCTCGACCGTGGTCGCTAGTTTGTGGGGTTTTGCTTGACTCCCCCACTCCCCCATGACCGCAGCCGCCGACTACTCGTACCTCGACGGCGGCCTCGTGCGGATGCTCGACCGGCTCGCGCGCGAGGGCACGGCCACGAAGGACCTTGACGCCGACGCGCTCCTGCGGGAGGACGCCAACGCCGTCGTGCTCGGCCTCCTCCTCGACCAGCGCGTGCTGGCGGAGACGGCGTTCACCGGCCCGCTCAAGCTGAAGCGCCGCCTCGGCCACCTCGACATGCGGCGCCTCGCCGACCACGACGCCGACGACTTCCGGCGGCTCTTCGCCGAGAGCCCGGCGGTCCACCGGTTCACGAACGTGATGGCCGAGCGCGTCCAGGCCGTCGCCCGCGTCCTCGCCGACGAGCACGGCGGCGACGCCCGCCGCCTCTGGGCCGACGGGGCCGACTGCGCCACGGTCGAAAAGCGGCTACGGAAGCTCCCCGGCATCGGCCCGATGAAGGCGGCTAAGCTGAAGCACTGCCTGTTCTACTTCCAGAACGTGGACCTCACCGCACGCGAGGAGGCCGTCGGGCCTTAGGTGTTGGAGGATCCAGGGGGTACATTGGTCACCCGTAATCACGCCCTCGGCCGACCATGCCCCGCCGCGACCCGCTCCACCTCGACGACGCCGGCGCCTTCCGCGTCGAGCAGCAGTTCTCCCGCCGCGAGGTGCTCCGCATGGGCGGCCTCGGCGGGCTCGCCCTCGCCGTCCTCCCGAAGTTCGCGCTCGACGGCGGCTGCACCGTGACGACGCCGGACATCCGAGGGCCGTTCTACGTCTCCGGCGCCCCGGTCCGCACCGTCCTCGCCGGCCCCGACGAGCCCGGCCGCCGGATCCGCATCGCCGGCCGCGTCCTCGCCCCCGACTGCCAGACGCCGCTCGACGGCGCCGTGGTGGACGTGTGGATGGCCGACGCCGAGGGCTGCTACAGCAACGTCACCGACGCCTGCGGCGTGGGCCCCAACGACTTCGACCTCCGCGGGCAGATGCTCACCGACGCCGAGGGCCGCTACAGCTTCGAGGCCGTCAAGCCGGGGTTCTACCTCAACGGCAGCCAGTTCCGCCCCGCTCACATCCACTTCCGCGTCGTCACGCCGGACGGGAGCGAGACCCTCATCACCCAGCTCTACTTCGCGGGCGACCCCTACATCGAGGACGACCCGTGGGCATCCTCCCCGGCCGCCGCCGACCGGATCATCCGCCTCCGTCTGGGCATCGGTCCCGCCCCCCCTCCCGTCCCCGCACTCCCCTTCCACGGCCGGTCGGCACCCGCCGCGCCTGCGGCGGCGGGCCTCCCGCTCAAGGGCCGGTTCGACGTCGTCCTCGACGCCTCCGACCCGCAGAGCCTCCACGAGATCGAGGAGCACGGAGCGGCGCCGGAGACCTACGCGCTGCTCCAGAACACGCCGAACCCGTTCCATGACCGGACCTCGATCCGCTTCTCACTGCCGCGCCCCGCGCGCGCGCTCCTGACGGTTCACAGCGTCCTCGGCCGCGAGCTGCTCCGCCAGCCACTCGGCGAGATGGAGGCCGGCTACCACCGGTTCGGGTGGGACGGCCGCGACGCGCTCGGCCACCGCGTCCCGAGCGGGACCTACGTCTACCGCCTCGCGGCCGAGGACGACCGGGGCCGCCGGTTCAGCCGGTCGCGTCGGATGGTCCGCATCGGGTAGCGCGCCTCAGAAACTGTTTGGGGAAGGAGCGGGCAGCCGAGACCGAGCGAGGCGCCCTCCCCGCAAGGCGCGCGAAGTGGAACATCCCGCCCCTGCGGGGCAGACGATGCGCAGGCATCGGCGATGTGCTTGCATCCCGCCCTGCGGGGCAGCGCAACGCCGCAAGAGGATGCCGCAGCCGGTCGCAGGCCGCGACTTTCGCTCACCAGACAGTTTCTCAGACCTCGATCACGAAGAACCCAGCGAGGTGGCCGGCCTCGCGGTGGACGTGGACAGAGCCATCGGAGCCGGGGCCGGTCGGGATGTCCGTGGTGATGCGCGCCCGGTCCCCGAAGGCAGTGAAATGGACGTGCCGCTCTTCGCCCGGTGCGTTCGGGTCGTAGACGACGAGTGTGCCGGCTTCGGCCGATCCTCCATAGCCGAACGCCAGCACCTGATGCTGCGCGAAGGGGTCCGGCGCGTCGCCGACGAGGTCGAGGAGGACGGGGTGGCCGGCTTCGAGTGCGGCGCGGGCGCGGACCCACTGCCGCTGCACGTCGGGGCCGGGAGAGGAGCGGCCGAGCCGGGCGACGAGCCAGCGGCGGAGGAAGTCGGGGGCAGCGGCGCGTAGCGTCCGCTCCTGCTGCCGCCAGAGGAGCCGGCGGACGCCGGCGGCGTGGAGCACAGCCGTCGGCGTCGATGCGCCAGCGCGGGCTCGGAGCTCCCAGCGTTCCTTTGCCGTGAGGGCCATCCCCCCGCACAGCCCGAACGTCGTCCACCGCCGCGCCACCGCCCGCACGAGCCCGTCGCCGGCACCGAGGCGGGCGAGCCCGAGCCCGGCTGCCGCGCCAGTGAGGAGCCCGGCCGCACCGCCCGTCGTGGCGGCACCGACGGCCGGCCCCGCCGCGGCGAGCGGCAGCGCCAGCGCGCGGAGCATCCGGGCGAGGTGCGCGAGGTCGGGCTCCGTCCAGCGGAAGCCGTTGGCGAAACCGAACCCGTCGCGGGCCGGGTCGAAGTCGAGACGGACGGTGCTGAGCATAGGCGAGATCCGGGAGGCGCCAGGCGTAGGGGCACGTCGGTGCCGTGCCCGCCACCGGGTCAGCACCGCCGCCGAGCCGAAGCGTTCCGCCGGATGCCTCAAACGCGGCAGTAAGGCACGCCGATTGAGTGGCGCGGCGCTAGATTCCCCCGCCTCACCTGCTCCGCTGCCCGATGCGCCCGCTGCAACGCGTCCTACTCCTCGCCCTCCTGGGCTGCGCCCTGGCGCCCCCCGCTCTCGCCGACGATCCCACCGTCGGTGTGCGGGAGGCGCTGCGGGCGCGGCTCGCCGCCTCCGGAGGCACCGTCCTCGTCGGAGATAGGGAGCGGGTGGTTCACCCGAAGCTGAGGCCCTTCTACGCGGCGCGCGATTTCGAGCCGGCGTGGGGGGAGCGTGCCGCTGCGCTCGTCCCCCTCCTCCACGCCTCGGCCGACGACGGGCTCGATCCCGCCGACTACGACCCCGCCGCCATCGAGGCGCTGCTGGCACGGGGGACGCTCGGCGCCGAGGCCGCCGCCGACCTCGACCTCCTGAGCACCGACGCCTTCCTCGCGCTGGCCGAACACCTCCTGCGTGGGCGCGTGGACCCGGCGACGCTCACCGAGGACTGGCACCCGCACCGCCGCGAGCGCGACCTCGCCGCCGTGCTCGACCGCGCGCTCGAATCGGGGGATCTCGCCGGCGCGCTCGACGGGCTCCGGCCGCCGCACCCGGAGTACGCCGCGCTCCGCGACGCCCTCGCCCGCTACCGCCACCTCGAAGGCACCGACCTCCCGACGATTCTCCCCGCCGGCCCCATCGCGCCCGGCGCCCGGAGCACCCGCGTCCCCCTCGTCCGCGAGCGCCTCCGCCTCTTCGGTGACTACGCCGGCCCCGACCCCGCCGACTCCCTCGCCCACCTCCTCGACGTCGAGCTCGCTGAGGCCGTCCGGCGGTTCCAGGCCCGCTACGGGTTCGAGCCGACGGGGACGGTGGACGACGCGACCCGCCACGCGCTCAACGGCTCCGCCGCCGGGGCCGTCGAGGCGCTCGTGCTGAACCTCGAACGGTGGCGCTGGCTGCCGGACACGCTCGGGCAGACGCACCTCCTCGTGAACCTCCCCGCGTTCCGGCTGATGGTGCGGGAGGACGGCGAGGTCGCGCTGGCGATGCGGGCGGTGGTCGGCAAGCGGAGCTGGATGACGCCGGTGTTTAGCGCCCCCCTCTCCACCGTCGTCTTCAACCCGACGTGGGGCGTGCCGCCGAGTATCGCCTCGGTCGAGACGATCCCGCGGGCGCGGAGCCGCGGCGCGGGGTACCTCACCGGCGGCGGCTACAACGTCTACCGCCGCTCCGACGGCGAGCGCGTCGACCCCGCCACGGTGGACTGGTCGGCGGCGGGGGCTGGGGACTACCGGTTCGTGCAGTCGCCCGGCCGGGCGAACCCGCTGGGGGAGGTCAAATTCCAGTTCCCCAACCCCCACGGGATCTACCTCCACGACACCAACCAGAAGCGGCTGTTCGGCCGGGACCGCCGGGCGTACTCCCACGGCTGCATCCGCCTGGCCGAGCCGATCCGGCTGGCCGAGCACCTCCTCGGCAGCTGGACGGACTGGCAGCCCGAGCGGATCGCCGAGGTCGTCGGGGGCCGCTCGACGGAGTACGTCGCGCCGCCGGGGGAGTGGCCCGTCCACCTCGTCTACTTTACGGCTTGGCCCGACGCGAGCGGCGCCGTCGGGTTCTTCGACGACGTGTACGGCCACGACGAGGCCCTCGCCGCCGCGCTCGGGCTGTAGCTTCCGGGTATGCTTGCCACGAAGCCTCCGGAGCAGACCATCCCGGCCGCGCCACGGCGGGCGTTCCCGTGGGCGCTGCTCCTGTTCGAGGCCGGCGCCATCTTCGCCAGCGTGTTCCTCGCCTTCGGCGTGACCGAGTGGCGCCAGACGCGGCGCGAGGCTGCGATGGCGCGCGAGACGCTGGAGCGGTTCCACGCCGAGGTCGCGAGGAACCGCGCGGCGGTGGCCGAGGGGATGCCGTACCACATGGAGCTCCGCAACGGGATCCTCCGCGTCCAGCAGGACGACGCCGTCGACAACATCTGGGAGGCGATGTACGCGGCGGGCTGGAAAAATGACCCCGGCGAGATCCCCCTGCGCGAGGGGGCGTGGCGCACGGCCGAGGCCACCGGCGCCCTCGCCCTCCTCGACGCCGAGACCGCCGGCCTCCTCTCCAGCGTCTACGAGGTCCAGGCCGACTTCGAGCGGAGGCAGGGGGACTTCGCCACGGGCGTGGCGCTGAACCCGGTGACGTGGCAGGAGGACGGCTACCGCGCTACCCTCACCTCCGCGAGCATCTACTTCCAGATGGTGACGGGCCTCGAACACACACTGCTCCAGCTCTACGCCGAGGCGCTCGACCACATCGACGCCCGTCTCGGACTGCCCGAATGGGAGAGCGCTGCGCCCGCCGATTCCCTCACCGCCCGCGCGCCATGACCGAGATCGACGTCCGCCACAACGAGGCCGAGCATCGGTTCGAAGCTGAGGTAGAGGGCGGGCTCGCCGAGGCCGCGTACGTCCTGAAGAGCGGCGCCGTCGCGTTCGTCCACACCGAGGTCCCGAAGGCGTCGCGGAACGAGGGGGTGGGCGAGGCCATCGTGCGGGCGGGGCTGGAATGGGCTCGGCTGCGGGTCATCCCGTCGTGCCCGTTTGTCGCTGCCTTCGTCGAGCGTCACCCGGAGTACGCGGCGCTGACGGAGCGCTGACCGCGAAGCTCCGGTGAGGGCGGGGCTCCGGGGCACGAGGGCGAGCGGGGGCGGCGTTGGGGCGGGCGTACCTTTCCGGCTTCCCCGACCGAACCACCCCACCGCTCGACCATGCGCCTCGCCGCCCTCCCCCTCCTCGCGCTCCTCCTCGGCGCCACCGCCTGCGCCCAGCCCCTCGCCGACGACGCGCGCAAGGAGCGGATCGTCGCCAACCTCCGCTTCGAGTTCCCGCAGCTCGCCAGCACCAACCTCGTCGTCAACGAGATCGAGCCGAGCGAGGTGCCCGGCCTCGAGCGCGGCACGTTCACCATCAACGGCCAGCAGGAGCAGGCCTTCTTCGTCACCGAGGACGACACGCAGCTGTTCCTCGTCGTCGCTGAGCCCATCGACGCGAGCCGCGACGTCGACGGCCTCGCCGAGGCCGAGCGGATGCGGGAGGAGGAGGCGATGGCCGAGGCCCGCGAGCGCACCGCCATGCTCAACGACGCCTTCGAGGGCCTCCCCGTCCGCGGCAACCCCGACGCCCCCATCACCGTCGTCGAATTCTCGGACTTCGAGTGCCCGTACTGCAGCCGCGCCGTCCCCACCGTCGATCAGCTCCTCGAGGAGAACGACGACGTCCGGCTGATCTACGTGCAGTACCCGCTCCCGAACCACCCGTGGGCGCGTCCGGCCTCCATCGCCGCGCTGTGCGCCGCGCAGCAGGACCCCGACGCCTTCTGGACCCTCCACGACCGCTACTTCGAGGACCAGCAGAGCCTCAACCCCGGCAACGTCACCGAGCGTACCGAGGCGTACCTCGCCGGGACCGACGTGGACATGGACGAGTGGGGCGCGTGCATGAACGACGCGGACTCCGAGGCCCACCGCGCCGCCGTCGCCCGCCTCGATGCGGGTATGGCGCTCGCCAGTGAGGTCGGCGTGAGCGGGACGCCGGCGTTCTTCGTCAACGGCCGGTTCCTCAACGGCGCCCAGCCGTTGGAGGCGTTCGAGGCGCTTGTCGAGGAGGCCCGCTCGGACGCTGAGTAGTCCCGACGGCCGCGGGGTGGCGGGCCTTTTCCGCCGTCGCCTCGCAGCCCATCTCCGCCGCCCCCACGGGCCGGTCGGCCGCCGCATCCTCGGCTGGCTCGACCGCGCCAACGCTGGGATCAACCGGCGCACGCTGCGCCTGCTGGACCTCTCCTCCGGGGAACGGCTGCTGGAGGTCGGCTTCGGGGGCGGGGACCTGCTGGAGCAGGCGCTGGCCCTCGGCGCCTCCGTGGCCGGCGCCGACTTCTCGCCGGCGGCCGTGGCCGCAACCGAGCAGCGCTTGCACGGGGCCGTCGCGGGTGGACGGTGCGAGCTGGTCGTGGCCGGTGCCACCGCGCTTCCCTTCCCCGATGGTGCCTTCACCGCCGCCTGCGCGGTGAACGTCCTCTACTTCTGGCCCGAGCCTGAGAGGGTGCTGCGGGAGATCCGCCGCGTGCTCGCGCCGGGTGGGCGGCTCGTGCTGGCGTACAACTCGCCGGCGGGGCTCGCCTCGCTGGGCATGGGCCGCGCCCACGGCTTCCGCGCCTACGCGCCGGCCGAGGTCGAGCGGCGGCTGCACGAGGCCGGGTTCGGGGCCGTCACGACCGAGGCGGTGGACTCCGAGGTGACGGGCGAGCCGTACCTCCTCAGTCGCGCCACCCGCCCCACGGGCTCGTGACGCGGACCCGCACCCCCGCGACGGCGCCGAGCCATCCCCGCACGTCCGTGTCCCCCTCACGCTCGAACAGCGTGTACGGCGCGAGCCCGTCGGGCTCGTCGGAGACGAGGACGCTGAGCGCCGGGCCGCCGAAGACGGCGAGGCGGTCCGAGAGGTCGTGGAGGAGGAGGCCGCGCAGGCGGTAGAGGCCGCCCGCGTCGCCGAAGTCCTCAGCGAGGAGGAGGTGCGCGGTGAGGTCGAGGCCCCACGACGTGCCACCGCGGATCGGCCGCTCGACGCCGAGGCCGGCCATCAGGTCCCAGCGGAAGGGTGCGTCCGCGAAGGGCCGCGTCCCTATGCCGACGTAGTTCGAGACCGTCGCGCTCCCGGTGCGGAGGCCGACGTGGAGCGCCGCCGTCTCGTCGGTCCACACGTCGAGGTAGACGGGAACGCCCTCGGTGCGGGAGTAGAGCCCGACGGGGACGCCGCGCTGCTCGCCGGCCGCGTTGACCACCCCGACCTGCAGCCCCTCCGACTCCGCCGCCACGTTGATGAGCCCGACCTGCACGCCCCGGAGCGTTTTTCCTGTCACGTTCGCCAGCCCGGCCGCCTGGATGCCGACGGCGTCCTCCCCGACTACGTTGGCGAGCCCCGCCGCCTGGATGCCCCGCATCGCCTCGCCCGCCACGTTGGCGATGCCCGCCGTCTGGATCCCCCACATGGACTCCCCGGCCACGTTCGCCACCACGGCCCCCTGCAGCCCGCCGACCTCCTCCCCGCCGACGTTGGCGAGGCCCGCCAGCTGGATCCCCTGGAGCGACTCGCCCCCCACGTTGGCGAGCCCGGCGACCTGGACACCCCGGAAGGATTCCCCGCCGACGTTCGCCAGGCCGGCGCCCTGGATCCCCCACCCGTCCTCCCCGGCCACGTTCGCCAGCGTGCTGAGCTGGAGCCCCCGCATCCGCTCCCCCGCGACGTTCGCCAGGCCCGCGACCTGGAAGCCGGCCGCGTCCTCGCCCGCCACGTTGGCGAACCCGCTGAGCATGATCCCTCGCGCAGACCGCTCGTAGACCGACGAGAGGAGTCCGACCGCGATGCCGTCGAGCCGGTCGGCCTCGCCGTAGGGGAGGTTCAGCGAGAGGTAGTGGACGACCCGCTTCGTCGTGTCGCTGCCGGCGAGGGCGTCGCCGAGGCTGACGCCGCGCCAGAAGGAGACGTTGAACGGGACGTGGACCTCGCCGCCCTTCCGGGCTGGGCCGTCCTGGGCAGGGCCGTCCTGAGCGTGGACGGCCGGCACGGCGAGCAGCATGAGGAGGAGCAGGGCGAGGCGGGCGCGGAGGGACATCGGCGATGAGGATGCGAGGGGTGAGGACCGGGCATGTGTTCGGAGTCGCCGCCGGCAGGTTGCGCCGCGTCACACCGCCGGCCGACTTCTGGCTTGGCCGATTCATGAGGAAACCCCGCCGCGCCCGCGGCCATTCGCGCTCGGAGCGGTAACCTCAGGCTCCCCCAGCCCCGACGCCCATGTACCCGATCCTCCGACCCCTCCTCAACAAGGGCGGCGCCGGCCGCAGCGCCACCCGCGCCGAGACGGCCGAGATGCTGAACCCCGCCGTCCGCCGCCACATCGAGCTGATCGCCGCCTACGAGGTCGCCCTCCGGGACCTCCGGGACCGCGGCCTCGCCGAGCGGCTGAACGACGGGATGAACCGGCTCCGCACGGAGCTGGCGAAGCTGAAGTCGACCGTGCTCGCCCTCGGCGGCACCCCGCCCAACGGCACCGACCTCGACCCCGAGGACCTCACCCTCGGCGCCACCGACGCCGAGATCGTCCACGCCCTCGCCGACGCCGAGCGGGGCTACGGCCGCGCCCTCGCCGACGTGCTCGACTACCCCCACCACCAGATCCGCACCATCGCGATCCTGGAGAACAACCGGGCAGGGAGCGCCGGCCGCATGGGCGTCCTCGGCCCCCTCGCCGACCGCCTCCCCCGCCCCGCCGAGCGGCCCCTCGTGCCGCCCGCCGCGCCGACGGCCGCGCCGGAGGACCCCGTCACCGGTCAGCCCGCCGACCTCCACATCCCCGAGCGCCACGCCGGCCCCGGCGAGCAGCCTGCCATCTCTTGAGGATGGCGGACAGACGACGGAAGACGGCGATACAGCCCAGGCTAGCCGCTCCCCCTCCACCCCCGCCGCTCAGATTGTGCAGCCTGCCGCCACCCCAAAGAAAAAAATCGTCGTCTCCGGGATCCAGCCCTCGGGGCAGCTCCACCTCGGCAACTACTTCGGCGCGCTCCGCCAGCACCTCGCCCTCGGCAACGACGAGGGCCGGCGCGACGAGGCGTTCTTCTTCATCGTCAACTACCACGCGCTGACGACGCTCCGCGACCCCGAGGCGCTGGCGCACTACAGCCTCGACGTCGCGCTCGACTACCTCGCCCTCGGGCTCGACCCCGCGCGTGCCAACCTGTTCCTCCAGTCCGACGTGCCGGAGGTGACGGAGTTGGCGTGGGTGTTCCTGTGCCTCACGCCCGTCAGCCAACTCGAAAAGGGCGTGGCCTACAAGGACAAGGTGGCGCAGGGGCTCGCGGCCAACGGCGGGCTCCTCACCTACCCCGTCCTCCAGGCCGCCGACATCCTCGCCTACGGCGGCACCCTCGTCCCCGTCGGCGCCGACCAGAAGCAGAACGTCGAGATCACCCGCGACCTCGCGCAGCGGTTCAACGCCGCCTTCTCCCCCGAGGACGAGCCGCTCTTCCCCGTGCCCGAGCCGCTGATCCTGGAGGAGGTCGCCGTCGTGCCGGGCGTGGACGGGCGCAAGATGTCGAAGAGCTACGACAACGCCGTCGGCATCTTCGACGAGGGGAAGGCGCTCAAAAAGCGGGTGATGTCCATCGTCACCGACTCGACGCCGCTGGAGGACCCGAAGGACCCCGAGGCCGACACGGTGTTCGCACTGATCCGGCTGCTGGCCTCGGACGTGAAGCGGGAGGAGGTCGCGGCGGCCTACCGCGCCGGCGGCTACGGCTACGGCCACGCGAAAAAGGAGCTGCTGGCCCTCATCGACGCCCACTTCGCCGAGGCCCGCGAGCGGCGCCGCGAGCTAGCCGCCCGGCCCGACGACGTGCGCGATGTGCTCCGCGACGGCGCTCGCCGCGCCCGCGCCGTCGCCGCAGGGTACCTGGAGCGGGTGCGCGAGCGGACCGGGCTCGTGACGACGCTCGGGCGAGGGGCGACCCCGTGATCCTCGTCCTCGACAACCGCGACTCGTTCACCTACAACCTCGTCCATCTCGTCGAGGCGGAGACCAGTGACGTGCGGGTCGTCCACAGCGACGCGGTGACGGTGGAGGAGGTCCGGGCGATGGCGCCGCGCGGCGTCCTCGTCTCCCCCGGCCCCGGCCGCCCTGCCGACGCCGGCATCTCCGAGGCCGTGATCCGCGAACTCGGCGCGGCGACGCCGGTCCTCGGCGTCTGCCTCGGGCACCAGGCCATCGGGGAGGTGTTCGGCGGCGCCGTCGTCCACGCGCCGGAGCTCATGCACGGCAAGACCTCGACCGTCCGACACGACGGTCGCGGGGTGTTCGAGGACGTACCCCAGGACTTTGTCGCCACCCGCTACCACTCGCTCGCGGTCGAGCGCGCCACGCTGCCGGCCTGCCTCGAAATCTCGGCTGAGACCGCGGACGGGACGGTGATGGGCCTCCGCCACCGCACGCTCCCCATTGAAGGCGTGCAGTTCCACCCCGAGAGCGTACTCACCACCGAAGGGCCACAGATCATCACCAACTGGCTCCGGCTCGTCGAAGCCTTCCACGCCCGGCCATCCGCGCCGCGTTCGGCCACCAGTGCAGGGACGAGCGGAGTGCAGGCACCCCGCTGTGCTGCGCCTCTACGACGACCCTGACGGACATGTCGCCCCCCAAAGTAAAGGTCTCCGGGATCACCCGGCTCGAAGACGCCCGCCTCTGCGCCGGCATGGGCGCCGACCACCTCGGCTTCGACCAGGACCCCGCGAGCCCGCGCTACGTCGCGCCCGCGGTGGCGCGGGAGATCGTCGGCTGGGTCGAGGGGCCGGCGCCAGTCGGGGTGTTCGTGAACGAGACGGCGGAGGAGATCAACCGCGTCTGCGCGGAGGCCGGGTTCCGGCTGGCGCAGCTCGACGGGCACGAGCCGCCGGAGACGGTGGCGGCCGTCGGGGTCCCCGTCATCAAGACGTTCCGCGTCCAGCACGACGCCTCCTCGGAGCAGATCCGCGGGCTCACGCTGGACTACGCCGAGGCGGCGGACTTCGTGCTGCTCGACACACACCGGACGAGCCTGTGGGGCGGCGCGGGCGAGAGCCTCAACTGGCGACTCGCGCGGGAGCTGGCCGGCGAGCTCCGCCTCATCCTCGCCGGCGCGTTCACCGCCGAGAACGTCGCCGAGGCCGTCGCCACGATGCGGCCCTACGCCGTGGACCTGTCGACGTCCGTCGAGGCCGAGCCGGGTGTGCTCGACTTCGACCGCGTCGCCGACTTCTTCGACGCCTTCCGCGCCGCGACGGAGGAGCCCGAGCTGTAGAGACGTGGCGCGTCGGGCCCCTACGCCGAGGATCGCCGCGGTAGAGCAACAATCCACCTCCCATCGGGTTCGGGATAGGGACCACGCACGCCCCGACCCGACCGCCCCCCCTGCATGACCCGGCTGCTCGCCCTCGCCCTCCTGCTCGCCCCGCTTCTCACCGGCTGCGGCGACGTGGTGAGCTACACCCCCAACGCGACCGGGCAGACCGGCGTCGTCCTCGTCGTCACCGACTCGCTGACGTGGGCGGGGCCGGCGGGCGAGGCCATCCGCGACGAGGTCGGCCGGACGACGCGGACGCTGCCGCAGCCGACGCCGGCCTTCACGCTGCGCCGCCAGGAGCTCTCGGACTACTACCTCGACACCATCCGCCGCCAGCACGCCGTCCTCATCGCGGCCCCCTTCACCGACGAGACGACGGTGGCGCAGTTCCTCCGTGCGCGGCTCGACTCGGCCGGCGTCCAGGCGCTCGAACGCGGCGGCCGGGGCATCTTCTTCCGGCCCGACCTCTGGGCGCGCAACCAGGTGGTCGTCTACGCCACCGCCGCGACCGACTCCGCCCTCGCGGGGCAGATCCGCGCCAACGGCGAGGCCCTCCGCGACGCCTTCAACCGGCTCGCTCGCGAGCGCACCACGCGCGACCTCTTCGAGCAGGCCCGCCAGACCGACGTCGAGGACTCGCTGATGGCGCGGCACGGGTTCGCCGTCGGCGTCCAGCACGACTACGTCACCGTGATCGACACGACGTTCCTGACCGAGACCGGCACGCCCGGCACGTTCGTCCGCCTCGCCCGCCTCGCCGGCAACGCCTCCCGCCGCGACCTCTTCGTCTACTACGAGGAGGACCCCCGCCTGGAGCGCCTCCACCCGGACTCCGTGGTCGCGCTGCGGAACCGGCTGACGCGGCGGTTCATCGCCGGCTCCAGCGACACCGTGGCCGTGCGCGTCGAGGACCGGTTCCCCGAGCGGCGCCCCATCGAGGCCGACACGGTGGAGCTCGGCGGGCGCTTCGCCATCGAGACGCGGGGGACGTGGTACCTCGCCGACGAGCGGGGCGGCACGTCTGGCGGCGGGGGGCCGTTCGTGAGCTACGCCTTCTTCGACGACGAGACCGGCCGGTTCTACCTCGTCGACGGCCAGATCTTCGCCCCGCCGTACCGCCTCGACGAGAAGCGCGAGTTCCTCCGCCAGGTGGAGGCCATCGCCTACACCTTCCGCACCTCCGGCGGGGGCGGCGTCGACGTCCTCGGCGAGCGGGAGAAGGAGGCCGGAGAATAGAGGGTAGAGGAAGGAAGATGGCGGACGATGTGCCGGCCTTCTCCTCTATCTTCGGGCCTATCCGTTTTCGCCTCCTAGCCCCCGAGCCGTTGAACGTCCGCCTCATCGAGATCGCCCACGCCCGTTCCGGCGACAAGGGCGACGCCGTCAACGTCGGCCTCATCGCCCGCGACCCGGCCCTCTACGACCTCCTCCGCGAGCGCGTCACGCCGGAGCGCGTGAAGGCCCACTTCGGCCCGATGGTCGAGGGCGCGGTCGAGCGGTTCGAGTTGCCAAACCTCTCGGCGCTGAACTTCCTGCTGCACGGTGCGCTCGGCGGCGGCGGCACCGTCAGCCTTAAGCTCGACGCTCAGGGGAAGACCTACGGGGCACACCTGCTGAAGATGGAGCTCGACGTGCCGGACGACCTGCTGGCGGCGGTGCGATGACCCTCCGGCCTCTGCTGGTCGCCCTCCCCGCCCTGCTGCTCGCCGGCTGCGACGAGGGCGCCGTCGGCTCCGATCTCCCGGACAGCCTGCTGGTCGAGGCCCTCGTGGAGACCCACCTCGCCGCGGCGCGCGCCGAGCGCACCGGCGCCGACGCGGACAGCCTGCGCGCCGCCGCCCTCGACCGGCTCGGCCTCGACACGGCCGCCGTCGCCCGCGCCCTCGACGCCTACGCCGACCGCCCGGATGAGTACGCTGAGCTCTACGGCCGCGCCCTCGACCGGCTGCTGCGGGGGGAGGCAGAGGACGGTGGCGACGTGGCGGACTAACCAGCGGCGGTGGGCCGCAGTAGGGCGACCACGTGGGGCCGCCCCTACGATTACAGCCGGAGGCAGATCGCATCCCGGAACCGGGCGCGGCATGCCGGAACCGGGCGCGGCATGCCGCGCCCCTACGGCCTATCTGTACCGGCGTCGCTAGATTCCGGGGCTCCGCTTGCAGTCCTCAGTCCTCAGTCCTCAGTCCTCAGTCCTCAGTCCTCAGTCCTCAGTCCCTTGCGCCTACACATCTTCACCACCGGCGGCACCATCGACAAGGTGTACTTCGACGCGCAGAGCGACTACCAGGTCGGCGACCCGCAGATCGCCGAGATCCTCCGCGGCGTCGGCGCCGCGTTCGAGTGGGAGGTCGAGACGCTGATGCGGAAGGACAGCCTCGACCTGACCAACGCGGACCGCGTGCGCGTAGCCGAGGCCGTCGGCGCCTGCGCCTGCGACCGGATCATCGTCACGCACGGGACGGACACCATGGCGGAGACGGCGCGGGCCGTCGAGGACGTGCTCGGGGGGGACGCCGGCGGCAAGACCGTCGTGTTCGTCGGGGCACTGAGCCCGGCCCGGTTCAAGGGGAGCGACGCGGAGTTCAACATCGGGTTCGCCGTGGCGGCGGCGCAGGCGCTCCGCCCGGGCGCCTACGTCGCGATGAACGGGCGGGTGTTCTCCGCCGCTGCCGTCCGGAAGAACCGGGCCGCGAACCGGTTCGAGGGGGCCGGGATGGAGAACGAGCGGGGGGCCGTGTGAGGCACGCGGATTGCCCCCGGCGGGGAGGATCCGGTCGGGGGCTTGCCCGGTTGCTTCCCCCCTCATCGTCTGCCCCGCATGCTGCACCTCTGCCGCTCCGGCCTAGCCGCTTTGGGCCTGCTCTGCGCGCTCGTCTCCGACGGCGCGTTGGCGCAGCGGACCAACTGCGAGGGCGGCGCGGCCGTCTCCGGCACGGACTCGTTCGCGTGTGACGGCGTGGACCTCCTCGGCCGCCTCCCGGTCGAGGCGATGGGGTCCTCGTTCGCCAACGACATCTGGGGCTGGACGGACCCCGTGACGGGCACGGAGTACGCCCTCATCGGGCTCTCCGACGCCACCGCCTTCGTCTCCCTCGCCGACCCCGAGGCGCCGGCCCTCGTCGGCCGCCTCCCGACCCATACCGGCGCCTCGACCTGGCGCGACGTGAAGGTCTACGACGACCACGCCTTCGTCGTGAGCGAAGCTATCGGGCACGGGATGCAGGTCTTCGACCTCACCGTGCTCCGCGACGTGACCGCACCGCCGGTGACGTTCTCCGAGACGGCTCACTACGACGGCATCGGTGCGGCGCACAACGTCGCCGTCAACGAGGCCAGTGGGTTCGCCTACGTCGTCGGGGCGGACGAGTGCGCGGGCGGGCTCCACATGGTCGACGTGCGGGAGCCGACGGTCCCGACGTTCGCCGGCTGCTTCGCCGAGGACGGCTACACCCACGACGTCCAGTGCGTGATCTACGACGGCCCCGACACCGAGCACGCAGGCGCCGAGGTCTGCTTCGCCGCGAACGAGGACATCCTCACGCTGGTGGACGTGACGGACAAGCAGAACCCGGCGCTTCTCGGGCAGGCGCTCTACCCCAACATCGGCTACGCCCACCAGGGGTGGCTCTCGGCCGACCACCGCTTCTTCTTCGCCAACGACGAGGCCGACGAGAGCATCTACGGCCTGAACACGCGGACGTTCGTCTTCGACGTGACGGACCTCGACGAGCCGGAGTTCACGTTCGCCTACGAGCATCCGACGGCGTCCTACGACCACAACCTCTACGTCCGCGACGGCTACGTCTTCGCCTCGAACTACACCTCCGGCCTCCGCATCCTCGACGCGGCGGCGCTCCGGGCCGGCCGCAGCGCCGGGGCGACGGTCGGGTCCTTCGACACGTACCCCCGCGACGACGGCACCGGCTTCGGTGGGCAGTGGAGCAACTACCCCTTCTTCGAGAGCGGCGTCGTGATCGCCTCCGACCAGGCGAATGGGCTCTTCGTGCTGGCCCCGACGGTGCTGGCGGCGCCGCCGGCCCCGCCGCCGGAGCAGGCCGCCCTCGACGTGTTTCCCACCGTCGTCCGCCGCGGCGAGGCCACGCGCGTCACCGTCCGCGTCTCGGTCCCGGAGGCGCAGCGGGTGTGGGTCGCGGTCTACGACCTCCTCGGCCGCCGGGTGGCGGCGATGCACGACGGCGCGGTCGAGGCCGGCGTGGTGCCGCTCGCGCTGAGCGCGGACCGGGCGGGGCTCCCGGCGGGGACGTTCCTCGTCCGTGCCGCCGGCGACGGCTTCAGCCTCACGCGGCGCCTCACCGTCGTCCGCTGATCCGAGGCTGCGCGGCCCTGCAACGCAGCCTTCCCCTCCCGCGTACTGCGTCCGCGACGGGGCATAACCGGCGCCCGCTTATGTCCTCGCCGCCCCGCTGCCGATCCTACCCATAACCCCCCGACTCTCCACTCCGATGCGACTCCTCCGCCTCCTCGGCCTGGCGCTCTCCGCCCTCCTGCTCGCTCCCTCGGCTGCGGCCCAAGTCCCCTGCGAGGACGGCGCGGCCGGCGACTACGCCTGCGAGAACGTGATGCTGCTCAGCCGCGTGGACCTCGCCACCTTCGGCTCCGAGGCCGGCAACGACGTCTGGGGCTGGACCGACCCCGAGACCGGCCGGGAGTACGCGCTCATGGGCCTCGCCGACGGGATCGGCTTCGTCGACATCTCGGACCCGGTCAACCCGAGCTACCTCGGCAAGCTCCCGACGCACACCGTGGCGACGGTGTGGCGCGACGTGAAGGTCTACGCCGACCACGCCTTCGTGGCGAGCGAGGCCGACGGCCACGGCATCCAGGTCTTCGACCTCCGCCGCCTCCGCGACGTCGCCCCGACCTCGGCCCCGACGGAGTTCGACGCCGACGCCCACTACGACGCCGTCGGGCAGAGCCACAACATCGCCATGAACGAGGCCACCGGCACGGCCATCGTCGTCGGCAACCGGGGGGAGAGGGGGTGCGCCGGCGGGCTCCACTTCGTCGACGTGACGGAGCCGCAGAGGCCGAGGTTCGCGGGGTGCTTCGCCGACGACGGCTACACCCACGACGTGCAGTGCGTCGTCTACGACGGCCCCGACGCCGAGCACCGCGGCAAGCAGATCTGCGTCGGCTCGAACGAGGACACCGTCACCATCGTGGACGCGGCCGACACGCAGAACCCGACGATGCTCGGGCAGGCCGTCTACCCGAACACGGCGTACACCCACCAGGGCTGGCTCACCGAGGACCACCGGTTCTTCATCGCCAACGACGAGCTCGACGAGATGCGGTTCAAGAACGAGACCCGCACGCTCATCTTCGACGTGCGTGACCTCGACGCGCCGGAGTTCGTCGGCGTCTTCCTCAGCGGCGTCCCCGCCGTCGACCACAACCTCTACGTCCGTGGCGACGTCGCCTACATGGCGAACTACCGCAGCGGCCTCCGCGTCGTCGAGATCGGCGACCTCGCGGAGGCGGAGATGGAGACCGCCGGGTACTTCGACTCCTTCCCCGCCGACGACGACGGCCGCTTCGGCGGGGCGTGGAGCACGTACCCGTACTTCGAGAGCGGGAACGTGCTGATCTCGGACATGTCCAGCGGCCTCTTCGTCGTCCGCCCCTACCGCGCCGAGCCGCTCGCCGCCACGCTCACGGCGTTCCCGACCGGCAGCGGCGCCCTCCTCCAGTGGACCTCGGAGGAGGACGTGATGCCGAGCCGGTTCACCGTCGAGCGGATGACGACGGACGGGTTCGTGGACGTGGGGACGACGCGCGGCGTCGAGGGGCGGGACACGTACCGCCTCGCGGTCTCGCTGCCGAGCGGGGAGCACACCCTCCGCCTCCGCGCCCTCGACGCCAGCGGGCGCGCCCTCTACAGCGAGCCGATGGCGGTTACCGTTGGCAGTTGATCCGTCCAAGTCTTCCCGACCTGTAGGGGCGGGTTTCGAACCCGCCCCTACGTTTTTTCTGCGAACCGCCGGCCGCTCTCGGTGAGGGCGAACGTCCCCGCCAGAGGGTCTTCGGTGCGGAGGTGGCCGGCGTGGACGAGCCAGTCGGCCAAACCCGCGACGCGGTGCTCAGGGAGCCCAGCACCGACGAGCCACGCCTCCGCCGGGTCGCCGTCGCGGACGTGGCGGAGGATGCGGCGGAGCAGGGCCTCGTCCTCCGGGGTCACTGTCGCCGGGCGGTGGCGGCCGAGGCAGACGTCGCAGGCGCCGCAGCGCTCGGGCGCGGGCTCGCCGAAGTAGCCGAGGAGGAACCGTCGGCGGCAGGTGACGGCGCGGGCGTAGCGGAACACGTCGTCCAGCCGCCGCTCGGCGCGCCGCCGCGACGCCGCGAGCGCGCGGGCGTCGAGCGGGACCCGCTGCGTGCGGGGCTCGGTGAGCCGGAACGAGAGCCCCGCGCCGGGCGGGTGGAACGCGAGCAGCCCCCGCTCGGCGAGGAATGCGAGGCCGCGGAGGAGACGGGCGCGGGAGAGCCCCGTCCGTTCTTCGAGTGCCCGGAGGTCCATGTCGCTCCACGCGCTGAACGCCTCGGCGTGGACCCCCCGGAGCAGCGCCCGCACGAACCCGGCGAGGGCGGCGTTCTCCAGCCCCTCGGCGTAGGCGCGGACGGCCTCGGCGGGCTGGTGGAAGCGGACGAGCCCCCGGTGGCGCCGCAGCCCCTCCGGCTCCCACACCCCCACGCGCACCAGCACGTCCGCCGCCGCACGGACGGCCATCGGTGGGCGCCCGACGACCTCCGCCACGGCCTCCACGTCGAGTGCGAACGGCCCCTCCCCCTCCGAGCCCACGGAGATCTGCGCGAGGCTCAGCGCGGCGTCGTAGACCCGCTGCACCGTCGGCGCATCCGGCCGCCCCTCCTCAGCGAAGGAGCGGGCGGTGGCCTCGTCGCTCTCGGCGAAGAGGAGGACGGCGTAGGCCATCTGGCCGTCGCGCCCCGCGCGGCCCGCCTCCTGGTAGTACGCCTCCAGCGACGGCGGCGGGTCGGCGTGGACGACGAAGCGGACGTCCGGCTTGTCGATCCCCATCCCGAACGCGTTCGTCGCCGCGATGACTCGGGTGGTGCCCTCCTGCCAGCGGACCTGCACGGCGGCGCGGGTTTTTGACGGGAGGCCGGCGTGGTATGCCTCGGCCTCTAACCCCATCGTGCGGAGCCGGTCGGCCCACGTCTCCGCGCCCCGCCGCGTCGCCGCGTAGACGATCCCGCTGCCCAGCACGGCGGTCACGACCTCCGCCAGCTTCTCCCGCTTCGCCGGCGTGCGGAACACGCTCGGCACCACGTTCGGCCGGTCGAACCCGCGGACGATGACGCGCGGCTCGCGCAGCCCAAGCTGCTCGGCGATGTCGGCCCGCACCTCCGGCGTCGCCGTGGCCGTGACGGCGACGATGGGCGGGCGGCCGAGGAGGTCCGCCGCTGCGGCGAGGCGGCGGTAGGCGGGGCGGAAGTCCGGCCCCCACTCCGAGATGCAGTGCGCCTCGTCCACCGCGAGCAGCGTCACCGGCAGGCGCTCGGCGCGGGCCTGGAACGTCTCCGTCTCCAGCCGTTCCGGGGCGAGGTAGAGCAGCCGGTACTTCCCGAACTCGCAGTCCGTCCACCGCTGCTCGGCCTCGCGATAGGGAACGTGCCCGGTGATGGCCGTCGCGGGGACGCCCCGCGCGCGGAGCCCCGCCACCTGGTCCTGCATCAGCGCGATCAGCGGCGAGACGACGACGGTGAGCCCGCCCCGCAGGAGGGCCGGCACCTGGTAGCACACCGACTTCCCCCCGCCCGTCGGGAGGACCGCCAGCACGTCCTCCCCGCGCAGCACCGCCTCGACCGCCTCACGCTGCCCCGGCCGGAACGCCCGGTGCCCCCAGTGCCTCCGAAGAAAAACTTCGGCCTCGGCGAGCGGCGGAATGGGCGAAGCGGCGGCGTGAGGGGGCATCGGGGAATAAAATCGCGGAGCGGCGAAAAAAGTTGGACGCGCGAGGTTGCGCGGCCGGGGGGTGCGGTGTCTAAAGGGGGGACGGTAGCAGACGGGGTCCCCAATAATAATCCGTGGGGGCCCGCCAGTCGGCGCGGCCGGGACCTCTTGGTGGGGGACCCCCGGACCGCGCCGACTTCTACCGTCACCCCTACCACCCGCCACCGCTCCGATGCCGGACGCCAAAGCTGACGGCCCTCACCTCACGCCTCGCAACCTGGAGGTGCTGCGCTTGATCGTCGCCGGACTGAACGACCGGGAGATTGCGGACGAGCTCTCTCTCGCCTACGGCTCCGTCCGCAACCACGTATCGAGGCTGTACAAACGGCTTGGCGTGCGGAATCGGGCTGAAGCGATCCGTTGGGCGCTCCAGCACGGGATCGTTCCTTCGGTGGAACAGCTCCCCAGGGGGAGGAGGGATTCCCACGAAACACGGGGAGAATAGTGACAGGTGTCACCTTGACGTTGAATGGGTCAACATGTATCCTATCCTTGAGGTGCGAAGCCAAAGCCGGGGCCTCCCTCCGGCCCATCTTCCACCTATCCTCCAGAGCCATGTACCGGTTCACCCTTCGCAGAGCCGCAGGTGTCCTCGCCCTCGGCGCTCTCCTGCTCACCGGCTGCGACGCCGCGCTCGACCCCGAGCCGGAGACCGCCTCGGCCACCCCCGCTGCCAGCGTCGGGGCCACGAGCGCCATCGACGGCAATCCCATCCTCTCCCTCAGCGCCGCCGAGTTCTACGGCGGCAGCAAGGCCGCCATCGCGCGCGATCTGCTCGCCGCGCGCGGGCAGCCTCTCCTCGACAAGATGCAGACCGTGCTCGCAGAGGCGAACGCGGGCACGCGCTCTAGCGACTTCGTCATGCTGAAGGAGGCGCTGGACAATCCCAGCCAATCCAGCCACGTTCAGGTCACACTGGAGGACGGCGACGTCGAAGAGTACATCGTCGGCGTCGAGTGGCTGTCCGACCGCGACGGCCGCACCTCCAACCCCGACGCCACCGTGGGCAACACCTACGTCATGCTCGACCCGTCGCGGTTCTACGAGGAGCCCGAACCCGGAGCGGGATCCCTTGACGTGACCGCGATGCCGCTGAGCGGAAGCCGGAGCGGACCCGCCACAGCTATCTTCGACGACGGCACGCTCAACGTGCCGAGCGACCCCAACGCTGCCTTCCTCGTCGTGGTGCCCATCCCTGTCCGGCGGCCCCGTCCACCTTGCAACCCTCCCGATGATGGCGGCGGGGGCGAGCCGGATCCAGGATGTAGTTGGAGCTACAGCGGCGGTAGCAGCAACGGTGGCAACAACAACAGCGGCGGTAACAACAACGGCGGCGGCTCCTCAGGACCCGACCTCTGGCTGGCCCTCCGACAACTCCGCCTCAATCACAACTACGATGGGGACAGCTGGGTGAACGCGAAGCAGGAGGTGCAGATGAGCATGCAGCCGACGGACGACTTCAGCCGCGAGTACAATAAGCGGTTGGATTTCGCCTGGGACGAGGCCTTCTGGACAGGTCTCCCCGATCCTGGCTTCGTCCCTAGCACGATGGAGTACGTCGAGTTTACCCCCGGCATCCGGTACTGGTACGAGGTGCCGGATGTGGATTACGCCGGCGAGGATTACGACTTCGACCTCATTCTCAAGTACGTCTGCGATTACAACAGCTTCTGGCTCTGTAACCCTGGGTTCGTCACAGGCATCTCGGACTTCCCGCTCGTGCAGCTCTCGGGTAGCTCAGCCTACTGGCGCGGGCTTCACGTGGAGGACGACGGCGATGTGAACGACTTCCGGCGCCGCGAGGGCGGCCCCTGGGAGGGGGACGTCGAGACGTTCGACTTCGCCACCGGCGGCTACAGCACCATGCTCACGAAGCACGAGGCCGACGGGTGCGGGTGGCTCGTCCTGTGCTCCAGCGACCGCGTCTTCGGCGACTCCGGCTTCCGCCGCGCCAATCTCGCCAACGCGCGGAACCTAGAGAACTCCTCAGGAGACATCCGTGCGGAGTCGAATGATTTCAAGTACATCTTCTCGCTCAGGGAGGAGACGTATTACACCGGCGACTGACCGACCGGCCCGCGCACGGGCCAGGGCTGGGGCCGCTGCGGATCCTTCG
Organism: Rhodothermales bacterium; assembly: GCA_965215145.1. Classification (GTDB taxonomy): domain Bacteria; phylum Bacteroidota; class Rhodothermia; order Rhodothermales; family JANQRZ01. The sequence continues at coordinate 1,159,940 of OZ244038.1, read as the reverse complement.
CACCGCTCCCGGCGGTTCCAGCCCAAACCTTCCCGCTAACCTCCAGTTCCATGCGCGCGCTTACACTCACCGCTGTCCTGTCCCTCTGTGCCGGTCTGGTCGCGTGTGATGGAGCGGGAGACGCAGGGGAAGGCGTCAAGCTCGTCCCCGATGAGACGGTCTTTATCGTCTCGACGCTCGAGGGCTCCCCCGACACCGTCTACCACCACGCGCAGGTCTACGTCGGCCGTGTCACCGACCCCGTGGACCGCGACTACAACCTCTTCGCCGATCCGGAGTTGAACCCCGGCCGCGAGCTCTTCATGCCGACCTTCTACGCGCAGGTGGCGATGAAGGTGAATAACCTCCACCTCAAGCTCTACCCTGACGAGGCCGCGGAGGTCTCGCTGAGAGGGCCGCTCGGGCAGCCGGACGAGCGGTCAGTCACGCTGAGCCACGAGCGGCGCGGCGTCTACGGCGACCTCGACCGGGAGCTCCCTGTGCGCAATGGGGCTGAGTACCGGCTCAATGTGCGGCTGGCAGACGGGCGGGCCTACACGGCGACGACGCGCGTCCCGGCGCCGGCGGAGTGGGCGCCACCGGACACGCTTCATCTTCTGCTCGAACTCGCGGAATACGGCGACGGCAATGGGTACTACGAGTACGAGCCTGAGACGCCGATCATCCCCTACTCGCCTGCCCCGGACGCGCCGCTCACGATCTGGCAGGTCAGCACCACGCTCGACGCCGACCGCCAGAACTGGAACCTGGGGCCGGGGGAGCACCTCGCCTTCGAGGGGCGGGGGACGTACGTCCGCCAGGGGATCTCGTTCTCCGTCGTTACCCACGGCGCTTTTCCCGACCTCGACAACGCCTTCATCCGGTGGACGAAGGACTCGACCGGGCCGCTCCTGCTCCGCCTGCCCTACCACCTCCGGCTCCGCCAGATGGGGCCGGAGCTCGCCGAATACTATGAGGCCGAGTTCCGGTGGGTCGGCACTCGCGACAGCCGCGTCGAGCCGTGGGCGCAGCGCATGGACCGGCGCTTCGAAGCATATCGAGACCGGGACCAGACCTATTTCCCTGGGATCTCGAACATCCTCCGCGCCGGCCCGGACGGGGAAGCGCTGCCGAAGGCGGACTCCGACGCCGTCGGCCTCTTCGGCGGCTACTCCGCGCGCTACCACCGGATGCTCGTCGTGCCCGAGCGGAGCTGGGACCCGGACTCGCTCGGCTGGTACCCCGAGGACTCGTAACCTGTAACCTCCCCCATCCTTGACCGTTCTGGACGGGCACGACGGTGGGCGGCGCGGTAGCTTCGGTGCATGGCCGCGCCGGACTCCTCCCTCCCCCGCGTCTCCGTCGTCGTCGTGACGTGGAACGCGCTCCCGCTGCTGAGGCGGTTCCTCCCGTCCGTCGTCGCCACGAACTATCCGGACCTCGAAATCGTCCTCGCGGACAACGCCTCGGAGGACGGCTCGGCCGAGTGGGTCGGGGAGGCGTTCCCCGAGGTGAAGGTCGTGCGGCACCCGGAGAACTGGCGGTTCTGCCGGGGCAACAACGCCGCCGTCCCCCACACGACCGGGGAGTTCGTCTGCCTCCTCAACAACGACGTCGAGGTCCCCCCCGGCTGGCTCCGCCCGCTCGTCACACGGATGGGGGCCGAGCCGCGGCTCGGGGCCGTCCAGCCCAAGTTGCTCCAGCTCGACGACCGGCGGCGGTTCGAGTACGCCGGCGGGGCGGGCGGTTTCCTCGACCGCTACGGCTACCCCTTCACTCGCGGCCGGATCTTCTCGACGATGGAGGAGGACCGGGGGCAGTACGACGACGCCCGCGATTGCTTCTGGGCCACCGGCGCCGCTGTCCTCCTTCGGCGCGCAGCGTTGGACGAGGTCGGGCTGCTGGACGAGCGGTTCGAGATGCACATGGAGGAGATCGACCTGTGCTGGCGGCTGTGGCGGGCGGGGTGGCGCGTCGGCGTCGAGCCCACATCGGAGGTCTATCACCTCGGTGGGGCGTCGCTGCCGCAGGGGAGCCCGCAGAAGACGTACTTCAACTTCCGCAACTCCTTCCTCCTCCTCCACAAGCACCTCCCGCCGCGCGTGATGCGCCGCGTCGCCCCGCGCCGGTACGCGCTCGACACGCTCGCCGCCGCGCAGGCCGCCGCACAGGGCCGCCTCCGCGACGTGGCCGCCATCGTCCGGGCCCACCGCGACTACCGCCGCACGAAGCGCCACTACACACCCCCCGCTGATGACGCACCGGACGTGGTGCTCCCCCCCTACGAGGGCTCCATCGCGCTCGACCACTTCCGCCGCGGCTGGAAGACGTTCGGGGACCTGCCGGAGGAGCGATTTCGAGAGCTGGGGTAGTGCGCGAGGCCGGTAGCCTCGGCGGGTCGCCCTCCTCCGTCGCTACGCTACACCTCCCCCGTCTGGGGGAGGAGCTACCACGATCAGTAGAAGGAGTTCTCCCCCTGGATAGGGGGAGTCCCGCGCAGCGGGGAGGGGGTTGGACAGGTAGGCGTCACGCACTGCGCCGCACCCCCACCGCCACGGCCCCCAGCACCGTCGCCATCCCGGCGAGGGCCAGCGCCGTCGGGGCCTCCCCGAAGAGGAGCAGCGCGAGGACCGAGGCGATCACGGGCTCGACGAGCGAGAGCAGCCCGAGCAGCGCGGCCGGGAGGAACTTGACGGCGTAGTTGAACGCGGTGTGGCCGATGAGCTGCGGGACGAGCGCCATCAGCAGGCACAGCCCGAGCACCGTCGGCGAGACGGCCAGCGACGTGCCCGTCAGGAGTGCGACCGCGAGCGTGGTCCCGGCCGCGGCGGCGTAGAGCGGGAGGAGGTACGCCAAGAGCGACGTCCGCTGCCGCACGGCCCGCCCGACGAGGAGGTACGCCGCAACCAGCAGCGCCGCCGTCAGCGCGAGCGTGTTCCCCCACCACGCCCGCGGGAACGCCCCCTCGCCCGCGTCCCCGAGCCCGATCAGCGCCGCCCCCGCCACGCCGATCCCGATGGCCGCCAGCGTCTTCAGCGTCAGCCGCTCGCGGAGCACGAGCCACCCCAGCAGCGCGATGAACAGCGGGCTCGACGTGACGAGCACCGACGCGCTCGCCACCGAGGTGTGGTAGAGCGAGGCGATCCACGCGGCGAAGTGGAGCCCGAGGAAGACGCCGCCGCCGAGGATCAGCCCGAGCTCGCGACGGGGCAGGGCTCGAATCTCCGCACCTGCCCGGACCCACGCCACCGGCGCGAGGAGCCCGGCTGCGAACGCCGTCCGCCACACGGCCAGCGCCAGCGGCGGCGCCTCGGCGGCGTAGCGGACGAGGATGGGGCTCACGCCGATGGCCGCCAAGCCCAACGCCATCGCCCACGGCACCGACCGGGGGATGGGCGGGCCTCCATTGCGTGTATCGTGTCGCGTGTCAGTCCCCATCAGAACACGTACCACGCGACACGCAACGGGTCATCGTAGCCGGTCCATCGAGCGGACGAGGGCGATGTCCTTCTCGACCCCCCGGCGCGCCAGCCGCAGGAAGACGTAGGCCCCGAACGGTAACAGCGCCGTCACCACCGCCGACGGCGGCACGGGCGCGCCCTCCCCGAAGGCCAGCGCCACGAGCACCCCCACGAGCACCAGCACGAGCGCGAGGTCGAGCCACTGCGCCGCGGCGATCACCGTCCGCTGCCGCGCGCGGTCCTTGTACAGGAACACGGCCCCGAGCGTCACGAGCACCGTCAGTCCGCCGACGACGAGGACGACGGGCGAGACCCACGGGAACGCCTCCTCCAGCCCCACCGCCCACACGTTGCCGAGCGAGAGGAACGTGATCACGAGGGCCGCGGCCACGAGGAGGTAGAGCGATTGGATGCGCTGGATCATCAGGTGACGAGTCGTGCGTGAGTTGCAAGCGAGCGGCAAACGAAAGAAGCCCCGCGCTCGGCAGGGCTCCTTCGGTCGGGAAGATAAGCGGGGCGCCGGCGGGGCGGCTCAGGAGGGCAGCAGCCGCTTCGTCGAATAGTTGATGCGGAGGGCGCCGGCCTCGCGGAGCTCCTGCTGCACGTCGTAGAGCGCGCCGGTCTCCGTCTCGGAGTCCACCCGCAGCGAGACGATCATGCGCGGCTCGTCGACCAGCTTCCGGTACATGATGTTGCGGACCTCGTTGACCTCGGGGACGATGGCGTCGTCGATCTGCACGGCGTCGTCGCCGAGGGAGCCATCGTCCATCTTCTCGGGGCCGATGTAGACGTAGGAGACGAGCCGCTTCTGCTCGATCTTCTCGATGGCCTCGGCCTCCGGGAGGATCGTCCGCACCTGGAGCTCGACCTCGCGGAGGACCGTCGAGACCATGAAGAAGATGAGCAGCATGAAGATGATGTCCGGCAGCGAGGCCGTCGGGATCTCCTGCTTGGTCGAGGCGGACTTCTTCTGGAAGTGGACGGACATTGGGAGGCGTGATTACGTGAGCGCGTGAGGCTGTGATACGTGATCAGCTTTGCACGGTGGCGTCGGGCTCGGCGATGGAGATCCGGGTCTTGTACTTCTCGGCGACCTCGTCGGGCGTGCCCTCGGGGAGGCGGGCGAGGTACGTCCCGTAGTCCACGCCGAACCGCTGGCGGGCGTAGTCCTCGCGGACCTCGTTGTAGGCCATCTTGATCTCGTCGAGGACGTGGATGTAGCTCTCGTAGGCCGCGGCCCGCTCGGTCTTGAACGAGACGACGCCCTTGTCGGGGCTGTCGGAGAGGTTCGGGTTCCGGCCCTCGTTCGTCACGAACCGCTTCACGGCCGGGCGGATGTCCTGGACCTGGACGAACTCCTTCTCCAGGAGCACGTCGCCCTGCGCGTTGACGAGGACGGTGAGGATGTTCCGGTCCGGGATCTCCGGCGGCTCGACGTCCTCGAGCGGCGGCGGCAGCTCCATGTAGATCCCCGTGTCCACGTCGATGGTGGTGGTGACGAGGAAGAAGATCAGCAGCAGGAACGCGATGTCCGCCATTGAGGAGGTCGGGATCTCGGCCTCGCGGGTGGTGCGGCGCTTCAGCAGGGGCATGGGTCGCGGCGGTGAGGGTCAGGCAGGGCGGATCCGGGTCAGAAGCCGATGAAGCCCTTGAAGCTCGACAGCAGCACGGCGACGGCGCCGGCGGCCAGGAGGGTGAGGGCCGTCAGCAGCATGGCCGAGACGAGCGGGTCCTCGGAGCCGGAGCTGAGTGCGTAGGCGATTCCGAAGACGACGAGGGGCGCGAGCATGGCCGCGATGGACCACGGCCGGAAGCGCCCGGAGGCGAGGTTCTTGAGGCCGAAGATCACGATGGCCGCCAGCCCGACCCCGGTCAGGATGAGGGCGATCCAGATGGCGATGGTGACGAGGTCCATAGCAGTTGCTCAGGGGTGAGGAGGTCGAGCGGGGGCGCACGGGCGGGCGCCCCCGCTCAGGGGTCAGCAGGTCCTGGCTCAGATGGACGTGTTCGTGAGGTCGTCGCCGCCGGCGGGGGGCGGGCTCGGGATCGTCTTCGGGCGGACGGGCTCGGCCAGCGGGCGGCTCCCCTCCATCAGCACCAGCGAGTCGATCAGCTCGACCGAGGCCTCCTCCATCTCGACCACGATCCGGTCGATCTTCGAGACGGCGTAGTTGTAGAACACCTGGAGGATGATGGCGACGACGAGGCCGCCGACCGTCGTGAGAAGCGCCACCTTGATGCCGCCGGCGACGAGGCTCGGCGAGATGTCGCCGGCCTCCTCGATGGCGTCGAACGCCTGGACCATGCCCCAGACCGTGCCGAGGAACCCGAGCATCGGGGCGAGGCTGATGAAGAGGCTGAGCCAGACGAGCCCGCGCTCGAGGAAGCTCATCTCGATGGAGCCGTAGGAGACGACGGCCTTCTCGACGGCGTTGATCCCCTCGTCGGCGCGGAGGAGCCCGGCGTGGAACACGCTCGCCACGGGGCCGCGCGTGCTCTCGCAGACCTCGAGGGCGCGGCTGACGCCGCCCTCGTCGAGAGCGCCCTTGACGCGGGCGAGGAACTTCCGCGTGTTCGTGTCGGCGAGGTTGAGCGTGATGATCCGCTCGATCCCGATGGCGAGCCCGATCACGAGGCAGATCAGCACGGGCCACATGAAGCCCCCGCCCTCGTTGAACCGCTCGACGAGCATGTTGGTGAAGGAGCCATCGGCGTCCATGTCTTGGAGCATCAGGACCAGTGCGTGGAGCTTCATGGTGTCCCTGTTGGGTGAAGGGGAGGTGGGCGAGTTCGGGTGGGGGAGCCGGTGGGGGCCGGCCGCTCGGCCGGAGCCGAGGCGTTTGGGGAAGATAGGGAGGGCGCCGGAGATGCAGCGGGCGGAAATCGCCGCCCCGCCGCTCCGGCCGCCGCTCAATATCCCCAATGACTGGGGGATTGTCAACAAGGCGCGACGCGCGGAGTGCTAGAGGCTCGCACCCGCCCTCTAGACACGCCCGCCCCAGCGGAGTTGCCGGAGCGGACACGCGGGCTCACTGCACGTCCGCCGCGGCGAGGTCCGACGCCTCGGCCCAGAGCGCGAGCGCTTCCTGGAGCGTGCCGTCGATGGTCTGCACGACGGGGTAGAACGCCTCGATCCCGAAGAGCCGCCGGGCGAGGAACGCCTTGATCCGCGCCTCGATCTCCGGCCGCGCCTCGGCCACCTCCGAGCGGACGAGGACCGTCGGGCCGTCCTCGTCGCCCTCGGCCTCCGGGCGGCGCTCGACGACGGGGACGTCCTGGCCCTCGGCGAAGGCGAGGAAGGCGTCGAACGTCCGGGGCTCGACGGCGTAGTCGGCGAGGAACGCCTCGGGGCGGCCCTCCCAGGTGGCGCGGAGGCGGGCGCCGTCGCCGTCGAGGTAGGCGCGGGCGAAGCCGTTGTCGAGGTTCCGCGCGATGACCGTGCGGAGCGCGGCGGCGGCGGTGTCGGCCGGGACGAGCCAGTCCGGGAGGATGCCGCCGCCGCCGAAGACGACGCGCCCGCCGTCGGTCCGGTAGCGGAGCGAGTCCGGGACGCCCTCGACGAAGGCCCGCGCGGCGACGGCCCCGGTCTCCTCGGCGAGCCGGTCGAAGTCGGCCTTGACGAGGTCGACCTTCGCCTCGTAGTAGTCGGCGCGGTCCTCGCCGCGGTCGTAGGGGGTCTGGATGAGGCGGCCGGCGGGGGTGTAGTAGCGGGAGACCGTCATCTGGAGGACGCTGCCGTCCTCGAGCGGGAACTGCTGCTGGACGAGCCCCTTCCCGAACGTCCGCCGCCCGACGACGAGGCCGCGGTCGTGGTCCTGGAGCGCGCCGGCCACGATCTCGCTCGCCGAGGCGCTGTTCTCGTTGACGAGGACGATCACGGGGCGCTCCTCGAAGGCGCCGCCCGCGCGGGCGCGGAACTCCCGGTTCATGTTGCCGTGGCGGCTCTGGGTGTAGACGATGAGGTCGCCGGCGGGGAGGAACTCGTCGGAGATCCGGACGGCCATCTCCATCAGCCCGCCCGCGTTGTCGCGGAGGTCGAGGACGAGCCGCTCCATCCCCTGCTCCTCGAGCTCCGCGAGCGACTCCATGACCTCGTCGTAGCTCGTCCGCGCGAACCGCGAGAGCTTGATGTAGCCCGTCTGTTCGTCGACCATGTGGGTGGCGGTGACGGTGTAGAGGGGGATCTCGTCGCGGGTGATGGTGAAGCCAAGCGGACGGGGGTAGCCCCGGCGCTGGACCGTCACGTCCACCTCGGTCCCCTTCGGCCCCTTCAGGTACTTCTCGACGTCGGCCGTCTCCCAGCCGATGGCGCTGGAGTCCTCGACGGCGACGATCCGGTCGCCGGGCAGCAGGCCGGCCTCCTCGCTCGGCCCGCCGGCGATGGGCTGGAGCACGGCGAGCGTGTCCTGGTCGTCGGGCCCCTCGATGAACTCGTAGTAGATGCCGACGCCCTCGAAGCTTGCTTCGAAGTTCTCGCGGACCCGCCGCATGTCGGCGGCGTCGATGTAGATGGAGTGGGGGTCGAGCCCCTCGATCATCCCCTGGATGGCGTCCTCGGCGAGCTGCGCGGAGTCGACGCGGTCGACGTAGGTCTGGGAGACCCGCTCGAAGGCCTGCTGGAGCTTCTGGAGGTTCTCGGTGTGGTCGTCGCCGGAGGTGGCGTCGCGGACCATCACGCCGAGCCCGACGCCGAGGACAAGGACAGCGGCGAGGGCGAGGAGCGAGAGGCGCTTGGTCATGAACGGTCGGGGAGGACGGGTGGGGGGTCTGTTGTAGCCGGCGGGGCGGCGGGGGTTCTCAGCCAAGAACCGTGCGCGACCCCAGGCCGAACGATACAGCGAGCCCGGATCGTCTGCGCCGCCGCGCCGCATCGGCGAGCGGACGGGCCGTCAGCGGATAGGCTCCCACTCCTCGGAGTACGACCGCCCGAGGACCGTCACGGCGACGGTGTTGCGGAGCCACTCGAACATCGTGCGGGCGTAGCCGCTGTGGCGGTAGCGGCGGGGGTCCTCCCACAGCCGCCAGCCCCACAGGAAGCGGATCCGCGCCTCGCCCGTCCGCCGGCCCCACCGCGCGACCCGGCGGTAGAGGTCGAAGTCCTCGCCCGCGGCCAGCGCCTCGTTGTAGCCGCCGACGGCCTCGAACACGGCGCGGCGGAGGGCGTGGCACTCGCCGCGCCCCATCCCCGCGCCGATCACGTTCATCCCGCAGAAGAGCACGTCGCAGACGCCGAGCACGGCGCGGTCGGCGAGGGTGGCCTCGGAGGGGTGGACGCCGACGCGGCACGTCGCGGCGCCGCCGGCCTCGGCCGCCCCGAGCACGGCGCGGAGGAAGCCGTCGAGGTCGTCGGGGAAGCGGACGTCGGCGTTGACGAAGAGGAGGAGCCCGCCGCGCGCCACAGCGGCCCCGGCGTTGCGGCCGGCCGAGATCGTCTGCCGCCCCGGCCCCGCGTGCTCCACGACGCGGTCGGCGAGGCGCCGGGCGAGGCCGAGCGTGCCGTCGGTCGAGCCGCCGTCGGAGACGACGACCTCGAGGCCGTGCCGCCGCCGGACGGCCGGGCCGAGTGTCTCCAGCAGCCCCCCGATCCGCTTCTCCTCGTTGAGCGTCGGGATGACGACGGTGGCGCGGACGGCCGCGGCCTCCCCCCGGCTCGGGCGGAGCGGCGGAACTTGGGCGCGGGCGGAGTCGGTTAGCGGCGGCATCGCCGCAAAGGTACCGCCCCGCCCGTGGGTCCCCACCCGGACGCCCGTTGACCAACAAGACCGTCGCCCGCGCGCTCAAGCACACCGCCGCCCTCGTCGAGCTGACGGGCGGCAACCCCTTCCGGGGCCGCGCCTTCGCGTCCGCCGCCCGGCTCATCGACGGGCTCGACGAGTCCGCCGCCGCGCTCGCGGCCGAGGGCCGGCTCGCGGAGGTCCCCGGCATCGGGAAGGGCATCGCCACCGACGTGGCGGCGCTCGTGCAGACGGGCTCGTTCGAGACGCTCGACGCGCTCCAGGAGTCGCTGCCGCCGGGGCTGCTCGACGTGCTCCGCGTCAAGGGCCTCGGGCCGAAGCGGGCGCGGCGGCTCTGGCAGGAGCTCGGCGTGACCTCCCTCGACGACCTCGAAGCGGCGGCCCTCGCCGGGCGCATCGCGGCGCTCTCGGGGTTCGGGAAGAAGACCGAGGAGAAGCTGCTCGCCGAGGCCGGGCGCGTCCGCGAGCACCTCCGCCGGCGGCGCTACCACCAGGCCGTCGCCCTCGCCGCCCCCGTGCTCGACGCGCTCCGCGCCGCCGACGGCATCGAGCGGGCCGAGCCGGCCGGCGCCCTCCGCCGCCGCTGCGAGGTGATGAGGGAGATCGAGCTCGTCGTGGCGGCCGACGCCGACGCACTGCGAGCCGCCCTCTCGGAGCACGCCGCAGAAACGGAAGGCGGCACGGACCGCAGCGGCGCGTTCTTCACCGGCACGCTGCCCGACGGCTTCCCCCTCGTCGTCCACCGCGCCGAGGCAGGGGACTTCGGGCGGGCATGGTGGCGGCGGACGGGAAGCGCGGCGCACGTCGCCGCCTTCGCCGGGCGGTTCGGGGAGCCGGACGCCGCGGCCGAGGAAGGCGACGTCTATCACCGGGCCGGGCTCCCCCCCATCGAGCCGGAGCTGCGCGAGGGCGACGGCGAGCTCGACGCCGCCGAGGCCGGTGCCCCCCCCCGCCTCATCACCACCGACGACCTCCGCGGCACGATCCATAACCACTCCACCTACTCCGACGGCGCGCACACGCTCCGAGAGATGGCCGAGGCCGCGCGGGGGATGGGCTACGACTACTTCGGGATCTGCGACCACAGCCGCTCGCTCACCATCGCCCACGGGCTCTCGGTCGAGGAGCTGATGGCGCAGGCCGAGGAGGTCGAAACTCTGAACCGAGAGTACGCGGGCACCGGCTTCCGCGTCTTCCACGGCTCCGAGGTCGACATCCTCGCCGACGGCGCGCTCGACTACCCCGACGACGTGCTAGAAAAACTCGACCTCGTCGTGGCGAGCGTCCACACCCACTTCGGGATGACGGAGGCCGAGGCCACCGAGCGGCTCGTCCGCGCCGTCTCCCACCCGCAGACCGACGTGCTCGGCCACCTCACCGGGCGGCTCCTGCTCCGCCGCGACGGCTACCCCGTGGACCACGACGCCGTGATCGCCGCCTGCGCCGAGCACGGCGTCGCCATCGAGCTCAACGCGAACCCCCACCGCCTCGACGTCGACTGGCGCCACCTCCGCCGCGCCACCGCCGCCGGCGTCCTCATCTCCATCAACCCCGACGCGCACTCGGTAGACGGGCTGCTGGACGTGCAGTGGGGCGTGGCCGCCGCGCGGAAGGGCTGGCTCACGCCGGCGCAGTGCCTCAACGCGAAGGGCCTCGACGCCTTCGCCGCGTGGCTGGGTTCGAGAAAGAAAGAGCGGAAGAAAGGATGAGCGGAGGAGGGTCTCACACCCTTCTGCCCCCCCGCGTCCCTACCTTCTCTTCCGCTCCCCCACTCCTCCGCTCCTGACCGTGCCCCGCGTCGTCGCCATCCTGCTCGGCCTCCTCGCCGTCGCCGCCGTGCTGGTGGCGATGGTGGGGTACCTCGCCTACGGGACGGGGCCGGGCGAGGCGGCGGAGGCGCGCGTGCCCGGCCTCTCGGGCGAGGTCGCCATCGGCCGGTCCGACAGCGCGGCGACGGTGGTGGCGGCCACGACCGAGGCCGACCTCTTCGCCGGGCTCGGCTACGCGCACGCGCTCGACAACGCGTGGCCGATGGCGCTCCGGCGGCAGGTCGCCACGGGCACGCTGAGCGAGTGGATCTACGACCGCGCCGCCTACCGCCTCGACCGCCACGCCCGCGCCCTCGGCCTCGGGCCCGACGCCCGCCGCGCCTACGACGCCCTCCCCGACGCTGAGCGCGCCCTCCTCGACGCCTACGCCGCCGGCGTCAACGCCGCCTTCGACGCCAACGCCCTCGTCCGCGGCGACGACTTCGTGATGCTCAACGTGGAGCCGGAGCCGTGGCGGCCGTGGGACGCCCTCGCCGTCGAGCGCCTCATCGCTTACCTCGCCACACCCGCCCCCGCCCCGCCGGACTCCGTCTCGGCCGGCCCCGCCGCCGACACGACGGGCACCGTGCGGGCGCGGGACGACGTGCTGCGCGAGACGCCGGAGCTCGCGCGGTTCCTCGAAACCGACTCGCTGTTCCGGGCCTACCTCCACCTCGGGGGGATGGAGAGCGGGCTCGCCGTCGCCGCGCGGGACTCGGGCGGGGTCGGGCTCGCACAGCGGATCGTGACGGGGGGCTCGGCGCTCCCGCTCGTGCAGCCGATTGAGCTGCGGCTCGGCGGGCGGAGCACGCTCGTCGGCTCGGTCCCCGGCACGCTGGCGCTGCCGGCAGGGTTCGGGGAGGACGCCGCGTGGGCCGTGCTGCTGACGACGCCGGCCCGCCTCGAAATCGCCACGGGCGAGCCTCCGGAGCCGAGCCACGACCGAATCGTGCTGCGCGGCGGCGACGAGCGGCTGGTGACGGCGCGGCGCGGCGGCGGCGCCCTGTTCATCACTGAAGAGACCGTGCCCGATCCGGACACCCGCCCGCCCCTCCCCCCCGACTCGCTGTCGGCCGACTCGCTCACGGCGGCGGACTCGGTACCGCCGGACTCGGCCGTGGCCCCGGCCGCGCGGTGGTGGACGCTGCGCTGGCGGGGCTTCGACGGGGGGACGGACTTCGCGGCGTGGCGGGCGCTGCTCGCCGGCGAGACGCCCGCATTCGGCCTCTTCGACGGCGGGCTCGCCCTCGGAAGCGACGGCGCGGCGACGGTGCTCGGGGCGCCGTCCGCCGTCCGCGAGACGCCCGGCGGGATCGTCGTCGGGGCGGACTCCGCCGCGGTGCGCTACGTCGCCGAGCGGCTGGCCGTCCCGCGGGACTCCGCCGCGCTCGACCTCGCGCGCCTCGGCGCCGACGCCTTCAGCGCGTGGGCGGCCGACCTCGCGCCGCCGCTGATCGCCGCGCTCGGCGGGCCGGACTCGACGGCGGCGGAGTTCGACCTCGCCGGGAGCTACCTCCGGAGCTGGGACTTCCGCTACGCCCCCGACGCCATCGGCGCCTCGATCTTCGAGCGCTGGATGATGGCCTACGAGGACGCCACCGGCGCCCTCCCCCGCCCGGACTCCCTCGCCCTCCGCCCCGTCACCGAGGTCGACACCCTCCAGATCACGTTCGCCGAGCTCGTCCGGGACTCCGTGCTCGCCGCCCGCGAGGCCGGCCGCCGCCGCCCCGCCATCGCCGACTCCCTCGACGCCGACTCGACGCTCGCCGACTCGGTGGTGACGACGACGCGCACGCGGACCGAGGACACGGCCGACCTCCGGCTCCTCAAGCAGGCCCTCCGGCAGGCGCTCGCCGAGCTGCGGGACGGGTTCGGCCGCGCCGGCTCGCCGTGGCGGTGGGACCGCGTGCAGGGCGCCACGCTCGCCTTCCCCGTGTGGTCCGACAGCGCCCGCGCCGGCCGCCTCGGCCGGGGCCGCTACCGCCCGGCGCCCCTCGCCGACGGCGGCCACCCGACGGCCCTCGCGTGGGGCCGCTCGCCGCTCCGCTCACCGCTGTTCCCCGGGGCCCGTGCGCCGGCGGCCTGGGCCGCGTGGACCTGGACCGGGGACTGGGGCGCCGTCCGGGTCCGCGCCCGCGAGCCGTACCGCGAGGGCCTCACCGAGCGCTACGCCGACGACCCCGAGCCGTCGACCGCGCGCCGGCTCGCGCGCGGCGCCGAGCCGGACCGGGTGATCCGCCTGCGGCCCCCCTCCTGATGCCCGGCGCACCCGCCGTGGTCGGGCTCGACGCGGGCGGGACGAAGACGGCCCTGCTCGCCCGCGCCGGCTCCGAGGAGGTCCGGAGGACGGGACCCGGCGCGAACCTCCAACGCGACGGGCTCGCAGAGACGGCGGAGGTGCTGGCCGCGCTGGTCGGAGCTGGCCTCGCCGAGCTTTCCCCGTCCGAGGGGGCCGTGGTCTGCGCCGGGGTCGCCGGGGCCGGGCGCCCGGACGAGCAGGCCGCGCTCGCCGCCGCGCTGCGCGCGCGGATCGGGGACGGGGCGCGGGTCGAGGTGGTCGCGGACGGGCTGCTGGCGTTGGAGGCCGCGTTCGGGCCGGCCGGCAGCGGGCTCGTCGCCGCCGTCGGGACGGGCTCGGTGGTGCTGGCACGGACGGAGGCCGCTGGGCGTGAGCCGGGCCGGGTGCTCCGCGCCGGCGGCTGGGGCTCGCGGATCGGTGACCCCGGCAGCGGCACCGCCCTCGGCCGCGCCGCCCTCGCCGCCCTCGCCGCCGACCTCGACGGGGGTCCAAGGACGGCGCTGCGCGCTCGGCTCGCCGAGACTCACGGCGTCCGCGACCGCGACGGACTGATCCGCCTCGTCTATGCCGACGGCCTCGACCCCGCCGCGCTGGCGCCCCTCGTGGTGCAGACGGCAGCGGCAGGCGACGGGGTGGCGGCGCGCGTCCTCCACCGCGAGGCCGACGCGCTGGCCGAGCAGGCGGCTTGGCTGACCGCTCGGTGCAGGGGCAGCGTCACCCGTCGGGTCGCGCTCGCCGGGGGGCTGATGGCGGAAGCGCCTTATCGCGAGGTGCTCGCCGAAGCGCTGCTCGGCCACCTCCCCGGCTGGGAGGTCACCCCCTCCCCTCGTGCCCCCGTGGAGGCCGCCCTCGCCCGCGCAGAGCGGATGGGCTGAAGGACGGCAGGGCGCGATGCACCGCGCCCCTACGGGGTGTGCTCATTCGGTGCCGGCAGCCCTTCATCGGGCGAGGAGCCAAGCGCCAGCGCTTGGCTGTGCCCCCACGAGCGCCCGTCGCAGCCGCATCGGTAGCTTGCTCTGTCCTCCGCCCGCTAGCCGCCGGACGGGGCGCAGGCGGGGTCCCCCGCGATAAAGACCCTCGTCGTCTGCTGGGCCACGCTCCCGAAGACGCCCGCCCCGTTCTCCACGTTCGAGAGCACCGACTGGATCTCGCCCGGCGAGAGCGTGGTCGGGTTGACCTGCGCGTCGCGCGAGCGGATGAAGTCGAAGAGGGCGTCGTCGAGGGCGTTGGCGGTGAACTCGTTGGTCCCGAAGAACGCCACGGCGAGCCACGGGATGCGGAGGCGGAGGTTGCCCCGCTCCGTGACCTCGTAGTTGGCCTCGTTGAGCAGGGGCGAGGAGCCGTTGGCGAAGTCGCCGGCGTCGGCGTCCCCGTCGGCGAACGCGCCGTAGGTCGGGGTGAGGCCGCAGGTGGAGGTGTCCTGCGCCACGATGCTGAAGAGGTAGATGGCCTGGCGGCCGGGGTACGCGCTCGGCGTGACGACGAGGCCCGGCGCCGGCCCGAAGGGGTCGTAGGCCACGACGCTGTCCGGGGGGACGACGACGGCGAACGTGTCCGGCACGAGGGTCTCCGCACTCAACCTCGCAGCCCCGAGGCCGCTGCCGTCCAGGAGCTCCACGGTGAGGCGGTAGCGCTCGCCCGGCTCCACGAGGGCCCCACGGTCTGCGGGGGTATAGACGCCCGGCTTCTTCTGGAAGTACGGGTACGGCTGGCCGTCCCGAAGCCGCGTCACGGTGACGGTGGCCCCGGCGACGGCGGCTTCGACGAAGTCGTAGCGCTCCTCGACCGGCACGGTCCGCGACAGCCGGACGTCGGCGAGGGGCTCACCGGCGACCAGCACGGCCTCGACGACGGGCTCCGGCCGGAACGGGTCCTCCGCGAGGTCGCACCCGGCCAGGGCCGCCGCGGTAAGGAGCAGAGCGAGGAGGCGGCGCATGGCTAGAAGTCGACGGTGAGCGAGAGGTTGGGGAGGAACGGGAGCTGGCGCGCGGGCGTGATCTCGATGGGGTTCTCGTTGATGTTGGTGAAGTAGAACCAGAGGTTCCGCCGGGAATACACGTTGATCCCCTGGAGCCGCGCCTCGTACTCCCCGATCCCGAAGAACGACCCCCGCCGGGTGACGCCGAGGTCGACGCGGTGGTACTCCGGGAGGCGGGCGCGGTTGACACCGGGGGTTTGCAGGAAGGTGCTCGGCACGCCCACCAGCGTCTTCACCGCGCCCGTCCCGGTAACGGGGGTGTATGCCTGTCCCGTGGCGTAGACGGCGGCGGCGGTCACGCCCCACCCCCGCCCGAGGTCGTAGTTGGCGACGACGGAGACGTCGTGGCGGCGGTCCCACTTCGGGCTGAAGAACTGGGGCTCGCGCGTCTGGGGGTCGGGGTTGACGGGGCGGCCGTCGGCCCGGCGGAAGCGCCGCTGCGTCGTCCCGAGCGTGTACCCGACGAACCCCGTCAGCCGCCCGCGCCGCTTCTCGACGAGGACCTCCAGGCCGGCGGCGTAGCCGTCGCCCCGGCGGAAGAGGTCGGGGTAGTCCACGCCCGCGGCGTCCTGGATCTCGGGGTCGATCTCGAAGAGGTCCCGGAGCGTCCGGTAGTACCCCTCGACATCCACGTTGAGCCACGAGAGCGGGCGCGTCTTGAGGCCGAGCACGAACTGGTCGCCGTAGGAGGGCGGGACGCCGTCGTCGGTGGTGACCCAGACGTCGAAGCCGGCGAAGGCCTCGTTCGAGATTAGGGCGAGGAACTGGTAGTACCGGCCGTAGGCGGCCTGCGCGAGGACGTCGGCCGTGAGGTAGCGCTCGATGGACAGGCGCGGCTCGAAGCGGAGGAAGTCCCCGCCGGAGAAGTACTGCGTGCGGAGGCCGCCCTTGAAGAGCCAGCGGCCGGGCTTCCACTCGGCCTCGGCGTAGCCGGAGGCGTAGTCGCTCTCGAGGAGGCTGCGGAAGGTCTCGACGCCGTCGAACGCGTCGGTCAGCGAGAGCCGGAGGCGCCCGCCCCAGAACCCCGTCTTCAGCGCCACGTCGCGCGCGGGCAACCACTCCACGTCGCCCTTGAGGGAGTAGTCGTTGATGCGGTTGTCGCGGCGGAAGGTGGTCCCGGCGATGTCGGCCTCGGGGAAGTTCACGTAGCGCGAGGCGGTCGCGCGGAGCGTCGTGAAGACGCGGTCGGAGAAGATGCGGGTGTAGCGGAGGCTGCCGGTCTGGTTGCCGTAGCGGAGGTCGAACCGGGCGTTCTCGGCGAAGGGGAACGCCACGTCGTCGAGGCCGGCGTAGGCGGCGAGCGAGAGGCGGTCGTTGGGCGAGAGGTCGAGGCCGACCTTCGCGTTGACGTCGTAGAAGTAGAACCCGTCGGGGATGTTCTCCTCGCGCTCGCGGAGCGCGGCCAGCAGCGGCTCCAGCGTCGAGCGCCGGGCGGCGACGAACCACGAGCCCCGCCGGCCGGCCGCCCCGATCGGTCCCTCGACGTTGACGCGGCTGGCGAGCAGCCCGAGGCTGAGCTTCCCGTCGAGGCGGTTCCGGTTGCCGTCGCGGTTGTAGACGTCGATCACGCTCCCGAGCCGGCCGCCGTACTCCGCGGGGTACCCGCCCTTGAAGACGCGGACGTCCTTGATGGCGTCGGTGTTGAACGTCGAGAAGAACCCGAAGAAGTGGGTCGGGTTGTAGACGGTGGTCTGGTCGAGGAGGATCAGCGTCTGGTCCGGGGAGCCGCCGCGGATGTAGAGCCGGCTGGAGAAGTCGCTGGCGGCCTTCACGCCGGGCAGCAGCTGGAGCGAGCGGAAGAGGTCGTTCTCGATGGCGCTCGGGATCTGCTGGATGAGCTGGATCGGGACCTCCTGGAGGCCGACGGCGCGCTCCTCGTCGAGCGGCTTCTCGGCCTCGACGACGACCTCGCCGCCCTCGACCGTCGCGGGCGCCAGCTCGAAGTCGACCCGGACGGCGCGGCCCGCGGCGAGCTCGACGGTGCGCCGCGCCGGCTCGTAGCCGATGTGGGAGACGACGAGGGTGGCCGGACCCGGCGGGAGGCCGGCCAGCGCGTAGAACCCCTGCGCGTTCGTGGCCGCCCCGAGCGCCGTCCCCTCGACGCGCACCGACGCCTGGATGAGGGTCTCCCCCGAGGCGGCGTCGCGGACGGTGCCGCTGACGGCCGCGCGCTCGGGCTGCGCCACGGCGGGCAGGGCACCGAGGAGGGCCGTCAGCACGAGGAGGTGGCGGCGGGAGCAGAGAAGCATGCAGGCGGGCGAAGGGAGTTGACGCGGAACGGTAGCCTTCGGACGGCTGTTTCTGAGTCCGCTCCACGTTGCCCGAACGGGGCATCAGCGCCGGCTGTTGTAACCCCCTCCCTTCTCCTCACCCGCCCATCCCCATGGCCGCTCCCGACCACCCCGACGCCCGCAGGGGCGTCCGCACGATGATCCTGATCGTGGGCCTCGTGCTCCTCGTCCTGTTCCTCGTCATCGTCTTCCGCGGCTGCTTCACCTCGAACGTGGACGACGACCACCTCGACCCGCCGGACAACGACCCGTTCTCGATGGTGACCCTCGTTCCCGAGCCCTCGACGGCCGCGTAGGGACAGGGCATGCCCTGTCCCTCCCTGATCCCCAGCGCTCAGCCGCCGACCGCCACCGGCTCCACCCCCGGCGCCGCTGGGCCGTCGGCGTCGAGGACCTCGGCGCCGGTCTCCAGGTAGGTCTTCAAGGCGAGCGTGGCGCGCTCCTTCTGCTTCGCCTCCAGCATCAGGTCGAACGGCTCGTCGCCACCGACGCGGGCCATGAGGTCGAGGAGGGCCTGGAGGTCGTCGGAGCGGACGTAGTCGGCGTGGGCGCCGCGCCGGCCGCCGGGCTGCTGGCTGGAGAGGTGGAGCTTCGGGACGCGCCGGCCCCACGTCGCCATCACCCGCTCCAGCTTCTCCGCGAGGCCCTCGTAGGGGTCCTCCCCGCGGTGGTAGACGAGGTGGTGGAAGTGGTCGTAGACGAGCGGCAGCCCGAGCCGCTCGCAGAGCGGGAGCACGTCATCGAGGTCGTAGGTGACGTCGTCGTTCTCGAGCGTCAGCATCCCCCGCGCCTCCGGCGACAGGCGCTCCGCGTTCTGCTCGAACCGCTCGACGGCCGCCTCCTTCTCCCCGTAGGCCCCGCCGACGTGGAGCGTGAGCGTGCCCTGCTTCGGGTCGATCATCCGGAGCAGCCGCGCCTGGTGCTCCAGCTCCTTCAAAGACTCCTCGACGACGCCTTCGCGCGGCGAGTTCAGCACGGTGTACTGGCCGGGGTGGTTCGAGACGCGGACGCCGCGGGCCTTGACCTCCCGGCGGATGTCCTTGAGGAGCCAGTCGTACGCCTCGGCCCAGTCGAACGGGAACGCTTCCTTGGTGGCGAAGGGGACGAGGTCGGACGAGATGCGGAGGAAGTGGAGCCCGTGCGCGGCGTTCCAGCGGACCATGTCGCGGACGGCCTCGAAGTTCTGGGTGAGCACGGGGATCAGCTTCTCCGTGCGGAGGTTGGCGAGGCGGACCGTCCGGCTCTTCGTGCCGAGGGTGAGGTTGATGCAGGCGTAGCCGAGGTGGCGGAGGCGCATGGGTGACGGGCGGGCGGAGAGAGGGTGTGTGGTACGGCGCGAGCGGCGCGGCGTTCGGCCGTGCAGCCGCCGCTGGCCCTAGGCCGTGTGAGACAATCCATGCTTGATCCAGTCCACCGCCGCCGCCACGTGGAGCGCGCCGAGGTAGCTCTCGGCCGTCTTCTCGTAGCGCGTCGCCACCGCCCGCCACTCCTTGAGTCGGCCCCACAGTTGCTCTACCCGGTGCCGCTCGCGGTAGGCCCCCCGGTCGTAGGCCGCTCGGTCGTAGGCCGCTCGGTCGTAGGCCGCTCGGTCGTAGGCCGCTCGGTCGTAGGCCACGGCCGGGTGCGTCCGGTTGGCCGCGACGACGGGCTCGGCTCCGGCGATCCGGATCCCCGCCCGCCACGAGGCCGACGAGTACCCCCGGTCGCAGACGACCCGGCCCACGCGGCCGAGCCCGACCACGGCGACCAGGAGCGCGTCGGCCACGCGGAGCTCCGAGCGGTGCCCCGGCAGCAGCCGGAACGCGAGCGCCCGGCCCCGGCGGTCACAGGCGACGACGGCCTTCGTGCCGAAGCCGCCCCGGCTGCGCCCGAGCGCTACGTCTCGGAGCGCTACGTCTCGGAGCGCTACGTCTCGGAGCGCTACGTCTCGGAGCGCTACGTCTCGGAGCGCTACGTCTCGGAGCGCTACGTCTCGGAGCGCTACGTCTCGGAGCGCTACGTCTCGGAGCGCTACGTCTCGGAGGGGGCCGTAGCGTCGGGAGCCCCCTTCTTCGCCCCCGCCGCCTTGGGGTGGGCGCGCACGACGGTCCCGTCGAGCATGACCGCGGCGAGGTCAGCGCGCCCGGTGTCGCGGAGGTGCTCGAAGGCCCGCTCCCAGACGCCCGAACGGGACCAGCGCTTGTGGAGTTGGGCGGCGCGCCACCAGGGCCCGAACTCGGCGGGGACGGCGCGCCAGGGTGGGCCGTTCTTGAGGCGCCAGACGACGCCCTCGACGGTGGCGCGCTCGTCGCGGACGGGGCGGCCTCGACCGGAGCGGGCGTGGTCGAGGGCGGCTTTGAGGGCGGCTTTGAGGGCGGCCCACTCGGGGTCAGTCAGGAGCGGCATGGCGGCGGGGGCTGGAGCCGGGGCAACGTCACGCCGAAGCGATTTGTCTCACACGGCCTAGCGTGAGGGGCCTCTGCTCATAAGCTCCACCCCCCGCTTCCATTGCCCCCGCAGAGCGGGACTTGCAGCATCGCTTCGCTCAGGGCAACGTAAGCTGTCCCCCTCAGACGAGCAGGGCCGTTAAGTTCTCCGAAGAGCCTTTCGCTTTCTCCTCGTCATCCCCGCGAAGGCGGGGATCCAGACGGTATGCCAGCCCTCTTCTGGATCCCCGATCGGGGTCGGGGATGACTCCGGGTGAGAGGACGAGACAGAACTTAACGGCCCTGCCCTCAGACGAGGGGGACAGCCGCGCGCCGCCTGAGCCGCAGGCTGAGCCGCAGGCGACGCAAGCGCGGCAGGGGGTCTGACCGCGGGCTTACGATCAAGCGTCCTGCACGGTACCCCTTCGCAGGGCGCAGAGCCAAGTGCAGTTCACTTGACTGTGCGCCCCTACGGGTGCCTGTTGCGTCGCGTCGGTAGCTTGGCCGTTCAACCCGCCCTCCGCCCCATGGACGACTTCCTCGCCGGCATCGTCGGTCGCCTGCGTGCCGAGCTCGACCCGGAGGCGCTGGGGGCCGGCGTCGCCGCGCTGCTGGCGAACCTCGCCGTGGGGCTCCTGGTCTTCCTGGCGTTCTACCTCCTGTGGCGCGTGCTGGACCGGGCGCTCCGCGCCGTCCTCCGCCGCTCCGAGCGCGTCGACGCCACCACGGCCAGCTTTATCGAGACGGCCCTCAAGTTCGCCGTCCTCGTCTTCGGCGCCGTGCAGGCGCTCACGGCGGCGGGGATCGACACGGCGGCGGCGCTCGCCAGCCTCGGCATCGCGGGGCTCACCATCGGGTTCGCGGCGCGGGACGCGCTGAGCAACCTGATCTCGGGGATCCTCATCTTCTGGGACCGCCCCTTCGTGATCGGCGACCTGATCGAGGTCGAGGACAGCTACGGCCGCGTCGAGCGGATCACGCTGCGGAGCACGCGGGTCGTGACGGTGGACGGGCGGATGCTCGCCGTCCCGAACTCCGTCATCATCAACACCACCGTCGCCTCGTACACGAACTTCCCCCACCTCCGCCTCGACGTGCCCGTGACGGTCGGGGTGGCGGAGGACCTCGGGCGGGTGCGGGCGGTGCTGCTCGGGCTGGTCGAGGGGAACCCGACGTTCCTGGAGGACCCGCCGCCGGCCGTCGTGGTGACGGCGCTGAACGACTACAACGTGGAGGTCGAGCTGCGGGCGTGGATCCACGACGAGCGGGCGCACATGGCGGAGAGGTTCGCGCTGCGGGAGCGGGCGTTCGAGGCGCTGGGCGCGGCGGGCGTCGAGATGCCGTTCGAGACGGTCCAGCTCGCGCCGACGGCCGGGCACCCCCTCCGCGTCGAGACGGCCGTCGCCTCCGGCGATGGCGCCCCCGCCGCGCCGAGCCCGGCCCGGTGATGCGCTGCTCGCTCCTCGGCCTCGCGCTCCTGCTGGCCGTCGCCCCGACGACGGCGCAGGTCGCCGCGCCGCAGTTGGCCGTGCCCCAGCAGCCGGCCCCGGCCGACAGCGCGGCGGCGGTCGCCGCGGAGCCCCCGCCGCCCGCCGCCCCGGCGGCGACGGCGACGCGGGCCGTGGCCGACACGCTCCCGGCGGACCTCGCCGCGCGGCTCGCGCTGATCGAGGCCGCCGTGCTCGCCAACCGCTCCGAGATGGGGGACCTCGCCGCGGGCGTCGCCTCGAACCGCGCCCGCGCCGACAGCCTCGCCGCGCGCAACGCCGGGCAGGTGGCGCAGGAGACGGTGCAGCGCGTGGGCGAGGAGGCCCGCGACGCGATCCAGAACTTCGTCCCGAAGCTGCTGCTCTCGGCGCTGCTCGTGCTGCTGGCGCTCTACCTCCTGCGCGGGCTCGTGTGGCTCTTCGAGGCGCTCGCCGCGCGGAGCGCCGAGCGGCGGCTGACGTACAAGCGGCTGATCCCCATCGTGCGCCTGCTGGTGTGGGCGCTCACGGGCTACCTCGTCGTCGCCGCCGTCTTCCAGATCCCCGGGGGAAGCCTGCTGGCCGCCGCCGCCGCCATCGGCGTCGCCATCGGGTTCGCGGCGCAGGAGGTCATCAAGAACATCTTCGGCGGCCTCGTCATCATCCTCGACCGGCCCTTCCAGGTCGGCGACAAGATCGCCGTCTCGGGGACCTACGGCGAGGTCGTCTCGATCGGCCTCCGCTCGACGCGGATCGTGACGCCGGACGACAACCTCGTCTCCGTGCCGAACTCGCAGGTCGTCGACGGGCAGGTCGCGAACGCCAACGCGGGCGAGCTGAACCTCCAGGTCGTCACCGACCTCTGGCTCCCCGGCTGGGCCGACGTCCAGCTCGCCAAGCGGATCGCCTACGAGGCCGCGGCGAACTCCCGCTACGTCTTCCTGGAGAAGCCCATCGTGGTGATCTGCAAGGACGAGTTCAAGGAGACGTTCCTGCTGCACCTCAAGGTGAAGGCGTACGTCCTCGACACCCGCTACGAGTTCCTCCTGATGAGCGACGTGACGGAGGCGGCGAAGGCGGAGTTCCTCCGGCACGGCCTCCTCCGCCCGACCCCGCCGCTCCGGGCCTACCTCTTCGAGGACGACGAGGCCGGGGCCGAACCCGAGCCCGCCGGCGACGGCGCCGCCCCGGTCGCCCCGCCCGCCGACGAGCCGCCCGAGGCCTGACGTGGAGCCCCTCGTCCTCGACCCGCCCCCCGTCGCCGGCGCCGACCCGCTCGGCGCCCACCTCGGCGCCGTGGGCGACGCCGCCGGGCCGGCGCTCTCGGAGGCGCGGGGCGTGGCCGAGCGTGAAGCGGCCGACCCGCTCCGCGCGCTCGTCCGGGAGGCCGCCGCCGCGCACGCGGAGGCCGCGCACCGCTACGGGCTCGACCGCCCGCTGGAGGCCCCGGCCCGCGACCCCGACGACCTCTGGGGCGCCTTCACCGACTACCGCGCCGCGACGGCCGCCGCGCTCGACGCGCTCCGCGTGGAGTTGCGCGCGCTCGACCTCGGGCAGACCGTCGGGGCAGCCTACGACGGGGCGGCTGACGCGCTGGCGACGCTGGCCGAGGACGCGCCGGAGGCCGTCCGCCGGGCGGAGCCGGACGACCTCCTCGCGCCGGAGCCCGGCGACCCGCTCGGGCTCCGGGCAGAGAAGTGGCGGGAGCGCTCGCGCCGCGCCCTGCGCCGGGCGGGGGCCGCGCCAGGCCGCACCCTCCGCCGGGCGGCTGGCCGCCCCGCCCCCGAGCCGGCCCCACCGGAGCAGACCGTGCCGCTGCGCGCGCTGCTGGAGGCCCACCTCACTGAGCGGCTGCCGCGCGTGCTCGCCGACGACCACCGGGCCGCGCAGACGGCGCTCGGCCGGCACGTGGCGGCACTGGAGCAGGCGTGGGAGGTGTGGACCGACGAGATCCTCCGCCTCGAAGCCGAGCTCGACCGCCCCCGCTTCCACCTCCCGGAGGACGCGGACGCCCCCGCCTGGCGGCAGAATGCAGAGGCCCCAGAGGCGGCATCCGACGGTGCGACGCCCGATGAGGCCGCGGCGGGGGAGGCCCACGACGCCCGCGTCCGCCGCGCCCGCGCCGCCGCCGCCGCGCTGACCGAGGCGCTCGGCGCGGCGCAGGCGTTCGAGCTACCCGAGCCCGACGCCGACGCTCTGCCCCTCGCCGACGCCGACCTCCGCGAGCGCGTCCGGCGCGCCGGCTTCGACGCGCCCCCTACCGCCCCGACCGACGCCGCGACCGACCTCCTCAGCCGCGACGCCGCGCGCTGGCGGGCGTGGCACCGGCAGGTCGGCAACCGGCTCGGGCTGAGCGGGCTGCTGCTGGCCCTGCGCGAGCGGCTCACCGCCGAGGTCGAGGGGTTCATCGAGCGCGTGACGGCCGAGGCGCTGGCCCCCGTCCGCGAGGCCGCGGCGGCGGCGGAGACGGCGTTCGCAGCGCTGCGCGCGGAGGCCGAGGCGGCGTTCGCGGCGCACCCGCCGGGGCAGGCCGGCGCGCTGGTCGGGGCCGTCCGCCCGCTGCTGGCCCGCGCGCTCGCCGTGGCCGAGGGGGAGCTGCTGCCGGCCCTCCGCGCCGTCTCGCTGCACGATGCCGCACAGGGGGCGACCACGGCGGCGCGCGAGCGCCTCGGGGCGTTCGTGGCGGCGCAGCCGGAGACGCTAACGTTCCGGGCCCGCCTCGACCCCGCGCGGGCCGGGGAGGCCGGGCAGAGCGTGGAGGTCCCGCTGCGGCGGATCCTCGGGGAGCTGGTGAGCGAGGGGTTCACGGCGCGGGTGGCGCGCGTGGCCGAGCCGCTGGGCCCGCCGCTCCTCCAGGCGGCGACGGACGCGGCGGCCCTCGCCGACGCCGTCCGCTACAACCTCGAAACGGCGCTCGACGAGCTCGAGCGCGCGGCGGCCCCTCCCGACGCCGCACCCTCCTCCCCCGACGATGCCCCAACGCCCGCCGAGGACGCCGGCCCGGAGGCGGCCCACCGGAACGCCCGCGAGCTCACCCTCGACGGGCTCGGCCGCGCCGCCGAGCGGGTCCACGCCCTCGCGCAGCCGCTCGGGGAGCCGTGGCGCGCCTTCGTCCGCGCGACGGTCCGCGCCTTCGGGCGCGCCTGGTCCGAGGCCCACGAGCGCCTCACCGCGGGGAGCCTCGCCGAGCGCCAGCTCGCCGACCTCAAGGCGCAGGTGCGCCGCCGCGCGGGCGAGGCCGGCCGCGTCGTCGGGGAGGGCGCCCGGCGGGGGTCGGCGCGGGGGCGGGCGCTCCTGCGGCTAGCGCGGCTGCGGGCGCGGCGGCTCGTGCGGCAGGGCCGCGCCGCCGCCGGCCTCGCCGAGCAGACGACGGCCGACCGGCAGCGGACGCTCGACGCGCTGGCCGAGGCCGAGCTCCTCCGCGCCGGGCTCCCCGTCGTCTACCGCCGCCTCTTCGCCTTCGCCCCCGTCGCCGACCCGCAGCTCCTCGTGGGGCGGGACGCGGCGCTGGAGAAGGCCGCCTCGCAGCACGCGCGCTGGCAGGGCGGACGCGCCACGAGCGCCCTCGTCGTCGCCGCCATGCCGGGCGCGGGGCGGACCTCCTTCGCGCAGACCCTCCGCGCCACGGCCTTCGACCAGGCCGCCACGCTCGCCCTCGCCGGCCGCTTCGCGGACCCCCACGCCTTCGGCCGCGCCGTCGCCGAGGCGCTGGGGATCGAGGGGGACGCCGCCGGCTCGCTCGACGCCCTCGAAGCCCACCTCCTCGGGCGGCCCCCGGAGGCGCGGCGGGCGTGCGTCGTCGAGAACCTGGAGCACCTCCTGCTCCGCGCCCCCGGCGGGCTCGACCTCGTCGAGCGCGTGCTGATCTTCTTCTCCCGCACGGACCCCGCCGTGTTCTGGCTCGGCACGGTGTCCTTGCCGGCGTGGCGGTTCGTGGAGCGGACGGCGCCGCAGGTGACGGGGCTCGTGGACGCCCTCGTGCTCGGGCCGCTGAGCCGCCGCGAGACGGAGGCGCTCGTGATGCGGCGGCACCAGCGGAGCGGGCTCGCCCTCCGGTTCGCGCCGCCGGAGGCGCCAAGCCCGCTCCTCGCCCGGAAGCTCGGCCGCGCCAAACCCGACGAGCAGCAGACCATCCTGCGGGGGGAGTTCTTCGACGGGCTCTTCCGCGCCAGCGGCGCCCACCCGGCGCTGGCCCTGCTCTACTGGCTCCGCAGCATCGAGGCGCCCGTCGCGCCCGGGGGCGGTGCCCCCGATGCCCTCGCGGAGGCCCTCACCCTCCGCCCCGTCCGCCCGCTCGACTTCGGGTTCCTCGCCGGGTTCGACCTCCCCCGCGCGTTCGCGCTCAAGGCGCTGCTCCAGCATGGCACGCTGACCCTCGACGAGCACGACCGGATCTTCCGGACGCCGCGGGCGCAGAGCTTCCTCGTGTTCGAGTCGCTGCGGAACCTCCGCCTCATCGAGCCCGACCTCGGGGGGGAGCCCGAGCGGGCTGCCGCGGCGGAGGGCGCGGCGCCCTCCGCCGCCGTCGAGGCGGGCGTCCCGTACCGGCTGCACCCGCTCGTCGTGGCGCCCGTCACCGAGGCCCTCCGGGCGCGGAACATGCTGTGACCGTCGCGGGGTGCGTGTCTCCCCGCGGCGTCAGCCCTTCCGGATGCGGAGCCGGACGTCGAGGCTCACGGCGGCCGTGGCCGAGCCGACGTTGATGACGCCGACACGGACCTCGTCTGGCGCCGTGACGACGGGGACGGTGAAGACGAGCCCGTCCGGTGGGGCCTCTTCGGCAGCGAGCGAGCACTCGTCGCCGAGGGCGGCGCCCGGCACCGTCAGCGTCTCGGTGTGGGCCGTGCCGGGGCTGAGGGCGGGGACGGAGAGCGTGTGCTCGGAGGGAAGACCGGCGTGGAGGGACAGCGGCGGGAGCCACACGCCGGGGTGGTTCCCCCACTCCAGCGCCTCGACGATGGTGAGCTGCCGCTTCCACACGGCGATGGAGGCGAACGCGAGGTCGTTCTGCGGGTCCTTGACGGTGATCACGAGGGGGTCGCCCTCGGTGGCGCCGGTGAAGGGGAGCGCGGCGAAGGCCGAGGGCTTCCACCGCGAGCGGCCCGGCGCGATCGTGCGGACGATGCCCGTGACTGTGCTGGTCGTCTGCGTGCCGGGGTCCTCGATCTCCGCCGTCTCCTCGGGGTTGTAGGTGGCGAAGAACCACGCCCACCGGTCCGGCCCGACGTGCTCGCCTGCGATCCGACCGCCGGCGGGGGTCTGAGGGGCCGTGACGGTGGTGGGGACCGCGTCCAGCCTACGGTTGCTGAGCCGTCGCCCGATGCCGTCGGCCTCGAGGCGGAGCGCCTCCCCCCCGCGCTCGAGCCCGAAGAGCGTCGAACCGTCCAGGAGCGTGGAGGGGGGCGCGACGGCGTCGGAGCCCGATCGAGTGGGCTGAACGAGGTACGCCACCGTCCACCGCTTCGTCGGGTCGAGCACGCCGGAGGGCAGGCTGAGCTCGACGCCGAGGCGGAGGCGGACGGCGCCGCCGTAGGGTCCCGGTCGCCACTCGGCGGCGGACGGGAGGGGGTCCTCCTCCGGCTCCGGTGGCGGGGCCGGCGGGAGGGAGACCGTAGTGTCGAACCCGTTCCCGCTCCGGTCGCGGAGGGTGTCCCCCTGCCCCTCAATGAGGGGGTAGTAAGCCTGGAGGCCGCGCTCGAAGTCGTGGGCCTTCCGCTGCCACGCGACGTTCTTCTTCCCGCCCCCACCCTCGATGGTGTGCAGCACGGCCCCGTCGGCTTCCTCCACCACGACGGGGCCCTGGGACGAGACGCCGTCGAAGAAGAGCGACCCGCTCTGGACCCACACCCCGCTCGTGGCGAGGCTCTCGATGTAGGGGCCGCGGAGCCAGTTCTGATCGTTGTCGCAGATGACGCCGTGGTCGCACGCGCCGAGCTGGGCACAGAAGACGGTGTTCGCGTTGCCCTTGAAGAGGACGCTTGCCGAGCCGGGGTCGATGGGCTCGTCCTCCTGAGGGTGACCCTGCGGGTAGAAGGGCTTCCCCGTGTCTACGGTCACGATCTCATTCTCGCCCTGGTCGTTCTCCCTGACCTCCTTGTAGACGTAGGTCCGCCCCGTGAAATTCCGGCCGGTGACGAGGGCGTCGTTGCCGCCGAGCCAGAGCCCCGCCGCCGGAAGTTCGAGACGTCGACGTTGGCGAAGACGTTCATGAAGCTGCTGACCTCGACGCCCGAGGCCTGGCGCCGCCGCTCCCCCAGGCCGATGGTGCGGATGCCGACGCCGGCCCCGACGATGGAGACCCCGTCGATGACGGTCGCGCTCTTCTCCGAGAGCAGGGCCGTGAGCTTCCACATCGTGCCGTCGGACTCGCCCGTAGGCACCGCGGCCGTCTGCCCCGGCTCGCCGGTGTTGGCGACGGGCGTGAAGGTGGCCTGGCCGGAGAACTCGATCGTGAGGTCGCGGATGCTGCACCGCCCCTCCTCCAGGAAGAGCGCCACCCGCAGCGCCTGGTCGTCCGCGTCCACCGGCGGGTCCCCGTTGTCGTCGAGGTCGAGCGCCGAGAACTCGAAGTCCTCCAGGTAGTCCGGCGCCGTCGGGTCCGACCGCGTCGACTCCACGCGGATCACCGAGCGCCGCGCGCCGAGCCCGACGACGTGCTGCCCCGAGCGCAGCCGCACCGACGCCGTCACCGTCGCCTCGCCGGTGACCCGGATCAGCCCCGCGAAGTCCGGCACCCCCCGCGGCTCGGTCTCCCCCGGCAGCACCACCGGGGCCGGCGCGGAGGGCACGCCGCCGGCGGGGGGCTGCGCGCCGGGGACGCCGGAGGGGTTCCCGGAGCCGAAGTCGGCGCCTCGGTTGAGCGCGTCGATGGCGGCGTTGAGGGAGCCGCCGAAGTCGGCCGTGTCGAGCACCGTGAACGAGCCCGCCGGCCGCCAGTCAGTGTCGTTCAGCGGCGGCGGGGTGCTAGAATCCGTCCCATTCCGAATAGCGATGTAGAGGAAGCCCTCGTAGTAGACGACCTCGTTCTCGTCGTAGGAGCGCTCCTCCCACGCCCCAGCGGGCTCGGCGAGCAGGGCGTCGGTCTGGTTGAAGCGGAAGTACGTCTTCTGGTCGCTCATGGCGGCACCTTAGTGCGGCTGGTGGTAGGGGTTAAGCGGCTCCCGGAGCAGGGGCCGTCGCTCCGTTAGACACCGCGCCGCACCAGGTGCAACCTCTGAGGTAAAGTTTTTCCCAGCCGCCGATGCCCCCCGCTCACCGGGCCTCAGCGCGCGACAGCGAGCCGGCCCGTGGCGGCGGCACCGTCAGTGGTAATAGTGCGGACGACGTAGAGCCCAGGAGCGAGCGCGGAGGCATCGAACGCGAGCCGGTGCTCACCTGCTGACAGGGGGCCGGCATGGATGAGCGCGATGGGCCGGCCGAGCACGTCTACGACTTCGACACGCACCCGGCTCGGGTGTCCGAGCCCGAGCGCGAGGGTAATGCCCGAGCGCGCGGGGTTGGGGTACGCCGTGAGGTGGAGCCCCCCCCCCCCCCCCCCATCTAATACACTGGGCTCGGTGGGGACGAGGGGGGCGAAGTCGAAGGCGTAGGCCGCCCCGGCAGCGTCGCCGCGCTCATCCTCGCTTGGAGCCGTCACCAGCGCCACCCCGCCGCTGCGCAGCAAAGCAATCGCGCTCCCGAAGACGTCCTCGGCGTCGGCGTCCTCGGCGGTGAGCTTCTGCTCTTGCCCCCACGCCCCCGTCTGCGCATCGCGCCGGAAGACGTAGGCCGAGCCCGCGTTCTCGCCCGCTACCGTGTCGTCGCGCGAGGCCCCGACGAGGGCCACCGCGGCGTCGGTTGAGAGCGCGACGGCGCCCCCGAGGAAGTCGGAGGCGTCGGCGTCCTCGGCGGTGAGCTTCTGCTCTTGCCCCCACGCCCCCGTCTGCGCATCGCGCCGGAAGACGTAGGCCGAGCCCGCGTTCTCGCCCGCCGCCGTGTCGTCGAGGACCGCTCCTACGAGGGCTACGTCCCCCGCCACCGAGAGCGCCACGGCGCTGCCGAAGTTGGCGTCCTCGGCGGCGTCGGCGGCCGTGAGCCTCTGCGCCTGCATCCA
This sequence comes from Rhodothermales bacterium, assembly GCA_965215145.1. GTDB lineage: Bacteria > Bacteroidota > Rhodothermia > Rhodothermales > JANQRZ01. Next base: position 1,130,426 of record OZ244038.1, on the reverse strand, counting down.
CGTCCCCGCCGAGGGCTCCCGCTCGAAGACGTAGGCCGCCCCTCTTTCGAAGTCCGCGTCGTCGGCCCCCACCAGTGCCACCGCGCGCCCCACCGCGCGCCCCACCGAGTCCACCGCCAGCGCGACTGAGCGCCCGAAGTTCGCCCCCGCCTGCGGGTCGCTAGCCTCAAGGCGCGCCTCCTGCTGCCATGCCCCCGTCGCCGCCTCCCGCACGAAGGCGTAGGCCGCCCCCGCGAACAACGCCCCCCCCACCCGCTCCGACGACGCCCCGATCACGGCCAGCACCTCCCCGCTGGGGAGCAGCTCCGCCGCCACGGCACGGCCGAAGGCGCCGAACGGGTTCGGCTCGGAGATCGTGGCCTCCTCCACCCACTCCTCCCCCTCGGCCGCCCGGCGCCAGACGTAGACCCGCCCGGCGCGCGCGAACGGCACCGCCCCCACCAGCGCCAGCACCGAGCCGTCCGGCAACTCCACCAGCGCCGCGTCCTGCCCCAGCCGGTCGTCGGCCTGGAGGTCCGCCGGCAGCAGCTTCGTCTGAGGCACCTCCTGCGCCCATGCGGGCACGGCAGCGAGGACGACGAGCAGGGCGAGGTAGAGCGCGGAGCGAGTCATGGCAGAGAGCGGTTGGTAAGGAGCACGTAGACTGAGACGCCCGGCCGCCGGGAATGTACCCGCCCCTCACGCCGAGGCCACCGTGAGCACCGAGCGCCGCACGCCGAGCCCGACGACGTGCTGCCCCGAGCGCAGCCGCGCCTCCCCCGTCACCCGGGTCAGCCCCTCCCGGCCACGCCGCCGTCAGAGCGCCTTCTCGAAGCGGATGCGGTAGTCGTGGTACGTCGGGTTGAAGCCCGCGGCGGTGACGCGGAACCCCTCGGCCAGCCCGAGCACCGTCATGCCGGGGTGCTTGTTGGGGAACGTGTCGAAGGCCAGGCGCCGGTAGCCGAGCGCCCGCGCGGCGGCCTCCATCTCGGCCAGCAGCAGCCGGGCCACCCCGCGCCGCCGCCACCCCTCCACCACCGCCCCCTTCGCGCTGTAGAACACGTCGCGCTCGCGCTCCCCGTAGCCGATCTTGAACCCGACGGGCTCGTCGCCGGCGTAGGCCACGAACATCAGCAGGTCCGCCCGGTCGAACCGGTTGATCACGCGGGCCTCGCCGAAGACGGCCTCGTTCATCCGCCGGATCGCCGGGAGCGCCGCCCTCCCCACCCGCTCGACGCGGACGGCGGGGTAGCGGCTGATCCGCGGGCGGGCGCTGGGCTCGGGGAGGACTTGCATGGGGTGTAGTTCGTAGTGCGAAAGGGAGCCTGCTGGAAGGTCCCGCTCCTGGCACCCTTACGCACTACGCGATACGCATTATGCTCTGTTCGGGAACTCAAGGAGGATGTCATCCCGGACCCCGATCCGGACCGCGCAGCAGCGGCGCAGCCCATCTTGGGGGAGCGTTGCCACCCCTGGGAGATCCTGAAACGAGTTCAGGATGACACCAAGGGCAGTCTCCGAACACCCACTAGAAAGGTAACCCATCGGCGGTGGGCCGGGGGGGCGGAAGCGCGGGGTGTGCGGGCTCGGGCAGCGAGGCCGGCTCGGCGTCCCCCTCCTCCTCGGAAAGCGACCACGGCTCCAGCAGCGCCGCCGGCACGTCGGCGAGGAAGCGGCTGGGGTTGGTGAAGTAGTCGCCGCCGCGGCGGCGGGCGTGGACGGCGGGGTAGCTCACGAACAGGTTCCGCTCGGCCCGCGTCAGCGCGACGTAGAGCAGCCGCAGCTCCTCGTCCAGCTCCTCGGGGGTCTTCACGCCGTACTGGCTAGGAAGGATGCCGTCGAGGGCCTGGATCAGGAAGACGGTGTCGAACTCCAGCCCCTTCGCGCTGTGGACGGTCGAGAGCACGAGCGGCGCCTCGTCCTGGAAAGAACCCTCCACGTCCGTGGCGGAGAGGTCGATGGGGTCGAGGGCGAGGGCTTCGAGCAGCGCGGCCCGGTCGGGGTGGCTCTCCACGAGCCCGGCCAGCGCTTCGAGGTCGGGTTGCCGCTTCGGGTGGTCCTCGACGTAGACCCGCTCCAGCACCGGCCGGTAGTACTCCAGCAGCGCCTCGACCTGCGCCGGCAGCGGGAGGCCGCGCAGCCGCTGGAGCAGCGCGGCCAGCCGGCGGACGCCGTCGGCGTAGCGCGGCGACGCGGCCGGGACATCCAGGGCGTAGGGGTCCTGGGCGGATTGCACCCACCGGATCATCCCCTCCGCCGTCTTCGGCCCCACGCCGTCCACGAGCTTGAGGACCCGGTTCCAGGCCACCACGTCGAGGGGGTTCTCGGCGACGCGGAGGTGCGCCACGACGTCCTTGACGTGCGCGGCCTCGGTCAGCTTCAGCCCGCCGTACTTCACGAACGGGACCCGCCGCCCGTCGAGCTCGACCTCGAGGTCGTAGGAGTTGTACCCGCTGCGGAACAGGACGGCCATCCGGTTCAGCGGGACGCCCTCCTCGCGCAATTCTAGCAGCATCTGGCACACGAACCGGCTCTGCCAGCGGTCGTCGGGCGCCTGCACGAGCGCGGGCCGCTCGCCCCCCTCCTTCTCGGTGAACAGCGCCTTGTCGTACTTCCGCGTGGCCTGCCGGAGAATGTGGTTGGCGAGGTCGAGGACGGGCTGCGTGGAGCGGTAGTTCTGCTCCAGCTTGAACACCCGCGTGCCTGGGAACGCGGCGGGGAAGTCGAGGATGTGGCGGACGTCGGCGCCGCGGAAGCGGTAGATGCTCTGGGCGTCGTCGCCGACGGCGGTGACGTTGCCGTGGACGGAGGCGAACTGCTGGACGAGCCGGGCCTGGAGGTCGTTCACGTCCTGGTACTCATCCACGAGCACGTACCGGCACGCGGCGGCCACCCTGCGGCGCACGGCGTCGTCGGTCTCGAAGAGCCGGGCGGTGAGGGCGAGGAGGTCGTCGTAGTCCACGAGCCCGTGCTCGCGCTTGTAGTCCCCGAACGCCTCGGCCAGCGCTTCGACCTCCTCCAGATGCGGGAGGAAGTGGGGGTAGCTCTCCTCCAGCACGTCGGCGACGGGGAGGCCGCGGTTGACGGCGGCGGAGAAGACGCCCTGGAGCGTGCGCTTCTTGGGGAACCGCTTGGCCGAGCGGTGGAGCCCCCGCTGCGTCCTCAGCACGTCCACCACGTCGGCGGCGTCGGCGGCGTCGAGGATGGTGAAGGCGTTGGGGTAGCCGAGGGCCGCCGCGTGGCGGCGGAGGACCTGCAGGCAGAAGGCGTGGAACGTGCCGCCGCGGACGCGCTCGCAGCGGCCGTCGAGCAGCCCGGCGGCGCGGCCGAGCATCTCGCGCGCGGCCCGGCGCGTGAACGTCAGCAGCAGGACCTCCTCCGGCGCCACGCCCGTCTCGACGAGGTAGGCCACGCGGTAGACGAGCGTCCTGGTCTTCCCGGTCCCCGCCCCGGCGACGATCAGGACCGGCCCCGGCCCGGCCGTCGCGGCGGCGTGCTGGGCCTCGTTGAGCGCGCCGGCGTAGTCGAGCGTGAGGTCGCGCCGCGCCGCGCGGGCGGGCTCCCGCTTGAGGACGAACCGGCGAGCCACGGTTGGGAATGGGGGAAAGGGAGAGAGAAAGGATGGGGGAGAAGGTACGGAGCTGAGGCCGGGCACCTGCCGCCACCTCACCCTTCCTCTCCTCCTTTCTCCCACTCCCCCGCTCTCCCCCTCCCTTATATTCTCCCCGTGCAGCCGGACGCCGGCGCGGCCCCGCAGCGCGCCGCAGCGCACACCGTCACCGGAGGGTTCACCGCCACGCGGACATGGGCAAGGTCATCGCCGTCGCAAATCAGAAGGGGGGCGTGGGGAAGACCACCTCGTCGGTCAACCTCGCCGCCTCGCTCGCCGCGACGGAGCACCCCACCCTGCTCCTCGACATCGACCCCCAGGCCAACGCCTCCTCCGGCGTCGGCGTCGAGAGCCGGGGCGTCGAGCGCTCGGTCTACGAGGTGCTCACCGGCGAGGCCCGCACCGACGAGGCCGCCCTCCCGACGGAGATGCCGTTCCTCGACCTCGTCCCGAGCCACATCAACCTCGTCGGCGCCGAGATCGAGATGATCGACATGGTCGAGCGCGAGCGCGTGCTGAAGCGCGCCCTCGAGGCGGCCCGGCGGAAGTACGACTTCGTGGTCATCGACTGCCCGCCGTCGCTGGGGCTGCTGACGCTGAACGCGCTCACGGCGGCGGACTCCGTCGTGATCCCCGTGCAGTGCGAGTACTTCGCGCTGGAGGGGCTCGGCCAGCTCCTGAACACGATCAAGATCGTGCGCCAGCACCTCAACCCCGGCCTCGAGATCGAGGGCGTGCTCCTGACGATGTTCGACACCCGGCTCCGGCTCTCGAAGCAGGTCGCCGCCGAGGTCCGGCGCTACTTCGGGGCGAAGGTGTTCCAGACCGTCGTGCAGCGGAACGTGAAGCTCTCCGAGGCGCCGAGCTTCGGGCAGCCCGTCCTCCTCTACGACGCCACGAGCGTCGGCGCCCGCAACTACATCCGGCTGGCGCGCGAGGTGATCGACGCCAACCGCGCCTACCTCGCCGCCGACGCGACCGCCGACGCCGGGCCGGTCGCCGCCGGCCTCCGCGCCCCCGCCCCCAGCGGCCCCTCCGCCGACGGCGGCGACGGTACGCCCGCCGAGCCGGCGCCCGCGGCCTCGAACGGCGCCGCGAAGCAGCAGGCCCAGAAGGCGCCGGCGAAGAAGGCCGCAGCGGTGAAGACGGCAACCAAGGCGCCGCGTCCGATCCCCGGCCCGGCCGCGCCCCTCCCCGACTCGTACTCCCCGAACTAGCCCCCGGCGGCTCCTCGCCCCCAAACCCCATGGCGACGAAAAAGGCAGCGCTCGGGAAGGGCCTCGGCGCCCTCATCCCCTCCGTCGACGACCGCGACGCGGGCGGCGCCGCGCCCCCCGAGGGCGACGCCGCCGCGCCGGCCGGCGTCCCCCAGACCCGCCTCTACAACTTCGAGGAGCGCGTCCGCCTGCTCGGCCGCGTCGCCGACCTCGACGTCGAGACGATCCGGCCGAACCCGTACCAGCCGCGGCAGGACTTCGACGACACCGCCCTCGACGAGCTCGCCGCGAGCATCCGCCAGCTCGGCATCATCCAGCCCATCACGGTCCGCGCCCTCGGCGAGGGGCGGTTCGAGATCATCTCCGGCGAGCGCCGCCTCCGGGCGGCCAAGCGCGCCGGGCTCGGGCGGATCCCGGCCTACGTCCGCGAGGCCGACACCGAGGCGATGCTGGAGATGGCGATCGTCGAGAACATCCAGCGCGAGAACCTCAACCCCGTCGAGGTCGCCCTCGGCTACCACCGCCTGCTCGACGAGTGCGGGCTGACGCAGGAGGAGGTGGCGAAGAAGGTGAGCAAGAGCCGCTCGGCCGTGGCGAACACGCTCCGGCTGCTGAAGCTGCCGCCGGCGGTCCTGGCCTCGCTCCGCGACGGCACCCTCACCGGCGGCCACGCCCGGATGCTCGTGTCCATCGAGGACGAGGAGGCGCAGGGCGAGCTCCACGCCCGGATCGTCGAGAAGGGGCTCTCGGTGCGGCAGGTCGAGGAGCTCGTCCGGCAGTACCGCCGCCGGCTGGAGCAGAAGGAGGGGGGGCAGGCGAAGGAGGCCGCCACGGAGGCCGCCGCCGCGCTCGACGCCCCCTCCCGCGACGCCCTCGGCGTCGAGGACGTGACGGCCCGCCTCCGCGACCGCCTCGCGACGCAGGTCGCCATCCGCCACAAGGACGGCGGCGGCGGCCGGATCGAGATCACGTACTACTCCGCCGACGACCTCGAGCGCGTGCTCGACCTCCTCCTGGAGCGGTGACGCTCTCGGAGGACGCAGTGGCAGCAGCAGGTGGTGGGCTTGAGACCGTAGGGGCGGGCCTCGTGCCCGCCCTTGCACGGTTCCGGGCGGGCACGAGGCCCGCCCCTACTTCGGGTCTAGCACGGGCTGTGGTACTCCTGCTTGCCGTCCTCGCCGCGGCGCCCGCGTGGGCGCAGGGGGGGGCGGACTCGCTCGCGGCGCCGGACTCGCTCTCCCTCACCGCCGGAACCCCCGAGGCGCGGCCCGTGATCGAGATCGAGCCGGGCGAAGCGCGGTCGCCGCGGGGAGCCCTGCTCCGGAGCCTCGCGGTGCCGGGCTGGGGGCAGGTCTACAACGGCGACTACCTCAAGGTGCCCCTCGTCGTCGGGGGGCTCGGCGCGCTGGCCTACGTCGCCGCGCGGAGCCACGGCCGCGCCGGCCTCTTCCGCCGCGCCGACCTCTACGTCCGCTGCCGCGCCGGCACGGCGCAGGGGTTCTGCGAGGGGTTCCGCGCCTTCGCCGACGACTTCGCCGAGGCCGACGCGCTCGTCGAGGGCACGCTCACCGACGCGCAGGCCCGCACGCTCCGCGGCGAGTACCGCCGCCAGCGCGACCTCTTCGTGCTGTTCTCCGTCCTCGGCTACGCGCTCCAGGCCCTCGACGCCTACGTCGCCGCGCACCTCGCGGAGTTCGACGTGGGCGAGGACCTCTCGCTCGGCGTCGTCCCCACGCGAGAAGGACTGGCCGCCGGGCTGCGCTGGCGGTTCTGACACCCCCCTCCCCTCTCTCTTCCCCGCTGTGGCGCTCATCCTTTACGCCCTCGCCGGGCAGGGCCGCGGGCACACCTCGCGCAGCCTCGCCGTGGTGGATGCGCTCCGGGCGCGCGGTCACGGGGTCGCGTTCTGCTGCGGGGAGCCGGCGGCCGGGCGGCTTCGAGCGCAGGGAGAAAGTGTCGTCCCCGTCCCGGCCCCGCGGGAGTACGTCCGGCGCAACCGCGTCCGGCTGCTCCGCTCGGCGTGGACGAACGCGCCGCTGGCCTTCGGGACGCCGCGGATCGTGAGGGAGCTGGCGGAGCACGTCGCGGACCTCGGGCCGGACCTCGTGGTGGCGGACTTCGAGCCGTTCGCGCCGCGCGCGGCCGAGCGGCTGGGGGTTCCGGCGGTGGCGCTGAGCCACCAGCAGGTGATCTCGGAGGCGCGCTGCCGCGTCCCGCTGCGCTTCGCCGCCTCGGCCGCGCTGACTCGCCTCGGGATCGGGGTGATGGCGCCGCGGCGGCTCTTCCGCCGGATCGTCGTCCCGTCGTTCTTCTTCCCCCCGCTCCGCGACCCAGAGCGCGCCGTGCTCATCCCCCCCATCCTGCGAGGCGACGTGCAGGCCGCCGAGCCGACGCGCGGCGACCACGTCCTCGTCTACCTCAACCACCCCGACGGTGCCGAGCGCGTGGCGCGCACGCTGACCGCGCTGCCCGACGTGCCGTTCGTGGCGTACAACCTCCCCTCCGCCGCTGCTGCACCGAACGTCACAGTGAAGTCGCCCGGCCGTGCGCCGTTCGTGGCCGACCTCGCCGCGTGCCGGGCCGTCGTATGCACGGCGGGGTTCACGCTGCTCTCCGAGGCGCTCCACCTCGGCAAGCCCGTGCTGGCCGTCCCCAACCGGGGGTTCTTCGAGCAGGCCGTCAACGCGCTCTATCTCGCGCGGAGCGGGCGTGGCGGGGCGGTGCTCTCTGGGCGGCTCACGCCGGAGGCGCTGCGGGGCTTCCTGGCCCGCGCGGCGCCGCTCGCGCTCGGCGGCCCGGTCGGCAACGGGCGGGCGGCGGACCTCGTGGAGGATGCCCTGCGGGGGTCCCGGCGCGTCTTCGCCCCCACTTCCTAAACCGGCGGCCGGCGCGGCCGTAGGACCTCGTTTGGCAGCCCCTTGACCGACTGATGCTGGGGCTCGGCTCTGTAACCGCATCGTTATATTCGTTGCCACGGACGCCGGCCGCGCCGGGATCGGCGCGCTGATCCCCGTCTGGGCCGGCCTCCCCACCACCGGAGAGCGCTCTATGACCCTACCCGACTTCGCCCGCGGCTCCCACCTCCCGGCTCAGGACGCGCCGGGCGCCACCACCGGCGCCGCAGGGGATGCCGGGCGCCCGCTCTTCGCCAAGGCCCGCCGGTTCTTCGCCCCCGACGGCGACTACTCGCAGGTCAAGGCCGCCGACCTCTACCCCTACTTCCGCCCCATCGAGGTCGCCGAGGGCACCCGGGCGCGGGTCCGCGGGCGCGAGGTCATCATGGCCGGCTCGAACAACTACCTCGGCCTCACCAACCACCCCCGCGTCGTCGAGGCCGCCGCCGCGGCGATCCGGAAGTACGGCACGGGCTGCACGGGGAGCCGCTTCCTCAACGGCACGCTCGACCTCCACCTCGAGCTCGAGCGCCGGCTCGCGGCCTTCATGGGGAAGGAGAACTGCGTGCTGTTCTCGACGGGATACATGACGAACCAGGGCGTGATCCAGGCCCTCGCCGGCAAGGGCGACCTCGTCTTCAGCGACAAGGACAACCACGCCTGCATCGTCGCCGGCACGCAGGTCACGATGGCCGAGACCGTCCGCTACCGGCACGACAACACGAGCCACCTCGAGAAGCTCCTCGAGAAGCACGCCCGAGAGCGGCCGGACGCCGCGCGGATGATCGTCTCCGACGGGGTGTTCTCGATGAGCGGGACGCTCGCGAAGGTCCCCGAGCTCGTCGCCCTCGCCGACGCCTACGACGCGGCCCTCCTCGTCGACGACGCCCACGCCATCGGCGTAGTCGGCCCCGGCGGGCGCGGCTCCGCCGCCGCCTTCGGCCTGTCGGACCGCGTGGACCTCGTGACGGGCACGTTCTCGAAGAGCTTCGCCTCGCTCGGCGGCTTCGTCGTCGGCTCCCACGAGGTCACCGAGTTCATCCGGCACTCCGCGAGCACCCACATCTTCAGCGCGTCGATGCCGCCGGCCAACGTGGCGACGGTGCTGGCCTGCCTCGACATCCTCGAGGAGGAGCCCGAGCGGCTCGACCGCCTCGCCGCCATCGCCGACCGGATGCGCGAGGGGTTCCGCGCCCTCGGGTTCAACGTGTGGACGAGCCAGAGCCCCATCATCCCCGTCGTCGTCGGGGACATGACGACGTGCTTCCAGTTCTGGCGCGGGCTCCTAGAGGAGGGCGTCTTCGTCAACGCCGTCGTGCCGCCGGCCGTCCCGCGCGGGCAGGCGCTGATGCGGACGAGCTACATGGCGACCCACTCCGACGAGGAGCTCGATATGATCCTCGGCGCCTTCGAGCGCGTCGGCCGCCGGCTCGGGGTGATCGGGAAGGGCAACCGGCCCGACCCCGCCGCCGGCCCGGAGACCCCGCGCCTGCGCGCCGTGACCGCCAACGGGTTCCGCCGCAACGGACAGCACGAGGAGGGCTGACCCTCGTGCGCTGCACGGTAGGGGCGTGATTAATCACGCCCCTACGCTACGTCGTTCCTGACGCTCCCCCATCCCGATGGCCGTCGCCGCCCCGACCCGCGTCACCGTCCGCCCCGTCGTCTCGGCCGCCGACCGCCGGGCGTTCTTCGACCTCCCCTACCGGCTCCACGCGGAGAACCACTACTGGGTGCCGCCGCTGCGGATGGACCAGCAGAAGGCGCTCGACCCGAAGAAAAACCCGTTCTTCGAGCACGGCCGCGCCCAGCTCTTCGTCGCCGAGGGCGCCGATGGCGAGGTCGTCGGGCGGGTGGCCGCCATCGTCAACGGGATGCACCTCCGGAAGTACGACGACGGCAACGGCTTCTTCGGGTTCTTCGAGGCCGTCGAGGACTACGCCGTCGCCGAGGCCCTGCTGGACGCCGCCTCGGCGTGGCTCCGGGCCGAGGGGATGACCGGCGTGCGCGGCCCCACGAACCCCACGATGAACGACACCTCCGGGCTGCTCGTCGCCGGGTTCGACCGGGAGCCGAGCATCCTCATGCCCTACAACCCGCCGTACTACGTCGAGTACCTCGAGCGCTACGGGTTCCGGCGGGCCATGACGATGTGGGCCTACTACGTCCACGAGGCCTACGTCAACAAGCAGAAGCTCCGGCGCGGCGCCGAGCTGGTGTTCCGCCGGAACCCCGGCCTCACCCTCCGCGCGCTCGACCCCGGCCGGTTCTGGGAGGACGTCGAGGCGGCGATGGACATCTACAACCGGGCCTGGGCGGGGAACTGGGGCCACGTCCCGTACACGATGGAGGAGGCCCGCCACCTCGCCAAGGACCTCAAGCAGGTCATCGAGCCGGAGCTGTTCTTCTTCCTCGAGATGGAGGGGCCCGATGGGTCCCGCGCCCCCGTCGCCTTCAACGTCTCGATCCCCAACCTCAACCGCGTCCTCAAGCACCTCCCCGACGGCCGCCTCTTCCCAACGGGCCTCCCGAAGCTCCTCGCCCGCGCCAAGCTCGGCGGGGTCTACGAGCTGCGGATGCCGCTGATGGGCGTCCTCCCGGAGTACCACGGCCGCGGCTTCGACGCGCCGCTCGTGGACGCGACCATCCGGACGGGCATCCTCAGGGACTACGACGCCTGCGAGATGAGCTGGGTCCTCGACACGAACCAGCCTCTCGTCAACGCCCTCGACAAGCTCGGCGCCGTGCGCGACAAGGAGTACGCGATGGTGGAGAAGGCGCTATGACCTCGCCCCCTGTCTTCGTCTACTTCGACCTCGACGACACGCTGCTCGACCACCGCGGCGCCGAGCGGGCCGCCCTCGCCGACTGCCACGCGCGCTTCGCCGATGGCCTCGGCCGGCACCCCGTCGAGCACGTGCAGGCGACGTACCACGCCCACAACGTCCCGCTCTGGAAGCAGTACGCCACGGGCGAGATCGGGCGGAGAGACGTGGAGCGGCTCCGGTTCGAGCGGACGCTCGTGGCGCTCGGCTCTGGGCTCGATGCGGAGGAGGTCGGGCGGCACTACATGGCCCGCTACGCCGAGCACTGGCGCTGGACCGACGGCGCCGAGCGCGCCTTCCACGCCGTCGCCGACCGGCTCCCCGTCGGGCTCCTCACCAACGGGTTTGTGGAGGTGCAGCGCGCCAAGCTCGCCCGCTTCCCCGCGCTGCTGGAGCGGGCCGCGGCCGTCGTCGTGAGCGAGGAGGTCGGGGTGATGAAGCCGCACCCGCGGATCTTCGCGCACGCCACGGAGCGGGCCGGCGTCGAGCCGGCGGAGATCCTGTACGTCGGGGATTCGCTGAGCTCGGACGTCGAGGGCGGGCTCGCGGCGGGGTGGCGTGTCGCGTGGTACGGCGGCGACGGCAGCACCTCGGGCGGTGACTGCAGTGTCCTCGGAGGGCGTGGAGGTGATCCCGCCACCATCGTCGCGTCGCACACGCTCGTTGAGGACGGCACGTGCATCACACCCGGCGTCGACGGCAACCTCTCGGGGGACCCGCTCCTCGGACCCCTCGCTGACAACGGCGGTCCGACGCTCACCCACCTCCCCGAACTCGGCAGCCCGCTCATTGATGCTGGCGACAACGCCACCTGCCTCTCCGAGGACCAGCGCGGCCTCCCCCGCGACGACGGCTCCTGCGACATTGGCTCCGTCGAGCGCCAGCAGGTCGTCGCCGACTACGACCTCGAAGCGACGCCGACGACCCCGCTCACGACCCAGCCCGGCGGCTCCGTCTCGTTCGCCTACGCCATCACCAACAGCACCGCCGCCTCGGTCTCCGGCGACCCCTACTTCGTCGCCGAGACGAGCACGGGGCAGACTGTGTCCCAGGGGCGCATCCGGACTGGGACGCTGCCGGGCGGGGGGGCGGTGGCGGGCAGCTACACGCAGCCGGTGCCTCAGAGCGCGCCGGGCGGGGTCTACACGTACCGGCTGGTGATCGGGAGCTTCCCGTCGGGCTCGGTGGATGAGGAGGTCTTCGCGCTCACGGTCTCGAGCACGACAGTACTGGCGCGAGCGGGCGGCGCGGGTGGTGAGATCGGCGACGTAGCGTTGGCCGGTGCGACCAAGCCCGCCGGGGTGGCCAAGCCGGCCGGTGCGACAGACACCCTTCGCTCAGGCGGCGCAGGCTGGGCGGTGACGGAGCCCTCGGCGTGGGTCGTCGTGGCCTCCGCCGAGGCGCTAGCTGAGGTCGTCGGTGAGGCCGCCGCCGAGGCGCTCGCCGAAATCAAGGCCGAGTCGGAGGCCGACGCTGAGGCGGAGATGAATGCCAAGCCGGACGCGACAGCCGAGGAGGCAGAGACCGCTGAGCCCACCGAGGCCGCGGCGAGCGCCGTGCTCCCAGCCGAGGTGGCGCTCCACGCGCCCTACCCCAACCCCGCCGCCGGCACCGCCACGCTCGGCTTCGACCTGCCCGAGGCGGCCCGCGTCCGACTCACGGTCTACGACGTGCTCGGCCGGGAGGTCGCCCGCCTCGCCGACGGGGAACTCCAGCCCGGCCGCCACACGGCCGTGCTCGACGGGTGGTCGGTGCCGGCCGGGACGTACCTCGTGCGGCTCACCGCGGACGGTGGGTTCACTCAGACACACCGGCTCACGCTGCTTCAGTAGGGGGAGCTGCGCAGGGCCGGGAGCGGGGGCGGGTCGCCGAGCGGCTCGCCCCCGCCTCTTTCTCGTCTTCCCTTACCCGAGCCCGAGCTGGTGGAGGAAGATGCCGAGCGCGGCGGGGTAGACGAGCAGCGTCAGCACGACCCCGCCGAGAGCGCCGCCGAGGTGCGCCTCGTGCGCGATCCGGCCGCCGCCCTGCTGGGAGGCGTAGACCGAGAACCCGACGTAGAGCACCGCGAACAGGATCGCCGGGATGGGGATGGCGAAGAAGAGGTACAGCAGCTCCAACGGCGCGAACAGGCAGAAGCTGAACACCACCCCCGAGATCGCCCCCGACGCGCCGACGGCGGAGTAGCCGGGGTCGTCGCGGTGCTTGACGAGCGTGGCGACGTTGGCGGCGATCTCGCTCCCGAAGTAGACCGCGACGAACTTCGCCGGCCCGAGCACCCCCTCGATCACCGGGCCGAAGAAGAACAGCGTGAGCATGTTCACGGCGAGGTGGCCGAGGCTGCCGTGGACGAACCCCGCCGTCAGCAGCCGCCCGTACTCGCCGCGGTGGGCGAACCCGTAGGGCCGGAACGCGAGCCGCCCGATCAGCGCGGGGTTGGACGCGAGGGCATAGAGCCCGACGCCGATGTTGGCAGCCAGCAGGAGAAGGGTGACGGGCGCTTCGGCGAGGAGCTGCGGGATCATGCAGGGAGAGGCTCGGTGAGGGCGCGTGTACGCCGGGGCCTGGCCGGGGTTGTCATCGCGGGCACAGCCGCGCGCGGTCAGGGTCGGCTCCTGGGGGTTGCCCCAGCCGAACCGGGCGTAAGTCGGGATGCCTTACCTGCGTAGGGACAGGGCCTGCCCTGTCCCTACCAGCGCCGCACCATACGCAGCCCGTCCCCGCCATCTCGATCCGCACCGGCCCCCGCCCGTCGTGGGGGTGCCCGGAGCGCCGGGGCGTATCTTCCGGTGCCCGTCGGAACCGGCCCCCTGGCCCCGTCGTGGGCCGGGTCTCTGCGTCTCCTCTCTGCCATGCTGCGGCCCCGCCACGTCCCCCTCCTCCCCCTGCTCGCGCTGGCCGGCGCCGTCCTGGCTGCCGGGTGCGGCTCGGACGACGAGCCGGCCCCGGCGGGGCCGAGCCTCACCGGCACCTGGGAGGTCACCGGCGACGGCGAGAGCCCGATCAGCCGGAACGGCCAGCGCTACACCTTCGCCGCCGACAGCACGCTGCGGATCTACCGCCCCCGCCCGCTCGGCCCGGCCTCGACCATCTTCGCCGTCTACGACTTCCGGGAGGACACCCTCGTCATCCGCTCCGAGTTCGACGCCGAGATGCTGCTGCCGGAGCTCCGCGGCGACACGCTCACACTGACGCCCCTCGGCAGCGGCACCCCGATGGTCCTCATCCGCACGGCCGAGGAGGCCCCCGCCGCCCCCGCTCCGACGGCGCGGCCCCCCGGTTCCGACTCGCTCTACTCGCCCCCCTCGGACGCGCCCATCGAGGAGCTCGAACGGCTCCAGCCGGCCTCGCCCGCAACGGGCGGCTGACCCTCCCCCCCCCGATGGCCGACTACGCCCACCCCGAGGCCCTCGTCTCGACCAACTGGGTCGCCGAGCACCTCCGCGACACCGAGCGCGTCCGCCTCGTCGAGTCGAACGAGGACGTCCTGCTCTACAGCACCGGCCACCTCCCCGGCGCCGTCCACCTCGACTGGGTGACGGACCTCCAGGACGACGTCCGGCGGGACTACGTCGGCAAGGCGGAGTTCGCCCGGCTCTGCGCCGAGCGCGGCATCGCCAACGGCACGACCGTCGTGTTCTACGGCGACAAGAGCAACTGGTGGGCGTGCTATGCCTTCTGGGTCTTCAAGCTCTTCGGCCACGCGGACTGCCGAGTCATGGACGGCGGGCGGCAGAAGTGGGCGGCCGAGGGCCGCGCCCTCACGAGGACCGCCCCCGAGTACCCCCCGGCCGTCTACGAGCCGCAGGACCCCGACCCCGCCATCCGCGCCTTCCGCGACGGCGTCCTGGAGCACATGCGGCGCGGCGGCGCGATGGTCGACGTCCGCAGCCCGCAGGAGTACATCGGCGAGGTGACCCACATGCCGGGCTACCCGGACGAGGGCGCCCTCCGCGGCGGCCACATCCCTGGCGCCCGGAACGTCCCCTGGAGCCGCGCCGCCGAGGACGACGGGACCTTCAAGGACCGCGCGGCGCTCGAGGCCATCTACGTCGGCGAGCAGGGGCTCGACCCCGCCGAGGGGACCGTGGCCTACTGCCGCATCGGCGAGCGGTCGAGCCACACGTGGTTCGTACTCCGCTACCTCCTCGGGTTCGGGGACGTGAAGAACTACGACGGCTCGTGGACCGAGTGGGGCAACCTCGTCGGCGTGCCCATCGAGCGGGGCGAGCCGGAGGACTCCTCGGAGATCGAGGACGCCTCGGAGATCGCGGGATGACGGCGGCGCTGCAGGAGGCCGTGGACGCCTTCACCGGGCTCGACGTCGAGACCCGACGGATGATGCTCGTCGACTACGCCGAGGAGCTGCCGGCGCTGCCGGAGCGCTACCGCGCGGCGATGGAGCACGGGCTCGGCCGCGTCCACGAGTGCCAGTCGCCGGTGTTCGTCTACCCGGAGATCGAGGGTGGGGACGGAGGCCGCGCGGTGCGGCTGCACGCCTTCGTCCCGCCCGAGAGCCCAACCGTCCGCGGCGTCGTCTCGCTGCTCGCGCAGGCGCTCGACGGCGCGACGCCGGAGGAAGTAGCGGCCGTGCCGGAGGACGTGTTCCGGCGGATGGGGCTCGCCGAGGCCATCGGGATGATGCGGCAGCGCGGGCTCGCCGCCGTGCTCCACCGCGTCAAGGCCGCCGTAGCCGAGCAGGCCGGCGGCGCGGCGT
Source organism: Rhodothermales bacterium (assembly GCA_965215145.1). Taxonomy (GTDB): domain Bacteria; phylum Bacteroidota; class Rhodothermia; order Rhodothermales; family JANQRZ01. The sequence continues at coordinate 1,115,187 of OZ244038.1, read as the reverse complement.
AGCCGTTCATGGCCCGCACCCCACCTGGCCGCGGCGCAGGATAGCTTAGGGGGTTCCCTGAATCTCGGGGCAGCGCTCCCTGTTGGGGAACGGGCGAGGGGAGCTCTGGTAAGGGAAACCCACCTCCCTAACCCTCCCCCGCCATGCTCCTCCGCCACCTCCTCCTCCCCCTCCTGCTCGTCGCCGCCCCGGCCCTCGCGCAGCCCGACCTCGCCGTCACGGCCTTCACGCTCGAGGACTCCTCCGGGCCTCCCGGCGCCCGCGTCTCCGCCGACGTCACCGTCTGCAACTTCGGCTCGGTGGAGGTGGACGACCCCTCGGTCGGCTACTTCCTCTCGGAGGACGACGAGTTCGACAGGGACGAAGACACCCTCCTCGAGACCGACGACGTGACCAGCTCCCTCGACCCCGGCGAGTGCGACGACGAGGGCGAGCAGTTCACGATCCCGTCGAGCACCGACCCCGGTGACTACACCCTCTTCGCCGTGGCCGACCCCTTCGACGTGCTCGCCGAGCCGGACGAGGCGAACAACATCCGCGGCCGGCCCTTCACCGTCACGGGCTCGACGGGCGGCGGCTTCGTCGTCACGGCCTCGGCGTCGCCGGCCACCATCGCCCCCGGCGGCGCGACGACCGTCACGGCCACCGTCACGAACAACACCACCTCGGCCGCCACGCTCGACGGCTGGATCGTCGCCCGGCGCGGCGGGAGCGCCGTGCTCACGCAGCGCGTCGGCTCCGGCACCGTCCCGGCTGGGGCCACCGTCACGGTGACGTTCCCGCTCCGCGCCCCGGCGAGCGCCCCGGCCGGCACCTACGACGTCACGTTCAACGTCGGGACCTTCCCGAGCGTCGTCCGCGCCTCGGACACCTTCGCGGTCACGGTGGCGGCGCAGCGCCTCGCGGCCGGCGTTCCGGGGGCGCCCCTCGCCGTGGAACCGGTGGCGGGCGACCTCTTCGCGGGGGCTTCGTCGGTGGGCGCTACGGCGGCGGACCTGTCGCTCGCGGCGTGGCCGAACCCGACGGCCAGCCGCGCCACGCTCTCGTTCGCGCTCGCGGAGGTCGGCCCGGTCCGGCTCGCGGTCTACGACGTGCTTGGCCGCGAGGTGGCTGTGCTCGCTGAAGGCGTGCAGGGGGCAGGCGAGCACGAGGTCTCGCTCGACGCCTCGGCGCTCCCGGCGGGGGTCTACCTCGTCCGGCTCGTGGCCGGCGGCGCGGTCCACACGCAGCGGCTCACGCTCGTCCGCTGACGCGGTCCTTCCTCGCCCCTTCCTTCCCCAAGATTTTCCCTTCCGATGAACCGCTTCCTCCTCCTCGCCTCCCTCGTCGCGCTGGCCTCTCCGGCCACCGCGCAATGCGACGACCCGCTCTACGCCGTGTCGTCGCCCGTGTCCTACGCCTACTCCGGCGAGGCCGTCGGCGGGGCGGGCGACGTCAACGCCGACGGCTACGACGACTTCATCGTCGGGACGCCAGACAACAACAGCGGGAGCTACGGCCTGGCGAAGGTCTACTCGGGCCGCACCGGCGAGCGGCTCTACTCGTGGTCCGTCCGCGGCGTCCGCTTCGGCTATGCCGTGGATGGAGCCGGCGACGTCAACGGCGACGGCTACGACGACCTCGTCGTCGGGCAGCCGGGCGGCACCGTCGCCAATGGCTTCGAGGGGCAGGTCTTCGTCTACTCCGGCCTGACGGGCGACACCCTCTACGTCAAGAGCGCGTTCGGGGACGACGCCGACTTCGGCCACACCGTCGCCGGGGCGGGCGACGTGGACCGCGACGGCTACGACGACTTCATCGCCGGGGCCCCGCGCGCGTTCGGAAGGCGCGTTTTCTCTCAGTTGATCGTAGACGCCAATGGAGCCGCCGTCGTCTTCTCGGGCCGCACCGGCGAGCCGATCCACACGTGGATCGGCGACGACGACGGCGACTACATCGGCAATGCCGTAGACGGCGCCGGTGATGTGGACGCCGATGGGTACCCGGACCTCGTCGTCGGCGCCCGCAGCGCGCAGGTGCCCGGCGACGGTGAAGGGGAGGTCTACGTTTACTCCGGCCGCACCGGCGAGCGCCTCCACACCTGGACCTCCCCGTCCCTCCTCAACTTCGACTTCGGCTTCGACGTCAGCGGGGCCGGCGACGTGGACGCCGACGGCCACGCGGACGTGATCGTCGGGAGCTTCAGCGTCGGGGCGCAGGAGTCGGGGGCCTTCGTCTACTCGGGGCGCACCGGTGCCCTCCTCCACTCGTGGTTCGGAGAGAGCTACAGCAGCTTCGGGCTCTCCGTGAGCGGCGCCGGCGACGCCGACCGCGACGGCCACGACGACCTCCTCGTCGGGGCTTATGGGGCCTTCGTGGACAACACCGCGCGCGGTGCGGCCTACCTCTACTCCGGCCAGACGGGGGCGCTTCTCCAGGCGTGGTACGGCGAGGACTACCGCGACCGCGTCGGGTACGCCGTCAGCGACGCTGGGGACGTGAACGCCGACGGCTTCCCGGACGTGGTCATCGGGGCACCGGGCGTCAGCGGCAGCGCGGTCAATTCCGGCGTGGCCCGCGTCTACTCCCTGGCCTGCCTCACGGCCTCGGGCGTGGAGCCGAGCCTCGCCCCGCTGACGCTCAACCCCGCCGTCGGCGCCGACGGCGGCAGCCTCCTCTACGAGGCCGCCCTCTCGAACGACTCCGGCGAGCCGCAGACCGTCGAGGCCTGGGTCACCGCCACGCTCCCCGATGAGGTCACACGCCGCGTCGTGGCCGGGCCGGTCTCGGTCACGCTCGCGCCGGGGCAGGCGGTGGCTCAGGAGCTCCGGCTCGACGTGCCGGCCGCCGCGCCGCCGGGTACCTACGAGGTCACGCTCCGGCTCGGCACCTACCCCGACGTGACGGCGGCGTCGGCGAGCTTCACGTTCGAGAAGGAGGAGGCAGCCGACCGCGCCGCCGGGGGGTCTCGGGGAGGGGCCTCGGCAGCGGCAGTGCTCACTTCTGAAAGCCTCCTCTTCGACGAGCACGGCGTTGCCGCACCGAGCCTCGTCTCTGCCGACGTAGGAGTGGCGGCCTACCCGAACCCGTTCGCTTCGCGGACGACGCTCGGCTTCGGCCTCCCGGCGGCCACCGAGGTCCGGTTGGCGGTCTACGACGTGCTCGGGCGCGAGGTCGCTGTGCTGGCCGATGGCCGCCTCGAAGCCGGCGCTCACGAGGTAGCCTTCGACGGCGCGGCGCTGCCCGCGGGGACGTACCTCGTCCGGCTCGTGGCCGGCGGCGCGGTCCACACGCAGCGGCTCACGCTCCTCCGATGAGAACCGCGCGCAGCCACCGTTCGAGCCAGCCCGTCTCCCCCGGCAACAGCGGGATGGCGCCGACGCCGATCCCCTCCAGCGCCCGCCACAGCCGCGTCTCCTCGAATATGGCATCGGGCCGGTAGGGGTAGAGCGCCGCGGCGGCCTCGACGCTGCGCTGCCCCTCCCGCTCGACGATGGCGTCGCGGTAGCGGTGGAGCGCGCCGAGGGCGTCCTCCGGCGGGCCCGGCGCCCCGAACCGGCGGGCGTAGCCGGGGCCGTCGTCGCGGCGGTACTTCGCGTCGAGGATGAGGTGGCGCGGCGGGACCCCCGGCCGCTCGACGGTGAGGAGGAGGTCCGGGCGCTGCGCCAGCAGCCCGTGCCGCGCCCCGAACCGGGGGTTGTACGCCACCCCGACGGTGAGGCCGTCTCCCTCCAGCCTGACAGCGTGGCGTCGCCCGCGCCGGAGGAGCAGCCGGACGCCTCGGTGCTCCCCCCGGAAGAAGGACGCCGGGGGCACCTCCACTCCCAGTAACCCGGCGACCATCCGAACGACGGTGAGGTACGTCCACACCTCGTAGAGCATCGGGAGGTCCTTCGTCGCGTGCGGCACGGGGCCGCCGGCCAGCGCGAGGCCGAGATCGAGGCGGCGGAGGGCGGCGTGTGCCTCGGCGTAGCCCGGCGCCCGCAGCAGCCGCTCGGTCGGCGCGGCCGGCGCGCTCCTCGCGTCGGCGGCGCGGAGGGGCGGGAGGCGGAGGAGGCGGCCCGCACGCAGGCTGGCGTCGGCGAGGTCGGCGCGGGTGGCTTGGCGGCGGGGGGACTGTGGGAGAGCGGCCTCGGCGCGGTCGAGGGCGGCGAGCGTGCGCCGGGCGGCGTCGAGCCGCACCCGGAGCCAGCGGTGCTCGGGGGTGTCGAGGGTGGCGCGGGCGGGGGCCGCCGGCAGCACGGCGCGGACGGGGGTTCCCGCGTCGAGCCAGGCGGGCTCGCCACTTCCTCGGCCCGTTCGGACGGCGCGGCGCACGGCGGCGTCGGCCCGGCGCACGGCCTCGGCGCGGTGCAGCACGGGCTCGCGCCGGAGTACGCGGAGCGGGCGCCGGGCGACCTCGGTGAGCGCGGCTTCGAGCGGAGGGAGCGCCCGGCGGACGAGGGTGAGCCACGCCGCCCGGCGCGGCGGGTCGGGCGCCGGCCCCACGGGCGAGGCCGTCGCGCGGAGGTACTCGAGCGCGAGCCCCGCCAGCGCCTCGTCCACCTCGGCCCGCATCGCCTCCACCTCGGCGAACGCCGCCTTCGTCGGGAAGACCTCGACCGCCACGGCGACCTCCTCCTGCCCGTCCACCGCGACCGTGAACGTGCTCCCCCCGACCTCCCCGCGGAAGTCCACCGCCCCGAAGACGACCCGCCCGTCGCGCTCGGGCGTCAGCGCTCCGACGAGCGCCGGGTCGGCGTGCCGGACCTCGACCGCACCCCTCGCCTCCACGAACAGCCGATACGCGGTCTGCTCGGCAAGCCGCAGTGGGGCACCATCACCCACAGGCTCCCCCCGAACCGTCACCCGGAGTGCGGCGTCGGTGCGGAAGGGCCGGACGCGCAGTCGGCCCGGCGGCGCCGTGGGGTCGGGCGGCGCCTCGGGGCCGCGCCACACGAGCCGGAGCCGGTCGGTCTCGACGGTGAAGAGCGGCATAGGGGGACGCGGGAGAAGCCTTCAGAAGATCGGACCACGACCGCCACAGTTCCGCCACATCTCGGCGGCGGCGGCTCCGTTTCGTGGAACACACCAACCCCCAGCCTCATGATCCCCCGCACCCTCCTCTTGACCCTCGGCCTCGCGCTGTTCACCGGCTGCGACTCCTCGCAGGCGACGCTGGAAGACGGCCTGACGAACGCGACGGCTCACCCCGCCCTCACCCCGGACGTGCCGTCCCTCAGCGCCCCCACCGTCGAAGCGGTGACCGCCGCCCTATCCACCATCGACCCGCAGCCCGGCGCGCTTTGGGGCGGTGGACTTCCGCGGGGAGGTCGGGCGACCTCAGCCGCGAGGAGCGCCGCGAGCGAGCCGAGGCCCTGCGCGCCGAGATCTGCGCCGGGGTGGAGGCCGTGCTGACGCCCGGGCAGCGGGAGCAGGTGGAGGCTCGACACGCCGAGCGCGAGGCCCGCCGAGCCGAGCCGAGCGGCCCCACGGTCATGCCCGACGAGACCCTCACCCCGGAGCAGCGGGAGGCCGTGGAGGTGCACCGCGCCCTCGCCACGCTGACCCTGCGGAAGCCCCGCGGCCATGCCCAGACCGGCAGTTAGGGTGAGCCGCAGCGCGCTCCGTTTGGCCGATGGCGCCGAGTCCCGACCGCGCCGCCGTCAGCCCTCCCAGAACGACGCGTAGCCCTCCGTGAGCAGGCGCTCCGTCATCAGGGCGAGGCGGGCGGCGGTGCGGGGGTAGCGCGCGCCGGCGAGCGCGAACGGCCGCCCCGCCCGCTCGAACGCCTCGACCGCCTCCCGAGCATCATCGTCGGAGCGCAAGGGCGCGCCGTCCGTGGCCCACCCGAGCAGGGCGAAGAGCGCGTGCCGGACGGCATGGCTCCCGCCGGCGATCCGAGGGAGCAGCTTCATCAACAGCGCGAGGTCGAGGGGGTCCACCGTCTCCCCGGCGCGGGTGCGGAAGGCGTCCGGCGTGTCGGCGGTGTGGAGCGCGAACAGCGCCGCCTCGTCCCGACTCCGGTACCCGACCCCGAGCCCGGCCGGCGCGAGGAACCCGTTCGCCTCGGCGACGGCGGCGACGGCCGCTTCGGCCACCCGCCGCTCGTCGTCCGAGAGGCTGGCGAGGCCGCCGAGCGTGAGGGCGCGCGGGCGCCACGCCGCGACGGGCCACGGCTCCGCTGGCGGCGGGCTCCCCGCCTCGCCCCACCGCCCCAGGTCCACCTCCGAGAGCTCCAGGGTGAAGGCGCGGTCGAGCACCTTCCGGCTGAAGCCGTGGGCGCTCTCGTCCATGTTCACCGTGCCCACGAGGCCGAGGTTCGGCGGTAGCCGGACGGCCGCCCACGCCGGGTCCGCCGCGCCCTCCGGCCCGAGCAGCGGCTCGCTCTCGAACCCGCCGCCCGCCGCGGGCCGTCGCCCCTCGATCCGGCTCAGCACCTCGGCGAGGTAGTGCTCCGGCCGCGCGAGGTTCATCTCGTCGAGCACGGCGATGTGGAAGCCCCCGGCGTCGGCGGCGGCGCGGGCGGTGGCGAGGAGGGCGCCGGGGCGGAAGGTGCCGCGGAGGTCGGTGTAGCCCAGCACCTCGGCGGGGTCCGTCCAGTCCGGGCGGACGGGGATCAGGCGGGCCCCGCCGCCGGTGGCCTCGGCGACGAGCACGGGGAGCCGGCTCTTGCCCACCCCCGTCACCCCGGCCAGCAGCACGAACGGCTTCGTGCGGAGCGCCGTCACGTACGCCGCGACCTGCCACGGCTCGTAGACGAACCCCCGCGCGGCGACGGCCTCGACGAGCCGCTCGACGGCCTCGGCCCGGTCCCAATCCTCTAGGACCTCGGCGTACTCCGCGCTCGGCTCGGCGACGATGGGCGACGGGGCCTCGCGGGCGGTGCGGACGGCCTCCAGCGCGCGCTGAAGCTCGGGGAAGCCGCTGCCGGCGCGGGCGCGGACGAGGAACTCGAACACCTTCCCGTCGAGGGCCGGGAGGGGGTGGACGACGCGCTGCACCACGGCCCGGAATTGCCGGTCGACATCGCCGAGGTCGGCGTACTCGTCGAGCACGGCGAGCTTGCCGGCGAAGGCGTCGTAGGGCAGCCACGCCTCCTCGTCGAGCACGACGAGAGGGCGGACCCGGACCCGGTGCCGGTAGCGTCCGCCCGGCACGAGCGGGGCCGCGTCCTCGAAGGCCCCGCTCGCCGCCTCGAACAGCCCCGCCACGACGCGGCGCCCGGAGAGGTACGCCACGACCCGGTCGCCGGGCGCGACCCCCTGCACGGCCCGCCGCCCCTGCCGCCGCACGGCGAACGTGCCGGTGCGGGCGTAGGCCGGGTAGTGCTCGGGCGGGACGGACCAGATCCAGTACCGCATGCGCCGAAGATACCGTCTCCCCAGTTATGCAAGGCGCAGGCCGCGACTTACCTTACGCTCTCTCCCTCACCCAAGCCCTGGAATCATGTCGCTTGTGCCGGCCCGCAGCCGCTCCCTCGTCGCCCCCGCCCTGCTCGCCCTGCTGCTGGGAGGAGCCGGCTGCTCGAACCCCGCCGCGCCGGAGCAGTCCGAGGCCGGCCTCTTCGACGAGAGCGCGTTGCTCCCGGCCCTCTCGGCCGAGGGCGCCAACGCGTGGCAGTGGCTCGACGGCGACGGGATGCGCTGCCGCGACGGCTCCCGGACGGGGTTCGGGCTCCGCCGCGCGCCGGGCTCGCCGGAGCTCCTGATCTACCTCCAGGGCGGCGGCGCCTGCTACGACTTCCTCTCCTGCCTCCTCAACCCCTCGCGGTTCGGAGGGAACGACTTCGCCCGGTTCGTGAGCCAGCAGGGCCAGGCCGGCGCCTTCGACCGGAGCCGGCCGGAGAACCCGTTCCGCGACTGGAACGTCATCTTCGTCCCCTACTGCACCGGCGACGTCCACAGCGGCAACGCCCCGAACACGTTCATCCTCGGGCTCTTCCAGCTCCAGGACTTCGTCGGCTACCGGAACATGGAGGCCATGCTCAGTCGGATCGACGGCGAGGCGAGCCGGGCGCGGCAGGTGGTCCTCGCCGGCGGCAGCGCCGGCGGCTTCGGCACCGTCGGCACCTACGGGCTGACGGCCGAACGGCTCGCGCCGGCGCCCGTCGACTTCCTCGACGACTCGGGGCCGGTGCCGCCGGACGACGGCGTGCTCGCCCCCGGCACGCAGCGGCGCTGGCGCAACACCTGGGACCTCGACGAGGCGCTCCCCCCCGGCTGCGCCGACTGCTCGCTCCCCAACGGCGACGGGCTCGAAAACGTCCTCCCCTATTACGCTGCGCAGAACCCGGCCCGCACGTTCGGGCTGCTGTCCTACCGGGAGGACGCCGTGATCCGCGCGTTCTTCGGCCTCGCCGACCCCGGCTGCGGCTCCGGCGGGAGCTGCTCCGTCAGCGGGCCGGCGTTCGAGGACGCCCTCTTCGGCATCCGCCCGACGCTGCCGAGCAACGCGGGGACCTACTACGTCGAGGGCGAGGCCCACACGTTCCTCCTCGACCCCGCCTTCTACACCGCCACCGTCGACGGCATCCCCTTGACGAGCTGGGCCGCGGCGCTCGTGGCGGGGCAGGCCACCGACGTCCCGGCCGTGCAGCCGCCGCTGGCCCTAGGCCGTGTGAGACAATCCATGCTTGATCCAGTCCACCGCCGCCGCCACGTGGAGCGCGCCGAGGTAGCTCTCGGCCGTCTTCTCGTAGCGCGTCGCCACCGCCCGCCACTCCTTGAGTCGGCCCCACAGTTGCTCTACCCGGTGCCGCTCGCGGTAGGCCCCCCGGTCGTAGGCCGCTCGGTCGTAGGCCGCTCGGTCGTAGGCCGCTCGGTCGTAGGCCGCTCGGTCGTAGGCCACGGCCGGGTGCGTCCGGTTGGCCGCGACGACGGGCTCGGCTCCGGCGATCCGGATCCCCGCCCGCCACGAGGCCGACGAGTACCCCCGGTCGCAGACGACCCGGCCCACGCGGCCGAGCCCGACCACGGCGACCAGGAGCGCGTCGGCCACGCGGAGCTCCGAGCGGTGCCCCGGCAGCAGCCGGAACGCGAGCGCCCGGCCCCGGCGGTCACAGGCGACGACGGCCTTCGTGCCGAAGCCGCCCCGGCTGCGCCCGAGCGCTACGTCTCGGAGCGCTACGTCTCGGAGCGCTACGTCTCGGAGCGCTACGTCTCGGAGCGCTACGTCTCGGAGCGCTACGTCTCGGAGCGCTACGTCTCGGAGCGCTACGTCTCGGAGCGCTACGTCTCGGAGGGGGCCGTAGCGTCGGGAGCCCCCTTCTTCGCCCCCGCCGCCTTGGGGTGGGCGCGCACGACGGTCCCGTCGAGCATGACCGCGGCGAGGTCGGCGTGCCCGGTGTCGCGGAGGTGCTCGAAGGCCCGCTCCCAGACGCCCGAACGGGACCAGCGCTTGTGGAGTTGGGCGGCGCGCCACCAGGGCCCGAACTCGGCGGGGACGGCGCGCCAGGGTGGGCCGTTCTTGAGGCGCCAGACGACGCCCTCGACGGTGGCGCGCTCGTCGCGGACGGGGCGGCCTCGACCGGAGCGGGCGTGGTCGAGGGCGGCTTTGAGGGCGGCTTTGAGGGCGGCCCACTCGGGGTCAGTCAGGAGCGGCATGGCGGGGGGGGCTGGAGCCGGGGCAACGTCACGCCGAACCGATTTGTCTCACACGGCCTAGCCTCGGATCCGACCCGGTAGCACGGGGTTCGTGGATGCGCCGGCGCCGCAACGTGCTTAGCTTCTCGCCTCTAGCCCAAAGGACCTCCTCCGGCAAGCGTTCACTCCGTCCTCACCCCATGCGCGCAGTAAGGGAGAGGTTTTTGATGCGGTTGCTCACACGGCGCTACCCCCTACCGATCACCAATTCCCCACCCCGCCCGTGCGTCTCTCTGCTCTATCGGCCGCTCTCCTCGCTGTCCTCGCCCTCGCGGCCTGCGACGCCGCACACGTCTCCGACACGCCGGAGAGCACGGCCGAGGTCGCTACGAAGACCCGTGGGGGCTTCGCGTCCTGGCAGTGGGAGCCGGTGGCCGGCATGCGCTGCCGCGACGGCTCCGCCACGGGGATCGGGCGCCGCGCCGCGCCGGCCGGGTCGCCCGACTCGGCTAGGGTCGTGCTCTACCTCCAGGGCGGCGGCGCCTGCTACGCCCCCGGCCGCTGCAACCGCGGCTCGTTCTCCGAGGAGGACTTCGTGACGTGGCACACGGAGGAGGAAGGGAGGCGGGGCATCTTCGCCGACACGACGGCCAACCCCTTCCTCGGCTGGAACCACGTCTTCGTCCCGTACTGCACCGGGGACATCCACGGCGGCGACACCACCGGCGTCTTCATCACCGGCATCGACGGCTCGCTCGACTTCGTCGGCTACCGGAACATGCGCGCCGTGCTCGACGCCATCGCGGACGAGTTCCGCGACGCCGACCGGGTCGCCCTCATCGGCACCAGCGGCGGCGCCTTCGGCGTGCTCAACACGTACGGGCTCGTGGCGGAGCGGCTGGCCCCGGCGCCCGTCTACCTGATCAACGACTCCGGCCCCGTCTTCCCCGACGACGAGATCGTGACGGACGCGCTCCAGCTCTACTGGCGCTCGATCTGGAACCTCGAGGCCACGGCCCCGGAGGGCTGCGGGGAGGAGTGCTTCCAGCCCTCCGGCGACGGGTTCGAGCACGTCCTCCCCTACTACGCGCGCACGAATCCGGCCCGCGCCTTCGGCCTCATCTCCCACGTCCTCGACATCTCCCCGAGGTACAACTACGGCTACCTCAACCCCAACTGCGAGGCCGGCACCTTCGGAGGGGAGCCCGCGTGCCTCGTCCCGGACTCGCTGCTCCTGCAGGGGATGCAGAGCATCCGGACCCAGCTCGAGCCCTACCCCAACGCGGGGACGTTCTACATGCCCGGCCGAGCGCACACCTCCCTCGTCAGCGACGAGATGTACGAACGCGGGGCCGACGGCGTCATGCTCACCGACTGGGTCCGCGACCTCCTCGAGCTCGAGCCGTACCAGCGAGGGTTCGTCGTGCCGGACGTCGGCGAGATCACCGGCGACTAAGAAGCACTAACGGATGGGCGGGCTCCCACGGGGGCCACAATGGCCGGAGCGGACGGCGGCGGGCGCCGCGGAACGCCCCCATGCCTCTGGGGCGTACGGGTGCCATACCGCAGGCACCCCGGGGCCGTAGCCTCGCGGGTTCACCCTCCGCGACCCCGATGGCGACGATCTCCCGGCTCGACTCCCCCTTCCGCCTCGACGCCCCCTTCCGGCCGACCGGCGACCAGCCCCGCGCCATCGAGGAGCTGACCGAGGGGGTCTTCCGCGGCGACACCTACCAGACGCTGCTCGGCGCCACCGGCACGGGGAAGACCTACACCGTCTCGAACGTCGTCCAGAACGTCGGGAAGCCGACGCTGGTGATCTCCCACAACAAGACCCTCGCGGCCCAGCTCTACGCCGAGTTCAAGCAGTTCTTCCCCCACAACGCGGTCGAGTTCTTCATCTCGTACTACGACTACTACCAGCCCGAGGCGTACATCGTCACGAGCGACACGTACATCGAGAAGGACTTCGCCATCAACGAGGAGATCGACCGCCTCCGCCTCCGCGCGACGAGCGCGCTGGTGAGCGGGCGGAAGGACGTCCTCATCGTCGCCTCAGTCTCGTGCATCTACGGCCTCGGCGACCCGAAGGAGTACAAGGCCCAGGTCGTCCAGGCCCGCGAGGGGCAGGTGGTGGACCGCAACGAGCTGCTGCGCCAGCTCGTCAACGTGTTCTACACCCGGAACGAGGTCGAATTCGTCCCCGGCACGTTCCGCGTCCGCGGCGACGTGGTCGAGGTGTTCCCCGCCTACCTCGAGGACGTCGCCTACCGGATCCAGTTCTGGGGCGACGAGGTCGAGGCCGTCGCCCGGTTCGACCCGAAGACGGGGCAGGAGACGGCGCGGGAGGACATGCTGACGATCTACCCCGCCAAGCACTTCGTCACCCCGAAGGACCAGATGGGCCGCGCCATCGCCTCCATCGAGGAGGAGCTCCGCTGGCGGCTCGCGGTGCTCCGCAACGAGGGGCTGCTCGTCGAGGCGCAGCGGCTGGAGCAGCGGACGCTGTTCGACATCGAGATGATGAAGGAGATCGGCTACTGCTCCGGGATCGAGAACTACAGCCGCCACATGGACGGCCGCGAGCCCGGCACCCGCCCGCACTGCCTCCTCGACTACTTCCAGGAGAACCACGGCGACGACTGGATGATCGCCATCGACGAGAGCCACGTCACGGTGCCGCAGGTGCGGGGGATGTACAACGGCGACCGCGCCCGGAAGCTGAACCTCGTCGAGCACGGGTTCCGGCTGCCCTCCGCGCTCGACAACCGGCCGCTGACCTTCGAGGAGTTCGCCGAGTTCCACCACCGGGTGATGTTCGTCAGCGCGACCCCGGCCGACTACGAGCTCGAAAAGAGCGAGGGCGTCGTCGTCGAGCAGGTCATCCGGCCGACGGGCATCCTCGACCCCGAGGTCGAGGTCCGCCCTGTGGACGGCCAGATCGACGACCTCTTGGACGAGGTCCAGCAGCGCGTCGAGCGCTCCGAGCGCGTGCTCGTGACCACGCTCACGAAGCGGATGAGCGAGGACCTCACCGAGTACATGGACTCCTTCGGTGTCCGCGTCCGCTACCTCCACTCCGACATCGACGCGCTCGAACGGGTCGACATCCTCCGCGACCTCCGCCTCGGCGAGTTCGACGTGCTCGTCGGGGTGAACCTGCTCCGCGAGGGGCTCGACCTCCCGGAGGTCTCGCTCGTCGCCATCCTCGACGCCGACAAGGAGGGGTTCCTCCGCTCCGAGCGCTCGCTGATCCAGACGGCCGGCCGCGCCGCGCGCAACGTCAACGGCCGGATCATCATGTACGCCGACCGGGTGACGGACTCGATGGCGCGGATGATGGAGGAGACCGAGCGGCGGCGAGCCCTCCAGATGGCCTACAACGAGGAGCACGGCATCACCCCGGTGACCGTCCGGAAGTCCGCTGACGACATCCGCCGCGGCACCCTCGTCGCCGACCACAAGCCGGAGGCGGCGGAAGGGCAGCAACCGACCTACTACGCCGGCCCGGACCAGCTCCCGAAGGTGGCGGACCCCGTCGTGAAGTACCTCACCGACGACCAGAAGCGGGACCTCGTGGCGCAGCTCCAGCGCGAGATGGGGGAGGCGGCGAAGAACCTCGAGTTCGAGCGGGCGGCCGAGCTCCGCGACTCCATCGCCCAGATCGAGGCCTCCCTCGCCGCCGCCTGAGCGTGGTCGCCGCGCGATCATCCCCTTGCGGTCGGCAGAGCGGAAGAGTCAGGTATGTGGGTAGTCGGAGGCCAGTCCGGATGCGAAGACGGCTGGAACTCCGCGGCGGGCGGCGGGCGCGGGCGCGGCGGCGGTATCTTCCCCGCCTCTAGCCGCGCCATCCGTACCGAGACCATGAAGCAGGGCATCCACCCCGACTACCACTTCGTCACCGTCAAGCTCGCCGACGGGACCGAGTTCCAGACCCGCTCCACGATGGAGGGCGACACGTACGCCTCCGAGGTGGACGCGACGAACCACCCGTTCTACACCGGCAAGCGGCAGTTCGTCGACACGACGGGCCGCGTCGAGAAATTCCGCCGGCGCTACCAGAAGGCCGCGCCGGCCACCGAAGAGGAGGCCCCGGCCGAGGAGGGCTGAGCCCCCCTCCCCTTCGACCGCTCTCGGGGGCGGCCCGCCGTCGCCGGCAGGCCGCCCCCGATCCTTTAGCGGACCCCCTTAGCGGACGACGGTGAGCTTCTGCGTGAGCACGCGCGGCGCGGCGCCGTCGGAGCCGACGACCGCCCGGACGAGGTACGTCCCCGAGGCCAGCCGGCCCGTCTGGACCGGCCAGGTGTGTGCTCCACCCTCCGCCACGCCGTCATGCACCGGCGCGACGCGGCGCCCGAGGAGGTCGAACACCTCGACGCGCACGGCCTGCGCCTCGGCGAGCGTGAGCAGGATACGCGGGGCGCCGTCCGCGCTCTGCAGGACGGCGAGCTCCGTGGTCTCCGCCGGCTCTGCCCGGACGATCGGCGCCGCCGGAGCGGGCGCCTCGCTGAGCACCGAGACCTCCACCGCCGAGCCGACCGAGCCGTCGGCGAGGGTGCGGCTGCCGCTCGCGCCCCGCTTCAGCAGCGGGAACGCGCCGTAGTCCTCGGCGCCGGCGGGGTAGCTGCCAGCGTAGGCCTGGACCCAGTACGTCCCGCCCGGCGCCGCCGCCCCGAGCCGCTGCCCGAGCGTCCGCTCGTAGGTCTCGCCCGGCGCGAGCGTCACCGCCAGCGGCCCGAGGAGGGGTGCGGTGTATCGGCCGTCCGGGAGCCGCGCGTCGAGCCACACGTCGAGCGTCTGCGTCTCGGCGGCCGTGTTCTCCACGTGGAGGGCGACGGCGACCTGCCCGCCGCTCGGCGGAAGCTTCGTGGACGTCGTCGGCTGGAGCACCACGCGCGCGTCGAGGTCCACCGTCGGCGCGGCCTGGGGGGTCGAGGACGGCGTGCGGCCGTTGACGCGGGGCCACCCGTCCACCCACAGGATCCGGTCCATGAGGATCTCGCGGGTGGTGCCCCCGATGCCCCCCGGCGGGCCGGGGTTCGCCGTGGGGATGGCGTGGTAGAGGAGCCAGTCCGCGCCGGCGTCGTCGACGGCGACGGCGTTGTGACCGGGCCCGACCCAGACCCACGGACCGGGGAAGATCGGGTCGCCCTCGACGACGACCGCGCCGAGCGCGTTGCGGAGGTTCTGCCCGTTCCGATTGAGGTACGGCCCGAGCAGCGAGGTCGAGCGGCCGACGCGGGTCTGGTACGAGGAGAAGATCCCGAAGCAGCACGTGCCGGAGGAGCCCCAGAGGTAGTAGTAGCCGTCACGCTGGGTGACGTAGGCCCCCTCGACGTCCCGTGCGATGATGAGCGGCTCAGTGACGATCTCGGTGCCGTCGGCGCTGAGTTCAGCGGCGTAGATCGACGGGAGCGTGCCCCAGATCAGCGTCTGCGTCTCGCCGTCGTCCCACACGAACGGGTCGATGGACGAGGGAGCGCCGGCCTCGACGGAGCAGAGCACGGGGCGGCCGAGTTCGGCCCACGGCCCCTCCGGGCTCGGCGCCGTCGCCAGCCCGATGCAGGGGTCGGGGTCGTAGATGAATCGGAAGTCCCAGATCGAGTAGTACATGTAGTACGTCCCGCCGCGCTCGTAGACGCCGACAGCCCAGTAGTCGCCGTCGGCCTTCCAGGCGGGCGGCCCCGCGAACGCGTCGCCCACGTAGACCCAGTCGACGAGGTCGCGGGACTTGTAGGTCGGGACGTAGCGTTGGCCCTGCCCGTCGCCCCAGGTGTCCTCCGGGCTGTAGACGTAGTACGTCCCGTCGTCGGTGCGGATCAGCGCCGGGTCGTGCGCCTGCGGCGCGATGATGGGGTTGGTGTAGGTCTCCTGCGCCAGCGCCGGGAGGGCGAGGAGCAGGAGGAGCCCGAGGAGAGGGACGAGGCGCATGACGGCTTGAGGTTAAGCGGGAAAGGGGGCGCATGATACTCCCGTCTCGGCGGAAACACAACGGCCGAAAGGGGGGGGGCATCAGCCTCGGCCCCGCCCGCGACGGCCTCGGCGTGGGGCTCGTGTGGCGGCTCCCAACGGGAGGACGGCGCTAGCTGCTGCTACGGTTCGAGGACGACCTTCCCCACGCTCCGCCGGCCCTCGACGTAGGCGTGCGCCGCGGCGGCCTCGGCCAGCGGGAATGCGCGGTCCACATGTGGCCGGATCTCGCCGCGCTTGTAGTAGCTGAGGAGCTTCCGGCCCCAGCGCGCCAGGCATCCCCCATAGGGGCTCGATCAGGCTAACGACAGGCTATGTCACCACCGCAACTCCCACTCCCACCATCCTCGGCGCGCACGAACACGTCCTTCGAAGCATACCTCGTGATCCCCGTCGAGAGGTCGGTCACGGAACCGGAGAGCTCAATGGTATAGCTCTGGCTCTGCCGCTGCCGGATGTAGAGGCTGAGGGTGCTCGACGTCTCCCCCGTGTCCCACCGGTAAGCGTAGGGGCCTTGCCCACCTCTGACGTTAAGGTTGAACTGGTACGTCCCGCTATAAGCGACCTGGCTCGGTCCACCGATAGTTGGCTCAAGCATCCCGCCCACAGCGCGGTACGCATTGATCGGGCCGTAGCCGATGTTATCATCGGGATCGGAGGAGTAATGAGCGCTCTGGCGGAGCCGGTCCAGCACCTGCTCTCGCGTCCAATTCGGGTAGCGCGACCACACGAGCGCAGCAATGCCAGACACGATAGAGGTGGAACCAGAGCTACCGCCGAGGGAAGGCAAGTCGCCATCGCGGAGACCCGGTGTAGGTCCATTCGTGAAGGCTGCGAACTCGACCTCATCACCGTTAAAACATTGGCGGCAGGGTTCCGGACGGGATGCAGGCCCGTCCGGGTCTAGCCCAGTGACGGCCACGACCTGGTCCATCGTAGCAGGGAAGAGTGTCCCGTCCGATCCACCACCTATTCCATTCCACTCGACGAGCCCCATTTTTATTCCCCAGAACGTCCCCGCCGCTCCGATGAAGAGCGTTTGGTAGTCTTCATTATCATAGTAGTAATGAATTCGATCAGCAACGTTGGTGTGATAGTACCAGGAGCCCATCGCGATGTTGACGATGTCCGAGTTCTCCGCTGCCCGGTCTACCGCGCGCCGAACCTCGTCGCTCCTAGCGATCCCAAAATCGGTGCCCCCATCGGCACGGACCGTGTAAGCATCCGCCCCATAGGCAACCCCAACTGTTTGACGCCCGTCGCGTGGTGCGACGGCTAGCCCGGCTATTCGTGTCCCATGCCCGCAGGTGTCGTGCCACGGCTCAGGCGAGGGGGCGGCATAGGTATAGTCGCGGCTAATCGAGCGACCGCTGCTCTGCCCATCGTTGAATTCGTGACCTAGCTGAGATTGGTAGGCGCTGGCCCCCGTATCGATGAACCCGATCGTGATTCCGGAGCCCGTGCTGATCTGCCAAGCAGCGGGGATCTGGTGGCGGTCCAGTGTGAACGGTATAAGGTCTCCCTCCGGAGTGTGACTTCCAGGATGCCCCTGGAAGTCTGGGTTGCCGCACCCGAAGTTGATGTCGTGCCAGAGCCCCTCGGAGGGGAAGCTTGCTGGCTCCACGTAGCTCACGTACTCCGACTGTCGCAGCGCCCGGACGTGCTGCACATCCGTGACCCGAAGCTCTGCTACGGGCTGAACGTTGTCGATGAGCCGGAGCCTTATACCCTGCTGCTCCATTCCACGCGCGAGCGCGTGCCACGCCTGCCGGCTCATCCGTGGCTTCGCCTGCTCATCCACGCCGCGGTCCATTCCTGGCTCCTTGAGCCCAACGACGAGCGTGCTATCGTGCCTGCTGATGAACATCCACAGCTCCTCCGGGGTCAGATCCTCCCAGTGAACCAGCCCATCCTCTGATTGTTGGATCGCGCGGGCTAGCGCATCTCGCAGGGGTGCGCTGAACGTAGAGTCAGCACTCTGAGAGAAGGCGCCAGCGGAGGCGGTCTCTGGTTGGATGCTGACTGGGTTGTCACAGGCTGTGAGTGCTAGCCCCAACAACAGGATAAGACAAGGGATGCGCATTGAAAAGCGACTGTGGGTTTGAGTGTCGCCGGTCATGATCGCTATTTTCGTAGATTCGCGTGATCAAGATCACGCGAAGACGCTTGACTTTTTTCCGCCGTGGATGCACCTTGCTATCGAACCGACCCCTCCCTGCCCGTGAGCCGCTTCTCTCCCATCCTCGTCGTCCTCGTAGCCCTGCTATGTCTCGCCTTGTCAGCCTGTGACGTCTTTGGCGGTAAAGACGACGGCGCTGGGCTCCGCGGGCGCGGCGGCTTCTTCGGCAACACGGTCGCCCTCCATGGGGACGTGGCCCTCGTCGGCGCCATCGAGCGCAACGAGACCTACGTCTTCGAGCGCGAGGCCGGCACCTGGCGAGAAACAGACGTTCTTCGCCCTGGTGGCGGCTCGGACAGCCGGGACCCCTCGTTCTCGTGGTCGCTCGCCCTCTCCGAGGGGGTCGCTGTCGTGGGAGCGCCCGAGATCGTCGTGGACGATTCGGACTCCGGGCAGGCCTACATCTTTGAGTCGGCCGGCAGCGCTTGGCGGCGCTCGCTCCTCTTCGACCCCTCAAGCATGTCGCCTAGGGCGAACCTCGCCTGGGTGGTCTCAGCCTCTGATAACCGCGTAGCCGTGGGCGTGCCGAAAGACCGGGCTGAGGGACTCACGAACGGGTATGGGAGCATCCGCATCATAGAACCCGTAGAGGGGGCGTGGACAGAGACGCACCGGGCCGAGTCTGACTCAGGTGCCCTCAACGGTGGGTTCGGCGGCTCGGTCGCCCTCGACGGCGACCGTCTCGCCACACAGACGACGGGGACGGCGGAGACCGGTGTCCGCTCGGCCGGGGTCGTTTACGTCCTCGAGTTCGACGGCGCCGCTTGGAAGGAGGTCGCTGCCCTCTCCGCACCCGACCCCCAGAAGCTCGACGTCGTCGGAGGTGACCTCGCTCTCGACGGGCCGACGCTGGTCGCGGCTGGGCCGGGCCGCGACACCTTCGGGCACTCGATGGGCTCCGTGCTCGTCTTCCGCGAGGAGGGCGGGGCGTGGGCGCTCGAAGCCGAACTCGCCCCGCCGGATCTCCACCCCGACGACGCCTTCGGGCACGTTGTGGATGTGAGCGGGGACCGCCTCGTCTCGGGCGCCGTCTACCGCAGCACCGAGGGCGTGCGCAACCACGGCGCCGTATTCGTCTACGCCCGCCAGCCGGACGGGACGTGGGTGCTGGAGGCAGAGCTGACTCACGCGAACCCCGGCCGGGGCGACCTCCTCGGGGAGGACGTGGCAATCGACGGGGACCGCATCCTCGCGGGGGCGCCGGGCGTGGACGGGGACCGGGGGGCAGCCTTCATCTTCGAGCGGATCGACGGCGTCTGGCAGCAGGCGCAGTAGCCCATGCGTCTCCTCCCGCTCCTCTTCCTCCCCCTCCTGGCCCTACCCGATGCGGTGGCGCAGGAAGCCGTCCTCCCGGTCGAGCCCGGCGACCGGGTCCGCGTCACGTTCCACGCCGAGCGCGACGGCGAGCGTGGGGAGCGTTACCGCTGGACCGGCGAGATCCGCGAACTCCGAGGCGACACGCTCCTCTTTTACTATCCCGAGACGGAGGCCGTCGTCCCCCTCCCCTTCGCCACACTTGACCGCCTCGAACTCAGCACCGGGCGGGTGCGGCCCGTCGGGCGAAGCGTGCTGATCGGGGCGGGCGTGGGAGCGGCGGTCGCCAGCGCGCCTCTCGTGTTCGCGCTCGCAGCCGACGGCTGCGCAGAATGCACCATCCCTCCTTACGTCTTCATCATCGGCTTCGCGGCAGTCGGCGCGGGGTTTGGCGCGCTGGTTGGGCTAGGGATCGGGCTCATCCCCCGGGAGCGGTGGGAGACGGTACCGATGCCGGAGGGCATCAGTCTCGGTCCCGCGCGCGACGGCCTCGGCGTGGGGCTCCTGTGGCGGTTCCCAACGGGAGGACGGCGCTAGCTGCTGCTACGGTTCGAGGACGACCTTCCCCACGCTCTTCCGCTCCTCGACGTAGGCGTGCGCCGCGGCGGCCTCGGCCAGCGGGAACGCGCGGTCCACGTGCGGGCGGATCTCGCCGCGCTTGTAGTAGCCGAGGAGCTTCCGGCCCCAGCGGGCCACGGCGTCCCCCATCCCCCACAGGTGCCCGACGTTGACCCCGAGCGCGCCGTGGTTCCGGCTCATCAGGGAGAGCGGAGAGAACCGCGTCCACGGCACCCCGAGCGCGGCCCGCGCCATCCCTAGCTTCCCCTTCCCCGCCGCCGCCGAGAACCCGTACACCACGAGGCGGCCCGTCGGAGCGAGCACGTCGAAGCTCTCGGCCCAGTGCTTCCCGCCGATGGGGTCGAGGATGAGGTCCACGCCGCGCCCGTCGGTGAGGTCCTTCACGGCGGCCACCCAGTCGGTCGAGCGGTAGTCGACGGGGTGGTCGTAGCCGCGCTCGCGGGCGTAGTCGAGGTGGGGCGTCGAGCAGGTCCCGAACAGCTCGGCGCCGTAGATCCGCCCGAGGTCGGCGGCGGCGGTGCCGACGCCGCCGGAGGCGCCGTGGACGAGGACGCGCATCCGGCTGCCGCCGAGGTCCTGCGCGTGGCGGAGCGAGCCCATCACCACCATCGCGATGAAGGCGGTGAGGTAGTTCACGGGGACGGCCGCGCCCTCGGCCGCCCTCATCCCGTCGGGCCGGCGGAACACCTGCCCCTCGGGCACGGCCACCGCCGAGCTGTAGCCGCCGAACCGCGTCGTCGCCAGCACGGCGTCGCCCGGCGCGAACCGCTCGGCGCCCGCGCCCACGGCCTCGACGGCGCCGCCGACCTCGTAGCCGACGACGGCCGGCAGCGGCGGGGCGTCGGGGTAGATCCCCTGACGAGCCATGAGGTCGGCGAAGTTGATCCCGGCCGCCTCGACGCGGACGAGGACCTCGCCGGGGCCAGGCGCGGGGTCGGGCGCCTCGCGGAGTTCGAGGACCTCGGGGCCGCCCGTCTTCGGGATCCAGACCTGCTGCATGGGTGGTGCGGTGGGTGAGCACGCTGGTGCGCCCGGTGGTATCCTCACCCACCACGGCTGTTTCTCCTCCCCCCTCCCCGCTCCGCTTGCACGTCCCCGACCTCATCCGCACCAAGCGCGACGGCGGCGCGCTCTCGCCCGACGCGATCACCGCGCTCGTCCGCGCCTACACCGCCGGCGACGTGCCGGACTACCAGATGGCGGCGTTCCTCATGGCCGCCTTCCTCCGCGGCCTCGACGCCGCCGAGGCCGCCGCGCTGACCCGCGCCATGCTCCACTCCGGCCGGGTGCTCGACCTCGCGGACGTGCCGGGGACGAAGGTGGACAAGCACTCGACGGGCGGCGTCGGAGACAAGGTGTCCATCGCGCTCGCCCCGCTCGTCGCCGCCTGCGGCGTGCCGGTCCCGATGATCTCCGGGCGCGGCCTCGGCCACACCGGCGGCACGCTCGACAAGCTGGAAAGCATCCCCGGCTTCCGCACCGACCTCCCGATCCCCGACTACCGGCGGCAGCTCGAAGAGATCGGCGTCGTGATGGTCGGGCAGACGGCCGAGATCGCCCCGGCCGACCGGGGGCTCTACGCGCTCCGCGACGTGACGGCGACGGTCGAGTCCATCCCGCTGATCGCCGCGAGCATCATGTCGAAGAAGCTCGCCGCGGGGATCGACGCGCTGGTCCTCGACGTGAAGTGCGGGCGCGGCGCGTTCATGCAGGAGGAGGCCGACGCGCGCGAGCTGGCCGAGACGCTGGTGGACATCGGCCGGGAGTTCGGGAAGCCGACGGTGGCGCTGCTGACGCGGATGGACGTGCCCCTCGGCCGGGCCGTCGGCAACTGGCCCGAGACGGCGGAGGCCGTTCGGCTGCTGAAGGACGAGGCCGAAGGGGTCGAAGACCTCCGCACCGTGACGCTCGCGCTGGCCGGCGAGATGCTGCACCTCGGCGGCGCAAGTAAAACGCCGGAGGCGGGGACCGAGCAGGCCGAGGCCGCCCTCGCCGACGGCCGCGCCTTCGAGAAGCTGCGGGCGCTGGTGGCAGCGCAGGACGGCGACCCCGCCGTGCTGGACGCCCCCGATGCCCGCGAGGGCAGCGCCCCCGTCGCCGTCATCGAGGCGCCCGCCGACGCCGGCCCGTTCGTCGCCGACCTCGACGCGCTGGCCGTGGGGCGGGCGGCCGTGGCGCTCGGCGCGGGGCGGCGACGGAAGGAGGACGCCGTGGATCCCATCGCCGGCTTCCATCTCCTGAAGAAGCCCGGCGAGCCCGTTACACCCGGCGAGCCGCTGGTCGAGGTATATGCGAGCGACCCCACCCGACTCGACCGTGCGGCCGTCCTCGCTGCGTTCAGCTTCGGCGAGTCGCCGCCGGAACCGGAGCCGCTGCTGATGGACCGCCTCGACGGGAGCGGCTGGGCGGGCAGCGTGCCCTACGCCGGGCGACTCCGCGCCGACTAAGCCCGCCGTGCAACCTCAGCGAACGGGCGCCGTTTGTAGCTTGGCCCCTCTGACCTCCTACTGACCAACCCATGTGGAAGCGATTCACGCGGCTCCTTAAGTCCCTCTTCGGCGGCGCCATCTCGACGATGGAGGACCCCCGCCTCATCCTCGAACAGAACATCCGGGAGCTGAACGACCAGGTCCCCAAGATGAACGAGAACATCGCCACGGTGAAGGCCAACGCGATGCTCTTGGAGAAGGAGAACGCGAAGTACAGCCGCCAGCTCCAGAGCCTCACGAACAAGATCAAGGCCGCCATCCAGGCCGGCCGCGACGACATCGCGCAGAGCTACGCGCTCCAGCTCCAGCAGACGAAGGAGTCCCAGGCCCGCACGGCCGAGCAGCTCCAGTTCGCCCAGCAGGCCTACGAGAAGGCGCTCCAGGTCAAGAAGGCGTTCATGCGCGAGCGCGAGAAGAAGATCACCGAGGCGAAGGAGGCCCTCCGCGCCCACGAGCGCGCGAAGTGGCAGGCCAAGATCGCCGACACGCTGGAGCAGTTCGAGGTCGCCGGCGTCGACCAGACGCACGACGAGATGCTGACGCGCATCAACGAGCAGACGGCGAAGCAGGAGGCCCGGATGGAGCTCGCCCTCGACTCCATCGACACCGACGCGATGCGGATCGAGGAGGACGCCCAAGAGATCCAGGCCCAGGAGCTCGTCAAGCAGTTCAAGCTCGAGATGGGGATGGCCGAGGCGGCGCCGGCCGCCGCGCGCGAGCCGGAGCTCGAGATCCCCGAGGCCGAGGCCCCCGAGAAGACCGCCGGCCGCGAGGCCACCCGCGAGCGGATAGAGTAGGAGATCGGAATCAGGACGTGGGATATAGAGCCCTCCCCCTATCCCATCCCCCACATCCCATAGCCCATCATGGACCGCGACGAATTCGAGCGATTGAAGGAGGCTGAGAAGGCGCACCTCCGGAAGGTCCGCGCCCTCAAGGGCCAGCTCCGCGACGCCCGCCGCAAAAAGGGCGTCGCCGACGCGCTGAACAGCCTCGACACCTCCGCGCTCGACGACGAGTTCGAGCAGTCGCTGCGGAGTGTGCAGGAGAAGAGCATCACGTCTGAAGCCCGCTTCGAGATCGCGATGGAGGCTGTGGACGAGGCCGCGGAGCGCGAGCGGAAGCGGATCGAGCAGGCGCGCTTCGAGGCGGAGCAGGCGGCGAAGCTGCAGAAGGCCGAGGCCGCCGACCTCGTCCGGCAGATGAAGGCGCAGATGCTCGGCGACGCCGCCGAGGCCGCCGACGCGCAGCAGACCTCCCGCCCCGACGCCGAGGCGCCCGCCCGCCCCGCGCCCGGCAAGACCATCGGCCCCGCCGCGCCGGAGTCAGCCCCCGGCGACGACCCCACGCCCGACCCGGCGACGCCCGCTGGCCCCGCCGCCGGCAAGACCATCGGCCGCCCCCGCCGCGACTCCTGACGGCCCCTCCCCTCCCCGCGCGGCGCTCATGGCCGACAAAGCCCTCAACTACACCCGCGAGGCGTTCCTCCACCCGTGGAACCTCGCGTTCCTCCTCGTCGCCATGCTCACGGTGTTCTTCACCACGGGCTTCGAGGTGCTCCCCGAGATGCTGCTGATGTTCACGGCCGCCGCCGAGCTGCTCTACCTCGGCGTGATGCCGCGGCAGGACCGGTTCCAGCGAGCCGTCCGCGCCCGCAAGATGGCCGAGCGCAACAAGCCGCCGAGCGAGAAGGAGGTGTTCCGCGACCTCTCGAAGTCGAGCCAGAAGCGGTACATCCGGTTCCGCAACATCGAGAAGGCCATCCGCGAGAACTACGAGCGGCTGAGCTACGCCTCGCAGGGGATGCTGGAGGCGCACCTCAAGAAGATCGACGACCTCCTCGACTCGTACCTCTCGATGCTCCAGCAGAAGGAGCGCTACGAGCGGTTCGCCCGGCAGGCCACCGAGGACGAGGTCGTGTCCTCGATGCGGCGGCTCCGGGAGGAGATGGGGGACGACCCGCCGAAGGTCCGCCACATCAAGCAGAAGCGGCTCGACATCCTCGACAAGCGGCTCGGCAAGTTCAAGAAGGCCCACGAGAACCTCGCCGTCATCGAGGCCCAGCTCGAGACCATCGAGGACGTCACGAAGTACATCCACGAGCAGAGCCTGACCATGCGGAACCCCGAGGAGGTCAGCTTCCAGCTCGACACCCTCATCGCCGAGGTCGAGGAGACGCAGGCGTCGGTGCAGGAGATGGAAGACGTCTTCGCCCGACCGACCGACCTCCTCTCGGACCTCGACACGTTCGAGGACCCGACCGCCACCGCCGAGCCGCCCCGCCGTGACCGCACCCGCACCTGACCTCCAGTCTAGCACCGCCACCCGTAGGGGCGTGATTAATCACGCCCCTACCACGCTTCTTCCGATGGAACCCGCCACCGACGCCCCCGCCACCGCCACCCTCCTCGTCGAGACCGACCCCGACGGCGTCTGCACCGTCACCCTCAACCGGCCCGACAAGCTCAACGCCATCAACACCCGCGTCCTGGCCGACCTCCACCGCGCCTTCCGCCAGGCCAAGGCCGACGACGCCGTCCGGGGGGTCGTGCTGACGGGGGCCGGCGAGAAGGCGTTCGCCGCGGGGGCCGACATCGCGCAGTTCACGGAGCTCGACGCGCTCGACGGGCACCGGTTCGCGCTGCGGGGGCAGGCCGTCCTCACGGCCATCGAACAGATGCCGAAGCCGGTCGTCGCGGCCGTTAACGGGTACGCGCTGGGGGGCGGGTGCGAGCTCGCGCTGGCGTGCCACCTCCGGGTGGCGAGCGAGCGGGCGCAGTTCGGGCTGCCGGAGGTCCAGCTCGGGCTGATCCCCGGCTACGGCGGGACGCAGCGGCTGCCCCGCCTCGTCGGCCGCGGCGTCGCCGCCGAGATGATCCTCACCGCCGACCGGGTCCCGGCCGAGCGGGCGCTCGCCGTCGGCCTCGCCAACCGGGTCGTCCCCGCCGAGGAGCTGCTGGAGACGGCGAAGGGGCTCGTCCGCACCATCGCCTCGCGGGCGCCGGTGGCCGTCGCGATGGCACTCCAGGCCCTCCGCGCCGCGGACCTCCCGCAGCCGCAGGGGCTCCAGCAGGAGGCGGCCCTGTTCGGGCAGTGCTGCGGCACCGAGGACTTCCGCGAGGGCGTCCACGCCTTCCTCAACAAGCAGACGCCGGAGTTTTCAGGACGATAGAGGGCCGGGGAGGGGGGACGGAGGGACAAGCCAAGTAAGCCCTCACCCCCCACTCCTTCCACCCCCTTCTCTCTCCGCACCCCCTGACCGTGGCCCTCTTCCTGATCGTCCTGATGCTGCTCTTGAGCGCGTTCTTCTCGGGCAGCGAGATCGCGTTCGTGACGGCCAACCGGCTCAAGGCCGAGGTCCGGGCGCACCGCGAGGGCGCCGTCGGCGGGGTCGTCCGGGAGTTCATCCGCGAGCCCTCGAAGTACCTCACCACCACGCTCGTCGGCAACAACGTGGCGCTGGTGCTGTACTCGATGCTGATGGCGCTCTACCTCGAAGGGCCTCTGGCCGGGACGTTCGGGGGCTGGCTCGGGCCGGACGCCGAGGGGGCCGTGACGGTGCTGGTGCTGGCGGCGCAGACGGTGATCGCCTCCAGCATCGTCCTCGTCTTCGGCGAGATCATCCCGAAGTCGCTGTTCCGCGAGCCCGCCGACCGCCTTGTCTTCGCGGCGGCCGTCCCGCTGAAGCTGACCTACTACCTCTTCCTGCCGGCGATCTGGCTGGCCGGCTGGGTGAGCCAGCGGCTCGCGCGGCTCTTCGGCATCCGCGGCGAGTCGTTCCAGCAGTTCCTCCGGGGGGACTACGAGGCCGTCGTCCGCGAGAGCCGCGAGGCCGGGACCCTCGACCTCGACGAGGAGGAGAGCGCCATCATCTCGAACGTGTTCGAGTTCCAGTCCACCCGCGTTAAGGACGTGATGGTGCCGCGGACGGGCATCGAGGGGGTCTCCGAGGATGCGACGATGGGCGAGGTCCGCGCGCGGTTCGTCGAGACCGGCTTCAGCCGGCTCCCCGTCTTCCGCGACAACGTCGACCACGTCGTCGGGCTCGTCAAGGCGCACGACCTGTTCGATAACCCGGCGGCCCTGGCAGACGTCGTGCGGGAGGTGCCGTTCGTGCCGGAGTCGAAGCGGGCGAAGGACCTCCTCTACGACCTCCTCGCCAGCGGGACCCCGATGGCCGTCGCCATCGACGAGTACGGCGGGACGGCGGGGATCATCACGGTCGAGGACCTTCTGGAGGAGCTCTTCGGCGAGATCCGCGACGAGTACGACCCCGCCGACCCCGAGGTCCGCGCCCTCGGCGACGGGGCCTTCGTCGTCAGCGGCCGGAGCGAGATCGGCGTCCTCGACGACGAGCACGGCCTCCGCCTCCCCGAGGGCGACTACGACACCGTCGCCGGCCTCCTCCTCAACCACCTCTCCTCGATCCCGAAGCCGCGTGACGAGGTCGAGATCGGGGGGTACCACTTCACCGTCCTCGAGGCCAGCGCGAGCCGGATCGACCGCGTCCGCATCGAGCGGACCTCGGCGCCGCCGACGGACCACGCGGACGGGCCCTGACGGCAGAGGTGATAGAGACGCCTCTGGTGGAACGCGCGTAGGGGCAGGCCTTGTGCCTGCCCGGCCGGGGGACGGGCACAAGGCCCGTCCCTACGAAGTCTCCTTTTGTGTCTCCCGCTGCGTGAAGGCCAGCACGAGCCGGAGGTGCGCGGCGAGGAGGTCGGCGGCGCCGGTCTCGCCGAGCCGCGCGTCGGGCGTGGTCGGCAGCTTCGGCGGGGAGACGCGGCCCATCCACAGCGGCAGCTTGTCGCGGAGCGCGGCGGGGCCGGGGAACCGCCCGACGGGCAGGTGGGCACCGTAGAACGCGGCCTTCCGCCCAAGTCGCTCGTAGACGCTCTGGTCCACCTCGGCCTCCCCCTCGACCCCCTCGGCGACGAGCCGCTGGCCGAGCACGAGGTCGTGGTACAGCAGCGGCGTCTCGAGCACGGCGGCGCCGGCGGCCTCAACGAGCGCGCCGTCAGACCGCCCGCCGACCTCGACCGCGCGGGCCGTCGCCGTGGCGACGAGGACGAGGGTCTCCTCGGCCACGACCTCGGGGTCGCCGGCCGGGCGACCGTCGGCGTCGGTGAGGGCGGGGAGGGCGGCGCGGACGAGGTCCTGCGTCGTCTGCAGCACGGCGAGCGACGCGAAGGCGGCGACGCGGGCGGCGCGGGGGTCGGCCATCGGAGCGGGGCACGTAGGGGCGAACGGAGCGTAGGGGCGGACCCGTGTGTCCGCCCTCGGCGGTCAGTCGCCGGAGGAGGGGCCGGTCTCGCCGCCGATGGAGCGCCGCATCCGCGTGTCCGCCTGGACGTTGCGGAGGTTGTAGTAGTCCATCACTCCGAGGTTACCCGAGCGGAACGCCTCGGCGATGGCCTGCGGGATCTCGGCCTCCGCCTCGACGAGCTTGGCGCGCTGCTCCTGCTCCGCCGCCACGGCCGAGGCCCGGCGCTCCTCCGCCTTCGCGCGGGCGACGCGGAGGTCGGCCTCGGCCTGGTCGGTCTGGAGCTTGGCGCCGATGTTCTCACCCACGTCCACGTCGGCGATGTCGATGGAGAGGATGTCGAAGGCGGTCCCGCTGTCGAGGCCCTTGGCGAGCACGGTCTTCGAGATGAGGTCCGGGTTCTCGAGGACCTGCGCGTGCGTGGCCGAGGAGCCGATCGTGCTCACGATCCCCTCGCCGACGCGGGCGATGATGGTCTCCTCGCCGGCGCCGCCGACGAGGCGCTCGATGTTGGCGCGCACGGTGACCCGCGCGATGGCGCGGACCTGGATCCCGTCCTTCGCGATGGCCGAGATCGGCGGCGTCTCGATCACCTTCGGGTTGACCGAGACCTGCACGGCCTCGAACACGTCGCGGCCGGCGAGGTCGATGGCGGTGGCCTGCTCGAACGGGAGGTCGATGCTGGCCTTGTCGGCCGAGATCAGCGCGTTGACCACCTGCCGCACGTTGCCCTCGGCGAGGTAGTGGGTCTCGAGCATGTTCGCCGTCACGGGGATGCCGGCCTTCCGCGCCGTGATGAGGGGCCGGACGATCGCCGTCGGTGGCACCTTCCGCAGCCGCATCCCGATCAGCTCCGAGATCTGGACCTTCACGCCCGCCGTGATGGCCGAGATCCAGAGCCCGAGCGGGATGAAGTACAGGAACAGGATGAGGCCGGCGACGACGGCGAGGATGATGAGTACGCCGAGCGTGCTGAAGAGGACGTCCATGAGGCGGGGAGGGGGCGGTCGGAATCGGGTGTTCGGGGCGGCAGCCCGCGGGGTTGCGGGGACGGGCTAGCCCTCGCGGCGGACGTCCCCGCTCTGCCCGCCGGTCTTGGCGAGGAGCTGGGTGTCCGTGATGGCGACCTCGGGCGAGGCCGACTTGCACATGTCGTAGATCGTGAGGGCGGCGACGGAGACGGCCGTGAGCGCCTCCATCTCGACGCCCGTCGGGCCGGTGGTCTTGACGATGGCGCGGACCTCGACGGCGCCGGCCGCGTCGTCGAGCCCGAACTCCACGTCGACGCCCTGGAGCAGCACGTCGTGGCAGAGGGGGAGGAGCCGGCTGGCCTGCTTCGCGCCGAGGACCCCGGCGACGCGGGCGACGCCGAGCACGTCGCCCTTCGGGAGGGCGCCGTCGCGGATGAGCTGGAGCGTCTCGGCCCCGACGATCACGCGGCCCCGCGCGACGGCCGTCCGCGCCGTGGCCGGCTTCTGGCTGACGTCGGCCATCCGCGCCCGGCCCTCCCCTTCGAACCGGGCGAGCGGGGGGGCGTCGTTTTCGAGCATCGGGGCGCGGGGTCGGAGGAGGGAGCGGGCGGGGCGGAAGCTACCGCCCGACGCCCGACGGCGCAACGCCGTTCCAGTGAGCCCCCGCCGGGCCCGTCGCCGGCGCTACCGGAAGTCCTCGACGAGGATGATGTCGCTCTCGCTGCGGTCGACCTGCGCGATCAGGACGGTGCCGTTCGGGCCGACGGCGAGGGCCGGCTCCGCCGGGGTGTTGCCGAGGGGGGAGACGAGCATGCTCCGGCCGGTGGCGAAGGGCATGAACCGGAGCTGCGAGCGCTCCTCGATCCGGCGCACGAAGTAGATCCCCGTCGGCGTGACGGCCCAGTTCGCCCAGTCCTGCGGCGCGAGGCCCCCGAGCACGAGGGTCTCCTCGGCCGGCTCCCCGCGGGCGGCGTCGAGCGGCTTGCGCCACAGCCCCGGCATGTCCTTCTTCGTGTAGTAGAGGAAGAGGCCGTCCGGCGCCTCGACGGCCGTGTAGCCGCCGTCGGCGGTGACGCGGCGCGGGGCGCGCGAGCCGTCGGCGCGGGCGCGCCAGACCTGCCACGAGCCGTCGCGGTTGGAGCCGAAGTAGACGTGGAGGCTGTCGCGGCTCCAGCTCGGCGCGACGTCGTCGGCGGGGTGCGTCGTGAGGCGCTGCGGCTGGCCGCCACCGGCCTCCACGACGAAGAGGTCCGCGTTCCCGTCCGGCCGGGCGTCGAAGGCGATGCGGCGGCCGTCGGGGGACCAGCGGGGCGTGCCGCTCTTCGCTCCGAGCGTGGTGAGCTGGAGGGGGTCCGAGCCGTCGCGGTCGGCGACCCAGATCTCGCGCCGGCCCGAGCGCCCCGACGTGAACGCGATGCGGCGGCCGTCGGGGCTGACCTGGGGGTGGGCGTCCCACTGCGTGGACGCGATGAGGCGCTGGAGCCGGCCGCCGGGGCGGAGCGCCCACACGTTCGCCTCCAGCGAGCGCTCCTCGAACGTCAGCCGCTCCCCCACCACCGAGGGGTGCTCGATCCGGTCGCCGGTGCCGGTGCCGGCGACGAACTCCGGCTCGCCGCCCGTGGCGGGGACGCGCCAGAGCCCCGGCCCCTCGGCGCGGGTCGAGGCGAAGACGATGGTGCCGCCGTCGGCGTCCCAGCTCAGCCCGGCGATCTCGCGGCTGCCGTCGGTGAGCTGGCGGGGGTCGGCGCCGCTGGTGGGGACGACGTAGACCTCCTCCTGCCCCTCGGCCTCGGAGCGGACGAAGGCGACGAGGCGGCCGTCCGGCGAGAAGGCGGGGTGGGAGTCCCCGCGCGCGGTGGGCGCGGGCCGCGTGAGCTGCCGCACGGCGCGGCTCTCGACGCCGAAGAGGTAGAGGCTGAAGGGGGCCTCGGCGCCCTCACGCACCGAGAGCGCGAGGGTCTGCCCGTCCGGCGCCCACACGAGCCCGCCGACCTCGGCCTCGCCGAGGTTCGTCACCTCGCGCTCGCTGCCGCCGAGGACGGGGACGAGCACGATGGCGCGCTCGCCGTCGGTGTCGCGGACGAAGGCGATGTGGCGGCCGTCGGGGCTCCACGTCGGGCTGCTCTCGCGGCCGGGGTGGTCGGTCAACCTCAGGGGGGTCTCGGCGTCGGTCTGCTTGACGTAGACCTCGGGCTCGCCCTCGCTCCCCCCGTCCCACACGAAGGCGAGGCGCTCGCCGTCGGGCGAGAGCTCGGGCTCGGTCTCCTCGCCGGGCAACGTCGTCATCGGCACCGTCTGCAGGGGCGCCGCCGGCTCGTCGCCGCCGGGGATGAGGAGGGCCGCGACGACCACGCCGACCAGGAGCAGGGCACCGATCCAGAGTGCGGGGGTGAGGCCGGGGGGCGCCTCCCTCTCCGACGCCTCTCCCACCGGGGCGGCCCCGCCCCCCGCCGCGCGCACCGGGGGGCGGCCGCCCACCGGCGGGGCGGGGAGGGGTGCGGGGCTGGAGGGCTCGGAGCCGTCCGAGGCCGCGCGTTCCGGCGCAGCCTCCTCCGCGGCCGCGGCAGGAGGAGCGGGGTCCGGCTGGGGCGAAGGGGGGGGCGCGGCGGGTCCCGCACCCCACGACAGCCGCTCGACCGGGGCCACGAGGCGGTAGCCGCGCTTCCGGATCGTCTCGATGTAGCTCGGGTCGCGGGGGTTGTCGCCGAGGGCCTTGCGGAGCTCCGAGACGCAGCGCGCCAGGACGTCGTCCGTGACGACGGTGTCGGCCCAGACGCGCTCCATGAAGGCCGCCTTCGAGACGGGCTGCCCGGCGCGCTCGGTCAGGCAGACGAGGACCTCCATCACCTTCGGCTCGAGGCGGACCTCCTCGCCCTCGGCGCCGATCAGCTTGTTGCCGCCGGGCTCGGCGCGCCATCCACCGACGCGGAACGGCCCGAAGTCCGCCGCGCTCTGTTCTAGACTCGGGGGGGTCTCCTCCATCGTTCCGGTTGCCATGCGAGAGAACCCGCTCCGGCCGAGCGCCCGGATGGGAGCCACCCGGCGGAGCAGGGCATGAATATATCCTATGTGTGCCCCCGATGGAAGGGGCCGCACGGGGTTTTCGGGGAAGCGGCGGCGCTGGGGACCGCATTTCTCACCCCTTCCTCAGTCTATGGACAAGGTGTGGGCCGCAGAGGCTGCTTATCGTTCGACCGTCAGCCGCCACGAGCCGCCTCTCAACCACGACGGCCTCGAACGCTTGCGGCGACGCAGGGCCGACCCCCAACCGCCACCCCGCATGTACCGCCTCCTCCTCGCACTCACCCTCCTCGCTGCCGCCGTCGGCCCGGCCGCTGCGCAGGAGACCGCCCTGCCCCCCGCCCCGGAGCCCGTCGCCGATGGCGACCTCGTCTCAGCGCTCGAGGCCCGCGGCAACTTCACCGTCCTCCTCGGCGCGCTGGAGCAGACCGGCCTCACCGAGACGCTCCGCTCCGGCGAGCTCTATACCCTCTTCGCCCCGACGGACGAGGCGTTCGCCGCCCTCCCCGCCGGCACGCTCGAAGCGCTCGACGCCGACCAGGTCGCCGCGCTCCTCCGCTATCACACCGTCGCCGGCGAGGTGGACGCCGAGGAGGCCATGAAGCTCGGGCAGGCCGAGACGCTCACCGGCTCCGCCCTCGCTATCGACGCCACGGGCGACGGCCTCCTCGTCAACGGCATCCCCCTCGTCGAGACCGACGTCCGCACCGGCAACGGCGTCATCCACGTCCTCAGCGCCGTCCTCCTCCCCCCGATGAACGAGGACTACGAAGAGGACTACGAAGACTGACGCCCCGCTTCGGCCGGTGGCCCGTAAGCCGCCGCGCCGTCCGATCGGGTCTGTGTCTCCTCATTTCTCCCCGGCCCGCAGCAGGGAGGCACAGTCCGAGGCGACCCCGGCACCCTCACGGGTGTCGGGGTCTATTTATGTTGGCCGGTTTCCAACCGCGGTAGGGGCGGGTTTGAAACCCGCCCTTACGTCAGCGACGTGGGAGACCACCTCAGAGCCCGCCGTGGATCGGCTCGCCGTCGAGGAAGGTGGCGACGACCTCGGCCTCCAGGATCTCGGGGGCGGGCACCGTCATCACGTCGCGGTCGAGGACGGCGAAGTCGGCGCGCTTGCCGGGCTCCAGGCTGCCGACCTCGTCTTCCATGAAGGCGGCGTAGGCGGCGTCGAGGGTGAACCCGCGGAGGGCCTCCTCGCGGGTCAGCCGCTCCTCGGGGTACCACCCCTCCGCCGGGTGCTCCTCGGCGTCCTGTCGGGTGACGGCGGCGTAGAGCCCGAGCAGCGGGGATACCTGCTCGACGGGGAAGTCGGAGCCGAGGGCGAGGCGCGCGCCGCCGTCGAGGAGCTTCCGCCAGGCGTAGGCCCCGCGCACCCGCTCCGGGCCGACGCGGGCCTTGGCCCACGGCATGTCGCTCGTCGCGTGCGTCGGCTGCACCGAGGCGATCACGCCCATCGCCCCGAACCGCCCGATGTCGCCGAGCGCCACGACCTGCGCGTGCTCGACGCGGTGGCGGCCCGGCCCGCCGCCGGTGGCCGCGATGGCGTCGGCGTAGGCGTCGAGGACGACGCGCGTGCCGCGGTCGCCGATGGCGTGGGTGTTGACCTGGAGCCCGCACCCCATCGCCCGCGCCGCGACGGCTTCGAGCCGGTCCGCCGGCATCATCAGCAGCCCGCGCTCCTCGGGGGAGTCGGAGTACGGGTCGAGGAGCGCAGCGCCGCGGCTGCCGAGGGCGCCGTCGATGTAGAGCTTCACGGAGCGGACGGCGAGGCGAGCGTCGCCGTACTCCATCAGCGGCCCCTCCTCGCAGAAGTGGTCCAGCGTCTCCCCGACCCCCCCGATCATGGCGTAGTTGCGGATGGGAAATTTCTCCTCGTCGATGGCCTCCTGGTAGAGCCGGATCGTTTCGAGATCGACGCCAGCCTCGTGGACGCCGGTGAGCCCGTGCCGCGCCGTCTCCTCCAAGGCGAGCGTCAGCGCCCGCTCGGCCTCGGCCCAGCTCGGCTGCGGGATGACGGCCTCGACGGCGCCCATCGCCGCGTCCACGAAGAGGCCGCTCGGGCGGCCGTCGGCGTCGCGGAGGATGATCCCGCCCTCGGGGTCGGCCATCCCGTCGAGCCCGGCGACGCGCGCCACCGCGGCGGTGTTGGCCCACGCGGCGTGGCCGTCGATGCGGCGGAGCCACACAGGACGGTCGGGGAAGGCGGCGTCGAGGTCGGCGGCGGTCGGGAAGGGGTAGGTGCCGTCGGCGTCGGCGGGCCAGTCGTTCTGGTCCCACCCGCGCCCGGTGAGCCAAGCCCCCTCCGGCAGCCCTTCCGCGAACGCCTTCAGCCGCTCGACGGCCTCCGCCTTCGAGCGCGTCCCGACGAGGTCGGCGCGGAGGAGGCTCTCGCCGAGCCCCATCAGGTGCGCGTGCGCGTCGATCAGGCCGGGGACGACGGTCCGCCCACCGGCGTCGAGCCGCCGGGCGTCGGGCGCCGCCGCCAGCACCTCGGCCTCCGAGCCGACGGCGAGGATGCGGCCGTCCTGGAACGCCATCGCCTCGGCGGTCGGTCGGGCGGCGTCCACGGTGTAGATCCGCGCATTGTGCAGGACGACGGGCTCGGGCTGCGCGAAGGCGGCGGGGACGGCGAGGAGGGCGAGCAGGAGGAGGCGCATGGGATCGGCGGCGGTGGAGGCCGAAGATAGTCGGGGGGCTTGACAGGGACCCCATCTGTCACCTACGCTTACGCGCGACAGCGGCCTGCTGAAGTTCCCCCGTAGAGTCATCCCCGCGCAGGCGGGGATCCATGCAGCGGTCGTGCCTGGCCATCGGTCGTGCCCGGCGCCAGCCCTGCATGGATCCCCGATCGAGTCGGGGATGACGGGTTATGGGGAAACCCCCGCATAAGCGATAGCATCCTCCAGCACCGACCCCTCTCCAAACCATGTCTGATACGCCCCGCGATAGCTACGCCCCCTCCGCTGAGGTCACCCGCCGCGCCCACGTCGGCTCGAAGGAGGAGTACGAGCGGATGTACCGCCGCTCAGTCGAGGACAACGAGGGGTTCTGGCGCGAGCAGGCCGGCCGGCTTGACTGGTTCGAGCCGTTCGACGGCGTCAAGGACGTCTCCTTCGGCCCAGACGACGTGCACATCCGGTGGTACGTCGGCGGGAAGCTGAACGCCTGCCACAACGCGCTCGACCGCCACGTTGAGGCCGGGCGGGGGGGCAAGACCGCGCTGATCTTCGAGCCCGACGAGCCCGGCGAGGACGCCCCGCACGTCACCTACGCCGACGCGCTCGGCCACGTGCAGCGGATGGCGAGCGTGCTCAAGGACCTCGGCGTGGAGCGGGGGGACCGGGTGACGATCTACCTCCCGATGATCCCCGAGGCCGCCTACGCCATGCTCGCGTGCGCGCGGATCGGCGCCGTCTTCTCCGTCGTCTTCGCGGGGTTCAGCCCCGAGGCCCTCGCCGGCCGCATCACCGACGCCGCCAGCGACTTCGTCGTCACCGCCGACCAGGGCCGCCGCGGCGGGCGCACCGTCGCGCTGAAGGCGAACGTGGACGAGGCCGTCCGCATCGCCGAGCGCGAGGGGCAAGCGGTCCGCCACGTCCTCGTGGTGAAGAACACCGGCGGCAACATCCAGTGGCACGACAAGCGCGACGTGTGGCTCCACGCGGCCGCAGAGAAGGCTTCGGACGAATGCCCCTGCGAGGCGATGGACGCCGAGGACCCCCTGTTCATCCTCTACACCTCCGGCTCGACGGGCAAGCCCAAGGGCGTCGTCCACACCACCGGTGGGTACTGCGTCTACACCAGCCTCACCCACGAGATGGTGTTCGACCTCCACGAGGACGACGTGTTCTGGTGCACCGCCGACGTGGGCTGGATCACGGGGCACTCGTACATCGTGTTCGGCCCGCTCATCAACGGCGCCACGCAGGTCTTTTTCGAGGGCGTCCCGACCTACCCCGACGCCGGGCGGTTCTGGGACGTCGTCGACCGCCACGGGGTCACCCAGTTCTACACCGCCCCCACGGCGATCCGCGCGCTGATGGCGAAGGGCGACGCCTTCGTCACCCGCGCCGACCGCTCCAGCCTCCGCGTGCTCGGCACCGTCGGCGAGCCGATCAACCCGGAGGCGTGGCGGTGGTACCACGAGGTCGTAGGAAACAGCCGCTGCCCGGTCGTGGACACGTGGTGGCAGACGGAGACGGGCGGGATCATGATCGTCGGGCTGCCGGGGGCGGTCGCGCAGAAGCCCGGCGCGGCGGGGCTCCCGTTCTTCGGCATCCAGCCGCGGATCGTGGACGCCGAGGGGAACCAGCAGGAGGGCGCCGCCGAGGGCGTTCTCCTCATCGCCGACTCGTGGCCGAGCCAGGCGCGGACGGTTTATCAAGACCACGAGCGGTTCGTGAACACGTACTTCGCCGCCTACCCCGGCGCCTACTTCACCGGCGACGGCTGCCGCCGCGACGCCGACGGCTACTACTGGATCACCGGCCGCGTGGACGACGTGATCAACGTGAGCGGGCACCGGATGGGGACGGCCGAGGTCGAGAGCGCGCTGGTGCTCCACGAGGCCGTCGCCGAGGCCGCCGTCGTCGGCGTCCCGCACGCGATCAAGGGGCAGGGGATCTACGCCTACGTCACCCTCGGCGCCGACCACGCCCCGAGCGAGGACCTCCGCGGCGAGCTCCGCCAGCACGTCCGCTCCGTGATCGGCCCCATCGCCGCGCCGGAGTTCTTGCAGTTCGCCGTGGGCGGGCTGCCGAAGACGCGCTCGGGCAAGATCATGCGGCGCATCCTCCGGAAGATCGCCGCCAACGAGCACGACGCCCTCGGCGACACGAGCACGCTGGCCGACCCCGCCGTCGTGGACAAGCTCATCACCGGCCGCCGCAACCGCCCCGAGGACGAGCGCGACGACTGGCTCGGGTGAGCACAGAGGATCCGGTAGGGGCACGAGATATATCGTGCCCCTACGCCCGTCAGCGGCGCGCGTCACCGTCGCCAGAAGTCGGGGAGGAACAGGGCGAGCACGGTGAAAATCTCCAGTCGCCCCGCCATCATTAACAGCGCCAGCACCCACTTCCCCACCGCCGGGACGTGGGTGTAGTTCTCCGTCGGCCCGAACGTCCCGAACGCGGGGCCGACGTTGCCGACCGACGAGAACGTGGCGCTGAATGCGCTCAGGAGGTCGAGCCCGAGCAGCCCCATCACGAGCGTGCCCGCGCCGATCAGGCCGATGTAGAGCACGATGAACGAGAGCACGTTCCGCATGATGCCCTCGGGCACGACGCGGTGGTCGAGCCGGAGCGGGAGGACGGCCTGCGGGTGCAGGAGCTGGTGCATCTCGCGGAACGAGTTCTTCAGGATCAGCAGCACCCGGACCACCTTCACGCCGCCGCCCGTGGACCCGGCCATGCCGCCGACGAAGAACAGCGCGAAGATCGCCCCGACGGCCAGCGGCGGCCACAGCTCGTAGTCGGCCGTCCCGAACCCCGTCGTGGTGACGATGGCGACGGCCTGGAAGGCGGCGTAGCGGAGGGCGTCCGCGGCCCCCTCGTAGCGCACGACCGTGCGGCCCGTCACGGGCTCGTCGGACTCCGCGAGCTCGGCGCCGCCGCCCATCCCCTCGGAGCCCGCGCGGCCCCCCGGCGCCGTCGTCGCCGCGTCGGAGGCCACGCCCTCGGCCGGCTGCTCCGGGGTCTCTCGGACCACGACCTCCCCGTCGAGCGTGGCGGGCGGGGGGACGATGGACCGCGCCGGCTCCCATAGCGCGACCGTCATCAGCACCGTCGCGCCGAGGATGATCCCGGCGTAGACCCGGAACTCCTGGCTCCGCCACGGCGCTGATAGGTTGCCGTGCAGCACGGCGAAGTGGAGCGCGAAGTTCATCCCCGCCGCGAACATGAACAGCGTGATAACCCAGTCGATGTAGGCGCTACCGTACTGCCCGACCGAGCCGTTCTCGGTTGAGAAGCCGCCCGTCGCCATCGTCGCGAAGGCGTGGTTCACGGCGTCGAAGGGAGACATCGCCGGGAGCAGCAGGAGGACCTGCACGGCGGTGAGGCCGACGTAGATCGCCCAGAGCCGCTTGGCCGTCTCGCGCACGCGCGGGGTCAGCTTGTCGGCGCTCGGCCCCGGCACCTCGGCCCGGAAGAGCTGCATCCCCCCGATCCCGAGGATCGGCAGCACGGCGAGCGTGAGCACGACGACGCCCATCCCCCCGAGCCAGTGGGTGAGGCTGCGCCAGAACAGGAACCCGTTGGGGACGGCCTCGATGGCGGGCGTGTCGGCCCCGCCGAGGATGGTGGCGCCGGTGGTGGTGAACCCGCTCATCGTCTCGAAGAAGGCGTCGGTGTAGCCAACGAGGCCGGCCAGCACCCACGGCAGCGCGCCGACGAGCGAGAGCAGCAGCCACGCCGTCGCCACGACGGCGAATCCCTCGCGGATGCGCAGCGCGTCCTCCCCCTGCGGGCGCCACGCCGCATACGCCCCGCCGCCGACGGCGAGCGAGACGGCGGCCGTGACCGCGAACGTCCACCACGACGCCTCGCCGTACAGGAGCCCGACGAGCGCCGGCAGCAGCAGCGCCACCCCGAGCGCGCCGAGTAGCGCGCCGAGCGTCCCGAGCACGGCCTTCAGGTGGAGGACCATCGCGGTGGGGCGCTAGCGCGCCGGCTCGGCCTGCCCGAACACCTCGGCCACCTCGTCCATCCGGTTCGGCGTGGCGAACACGATGGCGCGGTCGCCGGGGCGGATCACGGTCTGCCCCGTGGCGATCTCGACCTCACCGCCCCCCACCCCATCGCCGCCGGCCGGGGCGGCGCGATGGACGACGGCGGCGATGAGGACGCCGCGCGGCAGCTTCTGCTCCCGCAGCGGCGCGCGCACGACGGCCGCCGTCGGCCCCGGCTCCAGCTCCAGGATCTCGGCGTCGAGGCCGAGCACCGTCGCCACGCTGGTGACGTGCTTGCCGCGGAGGAACCGGAGGACCTCGCGGCTGACGGCGAGCTTCTGGCTCACGGCGGCGTCGAGCCCGATGGAGCGGCTGATGGGGATGTAGTTCCCCTTCGAGAGCAGCGCCACCGTCTTCCGCACGCCGAGGTGCTTCGCCATGAGGCAGCTCACGAGGTTCGACTCCTCGTCGGCGGTGACGGCCACGAACGCGTCCATCTCGCCGACGCCTTCGAGCACGAGGAGATCGATGTCGGAGGGGTCGCCGTGGATGACGAGGGCGCCCTCCAGCTCCTCGGCGAGCCGGCGGGCGCGGTCGGCGTCGGGCTCGATGAGCTTGATCTTCGGGCCGCCCCGGCGGCGGCGGCCGCAGAGCCGCGCCGCGATCCGCCCGGCGACCTTAG
This sequence comes from Rhodothermales bacterium, assembly GCA_965215145.1. GTDB lineage: Bacteria > Bacteroidota > Rhodothermia > Rhodothermales > JANQRZ01. The sequence continues at coordinate 1,076,501 of OZ244038.1, read as the reverse complement.
TGCCGCCGAGGATCATCACGTGCTCCAGCCGGCTGCCGCTCTTGCCGAGGGCGTGGGCGACCTGCGGGATCTGCCCGCTCTCGACGACGACGAACACCTGGTCGTCCTGCTGCAGCCGCTCGTCGCCGCGCGGCACGATGGTGCGCGCGCCGCGGACGATGCCCATCACGCGGAAGGTGAGGTGGCTCGTCCGCCGGGCGAGGCTCTGCAGCTCCTCCCCCGCCACGGGGCTTCCGCGGTCGATCCGGATGCCGACGAGCTGGAGCCGCCCTCCCGCCAGCTCGACGATGTCCGTCGCCGCGGCCCGCTGGAGCAGCGCCACGGCCTCGGCCGCCGTGGACTCCTCGGGGTGGATGATGAGGTCGATCCCGAAGTCCCCCTGGCTGAGGACGGCGCCGGCGCCGGTGAACTCGTCCGAGCGGACGCGCGCGATGGTGACGGTCTCGACGCCGACGCGCTCGGCGAGCATGGACGCGATGAGGTTCACCTCGTCCACGTCCGTCACGGCGACGAGGATCTCGGCCTCGCGAATGCCGGCCTCCTCCAGCGTCCGCGCCGAGGTCCCACTGCCGCGGACGGCGAGCACGTCGAGCGTGTCGCGGACGTGCTGGACCTTCTCGGCGTCCGTGTCGATGACGGTGACGTCGTGCCGCTGCAGGGAGAGCATCCGGGCGACGTCGTAGCCGACATCGCCGGCGCCGACGACGATGGCGCGCATGCAGGTGGGGGAGGTGGAGGCCGCGCGGATCGGCGCGACGGGCAGCGAAGCTACACCGCCCTCGCACAGCGCGCAACCGGTAGAGTGAGACTGCTGAGCTTGGTTGAGGCTGCGATGGCCTTGACCTTTACCTTGCGGCGCCGTCCCTAGCCCCAACACGCTACCACACCTCGGGACCTGACAACACTCCCGTCCGCCCTGATAACTTCGGGTCGCTGCTCCTTCCTCACCGTCAACAGGCCAATGAGAAAACTCCTTTTCCTCACACCGCTGCTGCTGGCTGGAAGCGTGGCACACGCTCAGGAGACAGCAGACCTGTCTGAAGTCGTTGCTCGTCGGAGTGCTGCGCTCAAAGACGCGCCGCGTGCTAGCGCAGCCATCATCGCACAGGTACCTGCTGGCGACACACTTACGGTGCTGGGGCGCGACGGGATTTATTTCCATGTTGCTCATGCGGACACATCCGGGTGGATTGCAGACATTTTCCTTAAGCTGGGAACCGAAGCCCGTGCGCGCTCTGGCTCTCGCTCAACGGCCCCACGCGCCCGTTCAAGCTCAAGCGGCACCGCACGATCCCGGAGCACATCACCTCGAGGAACAGCGGTTCGATGCTCTGGCACCACCAAGAGTGGCTCCCGCTGCCGACGCCGCACGACCAGCCTCAATGGGCGGTGTTATCAGCACGGGGGATAAGCGCGTTTGCTCGGCAAGGCCACCCATCCACAGCGCTGCCTTTAGCGGATGGGCAGCCCTCTGCGCCGCAAGGCTGCCTGGCTCTCCGTTAACCCCATCCGGCGGCTCGGCCTCTTCGGCTCCGTCGCCCGCTGCAGGCGGCGCGGAACCGACTGACCCGGTAGCTGGTCTGTCGAGCTGAACAGCGAGTCTCCAGCGATGAGCATCCAAGACATCGAATCCCGAGCGCTCCAACTCCCCCGTGAAGAGCGCGCCGCTCTCGTCCGTCACCTCATCGCCAGCCTTGATGAGGCCGACGAAGTCATGCAGGCGTGGGCCGAAGAGTCGGCACGGCGCTCCGATGCCGTCCGTGCCGGTGAAGTCGCCCCCGCTCCCGCTTCGGAGGTCTTCGCAGACGCGCGGAAGGCGCTGGGATGACCGGGGTAGGCTTCCACCCCTCAGCGCGAGCCGAGCTTCTCGAAGCGTCGGCCTATTACGAGGAGCAGGCGCTTGGGCTGGGTGCGCAGTTCGTGACTGAGCTGGGCGCGTCGTCGGACTCCTCGCAGAGGCCCCCGGCCTCGGTGCTCCGGTCGCCGCCCACGATGCGCTGAGACGATGGCCGCTCAGGCGGTTTCCGTATTACGTGATCTACTGGGCTGAGGAGCAGGCCCTTCTGATCCTCGCGATCGCACACGAGCGCCGCCGCCCGGAGTACTGGAGCGGACGGACGTAGACGGGGCCTCACTCCGCCAATGGGAGGGCGACGGTGAAGGTGGTGCCGAGGCCGGGCGTGGTCTCGAAGGCGATGGTGCCGCCGCTGTCCTCGATGGCCTTCCGCGCGATGGCGAGGCCGAGCCCCATCCCGCTCGTCTTCGTCGAGAAGTTCGGGCGGAAGATCCGGTCGCGGACGGCCTCGGGGATGCCGGCGCCGGTGTCCTCGACGGCGCTCCAGGCCAGCACCCTGCCGTAGGGCGTTGGGCGCCGCCCGGTGCGGACGGTGATCGTGCCGCGCTCGCCCGCAGGGATGGCCTGCTGGGCGTTCTTGACGAGGTTGATGTAGACCCGCCGCAGCTCCTCGCGGTCGGCGACGACGGGGAGCGGCTCGGAGGCGAGAGCGAGGACGACCTCGACGTTGGGCTCCTCCGCCACGAGCGCCGCCGCCTGCCGGACGACCTCGCTGAGGTCGACCCGCTCGGGGTGACGGTCGGGGAGGCGGGCGAAGCTCGAGAACTCCCCGGCGATCCGGCTCAGCGCGTCGATCTGCTCGATGAGCGTGGCGGTCTTGTCGCGGAAGAGCCGCCCGAACCGCCCCCCCGCTCCTCCCCCACCTGCGCCGTCGGCCGCGCCATCTCCCGCGCCGACAGCGGAGCCGCCGTCCGCGCCGGAGCGGTCGAACGCCTGCTGGAGGTGCTGGACCGAGAGCTTCATCGGCGTCAGCGGGTTCTTGATCTCGTGGGCCACCTGCTGCGCCATCTCGCGCCACGCGAGCTCGCGCTCCTGCGCGGCCAGCTTCCGCCGGCTCTCTTCTAACTGGTCGCGCATGGCGTTGAACGTCTCGACCACCTCCCCCACCTCGTCGCGGACCTCGACCGGCAGCGGCTCGGCCGGGGTCTCGCCGGCGCCGACGGCGCGGAGGCCGTCGCGGAGGCGCTGGAACGGGCGGGTGACCTGGTTCGCCAGTACCCGCGCGACGACGGAGATGACGAGGAGCAGGAGGAGGAGCACGCCGAACAGGTACGCCACCATCCGCGCCTGCTCGGCCTCGATGGCGATCTGCTCCGGCAGCGTCGGCACGGCGACGACGACGGCGGGGTGGCCCCGGGCGTCGGGGAGCGCCTCGTAGCCGGTGGTGTAGGTGAACCCCCCGATCCGCTCGGTGGCGAAGGCGTAGCGCTCGCCCCGGACGAACAGCGCCTCGACGACGCCGATGGGGAGGCGCCGCTCGATGAGCCGCTGCCGGACGAGCTGCCCCCGGCTCGACGCCACGAGCTCGGCGCCGCGGTAGAGGTTCACGTCGAGCCCGAGGCGGGGGCCGATCACGTCCGGCCGGCCGCGGTCGAGGATCCGCTCCGGCGCGGCGAGGGCGGCGGCCCCCCCGGCCTCGGCGTAGAGGGCGTCCTCGACGCGCGCGAGCCGCCGCTTGAGCCGGTCCTCGACGGCCTCCCGGTTCTGCTCCACGATGGCGCCGCGCCCGACGAGCCCCGTGACGGCGATGGAGGCGAGGCCGACGAGGAAGAACCGGTGGAGCACGCGGTCCCGGAGCCGCGGCGGTGGGGCCGGCGCGTACCCGCTCCGCCGGACCGCCTCCCCGGCGCCGTAGGCGAGCCCGGCCAGCACGAGCATCGGGAGGAGGAGGCGGAGGTAGAAGTAGAGGTGGTCGAAGAGCGTCGTGGCGGGGCCGCGCGCGGCGACGATGGTGACCCCCTCCGCGAGCCGACGGTAGTAGATCCGCGTGGGCGCGCCCTCGACCCGCTCGGTCCGCCAGAGCGATTCGCCGGGCGCCAGCGTCCGCACCGTCGCCGGCAGCCGGAGCCGCCCGAACGAGCCGCCGCGGGGGCGCGTCAGCACCCCGCCCTCGAACACCGCGAAGGCCCACTCCCCCTCGGCGAGGCGGTAGAGGCCGGCCGGGACGAGCACGCGGGGGAACGGGGTCTCGGAGACGTACCGGGCCGGCTTCGGCTCGGCGTGGGCCGTGAGCCACCCCGCCACGGAGTCCGGCACCGGGCGGACGGGGCCGATCCCCGCGTAGCGGTAGAGCCCGCCCCGCCCCGCCGTCGGCTCGCGCTCGACCACGATGCCGGCGGCCACGCTCCGCTCGAAGCGGCGCCGGAGCTCCCCGAAGCCGAGGCCGTCGGCGCCGGTCGGGGCGGGCTCGGCGCCGGGGGGCGGCTCGTCGCGGTAGTGCGCGAGGGTGTCGCCGTCGGGGGCGTGGAGGGTGAGGGCGACGGTGTAGTCGGCGAGGGCGGCCAGGAGCGAGCCGGAGACGAGCTCGGCGGCGACGGAGTCGGCGCGGGCGGCATCCAAGCCGGTCGAGAGCACGGCGCGGACGGCCTCGGCGGACCGGGCGTCGAGGAGGACGCTTTCGAGGGCGTAGGCTACGCGGGCGTCCTCACCGTCGGCGAAGTCCTCGGCGGCGTCGCGCACGCGGGCCTCCTCCTTCTGGCGTGCCGCCGCGAACGCGATGGGGTAGGCGAGGAGCGCCGCCGCGAGCGCCGCGCCGACAGCGCCGCGCAGGGTGAACAGCCACGTCCACCGCAGCGGCCGGTGCGTCAGCAGCGCCGCGCCCCCCGCCGCCAGCGCGAACGCGCCGAGCGCGACGAACGGCGAGAGCACGTCTCCCAGCGGGGTCAGCGCGTACGCCGCGAGGAGCACCCCAGCCGTCACCCCGAGCCCAGCGAGCCATCGCCCCGCCCCCCGCACCCCGACGGTCAGCGCGAGCGCCGCGAGCGTCAGCAGCGCGCCGAGCCCGATCAGCCCGAAGGCGCCGAGGACGGGCGTCACGAGCCCGTCCGCCAGCGGCTCGATGCGGTCGAAGAAGCCGAGCGTGGCGTCGAGGGTGGCACGGTGGACGAGGAGCGCCGCAGCGGCGAGGCCCGCCACTCCCGCCGCCGCCACCGCCGCCGCGGTGGCGGTCCACCTCACCGGCGACACCGGCCCGTCGCCGGCCCGCCGACGGACTCGCCGCACGCGCAGCACCGTCAGCGCCCCGCTCAGCAGCCCCGCTCCGAACCCGACGGCGAACGCCGCCGTGACGATCAGCTCTACCGCCGAGCCGGCTAGGCCGGCGAGCACACCGGAGCCGAGGTACGCTGGGTCGAGAGCGGGTGGGGTCTGCTCTCCTCCGAAGAAGCGGCCCGGCACGTCGAGGGCGAGCAGCGCGTAGCGCAGCCCCCACCATCCCACGGCCGCGCCGCCGACGGCAAGCCCAGCCCGGGCCCTCGCCTGCCGCGAGGTGATCAGCGGGCCCGCTCGCAGCGCGCCCCCCGCCAGCAGCACCAACCCGAACACGAGCCATCCCCCAAGGAGGGCGAGAAAAAAGGCGCGGGCATCTCTGTACCCGCCCCGCACGTAGGCCTCGACTGCCGTTGCTGGCGGGACCGTGGCGGCGACGAAAGCGAGCGTCGATCCGTCGAGGGCGGGGGCGGCATGGAGCACCACGCCGGGCCGGGCCGGGGGCGGTTCTTCCCCAAAGCTGACGGCCACGGACGCCGGCAGCCCTCGCGCCCACGTCGCCGCAAGGTCGAAGTCGCGGAGGTAGCGGTTGCGGACGGGGACGCGGACGGAGACGAGCCGGAGCACGCGGACGGCGCCGACGACGCGGCCCCCCGCCCGCACCGGCTGCCACACGGCGACCGCCTCGCGGAAGGCGCCGTCCGTCGCCACGGCGGCCTGGAGCGTGTCGAGGAAGTCGAGGCGGCGGGTGGCGGCGTCGAGGGGGAGCCCCGGCCCGGCCCACGCCAGCAGCGTCGGCGTCGGGGTGTAGAGCTCCACGGCCGTCCCCTCGGGGAGGTCCAGTTCAGCGAACCACTCGACGGCGGCGTCCCGCGCGGCGGGGTCGCGCAGGGCCCGCTCGACGGTGGGCTCGGCGGCGACGCGGCGGGCCCGCGCGGCGAGGTCGCGCTGGAGCTCGGCGATGGACCCCGCCACGGACTCCGCCGCGCGCTCAGCAGCGTCCCGCCGCGCCTCCACGCCCCGCGCTTCGAGCCGGGCGACGAAGGCGGCTTCGAGCGCCCACGTCCCCCCAACCAACGCCGCGAGGCATAGCGCGATGGCGAGGTGGCGGCGGAGCGGGGGCATCGGCGCAGAGGGTCGGAGGGGCGCGATCCTCAAGCTACGCCGGGGGCCCCCTCCTGCCCGCCGCTAGCGGCGCCTGCGCCCCTCGATCCGGACGGAGCGGATCACCCATCGGTTCCCGCGCGCGCGGAACCGCACAGACACCGTCGCCGGCTCCGGCCACGCCGCCGTCCGATACCACCCGACCACCGAGCGCCGGTCCTCGGCCACGACCTCCTGCTCGAACCCCACCTCCGTGGGGGGGTGCTTGCGGAAGAAGTCCGTGAGCACGAGGGCGGCTTGGCTACGGCTGTAGGCGGCGCCCTGCCCGAAGATGGCGAGGTCCAACGGGTCGGCCGCGTGGCTCAGGATGGCCTCCACGTCCCCGGCTTGGAAGGCCGCCGAGACGCGCCCGAGCGCCGCCGAGTCGGCCGGGCTCGCCGAGGTGCGCTGAGCATGAGCGGCCGGGCTCACTCCGAGGGAGCCTGCCAGCAGCGCCAATCCGAAGGCGGCGGTAAGGAGTCGCATGGTCCCGGCCCCGGTGTGGTGGGGGATCGTGGCGGCCGCAGTGCAGCCACGGGGGTATCCCCTAGCAAAGGATGCGCCGCAGCAGCGGAACGGCCCACAGAGGCCGCCAGCGCCCACTCTACGGGTGGGGGCGTTCTGGGATGCCCTGGATCGGAGACGCCCAGGCGAGCCGTTAGCGCAGCGTCACGACAGTCACGCCGGAGCCGCCCTCGTTCCACGCCGCGTCGTCGGCGTCGGCCACGTCGGGGCGGGCTTGGAGAAGCTCGCGGATGGCCTGGCGGAGCGCGCCGGTGCCCTTGCCGTGCAGCACCTCGACGGCCGGCACGCCGGCGACCACGGCCTCGTCCACCAGCCGTGTCACCGCCGGCAGCGCCTCCTCGACCCGCTGCCCGCGGACGTCGATCCGCCGCTGCGCCGAGAGCGCCGTCATCGGGACCTCGGCTGCGGGGCGGGGCTCGCGCCTCCTCCTGCCGCGCTGGGGCTGCGGCCCGCCCACCTTCGCCAGCCGGCCGACCTCGGCGCGGAGCTTCATCGGGCCGAGGGCAACGAGCGCCTCACCGTCGTCCAGCTCCAGGACCTCGCCGACCGCACCGTTGCCGTCGAGCCTGACGTGGTCGCCGACGCCGATGGGGCCGGCGACGGTCGGGGCTTCTTCGCGGGCCTCCCCGTTCGATGGCTTCGGGCTCCGCCGTCTCGCCTTCCTGCTCCGCTTCCCGACCTGCTCCCCGAACCGTTCCAGCTTCTGCCGGGCGAGCTGCGTCTGCTCCTTCGCCGCCTCGGCCTCCTTGATCTCCCGGATGGTCCGCTCGACCCGCGCGTTGGCCTCGCCGACGATCCGCTCGGCCTCCTCCAGCGCCTGCCCGATGGCCTCGTCCTTCCGCCGTTGCAGCGCCTCGGCGCGGCCCTCGTAGGTCTTGCGCGCGTGCTCGGCCTGACGGGCCTCCTCGCGGGCGGAGGCCAGTTCCTCCTCCAACGCCTGCGTCCTGGCCTCGAACGTCGAGATCAGTTCTTCGAGCGCCGTCTTCTGCGCCCCCACCAGCTCGCGCGAGCGGGCGAGCACCGCTCCCCGCAGCCCCACCCGCTCGGCGATCTCGAAGGCGTAGGACGAGCCGGGGATGCCGCCCTGAAACACATAGGTCGGTGCGAGGGTGGCGGCGTCGAACTGCATCGAGGCGTTCTCGACGCCGGCGGCCTCGTGGGCGAATGCCTTGAGCGTGCCGTGGTGGGTGGTGGCGACGGTGCGGGCACCACGTGCGGTGAGTTCTTCCAGCACGGCCTGCGCGAGCGCCCCGCCCTCGGCCGGGTCCGTCCCCGTGCCGGCCTCGTCGATGAGCACGAGCGTCCGGTCGTCGGCCTCGGCGAGGGTGCGACGGAGGCTCTGGAGGTGGCTGGTGAAGGTCGAGAGGTCCTGCTCGATGCTCTGCCGGTCGCCGATGTCCACGAACAGCCGCTCGAACAGAGGCAAGCTCGTGCCCGGCGCAGCGGGGACGGGCAGCCCGCACGCAGCCATGAGGCAGAGCAGCCCCGTCGTCTTCATCGCCACGGACTTGCCGCCGGCGTTGGGGCCGGTGATGACGAGGGTGCGGACGGCGTCGGAGAGCTCCAGGTCGAGGGGGACGACGGCACGGGGGGACGGCGGTGTGTCACCCTCAGCGAGATCGCTGTCCGGTAGGGGCAGTTCATGAACTGCCCCTACGCCATCCTCAGGATCAGATACCCCGCCTAGCGACGTCGGCGCGTTCTGGAAGTGCAGCGCCAGCGCCGGGTTGCGCCCGCGGACGATCCGCACGCGGCCCTCGTCGTTGAGGTCGGGGACGAGCGCGTCGAGGTCGTTCGAGAGGCGGGCGCGGGCCTGGAGCGCGTCGAGCCGGGCGACGGCGTCGAGGCCGGCCTGGACCTGCGGGAGCCGGCTGCGGAGGTGCTGCGTCACGGCCTGCAGGAGGCGGCGGATCTCGCGACCACGCTCTAGCTCCAGCTCGCGGACCTCGTTGTTGAGGTCGAGCACGGCGGCGGGCTCGATGTAGACTGTCTGGCCGGAGCCGCTGACGTCGTGGACGAACCCCCGCACCTTCCGCTTCGCCTCGGCGCGGACGGGGATCACGGCGCGGCCAGCGCGGATCGTCGGCTGCTCTTCAGCGGCGTGGCCCTCGCGGGCAGCCTCGCGGAGCGCCTTCATCAGCGCGTTCCGAAGCTGGCTCTGGACCTGCGCGATCTGGCGGGTGATGCGCTGAAGCTCTGACGAGGCGTCGTCGCGGACGGCCCCCTGCGGCGTCACGGTCCGACCGACGTGTTCCTCCAGCTCCCTCGGCGGCTCGATCTGGAGGGCGAGCCGCGCCACCTCCGGGTACTTGGCCCTCCGACTGCGGAAGTATCCCTGCACCCGCCGCATCGTCCCCAGCGCCGCGCCGACCTCGGCCAGCTCATCAGCGTCGAGCATCGCGTCCTTCGGCTGCGCGCGGCGGAGCGCGGAGCGGACGTCCGGCAGCGGCGAGAGCGGGATTGGGTCGTCGGTGCGGAGGGCCTCCTGCAGCTCGGCCGTTTGTTGCAGCAGCCGCTCGGCGACGGCGCGGTTCGTCGTCGGCTGCATCGCCGCGAGGCGCTCGGCGCCGAGGGGGCTCCGGGCGTGGCCTTCGAGGCGACGGCGGACGAGGTGGAAGCCGAGCTTTTCCTCGGCGTCGGCGGGGTAGAGCTGCATGGGTGCGGGCGGAGTAGAGGCGGATAGCCACGACGAAGGCGGCCCCTGCGGACACTCCTACGCCTGAGGCCACTGCGCGTGCCGCGAGCGCCGGCCCTTTCACCCCGGCTCCACCTGCGTTCGTCCAGAGGCCAGCGGGGCGGCTCCCGCGCGGCGTTAGCTTCCTGCTGACCCCTGCCCCCCAATACAGACCCTCCCCGTGCTCCGTCTCCTCGCCCTCCTCCTACTCGCCGCGCCAACTGCCGCGCAGCCGCTTCTCTCGGAAGACTTCGAGGGCGGAGGTTTTCCGCCCGACGGGTGGGCCGTGTTCGACAACGGCGTCGCCACTGAGGCCTCGTGGGTCGGGTTCTACGACGACGACCGCGACAACACGTGGGCTTTTGTCCCCGAGCAGTCCGCGCCTGCGGGGCAGTTCGCCGAGGACTACCTCGCCACGCCCGCCCTCGCCCTCACCGCCGACGCCCACACGCTCAGCTTCGACGCGGCAGAGCTGTTCCAGGGGGTCGAGGGTGGCGAATTGGCCGTGCTCGTCTCAACGGGCAGCCAGACCGACCCCGACGACTACGCCGCCGTGGCGACGTTCACCGAGAAAGACTTCGGGCCGGCGCCGACGTTCTCGGCGCGGCTCGTCGTGGACCTCGGGGCCTACGCCGGGCAGACGGTCTACGTCGCCTTCCGCGTCCGCCAGAACGGCGGCGACGGCTTCTTCGTGGACAACGTCGTCGTAGGGCCGGACGCGCCGGCCTTCGTGGAGGATGTCCGGTTCGCCTTCCAGTACCGCGACGACGTGCAGCCGGGCTCGACCGACAACCCAGTGATCGTGGCAAACGTGCGCATCGGCGGCACGACCGGGACGGCGACGCTGGAGGCCATCACCTTCACCACCGAGGGCACGACGGACCCGGCCGACATCGCCGCGGCGCAGGTGACGTATACGGGGCAGCTTCTTTTCGAGGGATCGGGCGGAGGGACGCCCTTCGGCGCCTCCATCGCAGACCCGAGTGGGCAGATGGCGTTCACGGGGAGCCAGGAGCTTGTGCCGGGCAACAACTACGTGGTCCTCCTCTACGACGTGGCTGAAGACGCGGGCAACGGCAACCGGCTCGACGCGGCCGTGGCGGAGGCCACCGTCGAGGGCGTGACGGTCGGGGCGAGCGTGGGGAGCGGCGAGGGCTCACTGCGGATCCCCCTCCCGCTCGACAACGACGACCTCGCCGACGCCCGACCCTTGGAGGAGCCGACGGACTTCCAGATGGGCACGAACGTCGGCGCCAGCAGCGAGGCCGACGAGACTATCGCCTCGTGCGGGCTCGACGGCGGCAACTCGGTCTACTGGAGCTTCACCGCGCCCTCGGACGGCACCGCCAGCATCAGCCTCGCCGGCAGCGACTTCCCCCCCATCCTCAGCGTCCAGCGCGGCGACGGCCACCCGCTCACGGAGCTGATCTGCGCCTTCCAGAACGCCGGCGCCGACACGGCCCTGAGCGACCTCCCTGTCGAGGCGGGGATGACGTACTACTTCCGAGTCACGGGCAACAGCGGATTCTTCGGCGTGGACGAGGGGGAGATCCACGTTACGTTCTCCTTCTCCGGCACCACCGCCGCCGAGCCCGGTCCGGCCGCTGGCTACGCGCTGGACGCCTATCCCAACCCCTTCGCCGGGACCGCTATCGTGAGGCTCCGCGTAGCCGAGCCGCAGCCCGTCACCGTGGCCGTCTTCGACGCACTCGGCCGCTGGGTGACGACGCTGCACGACGGCCCGATTGCCGCCGGCACGCCGCACCGGCTCACGCTCGACGGGGCGGCCCTGCCCGCCGGCCCCTACATCGTCCGCGTCGAGGGCGCGTCCTTCCGCGAAGTGCACCGGTTGACGCTGGTGCGGTAGAGGGCTACGGTGAACAGGAAGCCCCCCCGGTGGGTTAACCCGCTATCTGACCGGCCTACAGAGACTATGAGCGTCCAGGAACTGGAGAACGCCGTCGCACGACTCTCTCCCGAAGACCTCGCCCGCTTCACAGAGTGGTTCGAGGACTACAAGGCCGATGACTGGGACCGGCAGATCGAAGCCGACGCGAAAGCCGGCCGGCTCGACGCTCTCGTCCGTGAGGCTGAGGAGGATATTGCAGCGGGTTGTGTCCGCCCGCTCCCGTGACACACCGCACGACGGCCGGATTCTGGCAGCGCTTTGAGGCGTTGCCGGAGTCCGTCCAGCGATTAGCCCGGAAGAACCATCGACTCCTCGAGGCGGACCCGCGCCATTCCTCGCTCCGCTTCAAAAAGCTGTCCGGGACGTCGCCGCCGCTCTGGTCCGTTCGCATCGGCCGCGACTACCGGGCGTTAGCTCTGGAGCAGGAGGGGGAAATCTTCTGGTTCTGGATCGGCCCCCACGACGCCTACGACCGGCTGCTCCGCTGAGCGTGCCGCCGTGTCCACGACGGCTCCTCTGGTCACAGGACTAACGATAGCAAGCCCCCGTCCGCACTTAGCGCAACACAACACCTAGCAGATCCTATGTCGCCCGCCCCCGCGCCTCACGTCTGGTTAGATCCCGAGCACAATCCAGAGGTAGATGCTCTTCTAGAGGAGCACAATCGCCTGACAGATGCCTTCAACAGCCTCAATGCTCGCATTCTCGGAGTCCATATTCCTGGCGATCCGGGCCAAGAGACTGTAGAGATCACCCAAGAGCTTGAGCAAGATGCCAATGCGCTCCAACACGAAATGATTGACTTCGAGAGCAGGGCTAAACAATTCGTAATACGCCCTTCGATGACTATCACGAGCACCGAGCCGCTAAACAGAAGTGCATTATATCACATGCATCTTCAGAATCACATGGTCCAAGTAATTTTACTCCTTAGATATGACATCATCAACAGCAGACTCTTACTCGGAAACAATCTATGGTCAGTAATCCAAGAGGCACAGACAAGGCGCAGCGTCAAGATGGCAACAGATGCCAACTTTCTCGCAGCTCTAGGTATAATTTTAGGTCTTTTCGCGCTCTGTGCTACTATCGCATTGGCTAACTAGTGATCCTACGGTGTCTTTTTCCGGCGGCTCGGCGGCTTCGGCCCCTCCTCGATGACCAGCGTCCGCGTCACCGTCTCCCCGCCCATCGAGAGCGTCACCTCATACTCCCCAGCCGGGAGGTACGTGCGCCCATCGTCGGCGGGCTCCGTGTCTTCAGGCTGGAGGTCGTCGGCGTAGGCCACGTCGTAGGTGACGTAGTTGAGCCCGCGCGCGGCCTCGTCAGCGAAGGAGGCGACGAGGGCACCGCTCGTGTCGCGCACGGCGACGCGGGCCTCGCCGGCCGCGGGCGCGAAGTAGGCCACGCGAACCTCCGGCTCGAAAGGATCGCTCCACGTCCAGCCCCGGCTCCCCCACCGCTCCGAGCGCGTCACCTTGTCGAGGTCGAACACGTGGAGGCTGCCCGCGAGGATCTCCGGCGTGAGCGCCTGCACGTGCTCCACATCGGCGACGTAGATCGAGCGGCCGTGCGTGCCGACGACGAGGTCCTTGTCGCGCGGGTGGACCTTGAGGTCGTGGACGGGGACGTTCGGGAGGCGGCCGTCCTCCGGCCCCTGCATCGCCGCGAACGTCGCGCCCCGGTCGAGCGAGACGTAGACGCCGTGGTCGGTGCCGACGTAGAGGAGGTCCGCGTTCTCGGGGTCCTCGACGACGACGTTCACCGGCTCCATCGGGAGGTCCGTCCCGATCCGCGTCCACGTCCGGCCGAGGTCGTCGGAGCGGTAGACGTGGGCCTCGAAGTTGTCCCAGCGGTAGCCGTTGAGGGCGACGTAGAGCCGGTCGGCGTCGTGGTGGCTCATCTCGACGCGGCTCACCCAGAGATCGTCAGGGAGGCCGGCTGAGACGTTCGTCCACTGGCGCCCGCCGTCGGAGGTCCACACGAGCCCGTCGTCCGTGCCGGCGGCGAGGAGGCCGAACCGGAGAGGAGATTCGTCGAGCGAGGTGAGGGTGCCGTACGGGACGTCGCCGGGGAGGCCGCCCTTCGTGAGGTCCTCCGACAGCGCCTCCCAGGTGTCGCCGCGGTCGAGCGAGCGGTGGACCCGCTGCGAGCCGAGGTAGAGCACGTCCGGGGCGTGGCGCGAGAGGTGGATCGGGGTCTGCCAGTTGAACCGGAGCGGGCGCTCGCCGAGCTCGTGGCTCGGGGTGATCCGCGCGCGGTCGTAGGGCGCGCCCTCGACGGGCCGGTCGAGGCGGAAGTAGTTCCCGAACTGGAAGCCGGTGTAGACGGTGTTGTTGGTTCGGGGGTCGACCTCGATCTGCATCCCGTCGCCGCCCATGATCCAGTCGAAGGCGTACTCGCCGGAGGCGCGCCAGTCGGGGCCGGGGGTGTGGGTGTGCGGCCCCATCCAGACACCGTTGTCCTGGAGCCCGCCGTAGACGTTGTACGGCTCGGCCATGTCCACGGCCACGGTGTAGAACTGCCCGACGGGCGGGACGTTGGCCTTCGTCCAGCTCTCGCCGTCGTCGAACGAGACGTTCACGCCGCCGTCGTTGCCGCTGATGAGGTGGCCCGGCCGCGTCGGGCTGACGTGGAGGGCGTGGTGATCCACGTGGACGTGGTCCTCGTCGATGGCCGCCCACGTCCGCCCGCCGTCGGAGGAGGCGATCAGCGGGACGCCGAGGAGGTAGAGCCGGTCGGGGTTCTGCGGGGAGACCCTGACCTCGCCGAAGTAGTAGCCGTAGGAGAAGAAGAGGTCGTCGATGAACCCGTCGTGGGTCTTCTGCCACGAGCGCCCGCCGTCGTCGGAGCGGTAGACCTCGGCGCCGACGACGGGGGTGTCGAAGAGCTGCCGGTTCGCGTCTTCGAGGTATTCCACGAGCGCGATCGGCTCCAGCTTGCCCTGGCGGACCATGTCGAGCAGCGACTGCGCGGTGTAGGAGAGGGGGAAGCCGTTGCGGTCGAGGAAGTCGTTGAGGTCGTCCTCGGCGACTTCGAGGAAGGCGTCGCGGCTCATCTCCCGGAGGGCGTCCTTCGTGAGCGCCGGCGCGTCGTCATCCTCCTCCTCGGGCCGGCGGTCCTGGTTGTCGAGCACGGCGAACAGCGTCTCGGGGTTGCCGGGGTAGACGGCCAGCCCGATCCGCCCGACGCCGAAGCCGGTGGGGAAGCCGCTGCCCTCGGTCGTGACCCGGTCCCACGTGGTCCCGCCGTCGGTGCTCTTGAAGATGCCGCTCTCCGTGCCGGCCTCGGTGAAGTCCCAGGCCCGCCGCTTCCGGTGCCACGCCGCGGCGTAGAGCACCTCGGGGTCGGTGGGGTCGATGACGAGGTCGATCACGCCGGCGTCGGGGCCGACGAACAGCGTCTTCGTCCACGTCTGCCCGCCGTCGGTGGTCCGGTAGACGCCGCGCTCCTCGTTCGGCGAGTAGAGGTGTCCGATGGCGGCGACCCAGAGCGTGTTCGGGTCGTCGGGGTGGAGGATGATGCGGCCGACGTGGTGGGTCTCGGCGAGGCCCATGTGCCGCCACGTCTCGCCGCCGTCGGTGCTGCGGTAGAGGCCGGTGCCGGCGTAGGAGGAGCGGCTGGAGTTGTTCTCCCCCGTCCCGACCCAGATCGTGTTGCCCTCCCCGTCGCGCCAGTCCACGGCGATGTCGCCGATGGTCATGCTGGCCTCGTCGTCGAAGAGCGGCTCGAAGGCGGAGCCGTTGGTGGTCGTCTTCCAGAGCCCACCGGAGGCGTAGGCGACGTAGAACGTCGCGGGGTCCCTGGGGTGGGCGTCGAGGTCGGTCACGCGCCCGCTCATCACCGTCGGCCCGACGGAGCGGAAGGGGACGTCCTGGACGAGCGACGCGGCTTCCAGCGCGCGGTGCCGCTCGAACCCGGCAAGGCGAGCCTCGGCCGGCGTGAACGGGACGGGGTTGGCGAGTGCGCTCTCGGCGCGCGGCGTGGCCGGCGCGACGGGCTGCGCCACCACCGGCGTGGCGAGCAGGGCGACGAGGATGGCGGGGAGGAAACGCATGACGTAAGGGCGGTTCGGGACGGCGGCGACACCGGAAGGTAGGCATTATGACCAACGACGCCCTCCCCGGTATTCGTAGGGGCGAGGCACGCCTCGCCCTGCGACGGCCAGGTGCGACGCCACCGACACGGCACGGCACGGCGGAGTGCCGGCCCCTCCGCTCAGCCCCTACGGCATAGGGCGGGCCGGCGCCAGCCCTCGGACAGGGCGCACGCCATGCGCCCCTACGGGTGCCCATTGTAGACGTGTCGGTAGCTTCCCTAGCTCAGCTTGTTCGTTCTCCGTCCCCCGTCCCCATGTCCGACCCCACCTCCGACCGCACACGCCGGCAGTTCCTCCGCTTCCGGCGCCAGGCTGAGCGCGAGGCCCAGGAGCCCGGCCGCGTCCGCGCCCTCGCCCGTCGCGCCACCGACAAGCTCCGCGACCTCGGCGGCGACGACTCCCCGCTGGCCGCGCTCCGCCGCGACCTCCCGACGCTGATCCGCATGGCCGCTGCCTGGGCGCGTGGCGACTACCGGCACCTCCCCTGGCGGGTCATCGTCGGCGTAGTCGCCGCGCTGCTCTACTTCGTCGCCCCCATCGACGCCATCCCCGACTTCATCCCCGTCATCGGCTACCTCGACGACGCGGCGGTCGTGGCCTACGTCCTGAAGCAGTTCTCGAAGGAGCTCGACGCCTTCGATGCCTGGGAGGCGAAGCGCCCCCGGTACGCAGAGGACTCGTAGGGGCGTGATTAATCACGCTCCCGGCGCACGGTCCCTGAGGCGGGCCTGCCCCGTCGGGCAAATGTCGAGGACGGGGCAGCGGCGGCAGGCGGGGTCCTTCCAGAAGCAGCACCGCTGGCCGTGCAGCATCAGCGCCTCGTGGTGGTCGTAGACCGTCTGCGCGTCCCACCCCTCCGGCATCAGCGCCGCCAGCGCGTCGTGCGACGGGCCGACGCTCATGCTCTTGGGGATCAGCCCGAGCCGCTGCGCGACGCGGTGGTGGTGGCTGTCCACCGGGAGGGCCGGCCGCCGGAGCCGGCTGAACAGCAGCGTCGCCGCGCTCGTCTTCGGCCCGACGCCGGGGAGTTTTTCTAGCCACGCCCGCGCCTCGGGCACCGGCATCTCTTCCAATAAGCCCAGGTCCAGCGCGCCGACCTCCTCGGTGATGAGCCGGAGGATCTCCTGGATGCGTGGCGCCTTCTGCTCCGGCCACGTGCATGGGCTGATCGCCGCCTCGACCTCCGCCGTCGCCGCGTCGCGGACGGCCTCCCACGTCGGGAAGCGGGCGCGGAGCCTTTCGTAGGCCCGCCCGGAGTCGCGGTTCTTCGTGCGGTGCGAGAGGAGCGCCGAGACGAGCTCGCTGAGGGGGTCCTTCTCCGAAAAGTACGGGATGGGGCAGTCGTACTCCGCGCAGAGGCGGCGGTGGACCTCCAGCGCCTTCGCGCGCAGCGCGTCGAGGTCGGCGGGGGGAGCAAGCACGGGGGGAGAGGCAGGCAAGAGGGGCGGGCGGTCGAACGCGGCGTGATGCGCGTTGTGCCTCAGCCGTGGTAGGGACAGGGCGTGCCCTGTCCCCACGGGGGCGTGGGATGAGCCGGCGCCCTGCTCAGCCTTCCCCTACCGCTGCGCCAGCGCGGCGGCGGGGGTGTGGCGGTCGAGGAAGGCGGCGAACTCCTCGACGCTGGTGATGCCGCTGATGTGCCCCCGCAGTCCGCCCTCGGGCGAGACCACGGCGTAGGTCGGCAGCGCGAGGCTGCCGATCAGCTCGAGCTGGTAGCGCTGGAGGGCCGGCCCCTCCTCGCCGTCGTCGGTCCAGAGCTGGAGCGGCACGAACCCGCCCTCGATCCGCCGGGCGACGGCCGGGCGCGAGAGCACGTTGGCCTCCATGTAGCGGCAGTTCGTGCAGGTGTACCCCGTGAAGTCGATGAGGACGGGGCGGCCGGTGCGGGCGGCCTCGGCGAAGGCGACCTCGCGGCTCTGGTACCACCCCTCCTCCTTCCCCGCCTCGCCCGACGCGCCCACGGCGGCGAGCAGGCTGACGTCGGTGGCCTGGCGCGGGGGGAGGTACGCGTCGATCCCGCCGAGCGGCGCGCCGAGGAGGCCGGGGACGAGGTAGAGCGCGAGCCCGAACGCGGCGATGGCCGTCGCCAGCCGGAGCGGGCCGACGGGCGCGGGCGCCGCGTCGAGGCCGGCCTCGGTCTCGGGCGTGCGGAGGCGGAGCTTGCCGAGGAGGAAGAACCCCATCAGCGCGAAGATCGTCGTCATCAGCGCGATGGCGAGCGGGCGCGGCAGCACCCCGAGGCCCCACACGAGGTCGGCGTTGGAGAGGAACTTCAGGGCCGCCGCGATCTCAACGAACCCGAGCATCCCCTTCAGCGCCGTCATCCACGGCCCCGACTTCGGCAGCCGCGTCAGCGCCGTCGGAAACAGCGCGAACAGCACGAACGGCAGCGCGAACACGGTCGAGAACGCGACCATCCCGATCACGGGGTAGACCCACTCGCTGCGGACGGCCTGCGCCATCAGCCCCCCCACGAACGGGACGGTGCAGGAGAACGAGACGAGCACGAGCGTGAGCCCCATGAACACCACCCCGAGCACGCCGCCCCGCTCGCGGCCCCGCCGGTCGGTGTAGTTCGAGAGCACCGCCGGCGTCCGGATCTCGTAGAACCCGAGCAGCGAGAACCCGAACACGATGAGGACGGCGCCGATGAAGAGGTTCACCCACGGGTTCGCCGCGATGAGCTGCGGGCCGGCGGCCCCGACGAGCGCCGCCATCAGCACCCCGAGCCCGGTGAAGAGCCCGATGATGGAGAGCCCGTAGAGCCCGGCCATCCGCGCCGCCTGCCGCCGGTCCCCGGTGTGGTGGAGGAAGTACGACACCGTGAGCGGGATCATCGGGAACACGCACGGGGTCAGCAGCGCGATGAAGCCCGCGCCGACGGCGAGCAGCAGGAAGCCCCACAGCCCCCCCCGCTCCGGCGCCTCCGGCAGCGGGTCCACCGGTGCAGCGATGGAAGGCTCTGCCTCGACGGGCTCCGGCTCGGCCAGCGCGAGGGTGTCATCCGGCACCGACGCCTCCGCGGGTTCCTGCTCGGCCGGCTCTGGCGGCGCAGCCTCGGCGACTGGATCGGGCTCCACGGCCATCGGCGGCGACGCGGGCCGCTCAACAGCGGGAGGCGGCGCGGCGGCCTTTTCGGCAGCCTCGATGCGGACGGAGGCGAAGAACGGCTCCGTCTTCGGGGGGAGGCAGACGTCGTCGTTGCAGACCATGTACGTCACCCCCCCGTTCACCGTCGCCGGCCCGGCCTCGGCGGCCTCGGCGACGCGGTAGGCCCGCGAGAGCGTGACGGCCTCGGAGAAGTAGGTGTAGTCCTGCTCCAGCGTCTCGTCGAACCCAGCTCGCGGCTGCTCCTGCTCAGCCGGGCCGATGGGGCTTAGCCCCGCCGCGTCTTCGAACCGCAGCTTCAGCGGACGGCCGACGCCGGAGTCCATCGCGTACAGCCGCCACCCCGCCCCGATCTCGGCGCGGAGCGTGACCATCACGAGCCCCCCCGGCTCCGCCACCGCTGGCTCCGCTGCCGCCGACCACCGCACGGGGTCGAGCTGCGCGCGGGCGCCCGGCGCTGCGGCGAGCAGCACGACCGCGAGCGTGGCGAGGGCAACGGCAGGGCGCATAGTCAGGAATCTACATCCGGTCCGACCCGAGCAAACGGACGACGGGGCGCCCGGTCTGCGGGCAGCGAGGCCCAGCCAGAACGAGCGCCCCGCCGTCGTGTTGCGGGGAGAACCGTCGGAGGCGGTGCGGAATCAAGCGCTTCCCCCGATGTGAGGGCAGCGTGACCGCGCCGGTCAGACCGACTCCGAGAGCGACTCCGGGACGACCTGCACCTTCACCTGCGCGGTGTGCTCCGGGTGGAGCCGGATCGAGGCGGTGTAGTCGCCGAGCGTGCGGATCTCCTGATCCAGCGAGATCTTCCGGCGGTCGACCTCGACGCCGCGGCGCTCGAGCTCGGCGGCTACGTCCTGCGTGGTCACGGTCCCGAAGATGCGCTCCTCCTCGCCGACCGGCTTCTGGATGGCGATCTCGAGCTCGGAGAGCCGCTTGGCGAGGGCCTCGGCGTCCTTGCGCGCGGCCTCCAGCTTCAACGACTGCTGGCGGGTCTCCTCCTCGAACCGCTTCACGTTGCCCTTGCTGGCGACGACGGCCATGCCGCGGGGGATGAGGAAGTTCTGCCCATAGCCGGGCTTAACGTCCACCACCTCCCCCTTCTGGCCGAGCGTGTCGAGGTCCTGCGTGAGAATGACTTTCATGATGAGTCGTGGGTTGCGAGTCGTGGGTCATGAGCCCGCTTGGGGCTCAGCGCACACGTCTCATCACTTCACGTTTTCGGCGATGAACGGGAGCAGCGCCATGTGGCGGGCGCGCTTGATGGCGACGGTGAGCTGCCGCTGGAACTTGGCCGAGACGCCGGTGATGCGGCGGGGCAGCATCTTGCCCTGCTCGTTGACGTAAGGCTTCAGCGTCTCGACGTCCTTGTAGTCGATGTACTCGACGCCGGCGGCCTTGAAGGGGCACGTCGGCCGGCGGCGCGCGGCGACGGGGACGGCCGTGCGCTCGATGGGCTTGCTGGCGGGGGCTTGGTTCTGCTGGTTCTGCTGCTGGCCCTGCGCGGCGCCATTCTGCGGGGAGGCTTGGGCGCCGTCGGGCTTCGGGGTGGCGGTGGTCTGCTGGTCGTTGTCAGCCATGATAGGTCGATGCGTTTACGAGAGCGGGGGGACGGGAGCGAGGCGAGTTACGCCTCGGCGGGCGCGGCGGCCTCCTCGGCTGCCGCTGCGGCGGCCGTCTTGGCGGCCTCCTGCTTCCGCTTCTCGTAGTGGCGGAGCATCTTCGCGTCGTAGCGGAGGACGAGGTGGCGGAGGATGTCGTCGTTGATCCGGAGCGCGCGGTCGAGCTTGGCGATGAGGCCGGGGTCCGCGCGGAAGTAGACGAGGGCGTAGTACCCGTTCCGCTTCTTCTCGATGGGGTAGGCGAAGCGCCGGTTCCCCCACTGCTCCTCCTCGACGATGTCGCCGCCGCTCTCGCGGATGAAGGCGGTCACGCGGGCGACGATGTCCTCGACCTGCTCGTCGTTGAGGACGGTGTTGACCACGTAGATCAGCTCGTACGTGGGGCGGTTCTGCTCAGGCATGGGTTCCCTGTGGGATACGGTGGGCGTATGCCTACGGCGGGCGGTGGCTCCGCTCCCGCGGCTCCGCTCCCGCAGGCAGGGCAGCCCCAAAGCTACGCGTTCGGCGTGCGGGGTTCGGCGTGCGCCGTGGGAGGAAGCCGTGAACTGCGGTTATCCGGTGTCTTCTGCGTGTCTCACCCTGAAGTAGCGCACTTCGCGATATTTCCCTACTCCGAACGCTCAGCGCGAGCGCGGGCGGCAGACTACCTCCCCCTCCGTCCTGTGTAGGAGCACAACCCAACAAGCCACCGCCGGGTCGAACATGCCGACGGTCGGCCCATAGAGGTACACCCCTGCATCGTACCGTCTCCCAGCAAAGCCGTGGATGGATCCAAGATTCCGCGCCGCGTCTAACGCTTGCTCTGCTCCCCATCTCCAAAGTTGATTCAGCGACCCCTGAGGAACCCCCGAGCAGAGTAACGTTTACCGGTTCAAGCAGCGGTTCCGACCCCTCCGTGAGGGCATCGCCCGCTACGAACGATTCCGGGAAGCGGATAGCACCCCGGCCATTCCACCAAATCGTCGCATCGAACACGGTGTCCGCGGTGACAGCGTGACGGAAGGTGATGCTCCCGAAGTCGCTGGGGGAGTTGTACAGCCCGATAAAGGGGAGTTGGTATCGGAGGCCAGTCACACGAGGTCGCCTCGGGAGCGGGAGACGGAGGATGTGCCCTCCGTCGAACGCGCTAGTTTGATAGTCGAAGAGGAGGACGGCGACCCTGGAGTACGTCTGAGTTGCAACTACGGAGTCGGGTCCGCAGTGCTGGGGCCGCTGGGCAATAGCACACTCCGCAGCCAAGAGCGCTAGGAGGAGCGGGAGGGATCGGGAGAGCATAGGTAGCAGACGTCCTACAGAACTTCGCGCTACCCCGCCAATCGCTCGGCGTGCTCGGCGGTGCGGAGGGCGGCGATGATGTCGTCGAGGCCGCCGGCCATCACGTCGGGGAGCGGGTGGTTCTTGTCGTCGCCGGTGAGGCGGTGGTCGGTGACGCGGTTCTGGGGGAAGTTGTACGTCCGGATCTTCTCCGACCGGTCCCCGCTGCCGACGAGGGCGCGGCGCTGCTCGGAGCGCTCGGCGTTGACCTTGTCGAGCTCGGCCTGGTAGAGCCGGGCGCGGAGGACGCGGAGCGCCTTGTCCTTGTTTTTGTGCTGGCTCTTCTCGTCCTGGCACGTCACCACCAACCCCGTCGGCTTGTGGGTGATGCGGACGGCGGAGTCGGTAGTGTTGACGCTCTGGCCGCCCGGCCCACTGGAACGGTACACGTCGATCTCGAGGTCGTTGGCGTGGATGGCGACGTCGACCTCCTCGGCCTCGGGCAGCACGGCCACGGTGGCGGCCGACGTGTGGATCCGCCCCTGGCTCTCGGTGGCGGGTACGCGCTGGACGCGGTGGACGCCGCTCTCGTACTTCAGCGTGCCGAAGGCGTCCGGACCCTTTACCGAGACCGTCGCCTCCTTGACGCCGCCCTGCCCGCCGGCGGCGGCGTCCATGATCTCGACGCGCCACCCGTGCCGCTCGGCGAACCGCTCGTAGAGCCGGAGGAGGTCGCCGGCGAAGAGCGCGGCCTCGTCGCCGCCGGTGCCGGCGCGTATTTCTAGGATGGCGTCCTTCGCGTCCTCGGGGTCCTTCGGGATCAGGGCGAGGTGGAGCGCCTCCTCCGCCTTCGGTAGCTTCGCCTCGACGGCCTCCAGCTCGGACTGGGCCATCTCGGCCAGCTCCCCCTCTTCGGCCTCCGCCATCCCGGCCAGCCCGTCGCGTTCTTCCACCAGCGCCTCGTAGCGATCGATCACGGCGATGACCCCCGAGAGCTCGGCGTGCTCGCGGCCGAGGTCGGCCATCCGGTCGGGGTCCGTCGCCACGTCCGGCTGCGCCATGAGGCCCTCGACCTCGGCGTGGCGGGCGCGGATCTCGCGGAGGGCGTCGGCGGGGATGTGCATCGGGCGGGCGGTAAAATGAACGTAGGGGCGTGATTAATCACGCCCCTACGGGGTGGCGTCGGGTGGGGAAGCTACTCGACGGTGACGCTCTTGGCGAGGTTGCGCGGCTGGTCCACATCGCACCCGCGCATGACGGCGACGTGGTAGCTGAGGAGCTGGAGCGGGACCACCGTCAGCAGCGGCTCCAGGCACTGCATCGTCTCCGGCACCTGGATCACGAACTCGCACAGCTCGTCGAGCTCGTCGTTCCCCTCGTCGGTGATGGCGAGCACCGAGCCCTGCCGCGCGGCGACCTCCTCGATGTTCGAGACCACCTTGTCGTAGATGGCGTCCTTCATCGCGATGAAGACGACGGGCATGAACCGGTCGATCAGCGCGATCGGGCCGTGCTTCATCTCGGCCGCCGGGTAGCCCTCGGCGTGGATGTAAGAGATCTCCTTGAGCTTGAGGGCCCCTTCGAGCGCGACGGGGAAGTTGCAGCCGCGGCCGAGGTAGAGGAAGTTGTTGGCGAGGCGGTAGCCGTGGGCGATCTGCTTGATCCGGTCGTCCTGCGCGAGCACGCGCCGGATCTGCTCGGGGATGGCGCGGAGGGCGCGGAGGTAGGTGCCCATCGCGTCGTCCGAGAGCTCGCCACGCTCTTTGCCGAGCAGGAGCGCGATCATCGTGAGGACCGTGACCTGCGCCGTGAACGCCTTCGTGCTGGCGACGCCGATCTCGGGGCCGGCGTGGAGATAGACGCCGGCGTCGGTCTCGCGCGCGATGGTGCTCCCGACGGTGTTGACGACGCCGATGGTGAGGCAGCCGGCCTCCTGCGCCTGCCGCACCGCGGCCAGCGTGTCGGCCGTCTCGCCGCTCTGCGAGATCACGAGGACGACGTCGTTCTCGCCGAGGATGGGGTTCCGGTACCGGAACTCCGAGGCGTACTCGACCTCGACGGGGATCCGCGCGTGGCGCTCGAGGAGGTACTCCCCGACGAGGCCGGCGTGCCAGGACGTGCCGCAGGCGCAGATTACGATCCGCTCGGCGGCGGTGAGCCGGTCCATCACGTCCTGGAGCCCGCCGAGGCGGATCAGGTTCTCATCGACCCGGACGCGCCCACGCATGCAGTCCTCGAGGGACTCGGGCTGCTCCATGATCTCCTTGAGCATGAAGTGCTCGTAGCCGCCCTTCTCGATCTCCTCCAGGCTCCACTCGAGCTCGTGGACCTCCTTCGCCACCGGCGCCCCGTCGATCTTGTAGACCTCGTAGCCGTCGCGGCGGACGACGGCCATCTCGCCGTCGTTGAGGTAGACGACGCTCTTGGTGTGCTCGATGAACGGGCTCGCATCGCTCCCGACGAAGTGCTCGCCGTCGCCGACGCCGAGCAGGAGCGGGCTCCCGTTGCGCGCGACGACGAGCATGTCCGGGTCGTCCTCCGAGGCGGCGACGAGGCCGTAGGCCCCCTCGACCCGCGTGAGCGCCTGCCGGACGGCCTCGGGGAACGAGAGGTCGGCCTCCTTCTGGACGTCGTCGATGAAGTGGGCGAGCACCTCGGTGTCGGTCTCGCTCTCGAACGTGTAGCCCTTCTCGGCGAGCCGGCGCTTGAGGACGCCGTAGTTCTCGATGATCCCGTTGTGGATGATGGCGAAGCGCCCACCGCCGGCGGTGTGGGGGTGGGCGTTGACGTCGTTCGGGGCGCCGTGCGTGGCCCACCGCGTGTGCCCCATCCCGATGGTCCCCTCCACGGGGCTCCCGCTGAGGAGGCCAGCGAGCTCATCCACCTTGCCCTGCTTCTTGCGGACTTCCAGCTCGCCGTTCAGTACGGCGACGCCGGCGGAGTCGTAGCCGCGGTATTCGAGCCGGCGGAGGCCGGTGACGAGGATGTCGCTCGCCTGCCGGGTGCCGATGTATCCAACGATGCCGCACATGGTAGAAAGGGTCTGGAGGTTCAGAAGGGGATCGTAGGGGCGCAGGGCGCTGCGCCCTCGTGCGAGGGGATCTAGGCGGGGAGCGCGGGCTCGGCGACGCGCGCGCCGACGGCCTCGGCGACGCGGCGGACCTGCCGCATGAGCTCGGCGAACTGGCTGGGGTAGAGCGACTGCGGGCCGTCGGAGAGCGCGGCCGGCGGGTCGGGGTGGACCTCGACGAGGAGCCCGGCGGCGCCGACGGCGACGGCGGCCCGCGCCAGCGGCAGCACCTTGTCCCGCAGCCCGACGCCGTGGCTGGGGTCGACGACGACGGGGAGGTGGCTCTTCTGCTGCACCACCGGCACGGCCGAGAGGTCGAGCGTGTTGCGGGTCGCCGGCTCGAACGTCCGGATGCCGCGCTCGCACAGGATCACGTCGGGGTTCCCGCTTGCCATCACGTACTCGGCGCTCATCAGCCACTCGGCGATGGTGGCCGAGAGGCCGCGCTTGAGCAGCACGGGCCGGCCGGCCTGGCCCGCCTCGCGGAGGAGGTCGAAGTTCTGCATGTTCCGCGCGCCGATCTGGACCACGTCGGCGTACTCGGCGACGGGGCCGACCTGCGAGGGCCGCATGGCCTCGGTGACGACGCGGAGGCCGTGGCGGTCGCCGGCGTCGCGGAGGAGGCGGAGGCCCTCCTCGCCGAGGCCCTGGAAGCTGTACGGCGAGGTCCGCGGCTTGAAGGCCCCGCCGCGGAGGAACGTCGCGCCCTCGGCGGCCACGGCGGCGGCCACGGCGTCGAGCTGCTCCTCGCTCTCGACCGAGCACGGCCCGGCCATCACGACCACCTCGCTCCCCCCGACGGCGACGCCGCCCACGTCGATCGCCGTGTCGGCCTCGCGGCCGGCGCGGCTGGCGAAGGGGTACGGGCTCGCCACCGGGATCGCCTTTGCGACGCCGTCCATCACCCGGAGGTGGCGGACGTCGAAGTCCGGCTGGCTGTTCACGGCGCCGAAGACGACCTGCCCGCCGCTGACCGTCCGCTGCGCGTCGAAGCCGTAGGCGCCGAGGCGCTCGGCGACGGCTTCGATCTGGGCGTCGGTGGCCCGAGGGCTCATCACAACGATCATGGGGCGGGGGCGCGGGAGGCGGAGGGGGCATCGGCGGCGCGGAGCCGCTTCGCAAGGGGCCGGGCGAGATCGGCGCGCCCCGAACCCAGCAAAAACGACGCCCTAGCCCGCGGCGTTTCCCCTCCCCCCAAAGCTTCACACCCCAACAACCCGCCGCGCGGGGGCTAATCGCGCGGGCGGTACCGCTCGAGGGTGAACTGCTCGCCGAGGTAGCGGCGGCGGACCTCCTCGTCCTCGGCCAGCGCCTCGGCCGTGCCGTGCTGGAAGATCCTCCCCTCGTAGAGGAGGTACGCCCGGTCCGTGATCGCCAGCGTCTCGTGGACGTTGTGGTCGGTGATGAGCACGCCGATCCCCTTCTGCTGGAGCCCGGCCACGACGTGCTGGATGTCCTCGACGGCGATGGGGTCGATGCCGGCGAAGGGCTCGTCGAGGAGGATGAACGTGGGGCGCGTGGCGAGGGCGCGGGCGATCTCGGTGCGCCGCCGCTCGCCGCCGGAGAGGGTGTAGCCCTTCGAGCTGCGGACGCGCCCCAGCCCGAACTCCTCGATCAGCGCCTCGGTGCGCTTCCGGCGCTCGGCCTTCGGGATGGGCTGGAATTCGAGCACCGCCTGGATGTTTTCCTCGACGGTGAGGTCGCGGAACACGCTCTCCTCCTGGGCGAGGTAGCCCACGCCGCGCCGCGCGCGCTGGTACATCGGCAGCCGCGTGATGTCGTCGGCGCCGAGGAAGACGCGCCCGCCGTCGGGCCGGACCATGCCTACGACCATGTAGAACGTCGTCGTCTTGCCCGCGCCGTTGGGGCCGAGGAGCCCGACGACTTCGCCCTGCCGGACCTCCAGCGCCACGCCGTCCACGACGGTCCGCTTGCGGTAGCGCTTGACGAGCCCCTCGGCGCGGAGGACGAGGGGGTCAGCGGCGGCGGAGCCTTCGAGCTGCATACGGGGAGGGGCGACGGTGGCGGCGCGGCTTCGAGACATGCCCGGCCCCGGTCCCGGTTCCGGTGGGGGCGTGTTGCAATACGCCCCTACGGCCGTCTCGACTCCTGCTCCCCATCTCCAGCACCTCCACCGAATCCGCCGGCGCCTCCTCCAGCAGCGGCACCTCCTCGAACTCCGGCGGCGCCACGAGAGGCGGCGTGGCGAGCGTGTCCGGCGGGGCCGGGGCGCCGAGGGAGTCCACCGTGGCGGGCGGCGGCGTGAGCGCCTCCGGGCGGGCGAGGGTGTCGCGCGGCGCCAGCGAGTCCACCGCGAAGGGGTCATCGAGCGCGGGGCGGCCGGCGAGGAGGTCGGCGCGGGTGGGGCGCTCCCCGGGGCGGTAGCGGTAGCCGTCGAGGCGGAGCGGCTCGGGGACGAGGGCCGCGTCGAAATAATCCCCCTCGACGCCGTCGCCGAGGAACATCCGCCGGAGGGCGTCCCCGTCGAAGCCGAACGAGAGGCTGTCGCCGGAGACCTCGACGGCGCCCTCGAGCGCGCCTGCGCTGTCGGCGCGGAAGAAGACAGCCTCGGCGGTGGGCCACGCGCGGATGGCGCGGAGCGAGTCCTCCCGGAACAGCGCGAGCATCTGCCGCCCCCGGACCTGGTTCACCCGGCCGAGCGCGGAGTCCGGCCGCGCGGCGAAGGCGTTGCCGAGGGCGCGGAGCGAGTCGAGCGCCTCGGCGCGCGCGGTGATGCGGAGGGTGTCGCCGGAGACCTCGGTGACGACGGCGGAGCCGCGCGGGGTCAGCCACGCCACCGGCGCCCGGAACAGCCGGCTCTCGTCCAGCACCGGCTCGGCCGCGCGCTCAGGCCGCCCCTCCTCGAACTCCAGCCGGTCGAACACGGCGGAGTCGGCGACGGCGGCGAGGCGGGGGTTGGCGAGGCGGACGGCGCCGCGCCCGACGACGCGCCGGAGCATCCGGCCAGGGGCGAGGGCGCGGCCGTCGAGGGAGTCGGCCTGGAGCGCCTCGAAGGTGCGCGCGCGGGCGAGGGTCGTGTCGGTGGCGCCGGTGGAGTCCGTGTCAAGCCGGACGACGAGGGGGTCGAGCGCGCTGCCCCCGCGCTCGACGCGGCTGTAGCGGGCAGGCTCGTCGTGGAAGGCGTACCCGCCGAAGAGGAGGGTGCGGCCCGTCGAATCGCGCGGCGCCGGCGCGGCGGTCGAGTCCGCCGGCTCGTCCCGCTCCCCGAACCGCTCGATGGCGACGCGGCCCCGCGCGATGGAGACCTCGGTGTCGCGGTAGTGGGTGAGGGAGTCGGCGCGGAGGCGGGTGGCGCCGCCGTCGTGGTCGAGCCGGACGTCGCCGGCGAAGTCGGCGCGGCGGTCCTCGGTGCCGTAGCGGCCGAACCGGCTCGTCAGCACGCTGGTGGAGTCGACGAGGCGGACGCTGTCCTGGAAGAACGCCTCCTTGCGCCCGGTGAAGTACGTCCCCCGGAGGCTCGTCAGCACGCCGTCCTCCTCGCGCTCCTCCAGCCGGACGGGCGCGTCGAACTCGGCCCGGCGCTCGTTGCGGAAGAACGTGAGGGAGTCGGAGTAGAGGACGGCCTCGGCGTCGGAGAGGCGGACGTCGCCGAGGGCGCGACCGACGCGGGAGGCGCTGGCGTAGGTGACGCGGCGCGCGCGGAGCGTGTCGGTCGGCTCGGCGATTTCGACGTCGCCTTCGAGCACGATCCGGTCGCCGTCGAGGAACTGGGTGGCGCGGCGCGCGCGGAAGTCCGTCGAGTCCTGGCGGAGGTGGACGTTCCCGATCAGCCGCCGGATGCGCTCGCCGCCCACGACGGCCCCCGCCGCCGAGTCCGCGTTGACGATGGTGACGACCCGCGTCTGCGCCGTGTCCGGCCGGGCCGGCTCCGTCCCCTGTGCCCACACCGAAGCCGGCGTCAGTAGGAGCACGAGGATGAGCACCCCCCTCCCCTCCCTCACTCCTCCTCCACCTCCACCTCGCCGGTCGGGCGGGCGATGGTGTACGTGTCGAGCGACTCGTCGGCGACGAGGCGGTAGCCCTGGAGCCGCTCCGTCGGGGTCGTGATGCGGACGAACCCGTCGGTGCGGAGCTCGCGCGCGGCCTCGTCCCACACGAGCTGCTCGGTCTCCAGCCGCTTCCCCTCCACCGTCTCCACGACGACGCGGCCCTCGGCCACGAACCGCCGCTCCTCGTCGAGGTACGTCAGCCGGTCGGACTCCACGACGGCGGAGGGCTCGCCGGCCTCGTCGAACACGTCCACGAACACCCGCGCCGCCGACCCCGAGGGGCCTTCGGGCACGGGGCCGAACCGGGCGAACGTGCTGTCGTCGTGCTCGAACCGGGCCACGTAGGGCGCGACGACGCGGGCCCGCCGCCGCCCGTCCATCGCGATGGCGAGGTCGACGTCCCACGTCTCCTGGTCCGGCCGGTCCTCGAGCTCGACCTCCGGTGGCAGCGCCTCCCGCTCGCCACAGGCGGAGAGGAGGGAGAAGAGGAGGAGGGAGAAGAGGGAATGTGTGGGGTTCATAGCTCCACGGCCTCACCCGGTGCCGCGACGGCGGTGGCGGTCTCGACGTCGTCGCCGCAGCCCGCCAGCCACGCGGCGAAGCGCCGGCAGATGTCGCTGAGGGCGTCGGGCGTGACGAGGTTCGCCGGGGCGTAGACGGCCGCCGCCACGCGCCGCGTCTCGGGCGCGGTCTTCGTGCCGTGGCTGTCCTTGATGGGGCTCACGAACGGCTCGCCCGCCGCATCCTCACCCGCCCTCACCCGGCAGCCGACGGCGAGGTCGTGCAGGGCGAGCGCCTGGCCCGCCGTGTTGAACACGTACGTCTCCCCTTCGCGGCCAAGCCGGAAGCGGACGCGGTCGGCGGCGCGGTCGAGGTCCCACAGCGAGATGGGAAGCCGCTCGGTGAGGCTGACGAGGTTGTTGACGTCCACGAGCGCGTTGATGCGGGGGAACGAGCCGCCGACAGCCGCGCGGACGAGGTACTCGCTGGCGGGCTTGCCGCGACCGGTGGGTTTG
Organism: Rhodothermales bacterium; assembly: GCA_965215145.1. Classification (GTDB taxonomy): domain Bacteria; phylum Bacteroidota; class Rhodothermia; order Rhodothermales; family JANQRZ01. The sequence goes on along the minus strand of OZ244038.1, from coordinate 1,047,009 downwards.
TAACGGCCGTTGCGGAGCATGTCGCGTGCGCCCACGCGCCGCGCCTCCGCCTCCGACGGGTCTTGGGCCCCGGCGACCGCGTCGGCCAGCGCGGCGTCGAAGCCCGCGGGGTAGTGCGCCGGCTCCACGCCTTCGGCGCGGACGAGGCCGAGGAGGGCGCCTCCGGCTGGGTTGCCAGTCGGGAGGCGGTTCTCCACGGAGATCGGATGCGGCATCAGCCCGGTGGCAGCGGGTGGAGGTGACGTGCGGAAGGTACCCTGTCGGTAGCGAAGGCTCGGCGGCGTTTGCCCCCGCCGCGCCGTCGTGCTTGGGTGACGCATCGGCCGCTTGGGTGACGCAGCGGCCGGGGTATGGGGTCGGGTTACGAGAATGGCACCGGGGGTTACGAGCCTACCGGCACGGGGGACGGCCCGGTGCGGACGCGGCCCGCCCCCGCAACGGCGCGGGCTCCGAGTGGATGCCCTTCCTGCCCCCCTGCCCTCGGCCTCACCGGACCCGGGGCGATGAGCCGCGGGCGCTGGTACGATATTAGTCCAGCGTTGGGGCCGCGCCGCCTCCGGCGCCGGTATCTCCAGAGGCCCACCCTCCCCACCCCCCATGACCTTCCCGATCCAGACCGCCCCGCCGGACATCGCCGTCGTCCGCGTCGGCAAGGCGCTCGACTTCCGTAACGCGGCCGAGTTCAAGACGGCCTGCCAGGACCACATCAAGTCCGGCACGCGGAACTTCGTGCTCGACTTCTCCGGCACGGGCATCCTCGACTCGACCGGGCTCGGCTCGATCTTCTCCCTCTACCGCCAGCTCACGCCGCTCGGCGGGCAGGTCGTCTTCGCCGCGGTGAGCCGGCCGGTGCAGGTCGTCGTCCAGCTGACCCGGACGTACAAGGTGTTCCGGCAGTACCCGACGGTCGAGTCGGCGCACCAGCAGCTCGTCTCCCGGACCGGCAGCCGCGCCGGCGCCGCCTGAGCGCCTCGGTTAACCCCCCAGCGCCGCCCGCCGCGCCCCGCCCAGCCGTTCCGCCCACCACCGGCCGGCCATGCTCCCCCTCCACCTCCAGAGCGATGATCTCGCTGCCGTCGTCGACCAAGCGCACGCGCTGTTCCAGGCGTGGGACGAGGCGATTATGAACGAAGCGGACGCCGGCGCGAGCACGGACGCGCTCGGGGCCCTCGGGCGGGAGGTGCTGAAGCTCGCCGTCCACGAGTGGATCGCCAACCTCGTCCAGCACGCCGACTTCGCCGGCCGCCGGCCCCACGTCCACCTCGCCCTGCTCCCGACGGAGGGCGCCGACGCGGTGCGGTGCGTGATCGAGGACAACTCGGACGGGTTCTCCTTCGAGGAGGCGCTGGTCGAGCAGCAGCTCCGGCTCGACCGGGCGCCGGTGCCGCCGGAACGTGGGCGGGGCCTCCTGATGATGATCGCCTGCACGGAGGACCTCACCTATCGCGCCGCCGGAGAAGGGCGCGGGGGAGACGGCGCGGCTAGCTCCGCTCTCAACCGGCTCGAGTTCCGCGTCACCCACCAGGACCCCGACGACCTCGCCGACGGCTCCGCCGGCATCGACGTCCTGGGCGGCGGGTTCGACGAGCCCGCCCTCCTCAACCCCATCATCCCCCCCTCTCTCGACTCCGAAGAGCCCGCCCCCAACCGGCCCGTCACGGGCTGACCAGGAACGGCCCCCGCCCCCGCCCGCCATGTTCCAGAAGACCATCCTCGTCGTCGAGGACAACAAGACGCTGCGGCGCCTGCTCGAGTACCGCCTCGGCAAGCACTACAACGTCGTCGTGGCCGCCCACGGCGAGGAGGCGCTCGAGCGGGTTGAAGAGGCCGCGCCGGACCTCATCGTCTCGGACATCATGATGCCGCGGCTCGACGGGTTCGCCCTGCTCGACCTCCTCCGCAAGGACGAGCGCACGCGGACGATCCCGTTCATCTTCCTCACCGCTAAGACCGACGACCCCTCCCGCCTCAAGGGCCTCGGCCAGGGCGGCGACGACTACATCACCAAGCCCTTCGACATCGAGTTCTTGCTCGCCCGCATCGAGAAGATCCTCGAGCGCACCGAGGTCTACCAGACCAAGCTCAACGCGAAGATCGGGCGGGACTTCTCGGACCGGCTGATGCCGAAGTCGCTGCCGAGCGTGGCGGGCTACCAGACGTTCTTCCTCAGCCAGCCGAAGGGGGACGGCGGCGGCGACTTCTTCGACTGGACCGAGCCGCGGCCGGGCGTCTACTACTTCATCGTCGGGGACATCATGGGCAAGGGGCTCCAGGCGAAGTTCTACGCCTTCAGCTTCCTCTCCTACATCCGCTCGACGGTCCACGCCATCCTCGAGCGCGAGGACTCCCCGGCGGCGCTGCTGACGGAGGTCAACCGGGTCCTGGCGAAGGACGAGGTGCTGGAGGAGACGTTCGCCTCCCTGCTCATCATGCGCTGGGAGCCGGCGACGAACACGGTCACCTACGCCAACGCCGGGCACTGCCACCCCATCCTCGTCAGCCCCGACAGCACGGGCATCGTCGAGCGCTCGGACCTGCTCCTCGGCCTCGACCCCGCCGAGGTCTACGAGGACCACGCCTTCGAGCTCGGGGCCGGCACCGCGCTCGTGGCCTACACCGACGGCCTCATCGAGCAGGTGGCGAAGTCGGGCGAGCCCTTCGGCGAGATCGGCGTGGCCGGGGCGGCGGCCGAGGCGCTCCCGGACCGGGAGCCGATCCGCTCGCTGCTCCAGCACCTCCAGGATCGCAGCGCCGAGCCCCGCTTCGCCGACGACGTCCTCGTCTTCTGGCTCCAGCGCCTCCCGGCGGAGGCGGCCGGGTCCGGCCTCGACGGCCTCGGCGAGCCGGCGGCGCTCTCCTGAGCGAGTTCGCTCAGTCGTCCATCGCCTCCGGCACCTGGTCGGCGTAGCGGAGGACGGGCTCGCGGACGGCGTCCTTCATCATCTGGAGCACCTCGTCCACCCCCTCCGTCGTGTCGCCGCAGGGCTCGGCGGGTTTGCGGGCGATGCCGAGCAGCCCCTCGCGGTAGTCGTAGTAGGCCTCGTGAACGTAGTGCGTGCCGTCGGGGTGCCGAACGAGGCGGTAGCCGTAATACGAGATCGTGGCGATGTCGGCGAGGTCGCCGATGGTGGTGGTGGTGATGTCGAGCCCGCAACCGGGGTCGAAGGAGACGCGCGCCATGAGCAGAGGGAGATGGGAGGGCCGGAAGATAGCCTATGCCCCTCCGATCCCCGAGTCAGCGTCGCATCTCCTCTCGGAGCCGGTCGAGCTGAGGGAGCGAGACGCCGTGGCGGAGCGCGGCGCGGAGGACGAAGGCGCGGAGCACCTGGTCCGGGGCGGGGAGCGTGAACAGCGGCCGGCGCAGGAGCCGCACGAGCGGGCCGAGCGCCGCCCCGAGCAGCCGCCAGCGGATCAGCACGAACCCCGCGAGCCCGACGCCCACGGCCGCCAGCTCCCCCCGCGCCCCAAGCGTGCTCAGCACGGCGACGTAGAGCGCCGCCTGCACGAGCGGCATCTCTAGCACGCGTAGCACGGCGGCCCCCCGGCGGCTCACGAACGCCGGGCTCAGCGTCTCCCAGCCGAGGTAGAGCGTGAGCGCGAGGGCGGCGGCGCCGAGCGGGGGGAGCGGGAGCAGGAAGAGCGCTAGCGCCCACGCGGCCAGCGTCCCGCCGCCGCGCAGCCACACCTCGGCCCGGCGCACGAGCGCCTCCAGGCTCACGGCCTCCAGCACCGGCCCGGCGTACTCCTCCAGCAGCGCCCGCGTCGTGCGGAAGCGGACGCCCGAGGGGGTGACGAGGCCGACGGGCGTGTCGAGGAAGGCGGGGGTCTCCGGCATCGGCGTCAGCGTTCGGGGCGGGGCTCGGCCTCTGGAACGCCGGCGTCGGGGCGCGGCTCCAGCACGATCCCGTCGCCGAGGCGGAAGCGGAAGCGGGGCTCCGGCATCCCGGCCGCCACGAGCGGCGGGCGGAGCATGGCGGCCAGCGCCCGCGCCGTGTTCACCGCCGGCTGCGTCGAGTCCCGGAGGTGGCGCTCCGCCTGCTGGCGCAGCGCGGCCTGCACGTCGCGGAGGGCCTCCCCTTCGAGGCGCCGGCCGGAGCCCCCGCGGAAGGCGCCCTCCTCCGTCTCGATCCGCAGCCGCCCGAGGTCCGGCTCGACGGCGACGACGCGCAGCGCCGGGAGCTCGACCTCGACCACGCCGTCCTCCCCGACGGAGATCATCTCCGGCCGCAGGCCGCGCACGTCGAACCCGTAGAGCGCCTCCCCGGCGAGCTCGACGCGGGTCTCGGTGGTGACGAGGTTGACGCCGGGCACGCTCAGCCACCCCGGCACCCACGAGAACCGCCCCCGCTCGGCGATCTCGCGGCGGGCCGTCACGCCGACGCGGCCGGTCACGAGGTCGGACGCCGGGGCCTCCTCCTGGAGCGTCGCCACGACGGCGTCGCGGACGCGCTCGACGGTCCACGTCGGCCGGGCCAGCAGCCACAGCGCGAGCCCGCCCGCCACGACGAGCGCGAGCAGCAGGGCGGCAGCGATGAGACGGGATCGGGGCATCGAGCGGTGAGCGGTGAGCGGTGAGCGGTGAGCGGTGAGCGGAAGCTAGCGACGCGGCAGGGGCCAGCAGCCGTAGGGGCGAACGGCCGTAGGGGCGAACGGCCGTTCGCCCTGGAGGGACGGCGCAGGCGCGGAGCGCCCGCATCCCGAGCGTCCTACAGGCTCAGTAGCACGAGGGCGGCGGCGGCCAGGGCGAGGCCGAGCGCGTTCAGCCGGCTCAGCCGCTCGCGCCAGACGGCCACCCCGAGCACCGCGGCCCCCGCCACGATGGCGACGTTGGCGACGGGGAACACGAACGTCCCCGGCAGCGCCGCCAGTGCCCGCAGGATGAACTCGGCCGAGCCGTAGTTGACGACCCCGAGCACGAGCCCCCACCCGAGCACCGCCCGCCGCGGCCACCGTCCACGCCGGACCCGCCCGGCGACGACGCTGATCTCGCCGAGCAGGAACGCCACGCCGAACACCATCAGCAGAAACAGCGCGCTGCTGTTCGTCGCGGCGTAGGTCTCCTCGAACGCCTTCATCGCCACGTCCACGGTGCCGCCGGCGAGGAACAGCAGCGCCAGCACGCCGGCCGTCCGCGCCGCGCCCGCCGGCTTCTCCCCCGCGTCCTCCACCGGGACCGTCTCCGCCGCCCCCTCCGGCTCCACCGCCCGCGCCGGGCGGGTGATGAGCACGAACGCCGCCCCGGCCACGGCGAGCCCGGCCCCCTGCCCCACGCTGGGGACCTCGCCCCAGACGAGCCACGAGGCGAGGAACGGCAGCGCCACCGCGAGCCGCATCGTCGCCGTGGCGAGGGCGAGGCCGGCCACGGCGATGGCGTAGGAGAACAGCACGAACCCCCCGATGAACAGCGCACCGAGGCCGACGCCGAGCGCCAGCAGCCCCGGCTCCAGCCCGAGCCGCATCTCCCCACCGGCCCCACCCACCGCGAGCAGCCCGGCGGCGACGGCGAACGCGGCGAGGTAGTTCACCGCCAAGAGCGCCACCCGGTCGAGCCCCCGCCGCTCGGTGAGCTTGAAGATCACGGCGATGGCGAGGCTGCACGCGACGGCGAGGCCGAGGTCGATCATGCAGCACCCTCCGCCGCGGCCGTCGCCATCAGTCGATGCGGAGGAAGTAGCGGAGCCGCCGGGGCTCGACCTCGGCGTCGCGGACGGCGAGGCCGCGCGGGAGGTGGAGCACGGGCCGCACGGCGCCCGTCGTGTCGTTGACGACGGTGGCGTAGGGGACGAACGCGTAGAACTCCGCCTCCTCCTGCGCCGCGTCGAACTGCTCGACGGGGATCCGGTAGGTGACCGTCACGCGGCCGGGGCGGAGCGTGACCGGAGCCGCCCCCGGCGGCGCCCCCTCGACCCGCAGCGTGAGCTCGCGCTGCGCCTCGGTGAAGAGCCCCACCGAGGCCGTCACCTCGACCGAGGCCACGCTCGTGCGGACGAGGCCTTGGAGGGTGTCCGAGAGCGGGAGCTCGACGGAGAACGACTCCCGCACGTCGTCCCGCGAGAGCGGCGCCGTGGGGAAGGCGTCGAGGCGCCCGACGATGGAGCGCGCCCCGCTCACCACCACCGTGTCCGGGTCGAGCGTCGGGGGGCCGAGGAGGTCGTAGAGCGGGGCCGGCTCGATCGTCCCCCGCAGCCGGACCGGCAGGGCCCGCTGCATCGCCGCCTCGAGGTCCAGCGAGACCGTCGGGGGGAACACGCTCTGGACCGAGACGCCGGGCGGGATCCGCGGGCTCTCGGAGGCCACGGAGAAGAGGTCCACCTCGTCCTCCGGCGACGGGATCACCAGCGTCGGCGGGCGGCGGCGGAGCGTGAGGAGCTGCGAGCCCTCGCCCTGCAGCGTCACGCGCGCCACCAGCGGCGGCAGCGCCCGGAGCGCGCGGCCCTCCGGCATCGCTCCCACCTCGACGGGCATCTCGACGGTGATGGCGTACTGCTCGCGGAGGCTGAACGTAAACCACAGCACCCCCGCGATCACGACCGACAGCACCATCGCCCAGACGCGGTGCCGCTCGTGACCGCCCTCCGCCTCCCGACGCTCGGCCAGGCGCTCGGTATAGCGCTCGAACCACAGCCGGGTCCGTTCCGAGAGGCGGGCCACGCTAGCGCCGCCCGAGGAACCGGACGAGCTCCCCCTTCGTCGCCCGCGCGATCTCCCGACCCTGGAGCGGGAAGCTGTCGCGCGCCCGCGCCCGCGCGCGGAGCTCCTTGACGGTGAGCGCGCTCAGATCCTCCCCACGCCCCGCTCCCCCACGGACCGAGGCGGCGCCCGCGGAGGCCGGCGCCAGAAACACCCTCCGGACCTCCGGGGCGGGGCGGGGGATGACGTGGACCGAGAGGACGGTGCCGACGCGCTCGGCCGCCGCGGCCCCCGCGTCGCAGGCGGCGCGAACGGCGGCCGTCTCCCCCACCACCTTCACCGTGATCAGCGCCGCCACCGTGCGCTCCACGCCGGCGAGCCGGACGGAGGCCGCCTTGAGCATGGCGTCGCACGCCTCGACCCCGGCCACGAGCCCGCGGGTCTCGACCAGTCCGAGCGCTTCACCGGCCGCGGCGGGTTCCATGGGGAGGTGGGTTGTGGGGCGCCGGGAGGCCCGTCTCAGCCGGCCGTGCCCTCGGGCAGGATGACCTCGACGTCGGCGTGCGGGCGCGGGATGACGTGGACCGAGACGAGCTCGCCGACGCGCTCGGCGGCCGCCGCCCCGGCGTCCGTGGCCGCCTTCACCGCGCCGACGTCGCCGCGGACCATCACGGTGACGAAGCCGCCCCCGATCTTCTCCTTGCCGATGAGGTTGACGCGGGCGGCCTTGACCATCGCGTCGGCGGCCTCGATGGCGCCGACGAGGCCGCGGGTTTCGACCATGCCGAGGGCGGTGCCGTAGGGTTCTGCCATCGCGGAGCGCGGGGTAGGAGGTGGGAGGAGGAGCAGGCCGGTGGGGCCGCCGGTGAATATACCCGCCCCAGCTCTGACCCGCCAACGCGACCGCCGGCCGCATGATTACCCCTGAAGTTCGGCAATCAGAACTCGGCGACCAGCCGGAGGCCGAGGCCCGTACGAGCTGGACTGAGGAAGAGGCTCGGCGCCCCCCTGTGATCCTCGGCCGTCCGGTAGGCGCTATACAGCCCCCACACCCTCCCGAAGATCGCCGTCCCTACTCCCAAGTACGCTAAGGTGCAGCGCTCATCTCCGTCCCTCCAACAGTCTACCCACGCCGCAAAAGCAAGCCCAGCGCCTGCCCCCATCGTGATGAGAGGGGGAACACCACGTACCCAATCGCCGGCGTAGGCATGACCTAGGGTTGGGAAGAGGATCTCCATTGCGACAGCAACATTCGGATTCACCAGAGGGACCTGATCGCGGACGACGAGGCTGTCGGGGGCAGGCTCTTCCTGCGCCTCAGCCGGCAGCGTCCCGGCGAGGAAGAGGCCGGCGAGGACGAACAGGTGGCGGGGCAGAAGCACGCTGCGAGAAAGCATCAGTTCGCCCGTGCGCGGAGGTGGAACCGGGGGATCTGGGCGCGGAACCGTTCGCCGCTCGGGCGCTGCATGAGGTACGTCCCCTCCATCGCCCCCTCCATCGTCTCCAGCACGCAGAACGAGTTGTAGCCGTGCGCGCCGCCCGGCGGGATCGTCGGCTGCTGCCCGATGACGCCGGGGCCCTCGACCTCCTTCACCCGCGCCGCGCCGTCGAAGATGCGCCAGTGGCGGCGGAGGAGCTGGACCTCTTCGAGGCCGCCGTTGCGCACCTCGACGAAGTAGGCGAACACGAACCGCCCCCGGAGCGGGTCGGACTGGTGATCCAGATAGACGGGGCGGACAGAGACCGTGACGGCGCCCGTGGTAGCGGCGTACTCGATCATCAGAGCGCGAGGCTCACGACGCGCTCCGTCTCGACGGCCTCGACGAGCGCCTCGACGCGCGCCTCACAGACCGGCGCGTGCCACTGCCCGCCCTCCTTGAACGCGCTCCCCACGATGAACCCGTCGGCCAGCGGGAGGTAGCGGTGGACGTTGTCCGGCGTCACGCCGCTGCCGATCAGCAGCGGCAGCGGCGTGGCCTCGCGCACGGCGAGCAGGTCGGTGGGGTCCGGCTCCTCCCCCGTCCGTGTCCCCGTGACCACGACGCCGTCGGCGCGGTGGAGCTCCATCATCTCGGCCATCTCCGAGACGGAGACGTCGGCGGTCCAGGCGTGGGCGGCGTGCTTCTTCTTGACGTCGCAGAAGACGGGGATGCGGTCGGCGCCGATGGCCTGGCGGTAGCGGAGGACCTCGCCGGCGCACGCCTCGGCGATGCCCTTGTCGGAGACGTGGGCGTAGGTCCAACCCTCGGCGCGGACGAAGTCGCACTGCGCGGCGAGGGCGACGGCGAGCGCGGTCTTGTTGGCCTGGAAGAGCACCTGGAGCCCGACGGGCATCTGCCCGACCTGCCGCTTCACGCTGACGGCGACCCGCGTCATGAAGGCCGCGACCTCCGGCCCCTGCTCGCGCTCGTGGACGCAGGGGAAGTCGTGCATGTTCTCGATCAGGAGGCCGTCGACGCCGAGCTCGGCGTAGAGCTTCGCCTCGGCGACGGCGCGCTCGACGGCGCAGTCCACGGCGCGGTAGCCGGGGGCGCCGGGCGAGGGGCCGGTGTGGATCATCGCCAGGATCGGCTTCGGCTGCCGGAAGATCCGGCTCATCGTCTTCATCATGGCGGGCTCCACATCGGCACGGGTGAGCAGCAGTCAATCGTGGGGGCGGAGGTTGCAACCGGGCCTCGGAAGCGGCTGTTCCGTGAATCCCCCCGGCGTCCCTCCGGGGATGCCCCGGTGAGGAGCCCCCGGCGGCGCACTTCCGGTGAAGCGGCCCGCCGCGCGAATCACCGCAGACGGCGGGGCGTAACCCGGAGCGCTCGCCCGCTCCCGCCCGCCGATGCCCGACGCCCCCGCCAAGCCCGTCCGCCAGCTCCCCGACGTCGTCGTGCTCTTCGCCGGCGACTCCGGCGACGGGATGCAGCTCACGGGCGGGCAGTTCACGCTCGCCACGGCCCGCGCGCGGAACGACCTCGCCACGCTGCCGGACTTCCCCGCCGAGATCCGCGCCCCCGCCGGCACCACCTACGGCGTCTCCGGCTACCAGCTCCACTTCGGCTCCGCCGAGGTCTACACCCCCGGCGACGAGGTGGACCTCCTGGTCGCGATGAACCCGGCGGCGCTGAAGGTGAACCTCCACCGCGTCCGCAAGGGCGGCGCCGTCGTCCTCAACCTCGACGCCTTCGACGACCGCGGCCTGGAGCTCGCCGGCTACACCACGAGCCCGCTCGACGACGGCTCGCTGAACACGTTCGAGACGTTCCCCGTCGAGCTCACGCGCCTCACCCGCGAGGCCCTCGCCGACTCCCCGCTCTCGACGAAGCAGCGGGACCAGTCGAAAAACATGTTCGCGCTCGGGCTCGCGCTGTGGCTCTACACCCGCCCCCTCGACGCGACCGAGGCGTGGCTGGAGCAGAAGTTCGCCGCGAAGCCGGAGCTCCTGGAGGCCAACCTCCACGTCCTCCGCAAGGGCTACCACTACGGCGAGACCACCGAGCAGTTCGCCGCGCGCTACGAGGTCGCCCCGGCCTCGAACCTCCCGCCGGGGCTGTACCGCGGCATCCGGGGGAACGAGGCGCTCGCGCTCGGGCTCGTGACGGCCGCGCAGCGGAGCGGGCTGGAGCTCCTCTACGGCTCGTACCCCATCACCCCCGCCTCCGACCTGCTGCACGCGCTGGCGAAGCACAAGCACTTCGGCGTGCTGACGGTCCAGGCCGAGGACGAGATCGCCGCCGTCGGCGCCGCGCTCGGGGCGAGCTTCGCCGGCGGCCTCGGCGTGACGGCGACCTCGGGGCCGGGGATGGCGCTGAAGGCGGAGTTCGTCGGGCTCGCCGTGATGACGGAGCTGCCGCTCGTCGTGATCGACGTGCAGCGCGCCGGGCCCAGCACGGGGATGCCGACGAAGACGGAGCAGGGCGACCTCCTGTTCGCCCTCTACGGCCGCAACGGCGAGGCCCCGCTGCCGGTCCTCGCCGCGAGCACGCCGGGCGACTGCTACGAGGCGGCCTACGAGGCGGCCCGTGTCGCGGTGAAGTACATGACGCCGGTGATCCTCCTCTCGGACGGCTACCTCGGCAACGGCGCCGAGCCGTGGCGCATCCCCGACCCCAACCGGCTCCCCCCCTTCCCCGTCCGCCACGCCGCCCGCCCGAACGACGGCGAGCGGTTCCTCCCCTACCTCCGCGACGAGGCCACGCTCGCGCGGCCGTGGGCGAAGCCGGGCACGGAGGGGCTCGAACACCGCCTCGGCGGGCTGGAGAAGGACCGCGCCTCCGGCGGCGTCTCCTACGACCCCGAGAACCACGAGGCGATGACGCAGCTCCGCGCCGAGAAGGTCGCCCGCGTGGTTACGGAGATCCCGCCGACCGAGGTGTTCGGGGACGCCGAGGGCGACGTGCTCGTCGTCGGGTGGGGCTCGACGCGCGGCGCCATCGAGGGGGCCGTCGAGAGCGCGCGGGCGCGGGGGCAGCGCGTCGGGCGCGTCCACCTCCGCTGGCTCAACCCGCTCCCCCCCGACCTCGCGGAAATCCTCGCGCGGTTCGAGCGGGTGCTCGTGCCGGAGCTCAACGCGGGCCAGCTCGTCCGCGTCCTCCGCGAGCGCTACCTCGTCCCGGCCGAGGCGCTGACGAAGGTGCAGGGCCTCCCGTTCAAGACGAGCGAGATCACCGCGAAGCTGGACGCCATGCTAGCCGAAACCGTCCCCGCCTCCTAAAGCGAACCGTGGGCAGCCACCAGGGCTGCCCCTACCCGCGGTTCCCCCGTAGGGGCGACCCCTATGGTCGCCCGTCCCCACGCCCGCCGCAACCAAACGCGATGGCCGACGACAAGCCCACCAAGAAGGCCGCCCTCCCCACCGGCGCGAAGAAGCCCGCGCTCCCCGGCCGGCCGCTGCCGGCCGCTGCCCACACCGATCCCGCCGGCGCCCCGAAGCGCCCGCCTACGCGGAAGCCGACGCTGCCGCCCGGGGGGGACGGCGCGCCCGCCGAGTCCGACGGGTTCACCCGCAAGGACTTCGTCTCCGGCGCCGACGTCCGGTGGTGCCCCGGCTGCGGGGACTACGCCGTGCTCGCCGCCACACAACGTGTGCTCCCAGAGCTCGTCGAGCGGAAGGAGGACGTGGTGTTCATCTCGGGGATCGGGTGCTCCAGCCGGTTCCCGTACTACATGAACACCTACGGGATGCACTCCATCCACGGCCGCGCGCCGACGGTCGCGACGGGGCTGAAGTGCGCCAACCCCGATCTCGACGTCTGGATCATCACCGGCGACGGCGACGCCCTCTCCATCGGGACGAACCACTTCGCCCACCTCCTCCGCCGCAACCTCGACGTCCAGGTCCTCCTCTTCAACAACCAGATCTACGGGCTCACGAAGGGGCAGTACAGCCCGACCAGCGAGGCCGGCAAGGTGACGAAGTCGACGCCCTACGGCTCGCTCGACCACCCCTTCAACCCGCTCGCCCTCGCCCTCGGCGCCGACGCCTCGTTCGTCGCCCGCACCCTCGACCGCGACCCGCCGCACATGCAGGCCATGCTCCGCCGCGCCCACGGCCACCGCGGCACCGGCTTCGTCGAGGTCTACCAGAACTGCAACATCTTCAACGACGGCGCCTTCTTCCGCTTCACCGACCGCGACCGGAAGCCGCACACGACGCTGTTCCTGGAGCACGGCCGCCCGCTCGTCTACGACGAGGGGAAGAAGGGCCTCCGCCTCGACGGCCTTGCGCTCGTCCCGGTGGACCTCGCCTCCGGGGACTGGAGCGCCGACGACTGCCTCGTCCACGACGAGACCGACCGGGCGCTGGCGGGGCTGCTGGCGCGGCTGTTCTGGGAGGAGGACCGACCGCAGCCGTTCGGGGTGTTCTACCGCGAGGAGCGGCCGACCTACGAGCGCCTCCTCCGCGAGCAGCAGGCCGCCGTCCGCGCCGAGCGCGGCGCCCCCGACCTCCACGCCCTCCTCCGCGCCGGCGAGACGTGGACGATCGAGTAGAACGGTTCGGCTCGATCGTAGGGGCACGGCGGTGCCGTGCCCTGTAACGGCCGAGGTGCCGTATCCGCATCCGGGTTTAGCACACCCGGCCCTCGCAGGGCGACCACACAGGGTCGCCCCTACGGGTGCCCGCCGTAGCCACGTCGGTAGCTTGGCTGGCTCATCTCCGCCCACCGCCTACCGTCCAATGCCCCTCCCCGCCGCCCTCGTTGCGATCCTATTCGCCCTCGCTGCCTGCGCCGTCCCGAACGGCGACGCGCCAGAGACCCGGAGCGCGTCGGCGCCCCTCGCCCCGGACACCCTCGTGCTGAGCGACGGCGGCACGGTCGAGATGGGGGAGCCGATGCGGAGCCGGCTGCTCGCCGAGGACCCGCTGTGGGAGCGCGCCCTGGCGATCCACTACGACGCGCTCGTGGTAGACGGCCACATCGACACGCCCTCGCTCATGCTCGACGACGGGTACGCCCTCGGCGAGCGGCACCGGCCCCTCCGCGGCGAGGCGCACGTGGACCTCCCCCGGATGGTCGAGGGCGGCCTCGACGCGCCGTTCTTCTCGATCTACGTCGCCCGCTCCTACGGCGAGGGGCAGCGGGCCACCGACCGCGCCCACGCGATGATCGCGGAGCTGAAGCGGCAGGTGGGGGCACTCGACGGGGTCGAGATGGCGACCTCGGCGGAGGACGTAGTGCGGATCACTCGGAGCGGAAGGAAGGCCGGGCTGATGGGGCTCGAAGGCGGGCACGCCCTCCAGGGCTCGAAGGAGGTGCTCGGCGAGCTCTACGACGCCGGCATCCGCTACGTCACCCTCACCCACTCCAACACCAACCGTTGGGCCGACTCCTCTGGCGACGAGCCACGCTGGGGCGGCCTCAACGACCTCGGCCGCGGCCTCGTCCGCGAGATGAACCGGCTCGGCGTGCTCGTGGACCTCTCACACGTCTCGGACGCCGCCTTCTACGACGCCCTCGCCGCGAGCCGCGCGCCCGTCATCCTCAGCCACTCCTCCGTGCGCGCCCTCACCGACCACCCGCGCAACGTCACCGACGAGATGCTCCGCGCCCTCGCCGAGAACGGCGGCGTCGTCATGATCAACTTTTACTCGAAGTACGTCACCTCCGAGCGGCCCGGCGGGACGAGTATTGAGGACGTGCTCGCCCACATCGACCACGCCGTCGAGGTGGCCGGGGTGGACCACGTCGGGCTCGGGAGCGACTACGACGGCGTCCCCTTCCTCCCCCGCGGCCTCGGCGACGCGACGCGGCTGCCGCACGTGACCTACGGCCTGCTCAAGCGGGGGTATTCCGAGGAGGACGTCCGGAAGATCCTCGGCGGCAACGCCCTCCGCGCCCTCGCCGAGGCCGAGGCCGTCGCGGCGGAGATGCGGGCCGCTCGCTAGCTCGCCCCTACTCGAAGTCCGTGTTCAGCCGGAACCGGGCGATGCGGCCGTTGCCGGTGTCGGCGACGTATACCGTCCGCTCGTAGTAGGCCACGCCCTGCGGGCCGCGGAACTGGAGCGGGCCGGCGCCGGTGCCGCCGAACGAGACGACCGCCGGCGTCGTCTGGTTTGAGCCCGGCGGCGGCGCGACGCCCTCGACGCCCACGTCGTTGAAAACGAACAGGCTGTCCTTCGCCTCGTCCACCACGAACAGGTACGCCGTCTCGTCGCCCGCGCGGGCGAGGTCGGCGGGGCGCTCGAACTTGAACGGCTCGTAGAGGAAGCCGTCGCCCCGCTCGGGGTCGGCTGCGGCCCCGACGCGGTCAGCGTCGGCGACGTAGCGGACGCCGCTGATGTCCTCGACGACGTTGACGGCGAGGACGGAGAACTGCGGCTCGATGACGTCGGCGCCGGGCGGGGGTGCCTGCGCGATAAAGAAGTCGCGGCGCGGGGTGAGGCCTGAGCGCTGCGGCGGCGCGAAGTATGAGATGATGTCGGAGGGGTAGACGTTGCTGACGAGGCTCGGAATCACGAACCCCGCGGTGCCGAGCGGGAGCCGACCCGAGTTCATCCCCTCCGGCGTGAACCGGAGGACGGCATTGAAGGGCGCGATGGTACGCGGCCGGCCGTCCCCCTCCGGGGGGTCGCCCTGGCGGTTGAGCGGCCCCCGGCGCGTCACGTAGAGGCTGTTGTCGGCCAGGACGGCCACGCCGGTGAACTCGGCGTCCTCGTCCGAGATGCGGTCGTCGGGGTCGGGCGTGAGGGGGTTGGGGCCCTCGAACTCCACGGGGATGCGGAAGCCGGGGTTGTTGACGCGCGAGACGTCGTCGAACACGTGCCACAGCACGGCCGAGACCGCGGGCGCCCCCCCCGTGGTCAGCCCGCTGAGCCGGTAGACGACGGCGAGGTTCCAGGTCCGGTCGGCCACGACGGTATCGCGCCGGGCGCAGACGTAGACCTCGAGGCGGCGGTCCTGCGTGACGCAGCCGGGCGTGCCGAGGGGTTGCCCGGCGACCTCGTCGACGAGGTTCACCGGCCGCCCGGCGAGGTCGAGCACGTGGAGGCCGTTCTCATCGGTGACGTAGATGAACTCGTCGTAGCCGACGAACACGTCCGTCGGACGCTCGAACGTGCCGGCGGCGGACTGCTCGAAGAACGGGAAGAGCGGGACGTAGCCGACGTCGTCGAGCAGCGTCGGGTCGGTCTGGCCCTCGTCGAAGATCTCGTCCGTGATGTCGTCGTCCTTCGAGCCGAGCACGGCGTCGCAGCCAACCAGCGTGAGGGCAGCGAGGGAGAGGACGAAGAAGAGCGGGATGCGCATGAGGACCTGTTTGAACCCCCGTAGGGACGCAGCGTGCTGCGTCCTTACGCCGAGGGTCAGGTGGGGCTAAAGGCGGACATCGAGGCCGATGCGGTGGGTCGAGCCGAGGCGGTCGAGGCGGCCGAACCCGTAGTCCACCCGGAGCCGCGCGCCGCTGAACTCCGGCACGAGGAAGCCCACCCCGAAGCTCGGCAGCGTCGCCTCCTCCAGCCCGAACTGGTAGCCGGTGCGGAGCGCGAGGGTCTGGTTCCAGACGTACTCCGCGCCGAGGCTGAACCGCTCCTGGTTGTCGGACGGGCTCGAAAGCTGGCCCGAGACGTCGAGCGCGTGCTCGGCCGAGCGGAGGGCGGCATAGCTGACGCCGAGGAGGAACTGCGTCGGCGGCTCGATGGCCTCGAAGTCCGAGATCGTCCCGTCCGGTCCGTCTACGTTGATCGTCGCCACCTCCCCGCTCGGGTCCGCCGCGCCGACGCCGAAGTTGCGGATGGCGACGCCGATCTCGGCGCCGGTCCCGCCGACGCGGTAGAACACGCCGAGGTCGAACACGGCCGTCTGCGCGCTGAGGTCGATGGTTTCGAGGCGGACGAGCTTGGCGGTGACGCCGTAGGAGAAGAGGTCCGTGAGGGCTTGGCTGACGGTGAGGCCGAGGGCGTACTCGGCGTAGCCGAACGTCCGGCCCGTGCCGTCGGGGAGCAGCTCCGTCGTCTCCTCCATCTGCCCCGCGTCGAACGCCTGCAGGCTCGCGCCGAGGGTGAACGTCCCGAGCGGCGTCCCGACGCGGGCGGCGCCAGCGGCGTAGTGCAGCGCCGTCTCGGCGTGGTAGCGCGTGGTGGCGAGGCCGACGACGGCGCGGCCCTCGGCCGTGGCCTGCGCCGCCAGCGCGGGGTTCCAGAACAGCGCGCTCGCGTCGTGCGCCGTCGCCACGACGGACTCGCCGAGCGCGGCGCCGCGCGGGTCCACCGGCACCTCCAGCGACTGGAACCCGCTCGTCCCCGCGCGCTCCCCACCGAACTGCGCGAAGGCAGCGGGCGCAGCAAGCAACGTCAGCAGGGCAAAGGCCAGCGCGGCCCCGCCTCCTCTCCTCCTCTTTTCCACTCTTCCTTTCATCATCAGAACCGGTACTGCAGCCCCACCATGACGTGGCGCTGCGGGAGGAAGCGGGCGGGGTTGAACGGCGGCAGCCCCGACGTCGAGGGGTCCTCGTAGCGGGGGTCGCGGACGCTGTTCGAGACGTTGAACGACTCGTCGCCCCGCAGGTCCTCGGCGTTGTTTTGGACGTACTCCGGGCTCACGTCCGGGTAGGCCTCGCCCGTGACGGGGTTGACGATGACGCCGTTGTTCTGGTTGAACAGGTTCGAGACCTCGACCGAGAGCAGCAGGTCGTTGCCGAAGACGCCGAACGACCGCTCGAAGTTGAGGTCGAACCACCACCACGGCCGGCCGGTCTCGGAGAACCGGTCGTCGGGGTCGGTGGAGGTGGAGTAGATCGGGCGCCAGTCGCGCTCGCCGGTGAAGGGGTTCGTCTCGCGGCCCTCGAACACGACCGGCGTGTAGCGCTGCCCGCTGCGGAACGTCGTCGCCACGTAGAGCCGGAAGCGGTTGACGCCGGGGACGCCGAGGAGCGGGCGCGCGCGGTCGTAGGAGAACGTGACGTTGGCCTTCACGTCGAGCGGGCGGTCCCAGGCCAGCGGCGTCTCGACAGTGTTGTCGAAGTTGCCTTGTTGCAGGATGGCCTGGAGCGCCTCGTTGTTCGTGGACGAAAGGCCGGTGGCGCGGGAGTACGAGGCGACGACCTGCCCGCGGAACCAGGCCCCGATCCGCTTGAGGTAGCTCGCCTCGACGCCGCGGACACGGGCGAAGTCGTTGTTGACCCGGAGGAACCGGCTCGTCTCGCGGCCCGTCGCGTCGCGGACGGTGACCTGCGTGCCGGCGATGAAGTCGAACTTGTCACGCCAGAACCCGGTCAGGGTGAGGGCGTCGTTCTGGGTGATTTGCGTCCGCAGGCCGAGCTCGTAGGAGATGTCGACCTCGGGGTCGAGGTTGGGGTTGCCGAGGTCGGCGAAGAACGAGCGGTCTTGATAAAACGGGTCGAGGCCGGCGTAGACGAACGTCGGGTGCGGCAGCTTGGTCGAGTGGCCGTAGTTGAAGAAGAGGACCTGGTTCTCGCGGACGGGGAAGCTGACGCGGAGCTTAGGAAGAAACCGCGTCTTGAACCGCCGCCCGAACAGGCTCTGCGTGTCGTCGAGGTAGCCCTCGCGGACGGGCTCGGGGATGGTGAACGCGCTGTCGGCGACGAGGTCGTCTACGTACTTACCGGGGAACCAGTACTCGAGCCGGGCGCCGAGGTTGGCGATGAGGCCGCGGTAGCGGAGCTGCGTCGTGGTGTAGAGCCCGCCGCGTGCCGGGCGCACCCGCCACACGTCCGAGGACTCCCCGAGCCGGTTCGTCTGCGTCGTGTCCCCGTCCACGATCAGCGGCGCCCCGACCCACGGCCGCTCGATGTCGATCCACTGGTAGTCGTTGAACTTCATCTCGACGCCGAGCTCGGAGCGGATGTCCTTGTTGGCGAAGAAGCGGGTGTAGCCGCCCTTCAGCGTCCACTCCTCGGCGAAGTGGTCGTGCCAGCGCTTGGCGAGGCCGCCGTTGTTGAAGAGGCCCGGCCCCGGCAGCACGAACAGCGTGTTGGGGTCGATGGGGTTGCCGGCGTCGTCGAGGAAGAGGTCGCCGGGGTAGTCCACGATGCTCTCTGGATCGAGCTCGGAGTCGACGTTCTCGGGGCGCCAGTTGCGGCCGTTGGCGTCGGCGCGGAGGCGGGTGAAGAGGCGGCTCACCTGGACCTCGTAGAACGAGGCCTGGTCGAGGACGTGCGCCCACTTCACGTAGGCGATGTTGTTGTCGTGGGCGTAGGTGTTCGCGTTCTCCGGCTGGAGCACGAAGGCGTACTGGAAGCCCGGCCGGATCACGTCGTCGTTGCCGGTGACCTGGAGCATCCGGGTGTTCTGGTTCACCGTCAGCGAGCGCTGGTAGCTCGCCTGCAGCTTCATCCCCGCGCGCGGCAGCCACGTCAGCTTGCCGACGCCGCTCCAGCGGTTGTCGATGCGCGGACTCCAAAAGTCGGATTCGATCAGCGAGCTCTGCACGTCGAAGCCGGCGCCGCCGGGGTAGACCCCGCGCGTGAACTCGTCCGAGAGCTGGACCTGCGCGCTGGTAAAGAACCGGAGCCTGCCGGGCAGGATCGGGCCGGAGAAGTTCAGTTCGTAGAGCTCCTCGTTGAAGGTCGAGCCCCAGGCTTCGTTGAAGCCGAGGTTGTCGCGCTTATGGGCGAAGAAGCCCTCGAAGGTGTCGCCGCCGTCGCGGGTGGTGACCGAGACGACGCCCGAGGTCACGTCGCCCTTGTCGGCGCCGACGCCGCCGGTCGTGACCTCGACCGCGGCGAAGGAGTTGCTCCCGAGGTCGATCCCGAACCCGGTCCCCGCGAGGGGATCCTTGGCCGAGACGCCGTCGACGTAGAACCCGGTCTCGTCGGCCCGCCCGCCGCGGATGTAGAGCCCCGTGGGGTCGAGCACGACGCCGGCCTGCGTGGCGACGACGGCCTGCACCTCCTTGACCGCCGACGCCTCGATCTGCTCCTGGCTCACGGTGTACCCGCTCGACGACTGCTCGACGTCGACGAGCGGCCGGTCCCCGACGACGACGACCTCCTCGTCGGTGGAGAGCACGGCCGGGGCGAGCTCGACGTCGAGGTCGGTGGCCTCGCCGTCGCGGACGCGGATGCCGGTGAAGAGCTTGGTCTCGTAGCCGATGAACGTCGCCCGCACGTCGTACTCCCCCGTGCGCAGCGCCGTGATGGCGAACTCGCCGTCGACGTTCGTGGCCGCCCCCCGGTCGGTGCCGACGACGACGACGTTGACGCCGGGCAGCGGGTCGCCGGTCTCGGCGTCGATGACGGTGCCGCGGAGGGAGCCCTGCGCCACCGCCATCGGCGCGGCGGTGAGCAGGAGCAGCAGCGGTAGCAGAATCCGGTTCATCGGGGTCGTCTTCAGTCCTCCGTCCACTGTTATCTGTCGCACCGTCAGCCGTCCTCCGGCTCGCCGGGGAAGCCGAGCCCTTCGAGGATGAGCTGGATGGCGCGGCGCGGCTGCCCCAGCGTCTCGTCCTCGACGCCCGCGCCGGTGAAGCTGGGCTGCCCGAGCTTGAACAGGGTGAGGGCGTAGAGCCCGACGCGGCGCTCGGTGTCGACGGAGGCGACGACGGCGGCGCCCGCCCAGTCCTCGTCGGGGTTGTCCGAGTCGAAGAAGGTGCCTTCGTAGAGCGGGACGGCCGTAGTCGGGTTCACGGCGTAGGGCACGACCTCCGTCACGAAGGCGTCGGCTTCGAGCGGGGGCAGGAGCCGCCCCGTTCCGGGCACGGGCTCGACGGGCTCGACCGGGGCGTCGCGGCGCATCCGCAGGTTCGGCTGCGTCCCCTCGGCCTCACCAGCAAACGCCGATACGGGGAGGAGCGCGAAGGCGGGCGCCTCGGCATCGCCGAGCGGACGCGCGAGCGGGGCCTGCACGAACAGCTTGCCGCCCGCGGCGAAGAAGCCGTCGAAGAAGCCCGCTGCGAAGGCGAGGTTGCGGCCCCGGGCGCCGCCGGTGACGTCGTTCGAGAACCAGTAGATGTAGCGCCAGAGCTTCAGCGTCTCGCGCAGGGTCGGGTCCGGCGTGGGCGGCAGCGCGCTCGACGGGGCGTCGTTGCCGCCGGGCTGCGAGAGGTCCCATACGTCGAACCCATTGGCGCCGAGGTAGCCCGCGAGGGTCTCGCGGTGGAAGTCGGCAACCAGGCCGGCCTCGTCGCCGGCCGCGCGGAAGTCGTTGACGAGGAGGACCTCGCTCGTCGGCTGCCGGACCACCCACGTCGGCGGGTCCTCCCCCGCGGGGTCGGGGTAGCGGGCCAGGGCGCTCGGCGCGCCCGTCTCGTCCACGGCGCGGACATAGAGCGTGTTGGCCTCGCCGAGGCGGAGCCCCGGCACGACGGCCTCGGTGCGAACGAACCCCTCGCCGAGGTAGACCCGCGCCGCGGCCGTCTCGGCCCCCGGCACGGCGTCCTCCACGACGAACGTGGCGAACTCGGACTCGGCCGGGAGCGCCACGAACGCCGTCGAGTCGTTGAACGAGACCTCGACGGCGGTGAGGTTGTCGAGCCCCTCGGGGTCGTTGGCCTCCCAGGCGAACGAGAACACCGTCCACGTCGTGTCCGGCGGGAACTCCGCGGGGAGGAGCGTGAGCGTCGGGGGGGAGTTGACGATGGGGAAGACGGTTCGGGCCGGCGTGGGGTCGACCGCGCCCGCGTCGTCGATGGCCCGGACCTCCACGACGACGCGGGCCGTGCTCCCGCCGTCGATGGGGAGCAGCAGGAGCGAGTCGCGCGCCGTCGTGCTCGTCCACCCGGCCGCGCCCGGCCCGGCGTCCTCGTTGTAGAACCGGAGCTCGAACCGCTCGACGAACCCGTCGGGGTCCGTCCCGCTCCAGGCCACGAACACCGTCGAGGTGAGGAGGTCGTCCTCCTCGGTGCAGGGGTCGCCGTCGGGCTCGGTGCCGCAGATGTCGTCCACGAGCGAGGAGTCGCGGACGGCCAGCGCCGTCTCCGGTGGGGCGTTCGCCTCGGCGTCGCCGCCGTAGCCGGCGTCGCAGGCGGCCCACCCCGCGGCCAGCACGGGGAGCAGCGCGGCCAGCAGGAGCCTGGCGGGGAGGGGACGGGGCGTCATTCGTTCGCGGTTGTAGGGGCACGATACCTCGTACCCCTACGGGTTGACGGATGGGGGCGCCCCGAGCCTAGAGCCCGGGCCGCCCCCGCGGGGTCAGCGCGTGACGGCGAGCTTCGTCGTGCGAACCTCGTCGCCGGCCGTCAGCCGGACGAGGTAGAGCCCGCCAGCGAGGCCGGCCGTCTCGAGGGTAGCCGACTGCGGGCCGGCGGCCTGCTCGGCCTCCACCACCACGGCCACGCGGCGGCCCGTCACGTCGAACACCTCCAGGCGGACGGGGCCGCTGCGGCCGAGGGTGTAGGTGAGGCGGGCCGCCCCCGTGGTCGGGTTCGGGAAGGCCGGCGCCAGGGCCGTCCCCTCGGCCTGGGCGCCGCCGGCGGTGGACACGTCGAAGTTGATGTCGCTCTCGTCCTCGGGGACGAGCTTGAAGCTCCCGAACGACCAGTACCAGAAGCCCTGGATGGCGCCGAGCTCCTGGCCATCCTCGAAGAGGTCGGCGCCGCCGGAGATCGCGGCCGAGAGGTCGTCCCCGAAGATGGCGTCGTCCTCGTCGTCCGAGGTGAAGCTCCACTCGCCGAAGCCGGCGTCGGCCTCAACGATGGTGACGTCCTCGAAGCGGAGGGCCATCCCCTCGTACTGCTCGGCGAAGTCGGGGTCCTGGTCCAGGAGGCCCGTCGGGAAGTCGTCGATGTAGGGGTACGGGTCGTCAGTCCCGATCACCTCGATGTTGCCGGGGAGGACGGCGATCCGGGTGAACTCGCCCTGGGCCTCGAAGATCTCGGCCTCGGTGATGCGGACGCGGTCGCCGCGCGCGAGGAGCTGCGCTACGGCCTCGTCGTAGTCGAGGAAGATGCCGCTGAAGGGCTCCGTCCCGTCCTGGATCACGATGATCTCGCTCACGTCCGGCTCCGACATCACCACGGCCTCGAGGTCCATCGCCGTCGTGACCTGGGCGAACGGGCTCGGCCCCTCGACGTCGTTCGGGGTGGCCTGGATGTCCGAGATGTCGTTGATGCCGTCAGGGAGGACGCGCGTGTAGACCTCGTCGGTGGTCGAGGAGAGGCCCTCGCCGTCCTCGGCCGTGACGGAGAGGAAGACGAACTCGCCCCCCTCGTCGTCGCCGACGGGGACCTCCGCCTCGTAGGTGCCGATGCCGGCTTCGGTCATCTCGACCGAGCCCTCGGTCCCGTTCGTGAACCGGTAGTTCAGCGTGGCCTCCGCGATAGGCGAGCTGCCGCCGGGGCTGACCTCGGCCTGCACCGTGAAGTCGTCCGTCGGCACGAAGTCGAGGGTCAGCAGGGCGATCACCGGGGGCGACTCGAGGATGGTGAGGTCGTCGTCGGTGATGGGGGAGAGGTTCCAGATGGCCTCCTCCGGGCTGCCGATGTTGAAGGCGTCCTCGCCCTGGAAGACGAGGAAGCCCTGGAGGTCCACGATGGCGCTCGTCGGCGGGGCGATGAACGGGTTCCCCTCCTCGCGCGGGAGGTAGGGCGGGTCGGGGTAGATCTCGTAGCACGGGCTGGCGGTGCCATTGCAGCCGTTCCGGTAGCGGAGCGAGATGTCGAACATGTCGACGCGGGCGTCCTCACCGGGGGAGCGCACGGCGAAGTCCGGCCGGCTCGTCTCGGTGGGGCCGTCGCCCTGGTCGCTGTCGGTGACGATGGCGCTCTCGAGGCGGACGTACTGGTTGTTCAGGCTGTTCCAGTTGTCCCAGTTGATCTGGACGAGGTCCTCGCCGCCGGCCATCGCGACGACCTCGTTGATCTCACTCGTCATCACGGTGACGGGGTCGAGGATGGGGTCGTCCGGGGGGACCTGATCGATGATGACGATGCTGCCGGTGTCCTCCGGGGTGAACTGCCAGGAGGCGCCGCCGGAGCCGAAGAACGGGTTGAGCCGGCCCGTGACCTGGACGACGTCGCCGCGCCGGAGGTCGAGCACGCTCGAGATCTGGCGGTCGTCGACGATCTGGATCGTCTGCCCGGCGAACTCGTCGTCCGCCATGGCGTCGCGGTCGCGGACGAAGAAGTGGAGGCGGTTGGGGACGCCGCCGTCGATGCCGGAGAGCCCGGAGTAGCGGGGCTCGGAGAGGACCACGGCCTCGAACTGCGTGAGCTGGCCCTGGAACGGGTTGGCCCCGTCGAGGAGGTCCTGGATCTCGGAGATCGAGGCGTCGGCGCCGAGGGCGTTGAGGGCGTCGATGGTCGTCTGGGGCACCTCGATGAGCTGGCGAACGGAGACCTCCGTCTGGGCGGCGGCCGGGGCCGCGAGGGCGCCCGCCAAGGCGAGCACGAGGGAGAGCGTAACGAAGCGGTTCATGGGGCGGTGGTGATGGTGAAGGGGAATCGGGAACGTGGGAGAAGGAGGGGTGGGCTACTTGATGACGACGAACTTGCCGGTCTGGACCTCGCCGGAGTCGAGGTCTCGGACGCTGAAGAAGTAGAGCCCCGTGGCGACCTGGAGCTCGCTCTCGGAGAGGATGTCCCAGGCGCGCTCGCCCCCGGCGAGGACGCGGTCGCCGCTGGAGAACTGGTCGTACCAGCCGGCGTCGCCAGCGCTGCCGGCCGCGTGGTCGAGCTCGGCGACGACGTCCCCCGAGAGGGTGTAGACGCGGATCTCGGCGCGCGCGGGGAGCCCGGTGAAGTAGAGCTTCCGCGTCTGCCCAGCCTGGGCGCCGGTGCCGTCCCACGCCGCGCGGACGCGGTACGGGTTGGGGTAGACGCCGACCGCGGGCCGCGCGCCGGCCTCGCCCGCGGCACGGGCGCCGGGGAAGACGCGGAGGGCGTTCACGTTGCGCCCGCTCTCGAAGACGGGCAGGCCGAGCTCGGGGTCGCCCTCGTCGATGGCCGTGACGGCGTAGGCGTACTGCCACCCGCTGAGGAGGTCGTCGTCGGCATAGCGGTAGAAGTAGCGGGTGGTGTCGCCGGGGAACGTCCGGTAGTAGAGGCGGTCGGTGACGGTGGCGCCCTCGGGGTCGCGGCAGGCGTCGGAGCCGGCGCCGCCGGGGAAGCACGCCGCGCAGGGCGGCACGCGGACCTCGACGGACCCGTCCGCCCCCTCCGGCGGCACGCGCACGTCGCAGAAGCCGACGTTGTAGCCGGCGCTGTTGCGCAGCACGACGGTGGTGTCGTTGCCCGCCGGCACGTCGGAGACGATGACGTCGCGGACGACGACGCTGTCGTACTGCGCCACCAGGGTGGCCCGCCCGCGGGGGTCGCCGAGGCGGTCGTCGCCGGGGGCGCTGCGGTAGACCCGGTAGCCCTCGAAGTCGCGGCGCCCGGTGATGGGGTCGCGCGAGCGCTCGGCCGTCCGGTCCCAGAAGAGCTCGACGGTGCCGGGGCCGGCCTCGGCGCGGACGCGCGGGGCGCGGGGGGGCTCGGGGATGAGGTAGCGGTCGAGGCGGCCGTTGCCGTTGACGTCCTCGCCGGGGTCGAGCTCGCCGTCGTAGTCCTGGTCCTCGCCGGCGTAGGTCCGCATGGCCCAGCCGACGTTCTCGCGGAGGAGCGCCCGGGTCTCCTCCGTGTCGATGCGACGGCCGGGGAGGTCCTGGAACCGCTCGGGCTTCAGGGCGGCCACGAAGGCGAACGTGGCGGTCAGGCTCGTGCCGGGCTCGACGCGCGGGACCGGCCCGACGGGGAACACCCCGATCCAGTTGCCCTCCTCGTTGAGGCCGTCGGTGCGGAGCCGCTCGAAGAAGTCGGCGAGGTCCTCCTCGTACTCCCCCTGCGTGGCGCGGAGGACGGGGTTCGGGAAGGGCGTCCCCATCCGCTCGTAGCGCTCGGCGTCGTTGGCGGGCCGGGCGAGCTGGTCGTTGCCGCCGCCGAAGAGCCACCACCGGGGGTTCGCGCGGGGGGCGGCGTAGCCGTCGGCGCGGTAGGCGTCGGCAAGGAAGGGGTGGAAGAAGCGCTCGTCGCCGGTGGCGGGGTCGGTCCACTCGGCGCCGAGGAAGGCGATGGCGCCGTACGTGTTGAGGCTCTCCTCGTCGCCACCCGCGTTGAAGGCGTAGGTCACGAACTGGCTGTCGGGCGCGGCCTCGAGGAGGTCCCCGGAGCCGGCCTCGTACTCGGGGTAGCCGAGGAACCCGACGCCGTTGTCGTTGAAGAAGTCGCCGCCCGCCTCCGTCGTCGTCAGCACGTTGTGGACGACGAGGTCGTGCCACCACCCGACGTAGACCGAGTCCCACGCCTGCTCCGACGTGTTCGTGAGCTCGACCTCGACGATGACGAACTCCTCGGTGAAGGGGAAGCTCCAGGCGTAGGACCGGAACTCGGCGGTCAGGCCGAGGAGGGCGTCGGAGTCCTGCGGCGGGGGGTTCAGCAGGCGGGTGTCGTCGGTGAAGCGCCCGACGAAGTCCTGCTGGCTCACAGCCAGCGGCGTGAAGGCGTCGCTCTCGGGGAGCGTCGAGCGGGCCTGGAGCGGCGTGGCGGGGACAAGCTCGAAGCCGGTCGCACCGGGGCGGTACCCGGACGACGACGTGACCGCCCCGGTCCGCACCGTCACGACGCCGTCGGCCCGCCGGGCCCCGACCCAGAGCCCCGCCTCGAAGAGGTGCTCGACGCCGGAATCGAGGGGGTACTCGAAGCTCGGCGGGTCGGTCTGCGGGTTGTTGCGGATGCCGGCGTTGCCGATGAACCCGGCGTTCGTCACCGTCAGCCCGACGTTGCCGACGTCGACGACGTCCTCGTCGAACGCCTGGGCGGCAGCGGGGCCGGCCACGAGCGTGGCGAGGAGCACGGGAACGCACAGCGCGCGCAGGGGCGCGGGGAGGCACGAGGCCGTCATGGGCTGGCGGGATCCACGGGGGCGGACAGCGGATGAACATACGCCCCGCCCCCGGCTACGGAAAGGCACGGCCGGGTGCTTAACTCAGGATTAACCCCCTCTCCAGCAGCAGCGCCCAGTGGGCAGGGGGCAGGGGGCCGCGGTGCCCGTAGGGGCACACCGGTGGCGTGCCCAGGGACAGTGCCATCCCTTCAGAGGGCGCGATGTATCGCGCCCCTACGGGTGTCGGTGGTCAGGTGTCGCGCAAGACCGCAGCAGAGCGGCCACACAGGGCCGCCCCCCTCCCCCCTACCCCTCCGTCTCGTCCCCCGCCATCCGATGTGGGCCGACGGTGTGCTCGATGAGGTCGAGGATGCGGTGGAGCTTGTCGGCCCAGCTCGTCGGCTCGGTGTAGCTGTGCGGCTCGACGGGCGCGAGCGCCAGCTCCCAGTCCCGCTTGCCGAGTTCGATGAGCCGCTGGCTCAGGCGGAAGATGTCCTGCGGCTGCACGTTCGTGTCCACGAGCCCGTGCGTCATCAGGAGCGGGTCCTCCAGCCCCTCGGCGAAGTTGATCGGGGAGCTTCGGGCGAAGGCGAGGGAGTCCTCGGCGGGGTAGTTCAGGATGTTCGAGGTGTAGACGTCGTTGTAGTGCGCCCAGTCGGTGACGGAGCGGAGGGCGGCGCCGGAGCCGAAGTGCTCCGGTTCGGTGAAGAGGGCCATCAGCGTGAGGAAGCCGCCGTAGGAGCCGCCGTAGATCGCCACGCGCTCGGGCGGGATCCCGAACTCCGAGCCCACCCACCGGCTCGCGTCGACGTAGTCCTGGAGGTCGCGCCCGCCCATGTGGCGGTAGACGGCCGTCCGCCAGTCGCGGCCGTAGCCGGCGCTCGCGCGGTAGTCGAGGTCGAGGACGAGGTAGCCGCGCTGCGCGAGGAGGTGGTGGAACTGGTACTCGCGGAAGTACGAGCTCCACCAGTTGTGGACGTTCTGGAGGTAGCCGGCGCCGTGGACGAAGAAGACGGCGGCCCCGTTGGGCTCGGCGCCGAAGTCCTCCGGGCGGTAGATCCGCGCGGGCACCGCCGCCCCGTCGCTCGCGGGGAGGGTGACGATCTCCGGCTCGATCCACCCGTGGGCCCGCCACGCGTCGGTGGTCGAGTTCGTCACCTGCCGGATCGGGGCCTGCCGGCCGCTCAGCGGAGCGACCTGCGCTCCGCTCTCCCCGACGAACAGCGGCTCGATGAACACCTCGGGCGGGCGGTTGCTGCGCGAGTTCAGGATCGCCAGCAGCTCGTCGTCGGGCGAGAGCGCGGCGTCGTTGCGGCCGGGGAGGCGGGTGATCCGGTCGCGCTCCCCTCCCTCCGCTGCCATCCGGTAGTAGTGCCGCTCGAAGGGCGAGCCCTCGCTGCTTTGAAAAACCCACCAGGCGCCGTCCTTCGAGAGCCGGGCGTCCGAGACCTCGAAGGCGCCCGAGGTGAGCTGCCGGACCTCCCCGGTCGGGACGTCCACGGCGTAGAGGTGGGAGTACCCGTCGGCCTCGCTGTGGAACCAGAACGTCTCCCCATCGGGCATCCAGCCGACGTCGCTCTGCCCGACCCACCACGAGATCCCCGGCCCGGCGATCCACGCCTCGTCGCGGTCGTGGTGGAGGGCGGTGACGGTGCCGGCCTCCGCGTCGAGCCGGACGATCCAGCGGTCCTTGTTGTCGCGGGTCCGCACGTCCACGACAGCGTAGCGCCCCCCCGCTTCCGCGGGGGCAGGCTTGGGGCTCCAGTACGGCCCGACGGGGACGAGCGTGCGGGCGGAGTCGGCCTCCTGCCCGCGCTCGCGCTGGAAGTCCGCGGCGGCGGTGGCGCCGGGGAGCGCGCGGAGGTCCACGGTGTAGCTCGTGTCGCGCTCCAGGTCCTGCAGGACGAGCTCGTAGGACGAGCCCGCGGCGCCGACCTTCGGGCGGGCCGAGAGCTCCTCGGCGTAGCCGGTGCGGGTGACGTAGTCCGTCATGCTCGTCGGCTTCGGGGGGACGACCTCGGCGAGGACGAGGGTGACGAACCGCTCGTCGGGGCTGAGGCTCAGGCCCTGCACGCGCTTCTGCCCGGTGTAGAGCGTAGGCGGGACGTCGCGCGCGGCCTCCTCTTGCTCCTCGGCCGCCTCGCGGAGCGAGTCGAGCCTCGCCCGCTCGCGGAGCACGTCGAAGAGCTCGAGCTGCTGGCGCTCCAGGAAGCCGTCCTGCGCGTCGGCGGTGGCGTCGGAGTCCGGGCCGCCGCTGCGGATGTCGGTGAGCTGCTCCACCAGCGCCCCGCCGCCGCTGAGGTCGAGGGCGAAGAGGTTGTCGTCGCGGACGAACACGACGCGCTGCGGGTCGCCGGGGGCGAACCGGGGGTCGGCCTCGCTCTCGGATGTGGCCGTCAGCCGGCGGAGGCGGCCGGCGGGGATCTCGTAGAGCCAGAGATCGCCGTCGCGGGCAAAGACGTGGTGGCGGAACCCGCGGTCGTAGGCGAGCCGGTCGGCGTGCCAGCCGTCGAAGCGGGGCGGGAGCCTCCGGCGGTCGGCGGCGGGGACGACCTCCGGCTCACCGCCAGCGCGGGGCGCGCGGAACAGGGAGTCCGAGGGGAAGGCGCCGCGCGGGTTCCAGGTGAAGTAGACGTAGTCGCCCGCGTCGGTCCAGAACACGTCCTCCGGCCAGTCCCCGATCCACGTCTCCGGGTCCTGCGCGATGAGGTCCACCGTCAGCCTCTCGGCCGGCTGGGCGACGGCGAGGGTGGGCAGGAGGACGGCGAGGGGGGCGAAACGGCGGAGCATGGGCGGCAGCGCAGCTAGTGGCGGCGCAAAATACCCGACCCCGCAGCGCCACTCCATCTCCCCCGCTACCCGATTGGGACTACCCGATGCGGAGGGCGTCGGGCACGTCGTTGCGCTGGGGGTCGGGGTTGACGACGCCGCCCGTCAGCGGCGTCTCCATCGCCGTCACGAACGGGCCGACGACGGAGAACAGGAACTCCTGCTGG
The DNA here is from genome assembly GCA_965215145.1 of Rhodothermales bacterium. Lineage (GTDB taxonomy): Bacteria > Bacteroidota > Rhodothermia > Rhodothermales > JANQRZ01. The sequence goes on along the minus strand of OZ244038.1, from coordinate 1,018,141 downwards.
AACTCGACGAAGTCCTCGTCCAGCCGCCCCTCGGCGTCGGTGTGCCCGGCGAGGTCGAGGTAGAACGTGCGGGGCCAGCCGGGGAAGCGCCGCTCGGCCTCGCCGAGGAGCGCCACGACGTCGGCCGCCGCCCGCTCGAACGTGTCCTCCGGCCCGACGAGGTGGTACACCGAGACGGTGTTGTCGAAGTTCATCGCGACGCCGGGCACGTCGGGCTTGCTGTAGCGTGGGGGGGCTGCCGACACGGGATTCACGGGGGAGCGGTTCAGCGCAGGCGGACGACGCGGCGCGTGCCGGCCGGCTCGCCGTCGAGGAGGAGGCGGACGACGTAGAGCCCCGGCGCCAGCGCCGAGCCGTCGAGCGCGACGGTCGCAGGAGCCCCCGTCCCCTCGTAGAGCACGGCGACCTCGCGGCCGAGCGTGTCAAACACCATGAGCTCGACTTCCGCCCCGGCTGGGGCGTCGAGCGCGAGGCGCGTCCCACTACGGAACGGGTTCGGGCCGGCGAGGCGGAGCGCGGTGGGGGCGGGCGGCGCGACATCCTCATCACTCACGACGCGCTCGGCGAGCCGGTAGATCCGGCCGTCGAAGGAGAGCACGTGGAGCTCCTCGTCGGCGTCCACGCCGAAGGCCGCGACGAGCGCCTGCTGGAGCAGCTCCTCGTTTTCGGTCTCCTCCCCCTCCTCGTAGGTGAGCGCCCAGACCCGGCCGCTGATGAAGTCGCCGTAGACGTACTTCCCGACGAGGCTGGGGACGGCGGAGCCGCGGTAGACGTAGCCGCCCGTGATCGCGTTGCCGCCAGACTGCCAATAGTCCCAGACGGGGTCTGTGAGCACGGGGCTGTCGCAGTCCGGCTCCGTCTCGGGGTCGGGTCCCCAGCAGTGGTTCCCCTCCTTCACGTCCCAGCCGAAGTTGACGCCCCCCTCCTGCGCTACGCTCACCTCCTCCTGGGTACCCGCCCCCACGTCGCCGATCCAGAGCCAGCCCGTCGCCGGGTCGATCGAGAAGCGCCAGGGGTTGCGCAGGCCGTAGGCCCAGATCTCCTCGCGCCACCCCTCCGCGTTGCCCACAAAGGGGTTGCCCGCCGGGATGCTGTAGTTCCGGCCGCCGGCCGGGCTGTCCACGTCGAGCCGGAGGATCGAGCCCAGCAGCGTCGTCCGATCCTGTCCGTTCTCGAAGACGTCCAGCCCGCCGCCGCCGCCGTCGCCGAGCGAGAGGTAGAGCATCCCGTCGGCGCCGAAGGCGAGCTGCCCCCCGTTGTGGGTGGCGGCGGGCTGCTCGATGTCGAGGAGGACGAGCTCGCTGTCGGGGTCCGCCGTGAGGGGGTCGTCGCCGGATCGGGTGAACCGTGCGATGATCGTCCGGTGCGCCTGCTCCCCCTCCCGCGGGAACGCCGTGTAGTGCACGAAGACGTGACCGTTCTCGGCGTAGTCCGGGTGGAACGCCAGCCCCAGCAGCCCCTCCTCCCAACTCGGCTCCGTGTTGACGCGCTCGGTGAGGTCGAGGAAGACGGGCGCCTCCTCGGCGGCGGCGTTAGCGAAGGAGCGGATGCGGCCGTCCTGCTCGACCACGAAGAGCCGGCCGGAGCCGTCGGGCGCGGCCTCCAGCGCGACGGGCCTGACGAGGGTTGGTAGACTCGGGAACGCCTCCTCCAGCACGACCTCCGTCTCCTGCGCCACGGCGGGCGCGAGGGGGAGCAGAAGGGCGAGGGCGAGGAGAAGCGGGGGCTGGAGAGGCATAATGCGCATAGGGCGGTGGGGGCGTCAGAGGGGCTCGAATATACTCTACACATCCCGGCAGGCTCGTGGATTCACCGCACCCTCACCACCCGAACTTCCCCCGCAGGCTCGCCGTCCAGGGTGAGGCGGACGACGTAGACGCCTGCGGCCAACACCGCGCCCTCGAAGGGCACGGACGCCGACACGCCCGGCGCGGGGCCGTCGAGGAGCACGGCCACCTCGCGCCCGAGCACGTCGTAGGCGGCGAGGCGGACGGGGACGCCCGCATCGGCGCCGATGCGGAAGGCGGTCCGCGCACGGAACGGGTTGGGGCCGTCGGTTGCCAGCAGCGCGGGGGCGCCCGGCGCCGGGGGCTCGGTGCCGGAGGTGGTGTCGGCGAAGCGGCGGACCTTGCCGTCGGAGCTGAGCACGTAGAGCTCGCCCGCGGGGTCCTCCCCGAAGCCGACGATGAGGAAGTCCGTGTCGAGGACGAGCTCGTCGTCCGGCTCGTCGGGGTCCTCCGCGTCGAGCGACCAGATGCGGCCCGAGCAGTAATCGGCGTAAACGTACCGCCCGGCGAGGTCCTCGACGCGCTCGCCGCGGTAGACGAAGCCGCCGGTGATGGAGCAGTTGCCGCCGGAATGGTCGTAGACGACGACGGGCTCGACGAGGACCGGGTCCGAGCAGGCGGGCTCGTCGGGGTCGGGGTCGAAGCAGGAGAACCCCTCCTTCACGTCCCAGCCCATGTTGTCGCCGTTGGCGATGATATCGACCTCCTCGAACTCGTTCTGGCCGACGTCGCCGGCCCAGAGGGCGCCGGCCGCGCGGTCGAACGAGAACCGCCAGGGGTTGCGGAGGCCGATGGCGAAGATCTCGTCGCAGGCGCCGCCGGCGCCGTCGGCGAAGGCGTTGTCCGGGACGGTGTAGTTCCCGACGAGGCCGCAGTCCGGGGCGGTGCCGCCGTCGCCCACGTCGATGCGGAGGATCTTGCCGAGGAGGGTCCCCTCGTCCTGGCCGCGGTCGCCGGGGTCGTTGGCGGAGCCGCCGTCGCCGCTGGCGATGTAGAGGGTGCCGTCGGGCCCGAAGGCGACGTCGCCGCCGTTGTGGTTGCCGAAGGGCTGGGTGTACTCCATCAGGATGGACTCGCTCGCGGGGTCGGCCGCGGGCGGGCCGCCGGTGGCGAGGTCGCTGGTGAACCGCGAGATCCGCGTGCGGAGCCCGTCCTCCGAGGCGGTGTAGTTGACGTAGAGGTAGCCGTTCGTCTCGTAGTCCGGGTGGAAGGCCAGCCCGAGCAGGCCGCGCTCGCCGCCGGAGCTGACGCGGTCCTCGATGTCGAGGAACGTGGGGGCGCTCGTCACGTCGGCGTCGCGCTCGAAGACGCGGATCAGGCCGGGCTGCTCGACGACGAAGAACCACTCGGAGCCGTCGGGCGCGTACTCGAGGTCGACGGGCTGGTCGAAGGTGAGGTTGGGGAAGGCGTCTTCGAGGAAGACCCCCGTCTGCGCCGCGGCGGGGGCGGCCCATCCCAGCGTCAACGCTGGGATCAGGCAGAGGACGAGGGCGAGTAGGATGCGGGAGGCGCGCATGGGGGCGGGGTGGCGGGGAGGGCCGTGCAGCGAGCCCGGTATATAAGTCCGTACGCAGGCCGAATCCAACCCCGATCCGGGTGCATCGGGGGCGCCCCTATCTTCCCGCAGCCGTCTTTACACGATGCTCGCATCCCGCAGCTTTTTCGCCCTCCTCGTCGGCGCCGGAGCCGTCCTGCTGACCGCCGGGGGGTGCGGCGGCGCGGCGCCGGCGGACGCCCTCGCCCCGGCGGCCGAGCGCGCGGCGGCGTGGGAGGCGTGGCGGGCCGGCCGCGACAGCCTGTTCCGCTCGCCGGCCTCCCCCCTCCTCCCGGACCAACGCGCCGGCTTCGACGGGCTCGGCTACTTCCCCTACGACCCGGCGCTCGCGTTCCCCGTCGCGCTCGAGCCCGTCCTCGCCGCCGACACCCTCCGGCTGACGACGACGACGGGCGAGGTCCGCGGCTACCTCCGGCTCGGGCACTTCACCGTCCCCGTCGGCGGGGCGCCGCGGCGGCTGACGGTGTTCCTCTCGGTGGACCCCGGCGAGCGCGTCCTGTTCATCCCCTTCACCGACCCCACGAACGGGCGGGCGACCTACGGCGGAGGGCGCTACTTCGAGATCCCCCTGAGCGCGAGCTCCCCCGACGGCGCCTACGTGCTCGACTTCAACTACGCCTTCAGCCCGTACTGCGCCTACGACCCGCGCTACTCCTGCCCCGTGCCGCCGCCGGAGAACCGGGTCCCCGTGCCCGTCCGCGCCGGCGAGCGGCACCCGCCCGCGGGGGCCGCGGCCGACTGAACGCTGAAGAACCCGCGCAGGGCCCGCCGCATTCCCCGCCGCTGCCGATCTTCCCCGCCGCCCCCCAGCCTCCCCGACCCCGATGGCCACCCCGACGCCTCCCTCGCACCGCCCGCCCCACTCCGGCGCGGAGCACTACAGCATCCACCCGCACGACCCGCCGGACGACCGGATGACCGCGATCTACCTCGTGTTCATCGTCGTCTCGTTCGTCGTGCTGTTCGCGCTGCTACTCGTCGTCGGCTACGTCGCCTACCCCGAGCTCACGCCCTGACCGCCACGGGCTCCCCCTTCCCCCCGACGGCGCCAGAGCGGAATGCTGAGGTGCCCCTCACCCAACCCCAACCCCCGATGGAGCTGTCGTCGTTTATGGAGACCGTCGAGCGGCGGAACCCGCACGAGCCGGAGTACCTCCAGGCCGTCCGCGAGGTCGCCGAAAAGGTCGTCCCCTTCATCAACGCCTACCCCGAGTACGAGGAGGCCCGCATCCTCGAGCGGATCGCCGAGCCGGACCGGGTGCTGACGTTCCGGGTGACGTGGGAGGACGACGCCGGGAGCGTCCGGGTCAACCGCGGCTACCGGATCCAGCAGAACAACGCGCTCGGGCCGTACAAGGGCGGCCTCCGGTTCGACCCCTCGGTGACGCTCTCGGTCCTCAAGTTCCTCGCCTTCGAGCAGGTCTTCAAGAACAGCCTCACGACGCTCCCCATGGGCGGCGGCAAGGGCGGCTCCGACTTCGACCCGAAGGGGAAGACGGACGCCGAGGTGATGCGGTTCTGCCAGGCGTTCATGACCGAGCTCGAGCGCCACATCGGCGAGGACACCGACGTGCCGGCCGGCGACATCGGCGTCGGCGCCCGCGAGATCGGGTACCTGTTCGGGCAGTACAAGCGGCTGCGCAACGCGTTCACCGGCGCCATCACCGGGAAGGGCATCGGCTGGGGCGGCAGCCTCATCCGCCCCGAGGCCACGGGCTACGGCAGCGTCTACTTCGCCGAGGCCATGCTCGCCCACCGCGGCGACGGCCTGAAGAGCAAGCGCTGCGTCGTCTCCGGCGCGGGGAACGTCGCGCAGTACACGGCCGAGAAGCTGCTCGCCCTCGGCGCCGCGGTCCTCACCCTCTCCGACCGCAGCGGCACGGCCCACTTCCCCGACGGTCTCTCCGAGGAGCAGCTGCAAGCCGTTATGCATCACAAGAACGAGGTCCGCGGCGCGCTCGCCGACTTCGCCGAGCAGCAGGGGCTCGACTTCCGTGCGGGCGCGGCGCCGTGGGGCGTCCCCTGCGACGCGGCCTTCCCCTCGGCCACGCAGAACGAGCTCGACGACGCCGACGCGAAGACGCTTCTGGAGAACGGCTGCACCGTCGTCAGCGAGGGCGCCAATATGCCGAGCACGGCGGACGCCGCGCACCGGTTCGAGCAGGCCGGCATCCTCTACGGCCCCGGCAAGGCCGCCAACGCCGGCGGCGTGGCGACGAGCGGCCTGGAGATGAGCCAGAACGCGCTCCGGCTCTCGTGGACCCGCGACGAGGTGGACGAGCGGCTCCAGAGGATCATGGCCGACATCCACGCCACCTGCGTCCGCTACGGCACCGAGGACGGCTCGGGGAACGGCGCCGTCAACTACGTCCGGGGCGCCAACGTCGGCGGGTTCGTGAAGGTGGCCGACGCGATGCTCGCCTACGGGGTGATGTGAGGTCTATTGCGTGGTGCGTATTGCGTAAGAGTGCTCGACTGGGGACCAACGGCGCAGCGCTATCCGTGCTGCGGTTATGGTGGCTGGCAGAGCGCGGATACTGTGGTACCTTCTAACCCCTGTCTGTCCCCCTCTCCTCTATCCCCCTTCGCCCATGCGCCCCTCGCTACGCATCGCCGCCCTCCTCGCGCTCCTGGCCGCCACCGGAGCCCAGGCCCAGGACTTCACGACCTACGTCCCCACGGACGTGCTCACCGCCGACGGCGCCATCGAGGTGGACTTCGGCTGCGCCACCGGGGCCGACGGCGCCTTCATCTGGTTCAACTTCCCGACCGAGGAGCTGCTGGTCTACAACGACGAGCTGCCCCCCGGCGAGCAGGTCGTCGTCGCCGCGACGGCCGCCGAGCTGGACTCGCTCGCGGGCGTGGACGTGGACCGCTGCCGCGCCGCCACCACCGAGCCTGTCGGCGCGCGCTCCTCGGTCTTCGCCTTCGCCAACGGCGACGCCAACGTGGACTTCCTCGTCCTCCTCGGCGACAAGGGTCTCGAGCTCCTGACGAGCCCCGTGACCGGCGAGGCCGACGGCACTACCGGGCTGGTGATCTCCCCCGCCGACGGGCGGATCTACCTCGCGAGGAAGGAGTTTTTCGGCGCGCCCGAGGACGGGGTCTACGTCCTCGACGAGTCCGGCAAGGCGGCCGCCGTCGAGCCGGTCCTGACCGACCCCGACCTCAGCCTCCGCGACCTCGCCGCCGACCTCGCGGGCAACCTCTACTCGCTCTCGGACGGGTTCGGGGAGGAGGACTACCAGAACGTGGTCGTCGAGATCACCGACCCCGCCGGCAGCCCCACGCTCGGCGTCTTCGCCGACCCCTCCGAGGTCTTCGTCGGGGAGCAGCAGAACCTCACCGACATCGAGGTCGGGCCGGTGGGGGGGCAGCAGCTGATGTTCGTCCTGAACAACTCGTTCAACGAGCCCGAGGGCGAGCAGATCGCCCGCTACACCCTCGACGGCGAGGGCGACCTCTTCGCCACGGAGGCCGAGATCGCGGCCGACCCCGACGTGAGCTCCCCCGGCTACACCGTCCCCGGCAGCCCGAACAACATCATCCTCGACACGATCGAGCAGGACCTCTTCCTCCTCAACTCCGACCGGTTCGGCGGGGCCGACGAGATCCTCCGGGCCACGGACCTCCTCCCGACCTCGGCGGCGAGCGGGCCGGAGACGGCCGCGGCGCTGGCGGTCTGGCCGAACCCGTTCGCGGACCGGCTCCGGGCGGCGCTCACCGTCGGGCAGGCGCAGCGCGTGCAGGCCGCGCTGTTCGACGTGCTCGGGCGCTCGGTCGCCGTGCTCTACGACGGCCCCGTCGCGATCGGGCAGCCGCTCGATGTCGGGCTCGACGCGTCGGGGCTGCCGGCCGGGGTCTACCTCCTGCGGGTGCGGGGCGAGGCTGCCACGGTGAGCCGGACGGTGACGCTCGTGCGCTGAAGCGGCGGGCCGGGCGCCAGTCAGGCCGCCTGGGTCTGCTCTTCGCTGGCTGCGGCAGCCCGCTCCTCCAGCGCCCGGTACGTGGCGACCTGCGCGCGGACGTGCTGCGGGCGGGGCGGGCGGTGGTAGGCGTTCTGCTGCCGGGCGTCGAGCACGCGGGCCTTCGTGTCGTCAGCCCACTGCCGCCCGAGGTCGGCCTCGATCTGGGCGCGGAGGTCGGCGTCGTAGATGGGGAAGGCGACCTCGATGCGGCGGTCGAGGTTGCGCTTCATCCAGTCCGCCGAGGCGAGGTAGAGCGCGGGCTCACCGTCGTTCTCGAAGCGGTAGGCGCGGGCGTGCTCGAGGAACCGGTCCACGATGGAGCGGGCCAGGACGTTCTTGCTCCAGCCGGGCACGTCGGGCACGAGGCAGCAGATGCCCCGGACGAGGAGCCGGACCGGGACGCCGGCTTCGGACGCCGCGTAGAGCCGGCGGATCATCCCCTCGTCCTCGAGCGCGTTCATCTTCAGCAGCAGCCCCGCCGCCCGGCCCGCCTCGGCGTGGGCGACCTCCCGCGCGACGAGGGCCTCGAACCCGGAGCGGAGCGCGAACGGCGCCACGAGGAGGTGCTCGAAGCCGGGCACCTCACCGGCCTCCTGCATCGCCAGGGGGTCCCCCTCGGTCAGGATCTCGACGACGCGGCGGACCTCGGCCGTGAGCCGGGAGTCCGCCGTGAAGAGGCTGTAGTCCCCGTAGACGCGGGCCGTCTGCTCGTTGAAGTTGCCGGTCGAGAGGATGGCGTAGTCGCGCAGGCCCTCTCCTTCGCGGCGGCCGACGAGGAGCAGCTTGGCGTGGACCTTCAGGCCGGGCATGCTGTAGCGGACGCGGACGCCGGCCGCCTCCATCTCGGCCGCCTGCGCGAGGTTGTTCGCCTCGTCGAACCGGGCCTTCACCTCGACGAAGGCCGTGACGCGCTTGCCCGCCTCGGCCGCCGCCGCGAGCGCCCGCACCACGCGGGAGCCCCGCGCGACGCGGTACAGCGTGGCATGGACGTCTTCCACGGCGGGGTCGGCGGCGGCCTCCTCCAGAAACCGGATCACCGGGTCGAACCGCTGGTAGGGCGTGTGGAGGAGCCGGTCGCGCCCGGCCACGGCGGCGCGGACCGAGGGCGCCGCGGCGAGTTCGGGGTGGGGCAGCGGCGGTAGCGGCTCGGCGTGGAGCGCGGGGGCCTCAGGGGCTGGGAAGCCCCAGAGGTCGCCGAAGTTGTGGTAGCGCCCGCCCGCGAAGAGGTCGTCATCGGCGAGGCCGAGGCGGTCCTTGAGGAGGACGAGGAGGGTATGGGGGATGCGGGGGTCGTAGAGGAACCGGCTCGGGACGCCACTGGCACGCCGTTCGAGCCCGGCCCGGATCTGCTCGACGAGATCGCCCGCGAACTCGTCCTCGACCCGGAGGTCGGCGTCGCGGGTGAGCTTGACGGCGTAGCCCCCGCCGACCTCGCGGCCCGGGAAGAGCTCGGGGAGGTTGAACCGGACGACGTCGTCGAGGAAGAACACCGTCCGCCGGGGGGTGCCGTCCGGCCCCTCGGCGTCCATCGTGAGGAAGCGTGGGACGGCGCCGCTCGGGATCTGGACGAGGGCGTGCTGCGGCTCGTCGGCGAAGGCCGGGCGGCCCGGCCCCTCGCGCGGCCACAGCTCGACGGCGAGGTAGAGCGCGCCGTTGCCGAGGAACGGCGCCTCGTCATCGGGGCCGAGCGGGACGGGCCGGACGTGCTCGGCGACGCGCTCCCGGAAGGCCTCCCGGAGGAAGGCGGCCTCGGCCTCGGTGGGGTCGCGCTCGTCGCGGAGGGCGACGCCGCGCTCGGCGAGGGCGGGGACGAGACGGTGGGCGAAGAGTGCGCCGAAGGCCTCCTGCTGGCGCCCCACGCGCCGGTGGATCTCGCGGAGCAGCTTCCGCGGGCTGAACCCGAGCGCCCGGCGGTCCCGCTTCTTCAGCCGCCCGAGCGCGCGCAGCGCCGCGACGCGGACGCGGAAGAACTCGTCGAGGTTGGTCGAGAAGATGGCGAGGAAGTGGAGCCGCTCGGCCAGCGGGACGCGCTCGTCGGCGGCCTCCTGGAGGACGCGGCCGTTGAAGGCGACCCAGCTCAGCTCGCGGTCGAACAGCGGTGTAGCGGCGGGGGGCGGGGGGGCGGGCTCCATCGGGGCGGGGCGGTTCGGGAAGGCGGCGGCAGGTCGAGGCGCAGGCCGTCGAGGCGCAGGCCGTCGAGGCGCAGGCCGTCGAGGCGCAGGCCGTCGAGGCGCAAACCTACGTCGCCTTTGGCGCACCTCGCCGGATTCTCCGATTGGGCCCCTTGACTCGGCGAACGGTGGTGCCTGATCCGAGCCTGCAAGTTCAACGAGGGCGTAGATTGGCGGAGGTCGTCCTCCTTAGCCCCCCTCCCCAAGTGGCTCCGTGCGCATCCTTGTGACTACCGACAACCTGAGACTGGGCGGAGCCCAGACGATGACGGTTGAGTTGTGCAACGCCCTCGCCAGGAGTGGCGCGGAGGTCTGCCTCTTTGCAGAACCGGGGCCGCTCCAGGACAACGTGGACCCGCGCGTGGTGTGCTGCCCCGGCCCAAGCCCGAGGCGTATGCCCCGCTACGTGCTTCACCTGGCGCGGCAGCTCAGGCGGTGGCGCCCGTCCGTCGTCCATGCCCAGGGAGCGCTTGCCAGCGTGCTCGTCCCGCTCGCAACTCACCTGAGCGGGACCGCCCCCGTCCGTGTCGTCACGCACCATTCGAGGGGTTTCGCCCTGAGACCGAGGCGGCTGGCAGCGCACCTGTTCGGCCGCGCTTCCCACCACTACGTAGCTATCAGTTCGCCGAAGGTCCGCCATCTGGCCGCCCTCGGCATCGAGCCGGAGCGCATCTCCCTGATCCCCAACTTCATCGACGTCAGCGGGGTCGCTGCCCGCGCGGCTGCCGCCGACGCGACGGCGGAGCGCGAGCGCCTCGGGATCGGGGCTGAGGACTACGTCGCGGTGATCGCCGGGCGCATCGTCCCGGCGAAGGGAGTGGACCGCTTCATCGAGATCGTGGACCGCGTGGCTTCCTGGCTGGACGTGGCGCTGCACGGGGTCATACTGGGGGACGGCCCCTCCCTGGCCGAGGTCCGCCGGCAGGCCACCGACTCCAGGGGGACGGCACGGTTCCACTTCCCCGGCTACCAGCCCGACGTCGTCCCCTACCTCGCGCTCTCCGACGCCGCCCTCTTCCCGTCCAGCCATCCCGAGGTGCTCCCGATGTTCCTGATCGAGGCCCTCGCGGTGGGCCTGCCGATCGTGTGCTCCGACATCGAAGGGAACCGGGCCGTCCTCGCGGACGGCGGCGGCGGCTACCTGGTGTCTGGGGAGGACGACGAGTACGGGCACTGCCTGATGGACGTCCTGGGCGACCCTGCCGTAGCCGGGGCGCTCGCACGCGTCGGACGCCTCTCGGCCCTGGAGCGGTTCGACCGGGACACGAACGTGGGGCGGACGATCGAGCTCTACAGGCAGCTGTGCGGGGAGCATCCGTCGCCCCAGCCGGCGGAGCTGTGACGGCCCGGGAGGCCATCCACGGAGGCCGGTGGAAGCCTCCGCATCGGCATTACGAGGGCGGACTACGTCTGAGGGTCAGCCCACCCGAGACGTCGCGAGGCCGCCGTGTTTGCTTCGAACCTCGCCGGGTGGGACTTCCACCTCGTCGGCGCGGGCGAGGCCCCCGGCCCGCCGTCGCCGGGCCGGAGCGCTACGCCGTCTTCGACGTCGAGACCGAGGCGTTCCTCGCCGCCGTCGCCGACCCCGGGCGCGGGTTCCTCTGCGACTTCGAGGAGGGCTGCCGGACGCAGCGGGTGATGGACGCGCTTAGGCGTTCGCTCCGAAGCGGCCGACCCGAGCGGGTCAGTTAAGTCCCGGCAGAGCGGGCCACGGGGGCCCCGGCTCCCCGCTAGCCAGAGAGCGGCCTGTCGGAGGCGCCCGGAACACGCAGGTTCAGGCGGGGCGCTGTTCGCCATCCGGATGGAAGATGGTTCAGCCGCTCGGGGGTCGCCGCCGTCGATCCACAGGGCTCGTCGCACACCGGGCGCTTGATACCTACGGGGTGCGTGTGCGGGCTACTCTTAGCCAGCGTCTGCCGGGGGCTGACGCCCTCTAGACAGCGGGGGCGCCGCACCGTTACGTGCGACGCCCCCGTCGTTCTATTGGGACTGGGTCCCCAGGCTAGCGGGCGAGGAGGAACCGGCCCGTCTGGACCTCGGCGCCCGCGGCGAGGCGCCACACGTAGACCCCGCTCGGCAGCGCCGAGGCGTCGAAGGTGGCCTCATAGACGCCGGCCTCGACCGCCCCCTCGGCCAGCACGGCGACCTCGCGCCCGAGCACGTCGTAGACGGCGAGCGAGACCTCGCCCGCCTCCGCAACGGCGTAGCGGAGCGTCGTGCTCGCCCGGAACGGGTTCGGGTAGGCACCGACCTCGGCGCCGCTGAGCGTCACGCGAGCCGCCGCAGCGTCCGCGCCGTCGGCCGCGTCAGCCTCGAACGCCAGCACGAGCGCCCCACCGGCCGGCCGCGACCCGACCTTCGAGAACGTGAAGTCGCCCGTGTCGTCGATGCCCGAGGGGTACGAGGCGCCGACGTAGGCACGCAGGGTGTAGATGCCGGCCGGGCCGCCGCGCGGGACGTTCCCGCTGAAGGAGAACGTCGAGCTCTGACCGTCCGAGAGCGAGACGTTCCGGGCCGCGACGACGGGGTTGCGGTTGTAGGCCGAGCCGTCGGGGAGGAAGGCGTCCACCCAGTAGACGCCCGAGAAGGAGGCGCCGCTCGCGTTCTCGACCGTGACGTCGAAGAAGATCCGGCCGCCGTTCGAGGGGACGGGGCTGCCGGACGTGACGGCGCCCGTGACGGTCGCCGTGCCCGAGCCGCTGCTGGCGTAGAAGCCGGCGATGTCGTTCGCCGTGAGGTCGAGGACGCGGGCGTTGTCGCGCAGCGAGGTGTCGCCGAGCGGGGTGCCGAAGTAGTTCACGTCCGGGTTCGACCACCGGAGCACGCGGTTGGTGAAGCCGGGGCAGCCGTAGGACATCACCGTGCGCCAGTTCCCGGGGGAGTAGCACTTCCCGTGGCCGAAGGAGTAGGGGAACGAGGAGTTGTCGATCTCGACGTTGTGGCGGGCGCCCTGGAGGTGGCCGAACTCGTGGCCGAACGTGTAGTACCCCGTCGCGCAGTTCTGCGAGGTCACCTGGAAGGCGTCGCCGGCGTTGTAGGCGCGGATCGTGCGGGCCTGGCCGCAGTAGAACCCGGACCCGATGATCATGCCGACCATGTCGGCGCCGTACTGCGTCCGGAGCCCGTCGATCTCGTCGTGGTAGCCGTCGTTCTTGTTCTGCATCCGGGTCAGCGTCGTCGAGAAGCTGCTCGACTCGTTCTGCGGCGTCTGGTAGGTATGCACCAGGTTGAGCTCGAGGTTGATGTCGCTCGCCGCGTAGCCCTGGTTGGTCTCCGAGACGGCGAGTTGGACGAGCGCGAGGATGTCGCCGACCTGAGAGGCGGCGTTCGCGGTGTAGGGCACGAGGATGTCCTGAACCACGGGGACACTCTGCTGCGGCGCGGCGACGTCCGGCCCGGCGGCCATGCCGTGGAGGGCGTCATGCTCGGTGGCGGCGGCCTCAACCTCAGCCCACTCGGGGGCGTGGTCCACGAACCGGCTCTCGTCGATCCGGGTCACGGCGTGGAGGCCGCCCGTCAGCGGGCGGACGCTGTAAAGCTGGCCCTCCACGCGGACCGTGGCCGTGACCATCCCCTCGCGCTCGACGACGATGGCGTGGGTCTCGGCGTCGCCGCTGCGGAAGTAGTGGGTGACGCCAGCGTACTGGCGCTCGCTGCGGTCGCGGACGAGCTCCACGGTGGTGCCGTCGGCGACGTTGAAGGAGACGACGGGGGCGCTGAGGGCGTCGAAGTCGACCTCGGCGAGCTGGACCTCGACGGCCGCGCCGGCCTCGGCGTGGCCGAGAAGCTCTGCCTGGCGGGCGTCGAGCGTGGTGCGGGCGCCGTCGACCGGGGCGAAGAGCCGGGGCTGGGCATGTGCGAAGGCGGGCGCGAGCAGCACCAGCGCAAGGAGGAAACGGAGGGGCATGGGTAGGGGGAGAGTCGGGAAAGCCTGCATTAGGCCGCACATGGGAGCAGGCGGGGCGGAGGGACCGTGCGGCGAGGGAGCAATATCGCCTCACATATCCCCTAAAGCAAGCCCCCCATGCAAATAGACCCCCGGCCTATCTGGGCAGGGCTGAGGACGCGGCGGTCGGCGTACCTTAATCCCTTCCCCGGAGGGGTGGCAGAGCGGTCGAATGCGGCGGTCTTGAAAACCGTTGTGCCGCAAGGCACCGGGGGTTCGAATCCCTCCCCCTCCGCTTGGAGCTGGATGCCCCCGCGCCGCAAGGCACCGGGGGTTCGAACGCGAAGCCTCGCCGGAGGCCATCCCTCCCCCCCCGCCCATCAACCCCGCTCGTCATGGCTACCCCCTTCGCCTCCCAGGGCGACCTCGAAGAGAAGCAGGTCACGTTCGAGGAGATCGCCCCCGGCGCCTACGCCTACACCACCGAGGGCGACCCCAACAGCGGCGTCGTCGTCGGCGACGAGAGCGTGCTGGTCATCGAGGCCCAGGCGACCCCGCGCATGGCGAGCGACGTCGTCGCCCGCATCCGCGAGGTGACCGACAAGCCCATCGAGCACCTCGTCCTCACGCACTACCACGCCGTCCGCGTCCTCGGCGCCAGCGCCTACGGCGCCCGCGAGGTCATCATGTCGGCCAAGGCGCGCGAGATGGTGGTCGAGCGCGGGGAGCAGGACTGGCAGAGCGAGTTCGAGCGGTTCCCCCGTCTCTTCCGCGGGCACGAGAGCATCCCCGGCCTGACGTGGCCCACGCTGACGTTCGACACGGCGATGACGCTGTGGCTCGGCGAGCGCGAGGTCCGCATCGTCCACGTCGGCGAGGGGCACACGCGCGGGGACGCCGTGGTGTGGCTCCCGGAGGAGCGCGTCCTCTTCGCCGGCGACCAGGTCGAGTACGGCGCGACGCCGTACTGCGGCGACGCCCAGCTCGCCCGCTGGCCCGAGACGCTGCGCCGGCTCGAGGCGCTGGAGCCGGAGGCCCTCGTCCCCGGCCGCGGCGACGCCCTCACCTCGCCCGAAACCTGCCGGGAGGCGATCTCCGGCACGCGCGAGTACGTCACGATGCTGTTCGAGGAGGCGCAGAAGGCGGCAGCGAAAGGCGAGGATCTGAAGGCGTGCTACGACCGGATCCACGCGGCGATGAGCCCGCGCTTCGGTGACTGGGTCATCTTCGAGCACTGCATGCCGTTCAACGTCGCCCGCGCCTACGACGAGGCGCAGGGCACCGAGCACCCGCAGATCTGGACCGCCGAGCGCGACCGCGAGATGTGGGAGGCGCTTCAGGGATAGTGGAAGTCCGTCCGGGTGAAGCCCCTGTTGCGTGTATCGTGTTGCGTGTCCTGACGCCGACCTTCAACACGCAATACGCACCACGCATCACGCCCTGGTTCACCACCCCCGGCTAGCTCCACCGTCACCCCCATGCCCCGCATCACCCCCTCGACCTACGAGAACCCGACGTACCCGTACCGCCGCTCGCCGGACCAGGACGCGGAGCGGCCCACGCGGCACCCCGCTGTGATCGTGGGGGCCGGGCCGGTCGGCCTCGCCGCGGCGCTCGCGCTCGCGCGGCAGGGCGTCCCGTCGGTCGTGCTCGACGAGGACGACACGGTCTCCATCGGCTCGCGGGCGATCTGCTTCGCCAAGCGGACGCTGGAGATCTGCGACCGGCTCGGGGCCGGGGACCGGATGGTCGCGAAGGGGGTGACGTGGAACCTCGGGAAGGTGTTCTTCCGCGACGGCCTCGTCTACGAGTTCAACCTGCTCCCGGAGGCGGGGCACGAGCGGCCGGCGTTCATCAACCTCCAGCAGTACTACGGCGAGGAGTACCTCGTGGACCGGGCCGAGGCGGAGCCACTGGTGGATCTCCGCTGGGAAAACGAGGTCGTGGGCGTCGAGCCACGCGGGGACGGGGTGGCGGTGACGGCCCGGACGCCGGAGGGGGATTACACCGTCGAGGCCGACTACCTCCTCGCCTGCGACGGCGTCGGCAGCGCCGTCCGTCGGCTCCTGGATCTCCCGCTGCGGGGGGAGGACTTCGACGAGCACTTCCTCATCGCCGACGTGACGATGGGCGCGGGGGCGGACTTCCCGACCGAGCGGTGGTTCTGGTTCGCCCCCCCGTTCAACCCCGGCGGGTCGGCGCTCCTGCACAAGCAGCCCGACGGGGTCTGGCGGATCGACCTCCAGCTCGGCCCCGACATCGACCGCGAGGCCGAGCTCGACCCCGCGCGGATCCGGGCGCGCATCCGCGAAATGCTCGGGCCGGAGGTGGACTTCGAGCTGGAGTGGACGAGCATCTACCGGTTCCGCTGCCTCCGCCTCGACCGGTTCGTCCACGGCCGCGTGGTCTTCGTCGGCGACAGCGCGCACCAGATCTCGCCGTTCGGCGCGCGGGGCGCCAACGGCGGCATCCAGGACGCCGACAACCTCGCGTGGAAGCTGGCCCTCGTGCTCCGCGGCGCAGCCCCGGCGTCCCTCCTCGACACCTACGACGCCGAGCGCGGGCCGGCCGCCGACGAGAACATCCGCCACTCCTCGCAGGCCACCGACTTCATCTCGCCGAAGAACCCGGCGAGCCTCGTCTTCCGCAACGCCGCCCTCGCCCTCGCCGAGGGGCGCCCGGCGATGCGGCGGCTCGTCAACAGCGGCCGGCTCTCGAAGCCGCACCGCTACCTCCGCTCGCCGCTGACGACGCCCGACACGGACGCGTTCGGCGGCGCGCTCCAGCCCGGCTACCCCGCCGCCGACGCCCCCCTCACCCGCGACGGCGAGCCGACGTGGCTCCTCCGCCACCTCGGCGACCGGTTCGGCCTCGTCGTCTTCACCGAGGGCGGCCAGGCGCCCGACCTCGGCGGGCTCACCGGTGGGGAGATCCTGGTCGAGGTCGTCCCCGTCACACCCGACCCGTCGGTGCCGGGCGTGCTCGTGGACGCGGAGGAGCTGTTCGCCAAGCGCTACGACGCCCTTCCTGGCTCGTGGTATCTCATCCGGCCCGATCAGCACGTCGCGGCGCGGGGCCGGACGCTCGATGAGGAGGTGATCCGCGCGGCGCTCCGGCGGGCCACGGGGCACGCGCCGCCGGTCGAGCCCGTCGCCATCGAGGACCGCCGGCCGGACTACCCCCACGATGCGCGCTACAACCGGCTCGTTAAGGCGCACGACGGGCTCTCGGGCGAGGAGAGCGCCCGCCTCAACGCCCGCCTCATCCTCCTGATGATGGAGCAGGTCGAGAGCGACGAGGCGTTCGCCGAATTACTGACGGCGGCCCAAGTAGCGGAACGGGAGGCGGCCTAACTTCGCCTCGGTTTTCGGGGTGCGCTCGGCCCCGCCCCCTGTAACAAAGGGTCAGGGCGGGCCGTCAAAGCTCCCGTCTGCTCTCCCCGACGTGACCCCCACCATGCCCCGTTTCGGCTACGGTCTACTCCTCGCCCTTCTGCTGATCCAGCCCACCGCGGCGGCCCAGGACGTTCTGCAGGACGGGCCAGCCCGCGAGATCACCTTCGAGGAGGCGCTGCAGATCGCGCTCCGCCAGAACACCGACCTCCGCCGCGCCGAGAACGCCGTGCAGGCCCGCGGCGAGGCCGTCGACTTCGCCCGCGCCTCGTTCCTCCCGAACCTCTCGGCGTCCCTCACCCCGGCCCAGCGCTACGGGCTCGCCTTCGACCAGACGACGGGGCGGCTGGAGCAGGAGACGAGCGAGGCCCTCAGCGCCTCGGCGTCCCTCGGCATCAACGTCTTCAACGGGTTCAGCGACGTGGCGACGCTGCGGCAGCGGCGGCTCGAACGGGAGGTCGGCCGGCTGGACCTGGAGCGGGCCGAGCAGAACGTGCTCTTCACCGTCGGCAACGAGTTCCTGCAGACGCTCCTCGACGCCGAGCTCGTGACGATCCGCCGCGAGGCCCTCGGCGCGCAGGAGCAGCAGCTCGCCCAGGTCGAGCAGTTGGTTGAGGGCGGGGTGCGGGCGCGGGCCGACCTGTTCCAGCAGGCGGCGCTGGTCGCCGAGGCCGAGCTCGCGTTGCTCCAGGCGGAGAGCCAGCTCGAGCTGGCGCGGACGCGGCTCGTCGGCACCCTCCAGCTCGACCCCTTCGAGGCGTACGCCTTCACGGCCCCGGACCTCGAGGCCGTCGCGCTGACGCCGGCGGCCTACGACCTCGAAGCGCTCCTCACCGCCGCCTACGACCGCCGAGTGGACCTCGCGGCGCAGGAGCGCGCCATCGCGGCGGCCGACGCCTCGGTGCAGGCGGCCAAGGGCGGGTACTACCCGCGCGTGGACCTCTTCGCCTCGTACGGCTCCAGCTACTCCAGCCTCGCCTCCCGCCCCATCGACGGCACCGGTACGGTGACCCCCGTGACCACGGCCTCCGGTGACCCCGTCTTCATCGGCGGCGAGCCGTTCGTGATCCCCGGCTCGCCGGAGTTCGAGGAGGCCCCCTTCGGGAGCCAGTTCTTCACCGACAACCGCGGCGGCTCGGTCGGCCTCTCGATCGACATCCCGATCTTCGACCGGTTCGCCACGCGGGCGCAGGTGCGGCAGGCGCGGCTCGCGCGGGAGAACGCGCGGATCGCGCTCGAGGACCTGGAGCAGGACGTCGCCCTCGAGGTCCGGCAGGCGTACCTCGACTACCGCAACGCCGAGAAGCGCCTCGACGTGACGGCCCGGCAGGTCGAGGCCGCCGAGGTCGCCCTCGCGGCCGAGCAGGAGCGCTACGCCCTCGGCGTCTCGACGCTGACGGAGCGGGCGCAGGCGCAGGCCCGCCTCGTCGAAGCCCGGAGCGCCAGGGCGCAGGCCGTGGCCCAATTCGTCTTCCAGCGGACGCTGCTCGACTACGCCGTCGGCACGCTCGACGCGGACACGGTACCGTTCGAATAAATGTCCTCTAAGGTTGTAGGGGCGCAGCGCGCTGCGCCCCTACGATGCCCTCCCTCTGCATGAGCACCCCCCCTGCTGCCCCTGCTCCGAACGCCCGGCCGAAGCGCACCGGCCGCGTGCTCGCCGTCGTCTTCGGCGTGATCGCGTTGCTCCTCGTCGTCGCCCTCGTGCTCGGCGGGCGCGGGGGCGAGGACGCCACCGAGGTCGAGACGGCCGAGGCGACCGTCCGCACGATCACCGAGACGGTGACCGGCTCCGGCGAGGTCCGCCCCGAGGTCGAGGTCCCGCTCGCGAGCGAGGTCTCGGGGGAGGTCGTCTTCATCGCCGTCGAGGAGGGGGACCGCGTCGAGGCCGGGCAGCTCCTCGTGCGGATCCGCGGGGAGCAGTACGCCGCCGGGCGCCAGCAGTCCGAGGCCAGCGTGCTCAGCGCGCGCGCCGACGCCTCGCGCGCCGAGGCCGAGCTGACCCAGGCCCGCGCCGACCTCGAACGGCAGCGGGGCCTCTTCGAGCGCGGCGTGATCCCCCGCGCCGAGTTGGAGGCGGCCGAGACGCGCGCCGAGGTGACCGCCGCGGCCCACGAGGCCGCGCGCTTCCGCGTCCGCAGCGCCGAGGCCGTCCTGAGCCAATCCGCCGACCAGCTCCGCCGGACGGCGATCTACGCGCCGATGAGCGGGACCGTCTCCGTGCTCAACGTCGAGCCCGGCGAGCGCGTGCTCGGCACCGCGCAGATGGCCGGCACCGAGATCATGCGGATCGCCGAGCTGGACCAGATGGAGCTCGAGGTCGACGTCAACGAGAACGACGTCGTCCGCGTCGCCGTGGGGGACTCGGCCGAGGTCGAGATCGACGCGTTCCCGGACCAGCCCTTCCGGGGGATCGTCACCCAGATCGCGAACTCGGCGCGGGTGGCGGGCGCCGGCACCGTCGAGCAGACGACGAGCTTCCCCGTCAAGATCAAGATCACGAGCGCGCACAACCAGAACCTCGGCGTCGTCCGGCGGGCTTCCACCGACGGGGACCTCACGGCGGCCGAGGCCACGGAGTCCGCGGCGACGGACGTGCCGGTCCTCCGGCCCGGCATGAGCGGCACCGTGGACGTGTTCACCGAGACCGTCCCGCGCGCCGTCGTCGTCCCCATCCAGGCCGTCACCGTACGCGACTTCAACGAGGTCCGCCGCCGGCAGGCTCGGGACGATGACGACGCAGAAGAGGACGGCGACGAGGCGGACGCCGTGGACGCCTTCGCCGAGGAAGACCTCCGGCGGGTCGTGTTCGTCGTGCGCGAGGGGGTGGCCGAGATGGTCGAGGTCGAGACCGGGATCGCGGACGACACCCACATCGAGGTCGTCCGCGGGCTGACCGGCGGGGAGACCGTCGTGGCCGGCCCGTTCCGCCTGCTCCGCACCGAGCTCGACGACGGCGACGCCGTGGTGGCCGAGCCCGCCCGCCGCGGCCCTTCCCGGTCCTGACGCGCCGTCGCAACCCCGTAGGGGCGACCCTCGTGGTCGCCCGCTCCCGACTGCTGTCTCGACGGGGGCGGGCACAAGGCCCGCCCCTACCAAGCCTTATCGCTATGCAACCCTCTGCCCAGCCCATTATCCACATCCAGGAGGCGTGGAAGGTCTACCAGATGGGCGTCGAGGAGGTGCAGGCCCTCCGCGGGCTCTCGGTGGACATCCGCCCCAACGAGTACGTCGCCGTGATGGGGCCGTCGGGCTCGGGGAAGAGCACGCTGATGAACATCGTCGGCTGCCTCGACACCCCGACGGCCGGGCGTTACGTCCTCAACGGCCGCGATGTCTCGACGCTCTCGGACGACGAGCTCGCCGAGGTCCGCAACCGCGAGATCGGGTTCGTCTTCCAGACGTTCAACCTGCTCCCGCGCGTGACGTGCCTCCAGAACGTCGAGCTCCCGCTGATCTACGCCGGCGTCCCCCGCCGGGACCGCCGGGACCGCGCGGCCGAGACCCTCACGCAGGTCGGCCTCGGGGACCGGATGACGCACAAGCCGAACGAGCTCTCCGGCGGGCAGCGCCAGCGCGTCGCCGTGGCGCGCGCCCTCGTCAACGACCCCTCGATCCTCCTCGCCGACGAGCCCACCGGCAACCTCGACACGGCGACGAGCGACGAGATCATGCGGCTCTTCGAGCTCCTCTACCGCCGCGGCAACACGCTCATCGTGGTCACGCACGAGGAGGACATCGCCGCACACGCCCGCCGCATCGTCCGCCTCCGCGACGGCCAGATCGAGCACGACGCGCCCGTCGAGCAGCCGGTGTTGGCAGAGGCGGGCGTCGAGGCGCTGGAGGTGGCGTAGGGACGGACGCACGTGCCCGGCCCCTCGGCGGTTCAGGGCGGACACGCGGGTCCGCCCCTACCACGTGCGGGTCTGCTCCGTCACTCGCACGGCACCGCCTGACGCCGCCCGACGAACTGCACCGGGAGGTCGCCGTGCCGCTGGATGTGGATGGCCTGGAACGGTCGGGTCAGGACCGGGCGCGCCCCGCAGCCCGGCCCCGGCTCCTCGACGGTGTAGGCCGCGACCAATTCCGCCTGCCCGTCGCGGTTGGTGCGGGCGTAGACCCGGTCGAAGCGGAGGCGGTGACCGCCCGTCGGCGCCTCGACGGCGGCGAAGAGGACGGGGGCCGTCCCCGTGACATCGCCCCGCCGCCGCACGCCGAGCTGAGCCGCGATGGGCGCCCATTCGGCCTCCTCCCCGAACACCCGCTCGACGACGCCGAGCGGCGACATCGCCCCCCCGGCCACCACGTCGTAAGGGACGGGCTCGGTGGTGCCCGGCTCGGGCGTCCGGTCCGGCGGGGGTGCGGCGGGCTCCGGCTGCGAGCACGCGGCGAGGAGGGACACGCCGGCAACGTTGAGGGCGCGGCGGAGGCGGGATGAACTCTGCGCAATCATGGCACCGCGGCGGTGGGGGCTGAAACAGACGGCCGGGCGCGGCGAACAAGCGCGCCGACGGCGGAGCCACGCGCGAGCGGCTCCGCCGGTTGCATGCTGCCTCCCTGCAAAGGTCTCCCTCGCTGCCCTTGTTCTCGCTCGAAGCCTTGATCGCGGCGTTCCTGCCGCTGTTCGTCGCCATCAACATCCCCGGCATCCTCCCGCTCTACATCGGGATGACGGAGGGGGTCGAGCGCCGTGCCCGGCGGAACCTCCTACTCCGCGCCATGACGGTCGCGGTGACGGTGGCGCTGCTGATGCTGTTCGCCGGGGACGTCATCTTCGCCACGCTCGGCATCTCCGTCAACGACCTCCGCGTCGGCGGCGGGCTGATCCTGCTGGTGCTCTCGATCACCGACCTCGTCTTCGGCGACCTGAAGAACCGCCGGAGCGGCAACGGGGAGGATCCGAGGGGGGCGACCGCGGCACCCGAGGCGTCGGTGAGCGAGCTGGCCGTCGTGCCGCTCGGGCTCCCCCTCATCATCGGCCCGGCCGCGATCACGACGATCCTCGTCACGCAGGGGCAGTTCGGCTACCTCATCACGCTGGCCGTGGTCGTGCTCAACATGGCCCTCGTCTACGTGGCGTTCGCCTTCGGGCCGGCGCTGCTGGCGCGGTTCGGGCCGAGCTTCTCGAAGGCCGTCGCCAAGATCGCCAGCCTGTTCCTCGCCGCCATCGCCGTGGCGATGATCCGCACGGGCGTCGTCGGGATGCTCGCCGGGCTCGGCGCCTGAGCCGCGCGCCCGCTCAGCCGGGCCGGACGATCCGCGCCGTCGCCTGCGCCCGCGCGACGGTCTCGCCGTCGGGGCCCCGGACGGCGGCCTCGAAGAACAGCGCCCGCCCGGCCCGCTCGGCGAGCCGCCCCTCGACCTCGACGTACGGGGTGCCGGCCGCGACGGGCCAGAGGTACTGCACGTTGAGGTGCGTCGTCACGCTCGGCGGCGCCACGAGGAAGCTCAGCGGCCCGAACACGTTGTCGATGGCGACGGCGAGGAAACCGCCCTGCATCATGCCGAGCGGGTTCTGGTACGCCTCCCGCACGGGGAACCGGACCGTCAGCGCCTCGCCCTCGCGGTAGTCCACGATCTCCGGCGCCATCCCGACGTAGGCCGGCGGGGGGACCTGGAGGCCCTGCGCCCGCAGGGCATCGAGGCGGTCCTGGAAGAGCTCGGGGATGTCGGGCACGGGGCCTTGGGCGCAGAGTGATTCGGCGAGAAGGGGCCGCCCGAACACGCCCCCGGCGGCCCCGTTCCACGGCCGCCCGTCTCTCCCCGCCCCGCCTCCTGATGCAGCCCTCCGCCGAAGTCCGCTGGTTCCTCCCCGGCCCGCTCCCTGATCCCGTGCTCCAGTGGTTCCGCGCCGTCGCCGGGGAGCCGGATTGGGAGGAGCGCACCGACCGCTACCTCCTCCCCGCCACGCCCGACGGCCTCGGCGTGAAGCTCCGCGGGGGGCGGGCCGAGGCGAAGCGCCGCGTCGCCGTCGTCGGGGAGGAGCGGTTCGGCGAGGGGGTGGCCGGGGCGGTGGAGCGGTGGCGGAAGTGGAGCTTCGCGCTGGCAGAGCCCGCCGAGCCCGACGGCGCCGAGTGGATCGCCGTGGCGAAGCGGCGGCGGGTGCGGACGTTCGCCGTCGAGGGCGACGCCGTGCGGTCAGTCGAGGGGGAAGAGCGCGTCGCGCAGGGCTGCGGCGTCGAGGTGGCCGAGGTCCGGGTCGGGGACGGGGTGTGGTGGAGCGTCTGCCTCGAAGCCTTCGGGAGTGACGAGGCGGCGCTGCCGGACGTGCTCCGCGCCGTCGCTGCCCACGTGTTCGACGCCCAGCGAGAGCCGCCGGGCCTGCCGTCGGACCCAGCGATGAGCTACCCCCGATGGCTGAGGGAATACGCGCGCAGCCCCGAACACCGCTAACAGACCGTTGTGGCCCTCCGCTGAGCTACCTGCGGCCGGGCGCGCTGATCGGACCGAAGACGTGGCGTTAGGATTTTAAAGACTTAACCCCTTGCCTTTAACAGAGCGTCTGAATTATGTTCACCCCATATGACTGGCCGGGGACTTGCGGCTGTCGGTGTGCGGGTTTAGAGTGGAGTGAGCGCGAAGTGCCCTGCATGAGCGCAAACTCGTCACGTGGGTGAGTCGCGGACTGTCGACTCGAAGCGTCTATCTCTTGCAGCGTCGACGGTGGTCATTTTTGGTCCAGTCCTTCCCCTTCCCTACCCCTTCCCTTACCCCCATGCATAGCTACACCTGCTCTGCGCGGCGGCTCGCCTTCGTGCTCGCCCTCGTGCTCTGCGCCGCCCCCTGGGCTGCGGCGCAGACCACCTACACCGTCTGCCCCTCCGGCCCGCCCGTGTGTGGCGGCGACTCCATCCAGGACGCCGTCAACTTCGCTATGGATGGGGACGTGGTCCTCGTCAGCGACGGCACCTACACCGAGAACGTCGTCGTCGACAGCAAGGACATCACGATCCGTTCGCAGAACGGGCGGAGCACCACGACGATCCAGGGCATCTCGGGCGCGGGCGCGCTCGGCACCCTCGTCGTCCAGGGGACCACGGCGGGCTTCACCCTCGAAGGCTTCACCGTGGTCGGGATCGACAACGGGTCACCCGGCCTCGAAAACGCGGCGGTCTACGTCCGGGGCTCGCACACGGACCTCATGGTCCTCGCCAACGACGTTCAGGCCGACGGCGACGCCGGCTTCCTCGCGGAGTTCGGCGCGACGCTGGCGGACCCGGTCCTCGACGGCAACCTCTTCACGGGCCAGACCTTCGTCGGGCCGAACCCGGCGGGCGCAGGCTTCAGCCAGCAGTTCACCCTGCCGAACGTGCCGCGCCAGCTCGTCACGCTCGGCAACGGCGGCGGCACGACCGGGGCGAACGTGACGGGCCTCGTGTTCACCGACAACGAGGTGATCGGCACGGCCGGCGGGACCAACACCGACGGCGACGAGCAGGGCAACACGCTCGCCACCCTCGACGCCGAGAACGCGACGATCACCGGCAACCTCTTCGCCGGGACCACGACCCGCTTCGCGTCCCAGCTCCGCATCCGCCGGCCCGGCGCCACGATCACCGGCAACACGTTCGAGTCGGACGGCCTCGGGGCGATCACGAGCCACATCTTCATCCAGAACAATGGGACGCCGCTCCCCGGCATCGCCGCGTCCAACGCCTTCGACAAGGGCGCCTACGCCGAGCACGGCATCGCCGTCACGGTGAGCATCAGCCCCGCCGTGGCCGGCGCGCCGTCGGGCGACACGGTCCACGTCTTCGAGAGCGACTACCGCGAGCAGGTCGTCGTGGACGGCAAGGCCCTCACGCTCCGGGGTGAGAGCCGGGCGGGCGTCGTGATCCAGGCGCCGGACGACGTCCCGGTCTGCTTCACGACGAGCGCCGCCAACAAGCCCGTCGTCTGCGCCATCAACGGTGCCGACCTCGAGATCGAGACGTTGACGGTCGACGGCCGCGGCGTCGGCAACGCGAACGTCCGCTTCCACGGCATCGCCTTCCGGAACGCCGGCGGCGCCGTCCAGGACGTGGCGATCACCGGCGTCCGGGACTCCCCGCTCAGCGGCGTCCAGCACGGGATCGGCCTCTACGCCTTCAACGACGACGGCGTCGACCGGACGATCGAGGTCTTCGACAACGAGATCGTGGACTTCCAGAAAAACGGGATGGCGCTCAACGCTGGCACCGGCGCGCCGCTCACGCTCGACGTCCAGCGCAACACCGTCACCGGCGCCGGGCCGATCCCGACGACGGCGCAGAACGGGATCCAGACGTTCGGCGACGCCATCACGGGCGTCGTAGACGACAACGACGTCTCCGGCATCGCCTACACCGGCGCCGGCTTCGTCGCCACCTCGATCCTCAACTTCAACTCCGCCATCGACGCTGGCAGCAACGACATCGACGGCGCGCAGACGGGGATGTACTGGTTCGATGGCAAGGGCACCCTCGCGGGCAACGACGTGGACGTGATCGAGGCCGGGGACTTCTCCTTCGGCATCGTCGCCACGGACCCCCCGCGGGCCGTCCCCTCCCCCTTCGACCCGCAGGACGTTGCCGCGCGTGGCGGCGCCGCCGACACCATCGCGGTCGTCGTCACCGGCAACACCGTCACGTTCACGACCGGCAGCAACGCGAACTCGTTCGGGATCGAGGCCGACGCCGGCTTCGGCGTGGACAACCTCGACCTCACCATCACCGAGAACGACGTCACCGGCTTCGGGGTCGGCGTCGAGATCTTCGAGTGCCAGACCGGCTGCCAGCCGACGACGTTCTCGAGCCTCCTCGTTGCCCAGAACAACCTCGACGGCAACGACATCGCGATCCGCTCGAACTGGAGCCAGACCGTGGACGCCCCGGCGAACTACTACGGCGACACCGACCCGAGCGACGACGTCGTCGGCGACGTGGACTTCTCGCCGTGGCTGGAGTTCCCCGTGGACACCGACCCGCAGACGTTCTACACCGACCAGTTCATCCAGGAGGCCGTGGACTACGCCGACAGCGGCGACACCATCCTCGCGCTGGCCGGGACGTTCGTCGAGCAGGTCATCGTGGACGGCCTCGCCCTCACGATCACCGGCGCCGGCGTGAGCCAGACGACGGTCGTGGCGCCGGACGACGCGGCCAACCTCGCGGCCTGCACGACGACGAGCGGCCCGAACAAGCCCGTCGTCTGCGCCCGCAACGGCGCCGACCTCGTGATCGAGGAGCTCACGGTGGACGGCGACGGCCGCGCCGGGAATGCTCGGTTCTACGGGATTGCTCTGTATGAGTCCAGCGGGGTCGTCCGGAACACCGTCGTCGAGCGCGTCCGCGCGACGCCGCTCACCGGGAACCAGACCACCGTCGGCATCCTCGCCGCCAGCCTCGACGCGGCCGGGCCGTTTACCGTCGAGCTCCGGAACAACACCGTCCGGGACTTCGGCAAGAACGGCGTCACCGTCGACGGGGCGAACCTCACCGTCGTCGTCGACAGCAACACCGTCGTCGGCTCCGGCGGCGTGGACGAGCTCGCGCAGAACGGGATCCAGGTCAGCCGTGGCACCCTCGGCGCCGTCACCGGCAACGACGTCTCGGCCCTCTCGTTCGACCCCGTGGACGAGAGCCGCGACTTCTTCGACGCCGGCGGCATCCTGCTGTTCAACGCCCCCTCGGTGACGGTCGAGGGCAACACGATCTCGGCCTGCGAGGGCTGCCTCCTCGCGGCGGACTCCCCGTCGCTGATCCAGAACAACACGATCACGACGTCCACGGCGGCGTCGGACGACGACGACTACACCGGCGTCTTCGCCTACAGCTTCGTCGGGACGTCCGCCGCGCGCGGGGTAGCTGGCGGCGTGACCCGTGCCACGGGCCTCGTCCTCGACGGGGACGCCGGCGGCGGGACGCCCGAGCAGCAGCACCTCGCCTCGCCGTTCCTCGACGGCCCCACCGTGGCTGCGAACGGACGGGCCGGGACCATCGCCTACGACATCCTCGGCAACGCCATCACCGGTGGTGATGACAACCGCGGCGTCGGCCTCCTCGGCTACGCCTACCAGGACGGGACGAGCTCCATGCTCGACCTCCGCGTCGAGGACAACGACATCGGCGGGTTCGACACCGGCGTCTACCTCTGCGAGGGCGACTCCGGCCTCGTCCAGAGCCCCGTGGACCTCGACGGCGGCAACGAGCTCGACGGCAACGACGTCGCGCTCTACACCTGCCTCGCCGCCGACGTCGACGCCGAGAACAACTTCTGGGGCGTGTTCACGGCGGCTGAGATCCAGGACCTCATCGTCAACGACGGCACGGGCGAGGTGGACTTCACGCCCTTCGTCGTCGAGGGCGTGGACCTCACGGCGACGGCCGACGCTACGACGGTCGAGCCCGGTGGCTCGGTCGAGTTCTCCTACACCGTGACGAACACGACCTCGAACGACGCGACGCTCGACCTGTACTTCGTCGCGGAGCGGGACGGGAACGTCGTCCGCCGCGGCAAGATCGTCGGGGGCACGCTCCCGGCCGGGCAGAGCGTCTCGGGCACGTACACCCAGAACGTCCCGGCCGGCGCGCCGGAGGACGATTACGACTACTTCCTCCGCATCGGCGACTTCGCCAACCGCACCGTCGCCGACGAGGAGGCCTTCGTGATCACGGTCGAGAGCGGTTCGTCCGCCTCGGCCAACGCCCTGGCTGGCGCCACCGCGCTCGCCGACGGGTGGACGACGGAGGACGCGACGTGGACCCTCGGCCCGCTCGTGACGGGCGGGGCCGCGCAGGACGTCGCCGAGGAGGACGCCGTCGAGGAGGACGCCCCGGCCGAGGCCGCGGCGCGCGCTGACCGTCCGGCGGTCCTCGCCCTCACGGCCGCGCCGAACCCGGCCGCGCACCGCACCGTGTTCCACCTCGCCCTCCCCGCCGACGGGCCGGTGCGCGTGACGGTCTACGATGTGCAGGGCCGCGCCGTCGCCGTCGCCACCGACCGGGCGATGGAGGCCGGCCACCACGCCCTCCCGCTCGACGTGGCGGGCCTCGCTTCCGGGGTTTACCTCGTCCGGGCCGAGGCCAACGGCAACGTCGTGACGCGGCGGATCACGGTGGTCCGCTGACGCCTCGGCGTGGTTTCTAGCGCGGCGGGGCCGTCCGGCATGAGTCGGGCGGCCCCGCCGTCGTTATGGCGCTGCGTCGGAGGCGCCAGACCCCCACGTCGGCCCCCGCCGTGCGCTGACACGGCGTCGTCAGCCGGAGGCTGGAACCTGCCCGGTGCTTCACCACGCGGATCGCTCTCCGACGGAACGGGGCGGCCCGCCTCCTGTTGGAGCCTGGATAGCCCCCGCCCACCC
Source organism: Rhodothermales bacterium (assembly GCA_965215145.1). Classification (GTDB taxonomy): domain Bacteria; phylum Bacteroidota; class Rhodothermia; order Rhodothermales; family JANQRZ01. The sequence continues at coordinate 990,062 of OZ244038.1, read as the reverse complement.
CCCGGCCCCGACCGATGGACGACCGGATCCTCATCCGCGGCGCCCGCGAGCACAACCTCCAGGACGTCGACCTCGACATCCCCCGCAACCGCCTCGTCGTCATCACCGGGCTCTCCGGCAGCGGCAAGTCGAGCCTCGCCTTCGACACCATCTACGCCGAGGGGCAGCGGCGCTACATGGAGTCGCTCTCCGCCTACGCCCGCCAGTTCCTCGGGGTGATGGAGCGGCCGGACGTGGACTTCATCGACGGGCTCTCCCCCGTCATCGCCATCGAGCAGAAGACGGTCTCCCGGAACCCCCGGAGCACGGTCGGGACGGTGACGGAGATCTACGACTTCCTCCGGCTCCTCTACGCCCGCGCCGCCGACGCCTACTCGTACAAGTCCGGCCGGCCGATGCGGCGGCAGAGTGACGACGAGATCATCGACACCGTCCTCGCCTTCCCCGAGGGGACGCGGGTGATCGTGCTCGCGCCGGTGGTGCGCGGCCGGAAGGGCCACTACCGCGACCTCTTCGAGCAGCTCGCCAAGCAGGGCTTCGAGCGCGTCCGCGTCGACGGCGAGCTCCGCGAGATCACGAAGGGGATGAAGGTCGACCGCTACCGCGTCCACGACATCGAGGTGGTGGTGGACCGGCTCGTGGTGAAGGAGGGCGTCCGCCCCCGGATCGCCCGCGCCGCCGAGCTGGCCCTCGGGATGGGCGGGGGCACGCTGATCGCGCAGGTGCTGTCGGCTCCCGACGGTGATGATCTGGTGGGGGACCACCTCATGAGCCGCCACCTCACCGACCCCGCCGGCGGGCTGAGCTACGACGACCCCTCCCCGAACACGTTCTCGTTCAACAGCCCCTACGGCGCGTGCCCGGCCTGCAACGGCCTCGGCGTCAAAAAGGAGATCGACCCGGACCTCGTCGTGCCCGAGCCGTCGAAGACCATCGCCCAGGGCGGCGTCGTCCCGCTCGGGAGGCCGCGCGACGTGTGGGTCTTCTCCCAGCTCCGCGCCGTCGCCGACCGATACGGGTTCGACTTCGACACGCCGGTCGAGAAGCTGACGGAGCGGCAGCGGGAGGTGCTCCTCGACGGCGCCGGCGACGAGCAGTTCGACATCGTCTACAAGTACAAGGGGCGGGAGGTGAAGTACCAGCACCGGTTCGGCGGCGTCTACCAGCACGTCTGGCACACCTACGAGAACACCAACTCGTCGGTCCAGCGGAAGTGGGCCGAGGCGTTCATGCGGGTCCGCGCGTGCCGGACGTGCGGCGGCGGGCGCCTCAAGCCGGAGAGCCTGAGCTACCGCGTCGGCAACACCGGCACCTACGACGGCGACCAGCGCATCGCCGACCTCGTCGGGATGGACCTCCGCACGCTCCGCCGGTGGTTCGCGGATCTCGAGCTCGAAGGCCGGCAGGCCGTGATCGGCGAGCCCATCGTGAAGGAGATCACCGAGCGCCTCGACTTCCTCCTCAACGTCGGCCTCGACTACCTCACCCTCGACCGCTCGGCGCGGACGCTCTCCGGCGGCGAGAGCCAGCGGATCCGCCTCGCCACCCAGATCGGGACCCAGCTCACCGGCGTCCTGTACGTCCTCGACGAGCCGAGCATCGGCCTCCACCCCCGCGACAACGGCAAGCTCATCGACAGCCTCGACGCGCTCCGCGACCTCGGCAACTCGGTCCTCGTCGTCGAGCACGACCGGGAGATGATCGAGGCGGCGGACTACGTGGTGGACCTCGGCCCGGGCGCGGGGGAGTACGGCGGCCACGTGTTAGGCGCGGGCACGCCGGAGGAGATCGTGGCGGGTAGGGGCGTGATTAATCACGCCCCTACGGACAGCCTCACGGTGGCCTACCTCACCGGCGAGCGCCGCATCCCGGTCCCCGCCGAGCGGAGGGCGGGCAACGGGCACACGCTCCGGCTGATCGGCGCGCGGGGGCACAACCTCCGCGACGTGACCCTCGAGCTCCCGCTCGGGACGCTCACGGCCGTCACCGGCGTCTCGGGCTCCGGGAAGTCGAGCCTCATCAACCAGACGCTCCACCCGCTGCTGGCCGCGCACTTCCACAACGCGCAGAGCGTCCCGCTCCCCCACCGCGACGTCGAGGGGCTGGAGCACGTCGACAAGGTGATCGCCATCGACCAGAGCCCCATCGGGCGGACGCCCCGCTCGAACCCCGCGACGTACACCGGCCTGTTCACGCTCATCCGCGAGCTGTTCGCGCGGACGCCCGAGGCCCAGATCCGCGGCTACAAGCCCGGCCGTTTTTCTTTCAACACGAAGGGCGGGCGGTGCGAGGCGTGCAAGGGCGCGGGCATCGTGAAGCTGGAGATGAACTTCCTCCCGGACGTGTACGTCGCCTGCGAGACGTGCAAGGGGCGGCGCTACAACGCCGAGACGCTGGAGGTCCGCTACAAGGGGCGGACCATCGCCGAGGTGCTGGAGATGCCGGTCTCGGAGGCACTGGCGTTCTTCGAGGCCGTCCCGCGGATCGCGCGGAAGCTCCGCACGCTCGACGCCGTCGGGCTCGGCTACATCCGCCTTGGGCAGCAGGCCACGACCCTCTCCGGCGGCGAGGCGCAGCGGGTCAAGCTCTCGAAGGAGCTCTCGCGGCCCGGCACCGGCTCCACGCTCTACATCCTCGACGAGCCCACGACGGGCCTCCACTTCGAGGACATCCGCCACCTGCTGCACGTGCTCCAGGCCCTCGTCGAGAAGGGGAACACGGTCCTCGTGATCGAGCACAACACCGACGTGGTCAAGGTGGCCGACTACGTCGTGGACCTCGGCCCCGGCGGCGGCGACGCGGGCGGCGAGATCGTGTTCACCGGGACGCCGGAGGAGCTGGCCGCGGCCGACACCGCGACGGCGCCGTTCGTCCGGGAGGAGCTGGAGCGCGGCAGCGCCGAGGAGACGGTCGGCGCGTGCCCCTCGTCCGTGGACCTCGACGCGCTCACGGGCGAGGAGGGCGAGGCGGAGGAGGACGAGGTGGGGGAGGATGAGGAGGAGCCAGAGGCGGTGGCGTAGGCGTTGACGCATCCAGGCGTCAGCCGTTTACCACGATGAGTCTAAGGCTACGGTGCAGCGAGTCAGAGGCGCATGGAGATCGGGTCGAAGCGCTGCATCTTTTCTTTATCCGGCTATTGCATTTCTCATTAGCCGCCTCCACATTATACAGGTTGCACGCCGTGTCCGGCTTGAAGAGCACGGCGCAGGTCAGCACCCCCACCACATCTCAGCGGGCCTCGGTTCTTCCGTCCCGCATCTCCTTCACCTCCACTCCCCTACATCCATGTTGTACCACCTACAATCCCTGAGGGGCCTTGCGCTCCTCGCCATCGCCTTCGCCTTCGCGGCGGCCCCAGCGGCGGCGCAGGTCTTCTCCTTCAGCGGGGCCACCGAGCCCACCGACCCCACCTTCCAGCGGCCCTTCACCGCCGGGGACGGCACGAGCGGCTCCTGCTCGCTCTCCTCCATCGGCAGCGACGTCGCCTTCGACACGTACACCTTCACGCCTACCGAGGACGGCACCTACAACGTCACCGTGACGTTCGGGGCCGATGAGGATGGGTACGCCTTCATCTACGGCGGCTCGTTCGACCCGAACGACGCCTGCGCCAACCTCATCGACCTCGACAGCGGGCTCAGCGGGGTCTCGGAGCTCGAGGAGCTCTCGCTCATGGGCGGCACCGACTACATCATCGTGGTGAGCTCCTACCGCACCGGCGAGTTCGTCACCTACAGCGGCGTCGTGACCCAGGAGGTCGACCCGGTCATCGTCTTCAACTTCGGCGGCGACACCACGGGCGACCCCACGTTCAACCGCCCGTTCACCGTGGGTGATGGCACGGCCGGCTCGTGCTTGCTCTCGGGCGCAGGCACCGCCGTCCCGTATGAGACGACGACGTTCACGCCCGACCGCGACAGCGAGTACGACATCGTCATCAACGACACCCCGGACTACGACGAGTACGTCTTCCTCTACGAGGGCACGTTCGACCCGACCATGCCGTGCGTGGACCTGATCGCGCTCGACGACGACGACGGCTCCGTCGGCGCCGGCTCGCGGATCGAGGACGTGATGCTGATGGGCGGCACGACCTACACCATCGTCGTGAGCGGCTTCAGCAACGACGACTTCGGCCCGTACACCGGCTTCGTCCAGGACAACATGCCCCCGGTCGTCGGCGACGACATCGACCTGATGGCGACGGCGACCTCGTCGCTCACGGTGGCCCCCGGTGGCTCCGTCTCGTTCGACTACACGATCTCGAACAACAGCGGCTCCGACGCCACCGGCGACCTCTACTTCACCGCCGACAACGACGGCGGCAACCAGGTCGCCTCGGGCCTAATCCGCTCGGGCACGCTCCCGGATGGGCAGACCATCATGGGGATGTACAGGCAGCGGATCCCGGCCGGCGCCCCGGCGGGCACCTACGATTACTGCCTGCGGGTCGGCAACTTCGGCTCGATGAACGCCGTCGACTCGGAGTGCTTCACACTCGTGATCACCGGCACGCGCCCGGCGCTCGCCGCTGCGACGCCGGCGCTCGATGAGAAGGCCCGTGAGGGTCAGATCAGCGAGGCCTACGAGGCGCAGTTCGCTGGCCTCAACTGGACCGTGACGGACGCGAGCGCGTGGCAGGTCGTCGGCGGCATCACGAGCGATGTCCCGGCCGAGGCCATCGGCGTCTACCCGAACCCGTTCGCTGCCCGGACGCAGATCGCGTTCGCGCTCGACACGGCCGCTGACGTGAGCCTCGCCGTCTACGACGTGCTCGGCCGCCAGGTCGCCGTGCTCGTTGACGCGGAGATGGACGCTGGCAGCCACAGCGTCGCCTTCGACGCGGCGGGCCTGTCGGCAGGGACGTACCTCTACCGGCTCCAGGTCGGTGGCGAGGTGCAGACCGGCCAGCTCTCGCTGGTGAAGTAGCAGCCCTGCGCTGAGACCGCTCGAAAGGGCGGTCGCCCGAGGGGGCCGGTGGACTTGTTCCACCGGCCCCCTCGCTTTTTCCGGTGGGGCCGCCGCCAACCTTTTTCTTCACGCCCCCTTGACAAAGACCTGCGCCCGTCGCACCTTGTACCTGTCCTGACGCCGTATCCCCCTAGCCCGGGATGCCCCCACTGCGGCGTTCCCCTTTGTCTCCCCCCCCTCCCATGCGATATCGCCTACCCCTCCTGCAGAGCGTCCTGCTCCTCACCATGGTCTCGGCCCTCGGTGCGAGCCCGTCCTCTGCCCAGGTCGTGTTCTCCTTCAGCGGCGCCACCGACCCCACCGACCCCACCTTCGCCCGGGCCTTCGTGTTCGGGGGGTCGTGCAACCCCTCCAGCTTCGGTACGAACGTCGCCTACGACGCCTACACCTTCACGCCCTCGCAGGACGGCTTCTACAACATCTTCGTGGCGTTCTCGCCCGTCCCCCCGGGGACCAGCGACGACGGCTACCTCTACGTCTACGAGGGGTCGTTCGACCCCAACGATCCTTGTAAGAACCTGATCGGAGACGACATCGCCACGTCCAGCCCCGGCGAGCTCTTTGATCTCCGGTTCCGAGCGGGGACGGACTACATCATCGTCGTGAGCTCCTATCGCAACGACGAGTACGTCGCCTACAACGGCACCGTGACCCGGACGGGGGACCTCCCGCAGACCGTCTTTACGTTCGGTGGGGACACCACCGATGACCCGACCTTCCGGCGCGCCTTCGTCTCGAGCACCTCGTGCTCCCCCTCGGTCATCGCCACGGCCGTCCGCTACGAGACGTTCACGTTCATGCCCCCCCGCGACAGCGAGTATGCCGTCCAGGCCGACTACGACTTCGACTTCGACGGGTACCTCTTCCTCTACGAGGACTCGTTCGACCCCAGTGAGCCCTGCCTCAACCTCCTCGCCTCCGACGACGACTACCCCGGCTCGGACGAGACCGGCTCGCGGATCGAGAGCGTGATGCTCATGGCCGGCACCACGTACGTCATCGTCGTCACCGGCAACGGCAACGACGACTTCGGCGTGTTCACCGGGTTCGTGGAAGACCTCAACGCCGTTTCCACTCCGGACGTTGACCTGACGGCCACAGCGACGAGCCCGCTGACGGTCGCCCCCGGCGGCTCGATCGGCTTCGACTACTCGGTCACGAACACGTCCGGCGCGCAGGTCTGTGGCGACCTCTACTTCACGGCAGATACAGACCAGGGGGGACAGGTGGCCTCGGGACGAATCCGAGGTGGCTGCCTCGACGATGGCGATTCTATCGGCGCGAGCTTCACGCAGCAGGTGCCGGCCGGCGCGCCGGCGGGGACCTACACGTACTGCCTCGAGATCGGCAGCTTCAGCGCGATGTCGTCGGTGGACCAGGAGTGCTTCGCGGTCGTCGTCACCGGTTCGCGCCCGGCGTTGGCCGTGCTTCAGGCCGGGGTCGCCCTCACCGATCCCGCTTCGGAGCTCGAGTACGACCGCTGGCGCGAGTCCTTCCAGGGCCTCGTGTGGGCCGTGACGGACGTGAGCCCGTGGGAGGCCACCGGTACCACCGTCACGAACGCTCCGACGGACGCCGTCGGCGTCTACCCCAACCCGTTCGCGGGCTCGGCCCAGATCGCCTTCGCCCTCGACGCCACGGCCGACGTGCGCCTCGCCGTCTACGACGTGCTCGGCCGCGAGGTCGCCGTCCTCGTCGACGCCGAGCTCGACGCCGGCAGCCACAGCGCCGCCTTCGACGCGGCGGGCCTGCCCACCGGGACGTACCTCTACCGGCTCCGGGTCGGCGGCGCGGTGCAGACGGGGCAGCTCTCGCTGGTGAAGTAGCGGCCCTGCGCTGAGGCCGCCTTTACAGGCGGTCGCCCGAGGGGGTCGGCGGACTTGTCCCGCCGGCCCCCTCTCTTTGTGCCTGCCCTACTCTCGGTCACCCGATCTTGGCTTGGCGGCGCTAGGCCGTGTGAGACAAATCGGTTCGGCGTGACGTTGACCCGGCTCTCGCCACGGACGCCATGCCCTTGCTGACTGACCCCGAGTGGGCCGCCCTCAAAGCCGCCCTCAAAGCCGCCCTCGACCACGCCCGCTCCGGTCGAGGCCGCCCCGTCCGCGACGAGCGCGCCACCGTCGAGGGCGTCGTCTGGCGCCTCAAGAACGGCCCACCCTGGCGCGCCGTCCCCGCCGAGTTCGGGCCCTGGTGGCGCGCCGCCCAACTCCACAAGCGCTGGTCCCGTTCGGGCGTCTGGGAGCGGGCCTTCGAGCACCTCCGCGACACCGGGCACGCCGACCTCGCCGCGGTCATGCTCGACGGGACCGTCGTGCGCGCCCACCCCAAGGCGGCGGGGGCGAAGAAGGGGGCTCCCGACGCTACGGCCCCCTCCGAGACGTAGCGCTCCGAGACGTAGCGCTCCGAGACGTAGCGCTCCGAGACGTAGCGCTCCGAGACGTAGCGCTCCGAGACGTAGCGCTCCGAGACGTAGCGCTCCGAGACGTAGCGCTCCGAGACGTAGCGCTCCGAGACGTAGCGCTCCGAGACGTAGCGCTCCGAGACGTAGCGCTCCGAGACGTAGCGCTCCGAGACGTAGCGCTCCGAGACGTAGCGCTCGGGCGCAGCCGGGGCGGCTTCGGCACGAAGGCCGTCGTCGCCTGTGACCGCCGGGGCCGGGCGCTCGCGTTCCGGCTGCTGCCGGGGCACCGCTCGGAGCTCCGCGTGGCCGACGCGCTCCTGGTCGCCGTGGTCGGGCTCGGCCGCGTGGGCCGGGTCGTCTGCGACCGGGGGTACTCGTCGGCCTCGTGGCGGGCGGGGATCCGGATCGCCGGAGCCGAGCCCGTCGTCGCGGCCAACCGGACGCACCCGGCCGTGGCCTACGACCGAGCGGCCTACGACCGAGCGGCCTACGACCGGGGGGCCTACCGCGAGCGGCACCGGGTAGAGCAACTGTGGGGCCGACTCAAGGAGTGGCGGGCGGTGGCGACGCGCTACGAGAAGACGGCCGAGAGCTACCTCGGCGCGCTCCACGTGGCGGCGGCGGTGGACTGGATCAAGCATGGATTGTCTCACACGGCCTACGAGTCTGGATTTGAGCGGGGGCCGTACCTCGACGCCTACGACCGAGGCGGGGCGGCACCGTCGTGGGTCGGGTGGCCGGCGGGATTCCCCTCGGGCCGCCGCCTCGGCTCGAACCCCGAGCGGACGACGGTCGAGACCGCGGCGTACACCGTCGGGTTCGCGGACCGCTGGATCCTCAACCGGCTCCACCTCCGCTCGGCGGGCTCGGAGGGGCCGGACCTGCTCGACGTGGACATGATCGCGTTCAAGCCGGGCGTGTGCTGGCGCTCGCCCTACACCGGCTCGCTGAGCCAGGGCGGCATCGTCGTCAACCGCGGCGGGCCGGTCCGTGCGATCCGCCACGTCGTCGGGTTCAACAGCGGGCCGCTGACGGAGCTGCGGTGGGTGTTCTACGCCGGCTACGCCGAGTCGGAGGCGGTGCTGCGGGTCCACCCGATCCCCGGCGCGATGAGCTTCCTCGACCTCAGCGCCGAAGCCGTCGGGATGGTGTACCGGAACGAGGCCAACCCCGGCGGCGTGCGCGTCGATGGCCGGCAGGACCCGCTCCGGGACGGCCCGGTGACGTGGGAGTCGTGGAGCGGCGACGCCGGCGCGATCACCCTCCACCACGAAGTCGAGGCCGAGGGCTTCGAGCCGACCATCGAACCGTTCCACCTCGACGCGGCCGAGCCCCGCATCGACGCCTGCATGATGGACGGCGCCTATTTTGGCGCGCACGGACTCTACATCAGCAACAAGGTCCCCAACACCGACCCGCGTGATGCCGAGGCCGCACGGGCCGCGCTCCGCCGGCGCGTCGTGTTCGGGCGCCCGTGGCTGGAGGCCGTCACCCTTGTGGAAACCCCGTTGGCCGTCGAGGTCCGCCCGCACCGTCCGCATCCCTGACCGCTTCATGACCGAGCGCCTCGGCTGGCTTTTCCCTACCGCCCTCTTCCTCTTCATTGCCGCGACCTACGCGGTGCGTGGGGAGATCCCGCAGGCCGCGGCCTACGCGGTGTTCACGTTCGGCTACGCGCTCTACGCGGTCGGGCAGCAGCGGGGGAGCCGGCCGCTGCGGCTCGTCGGCGCCGGCCTCGGTGCGTGCTCGCTCGTCGTCGTGCTGTGGATGGCGTTCGCCTGAGGGGCGGGTCCGCCGGCCGGAGCCCACCGGCTTTTCAGAATCCCCCGCCCGCCGCCGGCGTAAACTCGCCTCGCTCCCGCCTTCCGACCCCCGACCCCGCATGGCCGGCACCCCCGTCAACAACGCGACCCCCGACGAGCGCACGCTGAACCTCTGGGAGAAGCTGTACCTCCCCGAGATCCTCCGGGGGATGAAGTACTCCGCCAGCAAGATCGGCGCGCCGCGCTACACGTTCAGCTACCCCGACGAGCAGTGGTACCCGCCGGACTCATACCGCGGGAGGCCCGTGCTGGTCGAGGAGGAGGGGCGCCCGCGCTGCGTCGCCTGCGGCCTCTGCGCCCGGAGCTGCCCGCCCCTCGCCATCTCGATGCAGGCCCACGAGGTCTTCGACGACGTGAAGGAGCGCGAGCCGGAGTGGTTCGAGATCAACATGCTCCGGTGCATCTACTGCGGGTTCTGCGAGGAGGTCTGCCCCGAGGAGGCCATCGTGATGTCGAAGGAGTACGACCTCACGTTCCAGCACCGCGACGAGGCCCACTTCGGCCTCGACCGGCTCCTCGTCCCGGAGGAGCACCTCCGCGACCGCCTCCGCTTCCTCCAAGAGCGCCGCAACGGGCAGTACGGCGAGGCGTGGGAGTTCAAGCGCGAGAACAACGTCCACACCCTCCGCAACCGCCTCGACTACGCCGTGACGGAGGCGATCATGGAGGCCGACGAGCACGACCCCGCCGAGGTCCCCACCGAGCTTCCGGGCTAGCGCCGCGATGCCGAACGATGTATCGCGTGAGGCCCTGCTCGACGGGCTCCGCTACCTCCTCGTCGAGGCGGAGGCGCTGGGACCGCTGCTGGAGCGGCTCCCGCCGGACCTCCTCGCCGCCCGCCCGCCGGGCCTGACCGGGCTGGAGCCGTCGGTGCTGGAGGCGCTGGCCGGGCTCGCCGCGCGCGACCGGGGGGTGCACGGCCCCCACCTCCGACGGATGCTGGCAGAGGACACGCCGACGCTCGACGCCGCCGAGCCGAGCGAGCCGGCGGAGCTGAGCCTGCCGGCTGTCCTGGCCGATCTCGTCGCGGCGCGGACAGAATTGGTCGCGGCGTTCGAGGCGGTGGGGGAGGAGAGCTGGGAGCGTCGGGGCGTCTCCCCCGACGGCGCCACCGTTTCTGTCCAGGGCCTCGCCCGACGCATCGCGGCCGAGGACGCGGAGACGCTGCGCGCGCTCGCGTACCGGCTCTACGACGCCGACCTCCGCCCGAGCTCCGCCGGGGAAAGCCGGTAGGGCAGAGGAGGGGGTGCCCGAGGCAGGAATGCGCGCGCCGCCGATGGATGCGACCGCGGCCGGGACGTTCATTAACCGCGCCTCCTGCACCCCTGCCGTTACGAAACCGGTTCGGCGAGCCGCCGGGTTTGTGTCCGGCTGTCGAGCGGCTATGTTGGTCGGCCGGAGGGGTACGCCCGGCTCCGCCCGGCTCGTTATCCTGAGCCCATCCCGCCGCAGCCCCTCCCCGATCCCCCCGCGTCCATGCCCGCAAAGGCCCCCTCGTTCGACGACCTCGCCGTCGCCTTCCGGCACGGCAACTTCCAGCCGCTGTACTTCCTCTACGGCGACGAGGGGTTCTTCATGGACCGCCTCCAGGAGACCCTCATCGAGCACGCCCTGGAGCCCCACGAGCGCGACTTCAACCTCGACCTCTTCCACGGCCCCGACGCCGACGTGAAGGCCGTCATCGCCGCGTGCGCCGCGTTCCCGATGATGGCCGCCCGCCGCGTCGTCGTCGTCCGCTCCTTCGAGCGGCTGGCCGACAACCGCCGATTCCGGGCCTACGCCGAGGCGCCGAACCCGTCGGCCGTGGTGCTCCTCCTTTGCAACGGTAAGCCGAACCTCTCGGCGCACCCCTACCGCGCACTCCGCGAGCACGCCGTCGCCGCCGAGTTCAAACCGCTCTACGAGCGGCAGATGCCGGGGTGGCTGAACGGGCAGGCCAAGGCCAACGGCCTCCGGCTCGAAGCCGCCGCCGCACAGATGCTCGCGCAGACCGTCGGGACCGATCTCCGTGCGGCCTCGGCCGAGCTCGACAAGCTCGCCGCCTACGCCGGCGACCGCACCACGATCACCGAGGGCGATGTGCTCGCCGCCGGCGGCCACCTCCGCGACTTCAACGTGTTCGAGCTCCAGAAGGCCCTCGGCGAGGGGGACCGGACGCGCGCCGCCGTCATCGCCGAGCGCCTCCTCGCGCAGGCGTCGAACCGCCGCGGCGAGGCGCTGATGATCGTGACGATGCTGACGCGTTACGTTCAGAAGCTGCGGAAGCTGGCCGCCGCCGGGCGGCTCCCGCAGAAGGACCTCGCCCGTCACGTCGGCGTGCCGCCGTTCTTCCTGAAGGAGTACCAGGCCGCGCTCGGGCGGCTCGGTGGAGCCGCCGTGCGCCGCGCCTTCGAGGCCCTCCTCGCCGCCGACTTCGAGCTGAAGGGGGGCTCGTCCCGCGACGAGCGACTGATCCTCCAGCTCGTCTTCCGCCGCATCCTCCCCGCCCCATCCCGCCGCGCCCCCGCTCTGCGCGGTGCCCCCGTCGCCGTCCCTTCCTGACCCGGCCCCTCCCCCGATGAAGTCCAAGCCTCGTGTGACCGTCACCCGGCGCGTGAACCGCCGTAAGGCCCACAGCCCGCACTACCCCCTCCTCGCGGCCATGAACGACGAGGACCTCATGGAGCAGTTCCAAATGGGGACGGTCGAGGCGTTCGACCTCCTCGTCGAGCGCTACCGCGACCCGCTCTCGCACTACGTCTACCGGTTCGTCGGGGACCGGCGGGAGAGCGAGGACCTCCTGCAGGAGACGTTCCTCCGCGTCTACCGCAACCGCCACGCCTACCGCCGCATCGCGAAGTTCTCGACGTGGCTCTACACCATCGCCGGGAACCTCGCCCGCTCGGAGTACCGGAAGCAGAAGCGGCGCCAGACGTACTCCATCCAGTCCGAGAGCCGCGACGGCGAGGAGTACGAGGTCGAGATCCCCGACGAGCAGTTCGCCTCCGACCGCGAGGCCGAGGCGGCGTTGCAGGGGGAGCACATCCAGGAGGCGCTGCGGCAGATCCCGGAGGAGTTCCGGGAGGTCGTCGTGCTGCGCGACGTGCAGCAGCTGGCCTACGAGGAGATCGCGGAGATCACGGGGCTGCCGATGGGGACGGTGAAGAGCCGGATCAACCGGGGCCGCACGAAGCTCCAGCACCTCCTGCGGGACGTGTACCCCCCATCGCCGGATTGATCCGGCCAAATCACCGCTTGCTCACACGCCCGGCTTGCGCGTGCTGCAAGCCGCGCGCTACCTTGCTCGCCCCTGCATCCTCGTGGATGCTGCGGGTCCGTAGCTCAGTGGTTTAGAGCACTCGCCTCACACGCGAGGGGTCGCTGGTTCGAATCCAGCCGGACCCACTACCCCTCTTGGCAAGCCATTGCTAGGAGGGGCTTGCGGTTATGTGGGTACAACATGGGTACAACAATCCCCCGTCTTCCCGCGATCAACCCGGCGTCCGGGCCGTAGCGAGTGTTCCGTGTTACATAGGCCGCGCGCCTACCGAGGATTACAGGGGCGTGTGAAGCTCTGGCATGAACCTAACGCCCTAGAGTAGACCCCGCTCGGCGAGCGAGGTGTAGGCCCCCTCGAACCCGACGATGACGTGGTCAAGGAGTCCAATCCCCAGCGCCTCCCCCGCCGCCTTCAGTTGCTGAGTCACCTCCACGTCCGCCCGCGACGGTTCGAGGTTGCCCGAGGGATGATTATGGGCGACAATTGTTGATTTCGCACAAGTTAGGACAGCAAACCGAAATACCTCCCTCCCGCACGCGATCGAGGCATCGAGGCTGCCGACGTGGCAGACGTGAGCGCCGATGACGCGGCTCGCCGTGGACAGTGCGACGACGAGGAAGACCTCGCGGTCGAGGCCATCGAGGAGCTCGCAGCACAACCGAGCGGCGTCGGCGGGGGAGGTGATCTGCTCGGTCAGGTGGTCGCGCTCGCGGACGAGGCGTACCGAGAAGACGGGCACTCGCAAGCGCTCCTGCAGGGCGGGCGGTGCGGCGGGCTCGGCGCGGCCCGTCGGTGTAGAGGCGAAGAGGTCGGGCGTGTGGCGGTCGCGGTAGGGGTGACGGGTGCGGGAGCGAGCTGTGTGGGTCGTGTTCATGGCTGGTTCGGAAACGCCACGAGGCCGGACCCCAGAAGGAGCCCGGCCTCGTGGCTGGTGAGTCGGTACGTGTTGAGTGGGGGTGCGGCTAGGCGGTGGCCTCCGTGCCGTCCTCTCCGGCTGGCCCGTCGATGAGTGCGAGCAGCCGGCCGGCGATCCGGTCGATGGCGGCGAGCTCTCCTGAGAGGGCGTCGTCGTCTCCCTCGGCCCAGCCTTTCAAGTAGGGCAGGCTGGCGCGCGCCGTGTCGAGCCCGAGCGCGGCGAGCGCGACGTAGGCCGCCCCCTCGGCTTGGAGCTCCTCAGACGCCCGGCTCCGCACGCCTGCGGCCTCGGATGCCGGCGTCTCCTGTGGGTCGTCGTCCGGGCGCTCACCCCGAGAGTGGGCGACGGCGTGCGCCAGTTCGTGGCACAGCACAGCCGCCCGGTCGGCCCCGCTCAGGCCGGCTCGGATGCAGATCGACCGGTCGGAGGCGCGGTACCACCCGTCGGCATAGCCGAGGGCCGTGTAGTGGACAGAACAGCCCACTCGCTCGGCCGCGGCCTCTAGCCGCCCGAGGAGCCCCTCCGGCCCCTCGGTGCCCAGACGGGGCACGGGCGGGCTGTAGACGAGGGCGTCGTCGTCCACGGGCTCCGTCTGCTCGTAGTCGAACGTCGTCGCCGTCCGGAAGCCCGCCGGCACACGCTCTTCGGGGTCCTCGCCGGCCGCGACTTCCTCCGCCGTCGGCTTCCTGAGGACGGGCGCGAGGACCGTGATCCCGCGCTCGCCGCGCCGGACGCGGCGGCCGTGCCTCGTCCACGCCCGGAGGCCCATGCAGTAGCGGGCCGTCGGGCGCTGCATCCAGATGAGCAGGGCGTTGCGGGGGGAGTAGCTGCGGAAGTGGGCGCGGAAGGCGAGGTAGGCCCCGAGCGCGGCGGGGTCGTCGCGGACGCCGGAGAGGCCGCGGGCGAGGACGGCGCTGGCAGCGTCGAGGCGGCTCTGGCGGTCGGGGCGGGCGGCCTGCTCGGCGCGGGAGAGCAGCGGGGTCGTGAGCCCGAGGGCGAGCTGGCTCGGGGCGGCGTGGTTGGTCGTGGTGTGCTTAATCGTCATGGTCGGTACGAATGGGAGAGGCCGGACCCCGCCATGTGGCAGGGCCCGGCCTCTCGGTCGGGTGTGGTTGTGGATGTAGGCTCTCCTACGGGGGATCAGCAGGGGCCGTCGGTGTGGACAGCGAGCCACGCCCGCACGTCGGCGGCGCGGATCGTGCCTCCAGCCTCGGGGACACGGGCGATGACCTCGGCCTTGTAGAGCTGGTAGAGCCGCTCGGCCGTGGCCTCGTCGGCGAAGCGGAGGAGCACGCTCCGAGCGAGGTCGGCCGGGCCACTGCCGCCGTAGCCCCATTCGACGCCCGTCGGCGAGTGCCGGACGGCGTGGGGGACGGAGGCGTGGGCCGTGCCGTCCCGGTCACGCCAGAGGCGAACGTCCTCGGAAGCCAGAGCGGGCGGGGACCCGGCCGCCCCGTCGCCGCCGTGGACCCGCGCCGGAGCGGGCACCGGGCGGAGCGCTACGGCCGCCTCAGCGCCGCTCTGCGGGCCGCTGCCGTCGCCGCCGAGGTCGGTGCCGAGCGCGTGCCGGAGCGCGCTAACGGCGCCTCCTACACGGCCGAAGCAGACGTTCATGCCGAGGCGGTACCCCTCCGTCTCGTGGCCGGTCACGCGGGTGAGGAAGACGCCGGCCCCGAAGGGGACGAGCGGAGCGAACCAGCCGACGTGCTTCGGTTGGACCTCGCCGAGCCGCTCGCCGTCGTGGGAGACAGCGAGGCGGACGCGTCCGCCGTCACCCTGGCCGTCCCGCTCCTCGTGGATGTCGAGCGGGGTACCGAGGGGGACGCGGGCGCGGACGGCCTCCCAGAGCTGGCGCTGGTGCTTCGCCGTGCCGGCGAGCTTCGTCGGGACGGCGAGGTCGTGGGCGCGGTGGCGGAGGCTGAAGGCGACGCTGTGGAGGGCCTTCCGAACGAGGGTCTCCTCCTTCATCCGGCTCCGCTCGCGGACGTGGTCGAGCCAGCGCTCCGCCTCCTCGGCGAGGCGCTTCGCGTAGGCGTCGGCGGCGGGGAGCCGGTAGGCCGTGCCGCTCTCACGGACGAGGCGGACGCTGAGGGGGTGGCTGCGAGTGGATCTGTGGACGAGGGCTTGTTCGTCGTGTAGCTTGATCGCGTACTGCATGGTGACCTCTTGGTCTTCGTGTGAGGCCGGTCGGTGCGTCATCACCGACCGGCCGGAAACGGCGAAGCCCGCTCCCTCAGCAGGGGGAGCGGGCTTCGTTTGTGTAGGAGTAGGTCTAGGCGGGCGTGCCGCCTGCGGGTGTGGTCGCGGCGGGCCGCGGGAGCGCGTGGGCATGGGGGACCTCTTGGTTAGCGGGGATGTGAACCGCGGTGCACAGAGCACCGTCGGGGCCGGGACCTCCCCGGCCGTAGAAGCGCGGAGCCCCGCCTCCCGAGGGGAAGCAGGGCTCCGTCGTGGGTGGGCACGCACGGCGTCCGGTGTGTCGCCTTTGATCCGAACCGGGGTACCCTCGAAACGGGCGCCCGATCAGAGCGGGAAATACGTCTGCCCCTTCCCCCGGCGCGACGCCTTTTCGAGGGGCCTATCTGCGAATACTCGGCTATAGTAGGCAGTGCGCCGGAGGCTGCACAGAGGGGGAGGACGTGTGGCACCACCCGCCCGGTACGCGGTGGTTGCCGATGAACCACGGGGGAGCCATGCGCCACCGCTGCACAGCCTCCCTTTCCGTTCCAGAGTAGACGGAGTGCTCGCACTCATCCGCTCGGACGGACTTCTGCGGTCCCCAGAATGAGGGCGTGACACGGCTCCTGTCACGCCCCCCGCCGTTACGTCGGCCGCCCCTCCCCCTCAGCGCGTCTGCCTCCCGTGCCTCCTGCCCTCTACAGCCGACCCGCAGGTCCCCCCCGCCGCCTCTTCGCCCTCGTCGACGGCGAGAACTTCTACTGCGCCTGTGAGCGCCTCTTCCGCCCCGACCTCCACGGCCGCCCCGTCGCCGTCCTCTCCAACAACGACGGCTGCGTCGTCGCCCGGAGCGAGGAGGTCAAGGCCCTCGGCGTGAAGATGGGCGCGCCCTACTTCCGCGTCCGCGAGCGGCTGGAGGCAGTTGGCACCGTCGTCTTCAGCTCGAACTACGCGCTCTACGCTGACCTGAGCGCCCGCGTCATGGCCGTGCTCCGGCGCTTCACGCCCCGCGCCGAGGTCTACTCCATCGACGAGGCCTTCCTCGTCTTCCCCACGCCACCGGACCCCCACCGCGCCCACGCCGAGCTCACGGCGCTCGCCCGCGAGGTCCGCCGCGCCGTCCTCCGCGCGACCGGGATCCCCGTCCGCGTCTCGGTCGCCCCGACGAAGACGCTCGCGAAGGTGGGGAGCGTGCACGCGAAGCGGCTCGCGAGGCGGGGGGAGGAGCCGGCCGTCGCCCTCCACGGCCTCCCCCCGCACGCCCTCGACGCCGTCCTCGCCGCGACGCCCGTCGGCGACGTGTGGGGGGTCGGCCGCGCCTACGGGCGCCGCCTCCTGGGGCTCGGGGTGACCACGGCGAAGGACCTCCGGGACCGGCCGGACGCGTGGGTCCGCCAGCACCTCCGGGTCACCGGCCTCCGTACCGTGCTGGAGCTCCGCGGCCTCTCGTGCATCCCACTGGAGGAGGCGCCCCCGCCACGGAAGAGCATGGTCCGGAGCCGCTCGTTCGGCCGCCCCGTGACGGCGCTCGCCGAGGTCCGGGAGGCCGTCGCCACGCACGCCTCCCGCGCCTGCGAGACGCTGCGCCGTGAGGGGCTCGCCGCGCGGGCCGTGCAGGTCTTCCTGAACACGGGCCACGAGGGCGCGCGCGGCCCCCACCGCTCGGGCGCGCTGGCCGCCGAGCTCGCGGGCGCGACGAACCGGACGCCGGAGGTGCTCGCGGTGTGCCGGAGGCTCACGGACACGGTGTGGCAGGGGCGGGACGGACGGGGGCGGCCGTACCCGTACCGGAAGTGCGGGGTCGTCGTCCTCGATGTCACGCGGGCGCGGCCGGAGCAGGGCCGGCTCTTCGCCGCGGCGCGGGAGGGGGCACAGGCAGACGCGCTGCTCGCGGCGGTGGACCGCGTCAACGCCCGGTACGGTCGGGGCGGTGGGGGGCGTCCGGCGGCGTTCTTCGCAGCCTGTGGAACGCGCGGGGAGGAGGCCGAGGCGGAGACGGGGCAGGCGTGGGCGATGCGGCGCGAGTCGAAGAGCCCGGCTTATACGACTAGGTGGGGGGAGCTCCCGCGCGTCCGGTTCGGCTGAGCGCTCGCTTTGGGAGAGTCCGTCCGGTTCGGGAGGCGGTGTCTACAAGGAGGACGCCCGTGCTCTCCCCGACCTTACCTTCGCCCCCTCGCGTCCTGCATCACGTGCCTTCCTATGGAGCCCGCCCGTTACCCTCTCCGCGCTGCCCGCTTCCTCGCCTGCGCGGAGGCGTCCTCGCTCGCCCTCCCGCTGCTGCGCCCCCGCCCCGCCGCCGGGTTCGCCTCGCCGGCCGAGGCGTTCGTCGACCGGAAGCTCGACCTCAACGAGCACCTCGTCCGCGACGCGGCGGCGACGTTCTTCGTCGAGGTCGAGGGGGACTCGATGGAGGGGGTCCGGATCGGGGAGGGCGACCTTTTGGTGGTGGACCGGGCGCGGGAGCCGAAGGACGGCGACGTCGTCGTGGCGGCGGTGGACGGGGAGTACCTCGTGAAGCGGCTGCGCCTGGAGGGGCGGGGGCCGCGTCGGCGGGCGTTCCTGGAGTCGGCGAACGCGGCGTACGCGCCGGTCTACGTGGGTGAGGGGCAGGACCTCCGGGTGTTCGGCGTCGTCACCCACGCCATCGTCCGGCTCTAGCGGTTCAGACACCGTAGGATTGGCCTCCTACCTGCTCGGCGAAGGCCACTGCTCCCTCGGCGCTGCTGAAGGCTCCTCCACTCATAGACGGAGAGGAGCCATCCAACGGGAGCGTTAGGAAACGATGCTCAGGTTCATCCCCGCCTGCGCGGGGAGGAGCAACGTAGGGGGGTAGGGGGGTAGGGGGGTAGTGGGTTTACGGGTCATCCCCGCCTGCGCGGGGAGGAGGGCACCGGCGGCGAGATGCAGCGCGCCGACGAGGGGTCATCCCCGCCTGCGCGGGGAGGAGATGAAAACGAGGCTCGGGAACCCCGCCTTGTGAGGGTCATCCCCGCCTGCGCGAGGAGGAGAAGCTGGGGCCGTCGCGGCGGAGGGAATACCGCGGGTCATCCCCGCCTGCGCGGGGAGGAGAGACCAAGGGTGGCAGTTCCGCTCAATCAGAGGGGGTCATCCCCGCCTGCGCGGGGAGGAGGATGCCCTGGCGGATCGTCTTCGAGACGGCCGCGGGTCATCCCCGCCTGCGCGGGGAGGAGGGGAGCAACCTGAGGAGGGTGTCGAGGGCGGCGGGGTCATCCCCGCCTGCGCGGGGAGGAGCCGGTGCTATGGACGCTTGGAACCTAGCAGGGGGGGTCATCCCCGCCTGCGCGGGGAGGAGGACCTGTTCCGCCAACTCGATCGTGAGTTTGGCGGGTCATCCCCGCCTGCGCGGGGAGGAGCTCGCCAACGGCGGTGGGGACTGGCCGACGTGGGGGTCATCCCCGCCTGCGCGGGGAGGAGGGCAGCAGCGCAGCCGCGGCGTCGAAGTGGCCGGGGTCATCCCCGCCTGCGCGGGGAGGAGTCAATGGGCCACACGAACGGCGTCTGGGCCCCGGGGTCATCCCCGCCTGCGCGGGGAGGAGGGAGTGCGTAGTTCAGACGGCCCGCGACAGCGAGGGTCATCCCCGCCTGCGCGGGGAGGAGCTCGTAGGCTGACCGATAACTGAGGGTGGAGCAGGGTCATCCCCGCCTGCGCGGGGAGGAGCGAGGGGGCCGAAATCGGCCATTCTGCGCCGCGGGGTCATCCCCGCCTGCGCGGGGAGGAGCCGCGGCGAGGACATTGCGGCCATGTTCGATCCGGGGTCATCCCCGCCTGCGCGGGGAGGAGCGTCGGCCCCACCGCCTGGGGCAGCGGTATACGGGGTCATCCCTGCCTGCGCGGGGAGGAGGACAGCATCCCGGCGTGGCTGTCGGACGGCGAGGGGTCATCCCCGCCTGCGCGGGGAGGAGACGACCTCAACGGCACCGGGCCGATCTCGTTCGGGGTCATCCCCGCCTGCGCGGGGAGGAGGCGTCGTAGCGGTTTTTCGCGTATGCGGGACCGGGGTCATCCCCGCCTGCGCGGGGAGGAGGTCGGCCATAGGAGTGGGGGTGGGGGTTCAGGCGGGTCATCCCCGCCTGCGCGGGGAGGAGACGAGCGGCTGCGTGAGGTCGCCGCGGCTGTAGGGGTCATCCCCGCCTGCGCGGGGAGGAGTCCTCCGCGTCGGCGCGGAGGCGGTTGTATTCGGGGTCATCCCCGCCTGCGCGGGGAGGAGGACGCCGACCAGCGCCGCGCCCTCGGCCTGATGGGGTCATCCCCGCCTGCGCGGGGAGGAGCGTAGAACCAGCGGTTGCAGGCCGACGCTGGGCGGGTCATCCCCGCCTGCGCGGGGAGGAGCAATGCCTCGTGACGGACGAATGAGCGACCCGGGGGTCATCCCCGCCTGCGCGGGGAGGAGGCGCGGGGGGGCTCGGGGATGCGGGGCATGGGGGGGTCATCCCCGCCTGCGCGGGGAGGAGGCGGAAACTTTCGTCGAGCGGTTCCAGTCCGCAGGGTCATCCCCGCCTGCGCGGGGAGGAGCTCAGGCCCATCTCAGTAGAGAGGTGCGAGAGGGGGTCATCCCCGCCTGCGCGGGGAGGAGTATGGAGCAAGCGGTTTCGGGTTGGTCTAGTGCGGGTCATCCCCGCCTGCGCGGGGAGGAGACTAAAGAATACGCACCAAGGAGCATACAAACGGTCAAAGAGCAGGTAATTCGAGTTGGTACTGCGAAGAGCCGAAGCGGCCTCTGACTACGGGCGCACCATCAGCAAGCCGTACCCGAACGCACGACCCCTGCCTACGCCCTCCGAATAGGACCGCACGAACGCCTCTGGATCCCTCACCTCCAGCGTCCCGGTGAACTCCACCTCGTGGAACTTCATCGGGCGGCCCTTGGGCCGTCCCCCCTCCGTGCGCTGCACGCGGCGGCCCACGATGGGGCCGGGCGCGCAGGTGGTGACGTCGAACCCCCCACGCTCGCCCTGTCGCTGCATCCACGTCCGGAGCTCCCTCTCCCTCCACTCGGCGCGCGCGGCGGGCGTCCGGGGGGCGTCCTCGGGGCGGCCCATCTGCCGGAAGGCGAGGTCCGGGTTCGTACCGACGGCGACCCGCCGCGTTTTCCCGTCGCCGAAGCCTCGCCGGTCCACGGTCGGATTCGCCCGGAGGAAGAACCGGAGCGGCTCGCCCGCAGGGATCTGGTGCGGGTCGAACGCCTTCGTCTGAACGTCGGCATCGCCGTCGAGGAAGGCCCAGTCCGGCGGGCGGGTGCTCTGGACGAGGAGGCTGTGGTGCGGCCCCCGCTCGTCGAGGCTGAAGAGGAACGGGCGCTCGCCGCGGGGCACACCGGGAAACGCCTGCCAAGCGAGCTGGTGGGCTTGGTACGGGTCGAGGTGGCGCCAGCGGCGGTGACGTCGGGGTAGGCGGAGGAGGCTAAGGTGCAGCATCGAAGAAGGTCTGGTGTGGGTCCTCCCCCGCCGGCTCCGAGCGGGGTAAGCGGAGGCGGGTGAAGGGAGTGGCGGCGTAGGCCCGCCGGGGACCGACGAGGCGCGCGCGGCGACTGCCATAGGAGACCGACGTGTCGGGTCCTACGAACGCCGTCGGCACCTCGTCGCTCGCGTAGTGCCCGTCGAGCCACACCGTCAGCATGTCGGACGAGCGGCCCCACCGGCCGCTCCAGCGCGAGGGCTGACAGGGCAGCGCCTCGGCGGTGGCAAGGGTGGCGTCGCAAAGCGCCTCGAACGGGTCCCCCGTCACGGGGACGGGCAGGAGCGGCTCGGCCGGAGGGCAGGAGCGCCGGCCGAGGAACGTCCCGAAGACGGGCCGCCGCAGCGCCGCCTCGGCCTCGGCGATGAGCCCGGCGTCGTCGCCCTCGACGAGCGCGACGAAGTGGGCGTCGTGGTGGTAGTCGCGGGAGGTGAGCGTGCGGGGGCGGCCCTCGCGGGTCTCGACCGTGTGGAAGTCCCGGAGGACGCGACCCGGCCGGACCGTCGCGGCATGGACGCGCAGGGCCGCGTGGAGGTCGAGCAGCCGGGGATCGGCGCGGGGCACGCCGAGGGCGGCGGCGACGATGCCGAGGACGGCGGCACGGCTGGGGAACTCACCGGCCTCGCGGAGCTGGCCGAAGCCGGTGTCGGCCCAGCTCTGCATCGGCCCGACGAGGTGGAGGAGGAATCCGGGCATGGCGTCAGGCGGTGGCGACGGCGGGCTGGCCCGAGGCACCCGCCTCGGTGTGGCTGCGGAGGAAGGCCCAGAGGTCGGAGAGCTTCTCGGCCCGCTCGATCCCGTCGGCACACGTCTGGAGGCCGTCGCCGCCCAAGATGGGCGCGAAGTCCTCGACGGTGAAGAGGGCCGCGGCGTCGTCGAGCTCGTACCTCACCGCGAGGCGGCAGTAGCGCTCGACCATCCGGCGGAGGCTCCGCTCCGTGTACCCCTCCTCCGAAGCCGAGACGGGCCGCTCGAAGGCGGCGGCGAGCGAGCACGGCGTCTTCCGCTCGCGGAGGACGAGGAGGGCGGCCTCGGCGGGGCTGTGGCTCGCGAATGAGTTCTGCTTCCCGGTCGGCGTCACCCGGCAGGCCGCGTCGAAGACGACCTCAAGCGCCTCGAGCGCGGCCTCTCGGTCGCGACCGAGGTTCGCCGTCAGGAGGTCGAGGTCGCAGGAGAAGTACTTGTAGTAGACAGCGCTGTTGAAGTCGAGCTCGCCGATGTGGCCGCTCCCGCGCTCCGCCGTGTCCTGCTTCCAGTCGTCTACGGCCGTGAAGTAGTCGGTCTCCGTCACGGTCGTGTGCGTGGCGATGGGGTGGGCCACCTGCATCGAGGCGTCCACGGCGGCGAAGGCGTTGGCCTCGTCCGTCGTCATCCGCCCGAAGAGGGCGACGTCCACGCCGTCGCTCGGTCTCTCGTTGATGCCGGTCCTCTCCGCCACGATCTTGCCGATGCTGGCTACGTCGAGTGCGTCGCTCTTCTTCGACGCCTTCTTGACCAGCTTCTGGTCCGACTCGACGATCTCGCGGACGAACTCCTTCAGGCGGTCGATCTCGTCGGAGGTGAGGAAGACGATCTGCTTGTTCTTGAGCTCGAATCCGCTCTCGTCGCCGTCCGCCTGCTCCGTCTTCCCGAGCCCGTTGCCGACGGCCTCGCACACAATGCCGAGGCGCTCGAGCTTGTCGTCGTCCCCCTCGTAGTCGTTCTTCAGGTCGTTGTAGATGAGCAGCGGGATGTGGAGCGAGCGCGTCGAGATCTTCTCGCCGAGGCGCTCGGCGACATAGGGAGACTTGCGGATGGCGCGCTTGAGGGCCTGCGAGGAGATCCGCCCGCGCTCGGTCCCGCCGAAGTGGGCGGTCTTGGGGCGGCCGAAGTCGTCGCGGTTGAGGTTGGAGGGGGCGTGCGGGGTGAGGAGGTGGAGCTCGACGAGCATGGCGGTCGGGGTTGGGTTCAGGAGGAGGCCGGCTCGGAGGCGGGCGCCTCCTGCTCGGTGCGGTAGTAGCCGGCGGCCCATCGGGAGACGGCCGGCCTGGGGTCGTCGGTGAAGAGGAAGGCGAGGAACGCGGCGAGGTCGTCTCGGCGGGTGTCGCGGAGCGTGGCGCGCGTGCTGCGGCGGTCGTCCTCGCCGTCCTCGGGCCGCGGCGCGGCGAGGCGGAGGTAGACGCGCTGCGCACGGAAGCGCCGGAAGAGCCGCCCGAGGGCTTCGAGCCGGGCCGGCGCGGGCGTGTTCATGAGCCGGGCGAACCGCCCCTCGGCGACGCCGGCCGCCTGCGCGGCCCGGCCGAGGTTCGTCGCCGGCTGCCCCTGCTCGTCGGGGCCGAGACCGAGGGCGAGGAGGTGGAGGACGAGGGCGGCGTGGCGGACGGCCCGCTCCGTGCCGGGCGGGTCGAGGCCGCGCCAGCCGGCGGCGGGCACGCGCGGCCACAGCGCCGCGAGCATCTCGATGCTGGGCTCCTCGTCGGCGGGGGTCCAGCGGCGGAAGGCTGCGCGGAGGCCGCGGTCGTCGTCGCGGAGCCAGGGCGGAACGTGGACGAGGTGGCGGACGAGGGCGAGCTCGGCGTCGAGCTCGCTCCAGGGGATGCGGTCGGTCATGCGTCGGCGGGTTGGGGCGCCGTCTCGGGCGCGGTGGAGCGGAGCTTCTTCAGGGCGCCCCCGAGGAGGCGCTGAGCGGCGTGGGCGTAGGGCATGGTGCGGGGGAGCGTGCTGTAGTGCTCGAAGACGGGGCCGTACTGCCGCCACACCTCGCGAGCGACGGCGTCCTCCCACTCCCGCTGGAGCGCCTGGCGCCTCTCCGAGAGCGCGTCGGGGCCGCGCCGGGCGGTCTCCGTGATGGCGGCGGCGTGGGCGGGGAGGTGCGCGCGCTGGACGGCACGCCAGAACGCAGCGAGCGTGTCGCGCCCGAAGGGGTCGTCCACGGACGGGACCGACTCCAGCTTCTTCAGCGTGATCCGGCCCGTCTCGGGGTCCTCCTGCGCCCGGACGCCGGCACCGGCCGTCCGCTGCACGGCCTGTCCGAGTGCGCGGGCAGCGTCGGAGGCGAAGGCGGTGGCCTCCTTCATCAGCTTGGCTGCGGCGTCCATCACCCGCAGCGCCTCGGCCGCGTCCGGGGCCACGGGGTCGTAGGCGAACGTGTCCTGCTCGACGCCACCGTGGACGCTCTTATGCTTCGTCAGCATGTGGAAGCCGAAGACGAGCAGCCGCGTCGAGAGGCCGAGGCGGCCGACGGCCGGGGCGTTGAGCTGGGCCACGACGGGGGCGAGCGTGTAGGGCGCCGCCGTCTCGTCCGTCAGCCCGCCGAAGAAGGCGGCGCCGACGGCGTCCACAAGCCCCTTCGTCCGGTCCACGAGGAATGGCCGCTCCCCGACGACCTCGCCCTTCTTCCGGAGCTTCTCCGTGGGCACGTTCGGGTGGCGGAAGAGGCGGTCGGCACGGGTGCCCCCTTCGAGGTCGCCCTTCGTGCCGTAGGCGACGCCCGTGCTCCGCTTCGTCGCTGTGCGGGCGACGAGGCCGGCGGCGCGCTCGCCCGTGAGGGGGCAGACCCCCTCCCCTTCTTCGAACCACAGCCAGTGGTAGGCCGTCATCCACCCGAGCCCGGCCCGGAGCGTGATGCCGCCGACGGGGACGTCGTCCGCGGGCGGGTCGGCCCAGAAGAGGCCGTCGTAGTCGCCGGGGCGGAGCGCATCACGGTCGGCGTAGTCGCCGGAATAGGTCCGCTGCTGCTCGCGCGCGAGCACGTTGAGCCAGAGGCTCTTTCGGAGCCAGATCGTTTCGTTCTCGGCCGGGACCGTGACGAGGGCGCGGACGGGGGTGTCGCCGTTGGTGCCCTTCTGGTAGCCACGCCCGCCGGTGCCCTCGTAGAACGTGTTCCGGGCGAAGAGGAAGAGGCCGGCCTGCTCGGGCGGCACGGCCCAGTCGGCATCGGCGCGGTGGAGGAACTGGCGGTCGCCCTTCGGGGCGATGGGGACGGCCACGTCGAGGGACTCGGCCTTCTTCGGCTCCTCCGGCTCCGGCCCCTGCATGAACCGGGGGCCGGAGCCAGTGAGGGAGCAGCGGGCGCGGAGCGGGGCCACCCCCTCCTCGAACTCGGCCTCCGTCATCGGCCGGGCCACCCGCTCGGCCAGCGCAGCGGGCGTCTCCGGCTCGAAGGCGAGCTGGGTCAGGAAGGCGAGGAGGTTCAGCGCGGCGACGTCGTAGAACGGCTGCGCGTAATCGAGGGCGTAAGCCGCGTCCCCTTCGGTGAGGAGCTCGCGGAACGAGCGCTCGACGCGCTCCCCCTCCGGTGTGCGGAGCCGGAAGCGCTGGTGCTCAAAGACGTTGAGGGGTTCAGGCATCGGCGGCTAGATGTGCTCAAGGGGGACGGGCTCGGGGGCAGGCGGCGTGGCGGCGGTGCGGGCGACCGTCAGGCCGGTCTCGGAATCATACCGCCCCTCTACCCATTCGTGCTCGAAGGAACCGTCGGAACCGAGGAGGAGGAAGAGGCGGTCGTCGTAGGGGTGCGTCTCGCGCCACCAGCCGTGGAGGGCGTCGAGCCCCGGCGGCGGGACGGACTCAGCAGGCCGCTCGCCGTACCACGGGAAGCTCACCGAGGCGAGGGCGACGGCCTCCTCCACGTCGAGGCGGGCGCGGTAGTTGTCCTCCGAGGGGACCGCGAGCGGCCCACCGTCGTGGCCGAGCGGCACCGGCCCGGCCGGGCTCGGGCGGAAGAGGACGGCGGCGGCGGTGTGGGCGCCGTAGCGCGTCGTGAGGGCGACGTACTCGCCGGCGTCGCTGCGGTCATTGCGGGGTTTCCGCGTGACGGGCATCTGGTCGGGCGGGGTGAGGAGCGTTCGCCGGGCGACGCTCTCCATCGTCCGCCTTCGCTCGGCCAAGCGCTCGCGGGCGCGGGCGAGGGCGTCGGCGTCCACGCCCATCCGCTCGTGCGTCCAGTACGTCTCGTCGCGGTCGTAGAGGTCGGCGACGAGGGTGCGGCAGGCGGCCGGCAGCGTCCACGTCGGGTGCTCGCGGACGAGGCAGGCGCTGCGGGCGAGGGTGTCGGCGTCGTAGACGTAGACGCTCGTGCCAAAGTCGAGGCGGGCGTGGCCGGCAGCGTCGGGCATGAGCACGCCGAGGAAGGGTTTAGTGTGGCCGTGGCGGCGGCCTCCGCGGTCGTGGCGCCAGAGGCGGCCGGCCCGCTGGAGGAGAAGGTCCACCGGGGCGAGGTCCGAGAGCATCGCGTCGAAGTCCACATCCACGCTCTGCTCGATCACCTGCGTGGCGACGACGACGCGGGCGGCCGGGCGCTTCGGGTTCTCCGGCGCGGGCTTGCCTAAGCGCTCCAGCAGCTCCTCCTCCTTCTGGTTCCGGTCGTGCCGGGTGAACCGGGCGTGGAGGAGGTCGGCCTCGACGCCGGCCGCGCGGAGGGCTTCGTAGGCCGCCTGCGCCTCGCGGACGGTGTTCCGAATCCAGGCGACGCACCCGCCCTCCCCCACCTTCTCCCGAACCCACGTCACGCCCGCCGCCGTCCGCGCCTCCGCGTCGCCAGCGGCCTCGACGGGCTCGACCGTCACCGGCTTCTGCTCCGCCTTCTCCGGCGCTGGATCGGTGAGGACGGCGACGGGGCCGCTCGGGGGCGCGTGGAGGAGCTGCGGGTACCCATCGGCCTCGGGCACGTCCTCGACGCCGTACGCCTCAAGGAGCTTCCGCCGGAGCCCGCTCGGGAGCGTCGCTGAGAGAAGGACGACCTTCGCGCCGAGGGCGCCGAGCCAGCGGAGGAGGTGCTCCAGCAGGACGCCCATGTAAGCGTCGTAGGCGTGGACCTCGTCGAGGACGACGACCTTCCGGGCCAGCCCGAACAACCGGACGAACCCGTGCTTGACGGCCATCGCCCCGAGCAGCGCCTGGTCTATCGTGCCGAGCCCGACGGGAGCCAGCAGCGCCCGCTTCGACGGCTGCACCCACGACGGCGCGACGACCTCGGAGGGCGGATTCGGGTCGTCGTGCTCAGCGCGACGGGCGCGGTCGAAGACGGTCCGGCCGGTTTGGGCACGGAGGCGGCGGTACTCCTTGAAGTAGCGCTTGGCGCCGTGGGCAAGGACGAGGGCGAGGTCGCCGTCCCCCTTGACGCGCTCGGCGTAGCGCTCGACCCGCTCGAAGAGGGCGTTCGAGGTCGCCTGCGTCGGGAGGGCGAAGTAGAGCCCCGAGGCCGTGCCGCGGCCGAGCGCCTGCGCCGCGAGGTAGAGGGCGATCTCCGTCTTGCCCAGCCCCATCGGCGCCTCGATGACGGCGATCTCCGGCCCGGCCTCGGCGCCGAAGGGGACGGCGCACGCCTCCGCCTGGAAGCCGGGGCGCGGCTCCCACCGCTCACCCTCCGGACTCAGCAGCTCCGCGAACCCGGCCGGCGCGTCGAACCCCGCGAGGAGGCCGGCGCTGCGGAGCGCCGTTATCACGGTCTCGCCGTCGTGGTGGTGGGCGAGGTAGGCGTCGGCTTCGGTCCGGCTCGTGACCTCGGGGCCGGGCGGGAAGGAGTCCGTGTTCGAGCCGAACCAGTCGGCGACGGAGACGAAGCCGGCGGTGAGGAGGAGGAAGGCCGCGGGCGGGTCCGGCGGCAGCGGCAGCGGCGGCCCGCAGTGGTGGGCGAGCTCGTCCAGCAGCGCCAGGATGAGCGCGAGGCGGCGCGCGGCGAGTGTGTCGGGGTCCGGCGGGAGGTCGGCGTAGAGCGTGCCGTGGTGGCCGGCTCCGACGCGAATGAGCGGGAGGAGCGGCTCCCAATTCGGGTCCACGCCCTCTGCCGCGCCGTAGCGGCCCCCGAAGAGCGCCCCGAAGATCCGCGCGGTCCCCGCCCCGTGGTCGAAACCGGCGCCGTCCACTCGCACGAGGCCGGCGTCGCCGTAGCCGTGCGCCCATCCCGGCTCGGACTTCACCTGAAACTCCGGGTACACCTTCCCCACGTCGTGCGCGGCGGCCGTGAGGACGAGGGCGCGGCGAATGGCCTCGCGGTCGGCCGCGGGCCAGAGGGCGCAGAAGCGGTCGAGGAGGTGCGGGTCCGCCTCCAGCCACGCCTCGGCGACGAGGCCAACATCGAGGAGGTGGAGCGGGAGCGGGTGGCGCGTCCACTCGGGCACGGGTTCACCGCGGCGCTCGGCCTGCTGGCGCTCGTAGTCGTTGGTCTTAGCCCAGAGGCGGTAGAGGAGGTGCTCAGGAGGCATCGGAGGCGGGGCGCTGCTTCGGTGTGGTCTTCTCCGCGACGAGCCAGAGGCCGTCGTAGCGGACGGGCGCGCAGGCGGCGGGGCCGAAGCTCTTGAAGGCGTAGCCCTGCGCCGTCGGGCGGCTCCACGCCATCACCGCCGTCGTCTTTGCGCCGGCGCCTTCGACGACGGCCGCCCACAGCTTCAGCCGCATCCGCTTGTCGAGGCGGCCGACGAAGAGGCCGGCCCGTACCTCCAGGCAGTACCGCGAGAGGAGGCCGCGCGTGCGCTGCGGTGCGTTCGTGAGGCTGTAGACTACCATCGCTCAGAAGGGCAGGCCGTCGTCGGCGTCGTCGAGGGGCGAGGGCGGCTTCGGGCGCGGCGGCGTGGGCGGGCGGTCGCCGTGGAGCTCGGCGGCGACGGCGCGGGCGTCCGGGAGGCGCGGCTTCCGCTGCCACGGCGCGTCCTCGGGCGCGGCCGTCTCGACCCGGCACCCGC
Organism: Rhodothermales bacterium; assembly: GCA_965215145.1. Lineage (GTDB taxonomy): Bacteria > Bacteroidota > Rhodothermia > Rhodothermales > JANQRZ01. Next base: position 961,380 of record OZ244038.1, on the reverse strand, counting down.
CCAGCTCCTCCGGCATCCCGGCCCCGCCCTCCCCTGCGTCGAGGAGCGACTCGATGCCGGGGATGAGCCCCTCCAGGAGCTTGACGCGGCGGAACCCGTCGCGGAGGGCGTGGCGGACGCGCATGCCGAGGTTGCCCTCGTCCTCAGCCGCGAGGCGGAACGCCGTCGGCGCGGCGAGCTCCATCTTGTAGAGGTCGGCGAGGTCGTGGACGAACGCGAGGGGGTAGCCCGTGTGGATGAACCCGAGCGCGGCGCTGTAGCCCGCGATGAGGATGGCGGCGTGGCAGACCCCGTAGAGGCAGGCGTTCGCCGCGGAGAGGGCCCGGTTCACGGGGTCCTGGCTCCCCCAGTCCGAGCGGTCGTAGTTACGCCCCTCCCACACGACGCCGTACTCCTCGGCGAGGCGGCGGTAGGTGGCGCGGACGCGGGCGCCCTCCATCCCGCGGAGCTGCTCGATGGAGCGCTTCTGCGGGGGCTCCTCGTAGAACCGCACCCGGTACATCTCGCGGGCGACGGCCAGCCGGCTCTTCGGGTCGAGGGCGAGGCGGGCCTGCCGGAGGAGGCGATACGAGTGGGCCGCCCCCTCCTGCCCGGCGCTGTAGAGGCGGACGCCGGCCTCCCCCGTCCAGATGATGAGCGTCCGGTTCTCGGCGCAGAGCTTGACGGCGGCGTGCGTGATCGTCGTGCCCGGCTCCAGCATCAGCACGGCCGAGGCCCCAACGGGGAGCTGTGCCCGCACGCCGCGGACGTCCGTGACGACGAGGGCCTGCCCGTCCACCTCGACGTTCCCCCGCTCCACTGCGAACACGGAGATCCGGTTGCGGAGCGGCATCACGGGCGGCTTGTTCGGCTTCATCGGGCGTTGGCGTCTGAAGTTAGGTGGCGTAGCGGGCCGCGGCCTCCCGGTGCGCCTCCGCCACGCGCGCGGCCAGCTCCGTCGGCGCCAGCACCCGCAGCTTCGGCCCCCACGAGAGGCACCACGACGCCACGGACTCCAGCCCCTCCACCTCGAACGACACTACCGCCCGACCGTCCAAGCGCCGCTCCTCGATCTGCTGCGTGGGGTTGTACGTCTTCCGCTCGAAGTACGGGACGGCCTCCACCTCAACGAGGAGGCGGACCTCGTGAACGGCGTCACCGGCGAGGGCGCCGAAGCGGTCGCGGGCGTAGGCGTGAAGGTCGAAGCCCTCGGGGCGGGGCGCGTGCTCGTCCTCCAGCCGCGTGACGGCGCGGAAGCCCGCGAGGGCGAAGTCGAGCGGCCTCCCCTTCGCCGGGTCGTACGCAGCGACGATCCACGCCCCATTGCGGACGAGGAAGCCGAGCGGGTGGAGCCGCCGACCCCGCGAGAGCACGCCCCGGCTCGCCGTGAAGTAGTCGGCGATGATGGGGTTCTGGTCGCGGACGGCACGGAGGAGGTCGCGGAAGAGGGTGGCCGCGGCCGGGGGCGTCTCCCCGCCCGCGGCGCCGTCGAAGCTCCAGAGGGCAGCCTCCGCCTCGGGCTCAAACGAGAAGACGTCGGCGAGCCAGGCCCGGCGGAGCCTGGCCGCTGCGGCGTCGAGGGCCGGTGCGAGCGGCGTCGGCGCCAGCAGGGGCCTCGCGGCGAGGGCGGCGACGGAGAGCGCCTCGGCCTCCCCCTCCGTGAGGGGCGGGAGCGGAGCGGCGGGTGAAGCGTGGGGAGCGAGGTGGTAGCGGCAGGCCGGACCGTCGGCCTCGACGAGGACCGTTCCCTCCTTCACCAGCGCCCTGAGGTGACGGCGGGCCGTGCGGGTTGACACCCTGGCCCGCTTGGCCAACTCGGTCTGTGTCTGTCCCGAGCGGGCAGCAAGGAGGTCGAGAAGGGCGCGGCGGGTCGCAGTCATAGCTCAGAGGTTACGGATGTAGACGAGCGATACCGGACATCCGTGTCCGCAACAGACAGCCGCCTCTGACGCCCTCGCCGACCCTGAGACTATAGACGGCTACTATCGCACCTGGTCGCGGTGCCCTCGTCGACCTCAAGACGAGCCGGGACGCCTCGGCCGACGCCTTCGAGCGCGCGGCGTGGAACTACGGGTACTTCCGCCAGCTCGCCCTCTACGCCCACGCCCTGGAGCACCTCGGGCTCGCGGTGCGGGAGGTCCTCGTGGTGGCGGCGGAGAAGGAGCCGCCGTTCGGGGTGGCCGTCTACGCCGTGGAGGACGAGGCGCTGCGGGCGGGGTAGCGGCAGGTCGAGGAGCCGCTGCGGACGTACGCGCGGTGCGAGGCGACGGGCGAGTGGCCGTGCTACGGGGACGACGCCCTCCCGCTCACGCTGCCGGCGTGGGCGTGGAAGCAGCTCTGAGGGGGCTGAGGAGGCGCGCCCCTGCAGTACGTCAGCCTCAGGTAGGGGCGACGATCAGGACGACCGGCGCGATCCTCGCCTCTCCTCGCCTTCCGACCTCGGCGCCCTCAGCGGCCCTGTGGCCGCCGCCGCCCGCTGCCCTTTGTGTGTGTGACCCGGAGGAGGCTGTATCGGGGCTCCTGGGGCCGCTGAGGAGGCGAGAGCCGGGGCTCCCTTCGCCCCCGGCGCCCCGCCCCCCGTGCACCGACGCCGGCCGGCCGGCGGGGTGCCCTCACCGCCGCGGCTCGGGCATCTCCCGGAGGTGGACCCGGAGGTTGTCCTTCTCCCACACCGCCGCGCCCACGGCCCGCGCCTGCAGCCGGAGCGCGTCCACCCACGCTGCCTCCGTCGCCTTCACCGACTTCCGCTGCGCCGTCTTCCGCTCCGCCCCGATCACGAAGAGGTCGATGAGCTCCGGCCGCGAGAGCGCGACGGACCCGTGGAGCGGCTCGAACGAGACCCACCGCACGGCGGCCTCGACCTCGGCGAGGGCCTCCTCCATCGCCCGCACCTGCCCCTGCCGCGTCACCGTCACCCCGACCCACACGTTCGGCGGGAACTCGAAGTCCTTCAGCCGTGCGGGCTGCTTCGTCAGCGTCAGGAACTCCCACTCCGGGTTCGCCCGGCACATGTCGAGTTCAGCCTGGATCACGTCGTCCCCGAAGCTGGGGTCCATCCAGTCCGTCTGCGAGCCGAGGAAGACCCGGCGCGCGGCGGGGTCGTCCCGGAGCGCCTCGGGGATGCGGGTGTTCGCCGGGGCGAGGAGCCGCTCGGGGTGGACGGTGGGGGCGAACCCCTGGGGGTAGCGGAGCTCCGCGATCTCGCGGGCGTAGCAGAACGGGCAGTCCCACGTGCAGCCCGTCGTCGGGTTCAGCGTCCACAGCGTCCACCCGACGTGCTCGTTCGTCGGGTTCAGCGTGGGCCCCCGCTTCCCGGCCGCGCGGTAGTGCGCCTCGAAGGCGTCGCGGAGGTCGTGGATCGTCTCGAGATCCAGCGCCCCCGCGACGTGGCGAGCCGGGACGAGGACAGGGCCGGAGCCGTCCGGGGCCCCGTCGTAGGACGGTGGGGGTACGGCGACGAGGGGGGCGGCCGCGCGGGGGCGGCCCGTCGTCGCGGCCTCGCGGGCGGCGGCGATCTCGGCCTCGGCCTCGGCGGAGAGGAAGAGGCGGCCGCCGGACTCCGTGTCCTGGGACCGGCGACCCTCCTCGATTTCCTTGACCGCGTACGTCACGCGCTCGGCCGTCACCTGCCCCACGTCTCCTGAGGGAGCGAGAACGGCGCGCCAGACGCGCTCGGCGTCGGCCGCATCGAGCTTCGTGAGGGGGCGGGCGTGGCGCTCGCACTCCGGGGCGGGGAGGCCGGCGGCCGTGAGGCGCTCGGCGACGCGGGCGCCGTCGACGAACTGGTAGGCCCGGCGGCGGGAGAGCTCCCACCGGTCCTCGGCGTAGGCCTCGAAGCTGCGGTGGGAGGCGCGGTAGAGGCGGCCGTCGAGGATGGCGGCGAGGGCGAGGCCGATGGCGAGCCACGCCTTACGCGCGGCGCGGATGGCGCGCTCGTGGCGGTTGAGCGTCTTCTGTTCGGTCGGGTTAAGTTTGTCCTTCATGGCGCTGGGTGTTGGTGGTTTGGGTTCGGTGTGGTGTGTACCGCGGTACACGGAGGGGTCAGGGGAGGAGGCCGCCCTCGCGGAGGGCACGCTCGACCTCGGGCGTGAGCGCGTGGTGGGCGACCTCGTGGCCGACGCGGATCTCGACCGTGCGCTCGAGGTCGCCCGGGGAATACCGCCCCGTCCGTGCGAAGCGGCGGGCGGCCTGGAGGTCGTGGAAGCCGTGCCAAGCGGCGCCGTCGATTCCCTCGACCTGCTCCTTGCAGGCGGGCCAGGTGGCGTAGACGCCGGGGTTGCGGCCGCGGTGAACGGCGTAGTAGTCGAAGTTGGGCATGACGTGGATGTGTTTGTAGGGCGTGGTGGGATGAGCGAGCTAGGCCATCGACCGGGCCGCGGCCTCCTCGACGGCGCGCCCGAGCTCGGCGACGAGGTCGGACTCCTCCGTCAGCGCGGGCGAGGCCGTGAGCCCCCGGAGCACGACCGCATCCGCGAGGCCGGGACCGCCTCGACCGTGCCCGAGGCGCGCGCGGCGTCGATGGCCGCGCGCACGGCGTGCGGGCCGCCTTCGGCCTCGACGCCGCGGAGGGCGAGGGCGTCGCGGAGCTCGCGGGTCCCCGTGGCGCGGAGGAGCCGGAGCGGCCGGCGGGTGCGGACCGTGGCGTACCGGTCCCGCCAGCGCTCGACGAGGCCGTTGTGGAAGGCGGGCTCGGCGAGGTCCGCGGCCCGCACAGTCCGGCCGAACTCCCGCGAGAGCTGCCGCTTGAGGCGGAGCTCGTAGCGGAGGACGTGGCGGCCGGCCCACTCCTCGGGCACGGCACGCCCCTTCGCGGCCAGCTCCGCCCCCTTGTCGTAGAAGGCGACCTCGCGGACGGTATTCCGGAACACGACGCTGCCCGGGCTGGCCTGGAGCCGCGCCGCGCGGGGGACGTCGGCGAGGGCGCGGGCGTACTCGGCCGGGGGGTAGGCGAGGAGGAGGTTCGCGGCGACGTCGACGCGGCGGACGGCGGCGCCGAGGACCGCGGCCTCGGAGAGCCCCGCCGAAGACGAGATCGCTGAGAGCCCCCCCCTCACACCGGCGGGGTCGAGGGCGCGAGCGTTCGTACCGTAGACGAACCGGGGGAGGCTACCGACGACGACAGCCTTCCCGGGGTAGACCGTAGCGCGGAGGCTGCCGAGGCGGCCGGTGACCTCCCCCGACCTGGGTACGTGGGCGTCCTCCAGCCGCTCGAGGAGGCGGCTCTGGTCGGGGACGGAGAGGGCGACGACGAGGAGGGCGGTGTCGACAGACACCTTGGGGCAGTAGTCGTTCACGATAGGTGTAGGAGCATTCACAGTTGGTGTGGAGGAGTTACAGTTGGTGTAGAGATGTGCAGTGTCTATGAGAGGAAGGGCGCAGGAGGGGCGTGCACTGGGGAGGGCGCAGCGGACCACGTGCTGCGGCTAGGGGGCGCCTGAGTCCACCGAGGTGAGGCCCGAGGGCCCTATGGCCTCGAGGGCCGGGATGCGGCCCTGCTCGTCGAGGAGGGCGAGGAGATCAGCGCTCTGGACGACGACGCGCCGGCCAATCTTCGAGTACGGGAGGAGCCCACGCTGCCGCCAGTAGTCGACGGTGCGGCGGCTGCACTGGGCGAGCTCGGCGCACTGGTCGACGGTGAGGTAGCGCGGGAGCTGCGCACGCTGGAGGGCCTCCGTCAGGGGGCCGACGAGAGCATCCCGGAGGGCGTCCGCGAGGACGGCCCTGAGGTCGTCGGCGGTGGGGAGGAGCCCTTCAGTGGGACGGCCGTCGGGGACGGCGTCCTCGGCCTGCGCGGCGAGGAGGAGGGCGGCGAGTAGGGTCGGGGGTAGCACGGTGCGGAGGGTGAGTCCGCCGCCAACCTCCTCAGTCGGACGGTCCAGGATCAACCGGCACAGTGCCGGACTCGCTGCTGGATCCGTCCGTCACAGTGCCGGATTCGTCAGCAGCCGCCGTTCCCATCGGAATCCCAGTTGGGATCGATCGCCTTGCGCCCTTTCTCTCTCATCTCTTTGACCCTCGTGTTGTACTTCCTCCGAAGGGAGTCACTTAGACTGTCATACGACGGGTAAGCCAAGCGGCCTTCTGGGTCGACCTCCGTGACTTCCTCCAAGAGCGCGCCGTGAACGTCCTTCAAGGTGAGCTGTGGGCTCTCGCGGAGGAGCCGAGCCGCCTCCAGCGCCACGTAGTGGCGGTCGCTAATGAGGCGCTGAACCCTCCTGGCCTTGTGTTCGATGGCGGCTATCTCCTTATCGTCGTGCGGCTCCGAGACGCCTTGGTCGCCCGGGAGCTGGCCCACCTTCAGGGCGTAGTCGATGGCTTCTACGACGGCTTCGAGCTGCAAGTGAGCCAAGGCGTACTCCTCCTTGAACTGCTCCAGCGTTGCCTCGTAGAGCGCCACCATGGCCTCGTAGAAGTACAGTTGAGGCGGGAGCTTGTAGAGGGGATCTAGCTCCGAGACACGCGCCGCCATCCAGTCCCGGGCTCGGTAGGGGCCCAGCCAAGAGCCTGGGGCGGGCGGCCCCGCTTCGTCGACCTCTGGTGGCTCGCTCAGTGGGTAGACCTCAAAGACCCGGTCACTGTCGACGAACCGGGCGAGACGGTCTCTATTGCTGCCTGCGTGGGCTGACTCCGGCTCCTCCACGCGTATCCACACTTCCTCACCGTGCTCCTTCACGTAGGCGTCCAGGTCACGTAGAGCTCGTCGAAGGGGGAGACGCGCCTCGAGCCGCTGTATCTCCTGGGGGAGCTGGCTGCATTGGGCGCCCAACTCCTCTCGCCGCACGCGGAGCTCGCTGATGTCGCCCCGCTCGTACGCTTCAGCGGCTTCCCCCCGGGCGTGCCGGGAGAGCTCTAGCGCTGCCTCAAAGCGTGAGACGCCGTGGTCCTCGACGTACCGCTTCAGCAGGGGGTCGAGGACCGTAAGCGGATCTAGCGAAGGGGCTGCTCCCTCTCCGTCAGAATGCTCTCCGTCGTTCTGCACACTCACGTCAGCCCCACAGCTTGGTTGCCAACGAGTCTACGGCGTCGCGGTCGAAGCTCTTGAGGTACGCCTCCGTGGTCTTGAGGTCGCCGTGGCCGAGCGACTTGCTGATGGCGTAGAGGTCGCCGCCTCGCCGCCGTGCGTAGTCGGCGAAGCTGTGCCGCGCCACGTGCGTTGAGAGCCCCTCCGGCTCCAGACCCGCCAGCTGCGCCACCCGCTTCAGCGCGAGGTTCACTTGCGCGTTCCGGCTCGATATCCGCCGACGCAGCCGGACCCCGTCGGCGTCCTCCCCAGCCTTGAGGAGGGGAAAGAGGAAGCCGCCCCGCCCGTCGGCCGTCGCCGCGTAGTGCTCGGCGATCCGCAGCGCCTGAGGCGGCAGCGGGACCGACATCGGCGTCCCCGTCTTCAACATCCGGTAGCTGACCCGCCCGTCAACCACATCCGAGACCCGCAGCCGGCACACGTCGCCGAACCGCATCCCCCCGGCGTAGAAGGCGAAGACGAACGCGTCGCGTGCGACCTCGTCGAGGGAGCCCGCCGCGAGGCCGTCCTCCGGGCCGAGCGCGGCGAGGGCCTCGACCTCACTGAGCGCGAGCTTCCGTCGCTCGACGCGCCGCCCCTTCGGCTTCCGGTAGACGAGGAAGGGGTCGTTGGCCGGCGCGAGCTCTCCGTCGCGGACGGCCTCCTTGACGACGCGGCGGAGGCGGGTGAGCTCCTTCCGCACGGTGTTCGGGTTGTTCTGCCGCTTCTCGCGGAGGTAGCGCTCGAAACGGGTGAGCGCGGCTCGGTCGAGCTCGCCCCAGCCGATCTCCTGGCCGAGGCAGGCCCTGAGCTTGCCGAGCGTGACCCGATACTTCTTCCACTCCCACAGCGCGCCCCGCGCTTCGAGCCCGCCGATGAAGCGCTCGAAGTAGGCGGTCATGCTGCCTCCAGAGCCCCCGAGGGCGGCCGTGACGGCGTCGGCGGAGGGGGCGTCGAGGGCAGCCGTCTGCGCCTCGTTGACGAGACGACGGAGGCGGTCGTTGTAGGCGGCGGCGAGGTCGTGGGCGGCGCGGACCTTCTGGCGTTGGGCGTTCCAGTGCCGTGGGTGAACGCGGATACCCGTGGCCCGGAACCGGCTCTTTCGGTTGGCCGTGACGCGGAGGTAGATGGGAGCAGTGCCGTCGGCGCGGGCCTTCGCCTCGCGGAGGACGAGCTTGACGGTGGCGGACATAGCGGGGGAGGGTACGGCGGGGGCGGGTACAACATTGGGTACAACAATCTACGTCGCCGGGTGCATCCCGCGCCAGCACTGACTCCCCTGAATGTGCGATTCCAGCTTGCTACGTGTCTTCTTGCAAGTCGGGAGTGCAACGGGAGGCAGACATTTGAATCCAGCCGGACCCACCCGATGCACCTCGCCGGCCCGACTGCCTAGAGCGGTCGGGCCGGTCGTGTTTGAGGAGGGTGGCACCGCTTTTGGAAGGGTCTTCCACCGTCCCTCTGCGGAGGGGGACGGGCGTTCAAGTCGAGACGGCGTCACGCTGGCGTGACGCCGTGCAAACCTGCCGAGTCTCGCTTTCGTATCTATTGCCGCTTGGACCCCATCCCCGTCCACCCCCAAGACCCGCCCCATGAGCATCGCTAACCGCGCCGTCTACCCGACCCAGCCCGCCGCGCTCCGCCAGCACATCGAGGAGCTGCTCCGGGAGGCGGACCCCGAGCCCATCGAGGGCGAGATCATGGCGCTCATCGTGCCGGACTCGAACCGGCTGGCCGGCGGCGTCGTCGCGGCCGAGGCGTACAAGTTGCTCGCGGTCTACCCCGAGGACGTCGACGCCGTCGCCGTCGTCGCGCCCAGCCACGACGGGGCCTTCGACCGGCTCTCGATCTGCCGGGTCTCCGAGTACCACACCCCCCTCGGCGCCGTCCGCGTGGACGAGCGGATCAGCAACGAGCTCTGCGACGAGGACGACGACATCTTCCTCGACGACCGCGGCCACTACCACACCGAGGGCGTGGACGCCCAACTCCCCTTCCTCCAGACCGTCCTCGGCGACTTCTCCGTGGTCCCCATCGTGATGGGGTCGGAGACGCCGAGCTTCTGCCGCGAGCTCGGGCAGGCGCTCGGGGAGGTGATGTACGGGCAGCGGATGCTCTGCGTCGCCTCGGCCGACCTGCTCTCGCTCGACGAGGGCGCGCTGGAGGAGTTCACCGAGGCCCTCGAGACCTTCGACACGTCGTCGCTGATGCACCTCCTCGGCAGCGAGCGCGTGCGCGTCGAGGGGATGGGCGCCGTCATCACGGCCGTCCTCGCCGCGCAGCGCCGCCGGGCTAACCGCGCCCGCATCCTCCGCCTCGACCTCCCGACGGAGGACGAGATCGGCGCGATGGCCTGCGTCCTCTGGCGCGACTGAACCCCCCTCCCTCCTCCGTGACTGCCTACGCCGCCGTCTTCCGCAGCCCCCGCCCCGACGTCTCCGTGGTCGGCGCGGGCGCCGTGGGGCGCGTGCTGGTGCGGCGGCTCCGCGCGGCCGGCTACCCCGTCCTCGCCGTCCTCAGCCGGACGCTCGACCGGGCCGAGCACGCCGCCCGGAGCGTGGATGCGCGGGTGTTCTCGAACGCGCTCTCGGACCTCCCGGTGTCGTCGCGGCTGGTGATCCTCGCCGTGCCGGACGGCGAGGTCGGGCGCGTCGCGGAGGGGCTCTCGCGCGTGGCGCACCCGTGGGAGAAGACCGTCGTGGCTCACACCTCTGGGGCGCTCCCCGCCACGGCGCTCCGTCCCCTCGCCGAGCGCGGCGCGCGGACGCTCTCGTTCCACCCCCTCCAGGCCATCACCCCGGAGAGCGACCCCGCCGTGCTCGACGGCGTCTACGTCGGGCTCGAAGGGGAGGCGCAGGCCGTCGCTGCTGGGATCGAGGTAGCCGTCAACCTCGGGATGCGCTACCTCGTGCTCACGGCCGACGTGAAGGCCCGCTACCACCTCGCGGCGAGCATGGCGTCGAACTTCCTCGTCACGCTGATGGCCGTCGTGCAGCAGGTGCTGACCTCGCTCGACGTGGACCGGGAGACGGCGCAGGAGGTGATGGGGCCGCTCGTCCGCGGCACGCTCGACAACATCGCCGCGGCGACGCCGGAGGACGCCCTCACCGGCCCCGTCGTCCGCGGCGACCTCGAGACGCTGCGGCAGCACGGCCTCGCACTCCGGCGGGACCTCCCGCACCTCGTCCCGATCTACGCCGCCCTCGCGATGGAGACGGTCCCCCTCGCCGTCCGCTCCAGCCGCCTCGACCCCGACCGCGCCGAGCAGGTGCTGGAGCTCCTCGGCAAGATGGTGACGATCCCGATCCCCGCCACCGCGCCGGAGACGCCGGAGGGACCGGCCGCTTGAGGCCGGCAGGCAGGGGGAGGGTCGGGAGCGGAGCGCTCACCCTGCTTCAGGCGCTCCCTGTAAAGGCATCACCCCGAAGGGGGCGGAGCTCTGTAGAGGTTCGGCGAACCCGACCGAAAGTGACGGTGAATCCGCCTGTGGGCGTCGGAACAGGCGGGGGGTTGGCTGGTTGACGTGCGCCGCCCGTTCCACCACGGCGATCAGCTTAGCCGCGCGTTTTCAAGGGCATAACTCACGCGCGACGCGGCATCGCCCCCGCTATGGCCCCTACGGCTACGACTCTCCACGACGAACTCCAGACCCTGAAGACGCAGACCGCTTCCGGCTCCGCCGTCGCTTTACAGTCCACCCTCGCCGTCGCCGCGCGCGCTGCCGAACAGGCGCTGCGGCTGGAAGAGGAGGCCCAGGCCGCCGCGCTGTCGCTCGCGCAGCGGGAGGCTCTGGAGGAGATGACCACAGAGCTGCGCGAGGCCGGTACGGCGCTCGACGAGGCACTGGAGCTGCAGAGGCGCTGCGTCAAGAGCACGACCGGCTCGGCGAAGGCGAGCTTGCCCAAGGGTAGCTTCGCTCAGAAGCTCTCCCTCCGCGCGCTCGACCGCCGTCCGGCGGAGGCGCCGCGCCGTCCGTCGTGGTGGGCCGCCTGCACCGCAGCGATGCAGGCGCTGGAGTCCGGGATGGCCTGCCTCGAAGCCCTGGCCGCCGGCCAACCCTCCGCGACGCCCGCGCACGCCGTCGCCGACGCCACCGCCGGTCTCCTTCGGGACCACCGCGACCGGCTCCGCGGGTACGCCGTCCGCCTGGCCGCCTGACTCCGGCCCGAACCCCGCCCGGGCCGGCGGGTACCCGTCGCCCGCCTCGCCTCCGTAGAGACGTCCCACCGGGGCGTCTCTACTCGTTTTTCTGACCTCCGCCATGCCTGAACGGACAGAACAGGAACGCGTCCGCCTCGAAGCCCTCCAGCAGCTTCGCGACCTCGGCGTCGAGCCGTACCCGGCCGAGACGTGGGAGGTGACCCACCACGCCCAGGGCATCCTCGACACCTACGACGACGAGCGGCACGACCCCGAGCGCGAGGGGGCCGAGCCGATCCGCGTCGCCGTCGCAGGGCGGCTCCGCTCGATCCGGGGGAAGGGGAAGGTGATGTTCGCCGACCTCGAGGACGAAACCGGCAAGGTCCAGCTCTACCTCAAGCGCGACAACCTCCAGGAGCCCGGCGACCCCGAGGGGTTCTACAACCGCGTCGTCAAAAAGCTTTTCGACATCGGCGATGTGGTCGGGGTGCGGGGGACGGTGTTTCGGACGAAGATGGGCGAGGTCTCCGTCGAAGCCGACGAGGTGCGGCTGCTCGCGAAGGCCGTCCGCCCGATCCCGTACCCGAAGGAGGTGGACGGCGAGACCTTTAACGCGGTCACCGACAAGGAATTCCGGTACCGGCAGCGCTACGTGGACCTCGTCGTCAACCCGGAGGTCCGCGAGACCTTCCGGCAGCGGGCGCGGATGATCGCGGCGATCCGGCGGTTCCTCGACGCGCGCGGCTACGTCGAGGTCGAGACGCCGGCGCTGCAGCCGCTCTACGGCGGCGCGGCGGCCCGGCCGTTCACGACGCATCACAACGCGCTCGACATGCCGCTCTTCCTGCGGATCGCGGACGAGCTCTACCTCAAGCGGCTCATCGTAGGTGGCTTCGAGGGGGTCTACGAGATCGCCAAGGACTTCCGCAACGAGGGGCTCTCGCGGTTCCACAACCCGGAGTTCACGATGCTCGAGCTCTACGTGGCCTACAAGGATTACCGCTGGATGATGGAGCTCGTGGAGGAGATGATCGAGACGGTCTGCACGGAGCTCCACGGGAAGCCGGAGGTCGAGGTGACGGGGCCGGGCGGCGAGGCGCGCACGATCTCGTTCACCCGACCCTGGAAGCGCGTCCCGCTGTTCGAGGCCATCGAGGAAAGGACGGGGCACGACCTCCGGGGGAAGAGCGGGGAGGAGGTCGCCGCCGCGGCGGAGGCGCTCGGCGTCGAGGTGGACGCCTCGATGGGGACGGGCAAGCTGATCGACGAGGTCTTCAGCGCGCACGTCGAGCCCCACCTCGTCCAGCCCACGTTTGTGACCGACTACCCCGTCGAGCTTTCGCCCCTCGCCAAGCGGCATCGGACAGAGGAGGGGCTGACGGAGCGGTTCGAGGTGATCTGCAATGGGAAGGAGATCTGCAACGCCTTCTCCGAGCTCAACGACCCGCTCGACCAGCGCGAGCGGTTCGAGGCGCAGGTCCGGCTGGCGACGGCGGGGGACGACGAGGCCGTGAACGCCGTTGACGAGGACTACCTCCGCGCGCTCGAATACGGGATGCCCCCGACCGCCGGCCTCGGCGTCGGCATCGACCGGCTGGCGATGCTCTTGGCGAACCAGGAGTCCATCCGCGACGTGATCCTGTTCCCGCTGATGCGCCTGGAGGCCGCCGTAGAGGAGGCTAGCTGAACTCCTCACCGCCGTAGGGGCGCACGGCCGTGCGCCCCTACCTGTACACCATCTTCGCCGTAGGGGCACGATGCATCGTGCCCCTACCACCGCGTTTCTCCCATCGCTGCTTCCCGCGACCAGGCCGGCTACCTCGAGCTCATCCGGGGCAACGCCAACTTCCGGCGGCTCTGGGCCGGCACCGTCGTCTCCCTCTTCGGCGACTGGTTCAACACCCTCGCCATCTACGTCCTCGTCGAGGAGCTGACGGGGTCGCCCCTGGCGCTGGGGGCGGTGTTCATCACGAAGATGCTCCCGCTCGCGCTGGCCTCGCCGGTCGCCGGCGTCCTCGTGGACCGGCTCGACCGGCGGCGGGTGATGATCGGGTCCGACTTCCTCCGGGCGGTGATCGTGCTGGGTTTCCTGTTCGTGGACTCGCCGGGGATGGTGTGGCTGCTGTTCGTGCTGACGGCGGCGCAGGTGACGGTCACGGCGGCGTTCCAGCCGGCCAAGAGCGCGGTCCTCCCCAACATCACCTCGGAGCGCGAGCTGCTGACGGCGAACGCGCTGCTCTCGGCGACGTGGAGCACGATGCTCGCCCTCGGCGCGGCGGCGGGCGGGGCGGCCGTTCAGTGGCTCGGGCCGCAGGCGGTGTTCGTGCTCGACAGCGCGACGTACCTCGTCTCGGCGTGGTTCATCGCCAGGATGCGGATCCCGCAGGAGACGGCCGAGGCCGCGCCCGGCGTGTCGGTCGTGCGGGACGGGGTGGAGAAGATCGTGGAGGGGTGGCGGCGGATGCGGGCGCGGCCGGAGGTCGGGCGGATGGCGCTGGCGAAGGCGACGTGGGGCGTCGGCGGGGGCGGGCTGGTGTTCCTGCTCGCGCTGCTCGGCGAGGCCGTGCTGCCGCTGACGCCGGCGCTCGGGATCGGGGTGCTGTTCGCGGCGCGGGGGCTCGGGACGGGGCTCGGGCCGGTCCTCGCGAGGTCGTGGTTCACCGACCAGCGGGCGTGGCCCGCCGTGCTCGGCGGCTGCATCATCCTGAGCGGGCTCGGCTACGTCGGGATCGGGCTCGTGCCGTGGGCGGTGGCGCTCGTGTTCGGGCTCGTACTCGTCGCCCACGCCGCGAGCGGGGCGAACTGGGTGCTCTCGACGGTACTGCTCCAGCAGCGCACCGAGGATCGGTTCCGGGGGCGCGTCTTCGCCACCGACTGGCTCTTCGTCACCCTCGTCGAGAGCGCGTCCATCGCTGTGGCGGGCGTGCTCCTCGAAGGCCCCGTGGCGGGGGACCTCCGCGCGGTCGTGGTGGCCTTCGGCGCGGTGCAGGCGCTGACGGGGATCGGGTGGCTCCTGACGGTGGTGCCGGCGGAGCGGCGCACTTCGGCGGCGGGGTGACGCTGGCGGGGTCACTCAGGGTGCGGCGCTGGCATCGGCTTTGTCGGCCGGAGAGCCCCCTTCCCTCTGGCCCGGCTTCGGCCGGTGGACCCCCTATGGACGCTTCACTTCGTAACGGCCCCCTTCCAATTTCACCCGACGAACCCGTCCCCGTCTCGGGCCCGCAGGCGGCCGGCCGTGCCGACGGCTCGCTCATGGCGAGGCTCGCCGTGCTGCCGCTCGCGGCCGTCGATGGCGAGGGCCGGGTCACCCGCGTCAACGCCGCCGGGCGCGAACGCTGGGGGCACCTCGAAGGGCTGCGGCTCCCGAAGGAGGTGGTGCTCACGCTTCAGAGCCGCGACGGCGACGCGGTCGAGCCGCTGCCCGTAGCCGTGGGCGCGCTCCGCGTCCTCTGCGCCCGCGCGGCCGACGGCGAGGGCTGGGTGCTCGTCGGCTACGCCGATTACGGCGTGGTGGAGGCGCAGGCCCCCGACGCCATCGAGCGGCTGACCGAGGAGGCCCCGGTGGCGCTGATGCGGATGCGCCGCGACGGCACCGTCACCTACGCCAACGCCGCCGCCGCCGTCCTCACCGGGCAGCCCGTCGGGGTCATGCTGGGCCGGTCGTTCTGGCAGGAGGTCGTCCACCCCGACGACGCCCACCGCCTCGAGGTGTCGTTGCGCGCAGCCGCGCAGATGAGCAAGACCGTCGCCGACGTCCGGTTCCGCCGCGCGGACGACGAGTACCGCCGGGCCGAGCTGCAGCTGCACTACTCGGGTCCGAGCGACGACCTCCACGTCGCGGCGCTCGACGTGACGGAGCAACACGAGGTGGCCGCTGAGCTGCTCCAGAGCGAGACCCGCTACCAGACGTTCCTGGAGCAGAGCCCCATCGGCATCGTCCACCTCGGCAGCGACGGCACCATCACGTTCGAGAACCACCAGCTCCGGATGTTCACCGGCGAGGAGCCCGAGGGCGCGTGGATCGGCCATAAGCTCTCGGAGGTGCCCGGCCTGGACCCACGCCTCGGCGCGGCGGCGGTGCGGATGCTGGAGGAGGGGCAGCCGCTCAACGAGGGCGACGTCACCTACACCGCCTTCACCGGCGACGAGCGGGTGCTGGCCGTCCACGGCACGCCCATCCGCCAGCCGGAGCGCGGCATCATCGGCGGGGCGCTGATGGTGTTCGACGTGACCGAGGACCGGGCGCGGGACGCCGCGCTCCACATCCGCCAGCGCTACGAGAGCGCCGAGACGGCGCTCCAGAACGCGGCCCTCTCGCTGAGCACCGAGCGCGCGCTCCTGGAGGAGGCCGCCCGCCTGATCGGCGAGACGGCCCAGGCTAGCCAGGTCTTTGTGCTGCTCCCCATCGCTGGGACGGAGGTGTTGGAGGAGGAGGTCCGGTGGGCCCGCATGCCTGAGCGGTCGTCGGCCCCGCTCCGCCTCGACGGTTCGGAGAGCGAGGCGCTGGCCGAAGCGTTCTCCGGGGGCGCCCTCGACGAGATCCCCGATGCGCTGCTGGAGGCTGCCGGCGGTGGCGAAGCCGTCGCGCTGCCGTTTGCCGTCGAGGGCGAGCGGCACGGGGTGCTCCTGCTCGTCCGCTCCGACCCCGACGCCCAACCCTGGCCCGCCGAAGAGCGCCGCGCGCTGATCCGGATCTGCACCCTCCTCGAGATGCTGTGGGGGCGGCTCCGCGTCGAGGCACGCTACCGGCGGGTTGTGGCCGCCATCGAAGACGGGCTCTTCTCGTTCTCCTTCGCCGCCGATGGTCGGCGGGTCTACTCGTTCGCGACGCCGCAGGTGGAACGCCTCGTCGGCTGTGGCGAGGGGGATCTGGTCGGGCCGGCGGCCCACCCCCTCTCCAGCTTCGTCCACGAGCGGGACCGGGCGGCCGTCGCCGTGCACGACCGCGCGCTCCGGGAGGGGCGCGAGAGCCGCCTCGCCTTCCGCGTCACCTGCGCCGACGGCACCGAGCGCTGGCTCCGCGAGAGCGCGGCCCCGAGCGGCGACGGCCCCGGCGTTACCATCGCCGGCGTCCTCTCGGACGTCACCGAGCAGAAGACGTCGGAGGCGCTGCTGGTGCAGGCCAAGCAGGACGCTGAGGCCGCCAGCCGCATGAAGACGACGTTCCTCGCCACGATGAGCCACGAGCTGCGGACGCCGCTCGGCGCCATCAAGGGGTTCGCCGAGCTGCTGGAGGAGGAGGTCGCCGAGCTCGACGGCGTCTCCGCCGAGGTCACCGAGTTCACGGGCGTCATCCGCAGCGGCTCCGACAAGGTGCTCCACCTCGTCACCGCCATCCTCGACCTCGCCCGGTTACAAACGGACCGGGTGGCGCTGGAGCGCGCCCCGCTCCCCATCAACCCGCTCGTCGAGGCCGTCGCCGCGCGCTATAGCGAGGAGCTTGAGGAGCGCGGCGTCGCCCTCGCCCTCGACCTCGCGCCCGGCGACCCGATTGCATTTGGCGACTCGGGCCGGATCGGCCAGGTGGTGGACGCGCTGCTCTCCAACGCCGCCAAGTTCACGGAGTCCGGCGCGGTCACGCTGCGTACGGAGGTCGGGGAGGAGGGCCTGACGGTCCGCGTCGAGGACACGGGGATCGGGATCGAGGAGGCATACCTCCCGGAGCTGTTCGAGCCGTTCTCGCAGGAGGACAACCGGCTCAACCGGGACTACGAGGGCTCGGGCCTCGGGCTCGCGCTGGCCCGCCGGCTCGTCGAGGCGATGGAGGGCGAGATCCGCGTCGAGAGCGAGCGGGGTGTCGGAACCACGTTCTCCGTCACCCTCCCGTTAGCCGACGGATGAGGGGGGAGAGGCCGGGGGGTTCGCTGTTCCCCGACCCGTCATTCCTGCGTGGCATTTCGCAGCGCGGCGCGGACGTTGCGCTGGAAGCCCTCGTACTTCGCCCGCTTAACGGGGCTGCCCCGGAAGCGCTCCCGGAAGGCGTCGAGGTCGAGCTCGGCCCATTCGCGTAGCTCCGTGTCCGGCATGCCCTCGCGGGGGAGGAAGCGCGGCTCGGCGGTGGGGCGGGCGAACTTGTTCCAGGGGCACACGTCCTGGCAGATGTCGCAGCCGAAGACCCAGTTGCCGACCTCGGAGCCCGTCCCCTCCGGGAGCTCCGCGCCCCGGTGCTCGATGGTGAGGTACGAGATGCAGCGCTCGGCGTCGATCTCGTAGGGGCGATCGAGTGCGCCGGTGGGGCAGGCGTCGAGGCAGCGGGTGCAGGAGCCGCAGTGGTCCGCGGCGAAGGGGTCGTCCGGCGGGAGCGGCACGTCCACGATCAGCTCGCCGACGAACGTGAACGTCCCGAGCCGCGGGCTGAGCAGCATCGTGCTCTTCCCGATCCAGCCGAGCCCGGCGCGCTCGGCCCACACCTTGTCCAGCACCGGCGCCGAGTCCACGAACGCCCGCCCGTTCACCTCCCCAACCTGTCCTTCCAGCCACGCGAACAGCGCGAATAGCTTCGCTTTGAGGACGGCGTGGTAGTCGTCGCCCCAGGCGTAGCGGCTGATCCGGCCGACGGCGTCGGGGCCGTGCTCCGGCCCGACCGCCGAGGCGTCGGGGTGCTCGGGCTGGTAGTAGCTGTGGAGCACCGAGACGACCGACTCGGCGCCCTCGACGAGCCGGCGCGGGTCCACGCGCTTCTCGAAGTGGTTCTCCATCCAGCGCATCGCGCCGGCGGGGCCGCCGTGGCGCCCGGCCTCGAGCCACGCCTCCAGCCGCTCGGCCTCGGCGTCGAGCCGCTCCGCCCGCGCGATCCCGCACGCCTCGAAGCCAAGGCGGCGGGCCTCGGCCTTGAGCGCTCGGGCGAGGCGCTCGCGGGCGGGCGGGTCGAATCCCGGCATGGGGAGCGGCGGTGGGGGAGTGGGATAAACGAGGGAGGCGGGCCCGCACTTGCGAGCCCGCCTCCCACTACCGAAGAGGACTTCGGACGGACGGCTTACATCCCGTCATCGTCGTCGTCCATGTCCATGTCGTCCACGTCCATGTCCATGCAGGAGACGGGGATGGACTCGGCGCGGCGGCTGCCGGCGCCGCGGTCCTCCTTGTAGTTGTCGTCCGGCGCGACGCCGAGGCCCTCAGCGTCGAGGCGGCCGTCGTCGATGCCGTTCTGCTCGTAGTAGGCGCGGACGGCGTCGGCGCGGGCCTCCGAGAGCTGCGACGGGTTCCGCTCGCGGCTGTCGGTGTAGCCGAGGATCTCGGCGCAGATGGCCGGGCAGCGCTCGAGCACCGCGACGTTCTCGTCGAGGCGGCTCGTGGCCTCCATGTCGAGCGAGCTCATGCCGCTCTCGAAGTAGACCGTGTTGAGCTCCGTCACCTCGTCACAGAACGTGTCCACGACGTCGACGGTGAACGTGCACTGGTCGCTGCCGGCCTCGTTCGTCGCCGTGAGCGTGGCGGTGTAGGTGCCGGCCTCACTGTACGAGTGCGACGCGTTGAGCGTGTTGGCGTCGGCGCCGTCGCCGAAGTCGTAGTCGTAGCGGATCGGCGGGGTGCCGGTGACCGTGGCCGAGAAGCTGACGGTCTCACCGATGCCGGCCGTACTCGGGCGGGCGACGCACTGCGCGAGGACCGGGGCCTCCATCGGCGGCTCGGTGACGGTGACCACGCAGGTCTCGGTGTCGGTGTTGGCCGGGCCCTCCGCCGTGAACGTCACGGTGTAGTCGCCGGGCGTGTTGTAGCTGTGGGTGGCGACGAGGCCGTCCGAGGACGAGCCGTCACCCCACATCCACATGTAGGTCAGCGGGCCGGAGGCGTCCTCGTTCACGAAGGCCGTGAACGTCCCCGCCTGCCCAACCTCCAGCGCCGTGGCGCAGTCGATGGTGGCGTCGACGTTGGTGTAGGGCGCGCGGAAGAAGAACCGCAGGCCGCCACCGAGGTGGCCGAGGAAGTCGAAGTCCGCCTCGTCCTCGCCGTTGCTCAGCGTCTGTACCTCGCCGGGGTTGATGCCGTCCACAGCATCGTCGGGGAAGTAGAACGTGCCCACGCCCTCGACGAAGAACGAGAGCCGCTTGCCGAGGAGGAGGTCGAAGCCGATGCCGGCCATCGGGCCCCAGCCGTTGGTGTAGCCGACGAAGTTGTCGCCGAGGTCGTCGCCGAAGGCGATGTCGGCCTCCTCGGGCGTGCGGTTCTCCTCCTCGAAGACGTAGCCCGCGCCGAGGCGGACGTAGGGGGTGAAGCGGGAGGAGGGGAGGACGTAGTAGCGGAAGCCGGCGAGGACCTGGTTGCGGGCCTCCTGGAAGGGCGAGTTCCCGTCAACGTTGTCCTCGTTGCCGGGCTCGAGGTCGGGGTACTCCCCGAAGAGGTAGCGGACGCCGAAGCCGAGGGACTCCGTGAACTGGTAGCCGAGCTCTCCGCCGAAGGTGTAGCTCCCGTTAGAGAAGTAGTTCTCGATCTCCTCGGCTTGGTCGAGGTTGATCTGGCCGTCTTCGAGGTCACCGCCGTAGAGCGAGTAGCCGCCGGTGGCTTCCAAGTAGAGCGTCTTGTGGGGGCGCACAACCTGCGCATCTGCCGCCGTGGCGGACAGGAGCAGAGCGGCACAGCCCAGCAAGAGCAACGAGGGTAGACGCTTGGTCATGTGACTTCTCCGGATGTTGGAGTGGGTTATGGGTGAGGATGGGGCGGCCCGAAGGGGGGGCGGGGTCGTGCGGCGTGGAGGGGACCAGGGCCCAGAACCGGGCATCCCGGTTCGGAGGTCACCTGGAATATTACGGCACGCTGCGTTAACGCGTGGGAAAGACGCGTCGCTGCAAGTCGGGGGGTGAGTTAAGGCAGAACCGCTGAGGGGGAGGTGGGGCGGTTCCGGAGCCGATGTCGCTCAGCGCTCACGAGGCTACTGGCGGGTGCGATTCGGCGCCGTCAACGTTGAGCGGCTAGCGCTGTTCCGAGCCGGCTCGGTCGCGGAGGAGGCGAAGAAGGGCCGGCCGCTCGCGGGGCGGCTGCCCGCTGAACGGCCTGTAAACAGCCCCCTAGAGGGCGTTGACCATCCGCTCGAGCTGGCCCTTAGTGCGGGCCGTGCGGTTCTGCGGGAGCACGCGCTTCGTCGCGAGCCGGTCGAGGTAAGCCTTCACCTCGTCGAGGTACGCCGTGGCCTCGGCGCGGTCGTCCATGCCCTCGAGCTTCTTGATCATCGTGCGCACCCGGACCTTGTGGTAGCGGTTGCGGAGGCGGCGGCGCTCGTTCTGACGGACGCGCTTCTTGGCGGACTTGTGCTGCGGCATAGGAGGGGGATGGCGGGGCGGCTGGGACCGGCGCTTTCGTGCGCGGTTAACACCGGGGCTTCTCAAACCGATTAATTTAGGACCACCCGCCAGCGGTTCCAATACGCGAACCTCCTCCGCCCGTTAAAGCTCGGCGAAGCCGAACGCCGCAGCTCCGCCCCGCCCCGTGGCCCTCCGCCTCCTCCGCGACCTCGCCCGCCAGCCCGAGCGCCCCCGCACCGTCATCGTCGTGGACGACCGGGGCGTCGAGCCGCCGCAGCAGTACGTCCTCGCCCCACGCCGCCTCTTCGGCGCCGTGATCGGGAGCGTGCTGGCGGTCGGCCTCGTGCTGGCCGCGCTGATCGTGTTCTCCCCCGTCCGCGGCCTCGTCTACGGGCCGGACCCCGAGGTCCTCCGCGAGACGGCCCGCCTGAGCGCGCTCCGCGCCGAGGCCCTCGAGGACTCGATGGTGCTCCAGCGCGACTACCTCGCCGTGCTCCGCACCGCCATCACCGGCATGGCGGACACGGCCGCTGCCGCCGAGATCGAGCCGGAGCCGGAGCCCGAGCCCCTCGCCGAGCGCCAGCTCGAAGCGGGACCAGCCGGCCGCTCGGAGGACTGGCGCGACCACGAGGCCCCGGCCCTCGCCCTCACCCGCCTCGACGGGGGGTTGCGCGGGCGCGGCCCGGCCCGCGGAAACGCCGCCGAGGCGTACCTCGCAAGCCTCCAGTTCCCCGCCCTCCCGCCGATCGAGGGCTTCGCCGCACGGGGCTTCGACGCCGCCGCCGGCCACTTCGGGATGGACTTCGCCGTCGAGGAGGGCATGCCCGTCCGCTCGATCGGCGACGGCTACGTCGTCTCGGCCGACTGGACCAACGACGGGGGGTACGTCGTTGCGGTCCAGCACGCCGGCGGCTACCTCTCCGTCTACAAGCACAACCGGCGGCTGCTCAAGCGGATCGGGGACCGCGTGCGCAGCCGCGAGACCGTCGCGCTCAGCGGCAACACCGGCGAGATCACGACGGGCCCGCACCTCCACTTTGAGCTGTGGCGGAACGGGCTCGCGCAGGACCCCCGGCTCTACCTCGTGGGCCTCTAGGCCCCTCCTCGGGGCCGCCTCTGGCGGCCCCCGTTCCACCAGCACCCACCACCCATGGCCCTCTTCAACAACGACAGCAAGGACTCAGGCATGGCAAAGCAGCGTAGCGGCGGCGCCTCGGCGCCCCCCGGACAGGTCAACATCATCGGGCAGGGGACCGTCATCGAGGGCGGGCTCCAGGCCAAGAGCGACGTCCGCGTCGCCGGCGAGGTCCGCGGCAACGTGGACGTCGAGGGCAAGACGGTCGTGACGCCCGAGGGCTTCGTCAACGGCGAGGTCCGCTCCACCCACGCCGACATCGCCGGCCGCGTCGAGGGCGAGGTCGTCGTGACGGACCGCCTCGTGCTCAAGGGCACGGCGCAGATCAACGGCAACATCCACACGAAGAAGCTCGTGATCGAGGAGGGCGCCCGGTTCAGCGGCACCTGCGACATGAGCGGCGCGCTCCCCTCGAAGCCCGCCTCCACCGAGGACGCCGGCTCGAAGCGCTCGCGCGGCGCCGGCATCGTCGGCTCCGACGGCGGCCTCGGCCAGCTGCCCGGCGTGCCCGCTGAGAAGGCAGAGCGCTCGAAGGCGAGCGCCTAGCAGCCTCACCCGCCCATGCCCGAGCCCCCCGACCGCGCCGGCCAGCCGGACGACGCCTGGGCCGACGACGCCTGGGACCGCGACGCCTGGAAGCGCGCGGACTGGGGCAAGCCGGCCCGACCGACGGACGCTCCCCGCGAGCCGGCGGCGCGGAAGCCCTCCCGCAGCACGCTCGGGACGTGGGGGGCGGACATGGTCGAGGCTGGTCCGTACCTCAGCCTCGGCCTCCAGTCCGCGGCCTCGATGGCGTTCTTCGTCGGCGTCGGCTACCTCATGGACGGGTGGCTCGGGACGCGACCGTGGGGGCTGATCGTCGGAGCCGTGCTCGGGATGACGGCCGTGATCACCCTGCTCGTCCGGCTCTCGAACGCGGCCAACGCGGCGTCGCGCCGCCGGCGCGAGGGGAACGGCAAATGACGGCTGGTCCGGCCTCCGGCGAGGACGGCGCGCGGCGCCTGTTCTACCGGAATTCACCCGCCCTTGCGGTGGCCTAAACAGCTGGCAGGATAATTTCGCCGCCGTGTTGCCGGAGCCCGCTTCGGCCGGCCCGTTCCTTCGCCCGCTTCTTCCCGCCCCGTGCTCACCGATCCGCTGCCGAGTCTGTTGCTCGGCCTCGCGCTCGGCGGAGCCAATGCGGCCGCGGCCTACGCCCTCTACCGGCTGGGCCGGGACCGCCGCCAGTCCGCCTTCCTCCGCATCGTCCTCGGGGGGATGGCGGCCCGCCTCCTCCTGTTCGCGGCCGTCTTCGCGCTGATCGTGGTGGCGGCCGAGCCGGACCGGCTCGCGCTCACCGGCGGGTTCCTCGCCGCGATGGCGGTGGGGACGGCGGCGGACATCACCCTCATTCAGCGCCGCGCGGCCCGGCCGCGCCCCCAGCCCTAAACGGATGCGGTCTCTCCCGGCCCTGCTGCTCGCCCTGACGACTCTCGCGGTTGCGCTGCCCGCACCCGCGCTCGCGGCCGGCGAAGGCGAGGAGCTCGACGCCCTCGGCCACAGCTCCGACGGGTTCTACCTCGACTTCCTCCCCTTCGGGAAGATCGAGCTGCCACGCGTCTTCCTCGTCCGCGACGCCGACGGCGGCCTCGGCCTCGACGTGTTCGGCTCGACGAAGAAGGCCGTCGCCTCCGGCCTCTACGCCGCCGAAGCCATCCCCTACGCGGAGGAGCCCGGCACCGTCCTCGGCGAGCTCCCCGAGGAGAGCGGGCAGGAGTTTGTCGGGGATGAGGTCCACACCACCATCGGGGGCCACCCGGCCGAGGCCCACGCGGGCGACGAGGCGGCGGCCGGCTACGTCGCCGACCCCCTCTACACCGGTGTCGTCCGCACCGAAGGCGAGGTGATCGCGGACCTCTCGTTCACGCGCCACACCGTCTTCCTCTTCGTCTCGGCGCTGATCCTGCTGCTGCTCTTCCTCCCCCTCGGGGCGAAGTACCGCCGGGGCGTCGGGCGCGAGACGGCGCCGCAGGGCCGGAAGATGAACGCGATGGAGGTCCTCGTGCTCTACGTCCGCGAGGAGATCGCCAAGCCGACGATGGGGGACAAGTACCCGAAGTTCATGCCGTACCTGCTCACGGCGTTCTTCTTCATCTTCTTCTCCAACCTCCTCGGGCTGCTCCCCTACAGCGCCACCATCACGAGCAACATCGCCGTCACGGCCGTGCTCGCCACGTTCACGTTCGTGATTACGCAGATCAACGGGTCGAAGGACTACTGGGCGCACATCTTCAACCCGCCGGGCGTGCCGCCGCTGGTGAAGATCATCATGGTGCCCGTGGAGATCCTGGGCATCTTTACCAAGCCCTTCGCCCTCGCCATCCGGCTCTTCGCCAACATGACGGCGGGGCACCTCATCATCCTCAGCCTGATCGGGCTCATCTTCACGTTCACCCAGATCTTCGGCGCCGCGGCCGGCTGGGGAACGGCCCCGGTGAGCGTCGCGATGGCGACGTTCGTCTACATCCTCGAGCTCCTGATCGCGTTCATCCAGGCCTACGTCTTCACCATCCTGAGTGCGCTGTTCATCGGGATGGCGGTGGCCGAGCACGAGCACCACGGTCACGAGGACCACGGCGACCAGACGCCGCACGAGCGGGCCATCCAGTCCGCCGCCCCCGTCGTCGCTGGCAACGGCGTCTACTACGAGGAGGAGAAGACGGTCGGCACCGAGGCGGCGATGGCGATGAACGGTTAGCCGTTCCGGTGCTGCCGCGCCCTTCGCCGCCCTTCCACGGCGTCTTCCCTAAGCTTCAACACCCGGCGGGTGCTGCGCTCGTCAACTTCAGCACCACCTCATCACCCACTCCACACCCCCCAACGACATGGAATCGGTAGCTCTCGGTTACCTCGCCGCCGGCATCGGTGCCGGCCTCGTCGCCCTCGGTGCCGGCCTCGGCATCGGCCGCCTCGCCGCCAGCGCCCTCGAGGGCTCGGCCCGTCAGCCCGAGGCCAGCGGCGACATCCGGACGACGATGATCATCGCGGCGGCGCTCATCGAGGGCGTGGCCCTCTTCGGCCTCGTCATCTGCATCCTCCTCGCCACGTCATAACGGCTGGAGATGGGAAATGGGATGTAGGGGATGGGGCCTCCCGTCTCCTCCCCATTCCCCATATCCCATCCCCTATCTCCCATGCTGCTCCTCGCTGCCGATCTGCTCTCGCCGCACGCCGGGCTGATCTTCTGGACCCTCGTCATCTTCACCGTCCTGCTCGTCGTCCTGGGCAAGTTCGCGTGGGGGCCGATGACCAGCGCGCTCGACGACCGCGAGCGGACCATCGAGGAGTCGATCAACCGCGCCGAGGCGGCGCTGGAGGAGGCCCGCCAGATGCAGGCCGACAACGAGCGCGCCCGCCGCGAGGCGGAGGCCGAGGCGCAGCGTATCCTCCGCGAGGCCCGTGACGCCGCCGACGCGGCCCGCACCGAGGCCGTCGAGAAGGAGCGCCAGCAGGTGGCCCAGATGCGCGAGCAGTTCCAGGCCGAGATGGCCCGCGAGAAGGACCAGATCAAGGCCGAGCTCCGCACCGAGGTCGCCGACCTCGCCGTGCAGGCCGCCGAGAAGATCCTCCACGAGAACCTCGACGCCCAGCGCCAGCGGCGCCTCGTCGAGGGCTTCATCGCCGACCTCCCTAAGAACTAGTTCTGAGTTGTGGGTTTTGAGTTGTGAGTGACAGACTCAGGACCCACGACTCACAACTCACGACTCTCCCATGAGCGACGCCACGGTTGCCCGCCGCTACGCCCTCGCCCTCTACCAGGAG
This sequence comes from Rhodothermales bacterium, assembly GCA_965215145.1. GTDB lineage: Bacteria > Bacteroidota > Rhodothermia > Rhodothermales > JANQRZ01. Next base: position 936,086 of record OZ244038.1, on the reverse strand, counting down.
GCCGAGGCGCAGGACAAGGTCGAGCGCGTGGACGACGACGTGCGGGTCGTCGAGGACAGCTTCGAGGGGTCGCGCGAGCTCGAGCGGCTCTTCGCCAGCCCCATCGTCTCGACCGAGAAGAAGCAGGCCATCGTCGGCCGGCTCTTCGAGGACAGGGTGGACCCGCTCGTCGGGCGGCTGATGCAGCTTCTGATCGAGAAGGGCCGCGAGGAGATCCTGCCCTCGGTGATCCGCGCCTACGGCGAGCTCCGCGACGAGCGGCTCGGCGTGGTCGAGGCCCGCGTCCGCACGGCGATGCCGCTCGGACCGGACGAGGCCGACGAGCTCCGCCGCGCGCTCGAAGGCCGGACGGGCCAGAAGGTCCGGATGCGGATCGAGGTCGAGCCCGCGCTGATCGGCGGCGTCGTCGTCCGCATCGGCGACCGGGTCTACGACGGCAGCGTCCGCCACCAGCTCGCCTCGCTCCGCGAGCAGCTCGCCGAGCGGGCCTACATGAGCAACTAAACAACCTCCGTAGGGGCAACCGGCCGGTCGCCCCTACCCACGACAGAACCCCTCTGCTATGGCAACGGCCATCCGCCCCGACGAAGTCACCGCCGTCCTCCGCGAGGAGCTCGGCGGGTTCTCCACCGAGGCCGACGTCTACGAGGTCGGCTCCGTGCTCCAGGTCGGCGACGGGATCGCCCGGCTCTACGGGCTCTCGAACATCCAGGCCGGCGAGCTCATCGAGTTCCCCTCCTCCGGCGTCACCGGGATGGCCCTCAACCTCGAAGAGGACAACGTCGGCGCCGTGCTCTTCGGCGAGGTCGACGAGGTCAAGGAGGGCGATGAGGCCCGCCGCACCGGCCGCATCGCCTCGATCAACGTCACCGAGGGGATGCTCGGCCGCGTGATCGACCCGCTCGGCAACCCCATCGACGGGAAGGGGCCGCTCGGCGGCGAGAAGCTGGAGCTCCCGCTGGAGCGGAAGGCGCCGGGCGTGATCTACCGCGAGCCGGTCACCGAGCCGCTCCAGACCGGCATCAAGGCCATCGACTCGATGATCCCCGTCGGCCGCGGCCAGCGCGAGCTCGTCATCGGCGACCGCCAGACGGGCAAGACGGCCGTGCTGACGGACACCATCATCTCCCAGAAGCGGACGCACGTGGAGGGCGGCGCTCCCGTCTACTGCATCTACGTCGCCGTCGGCCAGAAGGCCAGCACGGTGGCGCAGGTCGTCCGCTCGCTCGAGGACAACGGCGCGATGGAGTACACCGTCGTCGTCAACGCCCCGGCCTCGGCGCCGGCGCCGCTCCAGTTCATCGCCCCGTTCGCGGGCGCCTGCATCGGCGAGTTCTTCCGCGACACCGGCCGCCACGCGCTCGTCATCTTCGACGACCTCTCGAAGCAGGCCGTCGCCTACCGCCAGGTGTCGCTGCTGCTGCGCCGCCCGCCGGGCCGCGAGGCGTACCCCGGCGACGTGTTCTACCTCCACAGCCGCCTCCTGGAGCGCGCCGCGAAGATCACTGCCGACGACGCCATCGCCCGCGCGATGAACGACCTCCCGGACGCGCTCCGCGGCAAGGTCAAGGGCGGCGGCTCGCTGACGGCGCTCCCGGTGATCGAGACGCAGGCCGGCGATGTGTCCGCCTACATCCCGACCAACGTGATCTCGATCACGGACGGGCAGATCTACCTCGAATCGAACCTCTTCAATGCCGGTGTCCGCCCGGCCATCAACGTCGGCATCTCGGTGAGCCGCGTGGGCGGCAACGCGCAGATCAAGGCGATGAAGAAGGTGGCCGGCACGCTCCGCCTCGACCTCGCGCAGTACCGCGAGCTGGAGGCGTTCGCCAAGTTCGGCTCCGACCTCGACCCGGCCACGCAGCGGCAGCTCACGCGCGGCGCCCGCCTCGTCGAGATCCTCAAGCAGGGCCAGTACCAGCCGGTCCCCGTCGAGGAGCAGGTCGCCATCATCTACGTCGCCACGCAGGGCATGGTCGACGAGGTGCCGGTCGCCCGGGTCCGCGAGTTCGAGCGCGAGTTCCTCGACCGCCTCCGGATGAAGCAGGCCGACGCGCTCGCCTCGATCCGCCAGACTGGGAAGATGAGCGACGAGGTCGCTGCGGCGCTCCGCCACGAGGCGACCGACCTCGCCAGCCTCTTCACCGAGCCTGCCCCCGTGGCGTAAGCGAACCCGTAGGGGCGTGATTAATCACGCCCCTACCAGCGTCTCTCTAGATGGCTTCTCTCCGCGACATCCGCACGCGCATCGCGTCGGTCAAGAACACGCAGCAGATCACGCGCGCCATGAAGATGGTGGCGGCGGCGAAGCTGCGCAAGGCGCAGGAGCGGATCTTCCAGACGCGCCCCTACGCCTTCACCATCCGCGAGATGGTCAGCCACCTCCGCGAGCGCGTCAACCCCGAGAGCCACCCGCTCTTCCACCCGCGCCCCGTCGAGACCGTCCTCGTCGTCGTGGTGACGAGCGACCGCGGGCTCGCCGGCGCCTTCAACACCAACATCCTCAAGGCCGCCGAAGTCGCCCTCGCCGAGCAGTACACCGACTACCGCCGGGACGGGCGGCTGAAGGTGATGGCCGTTGGGCGGAAGGGGCACGATTACTTCTCCAACCGTGGCTTCGACCTCGTCGGCGACTACCGGGGGATCTTCAACGACCTCTCCTCCCAGCGCGCCGTCGAGCTGACGGACCGGATCGTCGAGGGGTTCGAGGCGGGGGAGTGGGACGAGGTCGCCGTCGTCTACAACGAGTTCAAGAACACGATCACGCAGAACCGGATCGTCGAGCCGTTCCTGCCCATCCCGCAGGACGCCTTCGCGACGCCGGTGATGGAGGCCGAGGAGAGCTTCCACCTGACGGACGAGGACCGGACGACGGAGGGCACGGACTACCTCTTCGAGCCGAGCGCCGACGCCATCCTCGACCGCCTCGTGCCGCAGTACCTCACCTACCAGATGCTTCGGGTGCTGCTTGAGAGCAACGCCGCCGAGCAGGGCGCGCGGATGGTGGCGATGGACAACGCGACGACGAACGCGGGCGAGCTCCTGAAGGAGCTGCGCCTCACCTACAACCGCGCCCGGCAGGCGGCGATCACGACGGAGATCATCGAGATCTCCAGCGGCGCCGACGCCCTCGCCGCTGGCTGAGCCCCGGAGAGCTCAACGCGCGATGGTGAGCGTGCGCGCCGTGGCTTGCCCCTCGGCGACGAGACGGACGACGTACGGCCCCGGTGGGAGCCCCGCGGCCGGGATGAACGCCGTGTGCTCGCCCGCGGCGACGGCGCCGGAGGCGAGCGTGCGGACGCGTCGGCCGAGGACGTCGAACAGCGCGAGGTCCACCTCCTGCGCCTGGCTGAGGCGGTAATCCACGTAGGACCCCACGGCGCTCGGGTTGGGGTAGGCCGCACCGAGCCGGACGACCTGGCTCACCCCGAGCGGCTCCTCCTCCGAGGAGGTCCTGAGGGCGAGGACGACGCCCGTGAGCTGGTTCGCCCAGCGATACCAGTGATACCACGTCCCCTGACGGAAGAAGCGCGTTCGCGCTGGGAAGTAGGTGGGTTCGCCGGGGCAGAACGCGAGGACGACATCGCAGCCGGGGCCAACGAGGAAGCCCACGAACCTGTCGTCGGAGCCCTCGGCGAGGCGGAAGGTCACGATAAAGTCTTTCCGGTAGTCGCCGTCGTCGTTGTACGGCACGAGGGGGCTCATCCCGCTGAAGTCCACGTTGAGGTCGCCGTCGGCGGCGTCGGCACGGGCCTCCTCGAGGCTGAGGTCCACGGTAGCGAGCTCCATCGAGGAGTCCGGGACGAGGAGCGTGTTGGCTGGCGGGTCCAGTGATCGCACGCCGTAAACCCCAACGCGAAGCGTGCCAGAGCCGGAGATGTTGGTCCCGCCCCCGCTGATGGCGGTGAAGACCTCCACCAGCCGCACCGCCGCGCCCTCCCCACCGAGGGTACGGTTCGTGAAGCGGACGGAGTAGAAGTCGGGGGTGGTCGGGGACGCCGAAAGCGCGGCGATTCGCGCTGCCCCGTTCTGATAACCGAGGGTGAGGGTGTCAACACCCGGTTCGGACGGCCCCGTCGGAGCGGCGAGGGGGGCGGAGCCTCCCGAGAGAGCCGGTTCGGGGGATGAGATGGAGTTCTGGGCGAGGGCAGGTGCGCCAAAGAAGGCAACTAGCGCAGCAGCGAGCAAGCGACACGTCATGAGCGGAGGGGTCTAGTCTGCGGCTAACAGTACGATACGCAAAGACGGTTCGGGAAGCAACAAGAACCAGACACACCGGGGCGCACCGAGCCCCGCCAAGCCACCCGGCGGAGGCCATCGAGACCCCGGCGCCGCCGGCGGAGCCCTGACCTCCACGTACCGCAAACCCGTAGGGGCGCGGCGCGCGGCGCCCCTACCCGTTCATGGACCCAGCAGCCCGTCGTTGTCCCTACGGGTTCCGGCGGCGGATGGCGAGGTGCCGGTTCAGCCCGAAGAGGCCGAGGAGCACCACGAACAACGCTTGGTAGCGGTCCTGTGTGGTCTCGGCCGTCACGACGAAGAACAGCATCGCCCCGACGCACGCTACGAGCAGGACGATCGAGCGGCGGCGGCCGGGCCAGAGAGCGGGGTGGAAACGGTCCATGCAAAAGGATAACGCCGCCGCGGCCACGGGTCAAATTTCGGTGCGGGGTTGAGAGGCCAGCAGGAGGCGGGCTATATTTCGCGCCCCGCCGAGCGGTTCCTGGAGAGGTGGCCGAGTGGCTGAAGGCGCTCCCCTGCTAAGGGAGTATGCGGCGTAAAACCGTATCGAGGGTTCGAATCCCTCCCTCTCCGCACGCGCCCGGCGCCGGCACCTCCGGCGCTGGGTGCCGTCGCTTCCGGCGTGTCCTGACGGTGAAGGAGGGGCGGATAGTCGGGGCTGGCGGAACCGGAGGGGCCCCTTGCGCTTCTGAGACCGGATCGCGCCCCTTCGGTTAGAGATGGGGGCCGATGTCGTTGACCCCCCACCCCTACCCCGAGAGCCCTATGTTCGTCCCCCGTCAGCAGCGGATGCTGGACCAGTACCTGGAGGAGATCGCGCGCGTCGAGCTGCTCACGCCGGACCAGGAGGTGGACCTCGCCCAGCGGATCAAGCAGGGGGACCAGGAGGCGCTCCACCAACTCGTCCGGGCCAACCTCCGCTTCGTCGTATCGGTGGCGAAGAAGTACCAGGGCCAGGGCCTCACCCTCCCCGACCTCATTAGCGAGGGGAACTACGGCCTCATCAAGGCCGCCCGCCGCTTCGACGAGACGCGCGGGTTCAAGTTCATCTCCTACGCCGTCTGGTGGATCCGGCAGTCCATCCTGAAGGCGCTCTCTGACCAGGCCCGCACCGTGCGCCTCCCGCAGAACCGGATCGGCACGCTCTCGAAGATGCGCAAGGCCGGGGACCGGCTCGCGCAGGAGCACGGCCGCCGGCCGCTCCCCGAGGAGATCGCTGGCGAGCTCGACCTCACCGTCGACAAGGTGGAGGAGGGCTTCCGCCACGGCCGCCGCTCGATCTCCTTCGACGCCCCCTTCTCCGACGACTCCGACCAGAGCCTCCTCGACGTCACGCCCGACGAGGACCTCGCCCTGCCCGACGACCACGTCACGGCCGAGAGCATCAACATCGACGTCGAGCGCGCCCTCGCCACGCTGAACCCGCGCGAGGCCGAGATCACCCGGCTCTACTTCGGCATCGGCCGCGAGCACCCCATGACCCTCGGCGACATCGGCGAGCGCGTCGGGCTGACGCGGGAGCGGGTCCGACAGATCAAGGAGCGCGCCCTCCGCAAGCTCCGCCGCAGCGCCGTCAAGCAGGAGATGCGCGTCCACCTCTCCTGACGCCCGACGTAGGCGAAACCCACAGCGGGGGCCCGGCAGCGCGCTGGGTCCCCGCTCGCTTTTGTCACGACGCTGAGCACCGTTCCGGACTCGCACCTCGTCCTCTGGGCGAGTGGCGACGTATTGCGATACTCCCCCACAAATTGCGACACGCCCCCACAAGCAATCGGCTGGGGCGCGGAACGAGGGCCGACCTCGACGGGCCGGAGGATGATGTGCGAGGGGCAGGCACAAGGAGGGGGCCGGCGGGACAAGTCCGCCGGCCCCCTCGGGCGACCGCCTGTAAAGGCGGCCTCAGCGCAGGGCCGCTACTTCACCAGCGAGAGCTGCCCCGTCTGCACCGCGCCGCCGACCCGGAGCCGGTAGAGGTACGTCCCGGTGGGCAGGCCCGCCGCGTCGAAGGCGGCGCTGTGGCTGCCGGCGTCGAGCTCGGCGTCGACGAGGACGGCGACCTCGCGGCCGAGCACGTCGTAGACGGCGAGGCGCACGTCGGCCGTGGCGTCGAGGGCGAAGGCGATCTGGGCCGAGCCCGCGAACGGGTTGGGGTAGACGCCGGCGGCGTCCGTCGGAGCGTTCGTGACGGTGGTACCGGTGGCCTCCCACGGGCTCACCTCCGTCACGGCCCACGTCATCCCGGCGAGCGCGAGCTCGGCCTCTTCGGAGAGGGCCTCCCTAGCCGCGAGGTAAGCGCTCTTGTCGCCGCTCTGCTCGGCCTCCAGCCGGAGCGCCTCGAGGCGCGCAAGCACGGCCGGGCGCTGCGAGCCGGTGACGGTCACCGTGAAGCAGTCCGAGTCCTGGGGGTTGTTCGGGAAGATGCCCACGCGGACGCAGTACGTGTAGTCACCCGCGGGGGCGTCCTCCGGGACGAGCTGCGTGTACGACCCCGTGGCCGAGCCCCCACTGGCGAGCGGGCCTCCGGAGATGATCACGCCCTGGTCCACCTGGTTCCCATTGAACTCGGCCGTGTAGTAGACGTCGCCGGTGACGGCGTCGCTGCTGTCGTTCGTGACGGTGTAGTTGAACGTGACGAAGCCTCCGGGGGAGACCGTGAGCGGCGAGGTCGCCGTGGCCTCGATGTCGACGGCGCTATCGCCACCCATGGCCGGCATGAGATCCTCGACGAATCCGGTGTAGGCGCCGGCGTCGAGGTTGTCGAAGCCGGTCACGACGATGGTGTAGGTCGTGCCGCCCATCAGCATCACGTCCTCGATCCGCGAGCCGCCACCGGTGGCCCCGCCGAAGTCGTCGTCGAGCGCGATCAGGTTCACGCACGGCATCGTCGGGTCGAACGGGCCCTCGTAGAGCAGGAGGTAGCCGTCGAAGCCGTCGGCGTAGTCCGTCTCGATGGCGTACTGGCTGTCGCGGTCGGGCGTGAACGCCGTCGCCTCGTACGAGACCGCCGTGCCGACGCCGGAGAGCGTGCACGACCCGGCCGTGCCATCACCGACGGTGGAGGGGCGGTTGAACGTGGGGTCGCCCGTGGTGTCGCCGCCGAAGTTGAAGACGACCACCGGCGGCACGTCCTCGGTCACGACGCCGCTGTAGGTGACGAACTCGCCGTCGCGGTAGGAGCTCACGACGATGATGTAGTCCGTGCCGCCCATGAGCATCACGTCCTCGATCTCCGAGACGCCGCTGAGGCCGCTGTCGAGGTCGACGAGATTGAGGCACTGGTTGTTCGGGTCGAAGGCGCCCTCGTAGAGGAAGAGGTACCCGTCCTCGTCGGTCCCGAAGGTCACCGTGATGTCGACCTGGACGTCCTCGGCGGGCGTGAAGGTGTAGGTGTCGTAGGGGACGTCCGAGCCGATGGAGGAGAGCGAGCAGGAGCCGGGCGTGCCGTCCCCGATGGTGAAGGGCCGCTGGAACGTGGGGTCGGAGGGCTCAGTGGCGCCGCTGAAGCTGAAGAGCTGTGCGGCCGCCGGGGCCGCCGCAAAGGCGAACGCGACGGCGAGGAGCGCGAGGCCTCGTAGGGAACGTGTAAGGGGTAACATGGGAGGGAGGGATAAGTGGAAGGGAGAGACGGCGGCCTCGGGACGGTTGTGCTTCGCGGGGCGATGCTTAACGGTGCAAGAGGAACGCCTCCCCCTAATGTGCAGAACGATTTGGACAATGTCAAGAGTTTGTTAAAGAAAATAATCGGCCGCCTAGGTTCTGCATGGGCCAGGAGGCCAGACTAGGCCGTGTGAGACAATCCATGCTTGATCCAGTCCACCGCCGCCGCCACGTGGAGCGCGCCGAGGTAGCTCTCGGCCGTCTTCTCGTAGCGCGTCGCCACCGCCCGCCACTCCTTGAGTCGGCCCCACAGTTGCTCTACCCGGTGCCGCTCGCGGTAGGCCCCCCGGTCGTAGGCCGCTCGGTCGTAGGCCGCTCGGTCGTAGGCCGCTCGGTCGTAGGCCGCTCGGTCGTAGGCCACGGCCGGGTGCGTCCGGTTGGCCGCGACGACGGGCTCGGCTCCGGCGATCCGGATCCCCGCCCGCCACGAGGCCGACGAGTACCCCCGGTCGCAGACGACCCGGCCCACGCGGCCGAGCCCGACCACGGCGACCAGGAGCGCGTCGGCCACGCGGAGCTCCGAGCGGTGCCCCGGCAGCAGCCGGAACGCGAGCGCCCGGCCCCGGCGGTCACAGGCGACGACGGCCTTCGTGCCGAAGCCGCCCCGGCTGCGCCCGAGCGCTACGTCTCGGAGCGCTACGTCTCGGAGCGCTACGTCTCGGAGCGCTACGTCTCGGAGCGCTACGTCTCGGAGCGCTACGTCTCGGAGCGCTACGTCTCGGAGCGCTACGTCTCGGAGCGCTACGTCTCGGAGGGGGCCGTAGCGTCGGGAGCCCCCTTCTTCGCCCCCGCCGCCTTGGGGTGGGCGCGCACGACGGTCCCGTCGAGCATGACCGCGGCGAGGTCGGCGTGCCCGGTGTCGCGGAGGTGCTCGAAGGCCCGCTCCCAGACGCCCGAACGGGACCAGCGCTTGTGGAGTTGGGCGGCGCGCCACCAGGGCCCGAACTCGGCGGGGACGGCGCGCCAGGGTGGGCCGTTCTTGAGGCGCCAGACGACGCCCTCGACGGTGGCGCGCTCGTCGCGGACGGGGCGGCCTCGACCGGAGCGGGCGTGGTCGAGGGCGGCTTTGAGGGCGGCCCACTCGGGGTCAGTCAGGAGCGGCATGGCGGCGGGGGCTGGAGCCGGGGCAACGTCACGCCGAACCGATTTGTCTCACACGGCCTAGCGGACGTAACGCCGCCCGGCGGCCGGGTCGAGCGCTGGGTCGGTGCGGACGTAGAGGTACGCGAAGCGGCGCTCCCCTCCCGTCTCGGCCGCCACCTCCGTCGCCGTCTCGGGGTCCACGCCGGGCGGGTGGGCGTCCGTCCGCTCGCCGAAATCGGCCACCATCAGCGCCACCTCGTCGTCGGCGTCGAAGGCGGGGTCGGGGTCCGGGCCGACGTGGGTGGTGGGGTCGGCGTAGCCGAGGATCTCGACCTGACCGTCGAGGTCGCGGCACCACGCGCGGCGCGGGCAGTCGCGGGGTTCCATCCCAGTGTAAACCGTGGCGAGATCGTAGCGGAACCGCTCGTCCACCTGAACCGGCACGGGCTCAAAGACGCCTCCCCGGAATGCGAACGCCACGATGTTGCCCGGAGCGGCCTGCTCTAAGAGCGGTGTCTCTGAGCCCACGAGCACGACCGGCCGCGGGTCTGAGCCGGCCGGCGCGTCGAGTCGGGCTTCGTCCTTGAGCGCTGGCGCGAACATCGGTTCGAGGTATCTCGACTGACCCCGGCAACCCAGTAGCCCCAGCAGGAGCAGCGGCAGGAGCGCGAGGCGGGGGTGCCGGAGGAACAGCGCGAGCCAACGAGTCGGAGGGGGCGAGCAGCGGTGCGAGGACATGGTGGCGGGGGAGAAGGCGTCGGCGACCGCCATGTTTACACTGTCAACATGATCGCGTTCCCGCCCCCTTAGCTGTGCCCGGTTTGACGCCTCCTTCTACAATCCTGCTGCGGGGGTGCCGTTCTGAGGCACGGGAGGGCCGGCGGTATCTTTCGCGCACGGCCGCTCCCGGCCCGTAATGATCCTGCCGGCGCCCTCCGGCCCCGCCCATGACCCCTCGCACCATCGACCGGCTCGTCGCGGCCGGCGTCCTCGTCTACGCCCTCGTCCTCTACGGCCTCACCGTCGCGCCGACGGCGTCGTTCTGGGACTCCGGCGAGTTCATCGCCATCGCGCACGGGCTTCAGGTGAGCCACCCCCCGGGGGCGCCGTTCTACATGCTCGTCGGGCGGCTGTTCTCGATGGTGCTGGCGCCCGTGATCGGGCTCTTCACCGAGACCGGCAGCGTCGCCATCGCGGTGAACCTAGTGAGCGTCGTGGCGAGCGCGCTGACGGTGCTCTTGACGCACCTCGTGATCGTCCGGCTCGTGCGGATCTGGAAGGGGGCGCCCGAGGGGTGGACGGGGCCGGACCGGCTGGCGGCGCTGGCCGGCGGCGCCATCGGGGCCTGCACGTTCGCCGTCACGGACTCGTTCTGGTTCAACGCCGTCGAGGCCGAGGTCTACGCGCTCTCGATGTTCTTCACGGCCATCGTGGTCTGGCTCACGCTACGGTGGCGCGAGGAGAAGCTGGCGGAGGAGGCCGCCCTCAGCGCGCAGGGGGAGCACCCCTTCGGGCTCCGGAGCGACCGCTACCTCGTCCTCATCGCCTACCTCTTCGGGCTCGCCATCGGCGTCCACCTCCTGAACGTGCTGACGCTGTTCTTCATCGCGCTCATCGTCTACTTCGCCGAGTTCGACCGGGACGAGATGCCGGCGGGGCGGCGCGTCGCGGGGGTCCTCGTGGCCGGCGTCGTGGCGGCGGCGTGCTTCCTCGTGATCTACCCCGGCATCATCCAGACGCTCCCGACGTGGGCCGGGGCGAGCGGGGCGCCGGTGCTGTTCCTGCTCGCCGTCGTCGGCCTCGTCGTCGGGGCGGTGTGGTACACCCAGAGGCGGCGGTGGCCCGTCGCCAACATCGCCGCGGTCTCGGTGATGATGCTGCTCGTGGGGTACTCGACGTACGCCCTCATCTTCATCCGCTCGGCGGCCGACCCGCCCATCGACGAGAACGACCCCGAGACCGTCGACGCCATCGTGAGCTACCTCAAGCGCGAGCAGTACGGCGCGACGCCGCTCCTGCGTGGGGCCTCGTTCGACGACGCCGCCGGCCGCGTCGGCACCGACGAGGAGCTCTTCCCCCGCCGCTGGAGCCCGATGCCGGAGCACGGCCGGTTCTACGCCCGCTACGGCTCGGACTGGGACTTCTTCCTGAACTACCAGGTCGGGCACATGTACGTCCGCTACTTCCTGTGGCAGTTCGCCGGGCGCGAGAGCGACGAGGAGGGGGCCGCCTGGACGAGCGGCCTCGTCCCGGCCCGCGACGACGGCGACAACGCCGTGATGCAGATGACGCGGGGCCCGAGCGAGCGCTCGACCCGGAACGTCTACTACGGGCTGCCGCTGCTGCTGGGGCTGTTCGGGCTCGGGTTCCACATCGCGCGGGACTGGCGGCGGGCGCTGGCCGTCGGCGTGCTGTTCCTGATCACCGGGATCGGCATCATCCTGTACCTCAACCAGACGCCGATGCAGCCGCGCGAGCGGGACTATTCCTACGTCGCGAGCTTCTTCGCCTACAGCCTCTGGATCGGGCTCGGCGCGACGGGGCTCGTGGCGCTCGCCGCGGACTGGTTCCGCAGACGGGGGCGGGACGCCAGGAGCCGGCTCCTGGCCGGCGGCGCCGTGGCCGGGCTGCTGTTCCTGGCCGTGCCGGGGCTCATGCTCGTCCAGAACTACGACGACCACGACCGGAGCGGGCGCTACGTCGCGCCGGACTTCGCGCATAACATGCTCCAGAGCCTCGCGCCCAACGCCATCATCTTCACCAACGGCGACAACGACACCTTCCCGCTGTGGTACCTCCAGGAGGTCGAGGGCGTCCGCCGCGACGTCCGCGTCGTGAACCTCTCGCTGCTCCAGACCGACTGGTACATCAAGCAGCTCAAGAACCAGTGGTCCCGCGAGAGCGCCCCCCTCCCCCTCGACCTCACTGACGAGGAGGTCGAGCGGCTCCAGCCGGTCCAGTGGGAGCCGCGCGAGCTCGGCCTCCCCGTCCGCGACGTCTCCTCCGAGACGCGGGCCGAATGGGGCAACCCGGTGCGGCTGCCGGAGGAGTTGCGCTGGACCGTCCAGGGCCGCCCGTACTCCCGGAACATCCGCGTGCTCTACGTCAACGACCTCGTCACGCTGCGGCTGCTCGAGGCCGTGGCACATGACGGCTGGCAGCGCCCGATCTACTTCGCCACGACGGCCTCGCAGTCCGCGCAGCTCGGGCTCGAGGACTACCTGCAGGCCGAGGGGCTCGCCCTCCGCGTGACGCCCATCGAGGACAACGCGCCCGGCCTCCGCGTCGTGCCGGAGGTCGCGCTCGAGCGCCTCTCGAAGTTCCGCTTCACCAACCTCGACGACCCCGGCGCCTACCTCGACGCCAACGCCCGCTCGATGGTGGACAACTACCGCTCGGCCGTGTTCGGCCCGGCGGCGCGGCGGCTGGCCGACGAGGGGCGCGAGGCGGAGGCCCGCGCCCTCCTCGACCGGATCCGCGAGGCCGCCCCCTTCGAGACCGTCCCGCCGGACTTCGTCTCACTCTACTCCCTCGCCGAGGCGTACGCCGCGCTGGACGATACCGACGAGGTCGTCGCGCTCATGCAGCGCGCCGAGCCGGAGGCCGTCCGCCGCCTCGCCGAGGCGGACACGGAGCAGGGCGGGCGCGTGGCGATGCAGTACTACCAGACCGTCCTCTCGTTCTACCTCGAAGCCGGCGCCTACGGCGCGGCCGAGGCCTTCTCCGCCCGCGTCGCCACCGCCCTCGGCGACCCGAGCTGGCGCCAGTCGGCCGAGGACTACCGCGCGATGGTCGAGGCGCGCGAGCGCCCCGCACCGGCAGCCACGGACTCGACGGGCTGAACCGCGGCCCCTCTCGGCGTCCGCTCGTTGCGCGCGTCGAGCGGCCGTGCTACCTTCCCGACGGCCGCCCTCCTCCGCACCCCATGCCCTTCGCCTTCTCCGACGCCGACTTCGAGCGCCTCGCCAACGCCCTCAGCGCGCCCTGCCGGCGCGACGGCGCCCTCGCCCGCTTCGAACTGGCCGACGCTGAGAGCGGGCGGAAGCTCGTCCTGGAGGTCCACCCGGAGGTCGCGGCGGCTGAGGGCCTGGAGGACCGGCCGGCCGGGCTCGTCTCCGTCTACGGGATGAACGCCTTCCTCCAGCTCCAGGGCGTGACCGGCTTCCTCGCCTCCGACGAGTTGGGCGAGGTCATCTTCTTCGCCAAGCAGGGCGGCGTCACCAACGGCCTCGTCGTCGAGCGCGGCGCGGGCTGCTCGCTCTACGCCAACGTGGACGACCGGCTGCTGGCGGCGGACTTCACGCAGCTCCCGTCGGAGGTGATGATGAGCGCCGTCGCCCTCTCGATGTCGGAGACCCTCTTCGGCGACCTGCCGTGAGTTCCCTCAGCAGGGTAGCGCGGACGGAAGCGGCCCTCTGCGCCCTCCTCACTGCTGCGCTCGGCGCTGTGGCGCTCGGTTGCAACCCTGCGGGTGTGAGGGTGGTCCTAGACGACGAGGCGTACCCCGCCGAAGCTGAATGGGAGGAGCTCCCGGAGCACGTCCGGGAGGAGTTCCGCGCGATGTCCGAGGCCGCCGAACCGGAGCAGCGGCTCGACCGCCCTCCGTATCCCGTCGGGGGTATGGCCGCCATCATGCGCCGGCTCACGTACCCAGAGCTTGCCCGCCGCGCAGGGATCGAGGGGTCGGTCATCGTCCACGCCATCGTAGACGAGAGCGGCAACGTGGCCTCCGCGCACGTAGAGCAGGGCGTCGGTGGAGGCCTAGACGAAGAGGCCATAGCCGCCGTGCAGGCCATGCCGTTCCGTCCTGGTATCAGGGACGGGACGCCGGTAGAGGCGGAAGTCTGCGTACCGATCAACTTCAGGTTGCGCTGACACACCGTCCCATGAGGGTCAGCGGAACCCCCAGGTCAGGTAGCCTGCTGATCGAGCAGCAGCACCCGATGCGGCGGCTCGCAGCGAGCCGGCTGGAGGCGGTGCTGCGGCGGGCCGTCGCAGGCGAGGGGTTCGCCGTCCATTACCTCGGCGTCGTGCTCACGGGCCGCGCAGAGGTCCACGCCCTCAACCGTGACTTCCTCGGGCACGACTACCCCACCGACGTCGTCTCCTTCCCGCTGGAAGAGGGCGCCGTCGCCGAGCGCGTCGTGGACGGGGAGGTGTACGTAGACCTCGACACGGCGGCCGAGCGGGCGCCGGAATTCGGGGCGAGCTTCGAGGACGAGGCCACGCGCTACGCCCTCCACGGCCTCCTCCACCTCATGGGCCACGACGACGCCACCGACGCCGAGCGGCAGGCGATGCGGGCGCTGGAGGACCGATATCTGAAGGATGAAGAGGTGAAGGGTGAGGGGTGAACGGAAGCGTCGGCGAAGAGAGAAATGTCGCCGACCGCGCCAGCGCCGCCTCATCCTTCACCCTCCTCACCTCACCCTTTTATGACCCTCGTCCTCGTCGAGTCCCCCGCGAAGGCGGAGGCGGTGGGGCGCTTCCTCGGCGCCGGCTTCGACGTGCGCGCCACGCACGGACACGTCCTCGACCTCGCGCCGGGCACGCCCGACCTCGACGCCGAGCCGGAGTGGGTGACGGCGAAGGGGCAGCGGAACCGACTGGCGGCCCTCCGCCGCGCCGCCGCTAGCGCCGACCGCTTCCTCCTCGCCACCGACCCCGACCGCGAGGGCGAGGCCATCGCCGAGCACCTCGCGGCGGCGCTCCGCACCGACAGCCCGATAGCGCGGGTGTCGTTCCGCGCCGTCACGCCCGAGGCCGTCCGCTCCGCCGTCGCCGAGCCCCGCACGGTCGACGCCGACCTCGCCGCCGCGAGCCTCGCCCGCCGCGTGATCGACCGGCACGTCGGCTTCGCGGTCAGCGCCGCGCTCGGCCGCGCCCTCGGCGGCGACTTCGAGCCGGGCGGGTGGCCTTCGGGGGGACGGGTGCAGGCTGCGGCTCTGCGGCTGCTGTGCGAGCGGGAGCGGACTATCGAGCACCACGAGGCCGCACCCCGCTGGCGCCTCACCGGCACGTTCCGCACGCCCGATGGCCGCGCGCTCACCGCCGCCCTCTCCGGCGGGGCGCCCGACCTGATCCCCGATGAGCGCACGGCACGGCAGATCGCCGAGCAGGCTTTTGCAGAGATGGGCTATCAGAGCATCGGCGCGGCGTGCACCGAGGTCACCCTTCCCCCGCCGCCCCCCTTCACCACCGCGACGCTGCTGGCGGCGGCGGCTGAGCAGCTCGATCTCCGCCCGGAGCGGACGATGCGAACGCTCCAGCGGCTCTACGATGGGTCGGCGTTGCCGGAGGAGCGAGTCGGGCTCGTGACGTATCCGCGCACCGACGCCCTCCGCCTTGACCCGTCGTTCGAGGCCGCGCTGCGGGAGTACGTCGCCGAGGCATTCGGGGTGGTCCCGCACCCGCCCCAGAAGGTGCCGGGGGCGATGGGAGCGCACGAGGCGATCCGGCCGGTGTCGCTGGGCCGCACGCCGCGGGCGCTCCGCGCCGCGCTCAAGCCGGGGGCGTACCGGCTCTACCGGCTCGTCTTCGCTCGGACGGTCGCCAGTCGGATGCCGCCGGCCCGGCTCGTGCAGGAGACGGCACGGGTGACCGATGGGGAGGGGCGCTTTCCCTTCGCCCTCGTCGGCACGCGCCCCG
This sequence comes from Rhodothermales bacterium, assembly GCA_965215145.1. Lineage (GTDB taxonomy): Bacteria > Bacteroidota > Rhodothermia > Rhodothermales > JANQRZ01. The sequence goes on along the minus strand of OZ244038.1, from coordinate 920,453 downwards.
TCGAGCATGGGTGGCGGCGGGCCTTCGACGACGGCGCCACGTTCCCCCCTCCCCTTCCCCCCCTTCCGGTCGGGACACCGCTCTCGTTGGAGGAGCTGAGCGCCGAGGAGGACCGTCCGCCACCACCGCCACGCCCGACCGAAGCCGGGCTGGTCGCGGCGCTCGCCGCCGCTGGGGTCGGACGGCCGAGCACGTTCGTGCCGACGCTCGCCGCCCTCCGCGAGCGCCGTTACACCTGGCGCGACGGCGCTCAGAGCACGGCCCCCCTCCACCCGACCCCACTCGGCCGACGGGTGGACGCGCTGCTGGCCGAGCGCTTCCCGGCCCTCGGCGACCCCGCGTTGACCGCTGCGATGGAGGCACGGCTCGACGCCGTCGCCGCGGGCGAGATGGCGTGGCGCCAGGCCGCGCGCCGGACGGTGGCGGAGGCCCTGCGCGAAGGCGTCCTGTGAGGCCGGCGCAGGCTCGGCCGGTTATGGGAAGCGCCCCCCTTGACAAAGCGCCCCCCGCGTGCGTACCAAGTGAGGACCCGCCGTCCGTACCTCACATCCTCTGGAGGGTCCCATGCAGACGCACATCACCGCTCGCCACGCCGCCATCCCCGACGGGCTCCGCGCCCACATCGAAGACTCCGTCGGGAAGCTCGAACGCTATTACGGCGGTATCCAGGAGGCGCGGGTCGTCCTCGACGGGCATGAGTCGGGCGCGGCGGCGAAGACGGCGGAGGTCTCGGTCACGGTGCGGCGGGGGCACCTCAAGGCGCAGGGCTCGGGGGCGACGCACCAGGAGGCCGTGAGCGGCTGCGTCCGCCAACTCCGCCGGCAGGTCCAGCGCTACAAAGACCGCGTCCGCAGCACGAAGCGGGACGAGCACCGCTGACGGGGCGGCCCCGCGCGAGGAGGCGGCGAGGCTGAATTAACGTTGCGGTAACAGGGGCTCGGCGGCGGTCGGGCAACTTGCCGGGTTTACCCCTCGGCCCCCGTCCCCCGCCTCTATGGCCTCGCGCGTCCTCCAGGTCCTCGCCCTCCTCGGCGTCCTGCTGCTCTTCTTCATCAGCCTCGAGCTGATGGGGGACTCGTTCAAGCTGATGGGTGAGGGGGTGGCCGAGGGGCTCGTCAAGACGACGGCGAACCCGTTCGTGGGGCTCTTCATCGGCATCCTCGCCACCTCCCTCGTTCAGTCGTCCTCGACGGTGACGGCGATGGTCGTCGGCATCGTGGCGGGCGGGGGGCTGACGGTGGCCGGGGCCATCCCGATCATGATGGGGGCCAACATCGGGACGAGCGTGACGAACACCATCGTCTCGCTCGGCCACATCACCCAGAAGGAGGAGTTCCGGCGGGCGATGGCCGGCGCCACCGTCCACGACTTCTTCAACCTCCTCGCCGTCTCGATCCTGTTCCCGCTCGAGCTCGCCACGGGGTTCATCTCCTCGTCCGCGTTCGAGCTCGAAGAGGCCGTGGCCGGCGTCGGCGGGGCCGACCTCCTCAGCCCGGTGAAGGTGCTGACCGACCCCGTCGCCGAGTGGGTGATCGGGGTGACGAACGAGAACGGGGTCGTCGTGCTCCTCGTCGGGGTGCTCGGGTTGTTCGTGGCGCTGCGCTACCTCGTGAAGCTGCTCCGCTCGCTGCTCCTCGGCCGCAGCGAGCAGCTCATCCACAAGTACCTCTTCGGCAACCCCCTGGCCGCGCTCGCCTTCGGCGCGATCATCACCGTGATGGTGCAGTCGAGCTCGATCACGACGAGCGTGATGGTGCCGATGGTCGGGGCCGGCATCGTGACGGTCCGCCAGATCTACCCCTTCGTCCTGGGCGCCAACATTGGGACGACGATCACGGCGGTGCTGGCCGGGCTGGTCGCCGCCTCGGCGGCGGCCATCTACCCCGAGGGTTCGATCGAGGCCCTCCGCGGCGTCGCCGCGCTCCAGGTCGCCTTCGCGCACTTCTTCTTCAACATCTTCGGGGTCCTCCTCCTCTGGCCGATCCCGTTCCTGCGGAACATCCCGATCCGGCTGGCCGAGACGCTCGGCGACCTCTCGGTCAGGAGCCGCGGCTACGCCTTCGGCTACATCGCCCTCGTGTTCTTCATCCTCCCCCTCACGGTGATCTTCTCGACCCGCAACCTCGACACGTCGTTCTACGGCGACGAGGTCATCGAGGAGACCGTCGAGGAGCCGGGCGAGACCGACACGCCCCGCCCGGCCGCCCCCCCCTTAGACAGAGAGTAGGAGTACGGTACGTCGTGCCTCTATCCGACACATCGTGCCCGTGCGCTGGATGGCAACGCGCTCAGTTCCGCCGCCGCCAGAGGTCCTCCATCCACGGCTCTAGAGCGAGCCCGGTGTCGTGAACGGACGCCTCCCCGGGAACGGGACGGCGCGCAAAGCCGGGGACCGCGACGGCCTCGGCGTGGCGGCCCATCTCGCCGTGGATCTCCCGGAAACCGACGGGGACGGACTCGCCCGCGGCCGTCCGCTGCCGCCGCACGGCGGGGTCGAACAGGTCCGGCAGAGGCCCCTCGGGGCGGAGCACGCGCATCGCCATCACGAACCCCCAGACCGCCACGAGGATGATCGCCGGGATGGCGACCATGACGAAGGCGGTGAAGACGGCGGCGACGTGCACGGCGGGGGTGGTGGGCGCAGCCGAGCCGCGCGGGCGGGGCTACTGAACCGGGGCCGGCGGCGCCGGGCCGACGAGGGCGGTGTCACCGGGGAGGACGACGGGCTCGCGTTCGAGCAGAGGTTGGAGGGCCTCGTTCTCCGCCTCCAGCGCCTGCCGCGTCAGCTCGATCTCGTCCACGTTGCGGCTGTCGGGGATGCCGTCGAACTCGCCGCGGAAGCCGGTGTCGAGGAAGGTGAAGGCGAAGAACACGACGAGGAACACGACGCCCAGGAGGAAGGCGAGCGCGTTGACCTTGTTGTCGTACTTCAGCGCCATGAAGAACATCCCCACCAGCGTCGCCTTCACCCCGGCGATGGTGAGGGCCACGACGACGCTACCCGCGCCGCCGCCGAAGTGGATCGCCCCGTCGCGCTCCAGCAGCGCGAGGCCGACCGTGAGCACCGTCAGCGCGACGAGCGCGGCGAACGTGCCGAGCAGCACCTTCAGGGGAAGGACGTGGTGCCCGTGCGCGCCGTGGTCGGCGGGGTCGTGGGCCGTCGTGGGTCCGGGCTCGTTGAACATGGGTTCTGTTGCGTGGTGCGTGTTTCGTGTTGGCATCCGGTCGTAGACGACACGCAACACGAAACACGCATCAGATCAAGTACATCAGGGGGAAGAGGAAAATCCAGATCACGTCAACCACGTGCCAGTAGAGGCCGACGTTCTCGATGGGGGTGTACCACGCGCTCGAATACGTGCCCCTCCACGTCTTGAAGGCCAGGATCGAGATGGCGACCATGCCGATCAGGACGTGGAGGCCGTGGATGCCCGTCATGATGTAGTAGATCGAGAAGAACAGCCCCGCGCGCTGGTTCGTCAGCGGCTGCTCGTAGTCCGGGATCTCGTGGTGCCCGTCGGCCGCGCCCATCGCGAGCTCCACGCCCGGCAGCGTGAACGGCGTACCCTCGGCGAAGAAGGTGTAGTGGGCGCCGGGGAGGATGCCGAGGTGGAATTTGTGGGTGTACTCGAAGTACTTGACCACCATGAAGGCCCCCGCCAGCGCCACCGTCGCCACGAGGAGCCAGAAGCAGAGCTTCCGCTTGTCGAGCTGGATCGCGCGGATGCTCCACGCCACCGTGAGCGAGCTCAGCAGCAGCACGACCGTGTTGACCGCGCCCATCACCGTGTCGAGCTGCGTGCTCGCCTCGGCGAACAGCTCGGGGTGCATCGCGCGGTAGATGCCGTAGGCGACGAACATCCCGCCGAAGAGCAGCAGCTCCGTCACGAGGAACAGCCACATCCCCAGCTTCGCCGCGTCGAACTGCTGCTCGGCCGAGACGAAGTAGTGCTTGAGGTGGGGGTCGTGGTGGCCGCCGTGGTGGCCGTGGCTGTGCGCCCCGGCCTCGGGGTGCTCGACGGCGATGGTGGGGGCGTGGGCCATGAGATCGAGGGGCGGTAGGGCGGGTTTAAGCCCGCCCCTACGAGGGAATGTCGTTACTGCCGGGCGGGGTCGTCGGGGCGGGAGGGCTTCGGCTGCGAGAGGCCGAGGTCCACGGTCTCGCCCATCTCCTGCGGGGCACCGACGGCGGGGTCCGGGATGGGGGCCGGGCCGCCGGAGGGGTCCGTGATGGCGCCGGTCAGCGTGCCGCCCGCGCCGTCGCCGCCCACGCCGTCACCCGAGAACAGCACGCCGAAGTCGTAGGGGCCGTGGGTGACCAGCGGCGTCCGGTGGAAGTTGTGGTGGTCCGGCGGGCTCGTCGTGTGGGTCCACTCCAGCGAGGCGCCGCCCCACGGATTGCCGGGGGCGCGCTTGCCCCGCCAGAAGCTCCAGATCATGTTGCCGAGGACCAGCAGCAGCCCGAGCCCGAGCACCCACGAGCCGACGGTCGAGATCTGGTGCAGCACGGTGAAGTGCTCCTCGTAGGTCGCGTAGCGCCGCGGCATCCCCTGGCTCCCCATCACGAACTGGGTGAAGAACGTCATGTTGAACCCGAAGAACACGAGCGCCGCCGAGATCCGCCCCCAGCGCTCGCTCAGCATCCGCCCGAACATCTTCGGCCACCAGAAGAACAGCCCCCCGATCATCGCCATCACCGTCCCCCCCATCATCACGTAGTGGAAGTGGGCGACGACGAAGTAGGTGTCGTGGAGGTGGATGTCCACCGCCAGCGAGCCCACGACGATGCCGGTCAGCCCACCGATGGTGAACAGGAACAGGAAGCTCAGCGCGTAGAGCATCGCCGTCGTCAGCCACACCGAGCCCTTGTACATCGTCGCCACCCAGTTCAGCACCTTGATGCCCGAGGGGATCCCGATCAGGAAGGTGATCACCGAGAAGACGATGGAGGAGAGCGGGCTCTGCCCGGAGACGAACATGTGGTGCCCCCACACGAGGAAGCCGAGCATCGCGATGGCGACCGACGAGAGCGCGATGGCGCGGTAGCCGAACACCCGCTGCCGGCTGAAGACGCCCATCAGCTCGGAGATCACCCCGAACGCCGGCAGGATCATGATGTAGACCGCCGGATGGCTGTAGAACCAGAAGAAGTGCTGGAACAGGATGGGGTCCCCGCCGAGGGCCGGGTCGAAGATGCCGACGTGGAGGAACCGCTCCATCGCGAGCAGCACCATCGTGATGCCGATCACGGGGGTGGCGAGAATCTGGACGAGGGAGACCGAGTAGAGCGACCAGATGAACAGCGGGAGCCGGTTCCACGTCAGCCCCGGCGCGCGCATCTTGTGGATCGTGACGATGAAGTTGATCCCCGTCAGGATGCTCGCGAACCCCATGATGAACACCGCCAGCGTCATCGGGATGACGGCCGTGTTGGTGGTGTCGGAGTACGGGGTGTAGAACGTCCAGCCGGTGTCGACGCCGCCGTTGATGATGGAGTAGACGGCGAACATCGCCCCGAAGGCGTAGATGTAGAAGCTCATCAGGTTGAGCTTCGGGAAGGCGACGTCCTTGGCGCCGAGGTGGATCGGGAGGATGATGTTGCCGAGGCTCGCGGGGATGCTCGGGACGATGAACAGGAACACCATCACGACCCCGTGGAACGTGAAGAGCAGGTTGTACCCGTCCTTCGTCAGCATGTCCTCGCCGGGGCCGAACAGCTCCATCCGCACGCCGAGCGCGGCGATCCCGCCGACGGCGAAGGCCAGCGAGACGGACGCGAGGTACATCAGCCCGATCCGCTTGTGGTCCACCGTCGTGGCCCACGACTTGAAGATGGCCCAAAACCGCGCGAAGCCGCGGACATCGGGACCGGGGCCGGGCTCGCGGAGGTAGTTGTGGACGGGCTCGTGCCCCGGCGGGTAGTCGCTCGCCGTCTGCTGGACGGCGGGCGCGGGGGCGGCCTGGACGGCTGTGCTCATGGGGGCGTCGGTTTTCGTAGGGGCGGGTCTCGTGCCCGCCCTCGGCAGGGCGACCACGAGGGTCGCCCCTACCACGGCTAGTCTTCGGAGGGGGCGGCGTCCTCGGCGGGCGCCTCGGCGTCGGGCGCGGCGAGGGAGTCGGCGGCGACGGCGGTGGAGTCGCCCGCGATGGCGGCGGCGTCGGCAGCCGCGTCGGCGTCGGTCCACGCGCCGTTGAGCTGCTTGATGTAGGCCACGACGCCCTGGAGCTGGCGCTCGGTGAGGTTCGGGTAGGCCGGCATCGAGGGCGGGTAGCCCTGGACGACCTGCGTGGCCGGCGCCACGATGGACTGGATCGTGTAGTTCTCGTCCATCACCGCGCTCGACCCGTCGGTGAACTGCCGCGTCTCGCCCCAGTGGCCGAGCCAGCTCGGGCCCGTGCCGGCGGAGCCGTCGATGGAATGGCAGGTCTGACACGCCTGCTGCGCGTAGATCTGCTCCCCGATCTCCGGGAGCGGCACCGCGTCGAGGTTGTCCGACGTGGCGAGCCACGTGTTGAAGCTCCCCTGGTCCACGGCGCGGACGACGGCCATCATGTCGGAGTGGTCGGTGCCGCAGTACTCCGTGCAGTAAACGCGGTAGTCGCCGGGCTCCTTCACCTCGAACCACACCGACGCGTACCGGTTGGGCACGACGTCCTTCTTGACGCGGAAGGCGGGGACGTAGAAGCTGTGGAGCACGTCCGTGCTCGTCATCACGAGCTGGACCGGGACGCCCACGGGGACGACGAGCTCGTTCGTCGTCCGCTTGCCGTTGGGGTACTCGATGTCCCACAGCCACTTCTTGCCGTAGACGTTGATCTGGTACGAGTCCGACGGCGGGATGCCGGCGGCGATGAAGACGGTCATGCTCCACCAGAACACGACGGCCACGAGCAGCGTCGGGACCACGATCCACGAGAGCTCGAGCCACTTGTTCGGCTCGACCTCGACGGTGCGGTCGGCGGCGTGGCGGCGGCGGTACTTCCAGGCGTAGTACACCATGAAGAAGACCACGCCGACGAAGACGACGAGGCTCGCCCACATGATGAAGTAGAAGAGCGCGTCGATCTCGTGGGCCGTCGTTGAGCCCTGCTCCGGCAGCCAGAAGGTTCCTTTGCGACCCATCGGGTTCAGCAGTTTGGTCGGTGCGCGGCGGGTGCCGCGAGGAAGGAGGGGAGTCTACGGAGTCGCGGTGTCAAGGGCCTGTCGCCGGTCGCAGCAGCTCGATGCCGGCGGGCGGGCCGTGGCGGGCGGCGTCGTTCTTCGCCTTCTCGCGGAACCACAGCCCCGCGAGGAAGAGGCCCAGGATGATGAGCGTCACGAGCCCCCCAAGCTTCATCGCGTTCTGGGCGTGGAGGACGTAGCCGCCGGCGGCGGGGTCGTAGACGAAGCAGTACAGCAGGAGCTGGTCCACCGGCGAGCCGATGGTGCCCTCCCCCGCCTCCAGGAGCGCCTTCCGCACGTCGGGCGCGGGGTGCTCGATGCCGTAGAGGTAGCGCGTCACGAGCCCGCTCGGGCTGAGGAAGATGAGCGTCGCGTTGTGGCCGTACTCCTGCCGCTCGGGTACCCACTTGAACCCGAACCCGACGGCGTCGGTGAGCGCCGCGATCTCGGCCTCGTCGCCGACGAGGAAGCGGAGGCCGTCCTCGGTGTCGGCGTCGGGGAAGAAGGCGGCGTAGCGGCTCTTCACGGCCGCGGCCCGCTCGGGCGTGTCCTCGGGGTCGAATGAGACGACGACGGCGCGGTAGTCCTCCCCCATCTCAAGGCCGGTCTCGCGGAGCGCGTTCGTGGCCCCGTCGAGGACGAGGCTGCACAGCATCGGGCACGAGTGGTAGGCGAAGACGAGCACCACCGGACGGGTGCCGTCCAACACGTCCCCGAACCGGACGCTCTCGCCGCGGCTGTCGGTGAAGCGCACGTCGCGCGGCACCGTCGTCCCCAACTGCTCCGTGACGCCCATCCCGCTGAACGCCTCCGGCAGCTCCGGCGCGGCGTCCATCGGGCTCGGCCCGGCGGGCTCCGCCGTCTCGACCTCCTGCGGCGGTGCCTCCGGCTGGGCTGCGACCGGACCGGCCGCCCAGAGGGCGGTAGCTAGCCAGCCAAGCGCCAGCGCTTGGCTCCAGAGGAGGCGGAGCGGGGTCACTGGTCGGCGTTGTCTGTTCGGTCGTCGGTGGGGAGGCCGTCCACCGTGGCCGGGAACGGGTTGCCGGACTCGCCGCTGGTGCCGGCGCCGGAAGCCGCGTCGAGGTCGGGGGCGTCCAGGCCGATCCCCGCGAGGCCGGCCACGGACGGGCCGCCGAGGCGGAGGAGCGAGCGGTCCAGCCCCGGCCGCGAGGGGTCGAAGTACGGGGCCTCGCCGCGGGCGAAGGCCAGATTGTACGACGTGCGAGCAGCCGAGCCGTAGTAGGGCTCGGTGAAATACGGCGCGAGGCCGCCGGCCTGCGCCGCGCCGTACTCGGCTACGACGAGGCGCTGCGCGTGCGCCAGCGGAACACGGTAGACGCCGTTCTCTGCCGACTCGACGCCCCACGCGTCGTCGCCGATCAGCGCCAGCGCGTCGGCGCGGATTTCGCGGATCGTGCGGGCCTCGAGCTCGCCCTCGCGTTCGATCGCCTCGTCGCCGCCGACGGCGGTGACGAGGTAGCCGACGCCGACCACGATGGCGATCAGCGCGACGACGGTGGCCGCCAGGAGCCCGAAGATCTGCGCCGACTCGACGCCCTCGGCCTCGGCGCCCACCTCGACGGCGTCAGCCTCGACGGCCTCGCTCGTCGTCCCGAGCGCGGCGGCCTCGGCCCCGGCAGCGGTAAACAGCCCGGCCGCCGGGCCGAGGCCCTCCTGCTGGTCCGGCCGGACGACCTCCGCGTCGGGCGCCTCGCGGGTGTGCTCCGGGCGGGTGGTCACGTCCTGCTCGGACGGCGGGACCGGCACCGGGCCCTCGGCGGGCGTGGGGGTATCGCGCTCGTGCTTCGACATCGCAGGGGAGGTTACACGCCGACGGACCGGCTGGTTTCAGTTTGGATTGAAAGTCGAATGAAACGGGTGCGCCTCATGTGCGGCCCCCGCTCACCCCGCCCCGCCTACACGTTCTCGAAGCGGAGCGAGAAGGCGTAGTACGGGTCGTTGTACGGGGCGACGGCGTGGCGGCCGAGGCGCCACACGGTGGCCCCGGCGAAGAGGCCGAGGAAGCCGAGCCACAGTGCGATGTCCATCCACGAGAACGCCGCGTGCTCGTACAGCTCCGACTCCCCGGTGGCGAGGTAGATCGACGGCTTCGCCAGCCAGAACAGGTCGATGAAGTGCATCACCAGGATCCACCCGCACATGAAGGCCAGGACCGGGAGGATGCGCTTGGTGAACTTCGGGATCAGGATGAAGAAGGGCAGCACGAAGTGGAACCAGATCAGCCCCTGCGTGACCCACTCCCAGCCGTGCGAGGTCCGGTGCTGGAACCAGATCGTCTCCTCGGGGAGGTTGCCGTACCAGATCAGCATGTACTGGCTGAAGGCGATGTACGTCCAGAAGACGGTGAAGGCGAAGAGGTACTTCCCGAGGTCGTGGAAGTGCTCGACGGTGAGCTCGCCAGCGAGGTAGCCGGCGCGGTGGTAGGAGAGGGCGAGGAGCGTCGTGGCGGCGATGGAGGCGAGGAAGCCGCCGGCGAAGAAGTAGACCCCGAACATCGTCGAGAACCAGTGGGGGTCCGTGCTCATCAGCAGGTCGAACCCGGCGAACGCCGTCGTCACGGCGACGGTGGGGATGCCCCAGGCGCTGACGCGGCGGAGCGCGGGGCCGGTCGCCTCCGTCGGCTCGGTGTCGTGGCGGACGGAGAGGCCGTAGAGCTTCGTGGCGACGGTGATCCAGAGGGCGAAGTAGGCGACGAGGCGGAGCGCCCAGAACCACGGGTACCCCCCGAACTCGCCCGTCCCGAAGAAGTAGGGCGCCTTGCCGACGAGGATCTCGTCGAAGTGGCTGTCGAGGGGGTCGTAGAGGTCCTTGTGGCTCCAGTGGTAGACGGCGTACTGCACCGGCGGCAAGAGCAGCGGAAGCCCAAAGACGGCCAGTAGCCCGAGGTTCGCCATGATGGCCTCGGGGAAGCGGCGGACCACGGTGACCCACTTCGCCTTGGTGATGTGCTGGAACATCACGAAGAACAGCGCCCCCAGCGAGATCGAGAGGCAGAACAGCCAGCCGATGAGGTAGGCGTACCAGAACTGGTAGCCGTCCTGCGCCAGCCCCAGCAGGCTGACCGCGATCAGCAGCACGCCGACGCCGAGCGGGGCGGCCCAGCCGCGGTAGTCCCGCCGGAGCTGGTACTTCCGCGCCACGCGCTCGCGGTCGTCGCCGACGGGGTCGATGAGGCGGGTGAGGGGGTTCGACATGAGACGAGGAGAGGGGGAAAGGAGGAGAGGGAGAGAGGAGGAATCGAGGAGTTGGCGCGGCGAGGCGCCCGTCGTCCTTTCTTCCTCTCCCCCACTCACCCGCTCATTGAATAGAGACGTTCGGGTTGTAGCTCTCGAGCTGGCGGAGCTGCGGCTCGGGGACGTCGGACTCGGCGGCGTTCTGCGAGCGCTGGAGCGCGCGGACGTGCGCCACGATGGCCCAGCGGTCCGGCACGGCGATCTGGCTCCCGTACCCGGACATGTTGCTGTAGCCGTTGGTGACGACGTTGTAGAGGTAGCCGTCGGGGTAGACGCGGATGTAGTCCTGGTGGTAGCTCGGCGCCGGGACGTAGCCGTAGCCCTGCCCGTCGAGGCCCGTCATGATCACGCCCTGGCCGTCGCCGGAGAGGCCGTGGCAGGGGGTGCAGTAGATGTTGTAGCGCTCCTCGCCGCGGGCCAGCAGCGCCTCCGTCACCGGGATCGGGATGGTCTCGACGTAGGCGCCGTCGGCGGAGCGGCCGAGGTAGAACGGGGCGTCCTCCGTCGTGCGGAGGTGGGCGCGGGCGACGGTCCCCGGCACGGGCGTCCGCATCGCCGCGCCGTCCTCGAAGAGCGGGTTCCCCTCCTGCTCCTCGAACGCCTCGCTGAAATCCATGTTGAGGTTCGGGTGGATCGGCGGCTTCTCGGAGTGCATCCCCCGGCACCCGGCCAGGAGCGGGAGGCTGGCGGCCAGCAGGACGAGCGCGGCGAGCGTGGGCGTGAATCGCATGGTGCGATGGGGTTGGCGACGGGCTTCTCCCTGAGTAGAGGCGTGATTAATCACGCCCCTACGGCCGAGCGGGTGGAGGAGAGACGTCGTGCGCATCGGTCTAGGACTGGACGGGGGCGGGGCGCGGGGCCGGCTCGGGCGTGGGCTCAGCGGGCACGGGCTCGGCGGGCGTGGGCTCGACGAGCGCGCCGTCGGCGGCGAGGGCGTAGGCCCCCTCGTGGTCGACGTACTCGACGCCGAGGGCGCCCGTCTCGCGGAGGGCGGCGGCCGTCGCGGCCCGGTCGAACTGGCCGTCGTGGGCGGCGACGTGGAGGAAGAACCCGTCGTCGGTGGCGCGCGCGAACCGGTCGGAGTGGAAGAGGGGGTTGTACGGCTTCGGGAGGCCGTTGAGCGCGAGCATCCCGCCGACAGCGGTGAGCGCCGCGAACAGGATCGTCAGCTCGAACATGATGGGCACGCTCGCCTCCAGCGCGAAGAGCGGCTTGCCGCTGATGTTCATGGGGTAATCCACGGCGCTCATCCACCACTGCATGAGGTAGCCGAGCGCGCAGCCCATGATCCCCCCGACGATGACGAGGTAGCCGAGCGGGCTCGTCCCCAAGCCCATCGCGCGGTCCATGCCGTGGATGGGGAACGGGGTGAACGTGTCGAGGCGGCTGTAGCCCGTGCGGCGGAGGCGCTCGACGGCCTCCATCAACTGGTGCGGGTTGGCGAACTCCGCCAGCAGCCCGACGTGCTTGTCGCGCTGCTCGTTCAGCTTCGTGCGGACGACTTCGATGACGGCCATAGGAGGGCGGGGTTAGCGGGGCTCGACCGGCGGCACGTCGTCGGCCGCGTCGCCGGTGTCGTGGGGCGAGCGGCGGAGCGCGACGGTCTCGTGGGCGTCGGGGCCGGCGGGGGCGTAGGGGCGCGTCGCGCCGGCGGCGCCGTCGCCGGCGTGGGGCTCGTAAAAGTGGGGGTCCGCCTGCGGCATGATCCCCTTCACCTCCGCCATCGCCACCATCGGGAGGAACCGGAGGAACAGGAGGAACAGCGTGAAGAACAGCCCGAACGAGCCGACGAACGTCAGCACGTCCACCCACGTCGGGGAGTAGTAGTCCCAGCTCGACGGGAGGTAGTCCCGGTGCAGGGAGGTCACCGTGATCACGAACCGCTCGAACCACATCCCGATGTTCGTCGTGATCGAGATGGCGAACATCACGGGGATCGAGCGGCGGAACCGCTTGAACCAGAAGAGCTGCGGGAAGATGAGGTTGCACGCCATCATGATCCAGTACGCCCAGGCGTACGGCCCCGTGGCGCGGTTGAGGAAGGCGTACTGCTCGTAGATCACCCCGGAGTACCACGCCACGAAGAACTCGGTGATGTAGGCGAACCCGACGATGGTGCCGGTCACCAGCATCACGATGTTCATCTTCTCGAGGTGGTCGAGCGTGATGAGGTTCTCGAGGTTGTAGACCTTGCGCGCGACCACCATCAGCGTCACCACCATCGCGAAGCCGGAGAAGATGGCGCCGGCCACGAAGTAGGGCGGGAAGATGGTCGTGTGCCAGCCGGGCACGACGGAGATGGCGAAGTCGAACGACACGACCGAGTGGACCGAGAGCACCAGCGGGGTGGCGAGGCCGGCGAGGATGAGGTAGGCCCGCTCGTAGTGGCGCCAGTTGCGGTTCGAGCCCGTCCAGCCGAGGCTGAAGAAGCCCATCACGCGGGCGCGGAGCCGCTTCCGCCAGTGCCCGCCCATCTTGGCCGCCCGGTCGCGCAGCGTCGCGAGGTCGGGGATCAGGCCTACGTACCAGAACAGCAGCGAGACGGTGCCGTAGATGCTCACCGCGAACACGTCCCAGAGCAGCGGGCTCTTGAACTGCGGCCACATCGCCATCTGGTTCGGCAGCGGCAGCGTCCAGTAGATCACCCACACGCGGCCGACGTGGAACGTGGGGAACAGCAGCGCGCAGACGACGGCGAACAGCGTCATCGCCTCGGCGGCGCGGTTGATGCTCGTCCGCCAGCGCTGCCGGAACAGGAAGAGGATGGCCGAGATGAGCGTCCCGGCGTGGCCGATCCCGACCCAGAACACGAAGTTGACGATGGGCCAGCCCCAGCCGACGGGGATCGTGTTGCCCCAGACGCCGACGCCGTTCCAGACCTGGTAGGCGATCATCAGCCCGAGCAGGGCGAGGCCGCCGAGGGCGAGCGAGAACGCGAGCAGCCACGCCAGCGGCGTCCGCTTCTCGGTGTGGTAGGAGACGAGCTCCGTGACGTCGTGGAGCGAGAGGTTGCCCTGGACGAGCTCCTCGTCGTGGAGCACGCCGTGCGCGGCGTGGTGGCCGTCGGTCGGGTGGGCTACGGTAGTCGCCACAGGTTTGGGGTCAGCGTAGGGGCGCAGCGCGCTGCGCCCCTACAGGATCAGGCGGACTCGCGCGCGGGCACGGGCTGCTCGGGCGTCGTCGGGTCGGCGGGCTGGCCGAGGGCGGCGAGGAGGCGGGGGTTCGGGTTCGAGAGCCGGGCGAGGTAGCTGAGGCGCGGCTTCACGTTGAGCTCCTCGAGGAGCTCGTAGCTGCGGGGGTTCCGCTTCATCCGCGAGACCTCGGAGTCGGGATTCGTGAGGTCGCCGAAGACGATGGCGCCGGCGGGGCACGCCTGCTGGCAGGCCGTCTGCACCTCGCCCTCCTCGATGTGCCGGCTCTCGATGTGGGCGTACTTGTTGGCCTCGCGGATCCGCTGCACGCACCACGTGCACTTCTCCATCACCCCGCGGAAGCGCGTCGTCACGTCGGGATTCAGCTGCATGCGGGCCTCCATCGGGACCGCCTTCATCCAGTTGAACCAGTTGTAGCGGCGGACCTTGTAGGGGCAGTTGTTCGAGCAGTAGCGGGTCCCGATGCAGCGGTTGTAGACCATCACGTTGAGGCCGTCCGGGCTGTGGACGGTGGCGGCCACGGGGCAGACGCTCTCGCAGGGGGCGTACTCGCAGTGCTGGCACATCATCGCCATCTGCACCATCTCCGGCTCGTCGGCGTCGTCGCCGACGTAGTAGCGGTCGAGGCGGAGCCAGTGCATCTCGCGGCCTCTGGAAACTTCGTCCTTGCCGACGACGGAGACGTTGTTCTCGGCCTGGCAGGCGACGACGCAGGCGTTGCAGCCGGAGCAGGCGTTGAGGTCCACCGTCATCCCCCACTGGTGGTCCGAGTAGAGCGCCTCGCCGACGCGGGGGTCGGCCGGCGGGCTGTTCTCCTGGCCCCACGCCGGCGGGTAGTCCTGCCACGGCGTGTCGGCGATGGGCTTGACGGCGTCGCGCGCGAAGTCGGGGTCAGCGCGGTACTCGGCCAGCGGGGCCGAGCGCACGATGGGGCGGCCCTCCATCTGCCCGTGGTCCTGCGTCGTCGCGATCAGGTAGCCGCCGCCGGTGACCTCGACGCCGACGCTCGGGAGGACGTACACGTCGGGGGCGGGGCGGAGGAACGCCACCGGCTGCCCGACCTCGTTGGCGACGGGCCCCTCGCGCCAGTGGTCGGTGTCGACGGTGGTGATGCGCGAGAGGAGGCCGCGGCCCTCCAGGATGCGGTCGGTGCCGAGGGCGCGGCCCCAGCCGGTGGTGACGGTGATCGAGCCGTCGGCGTGGCCGGGCTGGACCCACGCCGGGAGCGTGACGCCGGCGCCGTCGGGGGTGGCGATGGTGACGAGGCTGGCGTAGATCTTCCCCGCCTCGACCTCGCCGCCCTCGACGCCCGCGTCGTCGAACTCGACGCCGAGCAGCGCGGCCGTGGCGGGGCTCATCGCGGCGACGTTGTCCCACGTCACCTTCGTGACCGCGTCGGGCAGCTCCAGCATCCAGGCGTTGTTCGAGAACGTGCCGTCGTAGAGCTTGGAGTCGGCGCGGATGACGAGCTCGATGTCGTCGGCGTCGGAGACGGGGAGCGCGGTGACGGCGCCGGAGGCCGGGCTCGGCGCGCCGCCGGCGAAGGCGGTGCCAGGAAGGAAGCCGTCGTGGAGCAGCGTCCGCCAGGCGTCCTCGAAGCTGCCGGAGAGGAGGCCGCGGGCGGTGTCGCGGACGAGGTCGTAGCCGGCCACGTCGCCGCCGGTGGCGAGGGCGGCCAGGACTTCGAGGTCCGAGTGGGCGTCCTCGTAGAGCGGGGCGATCAGCGGCTGCATCACCGTGACGGTCCCGTCGAGGGCGCGGCCGAGGTCCCAGCTTTCGAGGTAGTGGGCACGGGGGAGGTGCCACGTCGCCAGCTCGGCCGTCTCGTCGCGGTGGGAGCTGAGGTTGATGAGGACGCCGTCGCGCGCCCGCATCGCCGCGACGGCCTCGTCGAACTGGAGGGCGGCGGGGAAGTCGTAGGCCGCGTTCACCCCGATGGTGAGGAGCGCGTCGAGCCGCCCGGCGGCAGCATCCCGGAGGACCCCGACCAGGGCTTCGTCCATCGGCGGCTCAGGAGCGACGCCGGTGTCGAGGTAGGAGACGGCATCGCCGGCGTAGGTGGCGTTGAGGCGGGCGGCGAGGGCGTGGACGGCCGGCGGCTGCGTCTCGCCGGCCACGAACGCCGTCTGCCCCTGCCGGGCATCCTCCGCGATGGCCTCGGCGAAGGCGCGCACGCGCGGGCTCCCCCCGACGCGGCGGGCGATGGGGCCGGCGTCCTCGCCCAGCTCGGCGGCGACGGCGGCGGCGAAGTACGGCACGTCGGACGCCTTCATGCGGAGGCGGTGGTCGGCCATCCCGCCGGTCGTGGTGTACGAGCTCTCGACGACGTAGAGCCGGCTCATCTCGTCACTCTCCTCCATGACGCGGCGGCTCTGGGCGTATTCCCGGCTGTTCCAGACGCTCGCGGCGGCGTCTTCCAGGAAGTCCGCGTCGAACGAGACGATGGTCTGTGCGCGGCTGAACCGGAACAGCGGGCGGAGCGGGCGCCCGGCGGCGGCCCCGACGCCCGCGGCCTGCGCAGCGGTGTTCGGGGCGTAGCTGACCCAGCGCGCGCCGGGGTAGGCCGCGAGGAGGTCCTCCCGGAGCCCGGCAGCGACGAGCGACGCGCTCGGCTCGGCGACCACCGCGAGGCGGGCGCCGCGGGCGCGGAGCTCGCGGGCGGCGGCGAGGAACGCGGTCCAGTCGGAGGCGGCGCCGTCGTAGCGGACGACGCGCGAGCGGTCGGGGTCGTAGAGGTTCAGCACGCTCGCCTGCGCGAACGCGCCGGAAGCCCCCTGCGAGACGGGGTGCTCGGGGTTGCCCTCGACCTTCGTCGGCCGGCCGGTGTGGCTCTCGACGAGGAGCGGGTGGAACACGCCCGCCAGCGGCATCGCCGTGGCGTAGAAGTTCGGGATGCCGGGGATGACGTCCTCGGGCTTCCGCGCGTAGGGCAGCACCTTCTCGACGGGCCGCCGGCACCCCGCGAGCCCGACGCCGGCCAGCGCCATCGTGGCCGCGAGCGTCTTCATGAACGTCCGCCGCTCGGGCTCCTCGGCCTGGGCGGCCTCGCGCTCGGCGGCGTCGGCGGCCGTGGCGGCGGGGAGGAACTCGTGGCGGGCGAGGGCGCGGGCGGCGGCCGGGCGCTGGAGGCCCGAGAGGCTCCGCCACTGCTTCGGCTGACCCTCCGCCTCCACAGGCGGCGCCTCGGCGGCAGCCACCACGTCGGACTTCGAGAGGACGTCGAGTTCGATCATGCGGGGGAAGTTTTGAGTTGTGAGTCTTGGGTTCTGAGTAGGGCACTCACAACTCATGGCTCACAACCCACGACTCAGTAGTGACAGGCGGAGCAGTTCTCGGGCGGGTTGATCGCCTCGGCCTCGATGCGGGCGAGGTTCGTGGCGATGTACTCCCGGTAGACGTCGTCGTCCTCGCGGACCTCCTCGGCGTAGCCCATCGCCGTCACGAGGGCGGGGTCGCGGAGGTGCTCCTCGGGCTGGCGGTGGCACTCGAGGCACCACCCCATCGACATCGGGCTGACCTGGTAGACCTCGACCATCTGGTCGATCCGCCCGTGGCAGGACTCGCAGCCGACGCCGACGTTGACGTGGACGGCGTGGCTGAAGTGGGCGTAGTCCGGGAGGTGGTTCACCTGGACCCACTCGATGGGCTCGCCCGTGGCCCAGCTCTCACGGACCGGCAGCAGCGCCAGCGACTCCGTCTTGATCTGGTTGTGGCAGTTCATGCACGTCTGCGTCGCCGGGATGTTGGCGTGGTTCGACTGCTCGACGTGGGTGTGGCAGTACCGGCAGTCCATGCCGAGTTGGCCGGCGTGCAGGGCGTGGCTGTACGGGACCGGCTGCTCGGGCTCGTAGCCGACCTCGTAGAACTGGGGCGAGAAGTAGTACCACACGACCCCGAGTACGAGGAGACCGCCGCCGAGGGCACCGAGGAGCGAGAGCGCCGGGAGGGCGTTGGCCTTACGGGGGAAGAGTTGCGCCATCGGGTGGGGAGGCTGCGAGGGGCGAGGCGGGCCGAGGGGCGTCCGGCGGCGGCCGAGAGGGGCGGGGGTGAGCCCTCCGAGGACGACGAGCCAGGCGTGCTACGGCCGGCATCGGTCAAGGTAGAAGCGGCCCCCAGAGGTCGCGTTGAAGATAGGGCAAAAGAACGAATCGGGGCGCGCGAAGCATGGCCTCGACCGCCGCAACGGGTACAGGATAAGGCTGGGCGCCAGCGGGTTTCAATGAAAAGTGAAACCGGGGCGCCCCCCACCCCGGCCCCCTCACGCCCCCGCCCCCACCGGCGCCGAGCGCACGCGGCGCCGGAACCACGCCGTCAGCCCGACGGCCGCGACGGCGAGGCCGAGCACGAGCCCCCACCACACCCCCTCGGCGCCGAGGCCGCCGGCGATGCCGAGCCCCCACGCCGCCGTCAGCCCGATCCCCCAGTACGCCACGGCCCCGATGACCATCGGCGTGCGGGTGTCCTTGAGGCCGCGCAGCGCCCCGGCCGCCGTGACCTGCACCCCGTCGAAGAGCTGGAACACGGCGGCGACGCCGAGCAGCGCCGCCGCGGCCCGCGCCACCTCGACGCCCGCGTCGCCGCCGTTGGCGGAGCCGGTGTAGACCCACACCACCCACTCCGGCCGGAGCCAGAACAGGAGGGCCGGGATGAGCATGGCCGCGGCGCCGAGGGCGACCCCGGCCCAGCCTGCGCGCGCGGCACCGACGCGGTCGCCCGCGCCGGCCGCCTGCCCGACCCGCACCGTCGTCGCCATGGCGATGCCGACGGGGATCATGAAGGTGACGCTCGCGGCGTTCAGTGCGATCTGGTGGGCCGCCAGCGCCGCCGTCCCCACGAGCCCGACGAGGAGGGTGGCCGCGAGGAACAGCCCGCTCTCCAGCCCGAACGTCACCCCGATGGGCCAGCCGAGCTTGAACAACGCGCGGAGCGCCTCGGGGTCCGGCCGCCGCAGCGTGGCCCAGACGGCGTAGCGCCGGAAGCCGGGGCCGTAGCGGGTCACGAGGGCCATCCCCCCGAACAGCGCCGTCATCACGATCGCGCTCGACCACCCGCAGCCGGCCAGCCCGAGCGCGGGTACCCCGAGCTTGCCGTACATCAGCACCCAGTTCCCGAAGGCGTTCAGCAGCGCCGCCGCGACGGTGACGACGAGGACCGGGCGCGGCCGGGCGATCCCCTCGGCGAAGCCGCGGAGCGCGGTGTACCACAGGTTCGGGACGGTGCCCCAGAGCACGGCGCCGACGTAGCTCGCGGCGAGCGCGGCGGTGGCGGGCTCCTGGTGGGCCAGGAGGAGCAGCCGCTCGGACTGCGCGAGGAGCACCATCAGCGGGAGGCCGAGGAGCGTCGCCAGCCAGAGCCCCTGCCGGACGGCCCTCCCCGCGCCGGCCTCGTCCCCCGCCCCGACGGCCTGCGCGACCGTAGGGTTCACGGCCATGACGACGCCCATCGCGGCCAGCAGCGCCGAGAAGAACACGGACGTCCCGACGACGCCGGCCGCCAGCGCCTCCGGCCCCAGCCGCCCGATCATCACGACGTCCACGAACCCCATCGCCATCTGCACGAGCTGCGTCAGGGCGAGGGGGACGGCCAGCGCCAGCGTGGCGCGAGCCTCGCGGCGGAGGGCGGGGAGGTGAAGCACGGGCGGGCGGAGGGCGGGCCGCTGCTACGGCGGGCTACCCCGAAGGATGCTCACCGCCGAAAGGACATCGGGTGAAGGCGCGGGGCCGGGGCACCGCTACGACGGGCCTAGAGATAAAGCGTCCGCGCGGAGTCACCGATACCTCCCCGTGCCCCGCCGCCCGCCCCTCCGGCATGTCCACCGCCCCCTCCCCTGCTGAAGTCGCCGTCTACCGGGCCCTGTGCCTGCTCGGTGGCCTAGCCCTCCCCGCCACCGGCTACGTGCAGGAGGCCCTCGGGCTCGATGCCGTGGTGCCGATGTGGGCGCGCTGGGCGGTGGCCGCCCTCCCGCTGGCCGTGCTGGGCGCCTCGTTCGTCGGCGAGGCCGTGCGCCGCGAGCTAGCCGGGCTGCTGTACGTGCTGCTCTACGTCCTCATCGCCTGGTCCGCGGCGCTCGCGGTGCTGCGGGGGATGGCGGCGGTGGACGTGCTCGGAGCAGGGGCTGTGCTGGCGGCCGTGGCGGCCGTGGCAGCGACGGGGTTCCGACGGCCGTGGCCGCTGGCGGCGGCGCTGGCGACGGCCGTGGCAGCCTCCGCCGCAGCGGCGTTTTTGGCCGAGGCCCCGGTGCTCGCCCCGCCCCTCCTCGCCGGCGGGATGGCGGCCGTGGCGGCGCTGCTGTTCTCGGGCGGGCTGCTCGGGACCCGCCTGCGCGCCCGGTTCGAGGAGGAGCGGGAGCGGCGGCTCGCCGTGTTCGAGGGGGTCGCCGAGGGCGTGCTCGTCCTCGAGGCCGACACGCTCCAGGTGCTCGGCGTCAACGCGGCCTACTGCGAGGCGACGGGGTTCTCCGCCGAGGAGGTCACCTCGCGCTCGCTCTACGACCTCAGCGCCGAGCGGCCGGAGGCCGTGGACCGCGACGCCCGCCGCGTCTGCGAGGAGGGGCGCGTCCGGCTCGGCGAGCGCCGCCACCGCCGGAAGGACGGGACGGTGGTCGCCGTGGACCTCGCCGCGGCATGCCTGAAGGAGGGCCGGCGCCGGGTCCTCTGCCTCACGGCCTACGACGTCACCGAGGCGCGGCGGGAGCGGGCCGAGGCCGAGGCGGCGCGCACAGAAGCCCGCACGGTGCTCGATACGCGGACGGCCTTCCTCGACAACCTGAGCCACGAGCTCCGCACCCCGCTCGTGGCGATCACCGGCTTCGTGGACCTCCTCGCCGAGGGCCTCCCTCCGGCCGAGCAGGCCGGGGTCCTCGCCTCCCTGCGCCGCAGCGCCGACCGCCTCCACGGCACGCTGAACGCCATCCTCGACCTCGCTCAGATCGACGGCGGCGCCTACGCCCTCACCCCCGAGCCCGTCGCCGTCGCCGAGGTCGCCGCCGCCGCGGCGGAGCTCTTCCGGAAGGAGGCCGCGGCGAAGGGCCTCGCCCTGCGCGTGGAGGTGGGGGGCGCGGGCCCCGACGCCGCCCGCGCCGTCGTGGACCGGACGGCGCTGCACCGGGTCCTGATCCACCTCCTCTCGAACGCCGTCAAGTTCACCGAGGCCGGGGGCGTCGCCGTCGGGGTCCGGGCGGACTCGCACCGGGTCATCGTGCGGGTGCGCGACACGGGGATCGGGATCGAGCCGGACGCGGTGCCGCATCTGTTCACCCCCTTCTGGCAGGCGGACTCCGGGCACGCCCGCGCCCACGAGGGGAGCGGCCTCGGGCTCACCCTCACGAAGCGGATCGTGGACCTCATGGGCGGGCGGATCATGGTCAAGAGCACGCCCCGCCAGGGCACCGCCGTCACGCTCGCGTTCGCGCGGACGTGGGCTAGCCCCGAAGCCGCCTTCCCGCACACCGGGGACGCGGCCGGCGACGGGTGGCCCGCCGAGCCCACCACCGTCCAGCCGCTCGGCGTGGCGAAGCCGCGCGCGCTGCTCGTCGAGGACAACGCCGACACGGCCCGCCTCATCGCCCACCTCCTCCAAGACCGGTTCGACGTGACGACGGCGCCGGAGGCCCGGACGGCGCTGGAGCTCGCGCGGGGGACGTGGTTCGACGTGCTCCTGCTCGACATCCAGCTCGGCGACGGGATAGACGGGCTCTCGCTGCTGAAGCGGCTCCGCGCGATGAGCGCCTACGCCTTCGTCCCCGCCCTCGCGGTCACGACCTACACCGCCCCCGGCGACCGCGAGCGGTTCCTCGCGGCCGGCTTCGATGCCTACCTCCCCAAGCCGTTCACCCGCCGCGAACTCCTCAGCGCAGTGGCGAGCGCGCAGGCCACGCGGACCGCCGTGGTGTAGGCGGCGGCTCCGCAGAGCCCCGACGCCGCTACACCCCCCACGGTTCGGGGGTGATTGATCGTAGCAGAGAGGTAACGCGTTGTCTCCCTACGGTCTGCGCCTCCCCTCTCCCCTCTCCCGCCGGGCCGTATCTTGCGCGGCTATGCGACCCGCTCCCACCGCCTCGGCCTCTGCTCGCGCGGCCACCCCGCGCCGGGGCGCCGCGCTCCCCGCCACTGCTGACGCCTCCGTCGTCGACGTCTCCGTCGTCATCGTCAACTACAACGTCCGGGAGTTCCTGGAGCAGGCGCTCGGCTCGCTCGCGTGCGCCAGCGCCGGCCTCAACGTCGAGACGTTCGTCGTCGACAACAACTCGGTCGACGGCTCGGTCGAGATGGTGCGGGCGCGGTTCCCGGGCGCCCGCGTGATCGCCAACGAGGCGAACGTCGGGTTCGGGCGGGCCAACAACCAGGCGATCCGGGAGGCGCGGGGGCGCTACGTCCTCATCCTCAACCCGGACACGCTCCTCCAGGAGGACACGCTCCGCGCGCTCGTCGCCTTCATGGACCGGCACCCGGAGGCCGGCGCGGCCGGCTGCCGCATCCTCAACCCCGACGGCTCGTTCGCGCCGGAGAGCCGCCGGGCGTTCCCGACCCCGGCGGTCGCGCTCTACCGGATGCTCGGGCTCTCGCGGCTGTTCCCCCAGAGCCCGCGGTTCGGCCGCTACAACATGACCTACCTCCCGGCCGACGCGGTCTGCGAGGTGGACGCCCTCTCGGGTTCCTGCATGCTCGTCCGGCGCGAAGCGCTCTATCGAGCGCGGGATATGGGGGATGGGGAACAGGGGATGGGCGCGGACGGCGCCCTCCCATCTCCCATCTCCCATTCCCCATCCCCCAGCGAAGGCGCCGGCCTCTTCGACGAGGCGTTCTTCATGTACGGCGAGGACCTCGACTGGTGCTACCGCATCCAGCAGGCCGGCTGGAAGATCTTCTACACCCCCGAGACGCAGATCATCCACTACAAGGGGGAGAGCACCCGGAAGGGTGAGCTCCGCTACGTCCGCCTCTTCTACGGGGCGATGTTGCAGTTCACCGAGAAGCACTTCGCGGGGCAGCACTCGCGCGTCGTCGCGGGGCTCATCCGCGCGGGCATCCTCGGGCGGGCGGCGCTGAGCGCGGGGGCGAAGTTCCTGGGGACGCTCGCGCTGCCGGCGCTGGACCTCGGCCTGGCGCTGGCGGCGGTGGTGGCGGCGGGGGCCGCGTGGTCGGCCCAGGTGGGGGTCTCGTTCGGAGCGCTGTTCTACGGGGGGATCGCGCCGGCCTACGCGCTCGCGGCGGTCGTGGGCGTGGCGGCGATGCGCGGGTACCGGCGGCGCGGCTCGCAGAGCGCGTTCCCGCTGCGGCCGGTCGTCTCGGGGCTCTTTGCTGCCTTCCTCGGGGTGACGACGGTGTCGTTCTTCGCGCAGCGGCTCGCGTTCAGCCGCGCCACCATCGTCCTCGGGTTCGCCGGGGCGGCGGTGCTGCTGCTGGCGTGGCGCTTCGCCGTCAACCGGCGGCGCTACGGGCGGCGGCGCGCGCTGCTCGTCGGCGCGGCCTCGGAGGCGGGGCGGCTGCAGGCGCTGCTCGGCCACCGCGTGGACCCGCCGCTCCGCCTCGTCGGCTACGTCGGCGACGCCGAGGGTGCGGGCGACGGAGCCCCGGTGGCGGAGCCCCCCGTCGCCCGGCTCGGCGCGCTGCGCCACCTCCGCGACCTCGTCCGGCTCCGCCAGATCGACGACGTGATCTTCGCCGCCGACAGCCTCTCGAACACGGCCATCCTCGGGCAGATGCGCGCGCTGCGCGACCTCCCGGTCCAGTTCAAGATCCTCACCGAGGGCCGTGACCGCATCATCGGGAAGGCCTCCGTGGACGACCTCTCGACGCCCATCCGCGAGGCCGAGCGCCTCGTCGCCCCCGTCCGCTCGCCGCTGGCCCGCCGGGCGGTCGAGGTGCCGCTGGCCGTGGTGGGGCTCGCGGCGGCCCCCCTCGTCCGGCTCGCCTGCCGCGTCCGTCCCCGTTCGGCGCGGCTGCGCGGGCTCGCCGCCGCCACGGCGAAGCTGCCGAGCGTGCTCGCCGGCCGCCGCGCCCTCGTCGGCTACGACGGCGCCGCGCCGCGCCCGCCGGTCGCCTGGGGCCTCCACCTCGGCGTCGTCTCGATCCTCGACACGCTCCCGCAGCGGCCCACGACCATCGTCGAGGCGCACCGGGCCTACTGGTTCTACGCCCGCAACCAGTCGGCCGCGCTCGACCTCGAGATCGTGCTGCGCACGCTCTTCCGCAAGGCGCCGCGCGCCGCGTAGGGGAAGCGCCCCTACGCAGCACGGAACACGCACCAGGTCCCCATGCACCTGCTCGACTTCGAGAAGCCGCTCTACGAGCTCGAGGAGAAGCTCCAGCAGCTCCGCGCCTTCGACGCCGAGGACCGCGCCGTCGACCTCGGCCCGCAGATCGCGGCGCTCGAGGCCCGCGTCGACGCCCTCCGCGCCTCGATCTACGAGGGCCTCACGCGCTGGCAGCGCGTCCAGCTCGCCCGCCACCCCGAGCGGCCCTACACCCTCGACTACGTCGGCGCACTCACCGACGGGTTCTTCGAGCAGCACGGGGACCGCCTCTTCGGCGACGACCGCGCCGTCGTCGGCGGGTTCGCCACGTTCCAGGGCGCGCGCTACGGCTACCGCGACCGGACGGTGATGCTCGTCGGCCAGCAGAAGGGGCGCGACACGAACCAGCGCAAGGAGCGGCGGTTCGGGATGCCGAACCCGGAGGGCTACCGGAAGGCGCTCCGGCTGATGCGGCTCGCCGGGAAGTTCGGGAAGCCCGTCGTGACGCTGCTCGACACGCCCGGCGCCTACCCCGGCCTCGAGGCCGAGGAGCGCGGGCAGGCCGAGGCCATCGCGCGGAACCTCCTCGAGATGGCCCGGCTCCCGGTCCCCATCGTCGTCGTCGTGATCGGCGAGGGGGCCAGCGGCGGCGCCCTCGGCATCGGCGTCGGCGACCGGATGCTGATGCTGGAGAACGCGTGGTACTCGGTGATCTCGCCCGAGAGCTGCTCGTCCATCCTGTGGCGCTCGTGGGACCACAAGGAGGACGCCGCGCGCGCCCTCCAGCTCACCGCGCCCGACCTCGTCGAGCAGGGGATCGTGGACGAGATCGTGCCCGAGCCCGTCGGCGGCGCCCACCGCGACCCCCAGGCCGCCTTCGACGCCACCGGCCGCGCCATCGCCGCTGCCCTCGCCGACCTCGACGGGCTCCCGGCGGACGACCTCCTCGCCCGCCGCCTCGCCAAGCTCGACGGGATGGGGAGCTACGCCGTCGAGACGGTCCCGGCGTAGCGCCGTGGACGCGCCCGCCGGAGACGCCCCACCCTTCGAGCACCGGTACCGGCACCGCGTCCGCTACCGCGAGTGCGACCCGATGGGCGTCGTCTACCACGCCCACTACGTGGACTACTTCGAGGCGGCGCGCACCGAGGCCCTGCGCTCGCTCGGCCTCCCCTACCGCGCGCTCGAAGCCGACGGCATCATCATGCCGGTCTCGGAGCTTACCGTTCGCTACCGCCGTCCCGCCCGCTACGACGACCTGGTCGAGGTCGTCACCCGCTTCCCCGAGGTCCCTGCTGCGCGGGTCCGGATCGAGTACGCCGTCGAGCGGGTCGAGCCCGAGCCGAGCGATGGGCCGCTCGTGACGGGAGCCGTCGTGCTCGGCTTCGTGGACCGCGAGCGCGGGCGCCCCGTCCGCGCACCGGCCGCGTTGCGGGCACTATTCGATAACATCGCCCGAGGGGGGTGTGAATAACATGTGTCACCGGGAGCCCAGCGTGCATTTACCTGGTATCCTCACTCCCCTTACGTTTCCCGACCCCTCACCCGACCCCGCGCCTTATGCCCGATCCGTTTCGCTCGCTCGCTGTCGCCGTGCTCGCCCTCCTGCTCGTGCCGGCGGTGAACGCGCAGCGCGCCTCCCTCCCACCCGCGCCGGGCGTACTCCAGGACGTCTCGCCGCCCGACCTCCCCATCGTGGCGCGCGGCGGCCAGGCCGACGTATCGGCCCAGTGGATCGGCGACCCGCAGTGGCTCGTCGGGGTGAACACCGGGGGGATGACCTTCGACGGCGGGGTGATCCGGGGGCGGTTCTTCATCAGCGGCTCCTCGATCTTCTTCCCCACCGGCGACTTCCCCGCCGAGGTCGTCTTCTCGGACGAGCTCGAGACGCTAGCGCAGACGTTCCGCCTCAGCGGGGATAACAGCGGCGAGGCGCTCGGCGTCGGCACCTTCCCCGGCGCGGCCTACGACGTCTCCGACCCCGACAACCCCCGCCGCGTCAACATGGCCTTCGCCGAGTCGGCCAACCCGGACTTCGTGTGGAACCCGGACGGCAGCGGTAACGGCGGCGGCGAGTTCTTCTTCGTGATGGGGAGCGACTACGACGGCACCGGCGAGACCTACGCCGACGTGGATTTCCTCGACAGCCCGCCGGAGGACGTGATGTACGTCGTCTGGGGCCGGGTCCCTGAGGGCCGCGAGCTCCTCGAGGCCGACGCCACGCTCGACATCCGGCTGGCCGACATCGCCCGGCTCAGGGCCACCGTCCCGGCCAACGGCGAGGTCAACCTGGACTGGGACTACATCTCGGCCGGCGACGCGGACGAGCTCCGGCTCTACACCGGCCTCGAGCCCGGCGCCGACGAGCTCCTCGCCACGCTCGACCCGCAGGACGACGAGTACACCCACGTCGTCTCGGACCCCGAGCTCCGGTACTACCGCCTTGAGGGCGTCGACGCCGACGGCGAGGTGGTGGACATCAGCCGCGAGATCAGCGCCTTCACCTTCATCTCCCAGAGCGCCTCGCTCGCCGGGCGGGCAGACCCCCGGGCGGACTACGGCGACGTGTGGGGCTACGTCGACCCCGCCACCGGCCGGGAGTACGCGCTGCTGACGGCGCGCTACGACGGACTCAGCGTCATCGACCTCGACACCGAGACGCCGACCGAGGTCGGCTTCGTGCCCGGCCTCGCAGGCTTCTTCGGCGGCGTCGCCGATGCGAAGGACATCAAGACCTACGGGCGGTACGCCTACCTCGCCCACGAGTACGCCGATGTCCTCGTCGTCGACCTCGCGGACCCGACGGACCCGCAGGCGGTGGGCCAGCTCGACGTGCAGCCGGGCACGGAGGACGGCGGCTCGCACAACCTCCTCGTCGAGGGGGACTACCTCTACGTCGTCGGCGGCCGGAGCCCCGGCGGCCTCCGCATCTACGACCTCGCCGACGACCCCACGGCGCCCGCGCTCGTCGGGACCTACGAGCCGACGTACTTCCACGACGTCGACGTCGTCGGCGACGTCCTCTACGCCGGCGCGATCTACAACGAGGGGATCTACGTGATCGACATCTCGGACCGCTCGGCGCCGCGTGAGATCGGCGTCATCACATACCCCGTGAGCGGGAGTATGGGCGCCCATAACGTCTGTTCAACGGCCGACGGGAACACGATCTTCGTCGGGGACGAGATCGGCTCGGAGCCGTGGACCCGCGCCTTCGACGTCTCGGAGGTCGACGCCGACGATGCGGAGCTCCCGGACGTGGAGCTGCTCTCGGAGATCGTCGTCGACGAGCGGGCGACGGTGCACAACTGCTACGTCAAGGGGGACCTGATCTACATCGCCCACTACACCGAGGGCCTCCAGGTCTTCGACGTCTCCGACCCCTCGGACCCGGAGCGCGTCGCGTTCTACGACACCTACCCCGAGCCGGGCTACGGCTTCGAGGGCGCGTGGACGGCGTACCCGTACCTCCCGAGCGGGCGGGTGATCGTCTCCAACCTCGGCACGGGGCTCTACGTCATCGACCTCGACAACTCCGTCGCGGAGGAGCCCGACGCGGGCGCCCCGCTGCCGCTCTCGCTGGCGGCCCCGTTCCCCAACCCGACGGCCGGGGCGGCCACGCTCCGGTTCGCGCTGGAGCAGGCTGGGCACGCCCGGCTGACGCTCTACGACGCGCTCGGCCGCACCGTGGCGGTGCTGCTCGACGAGGCACGGCCGGCGGGCGAGCACGCGGCCGCCGTCGAGGCCGCGACGCTGGCGACGGGGACGTACTTCGCGCGCCTCGAAGTCGGGGGCCGTTCGGTGACACAACCGCTCGTCGTGCTACGCTAGCGCTGCGCTTCGATATCTTGACGTCGTAGGGGCGGGTCTGAGACCCGCCCCTACCTGTTCAGCCCGCCACCCGATGCCCGACCCGACCCCCGCCGAGATCGACGCGCTCGTCGAACGGGCGCTGGCCGAGGATGTCGGCGCGGGTGACGTGACGACGCTCGCCACGATCCCCCCGGACCGTTTTGCGGAGGCCACATTTCTCGCAAAAGAAGACGGTGTGCTCGCCGGCCTCGCGGTGGCAGAGCGAGTGTTCGACGCCGTGGGTGAGGGGCTGGCTGTCTCGTGGTCCTGCGACGACGGCGATGCGGTGACGGCCGGCACCCGGTTCGGGACGGTGGGCGGCGCGGCGCGGGACATCCTGACCGGCGAGCGGCTGGCGCTGAACGTGCTCCAGCGGATGAGCGGCATCGCCACGCTGACGCGCCGGATGGCGGAGGCCGCCGCGCCGGCCGTCGTGCTCGACACCCGCAAGACGGCGCCGGGCCTCCGCGCCCTCGACAAGTGGGCCGTCCGGCTCGGCGGCGGGCGGAACCACCGCGTCGGGCTCTACGACCAGTTCCTCATCAAGGACAACCACATCGCCGCGGCGGGTGGCGTGCGCGAGGCCGTCGAGGCCGTGCGGCGGTACCGGGAGGAGCACCCCGAGAGCCGCGATCTCCTGGTCGAGATCGAGGCGCGGACGCTGGACGAGGTGAACGCCGTGCTCGCCGTCGGCGGCGTGGGCCGGGTCCTACTCGACAACATGGTCCGCCTCGGAGAGGGCGGCGCCGCGGACACCTCGATGCTGCGGGAGGCCGTGAAGAAAGTCGGCGGGCGGTTCGAGACGGAGGCGTCGGGGAACGTGACGCCGGCGACCGTCGGCGCCATCGGGAAGACGGGGGTGGACTTCATCTCGTCCGGCGCGCTCACCCACTCCGTCCGCGCCCTCGACCTCTCGCTCAAGATCGATCTGGCGCCGTAGGCTTCACGGAACGGCGAAAACTCTGCCCCAGCATCGGGGTGGAACGGACGGCCTTTCCCCTCCCCCGATGAGCACCGCACGTCTCGGCCCCAGCCGCGCCTACCGCGCCGTCACCCTCGCCATCGCCGGGTGGCTGACGGCGGTGATCGCAGCCGGGCTGCTGCTGGAGATCCCCCGCATCTCGGCCATCCTCGGGCAGTCGGCGCGGAACCTGTATTTCCACGTCCCGATGTGGTTCACGCTGATGGCGGCCACCGCTGTCTCGGCGTTCTACTCGGCGCGCTACCTCGCGAAGGGGCGGATTGAGCACGACGTCCGGGCCGAGCAGGCGGCCGTCGTCGGCGTAGCGTTCGGGGTGCTCGGGCTCACGACGGGGATGGTGTGGGCGCGGTTCACGTGGTACGAGGGGGCGGGGCTGTGGTGGAACTGGGACCCGAAGCAGACGATGGCCGCCGCGCTGTTGCTGATCTACGGCGCCTACTTCGTCCTCCGCTCCGCCCTCGACGACGAGCGCCGCCGCGCCCGCCTCGCCGCCGTCTACAACCTCTTCGCGTGCGTGACGGTGCCGTTCCTGCTGTACGTGCTGCCGCGGCAGATGGAGAGCCTCCACCCCGGCGCCGAGGGGAGCCCCGCCTTCAGCGAGACCGACCTCGCCCCGGAGATGCGCGTCGTGTTCTACCCCGCCGTCGTCGGGTTCATCGCGCTGTGGTGGTGGATCTACACGCAGCGCGTCCGGCTGCGGCTGGTCGAGCGGGAGATCGAGATGCGACGGGAGGGCGAGCTCGGTGCGGCACGGTGATCCGCCCCGCCGTCCCGCCGGACGCCGACGCGATCATGGCCCTCGCCGATGCCAGCGGCCTGTTCCAGCCCCACGAGTTGGACGAGGTCAGCGGGATGCTCGCGGCCCACTTCGCTGGGGACCTCGGCCCAGACCACCGCTGGGTCGTGGATGAGGACGGGGACGACGGCGGCCTCGCGGGCATCGCCTACTACGCCCCCGAGCCGTTCACCGACGGCGTCTGGAACCTGTACCTGCTCGCCGTGGACCCAGAGCGCCGGGGGAGGGGCCGCGGGGCGGCACTCGTCGAGCACGTCGAGAGAGCCGTCGTGGCTGAGGAGGCCCGCGTCCTGCTCATCGAAACGTCCGGCTTGGAGCAATTTGAGCGGACGCGGGCATTCTACCACAGGTGTGGCTACGACGAGGAGGCGCAGATCCGGGACTACTACGGGCCGGGCGACGACAAGGTGGTCTTCTGGAAGTCGATGGCGGGGTAGCCCCGCGGTGCAGCCGCCGGAGCGGGGCGACCTGAGCGTCAGCGCGTCTCTGAACTCCCCGCCAATCCGCTCCGGCGCCCCACGGACAGCCCGGCTCCACCCGTAGATTTTTCCACCCCACCGCATCCTGTCCGATGCAGCAGGCCCCGCCCGACGCCCCCATCCTCCTCGACTCGCTCCCGCCCGCCGACACGGCGGACGCCTACGGCGAGGTGTGGGCGCGGACGGGGACCGCCGAGCCCCCGCCGCTCGGACTGGAACGGTACATGCTCCAACAGGACAAGCTCTACGTCGTCCTCGCCGTTGTCCTCCTCATCTGGTTCGGCCTCCTCTTCTTCCTCTTCCGCACCGACCGCCGGATCGCCCGGCTGGAGCGGACGTTGAACCGGGAGGCCCCACCCCCAGCAGACCCGATCCCATGAAGCCCAAGACGATCATCGGCCTCGTGCTCCTCGCCGGGTTCGCGTTCCTCGTGATGCGCTCGTTCGGGCAGCAGGTCGGGGGGTACATGGACTTCGCCGAGGCGGCCTCGTCGGAGGGCCGCGCGCACGTCGTCGGGACGTGGGCGGAGGACCGGCCGACGGCCTACGACCCCGCCGCGAACACGTTCAGCTTCTTCATGGCCGACGAGGCCGGGGAGGTCCGCGAGGTCCACTACGCCCGCCCGAAGCCGGCCAACTTCGAGGAGGCGCAGCAGGTCGTCGTCGAGGGGACGATGGAGGGCGACGTGTTCGCCGCCGAGACGATCCTGATCAAGTGCCCGTCGAAGTACAACGACGGCCGGGAGTTCCAGGACCCCGACGCCCATCCGGAGGGCGTCCCGACGACGCAGCCGGCCTCGATGTAGCACCGCCTGCCGATCCCGTTTCGCCGTAGGGGCGTGATTAATCACGCCCCTACATTTTTGCCTATGCCCGACGCCTCTCCCCTCCCCACCTGCCCCGGCACGCCGAACTGCCACCGCGCGAGCCGCCGGTTCGACCGGGCACCGGACGAGTTGCTCGGTGATGTGGAACGGGCGATCCGGGTGCTGATCGGCCTCACCATCGGCCGGGCCGAGCGCGTCGAGCGGGTGGGCGACGGCCGGCTCCGCGCCATCTTCCGCGTTCTCCGCTTCCGCGACGACCTCGACGCCGCCGTCGAGCCCGACGGGGACGGCGCCGTGCTCCACCTCCGCAGCGCCAGCCGCACCGGCCACTCCGACCTCGGCGTCAACCGCCGCCGCGTCGAGGCGCTGCTGCGGGCGCTGGGTGACGGCTAGCACCTCACGGCCTGCCGATCCCCCCTGATCCCCAATCCCCCTTCCCTAATCCCTCACAAGTACAGCAGCGTCGCCATCGCGAAGAAGACGGCGAGGCCGAGGATGTCGTTCGAGGTCGTGATGAACGGTCCCGTCGCGAGGGCGGGGTCGATCCCGACGCGGTCGAGGAGCAGCGGGACTGTGGCGCCGAGGACGGTGGCGATCACGACGACGGTGAGCAGCGAGAGCGCGGAGGTCACGGCGAGCCGCCCGGCCGTATCCCCCCCGAGCCCGAGCGCGACCACCATCAGCCCGAGCACGATGGCGAGGGCGATCCCGTTCAGGAGCGCGACCGCGAGCTCCTTTCCGAGCCGCCGCGCGAGGTCGCTCGACCACAGCTCCCCGGCCGCGAGGCCCTGCACGGCGATGGCGCTCGACTGGATGCCGGCGTTGCCCGCCATCGCCATCACGATGGGGATGAACATCGCCAGCACGGCCGCCTCCTCCAGCGCCCCCTCGAACCCCCGGATCACGAACCCGGAGAGCAGCGCGCCGACGAGCCCGATCAGCAGCCACACCAGCCGCCCGCGCGAGATGGCGAACACGGACGACGAGATCTCCTCCTCGCCCGCGATCCCGCTCGCGCGCTGGAGGTCCTCCTCGGCCTCCTCGCGGATCACCGTCACCACGTCGTCGATGAGGATGCGCCCGAGGAGCCGGCCGCCGGAGACGACGGGCAGCGCGACGAGGTCGTAGCGCTCCATGATGCGCGCCACCTCCTCCTGGTCGAGGTCCGGCTCGACGGAGAGCACGTCGGGCTCCATGATGGAGGTCACGGGGGCCGAGGCGCGGGCCAGCACGAGCCGCTTCAGCCCGACCGTCCCGACGAGCCGCCCGGCGGGGTCGGTGACGTAGACGACGTAGACGGGGTCCACGTCCTCGGCGCACCGGCGCAGCGCCTCGGTGGCCTCGGCGACCGTAGCGCTCTCGGGCACGGCGACGTACTCCGTTTCCATGAGCCCGCCCGCCGTGTCCTCGGCGAAGCCCATCAGGCCCTCGACCTCGGCGGCGTCCTCAAGCTGCGGCAGCACCTCCTGCGCGACGGCCGCCGGGAGGTCCCCGAGCACGTCGGCCGCGTCGTCGGTGTCGACCTCGTCGAGCGCGGCGGCGATGTCGGCGGGCGCCCACTCTTCGAGGAGGTCGGCGCGGCGGGCGCTCTCCATCTCGGTCAGCGCCTGTCCGGCCTGCTCCTCGGGGAGCCAGTCGAAGAGCGTCGAGCCGGTGTCGTCCGGGAGGTGGCGGATGAGCTGCGCCACGTCGGCCGGGTGGAGGTCCACGACGAGGTTCAGCACGGCCCCCCGCTGCCCGTCGCGGAGCAGCGCGTCCACGTCGCCGACGAGCCGCTCGTCCACCTCGATGGGGGCGACCGGGCGCTCGGGTGCGGTGATGGATAGGGGCTCGGGCACGGATTGCGAGGCTTTAGACGCGGCAGAGACGCCTCGCCGAGGCGCCTCTACGGGATGGCGCACGGAAGGCCGGCGGAAGATAGCGGCGCCCCGACCGGGACCGCGCTCAACGCGGCCCTGCGCGGATTATTCCTCCCCCAGCAGCGCCCGCGTCAACGCCACGAACTCCGGCGGCTCTAACGCCTCGGCGCGGAGTCCCGCCACCGCATCCGGCACCGGACGGCCCGTCTCCTGCGCCACCGCCTTCAGGCTGTTGCGGAGCGTCTTGCGCCGCTGCCCGAACGCCGCCCGCACCACCCGCCGCAGCTCCCCGACCGGCACGCCCAGCTCGCCCTCCGGGAGGTCGAGCGCGACGACGGCGCTGGTGACGTCGGGCTTGGGGAAGAACACGTGGCGCGAGACCTCGAACAGCAGGCTTGGCCGGGCGAGGAGCTGGGTCTGCACGCTGAGGATGCCGTACGCCTTCGTCCGCGGCACCGCGACCAGCCGCTCGGCGACCTCCTTCTGCATCATCACGACGGCCCTCCGGAGGTGCGCCCGGGCGTCGAGCAGACTGAACAGGATCGGGGAGGTGATGTAGTACGGCAGGTTGCCGACGACCCACAGCGCCTCCCCCTTCTCCTCGGCGAGCGCGGCCCAGTCCACCTCCAGCACGTCGCGCTGCCGGACGTCGAGGCCGGGCATCGTCTCGCGGAGGTGCACCACGGCCCGCTCGTCCACCTCGATGGCGGTGAGGTGCTCGTAGCGCTCGGCGAGCACGGCCGTCAGCGCCCCCGTCCCCGGCCCGATCTCGACCACCGGCGCATCCGGCGGGGCCTCGACGGCGTCGGCGATGCGGCGGATGGTGTTGGGGTCCTGGAGGAAGTGCTGGCCGAGGCGCTTTTTTGGGCGGATGCCTTTCATGGGGGATAGAAGATCGAGGATGGAAGGTGGGGAGGCCGTACGATGCACGACGCGGGGTGCCGGGACGCACCCGCGATCCTCAATCATCCCCTCTCCATCCTCAAGCGGCGAAGGACGTGAAGGTATTGCAAACACCACTCGCCCCGCTTGCCCCTCACGCTGCGTGAGGTCCGTACCCTCTCGCTCCCGCACCCGATCCCCCATGCCCGAAGACGCCCCCCTCCGCATCGGCGAGGTGGCCCGCGCGACGGGCCTCTCAGTCCGCGCCCTCCGCCACTACGACGACCTCGGCCTCCTGCCGCCGTCGGCGCGGACGGAGGCCGGGCACCGCCGCTACACCGCCGCCGACCTCGCGCGGTTGCAGCAGATCGTCTCGCTCCGCGCCCTCGGCCTCCCACTGGAGGAAATCGGCCGGCTGCTGGACGACGGCGCCGATCCGGTCGACGCGGTGGAGTTGCACCTCGCACGGCTGCGCGAGCAAGCCGAGAAAGCCCAGCGGCTCGTCGAGCGGCTGGAGGGGATTGCGGCGCGGCTCCGGTCGGCGGAGCCCGTCTCGGCCGACGACCTCATCCACACCATCCGGCTCACCGTCATGTTCGAGAAGCACTACACCCCCGACCAACTGGAGACCCTCCGCGAGCGCCGCGAGCAGGTCGGCGACGCCCGCATCGCCGAGGTGCAGCAGGAATGGAAGGACCTGTTCGCCACCTTCGACCGTCACCGCGAGGCCGGCACCAACCCCGCCGCGCCCGAGGTGCAGGCGCTTGCCGAGAAGGCGGAGGCGCTCATCGCCGAGTTCACCGGCGGCGACTCTGGCATCCGGGCCTCGCTGCAACAGGCAGCCGACGAGCAGCCACGGGAGATGCGCACCGCGTGGGGCATCGGCGACGACCTCGCAGCCTACTACGGCCGGGCGATGCGGGCACGCAGCGCGTAGGGGCCAGCGGAGCGCAGGTCGCTCCGCTGAGTGGTCGCCCAGCCCTCCGCACGGGCGGGTACAAGACCCGCCCCTACGACAGGACCCCTACGCGACACGAACTGCGCCCTCCCTGACACGACTCCTGACAGCGGCCCCGGCGTAGCGTGAGGGCGTCCCGCCCCCACCACGATGGACGCCCCCCTCTCCCCCCGCACGCGCGACGCGCTCGACGCCGCGCGCGCCGAAGCCGCCCGGCTCGGCCACGACGCCGTCGGCGCGGAGCACCTCCTGCTCGGGCTGCTCCGCGTCGGCGGCGCGCCCGTGCGCCGGCTCCGCGCCCTCGGCGTGCGGGTGCGGGCGCTGAAGGAGTCGGCTGAGGCCGTCGAGGGGGCGGCCGACCTCGACGCCGTGGTCGAGGCGGCGACGGAGGCGGCGGGCAGCGCGGCCTTCGACCCGGAGCACCTGCTCGTCGGGCTCGTCCGCGCCGGCGGGCCGACGGCTGAGGCGCTGGCCGAGCACGGGGTGACGGAGGCGACGCTTGCCGGGCCGACCGCGGAGGTGGTGCGGGAGCCAGCCGCTCCGTACACGCCCGATCCCGAGGCCGCCCGCGAGCGCGCCCGCGCCGCGGCGAACCGGCTCTCGCTCGTCTTCGACGCCGACGTGGTGACGGAGGGCGAGGTGGCCGAGGTGCTCCTCGCCCTCTCGGAGCTCTACCGCGCCCTCGGGGGTGATGGGCTGATCGTGGTCGAGAGCGGCGTCGCGGATCTCGATGCCGAGCGGGAAGCACCATGCTGAGCTCCCCCGACTACGGCGCTGAGGACCGCGCGCGCCTCCGGATCGACCTCGCCGGCCGGGACCCGGCGCTGTTCGACGCCCTCTTCGGGAAGCTGGAGGGGGCGCTCGTGGACGTGGTCGAGCGGCTGGCGCACGCACAGGTGGACCCGTCCTCGCGGGCCATCATGGGCGAGGTGCTCGGGGCGGCGCAGTCGTTCGTCGAGGCGAAGCTGAAGGCGCCCTCCGTCGAGAATCAGCGGAAGCTGGCGGAGGTGGCGCGCTTGTTCGCCGAGGCCGAGGAGCGGCTGGCCGCGGCGCGCGAGCACCGCGCGGCGGCGGAGAAGATCGAACTGGAGAACCTGGAGCGGCGGCTGGAACTGGCCCTCACGGTGATGCAGAAGCTCCACGCCCTCCAGCTCCGCCAGGACCCCGACGGCACCACCCTCGACGCCTCGGGCTGAAGGCGGGACGCCCCCCCCGTCCCTCTTGCAGTCGCTCCGCTCCTGGCTGCGCGGGACTGTCCCCCTTCAGAAGCTGCAAGTCCCGCTTGCGGGGGGGACAGCTTGACCGTCCTTGAGCACCTCGACTGCGCTCAGCACAGGCTCCGCGAGGGACGGGCGAGCGGGGGGTCCCGCACGGTGCCCCTACCTCGCCGACCCATCCACGCTGGCGCCGACGCGTTCGACGGCGCAGAGGGCGCCGAGCCGCGAGACCGTCCGCTCGAACTTCTCGGCCACGGCCCGTTCGATGCCGGCGTGCTGCTCCTCCTTCGGGAACCACCGCGCAGGCGGGCGCTCGGCGGTGAAATGGAGCACCGGCGCGTCGGGGCGGTCGTAGAGGTCGTCCACGACGCGGAGCAGCCGGAGCGCGTCGTCGGTACTGGAAACGGCGAGGCCGGCGAGGTAGAGGTGGTCCGGCGCGGCGAGCTCCTCGGCCAGCCGAGTCCGCTCGGTGTCGGTGGCGAGGCGGAGGAGGTCGCGGCCGGAGAGCCAGCGCTTCGAGCCCGTCTCCGCGTCGAAGTCGGCGCGCATGGCGGCGTCGGCGGCGTCGAGGGGGCCGACCCACGCGCGGCCGGGTTTTTCCAGCCCCCGCCGGAAGTCCTCCCCCCCAACGAAGACGACGTGGTACTGCTGCCGGAACTCCTCCGAGATGAACCGCTCCAGCCGGTCCCGCCCGAACTGCGCCGAGACGAACTTCTCGGGCTCGGCGTTGCTCGTCGCCGCTACCGTCACGCCGAGCCGGGCCAGCTCCTTCAGCACGAGGATCAGCCGGACCTCGTTGGCCGGGTCATCGAGCTCGACCTCGTCGATGAGCAACACCCGGTAGTCCTCCGCCAGCCGGCGGGCATACTGCTCCGGGTGCTCGGTGGCGCGGAAGAGCCGCTTCGAGTGGAGGAACGCCGCCGGCACCCCGCCGGAACGGGGCGGGCTGTCGGGCGCGAGGGCGCGGTAGATCGAGACGAGGAGGTGCGTCTTCCCCGTCCCCACCGGCCCGACGAGGTAGAGCCCGCCGCGGAGGCTGTCGTCCCGCTTCAGCCAGCGGAGCCAGCCCGGCGTCGCGTACCGCTCCCGGACGCGCCCTGAAAACCTCTCCGCATCGGCCAGCGCCTCGGCCTGCATGTCGTTCTGCGGTCGGTACGTCCCGAACGTGGCGCCGTCGAACCGCGGCGGCGGGGTGAGCGGGGCCTCAGCCGCCACGGCGGCCGTCCACGAGCGGGAGGCTGACGAGGTTGGCGACGAGGCGGTACGCGCCGGGGTTGAACGCCGCGAGCTGCCTGTACCACCCGAGCGCGGTGTAGAGGTACGTCCCCTCCCCCACCTCCGCCAGCAGCGTCGAGCTCCGCAGCGGGTCCTCGCCCGGGTCCGCCATCTCGAACAGCTCGGCGTAGGTGGGGTCGTACTCCAGCGGGAAGTAGAGCCCGCGCTCCTGGACCCACCCGCCCCAATCGTCCCGGCTGATGCGGTTTGGCGCGCGGAGCAGGGGGTGGTCCGGCCGGAGGGCGGTGACGGCGGCGTCCTCATAGGTCACCCGGTCGCGGCCGAGGCTGAGGGGGAGCGGGGCGAACCCGGCGGGGTTGTTGACGCCGTCGAGGAAGGGGTCGGTGAAGCCCTCGTTCCACTCGAACGTCTTCTGGTACATCACCACCAGGTGCCCACCACCGCGTACCCACTCCAGGAGGCGGTCGTTGTGCTGGCGGAGGTCCTGGCGAGCGAGGTACGCACGGATGTCGAGCACGATGGTGTCGAGCCCGTCGAGGCCGCCGGTGGCGAGGGCGGCCGAGTCGAGCGGGACGACGGCGGCGCCCATCTCGCGGAGGGCGGCCTCGGTGGCGTCGTCGTAGGAGCGGACGAACCCGACCCGCAGCCCCTCCGCCACGGCGATGGGCGGCAGCACCTGCCCTTCGAGCTGCAACGACCCGAAGGCGCCCTGCGCCGTCGCGGGCGTCGGGTCCGCCCGGCCGATCACGCTGACGGCGTAGGCGCCGGCCGGCAGGTCGTCCCACAGCTCCACCTCGACCGCCTCCTCGATCCGGCCGTCGCGGACCGGCACCGTCAGGTTCCGCACGCCCACCGAGTGCGTCGTCGCGCGGGAGACGACGGTGACGGCGAGGCGGACGGCGTCCACGCCGGGGTCGAAGGCGCGGCCGGTGAGGGTCAGCCGGTTCGCGCCGGGGCGGAGGAGCAGGCGCGGGTGCAGCCCGCCCGGCAGTTCGACGGCCTCCTCGACCTCCAGCACCAGCGGCGGCGCGATCTCCAATGGGAGGTGGCCCGCCGCGACGAGCCCGCCGCCGGGGTCGCGGAGCGCCCACTGCGCGGGCGGGCTGCTCACGTAGCGCTCGTACTGCGCCCGCTCCTTCGGCAGCGTCGGCTCCGCACCGGCGGGGATACGGAGGGTCACGGCGCCGTCGGAGGCGGCGAAGCTCGTGTCCACGGCGCCGCTCAGGACGAGGCGGTGGTCGGGCGAGGCGGCCGTCGGGATCGGGAGTCGCCCCCAGCTCAGCTCGACGGTCCCGCCGGGCACGGCGGTGCTGTCGCTCAGCCGAAGCATCCCGTCCGGCAGCGTCGGGGCGCGCCCGCTGTCGATCAGATACGCGAGGTCAGCGGCGGCGGCGTGGGGGTTCGGGGCGAGGCCGGCGGCGAGGTCGTCTGCATCTTCTGGGAGCGGCGGCACACCCCGCGCGGACCTCAGCAGCACGAAGTGCGTCGTATCCCGCCGGAAGCGGGGGGCGAACTTGTCGAACCCCTGCGAGCGGTGCTCGGCGGCGGCGGCCACGGCGAGGTCCGCGGCCGACCGCCCCAGCTCGGGGATCACGTCACCAACAGGCACAGCCACGTCGGCGCGGCCGTCGGGGTCGCCGCGCCAGAGGCGGAGGAAGAGGCGTTTCGGCTGCCAGAGGTCCACGCCCGGCTCCTCCAGGTGCTCGGGGTGGTACGCCGGGTCGGCGGCGAGGTCGAAGGCGCGGACGGCGGAGACCCCGACGGCCTGGTGGTGCCCGTGCTGCGTCCGCGGTCCGACGGTCACGGTGTCGTGGTTGGTGAACAGCACGTCGGGCTTGAGGCGGCGGACGAGGTAGACCAGCCGCTCGGTCACGGCGTCCTCGCCGCCCCACGCCCCGAACGCCTCGCGGGCGAACTTCGAGTACCCGAAGTCGGGGAGGTTGAGGAAGCGGACCTGCGTGCCGAGGTGCCGCGCGGCGGCCTCCGTCTCCGCGGTGCGGATAGCGCCGAGCCGCTCGTAGAGGTCCGGCCCGATCTCGTTCTGCCCGCCCTCCCCGCGGGTGTAGATCACCGAGTGCGCCACGGCGTCCTTCGCGTGGCGGTAGTACGCGAGCGTCAGCCCGTCCTCGTCGTCCGGGTGCGCGGCGAGGTTCATCACCACGAGCGGCGCGGGCTCGTCGGTGCGCTCCTGCGCCGCCGCGGCCGGCATCAGGAGCAGAAGGAAGAGGACGAACAGGAGGCGGCTTCGGACGTTCATCGGCGCGCGGAATTCGGGGTCGCCCTGCCACGGCGGACCCCGCCCGCTGTTCCTCACACCAACGCCGAACGCACCCCGTAGGGGCAGCCCCACGTGTCTGCCCGCAGACCGAAGCCGCGCATCCCTCGCACAGGGCGACCACGTGGGGTCGCCCCTACCCTCACCCCGCCCTATGCCCCTCCCCGACCGCGACTTCCTGTTCGACCTCCTCCAGACGCCCAGCCCCACCGGGTTCGAGACGGCCGGGCAGCGGAAGTGGGCCGCGTTCGTCCGCCCCCACGCCGACCGCGTCGAGAGCGACGCCTACGGGAACGTCTGGGCCGCGCTCGACGGCCAGGGCGGCGCGCCGACGCTGATGCTGGAGGCCCACGCCGACGAGATCGGGTTCATGGTGAAGTACGTCACCGACGAGGGGTTCCTCCACCTCGACCGGATCGGCGGCTCCGACGCCGCCGTGGCCCGCGCCCGGCGCATCCGCATCCTCGGCGCGAAGGGCGAGGTCGCCGGCATCGTCGGCAACACGGCGATCCACCTGCGGGAGCGGGGGAAGGAGGAGAAGGCGCCGAAGCTGGAGGAGCTGTTCGTCGACATCGGCGCGTCGAGTAAGGAAGAAGTCGCCGAGCGGGGCGTCCGCGTCGGCCACCCCGCCGTCTACGCCGACGCCGTCGAGGAGCTGACCGCGGGGCGGCTCGTCGGGCGCGCGCTCGACAACCGCCTCGGCGGGTACGTCATCGCCGAGGTGCTGAAGGCGCTGGCCGAGGATCGCCCGGCGGCGGGCGTCGTCGCACTCAACGCGGTGCAGGAGGAGATCGGCGGCAACGGCGCGAGGATGGCCGCCTACCGCCTCAGCCCCGACGTCGCCCTCGTCCTCGACGTCACCCACGCCACGGACTCCCCCGGCATCCCGAAGGAGAAGCACGGCGAGGTCAAGCTCGGCGGCGGCCCGAGCGTGACGCACGGGACCGTGAACCACCCCCGCGTCGTCGAGCGGCTGGTGGAGGTCGCGGAGGCCGAGGGGATCGCGCTCCAGCACGAGGCCAGCAGCCGCCACTCCGGCACCGACACCGACGTGATCTTCTCCTCGAAGGCCGGCATCCCAAGCGCGCTCGTCTCGATGCCGCTGCGCTACATGCACTCGACCGTCGAGACGGTGGACGCCGCCGACGTCGAGGCGACGATCCGGCTCATGACGGCCTTCGCCCGCTCCATCCGGGCCGACGACACGTTCACCGCCTCCGTCCTCGACGCCTGAACCCGCCCGAGCCGTATGAACCGTGAAGTCACCGACCCCGACAGCCGGACGTGGACCTGCGCCGAGGCCTACGCCGGCCTCCCCGAGCTTGAGGGCGTCGCGCCGGATCGGGAGGATGGACGCGTCCGCGTCGTCTGCACCCCCGATGGCGGCGCGCAGTCCGTCCGCGTCGAGCTTGAGTCGGGGTGGGAGGACGCCCTCTCCGACGATGATCTGCTCCGCGCCATCGCCGCCGCCCGCACCGACTGAGCCTCTGCTATGCCCGAATCTCTGACCTGCGCCCGCTGCGGCTCTGAGCACGTCGTCCCCGATGCCCGCCTCATCGACCGCGACGCGCACGGCAGTCGCCCGAAGGCGGAGGTCGGCGTCTTCGCCAAGCCCGAGGCGAAGCTGTTCAAGGGAGAGGCTCGGACGGGCGTGCTCGCCGAGGTCTGCGCCGACTGCGGCCACATCGAGCTCTACGCCGAGGACCCGCAGCCGCTCTGGGACGCCTACCAGCAATCGCGGCTCTAACCCCAGCCCGTTGGTCTGCCGTTCACCGAGAATCCCAGCCCGCTCTGGTTGACGCCCGACGGCGGGAGGCCGTATCCTTCCTGTTCTAGGCCAATGTAGCTCAGTTGGTAGAGCAGCTCACTCGTAATGAGCAGGTCACCGGTTCGAGTCCGGTCATTGGCTCCCTGCAGGCGCCCCCTCGGATAGGCCGAGCGGGGTGCTGTGCGTTAGGGGCCTCAGCGTAGTAGCGTAAACGCCTGCGTCTGCACCGTGCCATTGGCCTCGAGCTGGACGAGGTACCGGCCGCTCGGCAGCCCGGTCCCGTCCACGGCGACGGCGTGCACGCCCGGCGCCCGCTCCCCCTCCGCGAGCACGGCGACCTCGCGCCCGAGCACGTCGTAGACGACGAGCCGCACCCTCTGGACGCTCGGCAGCGAGAAGCTCACCGTCGCCGCGAGGCGGGCGGGGTTTGGATAGGGGGCCTCTAGAACCACCGCCGCTGACGGGCTCGCAGCGGGGGGCCCGTCGGACGACGTAGGCATCTCCAGCGTCACCACGACCGAGTCCGAGTCGAGCACGAGGTCGGGGTAGTCGCCAACGTTGAAGGTGTAGGTGTAGTCGCCGAGCGGGGCGGCGGCGGCGAACGATTCCGTGAACGTCTGCGTCTCGCCGGCGCCGGGCGGGAACGTCCCGGACGCGAGGATGGCCTCCCCCGTCACCTCCCCGTCGCGGCGGGCGACGTACCAGACGTCGCCGGTGAGATCCTCGCCGGTGTTGTTGAAGACGGTGTACGAGAACACCGTCGTGTCGCCGGGGGCGAGCTCGGTCTCGGTCGCCGAGGCGGCGAGGCTCGCGGCCGGGGGCTCCTCGATCGCGACGGCGCCGATCCGCGTCCTGAAGTCGCTGCCACTCGTCGCCGCGTAGTACTCGGTGGTGAACCAGAACGTCCGGTCGTCCGAGGGGTCGACGGCGAGCATGCTGTAGTCCCCCCAGCGCTGGGAGCTGGAGGTCTGCGCGCCGCCGCCCGCCTCGATCTCCGTCTCCGCCACGTTCATCACGCCCGTCCCGCTCTGGTCGGCGGTCTGGCCGGTGAACCGGATCGAGGGGAAGAGGTCGGGGCTGGCGACGGAGAAGCCGAGGCCGATGTCGCCGTCGCCGTTCATCGCGACGGAGCCGAGCCAGCGGTCGAGGCCGTCGCCGGGGGCGTAGGTGCCCTGCTGGTGGAGCCCCCAGCCGGCGCCCGTGTCCTGGAGCTCGTACCACCGCACCCCCGCGCGCCCGCCGCCGACGTTCACGGTGTGGTTCAGCATCAGCACCTCCCGGTCGTCGAAGACGCGGTACTGGAGGCGGTGCATGAGGAGGAACGTGAGCGAGGCGAGGTCCGGGCCGGGGCTCGGCTGGGGGACGCCCGAGACGGAGCGGCTGAACGAGGCCACCGGGAGCGCGGCGACGAGCTCGAACGTCGAGGCGGCCGGCTCGTCCCAGTCGGGGGTGAGGCCGTAGAGGCGGATCTCCGGCACGTCTATAGGGATGCCGCCGAACAGGCCCGGCGCGCCCTCCGCCGGGGCCGCCCCGTCGAGGTCGGCCGGGAGGAAGCCGTCGATGGGGTCGTCGTCGGGGATGAAGAAGAGGACCATCTGCGCCGGCCCCCCCACCAGCATCGCCGCGCGCTCGAAGGCCACGGCCTCCTGCCTGAACTCGTCCCCGAACGAGCGGGTCGTGGCGTAGTAGGCGTCGGCGCCGACGCCGATCTTCGGGTAGTCCGGGAAGTCGTCGAAGGGGAACTCGTACTGGTGGTAGGGGCCCGTCGGGTCCGGCGTCGTCGAGACGGCCATGCAGAGGGCGTAGCCGCCCGAGCCCGTGAAGAGCTGGGCGAGCATGAACTGCATCGCCACCCAGCGGTCGGCCCGCTCGTCGTAGAGGACGACGGGGTCGCCGTCGTTGCGGTCGTCGCATGGCCCCCCGAGCCCCTCGAAGAAGTGGTTCCCCGGCACCGGCCCGAGCAGGAGCGTGCCGTCCTTGCCGTAGAACTTCGCGACGAGGTTGATCCACTGCACGTAGTGGTTCGGGCCAACGTCCCCGTTCGTGTCTGGGGGGAGGACACCGCCCCCGAGGGCCAGAACGTTGTCGTCCTGCGAGGCGCCGTCGAAGTCGAGCACGACCGCGGCATCCCGCGTGGGGATGTCGCCGCGGCCGACGAGGGGGTCCGCGAAGCCGGGCTGCGCCGGGAGCGGGCCGTGGCCGCCGAACCGGTGGAACTTGTTAGGGACGGCGTGGGGCAGCGAGCGGTGGGTGCCGGGGCGAGCGGGGATGTCGCGCAGCGGCTCCGACGTGTTGACGCGGACGGCCTCCACGACGCGCGGGGCGTCCTGAGCGGCCACCTCCGGCGAGCCGGCGAACAGCGTCAGCGAGAGGAAGGCGAACACCGGCACGCGGAGAGGCGAGGAGGGCATGGTCCGAGGGGGAATCCGGGAGGAACGGGGCGTTCGGTGGACGGGCAACGCCCGAGCGGACATGAACATACGCCCCGGTCGCCGCGCCGTCAGGGCACACGTGCGCTCCCCACTATCCCAGCCCCCGCGTCCCTTAGCCTCGTGCGAGGCCGGTCCTAGCTCGGCGGCTCCAGGTCGTAGAACGCGGCCTGCCCATCGAGCCGGCGGACCCGGAGCAGCACCGGCCCACCGGCCTCGGCCGCCCGCGTGAGCGCCGCCTCGGCCTGCTGCGCCGACGCTACGGCCTCCCCCTCGACCTCGACGATCACCGCGCGCGACGGGAGCCCGTCGGCGGCGGCGGGGCCGCCCTGCCGGACGAACGAGACGTAGGCGCCCGCCTCTACCCCGAACGCCTCGCGCTCCTGCCGCGTGAGGTCGCGCAGCCCGACCCCCCAGCCCTCCGGCTCGACGAGCGGGTAGTCGTCCGGCACCGGCGCCGGGCGCGGCCCCCGTCGGCCGTCGCCGACCTCGGCGACCCAGGTGCGGAAGGCGTCATCCTCGCGGCCGATCAACGTGGCCTGGACCTCGCGCACGTCGCCGCCGCGGCGGAGGGAGAGCGCGATGGCGTCGCCGGGGCGGCGCAGCGCGATCGCGCTCTGGAACTGGTTGGGCGCGTCGACCTCCTGGCCGTCCACCGCCAGCAGCACGTCGCCGACGCGGAGGCCGGCCTCGGCGGCGGCCCCCTCCTCGGCGACCTCCTCGACGACGACGCCGCCGATCCGGTCGAGCCCGAGGTCGTCGGCGTCGCCGGCGGTGACGGCGCGGATCTGGACGCCGAGGTAGCCGCGCCGGACGTCGCCGTAGGCGATGAGGTCGCTGGCGACGCGCGTCACGAGGTCCACGGGGACGGCGAACCCGTAGCCCTCGTAGGACCCGCTCTCGGTGGCGATCGCCGTGGCGACGCCGACGAGCTCGCCGCGGAGGTTGACGAGGGCGCCGCCGGAGTTGCCGGGGTTGATGGCGGCGTCGGTTTGGATGAAGTCCTCGATGCGGAAGGAGTCCTCGATGATGTCGACCTGGCGGCCGAGCGCGCTCACGATCCCCGTCGTCACCGTGCTCGTCAGGCGGAACGGGTTGCCCACCGCGATCACCCACTCCCCGACCTCGAGCGCGTCGGGCTCGGCGAGGGCGACGACGGGGAGCGGCGCCCCCTCGGCCTCCGCCCCGCCCCCGACGCCGAGGAGCCGGATCACCGCGAGATCCGTCGTCGGGTCCATCCCGACGGTCTCGGCGTCGAACTCGCGCTTGTCGTTGAGGAGCACGCGGATCCGCTCGGCGCCGGCGATGACGTGGGCGTTGGTGACGACGTAGCCGTCGCCGGAGACGATGACGCCACTTCCGGCGCTGCGCCGGAACCGCCGGGGCTGCACGAACGGGTGCCACTCCTCGAACTCCCGCCCCCGCCCGTCGGCCCGGGTCTCG
The DNA here is from genome assembly GCA_965215145.1 of Rhodothermales bacterium. Lineage (GTDB taxonomy): Bacteria > Bacteroidota > Rhodothermia > Rhodothermales > JANQRZ01. Next base: position 875,649 of record OZ244038.1, on the reverse strand, counting down.
ACCTCGATGAAGACGACCGTCGGGGTCACCCGCGCGGCGACGCTGCGGAAGAGCCGGTTCAGGCTCATCAGCTCGGGGACCGCCGCCGGGGCCGGCGGGTCCGGGTCGCCGATGCGGACGGGCTCGCCCGCCGGCGGCGCGGCCACCCCTCCCCCCACCCCAACGGCCTCCCCCGCCGCCGGCCCCGGCGACGGGCGGAGCAGCGTCACCAGCAGCGCCCCGAGGAGCACGCCGACGACGAGGAGGCCGAGGCTGATGAGGAGGGTGCGTCTGGTCATGCGGCGCGGGGCAGGGACGGCTCTAAAATAGGCGGGGAGCGGCGCGGGGTGCCAGTCGCTTTCCGATGGCCCGACGGGCTTCCCTGCACGGAGGATGGCCCCGGATTGTTTCGTGCGGCGGATGCCGTACCTTCGCCGCCCCCGCTGCCCCGTCGCCCGTGCCCGCACCGCCCCACGTCGTGTTCGCCCTCGTCGGGGACGTGCGGGGGTCGTCACGCGCGGTGAAGCAGCTCCGCTGGCTCGCCGGGCTCGGCGCGCGGGTGACGGCGCTGACGCTCGGGCCGCCCAGCGAAGACCGCCCGTCCGGGGAGCGCGTGACGCTGCGGGTGCTGCCGCGCCCGGACCGCCGGGGGCCGGAGTTCTTCTGGCGCTGCCACCGGCTCTTCCTCCGCGAGGCGCTCTGCCTCCCGGCCGCCGCCTACCACGCCAGCGACCTCTACACCCTCCCCGCCCTCGCCGCCGCCGCCCGCCGCCACGGCGGCGCGCTCGCGCTCGACGCCCGCGAGCTCTACCCCCACGTGGACGGCACCGCCGGGAAGCCGTGGGCGACGTGGGCGTGGACGGCCGTCGAGCGGGCGTACCTCCGCCGCTGCGACGCCGTCTTCGCCGTCAACCGCAGCATCGCCGAGCGGATGGCGCGGACGTACCGGATCCCCGAGCCGCTCCTCGTCCACAACCTCCCCGTCCGCCGCGCCGTTGAGCGGACGGACGCGCTGCGCGAGCGGCTGGGGATTCCGGGGGACCAGCCCATCGTGCTGTACCAGGGCCTCATCCGCGAGGGCCGCGGGCTGGAGACGCTGGTCCGGGCGATGCGCGGCGTCCCGGAGGCCGCGCTCGTAACCATCGGCGACGGGCCGCTGAAGCCGGCGCTCGAACGGCAGGCCGCCGACGCGCTCGGCCGGCGCGCGCACTTCCTCCCCCACACCCCGCCCGACGAGCTCCTCGCCCTCACCGCCTCGGCCGACCTCGGCGTCTTCGTCGCCGAGCCCATCACCGAGAGCGTCCGGCTGGCGCTGCCGAACAAGCTCTTCGAGTACCTCGCCGCCGGGCTCCCGCTGGTGGTGACTGCGCTGCCCGAGGTCGAGCGCGTCGTGCGCGGCTTCGACGTCGGCCTCGTCGTGCCGCCGGGCGACGCCGCCGCACTCGCCGCCGCGCTCCGCCACGCCCTGACCGACGAGGCCGCCCGCGCCCGCTGGCACGCGAACGCCCCGCGCGTCTTCGAGGCGTTCGACCCCGAGCGGGACCGCGCGCGGTTCGAGGCGGCCTACCGACGACTACTCCGTATTGCGTAACGCGTAAGGGAAGCATCCTTACGCGCTACGCAATACGAACCACGCCCATGCGCGTCTCCTACCACGAGGGCTACGTGATCCCGCTGCCGGAGCGGCACCCGTTCCCCATGCGGAAGTTCGCGGCGCTGCACCGGACGCTGCTGGCCGAGGGCGTGATCCGGGAGGAGGACGTGGTGCGGCCCCGCGAGGCCGACTGGTCGGACCTCCTCCTCGCCCACACCCGCGGCTACCTCGACCGGCTCGCGGCCGGCGCGCTCTCGCGGCAGGAGGAGCGGCGGATGGGGCTGCCGTGGAGCCCCGCCCTCGTCCGCCGCAGCCGCCTCGCCGTGCAGGGCACGCTGAACGCCGCGCTGATGGCGCTCACCGACGGCCTCGCCGGCAACCTCGCCGGGGGGACGCACCACGCGATGCCCGACCACGGCGAGGGCTTCTGCGTGCTCAACGACGTGGCCGTCGCCGCCCGCGCGCTCGAACGCGCCCGGTGGCTCCGCCGCGCCCTCGTCGTGGACCTCGACGTCCACCAGGGCAACGGCAACGCCGTCGCCTTCGCCGGCGACCCGGCCGTGTTCACCTTCTCGATGCACGGCGCCAAAAACTTCCCCTTCCGCAAGCCCCCCTCCGACCGCGACGTCCCGCTCCCCGACAGCACGGCCGACGGCGCCTACCTCGACGCCCTCCGCCGCCACCTCCCCGACGTCCTCCGCCGCGCCGAGCCCGACCTCGTGTTCTACCTCGCCGGGATCGACGTGCGCGCCGGGGACCGCTACGGGCGGCTCGCGCTGAGCCGGGCCGGCATCGCGGCGCGGGACCGGTTCGTGATTGAGGCGGTGCGGGGGGCGGGCCTCCCGCTGTGCCTGCTGCTCTCCGGGGGCTACGCCGCCACGCCCGAGGAGACCGCCGACCTCCACGCCGTCGTGTACCGGGAGGCCGCGGCCGTCGAGAGATCCAGACTCAGCCCGGCCGCCGCGCCGTGACGATCCGGTCGCGGCCGGCGAGGTCCTGGCGGAGCTCCGCCTCGGCGAAGCCAGCGCCGTCGAGGAGGGCCCGCACGTCGGCGGCGTAGTCGGCGTGGGCTTCGAGGACGAGGAGGCCGCCGGGGCGGAGCGCGCGCTCGGCGTGGCCGGCGAGGGCGCGGTAGAACCGGAGCGGGTCGTCGCCGGTGAAGAGGGCGGCGGCGGGCTCGTGGTCGCGGACCTCCGGCGCGAGCGTGCCCGCCTCGGCGGCGGGGACGTAGGGCGGGTTCGAGACGACGGCGTCGAAGCAGGCCGGGACGCCGTCGGCGAAGGCGGGGGCGAGGGCGTCGGCGTGGACGAGGGCGACCTCGAGGCCGAGCCGCGCGGCGTTGGCGGCGGCGACGGCGAGGGCGGCCTCCGAGGCGTCGCAGGCGAAGACCTCGGCGTCCGGCCGCTCGTGCTTCAGGGCCAGCGCGATGGCGCCGCTGCCGGTCCCGACGTCGAGCACCCACGGCCGCTCGCGCTCGCCCAGTAGCCGGAGCGCCTCCTCGACGACCTCCTCGGTCTCGGGCCGGGGGATGAGGACCGCCGGGTCCACGGCGAGCCGGAGCCCGTAGAAGTCGGCGTGCCCGACGACGTACTGGAGCGGCTCGCGGCGGAGCCGCCGGGCGAGCATCCCCTCGAACCGCTCGCGCTCCTCATTCGAGACCACCTCCTCGGGATGCGCCACGAGCGCGGCGCGGTCCACGCCGAGGGCCTCCTCGAGCAGCCACTCGGCGTTGCGGCGGGCGTCCTCGACGCCGGCCTCGTCGAGCCGGGCGACGGCGTCGCGGAGCAGGGCGGTCCGGGTGAGCATGGCGGTCGGGCACCGCGGGGGCGCCGGGGGATCACGGAACGGAGCCCGAAAGTACGGCGCCCCTCACCCAACGCCCCTCCTCCGATGGACTCCTTCCGCGACCGCACCGTCCTCGTCACCGGCGCCTCCGGCGGCATCGGCGAGGCGATGGCCCGCCAGCTCGCCTACGACGGCGCCCGCCTCGTCCTCACCGCCCGCTCCGCCGACCGCCTCGACCGGCTGGCCGACGAGTTCCGCCGCCTCGGCACGGAGGCCCACGCGCTCCCCCACGACCTCGGCGAGCCCGGCGCCGCGCAGCCCCTCGCCGAGCGGCTGGAGCGGGAGGGGCTCAGAGTGGACGTGCTCATCAACAACGCGGGGTTCGGCAAGCAGGGGGCGTTCACGGCGCATGAGGCCGCCGAGTACGAGGCGATGGTGACGCTGAACGTGGCGAGCCTCGTCGCGCTGACGCGGCTGCTCCTCCCGGCGATGCTGGAGCGGGGCACGGGCGGCGTCCTCAACGTGGCCTCGACGGCGGCCTTCCAGCCCGTCCCGTACTTCGCCGTCTACGCCGCCACGAAGGCGTTCGTGAAGAGCTTCTCCGAGGCGCTCCACGCCGAGGTCGGCGGCTCGGGCGTCCACGTCACCTGCCTCGCGCCGGGGCCGACGACGACGGGCTTCTTCGACCGGGCCGACATGGACGGCGTCCCCGGCGGACGCTCGGCCGAGACGCCGGAGAAGGTGGCCCGCCGCGGGCTCGAAGCGCTCCTGGAGAACGACCGCCTCGCCGTGAGCGGCGCGCTCAACGCCGTCGTGGCGACGGCCACCCGGTTCGTCCCGACGGCGCTCGTGCTGGAGGCCGGCAAGCGGATGATGCGGGACTAGAGAGGTGCTTGATTGCTCGTGGGCCTAACCCCCCGCTCGGTCTCCCATCGCTGCGCTCAAAGGAGACCAAGCTGTCCCCCTTCGGAAGCAGGGCTGCTAAGTTCTGAGACGTGCCCCTGCTCTCCCCTTGTCATCCCCGCGGAGGCGGGGATCCAGACGCGGTCCCGGTCCTCTTCTGGATCCCCGATCGGGGTCGGGGATGACTAGATCGGGGGCTTGGGCGATAGAACTTAGCGACCCTGCCCTTCGCAAGGGGGACAGCCGCTCGCGCCGGGAGCGGAGCGACCTGCCGAGCGGCAGGGGGTCCGCTTATGGGCAACCGCTCACGGCAATAAACCGAGCCCCCCGCCGGTTCGGGCGCGCGGGTCAGCCGCCGGCCTGGCCGTCCTCGGACGCCTTCGCGCGCGTTACCGGCTCGCCCGTGCCCCCCTTCGAGCCGAGCCCGTCCACGAGCGGCGGCGCGGTGTAGCGCGTGGCGATCACGAACTCGTCGTACATCCCGAACGGCGGCGACCACTGCTCCTCGACGCCCTCGACTCGCGCCGCCGGAGGCCCCTCGCGGAGCCGATCGAGGAAGGCTTCGAGCCGAGCCCGCTCCCCCTCGGCGACGACCCCGACCGTGCCGTCCTTCATGTTGCGGGCGTGCCCGGCGACGCCGACTTCGCGGGCCGCACGCTGCGCGAACTGCCGGAAGCCGACGCCCTGCACGCCCCCGCTCAGGCGGACTTCGAGGCGGAGCGAGGCGTCGGGAGGACCAAAGGGGCGCATGGGGTGCGGCATCGGGTGGGGGGCCAAGGCGCGGGGAAAATAGCCCCGGCCGCCCTAGACGTTGGCACGTCAGGCGGCCGGCGGAATCTTGCGGGCTGCTGGAGAGGCCGGGCGGTTACAGCAGCCTCCGGCTCTTGGCCCAGCCGGTGAACTCCTCGACGAGCTGCTCGAAGCTCTCCAGCACGAACAGGATCGGCTGGAGGTGCCACACGTCGTAGTCCTGGCTGATCACGGCCTCCGGCGAGAACGGCCGGTGCTCGACGTTGTCCGAGAGCGCATTGAGCACCTCCCCCTTCGAGCTCATGATGCCCGCGCCGAAGATGCGGTATCCGGCGGGGTCCTGCGCCGACGGCCCGTCGGCGATGAGCCCGAACTCGACGGTGAACCAGTGGAACCGCTCCAGGCTCTGCCGGTCGCGGCCCTTCGCGTCGAGGGCGGCCTGGCCGAAGAGCTGGTAGAAGTCCGCAAAGGCCGGCTGCGTCAGCGTCGGCATGTGCCCGAAGATGTCGTGGAACATGTCGGGCGCGGGGGTATAGTCGAGCTCCTCCTTGCCGCGGATGTAGTCGGTCGAGGGGAACTTCCGCTCGGCGAGGAGGCGGAAGAAGTCGCGCTCGTGGAGGAGGCCCGGGATGCGGGCGACGGTCCAGTCGGTCTCGCGGCGGAGGACGCGGGCGAGGTCGTGGAGCGCGGGGATGCCGTCGTCGGAGAGGCCGAGCTGCTCGACGCCCTGGAGGTACGTCTCGGAGGCGCGGCCGGGCAGGAGGTCCATCTGCCGGCGGAAGAGGAAGTTCCACGTCTCGTGGTCGCCGTCGGGGTACGTCGGCGGGGCGATCTCGTCGCCCAGCGGCGGCTCGCCGTCGAGGTCGTGGGGGATGCAGCGGGGGTCGACGTCGGCGACGCCCTCCTTCTCGTAGGCCGACTTGAACTCCTCCTCGGCGGGCTCCGCGGGGGCCAGGGTCTGCTCGTCAATCATCTTCGGTGGGGCTTTCGGGGGATGCACAGGGCGCGTCGGAAGCGCTTCCGAACCTACGCCCGCCTCCTACCAGAGGATTCCCGTTCGGGCTTCCGAGCCGGGGCCTACTCCTCCGGGCGGACGACCTCCGTCGTCCCCGCGCCGCGCTTCGAGAGGCCGTAGGCGACGACCCCGCCGCCGACGACGACGGCCGCCACGAGGCCCGCGATCCACGACGCCTCCTCGGAGCCGAACACCCGGGGCGCCACGAGGGCGACGAGCATCAGCGCCATCAGCGCGGCGACGACGGCAACGACCCAGAGGGTGCCGGTGACGGGGCTCTTCGGCTCGTTTCGGGGGTGGGGCATGGGAGAGGGGGTTCAGGCGGCGTCGCGCGCGGTGATCCACTCGGCGGCGCGGACGACGAGGTAGAGCGCCAGCACGGCCGAGGCGACGAGGAGCGCCGTCCGCGGCCCGCGCGCCGTCACGGCGCCGAAGCGGTGGAGGTCCGCTACAGCCCACCCGACGAGGTTGCCGAGGGCGATCACCGCGCCGAAGACCAGCAGCAGCCGGCGCGGCTCGAACGGGGCGGGCGGGGGCGCGGAGGAGGACACCCCGCTAGGACGGCCGACCGGGCCCGCATGTTTCTCGAATCCGGCCCGGCGAGCCCCGGTCAGGCCGCCTTCCACTTGATGCTGCACCCCATCGAGGGGAGCTGCTCGGCCGGCGCCTCGCCCCGCTCCAGCAGCGCGTCGAGCGCGTCGCGGAGGTCCGCCGTCGTCGGCTCCCGGCCGGGGCGGCCGTCGTCGAGGCGGCCCCGATAGGCGAGGCGGCGATCCCGGTCGAACACGAAGAAGTCGGGGGTGCAGACGGCGTCGTAGGCGCGGGCAACCGCTTGGTCCTCATCGTAGAGATACGGAAACGGATACGCCTTGTCACGCGCCCGCTCGGCCATCTTCTCGAACGAGTCCTCGGGGTACGCCTCGGCGTCGTTGGCGGAGATGGCGACGAAGCGGACGCCGCGGCCGACCATCTCCCGCGCCAGCGCGGTCACGCGGTCCTCGACGGCGTGGACGTACGGGCAGTGGTTACACCAGAACACCACCGCCAGCACCTCGGCGTCGGCGAAGTCATCGAGCGCGCGGGTGGCGCCGTCGCGGCCGTCCACGTCGGGGTTGGCGACGGGGAGGTCGAAGGGCGGGGCGGCGGCCCCGAGCGGGACCATCTCGGAGTGGGTGAGGGCCACGGGCGTTACGGAAGGGGACGTTCGGGGAGGCCTCCGGGTTCAGACGGCCGGGCGGCGGATCTGGTCGAAGGGGACGAGGACGGAGGAGACGATGTTCGAGAGGTGCGACGAGACGCGGCCGAGCATCCGCGCCGAGATGGCGAAGACGACGGCCTCGTTGGCCGTCACGTCGTCGGCGCGGGCGAGGGCGGCGAGGTAGTCGCCGACCTCGGCCTTGACCCGCCGGTGCTCGTCGGTGACGCGCTGCGCCGCGTCGGCGTCGCCCTGGATGAACCCCCGCCGGGTCAGCTCGATCATCGCCGCGATCCGGTCGCGGAGGTCGCGGAGCGGGCGGACGCGCTCGCCGAGGCGGGGCCGCTCGGCCAGCGTCGCGGCCTGAGAGAGGCTCTTGGCGAGGTCCCCGATCCGCTCGGCCTCCTGGACAGCCGAGACGAGGATGAGCGAGAGGCTCCGCTCCCGCTCCGGGTCGACGGCGAGGTGCTCCAGGACGAGGCGGCGGACGGCCTGCTCCTGCTCATTGACCTCGCGGTCTCTCGCTGAGAGGTCCATCTTGAGGGCCTCGTTGTCGAGGAGGCACGCCGTCGCCGCCTCCAGCATCTCGCCGGAGACGCGGAGCATGGTGTCGAGGCTGGAGACGGCCCGCCGGATGAGCGGCGGACGCTGGCCGGTGAAGAACGCGAAGAAGCCCATTGGACCGAGGGTTTATGCCACACTAGTACGGGACGGCCGCACCGCCGCCCCACGCCGCCAAGGTACACGGATCGGCGAGGCGATGCCAGCCGAACGAAGGGGTTAGCCAGCACCCCATCCGCTCCCCCCGGCGAGCACGTCGGCGAGCACGTCGGCGAGGGCGCGCTGGGAGACGGGGGCGTCGGAGAACGTGACGAGCCGAGCGCGGGCGTCGCCGAGCCCGTCGAGCCCGCGCGGGCTGCCGAGCGCGGCCACGGCGGCCGGGGCCGCTTCGACGAGCCTCCGCGCCAGCGCGGCCTGCTCCTCCGGGAGCCCGAACGCCTGCCACGCTGCCGGCTTCGCGATCACCACCGCGAGCACCGCCCGAGCCTGCCGAGCCGCCACCACGACCTCGTCCCGCAGCGCCCCCCCCGCCTCCGGCCCGACCTCACGGTAGTCCACCCCCGGCAGCGCCTCGCGGAGTGCGTCGCCGAGCGGCTGCTCTGGCGGGTCGAGGTGGGAGGCGTGGGGCTTGAGGAGGACGGCCAGCAGACCCTCCCCCCCACCAAACGGGACCTCTCCCTCGGTGCGGACAGCGGCGCGGGCGACCCGCGCAGCCAGCCGGTCGTGCGTTTCGCTCCCGACCTCCGCCGCCGCGACCGCCGCTCCGGGGTCGAGCCAGACGCCATCGCCAAAGCGGGTGGTGAGCCGGTCCCGGAGGCGCTGCGCACGGGCGAGCGCGTCGTCCAACCGAGCTTCCTCCAGTTCCCCCTGCTCGACGGCGCGGGCGAGCCCTTCGATGATCCGCTCCGGGTCCTGCGGGTCGAGGAGCAGGTCCATCCCCGCGCGGACCTGCTCGACGGCGAGGTCGGCCTCGGTGCGGCCCTCGGCCTGGATGCCGCCCATGTGGAGGCTGTCGGAGATCACGGCGCCCTCGAACCCCAGCTCGTCCCGGAGCAGCCCCCGGAGGATCGGCGCGGAGAGCGTGGCGGGGCGCCCGCTCGGGTCGAGGGCGGGGTAGGCGACGTGGGCGCTCATCACCAGTTCGCAGCCGGCGGCGAGGGCGGCGCGGAACGGGGGGAGGTCCTCCCGCTCGATCTCCTCGCGGGCGTCCGACACGGTCGGGAGGACGGCGTGGGAGTCCTCGTGGGTGTTGCCGTGGCCGGGGAAGTGCTTGGCCGTCGAGAGCAGCCCCTCGGCGCGGCAGCCGCGGACGTAGGCCGCCGCGAGGCGGGCCACCCGCTCCGCCGTCTCCCCGAAGGCGCGGGTCGAGATGATGGGGTTCTGCGGGTTCCGGTTGACGTCGCAGACGGGGGCGAAGGCGGCGTGGACGCCGCACGCCAGCGCCTCCCGCGCCGACGCCCGCGCGAACGCCTCGGTGGCCGCCTCGGCGTCGGCTCCGTCCCGGTCGACCCCGCCTCGGTCCGCCAGGGCGCCGAAGGCCATCGCGTGCGGGAACGTCGTCGCGCCGCCGACCTGCTGGCCGAGGCCGCGCTCCATGTCCGTCATGACGAGCAGCGGCTGCGGCGCGGCGCGCTGGAGCCCGACGAGCGTCTCGCGCGTCTCCGGCCACGCCCCGTTGAAGAGGATGACCCCGCCGAGCGGGTACCGTTCGAGGAGACGATGGACGGAGCCGGCATCCTCTTCGGCGCGGCGCGGCGGCTGCATGTTCGAGCCGAGGCGGACGACGAGGAGGCCGGCAGCCTTGCGGCGGAGCGCTTCGATGTGAGACATGGGGAGTGGGGAGGCGAGGGACCGCGTGCTACGGCCTCCCCCTGCCCCCAGTGCCGGTGGGTTTCCGCGCCGCTGCTGCTCGGCGTATCCTGTCTTTCGTCCCGTTCGCCCTCCGCCGCCCATGCCCAGCCGCACGGCTATCCGCTCCCTCGCTGGAACAGTCGCCCTCCTCGCACTGGCTGCGGGGTGGGGCGGCTGCGTCCCCTACCCCGTCGGCACCACGGCGCAGCCGGCGCCGGAGGGGCGGTGGACCACGTCCTCCTCGGCCTACGCCATCCCCAACGGCCTCAACCCCGACACGCGCTTCGAGGGCGAGGAGGGCGAGCGGCGCGACACCGGCGCCTCGTTCGTCGGCGTGGACGCCGAGGCGCGGATCGGGCTCGACGGCGCCTCCGACCTCGGCATCCGTGCGCCGGGCGGGGCGGGGCTCGTCGTGAACTACAAGCGGCGGGTGGCCGGGGACCGGCGCGGGCCGGCGCTCGCGGTGATGGGCGGCGGCGGCTTCCTCAACGCCGCCAACAACGCCCACCTCGAGTTCACCCTGATCGCGTCGGGGCGTGACCGGGCGTTGGTCACGCCCTACGGGGGGCTCCGGGCGATGCAGGCGTTCCCCCTCAGCGACGTGGCCGAGAAGGACAGCCCGACGCTCGGCGGCTTCGGCGGGGTCCGCATCGGGGAGGCCGAGACGGGCGTGAGCCTCGAGGTCGGCGTGTTCTACGACCCCTCGGCCCTCGACCTCCGCGAGAGCGACTGGATCATCGTCCCCTCCATCACGGTGTCGGGCGCGCTGCGGCAGTTCTTCCCCTTCTGAGCCTGGGAGCGCCGCGCGAGCAGTCGACGTCCCGCGCCGAACGTCCCGCGACCCGGGGCGTTATACTCCGCCCCCTCCCGCTCGCGACGCCATGCCCGAGACTCTCAGCCCGACCGACCCCACACTGCACCAGCGCATCGAGGAGACCCTCGACCAGATCCGCCCCTACCTCATGGCCGACGGCGGGAGCGTCCGCCTCCAGCGGGTGACGGACGAGATGGTCGTCGAGCTCGAGCTGCTCGGCGCGTGCGGGACGTGCCCGATGAGCATGATGACGCTGCGGGCGGGGATTGAGCAGGCGCTGCGCCGCGCGATCCCCGAGGTCACCCGCGTCGAGGCCGTCACGCCCGCCGCCGGGTAGGCCGGAGCCTCAATCCAAACTCGCCGGCCCGACGTTCGTGTCCACGAGCGCCCATTCCAGATCGGTGACGGGTCGCAACACCTCGGCGCTTCCCTCGGCACGCCCGAGCTCAAAGGCCGTGAGTAGGCCGAAGCCCTGGTCGGGGATCAGGTACTGGTCGTAGACGCCGTCCTCCACGGGGAGGGTCATCGGGCCATCCTCCGGTCCGGTGGTGATCGAGGTGATCTCGAAGCGGTAGTGGTAGGCGGAGAAGGTGCCGGCCGGCGTCGTAATGGGCACGTCGGTCGCTACCACCGTCGCTGTCGTCGCCGCGTCGGCGTCACGCACGAAGGTGTAGGTGTCGCCGGGCTCAGCGGGGTACTTGTAGACGAGGTACGGGGCCTCGTCTCCGTCGAGGTCATTCCAGCGCCAGACGCCGTCGGAGCGGTAGGTGTGGAAGCCGTCCACGAGCCAGGAGCCCTCGACCTCGTACCACACTTCATCGCCGATGAGGGTACCGCCGACGACGGTGAAGGTGTCGGGGGCCACCGTGACAGAGCCGGAAAAGACATCCGTGCGGGTCTCCTCCACCACCCACCGGTTGCCGATGTCGAGGGGAAGGATCTCCGCGTTGGCCTCGATGGGAGGCGTGACGGGATCTGCCGGGTCGGAGGCGTCGCAGCCGAGGAAGAGAAATGGAAGGGCGAGACTGAGCAGGAGACGGCGCATGGGTCCTGAGGTGAGTTAAGGGGCCGTAACGATGCTCAGAGGCGCGGGGGCTGCGTGGTCGGTTCCCCAAGCTAACCGCATGTTGGCCGGAATGCAAGTCTCGGCCGGGGCGGGCGCCGGCTTCAGGGGGCGGGGACGGCGTCGAGGAGGTCCCAGCCGTACTCCAGCAGGGGCAGCATCTGCCGCGCCGCGGCCACGACCTCCCCAGTGAACGATGGCGTCTGCAGCGCCTCGTCGTGGAAGTCCCGGCGGGCAACGATGCCCTTCGCCTTGAGCCAGCCGGCCACGTCCGAGTCGGCCTCGCCCTCGAACCCGCGCGGCATCCGCTTCAGCGAGGCGCGCGGCGCCACCGTCAGCCCGGCCCCTTCGAGTCGGGCGACGACCTCCAGCCACTCGCCCGGCTCCTCGGCCATCCGGGAGCGCCAGCGCCGGAGCAGCGGCGGCTCGGGCGCCCAGTAGCCGCCGGCCACGAACGTGTCGCCGGGCTCGACGTGGACGTAGACGCCGCCGGGGTCCTTCTTCCCCCCGCTCCGCGAGAGCACGACGCCGACGTGGGTCTTGTACGGCTGCTTGTCTTTCGAGAACCGGGTGTCGCGGTAGATCCGGAACAGCGAGCGCTTCGGGTCGCCGGTGAGGGGGAGGCCGGCGTGCGCGGCCTCGCGCGCGAAGTCGGCGACGAGGCAACGGACGGGGTCCCGCACCTCGTCCTCGAACGTCGGCTTCCGCTCCTTAAACCACGCGCGGTCGTTGTTCTGGCGAAGGTCGCGGAGGAACTGGAGGCCGGCGTCGGTGAGGCCGGGGAAGGGCGGGTACTCGGCGTGGAGCATGAGGGGCTAGGCCGTGTGAGACAAATCGGTTCGGCGTGACGTTGCCCCGGCTCCAGCCCCCGCCGCCATGCCGCTCCTGACTGACCCCGAGTGGGCCGCCCTCAAAGCCGCCCTCAAAGCCGCCCTCGACCACGCCCGCTCCGGTCGAGGCCGCCCCGTCCGCGACGAGCGCGCCACCGTCGAGGGCGTCGTCTGGCGCCTCAAGAACGGCCCACCCTGGCGCGCCGTCCCCGCCGAGTTCGGGCCCTGGTGGCGCGCCGCCCAACTCCACAAGCGCTGGTCCCGTTCGGGCGTCTGGGAGCGGGCCTTCGAGCACCTCCGCGACACCGGGCGCGCTGACCTCGCCGCGGTCATGCTCGACGGGACCGTCGTGCGCGCCCACCCCAAGGCGGCGGGGGCGAAGAAGGGGGCTCCCGACGCTACGGCCCCCTCCGAGACGTAGCGCTCCGAGACGTAGCGCTCCGAGACGTAGCGCTCCGAGACGTAGCGCTCCGAGACGTAGCGCTCCGAGACGTAGCGCTCCGAGACGTAGCGCTCCGAGACGTAGCGCTCCGAGACGTAGCGCTCCGAGACGTAGCGCTCGGGCGCAGCCGGGGCGGCTTCGGCACGAAGGCCGTCGTCGCCTGTGACCGCCGGGGCCGGGCGCTCGCGTTCCGGCTGCTGCCGGGGCACCGCTCGGAGCTCCGCGTGGCCGACGCGCTCCTGGTCGCCGTGGTCGGGCTCGGCCGCGTGGGCCGGGTCGTCTGCGACCGGGGGTACTCGTCGGCCTCGTGGCGGGCGGGGATCCGGATCGCCGGAGCCGAGCCCGTCGTCGCGGCCAACCGGACGCACCCGGCCGTGGCCTACGACCGAGCGGCCTACGACCGAGCGGCCTACGACCGAGCGGCCTACGACCGAGCGGCCTACGACCGAGCGGCCTACGACCGGGGGGCCTACCGCGAGCGGCACCGGGTAGAGCAACTGTGGGGCCGACTCAAGGAGTGGCGGGCGGTGGCGACGCGCTACGAGAAGACGGCCGAGAGCTACCTCGGCGCGCTCCACGTGGCGGCGGCGGTGGACTGGATCAAGCATGGATTGTCTCACACGGCCTAGAGGATAGAGAATGGGCGGATCGAGGATAGCGGAGAGGCCTGACAACGCGCTGCCATCTTCCATCCTCTATCCTCCATCTTCCAGCCCCTCGCCGAGCCGCCACGCGAGGTAGGCCATGAACCCCGGCCCCACGCGCAGCGCCTCCTCGTCGATGGTGAAGCGCGAGGTGTGGAGGCCGTGGGTGCTCTCGGCCGCCTCGCTGCCCGTGCCGAGGACGTAGAAGGCACCGGGCAGCGCGCGGGTGTAGAAGGCGAAGTCCTCCGAGGCGTACCACTGCGGGAGGTCCACGACGTGCGCCTCGCCGACGTAGTCGACGGCGGCGGCGCGGACGGCGGCGGCCGTGGCCTCGTCGTTCACCAGCGCCGGATAGCCGACGGCGATCTCGACCTCGCAGGTCGCGCCGAGCGCGGCGGCGGCGCCCTCGGCCGTGCGGCGGATGAGGTCGTGCGCGCGGAACCGCCAGTCCTCATCCATCGAGCGGAACGTGCCTTCGATGCGGACGGCCTCGGGAATCACGTTCGTGGCGCCCTCGGCCGCGATCTTCCCGAACGAGAGGACGCTGGGGATCTCCGGCGGGCAGTGCCGGCTGACGACGGCCTGGAGCGCGGTCAGCACGTGGGCCTGCGCGAGCACGGCGTCGGCGCGGAGGCTGTGGGGCGCGGCGGCGTGCCCGCCCTCGCCGCGAACCGTCAGGTAAACCTCGTCGGCGCTCGCCATGAACGGCCCGCCGCGGACGCCGATGGCGCCGGTCGGCAGCATCGGGACGACGTGCTGCCCGACGATCCGCTCCGGCGCGGCCGTCCCGTTCCGCGCGTCAAGTGCGCCTTCTTCTAGCATCACCCTCGCGCCGCCGGGGATCTTCTCCTCGCTCGGCTGGAACAGCAGCCGGACGGTGCCGGCGAGGTCGTCGCGGATCTCGGTGAGGATCCGCGCCGTGCCGAGCAGGGAGGCGGTGTGGGCATCGTGGCCGCAGGCGTGCATCTTCCCCTCCACCTCCGAGCGGAAGCTGAACGTGTTCTGCTCGTGGATGGGCAGCGCGTCCATGTCGGCGCGGAGGGCGCGGACCGGGCCGGGCTTCGCTCCCTCGATCTCCGCGACCACGCCGGTCTGCGCGACCCCCGTCTCCGGCTCAATGCCGAGTGCCCGTAGCTCTTCGGCCACGAGCGCCGCCGTCTCGTGCTCCTCGAAGGCCAGCTCCGGGCGGCGGTGGAGGCGGCGGCGGAGCCCAACGACATGCTCGAAGGCGGCGTCGTTGAGGCGGCGGATGCGGTCCTTCATGAGGCTGAAGCTCGGGGAGGTGAGGGCGTGATGGGGGCCGGCTCAGAACGGCCTTCGGCGGCGTCGGATTCGAGGGCGCCCCAGCGGGCCGAGAGCTGGAGTGCTCGCGCGAGGCGGACGTCGTAGACGGCCTGCGAGATCTCGTACGCCCCGAACCGCGCGAGGTGCGGGGTGATGAACTGCGTGTCGAGCAGGACGAACCCGCCGCGGCGGAGCCGCCGAACGAGGTGGACCAGCGCCACCTTCGAGGCGTCGCGGGCGCGGTGGAACATGGACTCCCCGAAGAACGCCGCGCCGAGCGCCACGCCGTAGAGCCCGCCCGCGAGCACGGGGCCGCCCTCCCCCTCCTGCCAGCACTCGACGGAGTGCGCCACGCCGAGCCGGTGCAGCGCCGTGTAGGCCTGGACGATCTCCTCCGAGATCCACGTCCCCTCGCGCCCCGGCGCCGGGGCCGCGCACGCGCGGATCACCCGCTCGAACGCGCGGTCGGCCGTCACCCGGAACGCCCTGCTGCGGACGCGCTTGCGGAGCGACTTCGGGATGTGGAAGCCGTCGCCGAGGGGGATCACGGCGCGGGGGTCGGGGGCGTACCAATAGATGGCGCCGCCCTCGTCGGCGTCCGCCATCGGGAAGACGCCGTGGCGGTAGGCGTGCAGGAGCAGTTCGGGGGTGAGGTCGGACACGGCGGCACTCGGAGCGGACCGGCAAGGTAGGGCGAGCAGTTCGCAGTTTTCAGTCCGCGGTTTGCAGTTCGTCACCCGACGGACACTACTACCGACGCTACCTTCCGCTCCCCTCCATCCCCTCTATCCCTTCTGTGCGCTTCCAAGCCCTCCTCGACGACCGCACCCTCGACCTCGAACTCGGCGACGGGACGGTGACCGTCGACGGCGAGGCGACCGACGCCCGGCTCCGCCGCGTGGGGCCGGCGTCGTTCCACCTCCTCCTCGACGGGCGGAGCTTCGTGCTCACGGTCGCGCGCGAGGACGAGGGCACGGTGCGGGTCACGAGCCGAGGCCGGAGTGTGCCCGTCCGGCTGAAGACGGAGCAGGACCTGCTCCTCGAACGCCTCGGCATCGCCGACGCGGCGGCGGCGGCGGCGTCCGAGCTCCGCGCGCCGATGCCGGGCCTCGTGATCGACGTGCTCGTGGGGCCGGGCGAGGCGGTCGAGGCCGGCGCGGGCCTCGTGGTGCTGGAGGCGATGAAGATGGAGAACGAGCTCCGCGCCGCGGCCGACGCCGCCGTCGAGGCCGTCCACGTCGCCCCTGGCGACGCCGTCGGGAAGGGGGACCTGCTGGTGAGTTTTGAGTCGTGAGTTGTGGGTGATGATTTCTGTCCTCTCCCTCCCCAGCAACTCAGAACCTAGAACCCACAACTCCCATGATCCTCATCACCGGCGGCACTGGGTTCCTCGGCTCCGTCCTCGTCCGCCAACTCCTCGACGCCGACGAGGCCGTCCGCGTCCTCCGGCGTGAAGGCTCGAAGCTCGACCTCCTCGGCGACGCGGCCGACCACGTCGAGCACGCCGTCGGAGACGTCGCCGATCCCGATCCGGTGCGGCGGGCGGTGGAGGGCGTCCGCGCCGTCTACCACGCGGCGGCCTTCGTCGGCTTCGGCGGGGCGCGCGACGCCGAGCGGCTCCAGAGCGTTAACGTCGGCGGCACGGCGAACGTGGTGGACGCGGCGCGCGAGGCCGGCGTCGGCCGGCTCGTCCACGTCTCCAGCATGGCGGCGTTCGGCCGCCCCCGCACGCCGGAGGGCGTGATCGACGAGACGGCCGAGTGGACGCCCTCGCCGATGAACACGGCCTACGCCCGCAGCAAGCGCGCCGCCGAGCTCGAGGTGCAGCGCGCCGTGGCCGAGGGGCTCGACGCCGTGATCGTGAACCCCGCCGTGATCTTCGGGCCGGGGCGCGCGGGCGAGAACACGACGGCGGTCGTCGAGCGGGCGCGGCGGGGGATGCGGTTCGCGCCGGCCGGGGGGACGAACGTCGTGGACGTCGAGGACGTGGCGACGGGGATGCGGGCCGCGCTGGCCCGCGGCGCCACCGGCGAGCGGTACTTCCTCGGCGGTGAGAACCTGCCGTGGGTCGAGATCTTCGGGGCCCTCGCCGAGGCGTTCGGGGTGCCGGGGCCGCGCGTCGTCGTCCCGCCCCGCGCGGCGCTCCTCGCCGGCGCCCTCTCGGAGGCCGCCGCGCGCCTCACCCGGCGCCCCACGTCGCTCACCCGCGAGACGGCGCGGATCTCGGGGAAGGCGTACCGCTACTCGAACCGGAAGGCGCAGGACGAACTCGGCGTCTCCTTCCGCCCCTTCCGCGCGACCGCCGAGCGGATCGCCGCCTCGATGGGCTAATGCCCCGCCTCGAACAGCAGCGGCACGAGCATCACCCCGACCCCGAGCACGATCATCACGAACTGCCACACCGACTTCGTGGCCGGGGTGCTGTGGTGGTGGTGGAGCTCCGGGATGAGGTCGCTCCCGGCGACGTAGATGAACGTCCCCGCCGTGATCGGCAGCAGGTACGCCGCGTACCCCTCGACGAGGGTCCCGAGCCCGAGCGAGAGCACGGCCCCTACGAGCCCGAACAGCCCCGAGACGAGGTTGTAGCCCAGCGCGCGGCGCGGCTCCATCCCCCCGAAGACGAGCACGCCGAAGTCGCCGATCTCCTGCGGGATCTCGTGGAGCATCACGGCCACCGTCGTCACGACCCCGGCGGGGACGGAGACGAGGTAGGCCGCCGCGATGACCATCCCGTCGAGGAGGTTGTGCGCCGCGTCGCCGACGAGGTTCATCGCGGCGAAGGGGGCCACCCGGGGGTGCTCCGGTGCCGCGCCGCCGGGTGTGATGGCATGGTCATGACGCCAGTGGAGGAACTTCTCGAGGACGAAGAAGGCGAGCACGCCCGAGAGCACGAGGAGCCCCACGAGGGGTCCCTCGCCGAGGGCGGCGTAGGCGCGGGGGATGAGGTGGATCACGGCGCCGCCGAGCATCGCCCCGACGGCGAACGAGACGAGCAGGAACACGGCCCGCTCCAACCGCGCCGCCCCCAGCGACAGCGTAGCGACGCCGACGAGCGAGATGAGGCTGACGGCGAGGACGCTGCCGAGGGCGAGAAGCCAGACGCTCATACGCAGCGGCTCGTGCTTGGGGGATACGCGGACGCCCGGCACGGGGCGGCGCCGGGCGTTCGGGGGGTGGGCCCGCGGTCGGGGTCAGCCGTGCAGCGCGCGGTCGAGGTCGGGGCCGTCGCGGCGCTCGTGCTCGCGGACCTTCTCCGGGTCCGGCGAAACGATCGTCTTCTCCTTCCCCTCCTGCGGCAGCGCCATCGGGTCCGTACCGACGGAGGGCTTCACGTCAGGGTCGCCGGTGCCGGAGCGGTCCTCGACGTAGTCCGGCTTCTGGTCCTTCAGCTTTTTCGGGTCGTCCACGGGAAGCGGGGTCGGGTGAGCGGGGAGCCCGGCGATCCGGCCGAGCGGCCCCTTCAACGGCCCACGCCCCCGTTCGTTCTCTGCCGAGCGCGGTCGGGAGCGACCTAATCGATGTTGCGGACGAGCACCTCCAAAAACGCACTCTGCGTGCCGCCGATGGGGAGGGTCGGCTTGTCGTCGGGGCTGGCGAACTGGAGGAGGCGGATGAAGAGCCCCCCCTGCGCGTTGGAAGGCACGTCGTCCACCTCGACGCTGAAGCGGAGCCCGACCCCCAACCCGTTGCCGTCGTCATCCGTCGGGGTGAAGAAGAGGTCGTTGGCGGAGCTGCCTACGGTCTCGAAGTCCACCAGGAAGCGGTCCTTGTTGTTCTCGATCACGTCCATCACGTCGGCGTCGGCCCCGGCCTGCTCGCCGGTGAAGGCGACCTCCCCGATGTAACTGCGGCTCTCGACGAACAGCGCCGTCGCGCTGTCCTGCACGGCGAAGACGCCCTCTACGAGCTCGAGCGTGATCGTCTGGCGATCCAACGGGAACTCGACCCCGTCCGGGCCGAGCCCCTGCAGAGTAAGCTCGATCCCCGTAATGGAGGGCAACGCCTCAGCATCGTCACCCTCGGAGTCACAACCGGCTAGGGGGGCCGCGAGAAGCAGCGCGAGGAGGACGCAGCGGGTACGGCAGTCGTGGAAACGCATAGGTAAGGAGCTTGGTGGGGGGCGCAGCCCATGCAGATAAGGAACGTCCGCTTGCGGGTTGGCGCAAGGGCAGGTCGGGTACCCCGGCGGCAGCCCCGCTGACTAGGCCGGCGTGGTCGCGCGGGCGGGGGCCGCCATCGGATAGTCCGCCTCCACCTCACCGCGGGCGATGGCGCGGAGGCGGCGTTGCAGCAGCCGCCGCTTCAGCGCCGAGAGGTGGTCGACGAAGAGGACGCCGTTGAGGTGGTCGAACTCGTGCTGGACCACGCGGGCGAGCATCCCGCCGGCCTCGACCTCCCGCGGCTGGAAGTCCCGGTCGAGGTAGCGAACGCGGATGCGCTCCGGGCGCTCGACGCTCTCCCGGACGTCGGGGATCGAGAGGCAGCCCTCCTCGACCTGGCAGGCCTCGGCGCCCTCGTCCTCTATGAGCTCCGGGTTGATGAACGCGGCCGGGCCGCGCGCCCACGGCGGCACCTCCCCCAACTCCTCGTGCAGCTCCTCCGCCATCGCGCTGAGGTCCACGACGAAGAGCCGCTCGCGGCGGCCGACCTGCGGCGCGGCCAGCCCGATGCCGCTTGCCCCGTGCATCGTCTCGACCATGTCGTCGAGGAGCCGCTGGAGCTCCGGCGAGTCCTCGGCGACGGGCACCGTCGTCTCCCGCAGGGCGGCGCTGCCGTAGGGCTGGATGGGGAGGATCATGGAGCGCGAGAGGAAGAGCGGGACGACGGGGAGAGCCTAGCCGGCCTGCTCAGAATTTACCACCTCGTCGAGGTACTCCTGGAGGATGACGGCGGCGGCGGCGCGGTCGAGCCGCCCCTTCTGGCGCCGGGCCTTCTTCCCGACCCCGGCCGCCACCAGCGCCGCAGCCGCGCGCTGCGAGGAATAGCGTTCGTCCCACGTCACGACCTCCACGTCGGGGAGCGCGTTGCGCAGGCGGTTGAGGAAGGGCCGGACGCGCTCGACGGCGGCCCCCTCCTCCCCCCCCGGCGTCAGCGGCCACCCGACCACCAGCACCTCGATGCCATCCTCGCGGTGGAGAGCACGGAGTTCCTTGACGGCCCCCTCCGGATCACACGTCCCCCTCGACTGCGCGAAGAGCCGCAGCGGGTCCGCCACGGCGATCCCGACCCGGCGGGTGCCGGGGTCCACGGCGACGAGGCGGGGGCGCGATGCGAGCACGGCAGCGGAGGGGGCCCGGCACCCACACCCGAGAGCTGCCAAGGCGGCCCCCGGCGGCGGGTATCTAGGCGGCCTTCCGCTGCGGCGCGTCCGCGCTGCCGGCGGGGATCGAGTAGCCGAGCTCGGCCAGGGGCTTCTGGAGCTCCTGCTTCAGCCGCTTGCTCGGCTTGAAGTGCGTCTTGCGGCGGCTCGGGATGAAGACCGTCTCGTTGGTCTTCGGGTTGCGGGCCTTCGGCTTGGCCTTCGTCTTCTTGACCTCAAAGACGCCGAAGTCGCGGAGCTCGATGCGGACCTCGGGGTCGGCGTCGAGCATGAGCTCGCGCATGGCGGTGATCACCGCGTTCACCCACGGCTCGCTCTTGTAGATCGGCTCCTCTTGCAACTCCGCGACACGGCGGGCGACGTCCTTCTTGGTCAGCGTAGGGATACGCTCCTGGGTCATCGGTTTACCTGGTTAGGGTGCGTGGTGGAACGGCTCCTCACGAGGGAGAGCCGGTATATGGGAATGGCCCGTGGCGTCGTCCGAGCAGGAAGCCGCGGCGGCTGGACCCATAGAACTTACATGCCCCATGGTGCAAATCAGCGTCCGCTTCGACCTCTTCCCATCGGTTAGCGCACATATTCACACAGCGTTGGCAACTGGCTGGAAGCGGATCCTCCCGTGCTTAGCTTCGGCCCGTTTGCCGCCGAAGCGGCGGCGTCCGTTGTCCTTGATTGCGGGCATCCGCTGTAGCGGGAAGCGGGGGCTAGGCTCCGGGGGGATTACTCCTCGAAGCGGTACACACCGAAGACGCCCTCGACGCGGCCGAGCCGCTGGATCAGCCGGCGGAGGTGCTTGAGGTCGCTGACGAGGAGGACAACGGAGCCCTCGAAGATGCCGTCGTCGCTCTCGACGGTGATCGAGCGGATGTTCGTCTTGAGGTTCTTCGAGATTACCGTCGTGAGGTCGCTCACCATCCCGACGCGGTCCTCGCCGACGATGCGGAGGGCGGCGACGAACTGGACGTCCTTCTGCCGGCTCCACTCGACGGGGATCACGCGGTCCTCGTGGTCGAGGAGAAGATGGGGCGCGTTGCGGCACGTGGCGCGGTGGATGTTGATGGCGCCCGCCTTCGAGACGAACCCGAACACGTCGTCGCCGGGGATGGGGTTGCAGCAGGCGGCGTAGCGGACGGCCATGTCCGCCTGCGGCTCGCCGTCGATGACGAGCGCCGCGCGGCCCTGCTCGCGCGCCGTCTCGGTGAACTCCCCGGACCGGAGCCGCAGCGGCGTCTCGTCCTCCTCCGCGGCGTCCTCCGCCTGCCCGCGCTTCTTGATGAACCGGACGAACTCGCCGGGGTCGTAGAGGCCGACGCCGACCTCGTAGAAGAGCTGCTGGAGCGTGGGGAACTTGAGCCGGGCCGAGATCCGGTTGAGGTCACCCTCGTCGAGCTCGAGGCGGGCGCGGCGGAGCTTCTTCTCGAGGATCGAGCGCCCGCGGCTGGCGGCCTCGCGGCGCTGCTCGCGGATCCAGTGGCGGATGCGGCCCCGCGCCTTCTGCGTCACCACGAACTGCATCCAGTCCGGGTTCGGGCTCTGCTTCGGCGAGGTGAGGATCTCGACCTGGTCGCCGGAGGCGAGGGCGTAGGAGAGCGGGACCATCTTGCCGTTCACCTTAGCCCCGATGCAGTGAAACCCGACCTCGGTGTGGATCTGGAAGGCGAAGTCCACCGGCGTCGCCCCGCGCGGCAGCGTGAAGAGGTCGCCTTTCGGGGTGAAGACGTAGACCTCCTCGTCGTAGAGCTGGAGCTGGAACTCCTTGACGAACTCGCTGGCCCGCTCGGGCGCCGGGTTCTCGATGAGGTCGCGGACCCAGGTGTAGATGCCGTCGAGGGTCTCCTCGCTGCGGGCGCGGACGGCGGCCTCGCCGCGGGCGGCCTGCGCCGTGGGGGCCCCGTCGCCGGAGGCGCCGCCGGGGAGCTCCTTGTAGCGCCAGTGCGCCGCGACGCCACGCTCGGCGACCTCGTCCATCTCCTCCGTGCGGATCTGGATCTCGACGGGCCGCCCCTCCGGCCCGAGCACCGTCGTGTGGAGGCTCTGGTAGCCGTTCCCCTTCGGGACGGAGATGAAGTCCCGGAAGCGCTCGGGGATAGGCTTGTAGAGGTCGGCCAGCACGGAGTAGACGCGCCAGCAGTCCTCGCGGCCCGTCGCCCCCTCGCTCTGGAGGATGATCCGGATGGCGAGCAGGTCGTAGATCCCGCTCAGCTCCGTCTGCTGCCGCTGCATCTTCCGGTGGATCGAGGCGATGCTCTTGGGCCGGCCGGAGATGCGGAACTGGAACCCGCGCTTCTCGAGCTCCTGCCGGACGGGCTCGATGAACCGCTTGACGAGGGCCTCGCGCTGGCGGCGCTTGGCGTTGAGCCCCTGCGCGATGTCCCGGTACGCCTCCGGTTCGAGGATCTTCAGGCAGAGGTCCTCGAGCTCCGTCTTCACCTCGTGTAGCCCGAAGCGGTGGGCCAGCGGGACGTAGAGGTCGCGCGTCTCGGTGGCGATCTTGAGCTGCTTCTCCGGGCGGAGCGAGCCGAGCGTCCGCATGTTGTGGAGGCGGTCGGCGAACTTGACGAGGATGACGCGGACGTCGTTCGCCATCGAGAGCATGAGCTTCCGGACGTTCTCGGCCTTCCCGATCGTCCGGCTCTCGAAGACGAGGTCGAGCTTCGTCAGCCCGTCGATGATCCGCCGCATCTCCTCGCCGAACTCGGCCCCGATGAGGTCGAGGGAGATGTCGGTGTCCTCGACGGTGTCGTGCAGGAGCGCCGCCGCGATGGTGGTGTCGTCGAAGGGGATCTTCTGCGCGACGAGCGTGGCGACCTCGAGGGGGTGGGCGATGTAGGGCTCGCCGGAGGCGCGGCGGTCGTCGCGGTGGGCCCAGTACGCGAGCGCGAAGGCGCGGCGCAGCATGCGCTCGTCGAACTGCTGGAGGTTCCGCCGGGCGTACTCCAGCAGCACGCTGAGCCGCCGCTCGAAGGCGGGGTCCACCTTCAGCGCGCGGAGGTTCTCGTGGAGGAGGGTCGAGGCCTGGATCACAGGGGATGGTACCGCAGGCGAGGGCGGGGGTTCGGGGGCGTAGTGCGCGTTGCGTAGGGGTGCCGTAGGGGTGTCCACCGAGACGCCCCGCCCGTAGCAGTCTTACGCACTACGGAATACGCTTTACGCCCGAGGGCACCGCCCGGCAGTCGGACGGCGCCCTCGATGGTGCGCTGGGGACGAGGCGGGATCAGCCGCGGTGCTCGCCGCCACGGCCCTGCGTCTCCTGTTTGGCCTCCGGCGGAGGCTCGCCCGTGCCGGGCTCGGCGCCCTGCTCGGCGTCGGGGTGGTCGGTGGCGCCCTCGGGGTGGGTCTGCGCCACCTCGGGCGGCACGGCGCCCTCGGCCTTCACGTCGCCGTCGGGGTTGATCTCGGCGTCCTCGACGGCCTCGTCGGGCGCGCCGGCGGTGGCGCTGCCGGAGGGGTCTGCCGCGGCGGGCGCGGGCGCCTCGGTCGGCTCCTCCGTGGTCTCGGGTGTCTCCACCTCGGCCGGGGCAGGCGCCGTAGCTGCGGCGGGCGCCTGCTGCTCGCCGCCGGAGCGGCGGCGGCTCCGGCCGCTGGAGCGGCGGGTGCGGCGCTTCCGCGAGGTGGTCCCCTCGGGCTGCACGTCGTTGTAGTCGACGAGCTCGATGACGGCCATCTCCGCGTTGTCGCCCTGGCGCTGGCCGAGCTTCACGATGCGGGTGTAACCACCGGGCCGGTCGCCGACGCTGACGGCGACGTCGCCGAAGAGCTCCTTCACGGCCTCCTTACTGCGGAGGTGGCGGAAGGCCTGCCGGCGGCTGTGCGTGGAGTCGTCCTTGGCGCGGGTGATGAGCGGCTCGATGAAGCCGCGCAGCGCCTTCGCCTTCGGCAGCGTCGTCTCGATCCGCTTGTGCTCGATGAGGGCGCCGCCGAGTGCGGCGAGGGTGGCCTTGCGGTGGGCCGCCGTCCGCCCGAGCTTGTGTCGCTTCTTCTGGTGTCGCATGATTCTGGAGTCTTGAGTTGTGAGCTATGGGTTGTGAGTCGGTACTCAAAACTCACGACTCATCACTCAGTACGCTCTCAGGCGGTTTCTTCGACGTAGCGGCCGATGTCCATCCCGAACCGGAGGCCGCGCTCCTCGAGCACCTGGATCAGCTCCTGGAGGCTCTTGCGGCCGAAGTTGCGGAACTTCAGCATCTCCCCCTCCTCCCGCCGGACGAGGTCGCCGATGGACTTGATCTGCGCGGCCTTGAGGCAGTTCTGCGCGCGGACGGACAGCTCGAGGTCATCGACGCTCTGGTTCAGCATCCCGCGGATGCGCTGGACCTCGGCGTCGACCTCCTGCTCCTCGGCCGGGGCCTCGGGCTCCTGGTCGACGGAGATGAAGAGGTTGACGTGGTCGCGGAGGATCTGCGCCGCCGTGGCGAGCGCCTCCTCAGGCGTCACCGAGCCGTCGGTTTCGACCTCCATCGTGAGCCGCTCGTAGTCGATCCGCTCGCCGACGCGGGCGGGGCTGACGGTGTAGCGGACGTTCTTGATGGGGGTGAAGATGGAGTCGATGGCGATGACGCCGATGGGGTCGTCCTCGCGCTTGTTGTCGTCGGCGCCGACGTAGCCGCGGCCGTGCCCGACGCGCAGCTCGACGAGCACGTCGGCGTCGTCGGAGAGGGCGGCGATGTGGTGGTCGGGGTTGAGCACCTCGAAGTCGGCCGACTCATCAGCGATGTCGCCGGCGGTGAAGTCCTTCGGGCCGGAGAGCTGGAGCGTGACGGTCCCCTCCTCCTCGGTGGCGCGGAACCGGACGCCCTTGAGGTTGAGGATGAGGTCGGCCACGTCCTCGGTCACGTTCGGGACGGTGGAGAACTCGTGCTGGACGCCGTCGATCTTGATGGCGGTGATGGCCGTGCCGGGCAGCGAGGAGAGCAGCACGCGCCGGAACGCGTTGCCGATGGTGACCCCGTAGCCGCGCTCGAGCGGCTGCATGGCGAAGCGGCCGTAGGTCTCGTTCATCTCCTCGACCTGGACGCCGTCGGGCATCTGGAGCTGCGTGTTCGTCATCATCCGTGGGGGGGTCTCGATCATGGGGGCGGGGACCTGCGTGGCGGGGCCGGACTCCGGCCGGAAGGGTTACGTCGGGGTCTACTTACTTCGAGTAGAGCTCGACGATGAGCTGCTCGCGGATGTTCTCGGGGATGTCCTGCCGCTCGGGGTACTCGAGGAACTTCCCCTTCATCTGGTCGCGGTCGACCTCGAGGTGGGGGTAGCTCCGGCGGTTGCTGCCCGAGGCGTCCTGGATTACGTCGAGCCGGCGGCTCTTCGGGCGGACCTCGACGAGGTCGCCGGGGCGCATGAGGTGGCTCGGGATGGACGAGACGCGGCCGTTGACCATGATGTGGCCGTGGTTGACGAGCTGCCGGGCCTGCCGGCGCGTCCGCGCGAAGCCGAGGCGGAAGACGACGTTGTCGAGCCGGGCCTCCAGGAACTGGAGCAGGTTCTCGCCGGTGACGCCCTTCTTGCGGCTGGCCTTCTGGAACAGGTTCCTGAACTGCCGCTCGAGGAGGCCGTAGGTGTACTTCACCTTCTGCTTCTCCTTGAGCTGGAGCGAGTACTCGCTCTCCTTCCGGCGGCGGGCGTTGCCGTGCTGGCCGGGGCCGTAGGGCTTGCGCTCCAGCGACTTCGAGGGGCCGAAGATGGGCTCCTTGAAGCGGCGGGCGAGCTTCTGCTTGGGTCCGCGGTAACGGGCCATGATGTGTTCTCGTGTGTCGGGGGTGGACAGACGTGAGCAGCGGCCTCTAGCCGCGCTCAGCCGGGCTTATGCCCTCGCGCTGCGCGCTCGGCAGGGGATGGGGGATGGGATGCAGGAGATGGGGAAGTCCCCACAGCCCATATCCCAATTCCATCTCCCGCTCAGACGCGGCGGCGCTTCGGGGGCCGGCAGCCGTTGTGAGGGATGGGGGTGACGTCGCGGATGGTGAGCACCTCGAGGCCGGCGTTGGCGAGGGCGCGGACGGCGCTCTCGCGGCCGGAGCCCGGCCCCTTCACGTAGACGTCCACGCGCCGGAGGCCGAGGTCGTAGGCCTCCTTCGCGGCATCGGTCGCGGCGACGGTCGCGGCATAGGGCGTGTTCTTCCGGCTGCCCCGGAAGCCCTGCTTGCCGGCGCTCGACCACGCGACGGTGTTGCCGTAGGAGTCGGTGAGCGTGATGATGACGTTGTTGAACGTCGCCTTGACGTAGGCCGCGCCGTTGCTCTCGACCTGGATCTTCTTGCGCGCGGTGCGGGCTCGGCCGCCGCCTTTGCGCTCGGGCTTGCCGCCTTGTTGCTTTGCCATCTGCTGGGAGGTTGTCGGTCCCGACGTGCGCCCGGTGACGCGAAGAGCGTGCGGGCGAGGGTCGGGGACGGATTATTCGATAGGTCGGTGGAACGGCGGATGGGCTTCTATCCACTGTCCACCAGATTACTTACGCGGTGCCTTCTTCTTGCCGGCGACGGTCCGCCGGCGGCCCTTACGAGTGCGGGCGTTCGTCTTCGTGCGCTGGCCGCGGACGGGCAGCCCACGGCGGTGGCGGAGGCCCCGGTAGCAGCCGATGTCCATCAGCCGCTTGATGTTGAGCTGCGTCTCGGTGCGGAGCGAGCCCTCGACCGTGTAGTTGTCCTCGATGACGCGGCGGACGCGGCGGGTCTCCTCCTCAGTCCACTCGTCCGGGGTGGCGTTCGGGTCCACCTCGGCGCGCTCGAGGATCTCGAGGGCGCGGGCGCGGCCGATCCCGTAGATGCTCGTCAGCGAGACTTCGCCGCGCTTGGCCGTGGGGACGTCAACTCCTGCAATTCGGGGCATGGGGGCTATCCTTGACGCTGCTTGTGCTTGGGGTTCTTCTTGTTGATGACGTAGATGCGCCCCTTGCGCCGGACGATCTTGTCGTCGGCGGAGCGCTTCTTGACGCTGGCTCGGACCTTCATGGCAGGCTCAGGTTGCGGCGGGGATGGCTGCTTCGGTAACGACCGCCTCGGGGGCGGCGTGCCCGTTCGTCGGGATCTCCGCGCGGCCGGGGATGGGCATCCCGGCTGTGAGGAGGGCCGTCTCGATGGGCACGAACGAGGAGAGGATTTCGGGCTCGCCGCGGCGGACCGCGACCATGTGCTCGAAGTGCGCGGCCGGCTCGCCGTCCGCCGTGCGGACCGTCCAGCCGTCGTCGTCGACCTTGACTTCGGCGGTGCCGGCGGTGATCATGGGCTCGACGCAGAGCGTCATCCCGGAGCGGAGCTTCTTCCCGTTCCCGCGCCGCCCGTAGTTGGCGACCTGCGGGTCCTCGTGCATCCGCCGCCCGATCCCGTGGCCGACGAGGTCGCGGACGACGCCGAGGCCGCGCGACTCGCAGTAGTGCTGCACCGCGTGCCCCACGTCCCCCAGGCGCCTCCCCTCGATCATATGGCGTATGCCCTCGTAGAGCGCCTGTTTCGTGTCGCGCAGGAGGGCCGCCTTCTTCTCGGACACTTCGCCCACCATGTACGTGTAGGCGTAGTCCCCGTAGAACCCGTCGAGCTCGACGCCGCAGTCCACGCTCACCACGTCCCCCTCCTCCAGCGCGGTCTCGCTCGGCATCCCGTGCACGACGACGTCGTTGACGGAGATGCAGAGCGAACCGGGGAACGGCGAGGCGCCGGGGAAGGCGTAGCCCTTAAAGGCCGGGCGCCCGCCGTGGTCGCGGAGGACCTCCTCGGCCACCCGGTCCAGCTCCCGCGTCTCGACGCCGGGCCGGAGCCGCCGCGCCACCTCGACGTGCGCCCGCCCGACGAGGGCAGCCGCGCGGCGGAGCGCTTCGATATCCGGCTCGGTCTTAAGGGTAATCACAAGAGGAGGGTAGCGTAGGGGCGATTCATGAATCGCCCCTACCGGCGACCGCTACGGACGCGGCCGGACTTCATGAACCCGTCGTAGTGCCGCATCAGGAGGTGGCTCTCGACCTGTTGCAAGGTATCGAGTGTGACGCCGACGAGGATCAGCAGGCTCGTCCCGCCGAAGTAGCTCGCGAAGTTGGGCGTCACGCCGGCCTGCGCGGCGAAGGCCGGGAGGATGGCGACGAGGCCGATGTAGAGCGCGCCCGGCAGCGTGATCCGGGTCAGGATGTTGTCGATGAACTCGCTCGTCTGCTTGCCCGGCCGGACGCCCGGCACGAAGCCGCCCTGCCGCTTCATCGTGTCCGCCATCTCCTGCGGGTTCACCGCGATGGCGGTATAGAAGTAGGTGAAGAAGACGCAGACGAAGAAGAACACGATCGAGTAGCCCCACCCGAAGATGTCCCCGAACCACGTCCCGACCGTCTGCCAGAACGGGCTCTCGGGGAAGAAGGCGGCGAACGTGCTCGGGATGAACATGATCGACTGCGCGAAGATGATCGGCATCACGCCGGCGGCGTTGACGCGCAGCGGGAGGTACTGCGTCGTGCCGCCGTAGACCTTCCGCCCGACGACGCGCTTGGCGTACTGCACCGGGATCCGCCGCGTCCCCATCGTGACAAGCACGACACCCGCGGTCACGAGGCCGAGCAGTCCGATCTCGATCATGAAGACGAGGAAGTTCGGGACCTGGTCGAACTCGTTGATGAGGGCCTGCGGGAGGAAGGCGATGATCGAGATCATGATCAGCAGCGAGATCCCGTTGCCGATCCCCTTCTCCGTGATACGCTCGCCGAGCCACATCACGAACACCGTCCCGGCGGTCAGCACGATCACCGTCGTGATCATGAAGAACGTCGGATCCACGACGATGGCCGAGCCGGTGGCCCCGTTCCGGAGGTTGATCCCGTAGCCGAGCGACTGGAGCGCCGTGATGCCGACGGTGCCGTAGCGGGTGAGCTGAGTGATCTTCCGGCGCCCGTCCTCGCCCTCGCGCTGGAGCTTCTGGAAGTACGGGACGACGGCGCCGAGGAGCTGGATGATGATCGACGCCGTGATGTACGGCATGATGCCGAGGGCGAAGATGCCTGCCTGATAAAAGGCCCCGCCCACGAACAGGTTGAACAACCCGAACAGCCCGCCCGTGTCGCTCTGGCTGACGGCCTCGGCGAGGAGTCGGGCGTCGACGCCGGGGAGGGTGACGTAGGCGCCGATCCGGTAGACGACGAGGAGGCCGAGGGTGAAGAGGATCCGGTTGCGGAGCTCCTCGATCCGCCAGATGTTGCGGACGCTTTCGGCGAATGATGCCATGACTAGGGGGTTATGGGTCTTGAGTTGTGGGTTCTGAGTCGTTCACTCAGGACTCACCACTCACGACTCGACGACGCGGGCGGTGCCGCCGGCGGCCTCGATCTTCTCGCGGGCGCCCTTGCTGAAGGCGTGGGCCTCGACGGTTAGCGCGGACGGGAGGTCGCCGTCGCCGAGGACCTTTACGAGGTCCTTCTTGTCGATCAGGCCGAGGGTGCGGAGCGTCTCCGGCGTCACCGTCTGCCCGGCCTCGATCCGCCCCTGCTCTAGGAGCGCCGTCAGTCGGCTCACGTTGACGGGCGCATATTCCGTGCGGAAGGGGTTCTTGAACCCGAACTTCGGGACGCGCCGCTGGAGCGGCATCTGGCCGCCCTCGAACCACGCGGGGATGCTGGCGCCGGAGCGGCTCTTCTGGCCGTTGTGGCCCTTCGTCGAGGTGCCGCCCTTGCCGGAGCCCTCGCCCCGGCCGATGCGCTTCTTCGACTTCGTCGAGCCCTGGGCGGGGCGGAGGTTGCTGAGGTCCATCTTCTCTTGGCTAATGCGCCCGCTCCCCGGAGCGGACTCGCTGGTTAGAAAGCGGGGACGGCAGAGGCCGCACGGGCCTTGCCGGAGCTACGCCGTCTCCTCGACGGAGACGAGGTGCTCGACCTTCGCCACCATTCCGCGGATGGCCGGCGTGGCGTCGAGCTCGTTGGACTGCCCGATCCGCCGGAGCCCGAGCGCCTCCATCGTGCGCTTCTGCTGCTTCGACTGGCGGATCGTGCTCTTGGTCTGGGTGATCTTCAGGGTTGCCATCGGTCGGGGGTCGCGGGGAGCCGGCGCGCGTTGAGGCCGGCCTGCCAAAGAACGGACACGGGCGCGGCGGCTCAAGACAATTATCCGTTAAAGCGGTTAGCCACCGTGGGCGGCTACCCGTTGAAGACGCGGGCCACCGAGACGCCGCGCCGCTGCGCGACCTCGCCGGGGTCCTCGAGGTTCTGGAGCGCGTCGATCGTCGCGGCGACGACGTTGTGGGGGTTGTTCGAGCCCTGGCTCTTGGTCAGGATGTCCGTGTAGCCGGCGCACTCGAGCACCGCGCGGACGCCGCCGCCAGCGATGACGCCGGTACCGGCCGAGGCCGGCTTGAGCAGGACCTTCGCCGCGTCCTGGACGCCGAGGACCTGGTGCGGCACGGTGCCCTTGTTCATCGGCACCTTGAACATGTTCTTCTTCGCCGCGTCGGTCCCCTTGGCAATGGCACTGGCGACCTCGTTGGCCTTACCGAGCCCGTGCCCGACGGTGCCCTCCCCGTCGCCGACGACGACGACGGCGGTGAAGCTGAACCGCCGCCCGCCCTTGACGACCTTCGACACGCGGTTGATGTGGACGAGCCGGTCGATGAGGTTCGTCTGCTCGGAGGCGCGGGCGCGGCGGCCCCGGTTTCGCTTGCTGTCCTTAGCCATGTCTCTCGTTGGTTGCGCGCCGGACGGGCCGCGCGTCGGTTAAAACTTGAGTCCTCCCTCGCGGGCGCCCTCGGCGAGCGCCTTCACGCGGCCGTGGTAGCGATACCCGTTGCGGTCGAAGACGACGCGCTCGACGCCGGCCTCCTTGGCCTTCTCGGCGAGCCGCTGCCCGACGAGCTTGCCGGTCTCGACTCGGCTCTCGCCGCCGACGCCGTCGGCCTTGCTGGACGCCGCGGCGATGGTGTGGCCCTTGAGGTCGTCGATGAGCTGGGCGTAGATGTGCTCGTTGGAGCGGAACACGCTGAGGCGCGGGCGCTCGGTGGTGCCGGTGATCTGGGCGCGGACGCGGCGCTTGATGCGCTGCCGGTTCTGCACCCGCTTGCTCTGCTTTGCCATAGGTCTGGATGTCTCGGCCGCGTGATTGCTGACCACGCGGCCCGGTGGAGACGGAGGGAGTCTAGCGCGCGGCCGTCTTGCCGGCCTTGCGGCGGACGTACTCGCCGACGTAGCGGACGCCCTTGCCCTTGTAGGGCTCCGGCGGCCGGAGCCCCCGGATCTTCGCGGCGACCTGCCCGACCATCTGCTTGTCGATCCCCTGGATCGTGATGATCGGGTTCTTGCCGCGCTCGGACTGCGCCGTGATCGAGACGTCGTCGGGCGGGAGGAAGTAGATGGGGTGGGAGAACCCGAGCGCGAGCTCGAGCACGCCGTTCTTGACCTCGGCACGGTAACCGACGCCGATCACCTCGAGCTGCTTCTCGAACCCCTCGGTCACGCCGAGCACGGCGTTGTCGATGAGGCTCCGGTAGAGCCCGTGCATCGCGCGGTGCCGCTGCTGGTCGGTCGGGCGGGAGACGACGACCTCGCCGTCCTGCTCCTCGACGGAGAGCTCGGGGTCGACCTGGACGTGGAGCTCGCCCTTCGGGCCCTTCACCGTCACGAGGTTCCCCTTCGAGACGTCGACGGAGATGCCGTCTTTGATCGGGATGGGCTGCTTGCCAATTCGGGACATGGTTCTTCTTGGTCAGGGGTCACTGGTCACGGGTCACTGGTTTCGCATGAGGGACCAATGACGGGGGACGAATGACTAGAACACCGTGGCGAGTACCTCGCCGCCGACGCCAGCGCGGCGGGCCTCCTTGTCCGTCATCACGCCCCGCGAGGTCGAGATGATGGCGACGCCGAGGCCGTTGCGCACGCGCGGCAGGTCGTCGGTGCCGACGTAGCGGCGGAGGCCGGGTCGGGAGACGCGCTTGACCTCGCGGATGGCGGGCGTCCCCTTCCGGTCGTAGCGGAGGTAAACGCGCAGGAG
Source organism: Rhodothermales bacterium (assembly GCA_965215145.1). Classification (GTDB taxonomy): domain Bacteria; phylum Bacteroidota; class Rhodothermia; order Rhodothermales; family JANQRZ01. The sequence continues at coordinate 843,674 of OZ244038.1, read as the reverse complement.
CCCCTGCTTGCCGTCGTCGATGTTGAGGTAGTTGCGGATGAACCCCTTGTCGAGGAGGATCTGCGTGATGGCCCGCTTCACCTTCGAGGCGGGGATGTCGGTGTACGGGTGGCGGGCCTTCTGCGCGTTGCGGACGCGTGTGAGGTAGTCCGCGACGGGGTCGGTGATGGCGCTCATGTGAGGAGTTGTGAGTCTTGAGTTGTGAGTCGTGGGTCCGAGTTCTCACAACCCATGACCCAAAACTCATGACGCGCCGGAGGCGCCTACCAGCTCGACTTGCGGACGCCGGGGATCTTGCCGGAGAGCGCGAGCTCCCGGAAGACGACGCGGCAGATGCCGAACTTGCGCATGTAGCCGCGTGGGCGGCCGGTCAGGGCGCAGCGGTTGTGGAGCCGGACGGGGCTAGCGTTGCGGGGGAGCTTCTGGAGCCCCTCGAAGTCGCCGGCGGCCTTGAGGCGGCGGCGCTTGTCGGCGTACTTCGCCACCATCCGGCGGCGCTTCGCCTCGCGGGCGATCAGGGAGGTGCGGGCCATAACAGTCGGGGGTTCTCTGGGCGGTTGCTTTAAGCGGCTTCGGCGGTCTCGGTCTCGCGGCGGACGAACGGCATCCCGAGCGCCTTGAGCAGCGCGTAGGCCTCCTCGTCGGTCTCGGCCGTCGTGACGATGGAGACGTCCATGCCGGAGACGCGGTCCACCCGGTCGATGTTGATCTCGGGGAAGATGATCTGCTCCTTGACGCCGAGCGTGTAGTTGCCGCGGCCGTCGAACGAGCGGTCCGGCACGCCGCGGAAGTCGCGGACGCGCGGGAGGGCGAGCGTCACGAAGCGGTCGAGGAACTCCCACATCGTGTCGCCGCGCAGCGTCACCGCCACGCCGACGGGCATGCCGTCGCGGATCTTGAAGTTCGAGATACTCCGGCGCGCGCGCCGGATCATCGGCTGCTGGCCGGTGACGGTGCGGAGCTCCTCGACGGCGTCGTCGAGCACCTTCTTCGTCGTCGCGGCCTCGCCGACGCCCTTGTTGACGGAGATCTTCGTGAGCCGCGGGACCTGCATCACGTTCGTGTAGCCGAACTGCTCGCGGAGCGCCGGCACGACCTCGTCGAGGTAGCGCTGCTTCAGGCGGGGTACGTACTTCTGTTCCATCGGAGTGTCACGTGTTGCGTGTTGCGCGTCGCGCTGCGTGGGGCTTCCCTTACGCACCACGAACTGCGCATTAGGCTGTATTAGCGGTCGAGTTCGTCGCCGGTGGTCTTGGCGTAGCGGACCCACCGGCCCTTCCCGGTGTCGGGGTCCTCGACGCGCTTGCGGCCGATCCGGGTCGGGTTGCCGTCGGCGTCGACGGGCATCACGTTCGAGAGGTGGATGGGGCGCTCGCCCTCGATCCGCCCGCCCTGGGGGTGGGTCTGGTTCGGGCGGGTGTGGCGGACGCGGATGTTGACGCCCTCGACGAGCACGCGCTCCTTCTGCGGGTAGACGGCGAGGACGCGGCCGACGTAGCCCTTCTCGCGGGCGAGCTCGTCCTTGTAGGCCGTGATCGCCTTCGTCAGCGCGACCTGCTCGCCCTTCTTGACGTGGAGCTTCTTCTGCTTGTTCTTCGTGCGGGGCATGATCGGGTTCGGGGATGCGGTAAGGGCGCAGCGTGCTGCGCCCCTACGGGCGCCGTCGGTGGGGTTAAAGCACCTCGGGGGCGAGGGAGACGATCCGCATGAACTGCCGCTCGCGGAGCTCGCGCGCGACGGGGCCGAAGATGCGGGTGCCGCGCGGCTCGTCGGCCTCATTGAGGAGGACCGCGGCGTTCTCGTCGAAGCGGATGTAGGAGCCGTCGGGGCGGCGGTACTCCTTCTTCGTGCGGACGACGACGGCGCGGGAGACCTCCCCCTTCTTGATGCCGCCGCCGGGCACGGCCGTCTTGACCGAGACGACGATCTTGTCGCCGATGCGGGCGTAGCGCCGGCCGGAGCCGCCGAGCACGCGGATGCAGAGCACCTCTTTGGCGCCGGAGTTGTCGGCGACGGCGAGCCGGGATTCTTGCTGGATCATGGGAGTCGGTGTTTCAGCCTTCCGGTGGGCGGAACGGGAAACCTCTTACTTGGCTCGCTCCATCACTTCGACGAGCCGCCAACGCTTGTGCTTCGAGAGCGGGCGGGTCTCCATGATGCGGACGGTGTCGCCGGCGCCGGCGTCGTTGGCCTCGTCGTGGACCTTCAGCTTCGTCGTCTGCTTCAGGAACTTGCCGTAGATCGGGTGCTTGACCTGGCGCTCGATGGCGACGGTGATCGTCTTGTCCATCTTGTCGGAGACGACGAGGCCGATCCGCTCCTTCCGCGCGTTGCGGCCGGAGCTGTCGTCGGCGTCGTTCTCGCCGGCGCGGGCACCGCTGTCGGCGCTGTCCTTCGGGGCCTCCTTCGTCGGGGCCTCGGGGCGGACCTCCGGGCTCTCGGGAGCGGGCTCCGTCTGCGGGGACGCTTCGGCGACTTCGGGGTTCTGGTCGGGCATGGTCGGTCGGGGTCGCTTGGTGAGCAGACCAACTACGGGATGGGATTAGACGGCGCTTACGCGGCGGCCTTCTCGTTGAGGAGCGTCTTCAGCCGCGCGATGCGGCGGCGGCGCGTGCGGATGTCGCCGACGGGGTTTTCGAGCCCAGCCACGGCGCTCTGGAAGCGCTTGTGCTGGAGCTCCTGCTCCTCCTCGATGATGCGCTGGCGGATCTCGTCGGCGGAGAGCTCGCGGATGTCGGAAGCCTTCATGGATCGGGGGTGCGTGCGTGCGGCCGGGTGCGGGGGGGCGCTTAGCGCCGCGCGACCTCGGCGGGGACGTAGTCCGGGCGGACGACGAACTTGGTCTTGATGGGGAGCTTGTACTGGGCCAGCGCCATCGCCTCGCGGCCGAGGTCCTCGGGGACGCCGGCGAGCTCGAAGAGCACGCGGCCCGGCTTCACCACGGCGACGAAGTACTCGGGCGAGCCCTTGCCCTTGCCCATCCGGGTCTCGGCGGGCTTTTTGGTGATGGGCTTGTCCGGGAAGATGCGGATCCAGACCTTCCCCTGGCGCTTGATGCGGCGGGTGATGGCGACACGGCAGGCCTCGATCTGGCGGCTCGTGATCCAGCCCGGCTCGAGCGCCTTGATGCCGAAGTCGCCGAAGTCGATCCGGCTGCCGCGGTGGGCCATGCCCTTGACGCGGCCCTTCTGCATCTTGCGGTACTTGGTCCGCTTGGGCATCAACATGGCGGGTCCTCTCGTCTACTCGGTTCTAGAAATGGATGGGTGTCTTGGGCGCTAGCGGCGGCCACCGCCGCCGCGGCCTCCCCGGCCCCGGCCTCCGTCCCGACCGCCTCGTCCCCCGCGGTCGCGGCGGTCCCGGCGACGCTCCGGCGGCGGCGCGGCGCTCGCCATCTGCTGCTGGCGCTGGGCCTGCGCGTTCGGGCTGAGGTCCGGCTTGCCGAGGATCTCGCCGCGGTAGATCCAGACCTTCACGCCGCACGTGCCGGCGAGCGTGAACGCCGTCGCCGAGGCGAAGTCGATGTCGGCGCGGAGGGTGTGGAGCGGGACGCGCCCTTCGAGGTACTGCTCGGTCCGGCTCATCTCGGCCCCCCCGAGCCGGCCGCCGACCTTGATGCGGACGCCCTCGGCCCCCATCCGCATCGCGGAGCCGACGGCCTGCTTCATCGCGCGGCGGAACGAGACGCGGCCTTCGAGCTGCTGCGCGATGTTCTGCGCGACGAGCGAGGCGTCGAGCTCGGGCCGCTTGATCTCGTTGATGTTGATCTGGATGTCCTTCTTCGTGAGCTGCTTCAGCTCCTCGCGCAGCTTCTCGACCTCGGCGCCGCCGCGGCCGATGACGACGCCGGGCCGGCTCGTGTGCAGCGTCAGGATCACCCGCTTCGGGGTCCGCTCGATGATGGTCCGGCTGAGGCCGGCGCGCTTGAGCCGGGCCTTGAGGTAGGTCCGGATCTCCTGGTCCTCGACGAGCTTGTCGGCGAAGGAGCCGTCCGTGTACCAGTTGGAGTCCCAGCCGCGGATGATGCCCAGGCGGAGCCCGACGGGGTGTGTCTTCTGACCCAAAGGAATATCCTCGTTCGTTTCGGTTGTGCGCCTACGCTTCGGCGTCCGCCTCGGCGGCAGGGCCGACGACGATGGTGAGGTGGCTGTTGCGCTTCTTGATGCGGTGGGCGCGCCCGCGCGAGACCGGCCGGAACCGCTTGAACACCGGCGCCTCGTCCACCATGATCGCCTGCACGACGAGGGCGTCCTCGTCGACGCCCTCCTCCGCCTGGTCGCGGAGGTTGGCGACGGCCGAGAGCAGCGTCTTCTCGATGGGCGCGGCGGCCTTATGCGGGAGGAAGTGGAGCGTATTGAGCGCCTCGGTGATGCCCTTGCCGCGGACCTGGTCCGCGACGATGCGCATCTTGCGGGGCGAGGAGCGGATGAACCGCAGCTTGGCTCGGGCTTGCATGGATTTGGAGTCTTGCGTTGTGAGTCGTGGGTCGTGAGTCACTCAGAACTCAGAACCCGCCACTCATCGCTCGTTGCTAGCGGCGCTTGTCGGCCTTGCCGCCGCCGCCCATGTGGCCGCGGAACTGCCGCGTCGGCGCGAACTCGCCGAGCTTGTGGCCGACCATGTTCTCGGTGACGTAAACGGGGATGAACTGCTTGCCGTTGTGGACGCCGAAGGTGTGGCCGACCATCTCGGGCGAGATCATCGAGGCGCGGCTCCAGGTCTTGATGACCTTCTTCCGGCCGGACCCGTTCATCTCGTCCACCTTGCGCTGGAGCTTGTAGTAGATGTACGGGCCCTTCTTGAGCGAGCGTGCCATAGTCGTGGGGTCGTGGGGCGGGGAGCGGGGGCGCTCAGCCCTTCTTCTTCTTGCGGCGGCGGACGATGAACTGGTCCGAGGCGTTCTTCTTCTTGCGGGTCTTGTAGCCCTTGGCCGGCACGCCGGTCGGGCTCTTGGGGTGGCCGCCGGAGGACTTCCCCTCGCCGCCGCCCATCGGGTGGTCGACGGGGTTCATCGCCACGCCGCGCGTCTTCGGGCGGATGCCGAGCCAGCGCTTCCGGCCGGCCTTGCCGATGTCGATGTTCATGTGGTCCGGGTTCGAGGTCTGCCCGATGGTGGCGCGGCAGGTCACCGGGACCATGCGGACCTCGCCGGAGGGGAGCTTCAGCGTCGCCATCTTGCCCTCGCGCGCCTGGAGCTGCGCGAACGTCCCCGCGCTCCGGGCGAGCTGCGCGCCCTTGCCCGACTTCATCTCGATGGCATGGACGAACGTGCCCAGCGGGATGCTCGTCAGCGGGAGGCAGTTGCCGAGCTCCGGCGGCGCGTCCGGCCCGCTCTGCACCGTCATCCCGACAGTCAGCCGGTCGGGTGCGATGATGTAGCGCTTGGCGCCGTCGGCGTAGACGAGCAGCGCGATGCGGGCCGTCCGGTTCGGGTCGTACTCGATGGACGCGACGCGGGCGGGGACGCCGTCCTTGTCGCGCTTGAAGTCGATGATCCGGTAGCGGCGCTTGTGGCCGCCGCCCTGGTGGCGCGTCGTGATGCGGCCGTGGTTGTTGCGCCCGCCCTTCTTCTTGAGGGGCGCAAGCAGGCTCTTCTCCGGCTCCGACTTCGTGATGGTGTCGAACGCGGAGACCGAGCGCTGGCGCTGGCCGGGCGTGACCGGCTTGAGCTTGCGGATCGCCATGAGTCTTCTTGGTTGGGGCTTACGTGCCGTCGCGGCAGAAGGTGGGCAACGGCTTTGCGCCCGAGGGGTTCAAGGAGTTTGGAGGCTTCGCGGGCAGTTCGCGGGAGGCCGGAATCGGGGGAGGATCAGACGCTCTCGAAGAAGTCGATCTCGCCGCTCTTGAGCGTCACGATGGCCTTCTTGTAGGAGGGCTTCCGGCCCTCCATCAGCCCGCGCTTCGTGAACTGCCGCTTGCGCTTGCCGCGGACCACCATCGTGCGGACCTCCTTGATGTCCACGCTCGGGTAGCGGGCCTCGACGGCCTTGCGGATCTCGATCTTGTTGGCGTCCTTCGCCACCCGGAAGGCGTAGTGCCGACCCTCCTCCATGAGGCGGGTCATCTTCTCGGTGATGATGGGCTCGATCAGAACGGGGAGGGCCATGGTTCGGGGACTCGGCTAGGGGGTTCGCGTTACGCGGCGGATTCGTCGGCGGCGGGCTCGTCGGCGACCGGGAGCACGGGCTCGTCGGCGACGGGGACCGGCAGCTCGGCGTCGTCGGAGAGCTGGGCCTTCTGGCTCGGGCGCAGCGCCTCGGTCAGCAGCCCGACGGCGCTCTCCTGGATGAGCACCGTCTGCGCGTGCATCAGGTCGCGCGTCGAGGCGTCGGTGGCGCGGCGGACGGTGAGGGTCGGGATGTTGCGGCCGGAGCGGTAGATGACCTCGTCGGCCTGGGCGGTGAGGAGGAGCACCTTCCCGCCGAGGTCGAGGCTCTGGATGACGCCGGCGAGGTCGCGCGTCTTCGGCGCCTCCATCGTGAAGTCCTCCACCACCCGGAGCGCCTCGCCGCGGAGCTTGTGGGCGAGGGCGCTGCGGCGGGCCACCCGCTTCGTCTTCTTGTTGATGCCGACGTTGTAGGCGTGGGGGCGCGGGCCGAAGATGGTGCCGCCGCCCTTGCGGATCGGGCTCTTCGCGCTGCCGGCGCGGGCGTGGCCCGTCCCCTTCTGGCGGTAGAGCTTCCGCGTCGAGAAGGCGACCTCGGCGCGCTCCTTCGTCTTGTGCGTGCCCTGGCGCGCGTGCGCCTCGGACGCCTTCACGTCGAGCCAGATCGCGTGGTCGTTCGGCTCGAGGCCGAAGACGGCGTCGTCGAACTCGACCGTCCGGCCGGAGTCGGCGCCGTCGCGGGAGTAGATGGGGAGGTTCATGTCTGTCTGGTGCGTATTGCGCATTGGTGCCGGCCGGGGCCGACACGCGACACGCATCAAGCCTTACGGATCTCGAGGATGCCCTTCTTCGGGCCGGGCACGGCGCCCTTGATGAGGACGACGTTGTTGTCCGGGAGGACGCGGACGACGCGGAGGTTCTTGACCGTCACGCGGTCGTTGCCCATGCGCCCGCCCATCTTGGTGCCCTTGAAGACGCGGCTGGGGTCGGACGCCTGCCCGATCGAGCCCGGCGCGCGCTGGCGGTTGTGCTGGCCGTGCGTCTGCTCCATCACGCCGCCGAAGCCGTGGCGCTTGACGACGCCCTGGAACCCCTTGCCCTTCGAGGTCCCGACGACGTGGACCGTGTCGCCCTCCGCGAACACGTCGCCGACGGCGAGGGTGTCGCCGAGGCCGAGGTCGTCGGTGCGGCTGTGGCCGCGGAACTCGATGAGGTGGCGCTTGGGGTCCGTGTTGGCGGCCTTGAAATGGCCCTGGAGCGCCTTCGTCGTGTGCTTCTCCTTCTTGTCGCCGAAGGCGAGTTGGAGGGCACTGTAGCCGTCCGTCTCGTCCGTCCGGACCTGGGTCACAACGCAAGGGCCGGCTTCCACGACCGTGCAGACGATCTGGTCGCCCCGGTCGTCGAACACCGTCGTCATGCCGAGCTTGCGCCCGATAATTCCGCTCATTGTAATCGCCTGATTAAGTTAAGCGTGGGGGTGAGCGCCCTTGATGGGCTTCAGTTGGTGCTGGCTGTGATCTGCTCGAAGCGGGCTTCGCCGCCTTGGAAGAGCGCGGCCAACTCGTCGCTACCGAGGAGGAAGGCGAGCAGAGCCTGCCCATCCTCGTCGTTCTCGATGGTGAGCGTGAGGTCGTCGCCGCGGAAGCCGAAGTCCACGTCGGCTGGCTCCTCCTCGATGACGGGGATGCCGTCGACGGTGGTGGCCGTGAAGCGGATCTGCTCCTCGTCCGCCACCACCTCGTAGGTCCCCCGCGTCGCGGTGGCCTCGCCCTCCGGGATGATCTCCACCACCTCGCCCGTGATGGGTGCGGTGAACTCGACCGGCCCCTGCACGGTGAGGAGGAACTCGCCGGTGGTCTCAAATGAGATGGTGACGCTGGCCTCGTCGCCCTCCTCCAGCACGGGGATCGCCGTGCCGAGTGGGTTGAGGAGCAGGCTGGCCGTCTCGGCAGCCCAGACGCCCACGATCCGCTCCTCCGCCGGCGTGTCGTCGCCGTCGTCGGAGTCGCAGCCGGTGAGCGCGGGGCCGAGGCCCAGCGCCAACGCGGCGATCAGGAGGATGGAGGGGAAATGGCGCATCGTCGGGGTCAGACCTTGATCTCGACGTCGACGCCGCTGGGAAGCTCCAGCTTCATCAGCGCGTCGACCGTCTTGGAGGAGGTCGAGAGGATGTCGATCAGGCGCTTGTGCGCGCGGATCTCGAACTGCTCGCGGCTCTTCTTGTCGACGTGCGGCCCGCGGAGGACCGTGTAGATCGACTTGTTGGTCGGGAGGGGGATCGGGCCGCTGACCACCGCGCCGGTCTGCTTCACCGTGCGGATGATCTTCTCGGCGCTCTTGTCGACCAGCGAGTGGTCGTAGGACTTGAGCTTGATCCGGATCTTCTGGCTTGCCATGTTGAGTGTTGGGTTATGAGTTATGGGTTGTGAGCCGTGGAGCAATCAGCACCCACAACCCACAACTCACGACCTGCTCAGTCGAGGATCTTGGAGACGACGCCGGCGCCGACGGTGCGGCCCCCCTCCCGGATCGCGAACCGCAGCCCCTCCTCCATCGCCACCGGCTGGATCAGCTGCACCCGGAACCGCGTGTTGTCCCCCGGCATCACCATCTCCACCCCCTCCCCCAACTCAATATCGCCGGTGACATCGGTGGTCCGGAAGTAGAACTGCGGGCGGTACCCCTTGAAGAACGGGGTGTGGCGCCCCCCCTCCTCCTTGCTCAGGATGTACACCTCGCACTCGAACTCCCGGTGCGGCGTCACGCTCCCCGGCTTCGACACCACCATCCCCCGCTCCACCGCGTCCTTCTCGATCCCACGGAGCAGGATCCCCGCGTTGTCACCGGCCTGCGCCGAGTCCAGGAGCTTCCTGAACATCTCCACCCCCGTCACCGTCGAGGCCTGCTTCTGCTCCCGGATCCCCACGAGCTCCACGGCCTCCCCCACCTTGATCGACCCCCGCTCCACGCGGCCCGTCACCACCGTCCCCCGCCCCGTGATCGAGAACACGTCCTCGATCGGCATCAGGAACGGGCGGTCCACCTCCCGCTCCGGCGTCGGGACGTAGGAGTCCACCGCCGCCATGAGCTCCTCCACCTTCTCCACCCACTGAGCCTCCCCGTTCAGCGCGCCGAGCGCGGAGCCCTGCACGACGGGGAGGTCGTCGCCGGGGAACTCGTAGGAGGAGAGCAGCTCGCGGACTTCCAACTCGACGAGCTCGAGGAGCTCCTCGTCGTCGACGAGGTCGACCTTGTTCATGAAGACGACGACGTAGGGGACCCCGACCTGGCGCGCGAGCAGGATGTGCTCGCGGGTCTGCGGCATCGGCCCGTCGGTGGCGGCGACGACGAGGATGGCCCCGTCCATCTGCGCCGCCCCGGTGACCATGTTCTTCACGTAGTCGGCGTGGCCGGGGCAGTCGACGTGGGCGTAGTGGCGCTCGGCCGTCTCGTACTCCACGTGGGCGGTGGCGATGGTGATCCCGCGCTCGCGCTCCTCGGGGGCGTTGTCGATGTCCTCGAAGTTCATCGCCGTGCCGCCCTGGGCCTCGGCGAGCACCTTCGTGATCGCCGCCGTGAGGGTGGTCTTCCCGTGGTCGACGTGGCCGATGGTGCCGACGTTGACGTGGGGCTTCGTCCGCTGGAACGTCTCCTTTGCCATGGTGGGTTACCTCTGGGTCTTCGTACTTGCTGGGGGAAGGGAATGCGAGCTAGGCCAGAGCGACCTTCTCGGAGACCACCTCCTCGGCGATGCTCTTGGGCACCTCCTCGTAGTGGTCGAACTGCATGGAGTAGATGGCGCGGCCCTGCGTGTTGCTCCGGAGGTCGGTCGAGTAGCCGAACATGGTCGAGAGCGGGACCATCGCCTTGATCACCTGCGCCTCATTGCGCTGGCCCATCGACTCGATCCGCCCGCGGCGGCTGTTGAGGTCGCCGATCACGTCGCCCATGTACTCCTCGGGCGTGATGACCTCCACGTCCATGATGGGCTCCATCAGGACGGGGTTGGCGCGGCGACTGGCCTCGCGGAACGCCATCCGGCCCGCGATCTCGAACGCGATCTGGTCGGAGTCGACGGCGTGGAACTTCCCGTCGTAGAGGCGGGCGACGACGCCCTCGATGGGGTAGCCGGCGAGCGGCCCCTGGTCGAGCGCGCTCTCGATCCCCTTCTGGACAGAGGGGATGAACTCGCGCGGGATCGAGCCGCCCTTGATCTCGTCGACGAACTCGAAGCCGGTGCCGCCCTCCTTGGGCATGAATTCGACCTCGACGTGGGCGAACTGGCCCTTGCCGCCGGTCTGCTTCTTGTGCGTGTACTTGTAGTCGACGGCGGAGCGGATGGCCTCGCGGTAGGCGACTTGCGGGGTGCCGACGTTGGCCTCGACCTTGAACTCCCGCTTGAGGCGGTCGACGATGATCTCGAGGTGGAGTTCGCCCATCCCCGCGATCAGCGTCTGCCCGGTCTCGTCGTCGGTGGAGACCTTGAAGGTCGGGTCCTCCTCGGCGAGCTTCTGGAGGCCGGTGCCGAGCTTGTCGATGTCGGCCTTCGTCTTGGGCTCGATGGCGATCCGGATCACCGGCTCGGGGAACTCCATCCGCTCCAGCACGATGGGGTGGTCCGGGTCGCAGAGCGTGTCGCCCGTCTTGACCTCCTTCAGGCCCACGACGGCGCAGATGTCGCCGGCCTTGACCGAGTCGACGTCCTCGCGGGAGTTGGCGTGCATGAAGAGGAGGCGGCCAGCGCGCTCCTTCTTCTCGGTGGTCGTGTTCATCACCGGCTGGCCCTTCTCCAGCGTGCCGGAGTAGACCCGCGCGAAGGTGAGCTTGCCGACGTAGGGGTCGGTGGCGATCTTGAAGGCGACGGCGCTGAACGGCGCGTCGGGGTCGGCCTCGCGCGAGAGCTCGCCCTCACCACCGCGGAGCTCGTGGCCCTCGACGGGCGGCACGTCGGTCGGGCTCGGGAGGTAGTCGATCACGCCGTCGAGGAGGCGCTGGACGCCCTTGTTCTTGAAGGCGGAGCCGCAGAAGACCGGGGTGATGTCGAGGTTCAGCGTGGCCTGGCGGACGACGGCCTTGATCTGCTCGGCGGGGATGTCCTCCCCTTCGAGGTAGAGCATGAGGAGCTCGTCGTCGTGCTCGGCGACGGCCTCCAGCAGGTTGATCCGCCAGTGGCGGGCCTGGCTCTTGAGGTCCTCGGGGATGTCCATCTCGTCCCACGTTGAGCCCTGGCTCTCGTCGTGCCAGACGATGGCCTTGGCCGTGATGAGGTCGATGACGCCGCGGAACATGTCGCCCTCGCCGATGGGGATCTGGACGGGGACGGCGTTGGCCTTGAGGCGGTCCTTCATCATCTGGACGGCGGCGGCGAAGTCGGCGCCGGTGCGGTCCATCTTGTTGACGAAGGCGATGCGCGGGACGTGGTACTTGTCGGCCTGCCGCCAGACGGTCTCCGACTGCGGCTCGACGCCGCCGACGGAGCAGAACAGCGCGACCGCGCCGTCGAGCACGCGCAGCGAGCGCTCGACCTCGACGGTGAAGTCGACGTGGCCGGGGGTGTCGATGATGTTGATCCGGTGGTCGGCCCAGAAGCAGGTCGTCGCGGCGCTCGTGATGGTGATGCCGCGCTCCTTCTCCTGCTCCATCCAGTCCATCGTGGCGCCGCCCTCGTGGACCTCGCCGATGCGGTGGAGCCGCCCGGTGTAGTAGAGGATGCGCTCGGTGGTGGTGGTCTTGCCGGCATCGATGTGGGCCATGATGCCGATGTTCCGCGTCTTCGAAAGCGGGACCGTCCGTCCGTTCTGCTGGCTCATTGCGATGGTCGTTGGTCGTCCCGGTTGCCCCCGGACGACGAGTGACTAGATGCGGAAGTGCGCGAAGGCCTTGTTGGCCTCGGCCATGCGGTGCGTGTCGTCCTTCTTCTTGACGGCGCCGCCCTCGCCCTTGCTGGCGGCGAGGATCTCGTTGGCGAGGCGGCGGGCCATCGACTTGTCGGCGCGCTGGCGGGCGTACTGGAGCAGCCACCGGAAGGCGAGGCTCGTGCGCCGCTCGGGGCGGACCTCGATGGGCACCTGGTAGGTCGCGCCGCCGACCCGCCGGCTGCGGACCTCGACGAGCGGGGCGATGTTGTTGATCGCCTTGCGGAAGGTCTCGACGCCGGTCTCGTCCTCGGCCCGCTCCTCGACGATGTCGAAGGCGCCGTAGACGATCCGCTGCGCCACGCTCTTCTTGCCGTCGTCCATGACGGTGTTGATGAACTTGGCGACGAGCTGGTCCTGGTAGAGCGGGTCGGGGATCGTGATCCGCTTGTCGGCCTGCCTTCTGCGCATGGGAAGCTTTGAGTTCTGAGTGTTGAGTCCTGGGTCGTGAGTTCGGGAGCCCTAACTCAGAGCTCACCACCCACGACTCACAACTATCGAGGGCGCTTGGCGCCGTACTTCGAGCGGCTCTGGCGGCGGTCGGCGACGCCGGCCGTGTCGAGCGCGCCGCGGACGATGTGGTACTTCACGCCGGGGAGGTCCTTGACGCGGCCCCCGCGGACGAGCACGATCGAGTGCTCCTGGAGGTTGTGGCCCTCGCCCGGGATGTAGGCGATGACCTCCATCCCGTTGGTCAGCCGGACCTTCGCGACCTTGCGGAGCGCGGAGTTCGGCTTCTTCGGCGTCGTCGTGTAGACGCGCGTGCAGACGCCGCGGCGCTGGGGGTTGCCCTGGAGCGCGGCCGACTTCGTCTTCTTGACCTTCGGGCTGCGGCCCTTGCGGACGAGCTGCTGGATCGTAGGCACGGAGCGGGGGGTGGGGTGGAACGGGCGGGGCGGCGGCCCCAAAAGAGCGGCGCGACGAACGCTGGCCGTCGCGCCGGTGCAGAAATAGAAGGTACCCAAAGCGGCGTGCCGGTTCAACCCCCCGGCCGGCCCTATCGCCTCATTTAACGCCTTAACGTGGTATTCGCGTTAACCCCAATCACCCTTCCCGGTCTACCGCACTATGCCGATATACCGGCTAGACAACATCGGGGTCCGGGCGCGGCGGGATCTCCTCGGGCGAGGGCACGGCCCCGTCGCCGCTGGAGGCCGGTGGCGGCTCGGGGAGGTCCGCCGAGCCGTTCGCGGGCGCGGCGGGCGGTGTGGGCGCGTCGAGGCGGCGGCGCTGGTAGGGGCGCTCGCCGAGGATTTCCTTGAGGTCGCGCTCGTTGATCACCTCCCGGTCGAGGAGGGTCTGCGCCAGGGCCTCCAGCTTGTCGCGGTTGTCGTTGAGGAGGCGGTGGGCGCGCTCGCGGACGTCCTCGATGATGGCCTTCACCTCGCCGTCGATGAGCTCGGCGGTGTGGTCCGAGTACGGCTTGTCGAACTGCGGCTGGTCCTTCTTCCCCGAGAGGTTGAAGCTGATGTGCCCGACCCGCTCGCTCATCCCGTAGTCCACCACCATGGCGTAGGCGAGCCGCGTGATCCGTTCGAGGTCGTTTTGCGCGCCGGTCGAGAGGTGGCCGAAGACGATCTCCTCGGCGACGCGGCCGGCGATCATCATCGTCATCTGGTCGAGGAACGCCTCCTTGGTCGAGATGTAGCGCTCCTCCGGGAGCGACTGCGCGTAGCCGAGTGCGGCGAGCCCGCGCGGCACGATGCTCACCTTGATGACGGGGTCGGTGTGCTCCAGCAGCCAGCCGGCGATGGCGTGGCCGGCCTCGTGGTAGGCGACGATCCGCTTCTCCTCGGGGGAGATCAGCTTGTTCTTCTTCTCCAGCCCCCCGATCACGCGGTCGATGGCGTCCTCGAAGTCCTGCATCGCGACGGCCTCCTTGTCGCGCCGGGCGGCGAGCAGGGCGGCCTCGTTGCAGACGTTGGCGATCTCGGCCCCGGCGAAGCCCGGCGTCATGTTCGCCAGCCCGTCCATCTCGACGTCCGGGCCGAGGGTGATGTGGCGGGTGTGGACCTTGAAGATCTCGGCGCGCTGGATGCGGTCCGGGCGGTCGATCAGGATCTGGCGGTCAAACCGGCCAGGGCGGAGCAGCGCCGAGTCGAGCACGTCGGGGCGGTTCGTGGCGGCCATGATGATGACGCCCTTGTCGGTGTTGAACCCGTCCATCTCGACGAGGAGCTGGTTCAGCGTGTTCTCGCGCTCGTCGTTGCCGCCGATGAGGGCGCCGCGCCCGCGGCTGCGCCCGATGGCGTCGATCTCGTCGATGAAGATGATGCAGGGGGCCTTCTCCTTCGCCTGCTTGAAGAGGTCTCGCACGCGGGCCGCGCCGACGCCGACGAACATCTCGACGAAGTCGGAGCCGGAGAGGGAGAAGAACGGGACCTGCGCCTCGCCGGCGACGGCCTTGGCGAGCAGCGTCTTGCCGGTGCCGGGGGGGCCGACGAGGAGGACGCCCTTCGGGAGCTTGCCGCCGAGGCGGGTGAACTTCTTCGGGTTCTTGAGGAAGTCCACGACCTCCTCGACCTCCTCCTTCGCCTCGTCGAGCCCGGCGACGTCGGAGAACGTGAGCGGCGCGCCCTCGGTCTGGTCGAAGAGGGTGGCCTTGTTTTTCCCGATGTTGAGGACCTGCTGGCCGGGGCCGCCCATGCGGCGGAGGATGAACAGCCACAGGAACACGATGATCAGCAGCGGGAACGTCCAGGCGAGGATGCCGCCGAACCAGTTCTCGCGGGTCTCGGCGGTGAACGCCACCTGCTCCGTCTCCGACTGCGCGGCGTTGTAGTCGCGGAGGAAGTCGGTGAGGTCGTGGTCCTCGGGCTTCGTGGTCTCGAAGCGACGGCGGAGGTCGTCGCGGTTCTCGCCGAGGAAGCTGCCCTGCGGCTCCTCGACCTCGACGAGCCCGCGGTCCACGGCGGCCTCGGTGTAACGGCCCTCGATGCCGCGGTCGTTGACGACGGTGATCTCCTCGACGTAGCCGGCCTCGACCTGTTCGAGGAAGGCGCTGTAGTCGACCTCGGTGTCGCGGGCGCCGCCCCAGAGGTAGGCTTGGACGACGAAGAGGCCGAGGAAGATGGCGAGGTAGATCCACAGCGAGAACTTCGGCCGGCGGGCGTCGCCCTTCGGGCCGGGCCGCTTCTCGCCCTGGCGGGGGTTCAGGATGTCGCGCTCGTCTTTCTCTCTCGCCATGCGCTCGGTGGCTCCTCGGCCGGACCTCGGGACGGTCGGGGCGCGTCGGACCCCGGTGGCATCGGAGCGGAGCTGCGGGCTCCTCGATGCGTGGTTACTGCGTCTTTGCGGAGCAGGCGGTACCGCCCCCCCGGAGGCATGTTCCACCCCCCGCCGGCCGCGCCGGCCCCTCACGGCTTATTCGTCCGCCCCCGCGCCTGGCCGTTAATCCAGCGGCGTGTCGCGGCTCCGGTTCAGGAGGTCGTCCATCGTCTCGACCGTCCCGACCTCGTCGAGGGGCAGGGTGCGGAAGGCATCTTCGCGGATGCCGATGGGGAGGTCGCCGAGGGCGGCGGCCTCAGCGGCGGCCTCGGTGGGGAACTGCCCGAGCAGGACGAGGGAGCGGTCCCCGTCCTCGCCCGGCTCGGTCAGCAGCGCCGTGCGGTAGCCGCGGTTGTGGAAGGAGATGAGCAGGCTCTGCGCCTCGGTCCGGCGTGGGCTGTCGAGCACGACCCAGGTGAAGCCGCCGTCCTCTGGCGCCACCGGCCGCCCCTCGTCGGGCGAGCCCGCCGTGCCCCTCAGCCACGCCTCAGCGTCGGCGGGCGGTGACTCGGGCGCGCCCGCCGCCAGCGAATCGGGGAGGGCCAGCGAGTCGGCAGCGAGCGAATCCACCGGCGGCAGCAGCGACGCGGCGTAGGCCCGCCGCTGCTCGGCCACGGCCTGCCGCAGCGCCTGCGCGCGCTCGGCGTAGCCCGTGCCGGGGAAGTCCGCCTCGACGCTGGCGTAGAGCGTTTCGAGCCACGCCTCCGCCGGCTCCTCCGCGACCGGCGGCGCGGCCGGCGCCTCCAGCGAGTCCACCCCCAGCGGGTCCACGCTCAGCGAATCGAGCCCCGCGAGATCCGAAGGCTCCACCGTCACCGAATCCCCCAGGGCTAGGCTGTCGGCAGGGAGGAGGGCAACGCCGGGCTCCGTCACGGCAGCGGAGTCCGTCACGGCAGCGGAGTCCAGCAGCGTCGTTGCATCTACGGAGTCGGGCGGAGCGAGGTCGGGGAGGTCTGCGGGCGGAAGCTCGACCGGGTTGGGCGGGGCCGCGAGCGTGTCGTCGCCGGTGAGGGCGCCGGGGCCGGCGGCGAGCAGCGCGAGGGTGTCGCCCTCGGCCCACTCCATGTAGATCAGCCCCGCCGCGAGCCGGGCGCGGGCGGCGATGTCGGTGGCGGGGAACCGCTCGCCCACGTCGTTCATCGCCGCGAAGGCGTCGGCGTGGGCCTCCGCCTGCCAGCGCGCGAAGGCGTCGGCGTAGGCGGCCTCGGCGAGGTCGAGCGAGTCCGGCGGGAGCTCCTGCACGGCGAGGCCGAGCTGACCACGGGCCTGCTGGGCGAGGGGGTCGTCGGGGAAGCGGTCGGCGATCTCGCGGTAGAGCGCCTCGGCCTCCGGCTCGTTGCCGAGCGCGCGCTGCACCTCGGCGAGCGCGTAGTAGGCGCGCACGGCGACGGGGAACTCGGCGTCCTCCTCGATGACCCGCTGGTACCACACCGCCGCCGAGTCCGGCCGGCCGACGGAGAGGAAGAGGACGTTGCCGAGCTCGTAGCGCGCGGCGGCCCGCTCCTCCCGCATCCGGAGCTGGTCGAACGGGTCGCGTGGGATGGCCGAGATGTCGAGGTCGAACTCGGCGCGGGTGGGGCTCTCCGGCGACTGCGCACTCGCCTGCTCTTCGAGCGCGTCGGTGACGTCGTCCTGGACCTCGACCGTGGCCGAGGCGGCGGCCGAGCGGCGCCAGTTGGGAACGCGCTCCCGGTCGCCCCACCGTGCCCGGAACTCGACGTCGCCACGCTGCACCGTGATGGGGTCGCGGTAGCTGAGGAAGCCGGCGTTGGCGGTGGCCTCGCCGCCGCGCTCGTCCGGCCGGCTGGCGTCGAAGCCGTCGAGGCCGGGCCGGCCGGCGAAGCCCTGCTCGGCCTCCAGGCGGCGGCGCTCGCGCTCGGCTTCCTCGGCCTCCCGGCGGCGCTGCTCGCCGATCACGGCGATGGCGGCCTCGAAATCCTCGTCGCTGAGCGAGCCGAGGTAGAGCAGGGAGTCCATCTCGGCTACGCGGGCGCGGACCTCGGCGAAGCTCCCGAACGTCTGCGACATCGCGGGCGCGTCGGCGACGGCCTCGGCGGTGGCGCGGAGGTCGCGCACGGCGGCCTCGCGGAGCGCCGTCGCGGCCGTGTCGAAGTGGACGGCGGCGCGGGCGTAGTCGCCGAGGCCGTCGCGGTAGACCTGCCCGAGGCGGTAGTGGACGGGCCCGCGCAGGGCGCCGACCCGGAGCGTGGGGTCGCGGTCGTAGAGCAGCCGCCGGAGGAGGTCCCGCGCCTCGGCCGGCCGGCCGACCTCGGCCAGCACCCGCGCGCGGGTCAGCTCGACCTCGGCGCGCTGGTCGAAGAACTTGTCGTCGCGCCGCATCCGCCCGATGAGGTCCAGCGCGGCGTCGCCGTCGGTGCGGCTGAGGGCGAGGGCGCGCTGGAGCTGCGCGGCGTACTCGACCTCGTAGCGCGGGCTCAGCTCGAGGGCACGGCCGTAGGCGCCGGCCGCCGCGGCGGGGTTGCCGAGCTCGTCGTAGACCTGCCCGAGCAGGAACGCCGCGCGCGCGGCGAGCTCGCGGTCGCGGACGCCGCCGAGGCCCGCTTCGAGCGCGGCGGCGGCGTCCTCGAACGCCCGCTGCCGGACCTCCAGCTCGCCGAGGGCCAGCCGCATGGGGGCGGCCCAGCGGTCGCGGACGCCCTCGCGGTCGAGCCCCTCGCGGAGCGCCTCCCCGGCGGCGCCGTAGTCCTCGACCTCGATCAGCGACCGCCCGAGCCAGAGGTACGCCTCGTCGCGGAGCCTCTCGTCCCCCACCGCGATCACCTGCCGGAACTTCTCGGCCGCGGCGAGGAAGTCGCCCTGGTAGTGGTACGACTTCCCGATCAAGAGCAGCGCGTCGTCGACCCACTTCGAGCCGGCGTGGTCGCGGATGAGGTCGGCGGCCTTCTTGATGGCCGTCTCGAACCCCTGCCCGCCGCGCCCGCCCTCCTGCTCGGGGAACAGCGTGAGGAAGCGCCCGCGGTCCACGGGCGGGTCGGCGCGGAGGATCGGCTCCTCGGCCCGGTCGAACTCGCGGCGGGCGTTGTAGAACGCGTTGTAGTACGCCGTGAAGTTGTCGTAGCGCTGCCCGAAGATGGCGCCGCAGCCGGCCAGCAGCGGCGCCGCACCGAGGGCGAGCAGGCAGGCGACGAGCAGGCGACGAGCGGGCATGGGGCAGGCGGGGGGCTCCGGCGGCCGAACGGCGCCGGATGATACAACATTGCCCGCCGCGCCGAGCCGCCGAGGCCGGTCCTCGCACCATCGCGCGGAGGCACCATCGCGCGGAGGTCGAAATGCGCGTCGGGGGTCCCGGCTGTCTCGGCCGTCGTAGGGACGAGCGGGGTGGAGGTCATACGGATTCAGGATGACGGCGTCTGGTCGTTGGGCCTCGGCCCCTGTAGAGACGCAGCATGCTGCGTCTCTACGACGAGGAAGACGGTTGCGCGGAGGCATCCATCCTGACACCACGCAGCGGAATCCGTATCACTCCGCTGTGCTGCGTCCCTACACGGTGGCGGCTGCGCCGCGATCTCAGAGGGCGGGGGTCACTTCTGCTTGAACGACAGCGTCAGCGGCACGCCCGCGAACCCGAACCGGTCGCGGAGGCGGTTCTCGAGGTAGCGGCGGTACGGCTCCTTCACCCCGGTCGGGTGGTTGCAGAAGAAGGCGAACACCGGCGGGTCGTTGCGGACCTGCGTGGCGTACTTGATGTTCACCTGCCGCCCCCCGTGCGACGGCGGGTGGTGCGCCCGGACGGCCGCCTCGACGGTCGCGTTCAGCTCGGCCGTCGGGATCCGGCGCTTGCGCTCGTCGGCGACGGTGAGGGCCACGTCCAACACCTTCTCGGCGCGCTGCCCGGTGAGCGCGCTCACGAACACGAACGGCACGTAGTCCAGCGTCCCGAGCCGCTCGTGGATCGCCCGCTCGACGTCGCGGGCCGTGTTCGTCTCCTTCGCCACGAGGTCCCACTTGTTGACGGCCAGGACGACCCCCTTCTTCATCTCCTCGGCCTGCCGGACGATGCGGGCATCCTGGGATTCGAGCCCGAGCGAGCCGTCGAGGAGGACGACCGCCACGTCGCAGTCGCGGAGGGCGCGCTCGGTGCGCAGCGTCGAGTAGAACTCGACGTTCTCCGTCACGCGGGCCTTCCGGCGGAGGCCGGCCGTGTCCACGATCACGACGGGCCGGCCGCGGTGCTCCAGCCGCGCGTCCACGGCGTCGCGGGTGGTCCCGCTGATCTCGGTGACGATGCTCCGCTCCTCACCGAGCAGCCGGTTCGCCAGCGACGACTTCCCGACGTTGGGCCGGCCGAGCAGGGCGATGCGCGGGGCGCCGTCGTCCTCGTCGTCGGGCTCCTCGGGGAGCGCGTCGAGGAGGGCGTCGAGGAGGTCGCCGGTGCCGGAGCCGTTGATGGAGCTGACGGGGAAGACCTCCCCGAGCCCGAGCCCGTAGAACTCCGCCGCGTCGAGCCGGCGCTGCCCCGTGTCGGCCTTGTTGGCGGCGACGAGGACGGGCCGCCCCGCGCGGCGGAGGACCTGCGCCATCTCGAGGTCGAGGTCCGTGACGCCCGTCAGCACGTCCCCGACGAAGACGACGGCGTCGGCCTCGTCGAGCGCGATCCGGACCTGCTCGCGGATGGCGGCCTCGAACCGGTCGTCGGAGCCCTCGACGTAGCCGCCGGTGTCGACCACGTCGAACGTCCGCCCGCCCCACTCGGCGTCGCCGTAGACGCGGTCCCGCGTGACGCCGGGCTCGTCGTGGACGATGGCGTCGCGGGCCTCGGTGAGGCGGTTGAACAGGGTGCTCTTGCCGACGTTGGGCCGGCCGACGATAGCGACGAGGGGCATGGGGCGGAGGCCGGAGGGAGGTCGGAAGGTAGCGCCGTCCGGCCCACCCTCACCCCTCGTCCTCGATGATCGGCCCTCGGTAGCGCTCGGCCTCCGTCGGGTGCCCCCGCGTCTCGTGGAGCTCCGCGAGCCGGCGCTGGCCGAGACTGCGGCGGGCGTGGAGCGGGGACCGGGAGGCGGCTGCACCAGCTACGGTAGGGGCACGGCGGTGCCGTGCCCGTGGTGGACGTGGCGCCGGTCCTTCACAGGGCGCGATGCATTGCGCCCCTACAGGCGCTCGCCGTTGCGGTGTCGGTAGCTTTCGCGGCTTAACCTCCGCTGCCCGCCGCCCTCGAACATGCGCCTGCTCCACACCGCCGACATCCACCTCGGCTACGAGACCCACGGCCGCCTCGACCCCGAGACCGGGCTGAACACCCGGCTCCAGGACTTCGCCCGCTGCTTCCGGTTCATGGCCGAGCGCGCCGTCCAGGAGGACGTGGACGCGTTCCTCTTCTGCGGCGACGCCTACCGCACCGCCGACCCCACACCGACCCAGCAGAAGCTGTTCGCCGAGAGCCTGAAGCCCGTCACCGACGCCGGTATCCCCGTCGTCATGACCATCGGCAACCACGACCACCCGGTGTCGTTCGGGAAGGCGTCGGCGGTGGACATCTTCGGGTTCCTCACGGGGAACGTCCACATCTTCCGCCGTCCGACGGCCTGCGCGCCGGGGACCGAGTATGGGTCTATCGAGACGAAGAGCGGGCCGCTCCAGCTCCTCGCGCTGCCCTGGCCGATCCGCTCGCTCGTGCTCTCGAAGGAGGCCCACCGCGGCAAGACCCCCGAGCAGATCCGCACGTTCATCGAGGGGCTCTACGCCGACTACGTCCGGCAGCACGCCGCCGCGCTCGACCCCGCGCTCCCGGCGGTGCTCGCGGGGCACTTCACGGTGCAGGGCGCCGAGGTCAGCGGCAGCGAGCGGACCAGCCTCATCGCCCACGAGCCGAAGTTCACCGTCGGCCAGCTCGCGCACCCGAAGCTCGACTACGTCGCGCTCGGGCACATCCACAAGTTTCAGGACCGCAACCGCGAGGCGTTCGAGCGCGGCGACGGCCCGCCCGTCGTCTACTCCTCTTCCATCGAACGGATCTCGTTCAAGGAACACGACGCCCAAAAGGGGTTCGTGATCGTGGACATCGAGCCCGACGGGGAGGGCGCGAAGCGGACGACGTACCGGTTCGTCGAGACGCCGGCCCGGCGGTTCATCCCCGTCGAGGTGGACGCCCGCGCGGCGGAGGACCCGACGGGGACGATCCTCGGGCGGATCCGGCTGGAGGACATCCGCGACGCCGTCGTCCGCGTCCGCTACCGGGTGGATGAGCAGCAGGCCCCGCTCGTGGACCAGCGCGCCCTCCGCGACGCCCTCCAGGACGCCTACGCCGTCGCCGCCATCGAGCGCGTCGTGGACCCCGCCGAGCGCAAGCGCACGACGACGGTGCAGAAGGACGCCTCGCTCGCCGACGCGATGGCGCAGTACGTGGCCCAGCACGAGAAGCTCGCCCCCCTCCGCGACGACCTCGTCGCCGCCGCGCTGGAGGTCGAGCGCGAGGTAGACGGGCTGGGAGCGGAGAGCTGATTGCCCACCGCGAGCCATTAACCCCGCCCCGTATCAATTCCCCCTCCCCAATGCGTCTCCTCCCTGTCCTGATCTGTGTGGTAGCGCTGACGGCGCTCGCCGGCTGCGCCGAGCCGGTGGCCCAAACGGCGGCTCCCCCCGGAGCCCAGCGGACGGCCTGCGCCGAGGACCTCGCCCCGGCCGGCTACGACGGCCCCTGCTACTACGGCGCGCTCCCCGCCTTCTTCGACGACTTCGCCTACACCTCGGCACAAACGACGGGGCCGGTCGGGGAGGCCCCGCGCAGCGACCTCTTCGCCGTCAACGCCTGGGCCACGCGAGAAGGGACAGAGCGGACGCGCGCGTGGTACCGCTTCAACCGCGGCGACCTCGCCATTCCCGGTCGCGTCACGTTTGAGCCGGGGACGGTGATGCGGCTCGAGTTCTCCACCGGGCTCAGAGCCGAGGACATCGCCCGCTCCGCCGTCCTCTTCGCCGGCTTTGAGCTGGAGAGCGGGACGTACCAGTGGCGCGTCCGGCTCTCGGAGCTGGGGGAGCGGCAGCGGACGCGGCACGCCCTCTGGGCCATGAGTCCGGACACCTACGTCTTCGAGCGCGGCGGCGCAGACCCCATCCGGTACACGTACTGGAGCGAGCTCGACTTCGAGAACGAGCGGCACGAGCAGGACAAGGGGTTCGTCTCCTGGATGAACGTCGGCAACCACTACGGGAAGGTCGAGACCCCGGAGCGCACGCGGCGCCTGAGCCGGGAGGGGCCGGTCCGGAGGTGGTGGGCGGGGCGGAGTGTGCTCGCCAAGACCGGCTCGGAGGCCGGCCCCGCCGCCGAGGCCCCGCTGGCCCGGACGTGGGCGGAGCGGTGGCTCCGCCTCATCATGGAGGTAGACCCGGAGGCGCGAACCGTGACGTATCGGATGCTCCCCGAGGACCTGCAGGGCAGCCTCCGCGCCGTCGCCGAGCGCGCCTTCTCCTCCGGCCCCGCGTTCTACCCAGGCGACGCCGTCGCGCCGGCCGTGTCTCTCCACTGGCTCAGCCCGGAGGGCCAGCTCGAGGAGGCGCTTTGGCTCGAGGTAGACTGGCTCTACTACACGCCGCTTCCCGTTACGGACGCCGAGACGGAGCGGCAGGTCGCGCACCTCCGGGGGCAGGACCTCCACCGCGTCAACACCACCGGCCGCCCCACCTTCACCGATCACGACCGCCCGCTGCAGGTGCGCATCGAGGGGCCGGCCGAGGTCGCGTGTGGGGAGGCAGCGACCTGGCGCGTCGGCACCTCGCGGGCCGGCACCTACGCCGCCACGTACCGCTACCGCGTCCTCGACGCCGGTGGGGAGGTGGGGCCGTGGTACGAGGCGCTCGCGCCGGACCTCACCCTGACCCCGGAGAGGGGCCAGCGGGCGCTGCTCCTCGCGGCCGAGATACAAGACCGGTGGCGGCCGAGTGGTCGCCGAATTGGGCCTCACGGCTGGGCCTATCCCGAGAACGGGAACGAGCGGGCCACGGCGCGCCGGACCATCGCGGTGCGCTGCGGGAGTTGAGCCCGCCGCAGTGCTTCAGCCCGCCCCACCCCACCACGACCGGAGCCCCGCGTCGGCCGCCGCCCGCGCCGCGGCCTGCGCCTCCCCCTCCCCCTCGAACACCCCGAACACGGCGGCGCCGGAGCCGGAGAGCGCGGCGTAGCCCGCCCCCGCCTCCAGCAGGTCCCGCCGGGCTGCTGCGATCTCCGGGTGGCGCGCGAGGATCGGGACCTCGAAGTCGTTGGCGAGCTCGCGCCGCCACCGGGCGAGGTCATTCGACCGGACAGTCTCGGCGAGATCGGGCCGGGCGCGACCGTCGGGGGTGACGAGCCGGTACGCCTCGGCCGTGGCGATGCGGACGGGCGGCATCACGACCGCGAGCCAGAACGGGAAGGCGTACCCATCGAGCGGCGCCAGCGCCTCGCCCCGCCCCGTGGCGAGCATCGGGCCGTCGTGGAGGAAAAACGGGACGTCCGAGCCGAGGCCGGCGGCGAGGGCGTGGAGGTCCTCCGGGGCTGGGCCGAGGCGCCACAGCTCGGCGAGGAGGCGGAGGGTGTGGGCCGCGTCGGAGGAGCCGCCGCCGAGGCCGGCCCCGTGCGGGACGCGCTTTTCGAGGTGGAGCCGCCCCGTCGGCGCGACGCCGGCGTGGGCAGCGAGTGCGCGGGCGGCGCGGACGCAGAGGTTGCCGTCGCTCTCCAAGGCGGGGTCCGAGCACGTGAACCGGAACGCCGCTGCCGGCCGTGCCTCCAGCATATCGTGCCAGCCGATGGGGACTAGGACGGTCTCGACCTCGTGGAAGCCGTCGGGGCGGCGGTGGCGGACGTGCAGGCCGAGGTTCAGCTTGGCCGGGGCGCAGCGGCGCAGCGCGGGAGGGTGTGGCATTTTAGGGAAAACGCGCAGGCGCGGCGGGAGGCACTTCCGCAGCGGTTGTAGACGTTGGGGGGCCGACGTAGCTTTTGCCGCTTCAGCCCCGCCCAACCCCGCCTGCATGCCGACGTTCCTCTCGCTGACCAGCCGCGCGCTGACCTGGACGGCGCTCGCCCTGGCCCTGCTGCCCCCCCCCGCGTTGGCTCAGGGGGAGCTCACGCCGGAGCAGCAGCAGGCGCTCGCGGCCCAGCAGGTGCGGCAGCAGGCGACGCAGCGGATCCTCGCGGCCGGCAGCGTCCCCCTCGAAGGCGCCGTCGACCCCGCGGAGTACGTCGTCGGCCCCGGCGACGTCTTCAGCATCTCGGTGGGCGGCGCCCTCGCCACGCAGACGGCCGCGGCCGTCTCCGCCGACGGCGCCCTCATCGTCCCCGAGATCGGGAGCTTCGAGGTGGCGGGGCTCACGCTGGCCGAGGCCCGTGCCCGCGTCGCGGCCGGGCTGCGGCGGATCTACCGGAACGTCGAGACGGAGGTGGCGCTGGCGCAGCCGCGGCAGTTCTACGTCCACGTCTCTGGCGCCGTCGAGGCGCCGGGCCGGCGCGTGGCGATCCCCGTGGCCCGCGTCGAAGACGCCCTCGCTGAGGCGATGGGGGGGGAGAGCCCCGTCCAGGCCTTCCGGCGCCGGCGGGCCGAGAACCCGCGCGCGTCCCTCCCCGCCCTCCGCAACGTCGAGGTTCGCCGCCGGGGCACCGCCCCCTTCTCGGTCGACCTCCTCCGCTACTACACCACCGGGGACCTCAGCGAGAACCCGTACCTCCGCGACGGCGACGCCCTCTACGTCCCCACCTTCAACGTTGAGGGAGGGGCCCTCACCGTGGGTCTGCCGCGGCGCCCCGACGAGGTCGTCGACTACCGGCCTGGGGATCGCCTCACGGACGTGCTCCTCGTCGTCGGCGGGAGGGGAGTAGCGGAGCGCGGGCGCGCCCGGATCATCCGCACCGGCCCGGACGGCGCGCTCGTGGCGAGCGAGTACGCCCTCGGCGCCATCGCCGAGGGCGCCGCCGCGGACCCGCCGCTCCAGCCACTCGACCGGATCCAGGTGCTTGCCGATGTGGGGCGGGGGCTCGCCATCGCCGCGGGTGAAGTGGCCCATCCAGGAGCCTATCCTATCGCCGTCGGGGAGACCACGCTGCGCGACCTCGTTGAGGCGGTCGGAGGCATCACGTCGGAGGGGCTTCTCCGCGCGGCCTACCTCGAACGGCGAGGGGCTGCTTGGGAGGCGGAGGGGCTCCCGTCACTGGAGGCCGTGGATCCGGAGGAGCGAGTGGCCCTCCTCGAGCAGACGACGTTCGAGAACGCCCGCCTCAGCGACCTCCCCTTCGGGAGCCGGCAGTACATGGTCCGTGAACTGCTCCAGTTCCAGCGCGTCTCGCTCGACCTCGGCGACGATCCCGCCACGATCCCCCCGATCCCCCTCCGCGACGGCGACCGCTTCGTCGTGCCGCGCGACCCCGGCGCAGTCCGCGTGATCGGGCAGGTCCGCAACCCCGGCCTCATCCCCCTCGAGCCCGGCGCCGACGCCGCCTACTACATCGAGCGGGCGGGGGGCCTCGGCCCCGCCGCCACCGGGGTCTACGTCCGCGAGGCCGGCACCGGCTACCTCCGGCCGCCGGGCGGCGCCCCCATCCGCTCGGGGGACTTCGTGTTCGTGGACCGCGAGGTGATCGCAGACACCGAGGCCCTCCAGGCCCTCGCGCTCCAGGAGCAGCAGTTCCTCCTCCAGGAGGAGCGGGAGGCGCGGAGCGCCCGGTTCGAGCTGATCCGCACGGGGCTCGCCCTCGTCGGCACCGTCGCCACGGTGGTCACGACGTACCTCCTCATCACCGACAGCGGGAACTGACTATGGACGCCCAGACCGAGCGGGCCACGCCCGCCAATGGCGCCGGGGCCGCCCCCCCGCCCGCCGAGCCCGCCCCGACCGCCGCCTCGGAGGGCGCGCTCTGGATCGCCGTCGGCGCGCTCTACCGGCGGTGGCGGCTGATCGCGCTCGTGACGGCGGTGGCGGCCCTCGGCGCCATCCTCGTGGCGCTGGCGCTGCCGCGCTACTACGCCGCCGAGGCGCGCGTGCTGCGCCCCGAGGGCGGCGGCGTCTCGGCGCTGCTCGGCCTCGCCACCGGCGGCGGTGGCGGCCTCTCCGACTTCCTCAGCGGCGGGGGCGGGTTTACCCGGTACCTCTCGATCCTCACGAGCCGCACGCTGCTCGAGGACGTGGTCGAGGAGTTCGACCTCGTCCGCGTCTACGACCTGGAGGACGAAGACGAGCCCCTGCCGGCCGCCCTCGGGGAGCTCGCCGCCAACGTCGAGTTCGACGTCGCGCTGGACTACGAGTACCTCGCCGTCCGCGCCTTCGACCGCGACCCCGAGCGGGCCGCGGCTATGGCGAACTTCATGGTGGACCGCCTCAACGCGATCAACATGCGGCTGTCGTCCGAGGACGCGCGTCAGACCCGCCTCTACATCGAGGGGCGGCTGACGGAGGCCCGCAGCGACCTCGACTCCGTACGGACGGTGCTCCAGGCGTTCCAGGAGGAGCACGGGGTCGTGGAGCTGGAGTCGCAGGCGGAGGCGTTCATGGGCTCGATGGCGGAGCTGCGGAGCGAGGTGGCGCGGGCGGAGGTCCGGTACCAGACCCTCGCGCGGCAGTTCGGCCCCGAGAACCCGCAGGCGCGGGCGGCACGGGACGCGCTGGAGAGCGCGCGGGCCCAGGAGCGGGCCGCGCTCGGGGGCCAGGACGCGCTCCTCCCCTTCTCGCTGCGGGAGCTCCCCGCGCTGGCCCGCGAGTACACCGAGCTCGTGCAGGCGCAGCTCGTCCAGGGCCAGGTGATCGAGACGGTGTACCCGCTGTACGAGCAGGCGCTGTTCCAGGAGCGGAACGAGGCGGCGGCCGTCCAGGTCCTCGACCCGGCCGTGCCCCCCGTGCAGCCGGCGCGGCCCTCGCGCCGGTTGGTCGTCGTAGCGGTGACGCTGACGGGGTTCCTCCTGGCGTTCCTGTTCGTGCTGGGGAGCACGTGGTGGCGCCGGAGCCACGAGGCTCTGGTGAGCCGCCTCTATGCAGCGACTGCAGCGGACGCGGGTAGGCCTGGCGGCCCCCTCCCCTGAGCCTTTGCCGAACCCACCCCCCTCCCCCCCGCCGTTCGAGGCAGCATGGCGCGCTGGTCAGGCTGCGCTGTGGGTGAGCCTCGGGGGCGGCCTCGCACTCAGCCTCGCCGTCGCCGGGGCCGCGCCGGAGCAGGCCTGGCTCGTACCCGCAGGGGTGTTGATCGTGGGGGTGGCGGGAGCGGTCGCGGTGGTGTTGCCCCGCCGGCCGATCGCCAGCTTCGTGGTGGTCCTGGGGGGCTTCACCTTCGCCGTCAACTCAGACACCGGTTTGCAGCCGGGGGAGTTGGTCTACGGCCTCTACCTCTACACCTACCTCGCGGTGTGGTACGGCAGCCGGCTCGCCCGCGGCGAACGTATCGTGCGTACCCCCGCCGACTGGGCGCTGGCTCTATTGCTGGTCGGGGGCGGGGTCCTGGGCAGCGTCACCGCGGTCGTGTTCGGTGCCTCGTTCGGCACGTTCCGCGGGGACCTCACGGCCTTCCTCGTCCTCGGGCTCTACTTCCCGGTGAAGGACGCGTGCTTCCGGTTCCACCGCGGCCCGGAGATCACGTTCGGCGTCCTTTTGGGGATTGGGGCCTTCCTAGGCATCCAGAACTTTCTCGGCTTCCGCGAGATCATCGCCACGGCGACGGTGGCGTGGCAGGTCGCCGACGCGCGGTTCGCTGCGACGGAGACGATCAGTATGGTTTCCGTGCTCGGCACCCTGACCATCCTCCTCTTCGCGGAGCGCTGGTGGCACCGGGTGGGGCTCCTCGGCCTGCTCCTCTTCCTCATCGGTTCCCTCATCCTAACGAAGGGGCGGACCTTCTGGATAGCTGCTCTCCTGGGGGCCGGCCTCCTGCTCCTGCTGCTGCGTGGGCGCTACCGCCTCCGCCTCGTCTCGCTCGTGGGGGTCGGGGCGACGGCGCTCGTCGTACTGGTCATGCTGTTCTTCGGCCGCCTGGCAGAGCTCATCCTCAGCGGGGCGGCCAGCCGGTTCGCCATGATCGGCGGGGCGACGACCGATGTATCGCTGCTGAGCAGGATCGTGGAGTGGAAAGCCGTATGGGAGTACATCCAGGTGAACCCCCTGCTCGGCTACGGCTTTGGGACGAACTACAAGTATTTCGACATGCTCGCCGAGGCCACCCTGGTCAAGTGGTTTATTCACAACGGCTACCTCGCGGCGTGGTTCAAGCTGGGCGTGTTCGGGCTGGCGGCTCTCGTTGCGTTCTGGCTGCTCGCCCTTCACGAGGCCTACAGCGCCTCTCGGTCCCTAGGGGGGCGGCACCGTGCCTTTGCCCTCACAGCCCTCATCGGGCTGGTGGCCCTAGCGCTTGCAGCCAACATGGCCATCTTCTTCCTCGTGATGGACCAGGTCTTCGTATTCACGGCGCTGAGCGGGCTGGCTGGCGGCCTCCACCAGCGCTACGTCGCTGGAGACGGCGCAGCCGGCGGAGCGGGGGCGGCCCCGCTGTCCCCGGTTAGGGATTCGTGACCGCCGGTCGGCAGATCCTGAAGAACGCGGGCGCGCTGACAGCGGCGCGGGGTGTGACGGCGGTGGTCACCCTCGTGACGACGGTGTACCTCGCCCGTGTGCTGGAGCCGGCGGGCTACGGGATCCTGAACTGGGGCCTCGCGCTCCTCGCTTACTTCAGTTTCGCCGGGGACCTCGGCCTCGGGGTCTACTCGATGCGGGAGGTCGCTCGCGCGGGAGAGCGGGCGCGTACACTCGTTGGGCCCGTCCTCACACTCCGCGTCTCCGGGGCCCTCATGGCCCTCGCCCTGTTCCTCGGCGTGGTCGCCCTGCTGGACGAGGGGCCGCAGTTCAAGCTCGTCCTGGCCGTCTTGGGGCTGACCCTGATCGCGCACGCCATAGAGGTGGGGTGGGTGTACCACGGCCTGCAGCGGTTGAGCGTGGTCGCCGTCCGCAACGTGGCGACGGCCGTGGTGACGCTCGTCGGGGTGCTCCTCCTCGTGCGCCGGCCGGACCAGATCGCGCTGGCGGCGGCCGTGATGGTGGCGTCCATCGCTCTCCCTAACGGATGGCTCCTCATCACCTACGGGAGAGAGTTCGGGCGGCCCCGCCTCTCCGTGGACCGCGCGCTCTGGTGGTCCATGCTCGTGCCGGCTCTCCCCATAGCCGCCTCCCACCTCCTCGGCACCATCAACACGAACCTCGACCAGGTGATGCTGGGGTTTATGCGGACGGAGGCCGAGGTGGGGCAGTATGCTGCCGCCTACCGCCTCCTCATGGCGGCTACCATCCCGTGGCAGATCGCGCTCCAGGCTTTTATGCCCACCCTCTCGAACGCGGTCGGGAACATGGCCGCGATGCGGGAGCACGGGGGCTCCTTCGCCACCGCCCTCTTCAGCCTCGGTCTCCCCATCGCGGCTGGCGGCGCGATCCTGGCCCCGGAGCTCATTGCCCTTTTCGGGAGCGACTACGCGGTGGCGGCGGGCGCGCTATCCGTCCTCATGGTCAGCGTGGGCGTCACCTACGCGAAGGTGACGTTCGGCGGCGCCCTCGTCGCCTGGGACCGGCAGCGGTCGTATGCGGCGGCCCTGGCGGCGGGGGCGGGTCTCAACGTCGTCCTCAACGTCGTCCTCATCCCCACCTACGGCATCGAGGGGGCGGCGGCGGCAACGCTCTTCAGCGAAGCCACCGTCTGCATCGGCGTCGCGGTGGTCTACCGCGGGATGGTGGGTCGCCTTTTCGTCGGCGCGCTGGCCCGTGCCGCGGCGGCCACGCTCCTGGGGGTCGTGATTCCGCTGCTCGGGGGGGCGGCGCTTGGTGCGCCCCTCGCCCTCCGGCTCGTCGCTGCCGCCGCCGGTTACGCCGTGTGCGCCTGGGCATTCGGTCTCCTCCCGGCCAGCACTCTCAAGTCCGCATGGGCGCGGCTATCTCGCCGCTGACGCCTCCTATATTCGGCTCCGCAGGCGCCCTCGCAGGCGCCCTCAATCCCCCACGTTCACGCCCCGCCCCATGCGCCTGTGTGTGCATTGGCCGCGCTTCGGCCCGTACCACCTAGCGCGGCTACGCGCGGCCCAAGCCCACTTCCAGGGGCGAGGGGGAGAGGTCGTCGGGCTGGAGACGGCCGGCTACGACGCCACCTACGCCTGGGCGCAGGAGGACGACGCGGAGGCGACTTTTGGCTGGGAGCGGGTGTTCCCCGACCGGACGTTCGAGGCCATCCCGGTGTCGGAGGTCCAGCGGGGGGTGACGGCCGCACTCGACCGTATCCGGCCCGACGCCGTCGCCATCAACAGCTACAGCTTCGCCGATGCGCAGGCGTGTCTCCTGTGGTGCCGCCGCCACCGCCGCCCTGCCATCGTGATGAGCGACAGCAAGGCGGACGACGGCCCCCGGTCGGCGTGGCGGGAGCGCTTAAAGGCCGCCGTCGTCGGGCAGTTCGACGCGGCCGTGGTCGCGGGGACGCCGCAGCGGCGCTACATAGAGCGGCTCGGCATCCCACCCGAATGCATCTCCGAGCCCTACGACGTCGTGGACAACGGCTTCTTCGAGGCCGGCGCGGCCAGCGCACGGCAGGACCCCGCGGTGTGGGCTTCTCTCCCTGGTCTCGCCGACCCCGCGCCCTACTTCCTCGCGTGCAGCCGCTTCCTCGCGGTGAAGAACCTCCCCCTGCTCCTCCGGGCCTACGCGGCCTACCGCGCTGAGACCTCCGCGCCGTGGCGGCTCCTCCTGGTGGGGGACGGCCCCGAGCGTAGCCACCTCGAGGCCACGGTAGCGGCAGCGCAGATCGAGGGGGTCGTCCTGTGTGGCTTCCAGCAACGGGACATCCTGCCCGCCTACTACGGCCTCGCCGGTGCGTTCGTTCACCCCGCCTGGAAGGACACGTGGGGCCTCGTCGTCAACGAGGCGATGGCGGCCGGCCTCCCCGTCCTCGTGTCGGACCGAGCGGGGTGTGCGCAGGATCTCGTAGCTGAGGGGGAGAACGGGTTTACCTTCGCCCCCCACGATGAGCGGCGCCTGGCGCACCTCCTCGCACGTACCGCCTCGGCAAGCGACGCGGAGCGGGAAGCGATGGGGGCGCGCTCTCGTACCCGTATCGCCGCCTACAGCCCGGAGCGGTTTGCCGGGGCGCTGGCGACGGCAGTGGAGGCTGGCCGGAGCCGCGCGGATCGCCCGCCCGGCCTCATCCTGCGCGCGTTGCTCTGGGCCGGCCGTCGTGCCCGTGACTCCCGCGCCTTCCACGCCATCCCCCACTAACGGCGCGCCCTGCCAGGCCGGCCTGTCGCGTCTCTCCCCCAGAACGCTCTCCTCTCTCATGCACGTAGCCTTCGTCTCGCAGTTCGACTCCCGCGACATCCGCTCGTGGTCGGGCATCCCCTACTACATGGCCCACAAGCTGGCCGACCATGTGGACCGCGTGAGCATCGTCGGCCCTCTGGATGAGGGAACCGACGTGGCGGGGAAGCTGAACGTTCTGCGGGCGCGGCTGCGGGGGAGGACGTACCTCCGGGCTCACACGCGGCCGGTCCTCGAAGCCTGGGCCGCCGAGGCGGAGCGCGAAATCGCGAAGCTGAAGCCGGACGCCGTGCTCGCGCCCGGCACGCTCCCCGTGACCCTGCTCGACGTAGACTGCCCGACGGCCTCCTGGTGCGGCTCCACGTTCGAGTCCAACCTCTACGCCTATCGCGACTACACGAACCTCCCGGACGATTTCGTAGCCGAGGCCCACGAACTCGAAGAAGAGGCCCTCCGGCGCGTCCGCTTCGCCTTCTACGCGGGTGAGCACGCCGCGCACTCCGCCGTCGCGTTCTACGGTGCAGACCCCGCCAAAGTCCACATCGTCCCCTACGGGCCGAACCTGGACCCCGAGCCTACCCCCGACGAGGTCGCGGGCCTCATCGAAGGGCGCCCTTTGGACCGCTGCAACCTCCTCTTCCTCGGGGTTGACTGGATCCGCAAAGGGGGGGACGTGGCCGTCCGGGTGGCCGAGACCCTCCACCGGCGCGGGGTGGACGTGACGCTGACGGTGGTGGGCGAGGACCCCCCACTCGCACGGCCCCTGCCGTTCGTCCACGCGCTGGGGTACATCAGCAAGGCGACGGAGGAGGGGCGCCGGCGGCTCCACCGCCTCCTGGGGGAGTCCCACTTCCTGCTCCTCCCCACGCGGGCGGAGAACTTCGGCTGCGTCTTCAGCGAGGCCAGCGCCTTCGGGGTGCCGAGCCTCGCGCCGGCCGTCGGGGGGGTGCCTACGGCGGTCCGTGACGGGGTGAACGGCCGGCTGTTCCCGCCGCGCCCGGGCCCGGCCGCTATCGCCGACGCCGTTCAGGAGCTCCTAGACCAGCCAGACGCCTACCGTGCCCTCGCTCGGTCGTCGCGAGCGGAGTACGAACGGCGGCTGAACTGGAGGGACGCCACGGGCATCGTGGCCCGCCACCTCACCGAGGCCGCGGCGTGAGCTCTTCCTCCAGCCTGCCGCCCGTCCACGTCCTCGGTCGGTTCCCCCCGCCCTTCGACGGGGAGACGCTGGCGACGGAGCGGTGCGCCTCGCTCCTCGCCCCCCGCTTCGCCGTCCGCCGTCACAACACCCAGACGCCAGACCCGAAGCACGCCCAGGAGCGCCCGTTCAGTCTTGAGCGGCTCCGGCACTACATCCGGCTCCGCGCTCGCCTCCGGGCCGCGCTCGCCGAGGCGCCTGAGGCGCCCGTGCTGTGGCACGCGATCTCGCCGACGCCGCTGGGGCACTGGCGGGACGTGATCGGGACCCTCCCCGCCTTCGGCCCCCGCCAGCCCGTCTATGCCGTGATGCACCGGGCGACCTTCGAGCGGCTCTTCCGCTCGCCGCTGACGGCGAGGTCGGCCCGCCGCTTGGTGACGCGGGTGGACGGCTTCGTCTTCCTGAGCCGGCGCCTAGCTGAGGCTTGCGCCGAGGAGATTCCCCCGGAGAAGTGGACTCTGATTCCCAACACCATCGACGACGCGGTAGCGTGCTCGGCGGTGGAGGTGGCCGCGAGGCAGGCGGCGCACCAGGAGAGGCACCGCGCGCCAGGCCGGCCGCTCCGTCTCCTCTTCGCCAGCAACATGATCGTGTCGAAAGGCTACCTCGACGTGCTGGGGGCCGGCTCGCGGCTCGCGGCGCGCGGCGTTCCGTTCGAGTTGGACTTCGTCGGGGGGTGGGGCTCGGGGGCGGAACGTGCTCGCTTCGAGAGATACGTCCGCGAGCATGATCTCAGCGACCGCGTCCGTTATCACGGCTCCGTCCACGACCGCAAGCGGATCAAGGCGATCCACTTGGCTGCTGACGTGTTCCTCCTTCCCACGGCTTACCCCGTCGAGACCCAGCCGAAGGCGATCATTGAGGCACTTAACGCCGGTACGCCCGTCGTGGCCTCCCGCCGTGGCATCATCGAGGACATGGTACGGGAGGGGCAGAGCGCCCACCTCGTGCCGACGCACGACCCCGACGCCATCGCGGAGGCCGTCGAGCGCCTTCGGGATCCTGCGCACTGGCTCCGGCTGTCGCAGGGAGCGCGGTCCCAGTTCGAGGAGGCGTTCAGCCCGGAGGTCGTCGGACAACAATGGGCGGCGCTCGCTGAGCGCGCTGCACGGGAGAAGCAGGCCGTTCGAACGGGTGCTACCTGAGCGCCCCGCCCTCCAGCCCGAGGCCTCCCGCCCCACCATCCCTACCGCCCGTGAGAGCCCTTTTCGGCGCTCATCACCTGGTTCCAGAGGGGGAATCCCACAGGGAGCCCCGAGGCTTCACCGCTGCCATCAAGTGGCTCCGCGACACCAACCGCTGAGGCAACCCCGCCGGGCCTACCGCAGTCCCCACGAGCGCGTAGGGCGGCCCGAGAACACTCCGCCATGCCGTTATCTTCCCCCCGGCTTCTCGACCTGACCTATGCCCCACACCGATATCGCCGCCCGCGTTGAGCGCGAGCGGGCGGCCCACACCGAGGACGACGTCCTAGGCCGGAGCATCCTTCTCAAGAACCGCTTCGCTCACATCTGGACGTACCCCGGCCTCCGCCGCCTCCTCGCCGCCTTCGAGCGCCACCTCCAGGATGTCCGGGGGTGGCGCGTCCTCGACTTCGGCTGCGGGCGCGGAGAGCGTGCCGTCGCCCTCCTCGACCGAGGTGCAGAGATCTGGGGCATCGACATCTCCCCTGTGTACATCGCCGAGGCGGAGGAGGCCGCCCGCGCAGCTGGGCACCCGGAGGACACCTTCCACTTCACCGCCGGCGACGCCCACACCCTCCCCTACCCGGACGCCCACTTCGACCTCGTCTTCGGCGACGGCATCCTCCACCACCTCAACCTCGACGCCGCCCTCGCCGAGGCCCACCGCGTCCTGAAGCCGGGGGGACGGGCGCTTTTCCGCGAGCCGCTCCTCGACAGCCCTCTCCTCCGCGTGTTCCGTCGGCTCACGCCCGCGGCGCGGACCGAGGACGAGCGCCCGCTTAGCACGGCTGACCTCGCCCGCATCCGCCACTCCGGGCGGTGGCACGTCGAGAGCGCCTACTGCGGCTTGGTAGGGGCGCCCACCGCCGTGATTACCTCCGTCCTCCTCCGCTCTTTCCCTAACAACGTCGTTCTCCGAGCAGCCGATCGGCTGGAGCAGGTGCTGAACAGGTGGCGGGCGCTCCAGCCATTGAATCAGTACGTCCTCCTCAACCTCGTCCGCCGGTAGGCGGTTCGGCAGGTGAACCCCGCGCCAGCGGCGCCCGCGCCCCTATGGCCCCCGCCGGGACGGCACGCTGAAGAAGGCGTGGACAGAGGTGGGCCACAAGTTCAACAACTGGTTCCACACCCCCTGGCTCCGCGACCCCGGCCTCGGCGGCTTCGACCCCTCGGACCAGGGCAGCATCGGGGAGTATCCCGTGGGGAGGACTGGTCGCAGCCGCCGACCCGCTACGTCAGCCGCACGCTCCGCTACGAGTGGGACGGGGCGCGCCGGCAGTTCCGCCTCGCGGGCAGCCGCTGAGGCCCTCGCCCCGGTATCTGCGCGGGCGCTCAGTCGCGGCCGGTATGGCCGAAGCCGCCTGCGCCGCGCGCCGTCTCCTTCAGCACCTCGGCCCGCCCGAACCGGACGGGCACGTAGCGCGCCACGACGAGCTGCGCGACTCGCTCCCCCCGCCGGACGACGAATGGCTCAGAGCCGTGGTTGACGAGCAGGACCCTAACCTCGCCACGGTAATCCGCGTCGATGGTTCCTGGGCTGTTGAGGACGGTGACGCCGTAGCGAGCGGCGAGGCCGGAGCGCGGGCGGACCTGCCCCTCCGTCCCCGGCGGCAGTGCGATCTGGAGCCCCGTCGGGATCGCGGCGAAGGCGCCCGGCGCGAGGGTGACCGGTGCGTCCTTGGGCACGGCGGCGCGGAGGTCGAGGCCGGCGCTGTCGGCGGTGGCGTGGGCCGGGAGGTCCAGCCCCTCGGCGTGGGGGAGGATGCGGAGGGGGACGGCGGCAGGTTCGGTCATGGCATAAATGGGTAGGGGCGACCGGGCGGCCGCCCCTACGGGTTCGGAATGATGAGAGGGCTCTTACTCGACGTCGCCCATGAGCCGCTTCACGAACGGGCTCGCCAGGAGGGCGACCACGCCGCCGCCGCCCACGAGCATCGCCACGAACATGAACAGGTCGGCGGCCGGGAGGTCCTCGATCTGGCCCGCCAGCAGCCCCGCGAACAGGTTGCCGAGGGCGGCGGCCACGAACCAGATCCCCATCATCTGGCTGACGCGGCTGCGCGGGGCCAGCTTCGTCATCGAGGAGAGGCCGACCGGGCTCAGGCACAGCTCGCCGACGGTGTGGAGGAAGTACGTCACGATCAGCCAGCCCACCGGCACGGAGCCCGCGGCGACGGCGGCGGCGTCCGTCGCCGTGCCCCACGAGATCACGAAGAACCCGGCCGCCAGGCCCAGCAGGCCGAGCCCGAACTTGACGGGGATGCTCGGGTTCGCGTTCCGCCGGGCTAGCCACACCCACAGCGCTCCGAAGATGGGTGCGAAGATGACGATGAAGAGCGGGTTGATGAGCTGAAGCGTGGACGCCGGGATCACGGTCCCGAACATCTCGCGGTCGACGAGGTCGCGGGCGACGAGGTTCAGCGACGAGCCGGCCTGCTCGAACCCGCTCCAGAACAGCGCGGCCAGGATGAACAGCCACAGGATCACGCCGAGCCGCCGTTTTTCTAGCGACGTGTGCCCCCCGGCGAGGATGATGTAGGCGAAGTACCCCAGCGCCAAGAGCACGACGATGATGCCGAGGCTCCCGGCCAGCCCCTCAAGCGTGAGCCCGATGGCGCCGGTGTACATCAGGTACCCGAAGAGGGCGGCGGCGGCGACGAACGCCGCGGAGAGGCCGTAGAACTTCCGCTCCGACGCGCGGACCGCCTCGACCGTCTGGTCGGTCTCGAGGCGCCCGGCGTCGAGCAGGTGCCGCTCGCCGACCTTGTACTGGATGAGCCCGAGGAACATCCCGATCCCGGCCAGCGAGAACCCCCAGTGCCAGTTGTAGCCCTCGCCGACGATGCCGCAGAGGAGCGGGCCGAGGATGGCGCCGATGTTGATCCCCATGTAGAAGATCGAGAACCCGGCGTCGCGCCGGGCGCCGCCCTCGGGGTAGAGGTCGCCGACGATGGCGGAGACGTTCGGCTTCAGGAGGCCCGTCCCGATCACGACGAAGATGAGGCCGAGGAAGAACGTCGGCATGTCCGGCAGGCCGACCAGCGGGGCCGCCATCGTGAAGTGCCCCAGCGCGATGATGCAGCCGCCGACGAAGACGGCCTTCTTGCCGCCCCAGAGGTTGTCCGCCACCCAGCCGCCGGGCAGCGAGAGGACGTAGACGAAGAAGGTGTAGAGCCCGTAGATCGCGGTCGCCTGCCCGTCGGCGAAGCCGAAGCCGGGGTTCTCGACCGTCAGCGGCGCCGTCATGAACAGCACCAGGAGCGCGCGCATCCCGTAGTACGAGAACCGCTCCCACATCTCGGTAAAGAACAGCGTCGAGAGGCCGCGGGGGTGGCCGAACCACTGGTCGCCCGCGGCCAGCGCGGCGGCGCCGCTGTGTCGACCGTCGCCGACGACGTTGGCGGCGCCGGTGCGCGGGTCTGGTATTTCGTTTCCGGGGTCCTTCGCCATGAGCGTCTCGGTGGGGGATCGGGGCTTTCAGGGGGATCAACGGTGCACGACGCCCGCAAGCGTCCGCCGAAGATAACAGCGGCTTCACAAAGCGGGGCGAGGAGGCAGACGGAAACGCCGCCGCCCGCGGCCCCGCCGTCACGCCCCGCCCGCCGCCAGCAGCCGCGCGGCCAGCGCGTGCGGCGCCCGCTCGGCCCCATCGAGTCCGGCGATGGCAGCGTCGAGTCCTTCCTGCCGCTCGGCC
Organism: Rhodothermales bacterium; assembly: GCA_965215145.1. Lineage (GTDB taxonomy): Bacteria > Bacteroidota > Rhodothermia > Rhodothermales > JANQRZ01. The sequence continues at coordinate 806,062 of OZ244038.1, read as the reverse complement.
GTCCAGAACGCCTCTCGCCACGCGCGCTCCACCAGCCGGCGGACGCGCCGCCGCAGCCTCCCATCCCGCGCCGCCTCCCATCCCCCCGACGCCTCGAGGTAGGCCCGGTGTGCCTCCAGCGTCTCGACGAGCCCCTCGACGCCCTCGGCCGCCGTCGCCACGGTCTGCACCACGGGCGGCGTCCACGAGCCCTCGGCGCCGTAGCCCGCGCGGAGCCGGAGCATCGAGCGGAGCGCGCCGACCATCGCCGCGGCGTCGGGGTGGTCGGCCTTGTTCACGGCGAAGGCGTCGGCGATCTCCATCAGCCCGGCCTTCATCGCCTGCACGGCGTCGCCGCTCTCGGGGACGAGCACGACGGCGACGGTGTCAGCGGCGCCGGCCACGTCGAGCTCCCCCTGCCCCACCCCGACGGTCTCGACGAGCACCACGTCGAAGCCGGCGGCGTCGAACACGTCGCACGCCGCCTCGGTGGCCTCGCTCAGCCCACCGCCGGCCCCCCGCGCCGCGAGCGAGCGGTAGAACGTCCCCCGGTCGCCTGTCCGCTCGGTCAGCCGGACGCGGTCCCCGAGGAGGGCGCCGCCGGTGAACGGGCTCGACGGGTCCACCGCCACGACAGCGACGGTGCGCCCGCTCTCCCGGAGATGGTGGATGACCCGGTCGGTGAGGGTGGACTTCCCCGCGCCCGGCGGCCCAGTGACCCCGACGCGCCACGCCCGCCCGGTGTGCGGGTAGAGCTCGTCCACGAGCGCGTCGGCCCCGGCGAGGCCGTTCTCGACGTGGGTGATGGCGCGGGCGATGGCGCGACGACGGCCTCCGAGGACGCCGTCGGCCAGCGCCGGGGGAGGAGCGGTCGGCATGGGCAGCGCGGCGGGCGCGGAAGATAGCCCTGCCGACCCCATCCGTATCTTCGACGCCCACCGCTTCCCCCTCATGGCCCGCTACGTCTGCGCCTTCCCCGGCACGCGCGACCGCTACCAGGTCCCCCTCGCGCTGGCCGAGGCCGATCAGCTCGACGTCTTCATCACGGACCTCTACGCCACGCCGCCCCTCCGCCGCCTCGCCCCGCTCCTCCCAGGTCCGGTTCGGGCGAAGCTGGCCGGCCGCCATGCGCCGGGCCTCCCCGCCGGGGCCGTCCAGCTCCACTGGAGCGCCGCCCTCCGCCGCCACGCCCGCGAGGCCCTGGGCCGGCCGGCGGCGCAGACGTGGGCGCTCGTGGACGTCGCCTTCGCCGAGGCCGCCGCCGCCGCCGCCCGTCGCCACCGGAGCGACCTCCTCCTCTACGCCCACTACGCCTGGGAGGCCCTGACGGCCGACTACGCCCACGATCCCCGCCGCGTCGTCTTCTACTTCCATCCCCACCCCGCCCTCGAGCGCCGCGTCCTCGCCGAGGACGTGGCGGCCCACCCGGCCGTGGCCGCGTCCTACCGGGCGGAGGTGCGAGAGGACGTCCCGGCCGCGCTGAACCGGCGGCTCGAGCGGGCGTGGGAGCCGGCCGACCTGATCCTCTGCGCCAGCACCTTCACCAAGCGCTCGCTCGTCGAGGCCGGCGCCGACCCGGCGCGGTGCCGCGTGGTGCCCTACGGCGTCGCGCTCCCGGAGCGGGCGAGCCTCGCGGCCCCCGAGGCCTTCGAGGCGCTCTTCGTCGGCTCGGGGGTGCAGCGGAAGGGGCTCCACCACCTCCTGCTGGCCTGGCGGCGGGCCGCGCTCCCCCCCGGCAGCCGGCTCACCCTCGTCTGCCGCTCGCTCGACCCCGGCCTCGAGGCGGCCGTCGGCGAGGCCGAGGGCGTCGAGCTGAGGCGGGGCGTGGGCGGGGCGGAGCTGGCCCGGCTCTACGCCCGGAGCGCCCTGTTCGTGATGCCCTCCCTCGTCGAGGGGTTCGGCCACGTCTACCTCGAGGCCCTCGGCGCGGGCTGCCCCGTCCTCGGCACCGCCCACACCGCGCTCCCCGACCTCGGCGGGGAGGCCGATGGCATCTTCCTCACCGAGCCCGCCGACGTGGACGCGCTCGCGACGGCGCTGGAGCGCGCGGCCCGCACCCTCCCCGGCGACGACGGCCTCCGCGCCGCCGCCCGCCGCTGCGCCGAGCGCTTCACGTGGCCGCGCTTCCGCCAGGGTCTGCGCGAGGCGCTGGAGACCTGATCCCCTTCCCTATGCCCGCCCACCCCACCCGTACCCACACCTGCGGCGAGCTCCGCGAAGAGCACGCAGGCCAGACCGTCGTCCTGAAGGGCTGGGTCGACACCCACCGCAACCTCGGTGGGCTCCTCTTCCTCGACCTCCGCGACCGCTACGGGCTCACACAGATCGCGTTCTCGCCCGAGGTGGACGCCGAGGCGTACCGCGCCGCCGAGCGGCTGCGGATGGAGTCGGTGATCTCGGTCCGGGGGACGGTGAAGCGCCGCGAGCAGCCGAACCCCGACCTCCCCACGGGCCTCGTCGAGGTCTGGGCCGACGGCGTGGAGGTCCTGGCCGAGGCCGAGCCGCTGCCGTTCATGGTGAGCGCCCACGAGGAGCGGCAGCAGCACGCCACCGAGGACCTCCGCCTCCGGTACCGCTACCTCGACCTCCGCCGGCCCCACCTCCAGCGGAACCTCCTGCTCCGCCACCGCACGGCCCAGAGCGTCCGCCGCTACTTCGACGGGCACGGGTTCGTCGAGGTCGAGACGCCGGTGCTGATGAAGTCGACGCCGGAGGGCGCGCGGGACTACCTCGTCCCGAGCCGGGTCCACCCCGGCCAGTTCTTCGCGCTGCCGCAGAGCCCGCAGACCTACAAGCAGATCCTCATGGTCGCTGGGCTCGACCGGTACTTCCAGATCGTGAAGTGCTTCCGCGACGAGGACCTCCGCGCCGACCGCCAGCCGGAGTTCACGCAGGTCGACGTCGAGATGACGTTCGCCACCGAGGAGGGCATCTATGAGCTCATCGAGGGGCTGATGGCTGAGGTGTGGCAGGACGCGCTCGGCGTCGAGGTCGAGACGCCGTTCCCGCGGATGCCCTACGCCGAGGCGCTGCGCCGCTACGGCTCCGACAAGCCCGACCTCCGGTTCGGCCTCGAGCTCCACGACCTCTCCGAGACGTTCGCCGACGCGCCGTTCCGGGTGTTCTCGAAGACGGTCCAAGAGGGCGGCGCCGTCGTCGGCCTCCGCGTGCCGGGCGAGGGCGGGCGCGGGCGCGGGCAGATGGACCGGCTCGACAAGGACGTCGTGCGGAAGAAGCTCGGCGCGGGCGGCCTCGTCTACTTCCAGCTCCCGGCCGACGGAGGCGAGACGCAGTCGTCGGTGAAGGCGGAGATCCTGCCGGCCGAGTTCGTGGACCGCGCTACCGAGGCCGTCGGCGCCGAGGCGGGCGACCTCGTGCTGGTCCTCGCCGGGCCGCAGCCGCGGGTGTTCGAGCAGATGGGCGCGCTCCGCCTCCACGTGGCCGACGAGCTAGACTTGATTCCAGAAGGAGCCGATGGCCCGTGGCGGTTCCTGTGGGTCACCGACTTCCCCCTGCTCGACTACGACGCGGAGGCCGGGCGCTACCACGCCATGCACCACCCCTTCACCTCTCCCAAGCCGGAGGACGCGGAGAAGCTGGACTCGGACCCCGGCGCCGTGCGGGCGCGGGCCTACGACCTCGTCCTCAACGGCAGCGAGATCGGCGGGGGCTCGATCCGGATCCACCGCCGGGAGGTCCAGCAGCGGATGTTCGAGCTGCTGGGGATCGGCGCGGAGGAGGCGCAGGAGCGGTTCGGGTTCCTCCTCGACGCCTTCCGCTACGGCGCCCCGCCCCACGGCGGCATCGCCCTCGGCCTCGACCGGATCGTGATGCTCCTCACCGGCGCCCCCTCGCTCCGCGACGTGATCGCCTTCCCGAAGACGCAGAGCGCGACGGAGCCCATGAGCGGGACGCCCGACCGCGTGGACGCCCACCAGCTCGAAGACCTCCACATCCGCACCGTGCTGCCGGAGGGTGAAGAGAGCGAGGTGGGCTGATTTCGCCCCCGCTCCACACGGCCCCGTTGACGGCCGCGCCGGCGCTGCGTACTTTTCCCGCCTGTCTGCGCCACGCGCCGTGGCCGCGGTCAGGTGCTCGGCTCCGTAGCTCAGTTGGTAGAGCAGCTGGCTTTTAACCAGCGGGTCGTAGGTTCGAGCCCTACCGGAGTCACCGGCGCAAAGCACCGCGCCAGACTCCCCCTGCCCAGGTGGTGGAATTGGTAGACACGCTGTCTTGAGGGGGCAGTGCCCGTTTAGGGCGTGCTGGTTCGACTCCAGTCCTGGGCACGAAGCCGCCGGGCCGTCGGGAAACCGACCGGCCCGGCGGCTTCCGCATTTCTCACCCCCCTCCCCACGCCGATGGCCCCTGCCCTTCAGGACCTCCTCGACCTCCTCGACCTCGAACGGATCGAGGACAACCTCTTCCGCGGGCAGAACCGCGCGCTCGGCGCGCGCCACGTCTACGGCGGGCAGGTGCTCGGGCAGGCCCTCGTCGCTGCGGGGCGGACGGTGGAGGAGGGACGCGCGGCGCACTCTCTGCACGCTTACTTCATCCTCCCCGGCGACCTCAGCGTCCCCATCGTCTACGACGTGGACCGGACCCGCGACGGCGGCTCCTTCACGACCCGGCGCGTGCGGGCCATCCAGCACGGCCGGCCCATCTTCACGATGTCGGCCTCGTTCCATAAGGAGGAGGGCGGGCACGAGCACCAGGACCCGATGCCCGGCGGGCTCCCCCGCCCCGACGCCCTCCCCGACGAGCTCGAGCGCGTCCGCCGCGGCGCCGGCCGCTTCCCCGAGGGGCTCCGCGAGCTCGTCACCCAGGACCGCCCCTTCGCCTTCCGCGCCACCGACCCCGCCGACCTCCTGGAGCCCGAGGCGCAGCCGGCCCGCCACGCCGCGTGGCTCAAGACGGTGGACCGCCTCCCGGACGACCCCATCCTCCACCGCGCCTGCCTCGCCTACGCCTCCGACCACGGCCTGCTGGTGACGGCCCTCCGCCCGCACGCCCTCTCGTGGCTCCACCGCGACATGCAGGTCGCCAGCATCGACCACGCCCTCTGGTTCCACCGCCCCTTCCGCGTGGACGACTGGCTCCTCTACGACACCGAGAGCCCGTCGGCCGCCGGGGCGCGGGGGTTCGCCCGCGGCTCGATCTTCCAGGCCGACGGGGCGCTCGTGGCGAGCGTCGCGCAGGAGGGGCTGATGCGCCGGCGCGAGCGCTAACCGCGCCACCGAACTCCTCCCCTGGACGAGGGGAGGAGCCGCGCAGCGGCGGAGGGGTCGCCCGCTCAGCACCGCGCTGCCCGCTCCGGCCTCCGCCGCCGAGGCTACTCCAGGAACGTCACACGCCGCGTCGTCGTGGCGCCGGAGGCCGTGAGCTGGAGGAGGTACACCCCGGCCGGGAGGCCGTCGAGCGCCGCGTCGTGCCGACCGGCCTCGCGGAGCCCATCGGCCAGCACGGCCACCTCGCGACCGAGGGCATCGTAGACGGCGAGCCGCACCGGGCTGGCCTCCTGGAGGGTGTAGGAGAGCGTGACGGCGTCGGCGGCCGGGTTCGGCCACGCCGCGAGCGTCGGTGCCTCGGCGCCTGCGGACGCGGAGCCGGCAGCAGGGCCGTCACCGGGGAGGCCGCTCCCGGAGAGGCCGCTCCCGAAGAGGCCGCCCCCAACCTGCTGAACAGCGAATGCTTCGCTGCCGGTGGCACCCGGCGAGCCCTCCGCCACCCTCCGCGTCACCACCGTCACCGTGAAGGTGTCCGAGGCCACCGCCTCCGTCGGGTACGTCCCCACCCGGAACGCCACTGCGTACGCGCCGCCCCCGGCGCCCCTCGGGACATCGAGCTCGAACGTCACCGTCGCCGCCGCTCCCGCCGCCACCGTCCCCGACCCGACCCGCTCTTCGAGGACCACGCTCCCCCCCCGCTCCGCCTCGACCCACCCGTCGAGGGCGGCGGCCGAGGGCGTCGTGTTCGTCACCGTGGCCGTCACCGTGATCGTGACGCCGGGGGACACCGTCGACGGCGTCGCCGAGGCCGCCACGGTCAGGCCCTCCGAAGCCGCGATGGTGACGGGGACGGCCGCGACGTTGTTCGTCTCGTCGCTCTCGGTGACGCTCCCCGAGGCGTCGGCGACGAAGAGCACGTAGTAGGCGCCCGGCGCCACCGCCGGCACCACGCTCGTGTCGCTGAGGCGGGCGGCCTGCCCCGGCCGGAGGCCGTTCTCGACCTGGTCGATGCTGAGGACGATGTCGGCGAAGGGGCCGTCCCAGACGGGGTCGGTCGAGAGCGCGTAGAAGAGGTCGGGGCTGAACCCCGCCGTGGCCTCGCCCTCGTTGCGCAGCGTGGCCGCCGTCGTGATCGCCTGGCCGGGGGTGAGGGGGCCGGCCGGCGTGACGGAGGGGTCCTCGACGGTGAGGTCCGGGAGCGGCCACCCCTCGCAGCTCGTCGCCGGGACGCCGACGGCGATGCGCGCGCCGCGGACGTTGTTCGTCTCGTCGCTCTCGGCGATCCGGTCGTCGTAGTCGACGACGAGGAGGAGGCGGTAGCAGCCGGGGGCGGTGTCGAGGGGGATCGTGACCTGCTCGGTCTCCTCGTCGGTCTCGCCGGAGGAGACGGTGCCGAGGTTCTCGGCCTCGAGGAACGTGTCGTCGTCGGAGAACCGGTCGTCGTCGGAGAGGAAGAACCCGACGGCGACGTTGCTGGCGCCGACGGGCCCGCTGTTGCGGACGGCGTACTCGAGGGAGGGTCGGTCGCCGGGCTCGACCTCGTCGTCGCCGCGTTCGAGGTAGGCGTACTCGAAGCGGAGGTCGGGGAGGGCCGGGGCGGCGGGGCCAGCCGGTGTGGCGGAGGGGGGCGGTGTGGCGGGGGTGCCGAGGAGGGGCGCGGCGGCGAGGACGAGGGCGAGGAAAGACATGGGTCCGGGAGGCTGAGGGGGTTAGGGTGCGACGGTGCGGAGGTTCGGCTGGGCCTGGGAGAGGGCGGTGGTAGCGAGGAGGAGTGCGAGGACGGAGAGGGCGAGACGCAGGGCGCGTCTGGAGGAGATGAGGGGGTAGGTCATGGCGGGAAGGGTGTCGGGAGGTGGAGGGGGTCGAGGGGTGCCACGGAGAGCTAGATCATGGCGGTCAGGGTAGGATGGTGAGCGTGGCGGTGGTGGTGTGGGCGCCGGCGGCGGCGCGGGCGAGGTAGAGCCCCGGCGCCAGCCCCGAGAGGTCGAGCCCGAAGGCGTGCTCGCCAGCCTGGAGTGGCCCGGCGGGGAGCGCGCGCACCCGCCGCCCGAGCCCGTCGAAGACGGCGACCTCCGACGGCGCCCCGAGCCGGAGGTGCAGCGTGGCGGCACCGCGGGCGGGGTTCGGGAACGCCGCGAGGCTCAGCGGGGCGGCCTGTGCGACGGGGGCGCCGGGCTCGGCGGCGACGGGGCGGCCCGCGGCGGTGTAGGCGTAGACGGCGCCGGTGGAGAGCCCGAACACCGTCGACTCCGGCGCCGCCGCGACGAGGCCGAGCACGTCCCCTTCAGCCGCCCCTTCGGGCGCGCCTTCGGGCAGCCGCGCCAGCGCGACGGCGTGGCCGTAGCCGTCGAGGTAGCCGCCGTCGGGCGCCTCCAGCCGCTCCACGAGCGACCACGCGCCGCTATCCCCGCCGGTCCCGCTAGCTGCCTCGGCGTCGCGGCGGAAGTGGTAGGCGGCACCGGCCTCGTCGCCGGCGGCGGTGTCCGTCCCCCGCGCCCCGACGAGGGCGACGGAGTCGAGGAGCGCGACGGCGAAGCCGAAGACGGCGCTGAGCGTGGGATTGGGGGCGCGCAGGGAGTCGGCGAGGCCCCAGGCCCCGACGCCGTCGCGCTCGAAGACGTAGGCCACGCCGGCCTGGACGACGCCGCCGGGGCTCGTGATGCCGGGCGCGCCGACGAGCGCCCGCGCCGTCGGCTCCCCGGTCCCGCCCTCGGCCCCGCCCTCCGGGAACACGTCGATCGTGAGGCCACTGCCGAACCCGTTCCGCCAGTCGCCGGTGGGGTCCTCGAACTCGCCCACCGGGCGCCAGTCGTTGGGGCCGTGGCGTTCGAAGGCCGTCACGACGTAGGCGCTGTCGGGCCGCAGGAAGGCCGTCGACAGGGCTGTGGCTCCGCCCGGCGCCGTGGGGTCGGCTGCCAGTGTGAGGTGGCCCCCGACGCGCTCACCGGCGAGCGCCCCCGTCAGCGCCCACGCCTCCCCGTCGGGGGCGCGGGTGAAGGCGTAGACGCGGCTTGCGATAGGCGAGGGCCACAGCCGTCCAGGCGCGCTGATGAGGGCGAGCGCCGAGCCGTCAGCGAGCGCGACGAGCCCGAGCGCGAACCCGAACGAGACGTAGGCGGTCGGGGCCGGCCCGACGAGCGTGTCCTCCAGCGCCCACGTCCCCCCGGCGCCGCCCCCGTCCGCCCCCGCCGGCCGGCGGTACGCGAAGACGGCGCCCGCGAGCTCGGGCCCGCCGCCGAGCGTCGCGAACTCCGCACCGACGAGGGCCAGCGCCGAGCCGTCCGCGCGGCACAGCACGGCGCCGGCGAGCCCGAACCCCGAGCCGGAGCCGGAGGGGGAGCCGAGGCGGGCCTCCTCCGCCCACGCGCCCCCGCCGCCGGGGCCGCCCTCCGCCGAGCGGCGCAGCACGTAGGCGGCGCCGTCGGGGCCGGCGCCGTAGGCGGTGGTGAGGGCGAGGACGGAGCCGTCGGGGCAGGGGGAGACGGCGAGCTCGAAGCCGAAGAAGGCGCCGTCCTGGGGGTCGCTCGCCTCGATCCGCGCCTCGAGCGCGAACGCCTCTGGGGGCGCCTGCGCGAGCGCGGCCGGCGCCATGATGAGGGTGACGAGGAGGAGGACGAGTTCGGGGAAGGGACGGGGCATGGGGTCGAAGATCCAGGGGGTCGAGGGCGCGAGTAGCCGAGGACGGGCGGTGTCAGGGTAGGATGGTGAGCGTGGCGGTGGTGGTGTGGGGGCCGGCGGCGGCGCGGGCGAGGTAGAGCCCCGGCGCCAGGCCCGAGAGGTCGAGCCCGAGCGCGTGCGCGCCGGCCGGCAGCGGCCCGGCGGGCAGCGTACGCACCCGCCGCCCGAGCCCGTCGAAGACCGTGACCGTGACCTCCGACGGCGCCCCGAGCCGGAGGCGCAGCGTGGCGGCACCGCGGGCGGGGTTCGGGAACGCCGTCAGCGCAAGCGGCGCGGCCTGTGCGACGGGGGCGCCGGGCTCGGCGGCGACGGGGCGGCCCTCGGCGGTGTAGGCGTAGAGCGCACCGTGGTTGAGGCCGAGCGCGCTCGACTCCGCGAAGGCCGCGACGAGCCCGAGCACGGCGCCGTCGCCCTCGGGCTCGCCCTCCGGCAGCGGGGCCAGCGCGACGGCGTGGCCGTAGCCGTCGAGGTAGCCGCCGGCGGGCGCCTCCAGCCGCTCCACGAGCGACCACGCACCGCTGCCCCCGCCGGTCCCGCTGCTCCCGGCCGCGTCGGCGTCGAGGCGGAAGTGGTAAGCGGCGCCGGCGTTGTCGCCGGCGGCGGTGTCCGTCCCCCGCGCGCCGACGAGGGCGACGGAGTCGAGCAACGCGACGGAGAATCCGAAGACGGCGCTGAGGGTGGGGTCGGGGGCGCGCAGGGAGTCGGCGAGGGCCCAGGCCCCGGCCGCGCCGGCGTCGGGGCCGGCGCGCTCGAAGACGTAGGCCGCGCCGGCCTGGAAGATGCCGTCGGGGCTCGCGACGCCGGGCGCCCCCACGAGCGCCCGGACTGTCAGCCCCCCGGGCTCACCCTCTGGGAGGACGTCGAGAGCGAGCCCGTTGCCGAAGCTGCTCCACGGATCCCCCGTAGGGTCCATGAGTTCGCCGGCCCGGTGCCAGTCACCGGGGCCGAGCCGCTCGAAGGCCGTCACAGCGTAGGCGCTGTCGGGCGAGGAGTAGCTCTGGACGAAGGCGGTGGCCCCCCCCATGACTGTGGGGTCCCTCACCAATTCGACGTTGAGGCCGAACCACAATGCGCCGGCGAGGGCGCCGGCGAGGGCCCAGGCCGTGTCGGCCGGGGCGCCGGCCGCGGCGCGGGCGTAGGCGTAGACCCGGCCGCCGAAGGTCGTAGGGTACTCCCGGCCGGGTGCGCTCACGAGCGCGAGGGCCGAGCCGTCTGGGAGCGCGGCGAGCCCGAGGGCGAACCCGAACTGGACGAAGGGCTCCGGGGCCGCCCCGACGAGGGTGTCCTCCAGCGCCCACGCCCCCCCCCTTGCCTCCGGCGCCCGCCGGTACGCGTAGACCGCGCCGCCGCCTGAGTTCGGGGGCAGCGCCGCCGGCGTGTGGCTCGGGTCCCCCACCAGCGCCAGCGCGCTCCCGTCCGAGCGGCAGAGCACGGCCGCCGAGGACCCGAACCCGGTGTACGCCCCCGCCGCCGAGGGGTCCGGCAGCCGCGCCTCCTCCGCCCACGCGCCCTCCGCCGAGCGCCGGAGGACGTAGGCCGTGCCGACGGCGCCGGGGCTCGCCGTGGAGTAGTCCGCGGTGAGGGCGAGGACGGAGCCGTCGGGGCAGGCCGAGGCCGCGAGGGTCCGGCCGAAGCCGGCGTCGGGCTCGGGGGCGCTCGCCAGCAGCCGCGCTTCGAGCGCGAACGCCTCGGGCGGCGCTTGCGCGACGGCGGCCGGGGCCGCGAGGAGGAGCCCGGAGAGGAGGACGAGGCGGAAGGAAGAAGGCATGGCGTTCGGGGTCGACTTAGGGAAGAGGGCCTGGGGTGCGGCGTACCTGTCCCGGCTCAGCGCACGACGAGCGCCCGCCGCGTCTGGGCGAACGACTCGCCGGTGACGCGGACGAGGTAGAGCCCCGAGGCAAGGCCCCGCCCGTCGAACACGAGGGCATGCTCCTCCTCCGGGGCGAGGGGGCCGTCGTGGAGGACGGCGACGCGGCGGCCGAGGGCGTCGTAGACCTCGGCGCGGACGCGCTCCTCCGCGGCGAGCATGAGGGTCAGGCGGGCCGCTCCGGAGAGGGGGTTCGGGTGGACCTCCGAGAGCGCGAACGCCCCGTCGAGCCCGGCGACGACGCTGACCTCCCGGCCGTCCGCCTCGGGGGAGCCGCCGAGGGGGGTCACCCGGAAGCGGTGGCGGCCCGAGGGGACGCGGGTCTGGAGGGCGTAGCGGCGGACGCCGGCGCTGTCGGCCTCGGGGGCGTCGACGGTGCCGACGGGGGCGAACGTCCCGTCCATCCAGCGCTCCACGGCGAAGGTGGCTTTAGCCGAGGCCGTAGGTGCCGGCGTCTCCCACTCGAGGAGGGCGGCCCGGTCGAGGGCGCGCGCGCGGAGGTTGAGGGGTGCGGCCGGCTCCGCCACGGGGTTCGGCGCCCGGCCGTCGGCGCGGGTCTTCGCGCTCGTAGCCGTCGCGACGCCCGCGTTGTACCCGGCCCCGGCCCCCGAGGCGCTCGCGGCGGCCGTGCCGAAGAAGGCTTCGGCCTCCGTCTGGAACTCCGTCTCCGTGTCTTCCCCGTCCACGACCCGGAACATCACGGTGTCCGCGACGCCGGGAAGGCCGGGAGGTCCTGGAGCGAGAGGGTCGTCCCGTTGTCGAGCCCGTTGATGACGTCGCCGTTGTCCTCGGCGACGACTTCAAAGCCGACGACCTCGGGGTCCTGGGCGGCGGCGAGCGCGGCGAGGAGGGCCAGGACGGCGCAGGCTAGGCGTGCAGGGGGCAGCGGCATGGGTGGAGGGGTCGGGGCGGCGCGGGCGGGTGCGGGCGGGGCAGCCGCGAAGAGCAGTCGAGGAGGGGTGTGGATATATAAGGGGGGCACAGCGGTGATTCCAAATGACCACTACACTTCGTGATTCAAGGCTATCATTTACAAAACCCTGTTTGTTCACAGGTAGGTGTTGCGACGGATATCATCCCGAGCGCTCGCCCCGACGGCCGCCTGGGTTCCGAGGGAGGCAGGGGAAGGAGAGCGCCGCGCGGACTCAGGAGCGGGCGCATCAACACAGCGCCGATCTACACACCCTATGCGCTGGCTCAGCGCGTAGCTCGCCCGATCTGCACACGGGTGAAGCCCCGAGGGCCACCCGGACCCTGCGGAGCTCACGCGCCGCCTCACCGTTACTCCTCCCCTTGCCGAGGGGAGGAGCCGCACAGCGGCGGAGGGGCCGCGTCAGTTCAGCGCGAGGATGGCGACGTTCAGCGCGGCGGCGTAGGTCACCCAGAGGAGGTACGGGACGAGCAGCCACCCGGCGAGGCGCCGGAGGCGGAAGAACGCCCGCACCGTCAGCGCGAGCACGACCCACAGCGCGACGAGCACGGCGGCCCCGACGCCGACGAGGTGCGCGCCGAAGAAGAGCGGCGTCCAGAGCCCGTTCAGGACGAGCTGCGCCGCGAATAGTCCAAGCGCAACCCGAACCTCCCGCCGCCGAGTTCCCTCCCGCCAGACGAGGTACGCCGCGACGCCCATCAACGCGTAGAGCGCCGTCCACACCGGCGCGAACAGCCATCTCGGCGGCTGGAAGAAGGGTTTCTCCAACGCCTCGTACCACCCGCCCGTGTCGGTGAACACGGCGCCGAGGAGCCCGACGGCCTCGCAGCCGAGCACGAACAGCGCGGCGATCCCGACCTGCTTCAGCCTGGACTCAGCGGCCATCGCCGGACGCCTCGCGCGTGCCTCCCCGCTGCTGCCGGCTGTCCACGGTGCACGTCGTGTTCATCCCGCCGCGGACGTTGTAGACCGTGGTCACGACGAGCCGCTCGGGGTCGTCGAGGCGGCGCCTCAGGTCCTCGAACATCAGGGCCGTGATGTCCTCCTGCGCCGCGCCGACCTGGCGCCACGAGACGAGGTAGTACTTCAGGCTCTTCAGCTCCAGGATCCAGCTTCCCGGCACGTACTCGACGCGGACGGTGCCGAAGTCGGGGAGGCCGGAGAAGGGGCAGACGGCGGTGAACTCGCCGGGCTCGGTCTCATAGACGACGACCTGCCGGGCGGCGTGCTCGTAGGGCAGCCGGTGGACCTCGGCCTGCCGGGCCTCGGGCGGGAAGAACGGGCGGACCTGCCCCTCGGGGCGGACGCCGTACTTCGCCATGTGGGCGAGGGCCTGCTCGGTGTGACGCTGCGCGTCGGCGAGGTAGTCGGGCATAGTTCGTAACGAGTAGGGCGTACTGCGTAAGGGCTCGTGACCGCGACGTTCTGCTGCGGGCGTCCCTACGGACTACGAACTACGGACTACGGTTCGTGGGGAATCTGCGGAATTCGGGGCGGATGGGAGGCTAGCGCCCGTTCGCGCGTACGCTGCCCCGATGGAGCCGCTGACCCTCGACTGCCCCGCGCTCGACGCGCCGCCCGTGGCGCGGCCGGCGCTCGTGCTGTTCTCCGGCGGGCAGGACTCGACGACCTGCCTGTTCTGGGCGCTGGAGAAGTTCGAGCGCGTCGAGGCCGTGGCCTTCCGGTACGGGCAGCGCCACGCCGTCGAGCTGGAGCAGGCCCGCGTGATCGCCGACGCGGCGGGGGTCCCCCTCGCCGTGCTCGACCTCACCGGCCTCCTCTCCGGCAGCGCCCTCACCGAGCCCGGCGACACGAACGCCCCGCACGCGCTCGCGCCGGACCTCCCGGCCTCGTTCGTCCCCGGTCGGAACGCGCTGTTCCTCACGGCCGCCGCGTCGTATGGCTTCACCCGCGGGATCCACGACCTCGTCGGGGGGATGTGCGAGGCGGACTACTCCGGCTACCCCGACTGCCGCCTCGGCTTCATCCAGAGCCAAACCCGCACGCTCAGCCTCGCCCTCGACGCCGAGGTCCGCATCCACACGCCGCTGATGCACCTCACGAAGGCCGAGACGTGGCGGCTCGCCCGCGACCTCGGCGCCGTCGCGGGCGTGGACGTGCTGGAGGCCGTCCGCGAGCACAGCCACACCGACTACCACGGCGACCGCTCGGAGCGGCACCCGTGGGGCTACGGCCGCCTCGACAACCCGGCGTCGGTCCTCCGGGCGAAGGGCTATGAGGAGGCAAGAGAGAAGGGCTGGGTATGAGCGCGGTCACGACCGAAACCGCCCTCGCCATCCGGATTGCGGACTCCCCGCCGGGCCAGAAGCGGTACGCGGTGAAGGCGCTCTGGCGGACGCTCCAGGGCGAGGGCGCGTGGGCCGGCCGGCCCGCCGTGTTCGTCCGCCTCGCCGGGTGCAACCTGTGGACCGGCCACGAGGCCGACCGCGCCCGCGACGCCGACCGCTCCGGCGCCGACTGCCCGCGCTGGTGCGACACCGACTTCACCAAGCAGGGTGCCGTCAAGCTCTCCGCCGCCGACCTCGCCGCCGAGGCCGCCCGCGTCGGCGCCGAGGCGAACCCGGCCGACCCCGTCCGCTTCGTCGTGCTCACCGGCGGCGAGCCGCTGCTCCAGGCCGACGCGCCGCTGGTCGAGGCGCTTCGCGACGCCGGCTTCGAGGTGGCCGTCGAGACCAACGGCACCGTCCGCCTCGCCGACGCCTTCGGCCCCGACCCCGCCGGTTGGCCCGACTGGGTCGTGTGCAGCCCGAAGCTCCCCGAAGACCGCCTCGTGCTGGAGGCGATGGACGAGCTCAAGCTCGTCGTCCCCGACTACCGCCCCGGCGACTACGCCGCGTTCGCCGAGCGCGCGCGGCCACTTGTCGTCGCCGGTCGCGAGCGGCGGTTCCTGTGGCTCCAGCCTGAGGACGGCCCCCGGCTCGCGGAGGCCACCCGGCTCGCCGTGGACCTCGCCCACCGCCACCCCGCATGGCGCGTCTCCGTGCAGACGCACAAGGTGCTGGGGGTGGACTGAGCGCGGCTCAACCCCAGCGTGGCAGCGGGCGCGGGCTGGTAGGGGGCTCGGGCGTGGCGACCAGCGGGAGCCAGCTGCTCTCCTCGGCGTAGCTCTCGACGACCTCGGCGAGCCTGGTCTCGCGGAACCGGCTGAGGATGGCGGCCACCTCCTCGCGCATCGTCACGAGCGCGCTCGCCACGAGGTCCCCGCGGAAGCCCCGCGTGCCGAGCTCGATGGTGGCGTCCATCGAGACGATCCGCCCGAGGGCGCGGCCGAGCTCGACGAGCTTGCGCTGCGGCATCTGCGGGTCGACCTCGAAGTCGAGCAGCTCGCGGAGGTGGTCGGCGGCGCGGGCGGTGAGGTCGTCCTGCTTGAGGTAGCGGTAGAGGTTCGTCTCCTTCACGCGGCGCATCCCCTTCATGAACGCCTGCGTGAGCTGCTCGTAGAGGATGTCGTTGGAGCCCTCGAAGATCTGGAACGGGCGGCTGTCCACGACGGCGCGGCCGGCGGGGTGGTCGAGGCGGTAGCCGTTGGCGCCGGAGAGCTGGAGGAACGACTGCGCCGCGCTCTGCATGAAGTCGGTGCAGACGGTCTTGAAGGCGTTCGCCGGGACGCCCTCGCGCGAGAGGTCGTTCTCGATGGCGGCGTGCTCGGCCGTCCAGAGGCACATCGCGCTGGTGACGGTGAACTGCGCCTGGATCCGCGCGATGCGGGCGCGGACCTGGTCGTAGTCGAAGAGGGGCCGCCCGCCGACGACGCGCTCGCGGCAGTGGGCCACGGCCTCGTCGAGCGTCCGGCGGATGGAGCCGAGGGCCATGCCGGGGATCTGCATCCGGCTCCGGTGGAGGAGGTCGAGCAGCATCGTGACCCCGGTCGAGGCGCCGCCCTGGGCGGGTTCGAGGCGGTGCTCGCGCGGGACGCGGAGGTCGATCCGGTTGCGGCCGTAGGGGATGCCGTAGAGGCCGAGGTTGCGGTAGACCTCCTCGACCTCGATGTACTGCTCGGGCTCATTCTGCGCGCAGACGAAGAGGTCCACGTCGCGCTCCAGCCCGGCCTCCGTGCGGTGGCGCGCGGCGACGATCCAGTAGTCGGCCCAGCCGGTGAGCCCGCCCCAGTGCTTGGTGCCTTCGAGGCGGTAGCGGCCGTCCTCCTCGGCCCAGTTCGTCTGCATGCTGAGGGCCTCCGAGCCGTAGGCCGGCTCCGTGATCATCAGCCCCCCGAGCGCGCGTCCCTCGGCGAGCTGCGGGAGGATCTCGCGCTTGACGCCGTCCTCGCCGTACTTCGTGAGGGGCTGCGCGAAGAGCCCGCCGTTGATCCCCACGGTCAGCCCGAGCGCGAGCGACTCGTAGCTCGACGCCTCCAGCACCGCGAGGGCCTCGTGGATGTGGCCGCCGCGCCCGCCGTGCTCCTCGGGGAGGAACGTCGAGATCGGCTGCGCAGCGAACACGTCGCGGAGGACGAACGGCGGCAGCCCGCGCTCGGCCGCCATCTCATCGGCGTCGACGCGGCGGCGGAAGACGCGGCGGAGCGTGGCGCGGTAACGCTCGAGGAACTCGGAGAGCGGGACGCGGGGCTTGGCGGCGCCAACGCTCCGAAGCTCGGCGGCGCGGGGCTCGGAGGCGGCGGGGCGGGAACGGGCAGCGGGCATGGGAGGCGTGGTGGAGGCCGAGTAAAGATAGACCCTACCAAACGGCTCGCCGCAATAGCTAGGTCGGCGGCGTCCGGGGTGGACGTTCCCCGCACCGTCCCCGTTCCCGGACCCGCCGTTCTGAGCTAAACAGACCGTTTAGCCGCCGTCCTGGCCTGCGCGACCGAGGTCGGCGTCGAGGTCTTCGCCCTCGCGCTCGTAGAGCCGCTGCACAGGCGTCTCAGGCTTGGGCCCGAGATCCTCCCGGAGAAACAGGGAGTCCGCGAAGTAGATCGAGTCGGCGCGGTAGAGGGAGTCCCCCTCGGCCCACAGCTCCTCCCACCACGGCCGGCTGCGCTCCCAGATCGAGCCGGGCTCGCGGAACCGAGCGGGCGTCGGGAAGCGGCGCTCGGGGAGGAGGTGCTGCGCCTCGCGGAGGAAGTCCCCGACGACGGGGAGCGCCGTGTGCGCCCCCTGCCCCCACCGGTCGGAGCCGAACGTCACCGTCGGCTCGGGGAAGCCGACCCACGCGCCGGCCACGAGGTCCGGGTGCATCGCCAGGAACCACCCGTCGGCGCCGCGCTGCGTGGTCCCGGTCTTGCCCGCCACGTCGGCCGTCACGCCGAAGTCGGTGCGGAGGCTCCGGGCGGTGCCGCGCTCGACGGCCCCGCGCAGCATCGCCACGACGGTCCGCGCCACGTCCTGCGGAATCGCCCGCTCGGACGGGCTCCCGAACTCGGCGAGCGTCCGCCCCCGCCGGTCCTCGATGCGGGCGACGGGGACGGGCACGCGGTAGCGGCCGCCGCCGGCGAGGGTGCCGTAGGCCGTCGCCATCTCCAGGAGCGTCACGGGGCTCGTCCCGAGCGCCAGCGACGGCACCTCGTCGAGCGGGCTCTCGCGGACGCCCGCCGCGCGGGCCACCCGCGCCACCGCCGCCGGGCCGACCTCCAGCATCACGCGAGCGGTGACGGTGTTTTTCGAGTAGGCCAGCCCCGCCGTCAGCGTCGTCTCGCGGCCGGAGGCGGCGCCGTCGTTCGTCGGCCGCCACACCTGCCCGCCGGCGCGGACCTCCGGCGGCGTGTCGGCGAAGGTGTCGCCGGGCTGGAGGCCGCGGCGCAGCGCGGCGGCGTAGACGAACGGCTTGAACGTGCTCCCCGGCTGGCGGCGCGCCTGGCGGACGTGGTCGAACGGCGTCCGCCCGAAGTCGCGGCTGCCGACCCACGCGCGGACCTGCCCCGTCGCCGGCTCGATGGCGACGAACCCGACCTCCAGCCGCGTCTCGCGCGCCCGCACCGAGTCCACGAAGGCCCGATCGGCGCGGAGGCGGTCGAGCACAGCAGCATCCTCCCCTCCAGCGGTGACGGCTGCGCGAAACGCTCGACTCTCCCGGATCACCCGTCCTTCGAAGGCATGATGGCGACGCCAGAACCGGGGGAAGCCGGGGCCGCCCCAGGCCCGCTCGGCGCGGGCCTGCAGTGCGTCGCCGCGCTCGCGGACGGCGGCCTCGGCGAGCCTTTGCAGCCGGGGATCGAGGGTGGTGTGGATCGTGAGGCCGTCGGCGCCGAGGTCGTGGCCGCGCTCGGCGGCCCAGTCCCCGAGCCACGCGCGGACGTACCGGGTGAAGTGCGGCGCGGTGCTGGGGTCGCCGTCGAGCGGCTGGAAGCGGAGGCCGAGCGGCTGCCCAACGAGCGAGTCGGCCGAGGCGGGGTCGAGGGCCCCGGCGGCGGCCATCTGCCGGAGCACGAGGTCGCGGCGGGCGCGGGCGCGCTCGGGGTGGCGGACGGGGTTGTAGCGGCTCGGCCCCTTCAGCATCGCCACGAGCGTCGCGGCCTGCGGCGCGGTGAGGTCCGCCGCGCTCACCCCGAAGTACGTGCGCGCCCCCCGCTCGACGCCGACGGCGTTGTAGAGGAAGGGGGCGGTGTTGACGTAGGCCGCGAGGATCTCGTCCTTCGTGCGCGCCCTCTCGATCCGGCGGGCCGCCACCATCTCCATCAGCTTGCGACGGGCGGAGGGCGCGCGGCCGATCCGCTCGGGGTAGAGGTTCCGGGCGAGCTGCTGCGTGATCGTGCTGCCGCCCTCGGCGTCGCCGGCGAGCGTCTTCAGGAACGCCGTCAGCGTACGCCGCGCGTGGACCCCGCCGTGCTCGTAGAACCGCCGGTCCTCGACGGCCAGCAGCGCGTCCAGGAACGGCGCCGCGACGGAGTCGAGCGGGACCCAGCGGCCGGTGCCGCTGCCGAACTGCGCCAGCTCCGAGCCGTCGGCTGCGAGGACGACCGAGGGCCGCGCCGCCGCCCGCCGCTCCAGCGCCATCCCCGACGGCGCCGCCGGCGCGATCACCAATGCCACGTACCCCAGGAGCCCAACCGCTGCGAGCACGAGCCCGCCGGCGCTGAGCGCGAGGAGGATTCCCAACTTGTCCCACACGCTCCGTTTCGGGTCGCGGAGCGCGGCCCACGTCTGGCGTGCGGGGCGGGTGGCGGCTCGCCCGGCGGCGCGGGCGAGGCGGGAGGATCCGGCCATGCGTGGGTAGGTGAGATGCCGACGTTGAACCGTAGCCGGGGAGGCCGGTTCGGTGGGGTGACTCTGCCGGAACTGCTCATGCGACGCCTGCCCGTCCTGCTGCTCGCGCTCGTGCTCGGCGCCTGCGCCGACACGGCCGCCGAGCGCCCCGCGCCGGTTGCGCCCACGGCGTCCGTCGAAGCCCCGGTCGCGTCCCGCATCCAGGGCGTCACGCTCGACGCCGTCGACCGCCCATCCGAGAGCCCCCTGGTTGAGCTCGAACGGCTCGGCGTGAGGCACGTGGCGCTCATCCCCTACGGCTTCCAGCGGGGGCACGACGACCCGGACCTCCGCTTCAACCCCGAGCCGGGGTGGTACTCCGAGGGCACCACCGCCGCCCGCACCCTCGCCGCGGACGCCGCCGCGCGCGGGATGGCCGTCGTACTCAAACCGCAGCTCTGGCTCGGCCGCGACGCCGGCGAGCACTGGTCGGCCACCATCGGGTTCGAGACGGAGAAGGGCTGGCAGGCGTGGGAGGCGAACTACCGCCGGCTGATCCTCCACCACGCCCGCACGGCTGAGGAGATCGGCTCGCCGCTGTTCGTGGTCGGGACGGAATTGGGGCGGGCGGCGCGCGAGCGCGAGGCATTCTGGCGCAGCCTCATCGCCGAGGTCCGGGGGGTGTTCTCCGGGGAGCTCACCTACGCCGCCAACTGGCACGACGATCTGGAGCACATCCGGTTCTGGGACGCGCTCGACGTCGTGGCCGTGCAGGCGTACTTCCCCCTGGCAGAATCGAAAGACGCCGTGCCGGGGGTCGAGGCGCTGGTGGCGGCGTGGGCGCCGCACGAGCGGATGCTGCGAGAGATCGCGGAGCGGGAGGGGAAGCCGGTGCTGTTCACCGAGGTCGGGTACCGGCCGATGCCGTTCGCCGCCGCCGAGCCGTGGGAGTCCGGGCGGCGCGAGGGGGTCGAGCCCGATCCGGCGGCGCAGGCGCGGCTGTACGAGGCGTTCTTCCGGGCGTTGTGGGACGAGCCGTGGTTCGCGGGGGCCGTCCTGTGGAAGTGGGTCGTCCCGCCCGAGCGCCCGCACCGCTGGCACCGATTCGACTGGGTCGCCACGAGCTACAGCTTCCGCGGCCGGCCCGCCGAGGCCGTCGTCGCCCGGTGGTTCGGAAAGGCGGGGGAGGAGAGGTCAGCCGGAGGGACGGGCGGCCCCACGCCGTAGGCCGCGTTGGATGGACCCGAGCGAAGCCGAGCGTGAGGACCCAGTGCGACACGTGAGGCGCGCGAAGCAGCCATAGCCACAGCTATGGTGATGCAGCGCAACGCGGCGTGGCGCGTAAGGGGGCCACGCGCAGGCCGAGAGGGGCTGTCAAACGCGGCTCAACTCGAACCCCAGCGTCTCCCCCTCCTCGGCGCAGCCGCACGGCGCCTCCCCCGGCCCCAGCTCAACGGGCTCGAACCCCGCCTTCTCCAGTACCCGCGCCGACGCGGGGTTGTGCGCGAGGACGTGGGCGTAGAGCCGCCGCAGGCCCATCTCCTCGAACGCGATCCGGACGGCCTCGCATACGGCGACGCTCGCGTAGCCCCGCCCCCAGTACGGCCGCCCGACCCAGTAGCCGACCTCGGCCTGTCCCCGCTCGCGGTCCACGTGTTTCAGGCTGATGTGGCCGACGACCTCCGCTCCGTCCGCTATCACAAAGGCGAACAGCGTCCCCGCCGCGCGGCCCGGCCGGGCCACGTCCTCCACGAACCGCTCGGCGCCGTCGGGCGGGTACGGGTGGGGGATCTGCGTCGTCGCCGCGACCTCGGGGTGGGCGGCGAGGCGCTGGAAGGCCGGAGCGTGCCGGCGGTCGGTGGGTTCGAGGTGGAGGGGCATCGGGCCTCGTCCCCTGCTACTGGTCTACGCGGACGCTGCGGATGAACCGCCGCACGGCGATCCACGAGCCGAGCCAGCCGAGCACGACGCCGAGCATGAGGACGCCAGCCAGCGTGAACACCGGCGAGCCACCGGGCCAGCCCTGCTGCCGGAGTTGCGGCACGGCGTCGAGCACGAACCCGTAGACCGGTCCGATCAGCAGGCACGCCACGAGCCCCGCCACCGCCCCCTGCGCCAGCCCCTCGACGAGGAAGGGCCGCCGGATGAACCGGTTCGTCGCGCCGACGAGCTTCATCGTGCGGATCAGCATCCGCCGCGCGTAGACCGTCAGCCGGATCGTGTTGCCGACGAGGAACAGGGCCGCCAGCACCACGACGAGCCCGAGCCCGAGCGCGGCCGGAGTGAACACCCGCAGGTTCTCCTGCACGCGCACGAGCAGCGGCTGGTTGTAGATCACCTCGTCCACCCGGTTCAGCTCGGCGAACCGCTGGGTCAGCCCCGTGAGGCTGTCGGCGTCGGCGTAGTCGGGGGTGAGCTGGACGCGGAAGGAGGCCGGGAGGAAGGCGTCCTCGGGCAGCAGCGCGGCCTCCTCGCCGAAGGCGGCGCGGAACTCGGCGCTCGCCTCCTCGCGGGAGATGTAGGCCACGCGCTCGACGCCGGGCGTGGCGAGCAGCCGGAGCCGGACGGCCTCGGTCTGCTGTGGGTCGGCGACGTCGGAGAGGAGGAGCTCGACCTGCCCGACGCGCTGCCGCAGCCACTCCGTCACGCGCGCGCCCTGCCACGCGACGAGCCCGAACAGCGCGATCAGGACGAGGGCGACCGTCAGCGCGCTCGTCGCCGTGAACGCGGCGAACTTGGCGCGCTGGAAGGCCGAGAGCCCCTCGCGGACGGTGTAGGAAAGGGGCAAGGTGGAAGGGCGGAGTTTGGGGGGTGGAGGCCGCTGCGATAAGATAGCCGCACGGCGCCCCGCCCTTCACTCTACACCTCGGCCCTCACGAAGGAGCCGAGCACGAGCGTGGCGTCGCAGAACGTGCCGGCGTCGGCGAGCGCAGCGGCGAGGGGGTCCTCGGCGGCGTCCCCCTCCACGTCGACGTGGTAGCGGTAGCGGCCGGGCTGCCCGGCCAGCGGACGTGGCTCGATCCGGTACAGCGTGAGGCGCCGCCCGACGAACGCCGTCAGCGCGCGGAACAGCGCGTTCGGCGCCTGCTCCGACGGCGTCAGCACGAGCGAGGTCTTATCCGCCCCCTCGACGGCCCCATCCCCCGAGGCCACGAGCAGGAACCGCATCATCACGGTGCCCCCCTCGCGCTCGGCTTCGGCCCACCGCTCCCCGGCGATCCGCGCCTGCCCGCCCTTCGCCAGCCGCGCGATCCCGTCCAGCACCGCCGGGTCGCTGCCCGCCTCGCCGTCCTCGACGGGCACGACCGCGCCGCGGGCCTCCCCATCAGCTAGCGCCTGGAGGGCGTGGCGCACGGAGAGCACGCTGCGCCGCCGCGCGTCGGGCGCCAGCGCCTCGACGGCGGCTTCGGCGGAGTCGGGGTAGACGACGTCGGTAGGGCCCATTGATGGGAGGCGTTGATGGGGGGCGACCACGTGGGGTCGCCCCTACGGGTTCCTGCGCCTCGGCCGTAGGGGCAGCCCTGCGCGGCTGCCCCAGCCGGGCTGCCTCACATCCGCTCGGGCGCCGAGATGCCGAGGACGGTGAGGCCGTTCTTCAACACCGTCTTCGCGGCGCGGGCGAGGGCGAGGCGAGCGGCGGCCAGCGGCTCCTCCTCCCCCACGATGTGGCAGTCGCGGTAGAACTGGCTGAAGGCCGTCGCCACGTCGCGGAGGTAGGCCGCCAAGCGGTGCGGCTCGTACGCCTCGGCGGCCGAGGCGATCTGGTCGGGCAGCCGGAGGAGAGCCTTCATCAGCGCCGCCTCGCTCTCGTGGGTGAGGAGGTCCCAGTCGGGGTCGTCGGTGGTAGGCACGCCCGTCTCCTCGGCCTTGCGGAGGATGCTCGCGATGCGGGCGTGGGCGTACTGGAGGTAGAAGACCGGGTTCTTCTCGCCGGCCTCGCGCGCGAGGTCGAGGTCGAAGTTGAGGTGGGTGCCGGGGCTGAGCATGAGGAAGAAGAACCGGACCACGTCGGCGCCGACCTCCTCGATGAGGTCGTCGAGGGTCTCGAAGGTGGCCTTCCGCGTGCTCATCTTCACCGGCTGCCCAGCACGGACGAGCGTGACGAACTGGTAGACGACGACCTCGATCTTCGAGGCGTCCCCCCCGAGCGCCTCGACGCCGCGCACGACGTCGGGGTAGGTGGCGATGTGGTCGGCGCCGAAGACGTCCACGATCTTGTCGAAGCCGCGCTCCAGCTTGTCGAGGTGGTAGGCGATGTCGGGGAGCCGGTAGGTCGGCTCGCCGGAGGACTTGACGAGCACGGTGTCGACCTCGCGCTCGCCGTCCTCGTCCTTTACGGTCTTCCCGAGCCGGCCCGTTCTGAACCACACGGCGCCGCCCTCGTCGTAGGCGAGGTCCTGCTCCCGCAGCTTCTCCACGACGCGCCAGACGGCGTCGTTGGCGTAGAGGTCGCCCTCGTTGAAGTGCGCGTCCATCTCCACCCCGAGCCGGCCGAGCGTCGCCTCGATGTCGGCGAAGATGGCCTCCTGCGCGGCCCGCTTGAACGGCCCGGTGTCGTCCGAGCGGACGGCGTTCATCAGCCCGTCGCCGTGCTCGTCGTGGAGGGCCTGCGCGATCTCGGTGATGTAGTCCCCCCGGTAGCCGTCCTCCGGGAACGAGGCGGGCACCTCCGTGCCGTCGCCGAGCGTCTTCGTCGGCAGGTCGGGGTTGAGGAGCGCCTCGTAGCGGGCGCGGACGCTCTCGCCGAGGACGCGCATCTGGCGGCCGGCGTCGTTGAAGTAGTACTCCCTGGTGACGGCGTAGCCCGTCCAGTCGAGGAGGTTGGCGATGGTGTCGCCGAGGACGGCGTTGCGGCCGTGGCCGACGGTGAGCGGCCCCGTCGGGTTGGCAGAAACGTACTCGACGATGGCCGTCTTCCGCGCCTCCTCGTCGGTGCGGCCGTAGGCGTCGCCCCGCCGGAGGATCTCGGAGACGCCGGCGGCGAGGTGGTCCTGCGCGAACCGGAAGTTGAGGAACCCCGGACCCGCCACCTCGACGCCCCCGACGCGAGCGGGGTCGAGGTCGAGGTTTTGCGCGAGGCCGTCGGCGATCTGGCGTGGGGCGCGGCGGAGCGGGCGCGCGAGCTGGAGCGCGAGGTTCGTCGCGAGGTCGCCGTGCTCGGGGTTGTTCGGCGTCTGGAACTCGGGCCGGGCGGCGGCCGGGTCGAAATCGTCCGGGAGGTCGTCCGGGGCTCCGGCCACGAAACGGGCGAGGGCAGCGCGGAGCCGTTCGGTGAGGTAGTCCTGCATCGGGGGACGCGTGGCGTCAGGGTCGGGGTCCGCTTGATGTTAGGGCCGAGCGGGCAGAGGAAGCCGAATGGACGGGGCGGGATTCGGTGAATTTGGGGGCCGCGCCGCCAGCCTGCGGGCGCGCCACCGGCGTGCCCCTACGAATGGTCCAGCAGGGGCGATAGATTCGCGCATTCCCCTTGCGTCCTCCGCAATGCGTTTCGCTCCCGCCCTTCTCCTCATGCTCGCTGACTGCCGCGGCCCCGAGCCTCCGCCGCCGGCCGCTGCGGAGGGTGCTCCACCCGTGCCCGTCGTCGTGCGGGTCGACACGGCGCGGTTCTTCGACGAGGACGCCGAACTGAGCTTCCGGGCGGACCTCCGCTACCCGCGCCTCTCGCCCGACAGCGTCGCCGCCGTCGCGCGCGTCAACAGGGCCATCGAGGACTCCGTCGCCGCCCTCGTCGCCCGCGCCCGCCCGAACCTCAACGACTTCACGGGGGACCCGGAGACCGATCGCTGGATCACGGGGGAGGTATCGGGGAGCTACGGGCCGACGCTGTTGCAGGGCGACCTCCTCAGCACCCGCCTCGACGCCTACGTCTACACCGGCGGCGCCCACGGCACCACCGTCGGCGTCCCGCTCAACTTCGACCTCCGCACCGGCCGCGCCGTCCGCCTCGGCGAGCTGTTCCGGCCCGGCACGGCCTACCTCGACACCCTCGCCGCGCTGGCGACCGCGCGGCTCGCCGCCGCGCGCGGGGGTACGGAGTGGATGTTCGAGGAGCGCGTCCCGCCGACGGCCGGCGTGCTCTCCGCGTTTACGCTCGGGCCGGACAGCCTGACGGTGTTCTTCCCGCCCTACGCCATCGCGCAGTACGCGATGGGGCCGTCGGAGGTCAGCCTGCCGTACCGCCGCCTCGCGCGCGTGCTCGACTCAGAGGGGCCGGTGGCGCGGCGGCGCTGAGGCCCCGCTCGGACCCGAAACCGGACGCGGGATGGCGCGTCCCTGCATGCGCCGGGTCCGCTCACCGTCCGCCGCCGATCCATGCTCGCCCGCCTTGCTCCTCTCGTCGCGCTCCTCGTTGGCTTCCTTGCTGTTCTCCCGGGATGCACCGCGACGGGCAGCACCGCCGAGGTCGCTCCTGAGGGCGACGTCGTGATCGATGGCGTCTCAGTGCTCGGGGCGTGGGAGGCCGTCGGCGCGCCGGACCAGGCTGGGGTCGACGCCGACCTCCGCAACGGGGCCCTCACCCGCCGGCTCGTCTTCAACCCCTACGGACGGGTCACCCTCTCCGGCGAGGACCGCCGTGCAGGCACCGGCCTCACCGCGTTCCGCGGCCGGGTGAGCGGGCGGACCGTGACGTTCGAGGGGCTCGACGGCACCGCGCGGGTGGCCACCCGCACCGACGGCACGCTCGTCCTCACCGACCCCGGCGGCAACCGGACGGTCTACCGCCGGCAGGGATAGCGAGCGGGGATCAGGCCGTGGCACCGCCGCAGGAGGAGCCGGCGCCGGCCGTGCAGCCGTAGCAGTGCCGCGCCGTCACGACCTGGCGGGCCTGCCACGCCGCGAGGTCGAAGTCGGCGACGTGCGGGCGCGGCATCCCCGGCACGGCCGCTTCGAGCTCCAGCATCTGGTTGAAGTCGCAGTCGTAGAGCCGGCCGTCCCAGCTCACCGAGATCGTGTTCCGGCACATGAGGCCCTCGATGGTGCCGGGGTTGAACGCCGCCGTGAGCCGCCCGAGGTACTCCTCGACCTGCCCCTTCTCCAGCAGCCACTCGAGGTAGCGGGAGATCGGCATGTTGTTGAGCGCGAAGAGCCGGTCGAAGCGGACGCCGTGGTTCCGCTCCAGGGCCGCCTTCCACTCCGCCTCCAGCGACGCCTGGCTGCCGGCGAGGAACGCGCCGACGGGGTTGGTGACGAGGGTGAGCACGCGCTCCGGGTCGCCCTGGCCGTAGCCGGCGGCGTTCAGGCGGCGCAGCGCCTCGATGCTCTTGGCGTAGGTGCCGTCGCCGCGCTGGGCGTCCGTGCCGAGCTTGCGGTAGTGCGGCAAGGAGCACGCGACCTCGACGCCGCGCGCGGCCAGCCACTCGGGGAGGTGCCGGTAGCGGCGGACGAGGAGGATCGTGAGGTTGCAGCGGTCGATGACGTGGAGGCCGCGCGCCACGGCCTCGTCGACGAGGTACTCGAAGTGGGGGTTCAGCTCCGGCGCCCCGCCGGTCACGTCGACGGTGTGGAGCGCGTGGTCCGGCGAGGCGAGGATCTCGTCGATGGCGCCGAGGCAGGCGTCGACGGCGGCGCGGTCCATGTTCTCCTCGACGCGGTCCGGGCCGGAGTCCACGTGGCAGTGGCGGCACGTCATGTTGCAGAGCCGGCCGATGTTGATCTGGAAGATCTCCAGCGGCGCGGGCCGGAGGGCGGGCCACCCGCTCGCGGCGAGGTCGGCGCCGAAGTCGCCGGTGCCGGTGGGGCCACCCGCGAGGGGGACGGCGTCGAGGGCGGCGAGCTGCGTGGCGGTGTCGGCCAGCGGGGTGCGGCGGGCGCGGAGGCTCGTCGTCCTCTTCGGCCCCGCCTCGGCGGAGTCCAGCCGGAGCTCCTCCCGGAGCACGTCGAGCGCGATGAAGTCTGAAGACATGGAGGTGGGGAGGGGAGAGGGGAACGCGGCGCGTATTGCGTGGTGCGTACTGCGTAAGGGGGCCACTAGCGAGGCTGTGCAACGAGGTGCGCTTACGCACTACGTCCTACGCACTAGGCTCCGTCACATCATCTTGGCCTTCGCCTGTTCCAGCATCTGGACGCCGTGGACGAGCGAGGCCCCGCCGCGGATGGCGCAGGCGACGTGGACGGCCTCCGTCATCTGCTCCAGGTCCGCGCCCTTCTCCATCGACTCGGTCGTGTACGCGTCGATGCAGTAGGGGCACTGGATGGCGTGCGCTACGGCGAGCGCGATCAACGCCTTCTCGCGCGCCGAGAGCGCGCCGTCCTCGAACACCTGGCCGTAGTAGCGGAAGAAGGCGTCGGCGAGGGGCTGGCTGCCCTCGGCGATGTCTCCGAACTTGGCGAGGTCCTCGGGGCGGTAGTAGGTCTCCATCGGGGGGATGCGGTGGGGGTGGTGGGTGCGGGGGGCGGAAGGTAGGCGGGGACGCTCGTTTAACCAAGCACCCCGCCCGCCGGCAACGCGCCAGGGCCAGACCGTTTCCTGCTCAACCCCTCACGAAACGAGCACGTCGGCGCCCGGCTCGGAGGGCGCCTCGGAGGGCCCGGCGGTGGAGGGCTCCCCGAGAGTCCGAGCGCGGGCGTATTTTCGGGGCCTCCGGCTAGCGCCCGCACGGGCCCTACATGGGCCTGCGCAGGGCGACGTTGAAAAGCCCTGGCTAGGAATGTCACATCTTCGTACTATCTGAGGCTGAGCCGAGATCTAGATCGCAGTCGCGGCTCCTGCCCCCACGGCGCCGCCCGCGTCGCCCCCGCTGCCTCCCAACACCAACAGCCCTGAACATGACCCTGCTCCTTGCTCCGAGCACGCCGCGCTGGTTCCTCGCGCTGGCCCTCACCGGCGCCCTCGGCCTGTCGGCGGCCCTCGTGGGCTGCGACAGCGACGAGGGCATCCCCTTCGACGGCTTCTGCGAAGGCACCGTCGCGGAGGTCATCGCCTGCACCGACGCCCTGGACGACTTCGAGCAATCGCTCGAGGCCGCCGACCTCATCAACCGCGACGGCGAGCTCGCCGACAGCATGGGCATGCCCGACGTCGCCCTCGAGGGCGACGGCCCCTTCACCGTGTTCGCCCCGGTGGACCAGGGGGCGCGGACCTACTTCACGCGGTCGGCGCTCCTCCGGCGGGACGAGTCGTCCCCGCTCCTCCGGGACGTGCTCTCCTACCACGTCGTGCCCAACAGCGCGCTGACCGCCGCCGAGCTCAGCGACGGCCAGACGCTCACCACCCTCGACGGAGCCGAGCTCCGCATCTCGGAGCGCGACGGCGACCTCTACGTCAACGACGCCCGCATCACGCGCCCCGACGTGGACGCCACCAACGGCGTCGTCCACTTCATAGACGGGGTGCTCCTGGAGAACCTCACGCTCGAGGAGCGGATCACGGTGGAGCCCGCGCTCGTCGGCCTCCAGCCGGCCCTCGCCGCCGCCGGCCTCTTCGACTTCGAAGCCGACGTCGACAGCACGGCCGGCACCCTCGAGAGCGGGGGGCCCTACACCCTCTTCCTCCCCTTCACCAACGTCGTCGCCGCCTACACCTTCAGCGAGGAGCAACTCAACCGCGTGCTCCCCTACCACGCCATCCAGGGCACGAGGCGGGCGGATGAGCTCGCCGGCACCGTCCCCGACAACTCCACCGTGGGGGCCGCCCTGACGACGCTGGCCCCAGACCCGACGGAGAAGGGGGATTTCCTCCAGGCGGAGATCCGCAGCGACGGCGAGGGCAACCTCCTCGTCAACCGCGCCCCCATCGTCGACACCGACCTCGTGACGGCCGACGGCGTCATCCACGTCCTGGGGGACGTACTGACCAAGCCGCTGACGGTAGCCGAGCAGGTCGAGATTCGGCCCAGCCTCGCCTTACTCGAGACGAACCTCCGGTCGGCCGGGCTCTTCGTGACGCTGAATGACCTCGACGTCAACGAGGGGCAGGGGGTCACGCTCTTCGCCCCTAACGACGGCGCGTTCGCCGGCCTCCCCCAAAGCGCAGCCGGCGCGCTCTCGGACGACCGCGCGCTCGCAGATAAGCTCCTGTCGTACCACGTCGCCACGGGGATCTACTGTGCGGACTCCGCCGACTACCTCGGCGACTGCACCGTCCTCAGCGCCGGCTCGGCGGGGGAGGACGGGGTGCCGGGTACGGACGACGACGTGGCCGGGACGGAGGGCGTCCCCACGCTCCTGGACGGGGAGGACCTCACCTTCGGCGGGATCGAGCTCTCCACCGGTGCCATCGCCCTCGTCGCGGACCCCTACGTCATCAACGACACCGAGGAGTCGGACGGGGGCGACCCCGACCCCGACGGCGACAACGAGTTCGTCGGAGTCCGGCTCGTCGCGACGGACATCGAGGCCGTCAACGGCCTCGTCCACGTCCTCTCCGGCGTCCTCACCCGGCCGCTCGACCTCATCGACATCGTCAAGCTCAACGGGCTCGAGGAGCTCGCCGAGGACCTTGAGGCTAACCCGGACGTCATCTTCACCGGCGACGGCCCCTACACCCTCTTCGGGCCTACCGACGACGCGCTCAGCAGTGTCAGTCTCGGCCCGGACCGCATCCGGGACCACATCGTCGAGGGCCGCTATTGTCTCGACCCCGCCACCTTCCGTTACCCGTGTGCCCCCCTCGCGGAGCAGGAGACGCTGACGGCCCTCAGTGGGGCTACCCTGGACGTCGGTGAAGACAAGACCGGGGACTTGACGGTGGAGGACGTCGCCATCGCCGACGCGGATAACGCCGCCGCCAACGGGGTTCTCCACGTGATCCCGGAGGTCTTGGAGCCGGCCGACGGGGAGTAGCCGAACGGTCTCCATCGGCCTTGACGAGGGCGGCACTCCACAGGGGGGTGCCGCCCTCGCTTGGTGGTGCCCCGGGCCGACTCCGGGTCGAAGAGCTCAGAAGATGAGGATCTGCTGGACGCGCGCGCCGGTGAGCGTCCCCCGAGTGTCGACCGCCTGCCGGAAGGTCTCGCGTGCGCCGCCCTCGACGTCGCGGATCTCGAGCCGCATGGTCTCAGCCGGCTGCACACCCGGCGCGACCTCCCCCTCGTAGAGCGCGATCTCGACCGTGGCCGAGGCGATGGGGCGCTCGGAGAGGTTGACGAGGACGCCGCGCACGACCTGCGTCCCGTCCGCCTCGCGGATCAGGCGGAACTCCTCGACGCGGGCGTCGAGCTCGCCGGCCGCACCGCCGCAGCCGACGACGGCCGAGGCGGCAACGAGTAAGACCGCGAGGAGGACGGCCCCGCCCGGCGCGCGCGCCCCGAACCTCCGAACGACTGGGATTCTGCGCATGCTCCTGGCGGCTGACGAGGCGCCGCACACGCCGCGTCGGCGCTAGGGGTCCAGCGGCGTCAGCGCCTGCACGGTAAATCCATCCTCCTCGCCGATGTTCGAGAGGTCGAAGTCGAAGAACGCCAGCGACGGGTAGCCGGCGGGCGCGAAGCGGAGCTGGTGGCTCGGGGGCTCCCGGTCGAGGTTCGCCGCGGCGAAGTCGAACAGGGCCTCGACGGTGAAGTGCGCGTCCGGGTCGAAGGGCTGCGCCTCGCCGTCCACCAGGACGGAGTCGACGGTGGTGCCGCTCACGATCACGGTGTAGCGCCCGGACTCGGCGCAGGTGCAGGACCGCAGGTACGACAGGGTGTAGGCGTCGGGCTTCTGGGCGGCCCACACCGCGCGGGCGTCCGCGATCGTCGCCTGGGCCCGCTCGATCTGGCGGGCGCGGGCGTCGCCCGTGGCGTCGCAAGCGGAGAGCCCGACGCCCAGCAGCAGCGCGGCCCACGCCGTGAACACCGCCCTGCGAGGGCTGAAGGGAGGGCAGCGACGGAGGGGCGGGCGGGGCATGGGCTGCGGAGCGGATGAGCCCAAGCCTACGGACAGAACCGCTCCCCAGCAACCCTACCCGCGTGCCCTCCTCAGCCCAGGTCGGCGAGGTTGGCGCGGAGCTTGGCGATCTCGGCCTGCGCGTCGGCGGCCTTCTGGCGCTCGCGCTCGACGACGGCCGGCGGCGCCTTCGACGTGAACTGCTCGTTGGCGAGCTTTCGCTCGACGCCCTGGAGGAAGCCCTCCTTCTGCTGGACCTCCTTCTCGAGCCGCGCCCGCTCCTCGTCCAGGTCGATCATCCCCGCCAGCGGCACGAACACCTCCGCCGAGCCAGCCACGAACACCGCCGCCGCCTTCGGCTTCTCGGCCCCGATGCCCACGGCGAGGTCGTCCACGCGGGCGAGCTGGCGGACGTAGGGCTCCGCCGCGGCCAGTGCAGCAGCGGTCTTCCCCTCCCCCGTCGGTACACGAATCGTCGCCGCGACGGGCTTGCCCGGCGCCACGCCGTACTGGCTCTTTACGCTGCGGACGCCGCTCACGACCTCCTGCACGAGCCCGAAAGCCTCGGCCGCAGCCTCATCCACCTCGGCGTCGTTCGGCGTGGGCCAGTCCGAGGCGATGCAGGCTTCTCCCTCGCGGCGCGGGCGGAGGCGCCACCACAGCGCCTCGGTGATGAACGGCATGAACGGGTGGAGCAGCTGCACCATCCGCTCGAACACCTCGACGGCCAGCGCAATCTTCTCCTCGTCCATCGCCTCGCCGTGCGGGGGCTTGATGAGCTCGAGGTACCAGTCGCAGTAGTCCCGCCAGAACAGGTCGTAGATGGCGAGAGCAGCCTCGTTCAGCCGGTACCGTCCGGCGGCCTCGTCCACGGCCCGGATCGTCTGGTTCAGCCGTGTCAGGATCCACCGCTCGACGAGCTCCAGCTCCTCGAACGACCGCTGCCGGCGGTAATCCCGCGCCGGGCGGCCAGCCTGCCCCGGACTCGATCCGGGGGCGGTCTCCATGAACCGGCCGAAGACGTTGAAGGCGTTCCAGATCTTGTTGGCGAAGTTCCGGCCCATCTCGAACTTCGCCGGGTCGAGCCGGATGTCCTGGCCCGGCGTGCAGAGCACGTTGAGCGAGAAGCGGACGGCGTCGGCGCCGTAGGTCTCGATCATGTCGAGCGGATCGATCCCGTTGCCGAGGCTCTTGCTCATCCACCGCCCCTGCTTGTCCTTGATCATCCCCGTCACGTAGACGTCGCGGAACGGGGCCTCCCCGGTGAAGTGGAGGCCCGCCATCACCATCCGGGCGATCCAGAAGAACAGGATGTCGTAGCCGGAGACGAGGACGGCCGAGGGGTAGAACGCCTTCAGGTCCTCCGTCTCCTCGGGCCAACCGAGCGTGGCGAAGGGCCAAAGCCAGGAGGAGAACCACGTGTCGAGCACGTCCTCGTCCTGCACGTACCCCTCCCCCGGCGACTCGACGGAGACGACGAACGCCTCCTCATCGCGCTCGCCCGTGGCGGGGTCCAGGGGGTACCACACGGGGATGCGGTGGCCCCACCAGAGCTGCCGGCTGATGGGCCAGTCGCGGATGCTCTCCATCCAGCGGAAGAACTCGCCCGCCCAGCGCTCGGGGTGGAACCGGACGCGGCCGTCGCGGACGGCGGCGATGGCCGGCTCCGCGAGCGGCTGCATCTTGACGTACCACTGGAGCGAGATCAGCGGCTCGATGAGCCCTCCCGAGCGGCTGGAGATCGGGACGCTGTGGCGGTAGTCCTCGGTCTTTTCTAGCAGCCCCGCCGCATCGAGGTCGGCGACGAGCTGCTTGCGGGCCTCGAACCGGTCGAGCCCGGCGTATGGGCCGGCGGCCTCGTTGAGCGTGGCGTCGGGGTTCATGATGGAGATCACCTCGAGGCCGTGGCGCTGCCCGATCTCGAAGTCGTTCTGGTCGTGACCGGGCGTGACCTTCAGCGCGCCCGCGCCGAAGTCCATCTTGATGTAGTCGTCCGCGATCACCGGCACGAGCCGGCCGCTGAGGGGGACGCGGACGCGGCGCCCGACGAGGTCGGTGAACCGCTCGTCCTCAGGGTGGACGGCCACGGCGGTGTCGGCGGGGATCGTCTCCGGCCGCGTCGTAGCAACCGAGAGGAAGGCGCCCGTGTCGGCGCCGGCGTCGTCGACCACGGGGTAGCGGACGGTCCAGAGGTGGCCGTCGCGCTCGACGTTGTCGACCTCCTCGTTCGAGAGGACCGTCTGGTTCTCGGGGTCCCAGTTGACGAGGTAGTCGCCGCGGTAAACGAGGCCCTCCTCGTAGAGCCGCACGAACACGTCCTGCACGACGCGGGCGTAGCGCTCGTCGAGGGTGAACCGCTCGCGGGACCAGTCGCAGGAGTCGCCGAGGCGGCGCTTCTGCTGGAGGATGATGCCGCCGTACTCCTCGACGTAGTCCCAGACGTGCCGGAGGAACGCCTCGCGGCCCATCTGCTTCCGGTCGAGCCCCTCCTGACGCAGCTTCCGCTCGACCACGTTCTGCGTGGCGATGCCGGCGTGGTCCGTGCCGGGGATCCAGAGGGCCTCGGCGCCCTGCATCCGGCGCAGCCGGGTGAGCGCGTCCTGGACGGCGTCCTGGAGGGCGTGGCCCATGTGGAGCCGGCCGGTCACGTTCGGCGGCGGCATGGGGATGACGTGCGCAGGCGCGTCACCGGAGAGGACGCGCGCGGCGTCGGCGCGGAAGAAGCCGCCCTCCTCCCAGTAGCGGTACCACCGCGCCTCGATCTCGGAGGGGTCGTAGGCCGACGACGGGGCGGAGGCGGGCGGGGCGGGCTCGGGCATGGCGGGGCGGCGACGCTGACGGGCGCGGAAGCTACGGAGGCGCGGGGCGCAGTCGCTGTGAAGCCGCGGCTCTTCGGCCGAGCAGGCCGTCGGGGATCGGGGGCGGTTCTTGCATGTGTTACTACTGTCCGGTAGTCGTGCGGCCGAACCCCTAGATCGGCGCTTTTGCGGGGTCCTCGCACGATCGAGCCGGCGACTGCTGCAACCTACTAGGGCACCAAGTGTCTAACCCTCCGGTCACTCTCGCCCCCTGAACCCCCGTCTTCTTCCTGCCGGCATGCTCCTTTGGCGCATCGGGCCCCCAGGCTCATCCGGCTTGACGCCCCTCCCCGAATTCGCTACTATTACGTGATCGCTACCGCCGTGACCACTATGAAAGGATTGCTTCTCACGCTCAGCTTGGCGACGACGCTTCTCCTGGCGGCCTTCTCCGTTCAGATCTCGGGGACGCCCACGCTGCCGGACACGCCTCTCAATTACGCCAACATCGCGCTGCCGGCCCACCTCGACACGCTCGGGATCGATAGTTCACCCACGAACAACCCGATCACGGACGCTGGAGCGACGCTCGGCCGCGTGCTCTTCTACGACACCCGGCTCTCCGAGACCCAGGAGATCTCGTGCGCCTCGTGCCACCGCCCCGAGTTCGGCTTCAGCGACCCCGACTCCGTCAGCACCGGCGTCCACGGCCGCTTGGGCGCCCGGAACTCGATGGGCCTCGCCAACATCCGCTTCTACGCCACCGGCGAGGGCAACTGGGACCACGCCGCGCCGACCCTTGAGCTCCAAGCGAAGGGGGCCATGCAGGGCTTCGTGGAGATGAACCTGAACACGCGCGACGCCGTGCCGCGCCTCCGCCAGACGACGTTCTACGCGGAGCTCTTCGGCGACGCCTTCAACGTGCCCGCCACGGAGAGCGCGATCACGGAGAGCCGGATGCTCGACGCCATCGGGCAGTTCGTCCGCTCCGTCGTCTCCCACCGGACGCGGTTTGACGAGGGGCTCGCTTTGACTCCGGACCCGGACTCGCCGTTCTCGAACTTCACGGCCCAGGAGAACCGCGGCAAGGAGCTCTTCTTCGGCCAGGCCCTCTGCGGGCAGTGCCACGCTCAGAACATGGCCTTCGTCTCCGATCAGCCCCGCAACAACGGCCTCGACATCGTCTCCACGGACGTGGGCCTCTTCGGGCAGACGGCGGCGCCGGCCGACAGCGGGAAGTTCAAGCCGGCCTCGCTGCGCAGCATCGCGCTCACGGCGCCGTACATGCACGACGCCCGCTTCGCCACCATCGAGGACGTCGTCGAGCACTACGACTCGGGCATCCAGCCCCACCCCAACCTCGACCCGATCCTGAAGGACGCCAACGGGAACCCCGTCCGGCTCAACCTCTCCGCCGGTGACAGGGCAGCGCTGGTGGCCTTCCTCCGCACCCTCACCGACAACGCACTCGCGGTGGACGAGCGCTGGAACGACCCGTTCGTGACGGCCCCGCCGCCGCCGTTGACGGTCGGGGTGACGCCGACCCTAACCACGATCCCCGCGTCCGGTGGCCCCACGAACTTCAGCGTGAACCTCGTCAACACGGGTCCGAACTCGGTCACGTTCGAGATGCGGACGCTCGTGCTGCTGCCCAACGGGAACCAGCTCGTGCGGAGCCCGAAGACGTTCACCTTCGCGCCGGGGCAGAGTGTGACGGCACCGCGCACGGAGGTCGCGCCGGCCAGTGCTCCCGCCGGGACGTACACCGTCTGGGTCGAGGCCCACGGCATCTCGGAGACGTTCGTCGCGCGCTCGGACAGCTTCTTGGTGACGAAGGAGCCGCCGACCCAGGCGGCCTCACGCGCCGGGCTGCCCACGGAGCTCGCCCTCCACGCCGCCTTCCCCAACCCGTTCAACGGCGCGACGACGCTGAACGTCGACGTGCCGGAGCCGACCGACGTGCGGGTCGAGGTGCTCGACCTCCTCGGCCGCCGGGTCGCCATGCTGGCCGACGAGCCGATGGAGCCCGGCACGCACGCGCTGCGCTGGGACGCTG
This sequence comes from Rhodothermales bacterium, assembly GCA_965215145.1. Classification (GTDB taxonomy): domain Bacteria; phylum Bacteroidota; class Rhodothermia; order Rhodothermales; family JANQRZ01. The sequence continues at coordinate 770,581 of OZ244038.1, read as the reverse complement.
CCGGCTTGGCGAACGGCACCTACCTCGTGCACATGCGAGCCGGCGCCGACTTCACGGCGACCCAGCGCGTGACGCTCACGCGCTGACGCACCGCCGGCCTCGGACTGCCGAGCGGGCGCCGGAGCTAGCCTCCGGCGCCCGCCCTGCTTCATTCCGTTTCCACCGGCGCGGCGTCCGGCCCCTCCCCGGCGGCGCTATATTCTCGCCTGTCCCTCGGGGTGTGGCCCCGCCTCCGGCGGGGTAAACTCCGCCCGGTAGCGCGTCCCGCTGGAGCGGGAAGGTCGGGGCGGCACCACGCACCATTTGAGACGTAGGAGATCGCACCTTCGGGGTGTGGCGCAGCCCGGTAGCGCGCTTCGTTCGGGACGAAGAGGTCGTGGGTTCAAATCCCGCCACCCCGACAGCGTGGCGGCTCCCTCGCTCAGGCGGGGGAGCCGCCGCGCATTTGGCCGCCCTTGGATTACGTCGTCTACATCCTCCGATCCGGAACTAACGGTCGCCTCTACATCGGCCACACGCAGGATCTGGAGCGACGGCTCCGAGAGCACAACAGCGGGCAGAGCCGTTCGACCCGTGGACGCGGACCGTGGTCGCTTCTCCACCGGGAATTTTTCTCCACTCGGTCCGAGGCCATGCAGCGCGAGCGTCGGCTCAAGGAGCTAAAGAGCCCTGCGCGTGTCTTAGAGATCATTGCCGAACAGTAGCGCGTCCCGCTCGGCGGGAAGGTCGTGGGTTCAAATCCCGCCACCCCGACAGCGTGGCGGCTCCCTCGCTCAGGCGGGGGAGCCGCCGCGCGTTTCAGGCGGAGAGCTCCGAGTCCGCCGCCCGCCAGAGGTACCACGCGGCGACGCTGCGGTAGGGCCGCCATCGCTCCCCGAGCTCGCGCAAGTCGCTCGGGGCTGGGAGCGCGTCGTGGCCGTATGCGAGCATGAACCCCCTCCGCACGCCGAGGTCGGTGACCGGAAGCACGTCCGGGCGGCCGAGCTGGAAGATCAGCAGCATCTCGGCCGTCCACGGCCCGACGCCGCGCACCGCCGTCAGCCGCTCAACGACCTCGGCGTTGTCCATCCGGTCCAGGGCCGCGCGTTCGGGGAGGGTGCCGTCGAGCGCCTTCGCCGCGAGGTCGTGGGCGGCGGCGGCCTTCGCGCGGGACATCCCGGCGGCGCGGAGGGTGTCGGTGGGCAGCGCGGCCAGCGCCGTCGGGGTTGGGTGGTCGTCGAGAAAGAGCCTCTCGACGCGGCCGTAGATCGTGGCGGCGGCCTTCGTCGAGAGCTGCTGGTAGACGATGGCGCGGAGGAGCGACTGGAAAGGGTCGGCCATCCGCCCCACCTCCAGACGGCACGGGCCGACGCGCTCAACGAGCCGCGCCATCACCGGGTCCGCCGCGGCGAGGTGAGCGGTGGCCGCCTTCAGGTCGTAGGGCGCGCTCACTCGCCCCCGTAGATGCCGACGGTCACCGCGCCGCCGGCGGTGATGGTGCCGCGGAACATGCCGGGGGTGTTGAACGGCATCGCCACGTTGCCGGCGGCGTCCATCGCGATCACCCCGCCCGTGCCGCCGAGCTCGCCGAGCCGGCTTCCGATCACGGCCCCGGCGGCCTCCTCGACGGACTCGCCGAGGTACATCATCCGCGCCGAGACGTCGTGAGCAACGGCGAGGCGGATGAAGTACTCACCGTGGCCGGTGGCGCTGACGGCGCACGTGCGGTCGTCGGCGTAGGTGCCGGCCCCGACGACGGGGCTGTCCCCGACGCGGCCGTAGCGCTTATTCGTCATCCCCCCCGTCGAGGTCGCCGCGGCGAGGTGGCCGGCTTGGTCGAGCGCGACGGCGCCGACGGTGCCGGTCATCTGCCAGGCCTCGGGGTCTGAGGGGATGAGCATCCCGCTCTCCGAGCGCTCGCGCTCCTGCACGGCTTCGAGCGCGCGCCGCCGGCGGTCGGTGTGGAAGTAGTCGTTCTCGACGGTTTCGAGGTCGTACTGCGCCGCGAACGCCTCGGCGCCGTCCCCGACCATCATCACGTGCGGCGACCGCTCCATCACGAGGCGGGCTGCGAGGACGGGGTTCTTGAGGTGCCGGACGCCCGCCACGGCGCCGGCGTTGAGCGTGGCCCCGTCCATGATCGAGGCATCGAGCTCGACGGTAGCATCGTGGGTGAAGACGGCGCCCCGACCCGCGTTGAACAGCTCGGAATCTTCGAGCGGCTGGATGGCGGCGGTGACGGCGTCGAGCGCGGTGCCGCCGTCGGCGAGGACGGCGTGGCCGGCGCGGAGGGCGTCTTCGAGCGCGGCGCGGTATGCGGCCTCCAGCTCCGGCGTCATGTTCTCCCGGCGGATCAGCCCGGCCCCACCGTGGATGGCGAGAGCGAAGCGTGCGCCCTCCTCCACCCCCGCAGTCTGGGCCGAGGGCGTGGGCGCAGCAGCAGTAAGAAGCACGGCGACGAGGGCGAAGCGGAGCATGACGGCGGAGGGGGTTGGTGACCGGCCGCCTCAAGCTACCGCCGCCTCACCGCAGCAGCGTCAGCCGGCGATCGTCCGACCGCCCCCCCGCCTCGACCCGCATCACGTAGACCCCGGCAGCGAGCCCACGCCCGTCGAGCACCGCCGTGTGCCGGCCTGCCGGCCGGTCCCCGTCCACGAGCACGGCGACCTCGCGGCCGAGCACGTCGTAGACGACGAGCCGGACGGCCTGCTCCTCGGGCAGCGAGAACCGGACCGTCGCCGCACCCGCCGTCGGGTTCGGATACACGGCCTCAACGGCGAGCGCCGGGGGAGCCGCTGCCCCCGGCTCCCCGGACACGAGGAGGTTCGGGTCCAACTCGAAGGCGTGGATGCGGCTGGAGAAGGCGCCGTCGTTGTCGTCCCGGAGCTGTGGGAGAAGCGCTTCGAGGAGCCCGTCGCCGTCGTAGTCGCCGACGGCGGAGTGGTTTTGGGCGTAGGTGAAGGACGGCCACGAGCCGAGCGGCTCGCTCCTGTTCGGCCCCTCCAGCACGGCCAGCGGCTCCCCGAGCGCCGCGCCCCCCGCGACGAGGACGGCGTTGCGGTAGGACCGGTCGGGGTCGAAGTTGTTAGACCCGTTGGAGCCGAGCAGGAGCTCGTCGGCGCCGTCGCCGTCGAGGTCGGGTACCCGCGTGAGTTCGCCCGGCGTCTCGCGCACGAGGCCGCCGTAATCCAGCCCGAAGAGGTCTGCCGGCACGCCGAAGAGGGCGTCCGGCTCGGCGTCGAGGTCGGGGCCGCCGAAGAAGACCTGAACGGCGCGGTCGGTCCCCATGAGGTCCGGGGAGAGGTAGTCCACGTTGACGTGGAGCGTGGCCGCGAGGTCGGTCCAGCCGTCCCCATCGAAGTCGCCCGCGTCCATCGCTGCCGGGAAGTCCATCCTGAAATAGGAGCCCTCCTCGGGCACGTCGGGGTGGAGGACGAGGCCGGGGCTAGCGGCGAGCCCGCCGGAGGCCCCAAAGAAGACGTAGACCCGACCCCGCGAGCCGTCCGGGTTGCCGCTAAAGCGGCTCGATACGGCGAGGTCGCTGAAGCCGTCCCCGTCGAGGTCCGCGCCGACGAGGCGGCGGGAGGTGCTCTGCCCGACGTCCGGCTCCCCGCTGAGGTCGAGGTGAGGTCCGGCGTCGCCGAGAGGTCGGGGCCGCCGTAGACCACGAACGCCTTCTGCCGCGCCCCCCCGAAGGCCCCGAAAGGGACCGAGAAGGCGAGGTCATCGGCGCCGTCGCCATTGAGGTCGCCCGCGTTGGTGAGGACGCTGACGCCGAGGAAGGTGGCCTCCCCTGGCTCCACATCGGCATAGCGGATCTCGTGGTCCGGCTCGTCGCCCACGTCGGGGCCGCCGAGGTAGATGCGGATGCCGTTGTCCTCCCCGGCAAAGGCGACCGCGATGTCGCTCGTGCCGTCGCCGTCGAAGTCGCCGCCGACGGCGGTCGTGACGTACCCGTTGTTGCGGGGTCCGGGCGTGGCCGGGCGGAGCACGAGTGCGGCCTCCTCCGAGAAGGCGTCGCCGCCGAGGTAGACCTCCACGCGGGGGTCGGCGAAGGGGACGTAGTACCCGAAGGCGAAGTCCTCCGCGCCGTCCGCATTGACGTCCCCGACGTCGGCGGTGAAGAGGACGGCGGCGGTGGGGAAGTCGGCGGCGTCGTTGTAGACGCCGGCAACGGAGAGGTCGCCGCCCTCCCCGTCCACGAACATCCGCCCGAAGGCAAGCAGGTCGTAGCGCTTGCCGTAGGCGTAGGTCGCCAGGAGGTACTCGTCCACCCCATCGCCGTTGGGGTCCCCGAACCCAGGATAGCGGCTCGGGCTGGGCGCGCGGATGGAATAGCTCTCGGCCCCCTCGTACGTCGGCGGCTCCGGCCTCGGCTCGGTCTCGGCGGGGGTGATCTCCGTCTCGCCCGTACCGGCGAAGGCGAGGGGTCCGAAGGCGATGCGGAGCCCCTCCTCGGAGTCGTCCTGGAGCACGTAGTCGAGCGTGCCGTCGCCGCTGAGGTCGCCGATGGGATAGAACTTGGTGACCACCTCCCACTCGGCTGCGGGCCCGAACACGCCGAGCGCCGTCTGCCGGAGGAAGAACGTCGAGTAGCCGGAGAACTCGGAGTTGAGCATGAGGTCGGCGTCCCCGTCACCGTCCACGTCACCGAGGTGGACGGTGACGGCGTTGGCGCTAGGGGCGAAGGCGGTCTGCGGAGGACCCGCGTTCTGGTCGGCCTCCTCCACCGGCTCACGGTCCCCAGCGAAGGCGAGGATGCGGAGGCGGTACTGGTACTCGGCGGCCCCGGAGTCTTCGAGGACAACGAGTTCGGGCTCCCCATCCCCGTCCGTATCCCCGGTGCCCATCGCCAGGGAGGAGGCCTCCGGCAGCGCGTAGACCCGCGCCTCCGCGCCGCCGGCTGTGGCGGCCCCCCAGATCACCGTAAAGCTGTACTCGTCCATCCCCGGCGGTATGAAATTCCGTGGGGCGTACCGGACCGCGTCCTCGTAGCCGTCGCCGTCGAGGTCCGCGAACCCCAGCGTCACCGGCACGTCGAGGCCGGCGGGCACGGTGCCGGCGAGGGTGAAGCCAGCGGGTCCCCCCTCATACAACTCGGCTGTCTCGCCGTCGAGGGCCAGCGCGTCGTCGTAGCCGTCGCCGGTGAAATCACCCACGGGCGTGAGCTCCTCGTACACGACCTGGTCCGGGAGCTCCTGGAGGTCAAGCGGCTGGCCGAAGTAGAGCAGGGTCTTCCCCGTGTTGTCGCTCGGGTCGTCCGTCCGCTCGTCGCGCACGACGCCGGCGTAGACATAGTCGTCGCGGCCGTCGCCGTTGACGTCGCCGGCGTAAAGGGGCTGCCCGATGGGGCGGAGGTTGAGCTCGGGATACGGGCCGGGGTCCTCGACCGTCCGCCACGTGTATTCCGGTTCGAGGTAGGGTAGGTCCTCCCCCCGAACAGCCGCCCCGGGGGCGGCGGGCCGCTCCATGTCCATGGGCAGGGCCGGGGTCTCGATCACCCGCCACGCCCCTCCCTCGAGGTGATAGCTACGGGCGACAGGTCCTCCCTCGTCGGGCGGGGCAGGGGCCTGCTGGGCGAGCGAGGCGGGTGAGGTGGAGACAGCGAGGGCGAGCAGGAGCAGCAGGCGCATGACACCGGAGGGCGAGGCCAGAGGTGGATTGAGGTCGTCAAGCTAACCGTGAGCAATCCCTCCGTCAATGCTACCTCCGGTGACCCCACCGTTTTGCACGCAGCCTCCTTCCTCCCGGCTGAAAGGCCATGAGTCCCCCGCGTCAGGCTGCTTCAGCGGAGCAGCGTCATCCGGCGGTCGTCCGTCTCGCCGCCGGCCTCGACCCGCACGAGGTACACCCCGGCCGCGAGGCCGCGCCCGTCGAAGGCGACCGTGTGTCGGCCGGCCGCTCGCACCTCATCCACGAGGACGGTGACCTCACGGCCGAGCACGTCGTAGACGGCAAGGCGGACGGCCTGCTCCTCGGGCAGCGAGAACCGGACGGTGGCGACGCCACGGGTCGGGTTCGGGAAGACCGCGCGGACCGACGGCGTCGGTGGGACCGGCCCTGCACCGTCGCCGGAGGCCCGGCCGATCTCGTAGGCGTAGATCCGGCTCGAAGCGACGCCGTCGTTGTTGTCGCGGAACTGGGGGAGCAGGACCTCCACCATCCCGTCGCCGTCGAAGTCACCGACCGGGGAGTGAGGGTGGCCGACGCTCCCGCCGGGGTAAGACCCTAGCCCCTCGTCCGGGTTAGGAGCTTCGAGCACGGCACGGAGCGCCCCGAGGCTGTCGCCCCCGGCGACGAGGGCGGCGTTGGTGTAGAACACGCCGTCGTCGTCGTAGCCCTCGTAGTCGTAGAACACGATCCCTTCGGTGCCGAGGAGGAGCTCGTCGGCGCCGTCGCCGTCGAGGTCGGGGATGCGGGTGAGCTCACCGGGCGTCTCCTTGGCGAAGCCACCGTAAAGCAAGCCGAACGCCGCTGCCGGCACGCCGAAGAGGGCATCCGGCTCCGCGTCGAAGTCGGGGCCGCCGAAGAAGACGTGGACGGCGCGGTCGGTGCCGGGGCCCTGGGCGAAGGAGGTCCCCTCCTCCAACGGCGCGTTGGACTGAAGCGTCGCCACGATGTCCGTGAACCCGTCGCCGTTGAAGTCGCCGGCCTCGACGCTAGCGGGGAAGCGCGTGCGGTAGGTGGCGCCGTCGTCCGGCACGGAGGGGTAGAGGGTGAACGCAGGCACGTTGGTCAGCCCACGCGCCGAGCCCTCGAAGACGTAGAGAACGCCGGTCGTCCGGCCGTCCTCGTTCTCGCGGCGCTGCTCCGAGACGGCGAGGTCGCCGTGGCCGTCGCCGTTGAAGTCCCCCCCGAGGAGGCGGGCGCCTACGCGGATGCTGGTGATGAGCCCGCTGAGGTCGAGCGTGAGGTCGGGGGCTTTCGAGATGTCGGGGCCGCCGTAGACGACGAAGACCCGGCTGCTAAGCTCGCTGAGGCTACTGACCTCGTAGGCCGTGAAGGCAAGGTCGTCCACGCCGTCGCCGTTGAGGTCGCCGGCGTTGACGAGGGTGCTGATCCCGAAGGCGCTCACGCCCGGCCCCCCCACGTTGGCGTAGGGGATCTTGTGGTCGGCCTCGTCGTCGAGCGACGGGCCGCCGGAGTAGATGCGGATGCCGTTCTCCTCCCCGAGGAACAGGGTCGCCACGTCCTCGAAACCGTCCGCGTCGAAGTCACCCCCGACGGTCTGATAGGTCGGTTCGCTGGAGTCACCCGGCAGGAGGGCCAGGGCGGGCGCCGTAGGGAAGGCCTCACCGCCGTAGTAGAGGCTGACGCGCCTCCCGGCGTTAGAGCCGAAGTAGCCGAGCGCGAAGTCGGGGTACCCGTCGCCGTTGGCGTCGCCGACGCCACTGGCATAGATAACGGTCTCGGTGGGGAAGTCGGCCGCGTCGTAGTAGACGGCGTCGGCGGTGAGCCCCCCGCTGTCGTAGCCAAGTACGAGCCGCCCGAAGGCCAGGAGCTCCTCGCGGCTGCCGTAGGCGTCGAGCGGCAGGACGAACTCGTCGCGGCCGTCGCCGTCGAGGTCCCCGTAGCCGGGATGGCGGGAGTCGAACCGGGAGGCGAGCGTGTAGCGGACGGCGCCGGGGTAGGAGGGCGGGGGCAGAGCCTCCACCCGGCTCGCTCGGATGGGCGTGTCCCCGAGCGTCGGGAACGAGAGCGGGCCGAACACCATGACTGGCTCCTCGGCGCCGGCGCGGTAGAAGTCAGGGAAGCCGTCGCCGTCGAGGTCCCCGGCGGGCACGAAGCTCCAGGGGGAATCGTAAGCGACCTCGGCGACGAAGCCGCCGTCGTTCAAGAGGAAGGCGTCTCCGAAGGTCGCACGGAGGAGGAGGTCGAGGTCGCCGTCGCCATCGGCGTCGAGGGCGTGGGCCTCGAGGTCCCGCTGCGAGAGGTAGGGGTCCGAGACGGCACGCTGGCCCTCCACGACGAGGCGCCGCTCGGCGTCGAAGGCGACCGTCGTTACCTCCCACGTGTTGTTCGGCCCTCCCTCCTGCACGAACACGAGCTCCGTCGCCCCATCACCGTCGAAGTCGCCGGCGGCCACGCCGCGGTCCCCGAAGCTGTTGGACACGTCGAGCTCGTACTCGATGGGAGACAGCGCGGCGGGGTCCTCCGCCCCCCAGAACACGCTGAACTCGAAGCCCCCGAAGGCGCGGAAGCGGATGGCGTCGTCGTATCCGTCACCGTCGAGGTCGAAGAAACCCTTAAAGCTCTGGGCCTCCACGGCGAACGGGGCGTCCGCGCGGGTGTAGCCGCCCGGCCCTCCGAGGTACATCCCTCCCCCCTCCGAGACGCCGAGCGCGTCGTCGAACCCGTCGCCGTTGAGGTCTCCGACGGGCTGGAGCCTCTCGTAGAGAAGCTGGTCCGGAACGGGGTCCGCGTCTAGACTCGGCCCGAAGTAGAGCAGCGTCTTCGCCGTCTCGTCGGCCAGATCGTCGGTGCGTTCGTCGCGGACGGTACCGGTGTAGAGGAAGTCGCTGCGGCCGTCCCCGTTGACGTCGCCCGCGTAGGCCGGAGGCCCCGAGGGACGGCGGTTGAGTGCGGGGTACGGGCTCGGCTCCGCTACGGTCCGCAGCATGTGCTCCGGCTCGAGGTAGGGCACGCCGCCCATCCGGGCAGCCGCATATGCAGCGGCCGGTGCCCTCACCATCGGCGCGGGCAGCGCCGCAGGCTCCAGTGTGGCCGGGACCTCGACGATGCGCCACGCCCCGCCCTCGAAGCGGTAGACTGGGGAGCTCGGAGACGTCGTGCTGGCTCGGAGTTCGGGCTGGGCAAGCGCAGCCGTTGCGGTGGCGGCGATGAGGGCGCAGAGGACGAGCGGGCGCATTGAGGCAGGGGTGGTGAGTCAGCCGGCGAAGCTAACTGCCCTTGCCGCCTCCGTCAACCCGAACCTCCGCGCTTCCCTACCTCACCGGCACCACGCGGCCGTCCGGGAGGATGCGCTCGTCCGGCCCCGGATAGACCGTTGGGAAGTCCGAGACCGACACGCTCGGGTCGTGCCCCTGCGGGCGGTAGTGGACGTGGTCGCCGTGGGAGACGTGCTCGATCCCGCGCTCGTCGTAGGGGTCGAGCGCCTGGAGCACCGCCCACCCGATCACGAAGACGGCGATGGCGACGAGCACCCACCGGCGGCGGGACCGGGACGGGGCGCTCGGCACAGCGGCAGGGGGGTCGGGGAAAGCCATCAACGGGGGGCGCTGGACTGGGCGGGAGAGGGCCGATGCTGTCCGGTACCTTCCGCCCGTGCCGGGTGGAATCGCCCGTCCGTCCCACCGTTCCCTGCTCCCCTCGGTTTCATTCCGCCTCGATGCGCCCGCTGCTCGTCCTTCTCCCGCTGCTTCTCACGGCCCCGCTCGCCGCGCAGCCGTTCCCCGCCGACCCCGTCGGGCGGAAAGGCTACCGGCCCGGCGTGGACGTGCTCCGCTACAGCTTTGGCATCGAGCTCTCGGATGCCTCGGATCGGATCGAGGGCGAGGCGGCCATCACCGTCCGCTTCACCGCCGACACCCTCACCGCGCTCCCGCTCGACCTCGTAGCCGCGCGGCCGGACGGCTGGGGGATGACCGTCGCCGCCGTCACCGGGGACGGTCGGCCCCTCCCCTTCCGCCATGCCGCTGACCGCCTCGTGATCGGGCTGGCGGATCAGCCCGAGGCGGGCGAGGAGCGGACGTACACGGTGACGTACGCGGGTGTCCCGGCCGACGGCCTCATCATCTCCGAGAACCGCCACGGCCGGCGGACCTTCTTCGGCGACAACTGGCCGAACCGCGCCCGCCACTGGCTCCCGACCGTGGACCACCCCTCGGACAAGGCGCTCGTCGAGTGGGCCGTGACGGCGCCCGCCGGCTACCAGGTCGTCGCCAACGGGGAGCTGCGCGAGGAGTCCGACCTTCCGGACGGGCGCCGCCTCACGCGCTGGGCCTCGACGGCGCCGCTCGCCACGAAGATCGCCGTGCTCGGCGCGGCGGCGTTCGCCGTGGGCCACCGGGAGGAAGTCGGGGGGCGTGCCCGTTTCGAGTTGGGTCTACCCCGAGGACCGCGCGGCCGGCTTCCACGACTTCGCCCGTGGCGACCGTGTCCTGCTGCTCTTCGAGAGCCTGCTCGGGCCGTACCCCTTCGCCAAGCTCGCCCACGTCCAGAGCACGACGCGCTACGGGGGGATGGAGAACGCGTCGAGCATCTTCTACGACGAGAACTCCGTCACGGGCGAGCGGCAGAACGAGGGGCTCATCGCGCACGAGGTCGCGCACCAGTGGTTCGGGAACGCGGTGACGGAGGCGGACTGGCCGCACCTCTGGCTCTCAGAGGGGTTCGCCACGTACCTCACCCACGTCTACACCGAGTTCACCTACGGCGAGGAGGCCCGCCGCGCCGCGATGGCCCGTGACCGCGCGCGCGTCGCCGCCTTCGCCGCGGCCAACCCCGAGCGTCCTCTCGTAGACACCTCCTACGCCGCGCCGACCGACCTCCTCAACCCGAACTCGTACCAGAAGGGCGGGTGGGTGCTCCACCTCCTCCGCCGCCGCATCGGGGATGAGGCGTTCTTCGGCGGCCTTCGGCTTTTCTACGACCGCTTCCGCGGCGCCAATGCCACCACCGCCGACTTCCGCCGGGTGATGCAGGAGGCCTCGGGCGAAGACCTCAGGGGCTTCTTCGAGCAGTGGACCGCCCGCCCCGGCCTCCCCCGCCTCGCCGGCTCCTGGCGCCACGGCGACGGCGTGCTGACGATCACCCTCCGGCAGACGCAGGACGGCGAGCCGTTTACGTTCCCGCTGGAGGTCGCCATCGAGACCGTCGACGGCATCCGCACCGAGACGGTGATGATGGATGAGCGCGCGGAGACGTATACCGTCCCCCTCGGCGATGCCCCACTCAGCGTCCGCCTCGACCCCGGCGTGAACACCCTCGCTGTGGTTGAGACGTTTGAACCGGAGGGATAACGTCGCTCAGCCAGGTTAGCGATGCGTCCCGTAGGGGCGGACCCCTGTGCCCGCCCTCTGCGGTTCCGGGCGGACACGCAGGTCCTCCCCTACGCTGCTCCTCGTGCCGCCCACCCCGCTCCCGGTGAAGGGGGGCAAAAGGCAGCGAGGCGACCTGTGAAGGCCACCCCGCTGAACGTTGCTGGCAGGACCCGCGGTGCTAGTTCTGTCGGGTGTAGACGTCGGAGAGGAGGTGCTGGAGCTTCGTGCGGCCCCGGTTGATCCGGCTCTTCACCGTCCCCATCGGCAGCCCCGTGATCTCCGCGATCTCCTCGTAGGCCAGCTGCTGCACGTCGCGCAGCACGACGACCTCCCGGAACTCCTCCGGGATCTGCCGCAGCGCCTCCTGGATGTGCTCCCCCTGCAACGTCGACTCCGCGTCCTTGTCCGGGCTGAACGTCTCGTCCGGCAGCGGCATCTCGTACTCCTCGCCGTCGCGGCTCTCGGACTGGATGGAGTACGTCTGGCGCCGCTTCTGCTTCCGGTACTCCGAGCGGGCGAGGTTCCCGGCGATGGTGTAGAGCCACGTCGAGAACTTCGCGACGGGGCGGTAGCTGTGGCGGTTGCGGTAGACGCGGAGGAACGTCTCCTGCAGGAGGTCCTCGACGCGGCGGCGGTCCTTCGTGAACCGGTAGAGGTAGTGCGAGAGCGGCTCGCTGTAGCGCTCGACGAGGAGGTTGAACGCCTCGACCGTCCCCATCTGGAACTGGCGCATGAGGTCCTCGTCCGTCATCTCGTCCAGCATCTCGCGGCGGGAAAGCCGGGCGCGGGTATGGGCGTGGGTCTTGACGTAGCGGCGGGTCTGGGTGCGGTCGGCCACGGGGGTGGGGGCTGTGTCGCGGGGTCGTGAGAATGCTCCTGTTGGAACAACAATCTGTCCACGCTCAATAGTCTGCCACAGCGTCCACTTCCACAACGGGGGAATCCCTGATTCGCGTGAAGTGTGCCCCGCATTCGCGAGAAAGGCAGCTCCGGGCGGATTTAGCCTACGCGGCGATCTGACAGAGGCGCCGTGCCACCCCGGCAGAGCCGCTACCGCAGGGCCTCTTCGAGCGAGGTCGCCGCGTCGGTCGAGGCGTCGCGGTACTTGACGATGACCGGGGCCGCGAGGCCGAGGCCGTGCTCTCGCCCGAACTCGGAGTCCACGCCCCGCACGCCGGGGATGACGACGGCGCCGGCGGGGATCTCCAGCGGGCCGCCGTCGCTGCGGCGGAGGACGCGCTCGTTGGGGAGGTCGTAGACGCGCGAGGAGCCGGTGAGGATCACGCCCGCCGCGAGCACGGCGCCCTCCCGCACGACGCACCCCTCGTAGATCCCGCACCCGCCGCCGACGAACACGTCGTCCTCGACCACCACGGGCACAGCGCCGACGGGCTCGAGCACGCCGCCGACCTGCGCCGCCGCCGAGAGGTGGACGCGCTTGCCGATCTGCGCACAACTCCCGACGAGCGCGTGGGAGTCCACCATGGTCGCCGCGTCCACGTAGGCCCCGACGTTGACGTACATCGGCGGCATGCAGACGACGCCGGGGGCGAGGTAGCTTCCGCGCCGGACGGCCGAGCCGCCGGGGACGACGCGGACGCCGTCGCTCTCTGCGAGGGGCTTCGTCGGGTACGTGTCCTTGTCGAAGAACCGCATCGGCCCGGCCGAGGTCGCCTCGATCCGCCCGAGGCGGAAGCCGAGGAGGATGCCCTCCTTGACCCACCCGTTCGCGCGCCACGTCCCGTCCTCTCCCCGCTCGGCGGAGCGGACAGTGCCGGCGTCGAGGGCGTCGAGGAACGGGTCGAGGGCGCGGCGCGCGGCGGCCTCGTCGAGTCCTTGTTTGGGAGCGTCGAGGAAGGGCTGGAGGTCAGCGCGGATCTGGGCGGGGCCGGGCATGAGAGAGCTACGTGATGAGGAGATGTAGGGGCACGATATATCGTGCCCCTACGGCGGTGGGGGGAGCAAAGGCGGTGGCCCCTACTCCTGGAACGTCTGCACGTTGATGTGCGGCCCGTAGGCCTGCATTACGCGGGCGCGGGTGTCGTCGCCGACGGCGGCCAGGGGCGGGCGGACGGCGGCGTCCATCATCCCCATCTCCGCCAGCACGGCCTTGACGGGGCCAGGGTTGCTCTCGAAGAACGACGCCCGCATCGCGCCCAGCAGCTCGAAGTGGAGCGCCCGCGCCCGCTCCAACTCCCCAGCGAGGCCACGGCGGACCATCTCGGCGACGGGGCCGGGGACGGCGTTGGCGATCACGCTCACGAGCCCGTCGGCGCCGAGGGCGAGCATGGGCAACGTGAGGTCGTCGTCGCCGGAGTAGACGCCGAAGCCGTCGGGGCGGGCGGCGAGGAGGTCGGTGATCTGGGCGAGGTCGCCGCTGGCCTCCTTCACCCCGAACACGGCCGGCACCTGCTCCGCGATCCGTAGGGTCGTCTCGGCGGTGATGTTCGAGCCCGTCCGGCCGGGGACGTTGTAGAGCAGGATCGGCGCGGCGGCCGCGTCGGCGATCATGGAGACGTGCCGGAGGAGGCCCGCCGGCGTCGGCTTGTTGTAGTACGGCCCGACGACGAGGAGCGCGTCGGCGCCCATCCCGACGGCCTCGCGCGAGTAGCGCGCGCTCTGGGCCGTGTCGTTCGTTCCCGTCCCCACGACGACCGGCACCCGCCCGGCCGCGTGCTCGATGGCGACCTCCGTGATCCGGCGGCGCTCGGCGTCGGTGACGGTCGGGTTCTCGCCCGTGGTGCCGAGCACGACGAGCGCTTCGACGCCGGCGTAGCCCGCGCTCCCTTCGACCTGGAAGTCGATCAGCCGACGGAGGGCGGCCTCGTCCACGCGGTCATCGGTCGTGAAGGGGGTGACGAGGGCGGGGGCGGTCCCGCGGAAGAGGAGGTCGGGCATGGGGCGGTGAGCGGTGAGCGGTGAGCGGTGAGCGGTGAGCGGTGAGCGGTGAGCGGTGAGCGGTGAGCGGTGAAAGCTACCGCCAGCCACACCCAGGGCGGCCTTGGGGGCGAACGGCGTTCGCCCTGTGCTGGCCCCCACCGCATCAACGCCAGTCCTCCGTAGGGGCGAGGCATGCCTCGCCCTCGTTGAGCGTTGGCGCGGCGCCCTCGCCGATGGCGGGCATGGCACCCCGCCCCAGAACCTGTAGGGGCACGGCGGTGCCGTGCCCGCCACCAGGCCGGCGCCAACTCTCCGCCAGGGCGCGATGTATCGCGCCCCTACGAACCGGTCTCCAGATCTTCTAGCAGGTCGTCCAGCGTGAACATGCCCGTCCGGCCGCGGACCCACTCGGCGGCGCGGAGGGCGCCGGCGGCGAACGCGTCGCGGCCCTTGGCGACGTGCCGGAAGAGGAGCTGGTCGTGCGGGCTGTCGAACCCGACGGTGTGCTCGCCGAAGATGGCGCCGGCCCGCGTGCTGGTCACGTGGAGCGCGGCCGGCTCGATCCGCCCGTGCTGCGTCTCCGCCTCGATGCGGGTCTTGCGCTCTAGTCCCTCGACCACCTCCTCGGCCAGCAGCAGCGCCGTCCCACTCGGGCTGTCCACCTTCCCGGTGTGGTGGGCCTCGTGGACGAACGCGTCGTACTCCGTCAGGCGGTCGAGGAGGGGGAGCGCGCCGCGGAGGGCGCGGACGAGGGCGGCTACGCCGAGCGAGAAGTTCGGCGCGTAGAGCACCCCGTTTCGTCCCTCCTCGACCCACGCCTCCACCTTCGGGAGCTCGTCGTACCACCCCGTCGTGCCGACGACGGCGTCGAGGCCCCAGGCCGCGTAGCGGTGGAGGTGGTCGAGCGCCACGTCCGGCGCAGAGAAGTCGATGGCGACGTCGGCGCCGCCGAGGTCGTCGGGGTCGCGGGCGCCCATCAGGGGCCGCGCCTCGTCGAACCGGGCGACGATCCGGTGTCGCCCGCCGCGTTCGACTGCGCTCTCGACGGCCTGTCCCATCCGGCCGGTCCCGACGAGGGCGATCTTCAAGGGCTGGCTGCTGGTCATTCGGTGCGAGCGTAAGTAGATTCGGCGCTCCTCCCCACGCGCCGTCCAAGCCGCACCGTGAAGGTACGCCTCGCCCTGGTCAGTCTCCTCTCCGGCCTCCTCTTCATCGGCTCCGCTCTCCTCTTCGCCGGCTGCGACGCGGAGCCTGCGGAGTCGGCGCCCGACCCGCCGCCGTTGGGCCCGCTCCTGGAACTCCGCGTGGAGCCCTTCGGCCGGCACCCGGCGTGCGGCGGAGCAGGGGCAGGGCTGATCTCCCGTGGAGCACGCCCTTCCGCGCGCCGGCCGGCTCCGAGGTCTACCTCCGCGCCGCTGCCAGCGGTGGGGACGTGGGGATGCGACTGGAGCTGCTCGTCAACGGCCGGCTCGAGACGTACCGCGAGGCCGACGGCTTGGCGAACTCCAACGCGCGGCGGGAGCTCGTCCTCACCCACCCCGTCCCAGACTAACGCATCGCTTCGGCGGCGCGGACCACGTCGGCGAGGAGGACGGCGGCGGTGACGGCGACGCTGGCGCCCGGCCCCTGCACGACCAGCGGCTCGGGGCCGTAGCGCTCGGTGTGGAAGGCGATCAGGAGGCCGGCCCCGCGCAGCCGGGCCGGCGCCGAGCCCTCGGGCAGCGCCTGCACCCCGGCCCGTACCACCTCGCGGCTGAGCACGGCGACGTACTGGAGGTGCTCGCCGCGCGCGGCGAACCCCGCCCACTTCCGCTGCCACGCGGTGTCCCCCTCCGGTAGGCGCTCCCAGAATTCTTCTAGCGGGACCGCCTCCAGCCCCTCCGGCACGAGCGACTGCACCTGCACCGCCTCCGGCTGGAAGCCGACCTCGCGGGCCAACGTGACGAGCTTGCGCCGGACGTCCTCCCCGGCGAGGTCGGCGCGGGGGTCGGGCTCGGTGAGGCCACGCTCGGCGGCGTGGCGGACGGCCTCGGAGAACGCGGCGCCCTCGCGCATCGCGTTGAACACGGACGCCAGCGTGCCCGAGATCACCCCCTCGATCCGCTCGACGCGGTCGCCGGTACGGAGCAGGTCGCGGAGCGTCCCGATCACTGAGAGCCCGGCGCCGACGGTGGACTCGTAGAGGAACGGGGCCTCGCCCGCCTGGGCCGCCTCGCGCACCTCCTCGTAAAGCTCCGCGTCGAGCGTGTTGGCGCGCTGATTCGGGGTGACGACGGCGGCGCCCACCCGCAGCCACGCCGGGTAGCGCCGGGCGACGGCCTCGCTCGCGGTGGCGTCCACCACCACGATCCGTTCGAGCCGCGCCGCCTCGATCCGCTCGGTGAGGCTGCCGAGCACGTCGTCCTCCGGCTCGGCCTCTTCCAGCCGGTCACCAGCCGCGTCGAACGCGAGGCCGTCCTCGTCCCACACCAGCCGCTTCGAGTCTGCGAGGCCGACCAGTCGGAGGTCGAGGCGGAGGCCGTCGCGGAGCGCAGCGGCCTGCTCGGCGAGGAGGCCGAGCAACGCGCGCCCGACGGTGCCGGCGCCGACGACGACGAGGTGGGCGCGGAGGCGGCGGAGCGCGAAGGCGGCGTGGAGCGCCTGCACCGCCCGCGCGGCCTCCCCATCGGCGACGACGCAGGAGAGGTTGTGCTCGCTGGCCCCCTCGGCGATGGCGAGCACGTTGACGTGCGCCCGCGCGAGCGTGGCGAACATCCGCCCGGCCAGCCCCGGCGCGCGGCGGAGCCCGTCCCCCACCGCCGCCACGATGGCGAGCCCGCCCTCCCCCTCGATCCCGTGGAGGTCGCCGCGCGCGCACTCCCGCTCGAACTCCCCATTCAGCGCCTCGACGGCCGCCGCGCGGTCGCGGTCGCGGACGGCGAAGCAGAGGCTCCCCTCGCTGGAGGCCTGCGCGATCAGCAGCACCGGCAGTTTCCCCCCGGCCACCGCGCCGAAGGCCCGCGCCGTGAGGTCCGGCACGCCGAGCAGCCCCGCCCCCTCGACCCGGACGAGCGCGGCGTCGCGGACGGCGGTGACGGCCCGGATCGGCGACTCCGACGGCGGCGGGGCGGCGGTGATGCGGGTGCCCCCGGCCTCGGGGCGCAGCGTGTTGCGGATCCGCAGGGGGATGCCGGCCCGTTCGAGCGGGCGCATCGTGCGGGGGTGGAGCACCTTCGCGCCGAAGTGGGCCAGCTCGGCGGCCTCGCGGTACGAGAGCTCCGGGAGGGTGAACGCCTCCGGCGCGATGCGGGGGTCGGCCGAGAGCACGCCGTCCACATCGGTCCAGATGGTGACGCCCTCCGCGCCGAGGGCGGCGGCGAGGATCGTGGCCGTGTAGTCCGAGCCCGAGCGGCCGAGCGTCGTCGTCACCCCGTCCTCGGTCGCGCCGGCGAACCCAGTGACGACGGGGACGGTCTCGGGGCCGAGTTCGGCGAACGCCTCGCGGACGAGGGCCTCGGTCGCATCGAAGTCCACGGCCGCTTCGCCGAAGGCGTCGTCGGTGCGGACGAAGCGGCGGGCGTCGAGGGCGACGGCGGCGTGCCCGGCCGTGCGGAAGGCGGCGGCGACGAGGGGGGCCGCCAGCCGCTCCCCGGCCGACGTCACCGCGTCGGCGAAGCGGGGCGTGCATTCGCGCAGGAGATAGACCCCCTGCAGCAGCTCCTCTACCTCGGCGAAGACCGCCTCTAGCGGCTCCCCGACCGCCTCCTGCTCCTCCTCTAAGGCCAGTTCGGCGAGCGCCTCGGCGTGCCGCTCGCGGAGCTCCTCCAGGATCGCCCGGTGCTCGCCTGAGCGCGTCTCCGCCGCGTCGATGGCCGCCAGCAGCCGGTCCGTCACCCCGCCCAGCGCCGAGGTCACGACGACGGGCCGCACCCCCTCCGGCATCGCCGCGACGAGGCCGACGGCCGTGCGCACCCGCTCCGCCGTGGCGACGGAGGTGCCGCCGAACTTGGCGACGTGAGACGGGCGCTCGGGGTCGGACTCGGGCATGGCGGCGGGCGGCGGGCGGCGGGCGGCGGGCGGGGCCAGGAAAATAGCCGCGCGCGGGTCTTTGCAGGGCCTCCATTGACAGGCTCCGAAGCGTTCTGTACCTTGTCCGCCCTGTCGCCTCGGCGACCGCTCCGGGGCTATAGCTCAGTTGGTAGAGCGCTGCAATGGCATTGCAGAGGTCAGGAGTTCGAATCTCCTTAGCTCCACCCTGGACCCCTCGGCGCGCTGCGCCGGGGGGTCTCTTTGCTGTAGGAGGAGGGGAACGAGCGAGTTACGAGACACGGTCGGCGTGCCGATATGCCCTGTGTTCTCGCTACTTTGCTGCCCGTGCCGCAGTCCTCCCTCCTCAACCCGGAACGGCTCCTCGCGCTCGCGCTCGACGTCGTCCCCACGCTCGACCCCGAGGGGGACGCGGCCCGCTTCCTCACGGCTCTCCGCGCGGAGACCGGATGGGAGGCGGCCCTGTGGCTCCGCGAGGGCCACGGCTACCGCCGGGCCGCGATGACGGCCGGGTGGGGCGGTACGATCCGGCGCCTCCCCCCGAGCACGCCGACCGCGGAGGCGCTGCGGGCGCGATCCTACTTCGCGGCCACGCTGCCCGACGGGCGCCTAGGGGCGGCTCTGCCGGACGGGGTCCTCGGCACCGGCGGCGCCGTCTGCCTCGGCGATCTCGGCTTCCTCGCGCTCCACACCCCGCCCGACCGGGCGCCCTTCACGGCCGCCGCCCTCGACGTCCTCCTCCCCATCCTCGACCGCCTCGCCGGCGCCATCCGGACGGGCCAGCAGCACCTCCGCCTCCTCGGCGAGGTGGTCCTCGACGAGGTGGAGCCCCAGAACCCGTGGGCGGCGCGGATGCTCCTGCTCCGGACCCTCTCCGCCCCCTCGGACCTCCCGCTCGGCCGCCAACTCGAGCGGGCCCTCGCGCTCTGCTCCGACCTCCTCGGCGCCGAGGTCGGGATCATCGGCCGGGCCGAGCGCGACGCGGGGCCGCACGCCGGCGGCACGTACACGGTCCACGCCGCCCACGCCCCGGGTGCCGGGCTCGACGCCGGCACGGCGCTCCCGCTGCAGCACACCCTCTGCGCGCTCACCCTCGACGCCGGCGACGTGCTCGCGCTCGACCGTATCGGAGAAGGCGAGCACGCTGCGCACCCGCACCGCGAGCGGTTCGGCACCGCGAGCCGTCTCACCGAGAGCTATCTCGGCGTCCCCCTCCGCATGGGCGCCGAGGTCTTCGGTACGATCAGCTTCTCCTCCTCCGCCCCCCGCGAGGACCCGTTCTCCGAGGCCGACCACGCGCTGCTGCGCCTGCTCGCGCCGTGGGTCGCCTCGCTGCTGGAGCGCGAGCGCGACGCCCGGCGCATCCAGGAGGTCGAGACCCAGCTCCAGACCGTCGCCGAGCAGGCGCCGGTGGTGCTCTTCGCCCTCGACGCCGAGGGCCGCTTCACGCTCGCCGAGGGGCACTACCTGGAGGCGCTCGGGCAGACGCCCGAGGCTCTGATCGGGCACTCCTCCGCCGAGCTCTTCGGGGAGGACGGCCGCGCAGCCATCCTGGCCGCCGCCGGGGGGGAGCCGGCGGAGTGGGGGGGCCGCCTCGGGGAGCTCTTCTACGAGGCCCGCCTCGTGCCGAGCTTCGACGAGGAGGGGCGGCCCGACGGCGCCACCGGCGTCTGCTACGACGTCACCGAGCGCGAGCAGACGGCGCGAGCGCTGCGGCGGACGAGCCTCCGCTTCCGGCGCATCCTCGAGGCCGCCCCCGACGCCGTCGTCCTCGCCGACGCCGCGGGGCGGATCACCTACGTCAACCCCGCCTTCACCCGCCTCTTCGGCTGGCGGCCGGAGGAGGCCGTGGGGCAGACGACGGCGTTCCTCTACGCCGAGCCCGACGGCCTCGAGCGCGCCGGCGACGTGTGGCTGGGCGCCGAGGGCCCGCCCCCCCCCACGCCGTACCTCCTCCGCTACCGTCGGAAGGACGGGACCACGCTGCTAGGGGAGACGACGGGGACGCCGGTACGGGGGCCGGACGGCGCCCTCACCGGCTTCCTCGGCTTCGCCCGCGACGTCACCGAGCGCGAGGCCACGCGCGCCGCGCTCGACGAGCAGCGCGCGCTCCACGAGCACCTCGCCGAGCACGCCACCGACCTCATCTACCGCGCCGACCCCGAGGGGCGGCTCACGTTCGTGAACCCGGCCGCGCTGCGCCACCACGGCTATGCGGACGCGGACGCCCTGCTCGGGCGGCCCTTCGCCGAGCTCGTCCACCCCGACCACCGCGAGACCGTCCGCGCCCGGCTCGCCGCGCAGGTCGCCGACGGGCTGCCCTCGGCGTACTACGAGTTCGTCGCGCTCGGCGAGGGGGGCGGGGCCTTCTGGGTCGGGCAGAACGTGGACCTGATCTACGCCGACGGCCGCCTCGGCGGGGTCCAGATCGTCGCGCGGGACAACACGGCGCAGAAGCGGCTCGAGGCCGAACTCCGGCGCACGCGCGACGACGCCGAGGCGGCGGCGCAGGCGAAGGAGCGGTTCCTCGCCAACATGAGCCACGAGATGCGGACGCCGCTCAACGCCGTGCTCGGCCTCGCCCACCTCCTCTCCCAGACCCCCCTCTCGGACGAGCAGGCCGACCTCGCCACCGGCATCACCGTCGCCGGCGACGCGCTCCTCGTCCTCATCAACGACCTCCTCGACATGGCCCGGCTGGAGTCCGGGCGGCTACCGTTCGAGGCCGCGCCCTTCCGTCTGGAGCCGCTGCTGCGGGACCTCCTCCGGCTGCTCCACCCCCGCGCCGTCGAGAAGGGGCTCACGCTCCGCCTCGCCCTCGCCGAGGCGGTGCCGCCGGTCCTCGTCGGCGACGCGCACCGGCTCCGGCAGGTCCTGCTGAACCTCCTCTCGAACGCCGTCAAGTTCACCGACCGCGGCTGGATCGTCCTCCGCGCCGAGGCCGTCCAGGCTCCCACCGACGAGGACGGCGATACGGTGCGTCTGCGCTTCGAGGTGGCCGACACGGGGCCCGGGATCCCGGAGGAGGAGCAGGGCCGTATCTTCGACGCCTTCGCGCAGGCCCGCAGCGACGACGAACGCCACCACGAGGGGACGGGCCTCGGCCTCGCCATCGTGAAGGAGACCGTCGAGCAGCAGGGGGGCCGCGTCGAGCTGCGGAGCACGGAGGGCGAGGGGAGCGTCTTCGCCGTCGAGCTCCCGTTCGGCGTCGGCGCCGACGCCGAGGAGCCGGCCCCGGCGACGCCGGCGGACCTCACGGGGGTCCGCGTCCTGCTCGTCGAGGACAACCGGATGAACCGGTTCGTGGCCGTGCGGCACCTGGCGAGCTGGGGCGCTGAAACCCTGGAGGCCGAGGGCGGTGAGGAGGCGCTCCGGCTCCTCCAGGAGCAGGGGGCCAGCGCGTTCGACCTCGTGCTGATGGACCTCCAGATGCCGGGGATGGACGGGGTCGAGGCGACCCGGCGCATCCGGGAGGAGCTCGGCCTCGGCTCGGACGCGCTGCCGATCCTCGCGCTCACGGCCTCCGTGCTCGCCTCGCAGCGGCAGGCCGTGATGGCCGCCGGCTTCGACGACTTCGTCCTCAAGCCCTTCGAGCCGGGCGACCTCCGCGGCCGCATCGCGGCGCTGCTCGGCCGGGCGCCCGCCCTGGCGAGCGCCGACGGCGCCGGGGTCGAGCGGGGCGCCCTCGAACGGAGCGCCCTCGGGGACCCCGCCGTCGCCGTCCGCCTGATCGACCTGTTCTGCGCCGAGGCCCCCGCCGAGGTCCACGCGCTTGCCGAGGCCGCCGCCGAGGAGGACTGGGAGCGGACGCGGGCCCTCGCCCACCGCCTTAAGGGGCAGGCCGGCTACGTCGGCGCCGACGCGCTGGCCGGCGTGCTCTGGGAGATCGAGCGGCGCGTCGACACCGGCCAGACCGCCGAGGTCGGCGCGTGCGTCCGGCTCGTGGCCGCCCGCGCCGACGTCGTGGTGGCCGCGCTACGCCGGATGCGTGACGACTTCGGCGAGGCGACACCGCCTTCGCGCCAACGCCCGCATCCCGAAGAAGCCGAAGGTGTATAAGCGGGGAGAGCAGCGGCGGGCCATCTTCGCCTCCCACGCCCCTCCTCCCCTGCCCATGCGTTGCATCATCGTGGAGGACGACCCCCTCTCGCGGGTCGTCCTCGAAGGGTTCGTCGCACGGCACGCGGACCTCGACCTCGCGGCCTCCTGCGCCGGCCTCGCTGAGGCCGCGGCCGCGCTCCAGCGCGGTGCGGTAGACCTCGTCCTGCTCGACGTCGGCCTGCCCGAGGGCTCGGGGCTCGACCTCGTGAGCGGCCTGCCGCCCGGCGCCCAGGTCATCGTCGTGACGGGCGAGGAGCGCCACGCCGCCGACGCCTTCGCGGCCAGCGCGGCCGACTACCTCCTCAAGCCCGTCGCCTACGACCGCTTCGAGCGCGCCGTCGAGCGGGCCCGCCGCCTCGCCGCCGGCGACGCCCCCGAGGACCACTCCCCGGCCGCCCTCCCCGACGGGCCGGTGTTCGTGCGCAGCGAGGGCCGCCTCGTCCGCGTCGACCTCCGCGAGGTGGACTACGTCGCCGCCGAGAAGGACTACGTCGCCTTCCACCTCGGCGAGCGCGCCCACCGCGTCCACGGCACGATGAAGCAGATGGCGCGGAAGCTCCCAGCCGAGCGCTTCGCCCGCATCCACCGCTCGTTCATCGTCCGCCTCGATCGCGTCGAGGACGTCTCCGACCAGGGCGTCCGCGTCGGCGCCGAGACCCTCCCCGTGAGCGCCTCCTACCGCGACGCCTTCGTGGACCGCCTGCGGATGCTGTAGATGGACGGGTGGGGGGTCGAGGCTCAGCCGGGCTCGACGTGCTGCGCGAACAGCCGGTCGAGCGTGGTGGCCGGGTCGGCGGCGCGGCCGGTGTGGACGGGAGAGGTCTGGAGCGCGCTGCTGCGCGGGGCCGCGAGCCAGTGGAACCGCTCGCTCGGCGGGAGCAGCCCGACGGGGCCACCCTCGGGGCCCCCCCGCGCCACGGCGGCGTAGGCGTCGAGGTAGCGCAGGAGGAGGCCCGCGTCGAGGCCGGGGCAGCGGGCGGCCAGCCACGCGGCGTCGCGGCGGAGGCGGGCGTCGAGGAACTGCGCCGTCCGCGCGTGGAGGACGACGCCGACGGGGACGAACGCCTCGCGCGGCACGCACGGCACGATCCGCACCGTCGCGTAGTCGTAGTCGTGGCGCCGGTCGCCCATCGGCCTCAGCGGCGGTAGGAGAGCATCTTGGGCTGCTCGCCGCGGAGTCGCTCCTGCGCTACGACGGCCTCCTCGGCGAAGGCGCGCGGGCCTTCCAGCCGGGCGAGGAGGTAGCGGAGGTACGCCTCCCGGTTCGCCTCGGCTGTCTCGAACGGCGGCGCCTTCCCCTCCGGCGCGTCCATCAGCAGCGCCTCCGGCACGGCGGCGAGCACGTCGCGCAGCGCCTCCTCCGTGAGGACCGGCGCGAGCCGCGCGTCGGCGGCTTCGAGATCCCCGGCGATGGGGAGCAGGACGTGGTCGCGGATGGGCGCGAACGGCGCGCGGGCGCGGGCCTCCCCGCTGGAGCGGGGCAGGCTGTCCACCGAGGGCCAGTCGTGGTGGAAGTAGAGCGCGGCGCCGTGGTCGATGAGCCAGAGTCCGTTCTCCCACACGAGGAGGTTCGGGTTGCGGGGCGTCCGGTCGATGTTCGTGGTGAGCGCGTCGAGCCAGACGACGGCGGCGGCCTCGTCGGGGTCCACGAGGTCGGCCGCGGCGAGGGGGTCGTAGGTGAAGGCGCCGTCGAGGAAGCGGAGGCCGACGTTCACGCCGCGGCTGCCCTTCAGGATGTCCTGGATCTCCGGGTCCGGCTCCGTCCGCCCGAAGCTCGCATCAAGGTCCACGACGGCGAGCTCCGGCACCCGCAGCCCGAGCCGCCCAGCGATTCCCCCAACGATCAGCTCGGCCACGAGCGCGCGAGCGCCCTGCCCGGCCCCCCGGAACTTCACCGCGAAGGGCCCCGCCTCCTCCGTCTCGACGACGGCCGGCAGCGAGCCGCCCTCGCGGAGCGGCACGACGTAGCGGGCGGCGGTGTAGGTCGGCAGCGGCATCGGAGGGCGTTGTAGCGGCGGTAGCGCCCCGGCGTTCCGCCCGCCCTCCGAGCTAGACGTTGATCTCGCGGAGGCGGCGAACGCGCTCCTCCATCGGGGGGTGCGTGCTGAAGAGCCCACGGATCCCGCCGAGCCGCCCGGCGAACGGGTTCACGATAAACATGTGGGCCGTGCTCGGGTTGGCCTCCATCGGCCGGTGCTCGGCGCCCTCGTGGAGGCGGACGAGCGCGTCGGCCAGCGCGCCGGGGTCGCCGGCGATGGCGGCGCCGTCGGCGTCGGCGACGTACTCGCGCGAGCGGGAGATCGCCATCTGGATCAGCATCGCGGCGAGGGGTGCGAGGATCAGCATGAGCAGCGCCGAGAGCGCGTTCCCCCCGCCGTCGCTCCGCCCGCCCATCGGGACGAAGATGGCGAACCGGGCCAGCAGCGTGATCGCGGAGGCCAGCGTCGCGGCGATGGTGCTCGTCAGGATGTCGCGGTTCTTGATGTGGGCCAGCTCGTGCCCGATCACGCCCTCGAGCTCGCGCGGCGAGAGCCGCCCGACGATCCCGTTCGTCACGGCGACGGCGGCGTGCTCAGGGTTGCGCCCCGTGGCGAAGGCGTTGGGCTGGTCGCTCGGGATGACGACGACCTTCGGCATCGGGAGGCCGGCCCGTCGGCGGAGCCGGTCCACCATGTCGACGAGCTCCGGCGCCTCGGCGCGCGTGACCTCCTGCCCGCGGTACATCCGGAGGACGATCTTGTCGGAGTTCCAGTATGAGAACGCGTTCATCGCCACGGCGGCGACGAAGGCGATGAGCATCCACGACGTCCCCCCGAGGGCGTAGCCGATGAGGGCGACGAGCGTGATGAGGACCGCCATGAGGGCGGTGGTGCGGAGGCCGTTGGCGTGCATCGGGCGGTCAGGATGGCAGGAGGGACGTTGGCAGGAGCAATTCCAAAGCGCGTGCCGGTGAGGCCGGCGTTTTGACGTGGCGTTCGAGTGAAGTCGCTACAGCAGCCCCGTCACCACGAGCACGTCGTAGAGCGCGTGCGTCCACGCCGCCACGGCGAAGCCGCGCAGCAGGAACACCCCGTTGAGCGCGAGCCCGAACAAGAACCGGAACGTGAACGACGCCAGCCCGAACGCGTCGCCGAAGGGGCCGACGTAGTGGACCGCCGAGAACACGAGCGCTCCGACGATTGCTGCGATCGCGTACGCCCTCATCCGGTCCGGGAGGAGCCGCCGCAGCCCGAGGTAGAGCCCGCCGACGAGGAGGACGCGGAACACCAACTCCTCGTAGAGCCCGGCTCCGAGCGAGAGCGCGAGCTGCGTCGGCAGCCCGAGCGTCCGCATCTGCGCCAGGACGACCCCCTCCGGCCACAGCGCGAACAGCGCCCCCACCACCGTCGCCACGATGCCGGCGAGGACGACGGCGTAGATCAGGCTCTCGACGAGGAGCATCCCGAAATAGCGCGGCACGAGCGGCGGCCGGCGCCTCCGCTCCCACCACAGCACGCCCGCCCCGATGAGGAGCACGACCGCCCCGAGGGCCGCCCATCCCGTCCCCCCGATGGCGGCGACCACGTTCTTGGACCACACGTCGGCCCCCACCCGCACCCGCCCGCCGACGGCGAGGATGGCGACCTCGTAGAGCACGAGGAGCGGGAGCGCGGCGAGGAAGCCGTAGGTCGCCGTCCGCGTCGCGGCGAGATAGCGCGCGAGCGGCGTGGCCGGTGGTGCAAGTGGAGGAAGGGCGGCGGGATCGGGAAGCATCGGGCTGGGGCGGGTCCGCCGAGAGTACGGCGGCCAGGGCGGCAGGGATGCGCCGGAAACATCCCCGCCCTCGCTCCCTCAACGCACGAGTGTCAGTCGACGCGTCTCGACCCGAGCGCCCGCCTCTAGCCGAACGAGGTAGACCCCACTCGCCAACCCGGCGCCGTCGAGCATTACCGCATGCTGACCGGCCTCGGCGAGCCCGTCTGCGAGCACGGCGACCTCGCGGCCGAGCGCGTCGTAGACCGCGAGCCGGACCTCGCCCCCCTCCTCCAGCCCGAATGCAATCCGCACCCGCCCGGTCGCCGGATTCGGATAAGCAGTCAGCGGCTCGGCTGTTGTGGCCTCGGCACGCGCAGAGGCTCCGATGGGCGACCATGGTGAGACGTCGATCACGGTCCAGGCGCCGAGACCTTCAGCAAGGGCTATCCGACCCGTCGCGCTAGAACCCGTCACGACGAGGGTGAACGTCTCGCTATCGACCGCACTCGTGGGGAAGGTCCCAATGCTGATCGTGTAGGTATAGCTCCCGACAGGCGCGTTGCCGGGGACCTGCTGCGTGAACGAGCTCGACACGGAGCCGCCCGGAGCAAGGGGGCCACCCGTCGTGATAATCCCCTCCGCCCCCACCGCCCCGTTCCGCTCCGCCGTGAAGTAGAGGTCCCCCGAGACCGGGTTTGGGCTGTTGTTCTCGACGGTGTATGCAAACGAGACCGAGCCGCCAGGGCTCACCGTGAGCGAGGTCGTCGCCGTGGCTGTGAGGTTGAAGAGGGGTGCGGGGACCTCGATGCCGCTGAAGAGGTAGGCGCGCCCGGCATCCGTCGGGCTCACACCGGGGTCTTCAAAGGGCGCCCCGATGAGGACGTCACCCCGACCGTCGCCGGTAGCGTCGGATACTCCAGCTACGGCAAGCCCGAAACGGCCCTCCGCCTCCTCATTGAGTGAGGTGAGCGTTCGCAAGAGCACGCCCGTGGCCCCGCTGAAGAGGTAGGATCGCCCGGCGTCAGCCGGACTTGCACCGGAATCTTCGAGCGGAGCGCCAACAAGGAGGTCGCCCCGGCTATCCCCATCGGCGTCGGGCACGCCCGATACGGCAGCCCCGAACCTGCCCAGGGGCTCTTCGCTTGGAGAACTGAGCGTTTGGAGAAGCGCGCCTGTGGCCCCGCTGTAGAGGTAGGATCGCCCTGCGTCAGCCGGGCTTGCACCAGGGTCTTCGAGGTCAGCGCCGACGAGCAGATCGCCTCGACCATCCCCGTTGGCGTCCGCGACGCCGGAAACGGAGAAGCCGAAGCGGCCGATAGCCTCAGGGCTTGGAGACGATAGCGTTCGCAGAAGGGCGCCAGTAGCCCCAGAGAAGAGGTAAGCCCGCCCCGCATCCGTGGGGCTCGCTCCTGGATCCTCATTCTGCGCACCGACCAACAGATCCCCCCGTCCGTCTCCATTCGCATCCGGTACCCCAGCCACCTGCCGGCCGAAGTTGCCACCCGTCTCCTCATTCGCGGAAGTGAGTACACGGAGGAGCGCTCCCGAGGCGCCAGAGAAGAGGTAAGCCCGCCCGGCGTTCTCAGGACTCGCGCCGGGGTCTTCGAGGTTAGCTCCTACGAGGAGGTCTCCGCGACCGTCACCATCCGCATCGGGCACTCCGGCTACTGAGATGCCGAAGCGGCCGTTGAACTCTTCATTGGGTGAGGCGAGCGTGCGGAGGAGGGCTCCCGAGGCGCCAGAGAAGAGGTAGGCCCGCCCAGCGTTCTCGGGACTCGCGCCGGGGTCCTCACCTGACGCTCCAACGAGCAGGTCTCCTCGTCCATCGCCATCCACGTCCGGCAAGCCCGCTACGGCACGTCCGAAGCGGCCCTCCGTCTCCGGGTTGGGCGAGGAAAGGATGCGGAGTAGATCGCTCGAAGCCCCTGAGTAGAGGTAAGCGCGTCCCGCATCGGTCGGACTTGCGGCGGGGTCCTCATCGCGCGCACCGACGAGGAGGTCGCCCCGTCCGTCACCGTCCACGTCCGGCACCCCTGCCACGGCATCCCCAAAGCGGCCGTCCGTCTCTTGGTTGGCGGAGACGATCTCATAGGGAGGGTCCGACGGCGGACCGCCTGTCGAACCGCTGAAGAGGTAGGCTCGCCCAACAAAATCGGGGCCGGTAGAAGGATCTTCACCTGGAGCTCCAACCAGAAAATCTCCCCGATCATTTCCCCCAACATTTACTACATTTGCCACTGAGAAGCCAAAGAGGCCGTTGGCGTCCTCATTAGGGGAGGTGACTTCGTAGATAAGTGAGCCCTCACTACCACTGAAGAGGTAGACTCGTCCTGAAGAATTGGGACTCTCATCAGGATCCTCATAGGGAGCGCCAACAAGGATATCACCTAAGTTATCGCCATTGACATCAGGTACGCCTACAAGAGAAGCACTGAAGCCACCAAATCGCTCTTCATTTGGCGACTTAAACTCATTGAGGAGGTCCCCTGTGACACCGCTAAAGAGGTAAGCTCGGCCAGCACCATCAAGGTTTAAGCCAGAACTTTCACCTCTAGCTCCGATGAGAAGGTCGCCCCAGCCGTCACCGTCGGCGTCTGGTACACCCGCCACTGCGTCTCCAAAGAAACCGTTGCGCTCCGGGTTCGGGGACTGGAGTTCATAAAGCAGGGTTCCGGTAGCTCCACTATACACATACGCCCGCCCAGCATTCCAGCGGGAGTTGGGGTCGGAGAGCGGCTCACCCACGAGGAGATCACCCCGGCTGTCGCCGTCTACATCCGCTACACCGACTACTGACTCACCGAATCTCCCAGCTTCGCTGAAATAGTTCGGGGTAATGAATGCGTGAAGCAAATCGCCTGTAGCACCAGAGAACAGATATGCCCTACCAAGGAAGTCCGAAATGTTCTCACCAGGGGCACTTATTATAATATCGCCTTGCCCATCTCCATCAGTATCAGGTACTCCTGATACTGAATACCCGAATCTAGCAAGGGGATTGTCACTGAGCTCAGGTGATCTTAATTCAAATAACAACAAACCCGTAGCACCAGAGAAAAGATACACACGTCCGCTGATCTCTTCATCAGGTGCCCCAACCAGGATATCTCCCCATCCATCGCCGTCAGCATCGGGCACTCCCGAAACAGATTGACCAAAATTTCCGAGGCTTTGCTCATTGGGTGACTGTAGTGAATAGATCACATCTCCTGTAGCACCACTATAGAGATGAGCGCGTCCTCCTATGCTTTCACCAGGCGCGCCGACTAATAAGTCTTCTGTTCCATCGCCGTCGGTGTCAGGTACTCCAGCTACTGAGCGACCTAGATAACCTTGCTCTGCTGGGTTGGGTGAGGTCAATTCATAAAGAATATCCTGCGCCCCAGCCATCGGCGTTAGCACCGTCATCAACATCAGCAAGAGCGCAGTGGAGGCTAGCCGGAGCGGTGCATGGAGTCGGAGGGCAAGCAGCGGACGCAGCATGATCTTGAGGGGTCAGAGTGGAATTGGGGGCAGCAGACGTGCAGCACATTTAGGGCTCAGCGCCTTCATCTTAGGGCAGACCTCTGACAAAGTCAAGAGGCCCGCCAAAATATTTTTCACCTCCGATGCAGCACAGGGACCGAAGGAACCCAGCGTTGCAGCCTACCCGCTCGCCCGGCCGTTGCGAAGGCCGAACGAAAAGGGAGGGGGCGGCGTAAGCGCTCCGTGAAACAGCGTAACTCGCGAGAGACCCGATCATGACCACGCTACTGCATCAGGTCGTAGAGCGCCTGCGGACCCTGCCCGACGAGGAGCAGGACCACCACGCCGCCCGCATTCTCGAACAGCTCGAGAGGTACGAGGCGTTACGTGAGGACATCCGCGAGGGCGAGCGTGACGTCGAGTGCGGCGACACCGTCCCCTTCGATGCCGAGGACATCATTCGGCGCAGTCACGAGCGCCGCGCTGCACGCTCGTGAACATGGCACGGGTCACCCAGACGCGCACCTCGCTGCGCGACCTCGACGGTATCTGGGATTACCTCGCGGAGAGCGACCCCGAGCGAGCCTCCCGGTTCATCCGCCAACTTCGGGACCGGATGGAGGTGTTGGCTGAGCATCCGATGGTGGGCCGAAGCCGCGATGACCTCTCCAGCAACCTCCGCTCTTTCCCGTTCGGGGATTACGTCGTGTTCTACTACCCAGCGGAGGGCGGGGTGATCATCTCCCGCGTGCTGCACAGCCGACGCAACATTGAGGGGCTGTTCGACTGACTCAGCGAGCCCCTACCGCACTACCCGGATCGCGACGCGCTCAGCGGCGCCCGCGCGGAGCCCGAGCGCCTCGGCGGCGGCCCCACTCAGCTCGACCAGGAACCCCTCGCTCACCGGCCCCCGGTCGGTCACCTCCACGAACGTCCGCCGCCCCGAGTCCGGCGCCTCGACGAGCAGGACCGTCCCGAAGGGGAGCGTCCGGTGGCTCGCCGTGAGCTTGTCCGGGTCGTAGGGCTTGCCGCTGATGGTGGGGCGGCCGGCGTAGGAGTCGGGGTAGACGAGGGCCAGCCCCTCCTCGTCCGGCGGCAGCGGCGGCGCGGGCTCGCGGTGGTAGGCGGCGGCCGACTCCGGCAGCGTCAGCACGGTGCCCGGCGCGAGCGGCCCCGTGACGACGGTGTTGAGCGCGAGCAGCGCCCCAGCCGTCGTGCCGTAGCGCGCGGCGATGGAGTAGAGCGTCTGCCCCGGCCGGACGACGTGGACGCGGTCGGCGGGGACGGTGCTGCGGGCGACGTCGTAGGCGCCGGAGCGAGCGGGCGCCACCGGCGCCGAGCCGGCGGAGACCCGCAGCTGCTGCCCCACGGCGAGGGCGTCGGACGGGAGGGCATTGAGGCTGCGCAGCGCGTCCACCGTCGTGCCGTAGCGGCGGGCGAGGGCGAACAGCGTCTCCCCCGTCTGCACGACGTGCGTCGTCGCTGGCGTCTCCGTCGGGATCGGCTGCATCCCGCCGGGGCCGAGCGCGACGCGCGCGATGGTGGCCGGCGGTGACGGGGGCGGCGGCGGGCCGGTCGGGATCGGGTCGGGGGCGGTGAGGCCGGGCGGGCGCTGGCCGGGCAGCGAGGGGCCTACGTCGGCGAGCACATCTTCTTTCTCAGCCGGCGGCGGAGCAGGTTCATCGGGAGCCTCTGCTGTGGGCGTGCCCTGGGGGGGCGTTCCGGGCAGCGGGGCACCGGCCGGATCGCGCGGTGCCATCTCCCCGCCCCCACCCACGAGGAGCCGCTGCCCCACGTAGATCGTGTCGTCGGTGAGGCCGTTCAGCGCGCGGAGCTCGGCGACGGAGGCGTCGTAGCGCTGGGCGATGCGGAACAGCGTCTCGCCACGTTGGACGACGTGGACAGCCGCGTCCTGCGCCGCCACGGGCGAGGCCACGAGCAGCGCGAGCGTCAGCATGATCCCCCGGCACCTCATGCCTCATCCTCGTCGAAGTCCATCTCCGCCTCCAGCAGGGCGCTCTGAAGCTCGGCGCGGGCGTGGAGGTCGCGGGCGGCGGTGGCCCGCTCGATGCCGCTCCGGTAGGTTCGCATGGCGTCTTCGGGGTGGCCGACCTCCTCGTAGAGCTTGCCGAGGTGGTAGTACGTCCCCACGTAGTCTGGCCGGTCGGTGGCAAGCGCCTCGAAGGCGCGGAGCGCCTCGGCGGTGTCGCCGCGCTGGCGGTACTCCTGCGCGAGGGCGAACCGGGTGAACGGGTCGTCTGGGTCCTCACGGAGGAAGTCGAGCAGGGCGTCGAGGCGGTCCACGGGCGTTCGCATTCGGGTCAGGAAAGGTACGTCTACCAGCTCCCACCGGCCCCTCCCCCGCCGAAGCCGCCGCCACCGAACCCTCCGAAGCCGCCTCCCCCGAAGCCTCCGAACCCACCCCCGCCGAAGCCGCCAAACCCGCCGCCGCGCGAACTGCCGCCGAACCCACCGGGAATAAAGATGACCGGCGGCAGCCCGCCGCGCCGGCGGCGCCGGGGTGCTGGGCCGCCCCCACCGCCTCCCCCCTTCCGGGAGGCCGACATGAACGCGACGACGACGATGAGCAGGATCACGAGCAGCGCGAGGTCCACCCCGCCGCCCGGGCTTCCGGGGCCGAGAGGGCGCCGGTCGGCCGTGTACTCCCCCGAGGCCGCGGCGATGAGGGCGTCCACGGCCCCCCCGATCCCCGCGTAGAACTGCCCCTGCCGGAACGCCGGCACGATCACGTTCCGCACGATCCGCGCGGCGACGGCGTCGGGGATGGCGCCTTCGAGGCCGTAGCCGGTGGCGATAAACACCTCGCGGTCGCCGGTCGAGACGAGGACGACGACGCCGTTGTCCCGGCCCTCCTGCCCCACGCCCCACGCCCGTCCGAGCTCCGTGGCGAACGACGCCGCGTCGGCCCCGCCGAGGCTGGGGAGGATGACGACGACGATCTGCGACGACGAGGTGTCGTCGAAGGCGACGAGGCGACGCTCGATGGCCGTTTCCTCCGACGGGCTCAGCACGCCTGCCCGGTCGATCACGAGCCCCTCCGACGGCGGCGGGCGCGGGGGGATCTCCTGCGCCGCCGCCGGCAACGCAAGGCCGACTAGCAGCAGGATCGGAAGGAGGCGAAGCATCGGGCGGGGGTGCGGCGAGCTAGTCGAAGCTCACCTCGGGCGCGTCCTCGGCGCCGGCTTCCGCCTCGAACGGCACCCGCTGGTCGAAACCCGTAAGCCCCGCGACGATGTTGGTCGGGAAGGTGCGGGTGCTGCGGTTGTAGTCCGTCACGGCCGCGTTGTAGTCGCGGCGGGCGACGTTGATGCGGTTCTCGGTGCCTTCGAGCTGGGCCTGGAGGTCCTGGAAGGCTGCGGTGGCGCGGAGCTCGGGGTAGTCCTCGCGGACGGCGTTGATGAGGCTCCCGGTGGTGGCGGAGAGCTGCCCCTGCGCCTGCAAGAACTCCTCGACGCGGGCGGGGTCGTTGAGGTCGTCGGCGCTGAGCTCAATGTTGACGGCGCGGGTGCGGGCCTCGGTGACCTCGGTGATCGTCTCGCGCTCGAAGTCGGCCGCGCCCTGGACGGTGGCGACGAGGTTGGGGATGAGGTCGGCGCGGCGCTGGTAGGCGCTCTCGAGGTTAGCCCACTCCTCGTTCACGCCCTCGTCGGCGCCGACGAGGCTGTTGTAGGTGCCGCAGCCCGCGCAGCCGGCGAAGCCGACGAGCAGGAGGGCGACGAGCAGGATGATGGCTCCGGTGCTTCGCATGGTCAGGGGGTGGTGTTCGGTCGGGGGAGCCGCGCGGCGGCGAGCCGGCAGCGGCGCAAGTACCGGGCTCGGCGCGGCGGGTTCTCCGGTGGATCTGGCCTACGCGAGCCCCAGCGCCTCGGCGAGCAGGACAGCGGGGTGCTCGGCGCGGCGGCCGGTGAGGTCGGCGATCTGGTGGCGGCAGGAGGTCCCCGCAGCGGAGATCGCAGCTTCCTCGGGTGCTGAACGCACAGCCGGGGCCAGCACGCGCTCGGCCATCGCCACCGAGACGGCGAGGTGCTCGGCCTCGTACCCGAACGACCCGGCCATCCCGCAGCACCCGGCGTCCAGCGGGTCCACCGCGAACCCCGCCGTCTCCAGGCACGAAACGCTGGGAGCGACGCCGCTGAGGGCCTTCTGGTGGCAGTGGGCGTGTAACAACACCGGACGTAGCGCCCCGTCCCCCGCCGGCCACGGCAGCCGCTCGAACGCCGCGCGCTCGCGGGCCACGAACTCCTCGAACGTCACCGCCGCCGCGCCGACGGCCTCGACGCGCGGGTCGTTCGGCGCGAGGGCGGGGAGCTCGTCGCGGAGGGTGAGGATGCAGCTCGGCTCCAGCCCGACGATGGGCAGCCCCTCGGCCGCGAACGGGTGCAGCGCCTCGACGAGCTGCGCCGCCAGCGACCTCGCGCGGTCGAGGACGCCCTTGCTGATCGCCGTCCGCCCGCAGCAGCGGTACGGCGGCACGACGACCTCGAACCCCGCCGCCTCCAGCACGGCCACGGCGGCACGGGGGATCTCCGGCTCGTGGTAGCGCGCGAACGTGTCGGCGTAGAGCACGACGCGGACCCCCCGCCGCGCTTGCGTCGGCTTCGCCTCCGGCCGCGCGCGGCTGTCCCCCTTCTGAAGGGGGACAGCTTCTCCTCCCCTGAGCGTAGCGATGGGGGGAGAAGCGGGGGGTGGGTCGAACGGCCGCCGGGCGAAGGGCGGGAGCGCGCGCGACGCGGCGATGCCGAACCGCTTCTCCATCTGCCGCCGCACCACGCCGAGCCGGTTGGCCGCGTTGACGGCGGGGGCCAGCGGTCCGGCGAACCGGCGGCTGAAGCGGGGGAGGTACGCGAACAGCTTCGTCCGCGTCGGCATCGGATGCTCCTCCCAGTACCGCGCCTGCCACTCCGCCTTCATCCGCGCCATGTCCACCTGCGCGGGGCACTCGCTCTGGCAGGCCTTGCAGGAGATGCAGAGGTCCATCACGTCGGCCATCGCCGGCGAGGCCATCGCCTCCGGGGGGAGCTGGCCGGAGAGAACGTGGCGGAGGGCGTTGGCCCGCCCGCGCGTGGAGTCCCGCTCCTCGCGGGTCACCATGAAGCTCGGGCACATCGTCCCGGCGTCGCGCTTGCGGCAGACGCCGGAGCCGTTGCACCGCTCGACGGCCGCCGCGAACCCCCCACTCGCCGACCAGTCCAGCGCCGTCGGTGGCTCGGGCGCGCGGTAGTCCGGGCCGTAGCGGAGGTTCTCCGTCATCGGCGGGGCCTCGACGATGCGGCCGGGGTTGAACCGCCCCTCGGGGTCGAAGGCGCGCTTCGCCTCGCGGTAGCAGTCGTAGAGGGCGCGGCCGTAGAACCCCTCCGCGAGCCAGCTCCGCGCGAGCCCGTCGCCGTGCTCCGAGGCGACGATGCCGCCGTACTCCTTGACGAGGTCCGCCGACGCCTGCGCGATGGCGGCCATGTCGCGGACGCCCTCCTCCCGCTTGATGTCGAGGAAGGGGCGGACGTGCAAACAACCGGCTGAGGCGTGGGCGTAGACGACGGCCTCGGTGCCGTGCTCTTCGAGGACGCCTTCCAGCCGGGTGATGTAGTCGGGGAGGTGCCGGACCGGGACGGCGGCGTCCTCGATGAACGCGAGCGGCTGCTCGGTCCGCCGCGCGCTCATGGCGAGGTCGAGGCCGACCTTCCGCACGCCCCACACGTCGCGGATCTCGGCGTCGAGGAGGCAACGGGAGAAGACGGCATTCGGGCCGAGCGTCTTCCGCAGCCGGTCGAGGCCGGCGGCAAGCTCGGCCTCCGTCGCGCCCTCGTACTCCACGATCAGCAGCGCGGCGGGGTCCCCCTGCACGAAGTGGAGCTTGGGGCGGTACTCCTCGACGGCCCGCGCCCGGTGCAGCGCGATCCGGTCGAACAGCTCGACGGCGGCGGGGTCGGTCTCGAGGATCGGCTCGACGGCTTCGAGCGCGGCGCGGCGGCTCTCGAAGTGGGCCACCCCGAGGGCCGTCCGCACCGGCCGCTCGACGAGGCCGAGGGTGATTTCGGTGACGAAGGCGAGCGTGCCCTCGCTGCCGCAGAGGAGGTGCGCCGGGTTGCGGTGGGCGCGGTCGAGGAGGCGTTCGAGGCGGTATCCGCCGGCGCGGCGCCAGTGCTTCGGCGTGTCGCGCTCGATCGTCTCGCGCTCGCGGGCGAGCAGCGCGTCGAGCGCGCGGTAGACCCGACCCTCGCTGCCCGAGGCGCGGAGCTTCTGCGTCCACCCGGCCTCGTCCAGCTCCCCGAACGCCACCGCCGTCCCGTCGGGCAGGACGGCCTTCGCACTTATGACGTGGTCCACGACGGAGCCGTAGCGGATGGAGTGCGTCCCCGTCGCGTTCGTCCCCACCATCCCCCCGAGCGTGGCGCGGTTCGAGGAGGCGGGGTCCGGCCCGAACCGGAGGCCGCGCCGGGCGAGCGCGGCGTTGAGCCGGTCGAGCACGACGCCGGGCTGGACCGTCACGGTCTTCGCCTCGGCGTCGAAGCGGGTGATGCCGTCGAGCCAACGGGTGGTGTCGATCACCAGCGCGGCGCCGACGGCGCTGCCGGCGAGGCTGGAGCCGCTGCCGCGCGGCAGCACCGGCAGCCCGAACCGCCCGGCCTCCTCCGCGGCCGCCTGCACGTCGTCGGCGTGGCGGGGAACGACGACGCCGACGGGCTCGACCTGGTACATCGAGGCGTCGGTGGCGTAGAGCGCCCGCGCCACCGGGTCGAGCCGGAGGTCGCCCGTGAGCCGGGGGCGGAGGGCAGCGGCGAAGTCGGCGAGGTGTTCCTGGGGCGAGGCGGGCATGGGGGATGATACCGCGTGGCCCCCCCGTTCGGGACGCGCATCGGGCTGCGCCCTCAGGCACGTCCCAAACTGTCCCCCTTCTGAAGGGGGACAGCCGCGTGACGCCAGGAGCGACCGGAGCCGCAGGCGCCGGGAGCGGATGCGAGCGCGGCGGGGGGTCCGCTACACCTCGACCTCCTCTCCGTGCGGCGGCAGCACGATCTCGACCTCCGGGTAGCTCGCGGCGATCGTCTCGCGCATCCAGTCCTTCGCCTCCGTCTCGCCGTGGACGAGGACGACCTTCTTCGGGCGCATCCGCTCGACGAGGCCGACGAGGTCGCGGCGGTGGGCGTGGCCGGAGAACCGGAACCGCTTCACCTCGGCGCGGACGGCCTGCGAGGCGGCCCCGTTCGAGGGGGCGAGCACGACCTCGGCGTCCTCCCCCGCGGCGGCCTTCTCGGCGGCCTCCAGGAGCGCGTGCCCCGGCGAGTGCTCCTTCGAGAACCCGACGAAGAAGATGCCGTGCTTCGGATCCTCGACCATGAACTGCGCGAGCTTGTTCGAGAGCGTCCGCTCGAACATCATCCCGCTCGATGCGATGTGGATGGACGGCTCGTCGAGCGTCGTCAGCAGCCGCTCGTCGGAGCGGGGGTGGCGGCCCTGCTCGACGCCGAACACCTCGAACTCGGGGTCGAGCCGGGGGGACGTGTGGCGCGTCCGGTCGAAGAGGTCGGCGACGGCGCGCATCTGGCCGGTGGTGTAGACCGGGGTCTCGGCCGGGACGAGGCCGCGCCGCTTGAACCGGTCCACGAGGGCGACCATCTCCTGCGCCCGCCCCAGCGCGAACGACGGGATCAGCACGCTGCCGCCCCGCGCGATGACCCGCGCGACGGCCTCGCCGAGCGCCCGCTCCTGCTCCTTCTTGGTCGTCGTCTCCGCCTCCTCGTCGGCGCCGAGGGTGGCCTCCAGCAGCAGCACGTCGAGCGGCGCCTCGGGGTACTCGGCGCCGGGGAGGATCGTCTGGTTATGGAGGTGGGTGTCGCTGGTGTAGAAGAACCGCCGCGGCCGGCCGCCGTCCTCGGCTTCGAGGTAGATCCCCGCCGAGCCGAGGGTGTGGCCGGCGTGGTAGAACCGGGCCGTCACCGCGCCGCCCTGCGTGCTCATAAGCTCGAAGCGCTCGCCGAGGTCGTGGCTCTCGTAGAGGTACGCCAGCGCCTCGGCCGTCTCGACGTCGAAGAGGGGGTGCGCCGAGGACGAGCCCTCCAGCATCCGCCGCCGCTGGAGCCGCGCCGAACTCGGCAGCAGGATCTCGGCGAGCATCTGCGTCGGCGGCGTCATGTGGACGCCGGCGTGGGGATGATCCGCCATCAGCACCGGGAGCGCGCCGAGGTGGTCGTGGTGGGCGTGGGAGATGAGGACGTGGTCGACGGGCCGGTTGCTCCGCGAGCGGACGAGCCGGAGGTCGGGCAGGCTGTCCCGCCCCTCGGCCTCGGGGTCCACCCCGGCGTCGAGCACGACGCCGACGCCGTTGAGGAGGAGGTAGTGGCAACTGGCCCCGATCTCGCGGGTACTCCCCAGCGCGAGGTAACGCATACGTGTTTAGGGTTGTCCGATGTCTGCCAGGTCGCGGCTGGTGTTGCGTGGTGCGTGTTGGCCTCTCCCGGCGAACGATCCGCTCCGTGCAACACCAGTGGTCCGTGGTCCTTCGGTGTTTAATCAGCGTGGCACCCCCTCCGGCGTCCCCGGTTCTTCCCCGACCCGCACACCGGCTGCTCTTCCCCAATCTTCACGTCCCCCTCGCCTCTTTCCCCTCTCCCTCCTCCTTCTCCTCGCGCCCCTCCTCCCCGCCTGCCGCCCGCCGATGGCCCCGCCCGACCCGCCGCTCCCGGCCGTCGAGACCCACCTGTGGCACAACCGCGACCACCACGA
Organism: Rhodothermales bacterium; assembly: GCA_965215145.1. Lineage (GTDB taxonomy): Bacteria > Bacteroidota > Rhodothermia > Rhodothermales > JANQRZ01. Next base: position 732,650 of record OZ244038.1, on the reverse strand, counting down.
CGGCCGCACCTTCCGCAACCCCTGGCCCTCGGCCGACGACGACGTGCCCGCGCTGAAGGCGATGGGGTGGATGGTGAGCTACCCCTTCCGCCAGAAGCCCGAGCCGCCGGCGACGCCGTTCGAGCGGGTGGACCCCGAAGCGCTCGCGGTGCCCCCGCCCGAGGGCCGCCTCCGCGCGACCTGGCTCGGCCACACCTCGGTGCTCCTCCAAGTCGGCGGCCTGACCATCCTGACGGACCCGATGTTCGCCGACCGCGCGAGCCCCGTCTCGTTCGCGGGGCCGGAGCGGCAGGTGCCCCTCCCCCTCGATCCGGACAACCTCCCACCGGTGGACCTCGTGCTGCTCTCGCACGACCACTACGACCACCTCGACCTGAAGGCGATGCGGTGGCTCCACGAGCGGGACCGGCCGCTAGTGCTGGCGCCGCTGCGCGTCGGGGAGCGGCTGGGCGCGGCCCGCGCGGTGGACCTCGACTGGGGGCAATCGGTGACGGCCGGGGGCGCGGACGGGGAGCCGGCGTACCGCATCCACTGCACCCCGGCGCGGCACTTCTCCGGCCGCACCCTCACCGACCGCAACCGGACGCTCTGGGCGAGCTGGTACCTGGAGCCGCTGCGCGACGGCCTCCCGCGCGTCTACTTCGCCGGGGACACCGGCCACGCCCCGCACTTCCGGGAGATCGCCGAGCGGCACGGGGCGCCGGACCTCGTGCTGATGCCCATCGGCGCGTACCGCCCGCGGTGGTTCATGGCCCGCGTCCACGTCGACCCCGAGCAGGCCCTCGACGCCTTCGAGGACCTCGGCGGCACCGACGGCGGCGTGCATCTCCTGGCGACCCACTGGGGCACGTTCGACCTCGCCGACGAGGGGCTGGACGAGCCGCCGCGGCTGCTCCGCGAGCGCGCCGCCGCGCGGGGCCTCCCCCTCAACCGGATCCACACCCTCGCCGTCGGCGGGCAGGTTGAGGTCGGGAGGGCGGGCGACGGGTGAGTTCGTTTGCGTCGTAGGGGCGGCCCCACGTGTCCGCCCGCACTTGGATGGCCCCGGGGAGGTACCGTGGCCTCCGCGCCCCCGCGTCCACCGCCCCGGGCAGGGCGCCCACATGGGGCCGCCCCTACAGGTCCTTGTTTAGAGCGCGTCGGTAGCTTGGCCGGCTCACCTTGTCCACCGCCCACCGTCCCATGCCCGAGGCCAGCACCGACCGCTTCGACCTCCGAGCCCTGCTGGAGACGAGCCGCCTGCTCGCCTCCTCGCTCGACGTGGACTTCGTCCTCGGCAACCTCCTGCTGACGGCGATGAGCAAGCTGTTCGTCACCCGCGGCGTGGCGATGCTCGACTACCCCCTCGCGCCCGGCGCCGACGGCGACGGCTTCCGCGTCGAGGCCGTGAAGGGGATGCCGGGGCTGAAGCCGGACGACACCCTCCGCCTCCGCGCGCCGGACGCCGTCGCGCAGGGGGACGACGTGCCGGGGCCGCTCCGCGAGCGCGGCGTGGCGCTGCTGCTCCCCGTGCTCTACCACGACCGCCGGATCGGCCTCGTCGGCCTCGGCCCGAAGGCCACGGGGCAGCCCTTCGAGCCGGGCGAGCTGTCGTTCGTGGACTCCCTCGTGAACATGAGCGCCACGGCCGTCCACAACGCCCAGATGGTCGAGGAGCTGCGCGACGCCAACGAGGAGCTCGGCCAGACCGTCCAGCAGCTCAACACCCTCTTCGACCTCTCGCAGGAGTTCGCCCGCACGCTCGACGCCGACCGCGCCGTGCGGATCCTCTCGCTCGCGCTGATGGGGCAGCTCCTGATCCGCCGCTACGTCCTCCTCCTCCGCCCCGACGGCGCCACCGAGGACAGCGGGCTGGAGGTCGCCGCCGCGCGCGACGCCGACGACCTGGACGCGGAGACCGTCGAGCGGCTGGGGGACCTCGGGCGGATGCAGCTCCTCGACGAGGACGCCCCGGCAGAGTGGGCCGACCTCCGGGAGCGGGGGTTCGCGCTGGCCCTCCCGCTGCGGATGCAGGACGCCACCCGCGGCGCCCTCCTCCTCGGCCCGAAGGCGACGCAAAAGCCGTACACGCCCGACGACGTGGACTTCCTGACGGCCCTCGGGCAGCTCGCCCTCACCGCCGTCGAGAACGCGCGCGGCGTGGCAGCCCGCGTCGAGAAGGAGCGGCTGGAGGAGGAGATGCACCTCGCCCGCTCGATCCAGGAGCGCCTGCTCCCGCAGCAGCTTCCTGCCGTAGAAGGCGCTGACCTCGCCGCGCTGAACCTCCCGAGCCGGTTCGTCGCCGGGGACTACTACGACGCCCTCCGCCTCGACGACAACCGCGTGCTCGTCGCCGTGGCCGACGTGTCCGGCAAGGGGATCCCCGCCTCGCTCCTCATGGCGAACCTCCAGGCATGCCTCCACCTCGTCGCCGCCAGCCTCTCGGCCGGCACCGTGGACCTGCCGACGGCCACACAGCGCGTCAACCGCGTGATCCACCGGAACACGGGGCTGACGATGTTCATCACGTTCTTCTGGGGGATCTACGACCGCCGCGACGGCGGCTTCCGGTTCGTCAACGCCGGCCACAACCCGCCGCTGGCCGTCCGCGCCGCCGGCGGGATCGACGAGCTGCAGGAGGGCGGCGTGCTGCTCGGCGTGCTCGCCGAGGCTCCCTACGCTGAGGGCCACACGACGTTGGAGGAGGGCGACGTGCTGGTCCTCTACACCGACGGTGTCACCGAGGCTTGGAGCGCGACCGACGCCGACGACGAGTTCGGCGAGGAGCGGCTGACGGAGACCGTCCGCGCCCACCGCGAGCAGTGCGCCGACGGCGTGATGGACGCGCTGCGCGAGGCCGTGCGGACCCACACCGGCGGCGGCCCCCTCGACGACGACCTCACGGTGGTCGTGCTGAAGCGGGAGGGGTGACCCTCATGGTTGACCTCCTCCAGTGACGAGCGGCAGTACAGGCTCTGCAGGGCCTTGAGGATCAAGGCGGGCTACCGTATTATCGACGGTCACGTCCCAAGCCCTCGGGCTATACGGCTGGGATTTCGCTTTCGGCGACTCGCGCTATGCTGCGCCCCGCCCCCAATCACTGGTTCTGCCACACTCTTGCTTCATCAGTGCCTGACTTGCTCCATCAGCTTGATCTTGAGCGCTGCCCACATTGCAGCGTCGATTCACCGACGTTGAGTCGCCAGCAGAGTGCCTGGCAAACCAAGGATGTCACAGGCAACGTCTCTCGCTTCTGGGCCACCTACGCTTGCCGGAGGTGCGGAGGAGTCGTGACCGCAGCTTCCTTATCCAGTAATGGCCCTGCCACCGAGATATATCCATCAGCACCGGAGGTAGATGATTCGTTACCTCCTCGTGCTAAGGCCTACCTAGAGCAGGCTGTAAACAGCCTACACGCTCCGGCTGGTGCGGTCATGCTGGCGGCCAGCTCGGTAGATGCCATGCTCAAGGATAAAGGGTACGCTGATGGGACCCTATACTCTCGTATCAACAAAGCAAAAGACGACCATCTTATTACTGAGGGGATGAGTGAGTGGGCTCACGAAGTTCGACTCGATGCCAATGATCAGCGTCATGCTGACAACAGCGCCACACTCCCTAGCGCCGCTGATGCCCGTCACTGCATTGACTTTGTGACTGCGCTCGGGCAGTTCCTCTACGTGCTCCCGGATCGTGTTGAACGTGGCAGAGCCCAGGCTACCAGTTGACCGTCGTGCGGCAGAACCTCTGTCCTGGGGGAACGGGAGAGCTAGGCGTCGGTGGCCTCCGTGATGATGGTAACCTCGAAAGGGCATCGGCGTCCTATCTTGGGGCAAACGGAGACGCCATGCAGAACGAGATCATCTTCCTCGTCTCAGACTCGCCCGAGGGCGGGTTCGAGGCCCGCGCGCTCGGCCACTCGATCTACACGGAGGCCGACACCAACGACGAACTCCGGGACATGGTGCGCGACGCCGTCGCCTGCCACTTCGATGAGGCGGAGCGGCCCGGCGTGATCCGCCTACACTTCGTGCGCGAAGAGGTGCTCGCGGCGTGAGGCTTCCGCGTGACCTCGATGGGAAGACGCTGATCCGGCGGCTCCGAAAGCTCGGGTACGAGCAGACGCGGCAGAGCGGGAGTCACGTCCGGCTCACGCGCCAATCGGACGAGGGCGAGCACCACGTCACGGTCCCGCTGCACAGCCCGCTTCGGGTCGGGACGTTGAACGCGATCCTGAGCGACATCGCCGCCCGCCTCGGCATAAGCAAAGACGAGGTGATCCGCCGCCTCTCCTAATCCGTCGTGCGGGCGCGGGAGAGCTAGGCGTCGGTGGCTGCCGTGATGGTGGCGACGGCCTTCCCCAGCCGGTAGCCGCCGTCGTGGGCGAGCACGCGATCCGCGAACGACTCCGGCACGTCCACCAGCGTCCGGCTCTGCTCGATCAAGATCTTGCCCAGCACGCGGCCGGGGATGTCGGCCGTCCGCGCGATCGCGCTCACGACCTGGTTGGGGCGGACGCTGTGGCGCGCGCCCTTGTCGAGGGCGAGCCGGACCATCCCCTCCTCCCGACCGTCGCGACCCCGAGGGCGGCGGTCCTGATCACCGGAGCGGCGAGGCTTAGCCTTGCGCGGCGCCCGCGTTTTCACCTTGCCGATGGGGTCGAGCGCAGGAGCCGGCTGCACGTCGCGGGCGAGGGCGAGCGCGGCGGCGGCCACGTCGAGCGCGTCGTGGCCCTCGCTGAGGAGCGACAGGATGAGGCTCCGGTCCGGGCTGCCCTTGACGCCCTCTGGCGCCGCGAGCCGTTCGGTGACGAGGGCGCGGAACTGCTCCTCGCGGCGCGCCTCGACCTCCTCGCGCGTCGGGACGGGCGCGTAGGGGATGGGCTCGTTCGTGTAGCGCTCGATGGCCCGGACGAGCCCCTGCTGGTCTGGCCGCACGAGGGCGAGCGCCGTGCCCGCCTTGCCGGCCCGGCCCGTCCGCCCGATCCGGTGGACGTACACCTCGGGGTCGCGGGAGAGGTCGTAGTTGAAGACGTGCGAGATGTGGTCGATGTCGAGCCCGCGCGCGGCCACGTCGGTGCCGACGAGGATCTGGATGCGGCGGTGCCGGAACCGGGCGAGGGTCTCGGTGCGCGCCGCCTGCGTCATCTCGCCGCTGAGCGCCTCGGCGGCGTAGCCGTAGCCCGCCAGCTTCTGCGCGATCTCGGCCGTACTCGCGCGCGTCTGCACGAAGACGAGCGCGCTCTCGACCGGCTCCGTCTCCAGGAGCCGGACGAGCGCCGCCAGCTTGTCGCGCCCGTGGACGAGGTAGGCCCGCTGCTCGACGGTCGCCGCCGTGCGCTGGTCGCTCGCGACGGTGCAGGTGGCGGGGTCGCGGAGGTAGCGCTCGGCGAGGCGGCGGATGCCGCCGGGGAGGGTGGCCGAGAGGAGCACCGTCTGCCGCGCGGCCGGCGTCGCGTCGAGGATCGACTCGATGTCGGCGACGAACCCCATGCTCAGCATCTCGTCGGCCTCGTCGAGCACGACGGTGCCGACGGTGCCGAGGTCGAGGGCGCCCTGCGCGAGCAGGTCGAGCAGCCGCCCCGGCGTGCCGACGACGACGTCCACGCCCTTGCGGAGGCGGTTGATCTGGCGGTGGTACGGCTGGCCGCCGTAGACCGGGAGGACGCGCGCGCCCAGCGCCTCACCGTAGGTGTAGAGCGCGTTCGCCACCTGCACGGCCAGCTCGCGCGTGGGCACGAGCACGAGCGCCTGCACCGGGCCCGCGCCGGGCGTGAGGCGGTGGAGGATCGGGAGCCCGAAGGCGGCCGTCTTGCCCGTCCCCGTCTGCGCCTGCCCGACGGCGTCGCGGCCGGCGAGGAGCGGGGGGATGATGGCGGCCTGGATCGGGGTCGGCGCGTCGAAACCGAGCGCGGCGGCGGTCTGCACCAGCTCGGGGCGCAGGTCGAGGTCACGGAAGTGCGTAGTCAGGGGAGGCAGCCTCTGCGGTGGGGTGGGTCGGGACCGGTCGTTCCGGCCCGCCTTGCGGCGGGAACAGCGGGACCCGAATCGCACCGCAGGCCGTGCCGCTCATGACAAGCGCCCAACGGGATCGGCCAGGCGCTCCTCCAACATGGGAGGTGGGAGTCCTACACGGCGCGTCCTCCAACGGATGCCCCCCCGCCGTGACGACTCGGCGAATACCCGCCCGCAAAATGGCCCTACCTACGGCCTCTTCCCCCTCAGTACGCCCGGACAGCCGCACCGACCGCGAGCAGTGCGCCCACGGCTGATGGACGCCCTCGGCGCGGCCGTGCGAACGCACACCAGCGGCGGCCCACAAGGAGCGAGATCCGCAACTTAGGCGGCAGGCGCTGCACGAAGCCCCCGCCGCGCCGTATTGAAGTGCCCCTTCCCTAATGTGAAAGACGCTCGTTCCTAAGTGGGACCCCCCGTCCGGCTTGCGTCGCTGCGCTCAAGGGAGCGGAAGCGGGGGGTCCGATTACGAGCAACTGACCGTGACACTAGTCTGCGACACAGCGATTCTGATGGGCTCTCGACGGCCCGTGCGCCGCGCTGCTGCGTTGGCCTCGTCGCCCGATGCGGTGCATCTGGCTCCTCGGCCGCCTTCCTGCGCAGCGCACGAACTCGCCGACTCACCCGTCATTCTTCTCGTGTCGCAGCACTAGACCGCCGCGTCCACGTATGCGCGTGCTCGCCCTCTCAGCTACCTACGCACCGACCGGAGGCGGGGTGCTGCGCACCGTGCCAGACGTGCGGATCGTCTAGCATGAGCATGAAAGGCTAGACGCGCTCCGGCCGCCAGGACGTTGTAGCCCTACTCCTTTCCGGTACTGGCACTTATATTACCTTGTCCCACCGCCGCTTACGCCGCTCGGATGAGCCGACCACCATTGGGGACGCGTTCGTCTTCTAGCACCTGACAGCAGGAGTAGAGCACAGTGAAGATAATTGGCGCCGGATATCCGAGAACAGGCACTATGTCTACCCAAGAGGCCTTGAGGCTGCTGGGGTACCGCTGCTACCACATGAAGGAGGTGCCAGTTAAGAGGGGGCACTTAAACACATGGAGTAGATTTATCAACGGTCGAAGCGAAATTAAATGGGAATCTTTATTCCGTGATTTCGACGCAACCGTCGACGCGCCAGCATGCTTTTACTATGAGGATCTAATGAATCAATATCCTAACGCGAAAGTCATTTTAACCGTTCGAGATCCAGAGAAATGGTACTCAAGCCTGAAAGTGCTAAGCGATACAGTGACCTCATTCCATAAGCCTATATTGTTTGCAACGAAATTTAAGAAGTTTATTAGACTGAGCAAAAAGCTCATGACTCAGAATGGGCTTAATACAAATGACAAACCTGCGTGCATTAATGTATTCAATGATCATAATAAACGAGTTAAGGAAATAGTCCCCGATGATCGGCTGCTGATATTTCGAGTGGACGAAGGATGGGGGCCGCTCTGCGAGTTCTTGGGATGCGAACCGCCAAAGGGTATCGAGTTCCCGCATCTGAACGCAGGCGACGAAACGCTCAAAGCGATGATGCGGCGGTCCTTTGTCCACCCGAAAACCTCCTTGGTAATCATCGCCTTGACGATTGCCGCTGCTACGTTAGCGGTCGTTAATAGATAGGCTAGATATGCTGGGTGTCGTTAACGTTCGGAGTCATGAGCTTGGCGCAGCGCCACCTAACAAACCCAAGTTGCGCCCTACATCAGCCCGCCGAGACTGAGCGAGAGCAGGAATAGGAACGCCTTCAACTCGAACCCGCGAGCCGTCACCGCGTGGATCGACTTCGGTAACCGCCGCTCGATCTGGCTGAGGCGGGCGGCCTCATCCTGACGGCGGCGGCCGGTGCCGGGTTCGCAAGACGCTACCACCGCTTAGAATAAGCGGGTGCTCGTTCACCGCACGCGGACGGCGGCGCGGGTGGCACGGAAGGTCTCGCCGGTGAGGCGGACGAGGTATGCCCCCGCCGGCAGCCCCGCCCCGTCGAGCTCGAACGTGTGGCGGCGGTTGGCCGCGAGCGGACCGTCGAAGAGCACGGCGACGCGCCGGCCGAGCGCGTCGAACGCCTCGACCCGCACCGCCTCCGGGCGGTCCAGCACGACGGCGACGGCGGTGGACCCGACGAAGGGGTTGGGGTACGGCCCCTCGACCTCGAACGCCGTGGCGGCGCCGGGCTCGGCGGACGTGCTCCGCGGGGTGACGTAGACCTCGAACAGCCGCCAACTCGGGAAGGACTCTCCGCCGTCCCCCCCAAATCGGCCGGGGTTCGGGGTGGTGGCCTCGAGGCCACCGTAGATCCGCCCGACGAGGGTGCGCCCGTCGAGTCCCCCGAGCGCGATCACCTCGGTGCCTTCGACGTGCGGAGCATCGGGGTCGGCGACGAAGATGGCGTTGGTGCCGAGGAACGTCGGCATCGAGAAGTCCTGGATGGTCTCGGAGGTCGCGCCGTCGGCGGCGCGGGTGACGGTGGTGACGTCATCGATGAAGGGGACGCGGGGGTCGGGATCAGAGACCTCGCCGGTGGCGTCGTCCACGAAGTAGAGCCCCATCCCGCCGAAGATCGTCGTGTGCGTCGCGCCGGTGGCGGCGTCGTAGAGCGGGAGCGTGGGGGCGGTGTAGTGCGCGATCTGCTGCTCGAACTCGGCGACGGCGTAGGCGCGGTCGGGGTCGTCGGGGACGAAGTAGATCGGGCTGAGGTAGGGGAGGTCGACGTCGGGGCGGAAGACGCCGCCGTAGACGGCGATCCCCGCGCGGCCGTCGGCGTCGATGAACGGGGCGCCGGCGAAGTCGCGGCGGTGGAGCTGGTCGTCGTCCGAGACGCGCACGGCGTAGTCGGCGACGCGGGGGAGGCCGGAGTCGCCGTCCTCGATGTCGAAGGCGCGGATCTCGGAGGTGTACTCCTGCTCGAACTCGCTGCCGGGGCCGCTGTACTCGCCGTCGAAGCGCTGCCCGCCGACGAGGTAGTACTCCCCGCCGATCTGGAACAGCTCGCCGCCGGTGACGCGGAGGCGGTCGTCGGTCGTCTGGCGGATGTGGTCTGCGGGGTCACCGCCGTTGACGATGGCGTCGATCACCGCGGGGACGTCGAACGCGGTGAGCGTGCTGAAGGTGACCATCGTGCCGGCCGCGTCGCTGTGGCCGTAGCCGCCGACGACGTAGAGCACGTCGTCCTCCTGGTGCCACTGCGGGTTCGTGACCTGAAGGCTTTCGGCCACATCGTCGGGCAGCCCGTCGAGCCCGGCCGACCACGCCTCGCCCGTCTCGGGGTCCACGACCCACAGCCGGTCGTTGGCAAACGCCGTCGGGAAGGGGTCGTCGCCGAAGCCGTGGAGGCCGTCGGTACGGCCGGCGACGAGGAGCCAGCGCCCGCCGTCCTCCCCCCACGCGAACGAGTGCAGCGCCGGGAAGTCCGGCCGGTCCCGCTCGACGATCTCGACGGTGAAGGGGAGCCCGGTGTCCTGCGCAGCGGCGAAGCCGGGGGGGAGGAGCAGGAAGAGGAGCAGGAAGAGGAAGGCAGCGAGGCGGAGGCGCATCGGCAGTCGGGGAGGTTCGGAATCCCGATGCTACGGCCTCAAGTGGGGTTAGGACAACGGGGCGATCCCGGATACCCCGTTAATCCCCCCGCGCCTCCGCCGTCCCTTCGTAGACCGCCGTCAGCATCGCCCGGTCGGCGTCGGTGAGGGGGACGCCGCGGCGGGACATCACGGCCTCGGCCACGCGCAGCGCCTTCGCGAGGCGGTAGGTGATCGTCCGCTCGGCGCCGCCCCACGAGAAGCTGGGGATGTGGCGCGGCGGGAAGCCCGCCCCGAACAGGTTGCACGAGACGCCGACGACGGTGCCCGTGTTGAACGCCGTGTTGATGGCGCACTTCGCATGGTCGGCCATGAAGAGCCCGGCGAACTGCCGCCCCGTCCCCACGAACTCCCCCGCCACGGGGTCGAACACGGTGACCTCGCCGTAGTCGTTCTTGAGGTTGCTCGTGTTGGTGTCGGCGCCGAGGTTGCACCACCGCCCGAGGTACGAGTTGCCGAGGTAGCCGTCGTGGCCCTTGTTGGAGAGGGAGTGGACGACACTCGCGTGGACCTCCCCGCCGACCTTGCCGTGGACCCCGAGGGCGCTGCCGTCCACCCGCGCCATCGCCTTCACGGTGGCCTTCGGGCCGAGGTAGCAGGGCCCCTTCACGACGGCGTTCTCCTCGACCGTCGCGCCCTCCCCTACGAAGACCGGCCCGTCGGCCGCGCTGACGACGGCGCCGGGCAGGATCCGCGCGCCGGGCGCGAGGAACACGTCGTCCCCCACGACGAGCGCGCCGTCGTGGACCTCGGCCCCATCAATGCCCCGCTGCCCGAGCGCCGCGAAGTCGCGGGCCACCTGCTCTTCGACGCCGTCGATCAGGTCCCACAGCCGGCTGATGAGCCTCGCCCCCTCGACCCGTTCCTCCTGCATCCCCTCGAACTGAGACGGTCCGACGAACGCGGCCTCGATGAGGTCGGCCGGTGGGCTCGGGTGCCACGCGGCGACGAGCGCGTCGTTTTGTAGGAAGGCCGTCGCCGGCTCGCCGGGCTGGGCCGCCGCGCGGAGGCGGTCGAGGAGGTCGCCCTCGGCCGGCACGTAGCGGGCGTTGACGAACAGCACCCCGTCGCCGCCGGGCAGCGCGTTGACGGTGGCGTCTGGGTGCTCCTGCTGCGTCACGGCGGCGACGAGTGGGCGTGCGTGAAAGGCGAGCCCGGCCGGCCGGAACGCCCGCCGGTGCATCTCGGCGACGGTGTGCATCCCGAGCCGGAGGTCGGCGGCGTGGCGGGTGAGGGTGAGCGGGGCGAGGTGGCGGACGGTGGCGTCCTCGAACAGGCAGAGGTGCATTGGGTGGAGGGGCGAGAGACGGGCGGGGTGGAAGATCGGGCCAACGGGTCGCTTGCGTGAAACCGCGGTGCGGGAGAACGCGCTGAGCGGCGCCCGCGTTGAAGACCTCCCTTCGCCTCCTCCAGCCTCCGCCTGCCATGAAGTTCTTTATCGACACCGCCGTCCTCGACGAGATCCGCGAGGCCGCCGACATGGGCGTCCTCGACGGCGTCACGACCAACCCCTCGCTGATGAAGAAGGCCGGCGCGGCCGACTTCCACGCGCACATCCAGGCCATCTGCGAGATCGTCGACGGCGACGTGTCCGCCGAGGTCACGGCCACGGACTACGAGGGCATCCTCCGCGAGGGCCGTACGCTCGCCGACCTCGCCGACAACGTCGTCGTCAAGGTGCCCCTCATCCTCGACGGCATCAAGGCCATCAAGACGTTCTCCGAGGAGGGCATCAAGACGAACTGCACCCTCTGCTTCTCTCCGACGCAGGCGCTCATCGCTGCGAAGGCCGGGGCCACGTTCATCTCCCCGTTCATCGGGCGCCTCGACGACATCTCGCAGACGGGGATGGACCTCGTCCGCTCGATCGTCGAGATCTACGACAACTACGGCCTGGAGACGGAGGTGCTGGCCGCGAGCATCCGCCACCCGCTCCATGTCGTCGAGGCCGCCGAGGCCGGCGCCGACGTGGCGACGATCCCGCTGGGCGTGATCAAGAAGCTGATCCAGCACCCGCTCACCGACCGCGGCCTGGAGAAGTTCTTGGCCGACTGGGAGGACTACCAGGAGCAGACGGGGCAGGACCAGCCGGCCAACGGGCAGCAGACGCAGGCCGCCTAAGCCCAGCGCCCACCTCGGCTCAGTCGCCGTCGAGATGGACGACCTCGACCTGCCGCGCAGCACCGGCCTCGACGGCGAGGCGGACGCACGTCTTGACGGTGTGGAACCCCTGCCGGCCGGCGGCGCCGGGGTTGAGGTAGAGCATCCGCCCGAGCGACGGGACCCGCTCGATGCGGAGGATGTGGCTGTGGCCGCAGACGAAGACGTCCGGCCGCTCCGCACGCAGCGCCGGCCCGACCCCCTTCGCCCACCGCCCCGGCCGCCCGCCGATGTGAGTCATCCAGATCCGCACACCCCCGACCCGGAGCCGCTGATGCTCAGGCGCCCGCTGCTTGACGGCGGCCCCGTCGATGTTGCCGTAGACGGCGCGGACGGGCGGGCCGATGGCCTCCAGCGCGTCGAGCACCTCCGGCGTCCCGACGTCGCCGGCGTGGAGGATGAGGTCGCAGTCGGCCAGCGCCTCGGGCGCGGCGGGGTGGAGCCAGTTGTGGGTGTCCGAGATGATCCCGATCAGCATGGACCCGATCAGCATGGAGGCGAGCAGCAGGCGGTCCGCCCTTAACTCACGACTCAGCGTCGGGACCCCTCACCGCAGCGTCAGCCGGACGCCCGCGCGGGCGTGGTCGATCCGGGGCCCCCACGTCCGGCTCTCACCGTCGGCGGCGGCCCAGCGGACGAGCGGGAGGCTGAGGTACGGCGCCACGCGGTAGCGCGGGCGGGCGTACTCGAACCCCGCGCGAAGCCGGGCGACGCCGCCCCGGAACTCCGTCGCCCGCTCGTCCTCCTCGGCCGCCCCCGCCGACGGGACCACGGGGGGCCGGAGGCGGAGGAGGTCGTAGTCCATCACCTCGCCGAGCAGCGTCACGGAGACGTTCGAGCCGCCGGGGTCGAGCCAGAGCCGGTGGCCCCACATCGCGTGGATCTCGGTGCCGACGGCGCGGGTGCGGACGATGTTGGCGGTCGGGTCGAGCGCGGCGGGCTCGGGGCCTGCGCCCTCGGTGAGCACCGTCTCCTCCTGGAGCTCCAGGCGCTCGACGCCCACGCGCGCGCGGCGGAGGCCGACGGCGAAGTCGGACGAGAGCCGCGGCGAGAGGTCGGAGGTCGAAACGAAGGCGAGGTCCGTCTGCCGGAACCCGAAGCCGCCCTCCGTCGCGGGGTCCACGGCGAGGCGGACGGCGTAGTCGGTGTAGCCGTGGCGCCAGTACGGCTTGACGACGACCCAGCTCAGCCGGACCGGCCCGCCGCCGAGCGTCCCGACGAGGCCGCCGCTGACGTCGAACACGGCGGCCACGTCCACCTGCCGCGCCAGCGCGTAGTCGAACCGGACGGACAGCGCCACGGGGCCGCGCTCGGCGACCTCCGTGCCGAGGGGGTCCCCCGCCCGGTACGCCACGGCCGCCGACGCCGCGAACCCGTCGTAGAACGCCCGCCGCGCCGACTCCTCCTGGTAGAACGGGTCGAGCGTGTCGAAGGGGCGCTGCGCGTGGGCCGGCGCGGCCAGCATCGTGGCCGTGCCCGCGAGGATCAGCAGTCCGAGGAGGGCCCGGCGGCTCATGGGTTCGGGGGTAACACGCGGCAAGCTAATGTCCCGCGCCGCCCGTTACAACTCCAGCGTTTCGCCGGGGTTCAGCGCCCGCGCCGTTTGGCCCGAGCCGCCCAGGTGCTCGGCGAACTCGCCCGGCGTCCCCGTCAGCACGGGGAAGGTGCCGTAGTGGATCGGGATGACGACCTCGGCCTTCAGCATCGCGGCGGCTTTCGCGGCCTCGGCCGGCCCCATCGTGAAGTCGTCCCCGATGGGGAGCAGCGCCACGTCGATGTCGAAGCCCTCGCCGTACCACGCCATCTCGGCGAAGCGGTCGGTGTCGCCGGCGGCGTAGACCGTGACGCCCTCGGCCTCCAGGATGTAGCCGGACGGGTTGCCGCCGTAGGTCCCGTCGGGGAACGACGAGGAGTGGCGCGCCCACGTCTGCGTCAGCCGGCCCCAATCGAAGTCGGCGGCTCCTCCCGTGTTCATCGGGTGGACGTCCTCGTGGCCGAGCTCGTCGCCGACGTAGTTGGTGATCTCGAAGGGCGCCACGACGAGGGGCTCTGCGCGCGCGATGATCGCCGGAGAGTCCCCCCAGTGGTCCCCGTGGGCGTGGGTGAGCAGCAGCACGTCGGGGTCGAGGGCGTCCGCCGCGACGACGCCCTCGGCGTGGGGGTTGTCCGAGATGAAGGGGTCGAAGAGGAGCGTGGCCCCGCCGGTCTCGATCTGGAAGGCGGAGTGGCCGAAGTACGTCAGCTTCATGGAGTGGGGGTGAGGGTGAGGAGAAACCAACCCCACAGGCCCCCCACGGATCCACCGCCGGCCCCCTCCTACGCCGAGCCCCGCTACCGCGTCAGGGCTATCTTGTGCGTCGTCAGGCCCGCTTCCGTGCGGAGCCGGACGACATAGATCCCGCTGGGGAGGTCCCCCCCGTCGAAGCGGACGCTGTGGCGGCCGGCCGGGACGGTGTCGTCGACCAGCACGGCCACGCGGCTCCCGGCCACGTCCCACACGGAGAGCTCCACCGGCCCGGCCTCCGCCACCTCGAACGCGACCTCGGTGGCGCTGCGGAAGGGGTTGGGCGAGTTGAAGACGGCCACCGGGCCGGCCTCGTCGGCCCGCTCGCCGAGGCCGAGCTTGAGCGTGCCCGAGACCCGGTCCAGCCCGGAGTCGGCCACCTGCCGGACGCGGTAGTACAGCACCTGCCCGGCTGGCGGGAGGTCGGTGTAGCCGAAGCGGAGGGCACCGTCCGAGCCGCGGCTCGCGCGGTCGTCCGGCCGGACCGCCCCGACGGTCTCGAACCGCTGCCCGTCGGTCGAGCGCTCGACGAGGAACTCCTGCACGCGGCGGTCCCTCGAGCGCCACCGCAGCGCGACGGCGGCCCCCTCGACCTCCGCCTCGAACGCCTCGACGGGGTAGGCAAACGAGAGGTCCCCCGGCGCGCGGACCGCGCCCTCGACCGGGCGGACGAGCGCCTCGTTCGCCAGCGGCTCCTCGAAGTCAAGGTAGAAGACCCCGTCGGGGAGGGCCTCGATGGGCGTCCGCATCGCGCGCCGGAGGGCGGGGAGCGGGCGCGCGCCGGGCCACAGGCGGAGCTCGTCGAGCCAGCCGGAGAAGGGGCGGAGGTGGGGCTGCCCCGGCCGCAGCGGGCGCCCCCCCAGCGCGAGCGGCATCGTGTTGAACGTGCCCGCATCGCGGAGCCGCACGGAGTCCACCGCGACGCCGTCGAGGAGGAGCCGGCTCAGGGCCGCCTCGGGGTCGTTGACGAGGGCCACGTGGTGCCACGCCCCGTCGGCCACCGGCGCCGCGGAGACCAGCGACTCGTGGTACCCCGGCCGGCCGTGGAACACGGCGAGGCGGCCGCGGCCGTCGATCACGACTTCGAGCGGGTAGGGGCGCTCGGGCTCCCCGTCCCACGTCGAGAGGACGACCTCGTCCGCGGCCGTCGTCTTGAGCCAGAGCTCGACCGTCAACGGGTCGCTCGGGTCGAGGCTGGGGAGGTCGCGGCGGCGGAGCAGTACCGGCTCGCCGCCGGCGCCGAGGTGGAAGGCGGGGTTGCGGCTCGGGAGCGCCTCGACGATCAGCCGCTCCCACGGCACGCGCCGGGCGCGCATCGGCCAGCCCCGCGCGTCCAACGGCGTGAGGGCGCCGCTGCGGTACCCCAGCCCCGGCCCGACCTCGAGGGTGACCGCGAGGTGCTGCCGCCCGCGCAGCGGCGCCGGAGGCACGGCTCGGACCACGCCGTCCCGCATGCGGCGCAGCGTGAGCGGCGTCGGCGCCTCGCCCCCCTCCCGTACCGCCGTCACCCCCCGGACCGTCCATCCCGGCGGGATTTCGATCTCGACCCCGCCAAGACCCCCTGCCCCACGCCACTCCGCGAACGCGTTTGCGGTCTGCCCGGCGTGGAGGGAGGGAGCGAGCCGCAGCGTGCTGAGCTGCGCCTGCGCCTCCGTGCCGAGCCCGGACAGGGCCAGCGCGAGGAGGAGCGAGAAAAGCCGTGCCGGGGTAGCGAAGGGTCGGTAGCCCGTCAAGGGTTTGGTGGTGGGTGAGCGGGATCCGCTGCTCCCCCGCCTCGCCATCCGCCGACGAAGGCGGTCGCAGGCGCGGCGGTGGGGACGCGGGCCAAAGGGCGCCAAAGCTAAGAGCCGGAGAGCAGTCAATCCAAGCCGGAGCAATCCACTCCCTCAACGCGCCAAAGCGGCCCTTTCGGATGGATGGGCGGGCTATGCACGAAGACCGTTCCACCCGCGCCGCGCTGCTCGGCCTCTCCGTCCTGCGCGCGCCGCTGTCTCCTCTCGGCCCTGTTACGACCCTGGTAAAGCCGGCGGCGGACCCGCCGAAGCAGGCCCACCACCGGAGCGTCCGGGGTCTTCTCAACCCTTACCGGGACCGGCCCCCGGTGGGAAACGGCGGCGTGCTGGAGCCCGCCGGTCCGCGCTGGTCGTCGCGCGGCCCCCCATTACGCTGGTCCCTACCGTTCCCCGCGTGCCCGTGCTGGACGCTGTGCCCACCGCGCGCGTCACCCGCCTGCCGAGGAGCCGACTGCGGGCGGGGCCCCGCATTCGAAGCCGGGGACCCCGCATTGCGCGGGCGCTGCGGCTGGCCGGCCCCCCTTGGGAGGTAACGTGCGGGGACGCGCGGCGGCTCGGCGAAGCGGCCGCGCTCGTCGAGCGGCACCCACTGTGAGGGGAGGTCGTGGAGATAGCGCCCGATGCCGAGCGCGGCGCCGGCCCGCTTCATCGCGTTCGAGAGCCCGCCCTTCACCGCCTCGACCTCCGTGTTGTCGGCGCCGTCCTCGCGCCAGACCCACTCGCCATCGTCGTTCTTGAAGTAGATCCGGCAGATCACCCCGCCCTCGGGGCCGGAGCGGAACTCGTTCTTCCAGCTCCCCGGCCCGAACACCTCGTCGAGCCGCTGCTGCACCGCGCGCGCCGTGATGTAGGCCATCGCGAGGCCCTTCTTCTTGTCTCGGGTCGTGGCTCCAGGCTTCCACTCAACGTCGTCGGGCGCGAAGGGCTCGGTGAGGCGGCTCCAGTCGATGGGCATGGGGTTGGGGGTGCGGGGGTGGAAGGAGGGGTTAGCTGCCCGTCGGGCGGAGGCGCTGCGGGGCCGGGGCGGCCTCGTCCACGTGCGGCTCCCAGGCCGCGGCGAACCGGCGGTCGAAGTGGCGGAGCAGGAGGAACGGGTTCGTCCCGTTGGCGGCGTGCCAGAGGTGGCGCTCGCTGAAGTACTCCTCCTGCTGCGGGTCGATCTCGTAGGTCACCATCGCGGCGGACTGCTCGGGCCGGAGGCGGAGCCCCTTCGCCTCGCGCGTGGCGAGGGTGTGGAGGTTGATCCGGCCCCGCTCGGAGAACGCGTCGGGTACGCCGCCGGCACCAGGGGTGCAGCCCGCGCCGGCCGCGGCCTCCCACTGCGCCACGAGGTAGAGGCAGTCCTCCACGTGGTCGAGGAGGTCGCTGCCGCGGAGGCGGTAGAGGGCGTCCACGGCGCCGGAGGCGACGAGCGAGGCGTCGCGGCGGAGGCGGCGCTGGTGGTCGCGGAGGCTCCGCGTGCCGCCGCACTCGAACCCGATCCGCCGCTTCCGCCCGGCCCCGTCGGCGACCTCGACGACGAAGTCGACGTTGAAGAGGGCGCCGTCGGTCTCGAGCTCGGCGTCGGCGAGGAGGACGGCGTCCTCGCGGAGGTACTTCACGATGTGCCAGGCGAACTCGTCCTGCACGGCGCCGTCGTAGGGCGGTTCGTAGGCCGGGCCGCTGAGGAGGCCCCGCGCACGGGGCGTGTCGGTGTGGAGGGGGTGGATCATCGGGAGGCGTCGGTAGGGGGTTGTGCGGCGCGTCACGCGCGCGCACACGAAGGATCGGAAGGGCGGGTGCCACCTGGGTGTCACAGTGGGTTGGAGATAAATTTCGAGCCCAGAAACCAATGGTGCATCCGATAGAGAAGGCGCGGCAGCAGCGCAGCCGAAGGGGGCCCGCTGCCGGTGCGTCATCGAGACCCTCCGCCCGGACGCGGCGTGCCGCGTCCCTACGGGAAGCCGTACCCCCGAGGCGTTGGTAGCTTTTCCGGCTTGCCCTGCTCTGTCCAATCCCCCATGCGCCTCGCCGCTTTCCTCCTGCTCGCCGTGCTGCTCGCCGCGCCCGCCGTGGGGCAGGGGTTCCGCGCCTTCAACGGGCGGAACCACCCGGAGCTCGATTGGCGCGTGGCGAGGACGGAGCACTTCGAGATCGTCTACCCCGAGCACCTCGCCGGCATTGAGGCCGAGGCCGCCGCGGTCGCCGAGGCGAGCTACGCCGCGCTCTCCGAAAACCTCGGCGTCACCTTCGACCGGCCGATCCGGATCTACCTCTCCGACGAGGACGAGATCGCCAACGGGTTCGCCGTCAACGTCGGGCGGGCGGGGTTCACGAACGTCTGGGTCGGGGTGAACGAGGCGGCGCAGATCTGGACGGGCGACGTGACGTGGCTACGGAAGGTGATCGCCCACGAGCTCGTCCACCTCTTCCACTACCGCGCGGTGCAGGGCTCGCTGGGGTTCTTCGACAACCTCTTCGGCAACCCGCTCCCGCGCTTCTGGACGGAGGGCCTCGCGCAGTACGAGACCGAGGACTGGGACGCGCAGCGCGGCGACCGCTGGCTCCGCACGGCCGTCTTCGAGGACCGGATGAGCTACGAGGACGGGACCTCCCCGCTGAACGGCCGCCTCCTCTACGCCGCCGGCAACAGCCAGGTCCGCTACCTCGCCGAGACCCGCGGGGACTCCACCATCGCCGCGGTCCTCGCCCACCGCGAGCCGGTCCTCCCCGGCATCCGCGTGCACGACTTCTACGACGCCTTCGAGGAGGTCACGGGCGAATCCTACCGGGACTTCTACGCTGAGTGGCGTAAACACGTCAACGTCTACTACAACACCCTCGCCGGACAGATGGAGCGGACGGACTCGCTCGGCGCCGCGCTACGGGTCCCCGGCGACTTCCTCTACGACGTCGCCTACAGCCCGGACACGTCGCGGGTTGCGGCGCTGGTCCTGACCTCCGTGGTGCGGCCCGTCCGCCGGCTCGCGGTGATCGAGGGGCTGACGGACACGACGGTTGCCCGGCGCGTGCGGGTGGTCGCCGAGGGCGGGCTGGCGGGGCAGCTCGCGTGGGGGCCGGAGGGCGAGCGGATCGCCTACGCCCGCCGCGTCCGGGGGGAGAACGGCTCGCTCGTCTTCGACCTCTTCCTCCACGACCTCCGCACCCGAGAGACCCGCCGCCTCACCCGGAGCCGCCGCGCCTCCAGCCCGACGTTCGCGCCGGACGGCCGCCGGCTCGCCTTCGTCGGCGCCGAGGGCGGCACGGCCGACGTGTTCGTGCTCGACCTCGAGACGGGCGCGGAGGCGCGGCTGACGCGGTTCGCGGGGGGGACGCTGATGACGGCGCTGCGGTGGAGCCCGGATGGGCGCCGCCTCGCGGCGTCGGTGTTCGGGGACGAGCGCGAGATCGTGCTGATCGACGCGGCGACGGGCGCGGCCGAGCGGGTCTCGGTGAGCGGCGCCGACGACCGCGGGCCGGTCTGGAGCCCGGACGGCCGCCGCCTCGCCTACACCTCCCTCCGCGACGACGTGCCGAACGTGTTCGTGTTGGACCTGGAGCCGGCGGAAACCGCAGAGGGAAACGTGGTAAGGGCGACGCATGCGTCGCCTCTACAGGCTGGCACCATCCCCACCCCCGTTGAGCGCCGCGTGACGTACCTCTTCACCGGCGCCCGCGTCACCGACTGGCTCCCGCCGGACTCCGCCCACGCCCACGGCCGCCTGCTCGTGGTAAGCACGGAAACGAAGCGGAGCGAGGAGGCTTTTCTGATCGACGCCGCCCGGCGCCCGGAGGCCCGCCCGCCCGCCGTCGCCCCGCCGGCCTACGCGGCGTGGACCGAGCACCGCCCCCCCGAGACCATCCCCGACCGGATCGCGCCCGACTCCGCGCTCGTCCGCGAGCGGCGCGGCTACCGCTCGCTGGCGAACCTCACCCACGTCACCTCCTTCGCCCTCCCCTACACCGAGCTCGACTTCAGCGACTACGGCGTCACCGGCGCGACGCTGTGGGTCGAGCCGTTGGGGAAGCACCTCCTCACCGCCTTCGGCAGCGTCTCGATCCCCGAGTTCGCGGACAACACGCTCGCGTTCGTCTCCTACACCAACGCCCAGCTCGCGCCGACGCTGACGCTGAACCTCTACCGCTACCCCAGCCCCGCCCGCTGGTACGGCACCTCGCTCCTCGTCGAGGACCTCGCCGGCGGCGACCTCTCGGCCACCCTCCCGCTCGACCTCACGACGGCACCGTTCACCTCGACCTCCACCAGCCTCCGCCTCCGCTACGCCTACGCCGACCCCTTCGACGACGCGGGGTTCGAGGACGTGGAGACCACGAGCGGGCTGCCGCAGCCTGAGGCCGGCTACCGCGCCGAGGTCCGCGCCGGCTTCACCTGGCGGCGCCAGCGGCCGTACCGCTACAACGACCTCCACCCGCTCGACGGGACCGGCCTCCGGCTCCGGGTGACGGCCGGGCTGCCCGCGCTCGGCAGCGACGCCGCGTTCGTGCGGCCGGACGCGCAGGCGGTCTGGGTCTCGCCGCAGCTCGGCATCGGGCGGTTCTACCTCTACGGCCGCGCGCAGGCGCAGTTTGGGGAGACGCTAGCGCAGGACGTGATCGGGCTCTCGCGCTACGACGATGTGGACCTCCAGATCCCCTTCACCGAGCCCGTCACGCTCTCCGACGCCGAGCGCGTCCGCGGCTACCGCCGCTTCGCCGTCGGCGACCGGGTGCTGTTCGGGACGGCGGAGTACCGGCTCCCACCGGTGTTCGACCTCCAGACCCGGCTGCTCGGGTTCCTGGAGCTCGGCCGCGTCGCGCCCGCGCTGTTCGTGGACGCCGGGGCCGTCTGGACCGGGGCGGGCTTCGGCGACGCCATCCGGCGAACCGGTGTGGGGACCGAGCTGAAGAACCGGGTCAGCCTCGGCGGCTTCCCGCTCATCCACGCCCTCGGCGTCGCGCAGCGGTGGGACCTCCTCGGGGAGAGCGTGGACCTCGACGACCTCGACGTGTACTACCGCCTCCAGGCCACGCTGCCGTTCTAAATGGACGGCGGAAGCTTCTGCCAGAGCGGTGCGTTTACCGCTCGCTCCCTTCCACCCGACCCCTCCCGCTCATGGGCCACCCCGACCAGCACACCCCCGACGGCCACGGCGTCACCCGCCGCGACGACGCCCCCAAGCCGCAGGTCTCCGACAGCCTCGCCGAGGACCTCGAAGACCCCGCCCTCGAAGATGCGGCCGACACCGGTGCCACCGTCCGCACCCCCGACCCCGAGGCGAACCGGCAGGGCGAGGCCGGCAACGACTACGTCGGCCGGCAGATGGACGACGGCCTCAAGGCGAACCCCCGCATCGAGGACGCGAGCCGGGTCAAGGAGGAGTAGCCGGCTCCGGCTGCCTGCGTGATCGCGCCCCGCCTCACCCGGTGCGAGGCGGGGCGCCGCTCGTCCGGGCCGGGCTATCTTCCGGCGTGCCCCCTCCCACGGGTTAGCCCGCCGCATGTACCTCCACCAGATCGAGCTCCACGGCTTCAAGAGCTTCGCCGACCGGACCGCCGTGCAGTTCGACCCCGGCGTGACGGCCATCGTCGGCCCCAACGGGTGTGGCAAGAGCAACATCATCGACGCCGTGCGCTGGGTGCTCGGCGAGCAGCGGGCGCGGCTGCTGCGCTCGGAGAAGATGGAGAACGTCATCTTCAACGGCACCGCCACGCGCCGCGCCCTCGGCCTCGCCGAGGCGACGCTGACGATCCACAACACCCGCGGCGTCCTCCCCACCGAGTACACCGACGTCACCGTCGGCCGGCGGCTCTACCGCTCGGGCGAGAGCGAGTACGTCCTCAACGGCGCCGTCTGCCGGCTCAAGGACATCCTCGACCTGTTCATGGACACGGGGATGGGGCCGGGCGCCTACTCGGTGATCGAGCTCAAGATGATCGAGGACATCCTGAGCGAGAGCCCGCAGGACCGGCGGCGGCTCTTTGAGGAGGCCGCCGGCATCACGAAGTACAAGCTCCGCCGCGCCCAGGCCCTCCGCCGCCTCGACGCCACCCAGGCCGACCTCACCCGGCTGACCGACCTCACGGACGAGATCGCGAAGCGGGTCCAGAGCCTCCGCCGCCAGGCCAAGAAGGCCGAGCGGTTCCACGAGCTGAAGGCCCGCCTCCGCGCCCTCGAGCTCGGCCTCGCCCACGCCGACTACGCCCGCCTCGCCGACGAGCGCGACGCCGTCTCCGGCCAGGCCGGTACGCTGGAACGGCTCGTCGCCGAGCGGACGGCGCACCTGCAGCGGCACGAGGCGCAGAGCGCGGCGTTGCAGGCCGCGCTGGTCGAGCGGGAGGGCGCGCTGCGCGAGGCGCAGGCCGCGCTGAACCGGCAGACCGAGCGGATCCGCCGGGCCGAGGCCGAGGCCGCTCTCGCCGCCGAGCGCCGCGCCGCCGCCGCCGCCGCGCTCGACCGCCTCGCCCGCGAGGCCGACGCCGACGCCGAGCGCCGCGCCACGCTTGGATCCGAGTCCGCCGCGCTCGACGCCGCCATCGCCGAGGCCGACGTCCTGCTCGCCGAAGCAGAAGCCGCCGAGGCGGAGGCCCGCCGGCTCGCCGACGCCCGCCGCGCCGCCGCCGAGGCCGTCCGCGCCCGCCTCGCCGAGGCCGACGCCGAGGCCCGCCGGCAGGAGGCCGCGCAGCGCGAGGCCGAGCGGGCGCTCGACGCCCGCGAGGGCCGGCGGGCGCTCTTACAGCAGGAGGTCGAGCGGCTGACCCAGCAGCGCGAGGACGCCGCCGCCGGGCTCGACGGGCTCCAAGCCGACGCCGAGCGCGCGGAGACCGGACATGCCGAGGCGCAGCGACGGTTGGCCGGCGCGGAATCCACCTATACAAAAGCCGAGGCCGCCCGCGCCGACCTCGATGCCCGCATCGGGCCGGCGGAGGAGGCGCTGCAAGCCGCCCGGCGCCGCCACGACGCCGCCCGCGCCGAGGCCGACGTGCTTGGCAGCCTCCTCGAAAGCCTCGACGGGCTCTCGGACGCTGCGCAGACCCTCCTCGCCGAGCCGGACTGGGCCGCCGCGCCCCGCACCGTCGCCGACCTCCTCGTGTGCCCGGCCGACCTCCGCGCCGCCGTCGGCGCCGCGCTCGGCCCGCTCGCCGATGGGGTCGTAGTCAACACCGAGGCCGAGGCCCGCGCCGGCATCGAGCGGCTACAGAGCGAGGGCGCCGGCCGCGCAACGTTCCTCGTCCTGGAGCGGCTCCCGGAGCGCGGCCCGCAGGTCCTCTCCCCCACCCCGCCCGGCGCCCGCCCCCTCGGCGCCGATGTGGAGGTGGCGGACCCGGCGCACCGGCGGCTCGTCCGGCTCCTCCTCGCCAACCACTTCGTCGTGAACGGGCTGGAGGAGGCCGCATCGTTGCAAGCGCAGTACCCCGTCGCGCGGTTCGTGACGCCGGCCGGCGAGTGGCTCAGCGCCGGCATCCTCCGCGCGGGGGGAGACGAGGGCGCCGGCTCCGCCGAGCGGCTGGGCCGCGCCGAGCAGCACGAGGCCGCCGAGGCCGCCGCCGCCGAAGCCGCCGCCGAGATCGAGCAGCTGGAGGAAAGACTCGGTCGGCTCCGCACCGGGCGGGACGCGCTTGGGCTCGACGCCGCGCGCGACGCCGTCCGCGAGGCGGAGCGCGCCGCCGCTGAGGCCGAGCGCGCCGCGCAGGCCGCCCGGCTCTCGCTGGAGGCCGAGGTCCGCCGCCGCGACGAGGGCGCCGCCCGCCTCTCCGAGTTGCACGACCAGCTCGACGCCGCCCAGGCGACGGGCGAGCAGGAAGAAGCGCTCGGCGAGGCCCGCCGCGCTGCCGAGGCCGCCGCCGAGCAGCGGGACGCCGTCCGCGCCGAGGCCGCCACCGCCGAGGCCGAGGCCCGCGTCGCCCTCGACCAACTCGGCGAGGCCCGTGTTTTTGCTGCGCAGGCCCGCGCTACTGCCGAGGCCGCCCGCCGCGACCGTGACCGCGCCCGCCAGGCCGCCGCCGACCTCGACACCCGTGCCACCGCCCGCGCCGCCGAGCGCGAGCGCGTCGAGGCTGCTCGCACCGAGGCCGAGGCGATGGAGTCCGAGCGGGCCGGCGGCGCGGCCGGCCTCCGCGGCGACCTCGACCGGCTGACGGCCGCCCTCCGCGAAGCAGAAGGTGCGCTCTCCGAAGCCCGCTCCGCCATCTCCGACACCGACGCGCTGCTCCGCGAGGTCCGCCGGCTCCGCGAGGAGGCGCAGGCCCAGCAGAGCGCCGGCCGGATCCGCCTCGCCGAGCTGCAGGCGCGCATCGAGGCGCTGGCCGAGCGGGTCTGGGGCGAGTACGGCGTCGCCCTCCCCGAACTGGCCGAGCCTGACGAGGACTTCGACGCGCAGGCGGCGCGTGAGGAGACCCCCGCCCTCCGCGACCGCCTCCGCACCCTCGGCGCCGTCAACGAGCTCGCCCTCGAGACCTACGAGGAGGAGAAGGAGCGGCTCGACTTCCTGCTGGAGCAGCAGCGCGACCTCGAAGGGGCCGAGACGTCGCTGCGCAGCACGATCCGCGAGATCAACGCCACCGCGCGCGCCCGCTTCGAGGAGACGTTCGGGGCCGTCCGCACCCAGTTCCAGCGGCTCTTCGAGGACCTCTTCGGCGAGAACGCCTCGGCCGACCTCGTCCTCGCCGGGGACGACCCGCTGGAGGACGACGTCGAGATCCGCGCCCGCCCGAAGGGGAAGAAGCCGAGCGGGATCGCCCAGCTCTCCGGCGGCGAGAAGACGCTGACGGCGATCGCGCTGCTGTTCGCCATCTACCTCGTCAAGCCGAGCCCGTTCTGCATCCTCGACGAGGTCGACGCCCCGCTCGACGACGCCAACGTCGAGCGGTTCATGCGGCTGATCCGCACCTTCTCCGAGACGACGCAGTTCATCCTGGTGACCCACAACAAGCTGACGATGGAGGCGGCCGACCGGATGTACGGGGTGACGATGCAGGAGGAGGGCGTGAGCCGCCTCGTCGGCGTGCAGTTCAGCGAGGCCCTCCCCGAGATGGCGTGAGCCCTGACCTGCCCCCCGACCTCACAGCCTGCACCGCCACGGAGCTGGCGGGGCTGATCCGCTCCGGGGCCTGCTCCTCGGCCGAGGCCGTCGAGGCTCATCTCGCCCGGATCGAGCGGCTGAACCCGCGGCTGAACGCGGTCGTCACCCTCGCCGCCGAGCGGGCCCTCACTGAGGCCGCGGCAGCAGACGCGGCATTCGCTCGGGGGGAAGCCGTCGGCGCGCTCCACGGCGTCCCGATCACGGTGAAGGACGGGTTCGCCACCGCCGGCCTCCGGACGACGTGGGGGCTCCCGTTCTCCAGCACGCGCCTGCTCACCCACCACGTCCCGAAGCAGGACGCCGCGGCCGTCGCCGCGCTCCGGCGGGCCGGCGCCGTCGTCCTCGGCAAGACGAACCTCCCGCTGGCGAGCTACGACTGGCAGACGCGGCACCCGTGGCTCGGGCGGACAAACAACCCTCATGACCCCGCGCGGACGCCGGGCGGCAGTTCCGGCGGGGGCGCCGCCGCCGTCGCTGCCCGCCTCGCCCCGCTCGACCTCGGCTCCGACGCCTGCGGTTCGCTCCGCGTCCCGGCCCACTTCTGCGGCGTCCTCGCCCTCCGCCCCACCGAGGGCCGCGTGCCGACGGCAGGGATGTTGCCGCCGGGGCACCCTGCCCTGCCCCACACCCTCGTCCCCGGCCCCATCGCGCGCTCCGCCGCGGACCTCCGCCTCGCCCTCTCCGCGCTCGTTCCCTCGTTCAGTTCGGAGGGGAAGCCGGTTCGGCTGCGCGGGCTGCGTGTGGCCTTTTCGGAGGCGTTGGGCGAGGCCGCCGTCGGGAGCGCGGTGGGGGAGGCCCTGCGGGCGTTCGTCGGAGCGCTCGAACGGGCGGGGTGCCACGTCGAGGAGGCGTCGCCGGTGGAGCACTTCGGAGCGGCGGTCGAGACGTGGGGGCGGGTGCACGGCTACGAGTTCGCCCGCGGCTTCCCGTGGCCGATCAGCAGCCCGCCGCTCCACCGTCTCGCGCCGGCGGTGTTCGCGCGGCGCTACGGGGTAGGACGCTGGCCCCGCGCGCTCGGGGAGGGCTTCGCCGAGCGGCGCCGGCTCCTCGCCGACTTCGACGCCTTTTTTGAGCGGTACGACGTGTGGATCCATCCGGTCGCAGGCGTGGCTGCCTTTACCCACCGTCCCACCGGGGTCGACCTCGAGGTGGATGGGCGGTCTGTGCCGTACTCGCTACCACTCGGGGAGCTGAACACGGTGACGGCGCTGGCCGGGACGCCGTGCGTCGCCTTCCCCGTGGGGACCGACGGCGCCGGGCTCCCTGTCGGGCTCCAGGCCCACGCCCGCCGCGGCGCCGATGCCGTCGCGCTCGCCTTCGCGGGGGCGCTGGAGGCGGAGGGGCTGACCCGCGTGCCTCCGCCGTAGCCGGGCTCACGTCGCAGCGGCAGACTCCACCGCAGGGAGGACGACGTCGGCGACGAACTCGCGCGTGCTCGGGCCCTGCAGGAGGCTCACGAGCGGGACCGTCACGTCGAGCTCGACCTCGAGGCGGTTGACCATCTCCATCGACATCAGCGAGTCGAGCCCGACGGCGTCGAGGGGCTCGTCGGGGTCTAGCTGGTCGGGGGCGAGCCCGACGACGGCGGCGATATGGGTGCGGACGTGTTCCTCGAGGATCCTTGCGCGCTCGGCCTCCGGCGCTGCCAGGGCCAGCTTGCGCAAGGCGCCACGCTCGGCGACCTGGAGCGCCCCCCCTCCGCGGGCCTCCATCAGCCGAGGGCTCAGGAACGGTGCGGCCTCCGCCCGCGGGAACATCTCGAAGAACCGGGCCCACTTCACCTCGGCTACGGCCGCGAACGGTGGGCCGTGGTGGAGGAGGCCGTCGAGCACCTCCATCGCCTGCTCCGGCCCGATACTGCCGAGGCCGAGGCGGGCGAGGGCGCCGAGTTCGTCGGCCTCGCGGGCCGCCATCCCGATCTCGCGCCACGGCCCCCAGCTCACGCTCTGCCCGGCGAGCCCGAGCCGGCGGCGGTAGCACGCCAGGGCGTCCAGGAAGGCGTTCGCGGCGGCGTAGGTGCCGATCCCCATCCCGACCCACCCGACGAGGGCGGAGATGGAGGAGAATAGCACGAAGAGCTCGGCATCCCTAAACAGCCGGTGGAGGACCCACGCCCCCCGGACCTTCGGCCGGAGGACCGTCCGTAGGGTATCGGCGTCGGTGTCGGCGAGCATGGCGCCGCGCGCGACGCCGGCGGCGTGGAGCACCCCGACGACGGGCGGCGCCCCGGCCGCCGCCAGCTCCGCCACGGCGGCCCGCATCTGCGCCTCGTCGGCCACGTCCGCGGCGAGGGGGTAGACGCGGGCGCCGTCGGCCTCCAGCGCCCGGACCACCGCGATGCGGGTGGCGAGCGCGGGGTCGGCCGCCGCCGCGTCCCACGCCTCGCGAGGCGGGAGCGGCGTGCGGCCGAGGAGGGCGAGGTGGACGGCGCCAGCCTCGGCCATCCACTGCGCCGTGTACAGCCCGAGGTCGCCCAGGCCGCCGGTGATGAGGTACGTCCCGTCGGCGCGGAACTGGGTGGGCTCGGGGCTACGGCTCAGGCCGGGCTCGCGGACGAGCCGGGGGGCATAGGGCCGGCCCTGACGGAGGGCGACCTGGTCCTCGGCGCCTGCCGTGGCGGCGGTGCGGAGGAGGCGGCGGCCGGCGCGCTCCGGCTCGTCGGTGGGGTCGAGGTCGATGAGGCCTCCCCAGAGCCCGGGGTGCTCGGCGGACAGGGTCCGCCCGAGCCCCCACAGCGGCCCGCCACCCGGCGAGAGGGGTACCGGCGCCGCCTCGACGTGCTGCACCCCCCGCGTGGCGATCCACACCCGAGGAGCACTCCCCCGTTCGAGCAGGGCCTGGAGCAGCAGGATGGCGCCGTGCGTCCGCCGGTCGGCGGCCTCCGGCTCTACGCCGTCCGCCTCGTCGAGCGCCCAGAGGTAGAGGGCGTGCCGGAGCGGGTGCGTCGGCGTGGCGGCGGCCTCCTCCACCGCCGCGGCGAGGCCGGCCGCATCCTCCTCCAGGAGGGTCACGACGCGGTCGCCGCGCGCCCGGAGGGCCTCGGCGCTCGCGTCCCCCACGCCGGAGCGGTCGGCGAGGAGGAGCCACGTGCTCGGGCCGTCGGGGTCGGCGGCCTCGGCCGGCTCCGTGGGCTCCCAGACCAGCCGGTACGGGAGGTCCGCGAGGGGCACCTCCGCGGCGCGCCCGGCGGGGTCGACGAGCCGGAGGCGGACGGCCTCCGCCTCGGCCACGGTGGTGCCCGCGGCGTCCACGACGGTGACGTGGGCTTCGAGGACGTCGTCCTCAGACAGCCCCGTGAGGACCGCGTGGCTCCAGAGCCGCGCCGGCAGCGGGCGGTGGAGCCGGAGGCGCCCCATGCCGAGGGGCATAGGCAGCAGGCGCCCTCCGGGGCGAGTCGGTACGAGAGCAGAGGCGACGAGGAGGCCCCCTTCGAGGAGGAGGGGCGGGGCCGCATGGGGCACGTCGGCCCAGGCATCGGGGAGGCGGAGAGCCGCTAGCACCTCGCCGTCGCCGAGCCAGAGCCCCTCGACCGAGCGGAAGGCCGGGCCGTGGACGGCCCCGGCCTCGGCGACCGCCGCGTAGAAGTCCTCGCCCCGGATAGGCGTCCGGCAGCGGGCGCGGAGGGCGTCCAGCGGGTTGAGCAGGCGGGGCCCGTCTCCGGGCGCTCCGTCCCCCGTCCTCCGCGGGTGGGTGGGCGGAGAGTCGGGGGGCGGGGGCTCGGCGGCGAGCACCACGGCGTCCCCGTCGGCGTGGAGGATCCACGTCCGGTAGCGCGGGTCGGCGGCGCGGGCGTCCTTGCTGTGGACGCGGAAGCGGAACCCGGCCTCGGCCGAGCCGGAGAGGCTCAGGCGCACCACCGTCGGCTCCGCCTCGGAGAGCACGAGGGGCTGCCAGTAGCTCGCGTTCTCCAGCACCACGGGTCGGTCGCCGAGGAGGTCGCGGACGGCGGACCGCGCCATCTCGAGGTAGGCCGCCGTGGGCAGGACGGCCGCCCCCTGCACCCGGTGCCCCCCGGCGTAGGGCACGCTCGGGAGGTCGAGGGCCACCTCCCACTCGTGGTCATCGGGGCGGTGGGGGTCCGCGGGGAGCCGCTCGCCCAGGAGGCGGTCCTCGGCCGCGGCGTCGGCCGCGGCGGGCGTCTCGTCCCCGATCCAGTACCGGCTGCGCTGGAAGGGGTAGGTCGGGAGCGAGACGCGGCGGCGCGCGAACGGGGCGTCGAAGCCCTGCCAGTCCACGTCGGCGCCGGCGGCGTAGAGCGCGCCGAGGCTGCCGAGCAGCGTCTCCCAGTCGGGGCGGCCAGGGCGGAGGCTCGGCAGCAGCGCGGCCTCGGCGCCCAGCGCGCCGCGGGCGAGGCCGAGCAGCGTAGGCGCCGGGCCGGCCTCGATGAAGTGCGTGCAGCCCCGCTCACGCAGGGCTCCCAGACCGTCGGTGAATCGGACGGCGGCGCGGACGTGGCGGACCCAGTAGTCGGCCGAGGCCACCTCGTCCCCAGCCCACCGGCCCGTCACGTTCGAGACGAAGGGCCGTTCGGGCGCGGCGAAGTCCACCCCGGCGACGACCTCGCCGAAGGCGGCGAGCATCGGCTCCATCAGGGGGGAGTGGAAGGCGTGCGAGACCCGGAGGCGGCGGGCGCGCACGCCCTCCCCCAGCGCATCCAACACGGCGTCCACGGCCGCGCCTCGGCCGGAGATGACTACCGCTTCGGGGCCGTTGACGGCGGCGATGGACACGTCGGCCGCGCGCGGCCGGACGGCCTCGGCGACGACGTCCTCCGGGGCGAACACGGCGGCCATCGCGCCCTCCTTCGGGAGCGCCTGCATCAGCCGCCCCCGCGCCGCCACGAGGCGGAGGGCGTCCTCCAGCCCGAACACCCCCGCCCGGCACGCGGCCACGTACTCCCCGACGCTGTGGCCGAGGGCGGCTGCGGGCTCGATCCCCCACGACGCCCACAGCTCGGCTAGCGCGTACTCGACGGCGAACAGGGCGGGCTGGGTGAAGGCGGTCTCGTCGATCGGTGATTCCTCGCCCTCGGCGTAGAGGACCGAGAGGAGCGAGCGGTCCAGGACCGGGCGGAGGACCGCGTCGCAGCGGTCGAGGGCGCGGCGGAAGCGCGGGTGGGCCTCGTAGAGCGCCCGCCCCATCCCGGCGTACTGGGCGCCCTGGCCGGTGAACAGCGTCGCCATCCGCCCGGCTTCGAGGCCGCGGCTGCGCCCGCTCGCCAGCCCCGGCGCTGCACCGCCGTCGAGGAAGGCGCCGTCGAGGAAGGCGCTGAGCCGCTCGGCGGCCTCCCCAGCGGAGGCGGCCACGACGGCGAGGCGGTGGTCGAAGTGGGAGCGCCCAGCATTCGCGGTGAAGCAGGCGTCGGCGAAGGCGGCCTCCGCCGATCCGAGGTGGTCGCGGTAGCGGGCGGCGAGGTCGCGGAGGGCCTCGGGGACCCTGGCCGAGAGGGTGAGGAGGTGTACGGGCCGGTCGCTCCCCCCGGCGGCGGGCGCCGGCGCATCCCCTTCTTCGAGGACGACGTGCACGTTCGTCCCCCCAAACCCGGACCCGCTCACGGCCGCCACGCGCCGGTGCGCCCCGCGCGGCCACGGCGTGAGCGCCGTCGGGATCGCGAGGGGGGAGCCGTCGAGGCTGATGTGCGGGTTGAGTGCCTGGAGGTGGAGGTGGGGTGGGATCGCCTCGTGATGGAGCGCCAGCACCGTCTTGATGAAGCCCGCCACCCCGGCTGCCGCCTCGGCGTGCCCCATGTTGGTCTTCACCGAGCCGAGCCAGCACGGCGCTTCTCTCTCGCCGTGGCCGTCGGCGAGCACGGCCTTCAGCGTGTCCGCCTCGATGGGGTCGCCGAGGGGGGTGCCGGTCCCGTGCGCCTCGACCATCCCGACCTCCTCGGGCGCGACGCCGCCGCGCGCCCAGGCCGTGCGGATCACGGCCCGCTGGCTCGGCCCGTTCGGGGCGGTGAGCCCGTTGCTCCGGCCGTCCTGGTTGACGGCCGAGCCGAGGACGACGGCGAGCACGCGGTCCCCAGCGGCGCGGGCCTCGGCGAGGCGGCGGAGGACGACGATGCCGCAGCCCTCGGCCCGGACGTACCCGTCGGCGCTGGCGTCGAACGTCTTGCAGCGCCCGTCGGCGGCGAGCATGTCGGCCCGGGCGAGGGTGGCCGTGGGGCGGGGCGAGAGGATGAGGTTCACGCCGCCGGCGAGGGCGAGGTCGCAGTCGCCCGTGCGGAGGCTCTGGCAAGCCTGGTGGATGGCGACGAGCGACGACGAGCAGGCGGTGTCGATCGCCATGCTCGGCCCGCGCCAGTCGAGGGTGTAGGAGAGCCGGTTGGCCGCGACGCAGAGGGCGTTGCCCGTGCCGGAGTAGGCGTCGGCGTCGGCCGCGGAGGTCAGGCCGGCGTAGTCGCTCAGGCCGATCCCGATAAAGACGCCGGTGGCGCTGCCGGCCGTCCGGCTCGGCGCGATGCCGGCGTGCTCGAGGGCCTCCCAGGCCACCTCCAGCACGAGCCGCTGCTGGGGGTCGATGTGGGGGGCCTCGCGGGGGGAGATCCCGAAAAAGAGCGGGTCGAAGCCATCGACCCCCTCGATGAGGCCGGCCCAGCGGGGGACGTCGGCCGGGGCGCCGTCGGGCCAGCGCTCGGGGGGTACTTCGGAGATCACGTCGCGGCCCTCGCGCAGCACGTCCCAGAAGGCGTCGAGGCTCGGGGCGCCGGGGAACCGGACGCTCATCCCCACGACTGCGAGCGCGTCGTCGCCCCCAGCGGGGAGCGCGGGTCGCACGACGGCGGGGGCGGGCGCGGCGCTGCCGACGACCTCCGCCGCGTGACGGGCGATGGCGTCCACGGTGGGGTAGTCGTAGACGAGCGACGGCGCGAACTCGTGGCCGAGCCGGTCGCTCAGCTCGCCCGCGATGGCGACGGCGTCCATCGAGTCGGCGCCGTGGCGGGCGAGCGGCTCGTCGGGCCGGAGGTCCGGGGCGCTGAGGGCCGCGGCGACGTGGTCCATCAGCCACGCCCGGATCGCCTGGAGGCTCGGCGCCGGCGCCGCGACCGGGGCGGACGCCGTCGGCTCGGGCCCCGCTTCTGGGGCGGCCTCCGACGCGACCTCTGCGGCCTCCGGCGTCGTCCACGCATACACGACCGGGAGCTCGTCGGCCAGGTGGAGCCGGCGGCAGGCCCGCCGCTGCACCTTCCCGCTCGACGTCTTCGGCAGCGCGCCCTCCTCGATCAGGACGACGGCGTGCGCCGCGAGCCCAGCCCGCTCCCCCACCGCCTCGCGGACGGCGCCGGCGACGGCTTCCCCGTCGAGGTCCTTCTGTGCCCGCCGGTACACCTCCTGCACCACGACGAGGCGCTCCTCCCCGTCTTCTTCCACGGCGAACGCGGCGGCGCAGCCGGGCCGCAGCGCCGGGTGCGCCGCCTCGGCTACGGCCTCGACGTCCTGCGGGTAGTGGTTGCGGCCTCGGACGATGAGGAGGTCCTTGAGGCGGCCCGTGACGAAGAGGTCGCCGTCACGGAGGAAGCCGAGGTCTCCGGTGCGGAGGAACGGGCCGCGCTCGGGCTCCCCGTCGATCCGGGCGTCGAACGTCTCGGCGGTGGCCTCGGGTCGGCTCCAGTAGCCCTGCGCGACGTGCGGCCCGGCCACCCACACCTCCCCCACCTCGCCGGGCGCGCAGCGCCGCCGGGCCTCGGGGTCCACGATGGCGACCTCCTGCTCCCCCCACCCCGCCGACCCGCACCCGACGATCCGGTGCCCCTCGTCGCTCGGGGCAACCCGGTGTTGCTGGAGGGCGTCGGGGTCCAGCGTCGTCGTCTCGTAGCCGGTCCCGGCCGGGCCGCCGGAGACGAAGAGGGTGGCCTCGGCGAGGCCGTAGGTCGGGAAGAGCGCCTCGCGGCGGAAGCCGTGCGGCGCGAACGCCTCGGCGAACCGTTCGAGCGTGCGTGCGCGGACGGGCTCAGCGCCGTTGAGGGCGACGCCCCACGAGGAGAGGTCGAGGTCGGCGCGCTCCTCCGGCGTCGTCTTCCGCACGCAGAGCTCGTAGCCGAAGTTGGGGCTCGCGGTGGCGTACCCCCGGTAGCGCGAGACCGCCTCGAGCCAGCGGATCGGACGGCGGAGGAACGTCCACGGCGGCATCAGGACGGCCGGCGCGCCGGAGTAGAGCGCCCCCATCACCTTCCCGATCAGCCCCATGTCGTGGAAGAGCGGGAGCCAGCTCACGATGGTCCGATCCGGGCGAAGCCCCACGGCGTCGGTGATCATCCGGAGGTTGGCGACGAGGTTGGCGTGGCTGACCATGACGCCCTTCGGCGCACCGGTCGAGCCGGAGGTGTACTGCAAGAAGGCGACATCGCCGGCCGCGGCCGTGCGGGGGTGCCAATCGTCGGGGGCGGGCCCGGGCGCGGTGCTGTCGAGGACGGGGAGCGTCCCGCCCGTCAGCGCTTCGGCCCACGCGGCGAGGCCGTCGCGGGCGCTCCCGACGGTGAGGGCCACGGCCGGCTCGGCGTCGGCGGCGACGGCCTGCACGCGGGCGGCCAGCGCCTCCCCCACGGGTGGATACGTGGGGACGGCGATGGTGCCGGCGTAGAAACAGCCGTAGAAGGCCGCGACAAAGTCGAGGCCGGGGGGATGGAGCAGCAAGACGCGGTCGCCGGGGCGGGTGCGCTCCTGAAGCAATGCCGCCACGGCGCGGGCGCGGGCGTCGAGCGCGCCGTAGCTCAGGCGCTCGGTCTCGTCGGTGCCGTCTTCGAGGAACACGTAGGCCGTCCGGTCCGGCTCGTGCTCGGCTCGGTGGCGCAGGAGGTCGGCCAGCAGCATGGGTCTCTGAGGCATCGTCGGCAGGCTGATCGCGTGGCGCCCCGGCTTATCCTGCGCGCAGGGCCCATGCTTATGGAAACGGAATACTCAAGGGAAACACGACGTCCTAATTTAAACCTTTGACCGGCAAACTGCCAGTCTGATCGGCGGCTAGCTCGACGCCTCCCATCGCCCACGCCCCACTTTTGGGGCCGTACGGCCTGGCGCACCGCCTGCCGGGGCGACGTAGCTTGTCTCCCCTACCGCCGTCCCCATGCAGATTCGCGCCTTCGAGAACCGCGCCTTCCTGATCGTCGTCGCGCTCGTGACGGTGGCGTTCGTGTGGGTCGTGCGGGGGTTCCTGATGCCGGTGTTCTGGGCGGCCGTGCTGGCCGTCCTGTTCCGCCCGGTCTTCCGGGGGTGGCTCCGTGCGCTCCGGGGGCACCACCCCAACGTCGCCGCGGCGCTGACGGTGGTGACGACGGTGATCATGCTGATCGTCCCGCTGGCGCTGCTGGGGACGGCCGTCACGCAGGAGGCCATCGGGGTCTACGAGCAGGTGGCCTCCGGCGAGATCGACCTCCAGGCGCCGGTGGCATGGCTGGAGCAGCAGGTCCCGGCGTTCGGGCGGCGCGTGCAGGGGCTCGGCGTCGAGGCCGAGCGCGTGCAGGAGGGGCTCGCCAACGCCGCCGCCGCCGTCGGGCAGTTCGCCGCCGAGCAGGCGCTGACGGTGGGGCAGAACGCGCTCGCCCTCGCGCTCTACATCGGCGTCATGCTCTACTTCCTGTTCTTCTTCATCCGCGACGGCGAGCGCCTCCTCGATCTCCTCGTCCGCGCCCTCCCCCTCGGCGACCGCCGCGAGCGCCGGATGTTCGAGCGCTTCGCCGACGTCTCCCGCGCGACGGTCAAGGGGACCCTCATCGTGGCGGCGATCCAGGGCACCGTCGGCGGGCTCACGTTCTGGGCGCTCGGGATCGACTCGGCCGTGTTCTGGGGCGTCGTGATGGGGGTGCTCTCGCTGCTGCCGGCCGTCGGGACGTTCCTCGTCTGGGGGCCGACCGCGGTCATCCTCTTCGCCACCGGCTCCCCCGTCCGGGCCGTCGTCCTGATCGCCGTCGGCGCGCTCGGGATCGGGCTGATCGACAACTTCCTCCGGCCCATCCTCGTCGGCCGCGACGCGCGGATGCCGGACTACCTCGTGCTGCTCGCCACGCTCGGCGGGATCGCCGCGTTCGGGCTCTCCGGCTTCGTGATCGGCCCGATGGTGGCGGCGTTCTTCCTCGTCGTCTGGGAGATGTTCATCGAGAGCTTCGCCGAGCTCGACGACCCCGACGCGCCGGAGCGCGCCGAGCCGGACCCCGACCACCCCGGCGCCGCGCAGCTCCCCGCGGATGCGGTGCCACAGACCGTGCCCCTCAGCGACGCCGACGTCGCCGCGAAGGACGTACCTGCCTGAAACGCGTAGGGGCGAGTCTGAGACCCGCCCCTACCGCGGCGCTGGAATCGACAACCGGGGCTACTCCGTCGGCTGCTCGTCCACGGGGTGGTCCGGCACGCCGCCCGAGGCGAGGACGTTGTCGATGATGCCGTAGTCCTTGGCCTCCTCGGGGCTCATGAACTTGTCGCGGTCGCTGTCGCGCTCGATGGTCTCGATCGTCTGGCCGGTGTGGTGGGCGATGACCTCGTTGAGGCGCTGCTTAATGTAGAGGATCTCCTTGGCCTGGATCTCGATGTCGGAGGCCTGCCCCTGCGCGCCGCTCGACGGCTGGTGGATCATGATGCGGCTGTTCGGGAGCGCGGCACGCTTGCCCGCCGCCCCGCCGAGCAGGAACACCGAGCCCATCGACGCCGCGAGGCCGACGCAGATCGTCGCCACGTCGGGCTTGATGTACTGCATGGTGTCGTAGACGGCCATGCCGCTGTAGACCTGCCCGCCCGGCGAGTTGATGTAGAGGTTGATGTCCTTGTCCGGGTCCTCGCTCGCCAGGAACAGCATCTGCGCCACGGCGAGGTTCGAGGTGGTGTCGTTGACGGGCGTCCCGAACAGCACGATCCGGTCCTTGAGGAGCCGGCTGAAGATGTCGTAGGAGCGCTCCCCCCGCGTGGTCTGCTCGACCACCATCGGGACGAGCGCGTTGATGGGGGCGGCGTCGAGGGCGCCGCTGTAGATGCCGCCGGGCATGCTCGTGATGCCCTTGGCGAACTTGACGAAGTCGTTGACCATCGGGGAGACCCTTCGGGGAGGCGGATGCGGTGGAAAAAGGCGGGCGGGGATACCGACCCCTCCGGGCGCGGTTCCTACGAGGATCGCCCCCGCCGGGGTGACGGTTAAGGCGGTCGCCGGGTAGCCGCTGCTACGCCTCCTCGGCCTCCGGCTCCGCCGCTTCGGTCTCGGCTTGAGCCTCGGCTTCGCGCTCCGCCTCTAGCTCCTCCGGCGTGCGGTCCACGACGGTGAAGCGCTCGGCGAGCGCGTCGAAGAGGCGGTCGTTGACGAGGCGCTGCTGGATGCCCTGGAGGAGCTGCGGCTGCGGCTGCACGAACTGCTTCACCATCTCGGCCGTGCCGGGCCCCGACGCGGCCATCCGCTCGAACTCCGCCTCGAAGTCCTCCTCGCTGAGCTGGAGGTCGAGGTCGTCGAGGGCGCGGGCGCGGATGAGGTTCCAGCGGGCCTGCTGCTCGGCCTGCCCGCGCTGCTCGGCGCGGAACTGCTGGCGGAGCACCGTCGGCAGCTCCTCCACGGAACCGATGTTGGCCCGCCGCGCGAGCTCCCCTTCCATCTCGTCCAGGACCGCCTCGATCAGCGCCTCCGGCACATCGAACTCGTGCGCGGCGATGAGCTTCTCGACGATCTCGCCGCGGAGCACGTCCTCGCCGAGCCGGCGGGAGGCGTCCTCCATCTCCGAGCGGACCATCTCGCGGTAGGCCTCGACGGTCTCGACGTTGTCCGCCGTCTGCCCCTTGACGAACGCCTCGTCGAGCTCCGGAAGGTCGCGCGCCTTCACGGTCTTCACCGTCACGAGGAAGCGGTCCACGTGGTCCCCCGCCTCCGCGGGGGCAGGCCCGTGATCGTGCCCCTCGTCGTGCTCGTGGGGGAGGCTCACGCGGAACTGGTCGCCGGCCGCCTTACCGACGAGCGCGTCACGCAGCTCGGCGCGAAGGCGCTCGTCGGCCAAGTCCAACTCCTGGTCCGCGTGCCGCTCCCCGATCACCGGCGTGTCGGTCTCCCGGTCCAGCACCTGCATGTCTACGATGGCGACGCTGTCGGCGTCGACGGCGTCGACGGTCTTGGTAAGGACGGCAGCGCGGTGGCGGCGGCGGCCGATCTCCTCCTCCACATCCTCCTCAGCGACGGGGCGGACGAGGCGGCGGACCTCCTGGCCCGCCGTGTCGGCGAGGTCGAACTCCGGCCGGACGCCGAAGGTGATGACGGCGCGGAGGTCCTCGCCGAGGTCGTAGTCGAGCTCGCGGAGCTGCGGCTGCCCGATCACCTCGCGCCCCTCGTCACTCGCCACATGCTCCCGGTACGCCTCCCCGACGACCGCCTCGGCGAGCTGCGCCGCGATGGCGGGGCCGGCCATCTTGCGGATGTGGTTGAGGGGCACCTTCCCCGGCCGGAACCCCTTGAGGTTCGTCTGCTTCTGCCGCGCCTTCAGCGCCTCCTTCACGCGCGGCTCCAGCTCTTCCTTCGTGGCGCGGACCTCGAGGTCGAGGTCGACGGGGGTGCGCTCGTGGATGGTGACGTCCATGGCTCGGGGCGGGGTGGGGGAGGCCAAAAAGGAGGCGCGGCCTCGGGGTGAGAGAGGCCGCGCCGGTCCAACGGGCGGGAAGCTACGGCGGTTCGGCCGCCGTACCCGTGAAGCGCTAGAGGATCGCGGCCTCAGGCGCCGCGTCGCTGGCCTGGATCCTCTGGCGGGGGGTGCCCCGGACGATCCATACGAAGGACCACGCCGTCACCTGAACGGCGAGGAGGAGGATGAGGTAGGTCATGGTGGTGGTGGGTGATGGTGGTGGCTGCGGCTCGCAGCCCTCCTTACTCCAAGTATAAGAAGGATAGGTGAACGATTGGCTCCCCGCCTCGGAAAAGTGCTTCCCGCCCCCCTCAGAAGTCGAGGCCGACGGAGAAGTAGAGCCGGCGCTCGCCGAGGGTGCGCCCGTCGTAGGGCCACGCCCAGTCCAGCCGGAGGGGGTACCCCAGCAGCAGCGTCCGGAGCCCGAGGCCGACGCCGGGCTGGAGGTCGTCGAGGACCCGCTTGCCGGCGGCGTTCGTCCGCCACAGGTCGAAGTCGCCGGTGTAGACGGCGCCGAGGTCGGCGAAGGCGACGCCCTGGAGGTTGTAGAGGGGGAGGACCGGCAGCGGCCCCGGCAGCAGCGCCGCCACGAGCGGGAACCGCGCCTCGGCGTTGAGCAGCCCGAACCGGTCGCCGCTGGCGCCGTCGAAGGCGTAGCCGCGCAGCGGCAGCACGGGCGTCCCGAACACGAAGTCGTTCTCGTCGCGGATGGGGAGGCTGGCGAACTCGGGGTTCACCCAGTTCTGGACGCCGGCGGCGTAGAACCGCTGCGGCGTCGGCCCGACGGAGAGCCCGCCGCTGGCCCGCACGGCGAGCGAGTAAAACCGCCCGCCGAGGTACTGCCTAGCGTCGGCCAGCACGGTCCCGAACGTGATCCCCCCGACGCCGGGGCTGCCCGCGACGCGGACGGCGTAGCGCCGCCCGCCGGCGGGCGCGAGGAAGCCGGGCTCGGTGGCATCCTGGGTGTAGGTGAAGGCGGGGTACAGGAACGTCCGCGTGCGCGACTCGAGCGCGGGGTCCACGAGGTCCGTCAGCGAGGTCCCCTGCACGCTCACCTCGGCGTCGACGCGGCGGAACTTGTCGAGGGGGTACGAGGCACCGGCGACGAGGCCGTAGTTCCGGTACCGGAACACCGTCTGCCGGCCGAAGTCGGTGAGCTGGCGGGCGAGGTGGAAGCCGGTGACGGCGTAGTCGGTGCGGCGGGCGAGGTACTGGTAGCCGAGGAGGTAGTCGGAGTTGCGGAGGTCCACGACGAGGTTGGTCGCCGCGACGAGGCGGTGGTCGCCGAGGAGGTCCGAGAACGCCATCTGCGTCACGCTCTGGACGCCGAAGACGGTGTCGTAGCCGAGGTTCCCGTAGACGAGGTCCGGCGAGAACCGGAGGCGGTAACGCTTCGGCCGGAGGGAGCCGTCCGGGCGGGTGTTGCCGCGCGGGGCGAACCGCTCGTCGAGGAGGGCCTGCCGGGCGGCGGTCCGCGCGCGGCGGGCCTCGTCGAACGCCTCGGAGAACCGGTACCGGCGGAAGTCCACGCGGACGCCGCCGATGGCGGCGGAGTCGGCGTCCGCCGCCTCATCCGGCTCCGTCGGCGCACGGCTCGGCGCGAACGTGCCGCGGTCGGCGGCGGCGAGGAGGTCGTCGGGGAGGCGGCGGCGGCGCATGGGGTCCCCGGCGAAGGGGGCCGGGTGCGCCGCCTCGCGCAGCAGCGGGTTCGCCTCCAACGTCGCCTCGGCGGCGACGGCCAGCGCGGGGGCCTCGCGTTCGGCGCGCTCCCCCATCACGCGCTGCGCCCACACCGTCGGCGCGAGGGGCCCCGGCTGCTCCAGCCCGAACGGGTCGCGGAGGAGGTAGACCGACGGCGTCCCCTCCTTCAGCGCGACGAGGGCGGCGCGGCTGCCGTCGGCGCTCAGGCTCACCTGCGTCACCCCGACCAGCAGGTTCGTCAGCGGGCGCTCGGCCCCGGTGGCGAGGTTTTTCTCCCAGAGATTGTAGACCCCGTTCCGGTCCGAGACGAACAGGAGCCGGTCGGGGTCGTCGCCGAAGGCGGCGCTCTGCTCGTCCCAGTCGGCGTCGTCCGTCAGCCGCTCCAGCCGTGCGGGCTCCTCCAGGTCGAGGCGGTAGAGGTCGAGCTGGGCGTAGTCGTGGCCCAGCATCTCGAAGGCGCCCGCGGAGTAGCGGCCGGTCTCGACGTGCGGCCCGCGGTCGGAGTGGAAGACGAGGGCGCGGCCGTCGGGGCTCCACGCCGGCTCGTGGTCGCTGAAGACGTCGTTCGTCAGGTTCTGGACCGCCTCGGTGGCGAGGTCGAGCACGTAGAGGTCCGACTGCGGGCCGTCGGTGGCGGTGAAGGCGAGGCGCCCGCCGTCGGGGCTCCACTTCACGGTGAGGATGGCGTCGAGGCCGGGGAGGCGGTAGTGGCGGGCCTCGCCGGTGCGGGCGTCCACGAGCGCGATGGCGTCGCTCTCCCCCGCCTTCACGGCCACGGCGAGGCGCCGCCCGTCGGGGCTCCACGAGAGGCCGGGGGTGAGGATGCGGAAGCTCTCGAACTGCGGGTTCGTCTGCCCGTCGATGAGCTTCCGCGGCCGGGCCTCCCCCGTCGTCTCGACGACGTACACGTCGAAGAGCGGCCCCTTCGCCGCGAGGAACGCCACGCGGTCGCCCTGCGGCGAGATCGCGGCGCCGGTGTTGTAGCCGCCGCCGTTGTCCTCGGTCACGAGCGGCTTGGCGAGCCGGTCGAGGTCCTCGCGCGCGGCGACCTCGGGGAAGTAGACGGCGCGGAGCGCCCCCTTCCACTGCTCCGAGAGCCCGTCGAGGTCGAGCCCGAGCGCGCGGCGGAAGGCGCCCTCGACGGAGCCGCCGTCCCGGACGGCCTGGATGACCTCCGTCACCTTCTCGCGGCCGTACTGCGCCGCCACGTAGTCCCACACCGCCTGCCCGCCGCGGTAGGCGAAGTACCCGTGGAGGCCCTCGACATCCGCGAGGTCATCGTGGACGAGGGCGTCGCGGACGTACATGTCCGAGTTCGTGTCCCACCCCAGCGCCGCGAACTCGGCGAGCCCCTCGCTGAACCACAGCGGCAGCCGCAGCCGGATCCCGTTGCGGATCACGGACTGGATCGAGCCGCCGTAGAAGAGGTCGTTGGTGACGGCGTGGACGAGCTCGTGGTGGATGACGCGGCGGAAGTCCCGGTAGTCGCCGGTGAAGGGAATGGCGACGCGGTTCTTGAACAGCTCCGTCACGCCCCCGATGCCCTCGGCGTAGGCCGGCAGGTCCACGGCGTTGGTGACGGCGAACTCGTTGTGGCTCTGGTAGACGAGGAGCGCGATCCGCTCGGTGATGCGGTAGTCGAAGAGCCGCTCGATCTGGGCGTAGGCGTCCTCGGCGGCCTCGGCGGCGAAGGCGGCCAGCGCCTCCCCGCCGGGCTCGTAGTAGTAGACGTCGAAGTGCGTGCTCTGGAGGTAGCGCCAGTCGAGCCGCTCGTACTGCACCTTGTTCTTCCCGAAGGCGAAGTACTGCGCCCGCGCGCTCGGGGCGAGCGCGACGAGACAGGCTAGTGCCGGCACTAGCCTCAGCAGGAGGAGGAGAGAGCGCATCGGAATAGGGGTCCGCCCCTCACGATAGCGCCGGGAACCGGCCGGCGCAATGGGCATCGGCGGTCACCCCAGCCCTACAAGAACGCCCGCCGCCCTACCCTTATCGCCCTCCGTCGCTCAGAAGGCGTACGAGAGGCGGAAGGCGACCGGCGCGAGCCCCGCGACCTCCCGGAAATCCGTTACCAGGAACCCGAGGACATCGAAGGCGAACCGGTTGCCGAAGAAGCGAACACCGGGAAGAACAAGGAGGCCGCTGTCCCCCTCACCCACGCCCACGAAGGACTCGGCGAGCAGCTTCACCCCGTTGTTGAGCTGGACCTCGCCGCCGAGCCCGAGGAGAACGCCGTTGGCGATCTCGACGCCGCTGGTGGTGCTGACGTCGTCACCGTCGATGACAACCTCCTCGGTGCTGAAGGTGCCCAGCGCGCCCGCCACGCCAAAGGAGACGGCGCGGGTCTCGTCGCCGAGGGTGACGACGCCGTAGGGGACGGCGACGAAGCCGCCCGCGCCCCCGCCCAGGGTGACGAGCGCGCTCGTGCCCAACGCCACCTTCGCCGAAGGGCTGTCGTAGACGAGACCCTTGAGCCCCACGAGCGGGGTGATGAACGACTCGTTCCCGAAGCTGACGAACCCGGTAGCGAGGACGTCGACCCGGTCGCTGAGGCCGGCGGTGATGGAGGGGTAGATCAGGGCGAGGTCGCCGCGGAACGCGCCGCCGCCGAGGGTCCGCGCCGTGGGCGCGAAGAAGAACCGCGTCCCGACGGGGTCCGTGCGGAAGAATCGGCCGCGGATGAGCGGGGCCACGAGGGCGACGCGGTCCCGCGCGAACTCCCGCCGGATGCCATCGCGCGTCACGACCACGAGCGGGTCGGCGTTCTCGTCCTCGACGGTGCCGACGTAGGTGGAGCCGTCAGTGAGGACGACGCGGCGGACGCTGTCGTCTTGTGCCCAGGCCGAGGAAGAGAGGAGGAGTACGAGGGGGAAAAGCAGAAAGAGGCGCATCGAAGACGGGTTGGGTAGAAACGCGGCAGAAGCCTACGCGAGCCGCCCGAAAGTAACGCCCGCCCCCATCACGCCGTGCGCGCCCAGCGGGCGAGGTCGCGGAACGTCGCCTTCTTGCCGTACATCAGGATCCCCACGCGGTAGATCCGCGCCGCCAGCCACACCGCCGCTACGAAGCCCGCCACCAAGAGCGCCAGCGACAGGGCGATCTGCCAGAACGGGACGGCCGTGGCCGCCGCGCGAACGGGCATGAGGATTGGCGAGAACAGCGGCACCAGCGACAGCGCCACCGACAGCGGCGCGTCCGGGTTGTCGGCGATGAAGGGGAGGAAGATCGCCGGGAGGATGACGGGGATCATGATCGGCGTCTGGAGGCTCTGCGCGTCGCTCTCGCTCTCGACGGCGCTCCCGACGGCGGCGAAGAGGCTGGCGTAGAGGAGGTAGCCGCCGAGGAAGAACAGGAGGAAGTAGACGAACAGCGAGGCCGGCGGCATCGGGATGTCGAGCATCCCCGAGACCTCCTCCATCGCCTCGGCCTCGGCGCCGGTCGGCGCCATCGCCGCGGGGTCCGCGAACAGCGCGATGATCGGGCCGGCCGCCGCGAGGAGCGCGAGGATCAGCGCCCCCCACAGCACGAACTGCGTCAGCCCCACGGCCCCGATCCCGAGCACCTTCCCCATCATCAGCTCGAACGGCCGCGCGCTGGAGGCGATCACCTCGACGATCCGGCTCACCTTCTCCTCGATCACCCCCCGCATCACCATCGCCCCGTAGATGAACATGGCGATGTAGATGACGAACCCCATCGCGTAGCCGATCCCGGCGTAGATCCCCGAGGCGTCGGCGGCCTCGCCCTCGTCGGTGAGGACGGCCGTGCGGAAGGCGACGTCGGCCTCCAGCGCCTCGTAGACGGCCTCCGGTGCGTCGACCTCGCGGAGCCGGGCGTCCTGGACGACCCGCTCCAGGGCGCGCTCCAGCGTGAACTGCCCGCTGAACCCGCCGCTCCCCCGCTCGGAGTAGTAGACCGCCTCGTCTTCCCCCTGCAGCAGCCCCGCCGGCAGCACGAAGTAGCCGTCGAGCGCGCCCCGCCGGACGCGCGCCTGCAGCGAGTCTTCAGGCACGTCGGCGACGGACGTGGTGAACCGCTCGGGGAGCGCCTCGGCGAGCGCCGCGCCCAACTCGGTGCCCGTCCCGTCGAGCACGGCGACGGTGCGGGTCTCGGCGTCCTCCGTCAGCACCCCGACGGCGACCGCCGCCGCGATCATCCCGACGAGGAAAAGCGGGGCGAGGATGGTGGAGAGGATGAACCCCTTCGACCTGACCCGCCGGAGGTACTCGCTCCGGGCGATGGTGGCGATCTTGCTCATGGAGTTGTGGGTGGTGAGTTATGAGTGATGAGTCTTCTTGTCCCTCAGTGCGAGCAGCGCGGCGTTCGGCCTCACGACTCAAGACTCACAGCTCATGACCGGCCGGCTCTGCCGGCTGCTGCCCATTAACCGCCATCACGAAGATCTCGGAGAGCGGCGGCTCGGCGAGCTCCATCCGGTAGAGGTCGTCCACGGTGGTGAGGGCGCGCTCGGCGACGGCGCGGGCCGGCGTCCCGTCGAGGAGGCGGACCTCGGCGCTGCCGCTCGTGCGGTTGAGGATGCGCACGGCCCCCTCGCCTTCGAGCGCGTCGAGGAAGGCGTCGGAGCCGGTGAACGAGAGGTTGACGGTGTTCTTCCCGAACTGGCGCTTGACCTCGCGGAGCGGGCCGTGGAGCACCTCCCGCCCGCGGGCGATCAGGAAGAGGTCGTCGCAGAGCTGCTCCACCTGCTCCATCCGGTGCGAGGCGAACAGGATCGTCTTGCCGGCCTCGCGGAGCTCCAGCACGATGTCCTGTAGCAGCGCGGCGTTGATCGGGT
Organism: Rhodothermales bacterium; assembly: GCA_965215145.1. GTDB lineage: Bacteria > Bacteroidota > Rhodothermia > Rhodothermales > JANQRZ01. The sequence continues at coordinate 688,717 of OZ244038.1, read as the reverse complement.
CGAGGCCGGAGAACGGCTCGTCGAAGATGCAGAGCTCCGGGTCGTGGAGGACGGTGGCGATGAACTGCACCTTCTGCTGCATCCCCTTGCTCAACTCCTCGACCTTCTTCCCGTACCAGTCGGCCGCGCCGAGCCGGTCGAGCCAGCGCTTCGCCGCGGCGGAGGCGTTGGCCGTCGAGAGCCCCTTGAGCTGGCCGAGGTAGACGAGCTGCTCGCCGACGCGCATCTTCTTGTAGAGCCCGCGCTCCTCCGGGAGGTACCCCATCACCCGCTGCGTCTCGGGGCCGACCTCCCGCCCGCCGAACGTGATCCGCCCCTCGTCCGGGACGGTGATGTAGGTGACCATCCGGATCGTCGAGGTCTTGCCGGCGCCGTTGGGGCCGAGGACCCCGAAGATCCGGCCGGGCTCGGCCTCGAACGAGACGCGGTCGACGGCGAGGAAGTCGCCGTACCGCTTCGTCACGCCGCTGACGACGAGGGGGTGGGACACGGGAGCAGGGGGATGAATTGGAGAACCGTGGCCCCTCTTTCGAGCGGGCTGGCCGGAAGTTACAGGGGGCGGTGAACGGAGGACGGTGAACAGAGGACAGAAGATGGAGGGGCGGCGACGGGGCCACGCGGCGAGCCCGTAGGGGCGCTATGTATTGCGCCCTGCCGAGGGGTGGCAGCAGGCGGCGTACCCCTGCATACCCCTAGGGAGCCTCCCGGTAGAACCGCACGTCGTCGAGCGCCAGCGTCGAGGAGCCGGGAGCGAGGCCGAAGACGGCGAGGTGCGTCACGTCGCGGCCCGTCCACGCCACCGCCTCGCCGAACCCCTCCTGCCCGAACGCCGAGAACGGGAGCCGGTACCGCTCCCACCCCTCGGCGCGGACCTCGACGTACCCGTTGAAGTGGTCGAAGTCAGAGATGCGGGCGCTGCCGAGCTGGACGATGTACGTCCCCGGCGTCGCTCGCAGCCACAGTTCAATGCCATCGAAGCCGGACACGTCGCGGCCCTGGCCGTCAGCGAGCCGGGCGATCACGCCGGCCACGTCGGCGGGCTCGGGATTCTCCGGGCGGACGAGGTCGGCGGCGAGGTGGTACCCGGAGGCCGGCGTCGCCCCGCCCTCGGCGAGCGCGAAGTCGGCGCGGGTGCGGCCCTCGACCAGGACGGCGTGCCACGCCTCCCACGAGACCGGCCGCACCTCGAAGTCGTCGATCCGGCCGTCCTCGACGGAGAGCGTCGGCGTGGTGAAGCGGCCGGGCGCCGCCGGCTCGGGCTCGGCGCAGGCGGGCAGGAGGAGAAATTCGCACCACGCGCTACGCAACACCCCGCTCGTCCGCCTTTCCACGGGCCGACCTACAGGAGGTCCCGCCGGTCGTCGGGGATGGGGAGCAGGTACTGCGGCTCCATGACCTCCTCGTGGACCCCGAAGTCGCCCGTCCCCCGGAAGTCCACGACGACGTGCCGCTCGGCGACGTGGACGACCTCGCCGATGCCGTAGAACGCGGGCATGGGGCCGTAGTAGACGAGTTCCCCGCGGTGCAGGCTGCTCGTCCGCGCCCGCCGGAAGTACGGCGGCACGACCGGCAGGATCTCCAGCCGGTAGGCGGGCTTGCGGCGGCGTCGGAAGGCGGCCGGCTCCATCGGGCAGGGCGCGGGGCTACGGGTGTCTGAAAGGGCGTTTCTGCTCGAAGCTACAACCGTTCCAGAGCGCGGCCGAACCCTCCCCCGTGGCCTCCGCGTTAATCTCCCCCTTCTACCCCCTCCCCTCCGATGCCCGTCACCTACGAGACCAAGATCCTCGACCGCCAGGTCGGTCGGAACACGCAGCTCTTCGCGCAGGCCATTGCGGAGAAGGACGAGCCGGAGGCGCGCTACCCGTACCTCCGCATCCTCGTGGGTCTGATCGAGCAGGCGCACCCGGAGTGGGGGCAGGCGCCGGAGAAGGACCGCCAGATCGCCGAGCTCGCGTGGCTCCTCAGCGGGCGCGCCCTCGACCGCGACGAGGTGGCGATGACCGTCCGCGTGCGCGACGAGGAGCGGGGACGGTAGGTCCGAGAACGGTAGACGGCTTTAGCGACAGCGCCTGCGGGCGGAACTCAGCCGCAAACGAGGATAGCAGCCGCGAAGGGGTTGACGAGCCTGGTCGCTATCATCAGTAGCATTGTGCGCCGCACATGGTTCTGAAGGGAAGCGAACCCCAACTCTGACACCTCTCCGGCCGGGCGGTACAACCGTCGAGGCCGTCGCCGCCGCTCCTTCTGTTCTCGTAGCCTTGCCCAATCCGAGGCATTCGCCTGCCGCTCGTAGATCGCAAGACATGCCCCGACTGCAGTCATCAGGAGGAGTAAGAGTAAAGGCTCCACGTCGCGATCAGTGCCCCAGCGACGCCAAGCGGCGACCGATCCGCAGAGGGTACTCACGGCGACGAGTACGTCTGCACCGACCCACAGACCTGGAACCTGAGTGCTCGGCTTGGGGCGAGGGTTCTGCTTGACCTCGCGCACCGCCGTCTGTTCTACGACGTACCACCGGCCATCCTCGAAGACGCCATTGAGGCGCCTCGCTTCGATCCGCGCGACCACGGCTTCAAGGGCGAAGCCGTGGCGTCGGGCGTACTCACTCGCGAGCGTCTTGCGCTGTGAGCTCTGTTCACGCATCAGTGTCGGGCAGAGTGCAGGCAGCTGCTGTTCCACTGTCTCGCCGTCCACCGTCTCACCGGACCCGGCCGGGGTTGGCGGCGACGAAGCTCGCCCAGTCCTTGAACTTCGCCGCCGGGCCGCGCTCGGTGCGGTGGAGGTGGCGGAGCGCGACGGCATCAGGCGGCTCCAGGCTCCATACGCCTCGGTTCGCGGGTCTCGGCCCCTCCTTCGCACCGCGCCGCCCGCTCGCGGGAACGGCGTAGGATCGCCCGCACGTCGTAATCGAAGCGGGCCGCATATGCCTCCCGGTTGGCCCGAACCTCTGCGATCACCTCGTCCTGCTGGACGTCGGGAGGGGCGTCGAGGTGGTCAGGGATCATGGCGTCGTTCCTTCGAGGAGATCCTCGGGGGTGCATAGCGTTGGCGGGTCGTACCCAGTTCTACGGCAGATCCGACCAATATGCTCCCGCAGCACCGGGTTGGCGATGTGCCTGAAGTTCCAGGTCAGCAGGTACTCCGCTCCGGACGTGGTCGCCACCGCGATATGCACGGCGTCGGCTGCGGCCTTGTCCGGCAGGGGCGTCTCGCGCATCAGCGTCTCGGCCAGCACGTCGGCCTCGGATGACGGCGTGACGAGGGCGAGGTCCCGCAGCACCGCGAGCCGGGCGGCGGCGGCCGATGCGTCCCCCAGCTCTGCCTCCTCTAGAACGAGGGGCGAGACGAACAGGTCGTACCTCGACCTCCGGGTGGCCCACCACAGCACCGTGAGTTGCTGACGGGCAGCGGTGATGAGGTCGCGGCTGGGACGAGCCGTGAGGTAGCTGACGACGGAGGTCTCGATGTAGAGTGACGACTTCACGTGGGGAAGCTACTGGTCCCGCCATGCCCCCGTCCACCGTCTACCGGACCCGGCCGGGGTTGGCGGCGACGAAGCTCGCCCAGTCCTTGAACTTCGCCGCCGGGCCGCGCTCGGTGCGGTGGAGGTGGCAGAGCGCGACGGCGAGGGCGTCGGAGGCGTCGAGGCCGCGGTCGTCGGTGAGGCGGAGCTGCTGCTGGACCATGTACCAGACCTGCTCCTTCGCCGCCGAGCCGCTCCCGACGACGGCCTTCTTGATCTCGCGGGGGGCGTACTGCGTGACGGGGATCTGGTGGTCGAGCGCCGCCTTCATCACGAACCCCTGGACCTGCCCGAGCTTCAGCATCGCCTGCGCGTTCTTCCCCATGAACGGCATCTCGATGGCGAGCTCGTCGGGCCTGAACTTCCCGATCAGCGCGTCCACGCCCTCGCCGATCTGCTGGAGACGGACCATCAGGTCGGCCTTCGCGGGCGGGGCCAGGCTACCGTAATCGAGCACCGTCTCCGCGCGCCCCTCGGCCTCGATCACGCCGAAGCCGGTGTGCCGCGTGCCGGGGTCGATGCCGAGAACAATCATGGGGAATGGGATGCGGGATATGGGAGATGGGGGGCCGAGCCCCGCATCCCATCTCCCACTCCCCATCTCCTATGCGAGCGAGGCCAGCGTCTCCTCGTCGAGCGTGGTGAAGACGTTCTGCACGTCCTGGAGGTCGTCGAGCGCCTCGACCAAGCGGACCACCTTCGGGACGTCGTCGGGGTCGGGCGTGGCCGTGGTCGTGGGGGTGCGGATCAGCTCGGCCTCGGCGGGCTCGATGCCGGCTTCCTCCAGCGCAGCCTGCACCGCCCCGAATGCTTCCACGGGCGTGGTGACGAGGAAGGCATCGTCCTCCCGCTGGAGGTCTTCGGCGCCGGCCTCGGCGACGAGGAGGAACAGGTCGTCCTCGTCCACGGATTGGCCGTCGGACTCGGCGGGGATCTCGAGCTGGCCCTTCCGCTCGAAGAGGTACCCCACGGAGCCGCTCGTGCCGAGGTTGCCGCCGTGCTTGGTGAAGGCGTGCCGGACGTCGGCGACGGTGCGGTTGGTGTTGTCCGAGAGGCACTCCACGAAGACGGCGACGCCGCCGGGGCCGTAGCCCTCGTAGGTGATCTCCTCGTAGTCCGCCCCCGCGATCTCGCCGGTGCCGCGCTTGACGGCGCGTTCGATGTTCTCCTTCGGCATGTTCTCCGCCTTCGCCTTCTCGACGGCGAGGGCGAGCCGGGGGTTCATCGACACGTCGCCCCCACCCTCGCGCGCGGCGATCATGATGTCGCGGACCATCCGGGCCCACACCTTCGAGCGGCGGGCGTCGGCGACGCCCTTCTTCCGCTTGATCTTCGACCACTTGTTGTGCCCGGCCATGCCGCGTGCCTGTCTCGATGGGGGGAGAAACGGTGGGTGGAATATACCGGCGGCTCAGGCCGGCCCCGGCGCTGCGGGGTTCTCGCGGTCGAGGTGCCAGCGGAGTGGGTTCTCCTCGATGTAGCGGCGAGTCAGCAGCAGCTCGCGCTCGTCCCGGAGCACGCGCTCCCAGTAGTTCCGCTGCCAGAGCTTGGCGCCGGGCGTGCCGCGCTGCCGATTCACCTCCCGCGTTACGGCCGCTTTGAACGTGCCGACGACAGTGGCAAGAGGGCCGGTGTGCGATTCTCCGAAGCGTCGCGTAGGGGCACGATATATCGTGCCCCTACTACCACGGCTGGGGCCGGAGGATGCGCCAGCGTCGGAGGGAGGCGCGTCATCCGGCAGGATGCACACGATCCCGTGGACGTGGTTCGGCATCACCACGGAGGCGTCGAGGCGAACGTTCGGAAAATGCTCCGGGATGGCCCGCCAGCACGCCGCGGCGATCTCGCCCTCTGCGCTCAGCCGCACCGATCCCCCTCGACCTCCCCGAAGACGCACGCGCGACCGGCGGTGCAGACGGTCACGAAGTACGCGCCCGGCTGCGCGTAGTCGAAGCCCGGCAGGCGGGGCGAGCGGCGATCCCGGCGGGGCGGCATGGCTCGCTACCGGACGGCGCCGCGCGCGTCCACCGGCCACCGCGCGATGACGACCTCCCCGTCCACGACCGCCACCTCGTCCACCGTGTTGACGACGACGCAGGCGTGGTTCGGCACGACGCGCACGCGGTCGCCGACGTCGAAGGTGGAGGCGCCGGGGACGGCGAGCCAGCCGTGCTCCTCGGAGAGCGCGCGGAGGCGGGCGTGCGGCAGCGGCTTCATGCGGAACGGGTTGTAGAGCGGGACCCCGAAGCCGTCGGTGCCGAAGCCGGTGTCGGTGGTGAAGATCTTCTTGCCGGCGTCGAGGAAGACCCGGCTGCCGCCCTCGTCGTCGGGCTGGATGGAGGTGACCTGGGCGAGCACCGTGAGGGCGCAGTCGTCGAGGGTGGCGGCGCCGAGGGCGACCTGCTGGGCGTCGTGGAAGACGTAGTTGCCGGGGCGGATCTCGGTGATCCGGAACGGCCCGCGCTGCGCGTTCTCGAACCGGCTCATCGTCGGCGTCGAGCCGACGGACAGCTCGGCGTCGGGGGCGAGGGCGCCGGCGGCGTGGCAGCGCGCGGCGAGGTCGAGGAGCCGGTCGCGCTCCTCCCGCATCGCGCGGACGAGCGCGGCCTCGCGGGTCTCGCCCTCCGCCGGGCCGAGGTACCCCTGCCCCCCGTGCGTGAGCAGCCCCACGAGCCGCAGCCCCGGCATCGCCCCCACCGCTTCGACGAACCCGACGGCCTCGGGGTGATCCCACCGAACGCCGCAGCGCCCGTGCCCCGTGTCCACCTCGACCAGCACCTCGGCCTCCATCCCCCGCACGTCGAAGTGTTCTGCCGCACCCCGCGCGCCGCCGAGCGTGTCCACGCAGAACGAGACCCGCGTGCCGCCCTCCATCAGCCGCGCCAGCCGCGCCCACTTCTGCTCCCCAACGACGGTGTACGCCAGCCGGACATCGTCGAACCCGGCGGCGGCGAACACCTCGGCCTCGGCGGGCTTGGCGACGGTGAGGCCGCGGGCGCCCTCCTCCCGCTGCGCCCTCGCCAGCGCGACGGACTTGTGGGTCTTCGTGTGGGGGCGGAGGCGGACGGCGTTTTCGTCGGCGCGCGCCTGCATCCGGCGGAGGTTCTGTTCGAGCCGGCGCTGCTCGACGAGGAGGGCGGGCGTGTCGAGGTCGGCGATGAGCGTCTGCATGGGCGGAAGCTACCGAGCGGGGGCCGATGCGGAATGCCCCTCGGGGAGGATAGGGCTTTCCCCGTTTCGGCCGAGCCGTCGGAACCCCCGTGCCCACGTCCGCTTCTACGCCCTCCCCTCTGCAACCCCGCCCCTCTCCCCTCTCATGCCCGACTCTCTCAGCGGCAAGCGTATCGCCATCCTCATCGCGCCGCGCGGCACTGAGGAGCCCGAGTTCGTCCAGCCCCAGAAGGCCGTCCAAGACGCCGGCGCAAGCGTCACCGTCGTCAGCACGGAGTCCGGCGAGGCCAAGACCGTCAACAGCGACCTCGACCCCGGCGGCTCGTATTCCGTGGACGAGGCCGTCGGCAACGTCTCGGCCGACGACTTCGACGGGCTTGTGATCCCCGGCGGCACCGTCGGCGCGGACAAGCTGCGCGCGGATGACGACGTGGTCGCGTTCGTGCGGGCGTTCTTCGAGCAGAAGAAGCCCGTCGGCGCCATCTGCCACGGGCCGTGGGTCCTCGCCGAGGCCGACGTGCTCGACGGCCGCACCCTGACGTCCTACTCCTCGATCCAGACCGACCTCCGCAACGCGGGGGCGACGTGGGTGGACGAGGAGGTCCACGTGGACCAGGGCTTGGTGACCAGCCGGAAGCCGGACGACCTGGACGCCTTCTGCTCGAAGCTCGTCGAGGAGTTCGCCGAGGGCAAGCATGCCGAGCAGGCCCGGAGCGTCTGAGCCCCGGCGCCTCTGCACCGCCTCACCGGACCCCTCACTCCGAGGGGTCCGCTTCATCATCTCCCCTTCCCTCACCTCCCACCTCCATGTTCTATCACGACGGCGGCAAGCTCCAGTACGAAGTCCGCGTGGACACCCCGAACCCGATGTTCGCCAAGGCGCTCCAGCAGGCCATCGGCGGCATCCAGGGCGAGATCCGCGTCTGCCTCCAGTACCTCTTCCAGGCGTGGGGCGCCCGCGGCCCCGCGAAGTACCGCGACATGCTCCTCGAGACCGGCACCGAGGAGATGGCCCACATCGAGATGCTGGCGACGGCCGTGGCGCTGAACCTCGAAGGCGCCCCGCTGGAGCAGGATAAGGCCGCTGAGGACCCGATGGTGGCCGCCGTGATGGGCGGGATGAACGTGCAGCACGTGATCACGACCTGCATGGCCGCCATGCCCGTCGACGCGAGCGGCGTCCCGTTCAACTGCTCCCACGTCTACGCCTCCGGCAACGTCGCCGCGGACATGCTGGCGAACGCGCTGGCGGAGTCCACCGGGCGGATGCTGGCCTGCCAGCTCTACAAGATGACCGACGACGCCGGCATGAAGGACATGCTCGCCTACCTCGTCGCCCGCGACACGATGCACCAGAACCAGTGGCTCGCGGCGTGGGAGGAGCTCGGCGGCCGGGAGAACCACCCGATCCCGAACAACTTCCCGCAGGACGTGGAGCCCGACGAGTTCAACTACACGTTCCTCACCTTCGGGATGGATGACTCCGTCCCACAGCCGGAGGGCAACTGGTCTGGGGGCGAGAGCTTCGACGGGCGGAGCACGTTCAACATCGAGCGGATGACGCCGCGCGGGCAGAAGCCCGACCTCGGGATGGCGAGCCCGAAAGCGTCCGTCCAGAAGGCGCAGCAGCAGTAGTGCCCGCCGACGCCCGCGCCGCCGTCGAGACGCGGCGGTCCCTCGGGGCCGCCGCGCTCGTCGGCGCTGGTGTGATGGCGGCCGTGGACGAGATCGTGTTCCACCAGCTCCTCCGCTGGCACCGGTTCTACGACCTCTCAACGCCGGCCGTAGGGGTCATCTCCGACGGCCTCCTCCACGCGGCAAGCCTGCTCGCGCTCGTCGGCGGGTTCTTCCTCCTGGCTGACCTCCTCCGCCGCGGCGTCCTCAGCCGGGGCTGCGCGCGGGCCGGGTTCTTCGTCGGCGCCGGCGGGTTCCAGCTCTTTGACGGGATCGTAGACCACAAGGTGCTGCGGGTCCACCAGGTCCGCTACGTCGAGGACCTCCTCCCGTACGACGTTGCGTGGAACCTCGCGGGGCTCGCGCTCCTGCTCGTCGGGGTGGCGCTGTGGCGGCGGGCTCGGGCGGAGCGGGCCGGTGGAGCGCTGCGGACTCCGGGTGCTGCCCCTAGCCTCTGACGCCGCGATGGACGCTCACCTCCCACACGGCGGCTCCGGCGCGGCGTTCTCGGCCGTGGCGCTGCTGCTCGTCGGCGGCGTCCTCGTGGCGTACCTCCTGGCCGCGTGGGCGCAGCGGCGCGCGGGGCGCCGGTGGAGCGGGTGGCGGGTGGCGTTCTTCGCGGCGGGGGCGGGTCTCCTCGCCGTGGCGGTGCTGCCGCCCGTCGTGGCCCTCGCGCACCACGACCTCCGGGGCCACATGGCGCAGCACCTGCTCGTCGGGATGCTCGCCCCGCTCGGGCTCGTGCTCGGGGCGCCGGTGACGCTCGCGCTCCGGACGCTCTCCGTGCCTGCGGCGCGGCGCGTGACCGCGGTTCTCCGCTCCCGGCCCGTGCGCGTCCTCTCGCATCCTGCGACGGCGGCGCTGCTGAACGTCGGGGGGATGGCCGTCCTCTACGCCACCCCGCTGTACGTCGCCATGCTGGCCTCGCCGGCCCTCCACCACGCCGTCCACGTCCACTTCCTCGCCGCCGGCTACCTCTTCACCTGGGCCGTCCTCGCCGGCCCCGACCCCGCGCCGCACCCGTCCCCGATGCGGACGCGCCTCGGCGTTCTCTTTCTCTCGATGGCCGCGCACGCCACGCTCGGCAAGCTGATGTACGGGCTCCTCCTCCCACGCGGGACCCCGCACGACGCGGACGAGATCCGCGCCGCCGCGCAGCTGATGTACTACGGCGGCGACCTCGCCGAGGTGCTCCTCGCCGTGGCGCTGTTCGCGGCGTGGTACCGGGGGCGGAGCCCGTGGCCGAGTGGGTGGCCCGCCCTCTGCGCACGGCCGAAGGCAAACCGGCCGGACCTCGGAACAGCGTCTGCCCCCCGCCTCTTCTAGCGGTCCCCTCTCCCACCCGCATGTCTTCCTACTCCCCCAGCCGGCTCAGCCGCGAGCTCCGCACCGGCGACTCCCCCGACCTCCGGCGCCGCCGCGGCGTCGTCGGGCTCTCGATGGTCGGGGCCGCCGCCGGCATCGCCGTCTCGCTCTACCAGACCGGCGTGATCCGGCACCTCCCCGACCCGCCGTTCGGGCCGTTCGACTCGGACCGGGTGGACGCCTCGGACTACGCCTACAAGCGGGCGCGCACGCCCGACGGCCTCGCCATGCTCGTGACCTACGGGCTCACGGCGCTGCTCGCCGGCGCCGGCGGCGCGGACCGCGCGCGGACGCTGCCGTGGCTCCCCGTCGCCCTCGCGGCGAAGGTGGCCTCGGACGTGGCGACGAACCTGACGCTGGCGCGGGAGGAGTGGGCCGAGAACAAGGCGCTCTGCGCGTACTGCCAGGCCGCCAACCTCGCCTCGGTGGCCTCGCTCCCGCTCGTCCTCCCCGAGGCCGTCAAGGCGGCCAAGCGCCTCCTCAGGCGGCGCTGACTTCCCCTCCTCTCCTCACCCCTCTCCCCTCCTCCTATGAAAGCCCTCACCTGGCACGGCCGGCACGACGTCCGCATCGACGAGCACCCCGACCCGAAGATCGAGGACCCGCGCGACGCCATCGTCCGCATCACCTCCACCGCGATCTGCGGCTCCGACCTCCACCTCTACGACGGCGTCGTCCCGATGATGAAGCCCGGCGACATCATCGGGCACGAGCCGATGGGGGTCGTCGAGGAGGTCGGCAGCGCGGTCACGCGGCTGAAGAAGGGGGACCGCGTCGTCGTGCCGTTCACGATCTCGTGCGGGCACTGCTGGTTCTGCGAGCAGACGATGTTCTCGCTCTGCGACACCACGAACCCGAAGCCCGAGAACGCCCGCGCGGCGATGGGCCACTCCCCGGCCGGGGTCTACGGCTACTCCCACCTCCTCGGCGGCATCCCCGGCGGGCAGGCCGAGTACCTCCGCGTGCCCCACGCCGACGTCGGCCCGGTGAAGGTGCCGGCGGCGCTGACCGACGAGCAGGTGCTCTTCCTCTCGGACATCTTCCCGACCGGCTACATGGCCGCCGAGAACGCGCAGATCGAGCCCGGCGACACGGTCGCGGTGTGGGGCTGCGGGCCCGTCGGGCAGTTCGTGATCCAGAGCGCGTGGATGCTGGGGGCCGGCCGCGTGATCGCCATCGACCGCGAGCCGGAGCGGCTGCGGATGGCCGAGGAGCACGGGAAGGCCGAGGCCGTCAACTTCGAGGAGGTCGCGAGCGTGGTCGAGCACCTCATCGAGATGACCGGGGGGCGCGGCCCCGACCGCTGCGTCGACGCCGTCGGCGCCGAGGCGCACGCGGCGAGCACGGTGCAGAACCTCGTCGACAAGGTCCGCGACACGGCCCTCCCCCACAGCGACCACCCCTACGTGCTCACGCAGGCGATCATGGCCTGCCGCAAGGGCGGCACCATCTCGGTGCCCGGCGTCTACGCCAAGACCGTGACGCTCCCCTTCGGCGCGGCGATGAACAAGGGGCTCACCTTCAAGATGGGGCAGACCCACGTGCAGCGCTACCTCGACCCCCTCCTCGGGAAGATCGCGGACGGCGAGATCGACCCCTCGTTCGTCATCACCCACACCGTCCCGCTGGACGAGGCCCCGGAGATGTACGACACGTTCCGGGACAAGGAGGACGACTGCATCAAGGTCGTCCTCAAACCCTGAGGCTCATGCCCTCGCAGCCTGAACCCTCCATCCCTGCTCCTCCTCCCATGCTGCCTCTCACTTCCCCCCGCACCTCCCTCGGCGCACTCATCCTCACCGTCTCGCTGCTGGCCGGCTGTAGCCGGATGGAGCCGATGGAGGCCCCCGCCCCGCCTCCCGACGCCGACGTGGGACCGGTGGTCGAGGCGACGAACCCGATGGCCGTGATGCCCGACGGCCCGGCCCCGAGTTGGGCGCCGACGATCGATCCGCAGATGCAGGCGGTGATCGAGCAGCTTACGGCGACGGAGCCGCCGGAGGGGGGCTACGCCTCGCTCACGCCGTTCCAGGTCCGCAACGCCGTGCTCCCGGCCGAGGCCGCGGTCGAGCTGCTGATGAAGACCGGCCTCCCCCCGAGCCCACCGAAGACCGACGTGGCGCAGCGCGTGCTGCCGGTCGGGCCGGAGGGGGGCATCCTCGTTCGGACCTACGCGCCGCTGGCGGCCGGCCCCGGCCCGCTCCCCGTGATCGTCTACTACCACGGCGGCGGCTGGGTCATCGCCGACCTCGACACCTACGAGCCGAGCGCGCGGGCGCTCGCGGCGAAGGCCGGCGCCGTCGTCGTCTCGGTGGCCTACCGGCAGGCCCCGGAGCACCGCTTCCCGACGGCCCACGAGGACGCCTTCGCGGCCTACCGCTGGGTGACGGAGAACGCCGCCACGCTCGGCGGCGACCCGGACCGGATCGCGACGGCGGGCGAGAGCGCCGGCGGCAACCTCGCCGTGGCCGTGGCGCTGATGGCGCGGGACCGCGGCGTCCGCCTCCCCCTCCACATCCTCTCGGTCTACCCCATCGCCGACGGCGACGTGCAGTCGCCGAGCTACGACGAGTACGCCAAGGCGCAGCCGCTGAACCGCCCGCTCATGGAGTGGTTCTTCGACCACTACTCCCCCGACTGGCGCACCACCGAGGAGCCGCTGATCGCGCTCGTCGACGCCGACCTCAGCGGGCTGCCGCCGACGACGATCATCAACGCCGAGATCGACCCGCTCCGCGCGGAGGGCGAGGACCTCGCCGGGCGCCTCCGCGCTGAGGGCATCGACGTCGAGCAGCGGACGTTCCCCGGCGTGACGCACGAGTTCTTCGGGATGGCGGCGCTGCTGGAGCAGGCCGTCGCCGCGCAGGACCTGGCGGCCGACCGCCTCAAGAGCGCCTTCTCCGGCTCGATGGGCATGATGATGCCCGAGCCTGCTATGCCGGGGATGCGGATCGAGGGCGGCCTGCGGGGGCCGGAGTCGATGCTGCACGACGAGGCGGCCGACGTCTACCTCGTCTCGAACGTCAACGGCGGCGCCACCGACAAGGACGACAACGGGTTCATCTCGAAGGTCTCGCCCGCCGGCGAGGTGAAGACGCTCCGCTGGATCGACGGGGCCGCGCCGGGCGTGACGCTCCACGCCCCGAAGGGCATGGCGATCAGCGGCAACACGCTTTACGTCGCCGACATCGATGCCGTGCGCGCCTTCGACCGGATGACCGGCGAGCCAGTCGGCACCTGGATGGTCCCCGGCGCCACGTTCCTCAACGACGTCTCCGTCGGCCCCGACGGGATGGTCTACGTGACCGACACCGCCATCCGCCTCACCGACAGCGGCGCGCAGCCCGACGGCACCGACGCCGTCTACCGCTTCGACGCCGACGGCGACTACGTGCAGATCGCCAGCGGTGAGGACCTCGGTGGCCCCAACGGCATCGTCGCCCGGCCGGACGGGCCGGTGGTCGTCACCTTCGGCGAGAACGGGGTCTACCGGATCGTGGACGGCGGCGGGCGCTCGGCCATCGCGACGCTCCCGCAGGGCCAGCTCGACGGCCTCGTCCACCTCCCCGACGGGACGCACCTCGTCACGAGCTGGGCCGCGAAGGGGATCTATCACCTCGGCGCCTCCGGCGACGCCCGGCTGATCGTGGAGGGCGTGAACTCGCCCGCGGACCTCGGGTACGACGCCCGGCGCAGCCACATCCTCCTGCCGCTGTTGAACGAGAACCGCCTCCACATCATCCCCATGGACGCCGTGGACGGGTGACGCCGTCGCCACCATCATCGTGGCGGTGGGCACACAGGTCACAGGTCCGCCCTTATCTCATTTTTCCTCCCTCATCATGAGCCGCTTCCTTCTTCTCCTCCTCGTCGCCCTTCTCGCCCTGCCCGCCGCGGCACAGTCGGGCGACCCGCAGCAGGTCGGCTCCGTGCTGACGGAGGCCGGGCCCGTCGCCGTCTACGACCTCGTCGGCGGGCTCGCGCACCCGTGGGGGATGGCTTTCCTGCCGGACGGCCGGCTGCTCGTGACCGTGCGGAACACCGGCAAGCTCCACGCGCTCGGCACCGACGGCGCGCTCTCGGAGCCCATCGGCGGCACGCCGACCGTGTTCGCGCAGGGGCAGGGGGGGCTGCTCGACGTCGCGCTCGACCCGGACTTCGCGGAGAACCAGCTCCTGTATCTCTCCTACGCCCGGCCCGGCCCCGAGGGGAGCGCGGCCACGGCGCTCGGCCGCGGGCGGCTCGTCGGCGACAGCCTGATGGCGTTCGAGGAGCTGTTCACGCAGGAGCCGTGGATCACCGGCCCCAACCATTTCGGCGGGCGGATCGTGTTTGACGGCGAGGGCCACCTGTTCCTGACGATGGGCGAGCGGTTCCAGTTCGACCCGGCGCAGGACCTCTCGAACCACCTCGGCACGGTGATCCGCCTGAACCGCGACGGCTCCGTGCCGGACGACAACCCGTTCGTGGATGACGCGAGCGCGGAGGACGAGATCTGGTCGTACGGCCACCGCAACGTGCAGGCCGCGGCGGTCCACCCGGAGACCGGCGAGCTGTGGATCGCGGAGATGGGGCCGCTCGGCGGCGACGAGCTGAACCAGCCCGAGCCCGGCCGGAACTACGGCTGGCCCGTGGTGAGCTGGGGCATGAACTACGACGGCTCCGCCATCCCCGACCCGCCGACGCGCCCGGAGTTCGCCGACGCGGTGAAGCACTGGACCCCCGTGATCTCGCCCTCGGGCATGGCCGTCTACACCGGCGACACGTTCGGTGATTGGAGCGGGAGCGTGCTCATCGGCAGCCTCTCGCGGCAGGCGCTCGTTCGCCTCCGCGTCGGGGAGGGGATGGTGACGCACGAGGAGATCATTCCGCTCGACGCCCGCATCCGCGACGTGGAGCAGGCGCCGGATGGCTCGGTCTACGTGCTCACCGACGCGGCCGACGGCCACGTGTGGCGCCTCGCCCCGCTGGAGGAGTGATACCGGCCCCAGTCGGAGCGTACGCCCTTGACCGTAGGGGCGACTCGGCGAGTCGCCCCTACCGATCTGTTCTGACGCGCTGCGCCCTCGTCGGGCTCTTTCTCGCAGCCGCCCCGCTCGCCCATGCGCAGACCGCGCCGGACACGACGGCGGCGCTGGATGCGGTCGAGGTGACAGCGGCGCCGTTCGCGCTCGAAGCCGCTGCGGCGCCGCTTGCGCTGGCCGCCCGGACTCGCTCCGAGACCGACCTCGCCACCGACCCGGCCGTCTCGCTCGACGCCCTCTCGCGCGGCGTCCCCGGCCTCTGGATCGCCGACCGGGAGAATTACGCGCTCGGCGAGCGGGTGCTCGTCCGGGGGATGGGGTGGCGCGCGGCGTTCGGCGTGCGCGGCGCTCACGTCCTCCTCGACGGCGTCCCGCTGACGCTCCCCGACGGGCAGGTGATGCTGAACGTCGTGGACGCAGCGGCCGTCCGGCGGGTCGAGGTCGTGCGCGGGCCGGCCTCGGTGTTCTGGGGGAGCGGCTCCGGCGGCGTCCTCGCCCTCTCGACCGCAGCGGGCTCTGACGCGCCGCGCCTCCGCGTTCGGGGGATGGGCGGCGGTTACGGGCTGGCAAAGGCCGACCTATTCGTTCGTCCCGACCTCGGCCGGCACCGGCTGAGTGCGTGGGGCTCGGCTCTCACCGACGGCGGCTTCCGGGATCACAGCACCGCCCGGCTCGCCCGCGCCGGGGTCTCCTCCCGGTTCGACCTTGGGGACGGACGTAGCCTCTCGGCCGTGGCGCTCGCTGCCCACATGCCGGAGGCCGAGGCACCGGGCGGGCTCTCGGCGGAGGCGGCGGCCGAGGACCCGCAGCAGACCCGCGAGATCGCCGTGACGCGCGACGCCGGGAAGGCCGTCACGCAGGCGCACCTCGCGCTCGGCTACACGCAGCCCGTCGGTGCTCTGCCGAGCGGACGCCTCCGCGTGGATCTGACGGGCGGGCTCCGCGACCTCGACAACCCCATCGTCCCCCGCTACATCCGCCTCGACCGCCGCGCCGTCGGCCTCCGCCTCGCCCTCGAAGCCGGTGCCTCAGGGGGATGGAGCGCGGGGCTCGGCGCCGAGGGCGAGCTTCAGCGCGACGACCGCCGCGAGAACGCCAACGACGACGGCGCAGTCGGCGCCGAGGTGCTCACCGACCAGCTCGAAACGGTTCAGTCGGGCGCCGTCTTCGCCCGCATCGCCGTCCCCCTCGCTGAGACGGGCCTCACCCTCTCCGCCGCCGCCCGCCTCGACGCCCTCCGCTACGAGGCTGACGACCGGACGGGGCGGGCCAACGCCGGAAGCGGCTCGCGCACCGTCGCTGACGTGAGCCCCGCCGTCGGCCTCGCCTACCGCTGGCGGAGCGGCCCGGCCGCCGGGCTCCTCTACGCCAACGCCGCCGGCGCCCTCGACGCCCCGACGACCACGGAGCTCGGCAACCGGCCGGACGGCGCCGCCGGCTTCAACCCGGACCTCCGCCCGGAGCGGACGTGGGGAGCCGAGGTGGGCACGCGCGGCGCGGTGACGGTCGGGCCGGCCAACGTTGGGTTCGACCTCGCCGTGTTCGCGGCGTGGGTGGACCGGCTGCTGCTCCCGTTCGAGGTGGACGACGTGACGTTCTACCGCAACGCCGGCCGCACCCGCCACGCCGGAGTCGAGGCCGCGCTCGACACGGACGGCATCACCGTCGGGGGCGGGCGGCTGCGAGGTGCGGTGAGCTACACCTGGACGCGCGCCCGCTTCACCGAGGCCGCTGGCGCGGTGGCTGAGGGCGCGGAGGTGCCGGGCTTCCCCGAGCACCTCGGGAGCTGGACGGCCACGTGGCGCCGGACGCAGGGCCTCCCCCTCCTTCTCGCCCTCGACGGCGAGGCCGCGAGCGCCTACTTCGCCGACGACGCCAACACCGCCGCGACGGATGCCTACGCCGTCGTCCACCTCCGCGCCGCGCTCGACGGAGTGCGACTCGGGCGGGGACTGGCGGCCTCCCCGTTCGTGTCGCTGCGCAACGCGCTCGACGCCCGGTACACCGGCTCCGTCGTCGTCAACGCCTTCGGCGGGCGGTTCTTCGAGCCCGCCGCCGGCCGCCACGTCCTCGTCGGGATCGCGCTGGAGTTCGGGTGATACAGCAGCGCCCAGCGGCTTACGGGCCGCCGGGCGCTCCGGGGTGAATCAAAACGGGAGGCGGGTCAGCGGGCGCCGACCTGGGCCATCGCGGCGCGGGCGCGGTTCCGGGCGCGCTCGCGGTCGGCCTCGGCGGCGGCGCGCTCCTCCGGCGTCTGGCTCGCGGCGATCCGCTCCTTGGCCCGCTCCTCGGCCGCCTTCGCGCGTTCGAGGTCGATGGCGTCGGCGGGCTCGGCCGTCTCGACGACCATGATGACGCGGTTGTCGAGGACCTCGACGAACCCCTCGCTCACGGCGAACGTCACGCGGTCGCCGTCGGGGAGCGTGATGGTAACGGTGCCGATGGCGGTGGCGGCCACCATCGCGGCGTGGTTCGGGAGCACCTCGAAGCCGCCCTCGACGCCGGGGGCGCTGAAGCGGGCGGCATCGCCCCGGAACGCCGCCTGGTCCGGCGCGACGATCTCGACGTACAGACTCTTCGCCATGATAGAACAGGTTGTAGAGGCGGGTTTAAAACCCGCCCCTACGGGTTGGTTTAGGCCTCGGCCATCATCTTCTGGCCGGCCTCGATCACCTCCTCGATGGATCCCTTGTAGAGGAACGCCTGCTCCGAGACCTCGTCGAGCTCGCCGTCGAGGATCATCCGGAAGCCGCGGATGGTGTCGTCGATCTTGACGTACTTGCCGGGCGTGCCGGTGAACTGCTCGGCCACGAAGAACGGCTGGCTCATGAAGCGCTGCGCCTTCCGGGCGCGGCTCACGACGAGCTTGTCCTCGTCCGAGAGCTCGTCCATGCCGAGGATGGCGATGATGTCCTGGAGCTCCTTGTAGCGCTGGAGCAGGATCTTCACGTCCTGCGCCGTCCGGTAGTGGTCGTCCCCGACGGTGTTCGGGTCGAGGATGCGGCTCGTCGAGTCGAGCGGGTCGATGGCGGGGTAGATGCCGAGCGACGAGATCTGGCGCGAGAGCACCGTCGTGGCGTCGAGGTGGGCGAACGTCGTCGCCGGCGCGGGGTCGGTGAGGTCGTCGGCGGGGACGTAGACGGCCTGGAAGCTCGTGATGGCCCCCTTTTTCGTGGAGGTGATCCGCTCCTGGAGCTCGCCCATCTCGGTGGCGAGCGTCGGCTGGTAGCCCACCGCGCTCGGCATCCGGCCGAGGAGCGCCGAGACCTCGGAGCCGGCCTGGGTGAACCGGAAGATGTTGTCCACGAACAGCAGCACGTCGCGGCCCCCGAGGTCGCGGAAGTACTCGGCGATGGTGAGGCCGGAGAGGGCCACGCGGGCGCGGGCGCCGGGCGGCTCGTTCATCTGCCCGAAGACCAGCGAGAGCCGGCTCTCCTTGACCTCGCTCATGTCGACCTTGTCGAGGTCCCAGCCGCCCTCCTCCATCGCGTGCATGAAGGCGTCGCCATACTGGATCACGCCGGACTCCAGCATCTCACGCATGAGGTCGTTCCCCTCGCGCGTCCGCTCGCCGACGCCGGCGAACACGGAGAGCCCGTCGTGCGCCTTGGCGATGTTGTTGATGAGCTCCTGGATGAGGACCGTCTTGCCGACGCCGGCGCCGCCGAAGAGCCCGACCTTGCCGCCGCGGGCGATGGGCTGGACGAGGTCGATCACCTTGATGCCGGTCTCCAGCATCTCGATGCTGGTGGCGAGGTCCTCGTAGGCCGGGGGCGCGTGGTGGATCGGGCGGTAGTCCTCGGCCGTCGGCTGCGGCAGCCCGTCGATGGCCTCCCCGACGACGTTGAAGAGCCGCCCCCGGATCTCCGGCCCGACGGGCATGGCGATGGGCCGGCCCGTGTTGCGGACGGCCGTGCCGCGCGTGATCCCGTCCGTAGAATCCATCGCGATGGCGCGGACCCGGCTCTCGCCGAGGTGCTGCTGGACCTCGAGGACGAGGGTGCCGCCCTCGCGGTCGATCTCGAGGGCGTCGAGGATCTCGGGGGTCTGGACGCCGCTGAAGTCGGCGTCGATGACGGGGCCGATGACCTGGGCGACCTCGCCGGTGGAGACGGTCGGGCTGGCGTTGGCGGCGGCGCCGGACGGCGTGCTCGGCTGGACGGCGCGGGGCGGGTTCGTTTCCATGAGGACGGAGCCTGGGACGGGACGAAAGGGGAAGCCCGGCGGGAGCGCACTCCGGGCCGGGGCGGCGAAAATACCGGGCGCCCTCCGGGGGGTTCGTCCGCTCCCCGTGGGCAACGGGCGAAGAAACCGGGAAATGGCGGGGGGAAGGTCTGGCGCCGGAAGGTCAGGAGGCCGGAGGGTCTATGCGACTTTGCTTTGCCGCCATTCTGTGCCCTCGCTCCAGCAAATCCATCAATCGGCTCAGCAACTCTTCTTCGAAGCGTTGAGCCTCCGCTTGACCTGGCTTCGCATCGTAGTCGAACCGCCACTGGACCATCCTGGACTTGCAAGAGGAAGGTAGGCCGAGCATGGAAATGTTGTCCACTACCTTGACGCCATCGGTTACTACCTGCCCCTTGAGCATCCAGCTTAGGCTAACCATTGGGTAAGACTGGTGTCCTTTGAATCTTTGACTCAAAGCGAAGCTTGTCCATTTTCCTCCGAGCAGCGCATCCTCTGTATAGGTCTCTGTTCCATCGGACAAGAACACATAAAGCCTTTCTTCTCTTTCATGGAAGAGTTCTTCTATACTCCTCACTTTAGCTTTCACACTATTCAGAAGCGGAACAAGGAAGTTCTGGCTTACTGTCACCAATGTCTCCCCCCACTGCTCATCGGCGTTGACCTCTCGGGTTTTCACTTCGCGGCTGAGCAGTGCGAGGCGGCGGTCGAACTCGTCGGGGTCGGGGTCGCCGCGGAGGGCGCTGAGGTAGAGCTGCATTGTCGCTGCCAGCTCCTCGCCAAGGAAGCGGATGAGGGGGGCGAGGTCGGCGGCGTCGGCCTGAGCGAGGGCGCCGTAGTAGGCGCTCCGCCTTTCCTGGCGCACCACGGCCGGGACGTAGCCCGCCCGCATCAGGACGAGGTTCATCAGCAGCCGCCCGAGCCGCCCGTTTCCGTCATCGAACGGGTGGATCGCGACGAACCGGTGGTGGAGATCGGCGGCGAAGGGGAGCGGATGGACCTCCCCCGTCTCGACCTGGGGCCACGTCTCCCGATACCAGTCTACGAGGTCCTGCATCAGCGCGGGCGTCTCCTCGGGTGAGCCGTAGTAATGGATCTCGCCTGTCTCCGTGCGAACGTGGTTCGGCCGCGTCTTGAACGCCCCCGGCGTGATGGTCCGCTTGGTGATGCTGCCGTCCGGCGTCTCCGCCCGTATCTCGTAGGGCTCGTCGCCGAGGAGCATCTTGTGCAGCTCCCGGATCGCCGCCAGCGTGAGCGCCTCCTCGTCCCGCACGAACCGTTCGAGGAAGTCCAGCGCCTCGCGGTGCCCGCGGATGTCGAGGTGATCCTTGAGTGGCTTCCCCTGCGCGGTGACCCCGTGGAGCAGGAGCGCCCGCGTCTCCCCGTAGGTGAGGCTGTTGCCCTCGATGGCGTTCGAGTGGTACGTCCACTCCAGCCGAAGCCGCTGAAGCGCCTTGCCGACCTTGTCCTCGGAGATAGGCCGCTCCGTCTCAACCTCCCGGCGCAGCGCGTCCACCCGTTGCAGGGTGCTTTCGATGTCGAGGCCGTCGTAGCTCATGGGGAAGCAGGTCGTTGCTTCCGGATACTACGCGCTCGAGCCGAAAGCGCCCCCGCCGGCCTGAGCCAGCGGGGGCGCCCGAGTCATCCAACGAGACGTACGATCAGCGCGCCAGCGTCAGCCGGCCCGTCTCGACCTCTGAGCCCACCGCGAGCCGCCACACGTAGACGCCCGAGGCCAGCCCCTCGGCCGCGAGCACGGCCTCGTGCTGCCCTGCCTCGACCGGGCCCTCGGCAAGCACGGCGACCTCGCGCCCGAGCACGTCGTAGACGGCGAGCCGGACCTCGGCGGCCTCCTCGACGGCGAAGCGGAACGTGGCCTCCGTGGCGAAGGGGTTCGGGTAGACCCCGAGCTCACCGCCCGCCACGAGCGCCGCGCGCGACGCCGCCTTCGTGAACGTGAACGAGTCCTCCGTCCCGTCGTCGAGCGAGAGCGTCAGCGTGTAGGCGCCCGCCGGGGCGCTGCTCGGGACGTTGCTCGTGAAGCTAACCGGCCCGAGCGTCTGGCCCGGCCGGAGCGTCACCGTCCGCGGCCCCTGCACCGGCCCGAACGACGAGCCGTTCGGGAGCGTCGCGTCGACGCGCGCCGTCACGGTCTGGCTCTCGCCGGTGGTGTTCGTCAGCGAGACGGTGTAGGAGATCGGGCCGCCGCCGGCCGGGACCGTCGTTGAGCCAGCGGGCTCGATGTCCACCGCCACGGCGTCGCCGGCCACGCCGGGGATGTCCGTCATGCAGACGATCTCGTCGGCGCCGCCGAAGGCGTCGCGGCTGGCGACGCAGAGCTCGTCGTTCTGGAACACCATCTGGCGGCCGTTCGGGGAGGTGTACTCGGTGAGGTCGGTGTCCGGGTCCGCGACCATCGCGGCCTCGTCGGCGAACTTCTCGCCCATCGAGCCGTCCGGGAGGGCGGTGCCCCACTCCTCGCCGTCCGGCCCGGCGAAGCTGTTGTTGTAGAGGTAGAGCCGGTCGTCGGCGCCGAGCTCGAGGTCCTCGAGGCCGCCGTCCGTGGGGTTGACGAAGATCTCGTCGGCGAAGGGGTCGTAGACGACCTCCAGCGTCGGCGAGGTCAGCGGCGAGTTGACGCGGACGACGACGTTCTGGTAGGGCGCCGCGCCGAACTCCGAGGACGAGCTGTAGAGCGAGCCGTCGGCGCCGACCTCGAGGTCGATGAGGTCGAGGTTGGGGTTGGTCACGACGACGGTCGGGGTCTGCCCGGTCGCGAAGGTGTTGATCCGGTAAAACCCGTCCTCGGGTGCGCCGAAGAAGGCGACCCGCGCGAGGAAGACCGTGGAGCCGAGCACGGCGAGGCCGGTGATGCCGTCGGCGTTGGGGGCGAGCACGGCGCCCGAGGCCCCATCGGTACGGTAGACGAGGTCGATGTTCGTCGAGTCCTGGAGGGCGAGGTAGATGTTGTCGGCGCCGTCGACGTCGATGGCGAAGCAGCCGTCGGCGTCGCCGCTGATGTCGGCGTCGATCTGGGCGTCTGAGCGGACGATCCGCGTCGTGCTCGTCGTGGCGTCGTGGGCGGCGATGTCGCCGGTGGGGAAGTTGTAGAACACGAACTCGCCCGTGGAGAGGCGGTCCATGCACGAGATGTCGACGTCGGCGAGGACGCCGCCGTCGACGAGGGCGGCGGAGTCCGCCACGGTGGTGTAGTCGGTCTGCGCGAGGGCCGGGAGGGCCGTCATCGCAAGCGCGATGAGGAGGGAAGCGATCCGCATGAGGGAGTCGGGGTGGGGTGAACGGAAATGAAGGGGCCCCATCTTACTAAGACCGCGTCGAGCGAGAGACTAAGCGTCCATTAACCTTTGGTGCCAATCACGACGGCGCCCCCGCCAGCCGAAGCCGACGGGGGCGCCCGAGTCATCCAACGAGACGTACGATCAGCGCGCCAGCGTCAGCCGGCCCGTCTCGACCTCTGAGCCCACCGCGAGCCGCCACACGTAGACGCCCGAGGCCAGCCCCTCGGCCGCGAGCACGGCCTCGTGCTGCCCTGCCTCGACCGGGCCCTCGGCAAGCACGGCGACCTCGCGCCCGAGCACGTCGTAGACGGCGAGCCGGACCTCGGCGGCCTCCTCGACGGCGAAGCGGAACGTGGCCTCCGTGGCGAAGGGGTTCGGGTAGACCCCGAGCTCACCGCCGGCCACGAGCGCCGCGCGCGACGCCGCCTTCGTGAACGTGAAGCTGTCCGAGGCGACCACGCTGCCGCCGTCCTCGAGCGTGAACACGACGGTGTACTGCCCCGCCGGGGCGCCGCTCGGGACCTGAGAGGTGAAGCTGACCGGCCCGAGCGTCTGGCCCGGCCGGAGCGTCACCGTCCGCGGCCCCTGGATCGGCCCGAACGCGCTCCCGTTCGGGAGGACGGCGTTGACCTCGGCCATGACCGTCGCCGACGACGAGCCGCTGTTGGAGAGGGTCACGGCGTAGGAGAGCGGGCCGCCCGTGGCCGGGATCGTCGTCGAGCCCGTCGCCGTGATGTCGGCCGCCACGTCGGCACCGCCGTCGCCGCAGTCGAGGTTGGCCTGGCCGAGGTTGGCGAAGGTGTCCTGGGGGAAGCCGACGTAGTGCGTGGCCGGGTCGAAGGCGTCCGACGTGTCGGTGTCGGCCGTGCAGTCGTCCATCTGCCGGATGAGCGTGTTGTCCCGCGTCGAGGTGTCGCCCGTGCCCCACTCGTCGCCGGGGTCGACGCCGACCTGCCCGATGGCGTCCACGACGGTGTCGTTGCGGAAGAGGACGACGGCGTCGTCGCCGTTGAAGAGGGAGGCGCCGGTGAGCTGGTCGGCCTCGGCGAGGATGGCCGGGTCGGCGCTGTCCTCGGCGAGCACGAACACGTCGCCCGGTGCGACCGTGCCGAAGAGGTCGATGGTGGTGCCGGGCGTGGTGTTGCCGTTGAAGTAGATGGCGATGGAGTAGACGCTGTCGAGGACGACGGGGCTGGAGGTGCCGTTGTAGAGCTCGACGGCCTTGTTGAAGGAGGAGCCCTCGACGTACTCCGAGATCAGGAGGTCGGTGGGCTGCTGCGCGTGGGCCGAGGCGGCGAGGAAGCAGCCGGCGGCGAGCAGGAGTAGGGAACGCTTCATGGTGAACGGGGGGGTTGGGGGGAATGGGATGGGCGCCCTCACCGGGGGTGGATCGGGGGGGTGAGCAGCGCCCGTATGCAACCTAAGACCCCGCTCTTCCCCCCATGCAACCTCCCCGTTACGAATCTCGACCCGCGCGGGCGTGGATACGCCAGAAATCCCTATCCATGCGGGTCAGACCCGCACGGTGCCCCACGCCGCTACGCCCCCGCCGGCGCGTCGGCCGTGCGCTGCTCGGGCTCCTCGCCCTCGGGGAAGAACTGGAGGGCGGCCGAGTTCATGCAGTAGCGCTGGCCCGTCGGGCGGGGGCCGTCGGGGAAGACGTGGCCGAGGTGGCCGTCGCAGCGGGCGCACCGCGTCTCGGTCCGGATCATGCCGTGCGAGAAGTCGCGGATCTCGCGGACGTGCTCCGGAGCGACGGGCTCGAAGAAGCTCGGCCAGCCCGTGCCGGACTCGAACTTCGAGGCGCTCCGGAAGAGGGGCAGCCCGCAGAGGTTGCAGGCGTAGACGCCCTCGTCCTTCGTGTGGAGGAGGAGGCCGCAGCCGGGCCGCTCGGTGCCGTGGTCGAGGAGGATGCGGCGCTCCTCGGCCGAGAGGCCGGCGGCGTCGGCGGCGCGCTCGCGGGCGGCGCCGCGGAGCGGGGTGAGGTCGTAGCCAGAGGTGGAGGTCTGGGTGGCGTCAGGCATGGGGAGCATGGATGTTCAGGAGGGGCCGGGGCAAACGACGCAGCCGGGCGTGGGTTCGGCCGCCGGGCGCCGTCGGCAGCGGCTCTTCCTTGTGATCGTTTCGTTACGTCGGCCAACCGGTTTCCTCCCACATACTCCTTACATTCGCAATGCTCTTCCCCCTGATTCCTGCTCTGCCGCGCCCCGCCATGTGCTCCTACCGCCGCACCGCCCAGCTCCTCAGCGTCCTCCTCGCGGTGCTCGCCGCCCCCGCCGCCCTCGCCCAGCCCGACCTCACGGTCAGCCCGGCTGCGCTCGCCGTGACGGCCCCCGCCGGGGAGACGGTGACGGCCGCGGCGCTGGCGGTCCGCAACGACGGCTCGGCCCCGCTCGCGTTTTCCTTGCCGCAGCTGGCCGCGCCCGTCCCGGCCGAGGCCAGCGCGCCCGACGGCTACGGCTACCGCTGGATCGACTCGGACGCGCCCGGCGGCCCCGTCTTCGACGCCGAGGACATCTCGCCGCAGGGCAACGGGCTGGGGACGGAGCTCGACCTCCGCCTCGGCTCCGGCGAAGTCTCCGTCCGGGTTGCGCTCCCCTTTGCCTTCCCGTTTTACGGCGAGCGCCACGACAGCGTCCACGTCTCCTGGGGGTTCCTGGCCTTCGCCGAGAGCCCCCCGCCTAACACTTACGCGCAGTCGTTTCCGAACCCCGAGCCGCCGAACGCCGTCATCTCGGCACTGTGGGGCACGGTCGGGTTCAGCACGGTCTCGCGCATCTACACGGCCACCCTCCCGGATGGCCGGTTCGTCGTGCAGTACCACCGCTTCTACCAGGGGGGCGACGGCCTGCCGTTTACCGCCCAGACGATCCTTGCGCCCAGCGGCGAGATCGAGGTCCAGTTCCTCTCGGTGGACCCGGACCACTACGGGTTCGGTCTCGGGATCGAGAACGCGGACGGGACCGAGGGGCAGAACGTCCGGGCGTGGCGGTACGCACGGGCGGGGCTTGCCCTGCGCTTCTTCCAACGCCCGCCGTTCGTGACCTCGGCCGCGCCCACCGGCGGCTCGCTCGCGCCGGGCGAGGCGACCGATGTGGCCGTGACGTTCTCGGCCGACGGGCTGACGGCCGGCACCTATACCAACGACTTGATTGTTGAGGATGGCGCGGGCAGCCTCACGGTCCCGCTCTCGCTCACCGTCACCGGTGAGGGGCAGCTCGAGGTCGCCCCGACCGCCGTCGCCTTCGGCCCGACGGTGACGGGCGAGACGGAGCGGGCGCTCGTGACGCTGCGCAACGCCGGCGCGAACACGCTCCAGATCACCGACGTCGCCGTGAGCGGGACCGGCTTCAGCGCCGACTTCGCCGCGCCGCTCACGCTCGGGCCGGGCGAGGCGACGGCCGGCACGGTGACGTTCGCGCCTGCTGCGACGGGGGCGGCGAGCGGGACGCTTACCGTCACCTCAAACGACCCCGACGCGCCGACCCGCACCGTCCCCCTCTCGGGCGAGGGCATCCTCGCCCCGGCGCTCGCGTGGAGCCCGAGCGCGCTCGCTGCCACGACCACGGCGGGCGGCACGGCGACGGCGGCGCTGACGCTCCAGAACACCGGCGCCGGGCCGCTCGAGTTCGCGTTCCCCGGCTTCGAGGAGCAGCGGCTCGGCGGGCCGGACGGCTTCGGCTACTGGTGGAGCGACTCGAACGACCCGACCGGCCCGGCCTTCGACTGGATCGACATCTCGGCCACCGGCACCCGCGTCACCCTCGACTCCCAGACCGATCACGCCTTCGTGGACCTCCCGTTCGCGTTCCCGTTCTACGGTGAGGCCAAGACCGAGCTCGGCATCAACGGCAACGGCTTCCTCTCCTTCGGCGAGGAGCCGACGAGCGGCCCCGCCGCCGTCTTCAACGACCCCATCCCCACCATTTACCCCCCCAACGACCTCATCGCCGTCCTATGGACGTGGCTCGGCAGCGGCAACGGCGTCTACTACCAGGATATGGCCGACGGCCGGTTCGTGGTGGCGTGGGACGACCTCCCGCATGCGCTCGATGGGTCCGTCCGCAACACCTTCCAGGCGGTCCTCCACGAGGACGGGACGATCCTCTTCCAGTACCTCGAAGCGCCCCCGTCGGACCGCGCCGGGCCTTCCATCGGGATAGAGAACGCCACCGGCACGGTCGGGCTGGCGGTGGACAACGGCGACGACTACGCCGAGGACGGGCTGGCCGTGCGGATCTCGACGGGGCTTCCGCTCATCTCGGCCGTCACCCCCGCGAGCGGGACGATCCCGCCGGGCGGGAGCGCCCCGGTGACGGTCACCTTCGACGCCGACTCCCTCAACGGGGGCCTCTACGAGGGCGTGCTGAAGCTGCGGACGAACGACCCCGCGCAGCGCCACGCCTCGATTCCCGCAGCGCTCACCGTCGAGGGCGAGGCCGGGATCACCGTCGAGCCCGAGGCGCTCGCCTTCGGCGCCATCGTCACCGGCCAGACGGCGACGGCGACGGTCACCGTCGGCAACGTCGGCACCGAGGTGCTGAGGGTCAGCGGGGCCACCGCGCCGGACCCGTTCGCGGTGAGCCCGGCCGGGCCATTCGCGCTCGCCCCGGACTCCAGCCGGACGTTGACGGTGACGTTCGCGCCGGGCGCGACGGGGACGTTCTCCGAGGTGCTCACGATCGCCTCGGACGACCCGATGATGCCGACGCGCACGGTGGCCCTCTCCGGTGAGGGGATCGAGGCCCCGGCCGTCGTGGTGAGCCCGGACTCCATCGTGGCCGCCGCCGCCGTGGGCGCGGCCGTCACGGCGACGCTGACGGTTGAGAACACCGGGGCCGGGCCGCTCTTCTGGCGCCTCCCGCAGTTCGCCGACTCGACGGCTGCCGCCCGTGGCGGGCCGCGCAGCGCCGGCGGCCCGGACGCCTTCGGCTACCGCTGGGCGGACTCCGACGAGCCCGGCGGCCCCGCCTTCGAGTGGGTGGACATCTCCCAGGCCGGGACGCGTCTCGACGTGTACGCCCACGCCCACAACGGCCCACGCTGGGAGGTCGTCTCGCTCCCCTTCACCTTCTTCCTCTACGGTCAGCCGTACGACGAGGTCAAGGTCTCGTACGAGGGAGCCCTGGCCTTCGAGCCGTTCACTCCTTCCTGGCCGTTCGGGTCGCGGCCTATCCCCAGCACCTTCGAGCCCAACGGGCTGGCCGCCGTCTACTGGGGAGATATGGACGAGGGCGGCGAGGTCCGCTACGCCACGCTCGACGACGGCCGGTTCGTGGTGCAGTGGACCGCGATCCCTAGCTGGATTGAGGAGGAGGACCTTTACACCTTCCAGGCCATCCTCGACCGCGCCCACGGCCTCACCCTCCAGTACCTCGACATGGACACGCCGCACACTTACGGTACCGTCGTCGGGATTGAAAACACCGACGGAACGGACGGCCTTGTGGTGGCCCAGAGCACCTTTTCCAACAACTACGACCCGAGCGCGCTGCCGACCAGCGGGACCGCCGTGCAGATCACCGCGCCGACGGCGTTCCTGGCCTCGGCCGTGCCGGCGGCCGGCACCGTCGCCCCCGGCGAGACGGCCGAGGTCACCCTCACCCTCAGCGCCGAGGACTTCGTGGACGGGACCTACACCGGCGACCTCGTCGTGACCAGCAACGACCCGGCGCGCCCCCGCGTGGACGTGCCCGCCACGTTCACCGTCTCCGGCGCCGCCGCCATCACGGCGAGCCCGGCCTCGCTCGACTTCGGCAGCGTCTTCGTCGGCAACGAGACGGAACTGGAGGTCGTCGTTACCAACCCAGGCACGGAGACGCTCGTGGTCTCGGAGGTCAGCGTCACCGGGGATGGCTTCTCGGTCGCGCCGGCCGAGGGGTTCAGCTTGGCCCCCCTCTTCAGCGACACGCTGACCGTGACGTTCGCGCCCGCCGAGGTCGGCGCGGCGGCGGGCTCGCTGGCGCTGAGCTCGGACGCGCCGGGGACGCCCGTGCTCGAGGTGCCGCTCGCGGGCGAGGGCGCACCGCCGCCGGTGGCGGAGGTCTCGGAGGACTTCCTCGGCCTGGCCGTCCCGCAGGGGAACACCGAAACGAGGACGTTCACCCTCACCAACACGGGCGGGAGCCCGCTGGCCTACACGCTGCGGGTCTCCCCCGGCGGCAACCCGATCCCGCCGCTGCGGCCCGGCTCGGCGGCGCCCCCGACGGCGAGCCGTGACGCCGGGGTGGGCGGCAGCGCCGGAGTCCATCCGGACCCGGAGACCGGAACCCATTCAGAGCGGAGAGGCGACGCGGGCCAGGAGGCGGCGCGGGGTGGTGACGTGGAGCTGATCCCGCTCGCCCGCGCTGCCCCCGGCGACGTGGTCTACCTCGCCCCGTTCACCCCCGACGGCAGCTCTGCCGGCCTGGGGGACCTCACGGCCGCGCCCGACGGCTCCGTCTACGCCGCCTCCGGGCGCTACGGGTGGACGGTGCGCTACGCGCCGAACCTCGCGGAGATGGAGACCTTCCGGCACCCCGTGGCGAGTGACTACACCTACACCAACGGCGTCGCCTACAACGAGGACACCGAGACGCTGTGGTACCTCAACGCCGGGGAGGACTTCAACACCTTTGGTGACACGGATCCGCAGCTCATCGAGACCGGCCTCGACGGGGTGCCCACGGGCCGCACCGTCGCGCTCCCGGAGCTCCAGCCGCTCGTGGTGTGGCGCGGGCTCGCCTACAACGAGCGCACCGGGCACTTCTTCACGCTCGAGACCTACACCGACGACATCTACGCCTTCACGATGGACGGCGCCGTCGTGCCCGGCTACCCCGTCCCCCAGACCTCCGGCGACGAGGGCGACGTCCCCCTCTACGGCCACGGCCTCGACGCCTGGGGCGACCACCTCGACGTCCCCTTCGGCCGGAACGGGATCGCGCACGTCGCCGTCACCGACCTCGCCGGGGAAGACACCGGCGTGGAGACCCCCATCGCCGGTACCGAGGTGGACTTCGCCGGGAACCATGTGGTGCGGAGCCGGACTCAGCCGAACGCGCTGATGTACACGCCGGGGTACGGCACCGTCTACGCCATCGCGCCGGCCGTCCGCGACGACCTCAAGCCGTTCCTCCGCGTGACCTCGGACAGCACGGGCACGCTGGCCCCCGGCGCCTCCGTGGACGTCGGCCTCCTGTTCGACTCGCTGGACCTCCCGCTGGACTTCTTCGCCAAGCGGGTCCGCATCGAGACAGACTCCCCCGTCACGCCGCTCCTCGTCGTCACGGGCCGGATGAACGTGACCCCCCCCGGTGCCACGCCCACCGAGCCCGGCCCCCTCCCGGTGGCGTTCGCGCTGGACCGGAACTACCCGAACCCGTTTGAGGCCACCACGCGGATCGGCTACGCCCTGCCCGAGGCGGAGCACGTCACGCTCCGCGTCTACGACGGGCTCGGGCGCCTCGTCGCCACGCTCATGGACGGCCCGCGGCCGGCCGGCTTCCACGAGGCAGCGTGGGAGGCCGGCGGCGTAGCGAGCGGGATGTACGTCTACCGCCTCGTGGCCGGCGACTTCGAGGCGAGCCGGCGGATGATGATCCTGCGGTAGGGCCTGGACGGGACCCCCGCTCCAGGCGAGCCGGACGGGAGGTCCCACTGCCTTCGCCTACCTCCCGAACTGCTCTCTTCTCACGCTGCAAATCCCCGGTATGTCTGTCTTCCGCCCGCTCCTCGCCGCGCTCCTCCTCGCTGCTGCCTGTGCGCACGCGCAGGAGCCGCAGCGCAACTTCGCCATCACCGACAACTTTGTTCGCTCTGTTGCTCTCGGAGGCGACACGCTCTACGTCGGCGGCGACTTCATCTCGGTCGGCCCGCCGACGGGGCCGGCCGGCGTGCTCGACAAGGTCACGGGCGAGCCCGATTCCGACCAAGCGCGCATCGGGCCCGACAGCTTCGGCGGGCAGGTCGAGGTCGTGCTCCCCGACGGTCGGGGCGGGTGGTACGTCGGCGGGCGGACTGAGTGGGCCGGGGGTGAGTTCCGGCGCAACCTCGCGCACATCCTGCCCGATGGCAGCCTCGACCCGGACTTTGCACCGAACCCGAGGATTACCGGCATGCCGCACTTCTTCGGCTATGTCGAGGCCCTCGCGCTCTCCGAGGACGGGAGTGTGCTCTTCGTCGGGGGGCGCTTCGACACCGTCGGCGGTGAGGCACGGGATAACCTCGTTGCGGTGGACGCCGAGACCGGGGCGGTCCTCCCGCTCTCAGTAGATTTCGAGCGCCCTGACAGCCCCTTCGACGGGGTCAACACCCTCCTACACAAGAACGGCGTGCTCTACGTCGGCGGCGACTTTTATGTCGTCAACGGGGTGCTGCGAGTGGGGGCGGCCGCCTTCGACACCGAGACCGGCGCGCTGCTCCCGTGGGACCTCCAGCTCACCGACAGCGACTTCGGCGGCGATTTTGTCTCTGTCTCCGGCCTCGGCGTCGGTCCGGCCCCGACCGACACCACGCTCTACGTCAGCGGCCGCTTCGATGCGGTCCATGGCCAGCCGCGCCTCAACGAGGCGGCGGAGGTCTCACTCGCCGACCCGGTGACGGGCCAGGGCGGGATGCCGACGGCGTGGACGCCTGAGGGTTCGATCAACGTTGGAGCCATAGGCGAAGACGCGATCTGGGCAGGCTTTCATAAAGTCAGTAGGGTTACAGGGGCCTTGAGTGGCCCCGTCGCGGCGTCCTCAGGATTCTACTACGCGATCTACGCTACCGTTCTCGACCCCACAGGCGGCCCCTCAGGCCAGGGGGTCGTCTATGCCACGGCTAAGCGAGGCTATCCCGGCGACCCGTATCCGTCGCAGTACATCGTCGCCTACGATGCCGAGACGGGGCAGCTCCTCCCCGACTACTTCAACGACGATCCTTACCTCGGAGGAGGCGTGCTTCGCGTGGCAAAAGGACGATCGGACCCGGGCGTATGGACGCTGGCTGTGGAGCCGGGGGAAAGCGGACGGTTCTTCGCAGGCGGGAGCGGCTTCTACGGCATCGGCGGCGAGCCGCGGCGCTTCCTCGCCGGCATCGACATGACGACCGGAAAGGTCACGCCCTTCAACAGGACCTACATCATCGCCTCCTCCGTCGAGGAGGTCACCATCAGCCCCGACGAGCGCTTCCTCTACTTCCTCACCTTCAACGGCCTCGGCGTCGCTGACCTGGAGACGGGCATCCTCATGGACTTCCCTGGTAACGCGCGCCTCTCTGAGCTGGAAGAGGCCGCCGAGGCAGGAGCCGACAGCGCCGCCGGGCTGGTCCGCCGCGCCGGGCCGGTCGTCGCGCGCGCCGACGGCTCGCCCGCCCCGCCGTTCACCCCGCCCCCGGCCGTGCCGACCGGGGCGGCCTCCGGCGGAGACCCCTCGCGCTTCCGCTCGAACAGCGCCGCGCTCGTCGCCACCGACGACCGCCTCTACCTCCACGCTGGCGGGGCCGCCGTCGCCTACGACCGCTTCTCCGGCGACGAGCTCTGGGTCACCGCCACGGCCAGCTTCCCCGCCGACCCCCAGGCCGAGAAGGTCCTCCTCGTCCAGGCCGGGCCACCGGGGGCCGAGGGCGACACGCTCTTCCTCACCGGCCCCCTCAGCGCCGTCGGCGGCGAGACCCGCCAGAAGTTCGCCGCGCTCGACGCCGCGACCGGGGCCGTGCTCGACTGGAACGCGAACCCCACCGGGCCCCCCAACGGCGTCGGCAGCGGGATCGCCGCGCTCGGACCGCCGACGGACGGCTCCGAAGGCGGAGAGCCGGGCGGTTCCCGCGTCTACCTCTCGGGCGGCGGGCTCGACACCATCGGCGGCAAGCCGCGCGACAACATCGCCGCGGCGGACCGCACGACCGGCGCGGTGCTCGCCTGGACGGCTGAGCCGGGCGAGGACCCCGGCGGGCAGGCGCTCGCGGCGCAGCCGGGCCAGGGAGGCGGCGTCGAAGGGGGCGTGGTCTACTCCGGCTCGGAGGCCTACGACGCCGAGACCGGCGCGATCTTGGACTGGCGGCTGGAGCCGCAGGGGGGCGGTCCGTCGAACGTGGTGCTGGCCGAGCGGCAGGGTCGGGTGGTGGTGACGGGGACGTTCGAGAACAGCCTGCGCGGGAGCGGCCATGCGTTTGTGACGGCGCTCTCGCCGGCGCGCCCGTTCGCCCCTCCGGTGTCGTCGGAGGACGACGCCTCGGTGCCTGAGACGGCGGCGCTGTCGGCGGCGCACCCGAACCCGTTCCGGGGCACGGCGACCGTGACGCTCTCGCTGCCCTCGCCGCAGCGGGTGGAGGTGGCGCTCTTCGACGTGCTCGGCCGCCGGGTGGCGGTGCTGCACGAGGGCCCGCTCGCCGCCGGCAGCCACGCGCTCACACTCGACGGCGCGGGGCTGCCCTCGGGCGTCTACGTCGTGCGCGCCGAGGGCGGGGGCTTCACGGTGGCCCGTCGCGTCACGATGGTGCAATAGCCTTCCGGAGTCGGACACGGCACCCCTTCGGAACTCCGCGAGCGCGGCGAACAGGCGCTGGGCGTTCTCAGGGTCCGCACCGAAGAAGAAGTCCACGTCGCCGGTGAGCCGGGCGTAGCCGTAGTAGATCACCGCCTCCCCCCCGACGACCACGTACCGCACCCCGTGGCGTTGGAGCGCCGCGAGGAAGTCCACCACGTCGGCGGAGAAAGCCGAGGCGTCTACTCCGTCCGGTGGCATGCGCGCACGTCCGGCGAGTCAGCGGGGAAGGCCCGGTCCTTCAGCACTCTCGCCGCCCGCATCCGCTCCCTCGGCGTCATGCTCACCTGCTGAGCGACGTCCCAGGCCCCGGCCTCCTCGAAGCCCCGGCTCACGTGGACTACCGGCTCTAGCTCGCGCTTCCTGGGTTTGTCCATGCGTGGGTCGGAGGCGTGGTGGAGACCGGGGGGCTACCCCACGGGGGCCCGCCGGTTCCTCCGCGCGCCCGGCGGTTCGTACCATCGGGCGGACTCGCCCGCTCCCACCCATGACCGTCGCCTGCATCGGGGGAGGCCCCGCCGGCCTCTTCCTCTCGGCCCTCCTCAAAAAGCACCGCCCCGACTGGGACGTCGCCGTCTACGAGCGGAACCCCCGCGGCAACACGTTCGGCTGGGGCGTGGTGTTCTCGGACGGGACGATGGAGAACCTTGAGGCCGCCGACCCCGAGGTCGCCGCCGCCACGCGGGCCGAGCTCGCGCACTGGGACGACATCGAGGTGCACTTCCGGGACCGCGTGCTGCGCTCCTCCGGCCACGGCTTCATCGGCGTCGGTCGGCACCGATTCCTGGAGATCCTAGAGAATCGGGCGGAATCCCTCGGCGTCCGCCTCCGCCACGGCTGCGCCGTCGAAGACTCCGAAGGGCTCGGCGCCGACTTGGTCGTCGGGTGCGACGGGGTGAACAGCGCCGTCCGCGCCCGCTACGGCGACGCCTTCCGCCCCGAGGTCGTCCCGCACCGGAACCGGTTCACCTGGCTCGGCACGCGCCGCCCGTTCGAGGCCTTCACGTTCCTCTTCCGCGAGACGGAGCACGGGTGGTTCCAGGCCCACTGCTACCAGTTCTCCGAGGGCACCAGCACGTTCATCGTCGAGTGCACCGACGCGACGTGGCGCGCGGCCGGCCTCGACCGGATGCCGAAAGAAAAAAGCCTCGCCTTCTGCGAGCGCCTCTTCGCCGACGCCCTCGGCGGCTACGGCCTGCTCGACAACAGCCCCCACCTCGAAGGCCCCGCGATGTGGATCCGGTTCCCGCGCGTCACCAACGAGCGCTGGCACCACGGCAACACGGTCCTCTTGGGGGACGCCGCGGCATCGGCGCACTTCTCCATCGGCAGCGGGACCAAGCTCGCGCTGGAGAGCGCCATCGCGCTGGCCGACAGGCTGATCGCTTGGGACGAGGCGGGAGGCGGGGCGCTCGGGGATGTGCTCGACGCCTACGAGGAGGAGCGGCGCGTCGAGGTGCTCCGCCTCCAGAACGCCGCCCGCAACTCGACCGAGTGGTTCGAGTCGGTCGAGCTCCGGGGCCACCTCCCGCCCGAGCAGTTCGCCTACAGCCTGCTCACCCGGAGCCAGCGCGTCAGCCACGAGAACCTCCGCCTCCGCGACGCCGCTTGGCTGGAGAGCTATGAGCGGTGGTGGGCGGTTGCTGAGAATGGAGGAGAGGGGGAAAGGGAGAAAGGGAGAGGGGGTGAGGCCGTGGCGCCGATGTTTGTGCCGTATCGGGTGCGGGGCGTTGAGCTAGTCAACCGGATCGCCGTCTCGCCGATGGCGATGTACTCGGCGGACGACGGGGTCGCGACGGACTTCCACCTCGTCCACCTCGGGCAGCGGGCGCTCGGCGGCGCGGGCCTCGTCTTCACCGAGATGACGTGCCCCTCACCGGACGGGCGGATCACCCCCGGCTGCGCCGGCCTCTGGACCGACGAGCAACAGGCGGCCTACGCCCGGATCGTCCGGTTCATCCACGCCAACTCGCCGGCGAAGGTCGCGCTCCAGCTCGGCCACGCCGGGCGGAAGGGGTCGGTCAAGCGGCCGTGGGAGGCGGACGGGGGCGACACCACCCCGCTGGACGCAAACAACTGGCCGCTCCTGGCGCCCTCCCAGCTTCCGTACCTCCCCCACAGCCAGACGCCGCGCCCGATGGACCAGGCCGACATGGACCGCGTCAAGGGCGACTTCATGGCGGCGGCGCAGCGCGGCGCCGAGGCCGGGTTCGACTGGCTGGAGCTGCACTGCGCCCACGGCTACCTCCTCTCGACTTTCCTCTCCCCGCTCACGAATCGTCGGGACGATGAGTACGGCGGCTCGGTGAAGAACCGGCTGCGCTACCCGCTCGAAGTCTTCGATGCGCTGCGGGCGGTGTGGCCCGAGGACCGGCCGATGAGCGTCCGCCTCTCGGCCGTCGACTGGGTCGAGGGCGGCACCACCGTCGAGGACGCCGTCGAGATGGCGCGCGCCTTTCACCAACACGGCACCGACCTCATCGACGTCTCGACGGGGCAGGTCCACCCCGAGCAGGCGCCGGTCTACGGGCGGATGTGGCAGACGCCGATGGCCGAGCGGATCCGGCTGGAGACGGGCGCCCCCGTCATGGCCGTCGGCAACATCTACGAGCCGGACCACGTGAACTCGATCCTCGCCGCCGGCCGCGCCGACCTCTGCCTGCTGGCCCGCCCGCACCTCGGCGTCCCGCACTGGACGCTCCGCGCCGCTGCCGAGCTGGGCTACGCCGAGCAGTGGTGGCCCCCGCAGTACCGCTCCGGCAAGCGCCAGCTCGAACGCTACTTCGAGCGGCGGCAGGAGATCGAAGGCTGACGCTCGTGCCCGTTCACGCTAGCACGTCTTGAAGGCCTATGCCTCGGCTCTCCGAGTTCTACGGGATCGTGATCTACATGTACTACCAGGACCGGGGAGTGCATCACACCCCGCACTTCCACGCCGAGTATGCCGGGCAAGAGGTCGTCGTCAGCATCCCCGACGCCGAGGTGCTCGCCGGTGCGCTGCCTCCGAAGAAGGAGAAGCTTGTCAAGGCGTGGGCCGTGCTGAGGGAGGAGGAGCTGCAACGAGCGTGGGCCGCTGCCGTTGAAGGCGAACCGCCCCAGAAGATTGCGCCACTGGCCTGAACTCGGTATGCCTGAGACCCTCATAGAGCTCGCCCCCCGCGTCACCCACGTCGAAGCGCTTGACGGCTCCGCGCTCCGTGTGACGTTCGCCACGGGTGAGGTGCGCCGCGTGGACTGCCGCCCGTTTCTAGAGAAGGGTGTCTTTCGCCAGTTGAAGGATGAGGACGAGTTCCGCCGCGTGCGTCCCATCAACAACGGCGGAGGCGTGGGATGGGACTCGGGGGCGGACCTCTCACGGGACACCCTGTACGCGATGGGAGAGCCGGTGTCGGACTCCTAAGCCCCTCCGCGCCGCCGAGCTGGGCTACGCCGAGCAGTGGTGGCCCCCGCAGTACCTGTCCGGCAAGCGCCAGCTCGAACGCTACTTCGAGCGGCGGCAGGAGACGGGCGCGCGAGGGTATATCCGGCGGCACCGTCGTAACGTCTCTCGACCTCCGCCGTAGATCGGGGGTGCCGCCTTATCCTGCGCTCCCTTCCACCCCGCACCTCCTACCGATGCCCCGTCTGCTTTTGCTTGCCGCCCTCGTGCTCACCGCCGCCGCCGCCGCCCAGCCCGCCGACGAGTTCATGTGGCTCGAAGACGTCGAGGGCGAGCGCGCGATGGCGTGGGTCGAGGCCCAGAACGCCGAGACCGCCGAGGCCCTCCAGGACCGCCCGGAGTACGACGCCATCTACGCCGACGCCCTGGAGCTGCTGACCTCCGACGAGCGGATCCCCTACCCGTCCATCATGGGCGACGGGCTCTACAACTTCTGGACGGACGAGACCAACGAGCGCGGCCTCTGGCGGCGGACCTCGTGGGAGAGCTACCTCTCCGGCGAGCCCGCGTGGGAGACGCTGCTCGACGTCGACGCGCTGGCCGAGGCGGAGGACACGCCCTGGGCCTACAAGGGCTCCTCGTGCCTCGCGCCCGCCTACGAGCGCTGCCTCGTCCGCCTCTCGCGCGGCGGCGCCGACGCCGTCGAGACCCGCGAGTTCGACCTCACCACCAAGCAGTTCGTGGAGGGCGGCTTCTTCCTGCCGGAGTCGAAGGGCGGGGCGGCGTGGATCGGGGAGGACGAGCTGCTCGTCTCGACGGACTTCGGCGAGGGCTCGATGACAGCCTCGGGCTACCCCCGCGTCGTCAAGCGCTGGCGGCGGGGGACGCCGCTGGCCGCGGCCGAGACGGTCTACGAGGGAGAGCCGACCGACGTGGGTGTGTGGGCGGCGTCGCTGCAACGGGGTGACGAGATCGTGCCGGCCTTCGCGCACCGGACGACGTTCTTCGAGGGCACCTTCCACGTCCTCCACGACGGCGCCTTCGTCCGCCTTGACCTCCCCCTCGACGCCGACCCCGGCCTCGTCGGCGACCACATGACGCTCTACCTCCGCTCCGACTGGGAGGCCGGCGGGCGGACCTACCCGCAGGGCGCCCTCCTCGCCATCGACTTCGAGGCGTTCCTCGCCGGCAGCCGCGACTTCCAGACGGTCTTCGAGCCCAACGAGCGCCAGACCGTCCAGGGCACGTCTTCTACGAAGAACACCCTCCTCGTCTCCCTCCTCGACAACGTCAACGCCGAGCTGCGGCGGTTCCGGTTCGAGCCGGCCTCCGCGGAGTCGGAGGGCCAGTGGATCGGGGAGAAGGTCGAGGCGCCGGAGTTCGGCAGCATCGGCGTCGTCAGCACGAGCGACGACGACGACCGGTTCTTCTTCTCCTACAGCTCCTACCTCCAGCCGTCCACCCTCTACCTCGCCGAGGGCGACGGGACGGCGCGGGCGGTGGACCGGCTCCCCGCCCTGTTCGACACCGAGGGGCTCGTCGTGCGCCAGCTCGAAGCCACCTCCGCCGACGGCACGCGCGTCCCGTACTTCGTCGTCCACCGCGAGGACCTCGCCCTAGACGGCACCCACCCGACGCAGCTCTACGGCTACGGCGGCTTCCAGGTCTCGCTCACGCCGTCGTACTCCGCGGTCGTCGGCCGGGCGTGGCTGGAGCGGGGCGGGGTCTACGCCGTCGCCAGCATCCGCGGGGGCGGGGAGTTCGGGCCGGCGTGGCACCGCTCGGCGCAGCGCGAGAACCGCCAGCGCGCCTTCGACGACTTCATCGCCGTCGCCGAGGACCTCGTCGCGCAGGGGATCACCTCCCCGGACCACCTCGGCATCTACGGTGGCTCCAACGGCGGCCTCCTCGTCGGCGCCGTGATGACGCAGCGGCCGGAGCTCTTCGACGCCGCCGTGGTCGCGGTCCCGCTCCTCGACATGCAGCGCTACCACCAGCTCCTCGCCGGCGCGAGCTGGGTCGGCGAGTACGGCAACCCCGACGACCCCGACGACTGGGCGTTCATCTCGGCGTACTCCCCCTACCACAACCTCCGCGAGGGCGTGGAGTACCCCCGCCCCCTCTTCACCACCACCACCCGCGACGACCGCGTCCACCCCGGCCACGCCCGCAAGATGGCCGCGCGGATGGAGGCGATGGGCACCCCCGTGGAGTACTTCGAGAACACCGAGGGCGGCCACGGCGCCGGCACCACGCCCGCCCAGCAGGCGGCGATGTGGGCCACCGTCTACACCTACCTCTGGCGCCAGCTTGGTAGCTAGACGCACCCCGGATGCGCCGGCCCGACACGTCCGCGCCGCCTAGCTCCCGCGCACCTTCGCTCCACGACGCTGCGGACAGGTTAGGGAACGTCGGCAAGCTCCGCAGGCGGACGCGGGAGATCGCGGGGGCGCGGCGACGGGCCGCCGGAGAGGGCGTCACCCGGCGTCCCCGAAGACCCGCCGCTCCCACCACGCCACCACGCGGGAGTAGAAGGCCGGGAAGAGGCGGACGCCGAGGTCGACGGCCCGCGCGTCGGGGCCGACGAGGACGCGCCCGCGCCCGGCCGCGACGCCGCGCAGGATGACCGCCGCCGCGCCCGCCGCCGGCGTCCGGAACAGCCTCTCGTTGTAGACCCACGCGCGCCGCTCCGCCCGCGCCCGCTCCTCCGGAGGGAGCGGCCCCGCCTGGGCCAGGGCCGCGTTCGAGATGTTCGTCCGGACGCCGCCGGGGTGGACCACCGTCACGCGCACGGGGTGGCGGCCGGCGCGCATCTCCGCCCGCAGCGCCTCGCTGAACCCCCGGACGCCGAACTTCGAGGTGCAGTACGGGGTCAGGTACGCCTGCCCCATGAAGCCGTTGAGGCTGCTCACGTTGACGACGTGCCCCTCGCCGGAGGCGATGAGGTGGGGGAGGAACTCGCGCGTCCCGTGGATCACGCCCCAGAGGTTCACGCCGAGGACGCGGTCGAAGGCGGCGTAGTCGGTCTCGGCGAGGGGCCGGGCCGGGCCCGCGACGCCGGCGTTGTTGTAGAGCTGGTGGACGACGCCGTAGTGCCCGACGACGGCCTCGGCGTACGCCCCGACCGCGGCCCGGTCGGCCACGTCGAGCGGGGCCGCATGGACCGCCACGCCGGCGGCGCGGGCGGCCCCCGCCGTCCCGGCGAGGGCGGCCTCGTCCACGTCCGAGAGCGCGAGGCGAGCGCCGCGCCGCGCCAGCCCCGCCGCCAGCGCGCGGCCGATCCCCGACCCCGCGCCCGTCACGACGGCGACCCTCCCGCGGAACGCGCTCACGGCGCCTCCGCGACGACGGCGCGGGGGGCGGCGGAGCCGGCGGCACGGCCGGCTGCGCGGCCGGCGGTGGAGAAGCGGAGGTGCTCGTCGTCCACGCGCCCCGTCCGCAGCACCCGCGCGTCGATGTGGTAGTCGACGGGCATCAGCCACGGGAACCGGTCGCCCTGGCGCGGGAGCGCGTCGATGGAGCGCTGGACGTAGCCGGCGCCGAAGTCGAGGAGGGGCCGGGTCGGCATCTCGGGGTCGGCGACCTCCGGGCGGCAG
The DNA here is from genome assembly GCA_965215145.1 of Rhodothermales bacterium. Lineage (GTDB taxonomy): Bacteria > Bacteroidota > Rhodothermia > Rhodothermales > JANQRZ01. The sequence continues at coordinate 648,996 of OZ244038.1, read as the reverse complement.
ACGGTGTAGCCGTGGGCGTCCATGTAGGCGAGGAGGCGGCAGAAGTGCTCGCACAGGAGCCCCACCTTCAGCGTCCACGACGCGCTCGTGTAGCCGATGGCGCCGCAGAAGTTCGGCACGCCGCTGAGCATGAGCCCCTTGAAGACGACGCGCTCCGGCAGGCGCACGGGCTCGCCGTCGACGGCGAGGGCGATGCCGCCGAACGGGAGGAGGTTCAGCCCCGTCGCCGTCACGACCACGTCGGCCGCGAGCTCGCGGCCCGAGGCGAGCCGGACGCCGCGCTCGGTGAACGCCTCGATGTGGTCGGTCACGACGGAGGCCGTGCCCGCGCGGATGGCCTCGAAGAGGTCGCCGTCGGGGACGAGGCAGAGCCGCTGGTCCCACGGGTCGTAGGGCGGGTTGAAGTGCTCGTCGACGGGGTACCCCTCGGGGAGGTGCTTCCGGTTGACCCACCGGATGAACCGCCGCGCCGCGCGCGGGAACCGCTGGCAGAACCACCACACGAGCCGCTGCTGCGCGATGTTCTTCCGCCGCATGAGCGCGTGGGCCCGGTCCGGCGGGAGGAGCCGGCGGGCGAGCTTCGTGAGGGGGTCCACCGACGGGATGGGGAGGACGTACGTCGGCGTCCGCTGGAGCATCGTCACGTGCGCCGCCGTCCCGGCCATCGCCGGGACGAGGGTGACGGCCGTGGCCCCGCTCCCGACGACGACGACGCGGCGGCCGGCGTAGTCGAGGTCCTCGGGCCAGTGCTGCGGGTGGACGACCTCGCCCCGGAACCGCTCGACGCCCTCGAAGCGCGGCGTGTACCCCTCGTCGTAGCGGTAGTAGCCGCAGGCCGCGAAGAGCCACCCGCAGGAGAGCCGCACCCGCTCCCCCGTGTCGGTCCGCTCGACCTCGACGGTCCACCGCGCCTCGTCCGTGGACCACGCCGCGCTGAGGACGCGGTGGTGGAGGCGGACCCGGCGGTCGATCCCGTACTCGGCGGCCGTCGCGCGGAGGTACGCGAGGATGTCCTCGGCGCCGGCGATGGAGGCCTCGGCCGTCCACGGCCGGAACTCGTACCCGAACGTGTGGAGGTCGGAGTCGGAGCGGATGCCGGGGTAGCGGAAGAGGTCCCACGTGCCGCCCGTCGCGCCGCGCGCCTCCAGGATGGCGTACGCCGTGCCGGGCCGGTCGCGCTGGAGGTAGTAGGCCGCGCCGATCCCGGAGATGCCGGCGCCGACGATGAGCATGTCGAGGTGTTCCACGGATGTCGGAGGTTGAGCGGGGAGCGCGGAGGGGTCCTCCAAGAACGCCGTCCCCCCCGAGGAGGTGCCCCGCCGCGCAGGCATACCTTCCGGCCTTCCCCCTTGCCCCTCCGCCCGATGAACCCCACGACCTTCTCGCCCGAGCACTTCCGCTGGGCCTTCACCGACGGCGTCGCCACGGTCACGCTCGACCGGCCCGAGAAGAAGAACCCCCTCACGTTCGAGAGCTACGCCGAGCTGCGCGACGCCTTCCGAGCCCTCGTCTACGCCGACGACGTGAAGGCCGTCGTGCTCACCGGCGCCGCCGGCAACTTCTCCTCCGGCGGCGACGTCTACGAGATCATCGGGCCGCTGACGGAGATGGACATGCCGGCGCTGCTCCGGTTCACGCGGATGACGGGCGACCTCGTCAAAGCTGTCCGCGCCTGCCCGCAGCCGGTCGTCGCCGCCGTCGAGGGCGTCTGCGTCGGGGCCGGCGCCATCCTCGCGATGGCGAGCGACCTCCGCGTCGGCACGGCCGCGGCGAGGGTGGCGTTCCTGTTCACCCGCGTCGGGCTGGCGGGGTGCGACATGGGCGCCTGCGCCATCCTCCCCCGGATCATCGGGCAGGGCCGCGCCGCCGAGCTGCTCTACACCGGCCGGGTGATGAAGGGCGACGAGGCCCACGCCTGGGGCTTCTTCAACCGCCTCGTCGAGCCCGGCACCGCCGAGGCCGAGGCTGGGGCGTGGGCCGCCGAGCTCGCCGCCGGCCCGACGTTCGCCCACATGATGACGAAGACGATGCTGGAGCAGGAGTGGAGCATGAGCGTGGACCAAGCCATCGAGGCCGAGGCGCAGGCGCAGGCCATCTGCATGCAGACGCGCGACTTCGAGCGGGCCTTCCGCGCCTTTGTCAACAAGGAGCAGCCGGACTTCCGGGGGGACTGATGCCGCCCCCTCACCTCGCCTGGCCGTTCTTCGACGACGCCCACCGCGCGCTCGCCCGCGACCTCGCGGCGTGGGCCGACGAGCACGTGCCGGAGGAGGAACCCGAGGACACCGACGCGGCGTGCCGGTCGCTAGTCCACGCAATGGGCGACGCCGGCTGGCTGAGGCTCTGTGTGCCCGCCCCCGCCGGCCGCCACGAGCGGATGGACGTGCGGAACCTCTGCCTCGCCCGCGAGACCCTCGCCTACCGCAACGCCCTCGCCGACTTCGCCTTCGCCATGCAGGGGCTCGGGGCCGGGCCGGTATCGCTGTTCGGGACGGCCGAGCAGCAGGAGCGGTGGCTGCCGGCCGTGGCCCGCGGCGAGGCCGTCGCCGCGTTCGCGCTCTCGGAGGCCGCCGCCGGCTCCGACGCCGCCGGCATCACGACGACGGCTACGCCGGACGGCGACCACGTCGTCCTCGACGGCGAGAAGACGTGGATCTCGAACGCCGGCCTCGCCGACCTCTACGTCGTCTTCGCGCGGACGGGCGAGGGCGAGCGGCACCGCGGCCTCAGCGCCTTCCTCATCCCGGCCGACACGCCGGGGCTCGCGGTGACCGAGCGGATCGAGACGGCCTCCCCGCACCCGCTTGGGACCGTCCGCCTCGACGGCTGCCGCGTGCCGAAGGGGGCCCTCGTCGGCGAGCCCGGCCGGGGGTTCCACGCCGCGATGGCGACGCTCGACGTGTTCCGCTCGACCGTCGGCGCGGCGGCGGTGGGGATGGCCCGCCGCGCGCTCGACGAAGCCCTCCGGCACGTCCGCCAGCGCGAGACCCACGGTGGTACCCTCGCCGACCTCCCCGCCGTGCAGGCCAAGCTCGCCCAGATGGCGACCGACGTGGACGCCGCCGCGCTGCTGGTCTACCGCGCCGCCTGGACGAAGGACGCGGGCGCCGAGCGCGTCACGAAGGAGGCCGCGATGGCGAAGGCCTACGCCACCGAGGCCGCGCAGCGCGTGGTCGACGGCGCCGTGCAGCTCTTCGGCGGGCGCGGCGTCACCGCCGGCCACGTCGTCGAGCGGCTGTACCGGGACGTCCGCCCGCTGCGGATCTACGAGGGCGCCACCGAGGTCCAGCACGTCGTCATCGCCCGCCAGCTCTTGAGAGAGGAGGAGCGGAGGAAAAGAGGAGAGGAGGATTCAGGCTAAAGGCCCTCCCTCGCTTCTCCCCTCTCTCCCGGCCCCTCTTCCCCAGTCCCCCTCCCCTGATCCCCCCAATGCACTTCCTCCAGCCGCCCGACTGGCCCCGCCCCTCCGGCTACTCCAACGGCGTCCTCGCCGAGGGGCGTCTCGTGTTCGTCGCCGGGCAAATCGGGTGGGACGCCGAGCAACGGCTCGTGGACGGCGGCCTCGCGACGCAGACCGAGCAGGCGCTGAAGAACATCGTCGCCGTGCTGGCCGAAGGCGGGGGGCGGCCGGAGCACGTCGCCCGGATGACGTGGTACGTGACCGACAAGCGGGCCTACCTGGCCGCCACCCGCGAGGTCGGGCGGGCATACCGCGCCGTCTTCGGGGACCACTACCCCGCGATGACGCTGGTCGAGGTGGCGGATCTGCTGGAGGAGGGGGCGGAGGTGGAAATCGAGGCGACGGCGGTGGTGCCTGCGCCGTAGACTCCCCCACCGTCCCCCGTTCACCGTCGCCCGTCCGCCGGCATGACGCCCTCCGCCCACACCGACACCTTCGCCCGCGACGCGCTCCCGCCGCGCAAGCTCTGGCCCGACCTCCTCCTCCCCCAGGGCTCCCCGTTCGACTACCCCGGGCGGGTGAACTGCGCCGTCGAACTGCTGGACCGGATGGTGGACGAGGGCCACGGCGACAGCCTGCTCCTCCACACCAAGCCTGTCCCCGCGGAGGCGGGGAACGGGACGTGGACCTACGGCGACCTCCTCCGCCGAGCCAACCGGATCGCGCACGTCCTCGTGGACGACCTCGGGCTGGAGCCCGGCAACCGGGTGATGCTGCGCGGCCCCAACACGCCGATGCTGGCGGCGTGCTGGTTCGGCGTCGTCAAGGCCGGGGGGATCGCGGTGGCGACGATGCCGCTCCTGCGGGCCTACGAGCTGACGTACACCGCCGAGAAGGCCCGCGTCACCCACGCCCTCTGCGACGCCCGCTTCCGCGACGAGCTCGACCGGACGCTGGAGCAGACCGACCGGCTCCAGCACGTCCTCCACTTCCACACTGAGGACGCCGACAGCCTGGAAGCGCGCATGGCAGAGAGGCCGGACAGGTTCGAGAACGTGGACACCGCGGCCGACGACGTGGCGCTGATCGCGTTCACGAGCGGGACGACCGGCGAGGCGAAGGCCACGGCCCACTTCCACCGCGACGTGCTCGCCATCTGCGACGCCTTCCCCCGCTCCTGCCTCGACGTCCGCACGGACGACGTGTTCGTCGGGACGCCGCCGCTGGCGTTCACGTTCGGGCTCGGCGGGCTGCTGCTGTTCCCCATGCGGTTCGGGGCCTCGGCGGCCTTCGTGGAGAAGCCCGGCGTCGAGACGCTGTTGCAGACGATCGAGCGGCACCGGGGCACCGTCTGCGTCACCTCCCCCACGGCTTACCGCGCCATGCTCGACCGGCTCTCGGAGTTCGACGTGTCGAGCCTGCGGGCCTGCGTCTCGGCCGGGGAGACGCTGCCGGCCCCGACGTTCCACGCGTGGCTCGACGCCACGGGCGTCCCGATCACCGACGGGATCGGCGCGACGGAGATGCTGCACATCTTTATCTCCGCTCCGCAGGACGAGATCAAGCCCGGCGCGACGGGGAAGCCCATCCCCGGCTACGAGGCGCGCGTCGTGGACGAGGACGGCGACGAGGTCGCGCCCGGGACCGTCGGCCTCCTGGCCGTGCGCGGCCCGACGGGCTGCCGCTACCTCGACGACCCCGAGCGCCAGCACGGCTACGTCCGCGGCGGCTGGAACTACCCCGGCGACGCCTTCCTCGTGGACGAGGACGGCTACTTCCACTACCAGGCCCGCGCCGACGACATGATCATCACCTCGGGCTATAACGTGGCCGGGCCGCAGGTCGAGGCGGCGCTGCTCAAGCACCCGGCCGTGGCCGAGTGCGGCGTCGTCGGCGTGCCGGACGAGGCGCGGGGGCAGCTCGTCAAGGCGTTCGTCGTGCTCCGCGATGGGCACGAGGCGGATGACCGGATGGCGAAGCGGTTGCAGGACTTCGTGAAGGCCGAGATCGCGCCGTACAAGTACCCCCGCGCCGTGGCGTTCGTGGAGGCGTTGCCACGGACGCAGACGGGGAAGCTCCAGCGGTTCCGGCTCCGCGAGACCGAGCGCGCCTAGCCACGTGGCGCGACGGGCGCGGAACGGAGGGTCGCTCTGGCGGATTCCCCCGACCTACCCAACCCGCACCCCCCATGCCCGCCAAGCTCGCCGTCATCTACTACTCCACCTACGGCCACAACCACCAGATGGCACAGGCCGCCGCCGAGGCCGCGCGCGACGCCGGCGCTGAGGTCCGCCTCCGGAAGGTCCGCGAGACGGCGCCCGACGAGGTCGTCGCGGCGCAGGAGGCGTGGAAGGCGCAGAAGGAGCGCGAGGCCGACGTCGAGACCGTCTCCGACGACGACATGGTCTGGGCCGACGGCTACCTCCTCTCGTCGCCGACGCGCTACGGCGGCGCCGCGAGCCAGATGCGCTCGTTCATCGACACCCTCGGACCGCTCTGGCAGCAGGGCAAGCTCGCCGACAAGACGTTCTCCGCGATGACGAGCGCGCAGAACCCCCACGGCGGCCAGGAGACGACGCTCCAGACGCTCTACATCACGGCGATGCACTGGGGCTGCATCCTCGTCCCGCCCGGCTACACGGACCAGAGCGTGTTCGCCTCCGGCGGCAACCCCTACGGCGCGAGCGTGACGGCCGACGGGCCGGACGTCTCGGAGAAGGACCTTGCCGTCATCCGGCACCAGGCCCGCCGCCTCGCCGAGTTCACGGAGAAGCTCACGGGCTAGACGCCGTCGGAGGCCCGGAGCGGCGGAACTGAAGGCGCGCGATGGGGTTGTGGACCAACCCTAGCTAAGCGACCACCGGCATGGCGACGCTCGTCAACGTTCACGAGGCGAAGACGAACCTCTCGAAGCTGCTCCGCCGCGTCGAGGCCGGCGAGGACGTCATCATCGGGCGGGCGGGCGAGCCCGTGGCCCGCCTGACGCGGGTGGTGGCCGAAGAGCGCGCGCCGCGACCGCTCGGCACCTGGCGCGGCCGGGTCCAGATCGCCGACGACTTCGACGCGCCCCTCGAGGAGGTCGCTGACCGTTTCGAGGCCGCACGGATCGAGCCGGGCGATGGCTGAGTCCAGCCGATTCCTCCTCGACACCCACGCGCTGCTGTGGGCCCTCGCCGCGCCGGAGCGCCTCAAGCCGGAGGCCCGCGCGGCCATCGCAGACTCCCGCAGCACCGTCTTCGTGAGCGCAGCCTCGGTGTGGGAGATGGCGATCAAGGCCGCCCTCGGTAAGCTTTCGGCCCCCGACGACCTACAGGACCAGCTCCGACTGAATCGGTTCGACGAGCTGGACATCCGGCTCGGTCACGCGCAGGCGGTCGAGCACCTGCCGCCGCTGCACCGCGATCCGTTCGACCGAATGCTGGTAGTGCAGGCGCAGGTCGAGGGGCTGCGGCTGGTCACGCGGGACCCGCTCGTGCAGCAGTACGACGTGGCGTGGACGGCGGCTTGAGGCCGGCGCTCAGATCCCCGCGCCGCCGGTGACCTCGAGGGTGTGCCCGGTGACGTAGCCCGCCAGCGGCGAGGCCATCAGCACGATCCCGCCGGCGGCCTCCGCCGCCGTGCCCGGCCGCCCCAGCGGGTTCGCCGTGAAGGCCCGCCCGCGTGCGGCCTCGGGGATGCCCTGCACGACCTCCTGTCCGCCGACCTCGACCTTCTCGCCGGTCTCCTTCGGCCGCGTCATTCGGGTGTCGATGAACCCGAACGCCACGGCGTTGCAGCGGACGCCGAACCGGCCCCACTCCTTCGCCACCGTCTTCGTCAGCCCGACCACGCCCATCTTGGCTGTCGCGTAGTTCGCCTGCCCGACGTTCCCGTGCAGCCCCGAGGTGGACGAGACGTTGATGACGACGCGGTTCTCGCTCGGCGCCTGGCCCGCCGCGTGCTCGGCCTTGGCGGGGGCGCGGAGGTGCTTGGCCGCCGCGCGGATCATCCGGAACGGGGCGAACGTGTGGACCTCCAGTACGCGCAGCCACTGCTCGTCGGTCATCGTGTGGAGCATCCCGTCCCACAGGAACCCGGCGTTGTTGACGAGGACGTTGATCTTCCCGAACCGCTCGGCGGCCTCGCCGAGCAGCCGTTCGGGGAAGCCGTCCTCGGTCACGCTCCCGGCGACGGCGTGGGCCTCCCCCCCGACCGCCGCGACCTCGGCCGCCACGCCCCGCGCCGGCCCCTCATCGAGGTCGTTGACGACGACGGCCGCGCCGTGCTCGGCGAACAGCCGCGCCGCGGCGGCGCCGATCCCGCGTCCGGCCCCGGTGATGACGACGACCTGGTTCTCGAAGAGCATGGGGTGGAGGGGGTGGAGGGGGTGGAGGGGGTGGAGGGGGTGGAGAAGCTACCGCCAACGCTAGGAGCCCGTCCTAGGGACGAGCGGAGCGCAGGTCGCTCCGCTGGGCCTCGCCCTCCGCGAGGGACGGGCTGGACGATCACGGCCGGCTGCGGTAGTCCACGGCGCCGAACCGCCCGTCGCCGTCCACGATGTGCGTCTCCATGCCCGGCACGATGTCGGTGTTCTGGGCGGAGGCACAGCGCCAGCCTGCGCTCGTCCGGTGGACGACGAAGGAGAAGACGGTGGTACGAGCGCCCGGCCGCCTGACCTCACCGAGCGGCGTCTGCCCCACGAGCCGCATCCGTGCGTGGACGACGGCCACGTCCTCCCGCAGCCGCTTCACCGTCACCCGCCGGACCGTCAGCTCAGACTCGTTGAAGATGGTCTCCAGCCCGTAGCGGTGGGCCTTCAGGATCGCGGTGCGGCTGTGCCACCAGAGCCCGGTCACGTTCACGAACTCGGCGTCCTCGTCGAACAGCGCCGCCAGCGCCTCGGGGTCGCGGCGGTTCCAGGCCAACGCCCACACCTCGGGGAACCGCTCGGGGCCGTCGAGCGGGGGGTAGTCCGCGAGCGGGTCGCGCGCGGCCACGGCTACTCGGGCAGGAGCAGGGTGAGCGCGTCCGCCACCATCGCCGGCTTCACGCCGCCGGCGACCTCGACGGTGTTCTGCGTCGTGATGAGCCAGCCCTGCCCGCGCTCCTCGGCGGCGGCGAGCACGACGCGCGTGCGGAGGCGGCTGCCGGGCGGGACCGGCGCGAGGAAGCGGACGCGGTCGTAACCGTAGTTGATCGCCCGGCCGGCGTCCTCGGGGATCACACCGACGGCGTTGCGCATGGCCGGCAACAGGCTCAGCGTGAGGAGCCCGTGTGCGATGGTCGTCCCGGTCGGCGCCTCGCGGGCGGCGCGCGCGGGGTCGGTGTGGATCCACTGCCGGTCGCCGGTGAGCTCGGCGAAGGCGTCGATCATGGGTTGGTCCACGGTGACCCAGTCGGAGACGCCGAGCTCCTGCCCGACGGCGTCGGCGATGGTAGCGAGGGTAAGCATGGTTCAGGCAGGCTCGGGGTCGGGGAGCGTGGCGCGGATGGCGTCGGGCAGGGGGATCGGCTGGCCCGTCTTCGCGTCCACCCACACGAGGCGAGCGTCACCCGTGGCGAACGGCTCATCGCCCTCGCCCTCGACCCGCAACTCGAACCGCTGACGGAACGAGGTCCGACCGGGGTCGCCGACGGAGACGCGGACGAGAGCGGTGGCGGGGAACCGGAGGGGCCGGCGGAACTCCGCGCTCGTCGCGGCGAGGATGGGGCCGGCGCCCTCGGGCCAGTCGCCACCGAGGGCACGGTCCAGCGCCTCGATGCGGGCCTGCTCGAAGTAGCGGAAGTAGACGGCGTTGTTGACGTGGCCGAACGCGTCCATGTCCCCCCACCGCACGGCGATGCGGGCGGTGTGGACGAGGCGGTCGGTGGCGGCCGGCTCGGGCATCAGTACAGGCTCCGGTTGAAGACGGGGCGGTGCTTCTGCACCACGGGATCCCCCTCGCCGAGCACGGTGAAGAGGGCGACGGCCGCCTTCCGCGCGCCGTCGTCGTCGAACGAGCGGTCCCGCTGGATCACCCCGATGAGCCGGTCGAACGCGGCGTCGGTGTCGCCGCCCGCGAGGGCTCCGGCGGCGGCGAGGTAGTCGCCGCGGACGGGTGCCTCCTCCAGCCCGTTCGGCTCGGCCGGGAGGCGGAGGAGACGGGCGAGCGTGCGGATGGCCTCGGCCTCAGGCGTGTGCTCTCCCTCGACCAGAGCCTCGGCGCGGTCGGGGTCTTCGAGCGCGAGCGCCCGGGCCAGCAGCGCCCGCGCCTCCGCATGTTCGGGCTCTCCAGTGACGGCTTCTTCGAGGAGCGGCCGGGCAGCGGTACGGTCCCCCGCCTCCAGCAGTGCCGTCGCGCGGGCCAGCCGCTCCTTCTGGGGGCTCGGAAGGTGCTCGTCGAGCCAGCGGCGGAGCGCCGGCTCGGGCAGCGCGCCGCTGAACTCGCCGACGACCTCGCCGCCCGCGAACAGCTTGACCGTGGGGATGCCGCGGATCTGCGCCTGCGCCGCGAGCGCCGGGTGCTCGTCCGTGTTGATCTTGACGAGATCCCATGTGTCACCTACCTCGTCGGCCAGCTTTTCCAGCGTCGGGCCGAGGGCGCGGCAGGGGCCACACCACGGCGCCCAGTAGTCCACCAGCACGGGCCGCTCGCGGCTCGCGGCGACCACGTCGCGGTCGAAGTCGAGGCTGGCCTCGGGGGCGTCCGGGTGGGGCATCGGGTGAAGGCGGGGTGAGGGGCGCGGGGAGGCCCTACGCATAACTTCCCGGCCGGGTCCGCCCGCCGCACAGACCGTCCCGCCACCCGCCAGCCCATGCTCCGCCCGCTCTTCCTGCTGACCCTCGCCATCGCACTCGCCGCCTGCGCCCCCGACCGCGCCGAGCCGATGGGTGCCGAGCCGGCGGCGGCCTACGACGCCGCCGCCGACTCGCTCCGCTTCCCCGGCGAGACCCGCCTCCGCAACATCCGCCAACTGACCTTCGGCGGCAACAACGCCGAGGCGTACTGGAGCTTCGACGACGATCTCCTCATCATGCAGAGCGACTGGGCCGCCATCAACGAGCAGGGCTGCGACCAGCAGTTCGTCCTCCGCCCCGACGGGCAGCCCCTCCCCGACGGCGACCGCTACCGCCTCGTCTCGACCGGCGAGGGCCGGACGACGTGCGGGTACTTCCTCGCGGACGACCGCGTCGTCTACGCCTCGACGCACGCCGCCAGCCCCGCCTGCCCGCCCCCGCCGGAGTCGCCCGGCGTCTACGCCTGGCCGATCTACGACACCTTCGACATCTACGCCGCCGACGCCAACGGGCAGAACGTCGAGCTGCTGATCGGGGGCGAGGGCTACGACGCCGAGGCCACCGTGAGCCCCGACGGCCGCTACGTCGTCTTCACCTCGACGCGCTCCGGCGACCTCGAGCTGTGGCGATTCGACACGGAGACGGGCGAGGCCCTCCAACTCACCGACGACCTCGGCTACGACGGCGGCGCGTTCTTCTCGCCCGACGGCTCGAAGATCGTCTGGCGTGCGAGCCGCCCCACGGGCGAGGCCGGCGAGCGCTACCGGAGCCTCCTGGCCGACGGCCTCGTGCAGCCCGGCGCCCTCAACCTCTTCGTCGCCGACGCCGACGGTTCCAACGCCCAGCAGGTGACGGACCTCCCCGGTGCCAACTGGGCCCCGTTCTTCCACCCGAGCGGGGAGCGGCTCATCTTCGCCTCGAACCACCACACCCTCGCCGAGGGCGGGCGCGAGTTCGACCTCTTCCTCGTCAACCTCGACGGGAGCGGGCTGGAGCGGGTGACGCACAGCGGCACGTTCGACGCCTTCCCGATGTTCAGCTTCGGCGGGGACCGCCTCGTGTTCGCCTCGAACCGCCGCGCCGACCGCGCCCCCTCGCGCGACACCAACGTCTTCGTCGCCGACTGGGTCGAGCGTCCGACGGCGGCGGACTCGGCGTTCAGCGTGCCGGGGCGCTAGCGGAGGAGGAGCACCCGCCGCGTCGCTGCCGCGCCGCCCGCTTCGAGCCGGACGAGGTAGACACCGCTGGCGAGGTCGTCCGGCCGCCATGTCACCGTGTGCTCGCCCGCCGCGTGTGGCGCTTCAGCCAGCACAGCGACCTCGCGGCCAAGCACGTCGTAGACGGCGAGGCGGGCGCGTCCGACTTCGGGTAGGGTGAATGAGAGCGCCGTCGAGGAGGTGAAGGGGTTTGGGAAGGCCGGCGCCAGCGCGAGCGCGTCTGGGTCCCCCCCCGGCTCGTTTGAGACGGACCCACGCGTATCCCACCGGGCGATATCGACGGACACCTTGCCCCCCGCCCCGTAGAAGGCCCCAGCGACGAAGAGCCCGCCAGTCGTGGGCTCGAAGGCGAGCGCGCGCGTCCACCGGTTGAGCCCGCTGCCGAGCCGCCGCCACGTGTCACCGTCCTGCTGGAGCACCTCACTCCCATCAGAGAAACCGCCTCGGACGTAGAGTCTGCCCGCTGCGTCCTCCGCGAGGGAGGAGCCCGAACCTCCTGGGAGGCCCTCGACAGCTTCCCAAGACGAGCCGTCTAGCCGCAACACGCTGTTCCCTGAATAGAAACCGCCCACTGCATAGAGCGCTCCGTCGGAGGCGATGAAGAGGTCGCGGAGTCGCTGGCCGGGGCCGTCGAGGTTATCCCCGACGGGGCTCCAAGCGGTCCCGTCCCACCGGGCGACGTAGGACGCGGGCTTACCGCCGGCCTCCTCGAACCTCCCCCCGACGTAGAGGATGCCGTCGTCGGCGACGACGAGTGCGGTGACCTCGCCGCAGATCCCCCCGGATACGGTCAGACCGCTCTGGAGCGGGGCCCACGCCTCACCGTCCCACCTGACGATGCCGTTGTAGGGGTCGTCGGTGCCTGCGTGGCCGCACCTGCCGCCGGCGTAGAGCGTGCCATCCGGGGCCACGGCGACGGCGTTGATCCGATAGGGCTCCCCCCCGCCCACGATTAGGGGGAAGGGCTCCCACGCGGTGCCGTCCCACCGGGCTACGTTGTAGGACTCGCCACCGAGCCCGATGTTACTACCGCCGGCGTAGAGCCCCCCACCCGGCGCGGCTGCCAGGTCCTTGATGAAGACCTGTTCCGCCTCCCCGAGCCCTGACCACATCTCCCCATCCCAGTAGGCGAAGCCGCTGGTAGCTTGGCTACCGATAGCGGTGAAGGCACCACCAGCGTAAACGCCGCCGGACCCGTCCGCGAGGAGAGCATGAACATAGAAGGCCCCACCCTCGCCCTCGCCCGTGCCGATACCGCTCCACGCCTCCCCGTCCCACCGCCCCACTCCATAGACAGCCTGACCTGAGATGGCGTCGAAACCGCTGACAGCGTAGAGCTCGCCCTCGGGCCCTGCTTCCATTGCGAGGACGGGAGAGACGGCGGGACTACTCGGGACGGAACCGATGGGCTCCCATGCCGCCCCATCCCACCGCAGGATCTCGTGCGCCGGAGCGAGGTCGTCGGTACCCGCCCCCTCCCAAAGTAGGCCCGCCGCGACCAACGAGCCGTCCTTATCGAGAGCGAGAGCGAAGACGCGGTCGTGAGACTCCAGTAGAAGCTCCCATCGCTCCCCATCCCAGGCGGCCACGTTACCGAGTACACGGTCGCCAGGATCGGTATCCATCGTGGAGGAGAATTCGCCGCCGGCGTACAGGGTGCCGTCAGGGCCGAGGGCGAGGTCGTAGACCCGCCCTCCCGTGATCTCGCTGCCGTCGCTCCCGACGAGCGGCTGCCACTCGCTCCCGTCCCAACGGAGCGGTCCGCCACTGAGGCCACTGAGCTCGCCCCCGACGTAGAGGACGCCGTCGTCCGTAGGTAGGACGGCATACACCTCGCCGGCGACGCCCTCGCCGAGGCCGCTCCACGACTTCCCGTCCCAAACGGCGACGCCCGCCGTCGCCTCGCCCTCCATCACCTCGAAGCTGCCGCCGACGAGGAGGCGCCCTTCGCTGTCGATGCTTGCCGCGAAGGGGCTACCGCCAGTACCAATGGCACCGAAGACCCGGCCGATCGTCTCCCACTCGGTGCCGTCCCAACGCTTGACGGCATCGCGTGGGTAAGGCGTGTCCATGCGCCCGACCGCGTAGAGTGTACCCTCCCCGTCGAGGGCGAGGTCCTCGACGTAGAAGCCGGCAAGCCCCTCGCTGAGGGCACGCCACTGCTCCCCGTCCCACCGGGCCACCCCGTCGGCGAAGACGCCGCCAGCTACGTTCAAGAGCCCGCCTACGTACACGTCCCCATTGGGCGCTAGGGCGACGGCGTCGAGCACGCCGTCTACCCCATAGGGCAGGGCGAAGGCATCACTCCAGCGGTCGTCGTCAGGGGACGTAGCCGAGGGCTCCCATGGCAGCCCGATGGGCGCCGCCCGTGCCCCGAAGGCCGACTCGTTCGAAAACGGCCTCGTGGGCTGCGCGAAGGCGGATGCGGCAACGAGGGAGCAGAGGAGGAAGCAACGTAGTAAGCGCATGGCACCAGGCTTGAATTCGCCCCTAACATAACCTGTTACCCAGCCGGCTGCAAGGGTGCTCGCGCGGGAGGGCTTGAAATGCAGGGAACTCCCGGCTGGGACTGGGGTAGGCGCGGCTGAACAGATTTTTAGCCGCGCCTAAAATGGGCCACCACACCCGCGCCGCTGAGGACTACCTCAAGGCGGTCTTCGACCTCGACCGGACGGCCCCGCCGGTGACGACCTCGGCGCTGGCCGAGCGGCTCGGCGTGGCCCCGGCGTCGGTGACGGGGATGGTGAAGCGGCTCGCGGCCGATGGCCTCCTCACCCACGAGCCGTATCGGGGCGTCGGGCTGACGGCGGCGGGGCGGCGGGCGGCCATCGAAGTGATCCGGCATCATCGGCTTGTCGAGACGTACCTCCACGAGGCGCTTGGCGTGCCGTGGGACCGGGTCCACGAGGAGGCCGAGCGGATCGAGCACGTGCTCTCCGAGGACCTCGAAGCCCGAATGGACGCCGCCCTAGGTCACCCGACCGTGGACCCCCACGGCGCCCCGATCCCCACACCGGACCTCACCCTGCCGGAGACCGACCGGACCCCGCTGGCCGCGCTCGACGCCGGGCAGCGCGCCACCGTCGCCGAGGTCTCAGACCACGACGCCGACCTCCTCCGCTACGCCGCCGACCTCGGCCTGCTTCCGGGAACGCCCGTCGAGGTCTTAGCTGTGGCGCCGTTCGACGGGCCGCTCACGCTCCACGCCGGCGGCGCTGAGCGGACGGTGGGGCGGCAGGCGGCGCAGTTCATCCTCGTCAACGAAATCGAATAGCTATGCTGCGTGTTGCGTGTTTGGTGCTGGGGCTGTTGGCCCTCGTCGGCTGCGAGGCCGGGGAGGACACCGGCGAGCCCATCGGCGAGCGGCCCGTCCGGGTCGTCGCCACGACGAACATCATCGCCGACCTCGCCCGCACCGTCGGCGGGGACCGCGTGGAGGTCGACGCGCTGATGGGGCCGGGCGTGGACCCCCACCTCTACCGCGCCTCCGAGGGCGACATGGGCCGGATGGCCGCGGCCGACCTCATCCTCTACACCGGCCTCGACCTCGAAGGCAAGATGTCCGACGTGCTCGAACGGCTCGGCGACCGGACGAGCGCCGTCACCGCCGGCATCCCCGAGGAGGCGCTGCTAGCGCCGCCCGAGTTTGAGGGCAGCTTCGACCCCCACGTGTGGATGGACGTGGAGCTGTGGAAGGCGGCTGCGGGCGCCGTGGGGGGGCGCCTCGCCGATCTCGACCCGGCGCACGCCGAGGCGTACGGCCGGCGCGTCGGTGCCTACGCTGAGGAGCTGACCGCGCTCGACGCCTACGTCCGCGAGCGCGTGGCCGAGGTGCCCGAGGGGCAGCGCGTGCTCGTCACCGCCCACGACGCCTTCAACTACTTCGGGCGGGCCTACGGCTTCGAGGTCCGCGGCCTCCAGGGCATCTCGACGGCGACGGAGGCCGGCACGGCCGACGTGCAGCGGCTGGCCGAGTTCGTGGCCGAGCGGGAGATCCCCGCGATGTTCGTCGAGTCGAGCGTGTCGGAGCGGAGCATCCGGGCCGTCCGCGAGGCCGTCCGCGCGCGGGGCGCCGAGGTCGAGATCGGGGGGAGCCTCTACGCCGACGCCCTCGGCGGCGCGGGCTCCGGCGCGGAGGGCTACTTGGGGATGATCCGCCACAACGTCGACACCATCGTGGAGGCCCTCGCCCCCGCACCCGTCGCCGAACGCTGAATTTAACTTCAACGTAGGGGCGACCCTCGTGGTCGCCCTTCACCGGGCGGGCGCGAGACCCGCCCCTACAGCGTTTTTATGGCTGCTCCTCCCGCCATCGCCGTCCACGACCTCACCGTCGCCTACCGCGACCAGCCGGTGCTGTGGGATATCGACCTCGAGGTTCCCGAGGGCGTGCTGCTCGCCATCGTCGGGCCGAACGGGGCGGGGAAGACGACGCTCATCAAGGCCATGCTCGGGCTCGTGGACGCGGCGGCCGGCGAGACGCTGATCCACGGCGAGCCCTACGCGAAGCAGCGCCGCCGCGTCGCCTACGTCCCCCAGCGCGGCTCGGTCGACTGGGACTTCCCGACGAGCGTGCTGGACGTGGTCACGATGGGGCTCTACGGCCGCCTCGGCTGGCTTAAGCGGCCGGGCAAGCCGGAGCGCGAGGCGGCGATGGCCGCGCTGGAGCAGGTCGGGATGCAGGAGTTCGCGGGGCGGCAGATCGCGCAGCTCTCCGGCGGGCAGCAGCAGCGGGTGTTCCTCGCCCGCGCCCTCGTCCAGCAGGCCGACGTGTACTTCATGGACGAGCCGTTCCAGGGCGTCGACGCGACCACCGAGCGGGCCATCGTGGAACTGCTCCAGACGCTCCGCGCGGCAGGCAAGACCCTGGTGGTCGTCCACCACGACCTCCAGACGGTGCCGGAGTACTTCGACTGGGTGCTGCTGCTGAACGTCCGCCGCATCGCGGCCGGGCCGGTGGCGGAGGCGTTCACCGACGAGAACCTGCGGCTGACCTACGGCGGGCGCGTGCCCTTCCAGGTCGGGGGGATGGGGAATGGGATGCGGGAGATGGGGACAGCCGTGTCCGACGCCGACTCGCCCTGATCCTCATATCCCATTTCCTATGTCCTATCCCCCGTGCTAGAAGATCTCTTCTTCGACTACACCCTGCGGACGGTGGCGCTCGGCGCGGCCGTGCTCGGCGTGGTCAGCGGTTCGCTGGGGACGTACGCCGTGCTCCGCGGGCAGAGCCTCCTCGGCGACGCCATCAGCCATGCGGCGCTGCCGGGGATCGCGCTGGCGTTCCTGCTGACGGGCTCGAAGGCGCCGTTCGTGCTTGTCCTCGGCGCGGGGATCGCGGGGTGGCTCGGGACGCTCGCGGTGATGGCCGTCGTCCGCCGCAGCCGGGTCCCGTTCGACACGGCCCTCGGGATGGTGCTGTCCGTGTTCTTCGGGTTCGGGCTCGTCCTGCTCGTCGTGGTGCAGCGGCAGCCCGGCGGCAGCCAGGCCGGGCTCGACACGTTCCTGTTCGGGCAGGCCGCGGCGCTGGTCGAGCGCGACGTGGTCGTGATGTCGGTGCTCGGCGCACTCGCCCTCGCGGCGACGGCGGCGCTCTGGAAGGAGCTCAAGCTGCTCGCCTTCGACGAGGCGTTCGGCGCCGCGCTCGGCCTCCCCATGCGCCGGCTCGACCTCGTGCTGACGACGCTGCTCGTCGTCGCCATCGTGATCGGGCTGCAGACGGTGGGCGTAGTCCTGATGAGCGCGATGCTGATCGCCCCGGCCGCCGCGGCGCGGCAGTGGACGCACCGGCTCGGGGGAATGATGGCGCTCGCGGCCCTGTTCGGCGCGCTGAGCGGCGTGGCCGGCGCCGTCGTCAGCGCCACCGCCGAGCGCCTCCCGACGGGCCCGACGATCGTGCTGTGCGCCGCCCTGTTCGTCGTGCTGTCGCTGCTGTTCGCGCCGGAACGGGGGCTGGTGGCGGCGTGGCTCCGCGCCCGGCGCAACCGCGCGAACCTCCGCGAGATCGGGACGCTGGAGGACCTCTACACCCTCGCCCTCCAGCACCCCGACGACCCGCTCCATCCCCACCCCGTCGCCACGCTGCGGACGATGACGGCGCGGCCGGAGAGCGTCGAGCCCGGCCTGCACGCGCTCGCCGAGCGCGGCCTCGTCGCCCCGGCGGATGGGAGCGCGCGGTGGGGACTCACGGGGGAGGGCCTCCGCGCCGCCCGCGCCCTCGCCCGCAACACCCGGATCGAACCGTGATGACCCACAACCGAACCGTAGGGGCGGACCCGTGTGTCCGTCCTACGGCGTCCCCCCTGACCAGGGCAGACACGTAGGTCTGCCCCTACGTTTTCTCGGATGTCGCCTCAGCTCGAAATCCAGCTCATCGCCGCCGTCACGGCCGCCGCGTGCGCGCTGCCGGGCGCGTTCCTCGTGCTCCGCCGCGTGGCGATGCTCTCCGACGCCATCAGCCACGCCATCCTGCCGGGGATCGCGCTGGCGTTCTTCGTCACCGAAGACCTCGCGAGCCCGCTCCTCATCCTCGCCGCCGCGGCGACGGGCGTGCTGACCGTAGCGCTGATCGAGGGGCTGCGCAGCACGGGGCGGGTCAAGGAGGACGCCGCCATCGGGCTTGTCTTCCCCGTCCTGTTCGCCGTCGGCGTGGTGCTGATCGCCCGGTTCGCCTCGGGCGTCCACCTCGACGTGGACGCGGTGCTCCTCGGGGAGCTGGCGTTCGCCCCGTTCAACCGATTCACGGTCGGGGGGGCGGACCTCGGGCCGGTGGCGCTGTGGGTGATGGGCGGCGTGCTGGTCCTCAACCTGCTGTTCCTCGTCGTGCTCTACAAGGAGCTCAAGCTCTCGACGTTCGACGCCGGGCTCGCGGCGGCGCTGGGGTTCGCGCCGGGGGCACTGCACTACGCGCTGATGGGGCTCGTCTCGGTGACGGCCGTCGGCGCGTTCGACGCGGTGGGGAGCGTCCTCGTCGTCGCGCTGATGGTGGCGCCGCCGGCGGCGGCGTACCTCCTCACCGACCGGCTGCCGGTGCTGCTCGGTCTCAGCGCGGGGATCGGCGCGGCGGCGGCCGTCGGGGGGTACTGGGCCGCGCGGATCATCGACACCAACATCGCGGGGGCGATGGCGACGGTGGCGGGGCTTGCGTTCGCGCTGGCGTTTGCGTTCGCGCCGGAGCGGGGGCTCGTGGCGCAGATGCTCCGACACCGGCAGCAGCGGCGGTTCTTTGCCGAGAAGATGCTCGCCGTCCATCTCCTCCACCACGAGGGGCTGCCCGAGGCCGAGCGGGAGTGCCGCGTCGGCCACCTCCGCGAGCACCTCCGCTGGCAGGACGACTTCGCCCGCCTCGCCGTCGGCGCCGCCGTGGACGACGGGTTCGCCACCCGCCGCGGCGACCGCCTCGCGCTGACCGAGCGGGGCCGGGCCTTCGCCCAGGAGGCGATGGTGGAATAGCCCGGCGGTTCGGGGCGGCACGTGGGCGCGATCTTGCAGCTTCCCCTCCGGTCGCCCTTGCCCACTCTCAACCTCACGCTCGTCGTCCTCGGCGGGCTCGTCCTCGCGCTCGGGCTCGTCTCCGGGCTCATCAAGCGGCGGTTCGGCTCGGACCGGCTGATCGCGTTCGCCGTCGGCGTCATGCTCGGGCCGGAGGTGCTCGGCGTGCTCGACCCCGAGGCGTGGGGGGCGAAGCACGAGGTGTTCGAGATCGCGGCGCGGCTCACGCTCGGCGTCGGGCTGATGAGCGTGGCCCTCCGGCTGCCGAGCGGGTACCGCGGCCACTGGCGCGGGGCGCTCCCCCTCCTCGTCGTCGGGATGCTGGGGATGTGGGCCATGTCGAGCGGGCTCGTCGCGCTGTTCGTTGGGTTGCCCTTGTGGACGGCGCTCCTCGTCGGCGCCGTCGTCACGCCGACGGACCCCGTGGCGGCCTCCGCCGTCGTCGTCGGGCCCTTCGCCGAGCGACACCTCCCGGAGCGGCTCCGCCACCTCCTCTCGGCCGAGAGCGGCGCCAACGACGGGCTGGCCTACCCGCTGGTGCTCCTCCCGCTCCTCATGCTCACGCGGCCCGACGGCGAGGTGTGGGGCGCGTGGCTCGGGCGCGTGCTCCCGTGGGAGGTCGGCGCCGCCGTGCTGATGGGGCTGGGGATCGGATGGGCCGCGGGGCGGCTCCTGGAGTGGGCCGAGGGACACGACCTGATCGAGCGGCCGTCGTACCTCTCGTACACGCTCTCGCTGGCGCTCCTCACGCTCGGCGCCGTGAAGCTCCTCGGCTCCGACGGCCTCCTCGCCGTGTTCGCCGCCGGGCTCGCCCTCGACACCACGGTCTCAACCGAGGAGCGGGCGGGCGAGGAGCGCGTCACCGAGGCGTTCGACCGGTTCTTCAGCGTGCCCATCTTCGCGCTGCTCGGGATGGCGCTGCCGTGGGCGGACTGGGCCGCGTTGGGGTGGCGGGCGTGGGCGCTGGCTGGGGCTGTGCTACTGCTCCGGCGGCTCCCCGTCGTACTCGCGCTGAAGCCCGCCGTCCCCCAGCTCCAGACGTGGCGCGACGCGCTGTTCGCCGGGTGGTTCGGGCCGATCGGCGTGGCGGCGCTGTTCTACGCGAGCGTAGCGCTGCGGCGGGCGGGGGTAGAGGAGGCGTGGACGGTGGGGACCCTCCTCATCACGGCCTCCCTCGTCGCGCACGGCCTCACGGCCAGCGTCTTCACGCGGTGGTACGCGCGGGCCTCGCCGGAGGAGCGTGGTTGACCCCCCGCTCCGACTGTCGCTGCGCTCGAGCACCCCCCGTCCCAGGCGCGCATCGGGCTACGGGACGAGTCCCTCCGCCCTCAGGCACGCCCAGAACTGTCCCCCTTCAGAAGGGGGACAGCTTCTTCTCCCCTGAGCAAAGCGATGGGAGAAAAAGCGGGGGGTCCTACCGTCCGCGCTGCTCCGAGACCCGCCGGAAGACCGAGATCCCGAACCCGAGCATGAGGACCAGCGTGCCGAGCCAGAGCACGTTGATGAACGGCTTCCGGTAGGCCTGCACCACGAGCCAGTCCTCCGGCGCCGTCCGCGCCCCCTCGACCACGAGGCGCACGGCGTCCTGCTCGACCTGCATCCCCGCGAAGGTGAACGCGAGGCCCCACTCCGGCACGCGGTTCTGCACGTACCGCTGCTCCCCCGCGGTCGTCACGGCGTAGATCGGGCGGAGCGTGCGAGTCTGGCCCGTGGCCCGCTCCGTCACCTCCAGCACCGCGCCCACGGCGATCTCCAGCGAGTCGGGAGGAACGCCGATGCGGGAGCGGTCGGGGTCGAGGTCGTAGGCGGTGAAGCGGACGGTGAAGGCGCCGTCGTCGAGGGGGGCGGCCTGGGCGCGTTCGAGGGTGAGCTCGCCGGCCTGGTCCTCGTCGCCCGTCGGCCGCATCATCGCGGCGGGGTAGACGGCCATGTAGAGGTCCTCCTCGATGAACGGCTCGACGTGCGGGTGCTGGATCCACTGCCCGCTCTTGGACTGGTACACCTCCGCCGAGGCGCGGTAGGCGCGGCCCCGGTGGTCCACCACGTCGAGGTCGTAGACCGGGCGCCCCCGCTCGTTCGTGCGCTGCCCGACGTAGGTGAAGGCGAAGCCCTCGACGCGCTTCGTCTCCCCGCGCTCGACGATGAAGTTGTCGCGGTCGCCGCGGATGTTGGCGCCCTGGCCGTCGGTGATGGCGTCGTTGAACACCGACGACGCCACGATCCCGAGCAGCATCAGCGCCATGCCGACGTGGGCGAGCGAGCCGCCGGCCATCTTCAGGTTGCCCCGCGCGATCCGCCACAGCACGGCGCCGTTGCCGTAGAGCGCGAAGAACGCGGCGAACACGAGCATGAGGAGGAGCAGGCTCGTCCCGAACCGCTCCCAGCCGCCCGCGCCGAAGAGCCCCGCCTCGATGGCCCGCGGCGCCTCGGCCGCGACCTGCGCGGGCTCGACGGTGACGGGCACGAACGGGGTGAGCATCAGCACCGCGGCCGTCGAGACGACGGCGAGGCCGAGCGGCTTCATGATGGCGCGGTTGACGTCCTCGACCCGCATCTTCTTCCACCAGAAGAGCTGCCCGAGCCCGGCCAGCCCGGCGAGCGCCACGGCCAGCGGGAGCGTCCACGCGTCGTAGAACGAGGTCGCCACGGCGGCGGGGTTGTCGCGGAAGATGCGCCCGAGGATCGGCGCGCTCGTGCCGACGATGATGACGCCGCCGATGAGGGCGAGCACGAGGGCGCCGGTGAAGATCATCCCCTCCCGGCTCATCGAGGCCGGCGCGTGGACGGGCTGCGGGAGCTCGCGGAAGCGCACGGCCAACAGCCCGAACCCGAGCGCCGCCATCGTGCTGATCCACAGGAGGAGCTGGTTGTAGAGCCCGAGGTCCACGAACGAGTGGACGCTGACGTCGCCGAGGATGCCGCTGCGGGTGAGGAACGTCGAGTAGACGACGAAGATGAACGCGGCGATCACGAGGCTGAACGCCGCGCGGACGCCGTAGCCCCCGCGCCGCCGCGCGACGAGCATCGCGTGCAGCCCGGCCACCCCGAACAGCCACGGCACGAGCGAGGAGTTCTCGACGGGGTCCCACGCCCACCACCCCCCGAACGAGAGCGTGACGTAGGCCCAGTACCCGCCCATCATGATCCCCGTCGCGAGCACGAGCCCGGCCGCGAGCGCCCACGGCATCGCCGGGCGGATCCACTCGGTGTAGCGCCGCTGCCAGAGCCCCGCGATAGCGAAGGCGAACGGCGCCATCGTGAGGGTGAACCCGACGAACAGAGTCGGCGGGTGGATCGTCATCCAGTAGTTCTGGAGGAGGTCGTTGAGCCCGCTCCCGTCGGCGGGCACGCCGCCGGCCTGGAGGAACGGGGCGTCGGGGAACTTGTCAATGAGGGTGATGAACGGGGACGCCCCGACCGTCAGCGGCCCGAGCTTCAGGCCGAGCACCATCGAGAGCATGAACGCCTGCCCGAGCGCGATCAGCGCGAGCACCGGCGCCTCGAAGTGGGTCCACCGCCCGCGCCGGAGCGCGAGGATCAACCCGCCCCCGAGCAGCGCCGTCATCACGATCCACAGCAGGAACGACCCCTCCTGCCCCGCCCACGCCGCCGAGACGGTGAAGTAGGTCGGGAGGTCGTTCGAGGAGTGCTGGTAGACGTAGGCATATCGGTAATCGTGCCGGAGGAACAGCACGACCAGGAGGGCGAACGCCCCGAGCACGCCGCCGCTGCCGACGCCCCACGCGCCGCGCCCCACGCGCTGCCAGGTGTCTGCGGCAGCCGGTTCTCGCGTGGCGAGGACGTAGGCCACGCCGGAGAGCACGACGGCCGCGAAGGCGACGAGGACGAGGAGGCTTCCGAGGGTTCCAAGCATGGGCGGAGCAGTCCAGTCAGCAGCGGCGCGGGGGTCCACTCCAGAACGATGGGAGCGGCTCCGATGCAACGCGCAAGGCCCGTCAGGATACCGCCTCGTCAGGTCGTATCGGCGGGGTTCACCATTTCTTGCACACCCCCGCCCTGAGCCAGCAGCGCCCGCACCTGCTCGACGTGCTTCGGGAGGACGAGCACCGCAAAAATCCCCGTCACGACGAGGCCCGGCCCTCCGTATAGCATCCACCCAAACGCCGGGACGAGCGCCGTCGCCGCGACGTTGCCGGGGATCGAGACCCACACGCCACGCCATGCCCGGAACGTCGACATTCCCAAAGCGGCCAGCGCCACCCACGCCGCCACGAGCCACGGCGCGACGAGGAGGAACCCGCCCGCCGCCGTCGCCAGCCCCTTCCCGCCCGCGATCCGGCCGGCCGAGAGCGAGAGGAGGAGGTTATAGTTGTGTCCCGCGACGGCGCCGAGCAGCGCCAGCGCCCCCGGCCAAAATGCCGACCCCTGCGCCGCGCTCAACGTCGCCGCGAGAGTCCACCCCGCGACCACCGCCAGCATCCCCTTTAGCGCGTCGAGCCCCAGCACCATCGCCCCGACCCGCCGCGAGCCCGTCACCCGCCAAGCATTGTTTGCCCCGACGTTGCCCGAGCCCTCGGTGCTCACGTCGAGCCCGTGGAGCCACCTTGTCACGAGGTAGGCCGCCGGGAACTGCCCGAGGAGCCAGCCGGCGAGGATGCAGAGGAGGAGCAGCATAGAGACGAGCAGGGCGTGCGCGAACACGCAAGCTAGCATTAGCTCTGCCCCCCTCCGCCCGAACCCTCACTCCAAGCAGAAGAGGGACCCACACGCCTGCTCCGCCGGCGCATCCAGCGTGTGCGCCTCGATCTCTGACCAGCGCTCGTCGTACTCCACCACGAGGGATGAGACCGCAAAAGCGGCATACAGCCACTCTATCCGCAGATCGGCCTGAACCCGACCGGCGAGAGTGGGGGCACTCCACAGCCGCAGCGTCGAGGCCGTCGGGTAAGGCGTGACGGCCCCCACCTGCAGCCCCTGCACGTAATGGATCAGCTCGTGGGTCTCCACTTCGGCGTCCGCCTCTGGCCCAAGCAAGATCGCGCGCCCAAGCACCCGCCCGTTCCGTCTGAATCCGCCGATAGGCTCCGAAGAGCGGTAGCACAGGGTGAAGCCGCAGAGCTCGGGGGTGTAGCCGAGCACGGGGAGCGCGATCAGGGCCGCAATACCGGAGGGGCTCATCTCCACCGACACGGCCTTCGCCTCGCCCGAATAGAACGGTGTTCGCACCCGCACATCGAGAGGGCCCGGACCGAGGCGGAGCGTTCCGAGCGGATGCTCGCCCTCCGCAGCGCTCTCCGCTACCGATGCAGAGCCGTAAGCCAGAGCCGTTCCGAGCATGGGGTGCCCCCGCCCGATGAGGGCCTTCGCCTCGTAGAAGCCGAGCCCCGCCGCGGCTCCGAGAGCGAAGACTTCGACCCCGCTGCCGACATCCTTCACCTGGCCAGAGAAGACCCCTCGAAGGAGCGTGAACGCACCCGTGAGCCCGGCGTTAGCAGCGGCGATGTTGTGCCGCTCGGCTGGCTCCGGAGCCCCGGCCGAGGGGAAGATCTCAGGCCCCTGGGCCTGCACCCCAGAGGCCCACAGTAAGAATAGGAGGAGGAATGACAGGCGGCAGAGCACGCGCGGGACCCTATCTGTAGCGGGAGGGAGAAGCTACGTGCGGTGGCCCCCGACGGACTCCTCAGTCACTTCGCGAAGGCGGTGGCGCGGACCTCCCGGATCACGGTCACCTTGATCTGGCCGGGGTAGTGCAGCTCGGCCTCGATCCGCTTCGAGATGTCGTGGGCCATCGCCTCGGCGCGGGCGTCGGAGACGTGGTCGTGGTTGACGATGACGCGGAGCTCGCGGCCGGCCTGGATGGCGTAGACCTGCCGCACCCCGTCGAACGCGGCGGCCAGCGCCTCGAGCTCGCGGAGGCGGCGGACGTAGTTCTCGAGGCCCTCGCGGCGGGCGCCGGGGCGGGCCCCGCTGATGGCGTCGGCGGCCTGCACGAGCGGGGCCAGCGGCGTCGTCATCTCGACCTCGTCGTGGTGGGCGCCGATGGCGTTGACGACCTCGGGGTGCTCGCGGTAGCGCTGGGCCCACTCCATCCCGACGAGGGCGTGGGGGCTGTCGAGCTCGCCCTCGACCACCTTCCCGATGTCGTGCAGCAGCCCCGCCCGCCGAGCCTTCGGCGCGTCGAGCCCGAGTTCAGCCGCCATCAGCGAGGCGATGTGGGCGACCTCGACGGAGTGGGCCAGGAGGTTCTGCCCGTAGGAGAACCGGTATCGCATCCGCCCGACGAGCCGGACGAGCTCGGCGTGGACGCCGACGAGGCCGAGCTCGATCACGGCCTTCTCGCCCGCCTCGACGACCTCCTCCTCAATCTCAGACAACGTCTTCTCGACGACCTCCTCGATGCGCGCCGGGTGGATCCGGCCGTCGGCGAGGAGCCGTTCCATCGAGATCCGCGCGACCTCTCGGCGGACGGGGTCGAAGCCGGAGAGGAGCACGGCCTCGGGCGTGTCGTCAACCACGACCTCGACGCCGGTGGCGGCCTCGAAGGCGCGGATGTTCCGTCCCTCGCGCCCGATGATCCGCCCCTTCATGTCGTCGCTCTCGAGCTGGATGGCGGAGACGGTGTTCTCGATGGTCTGCGACGCGGCCGTCCGCTGGATCGCGGTGAGGATGACCTTCCGGGCCTCGCGGTTGGCCGTCAGCCGGGCCTCATCGCGGATCTCCTTGACGGCGGCGGCGGCCTCCAGCTTGGCCCGCTCTTCCAGCTCCTCGACGAGCCGGTCGAGCGCCTCCTGCCGGCCGATGCCGGTGACGGCTTCGAGCTTGCGGAGGTAGTCCTCGGTCTGCCGCCCAAGCCGCTCGTGCTTGGCGGCGACCTCCTCGTGGAGGGCCGCCACGTCGCGCTCGCGGGCGGCGACCTCCTGCTGCCGGCGGCCGGCCTGCTTGGCGAGCTTCTGCACGGACGCGCGCAGCTCCTCGGCCTCGCTCCGCCGGGCCTCGGCCTCGGCCGCGAGGGCGTCGAGCGCGTCGGCGGCCTTGAGCAGCGCCTGCTCGCGCTTCTCCTGCCGGGCGGTGCGGCGCCGCAGCTTCTCGCGCCGCGCCTCGGCGGTCTGGCGGAGCCGGTTGAGCTCGGCCTCCTCACTCGCCTTCTCCCGCCGGAACGCCTCCCGCTCCTGGCCGAGCGCGCGGCGGTCGGCGGCGACGGCTTCGCGCTCGCGCGTCGCGGCGGTCTCGGCGCGGAGGCGGTCCTCCTCGACGCGGAGGAGGTGGTCGCGGCGGAAGGCCTCGGCCTCCTCCTGCGTCCGGGCGAGCAGCGTTTCGAGCTCCTGGGCGGTGGCGTCGAAGCGGCGCCGGGCGGCGTTGCCCGCGACGAGGCCGCCGAGGAGGTAACCGATCCCTGCCAGCGCGAGTGCGCCCGCGGCGAGGATCGAGAGGATGAGCGGGTCCATGGGGGTTCGGACCCGAGGAACGGCCCGGCCGCCGGGAGGCCGCCGCGCGCCGTCTAGGCGCGCCGGCGGGACTCCCGACGGGCCAACGCCGGAGAGGGCACCAGCCTGCGACGGGGTATGAAGAAGCCTCCTTCATACACAGTGGGAGCCGCTCAGGCCCTCGCTCTTCTGCGGTATCCCGTCCGGGAGGTCCCGGCGGGACGCGGCGGGCGCGGTGGCTCGCCGTGCAGCCTGAGGTCAGGACTGAAGGGGGGCTCCCTCGTTCGTAGGTGTCAGGCTTCTCGCAATAGGGCCGCAGACCGGTGGTGTGCGCCGCGCCGGACGGGCCGAGGATCGGCCTCCGCCACGGGCGGGGCGTGTATGGATGGACGAGTCGGGGGTTCCTCGGGGAGCAATCGTTGGGGAGTCGGGGGCCGCGCCCGCCGCGCTCCTAGGTGGATGTCCCACATGGAAGCCCGTGCTAGCTAGTCGGCCGACGCAGCGCCGGAGGATACGGCCTCCGCCCGCTCGGGGTCCGCCGCCTCTCTCTGCCCCTCCTCCCCCTCCTCCGAAACGCCGGGGGCCCCGGGCAGCGCGAGGGCCGCGTCGAGCCGGTCGGCGAGGGCCTCCGCCTCGGCCTCGACGTCGCGGGCGTCGCTCGTCGAGGCCCGCGTCGTCTCGAACTCGTGGCGCAGCGCGTTCACCTCCCGCCGCGCGGCCTCCAGCTCGTCGGCGAGGCTGAGGGCGGCGAGGACGGCGTGGGTGAGGGCGGGGTGGCCGGGCGCGCTCGCCTCCATCGCGCGGATGCGCTTATCCACCCACGCGGCCAGCCGCTCGGTGGCCTCCTCGTCGGCGGGCTCGACGCGGAGGGGGTAGGGGCGACCGAGGATGGTGACGCGGATCGTCTTCACGGTGCGGCCTCCGGGTCAGGCGTCTCCTCGTCGGCGGCCGGCGCATCGTCCTCGGCGGGGGTCTCACCGCGCCGCTCTGCGAGCACGCGGTCGATGGTCTCGATGAAGCCCTCGATCTGCTCGCGGAGGGCGTCGCCGCTGCCGATGTCGGGGAGGGCGGGCGCCTCGCCGTCGGCGAGGGCGTCATGCTCGACGAGGGCGCGAACGCGCTCGGCGAGGGCGGCGTTCTCGTCCCGCAGCCGCTCGATCTCGGCGGCGGCGCGCTCGACCCGGTCCCGCAGCCGCTCCAGCGCAGACGCCTTCGGCGTCTCGGAGGGGGCGGCGTCGGAGGGGGAGAACGAAGGCGGTGAGAGGGCCATCAGCGGGGAGAGCGGGGCGAGCCGGAGGCGTCCGTGTCGGCCGCAGCAAATATACGTTGGGCCTATCGGAGGGCCGCGCCGTGCTCGCGTTCGAGGGCCTGCACGACCTTACGCACGGCCTTGTCCACCCGCTTGTCGGTGAGCGTCTGGTCTGCCCCGAACCGGAGGCCGAAGGCGACGCTCTTCCGCCCCTCCCCCACCCCCTCGCCCTCGTACAGGTCGAACACGCGAGCGCGCTGGAGCAGGGGCCGGCCGGCCGCCCGGATCGTCCCGAGCATCGGGCCGACGGGCTGCGCCTGCGGGACCGTCACGGCGAGGTCGCGCTCGACGGCGGGGAACCGGGAGATCGGCGCGTAGCCCGTCTTTTCCCGGTCGACGGCGGCCACGATCCGGCCCCAATCCAGCTCGGCTACGAACGTCTCGTCGCGGAGGCCCTGCGCCTCCATCACCGCGTCGCTCACGCGCGCCACCATCCCGATCCGCTCTCGGCCGTGCTCCAGGACGAGGCGATACGCGGTGAGGGAGTCCGGCGCAGGCTCGGCCGTCTCGTCCACGTCCCCCAGCCCGAGCGCGCCGAGGAGGAGCTGCACGATCCCCTTGAGGTCGAAGAAGTCGGCGGCGCGGGGCTCGGCGTCCCAGCCACCCGCGACGGCCGGGCCGCTGATCGCGAGCGCCAGCATCTCCCGCTCGCGGTAGCCGGGGACGGGGTGGTCGGTGCCGCCCGCGCGCCCGAACACGTGCCCCACCTCGAACAGCCGGAGCGGCCCGCCCTCGCGGTTCTGGTTGTGCGCAACGACGGCGAGGAGGCCGGGGATCAGGCTCGGCCGGAGCGCGGCCATGTCGCGGTTGATGGCGTTGGCGGTGACGACGGCCTCGGCGCTCGCGCCCGTCAGCGCCGGCTCGGCGAACGCCTCGGCGGTGGCGGCCGGCAGGAGGCTGTTCGTGAACGCCTCCCAGAAGCCGAGCCCGACGAGCCGGTCGGCGGCCTCCTCGCGCAGGCGCCGGGCGAGGGTCGGGCGGCGGAGCACGGTCGGGACGGTCATCTGCGCGCGGCGGGGGATGCGGTCGTAGCCGTGCAGCCGCGCGACCTCCTCGATGAGGTCCACCTCGCGCTCGACGTCCGGGCGGAAGCTCGGCACCCGCCAGACCGTGCCGAGGTCGCCCTGCTCGGGGCTCGGCGCGGCGGTGCGGCGGGCGCGGGCGAACAGCGCGTCGGCGACGCCGCCCTCCTCCTCGACCTCGAACCCGATGGCCGTCAGCAGCCGGTGCTCCTCCTCCGCCCCGATGTCGGTGCCGAGGAGCCGGTTCAGCCGGCTCCGGCGGAGCGGCACCGTCCGCCGCGCGACGGGGCTCGGGTGCGCGTCCACCATCCCGCCCACGACCTCCCCCCCGGTGATCTCGGCGACGAGGGCGGCGGCGCGGGCGGCAGCCCACGGCTGCCCCTCCGGGTCCACGCCCCGCTCGAACCGGTATGAGGCGTCGGTCTGGAGGCCGAGCGCCTTCGCCGTCTGGCGGATCAGGGTCGGGTCGAAGTAGGCGCTCTCGATCAGCACGTTGCGCGTCGCCCCGTTCACCTCGGAGTTCGCCCCGCCCACGACCCCCGCGATGGCGACCTCAAGCTCGGCGTCGCAGATCATCAGCGTCCCGACGGGCAGCGTCCGCTCCTGGTCGTCGAGCGTGGTGAACGGGTGCTCGTCAGCGGTCCGGCGGACGACGATCTTAGCCGCGGCGTTGCCGCCGCCCGCGAGGAGGTCGAGGTCGAAGGCGTGGAGCGGCTGGCCGCATTCGAGCATCACGTAGTTCGTGACGTCGACGACGTTGTTGATCGGCCGCGCGCCGACGGCCTCCAGCCGCCGCCTCAGCCAGTCCGGCGACTCCCCCACCGTCACCCCCCGCACGACGAGGCCGACGTAGCGGCGGCACGCCTCCGGCGCCTCGATCTCGACAGCGATCTGCTCGGCGGCTTCCCCCCCCACCTCTGGCACCGCCACATCGGGCCGGGTCAGCGCCCGCTCCGTCACCGCCGCCACGTCGCGCGCCACGCCGAGGTGGCTCACGGCGTCGGGGCGGTTCGGGGTGATGGCGATGTCGAGGGTGGCGTCCTGACGAAGCCGCCCCCGTGCGGCGAGGTACTCCGCGAACGGCTGCCCGACCTCGGCGTCTTTCTCTAGCACCATGATGCCGGCGTGGTCCTCGGAGAGGCCGAGTTCGTCCTCGGCGCAGATCATCCCGCGCGAGACCTCCCCCCGGATCTTCGCCTTCTTCAGCGTGATCGGCTCGCGCACGGCCGGGTCCTCGCGCGAGGCCACCAGCAGCGTCGTCCCCACCGTGGCGACGGGCACCCGCTGGCCGGCCGCCACGTTCGGCGCGCCGCAGACGATCTGCACCGGCTCCCCGTCGCCGGCCGCGCCGAGGTCCACGTCGCAGAGCGTGAGGCGGTCGGCGTTGGGGTGGGGCCGCGTGGCGAGCACGTGCCCGACGACGACGCCGTCGTAGCCCTGCCCCCGCCGCTCGACGGACTCGACCTCGAGCCCGGCCATCGTGAGCAGGTCGGCCAGCGCCTCGGGGCTGAGGCCGTCGAGCGCGACGTAGTCGGAGAGCCAGTCGGTGGAGACTTTCATAGTTGTGGGTTGTGGGTCGTGGGTTGTGAGTGGGCCACGCAGAACTCACAACTCAAGACCCATCACTCAAAACTGCCGGAGGAACCGGACGTCGTTCTCGTAGAACAGCCGGATGTCACCAACGCCGTAGCGGAGCATGGCGATGCGCTCGACGCCCATCCCCCAGGCGTAGCCCGTGTAGCGCTCGGGGTCCACGCCGCAGTTTTCGAGGACGGCGGGGTCCACCATCCCGCAGCCGAGGATCTCCATCCAGCGCCCGCCACCGGGGAGGCTCTCGCCGGCCCACCAGATGTCCACTTCGGCCGAGGGCTCGGTGAAGGGGAAGAAGCTCGGGCGGAACCGCATCCGCACGTCCTCGCCGAAGAGGGCACGGGCGAAGACGTGCAGCAGCTCCTTCTGGTCGGCGAAGGTGACGCCCTCGTCCACGTAGAGCCCCTCGACCTGGTGGAACAGGCAGTAGCTCTTGTACGAGAGGGCCTCGTTGCGGTAGACCCGGCCGGGCACGATCACCCGCACCGGCGGCGCCGTCTGCTCCAGCACGCGGACCTGCACCGGCGACGTGTGCGTCCGCATCACGACCCCGCGCCCGTCCGGCGAGGACGGCGAGCCGGGGGGCTCGACGAACAGCGTGTCCTGCATGTCCCGCGCGGGGTGCTCCGGGGGGAAGTTGAGCGCGGTGAAGTTGTGCCAGTCGTCCTCGATCTCCGGCCCCTCGGCCACGGCGAAGCCCATCCGGGCGAACACGTCCACGATCTCGCGGAGCGTCTGCGTCAGGGGGTGGAGCGAGCCCGGCTCGGCCGGCGGCGGGACGCGCCCCGGCAGCGTGAGGTCGAGGTCCGTGGCGCCCGCGGCGGCGCCTCCAGCGAGGGCGGCCTGGGCGGCCTCGATCCGCGCCTCGGCCGCCTGCTTGAGCGCATTCAGCTCCTTCCCGACCGCCCCCCGCTCGCGCGTCTCGACCTCCGGGATCCGCCCGAACAGCGCGGTCAGTTGCCCGCTCTTGCGCCCGAGGGTGCGGACGCGGAAGGCCTCGACGGCGTCGGCGTCGGGGAGGTCGGCGGCGTCGATCTCGGCGCGGAGCCGCTCGATCTCGTCGTGGAGCGAGGGGGCGTCGGTCGGGGGCATGGGGCCGGGGGCGAGGGCGGGATATAGAAACGTCCCGCCGGGCGAAGGCTCGTGACCGAGCCAGGCCGGGCGGGACGGGATGCTGCGTCGCCGAGGGGCGCAGGCGCTAGGGCCCGTCTGAGAAGCTGGCTTGACCAGCGGAGTCTGAGCGAGCGGGTACTGAGCGAGGCGCGCGAAGCAGACGATGCGGTAGCATCGGCGATGCAGCGCAATGCGGCGCAGGACTCGCGTAGCCAGACGAAGCCGAGATGGACTTCCCGGACGGGCCCTCAGGCGGCCTGGGCGCGCTCGACGACCTTCGTAAAGGCCGGGGCGTCGTGCATCGCGAGGTCGGCGAGGACCTTCCGGTTCAGGCCGATGTCCGCGCGGTTGAGGTCGGCGATGAGGCGGGAGTACGTCGTCCCGTTCTGCCGGGCGCCGGCGTTGATCCGCGCGATCCAGAGCCGGCGGAACTGCCGCTTGCGCTGGCGCCGGTCGCGGTAGGCGTACTGGAGCCCCTTCTCAACGGAGTGCTTGGCGACGGTGTAGACGTTTTTGCGGCGGCCCCAGTAGCCCTTCGCCAGCTTCAGCAGCTTGCGACGGCGACGGCGGGAGGCCACGGTGTTGCGTGCGCGCGGCATGTAGAGTGCTCAGGGTTGGATCGGAGGAGACGCGAGGCCCGTCAGGCGGCAGGGGTTGGGAGACCGCTGCGGGGCTGTTCCGGCGCCGTACCCGATTCGAAAAGGAAAATCAGGAGCCGATGAGGCGCTTCATCCGCTTCTCGTCGGCGGAGTGCACGAGGGTGTCCTTGCGGAGCTTCCGCTTGCGCTTGGGCGACTTCTTGGTGAGGATGTGGCTGGCGTAGGCCTTCTCTCGCTTGAGCCGGCCGCTGCCCGTCCGGGCGAACCGCTTCTTGGCTCCGCTGTTGGTCTTCATCTTCGGCATGGGGAGGCTCGGCTGGGCCGGCGCGGCGGCCGGCGGCGGCAAAAAAGAGAGGCGCTGGGCGGCGCCTCGGGCAGAACCCCCAAGCTACCGCCGCAGCCCCCCGCCGGCAACGCCGACGGGGGATGATTCGGTGAAATGCCGGGCGGATGAGGTCCACATGATAGGATCGCTACGCCGCCTCGGCGGTCTCCGCGCGGCGGTCGGGGTCGTACTTCTTCGTGAGGTTCTTGCCGGACTTCTGGTCGAGCACGCGGAAGGCGAGGGGGTCCGTCCCGTCGTCCACGTCGAGCACGAGGCGGAGGCGGGTGCGGAACTTCCATTTCGTGAACTGGCTCGGGACGCCGCGGTGGAGGAAGGCCGCGAGGAAGGGGTGAACGCGGAGGAGCACGGGCCGCTTCCGGTGCTTGTCCTGCACCTCGGCGCGGTACGTCGCCAGCCAGCGTTCGAGGTGGGCCACGACTTCGCTCGCGCTCGGCTGCGGCTGGCTCGAATCCTCCCCCGAATCATCCCGCCGCTGGGGCTCCTCGGGCTCCGGCTCGTCCGGCGGGGGCGGGCCGAGATCCTCGATGTCGAGCGTGGTCGTGATGGAGGGGCGGAGGCGCTGGCGGGTGATCTGGACGACGCCGAAGTCCGACATCGGCAGCAGCTTGGTCACGGCGCGGTCCCGGCGGAATTCTTTTTTCAGCGCGTCGTAGACCTTCCGCCGGAAGCCCTCGCTCCGCATGTCGATGAAGTCGACGCAGATGATGCCGCCGAGGTCGCGGAGGCGGAGCTGCTTGGCGATCTCGCGGGCGGCCTCGAGGTTGACGCGGAGGGCGTTCTCCTCCTGGCTCAGCTTACGCCCCGCCCGGCCGGAGTTCACGTCGACGACGTGCATGGCCTCCGTCGTCTCGATGAAGAGGTAGCCGCCGCCGGGCAGCGCCACCCGCTTCTCGAAGGCGGCGCGGACGTCGCGCTCGACCTTGTACTTGCGGAAGATGGGGTCGCGGCCCTTGTGGAGCTTCACCACGTCGGCCATCTGCGGGGCGACGGCCTGGACGTACCCCTTCACGTTCCGGTACACCGACTCGTCGTCGATGACGATGCGGTCGTAGTCCTCGGAGAAGAGGTCCCGCACGATGGAGGACACCATGTTGACGTCCTCGAAGAGCCGCTTCGGCGGCTCGGGCTTCTGGCGGAGCTGCCGCTCGATCTTGTCCCACCGCTGGAGGAGCAGGCGGAGGTCAGCGTCGAGGGCCTTCGCGTCGCGGCCCTCGGCGACGGTGCGGACGATGAGGCCGAGGCCCTCGGGGAGGAGGCTCTTGGCGAGCGACTTCAGCCGGCGCCGCTCCTTCTGGCTCTCGATCTTCTTCGAAACGGCGACGTAGTCGGCGGCGGGGATGAGGACGAGGAAGCGGCCCGCGAGCGAGACGTCGGTGGAGACGCGGGAACCCTTCGTGCTGATGGGCTCCTTCGTGACCTTGACGAGGATGCGCTGGTCGGAGCGGAGGTACTCCTCGAGCGGGCGCTCGGGCTTCTTCGGCCCCTCGTCGTCGGCGTCGTTGCTGCTGGTGTTCTTACGTCCGGACGAGCCGCCGGAGGACCGGCCGCGCCCCCCTCCGCCGCCGCGTCGGTTGCCGCCGCCACGGCTGCCGCCGCGTCGGGAGCGCCCCCCGCGCGAGGAGCGCCGCCGCGAGGAGCGCTTCTGCTTCGACGGCTCCTCCTCTTCCTCCTCCTCGACCCGCCCGCTCTTCGCCGTCAGGTCGATCACGAACCGCGACGACGTGGCAAGCCGGTTCGAGTCCTCCGTTGCTGGCTTGGGCTCTGGCGTGGGCTCCGGCTTCGACCCGGACTCCCCATCGCCCCCGGCGCTGCCGCGGGGCTCGGACTTCGGCTGCTGGCGCCCCCCGCGCGAGCGGCCCCGGCGCGGCTTCGGCGCCTCGCCGCCCTCCTTCGCCTCCGCGCTCGAGGCCGAGCCGTCGTCCGCGCTGGCCCTGGGCTCGGCGTCGTCCTTCCGATCCTGCTGCCCGCTAGAGGACCGACCGCCCCGTCCCCGGCGGCGCCCGCCGCGGCGGCTCCGGCGGCGCTTCCGGCCCTGCGGCTCCTCGGCAGCGCCGGCCTGCTCCTCCTGCCGGTCGCCTTCGCCCTCGGCGGATGCGGGCTCCTCCTGCTCGGCGTCACCGTCGGGGGGGAGGATCGAGGGGGCGCGGGCCGTCGCCGGCGCCTCGGGCTCCGACGTCTCCTGCTTGCTGCCGCGCCCCCGGCCACGCCGCCGACCCGAGGGCTCCGACGCGTCGTCCTGCCGGCCTCGGCCCCGGCGGCCCCGCTTCTCCTCTCCGGACTCCGCGGCGGGCTCTGCGGTCTCAGCGGCCTCGGCCTCTCCTGCCGACTCCGACCTGCGCTGATTCCGACCGCGCCCGCCCCGCTTCCGGTCGGCGTCGCGGCGGCCGCCCTTCGCCTGGGGCTCCTCGTCCTCCGCCTCCTCCGAGACAGCCTCGCTGAGCTTCAGCGAGCGGTCGGGGACGTTCCCCTTCGAGAGCTCGAGGAGCTCCGGGAGGTTGTCCGAGAGGTCGGAGAAGTGGAGGAAGGCGTCCTGCTTCTGGCCGATGTCGACGAAGGCGGCCTTGATGCCGGGCAGGATGCGGCGGACGCGGCCGAGGTAGATGTCCCCGAGCGTCCGGGCGTTATCGGGGTTCTCGACGTAGAGCTCGACCAAGTCGCCATCCTCTACGATGGCGATGTGGGACTGCTCCCCCGAGACGTTGATGATGATCTCTTTGGGCATGTAAGGCGGTTGTGGGGGCACGCCCGGCGGGGGCCGCCCGGCCGGATGCGGCGGGGCGGTCGGGCTGGGCCGCGCGGGGCCAACGCAGAGACGGCCGTCCGGCCGCAGGGCGGAGCCCAGGGCGAGGGGACGGCCGTGCGTGGCGCGCGGTGCTCAGGCGGCGGGACCCGTACAGCAGGGTCAACACGGCCGCAGCCAAGCGTGCGACGAGGGGTAGGGCGATCTGGGAGTGGAGCGCCAACAAGGGGACTCTGACGGAGCGGGCTCGGCGCAGGGGCGCCGGGTGTGGGGGGCTCCGAGAACGGGTGCCGGGGGGATCCTATCCCGGCGCAGAAAGCGGGGCCGCTGTGGCTCGACGATAGGGCGGAGCCGGCAGCAGTGGGGAGGCCAGTACGAAAACCTCCTCTCTAAGGTAAGCCTGTTCGGGGCGCCGGTGGGCGGAGCGGCAGCCGCGCGGCGCTCCCGATCGGCTCGCCGGTAGGGGCAGTATCGGCGGGCGATTCATTTGGGCCGTCCGAACCTCGAACGCGCTCGGCCTTTTAACGAGAACTCCCCCGGAGCCCCCGGTATATTCGGCGTGTCTGCGCCGGAAACGCTGGCTTTTGGGGGGCCGGGTGCCCCCGCAGCGAGGCCCTCCCTTCCGCCTCTGCTCCGGCGCCCGCACCGTCCCTCTTCTCCCTCTGCACCCCCTCCCCTTCATGGCCGACACGCAGGCTCCCGCCCCCCCCGCCCCCGTCAAGGCCCGCGGCCTCGAAGGCGTCATCGCGCTCGACACCGAGCTCTCGTTCATCGACGGCCAGACGGGCGAGCTCGTCTACCGCGGCTACGACATCCAGGACCTCGCGCAGAACGCGACCTTCGAGGAGGTCGCCTACCTGCTCTGGAACGGCGAGCTCCCCGACGACGACCAGCTCGCCGAGCTGAACCGCCAGCTCCGCGCCGAGCGCGCGCTGCCCTCCGAGATCCTCGACCACCTCCGGCACCACACGCCCGACGACGCCAACCCCATGTCGGCGCTCCGCACGGCCACCAGCATGCTCGCCGACTTCGACCCGGAGGCCGACGACACGGACCCCGAGGCGAACTACCGCAAGGCCGTCCGCCTCACGGCCAAGATGCCGACCATCGTCGCTGCGTTCGACCGGATCCGCAAGGGGAACGACCCCGTCGCGCCGAAGGGCGAGGGCTCCATCGCCTTCGACTTCCTCTACATGCTCAACGGCGAGGAGCCCGGCGAGCGCGCCGAGGAGATCATGGACGCCGCCCTCGTGCTCCACGCCGAGCACGGCCTCAACGCGAGCACCTTCACCTGCCGCGTGATCGGGAGCACCCTCTCGGACATGTACTCCGCCGTCACCGGCGCCCTCGGGGCGCTGAAGGGGCCGCTCCACGGCGGCGCCAACATCAAGGTGATGGAGATGCTGATGGAGATGGACGAGGCCGCGGAGGACGCCCGCTCGTACGTCCAGCGCAAGCTCGCCGCGAAGGAGCGGATCATGGGCATGGGCCACCGGGTCTACAGGACCATCGACCCGCGCGCCATCATCCTCGGCGACATGCTCGAGGGGCTCTCGCGCGAGAAGGGCGAGATGAAGTGGTACGAGATGTCGACGGCCGTGCAGGACGTGGTGAAGGAGGAGAAGGGGCTCAACCCGAACGTCGACTTCTTCAGCGCCTCGGTCTACTACCTCCTCGGCATCGAGCGCGACCTCTACACCCCGATCTTCGCCATCAGCCGCGTCACCGGCTGGACGGCGCACCTCCTGGAGCAGTGGGAGGCCAACCGCCTCATCCGCCCCCGCGCCGAGTACGTCGGCCCGCGCGGCAAGACGATGGGCGCGCGCTAGCTCCCGCGGCTTCACTCGGCACGACCCTCGTAGGGGCGCAGCGCGCTGCGCCCCTACCTCGTTTCAGGCCGACGCACTGCTGTCGTCGTGTGGCGCGGTTGGGGATTCCCGCGTACCTTACGCGGCGCCTCGCCCGGACCCCGGCTTCACCCGAACTTGCCCGACGGCGCAGGCCGCTCAGCGCAACTTTCAGCCGAGACTGAAAGTAGCATGACCCGCTCCGCCCCACCCACCCCTGCCCGCAGCAATGGCCGTCTCCGCCGCCGTCCGGGAGTACCGCCCGAAGGCGTTCACCCGCTACAAGGTCCGCGTCGGGATGTTCGCGTGGATGCTCCACCGGCTCACCGGGCTGGCCCTCGTGGGCTACCTCGTGATCCACGTCTGGGGCCTCCGCGCCGTCACCGACCCCGACGCCTACAACGCCCTCATCACGGGGTACCACGGGCCGCTCTTCAAGATCGGCGAGTTCCTCCTGCTCGGCGCCGTGATCTACCACGCGCTCAACGGCCTGCGGATCGTGCTGATCGACTTCATGGGGTGGAGCCCGAACCACCGTAAGCTGTTCTGGACGCTCGGCGCGGTGGCGTTCGTCCTGTTCGCCGTCGGCGGCTACCCCTCGCTCGCCGCCCTCTTCAGCTACCTGAGTTCGTAGTCACTCGTCATTGGTCCCTGGTCACTTGCAGGAGTTGCCTAGCCAGTGACCAAGAACCAGTGACAACGGACAAATAACCAATGCCCGCTAAGTACGGCAAGACCGCCCGTTCGAGCGCGTTCCAGTGGTTCCTCCACCGGATCACGGGGACGTTCCTCGTCTTCCTGCTCATCACCCACTTCTGGGTCCAGCACTACGACCGCACCACGGCCTCGATTTCGCACGACGTGGTGACGGCGGAGCAGGCCGAGGCCGGCATCCTGCCGCGCTACTCCGAAGAAGCCAACGCCGCTGTCCTGCGGCAGAGGGCGTTGCGTGAGGGTCGCGAGGCCGTGCCGGCTCCGGCGAACCCGGTGATCCCAGTCCAGCGCCAGCCCGACCCGGAGGCCGACGAGATCCCCGGCCCCACACACCCCCCGGCCGAGATGGCCGGCGCGACGCCGTACGACATCCTCATGCTCCGCCTCGCCGACCCCGTCTACGCGGTGCTGTGGAAGGGCTTCAACATCCTGTTCCTCCTCTTCGCCCTCCACCACGGATTCTACGGCCTCAACAACATCATCACCGACTACGTCCGCCACGACATGGTCCGCGCCGCGGCGGTCACCCTCTCGTGGGGCTTAGCCGTCGTGCTGTTCGTGATCGGGACGTACTCGGTGACGGTGGCGGGGCTAAACCTGTAGGGTTGTGAGTTGTGGGTTCTGGGTTATGAGTGAGCGCCCCGGACCCACGACCCATCACTCATAACTCACCACTCATGACCTTTACCCACGACATCGTGATCGTCGGCGCCGGCGGGGCCGGGCTGATGGCGGCGCTCTACGCCCGCGAGGGCGGGGCCGACGTCGCCGTCGTCTCGAAGCTCCACCCGCTGCGCAGCCACACCGGCGCGGCCCAGGGCGGCATCGGCGCCGCGCTCGGCAACGAGGAGGAGGACTCCTGGCTCTGGCACGCCTTCGACACCGTCAAGGGCTCCGACTACCTCGGCGACCAGGACGCCATCGAGCAGATGTGCCGCGACGCCCCGCGCACCATCGTCGAGCTCGAGCACTACGGCGTCCCGTTCTCCCGCACCAAGGAGGGCCGCATCTCGCAGCGCCGGTTCGGCGGGCACACCCGCAACTTCGGCGAGGCCCCCGTCCGCCGCGCCTGCCACGCCGCCGACCGCACGGGCCACACCATCCTGCACACGCTCTACGACCAGTGCACGAGCAAGCAGGTCAAGTTCTACGACGAGTTCCAGGTCCTCGACCTCGTCCGCACCGAGGACGGCGACGTCTGCGGCGTCGTCGCCTACGAGATCCTCACCGGGCAGGTCCACACGTTTCACTCGAAGATCATCTGCTTCGCCACCGGCGGCTACGGGCGCGCCTTCAAGACGACCTCGAACGCCCACGCCGGCACCGGCGACGGGATGGCGATCGCGCTGCGCCACGGCATCCCGCTGGAGGACATGGAGTTCGTCCAGTTCCACCCGACGGGCCTCTACCGCCTCGGCATCCTCATCACCGAGGGCGCCCGCGGCGAGGGCGGCATCCTCCGGAACTCCGAGGGCGAGCGCTTCATGGAGCGCTACGCGCCGACGGTGAAGGACCTCGCCCCGCGCGACATGGTCTCGCAGTGCATCTACAAGGAGATCCGCGAGGGCCGCGGCATAGGCGGCAAGGAGCACGTCGTCCTCGACATGACGCACGTCGGCGTCGAAGTCCTGGAGCACAAGCTCCCGGAGATCACGGAGTTCAGCCGGGTCTACCTCGGCATCGACCCCGTGAAGACGCCGATCCCCGTGGCGCCGACGTGCCACTACGCGATGGGCGGCATCCCGACCAACAACGACGGCAAGGTCGTCGCCGGGCCGGACCGCGAGAACGACGCCGTCGAGGGGTTCTTCGCCTGCGGCGAGTGCGCCTGCGTGAGCGTCCACGGCGCCAACCGCCT
The DNA here is from genome assembly GCA_965215145.1 of Rhodothermales bacterium. Lineage (GTDB taxonomy): Bacteria > Bacteroidota > Rhodothermia > Rhodothermales > JANQRZ01. The sequence continues at coordinate 609,608 of OZ244038.1, read as the reverse complement.
CGGCACGAACTCGCTCCTCGACCTCGTGGTCTTCGGCCGCCGCGCCGGGATCGCGATGGCGGAGGAGATCCGCGACGGGAAGACGCTCTCCCGCCTCCCCGAGGACGCCGAGCAGACCGCGCGGACGATGCTCGACGAGATCCTCGCCCGCACCGAGGGCGAGCCGGCCGTCGTGCTCCGGACGATGCTCCAGGAGACGATGATGAAGAACGTCTCCGTCTTCCGCAACGACGAGACCCTCTCCGAAGCACTCTCGGATCTGAAGGCGCTCCGCCGCCGCGCGAAGTCCGTCACGGTCGGCGACAAGGGCGCGAAGTTCAACACCGACCTCATGGACGCCGTCGAGATCGGTTTCATGGTGGACTACGCCGAGGCCATCGCCGCGAGCGCGCACAACCGTCCGGAAAGCCGCGGCGCCCACCTCCGCGAGGACTACACCTCCCGCGACGACGACAGTTGGCTGAAGCACACGCTCTTCTACACCGCCCCCGGCACGGAGTCCGGCACGGGCTCCGGCGACTACCGCTTCGACTACAAGGACGTCATCCTCACCCGCTTCGAGCCGAAGGAGCGGAAGTACTAGCTCCCGGACACCGTAGAGACGCAGCATGCTGCGTCTCTACACCAGGGCCGACCCCTACCCCATGAACATCACCGTCAAGATCAAGCGCTACAACCCCGAGACGGACGCCGAGCCGCACTGGGAGGCGTACCCCATCGAGGCCGACCCGATGGACCGGGCGCTCGACCTCCTCAACGAGGTGAAGTGGAAGATCGACGGGACCCTCACCTTCCGGAAGAGCTGCGCCCACGGCGTCTGCGGCTCCGACGCCATGAAGATCAACGGCGAGAACAAGCTCGCCTGCTCCGTCCTCGTCCAGGACCTCATCCGCGGCGACGGCGGGACGATCTCGTTCGAGCCGCTCCCGGCCGCCCCTGTCATCAAGGACCTCGTGGTGGACCAGACGGGGTTCTTCGAGAAGTACCGCGCGGTGATGCCGTGGCTCGTCAACTCGCAGCCGGCGCCGGAGAAGGAGCGGCTCCAGAGCCCCGAGCAGCACCTCGTCATCGAGGACGCCACGAAGTGCATCATGTGCGGCGCCTGCACGCACTCCTGCCCGAGCACCTGGGCCGACCCCGACTACCTCGGCCCGGCGGCCATGCTCAAGGCGTACCGCTACACGTTCGACTCGCGGGACCGGGGGACGGAGGAGCGGCTGGAGGTGGTGGACTCGAAGGACGGGCTGTGGAAGTGCTACACCATCTTCAACTGCGTCCAGGCCTGCCCCAAGGGGATCGACATCACGCGCTGGCTCTCGGCGCTCAAGCGCAAGGCCGTCACGGCGCGGTATTAATCTAGCGTGGTGGTAACCGTAGTAGGGGCGATTCATGAATCGCCCCTACTGTCCCCCTTGCGCCGGCCGCCCCGAGGCCGTAAACTCCGGCCGAGCGCCCTCCGGGGCGCCGACGACACGACGCACCTTTCACACTGCTTGCACGCCGCCGCCGCGCCGGAATCCCCCGGACGCGGCGGTGGTGTTTTATGGCAGCCTGTCGGATTCGCCGCGCAGGGGAGCCTCCTGCCCCGACCGCCGTGAGGGCGTAGCGCGCTACGCCCCTACGAAGGTCAGAGACGCACCTTGAGCGTCGTAGGGACGCAGCATGCTGCGTCCCCGCACTGCGAGGAGCACGACCGACCAGAACAGAGGAGGGCGCGCCGCTCGGCCAGCGACACGCCCTCCAAGAGGCACAGGGCCAGAAAGGGGAAAAGCTAGCTGCGGCGGCTGCCGGCGCGCTTGTGGATCGTCAGCCGCTGGCCGATGCGGATTTTCGAGCCGCTGATCCCGTTCCACTCCCGGAGCTGCCGCACCGTCACCCCGTGCTTCCGCGCGATGCGGATGAGGGTGTCGCCGCGGCGGACGCGGTAGCGGACGCGCTCGGTCTGCGGCTGCGCCGAGGGGGCGGCCTCGGGCGCGACGCTCTGCCCACGGCGGACGCCGTCGGCGACCTGCTGCACGGGGATCATCGGCGCTGAGGGGCCGCTTTGCACGCGGCGGCCGTTCTGTGGCAGCTCCGCAAAGGCGATCACGCGGCGGTTCATACCGGAGTACGCCACCGTCCGCGGCACGAGACCATCGGCCTGGCGGGCGTGGGCGGCGAGGTCGCGCTGATGGCGGGCGTAGTGGCCGGCCGGGAGGCGGACCTCGTAGCCGTCGGCCCACTGGGGAACCGTCGTCTTGCGGAAGGCGGGGTTGAGCGCGCGGAGCGTGCGGAGGTCCGTGCCGGCCTTATCGGCGAGGGCGCCGAGCGTCGTCCCTCCCTTGACGGCCATCACGTCGAACTCGTAGCGCGGCCCCGGCTCGACGGGCGGGAGGTCGAAGGCGTCGGGGTTCGCCATGATGAGGGCGACGGCGATGTAGGAGGGGATGTAGGCGCGGGTCTCGCGGGGGATGTGGTTGTAGATGTCCCAGAACGTCGCCGGGCGGCCGTTGCGGGCCTCGGCGCGGCGGATCTCGCGGCGGATCTTGGCGGGGTTGCAGTTGTAGCCGGAGATCGCGAGTTGCCAGTCGCCGAACATGGCATAGAGCTCCTTGAGGTGGCGCGCGGCGGCGCGCGTCGCCTTCTCGGGGTCGAGGCGCTCGTCGAGGCCGCGGGTGACGGTGAGGCCGGAGTGGCGGCCGGTGGCGGGGATGAACTGCCACATCCCGGCAGCGCCGGCCCAGGAGCGCGCCGTCGAGTTCAGCGCGCTCTCGATCACGGCGAGGTACTTCAGCTCGTCCGGCACGCCCTCCTCGGCGAGGATCTGCTCGATCATCGGGAAGTAGGTCTCGGCGCGCTGGCGGACGCGGGCGAGGTGGCCGCGCTTGCGGAGGTAGAACCGGAGCTGGTTCTCGACGGCCCGGTTCACCGTCATCGGGAACGTCGCCATCACCGAGCTCGGGAGGTCCACGTTCTCCATCAGCGGGTCGTCCACCCCGTCGAGCGCGGCGAACATCGCCTCGCGGAGCTCGAAGATCTCCCCGCGGTCGAAGGCCAACTCGGGGGCCGGGCCGCGGTGGTGCTCGTACTCGGTGAGGAGCGAGCGGTAGAGCTCGCGGAACCGCCGCTGGTCCCCGACGCCGGGGCGGCGGCCGAGCTGCTGCAGGTCCTGCATCGTCGCATCGAGAAGCTCAGCGAGTGCCTCGTCGTCGCCGATGGCCTCGGCCTCCATCAGCTCCGCCTGCCGGGCGTAGAGCCGCGCCATCCGCAGCGCGAGGTCCTGATCCGAGAGCGAATCCCCCTCGGGCAGCAGGTCCTCGATCCACTCGGCGGCGGGAGGCGCGGGCAGCGCGTCGGCCGGCTGCGCGGACATCACCTCCGGGTTGGCCGTGGGGGCCTCCTGGGCGCGGGCGGGGGTGAGCGGGCAGAGGCCGAGGAGGCAGACGGCGATCCCGGCGCGGCCGAGGACGGGGAGGCGAGGCATGGGAGTAGGGGGGTGAGGGGTCGAGGTCGGGCCCGCGCTTAAACTATCACTTTAAGCCGAGCCGTCAAGCCCGCCCGAGAAAAAAAGTTACCGGGGTGCGCTTCACCGGTGGCGAAGGTGGGTAGGGGAAGGCCCGGCGAGCGCCAAGCCCGTGACTCCCGATCACCTAGGAACAACCCCGCCCGCGGCTCCCACGCGCTGCTTTGATCGCCTAGAGGGGGATGTTGCCGTGCTTCTTGCGCGGGTTGGTATCGACCTTGTGCCGCAGCATCTTCAGCGCGCGGATCAACACCGCCCGCGTCTGTCGCGGCTCGATGACGTCGTCCACGTACCCCCTGGCGGCGGCGACGTAGGGGTTGGCGAACCGCTCGCGGTAGTCCTCGATGAACCGCTCCTCGGTCGCCTCCGGGTCGTCGGCCGCGGCGATCTGCTTGCGGTAGATGATCTCGACGGCCCCCTTCGGCCCCATCACCGCGATCTCCGCGCCCGGCCACGCGAGGTTGAGGTCGCCGCGGATGTGCTTCGAGTTCATCACGTCGTAGGCCCCGCCGTAGGCCTTGCGCGTGATGACGGTGACCTTCGGGACGGTGGCCTCGCAGAAGGCGTAGAGCAGCTTCGCCCCGTGGCGGATCACCCCGCGCCACTCCTGGTCGGTCCCAGGTAAAAAGCCCGGCACGTCCTCGAACACGACGAGCGGGATGTTGAACGCGTCGCAGAACCGCACGAACCGCGCGCCCTTGACCGACGAGGCGAGGTCGAGCACGCCGGCGAGCACGGCAGGCTGGTTCGCCACGATGCCGACGCTCCGCCCGCCGAGGTGGGCGAACCCGACGACGAGGTTCGGGGCGAAGTCGGCGTGGATCTCGAAGAACCGGCCGTCGTCCACGACGTACGTGATCACGTCGTGCATGTCGTAGGGCTTGTTCGGGTTCTCGGGGACGAGCGTGTCGAGCGCCTCGTCCGCGCGGTCGGAGGGGTCGTTGGTGGGGCGCTCAGGGGCGGGGTCCTCGCAGTTCGAGGGGAGGTAGGCGAGCAGCTCGCGGATCCGCAGGAGGCAGTCGGCGTCGTTGCGGGCGACGACGTGGCAGACCCCGCTCTTCTCGGCGTGGGCCTGCGCGCCGCCGAGCTCCTCCTGTGTGACCTCCTCGTTCGTCACCGTCTTCACCACGTCCGGCCCCGTCACGAACATGTAGCTCGTGCCCTCGACCATGAACACGAAGTCGGTGATGGCGGGGCTGTAGACGGCGCCGCCAGCGCACGGCCCCATCACGGCGGAGATCTGGGGGACGACGCCGGAGGCGAGGGTGTTGAGGAGGAAGATGTCGGCGTAGCCGCCGAGGGAGTCCACGCCCTCCTGGATGCGCGCCCCGCCCGAGTCGTTGAGGCCGACGACGGGGGCGCCGTTCTCGAGGGCGAGCTCCATCAGCCGGACGATCTTCTGCGCGTGGGCGTGCCCGAGCGAGCCGCCGAACACGGTGAAGTCCTGGCTGAAGACGTAGACGAGCCGCCCCTCGACGGTCCCGAACCCGGTCACGACGCCGTCGCCGTAGGGGCGGTTTTTTTCCAGCCCGAAGTCGGAGACGCTGTGGCGGACGAAGGTGCCGAGCTCCTGGAACGAGCCGTCGTCGAGGAGGAGGTCGATCCGCTCGCGGGCGGTGAGCTTGCCGCGCTCGTGCTGCCGCTCGATGCGGGCCTCGCCGCCGCCGAGGTGGGCCTCGGCGCGGCGGCGGTGGAGGTCGGCGACGGGGTCGGTGGCGGCGGGCGCGGTGGGCTCGGGCATGGGGCGGGGCGAACGGGCGGCGGGTGAGGCGGGCCGAAGATACCGGCCGCGGAATCACCGCCGGGCCGCCACGCTCAGCCCCCGAACCGGGCCTGCACGGCGTCGGTGAACTCGACGGCAGGAGCACTGTAGATGTCGACGCCGTGGGGGCGGAACACGTCGCGGGCGATGACGCCCGAGGCCTCCGTCCACGACTCCGTCGCGTCGAGCGCGCGGAGGGCCTTCGCGTAGGCATCCCCGTCACCGCCGAAGAGGTCGCGCACGAACCGCCGCCGGCGCCGCGCCGACGCCCGGCCGAGCACCCGCCGTTCGAGCGCGTCGAGGTCGGAGCCCTCCAACGGAGCGGGGGTGGGCTCGGTGGTCTCCATTCGTTCTAGCTCCGCAGCCTCGTCTGAGGGGGGCGCGGCGGGGGGGATCGTGCGGAGGCCGTCGAAGAAGCGTTGCCACAGCGGCCCGCTCGCGTGGTCGCCGCTGAGCGAGGAGGCGCCCGGCGGCGCGTCCGGCTGGCCGTCCCCCGCCACGAACCGCTTCCACAGCGGCTCACCCTCTGCGTCCGGCTCCGAGTCCAGCTCATCCCCCGACTCCTCAGGAAGGGCCTCGGGCTCCTCTGCCTCGGGTTGGCCGACCGGTTCCGGTTCGCCGACCGGGTCTTCTGTCGCAGATTCAGCGCCCTCCAACTCGGACTCCGCTTCGAGGGCGGCTACGGGCTCAACCTCAACGTCCTCCTCTTCCTCAGCGCCGCCGTCCTCCGCTGGCAGGGAGGTGAGGTCGGCATCGCCGGTGACTTGAAGCTCCGTCGGTCTCTCCTCCCCGCGCTCGTCATCTGCCTCGGCCGGAGCCTCCATCGCCGCGACCGCTGCGGGCTCGGGGTCCGCCTCGCCAGCTACCCCCGTCTCACGGGCCACCGCCTCACCGTCCTCCGTCTCGCCGTCCGCTGTCACGCTGATCAGCGCCTCTCGGACGGCGGTCTCGTCGAGGACCGCGTCGTCCTCGGCGCGCAGCCGCTCGGCGACGGCATCCTGCCCCTTCGCGTCGAAGAACAGCGCCAGCAGCGGGGCCGGCACGCCGTCGAAGGTGGGGAGGTGGCGGACGAGCCCGAAGAGCGGGCTGAGGAGGCGGAGCCAGTCGGCGGGCTGGTAGTCAGCGGTGACGCGGCCGTCGATGCGCCGAAGCAGTGACCCGAACTCGCCGGGCTCAACGGTCTCGGGCTGCTTCTGGGCGAAGAAGGCGTCAGCGATCTCGGCGAGGTAGGGGTACGCCTCGAAGGTGCGGAGGCGGGCGCGGACGGTGGCCGTCGGGAGCGGGTCGGGCTCGCCCTCGAAGGTGGCGTCGGTGAGCGCCGCGACGGGCTCGACGAGGTGGCGCACGACGAGGCCCACGGCGAAGCCGAGCGTGTCGGCCCACGCGGCCTGCGGCACCCGCGCCGTCCGCCCGAGCGCGACGACGAGCTCGCCACGGGCCGTCCGCACGCCGGGGTCGCCGAAGTCGAACCAGTCGGAGTCGAGTTGGTCGAGCTCGCGCTCGATCCAGCGGTCGAGGGTGCGGCCGAGCAGGGAGGCCACGAGCGGCGGCATCCCCTGGGCGTAGAGCGCGCCGCGGGGGTACGCCCGGTCGGCGGGGAAGCGGGCGAGGAGGTGCCGGTGGAGCCGGTCGCCGAGGGCGATGATGCCGGCGTCGAGGTCGGGGGGCTGCATGGCGGGAGCGGCCGGGGATGAGGCCAGAAGCTACCGCGCCCACGCCGACTGCCCCTTGCGTGTGCTCCTGGCGCGCTCGATCTTATCCCCCTCCCCAATCTCCCCGACTATGCCCCGCTCCTCGACCCTCTTCCTTCTCGCTGCCCTCGCATTCACAGGCTGCGACGGCGCGCTCACCGAGGCGCCGGAGGCGGCCACCGCGCCCGATGCCTTCGCCCGCGCCGTGACGGTCGAGCCGGCCCCGGAGTGGACGGCCCTGTTCGACCGGGAGTCCGGCTGGACAGGCGCCGATGGGATCTACTCGATCCCCCTCGGCGGCAACGACGCCATCGGCACCGCCGGCCAGCAGCAGACGGCGTTCGTGTTCAGCGACACGTTCATCGGCGAGGTGCTCCCGGACGGCTCGCGCGCACCGGGCGGCCGGTTCGTGAACAACTCGCTCGCGCTGCTCGACGGCGCCGAGCCGGACCCCGACGCGATCTCGTTCTACTGGCGCGGCTCGGAGGTCAACCCGAAGTCTGTGTTCGTCCCCCAGACCCTCTCGGCCGGGCCGGACGACTGGTACTGGCTCCAGGACGGGTTCGTCAACCAGGCTCTCGGCGGGGCGACGCACCTGTTCGCCGCGCGGATCCGGAGCACGGGGACGGGCGGGGTGTTCGGGTTCGAGACGGCGGGGATTGCGGTGATCACGCTGCCGGCCGGGGCGCGTCCGCCGTTCGAGAGTCAGCAGCAGGTCGAGCTTCCGTTCTTCCAGCCCGCGCAGGGGGACCGGGGCGAGATCATCTTCGGCCCCGGCATATTCGTGAACACCGCTGCCGCCGGTGCGCCCGACCCCGACGGGTTCGTGTACGTCTACGGCACCGAGTCCGTCCCCTTCAACAAGTACCTCGTCGCGGCGCGGGTGCGGCCGGAGGACTTCCTGGATTTCGACCAGTGGCGGTTCTACAACGGCGCCGAGTGGACCGCCGACGCGAGCGCCGTCGCGCGGCTGGCCGACCCCGTCTCGAACGAGCTCAGCGTGACGCCGCTGCCGGCCGGCGGCTACGGGCTCGTCTACAAGAGCACGTTCCTCTCGGCCACCGTGGACGCCCGGACGGCCCCCACGCCCGTCGGCCCCTACGGCCCGGTCCGTGAGCTGTACCGCCCGCCAGAGCAGGACCTCGACCCCGACCTCTTTACCTACAACGCGAAGGCGCACCCTCACCTCTCCGCGCCCGGCACGCTGCTGATCTCCTACAACGTCAACACCCTTGACTTCTTCGGGGACTTCTTCCGCTACGCCGACATCTACCGCCCGCGCTTCGTCCGCGTCCGGTTCTAGTGTGGCGGTCACTTGCTCGTGAGCACCGCCCCCCGCTTCCGTTGCCATCGCTGCGCTCAGGGTGCCGTAGGGGCGTATTGCAATACGCCCCTACTTCCTTCCGAAGGGGGACAGCCGCGTGTTGCCTGAGCCGAAGGCGACGCAAGCGCGGCAGGGGGTCTGACCGCGAGCCCACGATCAAGCGTTCTGCACAGTAGCGGTGGCACGGGGCCGGGTCACATTTCCGCGGGTCGCTTCCCCTTCCCAGGAGGTGGGATATCGGGAGGGTGCGCTCTCGTGCCATGCCGCGCCGATTCAACCGGGGACAGCTTAGCCGGGTCTGCGCTGAGCCGGAACCGAGTGGGAGCGGAGGCGTCTTTGCACGTGGAACAACACGTGCAGCGTCATGCCCCGGAAGCTCACCATCACCATTGACGACGCCGTCTATGACGGCCTCTACCGCGTCGTCGGACCCCGGCGGATCAGCCGGTTCATCGAGCGCCTCGTCCGGCCCCACGTCCTCGACCTCGACGCAGCCTACGCGGCGATGGCCGAGGACGACGAGCGCGAGGCCGAAGCGCTGGTGTGGTCGGAGGCGCTGCTCCCCGACGCAGCCGACGGCGGTACCACCGAGGGGGGCGATGAAGCGCGGTGAGGTGTGGTGGGTGAACTTCGACCCCTCCGTCGGCGGTGAGATCAAGAAGAAGCGACCGGCCGTGATCCTCAGCAACGACGCGGCGAACCGGCACCTCAACCGCATCCAGGTCGTGCCGCTGACGAGCCAGACCGGGCGGGTGTACCCGAGCGAGGCGTTGGTGACGGTAGGGAAGCGTCAGAGCAAGGCGATGGCGGACCAGCTCACAACGGCGAGCAAGCAGCGGCTGCTGAACCGAGCGGGGAAGCTCTCGGCATCGGACCTCCGTGCCGTAGAGGCCGTGGTGAGGGTTCAACTCGGGCTGAATTGAGACGACACCGTCCGGTCTGGCTAAACGCAACATTGTCATGCTGCTTTGCGCCCGACACGCTGCTGATCTCCTACAACGTGAACACGCTCGACTTCTTCGGGGACTTCTTCCGCTACGCCGACATCTACCGCCCGCGCTTCATCCGCGTCCGATTCTAGCGGGTGGCTTCGCGATCCGCATCCCGCTACTCGGCCGCTGCGTATTATGCCGACACGGGGTGGCCGTCTGGCTCACTGATGGACATTTTCTTCCCTGAGCTCGCGGCATTTGCCCTTCCATCATCCGCCGTTTATCCCGACTCGTGTCGGCCTAGCTACTGGTTCTGCGGCTTGCCTCAGCATCGAAGTTGGGCTGAGGCCGAGAGGAGAGGACAGCAGAGCGTCAGTAAGTCCAGCCACGGCTTTCGGAACCGGCGGGTTTAAGAGTGTCCCAAAGCTCCAACTGTGACCCGTCAAACAACTCACGCTGAACTCGCTCGTGCTCGTCGAGAGCAATGAACGGCAGCGCGAGTGGTGAGTCTCCCTCGTGTTCGAGCACGGCTCGGTACCAACTGGAGAGAACCCCTGGTGGGACCGCCTTCTCTGGATAATGAGCCCAAAGCAGCTTGTTCATATCTGAGACCAGAGTGTGCGACTCCATTCTCTTGATGTGCGCTACCAAGTGGGGGCCAAGGCGGAAAGCGAGCTTTTGAGCGACGAGGAACGATCGGAGGACGGCAAACTCCGGATACGGATTGTCCGGCAGGTTGAGTTCGACGACCCGGCGACGGAACCCGTCGAAGAAGCCGTCCTCGTACACCTCGCGGCCGTGCGTGGCGCGCCCCCACAACTCTACAGCGGCGGCCTCGACGTTGAGAAACGTAGTCCGGGGGAGGTCCGCGAGCCCCTCAGCGGACGGAAGTCTCCGTTCGGTAAACGCCCACGTCCGCGCGAGCGGCCAGACGTCCACCGCCCAGCCCTCGGCGTGGACCCGTATGCCCCCGAACCGGTTGTGAGCGACGTCGGCCCGCCCGAAGGCCCGCTCGATCTCATCGACTCCAACCCCATCGATTACGAGGTCGAAGTCGCGGGGCCGAGCACGTGGCCCGGACATGAGGTCCCTCGGTACGCCGCCGAACACGTAGACGGGCCACCCCGCCTCTCGGAGCGGCTTGAGCGCACGCCTCTCTTGAACTCCTCGACGAGTTGGGTCCAGGTGATCGCGCCCTTTTTGATGCCGTCCTCGAGGTCCACCGTCGAGTAGACGATGTCGTCGGCGGCCTCGGCAAGGTATGTGAGGGGGTTGCGGCTCTCACCAGTGCCGGTAGCCTCGCGGACCTTCTCGACGAGAGGGCGCTCAGAGAAGAAGTAGCCGGGCTTCTCAGTCGCGTGATCGTCGCCGTCGAGACCGTCTGAGGGGGCCGTGTACTTCAGGGCCGCCGAGAGCGTCCCGGCCGTGAGGCTGAGGCCGTCGAAGTCTCCGAGCATTTGGAGCTTAGTGACGAGCCGGATGGTCTGGGGGTTACCGTCGAACTCGAGGAAGTCGGCGGCCAAGTCAACGCCTGAGACCGACCGGCCGAGCTTCTCTCGAAGCGTGGGCGTCCCGGTCTCGTCGAGCTTCCGCTCGAACCAGTCACGCATGGCCTCTTCGCCGGCGTGGCCGAACGGCGGGTTTCCAAGGTCGTGAATGAGCCCGCATGTCGCCGCGATCGCGGCGAGGTCATCCTCGCGCTCCGCGAAGTCCGGTGCAGTCTCGCGGAGTCTCCCGGCCGCACGGTGGACCAGGGACGCCGCCACGTTCGACACCTCGAGGGAGTGGGTCAGACGCGTCCGGACGGAGTCGTTCGGCTCGAGCGGGAAGACCTGCGCCTTGTCCTGGAGCCGCCGGACCGGAGTCGAGAAAAGGGCCCGGTCATAGTCGCGCTGGAACTCGGAGCGGCTGTCGTCGCTCGATCTGGTGGTCCGACCGGGCTCCGCGCCATTGAGGACGTTAGAGCGCGTTTCGTTGAGGAGGGTATTCCAGTCCACGGGACACCGATTTGGGAGATGAGAGCAGGCCTCAACCAATCTACGGTGCCATACCGAAAGGCGGTCTCCACCAAGATCGAAGCGGACGTGGGTCGGCACCGGTCTTTCACGTCGCCCAGATCGCTGCCATTACGGTCTCTGCAACCGCGTTGTAGGTACCGCGCCGCAGAACCCACGGCTGCAGGCCGACCCAGGACTCCGGCATACCCGGCTCGTCCAAGCGTCGGCGCTACTTTCGCCTCGTTCAACTCTCGTGCTGCTTGCCCTGGGCGGCTGAGCCGCAATCTGTTCCACCGCTTGCGCCGCGTTTCGCGGTCGAGTTGCGGGCTGTGATACCCGCCTACACAATGAGGTCGCGGACGACTTGGGTGTAGGCTCGGCTGATGCAGACGATGATGCTGGGATCCTACCGAGCAGAGGGTTGTATATCGCTGCGGTACACACCCCGGCCCGATGGACGTTCACGAACGGCTCGAAGCGGCGGCCGGCTTCGACTGGGACGCGGGTAATGAGACGAAGAGCGCAGATAAGCACGGTGTGAGCACCTCCGAGTGCGAGCAGGTCTTCTTCAACACTCCCATAATCGTTCAGCCGGACGTAAAGCATTCGGCCAGCGAGAGCCGCTTCTATCTCCTAGGCCAGACCGACGCGGGCCGACCGCTCTTCGTGGTCTTCACCCTCCGCTCGGACCTCATCCGCGTCATCTCAGCGCGAGACATGAGCCGTGCCGAACGACGCATCTACACAGAAGCGTAATCCAAGCTCACCAGCTCAGCGGCCATGCCCAAGCAGATTCCCGAGTTCGACTCAGAGCAGGAGGAGCGTGAGTTCTGGTCCTCGCACGACTCAGCCGACTACGTCGATTGGGCGGGGGCACAGCGTGTCGTGCTGCCGAACCTCAAAGCCACCACCAGGAGCATCTCGGTCCGGCTCCCGGAGCACCTCATCGACTCGCTGAAGTCGCTCGCCAACAAGAGGGACGTGCCCTATCAGTCTCTCCTCAAGATGTTTTTGTCTGAGAGGGTGGAACGCGAGCTTCGAGCACAGAGCGGCGGAGGCACAGAGCCGCACGGTCCCCGGCTACAGCCCGATTGAGGTTACCACTTGCGCCGCGTCCCGCGGGTAGGCTGCGGGCTGGTAGGCCCATCTACAGGATGAGGTCGCGGACGGCTTGGGCGTAGGTCCGGCTGACGCGGACGGTGGCGCCGCCGGCGAGCGTGGCGACGTAGCCGCCGGAGCCGTCGCTTTCGAGATGCCGCAGCGCGCCGACGGCGATGACGGCGGAGCGGTGGACGCGGGCGAACCGCGCGGGGTTGAGCCGCTCGGCCAGCGCGCCGAGGGTCTCGCCGGCTGTGAACGCCTCGGCGGCGGTGTGGAGGGTCGTGTAGTCGCCGGCGGCCTCGGCCCACACCACGTCCTCAACGCGCACCGGCACGATCCGGGCGCCGACGCGGACGAACAGCCGCTCGGCGAAGGCGGGGGCGGGCCGCCGAGCAGCTTCGAGGAGCTGGGCGATTCGGTCGAGGTCGGGGTTCTCGGCGGGGCGGGCGCGGAGGCGGTCGAGGGCGCGGCCGATGGCCTGCCGGAAGCGCTCGGCGCTGTACGGCTTGAGGAGGTAGTCGGCGGCGGCGGCCTCGAAGGCGCGGAGGGCGTACTGGTCGAACGCCGTGGCGAACACGACGGCCGGCATCGGGTCGAGCGGGGCGGCGCCGTCGTCCGGGGCGGCCAGCTTTTCCAGCACCTCGAACCCGTCGAGGCCCGGCATCTGCACGTCGAGAAATACGAGGTCCGGGCGCTCGCGGCGGAGGGTCTCGACGGCCTCGGGGCCGTTGCCCGACTCGGCGACGACCTCCACCTCCGGCACGTCTTCGAGGTACTCCCGGACGAGCCCACGCGCCAGCGGCTCGTCGTCCACGATCACCGCGCGCGCCGTCATGCCGTCACCTCCCGCGCCGCCGGGGTCTGGAGGAGATCGGACGGCACCGGCAGGCGGAAGCCCACGCGGAAGCCACCGCCCGGCGGCGTGTCGATCCGCAGCGCGGCGGTGTCCCCGAACCGCGCCCGCAGCCGGCGATCCGTGTTCCGCAGCCCGACGCCCCGACCGAGCAGGTCGGTGCCGTCGCCGCCCGGCGCGCCGACGCCGTCGTCCTCCACCGCGATCCGAAGCTGCCCATCTTCCAGCCGGGCCGTGAGGCGGACGGTGCCGCCCCGTTCGAGCGGCGCGAGGCCGTGGCGGACGGCGTTCTCCAGGAGAGGCTGCAACACGAGCGGCGGCACCGGCACGTCGAGCGCCCGCTCGTCCACGTCGCGCTCGACGCGGAGGCGGTCGGCGAAGCGGCGGTGCTCGATGGCGAGGTAGGCGTCGGCCGCGGCGATCTCCTCGCGGAGCGGGACCTCGGCGCGCTCGGACGCCGCGAGCGCGAAGCGCAGCAGGTCCCCGAGCCCGACGACCATTGCGCGGGCCTCGGCGGGGCGGTCCCCGAGGGTGGCGTTGATGGAGTTGAGCGCGTTGAAGAGGAAGTGCGGGTTGAGCTGCGCCTTGAGCGCGGCCAGCTCCCGCTCCTGCGCCAGCGCGGCCCACTCCCGCGCCTGCGCCTCGCGGAACCGGAGGCGGTTCACGGCGCGGACGGCGTGGAGCACGGAGAAGATGAGGGCGTACTCGGTCGCCTTCGAGAACAGCACCCACTGCCCGTCGGCGAACACGTCCGTCAGCCCGAGCAGGTCCTCCCCGGTGAGCGCGCCGAGCACGGCGGCCTGGAGCGTGTACCAGGTGATGACGAAGACGGGCAGCAGGACGAGGTGGGCGAGCAGGACCCACCCCCACGCGGCCCCGTCCATCCCCCGGACGACGAGGAGCCACACCGGCAGCACGAGCAGCCCCGTCAGCCCGTACTCGATCCCCGTGGTGATGAGGGCCGGGAAGATCGACGGCTCGAAGAGCAGCATCCCCCCGTCGTACTGCGCTACGAGGAATCCGGTGGCGAGCGCGTAGAGCGCCCCGACGCCCACCGCGGTCCCGACCCCACGCCGGGTCAGGCGGGGCTTCGGGATCGGGAGGGCGGGGACCGTTGGTGGCATGGGGGAGGAGGGCAGCGTGTGAGCGCTTCCGCTCGACTAGGCTCTGTTAGGAAACGCCAAGGAGGGTGTCATCCCGGACCCCGATCCGGGATCTAGAGCACCACGCCGTAGATCCTGAACCGAGTTCAGGATGACAAGGTGGTCAGTATGAGCTTGCCGTAGCACTAAGCCTGGGGGAAGGATGAAGAATAGAGGATAGAAGATGGCAGGGCCCGGTGGACGCTCCGCTATTCTCCATCCTCCATTCTCAACCCCTTCAGCCGTCGGCCGACGCGCTCATCGTCCGCTCAAGGTCGGGGAGGAGGAACCTGCTGACCCACTCGTTCTCGGGGTTGATGACGAGGGCTTGCTTGAAGGCGTGGTGGGCGTCCTCGGGGCGGTCGAACTGCTGGAGCGCCATGCCCATCCAGGCATAGTTCTCGTCGCGGCCCCAGCCCGGCATCAGCGGGTCCTCGACGCGCTCGGCGCGGAAGAGCCCGGCGGCGCGCTCGAAGCCTTCCAGCGCGCGGGCCTTGCTGCCGCCCCAGATCTTCGGGGTGAACAGGAGGCTCTGCGCCTCGGTCATCACCACGCGCGGGTTGTCGGCGTCGAGCCGCTTGGCGCGGTCCATCGCCCGGCCGGACCTCGGGCCGAGGAACATGGCCGTCATCGGCTTGAGGCCGATCTTCATGCCGTAGGCGCTGGAGAGCAGGGCGTGCGCCTCCGGCAGGTTGGGGTAGCGCTCGACGGCCGCGTCGAGGTGCTCGATAGCGGCGTCGGTGAGGGCGAGCACGCGGTCCTTCTCCTCGCCCTGGTCGAGCATGTACGAGGCGCGGACGCCGGCGAGGGCGGCGTAGTAGTGGGCGAGCCCCGCGAGGCGGTCGTCGCCCGCGGCGGTGGCGCGCTCGAAGGCGGCGCGGGCGCGGAGCATGGCGTCCACGTCGCCGGTGTTTACGGCGGCCCAGAGATCCTCTTTGGCGTCGAGGATGACGGTGCGGGCGCCCTGCGCCGCGGCGGGCGCGGCCAGCAGGGCGGCGAGGGTGAGGAGGGTCAGGAGCTTGGTCATGGCTTGGGGGAGGTTACGGGTTAGCGGGTCAGCGAGACGCTGACGCCGAGGTAGAAGAACCGGTCGTAGTCGGTGAGCTGCTCGGTGCGGCCGGCGTAGTCGGCGGTGTAGTCGTAGCCGAGGACGTTGGCGCGGCCGAGCACGTTGGCGACGGAGGCGAAGAACACGGCGCTGTGGCCGTCGCCGAAGGGCTGGAACCAGGAGGCGTTGAGGTCGGCGCGGGCGAAGGCCGGCAGCCGCTCACTCCCAACCGGCCCCTCAATGGGGAGGGAGTACGGGACGTCGCTCGGCGCGCCGGTGGGGCGGACGGCGTCGAGTACCGGCGTGTGGGGCCGCCCGCTCGCCCACCGCAGCGACGTGCCGACCGAGAGGAACCGCCACACCCGCGCCTTCCCGACCAGCGTGAGGTGGTGGCGCACGTCCTGCGGCGTCGGCCCGCGCTGGGCGACGACGGCCTCACCCCGCTGGCGGGCCTGCGTCCGCTCGGACCACAGGAGGCTGTACGAGGCCCACCCGTCCACGCGGGTTTCGAGGAAGGCGCCGTACTTGGCGAACAGGTCGAGCCCGCGGGCCGTGCCGGCGCCTGCGTTCTGCCACATCCCCCCGGCCGGGGCGCCCGGTGCGTCGAAGCGGACGGCGAGGTCGCGGTACCATTTGTGGTACGCCTCGGCGCGGAGGAGGAGGCGGTCGCGCTGGTGCTCGGCGCCGGCGACGAGGTGCCACGCCCGCTGCGGGCCGAGGTCGGGGTTGCCGCCGTCGCCCTCGAACTGGTTGGCGACGGGGAACTGGCTGTAGCGGCCCCCCGCGAGCCGCGTGCTGGCGTGCTTCGAGAGCTGGAGGCGGAGCGCGGCGCGGGGGTCGAGCACGACGGACCCGGCCAGCGAGTGGCCGTCGAGGCGGAGGCCGGCGTTGGCGAAGAGCCGCCGCGTGAGGCGGGCTTCGGCCTGCACGTAGCCGCCGGCCTGTGTCGCCCCGAACCGCTCGTCCAGGGTCAGCGCCTGCGCCTCGGGGTCGAGCACGCCGCCGTAGGCCGGGACGGTCCCGCCGAGCCGCCGCCCGAGCCGGCGGGCCTCGACGCCGACGGCGATTTCTAGCCGGTCCGACGCCGCCCGGTCGGCGTCGAGGCGGAGACCGAGCGCGGCGTCGGTCGTCGTGAGGTCGAGGTTGCCGAACCGGCTGCGGGCGTCGAAGTGGCTCAGCGCGAGGCTGCCTTCGAGCCACCACCCGGCGAGAGCGTTCTCGGCGTGGAGGACGTGGAGGTCCGAGCGCTCGTCGGCCCGGAAGACGCCGTCGAACGAGGGCTGCGGCTCGCGCGCCCCGACGCGGCTGCCCGAGACGTAGTTGAACAGCTTCACCCGCCCGACCTCCCCCGTGCGGAGGGTGACGCTGAGGTTGGCGTCGCCGCCGGCCGGGGGCTCCACGAAGTCGTCCGCGAGCCCGTTCACGTCGAACATCAGCCCCGTGGCCGAGCGGTTCCCCGAGAACCGGACGCCGAGGCGGCCGTCGAGGAGCCGGGCGTCGAGGCCGAGCGCCGCGCCGGCCAGCCCCGCGCTCGCGGTGAGCGCGTTCCGCTGCGGCTCGTCGAGGGATTCGAGGGCGAGGACGCCGGAGAGGGCGTTGCCGTGGCGGGCCGAGAAGGCGCCGGTCGAGAACGCCGTCCCCTTCAGGAAGAACGGCGGGATCGAGCCGAAGACGCCGCCCGTCGGGGACTCGTAGCGGTAGGGGTGGTAGAGCAGCGCGCCGTCGAGGAGCACGGCCGTCTCGGAGGGGTCGCCGCCGCGGACGAAGAGGCCGGCGCCCTCGTCGAGCGTGGTCACGCCGGGGAACGTCTGCATCGCGCGGTACACGTCGGCCGCCGCGCCGGGCGTGGTGAGCACCTCGATGGGCTTGAGCGTCGCGGCGTCGGCCTCGCCGGAGGAGAAGGCGCTGGCCTCAACGGCGATCTCGCCGAGCTCGACGAGGGCTTCGAGGAGGCGGAGGGTGACGCGGGCCGTGTCGCCGGGGACGAGGTCCACGGCGGCCTCGGCCGGCTCGAACCCGAGCAGCGTCGCGCGGAGCGTCTGCCGTCCGGTCTGCGCCGTGACGAACGCGAAGTGCCCGTCCCCGTCCGTCACCCCGCCCTCGACCGTCCCGACGACGGCGACGTTGACGAGGGGGAGCCCGTCGCCGCGCCCGTCCACCACGCGCCCGGCGACGACGGCGGGCTGCGCCGCGACCGGGAGCGCGAGCAGGGCGGTAAGCAGGGTCAGGATGAGGCGCATCGGGGTGAGCGGAGCGTGTGTGGCGACGGTAACGGTGCCTCCGCCCGAAGGTTGGGCTCCGGTCGGTGAGCCGCGGCAGGGGTCGGTGAGCCGCAGGCGGGGAGCGCGCGGGGCGAGCCCGGTATCTTCCGCGCCGCCTCAACCCCCCTCCCGCTACCCCGCTCGATGCGCCCCGCCTCCCTTCTCTTCGTTCTTCTCCCTCTTCTCCCCCTCCTCTCCCAAGCCCAGCCCGCCGACACGACTGAGGTCGCCATCGAGACGCCGGTGGTGGTGACGGCCACGCGCCTCCCGGCCGACGCCCGCGCCACGGGCCACCACGTCACCGTCCTCACCGCCGAGCAGGTCCGGCGCCTCCCCGTCCACAGCCTCGATGGGCTGCTCCGCGCCGCGGGCGGCGTCGAGGTCCGGCGGCGCGGCGGCTTCGGCGTCCAGAGCGACTTCACGCTGCGCGGCGCCTCATTCGACGGGGTCCTCCTGCTGCTCGACGGCGCGCGGCTGAACGACCCGATGACGGGGCACTTCCTGACGGACCTCCCCGTGCCGCTCGCGGAGGTCGCGCGGGTCGAGGTCGTGCGCGGGCCGGCGGCGGCGGCCTATGGCCCGGACGCCGTCGGCGGCGTGGTCCACCTGCTGACGTGGGCGGGGCTCGGGCGGATCGAAGACGGCGCGCAGGGGGAGGTGACGGGCGCCGGGGGGACGGCCGGGACGGCGGCGGTCGAGGCGGCGGGGCGAGGGAGACGGGGGGAGACGGCCGTCAGCCTCGGCGGCCAGCTCGTCCGCTCCGACGGCGAGCCCATCGCGGTCGTGGGGGGCGCCGCCAGCACGGACTTCGCGCGGGGCGCCGCCTCCGCAGCCCTCCGCCACCGCGGCTTCTACGCCCGCGCTGGCTACGACCGCCGCGACTTCGGCGCCGTCCAGTTCTACACCCCCTTCGCCAGCGACACCGCCCGCGAGGCGACGCAGACGCTGTGGGCTCAGGCTCGCCTCGAAGGCCGGCTCGGAGGAAAGACCACGGGGCGGCTCCAGCTCTCCGGCCGCGTCCACGACGACGAGTACGTCTTCAACCCGCAGGTCCCGGCCAACGAGCACACGAGCCGCCGTGCGACGCTGCTCGCCAAGGCCCGCCGCGCCGTCCGCCCCGGCCTCGACGTGGCCGCCGGGCTCACGGCCGACCTCCGGGGCATCTCCAGCAACAACCTCGGCGAGCACCAGGACCCGTCGGGCGGCGTGTTCGCCACCGCGCAGGCGGCGCCCGCCGTCGGGCTCGCCCTCGCCGCCGGGCTCCGGCTGGACGCCGACCCCGGCTTCGGCGTCGAGCCGACGGGGACGGCGAGCCTCGCCTTCACCCCGAGCCCGCTCGTGACGCTCCGCGCCGCCGGGGGCCGCGCCGTCCGCGCGCCGACCTACGTTGAGCGCTACTTCAACACGGTGAGCCCGCGCCCCAACGGCAACCTCGGCAACCCCGCCCTCCGCGCCGAGCGCGCCTGGACGGCCGAGACCGGCGCCGACCTCTTCCCGCTGCCTGGTCTCACGCTCCGCGCCACCGGCTTCCTCCGCGACACCGAGAACCTGATCGACTACGCCCGGCTCTCGGCGGCCGACACGGTGTTTCTCGCGCAGAACGTCCTCGGCGCCCGCACCCTCGGCGCCGAGCTCGACGCCCGCCTCGCGCGCCCGCTCGGCGCGGGCACCCTCACCCTCGACGTCGGCTACGCCTACCTCGACACGGAGCTGAGCGGCGAGCGGCCGGGGGCCGAGTACAAGTACGCGCTGACCCACGCGCGCCACCGCCTCGCCGCCGCCGCCACGTTCGCGGCCGGCGTGGTCACGGCGGGCGTGCAGGGGTTCTGGAAGGAGCGCCTCGACGGCGAGCGCCTCGGCGTCCTCGACGCTCGCCTCGGCGTCGCCCTCCCCGTCCCCGCCGCCGAGGTCGCGCTGACGGCCGAGGTGCACAACCTCCTGGACGAGGAGTACGCCGAGGTGTTCGGCGCACCGATGCCGGGCCGACGCCTCCTCGTCGGCGCCCGCGTGCGGGCGGGGGGGTGAGGGAAGAGGGCTGGGGATCGCCACGCCTCGCTGTCAAGACCCGTAGGGGCGAGGCGTGCCTCGCCCGGCAACGGTGGGCGAGGCTGACCGGACCGGGGCACGGCACCGCCATGCCCCTACGGGGCCGGGGGGTGCGTGGGCACCGGAGCCAACGTCGCCCGCTGCCGTAGCACCCCTCTGCCTTTTGCCCACCACCCTCCGCTCGCTGGATGAAGATCGCCCTCTGCCAGATCAACCCCACCGTCGGCGACCTCGCCGGGAACGCCGAGAAGGTCCTCGACTTCGCCCGCCGCGCCGCCGACCGGGGCGCCGAGCTCGCCGTCTTCCCCGAGCTCTGCATCACCGGCTACCCCCCGCTCGATCTCCTGGAGAACGAGACGTTCCTCGACGACGTGGAGGCCGCCGTCGAGCGGGTCGCGTGGGAGGCGCCCGGGGGGATGGGCCTCCTCATCGGCGCGCCGGTGCGGAACCCGGCGCCGGTCGGAAAGCGGCTGTTCAACGCGGCGCTGCTGCTCGAGGACGGGCGGAGGCTGGCCGAGGTCCACAAGGTGCTCCTGCCGACCTACGACGTGTTCGACGAGGTCCGCTACTTCGAGCCCGGTGATGCCTGCACGCCCGTCGCGTTCCGCGGGCTCCGCCTCGGGCTCCACGTCTGCGAGGACATGTGGAACAACGCGGAGGACGCCCCGCTCCGCCTCTACGATCTCAACCCCATCGACCGCCTCGCGGAGCAGGGGGTCGACCTGTTCGTCAACCTCTCGGCGAGCCCCTTCGCCGTCGGCAAGCACGCCGCGCGCAACGCCGTCGTCGCCGAGAGCTGCCGCGAGCACGGCGTCCCGTTCGTCCTCGTCAACCTCGTCGGCGCCAACACCGAGATCGTGTTCGACGGCGACAGCCGCGTCCACCGCGCCGACGGCACCCGCGTCCTCTGCGCCCCGTCGTTCGAGGAGGCCCTGGTCGTGTGGGACACGGAGCGGGAGTACGACGCCTGCCCGATGCAGCACGGACCCACCGAGGATCTGCACGATGCCCTCGTCCTCGGCATCCGGGACTACTTCGAGAAGACCGGCGGTTTCGAGAAGGCCCTCGTCGGGCTCTCTGGTGGGATCGACTCGGCGGTGACGTGCGCGCTCGCGGCCGAGGCGCTCGGGCCGGGGCGCGTCGTCGGCGTCACGATGCCGTCGAAGTATTCGTCGGCGGGCTCGGTCGA
Source organism: Rhodothermales bacterium (assembly GCA_965215145.1). Lineage (GTDB taxonomy): Bacteria > Bacteroidota > Rhodothermia > Rhodothermales > JANQRZ01. Next base: position 588,760 of record OZ244038.1, on the reverse strand, counting down.
GGACTCGCGGGCGCTGGCGGAGAACCTGGGCGCGGCGTTCCACGAAGTCCCCATCGCGCCGGCCGTCGGGGCGTTCGAGGAGATGCTGGCGCCGCTGTTCGCGGGGACCGAGGAAGGCGTGGCTGAGGAGAACGTCCAGGCCCGTGCGCGGGGGCTCACCTTGATGGCGCTCTCGAACAAGTTCGGGCACCTCCTCCTGGCGACGGGCAACAAGAGCGAGATGGCCGTCGGCTACGCGACGCTCTACGGCGACATGGCCGGTGGCCTCGCCGTCCTCGCCGACGTGTTCAAGACGGAGGTCTACGCGCTGGCCCGGTTCATCAACGGGCGCGCGGGGCGGGAGCTCATTCCGCAGAACACGATCACGAAGCCGCCCAGCGCCGAGCTCCGCCCCGACCAGGTGGACCAGGACTCGCTCCCCCCCTACGACGTGCTCGACACGATCCTGGAGCTCTACATCGAAGAGCTGCTCGACCTCCGGCAGATCGTCGGGCGGACGGACTACGACGCGGCTCTCGTCTCGAAAATCCTGGCGATGGTGGACCGGAACGAGTACAAGCGGCGGCAGGCGGCGCCGGGCCTCCGGGTCAGCCCGAAGGCGTTCGGCCACGGCCGCCGGATGCCCATCGTGATGCGCCGCACGCGCGACGCCCCGGCCGGGGAGCTGACGGGGGCGGCCTGAGCACCCGTCCCTCCGTAGACGCAGCGGCGCCAGACGCCCGGGCGGGCGCTCTCGCCTCCGTTGAGGGAAACTCGCCCCGCTCCAGCGCACCCCTGCCCAAGGCGCCGAGCAGTAAACAAAGAAGCGCCGGCCTCGTGGGGAGGCCGGCGCTCGGACGTACCGCGTACGGGATTCGAACCCGTGTTACCGCCGTGAGAGGGCGGCGTCCTAGACCCCTAGACGAACGCGGCAGCGAACGCCAAATATACGCCCCCCTCCGGCCGACGCTCGCTCACCCCGGCCCTTCCACCGAGTCTTCAACGGCCCCGGCGGGGGGAGCGGGGTGCCCCTTCCGGACCATCGTGACGTGGGGGATGCCGGCCTCCTCGAACGGCTCGCCGACGGCGCGGAAGCCGAACCCCCCGTAGAGCCCTTGCAGATGCGCCTGCGCGTGGAGCACGAACCGGGTGAACCCGGCTGCCCTGGCTTCGGCCAGCGCAGCGCCGACCATCACCCGCCCGAGCCCGCGGCCCCGGCGCTCCGGCAGCACCGCGAACCGCTCCAGCTTCGCCGCCGGCCGGCCGGCGTGCTCGACCGGCCGCCACCGCGCCACGGCGACGGGCTCACCGCCGACGAGGCCGAGGAGGTGGCGGCACGTCCGGCCCTGGTCGGCAGGCCAGTCGTGGGCGTCCCACTCCTCCTCAGGTGGACACGCCTGCTCCTCCACGAACACCCGCTGCCGGATGGCCCGCGCGGCAGCCCACTCGGCGTCGGTGGTGACGAGGCGGATGTCCATCGGGGGTCAAGAGAGGGGGGTTACGTGGGAGCGTCGGAAGAGGGTGGGCGCCGTGCAGAATAACACCGACCCATCCAGCGCCGAGCGTGCGGCGCCGGCGCTGGTAGCACTGGCTTAATGGTGGGATGACGCCGGGGTAACGACGGGCGGGGATGGGCGGGCTACTCTCAGAGCCAGCCCGCTCAGGGGGAGCGGGCCGTCTCCCACGCCTCCCACGCGTCACCCCCTACCGTCACCTCATCCTCTACCGGAGGCCCCATGAAGCCCTTCACCACCCGCGCGCTCTGCGCAGCCCTCGCCCTCGTCTGGGCGGCGCCCCTCGCCACCGCACAGTACCTCACCGACGCGCCCCGCCAGGCCGTCTCCCTGGAAAACGACCCCGACGTCGATTGGGACGTGTTCCCCGCCTTCACCATCGGCGAGACCGTGGACGGGTACACCCCGCCCGGCATCCCCGACGGCACCGGCGCCGGCATCCTCAACGCCCGCACCGCCCGCCTCTTCGTCAGCCACGAGCTGACCGAGCTCGACGGCTACCTCTACCGGCTCGCCAACGGGACCGACCTCTTCGGCGCCCGGATCAGCTACTTCGACGTCGACCGCCGCACCGGCGCCATCACCGACCTCGGCCCCGCCTACGACACCGTGATCGACCGCTACGGCAACGTCGTCACCGACGCGGAGCAGATCAACGAGGGCCTCGGCCCGAACGCCGGCTTCGCCCGGTTCTGCTCGGCCTCCGGCTTCGCCGCCGGGCAGCTCGGCCTCGTGGACCCGATCTACTTCGCGGGCGAGGAGACCAGCGCCAACGGCCAGCTCGTCGCGCTCGACGCCCGGACCCGGACGCTCCACGTCGCCCCGATGGCCGGCCGCGCCGCCTGGGAGAACGTGACGCTCGTCGACACCGGCGACCCGGACACCATCGGGATGCTGATCGGCGACGACCGCCAGGGCGCCCCGCTGCTGCTCTACGTCGGCCGGAAGAACGCCCTCGGCACCGGCGGCTTCCTCGACCGCAACGGCCTCGCCATGGGCAACCTCTACGTCTGGAAGGCCGACAGCGGCGACCTCTCGCCGCAGGACTGGAACGGCACCGGCACGAGCCGGACCGGCACGTTCGTCGAGGTCTCGCAGTACGACCCCGCCCGCGCGGGCGAGCCCGGCTACGACGCCCTCGGCTACGCCGACCTCGTCACGATCGACGCGCAGCGGCTCCTCCTCGGCGCCTTCGAGTTCTCCCGCCCCGAGGACCTCGCCACCAACCCCGCCGACGGTACGCAGGTCGCCTTCGCCTCGACCGGCCGCAGCGTGGCCTACCCCGCCGACACGTGGGGCACGACCTACCTCGTGGACCTCGACTTCGGCGGCCTCACCACCGGCGACATCACCGCCGAGATCACGATCATCTACGACGGCGACGACGCCGGCAACGGGCAGTTCCAGGGCCCGGACTTCGGCCTCCGCAGCCCGGACAACCTCGACTGGGCCGACGACGGGCTCGTCTACGTCCAGGAGGACGCCTCGACCAGCCTCTTCGGCACCGTCAGCGGTCTGGAGGCCCGGATCTGGAAGCTCGACCCCGCCACCGGCCAGCTCACGGACATCGTCGTCGTCAACCGCGGCGACGACGCCCTCCCGGCCGGCCAGACCGACTCCGACCCCAACGACATCGGCGCCTGGGAGACCTCGGGTATCCTCGACATCACCGAGCTCTACACCGGCTCGCAGGACCTCAAGATCTTCCTGTTCGACGTCCAGGCCCACACCGTCCGCGACGGCAGCATCGCCACGAAGATCCTGGAGGAGGGCGGGCAGATCGCCTACCTCCTCGGCCGCCCGGTGGGCTCGGCCGCCGCGCAGGTGGACCTCGACGGGCTCTCGTTCTCGGAGGCCCTCGCCGCGCTCGGCGTCGAGGCCAGCGACGCCGCCATCGGCCGCACCCCGCGGCTGAGCGCGGCGCCGACGGCGCTCGCGCTCGACGCCTACCCCAACCCGTTCAGCGGCGCCACCACGCTCGGCTACGCCCTCCCCGAGGGCGGCGACGTGACGGTCGTCGTGTTCGACGTGCTCGGCCGCGAGGTCGTCACGCTCGTGGACGGCGCGGTCGAGGCCGGCACCCACACCGCCCGCCTCGACGCGGCCGGCCTCGCGCCGGGGACGTACCTCGTCCGCCTCCGGCTCGGCGACCAGGAGGTCACGCAGGAGATCACGCTGGTCCAGTAACCCGCGCTCCTAACCGGCGCCACGCGCCGGCCGATAACCCGGCGGGGGCGGCTCCATCACGGATCCGCCCCCGCCGACGGATGGGCCCCGCGTGGATAGGCCACGCCGGCGGCCCTCCAGTCAACGAATTGTGAACTCGTTCCGCTTATCTAGACACAATCCAGATAAGCGGTACCTTTGCCGCTGAACGTTCAACCCCTTCCCCCCGATGCGCCTCCTCTCCCCCGCCCTCCTCCTCGCCGCCGCGCTTCTGCTGGCCCCCGCGGCCCTCGCGCAGTCCGCCGCCACCGGCACCGTCACCGACGCCGCCACCGGCGCGCCGCTCGCCGGCGTCAACGTCGCCGTCGAGGCCACGACGTTCGGAGCGGCCACCGACGCCGAGGGCCGCTACGCCATCGGCGACCTCCGGCCGGGCGCCTACACCCTCGTCGCCTCCGCCGTCGGGTTCGGCACGGAGCGGGCGCGGGTGACGCTCGCGGCCGGCGAGACAGCCGTCGTCGACTTCGCCCTCCGCGAGCGGCCGATGGACATCGGCGAGTTGGTCGTGACGGCGCGGGAGACGCTGACGGGCGGCCCCGGCGGCATCCGCGACCTCCCCGGCTCGGCCCACTACCTCGGTCCCGAGGAGCTCGACGCCTTCGCCGACACCGACGTGCTGCGCGCGCTCCGGGCCGTGCCCGGCGTCAACATCCAGGAGGAGGACGGCTACGGCCTCCGCCCGAACGTCGGCCTGCGCGGGACCGGCGCCGAGCGCTCCGAGAAGATCACCGTGATGGAGGACGGCGTCCTCATCGCCCCGGCGCCTTACGCCGCCCCCGCCGCCTACTACTTCCCCACGCTCGGCCGGATGGACGGCGTCGAGGTGCGCAAGGGCGCCAGCCAAATCAAGTACGGCCCCTACACGACGGGCGGCGCGCTGAACCTCCTCTCCCGCCCCATCCCCGCCGAGCCGTCGGCCTTCTTCGAGGGGTTCCTCGGGGAGGACGACGCGCGGAACCTCCACCTCTGGGCCGGCAACTCGTGGCGGAACGTCGGCTTCGTCGTCGAGACGTACCAGGCCAACGTGCAGGGCTTCAAGCGGCTCGCCGGGTTCGAGGACGCCGACACCGGGTTCGACAAGGCCGACTACCTCGCCAAGCTCCGCGTCAACACGGACCCCACGGCGCCGGTCTACCAGGCCCTCACGCTGAAGCTCTCCCGCACCGACGAGGTCTCGAACGAGACCTACCTCGGCCTCACCGAGTCGGACTTCGCGGCCACCCCGTTCCTCCGCTACGCCGGCAGCCAGGAGGACCAGATGAACGCCGACCACACGCAGGCGCAGCTCCGCCACGTCGCCGTGTTCTCCCCGAGCCTCGACCTCACGACGACGGCCTACCGCAATACGTTCGCCCGGAACTGGTACAAGCTCGACAAGGTCAGCGACGGTCTCCTGGACGACCAGGACGACGGCGAGTTCGTGGACGCGAAGGCGTCGATCTCCTCCATCCTCGACCGCCCGGACGCCTTCGCCAACGAGCTCGCGCTGATCCGCGGCGAGCGCTCCGAGGGCGCCCTCTACGTCAAGGCCAACAACCGCGAGTACCTCGCCTACGGCGTGCAGTCCATCGCCGGGTTCTCGTTCGACGCCGGCCCCGTCGGGGCCGAGGCCGAGGTCGGGCTGCGGTGGCACCGCGACGAGATGGACCGCTTCCAGTGGGTCGACGGCTACGCGATGCAGGATGGCGTGATGACGCTCGCCAGCGAGGGCACGCCGGGCACCGACTCCAACCGGATTGAGCAGGCCGAGGCCGTCGCCGCCTTCGCGCAGGCCGACCTCGGAGTGGGCCGGCTGACGCTTACGCCGGGCCTTCGGGTCGAGCACGTCACGCTCTCCCGCGACGACTTCGGCAAGGCCGACCCCGAGCGGACCGGCGCCGACCTCAAGGTGCGCGAGAACACCGTCACCGCCGTGATCCCCGGCCTCGGCGCGAGCTACGAGGTGACGCCGGCCTTCGTCGCCTTCGGCGGCGTCCACCGCGGGTTCGCGCCGCCGAACTCGAAGGAGGGCGTCGAGCCCGAGCAGAGCGTGAACTACGAGGTCGGCGCGCGCTACGACACGCCGGCCCTCTCGGTCCAGGCCGCCGCCTTCCTGAACGACTACGAGAACCTCCTCGGCTCCGACCTCGCCGCGGCCGGCGGGGGCGGCACGACCGACCTCTTCAACGGCGGCGCGGCCCGCGTGCTCGGCCTCGAAGTCGCTGCCAGCGCCGACCTCGCGCGGGCGTTTAGGCTCATCGGCCTCCGCCTCCCGGCCCGCCTCGCCTACACCCTCACCGATGCCGAGTTCAGGAACGCCTTCGACAGCGAGTTCGGCCCGTGGGGCACCGTCGCCGTCGGGGACGCGCTGCCGTACGTCGCGCGCCACCAGGCCACCGCCACGCTCGGCGCCGAGTGGCGGCGCTACGGCGTCGAGGCCCGCGCGTTCTACGTCGGCCAGATGCGGACCGAGGCGGGGCAGGGCGCGATCCCCGAGGGGACCGAGATCGAGCCGCACCTCGTCGTGGACCTCGCCGCCGACGTGGAGGTCGGCCGCTACGCCGGGGTCGGGACGACGGCGTTCGCCAGTGTCCGCAACGCCTTCGACGAGGTGTACGTCGCTGCGCGCCGCCCCGCCGGCCTCCGGCCCGGCCTCCCGCGGACGTTCCTCGTCGGTCTCCGCACGGAGTTCTGAAACGGAGGGAAACGAGGCGGCGTAAGGGCGTGAATCCGTAAAGCTCGCGCGTTCTGCGGGCGATCAGTCACGCAACCCCACGCCCCGACCGCCCCATGCCCGGCCCGATCTACCTCGACTACAACGCGACGACGCCGGCCGACCCCGCCGTGGTCGACGCCATGCTGCCGTTCTTCGAGGGCCACTTCGGGAATCCGTCCAGCGAGCACGCCTTCGGGTGGGCCGCCGACGAGGCCGTCGAGACGGCCCGCCGGCGAGTAGGCGACCTGATCGGGTGCCAGCCGCGGAACCTCACGTTCACCGCCGGCGCCACCGAGGCCGTCAACCTCGCGCTGAAGGGGACGGCCGCGGCCTACGGCAGCCGGAAGGACCACCTCGTCACCGTCGCCACCGAGCACAAGGCGGTGCTGGAGGCGGCCCGCGCGCTGGAGCGCGACGGCTGGCGCGTGACCGTCCTCCCCGTCGAGCCCGACGGGCTCCTCGACCTCGACCGCCTCCGCGACGCCCTCACCAAGCGGACGCTGCTGGCGGCGGTGATGTGGGTCAACAACGAGACCGGCGTCGTCCAGCCCATCCCCGAGATCGCCGAGGTCGTCCACGAGGCGGGCGCGATGATGATGACCGACGCCACGCAGGCGCTCGGCAAGCTGCCCGTGGACGTGGACGCCGCTGGGGTGGACCTCCTCGCGCTCTCCGGCCACAAGATGTACGGCCCGAAGGGCGTCGGCGCGCTGTACCGCCGGCTGCGGCGCCCGCGCGTCCGCATCGCCCCGCTCCTCAACGGCGGCGGGCACGAGGGCGGGCTACGGAGCGGGACGCTCAACGTCCCCGGCATCGTCGGGCTCGGCAAGGCCGCCGAGGTCGCCCGCGAGCACCTGGGCGAGGAGGCTGGCCGGCTCGGCGCCCTCCGCGACCGGCTCGAACGGGACCTGCTCGGCCGGTTCCCCGAGGCGCGGGTCAACGGCGCCGACGCCCCGCGCGTCCCGAACACCGTCAACCTCACCCTCCCCGGCGCCCCGATGAAGCACGTCCTCCCGAAGCTGCGCGGCGTGGCCGCGAGCACGGGGAGCGCCTGCCAGACCGCCGCCGCGCAGCCCAGCCACGTCCTCGCCGCGATGGGCCTCTCCGACGCCGACGCCTTCTCGACCCTCCGCCTCTCCGTCGGCCGGTTCACGACGGAGGAGGAGGTCGAGCGTGCCGTCGAGGAAATCGCCGCCGCCGTTGAGGGCGCGCGCGAGCGGATCGCCGCGTAACCAGCCCCCGCCCGCCGTGGAGCCCATCGTCAACCGCGTCGCCCAGAGCGACCTCGTCGTCTTCAACCTGGAGGAGCTGTGGGACGGCCGCGAGGTGGTCGAGCTCGACCTCGCGCCGTTCCTGTTCCAGGGGCTGATCCTCCGGGAAAAGGACTTCCGCGCCGCCGTCAAGGCGCACGACTGGGCGCAGTACGAGGGCCAGCACGTCGCCGTCCACTGCTCGACCGACGCCATCCTCCCGACATGGGCCGCGATGCTCGCCGCCTCGAAGCTCACCGGCCGTGCCTCCAGCGCCGCCCTCGGCCGCACGGCCGACCTCCTGCGCGACCACTTCACCCGTGCGCTGGAGACCGAGGACTGGAGTCGGTTCGCGGGGAAACCCGTCGTGATCAAGGGCTGCGGGAGCACTGTCGTCCCGCCGAGCGCGTACCTCGTCGCGACGCAGCGGCTGCAGGCCGTCGCGTCGAAGCTGATGTACGGGGAGCCGTGCTCGTCGGTGCCGCTCTGGCGGAAGCCCCGCCCGAAGCCGGAGGGTCAGGCTACAAAGGCCGCCAAGCCTGCGCGCCCGGTGTCGGCCAAGCCCGCCGGCCCGCCGAAGGCGTAGCCGCGTGTCCCTCGCCATCGACCTCAGCGGGCAGCGCGTCCTCGTCACCGGTGCGAGCCGGGGGATCGGGGCGGCGGTGGCACGGGCGCTCGGGGAGGCCGGCGCCGCCGTCGGCGTCCACTACCGCCGGAGCCGCGACGCCGCGGAGGCGCTCGCCGCCGAGATCGGCAACGGCAGCCGCGCCCTCGGCGCCGACCTCGAAGACCCCGTCGCTACTGAGCGGCTGTGGGCCGAGGCCGTCGCCGCCTTCGGGCACCTCGACGGGCTCGTCAACAACGCCGGCATCGCCGAGGGCGTCGCGCTCGACGCCGACCGGGCGGACTGGCTCGGGGTGTGGGAGCGGACGATGGCCGTGAACCTCCGCGCCGTGGGGCAGCTCTCGCGGCTCGCGGCCGGGCACTTCGCCGGGCGCGGCGGGCGGATCGTCAACGTCGCCAGCCGCGCGGCCTTCCGGGGGGACGCGCCGGAGTACGCGGCCTACGCCGCGAGCAAGGGCGGGGTCGTCGCGCTCACCCGCTCGCTCGCGCGCGGCCTCGGGAAGCAGGGCGTCAAGGCGTTCGTCGTCGCGCCCGGCTTCACGCGCACCGAGATGGCCGAGCCGTTCCTCGCGGCCTACGGCGCCGGCGTCGCCACGGACGACATCGCCCTCGACCGGATGACGGAGCCGGAGGACATCGCGCCGACGGTGGCCTTCCTCCTCAGCGGCCTCGCCGACCACGCCACCGGCGCCACGCTCGACCTCAACGCCGGCAGCTACGTCCGATGAGGCCGACACGGGGCCGCATTCTTCACTCCACGAACAGGTACGGCTCCAGCTTCTCGAACGTCTTCGCGCCGATCCCCTTGACGTTCACCACGTCCTCGGGCCGGGCGAAGGGGCCGTGGGCCTCGCGGTAGGCGACGATCCGCTCCGACAGCGCCGGGCCGATGCGGGGGAGCCGCTCCAGCAGCCGCGCCGAGGCGGTGTTCAGGTTCATCCGCACCGGGCCGGGCGCCACACGGCGGGTGGGGCGCGGGGGCCCCGCAGCGGCCACGACGGGCGCGGCCTCGGGCTGGGCCGTCGGGGCCGGCGCGGTGTCGATCGAGTCCGCCGGCGCGGCCGTCCGCGCAGCGACAGCAGCATCGAGCGCGGCGTAGGCCCCCGGCTCGACCGGGGGCGCCGCGGGCGCCTGGAATTGCTGGACGGTGAGCCCGATGAAGAGTAGGCCGGCGACGCAGAGGAGCGCGGTGGCCTCGGGGGTGGTGAGGGCGAGGCGCTGCTGGAGCGCGTAGAGGCGTTGGCGGAGGCGGGCAGGCATGGGCTGGGCGGTTGGTCCGGAGCTTCGGGGAGATAGACGCCGCCGCGCGCGAGATGCAACCCCGGCGGAAACGCGGTGACACCACGCTGGCCGCTGCGCGTTCGACCTTGCCCCCCTCCCCACCCCGCGGTCACTCCATGATCGTCCGCACCGACGCCGTCGTCCTCCGCGCCCTCGACTACAGCGAGACGAGCCAGATCGTCGCGCTCTACACCCGGCAGCACGGGCAGATGAGCGTGATCGCGAAGGGCTCGCGCCGCCCGAAGAGCCGGTTCGGGGCGGCGCTCCAACCGATGGGCTACGTGCAGGTGCTCTACTACTACAAGCCGAACCGGGACCTCCAGACGCTCAAGGAGGCCACCCACGTCCACCGGTTCACGCGGCTCCCGGCGGAGGTCGAGCGCGTCACGGCCGGGTTTCGCATCGTCGAGCTCGTGCGGGGGCTGACGCAGCCGGGGGAGGCCAACCCGGTCCTGTTCCGCCTCCTCCTCGAGGCGCTCCTCCACCTCGACGAGGCCGAGCACCACGCGCCGAACGTGCTGCCCCACTTCCAGCTCCGCCTCGCGGCGCTGCTCGGGTTCGCGCCGGACGTGCGGAAGGAGGACGTGCTCGCGCTGCCGGAGGAGGGCGGCGTCCTCGCGCTTGAGCGCGGCGCCGTGCTCCCCGTCGGCGCGGCGTCGAAGGCCGGGCTCCGCGCCTCCCGCTCTGCGCTCCGCGCCTTCGCCGTCTTCGCCCGCGTCGACCTCGACACGGCCCTGCGCATGGCGCTCCCCGACGATCTCCGCGCCGAGGTTCTCCGCCTCGTCGACGCCTACCTCCGCCACCACGTCGAGGGGTACCTCCCGGACCGGGTCAACGAGGTCGCCCGGCAGCTCGTCCGGCCGGAGCGAGGCGCGGCGGCGTCCGGGGAATAGCCCGTCTATGCAGCGTACGGGCACATATGAACAGGGAATGGTTTATTGTTAGGCCGAAGCTTGACCAGGCCGATGGGTGCATAGTATGTTAGCCGCTCATTCTCCATCGGCCCGACCGGCCCAACCGGCACCACCAATGAGCCGCAAACAGCTCACCTCGAAGCAGCACGCCTTCCTTGAGTTCCTCGCCGAGCACGTCCGCCGGCAGAAGGTGTGGCCCACCTACCGCCAGATGGTGGACCACTTCGGCTACCGCTCGCCGAACTCGGTGACGCAGAACCTCCAGGCCCTCGCCAAGAAGGGCTACCTCACGCGCGACGGCAGCGGCTACCGCCTGCTCGGCCAGCGCAAGGGGCTGCCCGGCGGGAGCTTCTCCGTCCAGGGCACCATCGCGGAGGGGGCGTTCGAGACGGCCCTCAGCATCGAGGAGGTGACGCTCCGCGACCTCTTCCCCGCGCTCGGGGGAACCTTCGCCGTGCGCGTGGAGCAGGGCGTTCGGGGTGTCGACGTCGGGGCCGGGGAGCACGTGCTGCTCCACGACCGCGAGCTCCAGAACGGGGACATGGCGCTCGTCCTGCACGAGGGCGAGGCCGCGCTCTGCCGCGTCCTCCTGACCAACGGGACCCTCCACCTCCAGCACACCGACGGCGAGGAGGTCTATGTGCGGGAGGAGACGGAGGACCTCCGCCTCCTCGGCCCGTACGCCGGCCACATCAACCGCCATGGCCTGCGGCTCGTCCCATCGGCCGAGCCGGCGGTTGCACAGAACGGGGCGCACAACGGCGCCGTGAGCTTCGCCTGAGGCCGCGCCGGGCGGCGACGCGCCCTCCCCGCCACCGGCCCCGACCGTGGACGGAATCGAGACGCGCCGAGTCACGGTCCCCCGAACTGCGCGCTACGCCGTGCTCGGCAGCGGCCCGGTCGAGGAGGCGTGGGTCGTGGCGCACGGCTACGGGCAGCTCGCCGCGCGCTTCCTCCGCAGTTTCCAGCCCATCGCCGCGCCGGGCCGGCTCGTGATCGCGCCGGAAGGGCTGAGCCGGTTCTACGTCGACGGTGAGCACCAGCGCGTCGGCGCCTCGTGGATGACGCGGGAGGACCGCGAGGCCGAGATCGCCGACTACGTCCGCTGGCTCGACACGGCCTACACCGACGCGCTCGAGCGGGCCGAGACGCCCCGGCCCGAGCGGCTCGTCGCGCTCGGGTTCTCGCAGGGCTGCGCCACCATCACCCGCTGGCTCGCCGAGAGCCCCATGCTGCCGCCGCGGCGCTGCGACCGGCTGGTCCTCTGGGGGGGCACGCTCCCCCACGACCTCGACGTCGAAAGGCACCGCGCGTGGCTCGACGGCCGGCTCACGCTCGTCGCTGGGGACGCGGACGAGTACGCCACGCCGGAGCGCGTCGCCGACCAAGAGGCGCTGCTGGTCGAGCACGGGATCGGTTACGAGGCCGTCCGCTTCGACGGCGCTCATCGGCTCGACGAGGAGACGCTGCGGCGGATCGCTACGCGGGGTGGAGGGTGATTTTCGCGTCCCCACACGTACATTGACCTGCACCCACCCACTCCCCCTCCTGCCGTGACCGCTGCCTGCCGCCTCGTCCCCGTCGTCCTGATCGCCCTCCTCGCCACCGGCTGCGCCTCGACCAAGCTGCCGCCGCCGGACCTCTCCGCCCCCCGCCTCGCCGTCGCCGAGGCGGAGCAGGCCGGGGCCTCCGAGGTCGCCCCGCTCGAGCTGCGGAGTGCGCGCCAGAAGCTGGAGCAGGCCGAGCAGGCCGCGGAGGAGGACGACTACCGCGAGGCGCGGTTCTTCGCCGAGAAGGCCCTCGTGGACGCCGAGCTCGCCGAGGCGAAGGCCCGCTCGGCGACGGCGCAGGCCGCCGTGGACGAGCTCCGCGAGAGCATCCGCGTCCTCCGCGAGGAGATCGAGCGCAACCTCCGCTCCCGCTGACGCCGCCGGCTTCCCCCTCCCGCCCCACCACCGCCCCCCCGTGATGCGCCACCTCCTGACCGCCCTCGCCGCGCCGCTCCTCGCCGCCCTGTTCCTCGTCGGCTGCGGCGGCCCCCCGAGGGCCAACGCCCTCCTCACCGAGGCCCGCGACGCCTTCGCGGGCGCCGCCGAGGACCCCACCATCGCCGCCAACGCGCCGGTGGCGCTGCAGGAGGCGGAGGAGGCCGTCGAGCAGGCCATCACCGTGTGGCAGGAGAAGGAGGACACCGAGACCGTGAACCACTACGCCTACGTGGCGCGGCAGCGCGTCCGGATCGCCCGCGAGGTGGCCGCCACGCGCGCCGCCGAGAAGGAGGTCGAGACGGTGCGGAACGAGCGGCAGCAGGTGGTCCTCGAAGCCCGCGCCGCCGAGGCCGAGGCCGCCCGCGCCGTCGCCGAGCGCGAGCGCCAGGAGGCCGAGGCCGCCCGCCTCGTCGCCGAGGCCGCCCTCACCCGCGCCCAGGAGCTCGCCGACCAGGTCGACGAGCTCGAGGCCGAGCTCACCCGCCGCGGCCTCGTCCTGACCCTCGGCGACGTCCTGTTCGACTCGGGCCAGTCCACGCTGAAGCCCGGCGCCGAGCGGACCATCGGCGCCCTCGTCACCTTCCTCACCGAGAACCCCGGCCGCCGCGTGCTGATCGAGGGGTTCACCGACAACGTCGGCTCGGACGCCTTCAACCTCGACCTCTCGCAGCGCCGCGCCGACGCCGTGCAGCAGGCGCTCCGGGCACGGGGCATCAGCCCCACGCGCATCGCCACCCGCGGCTACGGCGAGCAGTACCCCGTGGCGAGCAACGCCGCCCCGGCCGGGCGCCAGCAGAACCGGCGGGTCGAGATCGTGATCTCGGACCCCGAGGGCGACATCCCCGCCCGCGAGCAGTAGCCGCTGACGGGGCTCAGGCCGCCTCCAGCGAGGCGTTGAGGAAGTCGCGGAGGACGTAGTGGAGGATGCCGCCGTGGCGGTAGTACTCCACCTCGATCGGGGTGTTGAGCGCGCACTGCGTCGCGAACGTCACCTCCGAGCCGTCGTCCTTCCGCGCCGTCACCTCGACGGCCTGCCCCGGCTGGAGGTCGTCGGAGACGGGGATCGAGAACCGCTCGGTGCCGTCGAGGCCGTGGGTGGCGAGCGTCTCGCCCGCCTGGAAGAACAGCGGCAGCACGCCCATCCCGACGAGGTTGCTCCGGTGGATCCGCTCGAAGCTCTCCGCGATCACGGCGCGGACGCCGAGGAGGATGGTGCCCTTCGCGGCCCAGTCGCGGCTGGAGCCCATGCCGTAGTCCTTGCCCGCGACGACGACGAGCGGCGTGCCCTCCTGGGCGTAGCGCTGCGCGGCGTCGTAGATGAACATCTGCTCGCCCGAGGGCAGGTGCTGCGTCCAGCCGCCCTCGGTGCCCGGCGCGAGCTGGTTCCGCAGGCGGATGTTGCCGAACGTGCCGCGCGTCATCACGCGGTCGTTGCCGCGCCGCGAGCCGAACGAGTTGAACGCCTTCGGCTCGACGCCGCGCTCCTGGAGGTAGCGCCCGGCGGGCTCGTCCTTCGGGATGGCGCCGGCCGGGGAGATGTGGTCCGTCGTCGTCGAGTCCCCGACCTTCGCGAGCAGGCGGGCGTCCTCGATGGGCCGGATGGCCGGGACCTCCGGCGTCACGTCGAGGAAGAACGGCGGCTCCTGGATGTAGGTGCTCTCGTCGGTCCACTCGAACAGCTCGCCGCCCTTGACCGGCATCTCGTTCCAGCGCGGGTTGCTCTCCTCGATCCCGTCGTAGAGCTCCGCGAACTGCTCAGGCCGGACGTGCTGGTTGATGGCATCGAGGATCTCCCGCTGGCTCGGCCAGACGTCCTTCAGGAAGACGTCGTTGCCGTCCGCGTCCTGGCCGAGCGGCTCGGTCTGGAGGTCGATGTCCACCGTGCCGGCGAGGGCGTAGGCGACGACGAGCGGGGGGCTAGCGAGGTAGTTCGCGGTGACGAGCGGGTGGATGCGGCCCTCGAAGTTCCGGTTGCCCGAGAGCACGCCCGCCGCGACGAGGTCGCCCTCGGTGATGGCCGCGGCGACGGGCTCCGGGAGCGGGCCGGAGTTCCCGATGCAGGTCGTGCAGCCGTAGCCGACGAGCCCGAACCCGAGCCGCTCGAGGTACGGCATCAGCCCGGCCTGCGTGAGGTACTCGGTCACGACGCGGCTGCCCGGCGCGAGGCTGGTCTTGACGTAGGGCTTCACCGTGAGGCCCTTCTCCAGCGCCTTCTTCGCGAGCAGCCCCGCCCCGATCATCACGCTCGGGTTGCTGGTGTTGGTGCAGGAGGTGATCGCCGCGATGGTGACGTCGCCGTGGCGCATCGCGATCTCGTGGCCCTCCTTATCGCGGTATGTCCCCGTGTCGTCGAGCGCGTCCGGCTTGAGGCCGAACCCCTGCGGCGAGGCGGGGCGGGTCAACGCCTCCTTGAACTCGGGCTTGATCTGGCCGAGGGTGAGCCGGTCCTGCGGGCGCTTCGGGCCGGACAGGCTCGGCTCGACGGTCGAGAGGTCGAGTTCGAGGGTGCTCGCGAACTGCGGGTCCGGCGTGTCGTCGGTGCGGAAGAGGCCCTGCTCCTTGGCGTAGCGCTCGACGAGGCTGACCTGCTCCTCGGAGCGGTTCGTGCGGCGGAGGTAGTCGAGGGTCTCCCGGTCCACGGGGAAGAACCCCATCGTGGCGCCGTACTCCGGGGCCATGTTGGCGATGGTGGCGCGGTCCGGCAGCGTCATCGTGGAGAGCCCCTGCCCGAAGAACTCGACGAACTTCCCGACGACGCCGTGCTTGCGGAGCATCTGCGTGACGGTCAGCGTGAGGTCCGTCGCGGTGACGCCCTCGCGGAGCCGCCCGGTGAGGCGGAACCCGACGACCTCGGGCATGAGCATGAAGATGGGCTGGCCGAGCATGGCCGCCTCGGCCTCGATCCCGCCTACGCCCCACCCGAGGACCCCGAGCCCGTTGATCATCGTGGTGTGGCTGTCCGTCCCGACGAGGGTGTCGGGGAAGGCCACCGGCAGCCCCTCGTCGCTCGGCGTCGTGAGGACGACGGAGGCGAGGTACTCGAGGTTGACCTGGTGGCAGATCCCGCGCGCGGGCGGGACCACGCTGAAGTTCTCGAACGCCTCGGCCCCCCACCGCAGGAACTCGTACCGCTCGCGGTTCCGCTCGAACTCGATGTCGGCGTTGATCTGGAACGCCTGCGGCAGCGCGAACGCGTCGACCTGCACGGAGTGGTCGATGACGAGGTCGACGGGGACGCGGGGGTTGATCTCGTTGGGGTCCCCGCCCTGCCGGGCCATCGCGCTCCGGAGCGCGGCGAGGTCCACGACGGCCGGGACGCCGGTGAAGTCCTGCAGGAGCACGCGGCCGGGGACGTAGGGCACCTCGGTCTGGGCCGGGCTCGCGGGGTCGTAGCCGGCGAGGGCGCGGACATCATCCTCGCGGACGCTGGTGCCGTTGAGCCCGCGGAGCGTCCCCTCCAGGAGCACCTTGATCGAGAACGGCAGCCGGTCGAGGTGGGGGCTGATGTCGCGGACGGCGTCGAGGCGGTAGAGGTAGGCCGAGCCGTGGCCGGTGTCGAAGGTGTCACGGGCGCCGAAGGGGTCGCGGTTCATCGGGAGAGGGGGGTGAGGCGGGGTGAAGGCGAAGGGGAGCGGAATACGCTCCGCCCCAGGCTTTGTTTGGAAGGAGGGCCCGGTGAAGATCGTACGAGGGTAGGGAGTGGCGCCGTCTGGGGAGGCGACGGGGTATGTATATCATATATTCAGCATGCCGTAGGTCCTCCCCCTCCCCCCCAGCCGTCCTCCCATGCCGATCCGCTACCTGCTCGTTCTCCTGCTCCTCGTGCCGGGCGCTGCGTTCGCCCAGGACGCGGTCTTCACCGCCACCCCCTCCGCGCTGTCCACGCTCGCGCCTGAGCAGGTCGAGGCGCTCGCCCGGCTCGAAGCCGGCCCCGCCGTCCTTGGGGCGGAACTGGGCGAGGCCGACCCCGCTGTGCTCGCTGCGGGCGGCGCCGTCCGCCTCGCGCTCCCCTCCGGGGGCACCCTCACCCTCACGCCGGAGCGCCTGACCGCCCGCGCCGCGGGCGGCCTCTCGTGGTACGGCCTCGGCCAGGGCGCCGCGACCACCGCGCACTTCGTCGTCCGCGGCGACGTCGTGGTGGGCGTCGTTGAGCACGCCGGGCAGTCGTACGCGCTGCGCCCACTCGCCGAGGGGGTCCACGTGCTGGTCCGGCTCGACCACAGCCGGGCGCTGCCCGAGCACGAGCCGCCGACGCCGCCGGCACGTGCCCCCGAAGGCCGGCTCCCCGAGCTCCAGCAGGGCGACGGGCAGCAGGCCGCCGCCTCCACCGCCGCCGGCAGCCCCACCATCGACATCATGGCCGTCTACTCCTCGGCCACGCGCTCGGCCTACGGCTCGGCCTCGGCTGCGGAGGCGGCCATCCAGCTTGAGGTGGACGTGACCAACCAGGCCTACGCCAACAGCGACGTGGACCAGCGGATCGCGGTCGTGCACATGCACGAGACCTCAACCGGCGAGTCGAACTCGATGAGGACCGACCTCGAGGACCTCACGTTCACCAACGACGGCCGTTTCGAGGAGATCCACGACCTCCGCGACCAGTACGGCGCCGACCTCGTCGCGCTCTTCGGCAACGACTACACCGACTACTGCGGGATCGCGTGGCTCAACGACCCGCCGGCGCAGTCGTACGCCCAGGCCTACGGGTTCTCCGTGACGAACACGAACTTCCTCTTCGGCTGCATTAACGGCGGGTACACCTTCCCGCACGAGCTCGGCCACAACATGGGCGCCACGCACAACACGGAGGTCACCAGCAATCCGTACTTCCCCTACGGCCACGGCCTGCTCTCCACCGCCGGCGACTTCAGGACCATCATGTCCTACAACAGCTCGTCGTGCCCCGGCGGCGTCTGCAGCCGGATCCCGAATTTCTCCAACCCGGACGTGTTCTACGACGGCCGCGCCACCGGCGACGTGAGCCTGCGCGACGTGGCCCGCGTGCTCGACGAGACCGCCGCCGCCGTGGCCGCCTTCCGCGCCGCCGTCGCCCCGCCGTCCGACGGTGAGGCCACGGTCGTCGCCACGCTCACAGGCTCGTCGGTCATCGGGCGCAATGGCGGCCCGCTCGCCTTCGACCTCGCCTTCTCGAACACCAGCGGCGCCGACTTCGACGGCGAGTACTGGGTGATGGCGACGCTCCCGAACGGCGCCCCCTACGGCCCCGTCTTCGGCCCGACGGCGCTCTCGCTCCTCGACGGCCAGACGAGCCTGGAGTCCCTCGTGGCGACGGTCCCGCGCGGCGCCCCGGCCGGCGGCTACACCGTGACGGCCTACGTCGGGCAGGACTACCCCGACGCCTTCGACTCGTCGTCGAGCTTCGGGTTCACGAAGAGCGCGAGCCGGCCGGCGGCGGACGCGAGTAGTCTGACCTGGGTGGTGGAGAACCGCGCCGGCGGCGCCCCGACGGAGACGACGATGTCGGCCGCCCAGGCCGCTCCCGCCGCCGTGCTCACCCTGGAGGCCTTCCCGAGCCCGTTCACCCGCTCCGTGACGATCCGGTACGCGCTGCCCGAGGCGGACCGGGTGACGCTGGCGGTCTACGACGTGCTCGGCCGCGAGGTCGCCGTGCTGGCCGACGGCCGGGCGGAGGCCGGGACGTATGAGGCCGCCTTCGAGGCGGCGGCGCTGCCGAACGGGGTCTACCTCGTCCGGCTCGACGCCGGTGAGCGCGTGGCGACCCGGCGCATCACGCTGGCGCGGTAGCCTGCTGTACAAGCTTGAGTAAGCTCGGGGGCGGGACTCGTAAGGGTCTCGCCCTCGCTCGTTGTTCGGGGCTTCCAACTCGGCTGCAGCTACGCTGTTTAAAGTGCGGAGGGGTTCTCAAGAGGGGAGGGCGGCGAGGTGGCTCTGGGCAATGCACGCCGAAGACGGCACGGGTGCGTGCCGCCGCTCGCGTCCATAAGTCGAGAGGAGCAGGGGGAGCGCCGGTTGGCTTACGGGCCGGTGACCGCCCACCCTGCGCCTGACGCTTACCTACCACGATGCGCTACGCTCTCGCTCTGCTCCTGATCTGCCTCGCCGCTTCCCCGGCCTCTGCCCAGGAAACGCTCTTCGCCGCGGACCCAGCCGTCCGAGCTCGCCTCGCGCCGCAGCAGGCCGGCGTGCTCGGCCACCTCGAGCGGCTCGACGCCTTCGTCGCCGCCGACCTCGGGGCCGCCGAGCCGGCCGCGCTCCAAGCCGACGCCGCCGTCCGCGTCGTCCTCCCCGGCGGGGGCCCCGTCGACCTCCGGCCGGATCGGGTCGAGGCACACGGCGCCGGCGGGCTCACGTGGTCTGGCCGCGGTGCGGCGCGCGGGACGCTCGGCACGTTCGTGGTCCACGACGGGCTCGTGGTCGGGACGGTGCGGCACGGGGGGCGTCTCTTCACCCTCCGCCCGCTCGGCAACGGCCTCTCCGCGCTGGTGGAGCTGGATGAGGCGGCTTTCGTGGATCACCCCGAAGACTGGGATGCCGTCGAGGCCGAAGCGGCGCATCGACACCCGCAGCGCCGAGGGGCGGGGACGCAGACGGAGGTCGACCCCGACACGATGCTCCCGGCGGCGCCGGTCATCACCCTCCTCGTCCCCTATACGGCCGCCGCTGCCGCGGCGGTCGGCGGGGTGAGCGCCGTCGAGGCCCTGATCCAGTTGGCCGAGGAGGAGACGAACCAGTCCTACCGCAACAGCCGCGTCGCGGCCTCCGTCGAGGTCGTCCACACGTACCAGGTCGCCGACGCCGAGGCGGCCAACGACCTCGGCGCCGACGTGGGGCGCCTCAGCAACCCCACCGACGGCAAGTGGGACGACGTCCACGCCCTCCGCGACGCTCGCGACGCCGACGCCGTCATCCTGATCACGGGGAACGTCTACGGCGGCTACTGCGGCGTCGCCTCGACGATCTACGCCGACGAGAGCGAGGCCTTCGCCATCGCGGCGCACCACTGCGCGACGGGGTACTACACGTTCGGCCACGAGCTCGGCCACCTCCAGGGCGCGCGCCACAATCCGGAGGCGGACGGGAGCACCACCCCCTTCGCCTACGGCCACGGGCGCTACGACGCCGACGGCGGCTGGCGCACGGTGATGTCCTACAACTGCCCGACCGGCTGCACGCGCCTCCCCTACTGGTCGAACCCGGACGTGGACTACGAGGGCGCGGCCACCGGCGACGAGAGCACGCGCCACAACGCCCGCGTCCTGAGCGAGACGGCCGCCGAGGTCGCCGCCTTCCGCGGCCCGACTGCCGGTGGCGCAGCTTCCGTCGTCGCCACCCCCACGGGCACCGCGGTGATCAGCCGCGACGGCGGGCTGGTCTCGTTCGACCTCACCTTCTCGAACGCCTCCGGGGGCACCTTCATCGGCGAGGCGTGGGTGATGGCGACGCTCCCGAACGGCACCCCCTACGGCCCCGTCTTCGGCCCCACGGCCCTCACCCTCACCGCCGGCACCTCGACCACGGAGTCGCTCACCGCGCGGGTCCCCGCCGGCGCCCCAGCCGGCGACTACGCCCTCACGGCCTACGTCGGGGCGAGCTACCCCGGCGCGTTCGGCTCGTCGTCGAGCTTCGGGTTCACGAAGAGCGCGGGCCGGCCGGCGGCGGGCGCGGCGGACCTGACGTGGGTGGTGGAGAACACGACGCGTGGGACCTCCTCGACGCTCACGATGCCCTCCCCCTTCACCAAGGCTGCGAGCTTCGAGCTGAGCGCCTACCCGAGCCCGCTGGTCGGTCGTGGCACCGTCGCCTTCTCGCTGGGGGCGCCGGCCGACGTGCGCGTCGCGGTCTACGACGTGACGGGCCGCCGCGTCGCCGTCCTCGCCGAGGGCGCGTTCGACGCCGGCCGCCACACCTCCGCCCTCGACGCCTCGGCGCTGCCGAGCGGGGTCTACCTCGTCCGGCTGCGGGCCGAGGGTACGGGCGGGCTTCAGACGCTCACCCGGCGCGTCACCGTCGTGCGCTGAGCGCAGCGTGAATAGGAAATGAGAGCGGCGCCCCCGGCTACGCGCAGGTTGCAGCCGGTGGCGCCGCGCGTATATTTCGGGGTCTCCGGGGCTATAGCTCAGTTGGTAGAGCGCTGCAATCGCACTGCAGAGGTCAGGAGTTCGAATCTCCTTAGCTCCACCCGGCGAAGGCGCCCTCCACGCGACGGTGGAGGGGGCCTTCGTATTTCACAGGGGGGCTACCGGAGCAGCGTCAGCCGCCCCGTCCGGACCTCGTCCCCGGCAGCGAGGTGCCACAGGTACACGCCGGGCGGCAGACCGCGCCCGTCGAGGCGGGCCTCGTGGCGGCCGGCCTGGGCCACCCCGTCGGCGAGCACGGCGACCTCACGCCCCAGCGCGTCGTACACGGCGAGCCGAACCCGCGTGGCCGCCTCGGTGCTGAACCGGATCGTCGTCTCCGCCGCGAACGGGTTCGGGTAGGCTGCGACCTCCGCGCCGCCGGCCAGGAGGGCCGGGCCGGACGCCGCCTTGGTGAACGTGAAGGCGTCCGAGGCCCCGTCGTCGAGCGACAGCGTGAGGGTGTACTCGCCGCTGGGTGCTGCGGCGGGGACGGCGCTCGTGAACGAGATCGGCCCGAGGGTCTGGTTCGGCTGGAGCGTCACCGTCTGCGGCCCCTGGAGCGGCCCGAACGACGAGCCGTCCGGGAGCGCGGCGTCGACGCGGGCGGTGACGGTCTGCGCCTCGCCGGTCGTGTTCGTGAGCGTAACCGTGTAGGTGATCGTGCCGCCCGAGGCCGGGAGCGTCGTCGAGCCCGCGGCCTCGATGTCCACCGCGACGGGGGAGGTGGCCGGGGTGCAGTCCAGGGAGGCCATCCCCAGGTCGTCGAACGTGTTGGAGGGGAAGCCTACGTACAGCACGGCCGGGTCGAAGGCGTCGCCGGTGTCGGTGTCGCCTGCGCAGGCGTCGGCCATGCGGCGGAGCGTGTTGTCCTTCGTCGAGGTCAGCCCCGATCCCCACTCGTCACCGGGGTCGCTCCCCACCTGCCCGAAGGCGTCGGCGACCTCCCGCGCGCCCATGCCGTCGTCGCGGCTGAGCACCACCGCGTCATTCCCGTTGAAGAGCGGAGCGCCCGTCGTGAGGTCAGCCACAGCGAGGATGGCGGGGTCGGCGTTGCTCGCGGCCACGACGAACACGTCGCCGGGAGCGACCACGCCTAGGAGGCTCAGCGTCGTGCCCGCCGTCGTACTTCCGTTGAAGTACACCTCCAGCCGATAGCCCGCCGCCCCGAGGTCGACGGGGTCGGCGGTGGGGTTGTAGAGCTCGACGGCCTTGTTGAAGGACGAGCCCTCGACGTACTCCGAGATGAGGAGGTCGCCCGTGCCGCCGACCGGGGGTTCGCCCCCGCCGCCGTCCCCGAAGGCGCGGCGGGCCAGCGTGGAGTCGAGCAGGAACGGGTTCGGGTTACCCTGTAGGTCCGCGATGTAGTCGGCTCGCTCGGCCTCGAACGGGCTCACGGGGTCAGCGGTGTGCCACGCGAGGAGGTCCTCCTGCTGCGCCTCGAAGAAGTCGCCTTCGAGCTGCGGGCCGTAGATGGCGTAGACGTAGAAGACGGCCCGCGCGGCGTCCCCCTTGTGGTCCTCGCGCGGCTCGAACCGCCCGCCGTACGCCGGGTCGGGGTGGAACCCGTCGCGCTCGCTCCACTCGTCGAGCGCGACCGCGGGCTGCTGCGACTGCGCCACGTCCAGCCGGTACCACGTGTCGGTGGCCGGGTCCGGGATCTCGGCGAAGGGGTCGTTGCTCCGCGCCGCGTTGACGGCGTCGCGGACGGGGTAGAGGTGGTGGAGGTCGCTCCGGGCCGGCTCGGTGGAGGTCCCGCGGGACTGCGGCCACGTGTGCTCGGTCGAGATCCCCTTCGAGAAGGCGTCGGCGCTGGGGTCGGCGCCGGGCGTGAGGGTGACGGTGTAGCCGGTGTAGGCGCCGCGGAGGCCGCCGGTTGTGCGGTCCTGCCAGGCGAACAGGGAGTCACGGGCCGGGCCGTAGCCGAGCGTGGTGGCGGGGCTGTAGTCGGCGCGGAGAGCCGCGACGAGGGCCTCGCCTTCGAGCCCGGGAAGGACGGTCTGCTGCGCCTGCGCGGGGGCGGCGAGGCACAGGAGCAGCAGCGCGGCGCCGAGCCGCGTGCGAAGCCGAAAGGACATGGGGGAGGGGGCGGTGGGGGAGGCGAAAGCTACCTCGACGCCCAGGCGGCTCCCGTGATGTTCGTGTAAGCTAGCCGCCCCAGAGACCTCGCCAGACGGCACGGCTGCAAATAGACAGAAGCGCGGGGGGATCAGGGCCGCAGCGGCTACCGTATCCCGAGCCCTGCTCCTCCCGCTCGCTTCTCCCATGCGTCTCCTTCTGCTCGTCCTCCCTCTGCTCCTCGTCGTCGCGTGCTCTGGGCCACGAGAGGTGGCGGAGCCGGCCCCACCGCCGCCTGCGGCCGACCGGCCTCCTCCCCCGCCGCCTGCCCCCCCACCACCACCAGAGCCCGAGCCGGACCCGCTCTACGAGCCCACCGAGGAGGAACTGCGGACGATGTTCACCGACGGCCTCTTCGGGCTCCACCAACGCGAGGTGGACCCGGCCGACGTGCAGCGCCTGGATCGGGCCGAGATCGCGGTGTGGATGGATAGGCTGGAGGCCGTGAACCCCGCAGCGGTGGCCTTCGCCCGCGACCAACTAGGGGCAGTGCTCGACGAGCCGTTCGTCGTCGGGTTCGTGCTGGCGGACGCGGCCGTGGCCGAGTGCGCCGAGGTCCGCGAGGCGCTGTTCGTCCCGATCCCCGCGCGGCACCAGGGGCCGGAGCGGCCGTTCGACGGGTTCGTCGTCCAGGACGCCTGCGACGTGGCGGACTTCGGGCGGACGTGCACGGGCGGCTACGGCACGGCCGAGTCGGGCGCGTCGTGCTCCTGCGTCTGCACGCTCGGGGCGGCGCCGGGCATCCCCTGCGTCTCCTGCTGACCTCGGCCGACGTGAGCCTCCACGTCCTCGGCACGCCCCTCTCCGACGCCGTCGCCGCCGAGGCCGAGCGCGTCGCCGACCTCCTCCGCTCCGACGCCCCGCGCGCCGCGAAGGTCGAGGCCGCCGACGCCCTCATTATCGGGTTCGTCCGCGCCGGCATCGACTACCACTTCCACGGGCCCGCCCGCAGGTTTGGGCTGAACCCCGTGCTGATGAAGGTGATCGACGTGGCGGCCGGGACGACGCTGCGGGCGCTCCAGGTGGCGACGCGCCGCGTGCTCCGCGGCCTCTCCGACGCGCAGCTCGCGGGCATCGCCGAGGAGATCGAGGAGCGGGTGTTCCTTGTGGAGGGGTAGCCGGGAGGGGTTAATCGCCGTCGAAATGGACGGGCTCAGGAGAGAGGGCGCGCAGGAGGAGGTACCTTCGCTGCCTCCCCCTCACGCTCTAGCTATGCAGCCCATCGCCGACCTCGACATTCTGCAGCCCGTCTCCTCCGCCCCCGATGTGGTGGCGGGCGTGGACTGGCCGCGCGCGCTCGGGCAGGAGGCGCCGGCGCGGGCGGGGCAGCGGCGGGTCTACATCGAGACCTACGGCTGCCAGATGAACGTGGCCGACTCGGAGCTCGTCGCCTCCGTGCTCGGCGCCGACGGGTACGGGCTCACGGGCCGCGAGGAGGAGGCCGACGTCGTGCTCGTCAACACGTGCGCCATCCGCGAGAAGGCCGAGGACCGCGTGCGCGCCCGCCTCGCCCAGCTCCGCGCCCGGAAGGTGCAGCGCCGCGCCGACGGCGAGCCGGGCCTCACCATCGGGGTCCTCGGGTGCATGGCCGAGCGGCTGCGGAAGAAGCTCCTCGAACAGGAGAAGCTCGTCGACGTAGTCGCCGGGCCGGACGCCTACCGCGACCTCCCGCGCCTGCTGAGCGAAAGCGAGGAGACCGGGCAGGCCGCCGTCAACGTCCACCTCTCGCGCGAGGAGACCTACGCCGACCTCGCCCCCGTCCGCTACGACACCAACGGCGTCTCGGCCTTCGTGAGCATCATGCGGGGCTGCGACAACATGTGCGCCTTCTGCGTCGTCCCCTTCACGCGGGGCCGCGAGCGGAGCCGCCCCGTGACCAGCGTCCTCGCGGAGTGCGCCGGGCTCGTGGATGCCGGCTACAAGGAGGTGACGGTGCTTGGGCAGAACGTGAACTCGTACCGCGTCGAGCACGACGGCCACGCCGTCGACTTCGCCGAGCTGCTCTACCGGATCAGCCTGCTCTCGCCGGAGCTCCGCATCCGGTACTCGACGAGCCACCCGAAGGACTGCTCCGACGCCCTCCTCCACCTCCACCGCGAGCGGCCGACCGTCTGCGACTTCATCCACCTCCCCGTCCAGCACGGCAGCACCGAGGTGCTCCGCCGGATGCGGCGGACCTACACGCGGGAAGGGTACCTCGACCTCGTCGCGCGCGCCCGGCGGATCGTCCCCGGCCTCGTGCTCTCGACGGACATCATCGCGGGGTTCTGCGGGGAAACCGCCGAGGAGCACGCCGAGACGCTGAGCCTCATGGAGCAGGTCCGCTACGACCACGCCTTCATGTTTGCCTACTCCGAGCGGCCCGACACCTTCGCCGCCCGGAAGTACGCCGACGACGTGCCGGAGAGGGAGAAGAAGCGCCGGCTCGCGGAGATCATCGCGCTCCAGACCGAGACCTCGAAAGCGAAGAACGCCGCCCGCGTCGGCCGCCGCGAGGTCGTCCTCGTCGAGGGGCCGTCGAAGCGCTCCGACGAGCAGCTCTGCGGGCGGACCGACACGAACCACATGGTCGTCTTCGACCGGCCGGCGGGTGTCGCGAAGGGGGACTACGTCGCCGTCGAGGTCACGGGCTCGACCTCGGCGACGCTGTTCGGGGATTACCTCGGGAAGACGACGCTGGCAAGGGCCGCAGCGGTGGCGGCGTAGAGGTCGCGGCTGGAGGGATTGCGGCTTATACTGAGTCCGCTGCTCCGACCCTCCGGCCCATGCGCCTCTTCCGCCGCCTCTCGGTCCCGCTTCTCTTGACCGCGCTCGCCGTGCCCGTCGTGGCGCAGCAGCCTTCGGCCCCCGGGCGCCCGCTCGCGACGGCGACGGCCGACCTCCTCGCACTCACCGTCGAGCGGGGTGAGGTGGGCAACGTGCGGGCCCTACTCCGGCTCGGCGCGGATCCGAGCGGGCGCCCCCGCAGCGGAATCCCACCGCTCATCACCGCCCTCGACCGCGGCCGGCTCGACCTCGCGGCGCTCCTCCTGCGCGCCGGGGCCGACCCCAACGCGCCGGGCCTCGACGGGCGGGCGCCGCTCGTCCGCGCCGTGCAGGGGGTGCGTTGGGGGGAGCCGCACGCGCGCGAGGCCGTGGCGCTCCTGCTCGCCCACGGCGCCGACCCCAACCTCGTCCACGAGGGCTGGACTGGGCTCCACACCGCCGTCGCCGCGGGCGACGCCGAGCTGGCCGCCGTGCTCCTCGCCGCCGGCGCCGACCCGAACGCGCGTGGGGCCGACGGCCGGCGCCCGCTCGAGCTCGCCGCGGCCTTCAATGAGGCGGAGGTCGCTGCGCTCCTCGTCCGGCACGGCGCTGACCGGGCGGAGTTCGTACCCGCGCAGCGGGCCTCCTCCCGTTCCCACCCTCACCCCCACCCGCACCGGAAAAAGCGGCGCGGGCACCGCCACTGAGCCGTATGGTCGTCTACGAAGTCAACCTCACCGTCGAGCCCGACGTCGCCGAGGAGTACGGGGCGTGGCTGGCAGAGCACGTCCGCGAGATGCTCGCACTCCCCGGCTTCCACTCGGCCGAGTGGCTCGACGACGTGGACTACGACCAGGAGGAGGGGGCGGGGCCGCGCTGGACGATCCACTACCGCCTCGGCTCGCACGACGACTTCCTCCGCTACGAGCGCGAGCACGCCAAGCGGATGCGGCAGGAGGGGCTCGACCGCTTCGGCACGCGCTTCACCGCGACGCGCCGCATCCTCGAGGTCCGGGACGCGTTCGGGGAGGGGGCGCCGCCCAGCCCGGCGCGGGTCACGGGCGCTTCACGTCGGGGCTGACGGGGACACGGTGGTCTGAACGGCGGAGCCCGGCGCGTACCTTTCCCCTCCCTTCCGCCGTTCCCACCCCCGACCGTCTCCTCCGCACTCATGGACCGCCAGGCCATCCAGCAACGCTTCGGCATCATCGGCGACTCGCCGGCGCTGCGCCGCGTGATCGACCGGGTGCGGCAGGTGGCGCGGGCCGACCTCGCCGTGCTGATCGAGGGGGAGAGCGGGGTCGGCAAGGAGCTCTTCGCCAGCCTCCTCCACGAGCTCTCGCCCCGGCGGCACGAGGCGTTCGTCGTCGTCAACTGCGGGGCGATCCCCGAGGGGCTCATCGAGGCCGAGCTGTTCGGGGCCGAGAAGGGGGCCTACACCGGGAGCGTCGAGCGGCGCGTCGGCTACTTCGAGGAGGCCGACGGGGGGACCATCTTCCTCGACGAGATCGGCGAGCTGCCGCTGCAGGCGCAGGTCCGGCTGCTCCGCGTGCTGGAGGACGGGACGTTCAGCCGCGTCGGCTCCAGCGGGCTCCAGAGGGTGGACGTCCGGCTCGTCGCGGCGACGAACAAGGACCTCGCCGTCGAGGTCCGCGAGGGGCGGTTCCGGGAGGACCTCTACTACCGGCTCTCGACGGTGCTCATCCGCGTGCCGCCACTGCGGGAGCGGCCCGAGGACGTGCTCGCGCTGTTCGAGCACTTCCTCCACCGCTCGGCCCAGCGCTTCGAGGCGCCGATGCGGCGGCTCGACGAGGGCGCGCGCGAGCTCCTCGTCCGCTACAACTGGCCCGGCAACGTCCGCGAGCTCCGCAACGTCGCCGAGCAGACGGCGGTCCTCGTACGCGGGGACACCGCCACGGCCGACGACCTCCGCCCGTTCCTCCGCGGCGTCAGCGCCGCGCTCGGCCTCGCGCGGGCCTCCGGCACGCCCGGCATGGGCGACGCGGTTTCCCCTTCGGACGACCCCCGCGAGCGGGAGCTGATCTACCGCGCGCTCCTGGAGCTCCGGCTGGAGCTCCGCGAGCTCCGCGGCCTCGTCGCCGGCGGGCGCGGCGGCCCGGCCTATCCCGCCGCGTTCGCCGAGGTCGAGGACGAGGTGGCCCCCTACGCCTTCATCCCGGACGACGATGGCGCGGACGACGGCCTCGGCGGCGACGCCTACGACGGCGACGTGGAGACGATGACGTACCAGGTGGACGAGGACGCGCCCCTCGGGGGGCCGGAGCCCGCCGCCGTCGCCCTGCCGAGCCCCGTGGCGCCGGACTCCGCGCTCCGCCTCGGCCCCGGCCCGCTCCCGACGATGGAGGAGGCCGAGCAGGCCCTCATCGCCGAGGCCCTCCGCCGCTTCGGCGGCAACCGCCGGCAGACGGCCCAGGCCCTCGGCATCTCCGAGCGCACGCTGTACCGGAAGATCAAGGACCTCGAAGCGCAGGGGATCGAGGTTTAGGAATGGGGGAATGGGAGAAAGGGGGAAGGGGCGAGCGCCACGGTGTGACCGAGCGGCTGCGACGCTTCAGCCGCGCCCTCCTCCTCTCTTCCCTTCTTCCTCTCCTCCTCTCCCAAACCGGATGCTGGTACTACAGCTTCACCGGCGCCTCCATCCCCGAGCACCTCGAGACCGTCGCCGTGCCGCTCGTCGAGGACCGCAGCCTCGGCGGCGTGATCGGGATCGACCGGCAGCTCACGGACCTCCTCATCGAGCGGTTCGCCGGGCAGACCCGCCTCGTCCTCGAGCCCGACGAGGCCGACGCCGACGCCGTGCTGACGGCCGTGATCGAGAGCTACCGGAACGAGCCCACCGCCGTCACCGGCGACGAGGTCGCCGCGCTGAACCGCGTCACCATCGCCGTCCGCGTCGTCTACCGCGACCGGGTCGAGGACGAGGAGCGGCTGTCGCGGACGTTCTCGGCGTCCGAGGACTACGCCGCCACGGAGATCGAGCAGGAGGCGACGGCCGCCGAGGAGGTCCTCCGGCAGATCGCCGACGACGTGTTCACCGCCGCCACCTCGGATTGGTGAGCGAGGGAAGGGAAGAGAGGAGGAAAGGAAGAGAAGCTAACCGGATAAGCCAGTGGCCCACACTGAGCGCCTAGCTGAAGACTGCGAACTGAAGACTGCAAACTGCCCCCCTATGCTGACGCTCCTCGCCGCGCTCTACGCTGCCGCGATGGCGGTGCTCCTCGTGTTCGGGCTGAACCAGCTCGTGCTCGCGCTCCGGCACGTCCGCGCCGACCGGCTCCGGCCCGGCCCCGTCCCCGACCCCGATGCGCTCCCGCCCGCGCCGCCGGACGCCGACCGCGCGGCCTGGCCCGCCATCACGGTGCAGCTCCCGCTCTACAACGAGCGCTACGTCGCCGCCCGGCTCATCGACGCCTGCGCGCGACTGGACTACCCCGCCGACCGCCTCGAAGTCCAGGTCCTCGACGACTCCACCGACGACACCGCGGCCGTCGTCGCCGAGCGCGTGGCGCACTGGCGCCGCCGGGGGCTCGACGTCGCCCACGTCCGCCGGCCGGACCGCGCGGGGTTCAAGGCCGGCGCGCTCGGCGCCGCGCTCGCCTTCGCCCGCGGCGACCTCGTCGCCGTCTTCGACGCCGACTTCGTGCCGCAGCCGGACTTCCTCCGCCGCACCGTCCCCCCGTTCCGGGACCCCGGCGTCGGGCTGGTGCAGGCCCGCTGGGCGCACCTCAACGCCGACACCCCCCTGACCGAGGCGCAGGCGGCGCTGCTCGACGCCCACTTCGTGATCGAGCAGGCGGGGCGCTGCGGGGCCGGCTGGCTGATGAGCTTCAACGGCACCGCCGGCGTCTGGCGCGCCGCCGCCATCGCCGACGCCGGCGGCTGGCGGGCCGACACGATCACCGAGGACCTCGACCTCTCGTACCGCGCGCAGCTGGCCGGCTGGCGGTTCCGGTTCCTAACGGACCTCGGCGTCCCGGCCGAGCTGCCGGCGACGGTGGCGGCGTGGCGGCAGCAGCAGTTCCGCTGGACGAAGGGGACGGCCGAGACCGCGCGGAAGCTGCTCGGGCGGCTCTGGCGCGGCCCCGTCTCCGTCGGCGCGAAGGTGCAGGGCACGCTCCACCTCACCGGCTTCGCCGTCTTCCCGGCCATCCTGCTGGCCGCCCTCACCCACGCCCCGCTGCTGGCGGCGCACGGCCTCGGCCTCGGCGTCTCGGAGGCGTACCTCGGGGTGATGGGGCTCGGCCTGTTCGCCTTCGCGGGGATGGTGCTCGCCCACGTCCTCACGCAGCGCGCGCTCTACGCCGACTGGCCGCGGCGGCTCCTCCGGTTCCCGTGGTGGCTCGCCGCCTCAATGGGGCTCGCGGCCTCGAACACCCGCGGCGCCGTCGAGGCGCTGGCCGGGCGGCCGAGCCCGTTCGTCCGCACCCCGAAGGGGGGCTACCGGAGCCGCGAGCGAGGCGGGGTCGCGGAGGCCGCGCTGGCGCTGTACGCCCTCGCCGGGCTCGGCGCGCTGGCGTGGGCCGGGGCGTGGGCCGCCGTCCCCTTCCAGGCGCTGTTCATCGTGGGGTTCGGCTTTGTGGCGCTGCGGGGGTGAGAAGAGGGGATGCGCTCACCCCTCGCCGGGCGTGACGTCTCGCGCCCCGGAGCCCGCCCTGAGCGCAGTCGAAGGGGGTGGTGCTGAGGTGGGATCTCGCGATGGCTCTCGGGCACGGCGGTGCCGTGCCTCTACGGTCCGTCCCCTCCTCTGGCCTCCGCTCGCTGCATCCCCCGTCGTACCTTCGCGGGCTACGCCCGGACGTGCTCGCCCCCCCGATGGCCCCCGCTCCTCCCCCCACCGATGTCGACATCCAGCAGGCTGCCCGCCACCTGGTCGAGGGGCGGACGGGGGACGCCGTGGCGGTGCTCGAAGCGCTCGCGGCGGACTTCCCCGCCTACGTCACCGCGCACGTCCTCCTGGCGAAGACCTACGAGACCCAGGGCCGCACCGCCGAGGCGCTGGCGGCGTGGCACCGCGCCTTCTTCCTCATGCCCGGCAGCGCCCTCGTGACGCGCCACCGCGCGCGGCTGCTCCGGCAGGCGGCCCCCGCGCCGGCGTGGGTCCCCGTCGAGGCGCCCGAGGCGCTGGCGGACCCTGCCCGCGCCGCCGAGCAGGAGCCGCCCGCATCCGAGGAGTCACCGAGCACGCCCGAGGCTTGGGAGGTCCCTGCCCCCGCCGAGCCTCCCGTGGCGCTAGAGGAGATCGACGACCTCGACACGCTGATCGAGCAGCTCGAAAGCGCCCCGCGCATCCGGCCGGACCCCGCATTCGGGGGGACCGCGGAGGGTGAGGAGGAGGACGCCGAAGGCCCAGTCTCCGAGACGCTCGCGCAGATCTTCGCCTCGCAGCGGCACTTCGGGGACGCCGCCGACGCCTACGACCGCCTCGCCGCCGAGCACCCCGAGCGCGCCGACGAGTTCGCCCGGAAGGCCGAGGAGATGCGGCGACGGGACGCCGAGGCGAAACCGTGATCCGCGCCCTCGCCCTTGACCGCATCGAGCGCGACCTCGGCGCACCCGTGGACTACCTCCGCCACCTCGCCGACGTGTCCGGCGCGGCGTTCGTCAAGTTCGGGCTGTTCATGCCGCTGGCCCAGCACCGGCGGCGGCTGCCTCCCGCGCCGTACCACCTCGCCCGCATCGCCGCAACGCGGCACGAGGACTGCGGGACGTGCGTGCAGATCGAGGTCAACCAGGCGCTCAAGGCGGGGGTGGACGCGGCCCTCGTCCGGGCCGCCGCCGAGGGCCGCACGGACGACGTCCCCGAGGAGCTGGCCGATGCCGTCCGGTTCGCCGAGGCCGTCGCGCGGGCCGAGGACGCGCCCGAGCTGCGCGAGCGGCTGCGGGCCCGTTACGGGGAGGAGGCCTTCGCCGAGCTCGCCCTCGGCATCGCCGCCGCGCGGGTGTTCCCGGCGACGAAGCGGGCGCTCGGCTACGCCGTCGCCTGCGAGCGGGTGAGCCTCGACTTTGGCGGAGGCGCGCGCTGATGGGCGACGCGCTGCGCCGGCTGCTCGACGCCCCCGAACGGGTCGTCGTCGGGCTCATGAGCGGGACCTCGCTCGACGGCATCGATGCAGCCGTGGCGCGGCTCGCGGGGACGGGACGCGGGCTCCGCGTCGAGCCGCTGGGGTTCGTCCACCACCCCTACCCCGACGCCTTCCGCGCCGCCCTCCACCGGAACGTCGAAGAAAGAACCTCCGACGTGCGCTCGCTGGCCCTGCTCGACGCTGCCCTCGCCCGCCGCCTCGCCGACACTGCGCTCGCGGGAATTGAGGCGGCCGGGCTGACGCCCGAGGACGTGCACCTCATCGGCTCGCACGGCCACACCGCCCACCACGTCCCCGAGCCGGCCGAGATCGGCGGGGACCGGGTGGCCGCGACGCTCCAGCTCGGCGACCCCGGCACCGTCGCCGCGCTCACCGGCATCCCCACCATCGGCGGGTTCCGCACGGCCGACGTCGCGCTCGGCGGGCAAGGCGCCCCGCTCGTCCCCTACTTCGACTGGGCGCTCTTCGCCGACGCCGCCGAGACCCGCGCGCTGCTGAACCTCGGCGGGATCGCCAACGTCACCGTGCTCCCGGCCGGTGGGGACCGGGACGCCGTGTTCGCCTTCGACACCGGCCCGGCGAACATGGTCCTCGACGCCCTCGCCGAGCGCCTGTTGGGAGAACCCCTCGACCGCGACGGTGCCGCTGCCGCGCGCGGCACGCCGGACGAGGCGCTGCTCACCGAGCTTCTGGAAGACCCCTATTTCCATCGTCCCCCGCCGAAATCCACCGGCCGCGAGCGGTTCGGGACGGCCTACGTCGAGGCGCTGCTCACCCACGGCCTCGACCCCGCCGACCTCCTCGCCACCGCGACGGCGCTCACGGCCCGCTCCGTCGCCGACGCCCTCCAGCGGTTCGCCGCAGACGCCCGGCCGGACCTGCTGATCGCCTCCGGCGGCGGCGTCCACAACCGCGAGCTGATGCGCCGGCTCGCAGACGCCGTCGGCATCCCCGTCCAGACCACCGCCGACCACGGCCTCGACCCCGACCAGAAGGAGGCGCTGTGCTTCGCCGCGCTCGCGCACGAGTGGGCCGCCGGCGTCCCCACCAGCCTCCCCGCCGTCACCGGCGCCGCCCGGGCCGCCCGGCTCGGCGCCCTCGCCCTCCCCCCGCCATGACGTTCACCCCCATCGCCGAGGTCGGCGAGTTCGGCCTGATCCAGCGGCTCCAGGATGTGCTGGACGCCGAGCTAGCCGGTGACCCGGCTGGGCTCGTGCAGGGAATCGGCGACGACGCCGCCGTCT
Source organism: Rhodothermales bacterium (assembly GCA_965215145.1). Classification (GTDB taxonomy): domain Bacteria; phylum Bacteroidota; class Rhodothermia; order Rhodothermales; family JANQRZ01. Next base: position 555,982 of record OZ244038.1, on the reverse strand, counting down.
ACCGCGTCGGCGACGGCCCCGATGGCGAGGGCAGAGTCCACGTCGTCACCACCGACGCGCTCGTCGAGGGCGTCCACTTCGACCGGACGTTCGCGCCGCTGGAGGGGGTCGGGGCGAAGGCCCTCGCGGTGAACGTCAGCGACGTGGCGGCGATGAACGCGCTCCCGCGCTTCGCCACCGTCGCGCTCGGGCTGCCGAACAACGTCTCCGTCGAGGCCGCCGAGGCGCTGTATGCCGGAGTGGCCGCGGCGGCCGGGCGCTACGGGCTCGCCGTCGTCGGGGGCGACGTGACGGCCGCGCCCCGGCTCGTGATCTCCGTCACCGTGATCGGCGAGGCCGCCGAGGCCGACGTCGTGTACCGCCGCGGCGCCTCCCCCGGCGACCTCCTCTGCGTCACCGGCGACCTCGGCGCGGCGGCGGCCGGGCTCCGCGTGCTCCTCGCCGAGAAGGAGGCGTTCGAGGCCGACGGCGAGCAGCCCGACCTCGGGGAGTGGGCCTACGTCGTCGAACGGCAGCTCGCGCCGCAGGCGCGGACGGACCGGGTGCGGGCGTGGGCGGACGCCGGCGTCCGCCCGACGGCGCTGATCGACCTCTCGGACGGGCTCGCCTCCGAGGTCCACCACCTCTGCCGGGCGGGCGACGTGGGGGCGCGGGTCGAGTTGGGGCTGCTCCCGATCCACATCGACACGTTCCGCGCCGCCGAGCGGTTCAGCGGGCGGCCCGAGGGGTACGCCCTCTACGGGGGCGAGGACTACGAGCTGCTGTTCGCCCTCTCCCCTGCCGACTGCGACCGGCTGCCGGCCGACACGTTCGCCGTCGTGGGCGAGGTGACGGAGGCGGCCGAGGGCGTCACGCTGCGCCTGCCCGACGGCCAGGACGTGCCGCTGGAGGCCGAGGGGTTCCGACACTTCTAGTGGCTGCCGAGTGAGGCCCGACATGTTACAGCAAGCTGGAGGCGCACGGGAGATGTTGTATGTTGGGCTCCTCCTGAAACGCCCTCTCACTCCAGAATCATGTTCGGAATCTCCTCTGTCCCGCGAGATGCTACCCTACCTACCTACCTACCTACCTACCTACCTACCTACCTATCTCGCTGGCTGCATGCCGGCCTCTACGCGGTGGCGCTCCTTATGGCATTCTCTGCCGTCCCGGCGGCTGGGCAGAACCTCCTCCAGACGATCGGCCACCCTGACCCGGAAGATCCTAACGATGGGGATTTCCGCGGCCTGGGCAACACGGTGGCTGGTGTTCCCGATACCAACGGCGATGGTCGGGGCGACTTACTCGTGGGCATGGTCCGCTCCGGTCGAGCCCTCCTCTACGACGGCGCGACCGGCGCACTCCTTTTGACGCTCACCTCCCCGAACGTCGAGAATGGCGGCCGCTTCGGTTCCACGGTGGCGGGCGTACCCGACGCCGACGGCGACGGCCGCGGCGACCTCCTCATCGGGGCCCGCCGTGAGGAGCCCGGGAGTACCCCTGAAGACACCGGGCGGGCGTACCTCTTCAGTGGAGCCACGGGCCTGGTCCTCCACCAATTTGACACGCCCAACGGAGTGTTCATCGAGGGGTTTGGCTCCGTTGCTGGTGTACCTGAACGTTGACGGTGACGGCTTCGGAGATCTTCTTATCGGAGCAGACCGAGAGAACAACCTTACCGTCCTGGGGGGTGCCGGACGCGTCTACCTGTACAGCGGCGCTACTGGAGTCCTCATTCGGGCGCTCGTGTCCCCCAACGAGGAATCAGGCTTCGCCTTCGGTTCCTCGGTGGCAGGCGTGCCGGACGCCGATGGTGACGGCCGAGGAGATCTCCTCATCGGGGCGAGAGGTGATAGGCCAGGCGCGAGCCCCATCGGTGCCGGTCGCGCGTACCTCTTCAGCGGGGCCACTGGCTCTCTCCTCCACGAGCTCGCTTCCCCCAACGAGCAGCGCCAAGGCTACTTTGGGTCGAGCGTGGACGGGGTGCCCGACGCCGACGGCGACGGCCGCGGCGACCTCCTCGTCGGCGCCCCGAACGAGGATGCTGGCGGGGCCCCTTTCGATGCCGGGCGGGCCTACCTCTTCAGTGGAGCTACCGGCGCGCTCCTCTTCGAGCTTCGGTCAGGTGACGAGGAGCAGGATGCCCGGTTCGGTTCCTCGGTGGCGGGGGTGCCGGACGCCAATGGGGACGGCCGCGGCGACCTCCTCGTCGGCGCCCCCAACGAGGACGCCAGCATCTTCGCTGATGTTGGTTTGGCGTACCTCTTTAGCGGCGCCCCGCAGCCGCCTGACCTGTCGCTCACGCTCGGTTCCCCTAGCGAGGAGGCCGAGGGTGACTTCGGCTTCGCCCTCGGCGCCGTTCCCGACACCGATGGCGACGGCCTAGCGGACCTCCTCGTCGGCGCCCCCTTCGAGGCCCCCGCTGGTGGCCCGGTGGACGCCGGCCAGGTCCACCTCTTCAGCGCCAGCGGCTTCACCCTCCTCGAACTCACCTCCCCCAACTCGGAGCTCCTCGGCCGCTTCGGCCGCAGCGTGGCGGGGGTACCCGACGCCGACGGCGACGGCTTCGGCGACCTCCTCGTCGGCGCTCCCTTCGAGGGGGATAACACCGCCCTCGCTTTCGACGCGGGCCGCGCCTACCTCTTCTCCGGCGCCACAGGGGCCCTCCTTCGCACGCTCACCTCCCCGAACGCGCAGGACGACGGCCGCTTCGGGTGGTCCGTGGCGGGGGTACCCGACGCCGACGGCGACGGCCGCGGCGACCTCCTCGTCGGGGCCTACCGCGAGGAGGCCGGGGGAGGCCCCACGAACGCCGGTCGGGCCTACCTCTTCAGCGGCGCGACGGGCGCGCTCCTCCGCACGCTCTCCTCGCCTAACCCCGAGGGAAGCGGGTTCTTCGGATACGCCGTGGCTGGCACCGGGGATACCAACGGCGACGGCCGCGGCGATCTCTTCGTCGGAGCGCAGAGTGAGTCCGCGGGCGCCTCGGACGCCGGCCGGGCCTATCTCTTCAGCGGCGCGGCGGGCGCCTTCCTCCACACGCTCGCCTCGCCCAACCCCGAGAGCGCGGGGCGCTTCGGCTTCGATGTTGATGGCGTCCCCGACGCCACCGGTGACGGCCGCGCGGACCTCCTCGTCGGCGCCCCCCGCGAGGATCCCGGCACAACGCCCGCCGACGCCGGGCGGGCCTACCTCTTCGATGGCCAGACGGGCATGCTTGTGCAGACGCTCGTCTCGCCAACTGAGGAGGAAGACGGCCGGTTCGGGCGGAGCGTGGCTGGCGTGCCCGACGCCACGGGCGACGGCCGCGGCGAGGTCTTCGTCGGCGCGCCCTTCGAGGACGCCGACGCGCGGTACAGCGACGCGGGTCGGGCGCACCTCTTCAATGGCCAAACGGGCGCGTTCATTGGTGGGTTCACCTCACCCAACGAGGAGGAAGGTGGCCAGTTTGGCTGGGGGGTAGCCGGCCTCCCGGACCTCGACGGCGACGGCCGCGGCGACCTCGCCGTAGGCGCGACGAAGGAGGACCCCGGGGGGAGCCCGTTCAATGCCGGCCGCGCCTACATCTTCAGTGGCACGGCCGGCATGCTCCCCCCGCCCATCGGCCTCACGGTGACGAACTCGACGTCGCTCACGGTGGCGCCCGGCGGCTCGGTCGTGTTCTTCTACACTGTCCAGAACAACACCGACGGCGCCATCAGCGGCGACCTCTACTACACGGCCCGGCTCGGGGGTGGTACGGTGGCGCAGGGGCTCGTCGTCTCTGGCACGCTTCCCGCCGGGCAAGCGACGACGGAGAGGTACATCCAGGAGATCCCGGCGACGGCGCCGGCCGGGACGTACGACTACTGCCTCAGTGTGGGGACCTTCCCCACGGGCACGACCGATGAGGAATGCTTCACCCTCGTCGTCACCGGCTCCACCGCGGCGGCCCGCGTCTTGGGCGCTCCGGCGGCGTGGCCCGTCACGGCCGTGACACCGTGGGCGTCGGAGGCCAGCGCGCCTGCCTTCGCAGCCAACGTTGAGCCGGGCGCGGTGCAGGCGTACCCGAACCCGTTCCGGAGCCGGGCCACGCTGCGGTTCGCGCTGGAGGAGGCGGGGCCCGTGCGGCTGGCGGTCTACGACGCGCTCGGCCGCGAGGTCGCCGTCCTCGTGGATGGTGCCGTCGAGGCGGGCCAGCACGCGGCGGCCTTCGACGGCTCGGGGCTGGCGGCGGGGGTCTACCTCTGGCGGCTCGAAGCCGGCGGGCAGGTACAGACGGGGCGGCTGACGCTGCTCCGCTAGGCGGCCCAAGCGAGAGGCAACGAGGCGCCCCCGTTGGCTACGGCTGGCGGGGATGCCTTCGCCGACGGGTACGACATGCTCCTGAAGGCTGACGGGTTCCGGCATTTCTAGGGACGGTGAGTAGGCCGCGACGTGGTTAGAATGTGCCAAAGGCGCATGTCGAGCACCATACCTTACGCTGTCAGTCTCGTTCACAGTCCCCCCCATAGCTATGCGGCGCCCCTCCATCTCTTCAACGAGCCCTGCCGCCCCGGCCTTCCTGCCGAGGTGGTTGGGGGCCATCACGGCCGTGCTCGCAGCGGTGCTCCTGCTGGTCCCGGCGGTGGCAGCGCAGGACCTCTTGGAGACCCTCGCCTCCCCGGACGAGCAGGAGGGCGTGCGCTTCGGCACCTCCGTGGCGGGGGTTCCCGACGCCGACGGTGACGGGGCCGGCGACCTCCTCGTCGGGGCGCCGCTCGAGTCCGGCGGCGGGCGGGCTCACCTCTACAGCGGCGCCACGGGAGAGCTTCTCCAGACCCTCGCCTCGCCCAACCCCGACTTTGCCGGCAACTTCGGCGGGAGCGTTGCAGGGGTGCCGGACGCCGACGGCGACGGACGCGGCGACCTCCTCGTCGGAGCCGACCGTGAGGACCCCGGCGCGGGCTCGTTCGACGCCGGGGCCGTCCACCTCTTTAGCGGCGCCACCGGCGCGCTCCTCCATTCCTTCGGCTCCCCCAACGCAGAGTTCGACGGCCACTTCGGCTTCTCTGTGGCGGGGGTCCCCGACGCCGACGGTGACGGCTTCGGCGACCTTCTCATTGGGGCACCGGACGAGGACCCCGGCGCCGCTCCATTCGGGGCTGGGCGGGTGTACCTCTTCAGCGGCACCACGGGCATGCTCCTCGCTGAACTCGACTCGCCCAACGAGCAGGGGGGGGGCGAGTTCGGCTTCTCCGTGGTGGGGGTGCCAGACGCCGATGGCGACGGCCGCGGCGACCTCCTCGTCGGCGCGAAGGACGAGGCCCCCGGCGCCTCCCCGAAGGACGCCGGGCGGGCCTACCTCTTCAGCGGCGCCACCGGGACTCTTCTCTTCGAGCTCCCCTCGCCCGATGAGGAGACCGAGGGGAGCTTCGGCTTCTCCGTGGCGGGGGTGCCAGACGCCGATGGCGACGGCCGCGGCGACCTCCTCGTCGGGGCACCGTTCGAGGACCCTGACGGGGCGCCCCCCGAGTCCGGGCGGGCCTACCTCTTCAGTGGCGCCACCGGGGCACTCCTCTCCGAACTCACCTCACCGAACGCGGAGGCGTTTGGCGTTTTCGGTTCGTCTGTGGCGGGGGTGCCGGACGCCGACGGCGACGGGGCCGGGGACCTCCTCATCGGCGCGAGCCTGGAGAACCCCGCGGGGAGCCCCACGGATGCAGGCCGGGCCTACCTCTTCAGCGGCGCCAGCGGGGCACTCCTCTTTGAGCTCCGGTCCCCCAATGGCGAGTTCCGCGGGCGCTTCGGCAACGCCGCCGCTGGGGTGGCGGACGTGGACGGCGACGGCCGCGGCGACCTCCTCGTCGGGGCGTGGCAAGAGGACCCCGGCGCCGCGCCCGACAACGCGGGCCGGGCCTACCTCTTCTCCGGCGCGAGCGCTCCGCTCCCGCCGCTGCTCCCAATACCCCTGGCCTCCCCGAACGAGCAGGAAAACGGCGCCTTCGGCTTCGACCTCTCCGCTGTCCCCGACACGGACGGGGACGGCCGCGCGGACCTCCTCGTCGGGGCGGACCTCGAGGCTCCCGGCAACTCCCCGCTCGCGGCCGGACGGGCCTACCTCTTCGACGCCGCAGGCGACACCCTCTTCACGCTCGCCTCGCCGAACGAGGAGACGGCGGGCCGATTCGGGCTCGCGGTATCCGGCGTACCGGATGCGGATGGCGACGGACACGGCGACCTCCTCGTCGGCGCCCCCCGCGAGGGGGAGGGGGCAGCGCTCGCACTCGACGCTGGGCGGGCGTATCTCTTCTCAGGCGCTACGGGCGCGCTCCTGCACACCCTCACCTCCCCGAACGCAGAGGCTGATGGCCGCTTCGGCTCCGACGTATCCGGGGTGGCGGACGTGGACGGCGACGGCCGCGGCGACCTCCTCGTCGGCGCGCGAAGCGAAGACCCCGGGTCCAGCCCCACGGATGCCGGCCGGGCGTATCTCTTCTCGGGCGCCACGGGCGCGCTCCTTCGCACCCTCGCCTCCCCGCGAGAGCAGCGGGGCAGTGCCTTCGGGCGCGAGGTCTCCGGCGTACCCGACGCCGACGGCGACGGACGCGGCGACCTCCTCGTGGGGGTGGCGAACGAGGACGTGTTCCCGACCCTGCGAGCCGGCCGGGCGTATCTCTTCTCGGGCGCCACGGGCGCGCTCCTCCATAGCCTCATCTCCCCGAACCGCCGGGTGGACGGCCGGTTCGGCAACGCCGTCGCCGGGGTGGAGGACGTGGACGGCGACGGCCGCGGCGACCTCCTCGTGGGGGCAGCACAGGAGGAGCTAGACTCCTCGCTGGAGGACGCCGGGCGGGCCTACCTCTTCTCGGGCGCCACGGGCACCGTGCTCCGCATCCTCGCCTCGCCGAATGAGGAGGTCGGGGGCCGATTCGGCAACGCCGTCGCCGGGGTCCCCGACGTTACAGGCGATGGGCGGGTGGACCTGCTAGTCGGCGCCTGGGGTGAGGACCCCGGTAGCGCGCCCGACGATGCCGGCCGGGCCTACCTCTTTTCCGGCGCCACGGGCGTCCTTACTGGCGCCTTCTCGTCGCCCAACGAGGAACAGGACGGCCGGTTCGGCTGGTCCGTAGCCGGCCTGCTCGACACCGACGGGGACGAGCGGGGCGACTTCCTCATCGGCGCCTACACTGAGGACCCCAAGGCTGCCCCCACCGACGCCGGGCGGGCCTACCTCTTCAGCGGCGGCGGTGCCCCTCCGGCCGCCGTTGACCTCACGGCGCAGGCGACGACCTCGCTGACCGTCGCACCGGGCGGCTCGGTGGCGTTCTCCTACACGATCACGAACAACAGCGCCGCCCCCGTCACGGGCGACCTCTACTACACCGCCGGGGTCGGCGGCGGCACGGTGGCGCAGGGCCTCATCGTCTCGGGGACGCTGCCGGCCGGCGCGTTCGCCGGGACGTACACGCAGGGCGTCCCGATGAACGCGCCGGCCGGGGCGTACGACTACTGCCTCCGCGTGGGGACCTTCCCGACGGGCACGACCGACGAGGCATGTTTCACCCTCGTCATCACGGGCTCCATCGCGGCCCGCGCTCCTGGTACTCCGGCGACGTGGCCGGTGACCGCAGTGACGCCGTGGGCGTCGACGGCCGAGGCGCCCGCGCTCAGAGCGGACGTCGCGCCCGACGCGGTGCAGGCGTTCCCGAACCCGTTCCGGAGCCAAGTCACGCTCCGGTTCGCCCTGGAAGAGGCGGGATCGGTGCGGCTCGTCGTCTACGACGCGCTCGGCCGCGAAGTCGCCGTCCTCGTCGACGGCGCCGCTGAGGCGGGGCAGCACGCGGCGGTGCTCGACGGCTCTGGGCTGGCGGCGGGGGTCTACCTCTGGCGGCTGGAGGTGGGCGGGGCGGTGCGGACGGGGCGGCTGACGCTGCTCCGCTAGCCCGGCCCTCATAGGGAAGCATCGAGGCGCCCCTGCTACTCCGGCGGCGGGGGCGCCTCGCGTGTGCCGCTTATCTTCGCGCGCCTCCCATGCCCCCGCCGATGCGCTGTCTCCCCTCTCTCCTCCTCGCGCTTCTTCTCGCCCTCCCGGCCGCTGCGCAGCCGGACCTCATCCAGCCGACGGACCTCTTCCAGATCCGCCAGCTTGGCGGCGTGGCCGTCTCACCCTCGGGGGAGCACGCGGTCTACACGGTGAAGCGGGTGACCGAGAACCCGGACGAGCCCGGCGACCACGTCTACCGGACGCACCTCTGGCTCGCCCCCCTCGACGGGAGCGGCGAGCCGCGTCCGCTCACGCGCGGCGAGCACAGCGCGAGCAGCCCCGTGTGGCACCCCGGCGGCGACCGGATCGCGTTCGTCCGCGCCGTGGACGGCAAGCCGCAGGTGCACCTCCTCCCGCTCGACGGCGGCGAGCCCTACACCGTGACGGCGCTGCCACACGGGGCGACGAGCCCGCAGTTCTCACCCGACGGCCGGCGTCTTCTCGTTGCCTCCTCGCTGCCGATGAGCGCGGTGGACTCACTGGAAAACGCAGCGCCGACGTGGGACGCCGAGCGCCCCGGCCGCCGCGTCGTCGCGGAAGACGCCGAGCCCGACCCTGACGGCGGCTTCGACGCCGTCCGCGCCTTCCTCGACCGCCAGGAGCGAGCAACGGTCGAGGTGACGACGCGGCTGAGCTTCCAGGGCGAGCAGGCGCTCGACCCCGAGCCCTCGTTCCAGCACCTCTACGTGATCCCGCTGGACGAGGTCGAGCCGGACGCGATGCCGGAGCCGCAGCCGCTCACGCGCGGGCACCACAGCTACGGCGACGCCGCGTGGCTGCCCGACGGCCGGGTGATCGCGGCGGCTCGGCCGGTGACGGCGGAGCACCCCGACCGCGTCCTCGACCGGGACCTGCTCGTGATCGGGCCGGGGGAGGAACCGGAGACGCTGCTCGACCTCGAAGGGTGGGCGCTCGGGGACCCCGCCGCTTCGCCGGATGGGGAGCGGGTCGCGTTCCTCGGCGGGCGCCTCGACGAACTGGGGTTCCAGCAGGCGGAGCTCGGCGTGCTCGACCTCGCATCGGGCCAGGCGAGGTGGCTGACCGACGGGTTCGACCGCTCCGTCAGCCAGGTGCGGTTCGCGCCCGATGGGCGGCACCTCTATTTCGTGTCTCCGGCCGACGGCGGCTTCCCCCTGTACCGCGTCGCGCTCGACGGTGGCGCGGTCGAGCGGCTGACCGACCCCGAGGCGGGCGTCCGCGCCTACGACCTCGGCCCGCGCGGGGCCATCTTCGTGCTGACGACGGCCGAGAACCCCTACGAGCTGTACGCCGCCGCAGAGAACGCCGAGCCCCGCCGCCTCACCGGCCACAACGCCCGGTGGCTCGAGGGCAAACGCCTCAGCCTCCCCGAGCGCCGCGTGCTCTCCCGCGTCATCCCACTGGAGGACGGGGACGATGCGGCCGTCGAGATGGACTACTTCGTGATGGAGCCGACGGTGCGGCGGCCGGGCGAGCGCTACCCGCTGATGCTCCAGATCCACGGCGGCCCGAGCGCGATGTGGGGGCCGGGCGAGGCGACGATGTGGCACGAGTTCCAGATGCTCGCCGCGCGCGGCTACGGCATCGTCTACGCCAACCCCCGCGGCTCCGGCGGTTACGGCCGCGCCTTCCGCCGCGCCAACGAGCGCGACTGGGGCCACGGCCCGGCGTCCGACGTCCTCGCCGCGCTCGACGCCACAGCCGCCGCCGAGGACTGGGCGGACCCCGAGCGGCTCGTCGTCACCGGCGGCTCCTACGCCGGCTACCTCACCGCCTGGATCGCCGCCCACACCGAGCGCTTCCGCGCGGCCGTGGCGCAGCGCGGGGTCTACGACCTCCAGACGTTCCTCGGCGAGGGCAACGCGTGGCGCCTCGTGCCGACCCACTTCGGCGGCTACCCCTGGGAGCCCGAGGCCGACTCCGTCCTCGCGGCGAACTCGCCGCTGACGTTCGTGGACCGGATCACGACGCCGCTCCTCATCATCCACGCCTCCGAGGACCTCCGCACGGGCGTGAGCCAGAGCGAGATGCTCTACCGCAGCCTGAAGGTGCTCGGCCGCCCCGTCGAGTACGCCCGCTACCCCGGCGCCGGCCACGACCTCTCCCGCGCCGGCGACCCCGACCAGCGCCTCGACCGGCTCCTCCGGATCTACGAGTTCGTGGAGCGATACGCCCGGTGACCCCTCCCTCGCCTGCACCGTAGGGGCACGATGCATCGTGCCCCTACGACGTGTTCTCTCATGACCCCTGCCGCCTTTCTCGACCTCCTCCACGCCCGCTACAGCCCCTATGCCTTTGACCCCGAGCGGCCCGTCGAGCCGGCGTCGTTGGCGCGGGTGCTGGAGGCGGCCCGCCTCGCGCCGTCGTCGTTCAACGAGCAGCCGTGGCGCTACCTCGTCGGCGCGAAGGGGGACGGGACGGCGTGGCGGCGGATCGCCGACGCGCTGGCGGAGAAGAACCGCGCGTGGGCCGAGCACGCGCCGGTGCTGATGGTCGTCTGCGCCCGGACGACGTTCGCCCGGAACGAGAGGCCCAACCGCCACGCCCGCTACGACGCCGGCGCGGCGACGATGGCGCTCGCGCTGATGGCCGCCGCCGAGGGGCTCGCGCTCCACCAGATGGCCGGGTTCGACGCCGCCGCCGTCGCCGAGGCGTTCGGGGTGCCGGAGCCGTTCGAGCCCGTCGCTGCGATGGCCCTCGGCCACCCGGCCGACCCCGACGCCGCGCCCCTCCCCGACGAGGTCGCCGGCCGCGACCGGCAGCGGCGCCCGCGCAGGCCGCTGGGCGAGACCGCGTTCGGGGAGGCGTGGGGAGAGTCGCTGGAGCTGCCATCCGTCCGGGGGCCGTCGTAGCGGCCCGTATCTTCGCCGCCCCGCCCACAGGCCCCCGACCCCCCGATGCGCCACCGCCTGCGGCGGGAATGGCTCCGGCTCCGCGCCGCCCTCCGCGCCACGACGCCCGCCGAGCGGCAGGCCGCCGTCGTGCTCGTCACCGCGACGGCGCTCGTGCTCCTCCAGATCAAGGTCGGCAGCCGGACCCTCTTCCGGCAGGAGCTCGCCGACCTCTTCGCCCCGGAGCAGCGGGCGCTGGCGGCGTGGGGGTGGTGGTTCAGCATCCAGGGGATCACCGGGTTCGTGGTGCCGGTGCTGATCCTCCGCCTCGCCTTCCGGTGGCGGGCTCGGGAGATGGGCCTCGGGCTCGGGGACTGGCGGCTGGCCCTCGCCATCGCGGTGCCGTACCTCGCGCTCGTCGTGCTCGGGACGTGGGTGCTCTCGGCGGACCCGGCGTTCCAGGCGCAGTACCCCCACCTCCATGAGGCCGCCTTCGACTGGCGCACACTCGCCATCTACGAGGGGCTGTTCCTGTTCTACTGGCTCGGCTGGGAGTACCTCTGGCGCGGGTTCGTGCTGTTCGGGACGGCGCCGGCCGTGGGGCCGGTCCTCGCCGTGTGCGTGCAGGCGATGCCGTTCGCCATCCTCCACGCGAGCAAGCCGCCGGCCGAGGCGTTCCTCTCGATCCTCGGCGGGCTCGCCCTCGGCGCGCTCGTGTGGCGGTGCCGCTCGTTCTGGATCGCCGTGCCGCTGCACGCCGCGCAGATGCTGATCCTCGACGTGTGGTGCGCGCTCCGGATCCGCACGGATGTGGACGGCCTCGGCCCCGCCGCCCTCGCCGACATCCTCCGCGGGCTGGGGGGATAGCGCCCGGGGCGGGCTACAGGTCGAGGTGGAGCGCGACGAGGTGCATCACGCCGAGGCCGTAGGGCTCGAGCACGGCCGTGTAGTCCAGCCGCCCCGCGACCTCCCCGATCTCCTGCCGCACGGCGATCCCGGCCGTCGGCGCGGCCCCCTCCCCGAGCCGGTCCACGCCCGCCCGCACGCCGAGCGGACCCGCGACCCAGTACTCCGCGCCGAGGCGGACCTGTGTCAGCCCGAGCGTGAGCCGCTCCTCCACGGTCGAGCGCTGGGGGACGCCGGCGCTCTCGCGCGTCACGAAGAACCGCCGGTCAGCGCTCTGCGACTGCCCCTCGACCTCGGCGGTGATGAGCCCGCGCCCGCCGCCGAGCTCGTAGGCCGCGCCGAACCGGAAGCGGACGGGGAACCGGTCGGTGGTCTGCGAGCCGCCGGCGCCGAACGCCTCGGCGGTGTCGTAGCGGTAGGCCGCGAGGAGGTCGTCCACGGCGAGCCCGAAGGCGAGCCGCTCCGAGACCCGCGCCGCGAGGCCGAGCGAGAGCCCGATCGTGACCGGCGCGTCGACGCCGTCGAAGAGGTCGGCGCGGTAGAACCGGAGGCCGAACCCGCCGGAGACCGCGTCGCTCAGGCGGACGCCGAAGGCGGTGAACACGGCCGTCTCCTCGACGGAGAGCTCGCCCGTGGGATAGCCCGAGGCGTCGCGGCCGTCGATGTCCGAGACGCCCGCGCGGATCACGCCAATGGCCGCGCCGGCGCGCGGCGGCAGCGTGAAGGCGAACTGGACGTGCTGGAGCTCGCGGTCGAGCGAGAGGAAGCCCGCGGCGGCGTCGACGTGCTGGCGCCCGCCGAGCGGCGCGAGGGCGGGGTTGTAGTACGGGCTCGTCCGGCTGAACACGTCGGCCACGAGCCCGCCGCCCATCCCGATCCCCCGCGCGCCGAACCCGATCCGCGCGAACGCCCCCGCCCGCTGCGCCGAGGCCGTGTCGGCGCCGAGCAGCGCGAGGAGGAGCAGGATCGGGAAAACTCGTTTCATGAGGACCTCGAATTGCGTGATCGCGTGACTACGTGACCTCCTTTGGGCACCGTCACGTGATCACGTCCATCACGCAGTCATTCCAACACCAGGATCTTCCCCCACACCGTCTCCCCCCCCGTCTCGACGGCGTAGAAGTAGACCCCGTTGGCGACGCGGGTGCCGTCCTCGTCGAGCCCGTCCCACGCCTGCTCGTCCTCGGCTGGCGCGGCGAGGGTGCGGACGAGGTTCAGGGCGAAATCAAAGATGCGGATGCGCTCGGCGGCGCGGCCGTCGCCGTCGCCATAGCGGATGCGGACGACGGCGTCGGCGCGGGGGGAGAAGGGGTTGGGGTAGGCGTAGGCCTCGACGGCCCCCTCGATCTCGGGGTTCTGGACCGCGAGCGGCACGTCGGCGCGGAAGACGCGCCACGTCCCGCCGCCGTCGGTGCTCCGCAGCAGCCCGTCCGTCGTCCCGACCCACAGCGCGGCCGGCGTCGCGGCGACGGCGCGGACCTCGGCGTCGGGGGCGACGAACCGGCCGGCGCGCTCAGCGTCGCGGAAGTCCGTCGTGCTCGACCACGAGCGCCCGCCGTCGGTGGAGGCAAAGAGGCCGTCGGCGCCGGCGGCCCAGACGGTGCCGGCCGCGCAGTGGACGAACCCCTCTTCGCAGAAGGCGAGGTCGTAGATCCGCTCGCCCAGCAGCGTCGACTCGAACGTCGCGCCGCCGTCGCGCGTCACCGTCAGCCCGAACCGCTCGCCCGGCTCCGCCGTCGTCGCTAGCGGGCGCCACGTCGCGGCCCAGACCGGGTTGCGGGGGTTGGCGAGCGAGCCCACCGGGGCGCTCGGGTCGCCGAGGAGCTGCTCTTCGAGCGCGAGCACGGTCGAGCCGGCGAGGCCGTTCTCGGTGCCGTCGAAGCGGAACCGCGTCCACGCCCGGTCCTCGTAGGTGATGGGCTTCCCCGTTGTGTCTTCGAGGACAAAGGTAAAAACCTCCTCCGGCATCGAGCGGTTGAGCCCGCCCTCGGTCCCGATCCACACCGTCCCCGTCTCGTCCACGAGGGTGGCGTAGGCGAGGTAGTTCTCCGAGAAGTCGAGGAGGCCGGGCACCGGCGGGCCGACGGGGAAGCGCTGCGGCTCGCGGGGGTCGAGGAACGTGACGGTGTCGGGCGGGAGGACGACGCGCTCGAACGTGCCGGCGTACCGCCCGGTCGAGTCGTTGAAGGCGAGGCGGCGGGGGCCGCTGAGGCCGCCGGCGACCCAGAGGTCCCCCGTCACGGGGTCGAGGTCGAGGTCGAAGGGCGGGCTGAACTGGGGCCGGATGACCGGCAGCGCGGGGAGGCCGGTGACGCCGTAGACGACGAGCGTGTCGGCGTCGGTGTCGGTCTGGGGGAAGACGTAGCGCCACGAGGCGCCGCCGTCGGCGGAGTAGGCGAAGCCGGCGGCGCTCTGGGGGTTGTCGGCCGCGAGGCGGTCGCGGAAGCCGAGCCCGGCCCACACCCGCTCGCCCTCGACGTCGAGCGAGAACACGACGGCGTCCGGCGCCTGTGGCGGGGCGAAGACGTCGATGTCGTTGTCCTCGCCCTCGGCCTCGAACCACGTCTGCCCCCCGTCCGGGGTGACGACGAGGACCGGCCCGGCCCAGAGCGAGTCGCCCTCGGCGTGGAGGACCGTCACGGCGTTGCGCTGCGGGCCGCTCGCGGGGACGAGGTCGCGGAAGCGGAACCCCTCGGCCGGGTCGGGCTGCTGCCCGGCAGCGGTGCCCGCGATCAGCGCGACCGTCACCAAAAGGGAAAAGCGCCTCATTGGACGGTCACGGTGAAGGTGACGGGCTCGGCCGCGGCGCCGTCGCGGTCGAAGGCGCGGAACGTGAAGGGCAGCGCGCCGGGCAGGGCGTCCTCGGGGATGGCGAACTCCGGCGAGGTGTAGCGGCCGTCGTCGGCGTCGCGGTCCTCGCCCGCGCCGTCGTCGAAGAGGGGGATCGTGCCAAGCCCCGGCGTGACGAGCTCGACGCGGGCGAGGTCGTCGGGGCCGTCGGGGTCCGTCGGGGCGACGCTGAGGGTGAACGTGCTCGGCCGGCCCACCGCGGCGGGCGCCTCCACGGCCCCGATCACCGGGGGGCCGAGGTTCGTCCCGAGCAGCGTGAACGTCGTCTGGACCTCGTTGCTCGGCAGCCCGTCGGCGTCCACGGCGAAGGCGGACACGGCGTATTCCCCCCGCCGGTCGCGCGCCACCTCGACGGGCACCTCGGCCGCGTAGCTCCCGTCCCCCGCCGCGTCGAAGGCGCCCGTCGCCGCGAGGTCGTTGGACTCGGCGAAGCGCCAGCGGACGGCGTAGGCCACGCGCGCCACCGAGCCGTCGGGGTCGTCGGCCTCGACCCGCAGGCTCAGCGTCACCGTGGCGCCCTCCCCGACGTCGAGGGTGTCCAGCGAGACGGCTCCGGGCGTGACGGTGAGGCCGCTCGCCACGGGCGGGCGGGCCTCCAGCGAGAGCGGCGGCTCGGCGCTGTCGCAGCCGGCGAGGCCGGCGCCGGCGAGGCCGAGCGCGAGGAGGACGAGCAGCGGGGACCAGGGACCGGGCCGAAGACCGTGCATCGGGGAGCGTCGGGTGGGGGCGCCGCCACGGGCGGGCGGCGGGGAAATACGCGGCACTCGTAGCGAACGGGTCGGGGGCGGTCCGGGAGGGGGTGAGCGGGGCTCGAAAAAGCGGCCCGAACCTACGGCCGATTCGGGGAAGGCGCAAGCCGGGGGCGGGAAGACAACGGCCTGATGCATGGTGCGTATTGCGTAGGGGCGCTCGTAGTGCGCCTTCCAAGCGAGGTCCCCTCATACGGGTTCGGTTTGGCGCCGTCCGTGTCGCCCCGGCTCGGCCGTTGGTAGAGACGCAACATGTTGCGTCTCTACGGCGCTGGGGATGGCCACGACGGGGGGTCGTCCTGACATCAGAGCTTGAATCCGTATCACGCACTACGGACCACGCCCTACGTCATCACGAAGATCGGCCGGGGGCTGAAGCAGAGCACGAAGATCACGAGCGCCAGCGCGCCGAGCGCCACGCGCCCCGGCGTCAGCCGCTCCTCGATCACCACGGGCGGGTGGTCCACCTTCACGAAGACGACGAGCAGGAAGCCCCACAGGAGCCACCCCGTCCACCCCACCGCCTCGGCCACGCCGCCGACCCACGCGGCCACGGCGAGCGCGGCCATCAGCCCGGCCCACGCGCCGAGGGCCGCCCGCCGCCCGACGAACGTCCGCGAGAGGAGGTACCCCGTCGCCAGCGCCGTCAGGGCCCACGCCGCCGCCGGCCCGATCCAGTACGGCCGCCCCGTCGCCTCGATCTCCATCCCCGCGATGACGCCGATCTCTCCGACGGCGCCGATGCCGCCGCAGAACAGCAGCAGCCACACGGCCCCGCGCGCGATCCGCGCGTGCCACCGCGGCCCGAACAGCGCGTACGTCACGTGCCCGCCGTCGAGCTGCCCGACGGGGAGCAGGTTCAGCGCGGTGAAGAACAGGCCGAGCCAGCCGGCGAACAGCACGGGGTAGTGGTAGAGCTCCCACCCCGGCGGCAGCGCGGGCACCGCGGCGCGGAACGCCTCGAACAGCAGCGTCGGCCCGAGCGCGAGGGCGCCGCCGGGGCTCGGGTCGAGCGGGCCGGGCGGGAACGCGCCCGTCGCGGCGACGAACGCCTGGAGCTGCTCGTGCCCCGCCCCGAGGGTGAGGACGTACGCCGGCTCCGGCAGCGTGGCGAGCGCGAACGCCAGCACGCCGAGCGCGGCGACGAACCCCGCCAGCGGCCCCGCCACGCCGACGTCGAAGAGGTGGCTCGTCCGCCGGATCGGCTCGCGGATGCGGATGACGGCCCCGAACGTGCCGATGTTGAACACCGGCGCGCCCGGCGGCAGCGGCAGCGGCACGTAGTACGGCAGCGACACGTCGATCCCGTAGCGCCGCGCCGTGAGGTAGTGCCCGAACTCGTGGACCGTCAGGAAAAAGAGCAGCGCCGTGGCGTATCGGAGCCCGTCCGCGAGGAACACGGGGTCGATGAGGAGGGCCCAGCCGGTGCTCGTCCAGAGGCCCGCGCGCCCCCACGCGCCCCCCGCCATCGCCGTCGAGGCGACGGTGGCGAGGAAGAGGGCGAGGTGGAGCCCGTAGCGCTCCTGCACGGGCGCCCCCCGCTGCGCCGCCTCGTAGTTCGTGAGGATGCTTTCCACCTCCGGCCGGGGCGCGAGCGCGTCGTCGGCAGGAGGTCGGAAGGCGGGGGAGGGCTCCACAGGCGGGCGTCGGACGAGCATGGGGTCGGGCGGCGAGCGCTGCGGTACGCGAGGGCCCAGGGGGAAGTTCAGCGAGCAGAAGGCAGAAGGCTATCGATCCGGTGAGGCCAGCCCCTGTAGGGGCGCAATGCGTTGCGCCCTGTCGCGGTCTACCGCCAACGCTCATACCGGGACGCAGCTGCGGTCCAGCACCGCCGTCCACCCTCAAACCGTAGGGGCACGGCGGTGACGTGCCCGAGGGCAGCGACACACCCACCCCGACGCCCGTAGGGGCGAATGGCATTCGCCCTGCCACGGATCGGCACCGCGCCACAGACCAGCACCTGTAGGGGCAACCCCACGTGGTCGCCCTGTTCAGCATTACCGCCGCAGCGCCGCCAGCCCCTCCCGGATCCGCCCCATCGCCGTGCGGAGGTCCTGCGACGAGGCAGCGTACGAGATCCGCAGCCCGTAGGGCGCCCCGAACGCATCGCCCGGCACGAGCGCCACGTCGTGTTCTTCCAGGAGGTAGAGGCACAGCGCCTCGCTCCCCTCGATGGCCCGCCCGCTCGGGGCCTCCGCGCCGAAGTAGGCCGAGACGTCGGGGAAGAGGTAGAAGGCGCCCTCCGGCTTCGGGCAGACCACGCCGGGGATCTCCCGGAGCGCCGCCAGCACGAAGTCCCGCCGCTCGCGGAAGGCGCGGACCATCTGCCGCACGGGCTCCCGCGCCATCGCCAGCGCCGCGACGCCGGCGCGCTGCGAGATCGAGGACGGCGCGCTCGTGAGCTGCCCCTGCACCTTCGCCACGGCGTCCGCGATCCAGCCCGGCGCGGCGAGGTAGCCGAGGCGCCAGCCCGTCATGGCGTACGCCTTCGAGAACCCGTTTACCGTCACCGTCCGCTCGGCCATCCCCGGCAGGCTCGCGAAGGCCGTGTGCTCGGCGTCGTAGACGATGCGCTCGTAGATCTCGTCCGAGACCACGAACACGTCCTCGCGCGGGCGCAGCACCTCGGCCAGCGCCTCCAGCTCCTCCCGGCCGTAGACGGCGCCGGTGGGGTTCGAGGGCGTGTTCAGGAGGAGCACCCGCGTCCGCTCGGTCAGCGCGGCGTCGAGCGCCTCGGGGGTGATGCGGTAGCCCGCCTCCGGCGACGACGCGACGGCCACGGGCTCGGCCCCGGCGAGCCGGCTCATCTCGGGGTAGCTCACCCAGTACGGCGCAGGGATCAGCGCCTCGTCCCCCTCGCGGCAGAGCACGAGCAGCGCCTGCGCCACGCTCTGCTTGGCGCCGTTCGAGCAGACGACCTGCTCCGCCGCCACGTCGAGCCCATTGTCCTCGCGGAGCTTCCGGGCGACGGCCTCGCGGAGCTCCGGCATCCCTGGGCTCGCGGTGTAGTGCGTGAACCCCTCCTCGATGGCCGCGATGCCGGCGGCGCTGATCGGCGCGGGCGTGGCGAAGTCGGGCTCGCCGGCGGACAGCGCGACGACGGGACGGCCGGCCCGCTTGAGCTCCTTCGCACGGGCGCTCATCGCCAGCGTGGCCGAGGGCCGCATCGCGGCCACGCGCGGGCTGACGGGGGGGGGGGCGGACTCGGAAATAGCGGGCATGGCGGGGCGGCGAGCAACGGCCCGAACTTACGGCGGGTCGAGCGCCCGCAACCGGGCCAGCACCGGCGGCGGCACGAACGACGACACGTCGCCGCCCCAACGGTGGATCTCGCGGACGAGCGAGGCGGCCGTGACGGCGTGGGCCTCGCTCGGCGCGAGGAACACCGTCTCGACCTCCGGCGCGAGGCGGCGGTTGGCGAGGGCCATCCGGAGCTCGTACTCGAAGTCCGCCACCTGCCGTAGCCCGCGGACGAGCGCCACGGCGCCGCGCTCCTGCGCACGGTCCACCAGCAGCCCCTCGAAGGCGGCGACGCTCACGCGACTGGCCTCGTCCTCCGGCCACGCTGCCACGCACGCCCGGAGCATCGCCACCCGGTCGTCGGCGGAGAAGAGCGTCCGCTTCGCGGCGTTCACGGCGACGGTGGCCTCGACGCGGTCGAAGACGCGGAGCGCCCGGCGGAGCACGTCGAGGTGCCCGTTCGTCGGGGGGTCGAAGGTGCCGGGGTAGAGGGCGAGGCGGGCCATCGTGTCAGCGAGCAGGGGGCGGCAAGCGGAGGGCAGAACGCCGTAGGAGCACGGTGGTGCCGCACGTGGGGGTTGGCAGGACGTCGCGCGGAGGCAATGGCGGCACGCTTATCACGCTCCACATCCCTATCTTAACCGTTCTCTCCCCGTCCCGTCGGAACCCCCCGGCCGCTCCGGGCCGTTCCAGAACGGCACCGGAGGCGTCCCTAGGGCGTCCCCTCCCTCACCCTCCACCCGACCCCGCCCCACCATCGCCAGACGTTCCCCCCGGCCGCAGCCCAAGCGCGGCCCGCGCATCCGCATCAACGACCAGATCCGCGCCGGCAAGGTCCGCGTCGTGGACCCCGGCGGCGAGCACGGCATCTACGAGGCCAGCGCTGCCCTCGAGCTCGCCCAGCGCCGCGGCCTCGACCTCGTCGAGGTGGCGCCCGACGCCGACCCCCCCGTGGTCAAGATCATGGACTACGGGAAGTACCGCTACGAGCAGCAGAAGAAGGAGAAGGAGCAGCGGAAGAAGGCCGCCAAGGTCGAGCTCAAGGAGATCCGCTTCCGCCCGAACACCGACGACCACGACTTCGGGTTCAAGACGAAGCACGCCCGCGAATTCCTCGAGGCCGGCAACCAAGTCAAGGCGTGGGTGCAGTTCCGCGGGCGCGACATCATCTACAAGGAGCGCGGCGCGCTGCTGCTGGCGCGGTTCATCGAGGAGCTCCAGGACGTGGCCCGCATCGAGCAGGAGCCGCGCATGGAGGGCCGCCGGATGACGGTGCTCCTCGCCTCCGCCAAGAAGAAGGCGAGCTAACGCACGGCCGAGAGTTCAACGATGACCCACATCGACCTCGACGGCGGGCGCGTGCCCGCGCTCGGCCTCGGCACCTGGCAGCTCAGCGGCGACGACGCCACCGAGGCCGTCGAGCACGCGCTCGACATCGGGTACCGCCATGTGGACACGGCGGCGGCCTACGAGAACGAGGCGGAGGTCGGGGCCGGCATCCGGGCCTCGGGCGTGGACCGCGAGGACGTCTTCCTCACGACGAAGGTGTGGCACACGAACCTCCGCCGCGCCGACGTGCTGGCCTCGGCCGACCGGAGCCTCCAGTGGCTCCAGACGGACTACGTGGACCTCCTCCTCGTCCACTGGCCGAACGAGGAGGTCGAGCTGGCCGAGACGCTAGGGGCGATGCAGGAGGTCCGCGCTGCCGGCAAGGCCCGCCACCTCGGCGTCTCGAACTTCACCCCGGCCCTGCTCCGGGAGGCGCTGCTCGTCGAGCCGGGGTTGGTGTGCGACCAGGTCGAGTACCACCCGTACCTCGGGCAGGAGCCGCTGCTCGGGCTCGTCCACGACCGCGGGATGTTCCTCACGGCCTACAGCCCGCTCGCCCGCGGCGGGGTGTCCGACGACGCCGTGATCCGCGAGATCGGAGAGCGGCACGGGAAGAGCCCGGCGCAGGTCACGATCCGCTGGCTCCTCCAGCAGGACCGCGTGGCCTGCATCCCGAAGTCGTCTAGCGCGGCGCACCGCGCGGCCAACCTCGACGTGTTCGACTTCGAGCTCTCGGAGGGCGAGATGCAGCGTCTCCACGGCCTCGCGCGAGGCCAGCGGTTGATCGACCCGGACTTCGCGCCGGCGTGGGGCACCGGCTGAATCCGTCTGTCGCTGGGATTGGGGACGGACGGGGCGGGCGGCGTCATGGGGGGTTGAGGGCGCACGTAACCAGCTCCCCTCCGAGCGATTAGATTTACAGGCTCTCCTCGTACACCCCGCCCTCCACTCCCCTCCCCCGCCATGCGTTTGCTCCCCCTCCTCCTGCTCTGCCTCCTCGCCCTCCCCGCGCTCGCGCAGGAGTACGCCTTCCCGATCGGCGGCTCGGGTTTCTTCGAGAGCGCCAACGCCGTCGCCGTAGACACCGCGAGCGGCGCGGCGTTCGTGACGGGGCAGTTCACCGGCACGGTCGACTTCGACCCCTCGGAGGCCACGTTCAACCTCAGCGCCGGCTCCGCTTCGGCGGCCTACCTCGCCTCTTACGACGCCGACGGTGCGTTCGCCGGGGCGTTCGCGCTCGCGGGCGACTTCGCCGTCGGCGAGGGCGTCGCGGTCGACGCGGGCGGTAACGCCTACGTCACGGGTGCCTTTACAGGCACCGTGGATTTCGACCCCGGCCCCGGGGCGTTCGAGCTCACGCCGCCCGGGGGCGGCAGCGCCTTCGTCGCCTCCTACACCGCGGAGGGCGCCCTCCGCTGGGCCTTCGCCCTCGGCGCGGGCGACTTCGACGGCGGCCGGGCCATCGCCACCGACGCCGAGGCGGTCTACGTCACGGGGGGGTTCGCGGGGACGGCCGATTTCGACCCCGGCCCTGAGGTGTTCGAGCTCACGACCAACGGCAGCACCGACGCCTTCGTCGCCAGCTACACCCCGGACGGCGCCTTCCGGTGGGCGTTCAACCTCGGCGCCACCGGTACGCAGGGCGCCGACTTCGACGAGGGCGCCGGCATCACGACCGACGGCGAATCCGTCTGGGTGACGGGCGCCTTCTCCAGCACGGTGGACTTCGACCCCTCGGAGGGCGAGGCTCTCGTGGCGGCCGGCGACGGCGTCAACGACTGGTTCCTCGCGAAGTACACCACCGCCGGCGACTACGCCTGGGCCTTCGGCGTCGGGAACGACCTCTTCGACGGGGGCTCGGGCGTGGCCGTGGACGCCGAGGCCAACGCCTACGTCACCGGGTTCTTCAACCTCTCGGCCGACTTCGACCCCGGCGCGGGGCAGGCCGTCCTCGTCAGCGCCGGCAACCAGGACGCCTTCGTCGCCTCCTACGACGCCGACGGGGGCTACCGCTGGGCCTTCGGGCTCGGCAGCGGCGCCTTCGAGAACGGCAACGCCGTCGCCGTCGTCGCGGGCGACCTCCTCGTCACCGGCTCGTTCGGGGAGACGGTGGACTTCGACCCCACCGACGGCACGTTCGCCCTGACGACGGCCGCCTTCGACGCCGCCTTCGTCGCGCGCTACACCCCCGACGCCGAGCTCGTGTGGGCCTTCGACGTGGGGGCGCCGGAGACGGGCAACTTCGGCCGCGGCCTTGCCGCCGCCGGCGACAGCGCGTTCGTCCTCGCCGGGCAGTTCGAGGGCGAGGTCGACTTCGACCCCACGGAGGAGGCGCTCGTGGTCGCGGCGGCCGGCGGTTTCGACGGGTTCCTCGCGAAGTACAGCGTGGACGTGCTGCCCCCGCTCACGACGGCGGCGGGCGCGCCCCCCGAGGCACACACCGCGCTCGCCCTCTCGGCTGCGTACCCGAACCCGGCGCGCGGCACGACGCGCCTGTCGCTCACGCTCGACCGGCCCCAGCGCGTCCGGGTCGAGGTGCTCGACGTGCTCGGCCGCCGCGTGGCCGTGCTGCACGACGGCCCGGCGGCGGGGACCCTGCCGCTGAGGCTCGACGCGCGCCTGCTCCTGACCGGTTCTTACGTCATCCGGGCGGTGGGCGCGGGCGAGGCGGTGGCGCGGCGCGTGGCGGTCGTTCGCTGAGCGCGGAGAGGCGGGGAGGGCCGGGGCTGCGGCAACCCGCGGCGACGCTTTAGATTAACCGCCGGCTGCTCGATAACGGTAAGAGCCGTTACTCTCCGCATGCCGCGCCTCCCCGCCCTCCTGCTCTTCCTCACCGTGCTCGCCGCCCCGGCTGGCCCCGCGCACGCGCAGCAGTACCCGATCCGCACCTACGGCGTGGCGGACGGGCTCCCGCAGGTCGCCGTCTACGATATCGAGCGCGACTCGGGGGGCTACATGTGGTTCGCGACGCAGGCCGGCGTCGCGCGGTTCGACGGCGAGCACTTCGAGACGTTCACGGTGGCCGACGGGCTCCCCGGCAACTGGGCGCAGGCCCTCGCCCTCGACGCCGAGGGGCGCCTCCTCGTCGCCACCCTCGACGGCCTCGCCGCCTTCCGCGACGGCGGGTTCTCGCGGCTGGGGGAGATGGGCGCCGCGCCGGCGCTCGCCGCCGACGGGCCGCACGTCTGGGCGACGCCGGTGGCAGGCGGCCTCTTCCGATACGAACTCCCGCCTTCCGAGGGAACCCCCAGCGAGGACGCCTGGGTGCCGGCAGCGAGCCGGGCCAGCGGGCTCCCGAGCGACACCCTCTACGCGATGGCCGCCCGCGCGGACACCCTCTGGGCCGTGGGCGGCGGCGGGCTAGCGAGGCTCGTTGACGACGAGATTCTGGTCTACGGCCGCGACGACGGCCTCCCGGAGTCGCCCTTCGCGCTCGGCCTCGAACCGGACGGCGGGGTGTGGGTGCTCGGGCGCTCCGGGCTCGCCCGCGTGCGCGGAGGGCACGTGACCGCGCGGCCGTTCACCCCCGCCGACGGCTTGGCCGGCGCACCCGCGGCGGTGGCCGTGGGGCCTCGCGGCGCGGTGTGGGTCGGGACGCGCGCGGGGGAGCTGCTGCGCTTCGACGGGGCGGCGCCGGGCGTCCCCCTGCGCACGCGCTACGACGCCGCCAGCGGCGTCCCCCCCCTCCCGATCACCACGGTCCACGTCGAACCGACCGAGGAGGTCTGGTTCGGGATCAACGGGCGGGGCGTCGGGCTCCTCACGAACGAGGCGTTCGCGCTGTTCGGGCTCGACCAAGGGCTCGGCGACCTCGACGTGTGGGCCGTCGCCGAGATCGGGGAGGAGGTCTGGGTCGGGACGGACACCGGGCTGCTCTCGTGGGCCGAGGGGGCGGGCTTCGAGCCGGTCGAGCTGCCCGTCCGGAGCGGCGTCTTCAGCCTCGCCCCTGCGCCCGATGGCGGCGCGTGGGCCGGCACGGCCGACGGCCTCTTCCGCGCCGGCCCGGCGGGCGGCGTCGCCCCCGGACCGGTGTTGGAGACCTTCGTGGTCGACGTCCTCGTCGGCCCGGACGGGACGGTCTGGGTCGGCTCCTTCGACGGGCTCCACGCGCTCGACGCGGTGGGGGCCCTCCGGGAGACGTACACGCAGGCGGACGGGCTGCCGGACAGCGCCGTCAACGACCTCATGTTCGGGCCGGGCGGGGAGCTCTGGGTCGCCACGGAAGGCGGCCTCGCCCGTTTCGCCGCGGGCCGGATCGTGCCCGTGCCGACGGGGCACGACGACGCGGCCGTGTACGCCCTCACCCAGGACTCCGAGGGCGGCGTCTGGGCTGGCATGGCCGACTGGGGGCTCGTCTACTACGCCCCCGACGCTCCGAGCACGCCCGTCCCCGTCCCCTTCTCGGGCGCCCTCACCGGCATGACGCTGTACTCGCTGACGGTCGGGCCCCACGGCGCGCTCTGGGCCGGCACGAACCGCGGCATCGCGCGGCTCGACCCCTCCGAGGTCGTCGGCGGCGAGCCCCTCCCGTTCGACCTCTTCGGCGCGGACCGCGGGTTCTCCCCCGTCGAGACCAACCACAAGGCGGCGCTATGGGACGCGGGGGGGCGCCTCTGGGTCGGCACCCCGAGCGGCGTCGTCCGGTTCGACCCGCGCGCGCTGCCGCCGCCGCGCCCGCCGCGCCTCCACATCACCGGGCTCCAGCTCGGCGGCCGGGCCGACTGGCACGACGTCTCGGACGGCGTCGACGCGCGGGGGCTCCCGACGGGCCTCCGGCTCCCGCACGACCGGAACCACCTCAGCGTCTCGTTCCGCGGCGTCGAGTTCGCGGCGCCGCAGGGGCTCCGCTACCAGTACGGCCTCGCCGCGCGCGGCGCCGACGAGCCGGAGGAGTGGAGCCCCCTCGGCTGGGGGCGGACGGCGACGTTCCCGAACCTCTCCCCTGGCGACTACGTCTTCCACGTCCGGGCGCGGGGCGCCGACGGCGCGTGGTCCCCGGCCCCCGAGCGGCTGGCGTTCCGTGTGGCCGTCCCGTTCTGGCAGACGCGGGGGGTGCTCGGCCTGCTCGCGCTCGGCCTGCTCGGCGCGGTCGCCGGGGGCTACCGCTGGCGGACGCGGGCGCTCCGCCTCCAGCAGCAGCAGCTCGCCGAGGCCGTCGAGGCGCAGACGGCGAAGCTGCGCGCGGAGAAGGAGCGCGCCGAGGCGGCCAACGCGGAGCTCGCCCGCGCCAACGACGCCCTCAGCGCCGCCCGCCGGGAGGCCCTCGCCGCCGCACGTGCCAAGAGCGAGTTCCTCGCCACGATGAGCCACGAGATCCGGACCCCGATGAACGGCGTGATCGGGATGACGGGGCTCCTGCTCGACACCCCCCTCCGCCCCGACCAGCGCGAGTTCGTCGAGACCATCCGCGTCTCGGGCGACGCGCTGCTGACGCTGATCAACGACATCCTCGACTTCTCGAAGATCGAGGCGGGGCGGGTCGAGCTCGAGGAGCACCCGTACAGCGTGGACACCCTCGTCGGCGAGGCGCTGGACCTCGTCGCGCCGGAGGCCGCCGAGAAGGGCCTCGAGCTCGCCTACTTCGTGGACCCCAGCGTGCCGCCGGCCGTCCGGGGCGACGCCACGCGCCTGCGCCAGATCCTCGTCAACCTCCTCTCGAACGCCGTCAAGTTCACCGAGGCCGGCGAGGTCGTGGTCCGCGCGGAGGCCGAGCCGCAGGAGGGCGGGGGGTTCCGGCTCCGGTTCGCCGTGCAGGACACCGGCGTCGGGCTGTCGGAGGCGGAGCAGGGGCGGCTGTTCGAGGCGTTCACGCAGGCCGACGCCTCGACGACCCGGAAGTACGGCGGCACCGGCCTCGGCCTCGCCATCTCGAAGCAGCTCGCGGAGATGATGGGCGGGGGGATCTCGGTGGAGAGCGCGCCCGGCGCCGGCTCGACGTTCCGGTTCAGCGTGCGCGTGCGGCCGTGCCGGGCGGCGCCGCAGGGGGCGCCGAACGACGCTCCGGAGGCGCTCCGGGGCCGCCGCGTCCTCGTCGTCGACGACAACGCGACCGGCCGGCGGATGCTGTCGCTGCAGGTCGCCGCCGTGGGCGCGGAGGCGGTCCTGGCCGGCTCCGCCGCCGAGGCCCTGGAGCGGCTCGACGCCGAGGGGCCGTTCGACCTGGCGGTGCTGGACATGCAGATGCCGGGGGTGGACGGGCTGGCCCTGGCGCAGCGGATCCGCCGGCGCGTGCCGGAGCTGCCCCTCGCCCTCCTCTCCTCGATCGGCGAGCACCCGCCCGAGGTCGAGGCCGTCTTCGACGCGTGGCTGACGAAGCCGGCGCGGCGCTCGGTGCTGCGGACCACCCTCGCGGCCCTGCTCACGGAGCAGCCCGCCTCCGAGGCCCCCGAGCAGAGCGCATCCGGCGGCGACGGCGCGCTCTCCACGCTGCGCATCCTGCTGGCCGAGGACAACGTCGTCAACCAGAAGGTCGCCCTGCGGATGCTGGAGCGGCTCGGCTTCCGCGCCGACGTCGTCGCCGACGGCGGCGAGGCCCTCGCCGCCGTCCGCGGCCACCCCTACGACGCGGTGCTGATGGACGTGCAGATGCCGGAGATGGACGGGCTCGAGGCCACCCGCCGCATCCGCGCCGAGGTCGCCGCCGAGCGGCAGCCGCACGTCATCGCGATGACGGCCAACGCGATGGCCGGCGACCGCGAGCGCTGCCTCGCCGCCGGGATGGACGACTACGTCGCCAAGCCGGTCCGCCTCGAAGACCTCGGCGAGGCGCTCCGCCGCGTCCCCACCGAGGCCGCGCCGCCGCCGGTCGCGGTCTCCCCTGGAGGGTACGTGCCGGCCGCCGCCCCCACACCCCCTCCGGCTCCGGTCGAGGAGGTGTTCGACACGTCCGTCATCACGGGCCTCGTCGGGGACGACCCCGCGTTCGTGCAGGAGATGCTGGCGACGTTCCTGGGCAACATCCCCGCGGTCCTCGACGAGCAGCGCGCCGCTACCGCCGCCGGGGACCTCGAGGGGGTCCGGAACGCCGCACACTCCCTGAAGTCGAGCGGCCACTTCAGCGGGGCACTCCGGCTCGCCGCCGCCGCCACCGCCCTCGAAGCCGAATGCCGAACGCGCCCCGACGCCGACCTCAGCGCCGAGCCGTTCCCCCGTCTGCTGGCGGAGGTAGAGGAGGCGTTCGCCCTGGCGGAGGAGGCGATGCTCGCGTACCTCGCGGCGCCCCAGGCCGAGAGCTGAACCGGCCCGTCGGGACGGCGCCGGGACGTACCTTCCCGGAGCCCCTCCCGCCATGCCCGCGCCTCCCGCCGCCCACCCGTTCGTGCTCGCCTGCCGGGGGCGCGTGCTGGACTGCCGCCCCGGCCGCGCCCACGTCGTCGGCATCCTGAACGTCACCCCGGACTCCTTCTCCGACGGCGGGCGCTACCGCTCCCCCGACGCCGCGCTCCGCCGCGCCGAGGAGATGCTGGCCGAGGGCGCCGCCGCGGTCGACGTCGGCGGCGAGTCGAGCCGGCCGCGCGGGCGGGTCTACGGCGCGGGCGCCGAGGCCGTCTCCGCCGACGAGGAGAAGCGCCGCGTGCTCCCGGTGGTCGAGGCCCTCGCCGCGCGGCTGCCCGAGGCCGTCATCTCCGTGGACACGCACAAGCCGGCGGTGGCGGAGGCCGCGCTCGCCGCGGGCGCCCACCTCGTCAACGACGTGACCGGCCTCCGGTACGGCGACGGGGTGGCCCGCGCGGCGGCCCGGCACGGCGCGGGCCTCGTGGTGATGCACGCGCTCGGGCGCCCCGGCGAGATGCCGCACGAGCACCGCTATGAAGACGTGGTCGAGGAGGTCGCGGCGTCGCTGGCGGGCGCGGTAGCGATGGCCGAGGCGGCGGGCGTGGCGAGCGTCGCGGTGGACCCCGGGTTCGGGTTCGGGAAGGCGGCCGAGGAGAACCTCCGGCTGCTCGCCCACACGGACCGGCTGGTGCAGCTCGGGCGGCCCGTGATGGTCGGGGTCTCGCGGAAGAGCACCGTCGGCGCCGTGCTCGGCTCGGCCGACGACCCGGCGCCCGTCGGCGAGCGGCTGTTCGGGACGCTGGGGGCGACGGCGGTGGCGGTGCTGCGCGGGGCCGCCCTCGTCCGCACCCACGACGTCCGCGCGACGGCCGAGATGCTGCGGGCGCTCGCGGCCACGGTGGCGGCCGGGGAGCCCGCCGAGGACCCGGTCCGGGAGGAGGCGTCGTGAGCAGCGCGCTTCTGGCTCCGCTCGGGCTGACCATCGGGTTCGTCCCGGTCGAGTGGAAGGACGTGGTCGACGTGCTCATCGTCGCCTTCCTGATCTACCAGCTCTATAAGTTCATCCGCGGCACGATCGGGGTACAGATCGTGCTCGGCCTCGCGGTGCTCTACCTCCTCGACGTGGTCGTCCTCCTGTTCGGGATGACGGCGCTCGGGGCGCTCTTCAGCGCGTTCAGCGAGGTGTTCGTGCTCGCGCTGATCATCCTGTTCCAGCCCGAGATCCGGCGCCTCGTGTTCCTGATGGGTCGGAACCCCTTCGTGCGGCGGCTCGTGCGGACCTCGGCACGCGAGCGCGTGGTCGAGGAGGTGGCCGTGGCCGTCGAGGAGATGAGCGAGCACCGGATCGGGAGCCTCACCGCGTTCGGCCGCTCGACGGGCCTCCGCAACTTCTCCGAGAGCGGGACCCGCCTCAACGCCGACGTCGAGCGGGACCTGATGACGAGCATCTTCTTCCCGAACTCCCCGCTCCACGACGGCGCCGTCATCATCGAGGACAACCGGATCGAGGCCGCCCGCTGCATCCTCCCCGTCTCCGACTCCCCCCGCCTCGAACCCCACCTCGGCCTCCGCCACCGCGCCGCCGTCGGGCTGACCGAGCGGACCGACGCCTTCGTCGTCATCACGAGCGAGGAGACCGGGCGGATCTCGGTAGCCGAGCACGGCCGGATCGAGACGGACCTCTCGACGGAGGCCCTCCGCCGCCGCCTCACCGAGGCGCTGATCCAACGGATCGGCGAGAGCCCGCCGGAGGAGCTGCCGGAGCGGGACGAGGACGAGGGGCCGGCGGATCGGTAGGTCGGGTTCAGCGGCGGCACGACCTGTCGTCCACCCGCTCCTATCTTCCGCCCCCCTCATCCCCTCCGCCCCATGCCCCTCGAAGACCCCACCGCCGGCCTCTCCGAGCTCCTCGGCATCGCGTTCGAGGAGGTCTCGGCCGAGCGCGCCGTCGCCACGATGCCGGTGACGCCCAGGCATCACCAGCCGCTGGGGTACCTCCACGGCGGGGCCAGCGTGGTCCTCGCCGAGACCGTCGCCTCCGTCGGGGCCACGGCCGGGGCGCTGCCGGAGAAGGTGGCCTTCGGGCTCGAGATCAACGCCAACCACGTCCGCCCCAAGCAGGACGGCACGCTCCGCGCCGTCGCCGAGCGGCTCTACGGCGGGCGGACGACGCAGGTCTGGGACGTGCGGATTTCGGACGAAGACGGCCGGCTCGTCTGCGTCAGCCGCTGCACCCTCGCCCTCGTCGCGGCCGGCGAGCGGGGGTGACTTCGGGGCCGCCCGGATGACTCGCGGGCGGCCTGGCGCCACACGTATACTGCATATACCTACACCCAGCCCCATCCGCCTGATGTTACAGCCCCTGCTCTCCCGTGTCCTCCCCGGCATCCTCGCCCTCGGCCTCGCCGGAGCGGCGGTCGCGCAACCCGAAGTCGTCGTCACCCCGACCCAGATCTCGGCCACCATCGAGAGCGGGCTCTCGGCGACCGAGACGCTGACCATCGAGAACGTCGGCGACGCGCTTTTGACGTTCGACATTGAGGCCGAGGTCGACGACGTCACCGCCGGCCGGCGGGTGGTGCAACGGGGCCGCGTGGCCCCGGCCCCCTTCGACCGGGACGCCCGGCTCGGCGGCGTCTTCCGCGCTGAGCTTCAGGACCTGCTCGCGCGGACGGGGGTGGGGGAGGAGGCCCGCGTGATCGTGGAGCTCGACGTGCCGTTCGCGGCGGAGGGCTACCTCAGCCAACGCGGCGTGCAGCAGCAGCGCGCCGAGGTCGCCGCGGCGCAGGATGCGCTGCTGGACCGCCTCGCGCCCTTCGCCCCGGAGGTCGGGCGGCGCTTCGAGACGGTGCCGTACGTGGCGATGGCCGTGGACGAGGCGGCGCTGCGTGCCCTCGTCGCCGACCCCGCCGTCGTCCGCATCCACGAGGACGCGCTGCACGCGCCCACGCTGGAGGAGAGCATCGAGATCATCGGGGCGCCGGGGGCGTGGGACCTCGGGTTCACCGGGCTCGGCCAAGCCGTCGCCATCCTCGACTCCGGCGTCGACAACGACCACCCCTTCCTCGCGGACTACATCGTCGAGGAGGCGTGCTTCTCGAACAGCGGCCTGCCTGACAGCGGGGACCGGGCCACGCTCTGCCCCGACGGGACCCCGGAGCAGACCGGCCCCGGCGCCGCCGACGACCCCCCCGGCTTCATCAGCGGCGCCGACCACGGGACCCACGTGGCCGGCATCGCCGCCGGCCGGAACGACACCTTCTCCGGCGTCGCCCGCGAGGCCTCGATCATCGCCGTCCAGGTCTTCACCCGGTTCAACTCCGACGACGACTGCGGCTCGACGCCGGCCCCCTGCGTCCGCGCCTACTCGTCCGACATCGTCGCCGGGCTCGACTTCGTCTACGGCCTCCGGGACACCTACGACGTCGCCTCGGCCAACATGAGCCTCGGCGGCGGCGCCTCCACCGGCCCCTGCCCCAGCGACCCCCGCGAGCCCATCTCCGCGAGCATGAAGGCCGCCGGCATCGCCGTCGTCTCCTCCTCCGGGAACAGCGGCCTGAGCGGCGCGATAGGGGGGCCGGCCTGCGCCCCCAGCATCATCAGCGTCGGCTCCACCGAGGACGGCTCCTTCAACACCGTCGTCGACCGGGTGTCGAGCTTCTCGAACAGCGCCGACTTCCTCGACCTCCTCGCGCCCGGCGAGGTCACCCGCTCGTCCGTGCCGGGCGGGGGGTTCGCCAACAAGGCCGGCACCTCGATGGCCTCGCCCCACGTGGCCGGCGCCTTCGCCCTGCTCAGCCAGGCCCAGCCCGAGGCGTCGGTCGAGACGAGCCTCGCGCTCCTGGCCGCCACGGGCGTCCCCATCACCGACGACCGCAACGGCCTCGTCCACCCCCGCATACAGGTGGACTTCGCGCTCGCCGCGCTCGACTGGCTCAGCGCCGACCCGGAGGACGGCGAGGTCCCCGCCGGCCAGGAGGAGGACGTCACGGTCACGCTGTCGGCCCTCGGCCTCGGCGCGGGGACCTACACCGGCCGCCTCCTCATCACCACGAACGACCCCGACTCGGGCACCGTCGAGGTGCCGGTGACGCTGACGGTGACGGCACCGCCGCAGTTCGAGCTCCAGGTGCTCTCGCAGAACCCCGACTCCAGCGTCACCGTCGTCGTCAACCCGACCGACCTGAGCGGGAACTCCGGCGGCCGGACCCCCATCACCCGCGTCTACGAGGGCGGCACCGAGGTCACGCTCATCGCGCCGCCCTCGGCCGCCGGCAACGCGTTCCTCCGCTGGGAGAGCGACGGCGAGGTGTTCACCGAGCGGACGGTGACGTTCACGATGGACGAGGTCGCCGCGTGGGTCGCCGTGTTCGAGCCCGACAACGAGCCGCCCGTCGCCAACCCCGACCAGGTCGAGATCGCGATGGACGAGGCCGTCGAGATCGAGGTCACCGAGAACGACTCCGACCCCGAGGGCGAGCCGCTCATCGTCACCGGCGCGACGGACCCGGAGCACGGGACGCTCCAGATCCTCGAGGACCTCGTGATCGACTACGCGCCGGCCCCGGGCTTCACCGGCACCGACACGTTCACGTACACGATCTCCGACCCCGAGGGGGCCACGGCCGAGGCCGAGGTGACGGTCTACGTCGGCGTGGACGTCGCCGCCGAGGACGGCGCGCTCCCGGCGGCGTTCGCCGTGCGCGGCGTCTTCCCGAACCCCACCCGCAGCGCGGCGACCCTCACGCTCGACCTCCCGGCCGCGGCCGGCGTCGCGGTCGTCGTGACGGACCTCCTCGGCCGCGAGCTCGCCCGCCTCGAGCGCGCGCTCCCGGCCGGCGCCGCGCACCGCCTCGTCCTCCCGACCGAGGCGCTCCCGAGCGGGCTCTACCTCTACCGCGTGCAGACCTCTGGGCCGGACCTCGAAGCCGTCGCCACGGGGCGGTTCACGGTGGCGCGCTGACCCAAGAGCGCCCGCCGGAGCCGCCGCCGGTTGACGGGGCGGCTCCGGCGGGCGTACCGTGCGGCTCCTCCAAGCGCCTACCCATGCTCCTCGGCCGCGTCATCGGCACCGTCTGGGCCACCCGCAAGGACGAGCAGACCGTCGGGATGACGTTCCTCCTCGTCCGCGAGGTGGACCTCGACCTCGCCCCGGCCGAGAGGGTCGTCGTCGCGGTGGACTCCGTCGGCGCGGGCGTCGGCGAGGTCGTCCTCGTGGCGCAGGGCTCCTCCGGGCGCCAGACCGAGCTGACGCGGAACAAGCCCGTCGACGCCGTCATCATGGCGATCGTGGACCGGCTCGACGTGGACGCGGCGGCGGCCGAGGCGTCCCGCGCGGGCGCAGCCGCGTAAGGCCCGTGAACCTCGGCCACGTCATCGGCAGCGTGTGGGCCACGCGGAAGGACCCCTCGCTCGTCGGCAAGCGGATGCTGCTCGTCCAGCCCCTCCACTTCGACGGCACCCCCGCAGGCCGTCCCCTCGCCGCCCTCGACACGGCCGACGCCGGGCCGGGCGACCGGGTGATCTACGTGACGAGCGCCGAGGCCGCCATCCCCTTCCGCGCGGAGCAAGATCTCACCGCCACCGACGCCACCATCGTCGGCGTCGTGGACGACGTCCACCGGGCGTAGCCCCCGCGCCTACCCGACCTCCTCGTGCTCGTGGGCGAGGGCCGCGTCGGCCGCTGCGAGGCGGCGCCGTCCGACCCACGTGAGCGCCGTCACGAAGGCGAACCCGGTGAGCGCCAGGACCGCCACGGCGGGCCAGTCCGCCCCCGGCGCCAAGAGCACCGACGGGTCCGGCACCCTCTCCGCCACGCCGTCCGAGCCGGCGTGCTCGACGTAGCTGACCCACGGCCAGAGCGCGCGGAGCGAGCCGGTGAGGAGGCCGACGAGCACCGCCATCGTGAGGTCGTGGTAGTGGTCGAGCAGCCAGGAGAGCCCCTTCGCCGCGAGGCCCAGCCCGACCCCCGCCCCGAGGGCGAACGTGGCGACGTAGCCGACGTCGAGCGCGCGGATCGCCTCCAGTGTCGGGCGGTAGAGCCCGAGCACCTCCAGTAGGAACGCCCCGCTCACGCCCGGCAGGATCATCGCGTTGATGGCGACGGCCGCCGTCCCGGCCACCCGCAGCGCCGAGGGGTCGGCGGCGTCGCCGCTGCGCGGGAGCCCGACGAGCACGAACGCCACGACGGCCGCCAGGGCGGCGACGGCGTAGTGCCAGCCCCGGTGCTCCCGCCGCTCCCGCCACGGGATCACCAGCGACGCCGCGACGAGCCCGAAGAACAGCGCCCGCGACCGGACGGGGAACCGGTCCAGCAGCTCCGGCACGAACAGCGACCCCAGCCCGATGGCGACGAGGATGCCGAGCACGACGGGGCCGAGCAGCCACCAGTTCAGCCCCTTCGCCGTGGCGAGCGCCTCGCGCCCCCGCCCGCGAACCAGCAGGAGCACGGCCGAGAACGCCTGCCCGATCGCCGCGATCAGGTCCTTGTAGATCCCGACGATCAGCGCCATCGTCCCCCCGCTCACCCCGGGGATGATGTCGGCCGAGCCCATCAGGAGGCCCTGCGCGAGGTGGAGGGGCCAGCGCCCGCGTGAGCGGCGGGGGGCGGGTTCAGAAGGGGGAGGCTCGGGGCGCACGGGCAGAGGGAGAAGGGAGGGGCCGCGGGTTAGGTCGTGTGGACCACTGCGAGGTCAGGCTCGCACGAGGTCACGATTTCGACCTCGCAAGGAGCACGACGAGGTCGGTGCCGTAGCACCGGACGACGAGTGCGACGTTGCGAGAGCGGAATCTGGCCCGTGAGAGCCGATCTATGTGAATGTCCACACGGCCTAGGACTCGCGGACGAGGGGGACGAAGCGGAAGTCGTGGAGCGCCTCGCGGGCGAAGCTGGCGGCGTCGAGGCCGGGGCCGGTCCGGGTGATGCGCCACATCGTCTGCTGCTCCGCCGCGCCGACGGGGATCACGAGCCGGCCGCCCTGCCCGCCGGCCTCCTCCGGCGCGCGGAGCTGTTCGAGCAGGGCGTCCGGCACGGCGCCGCCGCCCGCCGTCACCACGATGCTGTCGAAGGGGGCCGCGCCGGGCCAGCCGAGCGTGCCGTCGCCGTGGCGGGTGCGGACGCGGTAGCCGAGGCGCTCCAGGCGCTCGACGGTCCGCTCCAGCAGCGGCGCGTGGCGCTCGACGGAGAACGCCCGCGCGCCGAGCTCGCAGAGCACCGCCGCCTGGTACCCGCTCCCCGTGCCGACCTCCAGCACGCGGTCGCCCTCGCGCACGTTCAGGAGCGCCGTCTGGTAGGCGACGGTGAACGGCTGCGAGATCGTCTGCTTCAGCCCGATCGGCAGGGCCTCGTCCTCGTAGGCCCGCAGCCGCATCCCCGAGCGCACGAACTCGTGGCGCGGCACCCGCCCGACGGCGGCGAGCACGCGCTCGTCGCCGATCCCCTTCTCGCGGAGGAGGTCGACGAGGGCGGCGCGCTGGCGGGCGTACGAGCGGGAGGGCATCGGAGCGGGGGCGAGCCGAAAGCTACCCTCCGGGCGACTACGGACCGTAGGCCGGCAACCGGCAGGCCGGTGAATAGTCGGTGTGAGGCGGGCGAGGGGCAGCGGGCCACCTGCGTCCCCCACCCGGCCTACCGGCCGACCGCCCCGCCCGTGCCGATCATCGGGCGCGGGCGGCTGAACCACGCCGGCGGCTCGGCGCGCGGGACGCGGACGGTGAACGTCGTGCCCGTGCCCTGCTCGCTCTGCACCGTGATCGTCCCGCCCATCATCTCGACGAGCCGCTTCGTGATGGCGAGGCCGAGGCCGCTCCCCTCGTGCCGGCGGTGGAGCCCGCTGGACTCCTGGCGGAACGGCTCGAAGAGGTGCGGCAGGAAGCCCGCCCCGATGCCGATCCCCGTGTCCGTCACCCGGAGCACGGCGTACCCAGCTCCGGCCCCGCCCTCCGCGTCGAC
Source organism: Rhodothermales bacterium (assembly GCA_965215145.1). Taxonomy (GTDB): domain Bacteria; phylum Bacteroidota; class Rhodothermia; order Rhodothermales; family JANQRZ01. The sequence continues at coordinate 520,888 of OZ244038.1, read as the reverse complement.
CTCGACCGTCACGCGGCCGGCGTCGGTGAACTTGACGGCGTTGGCGACGAGGTTGACGGCGATGCGGTGGAGGAAGCCGGGGTCCGCCTGCGCCCACACGCCCGGCGTCCGCTCAACGACCTCGAGCGCGAGGCCGTCGGCGGTGGCGAGCCGGCCGAGCACGTCGGCGGCGTCGCGGACCTCCTCGACGAGGCGGACGGGTTCGAGCGTAGGCTCGAGCTCGCCGGCCTCGATGCGGGCCATGTCGAGCACGGAGTTGATCGAGCCGAGCAGCCGGATCGCCGCGCGCTCGATGATGCCGGCGACCTCCTCAGCCTCCCCCTCCGTCATCTCGGCGAGCACCTCGGCCGAGCCGATGATGCCGTTGAGCGGGGTCCGGATCTCGTGGCTCATGTTGGCGAGGAACGCGCTCTTCAGGCGGGCCACCTCCTCGGCCTGCTCGCGGGCGCGGACGAGGGCGGCCTCGGCGAGCTTCTGCTCGGTGATGTCCTTCGCCACGCACACGATGCCGCGCACGGCGTCGTCGTCGTCGCGGAGGAGCGCGCCGGAGAAGGCGGCGGGGATCTCGGCGCCCTCGTGCGTCCGGAGCGCGGTCCCGAGGTTGCCCGTGTAGCCCCACTCGCGGACCTCCTCGATCACCCGCTGCGCCGCCGCCTCGCCCTCGACGAAGACGGCCCCGACGGAGCGGCCCACGAGGTCGCCCTCGGCGTAGCCGAGCCGGCTCCGGACGGCGCCGTTGACGAGGCGGACGGTGCCGTCGAGGTCGAGCACGAAGAGGGGGTCCGCCATGGACTGGAGGACGGAGTCGAGGAACCGCTTCGAGACGGTCGTCCGGGCGAGCGCCTCGGCCATCCGGTTGAACGCCTCGCCGAGCTCGGCGACCTCGCCGCTCGTGCCGACGCGGACGCGGTGGTCGAGCCGGCCGCGCCCGATCGAGCGGGTGGCGGCGACGAGCTCGCGGAGCGGGGCCACGATGGTGTGGGCGGTGAGGACGCCGAGCACGAGCGTGAGCCCGATGCCGAGGAGGACGGAGACGAAGAGGAGCCGGTCGGCGCGGGCGAGCTCCGCGGCGGCGGCGGCGGCCTCGGTCTCGACGCCGGCCCACGCGGCGTCGCGGTACTGCCGGACGGGCGGCCGGAGGGCCGCCTGCACGCCCGGCGCGACGGTCTCGTCGAGGAACCGTCCGGCGACGGCGGGGCGGTGGGCCAGCCGCTCGAGCTGGCTCATCTGGATCCGGTAGTGCCCGAACGCCTCGGCGACCTCGTCAAGCCGGCGGATTTTCTCGTCCTGCCGGGCCACGACGTCGGCGCGGCCTCGCTCCTGGGCGAAGGCGCGGCCGGCGGCCGTCGCGCTGCGGGCCTCGGCGAGCGCGCCCTCGAAGGCCGTGAGCACGCTGTCGAGCGCGACGGCGGCGGCGGCCCGGCTCCGGAGGCCCGGCGCGTCGAGGACGGCCTGAGCGGACTCCCCGGCGGCGTCGAGCGCCCGGAGCAGCTCCCGCGCGTGGCCGACCTCGTAGACGGCAGTCTCGCTGAGCTGCCGCACCCCCCACTCGACGCGCGCGTTCGCCCGCTGAGCGGCGAGGCCGACGCAGCTGAGCAGGAGGGCGACGCAGGCGTAGCCCAGCAGGAGCTTCTGGTAGAGCTTCATGAGAGCAGGGGTGGCGGAGGGCAGGTATCGGCGACCCGTTCTCATTCTGAAACCGGGACTCATCCTGAGAGCCCCGCGCGTCCGGCGGCGGGTAGTAGGTTCGCGGTGGGTTCTCTTTTCAAGCCTCCCCCCCATGCCCGAACCCTCCGAGAAGCCCCGCCGCCCGGCCCCACGAGGCGCGCTCGCCCCCGGCCTCCGCCGGCTCTACCGGGCCGCCATCGCGGTGGCGCTCCTCGCGCTCGCGCTCCTCGTGCTCGACGCCGGCCTCGGCGTCCGGCTGCCGCAACCACTCCGGCCCGCGCTGCCGTTCGCGCTGTTCGCCGGGCTGTGCGTGGCGCTCGCCCTCGGCGTCGGGGCCTACGGCACGCCGCAGCCGCCGGGGAAACGAGACCCTGAAGCAGGGCCGTAGGGGCGTAGCGTGCTATGCCCTACAGGAACGCCTCCCCGCCCGTCTCGAACGCGACGCCGAAGTGCGCGGCGACGCTCGCGGCGTGGTCGGCGAACGTCGGGCGGAGGCCGAGGGCGCGGCCGTTCGGGCCGCCCTTCGTGTGGACGAGGAGGGGGACGCGCTCGCGGGTGTGGTCCGTGCCGGGGAAGCACGGGTCGTTGCCGTGGTCGGCGGTGAGGAGGAGGCGCGCGCCGTCGGGGAGCGCAGCCAGCAGGTCCGGCAGCGCGCGGTCGAACTCCTCCAGCGCGCGGGCAAACCCGGCGGGGTCGTTCCGGTGGCCGAAGTGCTGGTCGAAGTCCACGAGGTTGGTCCAGACGAACGAGCGGTCGTCGCCCTCGCGGATGGCCGTGAGCGTCCGCTCGACGCCCTCGGCGTTGTCTGCCGTCTTGCGGACCTCGTCGAAGCCGACCCCGGCGAAGAGGTCCCCGATCTTCCCGACGGCGACGGTGCGGACGCCAGCCTCCCGCAGCGCCTCCTGCACCGCCTGCCGCGGCGGACGGAGCGAGAAGTCGCGGCGGTCGGCGGAGAGCCGCTCGTAGGCGCCACTCTCCCCGGTGAATGGCCGCGCGATCACCCGCCCGACGGCGTGCTCGCCGATGCAGACCTCGTCTCGCGCGATGCGGCACCACGCATAAAGCTGCTCCAGCGGCACCACGTCCGTGTGGGCGGCGAGCTGGAAGACGCTGTCGGCGGAGGTGTAGAGGATGGGCCGGCCGGTGCGGACGTGCTCGTCCCCGCACTCGGCGACGATGGCGGTGCCGGAAGCGGGCCGGTTCGCCAGCACCCCGCCGCAGCCGGTGGCCTCCGCGAACGCGCGGACGACCTCCGGGGGGAAGCCGTCGGGGTACGTCGGGAACGGGCGGTCGAGGCGGAGGCCGGCGAGCTCCCAGTGCCCCGTCGTCGAGTCCTTCCCCGCCGAGACCGCCTCCATCATCCCGAAGTCCGCGGCGGGCTGCTCGGCCGGCGGCACGCCCGCGAGGCCCGCGAGGCGGCCGAGCCCGAGGCGGGCGAGGTTCGGGAGGCGGGGGTGTTCGGCCGCGCAGACGTGGCCGAGCGTGTCCGCGCCCACGTCGCCGTAGCGGTCGGCGTCCGGCGCGGCCCCGATCCCGACGCCGTCGAGGACGATGGTGACGAACATGGAAGCCGGGCTTGGACCGAGCGCTCTGGGCGAAGGGCGAGAGTCCAAGGGCCCCTTAGCCTTCGAGTTCGCGGAAGGCCAGCGTCGTGTTGTGCCCGCCGAACCCGAACGCGTTCGACATCGCCACCTTCACGGCGCGGTCCTGCGCCTCGTTGGGCGTGTAGTCGAGGTCGCACTGCGGGTCCGGCGTCTCGAGGTTGATCGTCGGCGGGACCCGGTCGTGGACGATGGCGAGGATCGAGGCGACGGCCTCGATGGCGCCGGCGGCGCCGAGGAGGTGGCCCGTCATGCTCTTCGTGGACGAGAGCGCCATCTCGTAGGCGTGCTCCCCGAAGACGTGCTTGATGGCCTGCGTCTCGGCGATGTCGCCGAGGGGGGTGGAGGTCCCGTGCATGTTGAGGTAGTCCACGTCCTCGGGCCGGAGGCCCGCCGTCTCGAGCGCGCGCTCCATCGCCAGCTTCGCGCCGAGGCCCTCGGGGTGGGGCGCCGTGTAGTGGGGGTAGGCGTCGGCGCTCATCCCGACGCCGACGAGCTCGGCGTAGACCCGCGCCCCGCGCGCCTGGGCCGACTCGAGGGTCTCCAGGAAGAGCGCGCCCGCGCCCTCGCCCATCACGAACCCGTCGCGGTCGGCGTCGAAGGGGCGGGAGGCGGCCTGCGGGTCGTCGTTGCGCGTCGAGAGCGCGCGCATCGCCGCGAAGCCGGCCACGCCGATCCCGTTGATCGAGGCATCGGAGCCGCCGCAGACGGCGCGGTCGGCGAGGCCGTGGCGGACGAGGAGGTAGGCGTCGCCGATGGCGTTGTTGCTGGTGGCGCAGGCGCTGACGGTGGCGTAGTTCGGCCCGCGGTAGCCGTGGCGCATGGCGATCACGCCCGGGAGCATGTCGATGATCATCATAGGCACGAAGAACGGGCTGACGCGGCGCGGCCCGCCCTCGTGGAGCACGATCGTCTGGTCCTGGAAGAGCTGCATCCCCCCGATCCCGCTCCCCATCACGACCGCCGTCCGGTCCTTCTCGTCCTCGGAGAGCACGTCGCCGTCGAGGCCGGCGTCCTCGACGGCCTGGTTGGCCGCGACGAGCCCGTACTGCACGAAGGGGTCGAAGCGGAGGGCCTCCTTGCGCTCGATGTGCTCGCTCGCGTCGAACCCCTTGAGGCCGCAGGCGAACTTCGTCGAGTACGCGTCGGTGTCGAACGAGGTGATGGTGGTGGCCCCGCTGAGGCCGGCCATCAGCCCCTCCCAGAACGCCTCCGGCGAGAGGCCGAGGGGGGTGAGGGCGCCGAGGCCGGTGACGACGACGCGGCGGTCCGTGCCGGGGGCGGGGTTCCGGCGGGGCTGCTCCATGGTGCGGGCCTGGAAGGGGTGGAAACGGCGGCGGGCGGCAGGGGCGCGCCCCACCGCCCGCCGCTAAGGCGAGCTCTCCGGGGCTGCTCAGGCGCTCCGGTTGGCGTCGACGTAGTCGACGGCGTCGCCGACGGTGGCGATCTTCTCGGCGTCCTCGTCCGGGATCGTCATGTTGAACTCCTTCTCGAACTCCATGATGAGCTCGACCGTGTCGAGCGAGTCGGCGCCGAGGTCGTTGGTGAAGGAGGACTCCCGGGCGATCTCGCTCTCGTCCACGCCGAGCTTCTCGACGATGATGGACTTGACGCGGGGTTCGGTGTCGGTGGCCATAAGGATTGCGGGGAGGGGGGTGATGGGCGGAAAGCGGGAAGCTACGGAGGCCGCCGCGTTAAAGCAACGCGTCCGGCGCGCCCCCATCAACCGGGCGGGCAGCGGGAAGTTCTGATTAGATCCCGCCAGCGGCGGCACCCGCCCCGCCCGGCCGGGTTGCCGGCGAGGCCGCCGGTATCTTCGGCGCTGCCCCTGCGAACCCCTATTCCTGCCCGCCGCGATGCCCTACCTCTTCACCTCGGAGTCGGTCTCCGAGGGCCACCCGGACAAGGTCGCCGACCAGGTCTCCGATGCCCTCCTCGACGCCTTCCTCGCCGACGACCCCGCCAGCCGCTGCGCCATCGAGACCCTCTGCACGACGGGCCTCGTCGTCGTCTCCGGCGAGGTCACGAGCGAGACCTACGTCGACGTCCAGGAGGTCACGCGGCGGACCATCGAGGAGATCGGCTACACCGACCCCGCGCTCCGCTTCGACGCCCGCTCCTGCGGCGTCCTCGTCTCGATCCACGAGCAGAGCCCGGACATCGCCCAGGGCGTGGACAACGCCGCCGGCCTCCACGCCGACCAGGGCGCTGGGGACCAGGGCATGATGTTCGGCTACGCCACGCGCGAGGACCCGGCGACGCTGATGCCGCTGGCGCTGACCCTCGCCCACGGCCTCGTCCGCGAGCTCGCCGCCATCCGCAAGGCGGCCGAGGGGCCGGACGCGGGCCTCATGCCCTACCTCCGCCCCGACGCCAAGAGCCAGGTCACCGTCGAGTACGAGGACGACGAGCGCACGCCCCGCCGCGTCCACACCGTCGTCCTGAGCACGCAGCACGACGCCGGCGTCCCCCTCGGCGAGATCGCCTCCGACGTCCGCGAGCACCTGCTTCCGCGCGTGATCCCGGCGCACCTCCTCGACGACCGCCTCGTCCTCCACGTCAACCCCACGGGGCAGTTCGTGATCGGCGGGCCGCACGGGGACACGGGGCTGACGGGGCGGAAGATCATCGTCGACACCTACGGCGGGCGCGGCGCCCACGGCGGCGGCGCCTTCTCCGGCAAGGACCCCTCGAAGGTCGACCGGAGCGCGGCCTACGCCACGCGCCACGTCGCCAAGAACCTCGTCGCCGCCGGGCTCGCCGACGAGGTGCTGGTCCAGGTCGCCTACGCCATCGGCGTGCCCGAGCCGGTGAGCGTGAGCGTGAACTCCTACGGCACCGCCGCCGAGGGGCTCACGGACGCCCGCCTCGCCGAGATCGTGACCGAGTCGTTCGACCTCCGCCCGGCCGCGATCATCGAGCGGCTCGATCTGCTCCGCCCGATCTACCGCCCGACCGCCGCCTACGGCCACTTCGGCCGCGAGGGCTTTGCGTGGGAGCGGCTCGACCACGTGGAGGCGCTGAAGGAGGCCGCTGGCGCGTTGGCCTAGCAAGCCTCGCGTCCCAACGTGAGTCCTCCTTTCGCCCCCGCCGGCGCGGACGAGCTCCGCCAGCAGCTCCGCAGCCTCGGCCTGCCGCACGCTGCCCTCACGGCCCAGCCGCCGAGCGCCTCGTCCCGGTACAACAACCGGGGGAGGACCACGGGCTACGAGGTGAGCCAGGGCCTCGTCGCCGTCCCCTCCCCCGCAGCCACCGGTCCGCCCGACGTTGAAGCTCGGCGACCAGCGCCTCCTCCCCCGCGGCGCAGGCCCGCTTGTCGTGGGGGAACTGCTCGGCCAACTCCAGCTTGAGGCGGCCGTACCGCGCCGCTTGCTCGGGGTGCGCCCGAAGGTAGTCGCGGAAGGCGAGGGGCCGCGCCACGGCGGGGTGGCCGACCTCGAAGACGTGGACGTGGTGCGTGCTCCGCTCGCCTTCCTTCCTCACGAAGTACCGCCCCGCGACGCCGTACTCGCCGCGCGGCGCGTAGCCCAGCCGCCGCATCGCCCCCTCCGAGCCCGCCACGCGCTCGATCTCACCCACGACGAGCAGGATGTCGACGATGGGCTTGGCCGCTAAGCCGGCGACGGCCGTGCTCCCGACGTGATGGGCCGCGACGAGGTTGCCCCCGAGCGCGGCCCGGAGTGCCGCCGCTGCACGGTAGCGGCTCGGCCGTTCAGCGCTGTAGGGGTCCAAGCTAACGGCGTCCACCGCTACCTCTTCCGGGGCCACTGGTTTGCCCGCTCGTTCCGCTGCGCGAGCCGCGCCGTCTCCTCGATCCGCCGCGCCCGCGTGGCGTCCCGCTTCGCCGTGGAGATCCACTCGAGGATGCCGCGCTTCGCGGAGCGGGGGAACGCCTCCCAGTACCCGGCCGCGCCGGGATGCCGGTCGAACGCCGCCGCGAGGTCGTCCGGCACGACGAGGCTCTCGACGTCGTCCAGCGCGCTCCACGACCTGTCGGCCTTGGCGGCCTCCACCTTCGCCAGCCCGGCCGGCGCCATCCGGCCGGCCTCCGTCATCCGCGCCACGCGCTCCTTGTTCGGCCGGCTCCACCCGCTGCCCGGCTTCCGCGGGGCGAAGTACAGCATCGAGCGCTCCGCGTCGAGCTTGCGCGGGAGGCTGTCCACCCACCCGAAGCAGACGGCCTCCTCGACGGCCTCGTCGTAGCTCAGCGTCGGCTTCCCCGTAGCCTTCTTGTGGCGGACGAGCCAGACGCCCTCGTCGCGCCCGTGGTGCTTCTCTAGCCACACCCGCCACGCGGTGCGGGAGAGGGGGTGGGCGGAGTTCGGTGGGCGCTCAGGCATCATCAGGACCTGAAAGCGCCGGAGGGCGCGACGCTCGGTGACTTCGACGTCCCGTTGCCGTTGCAGCGAGGAGCAGTGCTACGGCTACGGCGAGTGCGGCGAGCATCGGTCGCCACGAGTAATGCCAAGCCGCTTCTACCATCTCCGGTGTAGCGTGAGCAATAGACCTGGGTTCTAAGACGAGACCCGTGTTGTACCAAGCGTGGGCCACGCCGAGAGTCAGGGACGCTGCGGCTGTCCAGAAGCAAACGAGGAGGGCCGGCGCGATGGCCTCCCGCACGAACAGTCGCCGTGACCAGAGCACCCCCACGGTCCCAAGCGCGAGCGGGCCGACCCATGCGACGAGATACGACAGGTCCATCGTCCTCACCAGTGGTAGCGTATCCGAACAAGATGCCGCTTCATGCGCGGCTCGGCATGTGACCCATCAGCATCATCCTGGTTGGCGGCCTCGGCAAAGGCCCAGGCGTCCCGCGTCAGCCTCTCTACCATCCCGATCAACTCGGCGGGGGTGCGGCCGGCGAGGTCGTCGTTCGAGCGCTGCTCGCTGCGGTGGCGGAGGGCGACGGGGCGTCGGCTCATGGCTGATAGGACGGAGACGTCCGGGGAATCTAGTTCAGAACCGCAACGCAAACGTGGTTTCGGTGCCGGGCTCGGAGCGGACGGTGAGGGCGCCGCCGTGGAGGCGGAGGATCTGCCGCGACAGGCTCAGCCCGATCCCGCTCCCCGTCGCCTTCGTGGTGAAGAACGGGACGAACACCCGGTCCCGCACCTCCGGCTCGATGCCGGGGCCGTTGTCCGTCACCTCGATCACCGGCCGTCCCGTCTCCCCCACCCGCGCCGCGAGCCGGACCCGCGCGTCCTCCTGCTCCTCCAGCGCCTCGATGGCGTTGAGGAGGAGGTTGATCAGCACCTGCTCGACGAGCTCTGGGTCGGCCGCCAGCTCCAACCCCTCGGGCTCGACGGCGATTTCTAGCGCGATGCCGTGCTCGCGGAACGAGTGGCCGAGGAGCGTCCGTACGCTCCCGAACAGCTCCGCCGCCGGAAACAACTCGAACTGCGGCGCCGGGACGCGGGTCAGGCTCCGGTAGCTCTCGACGAAGTGGATCAGCCCTTGGCTCCGCCGCTCGATGGTGGCGAGCGCCTCGGTGATCCCGCCGCCGCCATCTCCCGAGGCGGGTCCCGAGGCCGGCAGGAGATCGCGCGCCGTGGCGGCCAGCGACGCGATGGGGGCGACGGAGTTGACGATCTCGTGTGTGAGCACGCGGGTGAGCTGCTGCCACGCCTCCATCTCCCGCTCCTCCAGCTCCTGCCGGATGTCCTGCAGCGAGACGAGCGTGTGGGGCTCGCCGTGGAGGCGGAACCGGGTGGCGTGGACGGCGAGGTCGAGGGGCCGGTCGCCGCCCGCGGCCGTCGCCTCGACGCGGACGAGCGAGCGCTCGCCCGTCTTCAGCCGCGGCAGCGCCTCGGCCAGCCGCGGGCTCCGCCGCGCCAGCGCCCCGACCTCCCGGAGGCGGGGCACGCCGAGCAGCCGCTTCGCCGCGGGGTTGAACAGCGAGACGCCGCCGTCGTCGCGGAACGCGATGAGCGCGATGCCGACGTGGCGGACGACGGTCTGGAGGTACTGCGCCTGCTCCTCGCGCTCGGTGCGGAGCCGCCGGAAGGCGCCCGTCATCTCTGCGAACCCGGCGGCGATGGCCTCGAACAGCGGCCCCCGCCCCTGCGCGCTCACGCTGAGGGTGAGGTCGTCGTAGCGGAGCCCTTCGAGGAAGCGGAGGAGGTCCTTCGGCGTGCGCTCGACGTAGCGGACGAGCCCGCCCGTCAGCCCCATCGCGAGCAGCCCGAGCCCGAGCGCCGGCAGCGCCCACGTCCCCCCGCCGAGGAGGACCGCCGCCACGGCCCCGCCCGCCGCCGCCGCGACCCCCACGGCGCGGAGGACGACCTGGAGCCGGTAGCGCCGGAGCAGCCGGCGGAGGGTGGCGATTGCCGTCATGTGGGGATCAGTAGCGGGTTAGCAGATGGTGGATGGTAGATAGTTGGTGGTGGATGGTGCGCCCTCGGCGGGACTGTGCCTCCCACCATCAACCCTCCACGACCTACCATCCACCCCTCACAAGCCGTACTTCTCGATGCGGCGGTAGAGCGACTTCCGCGTGAGGCCGAGCGCCTCGGCGGCGCGGCTGATGTTGCCGCCGTGCTTCGAGAGCGCCTGCCGGATCACCTCCCGCTCGATCTGCTCCAGGTCGAACGTGTCGAGGGGCAGCCCCCCGGCGCGGGCCTCGGGCTCCTCGGCGGCGGAGAACAGGAGGTCGGCCGGTTCGAGCGCGTCGCCGTCGGCGAGGATGACGGCGCGCTCGACGGTGTGCTGGAGCTCGCGGACGTTGCCGGGCCACGAGTACGCCCGCATCCGCTCGGTGGCCGCCGGGCTGAAGCCGCCGAGGTCGCGGCCGTACTGCTGGGCGTAGCGGCGGAGGAAATGGCCGGCGAGGAGCTCGAGGTCGCCCGCGCGCTCGCGCAGCGGCGGCAGCCGGATCTCGACGGTGTTGATCCGGTAGAGCAGGTCCTGCCGGAAGCGCCCCTCCTGTACCATCCCGTAGAGCGGCCGGTTCGTGGCGGCGACGAGGCGGAGGTCCACCGGGCGCGGCGCCGTCGTGCCGAGGCGGGTGACCTCGCGGGTCTGGAGCGCGGTGAGCAGCTTCTGCTGCTGCGCCGGCCCGATGTTGCCGATCTCGTCGAGGAAGAGGGTCCCCCCGTTCGCGGCCTCGAACCGCCCGGCGCGGTCGGCGTCGGCGCCGGTGAAGGCGCCCCTGGCGTAGCCGAACAGCTCGCTCTCGAACAGCGTCTCGGCGAGGGCGCCCACGTCCACCGTCACGAGCGGGCCGGCGGCGCGGCGGCTGAGGCGGTGGAGGGCGCGGGCGACGAGCTCCTTGCCCGTCCCGTTCTCGCCGAGGACGAGCACGTTGGCGTCGGTCGGCGCCACCTTCTGGACCGTGGCGAACACCCGCTGCATCGCCTCGCTCTGCCCGACGATGCCGGCGAAGGCGCTGCCGCTGTCGGCGGGCGGCGGGGCGGCGGGCACGCTCTGGGCGTGGCTCCGGCGGCGGCGGAGGGCAGCCGTGACGGTCTGCGCGAGGGCCTCGTTCTGCCACGGCTTCGTGACGAAGTCCACGGCGCCCCGCTTCATCGCGCGCACGGCGAGGTCCACGTCGCCGTAGGCCGTGATCATCACGACGGCGGCCTCGGGGTCGTGGGTGAGCACGCGGTCGAGCCACAGCAGCCCCTCCTTGCCCGAGGAGGCGTCGCGCTGGAAGTTCATGTCGAGCAGCACCACGTCGGGGGCCTCCTCGCGGAGCAGCGCCGGCAGCGCCTCCGGGCTCGTCGTCACGGTCACCCCGAAGCCGCGGCCGGCGAGGAGGAGGCGGACGGCGGTGAGCACGTCCTCGTTGTCGTCCACGACGAGGACGCGGCCGAGGGTGGGGTCCATGTTCGGGAGACAGTAGACGGTGAACGGTTGACGGGGCCCTTGCCATCGGCACCCGTAGGGGCGAGGCGTGCCTCGCCCTGCAACGGTGAGGCCACTACAGACGCTGGGCCACCGGCCCGACGGCTCACGTACCTCGCCCTGCGACGGTGCGGCTGTGCGGAGGCGCACGGGGGTGTGCGGCAGCGCACACCGGCAAGGCCGAAAATAGCCGCGGCGGCGGGGATCGGCACGCGGCACCGCCGTTGTATCTCCTCCCACCGCCTCGCAGCCCGCCCATGTCCGAAAAGGAAGTCCAGCACCAGCAGCCGTCCAACGGCATCCTCACCCGCCCCCTCGGCGGCGAGCCGCGCGCGTCCGGCAGCGGCGAGGGGCAGGACCGCCGCGTCGAGAAAAAGCTCGTCACCCCGCAGCGGGTCGCGCTCGCGGCCGGCGTGCTCGTCGTGATCGCGCTCGTCGCGTGGGCGCTCGCGGCGGGGGCCGGCGGGCAGCGCCTCCGCGTCGACGCCGACCGCCTCACCGTCTCGACGGCCGAGCGCGGGGTGTTCCAGGAGTACGTCGCCGTCACCGGCAGCGTGCTCCCGATCCGGACGATCTACCTCGACGCCGTCGTCGGCGGGCAGGTCCAGGCGCGGTTCGTGGAGGAGGGCGCGATGGTGCAGGCCGGGCAGCCGCTCGTGGCCCTCGCCAACGACCAACTCACGCTGCAGATGCTCTCGAACGAGGCTCAGTTGCAGGAGCAGATCAACAACCTCCGCAACACCCGCCTCGCCCTCGACCAGAACGAGCTGAACCTCCGCCAGCAGCTCACCGAGCTGGAGTACCAGACGGACCGGCTGCGGCGGGAGTTCGAGCGCAACCGGGACCTCTACGAGCGCCGCGTGATCGCGGAGCGGGAGTTCCAGGACGTCCGCGACGAGTACGACTACAACCGCCGCCGCCTCGACCTCACCCGGCAGGGCTACCGGCAGGACTCGCTGGCCCGCGCGCTCCAGCTCTCCCAGATGAGCGGGCAGATGGCGCGGCTCCAGCAGAACCTCACGCTGCTCCAGGCCTCGAAGGACAACCTCGTCGTGACGGCCCCCATCGCCGGGCTCCTCTCGGCGCTCGACGCCGAGGTCGGCGCCTCGAAGGCGGCCGGCGCCCGGCTCGGCCAGATCGACGACCTCTCCGGCTGGAGGGTCCGCGTCCCCATTGACGAGCACTACATCAGCCGCGTCGCCGCCGGCCAGCGCGGGGCCGTGACGGTGGCCGGGGAGGACTACGCGCTGGAGGTGACGAAGGTGTACCCCGAGGTCCGCGACGGCCGGTTCGAGGTCGACATGGCGTTCGTCGGGGCGGCGCCGGCGCTGCGGCGCGGGCAGAGCCTCCGCATCCGGCTGGAGCTGGGGGACTCCGAGGAGGCGCTGCTCTTGGCGCGCGGCGGCTTCTACACCGCCACCGGTGGCAACTGGGCCTACGTGCTGGAGGAGGACGGCGGCGAGGCCGTGCGCCGGCCGATCCGCTTGGGCCGCCAGAACCCGCAGTTCTTCGAGGTCCTCGAGGGCCTCGCCCCCGGCGACCGCGTCGTGACCTCCGGCTACGACACCTTCGGCGACGCCGACCGGCTCGTCCTGAACTGACCCCCTCGATGCCCGCTCACGCTCCACCGTTCAACCCCCTCCCCGCTGCGCGGGACTCCCCCTTGTCTAAGGGGGAGAGCTTCCCTCCTCAGACCAAAAAGCTCCCCCCTAGCAGGGGAGGTGTCGCGAAGCGACGGAGGGGTAGACCCGGCCCGCCCCCTCCTCCGAATTCCGAACGCCAACCCCCGCACGCCGAACCGTCTCAGCCATGACCAACACCGACATCTCGCACCGCATCCCCCTCATCAAGACCGACGACCTCCGCAAGGTCTACCGCACCGACGAGGTCGAGACGACGGCGCTCGCGGGCGTCACCTTCGAGATCAAGCGCGGCGAGTTCATCGCGGTCATGGGGCCGTCGGGCTGCGGGAAGAGCACGCTGCTCAACATCCTCGGCCTGCTCGACCAGCCCTCGGGCGGACAGTTCGTCTTCGACGGCACCGACGTCTCGGGCTACAACGAGCGCCGGCGGGCCGACCTCCGGCGGGGCACGCTCGGGTTCGTGTTCCAGAGCTTCAACCTGATCGACGAGCTCACGGTCTACGAGAACGTCGAGCTCCCCCTGCTCTACCTCTCGATCTCCTCGAAGGAGCGCCGCGAGCGGACCGAGGCGGCGCTCGACCGGGTGGGGATGGCGCACCGGCGGGACCACTTCCCGCAGCAGCTCTCCGGCGGGCAGCAGCAGCGCGTCGCCATCGCCCGCGCCGTCGTCGCCAGCCCCCAGCTCATCCTCGCCGACGAGCCGACGGGTAACCTCGACTCCGCCAACGGCGACGAGGTGATGAAGCTGCTCGCCGAGCTCAACGACGCCGGCGCCACCATCGTGATGGTGACGCACTCCCCGGCCGACGCGGAGTTCGCCGGGCGCATCGTCAACCTCTTCGACGGGCAGATCGTGAGCGAGCACTTCATCGAGAAGGAGTACCTCGTCGGCGGCGACCTGAACCCGGCGGCGCGGGGCGCCCGCCCGGCCCCGTCACCCGAGGCCTGAGCCTTCGCCCGCACCGAGTAGGGGCGACCGGCCGGTCGCCCCCACGAATGGTCGCTCCCTCTACCGCCATGCTGAAGAGCTACCTCACCGTCGCCCTCCGCGCCCTCCGCCGCGACCGCGGCTACGCCCTCCTCAACGGGGGCGGGCTGGCGGTGGCGCTGGCGTGCTGCCTTCTCGTGGGGCTCTTCGTCCGCGCCGAGCGCGCGGTGGACGCGTTCCACCCGCACCCCGAGCGGCTCCGGGCCGTGTGGGCGAACATGCACTGGGCCGTCAGCGACGAGCCCTCGCTAGGCACGCCGCTCCCGCTCGCGGCGGCGCTCGAAGGACATGCTGCCGTCGAGCGCGCCGCGGTGCTGAGCGGGACCGGCGTGCGCGGCGTCCGTGTGCCCGGCCGCGAGGGCGTCCACGACCTCCGCGCCTCGGTCGCCTCGGACGGCTGGCTCGACCTCTTCGCCTTCCGCCTCCTCCAGGGGGACCGGGGGCGCGTCCTCCGCGAGCCGGGCCTCGTCCTCACCGAGCGCGCGGCGCGGCGGCTCTTCCCTGACGAGGACCCCCTCGGGCAGACGCTCACGCTGGAGCGCTGGCGCGACACGCTCCGGGTGGCGGTGACGGGGATCCTGGCCGACTCCTCCGGCCGCTCCGTCGTGGACCACGGCGCGGAGGCTCTCCTGTCCTTCGCCGCGCTCCCGGACGAGGACCGCGGGGACCAGTGGCGCGCGACCGGCCCGCAGACCTACCTCCGCCTCGCCCCCGGCCACACCGACGCCGACCTCGACCCTGTTTTCCAACAGATCGCCGCCGAGCACTACCCCGACACCGAGACCCCGCCGGAGTTCGGCGCCGTCCCCGTCGCGGACCTCCACCTCGACGCGCTCTCGCCGGCCGACGGGTTCCGCGGCGACGCCGGGTTCCTCCGGCTGTTCGCGGTGGTGGCCCTGTTCGTCCTCCTGCTCGGCGTGATCAACTACGTCAACCTCGCCACGGCGCGGGCGGCGCGGCGGGCGCGCGAGGTCGGCGTGCGCAAGGCGATCGGGTCAGGGCGGGCGGGGCTGGTGGGGCAGTTCCTGGCCGAGGCCGTGCTGCTGGCGGCCTTGGCAGGCGGGGTCGCCCTCGCCCTGGCCGTCGTGCTCCGCGACCCCTTCAACGCCCTCTTCGGCGCCGACCTCGGCGCGGGCGACCTCGACGCGCCGTTCGTGCTGGCCGCGCTCGGGCTCGCCCTGGCGACGGGGCTCCTGGCCGGGCTCTACCCCGCGCTCGTGCTCGCCCGGCTGCGCCCCGTCGAGGCGCTGCGGGGGACGGTCGGGGGGCGGCCGTCGAAGGGGCGGCTCCGGCAGGCCCTCGTGGTCGCGCAGCTCGTCGTAGCCGTGGGCCTCCTGGCGGCGACGGGCGTCGTGCTCCGGCAGCTCGCGTTCGCGCAGAGCGAGGACCCCGGCTACGAGGCCGACGGGCTCGCCGTGGTGGACCTCAGCGGGCCGCGCCTCCAGCCGCAGTGGGAGGCCGCCCTCGCCGCCGTCCGCGCCCTCCCGGAGGTCGAGGCCGCGACGGCGACCCGCGAGTATCCGACCCACGCTGGAGGACGGATAAGCGCGCCCATCGGCGGGAAGGACGGGCCGACGGCGATGTTCCTGACAGTCGAGGGCGAGCCGGACTACCTCCGCGTGCTCGGCGCCCGCCTCCTCGCCGGCCGCCTCCCCGAGGACCGCGCGGCCGACCGGGCCGGCGCCGTCGTGCTGAACGAGGCGGCCCTCGGCCAGATGGGCTGGGCGACGCCGGAGGAGGCCGCCGGGCAGACGTTCTTCTTCAACGGCCAGGACCGGACCGTCGTCGGCGTCGTCGCGGACCAGCACATGGGCTCCTTCCGCGAGCCCATCGAGCCGATGATGGTCGAGGTCGCCGAGCCGTGGTTCGGCGGGCCGCTCCACTACGGGACGCTCCTCGTGCGGCTCCGGGCCGGGCAGCTCGGGTCTGGAGTCGGGGGCATCCGCGCGGCGCTCCGCCGGCTGGGCGCCGAGGCCGAGCCGGAGGTCGAGTTCCTGGATGAGGCCGTGGCCGGGCTCTACGAGGCCGAGCGGCGGCTGGGCGGCGTGCTCGCCGCGTTCGGCGGCGTGGCCGTGCTGCTCGCGTGCCTCGGGCTGTTCGGGCTCGCGGCCTACACCGCCGAGCGGCGGACGAAGGAGGTCGGCGTGCGGAAGGTGCTCGGGGCCAGCGTCCGGCAGATCGTCCTGCTGTTCACGCGGGAGTACGTCGTGCTCGCCGCCGTCGCCGCGCTCGTGGCCGTCCCGGCGGCGGCGTGGGCGATGGGCCGGTGGCTCGACGGGTTCGCCTACGCGGCGCCGCTCGGGCCGTGGCCCTTCGCCGCGGCCGGCGCGCTGGCCCTCCTCGTCGCCGCCCTCGCCGTGGGGTACCACGCCGTCCGCGCCGCCACGGCCGACCCCGTCCAAGCCCTTCGCACCGAGTAGGGGCGACCGGCCGGTCGCCCCTACTCCATCTCTGATGCCATGCTTCGCCATCACCTCCTCATCGCCCTCCGCAGCCTCCGCCGACGGAAGGGGTTCGCCGCGCTGAGCGTGACGGGCCTCGCCGTCGGGCTCGGGTGCGCGCTGCTGATCGCGCTCTTCGTAATGGACGAGCTCGGCCACGACCGGGCCTTCGCCGGGCGGAACGTCCACCGCCTCGTCAGCGACATCCAGCAGTCCGGCGACGCCGAGCCGCACCACGTCGGCGCGGTCGGCTGGCCCTACGGCCGAATCATCGAGGAGACGTTCCCCGAGGTCGAGGACGTGGTCTACCTCGGCACGTGGCCGGCCTACCCGATCACCCAGGGCGACGAGCGGCTCCACGAGCGGATGCTCTGGGCTGACGAAGGCTTCTTCGAAGCGTTCCCCGTCGCCCTCGGCGAGGGCGACCCGGCGACGGCGCTGGCTGAGCCGTTCTCGGTCGTGCTCTCGGAGGCGCTGGCCCGGCGGCTCTACGGCGACGGCCCCGCGCTCGGACGGACCCTCACCCTCGCCGACACACTCGACTTTACCGTCTCGGGCGTCGCGGCGGAGGGGCCGCCGTCGCACGTCACCTTCGACGTGCTGGGCTCGTTCGGGACGATGCGGGCGCTCCTCGGCTCCGAGACCTACGACGCGTGGATAGCCGGGGGCTGGCTCAACGTCAACGCCGTCAACTACGTCCGCCTCCGCGACGGCGCCGACGCCGCGGCCCTCGCCCGGAAGGTCCGCGACCTCCCGATGGAGCGCGCGGGAGAGACCCTCCGCGGGTGGGGCTCGACGTACCGCCTCGGCCTCCAGCCGGCCGAGGATGTCTACCTCCGCGCGGGGGGTTACGACAACCCCCTCGGCCCGCAGGGCGACGGTGGGCGGGTCCTCCTCCTGGCCGCCATCGGCGCGTTCATCCTGCTGCTGGCCGGGATCAACTTCGTCAACCTCGCCACGGCGCGGAGCGCGGAGCGGGCGCGGGAGGTGGGCGTCCGGAAGGTGGTCGGCTCGGGGCGGGGCCTCCTCATCCGGCAGTTCCTCGCCGAGTCGGTCGTCACGGCGCTGGCGGCGCTCGTGCTGGCGCTCGGCCTCGCCACCGTGACGCTCGGGCTCTTCAACGACCTCACGGGGAAGGGCTACGGGCTGGCCGACCTCTTCGCGCCGCCGCTCCTGCTGGGGGCGCTCGGGGCGGCGGTGCTCGTGGGGCTGCTGGCCGGGTTGTATCCCGCGTTCGTGCTCGCGTCGTTCCGGCCCGTCGCCGTGCTGAAGGGGCGGTTCCAGACGGGCCGTCGGGGGGTGGCGCTGCGGCGCGGGCTGGTGACGTTCCAGTTCGCGGTCTCGTGCGTGCTGATCGTCGCCACGCTCGTGGTGCTCGGCCAGCTCCGGCACATGCAGGAGCAGGACCTCGGGTTCGCCGAGGATCAGGTCCTCCTGCTCGACGCGCGGGACGCCCCCTTCGAGCAGCTCAGGGGCGGGCTGGACGGGCTGGCGCAGGCGCTGGAGGCGCACCCCGCCGTCGAGCGGACGGCGCGGGCGTGGTCCTTCCCGGGGCAGATGGGCTGGCGCGGGCAGGTCGCCTTCCCCGAGGGATGGCCCGAGGGCGAGAGCCTCGCGCTGGAGTACGTCCCGGTGGGGTTCGGCTACGAGGGGGCGCTGGGGCTGGAGGTCGTCGCCGGGCGCGCGTTCGACCGCAGCTTCGCCACCGACACCGCCACGGCCGTCGTGATCAACGAGGCCGCCGTGCGCGCGGCGGGCTGGGCCTCGGCCGAGGAGGCCGTCGGGAAGGGGTTCGCCTCGCCGGCCTCGGGGCGGCCGGAAGGCCGGGTCGTCGGCGTCGTGCGGGACTACCACCACCACGGGCTCCAGGAGGCCATCGGGCCGATGATGTTCGGGGCGGACCCGGTGCGGGGGGGCCGCCTCGCCGTCCGCTTCCGCGCCGAGGCCGCTTCGGACGTGCTCACGCAGGTGGAGGATGCGTGGCCCCGCTTCTTCCCCGACACCGCGCTCGACCACGCCTTCCTCGACGAGACGTTCGCCGCGCAGTACGAGGCCGAGCGGCGGCTCGCGCGGACGTTCGGGGTGTTCTCGGCGCTGGCGGTGCTCGTGGCCTGCCTCGGGCTCTTCGGGCTCGCGGCCTACGTCGCGGCACGGCGGACGAAGGAGGTCGGCGTGCGGAAGGTGCTGGGGGCGAGCGTGGCGGGGCTCGTGGCGCTGCTGACGCGGGAGTTCCTCGTGCTCGTCGCCGTCGGGCTCGCGGTCGCGGTGCCGGTGGCGTACGTCCTCATGGGCCGGTGGCTCGACGGGTTCGCCTACCCGGCGGCGCTGGGGCCGGGGCCGTTCCTGCTGGCCGGGCTGCTCGCCCTCGCCATCGCGCTCGTGGCCGTCGGCGGGCAGGCCCTCCGCGCCGCCACCGCCGACCCCGTCCAGAGCCTCCGCTCCGAATGAGGGCGACCGGCCGGTCGCCCCTACGCATCCCCCGGCGTTATGCTGAAGCACTACCTCACCGTCGCCCTCCGCACCCTCCGCCGCGAGAGGGGGTACGCCGCGCTCAACGTCGGCGGGCTCGCGCTCGGGCTGGCGTGCTGCTTCCTGATCGTGCTGTTCATCGGGCACGAGACCGCGTTCGACCGCTTCCACCGGAAGGCCGACCGGACCTTCCGCGTGCTCCTCAGCCTCGACGACGAGTGGAAGGGCTCGACGCCGGCCGGCCTCACCCCCGCCTTCACGGCCGCCTTCCCCGAGGTCGAGGCCGCCGTCCGCGTCCACCCCGACCGGAGCCCGTACCTCCGGGTGGGCGGGGAGAGCCGCCGCGCCCCCGGCTACGCCCTCGCCGACCCCGCCTTCTTCGAGGTGTTCGACGGGTTCGAGCTGCTGCGCGGGGACCCCGCGACGGCCCTGGCCGACCCGCGCGCCCTCGTCCTGACCGAGACCGCCGCCGCCGGCCTCTTCGGCGACGCCGACCCGATGGGCCGGACCGTCGCCTACGACGGCGCCACGGACCTCACCGTGACCGGCGTGATGGCGGACCCCCCGCCCACCTCCACCCTCGACTTCGACTACCTCGGCTCGTTCGAGCTCTACCGGGAGTGGGGCGGCGAGGAGGCCCTGACCGACTTCACCAACCACAACTACCTCACCTACCTCCTCCTCCGCCCCGGCGCCGACCCCGACGCGCTGGAGGCGAAGGCCACGGCCTGGGCGCGCGCGCGCTTCCCCGAGCTCTACGGAGAGGCCCCCGACGATTTCCAGGTGGCCGAACTCCAGCCCCTCCCGGCCATCCACCTCGACACGGCCGTCCGGTACGACGTCCTCCCGACCCGCGACCCCCGCTACCTGTGGGTCTTCGGGGCCGTGGCTGCGCTGATCCTGCTCATCGCCGCGGTCAACTTCACGAACCTCGCCACGGCGCGGGCGGCGCAGCGGGCCAAGGAGGTCGGCGTGCGGAAGGCGGTAGGCGCGGGGCGGGGGCAGCTCGCGGGGCAGTTCCTCGGGGAGGCCGTGCTCCTCGGCGCGCTCGCCACGGCCCTCGCGCTGGCGCTGGTGGCCCTGCTCCTGCCCACCTTCAACGCCTTCATCGGCGCCGACGTCCGGCTCGGCACGGGGAGCCTCGGCACGGCGGGGATGCTGGTGGGGATCGGGCTGGCGGCGGGGCTCCTGGCTGGGGCGTACCCCGCCCTCGTCCTCTCGGCCTTCCGGCCCGCCCGCGTGCTCAAGGGCGAACTGACACGGGGGCGGGGGGGCGCCCGCCTCCGGCGCGGCCTCGTGGTGTTCCAGTTCGCCGCCACCGTCGCCCTCCTCGTCGGCACGATCACCATCTTCGACCAGCTCCGGTTCATGCGGGCCCAGGACCTCGGCTTCGAGGCGGAGCAGGTCCTGTTCTTCCCGGAGGCGCCCGACCTCCGCGGGCGGTACGACGCCTTCCGCGCGGAGCTCCTGGCGGACCCCGGCGTGCGGGGCGTCGCCCTGAGCACGCCGCCTGGCCGCGTCGGCACGAACCGGGGCTACAACTGGCCCGGCGCCGAAGGCGAGGACGAGCAGGGGGTGAGCCTCTGGACCATCATCGCCGGGCCGGACTACCTCGAGACGATGGGGATCGAGCTCGTGGCGGGGCGCGGGTTCGTCTCCGAGGCCGACACCCACGACGTCTACGTCCTGAACGAGGCGGCCGTGCGGGAGTTGGGGTTCGAGGACCCCGTGGGGCAGCCGTTCCGCGCGTGGGACCGCCCGATGGGCGAGGTCATCGGGGTCGTCGAGGACTTCCACTTCCAGAGCCTCCGCCACGCCATCGAGCCCGTCGTGATCAACTACAAGCCGGGGTGGGTCGGCACCGTCGCCGTGCGCGCCGCGGCGGCCGACGTGAGCGGCGTGCTGGACCACGTCCGCGCCACCTGGGCCGAGTTCGCGCCGGGCTACGCCCTCGAGTACCGGTTCCTCGACGAGGATTTCGGGCGGGCGTACCGGGCCGAGGAGCAGCTCGTGCAGCGGTTCGGGTTCTTCGCCGCCGTCGCCGTCCTGATCGCGTGCCTGGGGCTGTTCGGGCTCGCGGCCCACACGGCGGAGCGGCGGCGGAAGGAGGTCGGCGTGCGGAAGGTGCTGGGGGCGAGCGTCCGCAGCCTCGTCGTGCTGCTGAGCCGGGACTTCGCGGGGCTCGTGCTGGCCGGGTTCGTGGTGGCGGCGCCGCTGGCGTGGCTCGGCCTGCGGTCCTGGCTCGACGGGTTCGCCTACCGCGCTGCCCTCGGCCCCGACCCCTTCGTGTGGGCCGGGCTGCTCGCCCTCGCCGTCGCGCTCGTGGCCGTCGGCGGGCAGGCCCTCCGCGCCGCCACCGCCGACCCCGTCCGCGCCCTCCGCTCCGAATGAGGACGGACGGTCCCCCCACGCCCCCTCCCCCGATGCTGAAGAACTACCTCCTCGTCGCGCTCCGTACGCTCCGCCGGCGGCGGGGCTACGCCGTGCTCAACGCCGTCGGGCTGACGGTGGGGCTGGCGGCCGTCGCCGTCGTCGCCGCCTTCCTCGCCCACGAGCGCGCGTTCGACCACCACCTCCCCCGCGCCGACGACCTCTACCGGCTGACCTCGAACTACCGCGCGGGCTGGTACTCCACCATCGGCTTCCCCAACTTCTTCGACGAGACGGAGGCCGGGCAGCGACGGCTCGCCGAGGAGCTCCGCGCGCTCCCGGCGGTCGAGGAGGCCGCGGCCGTCCACCTCGACGCGCGGCGGCGGTTCGTGGAGGCGGACGGGCGGCGGTTCCCCGAGGACCGCGTGCTCGTGACCGCCACCGGCCCCGCGTTCGTGGACCTGTTCGGCCCGCGGTTCATCGAGGGGGACGCGGCGAGCGCGCTGGCCCGGCCGCGGACGGCGCTCCTCACCGAGCCCACGGCGCGGCGCTACTTCGGTGACGCCGCGGCCCTCGGCCGCACCGTCACCCGCGACTCCGTGGCGTACGAGGTGACGGGGGTGATCGAGGCGCCGCCGACGACGCAGCACCTCCGGTACGACCTCGTCCTGGCCGGCCGGATCCCGAACTGGGGCGCCTACACCTACCTCCGCCTCACGCCCGGCACCGACCCGGAGGCCGCGGCCCCCCTCGCCACCGACGCCCTCCTCCGCGTCCGCCCCGCGCGGGCCGACGACCCGCTGCACAAGGGCGAGCGGCTCCAGCCCGTGCCGGCCATCCACCTCGGCGAGCCGACGCTCTACGAGGCGGAGCCGCCGGGGGACCCCCGCTACCTCCGCCTCTTCGCCGCCGTGGCGCTGCTGCTCCTCGTCGTCACGTGCACGAACTACACCAACCTCGCCGTCGCCCTCCACGACGGGCGCGGGCGCGAGATCGGCGTGCGCAAGGCGATGGGGGCGCGACGGGAGGCCGTGGCCGGGCAGTTCCTCACCGAGGCCGTCCTGCTCGCCACGGCGTGCGTGCCGCCGGCGGTGGGCCTCGCCCTGCTCGTGCTGCCGGGCTTCAACGCGGTGATGGGGACGGAGGTCGCCGCGTCGGCGCTGCTCCAACCGGGATTCCTCGTGCTGCTCACGGGCGTCGCCGTGGGGGTGGGGCTGGTGTCGGGGGGGTACCCCGCCTTCGCGCTCTCGGGCCACCGGGCGGCCGAGCTCTTCCGCGGCTCCGTGGACCGCCGCCTCAGCGGGGCCCGGCTGCGGCGGGCGCTCGTCGGGCTCCAGTTCGCGCTCGTGATCGGGCTGGGGAGCGCGGCCGTCCTCCTGCACCAGCAGGTCCGCTTCATGGCCGAGAAGGACCTTGGGTTCGAGCGCGAGGGGGTCGTGGCGCTCGACGGGGTGCCGGACGCCGAGGCGTTCCGGCGGCTCCGCGCCGAGCTCGCCGGTGTCCCCGGCGTCGGCGCCCTCGGGACGGGCCCGCTCCCGAGCAGCGGGTTCAACCGGACGACCTACCGGGCCGACACCGGCGACGCCGTCCTCGACGACGCGAACCTCGTCACGGCCGACCTCGGCTACTTCCGCGCGATGGGGATCGAGTCGGCCGACCTCGACCGGTTCGCGGCGAGCGGGGCGGGACGGGCCTTCTTCATCAACGAGACCGCCGCGCGCCGTCTCGGCTACGCCGAGCCCGTCGGGCGCGTCGTCGTGACGGAGCCGGAGTGGGAGCGCGAGGACGGCACGTTCGGGACGCGCGAGACCGTCGCCGGGGTGCTCCCGGACTGGCACCTCTTCCCCCTCCGCGAGCGCGTCCGACCGCTGCTCGTCGTCGTCGTCCGCGAGCCCGCGTGGGTCTGGAGCGCCGTCGCCCGCGTCGAGACCACCAACCTGGAAGCGACGATGGGCCGGTTCGAGGAGGCGTGGACCGCGGCCGTCCCCGGCCGGCCGTTCGTACCTGCGTTCGTGGACGCCTCGCTGGCCGAGCTGTACGAGCAGGAGCGGCGGGCTAGCGCCTTCAGCACCGCCCTCACCGCGCTCGCCGTGCTCCTGGCCGTGTTGGGCCTCGTCGGGCTGGCGGCGTTCGCGACGGCATGGCGGCGGAAGGAGGTCGGCATTCGGAAGGTGCTTGGCGCCCGCGTTGGCAGCCTCGTGGGGATGCTGACGCGGGAGTTCGTCGTGCTCGTCGGCGTCGCGTTGGTGGCGGCGGCGCCCGTGGTGCTCATCCTCGTCGAGCGCTGGCTCGACGGGTTCGCCTACCGCATCGCCGTGAGCCCGCTCGTGTTCGCCGCCGTCGGCGCGGGGGTCCTTGGGGTGACCGTGCTGGCGGTGGGATGGCAGGCCCTCCGCGCCGCCGTGGCGGACCCCGTAGACTCGCTCCGCCACGAGTAGCGGGCTGGGCTAGGCCCGCTAGGTGTGCGCCGCCGCACGGGCGGTGTGCGCTGGCGCCCAGCCCTGCGGCTCAGGAGCCACCCTCGGGCACCCCGGTGGGGGCGGCATCCACGTTGCGCGGGGGAGCGGTACCGTCCGCCCCCGGTGCCCATGCTGAAGAACTACCTGCTCGTCGCCCTCCGCACCCTCCGCCGCCAGCGGGGCTACGCCGCGCTCAACGTCGCCGGCCTCGCGCTCGGGCTCGCGTGCTGCCTGCTGATCGGGCTCTACGTCTGGGACGAGTGGAGCTACGACCGCCACCACGAGCGGGGCGCCGAGGTCTACCGCGTCTCGCAGCGGGTGCAGGCCGACGGCGGCGAGGAGCTGTGGGCGTGGGTCGGCGGCGCGCTCGCCGAGGACCTCGGGACCGAGTACCCCGAGCTCGAAACCGTCCGCGTGCTGCGGCAGCCGGGCGTCGTGCGCTACGCCGCGGACGCCGAGCCCGCGCGCGCGCGCTCGTTCCGCGAGGAGCAGTTCCTCTTCGCCGACGAGGGGTACTTCGACCTGTTCACCCACCGTGCTCTCCGCGGCGACCCGGCCGCCGCGCTCCGGGACCCCAGCGCCGTCATCCTCACGGAGTCCGCCGCCGCGCGCTACTTCGGCGACCGCGACCCGATGGGGGAAACGCTGGACTACGGGGGCGACCTCCCGCTCACGGTGGCCGCCGTGATCGAGGACGTGCCGGCCAGCAGCCACCTCCGGTTCGAGCTGCTGGCGCCGGTGAGGGCGTTCAAGGCCACCGTCGGACGGCCGGCCGAGGGCACGTTCGACTCGTACTGGTGGCCCTTCGGGTGGACCTACGTCGCGCTTCCCGACGCCGAGGCCGCCGCCGCCTTCCAGGCCAAGATGCCGGCCTTCATCGACCGCAACCGCCGCGGCACCGACGACGGCACGAACTACGTCCCCACGCTCGAACCCCTCTACGACCTCCACCTCCGCAGCGGAGCCATCTCCACGCCCGGCCCAACGGGGAGCCAGACGACGGTGCAGATCTTCCTCGGGATCGCGCTGGCGGTGCTGCTGCTGGCGTGCGTCAACTTCGTCAACCTCGCCACGGCGCGGAGCACGCAGCGGGCGCGGGAGGTCGGCGTGCGGAAGGCGATTGGGGCGCGGCGGGGGCAGCTCGTCGGGCAGTTCCTCGGCGAGGCCGTGCTGACGAGCGCGCTGGCGCTGGCCCTCGGCGTCGTCCTCGTCGCGCTCCTGCTGCCGCTCTTCAACGACCTCACGGGGAAGGCCCTCTCCCTGGGCATCGCGGGGCAACCGGTGGTGTGGCTCGGGCTGCTCGGCGTCGTCGCCGCGACGGGGCTGCTTGCAGGGGCGTACCCGGCGCTCGTCCTGTCCGGCTTCCGCCCGGCGCGCGTGCTGAAGGGCGTGACGGCGACCGGCGGCGGGGCCGCGCTGCGGAAGGGGCTCGTCGTCCTCCAGTTCGCCGTCTCCATCGCGCTCGTCGCGGGGACGGCCGCGGCGTTCCAGCAGCTCTACTTCCTCCGCACCGCCGCGCTCGGCTTCGACAGCGAGGAGGTCGTGGCGCTCCGGCTGCCGGGCAACGGGTGGGGCCAGACGGCGGGGTGGGAGACGGTCGAGCAGACGCTCGAGGCGCAGCCCGGCCTCCTCGAGGCCACGGTCTCGACGGACCGGCCGGGGTTCGGGCGCGGGTCCGTGCTCCCCTACTACGTCGATGGCGGCTCGTGGGAGGAGGGCGTCGAGACCCCGCGCATCGGGCACCAGATGGTGGGGTACGACTACTTCGGGATGCTCGGCCTCGAACCCGTCGCGGGCCGGCTGTTCTCCCGCGCCCTCGCCGCCGACGAGGGCGTCCGCCCCGACAGCGCGAACGGCTTCCACGTCTTCGAGCGCGGGCTCGTGCTGAACGAGACGGCCGCCCGCCGGAACGGGTGGACGCCGGAGGAGGCGCTCGGCAAGGAGCTCCGCATCGTCGCCTACGAAAACGGCATCTACTACACCGACGTCCGCGGCGCCGTCGTCGGCGTCGTCGAGGACCACCACCACGGCTCGTTCGAGGAGCCCATCGAGCCCGTCGTGTTCGGCCTCGCCAAGACCCCCTTCGGCACCAGCGGCGCGTGGGCGCTCGTGAAGGCCGCACCCGGCGACGCCGCCGAGACCGTGGCGACGCTGCGCGCGGCGTGGGACGAGGTCCTCCCGGAGCAGCCGTTCGAGGCGTCCTTCCTCGACGCCGACCTCGACGCGCGGTACGAGCGCGAGGCGCGGGTCGGGGGGATCGTCGGGGCCTTTGCCGGGCTCGGGCTCGCCATCGCGTGCCTCGGCCTGTTCGGGTTAGCGGCCTACGCGGCGGAGCGCCGTCGGAAGGAGGTCGGCGTGCGGAAGGTGCTCGGCGCGACGGTCCCGAACCTCGTGGGGCTGTTGGCGCGGGACTTCCTCGCCCTCGTCGCCGTGGCGGCCGTGCTCGCGGCGCCCCTCGCCTACTTCGCGATGGAGCGGTGGCTCGACGGGTTCGCCTACCGCATCGATCTCGGGCCGCTGCTGTTCGTCGGGGCCGGGCTGGCCGCGCTCGCCGTCGCGCTCGTGACGGTGAGCGGGCAGGCCCTCCGCGCCGCCACCGCCGACCCCGTGGACGCCCTCCGCTACGAGTAGGAGCCCGATGTATCGTGCCCCTACGGCGCCCCTGAACTCATGCTGAAGACTCTGCTGTCATGCTGAGGAACCACCTCCGCCTCGCCCTCCGCGGCCTCCGCAAGCGCGGGGGCTACGCCGCCATCCACCTCGCTGGCCTCGCCGTGGGGATGGCCTGCTGCCTCCTCGTCGCCCTCTACGTCCACGACGAGCTCCGCTTCGACCGGTTCCACACCGATGCCGAGCGGATCGCCGTCGTGATGCAGGACTTCGACTTCGGGGGCCAGCCGATCAAGCTTGCGATCACGGACGCGGACCTGCTCGGGGCGATCGAGACGGAGCTCCCCGCCGTCGAGCGGGTGACGCGGACGGGGCACTTCGCGGCGACGGTGACGCCGGAGGGGGCTGCCGAGGGGTTCGTCGAGGACGACGCGCTCACGGCCGACGCCGATTTCTTCGAGGTGTTCGACGGGTTCGCCCTCGTCCGCGGCGACCCCGCCACCGCGCTGGCCGAGCCGAACACGGCCGTCGTGACGGAGACCGCCGCGCGGCGCTACTTCGGGGACACCGACCCCGTCGGGAAGACGCTCCACCTACGACGTCGCGGCTTCGCCGGTATCCAGACCGACGTGGCGGCCGAGGCCATTCCGTTCCGCGTCACGGGCGTGGCACGCGACGTGCCCTCGACCTCCAGCATCACCTTCAGCCTCCTCGTCGCCGAGCCACCAGCGGAGGGCGGGCTGAGCTTCGGGGGGCAGACCTACGTGCTCCTCCGCGAGGGCGCCGCGCCGGAGGACCTCGCCGCCGCCCTCCCGGCCCTCGCCGCCACCCACGGCGACGAGGCCGGCCTCGAAAAAAGCTTCTCCGCCGACCCGCTGGTCGCCCAGCACCTCTCCTCCGAGCGGGCGCTCTTCGCCCGTGGGCGCAGCTTCTCCGGCGATCTGGGCTACCTCTACCTCTTCTCGGCCGTCGCGCTGTTCGTGCTGCTCCTGGCCGCCATCAACTACGTCAACCTCGCCACGGCGTACGCGGCGGAGCGGGGGCGCGAGGTGGGGGTGCAGAAGGCGCTCGGGGCGGGGCGGGGCCAGCTCGCCGCGCGGTTCCTCACCGAGGCCCTCGCGCTGAGCGCCGCGGCGGCCGGGTTCGCGCTCGGGCTGGCGCTCCTCGCCGTGCCCGGCTTCAACGCCCTCTTCGGCACGGCCGTCGGGTTCGACTGGCCGGGGGACCTCTGGGCCGTCGGCGCGCTCGCGGGGCTGGCCGCGCTCGTCGGGCTCGGGGCCGGGGCGTACCCGGCCTTTCACCTCGCGCGGCTCCGGCCGGTGCAGGTGCTCGGGGGGCAGCAGCGGGGCGGGCGCGGCGGGCGGCGGCTTCGGCAGGGGCTCGTCGTCGCGCAGTTCGCGGTGACCGTCGTGCTGCTCGTCGGGACGGCGGCGGTGTTCGGGCAGCTCCGGTTCATGCAGGACCAGCCGCTCGGCCTCGACGCCGACCGCGTGGTGGCCCTCACCCTCGGCGACGAGGAGGTCGCGCGGCGAGCGCAGGAGCTGAAGCGGGCGGCCCTCGCCCAGCCGGGCGTGCTCAGCGCGAGCGCCTCGACGGCCGTGCCGGGGGGCTACAACGTGCGGACGCAGCTCGCCGCCGACACCTCGGGGGCCGGCGAGCTCCCCGTCGCCTTCGTCCACGCCGACCCCGACCACCTCGCCACCTACGGGATCGAGCTCGCGCAGGAGTTCGGGCTTGGGGAGGCCATCGGGGAGCGGGCGGTCCACCTGCTCAACGAGGCCGGCGCCCGCGCCCTCGGGACCGCGGGCATCCACGGCGGCCGGGGGGACATGCGGCCTCTCGACGGCGTCGTCCGGGACTACCACTTCGACACGCTCCAGCGGGAGATCGAGCCGCTCTACCTCATCCTTAACCCGAAGCCGGACAAGGCGTTCGCGCGGCTCTCGGTGAAGGTCGAGGCCGGACGGGAGGCCGAGGCGCTGGCCGGCCTCCGCGCCGAGTGGCGGCGGCTGGCGCCGGGCCGCCCGTTCGAGTACGAGTTCGTGGACGACCTCTACGCCGAGGGGTACGCCCACGAGCGCCGGCTCGGGACGATCTTCGGGGTGTTCGCCGGGCTGGCCGTCTTCGTGGCCTGCCTCGGCCTCCTCGGCCTCGCGGCGTTCTCGGCGCGGCGGCGGACGAAGGAGGTCGGCATCCGGAAGGTGCTCGGGGCCAGCGCGGCGAGCGTCGTGGCGCTGCTCTCACGGGAGTTCGTGGTCCTCGTCGGGCTCGCCTTCGCGCTCGCGGCCCCCGCGGCGTACCTCCTCGTCGAGCGGTGGCTGGAGAGCTTCGCCTTCCACGCCCCGCTCGGCCCGGCGCCGTTCCTGCTGGCCGGCGGCCTCGCCCTGGCCGTGGCGCTCCTGACCGTGAGCGCCCACGCCCTCCGCGCCGCCACCGCCGACCCCGTGCAGAGCCTTCGCCACGAGTGATGAGCAACGTCTGCTTCCTGCGCTGCTCTTCAGTAGGCGGCCACCGCCACGTCGGTCTGGCCGAGGTCGGACCCGACGAACAGCAGCGGCTCGCCGAGCCCGACGGCGAGGGCGTAGGCGAAGCAGTCGCCGTAGTTCAGCCCGGCCGGGTGGCGGCCCTTTCCGAAACGGCGGAAGCCGTCACGCGCGAGCGCGGCGTGCGCGGCCGTCAGGGGCACGACCTCGACGCTGGACCGGGCCAGGAGCGCGTCGAGGGTGCGGCCGCCGAGGTCTCCGTGGCGTCCCTGCATCACGATCCCCACCTCGACGAGCGTCGCCGCCGACATCCGCCGCGAGGGGGCGTCGCGGAGAGCCCGCGTGAGCGCCACGCGCTCGGGCTCATCCTGCAGGATGGCGACGAGGGCCGACGTATCGATGACCATCCGCGTCAGGTGGGGAGCCCGTGTTCGTCGTACCCGATGATCTCGTCGGCCGTCCGGTCGTCGAGGATCGGGGCTTGGGCCAGCTGGGACTGGAGGCGAGCGATGTCGGTCTCGAAGCCCTCCGGGTTCCAGCCCGTCTCGCGGACGAGCCGCTCCCGGAGCGCGCCGATAACGGCCTGGGTCAGGCTCTCGCCGGTCGCCCGGGCCAGCTCCCGCGCGAGGCGGTCGGCCTCGGGGTGTTTGATGCTGAGGGCCATCGAGGAGGGCGGGAGGAAGAAAGGTTACCGTTTTCTACCTTCCCCTCGACCGCCGGTTTCTCTCGCCCGCCGGCCCGTCCTCCGCGCCGCCACCGCCGACCCCGTCAACTCCCTCCGCCACGAGTAGGGGCGTACTGCAATACGCCCCTATGCCGACCTCCCCCACCCCCCCAGCCATGATCGAGCTCCGCAGCATCAGCAAGCACTACCGCCAGGGCAACCAGCGCCTGTACGTCCTCCGCAACGTCGACCTCACCGTCGCGGCCGGCGAGTTCGTGACGGTGCGCGGGCCGAGCGGCTCGGGGAAGTCCACGCTCCTCAACATCCTCGGGATGCTGGAGGTGTCCGACGAGGGCGCGTACCACTTCGAGGGCGAACCCGTCCACCGGATGAGCGAGCGGCAGCGGACGGCGCTCCAGCGCGAGGCCATCGGGTTCGTGTTCCAGGCCTACCACCTCCTCGACGAGCTCACCGTCTACGAGAACCTGGAGACGCCGCTCCTCTACCAGAAGGTGCCGAAGTCCGAGCGACAAGCGCGCGTGGCCGCGACGCTCGACCGGTTCGGGATGGTGGCGAAGCGGGACCTCTTCCCGAGCCAGCTCTCCGGCGGCCAGCAGCAGCTCGTCGGCGTCGCGCGCGCGCTCATCGGCCGCCCCCGCCTCATCCTCGCCGACGAGCCCACGGGGAACCTCCACTCCTCGCAGGGGGAGGAGGTGATGGAGGCGTTCCGCGCACTGAACGAGGACGACGGCGTCACCATCATCCAGGTCACCCACGACGAGCGTTGGGCCGGCTACGGCTCCCGCGTCGTCGAGCTCCACGACGGCTGGGTCGAGGCGGACGAGCGGGTGGCCCCGGCCGCGTAGGGGCGACGCGCCGCGTCGCCCCTACATCCTCCCCAGGAAGGTGGCGGCGCGCGTCTCGCTCCAGTACTCCCCGCTCTCCCCGAACGTCACGAAGCCGACGTGCCCGCCGTGCTCGGGGACCTCCAGCCAGAGGTGCTCGCTCGCGGCGGCCTCTTTGCGCGGGTAGCACGCCGGCGCGAGGAACGGGTCGTCGGCCGCGTTGACGAGGAGCGTCGGGATGCGGATGGCGGGGAGGAACGGCCGGCTGCTGCTCCGGGCCCAGTAGTCGGCGGCGTCTCGGAAGCCGTGGAGCGGGGCGGTGTAGCGGTCGTCGAAGTGGCGGAACGTGCGGAGCCGCCCCAGCCCGTCGGTGAGGACCTCGCCGGGGAACTGCTCGGCCTTCCAGCGGACCTTCCGGCGGAGGCTCCGGAGGAAGTAGCGCATGTAGGCCGCGTTCTGCCAGCGCCCCAGCGCCTCCGACGAGGCCGCGAGGTCCACCGGCACCGAGAGCGCCACGGCGGCGGCGATCCTCGGGTCGCGCTCGGCCTCGCCGAGGTACTTCAGCGTGAGGTTGCCGCCCAGCGAGAAGCCGACGAGCGCGAGTCGGCCATAATCCGGGAGCAGGTGCTGCACGACCGCATCGAGGTCCTCGGTGGCGCCGCTGTGGTAGAGCCGCAGCCGCCGGTTCGGCTCGCCCGAGCAGCCGCGGAGGTTCCACGCGGCCACGTCCCACCCGCGCCGGGCCAGCGCACGCGCCATCCCCCGGACGTAGCTCCGATCGCTGCTGCCCTCTAACCCGTGCGACACGACGGCCACCCGTCGCGCACGAGCGCCCACCCGGTCGAGGTCGAGGAAATCGCCGTCGGGCGTCCCGATCCGCTCGCGGCGGTAGGGGACCTCCGGGACGGCGCGGAGGCGGGCGGCGTAGACCGTCTGGAGGTGGGCGTTCGAGAAGCCGCGTGGCGGGACGTAATCGGAGGCGACGAGTGGCATCGGGAGGGGGCTGCGGGGGCCGAATACGGACCGGCGCCGCCGAGCGGTTCCGCCCATCGCGGCTCCACCCGTCATGCGAAGAGGAAGCGGCGGAGAAGAGCGCCCGTGCTGGAGCCTCGGCAGGAGATCGTCGTTGAAACGGGCTACGCCCGACCGCCCCCGCATGAAACCCTGGCAGAAGCGCCTCGTCCTCGGCCTGATCGCGGTCGTCGTCCTCGGCCTGCTGGCGTGGCCCAAGCTGAGGGCGTCCGGCCCCGAGGAGCCGCCGTCGGGGGCGCGCGGGCCGCAGGCCGCGGACGTCACCGCCTACGTCGTCGCGGCCGTCCCCATGCGCGAGCGGATCCGCGCCACGGGCAGCCTCCTCGCCGACGAGGCCGTGGACCTCGCCGCCGAGGCGTCCGGCCGCGTCACGCGCATCGCGTTCCGGGAGGGCAGCCGCGTCCGCCGCGGCCAGCTCCTCCTCACCCTCAACGACGCCGAGCTCCGCGCCCAGCGCGAGCGGCTCCGCTACCGGATCGAGCTGGCGACCACGCGGGAGGACCGGCAGCGGCGCCTCCTCGACATCGGCGGCGTCAGCCAGGACGAGTACGAGGGCGCCCTCGGCGAGCTCAACGTGCTCCGCGCCGAGCTCGCCCTCGTCGACGCGCAGATCGCGCAGACGCAGGTGCGGGCGCCGTTCGGCGGCGTGATCGGGCTGCGCTACGTGAGCGAGGGCGCCTTCGTCAGCCCGCAGACGCGGATCGCCACGCTCCAGCGGCTCAGCCCGATGAAGCTGGAGTTCGCCGTCCCCGAGCGCTACGCCGGCCGCGTCGCCCTCGGCAGCGACGTCGTCTTCACGACGGCCGGCGCCGGGGCGGACGGCACGGGCGGCACCTTCCGCGGCACGGTCTACGCCGCCGAGCCGCGGGTGGACCTCGACACGCGCGCCCTCGTCATCCGCGCTCGCGTCGAGAACCCCGGGGGCCGCCTGCTCCCCGGCGCCTTCGCCGACGTGGAGCTCGTCATGGACGAGCTCCCGCGGGCGCTGCCGGTCCCGGCCGTCGCCGTGATCTCCGAGATGGGGGGCAAGCGGGTGTGGACGGTCGTGGATGGGAAGGCGGCCTCCCGCTCCGTCGAGACGGGGGTCCGGACGGAGGAGGCCGTGCAGGTGGTCGACGGCCTCGCGCCGGGCGACACCGTCATCACCGGGGGCCTCCAGGCGCTCCGCCCCGGCCAGCCCGTCCGCGTCACCGAGGTCAACGGCCTCCCGAGCCTCGACCTCGCCGCGGCGGCCGGGGCCGCGGCGCAGCCGGCCGCCCGATGAGCCTCTACGCCCTCTCGATCCGGCGGCCCGTCCTCGCGACGGTGTTCTCCCTCGTCATCGTCCTCTTCGGCGTGCTCGGCTACACGGCGCTCGGGGTCCGGGAGTACCCGGCCGTGGACCCCCCGGTCATCTCGGTCTCGACGAGCTACCGCGGCGCCAACGCCGAGGTCATCGACGCGCAGATCACCGAGCCGCTCGAGGAGCAGATCAACGGCATCGACGGCATCCGCACGCTGACCTCGCAGTCCTCCGACGGCAGCAGCCGGATCACCGTCGAGTTCGACCTCGGCGCCGACCTCGAGCGCGCCGCCAACGACGTCCGCGACCGCGTCAGCCGCGCCGTCGGCAACCTCCCCCCCGACGCCGACCCCCCGCGCGTGGCGAAGGCCGACGCCGACGGCGACCCCATCGTCTTCCTCAACATCGCCTCGGACCAGCGCTCGCTGCTGGAGCTCTCGGACATTGCGGAGAACCTGTTCAAGGAGCGGCTCCAGACGATCTCCGGCGTCGCCCGCGTGGACATCTGGGGCGAGAAGCGCTACGCGATGCGGCTCTGGCTGGACCCCGCCCGCCTCGCCGGCTACCGCCTCACCCCGCTCGACGTGCAGCGGGCGCTCCAGGCCCAGAACGTCGAGCTCCCCACGGGGCAGATCGAGGGGGACGACGTGGCGCTGACGGTGCGGACGATGGGGCGGCTCCAGACCGTCGAGGCCTTCGAGGACCTCATCGTGAAGCGCGCCGGCGACGGGCTCGTCCGCCTCCGCGACGTCGGCCGCGCCGAGCTCGGGGCCGAGAACGAGCGGACGGTCCTCAAGCGCGACGGGACCCCGATGGTCGGCGTCGTGCTGCGCCCGCTGCCGGGGGCCAACTACGTCGCCATCGTGGACGCGTTCTACGAGCGGCTCGAAGGCATCGAGGCGGACATGCCCGGCGACCTGCGCCTCGGCATCGGGTTCGACCAGACCGAGCAGATCCGCGCCAGCGTCCGCGAGGTCCGGCAGACGGTGTTCCTCGCGCTCGCCCTCGTCATCCTCGTCATCTTCCTCTTCCTCCGCGACTGGCGGAGCACGGTCGTCCCCGTCGTCGTCATCCCCATCGCGCTCGTCGGCGCGTTCGCGGTGATGGCGCTGCTCGGGTTCTCGATCAACGTGCTGACGCTGCTGGCGCTGGTGCTCGCCATCGGCCTCGTCGTGGACGACGCCATCGTGGTGCTGGAGAACATCTACGCGAAGATCGAGGAGGGGAAGGAGCCGGTGCTGGCCGGCCTCCTCGGCACGAAGGAGATCTTTTTCGCCGTGGTCGCGACGACGCTCGCGCTGGTGTCGGTGCTCCTGCCCATCGTGTTCCTCGACGGGCTCGTCGGCCGGCTCTTCCGCGAGTTCGGGCTCGTGCTGATGGGGACCGTGGTGATCTCGTCGTTCGTGGCCCTCACGCTGACGCCGATGCTGGCGACGAAGCTCCTGAAGCGGCGCGACGTGCAGCCCTGGCTCTACCGGAAGACGGAGCCGTTCTTCGAGCGGCTCACCCGCGGCTATCGCCGCTCGCTGGAGGCGTTCGTGGCGCGGCGGTGGGCGGCGCCCGCGGCGATGGCCGCGAGCGTCCTCCTCCTCGGCGTGCTGTACCAGACGCTCCCGTCGGAGCTGGCGCCGCTGGAGGACCGCAGCGGCCTCCGCCTCTTCGCCACGGCGCCCGAG
This sequence comes from Rhodothermales bacterium, assembly GCA_965215145.1. Classification (GTDB taxonomy): domain Bacteria; phylum Bacteroidota; class Rhodothermia; order Rhodothermales; family JANQRZ01. The sequence continues at coordinate 486,815 of OZ244038.1, read as the reverse complement.
GGCGCGACGTTCGACTACATGGACCGGTTCGTGGACCGGCTCATCCAGACGGTCGAGGAGGAGGCGCCGGAGACCGCCGCCCTCATCACGGTGACGTCGCCGGGCTTCGGGGGGCGCTCGACGAACTCGGCCTTCGCCCGGCTCCGGCTCGTCCCGCCGGGCGAGCGCGAGCGGAGCCAGCAGGAGATCGCCGACGCCCTCGGCGGGACGCTCCGCGGGCTCCCGGAGGCGCGGACGTTCGTGTCGCAGGAGCCGACGATCTCGGTGGGGCGCTTCGGCGGGCTCCCCGTGCAGTTCGTGCTCCAGGCCCCGAGCTTCGAGGCTCTGGAGGCGACGCTGCCGGCGTTCCTGGAGCGGGCGCAGGGGAGCGAGGCGTTCGCGTTCGTGGACGTGGACCTCAAGTTCACCAAGCCCGAGCTCCGCGTCGACATCGACCGGGCGCGGGCGGAGCGGGTCGGCGTCTCCGTCCGCGACGTGGCGCAGACGCTCCAGCTCGCGCTGTCGGAGAGCCGCCTCGGCTTCTTCGTCCGGAACGGCCAGCAGTACCAGGTGATCTCGCAGGTCGAGCGCGCCGACCGCGACGAGACCGTGGACCTCACGAACCTCTCCGTCCGCTCCGCCAGCGGCGAGCCCGTCCCGCTCGACGGCCTCGTCTCGGTGCGGGAGGAGAGCGCGCCGCCGCAGCTCTACCGGTACAACCGGTTCGTCGCGGCCACCGTCAGCGCGGCGCTCGCGCCGGGGGTGACGCTGGAGGAGGGGATCGAGGCGATGGACGCCGTCGCGGCCGAGGTGCTGCCGGCGTCGTTCGCCACCGAGCTGGCGGGGGAGAGCCGGGACTTCCGGGAGAGCTCGGGGAGCGTGCTGTTCGTGTTCCTCCTCGCGCTGCTCCTGATCTACCTCGTGCTGGCGGCCCAGTTCGAGAGCTTCCGCGACCCCTTCACCATCCTCCTCACCGTCCCGCTGGCGCTGGCCGGCGCCCTGCTGTTCCTGTGGTACTTCGACCGCTCGCTCAACATCTTCAGCCAGATCGGGATCGTGATGCTCGTCGGGCTCGTGACGAAGAACGCGATCCTGATCGTGGAGTTTGCGAACCAGCGGCGTGCGGCGGGGCGCTCGATCCGCGACGCCGTGATGGACGCCGCCGCGGCGCGGTTCCGCCCCATCCTCATGACGGCCTCCTCGACGGTGCTCGGGACGCTCCCCATCGCGCTGGCGCTCGGGGCGGGCGCGGAGAGCCGCGCGCCGATGGGCCTCGCCATCATCGGCGGCCTCGTTGTGGGGACGGCCCTGACGCTCTACGTGATCCCGGCCGTGTACCCGTGGCTGACCCGGAAGACGCTGGCGCCTGTGATCGTGGATGAACACGGCGGCGACGGCCAGGCGGACGCAGCGCCTACGCTCCCGGCGGCGCAGCCGGTGGCGCCGTGAGGAGCCTCGCCGGCCCCCGCTGGAGGGGCGACTCATGAGTCGCCCGTACTCCAACGGCTCCGGTAACGGGGTGCCCCTCGTGCCGGTGATCCTCGCGCTCCTGCTGAGCCCGGTCGTCGCAGCGCAGCCCGACTCGCTCCCGCTGCTGACGCCGGAGGAGGCGACGGCCCTCGTGCTGGCCCGGAACCCCGCCGTCGCCACCGCCCGCCTCGACGCCGCCATCGCCGAGAACGACGCCTCGCTCGGCAACGCCGGCTTTCTCCCGACCGTCGGCCTCACCCTGAGCCAGCGCCGCTTTCCCGGACGCGGCGGCGACGCCGGCCCGTTCGGCGGCACCCTCGAGACCAACACGCTCGACCTCACCGCCGGCGCCGAGCTCACCCTGTTCGAGGGGCTCGCGCGCGTCGCCCGCTACCGCCGCCTCCAGGCGCTGGCCGAGGCGCAGGCCCTCGACACCGAGGCCACCGCCGAGGCCCTCCTCGCCGACGCCCTCGTCGTCTACTTCGACGTGGCGCAGCAGCAGCAGCGCCTCGTCGTGCTCCGCGAGGCCGTCGCCCTCTCGGAGGAGCGCCGCCGCATCGCCGAGGGCCGGTTCGGCGTCGGGGCGGCCTCGGAGCTGGAGGTGCGGCGGGCGCTCGTCGACCTCAACGCGGACCGGGCCGCGCTCCTCCGCCAGGAGGCCGCGCTCGCGCAGGCGAAGGCGCTCCTCAACCGACTCCTCAACCGGGAGGACAGCCCCGACTACCGCGTGGTCGACTCCGTCGCCGTGGACGCCGGGCTGGAGCTCGACGTGCTCCTCGCCGCCGCAGCCGAAGCGGCCCCGGACCTCGCCGCGGCTGAGGTGGCGGTGCGGGCCGCGGAGCTGCAGGCCACGGCCATCCGCCGGGAGTTCTGGCCGCGGATCGGCCTCGCGGCCGGCTACGCCTTCGGCGCCCTCACCGACCCGCTCCTCGCGCCGGGGCAGCCGGGGGGCTTCACGTACGGCCTCACCGCCACGTTCGACGTGTTCGAGGGGAACAACCGGCGGCGGCTGCTCGAGAACGCCCGGCTCCGGGCGCGGCAGCAGCGGCTCGCCGTCGAGGCCGTCGAGGTGGAGCTCGTGACGGCGCTGCGGGGGACGCACGCCCTCTACGTCCGGAGCCTCCAGCTCGTCGCGCTTGAGCGGGAGAACGTCGAGGCGGCGCGGCAGAACGCGGCCGTGGCGCTCGAACGGTTCCGCCTCGGCGCGAGCACGTCGCTGGAACTTCGCGAGGTGCAACGCGCCCTGATCGACGCGGAGAGCCGGCTCGTGACGGCGCGGTTCGAGGCGAAGGCCGCTGAGATCGACCTCCTCGCTCTCAGCGGCCTCCTCCTGCCGGAGCCGAGCGGCGCAGGGAGTCCATGACGAGGCGGGCGGTGTAGACCGGCCGCTCCAGCATCGGCGCGTGGCCGGTCGCGGGCACGAGCACCGTCTCGATGTCCGGCACGTGCGCGGCCCATACCTCCGCGCTCGACGGGTCGATGATGCGGTCGTCGGCGCCGAAGATCAGCAGCACCGGCATCGCCAGGTCGCCGAGGTCGTCGGTGACGATGTCGGGGGGCGTGTTCACGTCGTGCCAGATCTGCCGGTTCTGCGGGGCGCGCGCCACGGCCTCGCGGGCGAGCACGGCCCCCGCCGGCCACGGGAGGTCGGGCGGCTCCGTGAAGGCGAGCGCCGTCAGAGAATCGTACTCCGCGGTGGTGGTCGGGATGAGCGGATTCCCGCCGGTGCCGAGGGCGGCGCGGAACGGACTGGGCTCCGGCGCCACGACGCCCGAGGGGTTGAGGAGGACGAGCGCCCGCACCTGCTCGGGCTGCGCCAGCGCCAGCCGCGTCGCCACGAGCCCGCCGAGCGAGTTGCCGACGACGATGACCTCCTCCAGCCCCAGCGCGGCGACGGCCGCCGCGACGCCCCGGACGAGACGCGGCACGTCGTATCGCTCGTCTGGGTCGAAGGGGCTGTCGCCGTGGCCGGGGAGGTCGAGCGCGACGAGGCGGAGCGAGTCCGGGAGCGCTTGGGCGAGGCGGACCCAGTGGTCCTTGCTCGCCGCGAAGCCGTGCAGGAAGAGGAGCGTCGGGCCGTCCGCCGGGCGCTCCAGCAGCGCGAGGCCTCCCGTCTCGGCTGAGGGCGCGCGGTAGCGGAATCCGGCGCGGTCACGTTCGGCGTCAAGCCCGACGTGGAAGGCCGCTTCCTGAACGGAAGCACAGCCGGCGAGAAGCAGTGAGAGGGCGATTAGGACGGAACGAGCGCGCATGGGCATCAGCGCCAGCGCCGGGCCATCAGCGACTCGCGCGCCCCATCCTCTTTGTACTCTGGTTTTGAGTCGCCTGTTCGGGGGTCGAGGTTGTAGAGCGCGGCGAGGGCGTCGAAGAGCTCCGAGTGCCGCTCGGCCAGCCGGTCCGGGCGGCCGAAGAACCGCTCCGTCGCCACGGCGAAGAGCTCGGCGGGGTGGGAGCCGGCGTAGCGGCCGAGCATCGAGCGGCCCCGCTGCGCCAGCGCCATCTCGCGGCGGGCGAGCCGCCCCCACGCCTCCGCCGAGGCCGGGTCCAGGAGCGCCGGCACCCCGTCCGCCCCGCCGTCGGCGCTGTCGGCGAAGTCGAAGAGGTGGGCGAGCTCGTGGAGGACGACGTTCGAGCCGTCGTCCGGGCGCGCCCAGCTCTCGCGGGCGGCGCGGGCCGAGAGCAGCACCGGCCCCTGCGGATGCACCATCCCGTCGAACTCCGACTCCTCCTCGACGAGGTACTCGTCGTCGAAGGTGTCGGGGTAGAAGAGGAACGTCCGCGAGAGGTCGAGCTCCCAGTCCGGGCGGCCGTGGAGGAGGCACGCCACGCCCGCGGCGACGCCGAGCCGGAGGTCGTCGTCGAGCGCCACCCCCTCGACGGCCTCGAACCGCGCCTCGGCCAGCGCGATCTGCACGTCGCGCTCGAACCGGCGACGGTCGGGGGCGGGGGCGTCGCGGTAGAGCGGGACGTGGGCGTCGAGCCACGCGCGGGACGCGGCGGGGATCGGGCGGCGGAGCGCGCGCCATCGCCGGAGCGGCCGGCGCAGCGCGACGAGGGGGACGAGCACGAGCGGGACCGCGCCGAGCCAGGGCGAAACACCCTCGACTTGCATCCCGACCACGGCCACGCCGCCGGCCAGCAGCGCGGCGAGCACGGCGGTGAAGGCGACGGTGGTCGGGCGGGCGATCTGCACGGCGGCGGGGGTGATCTTCGGCGAAGCTATTGCAAGGACGTCTTCCCCGTTCCCACGGGGCGGCCCCCGTTCCCGTAGGGGAGCCGTTCCTGTGCGAGGCATCGGGTAATCATTACGACGACCACAGGGTTTCCTCAGCGTGCAGCCTTGACATGTGTGGGAGACGTGCTGATCATGGGGTTCGGTCCTGTTCCTGTGCCTCGGGCTCGTGCCCTGGAGGTCATTACCCTGCGGGCCGCCGGCCCGCGTCCCCCCACCCATCATGCATCGTCGCTTCACTCCCCTCTGCATCCTTGTAATATTTGTCGCGACGTGCTTCGCCTCCGACGGCCTCGCTCAGACCGTGCGCTGGAGCACATGGGCCGCCGGGGTCAGCCCCGGCGAGGTGGTCACGGTCCCGGCAGGTGCGACCGTTCTGCTGGACACCGACACCCCCACGCTCGGCGGCCTCTTCGTCCGCGGTACGCTGCGGTTCGAGGACGCCCGCGACCTCCGCCTGACGAGCAAGTTCGTCGTCGTCGAGGGGCCCGGGGCCCTGCTTGAGATCGGCACCGAGGCCGACCCGTTCCAGCACCGCGCCACGATCACCCTCGTCGGGCAGGAGAGCCTGGAGAACGTGTGGACCGGGATGCACCAGGCGGGGACGAAGGTGCTCGCCGTGGTGGCGGGCGGCGCCCTCGAGCTCCACGGGGCGGCGGCCGCGAAGCGGAGCTGGACGCAGCTCGGCGCGACGGCGCGGGCCGGGGCCACGAGCATCCGGCTCGCCGAGCCCGTCACCTGGGAGCCCGGTGACCGGATCGCCCTGGCGCCCTCGGGCTACTCCGCGTGGGAGGCCGAGGAGCTCACCGTCGAGAGCGTCTCGAGCAACGGGCGGCGGGTCACCGTCTCGCCGGCCCTCGCGCACGACCACTGGGGCGAGACCCAGGCCTACACCCACGGCGACGGCCGCACGATCGTCGTGGACCAGCGCGCCGAGGTCGGCCTCCTCTCGCGCAACGTGGTCATCGAGGGCGATGCGCGGAGCGCGCGCTACGACTCGCCAGGGCCGTGGCTCCACTACGGGCAGGGCCGGACGGACTACTTCCCCAACACGTTTTACGACCCCGGCTTCGGCGGCCACGCCTTCTTCCACATGCACGACCGCGTCCGCATCGAGGGCGTCGAGTTCCGCCGGATGGGGCAGACGGGGCACGCCGCGCGCTACCCGGTCCACTGGCACCACGCCGGGGACAGCGCGGGGGACTACATCCGCAACTCGTCCATCCACCACAGCTTCCAGCGCGGCGTCGTCACCCACCAGACGGGCAACGTCCGCGTCGAGGACAACGTGCTGTACCGCATCCTCAACCACGCCCTCATCCCCGGCGAGGACGGCCTCGTCAACGAGAAGGGCAACCGCTACGAGCGGAACCTCGTCGTGCTCGTCGTCCCCCCCCGCACCGACGACGGGACGGCGCTCAACGGCGGCACGGACCTCGCCTTCCCCCTCTTTGGGAACCGGGATGAAAGCTCGCAGGACGAGAAGCAGGCGTCGTGCCTGTGGACCGAGCAGCCGACGCTGACCGTCCGCGACAACCGCTGCGGCGGGGTCACCAACGGGGTCGGGTTCTTCTACGGGGGCGAGGGCGGCGGGCCCTCGACGCAGATCAGCGTCGACTTCGAGGGGAACGCCGCCCACTCGATCGGGGCCTACCGGCCGCCCAACTTCGACTACCCTCCGGACGCGAGCGGGAGCGGCCTCCTCGTCCGCCGGGCCGTCCTCACGGGCGCATCGGCCGGGCAGAACTGGAAGGACTTCGAAGCCTACCGCTGCGGTGTTGCGGGGATCTGGGCCGACGGCCGCGAGCGGCACCGGCAGACGTTCCAGGGGGCCATCCTCGCAGACAACGGCATCGGGGTGTTCGTCGAGCGGGCGGGGATTCTCAAGGATGCCCTCGTCGTTGGGGCCAGCATGCATGACGTGTTCGGCATCGGCGTCGACGGCGCCCCCGTCCCCAATCCCGGGGAGGTTGACCCCAACCGGGCCGGGGCGGTGAACACGCTCAAGAGCCACGGCGGTCCGAAGCGCGTGGTCCTCGAGAACGTGACGGTCATCGACGTCGTAGGCGGCGCCTTTGTGGTGCGCCGGGACCTCGAGACGGGTGGGGACGCCGGGCACGCCGAGGACGTCACCCTCGTGGGCTCGAACGGTATCCTCTTCAGCTACGACGAGCACTACGCCCACACCCGCTTCCTTGACCAGGACGGCTCGCTCTCCGGCCTCGGCGTGCCGGCCATGCTCTACGGCTACAACGCCGCGCCAGAGCCGGACTGGATCTACCTCGACGCGGCACAGGGCTACGCCGACCCGGTCGGCTCGCCCCCGGCCTCGTTGCCACCCGGCGCCGTCCGCGTCGCCGACTACGCGTTCTACCACGGCTTCGAGGCTGAGGACACGGACTACGGCGTTATGGTTCTCGGCCTCGGCAAGACGCGCGGGGCCTGGGAAACAGGGGGGAGCAGCGGTTATAGCCAGGGTGGAGGCACGGTCTTCGGCGCGGCGGAGGCCCCCGGCGCCGGCGCCCCCGGCTCGCGGCGAGCGATCGAGGTCGCCCACAGCGGCTCGGGCAAGAGCGACGTCGTGCTGTCCCGAACGCTCAACCTCTCCGGCGAGACCGGGCCGCTGACGCTCTCGTTCTGGATCCGGCTCAGCGACGCCAACCGCCAGAGCAGCTTGACCCTCGAAGCCGAGGCCGGCGGGACCACGACGGTGCTCGGCGCGGCGGGGCCGGGTCAGGTCGGCGACCGGTGGTACCCCGTCACGGTGAACCTCTCGGCCTTCGCCGGTACCCCTGCGCTCACGCTGCGCTGGAAGGCGACGGCGATGGACGGCGGCGAGGACCGGCTCTGGCTGGACGAGGTGGCCGTACGGCGCGGTACGGCCCTCGCCAGCGCGCTGAACAACCTGTTCGGCGCACCAGGAGACGCTGGCGCCGTACCGGCTGAGCTCGAGCTCTCGAAGCCGTACCCGAACCCGAGCGCGGGCGCTGTGGCGGCGGAGCTCGCCCTGCCCGATCCGGCGGAGGTGCGCGTCGAGGTCTACGACGCCCTGGGCCGCTTGGTGGCCCCCGCCGCCGCCGCGTCCTACGCGCCGGGCCGCCACCGGCTGCCGATCTCGGCTGGGGAGCTGCCGGCGGGCACCTACTTCGTCCGAGTCCACGTCGACGCAGGCGCCGAGCCCCAGGTGCTCCGGCACCGGTTCGTGCTGGTCCGCTAACGCTACGCTCCGACGTGGTGCAGAGGGGCCGGGGCTCATGCCTCGGCCCCTCTGCGTTTGCTCGCCGGTGAGGCGGGGAGTGGGAGGGCCGCCGACGTCTCATTTTGGTACTCATAATTGGAAATAAAACGAGTGCAACAAGAGGACTAAACGACGGTTTACCCCTTCCCCTCCATCATCCCCATGCTCCCATGAAGCCCCTTCGCTTCACCCTACTCGCGGCGCTAGCCGCCGCTCTGGCGCTCGTGAGCGCGCCCGCCTCCGCTCAGCTCTACCTCGGCCTCCAGGCCGAGGGCGGCATCCCCCAGGATGAATTCCAAGACGGCCTCGACGACGTGGGCTTCGGCCTCGCCGGGCAGGTCCTCTACGGCGTCGGCCCCGTCGCCGTCGGGGTCGAGGGCGGCGTGCTGACCTACGGCGAGCAGGGGCGCCCGCTCGACGCCCGCATCGACGGGCAGAGCGCGTTCCTCGGCGAGGTCACCTCGGCGCAGCGCGTCGGCCACCTCCACGCCGTGCTCCGGCTCCAGCTCCCCGACGGCCCCGTGCGGCCCTACGTGGACGGGCTCGTCGGCTTCAACCGGCTCTACGCCGAGACCCGCTTCGAGCAGGCCGTCGTCCTCGTCGACGACGGGTTCTTCGACGCTGACCTCGGCGACGGCGCCGTGGACCGCTCGCTGACCACGACCTCCGTGACGATGGACGACTACGCGCTCAGCTACGGGGCCGGCGGCGGCCTCCTCCTCCGGCTCGCCCACGGCCGCGACGACGGCCGCCCGTTCGCGGCGTTCCTCGACCTCGGGGTGCGCTACCTCATCGGCGAGACGGCGACCTACGTGGTCGACCCGACGGTCCGGCTCGGGAACCCCGCGCGCGGCGTCGCCGAGCTGGTGCGCTCGGAGACGGACCTGCTCCGCCCGCAGCTCGGCCTCGTCATCCAGTTCGGCGGCTAGGATCCGCTGCCGCTGGTCGAGAGCCGGTGCTCCCCCGAGGTCTCACGCAATCACCCTGCTATCACCTTGCAGGGTGGTAGGGGCGGGTCTCAGACCCGCCCCTACGGCGGAGGCCGACTATGTGCTGGAGCTCTCGGGCGCCGCCGGCCGTGCCGTCGCCCCTCCTGGCCTCGGGGCGGTGATGGGGACGCCCTCGGCGAGCGCGTCAGGCACGCCTCGCCGGGGGACCCGGGCCAGCGCCTCGCCGAGCGCCTCGATGCTGACGGGCTTGGCGAGGTAGTCGTCCGCGCCGGCGTCGAGGCACGCCTCGCGGTCGCCCTGCATGGCGTTCGCGGTCAGGGCGATGATGTGGGGCTGCTCCCCCCGCGCGAACGTAGCGCGGACGGTCCGCGTGGCCTCGAACCCATCCATCTCCGGCATCTGCACGTCCATCAGCACGAGGTCGTAGGGTTGGCGGCGGAGCGACGCCAACGCCTCGGCGCCATTAGCCGCCACGTCGGCGCGGTGCCCGAGGCGCGCCAGCATCCGCAGGGCGATCTTCTGGTTGACGACGTTGTCCTCGGCCAGCAGGATGCGGAGCCCCGACGGTTCGGGGCGGGCTGGGGACGGCACCTCGGCCGGGGCGGCAGGCTCAGCCGTTGGCGCTGGCGCGCCCGTCACGTCCAGCAGCGTGGCGAGGAGGGGGTCCGGCTTGATGGGCTTGTAGAGCACCGCCGCGACCCCGTGCTGCGCGGCGGCGTCGCGGAACCCGCCGGTGCGGTAGATCGAGGTCAGCAGGACGACGCGCGGCGGCTCTGCCGTGTCGGTGAGGGCGCGGGCGACGGCGAGGCCGTCCGTCCCCGGCATCTGGATGTCGAGCAGGACGAGGTCGAAGGGGCGCTCGGCCTCCTCGGCGAGGCGGAGCGCCTCGGGCCCCGAAGCCGCCAGCGTCGCCTCCATCCCCCACCGCGCGGTGAAGCGGCGGAGGATCTCCCGGTTGATGGCGACGTCGTCCACCACGAGGACGCGGCGCCCGGCGAGCGCGTCGGCGTCGGGGCGGGCAGCCGGCCGCTGCGCCTCGGCCGTCTCCACGCGCACGCTGAACGAGAACGTCGAGCCGGCCCCCGGTTCGCTCTCGACCTCGATCTCCCCGCCCATGAGCGTCACGAGCCGCTTCGAGATGGCGAGGCCGAGGCCGGTGCCGCCGTGCTGGCGGGTGGTCGAGGCGTCGGCCTGGCTGAAGCTCTCGAAGATGGCGCTGAGCTTGTCGGCGGGGATGCCGATCCCGGTGTCCTCGACGCTGAGGTGGAGGAGGCACGGTGCCCCGACCCCGCTGCCGGTGGGCTCGGCGGCGACGCGGACGCTGACGCTGCCGCCTTCGGTGAACTTGACGGCGTTCGAGAGGAGGTTGACCAGCACCTGCCGCACCCGCGTCACGTCGCCGCGGACGGCGGCGGGCGTGCCGTCCTCGACGAGGTAGGCGAGCTCCGTCCGCTGCTCCGCTGCCCGCGTCGCCACCACGTCGAGCGCCTCCTCGACGCAGGCGCGTACCTCGAAGGGGTGGACCTCGAGGTCGAGCCGGCCGGCCTCGACCTTCGAGAAGTCGAGGATGTCGTTGATGATGGTGAGCAGCGCGTCGCCCGAGGCCCGCACGGTCTCGACGAACTCGCGCTGCTCGGCGTTGAGCTCGGTCCCGAGCAGCAGGCTCGTCATCCCGATCACGCCGTTCATCGGGGTTCGGATCTCGTGGCTCATGTTGGCGAGGAACTCGCTCTTCGCCTGCGTCGCGGCCTCGGCCTGCTCCTTCGCGGCCCGGAGCGCAAGCTCGGTGCGCTTCGCCTCGGTGATGTCGCGGAGGATGCCGGCCATCCCGACCACCGCGCCGGCGGCGTCTCGGAGGGGGATCTTCGACGAGAGCACCCACCGCTCCTCGCCGTCGATGCGGATCTGCTCCTCCTGCCCGATCTGCGCGATGCCGCTCTCCATCACGGCCCGGTCGGCCGCCCACAGCTCCTCGGCGATAGGCTTAGGGAGCGTGTCGAACACCGTCAGCCCCACCGTCGGCTCGACGGCGTCGTAGCCGACCAGCCGGGCATCGGCGAGGTTACGCGTGATGCACCGGCCCTCGCGGTCCTTAGCGAAGACGGGGTCGGGGATGGCGTCGATGATGGTGCGGAGGAGGGCCTCCTGCTCCGTCCGCTCGGCCTCGCTCGCGGCGAGCCCCTCGGTCACGCGGAGACGGAAGGAGCCGGCGACGTAGGCCACCCCGGCGAGGATGAGGACGTGCCCGATGAAGAGGTCCCGGGGGACGATGAGGTCCGGCTCCGGCAGCACCGCCACGGCGACGACGCCGGCCAGCGCCGTCAGCGAGAGGGCCATGTCCCGGCGCCGAGGGGCGTAAAGCGCCACGACGATGCTGGAGACGACGAGCGTCGAGAACAGCCCGAGCGCCCACGGCCCGTCGAGCCGGTTCACGACGGCGAGCCAGGAGAGGTACGTCGTCCCCCCGAGCACGAGCGCCGTGGCGACCGGCAGGGTCCGGCGGCGGACCCACGCGCTGGTGTACGTCAGGATGAGCGTCCCCAGGAAGATCCCGGAGGCGGCGAGCCGGAGGGCGAGGGGGTCGTAGTAGTCGAGCCCGTGCCAGCGGTCGAGGAGGTGGTACAGGGGGAACGCCACCGCCGCCATCGCCATCAGCACGCGGAACGGCCGGAGCAGCTCCGGCGCCCGCTCGTCGGCGAGCTCGGCAGGGGACGTTCGGCGAAGCCCGGGGCGGGCCTCCTGTGGGGGGCGAGGCATGGCGTGGAGGGACTCGGGCGCTCATGGAGCGCCCGAAGCAAGCAGATACCGCCCCATTATCGGTAACCCGGGGCGACGGCTAAACGCCTTATCCCGGTGGCCTCCAACGTGCGAGGCCCCGCTCGGCAGGATGCCGGCGGGGCCTCGGTGGATGCGAGTTCGAGCGCGCTCGGTCAGCCGTCGTCGCGGTCGTCGACGCGGGCCGGCGGGGCCGTCGCCTCGACGGCCTTGAAGCGCTCGGTGATGACGTAGTGGTGCTCGGCGCCCTCGGGCACGAGCCACGAGTCGCCGGCCTCGAGGGTGACCTTCTGGTCGCCGAGGTGGAGCTCGGCGCGGCCCTCGACGGCGTAACCGACGGTCTCGTAGGGGCGGGTGTGCGGGGCCATCCCGTCGGTCGGCCCCTCCTCCCAGAGCCGCATCGAGAGGCGGGTGCCGGAGACGAGGTAGGTCTGGCCCATCTCGCCCTTCGGGGAGTGGGCGGAGGAGACTTTCTTGATGGTGGTGTCCATGGGGAGAGGGGTGAGGGTGAGAGGGGGCGGATTGAATGGACCGTCGGCGGGGCTGTTTCCGCGGCGTAGGGCGCGCCGCCCCGGAGGCCGTAACATGCTCCCACCGAACCTCTCCCCGGCCCATGTCCTCTCCCGAGCCGCCCCCCCGCCCCGACGGAGCTCCCAAGCCGGAGGCCGAGCCGGACGCGTCCCGCGCGCACCCCGGCGGCTTCACGCTCGACCTCTCCTCGTCCGAGAAGCCGAAGGCCCCCGAGAGCTGGCGTCGCCGCCGCAAGAAGGCCGACCCCTTCACGACGAAGATCATCGACCTCTCCCAGCAGCCGGCGCCGAAGCAGGAGAAGCCGGAGCCGGTAAAGCCAGCCGCGAAGAAGCCGAGGAAGTCCGGCGGCGCAGCGAGGGGCGGCTCGAAGAAGGGCGCCAAGCCGGCGCGCCCCTCCGGCGGCTCCACCCTCGCCGACCTCCTCGACCCCGAGACCCTCGCCCGCCTCCGCGGCGACGGCTGATCTACCACTCACTCGGCCGGGAGTCAGCCCCCTCCTATTCTCTTTGCTCCAGATCGTAGAGATCTCATACCTTTAGTGCTTCTCCTACACGCCAACCCAACTGCCCCTCAATGACGTCCCTGCACCGCAGCACTTCCTGGCTCCTGCTCGTCCTCCTCCTCCCGCTCCTTGTTCTCGGCTGCGACAGCAGCGACCCCGACGATGGGGACGGAGAGACCGAGTTAGGCTCCGGCTTCTTCCGCGTCGACGGGACCCGCTACAACCTCGCCCTCCCCGCCGACTCCGACGCCCTCTCCGACTCTCTTGCCGCTTTCGGAGGCTTTTTCGCAGCGACCTCTTCCAGCGCAGGGTTCACGTCCTTGGGCGTAATCATCCCTAACTACCCCTCGGAAGGCGGCGCTTACCGCGCGGCCGGTTTCAGCACGTTCGGCGTCGATGGGCCCGGCACCTACGCCCTCGCCCCTCCCGGCTTCGGTCCGGACCCATCCACCGACTTCGGCTTCGCTTTCTACGCATCCTGCCCCGACGTCGACCCCGAGGAAGGATGCGATGAGGATGAGGTGGACGGATACGCAGCCCGTTCGACCTGGACCCTGACCATCACGGAGTTCACCGAGGAGAGCGTTGCCGGAAGCTTCGAGTTCACCGGCGTCAGCGACGCCGACAGCACCGACACCGTCGAGGTCGAGGGGGAGTTCAACCTCCTGCTCGGCGAGCTCGACGCCGGGCTGGAGTAGGGGGACCCTTCCCGGCGTCTGTCACGGTGGCAGAGGGGCAGTGGTGGCACGAGTTCTGAATAACGGAAGTTTGGCGGGCGGGGTAGGCCACGGCGGCGCCCCGTCCGCGCTCGATACCGACCACGACTTCCGAGATTGATGAACCTCCAGAAGTTTACCGTAAAGGCCCAGGAGGCCGTCCAGGCCGCCCTCGAGATTGCGGCCTCGCAGAACCACCAGGGCGTCGAGCCGCCGCACCTCATGAAGGCGTTCCTCCAGGACGAGGGCTCCGTCGTGCGGACCCTCCTCCAGCGGCTGAACGCCAACCTCGACTTCCTCACCACCAAGGCCGATCAGGCCCTCGACAAGCTCCCCACGGTGAGCGGCGCCAGCGTCTCCGGCCAGTACGTCGGGAACGACCTCAACCGCGTCTTCGACCGCGCGCTGAAGGAGGCCGAGGGGTTGCAGGACGAGTACGTCGCCACCGAGCACCTGCTGCTCGCGATGGCCGAGGACGAGAGCCCCATCGGCGAGGCGCTCCGCGAGCAGAGCGTGACCAAGGACCGCGTGCTGGAGGCGATGCGCGCCATGCGCGGGGGGCAGCGCGTGCAGGACCCCTACGCCGAGAGCAAGTACGACGCGCTCAACCGCTACGCCCGCGACCTCAACGAGGCCGCGCGGAAGGGGAAGATCGACCCCGTGATCGGGCGCGACGAGGAGATCCGGCGGGTGCTCCAGATCCTCAGCCGGCGCACCAAGAACAACCCCGTCCTGATCGGCGACCCCGGCGTCGGGAAGACGGCCATCGTGGAGGGCCTCGCCATCCGCATCGTCCAGGGGGACGTCCCTGAAGGGCTGAAGAGCAAGCGGCTCATGGCGCTCGACATGGGCGCGCTGATCGCCGGGGCGAAGTACCGCGGCGAGTTCGAGGACCGGCTCAAGGCCGTCGTCAAGGAGGTCGCCGACTCGGACGGCGAGGTGATCCTCTTCATCGACGAGCTCCACACGCTCGTCGGCGCCGGCGCGGCCGAGGGGGCGATGGACGCGGCCAACATCCTGAAGCCCGCCCTCGCGCGCGGCGAGCTCCGCGCCATCGGCGCGACGACCCTCGACGAGTACCGGAAGTACTTCGAGAAGGACAAGGCGCTGGAGCGTCGGTTCCAGATGGTCCTCGTCGGCGAGCCGAGCGTGGACGACACGGTCCAGATCCTCCGCGGCCTCCAGGACCGCTACGAGACCCACCACGGCGTCCGCATCACCGACGGCGCCCTCGTCGCCGCCGCCGAGCTCTCGGACCGCTACGTCACCAACCGCTTCCTTCCCGACAAGGCCATCGACCTCGTGGACGAGGCGGCGGCGCGGCTCCGGATCGAGATCGACTCGATGCCCGAGGAGCTCGACCAGCTCGAGCGCGAGGTCCGGCAGCAGGAGGTCGCCCGCGAGGCCGTCCGCCGCGAGGGCGACGACGCGCAGGCCGAGGAGATCTCGAAGCTCATCGCCGACCTGGAGGAGGAGCGGAACGCGCTGCGCGCGCGGTGGGAGCAGGAGAAGGCGCTGCTCGACCGCGTCCAGCAGGCGAAGGAGGCCATCGACCGCCAGCGCGTCGAGGCCGAGGAGTTGGAGCGGCAGGGGGACTACGGCCGCGTCGCCGAGATCCGCTACGGCGAGATCCCGAAGCTGGAGGAGGATATCGCCGCCGCCGAGGCCGAGCTCGACGAGCTCCAGAAGAACGGGGCGCTTCTCAAGGAGGAGGTCTCGGCCGAGGACATCGCCGAGGTCGTCAGCCGCTCGACGGGGATCCCCGTGACGAAGATGTTGGAGACGGAGAAGGAGAAGCTGTTGAGCCTGGAAGAGGCGTTGGAGGAGCGCGTCGTCGGGCAGCGCGAGGCCGTCGAGGCCGTCGCCAACGCGGTGCGCCGCGGGCGGGCGGGCTTGCAGGAGGCGAGCCGGCCGCTGGGCTCGTTCATCTTCCTCGGCACCACCGGCGTCGGGAAGACGGAGCTCGCCAAGGCGCTCGCCGAGCAGCTCTTCGACGACGAGGGCGCCATCGTGCGGATCGACATGAGCGAGTACCAGGAGCGCCACGCCGTCTCCCGCCTGATCGGCGCGCCGCCCGGCTACGTCGGCTACGACGAGGGCGGGCAGCTCACCGAGGCCGTCCGCCGCCGCCCCTACTCGGTCGTCCTGCTGGACGAGTTCGAGAAGGCGCACCCCGAGGTGTTCAACGTCCTCCTGCAGGTCCTCGACGACGGGCGGCTGACCGACAACCAGGGCCACACGGTCGACTTCACGAACACCCTCATCATCATGACGAGCAACCTCGGCTCGGACCTCATCAAGCGCCGGATGGAGGCGGCCCCCGACGGGGCGCTCACGCCGGAGCAGATGGAGGGGCTCGCCGACGACATGCTCGGGATGCTGAAGGGGACGATCCGGCCGGAGTTCCTGAACCGGATCGACGAGGTCGTCGTGTTCCGCCCGCTCGGGCGCGACATGATCCGGCGCATCGTCGCCATCCAGTTCGAGCGGACGCGCGGGCTCGCGGCGAAGAACCACCGCCTCGACCTCCGCCTCACCGACGCCGCGCTCGACTACCTCGCCGCGCGGGGGTACGACCCCGTGTTCGGGGCGCGCCCGCTGAACCGGGTGATCCAGCGCGAGGTCGCCAACCAGCTCGCCGAGCAGATCCTCGCCGGGCTCGTCCGCGAGGGCGACGCCGTTGAGGTCGACGCGCTCCCCGACGGCGGCGGCCTCACGCTCTCGACGCTGCCCGACGGCCACCCCGAGCCGGCGGCGACCTCGGAGGAGGGTGAGGAGCGCCCGCAGCGGACCGCGAGCGCGCCGACCTCCTCCACCGTCGGCGAGGCGTAGGCGCGGCGGCATTCGTGCGGAGCCCAGAGCCGGAGGAGTCGTTGCTCCTCCGGCCCCCTTCTCAAACCTCGCGCCCACCGGCGCGTTGGAGAGGCTCATCTCCTCCCCAACCCCCTCCACTCATGCGCACCTCCCTCCCTCTCCTCCTCGCGCTCGCCCTCGTCCCCCTCCTCTCCGGCTGTCTCGCGCTCGGCCTCGGTGCTGCCGCCACCGTCGGTGGTTGCGCCCTCCTGGACGAGGACCAGGACGACGAGGTCACGACCGCCGAGTTCAGCGCCGGCCTCTTCGACGCCTGGGACGACGACGGCGACGGCACGCTCACCGAGGCCGAGTTCTCCGACGGCACCAGCAGCAGCGACACCTACGCCGCGTGGGGCGACGACTTCGACGGCTGGGACGGCGACGGCGACGGCACGCTCACCGAGGCCGAGTTCTCCGACGGCGTCGGTGGGAGCGGCGACGTCGCGGCCATGCTCGACGACGGCTGCGACGACCTCGGCCTCTAGCTCCACCGGCTCGATCTGCTCCGGCCGAGTCTCTCTGCTCCTCCCCCTTGCGATCCAAAGCGCCATCTCGGCGGGCGCAGGAGTGGGAGGGGCACCGCAAGAGCAGGGAAGCTGGGGAGGTGGGGCCGGGCGTAGCCTCTGAGGCGGTCCTTCCCCTCCTCGCGTGCTCCCTCCCCTCCCCTCTCTCGCCGGCCGGGCGCTGATCGCGTGTGGAGAGGGCGCCTTTGGAGCGGCCCTTCACGACGCGTTCCTCCGCGCAGGAGCCGGGCTGGCAGAGGACGGCGCGGGCGCGGACACCCTCGTCGTGGTGGTTGGGGACGTGGCATGCGCAGCCAGGGCCGTGCGCCGCGCTGCCCTCCGACCGAGTGGGACGTGCCTCCTCGTCTGCCTCGGCAGCGACGGGGGGCCCAGCCGGGTGGCGGCCGTAACCCGTCTTTTCGCCGTCACGCGGCGCCGGTACCCCGAGGCCCGCATCAACGCCCTCGTCGCGTGCGGGCCAGAGCCGGCCGACCCGACTCCAACGCTCGGCGGCGGGTTGGCCCTCGACGTCCGGCCATGGCCGGAGCCGGCCGACATCGCCGCGCTGTGCGTGCTCCTGGCCTCGGAGGCGGGATCCGCTGTGGACGGGGAGGTCCTCCGGCTCCGAGACCGGCGGGCGATCCGGGCTTGGCTGGGGAGCTAGACTGCGGGCTGGGCCGTCGGCCGTACGGACGCGGGTGGTGCGGCGACGCCGTCGCCCGAGGCCAGACGCGCGGGCGGCGCTGGGAAGTCGAGGGCGAGGCGGGCGCCGCCGAGGGCAGGGGATCGGCCCATCTCGAGCCGGCCCCCGAGCTGCGCCGCGAGGTCGGACGCGAGCTGAAGCCCGAGCGAGTCGGCGGGCGGGGCGGCGAGGCCGGGGGGGAGGCCGCCGCCGCCGTCCTCGACGACGAGCCGGAGCCGACCCGGCGACGGCGCTTCGAGGGCGAGGCGGACGCGGCCCAGCGGGTTCCCCTCCGGGAAGGCGTGCTCGAAGGCGTTGGCGACGAGCTCGGCCGTGGCGAGGCCGAGGGGGACGGCCGTGTCGGCGTCGAGGGCGACGTCGGCCACGGCGACCTCGACGTCGCCGCCGGGGTAGGAGGCCGCGAGGAGGCCGGCGAGCTCGCCGAGGTAGGTCCCGGCGCCGACGGTGCGGAGGTCGTCGTCGCCGTAGAGCCGGCGGTGGACGAGGGCCATCGCCTCGACGCGCGCGCGCATCTGCCGGAGCGCGGCCACGGCCGCGGGGTCGTGGACGGTGCCGGCCTGGAGGTTCACGAGGGAGGCGACGACCTGGAGGTTGTTCTTGACGCGGTGGTGGACCTCGCGGAGCAGCACCTCGCGCTCGGCCAGGAGCCGCTCGGTCCGGCCGAGGGCCGCTTCGGCCTCGGCCTTCTGCTGCTCGACCTCGGCGTTCTTCTCGGCCAGGAGGGCGTTGGCGCGGCGGCGGAGGCGGGCCGTCCGCCACAGCGCGCCGGCGAGGGCGAGCACGAGGAGGAGCCCGGCCCCGGCGGCGAGGAGGAGGAGCCGCTGCCGCCCCATCCGCAGCTCGGCGATCTCGGCCCGCTGCGCCTCGGCCTCCGCCCGCCGCTCAGCGCCCTCGACGTCGAAGCGCGCCTGGGTCTCGGCCACGGCCTCCGCGACGGCGCCTCTGCGGAGGCTGTCCGCGTAGGCCTGATGCCGGAGCATCTGGGCGTAGGCGTCCCGGTAGGCCCCCTCCGCAGCGAGGAGCTTCGCCGACAGGAGGGTGGCGCCTGCTTGGTGGGCGAGGTCGCCGGTGGAGTCGGCGAGGGCGAGCGAGCGCCGCATCACGGTCAGCCCCTCCTCGGCCCGGCCGAGGCGGCTGAGGGCGTCAGCCAGGTTGCCATAGACCGGCGGGAGGTCCCCCTTCGCATCGGCTCGTTCGAGTACGGCCATAGCCCTGCGGAGGGGCGGGACGGCTGCACGGGGCCGTCCGGCGCGGAGGTGGGCCGTCCCCTGCGCCGCGCTCGTTCGGGCCCGGCTGAGCGCGAGCGTGCCGCGCTCGTTCGGGGAGAGGGCGTCGGGGTCGAGCCCGTCGTAGATCTGAAGCGCGCGGCTGTAGTAGGCGGTCGCGCCGTCGGGGTCCCCGGTCTCGCTGAGGCTGATGCCGAGGTTGTGCAGCGCGAACGCTGCGCCGATCTGGCTCCCCTCTCGCTCGTAGACGCCGAGGGCTCGCCGGTAGTGCTGCCGCGCCACCTCCTGGTCGCCCATCTGGCGGTGCACGAGGCCGACGTTGTTGTGGATGGCCCCGACGCGGGCGTCGTTCCCGAGGGCCTCGAAGAGGCGGAGCGCCGCGAGGTAGTCGCGGATGGCCACGTTGTACCGGCCCGCCCCGTAGTGGATGGCCCCGCGGAGGTTCGTGGTCTCGGCCAGGAGGAGGGTGTCCCGAACCGCCTCGAAGCCCTCGACGGCGCGGCCGACGTAGTGGAGCGCGGAGTCCCGCTCGCCGCGGTAGTAGTAGAGCCCCCCGACGAGGCGGTCCGCGTTGGCCTGCAGCTTCCGGTCACCCGCCGTGGCGGCGAGGGCGAGGAACGCCCGCCCGTAGCCCATCGCCTGCTTGGGGTCCTGAGCGAGGACCGCCACGGCTAGGCGCTGGTAGGTCGCGGCGCGCTCGTCCGTGGAGCCGGTCTCGGCCGCCCGCCGGAGGCTGTCCACCGTCGCGGCGTCTTGGGCGGCGGCCGGCGGCGCGAGGCCGGCGGCGGCGAGGGCCAGGAGGAGCAGGAGGCGGCGCATCGGGAGGGGGCTGCGGGGGGAGGCTAGTGGAGCCGGCGGTACTGGCCGGGCGGCACGCCGACCTCCCGCTTGAACAGCGTCGTGAAGTGCCCCTGGCTCTCGTACCCCACGGCCGCCGCCACGTCGGAGATGAGCCAGTCGGTGTGGCGGAGCAGCCGCTTCGCCTCCTCGATCCGCTGCGCGACGACGTACTGGTAGGGCGCGAGCCCGACGGTGGCCTTGAACCGGTGGGCGAAGTGGAACGGGCTCATCCCCGCCACCCCCGCGAGGTCCGCCAGCGAGAGCGGCTCGTTGAACCGCTTCGCCACGTGGTCCTCGACGGCCCGCAGCGCCGACGGCGCGAGCCGGCCCGGCCCCTCGGCCGCCGCCGCGGCCATCGCGGCGAAGTCGAGCCGCCGCTGCGCCTCGGCGTAGTTGGCGAGGGCCGTCTCGACGGCGGCGAACACGCCCTCGGGCGTGAACGGCTTGAGGAGGTACCCGTTGGGGCGGGTCTCGCGCGCCTGCCGCACCGTACGGCGGTCGGCGTGGCTCGTGAGGAAGACGAAGGGGAGCGCGTGCTCCTCGCGGAGGACCCGCCCGAGCCAGACCCCGTCGCGGTCGCCGCGGAGCACGATGTCCACGAGGGCGAGGTCGGGGGCGTGCTCCTCGACGAGGACGAGCCCGTCGTCGGCCGTAGCGGCCGTGCCGGGCACGCGGTAGCCCGCGCGCTCGAGGGTCCGCTGGAGGTCGCGCGCGATGACGGCCTCGTCCTCGACGACGACGACGGTGGGGCGGCTCGGGCGTTCCATGATAGGAGGCGTCGGGTTCCCCCCTATGGTACGAGATCCGCCCCCGCCGATCGCCACCCGGCTCTTGCTTCTTTTCTGCGATCTTGCGCCCCCCCCGGAGCACTCCCTCACGGGCACCCACCCGCGAGGGCTTCGACGCCCTCCCCCGCCGGCCGCCACCGGAGCCACCCGCGGACGTTGAGCCCGAGGAACACCACGTTCCCCACGACGATCCCGTGGCTCGCCGCCAGCAGCCCGACGGCGACCCAGGTGGCGTTGGCCGCGATGAAGGCGGCGAAGCCGAGCCGGTTCTTCTGCCCGAGGAGGTAGACGGCGAGGAGCGAGGCGCCCATCGCGAGCCAGTCGAGGCCGTAGTAGGTCACGTGCTGGGGGGCGAGGTGGGGATCGGGCCGAACCTATACCCAACGCCCCGGACGGTCTGCACAAAGACGGGACGCGCCGAGTCCGCCTCGATCTTGGCGCGGAGGCGGTTGACGTGGCTGTTGACGGTGTGGGAGTAGCCGACGTACTCGTACCCCCACACGGCGTCGAGCAGCTCCATCCGGGAGAACGCCCGGCCGGGGTGGCGCGCGAGGTGGGCCAGGAGGCCGAACTCGACCGGCGTGAGGTCGAGCGGGCGGCTGTCGAGGGTGGCCCGCTGCTCGGCGAGGCTGAGGGCGAGGGGGCCGAAGGCGAGCCGGGCGTCGGGCGCGAGGGGCTCCGTGCGGAGGCTCCCCGTGGCGACGGCGAGGACGACGGGCTCGTCGCCGAGGCGGAGGCCGAGGAGCCGCCGGAGCGCGCGGGCCGCTGCTTCTGGGCGGGCCGGGTCGAACACGACGGCGACCTCGGAGGGGGGCAGGGCGGCGTCGGCAGCCGGAGATCCTGCGGGGCCGAGGCGCGGCGGGCGGTCGAGGCGGGGGCGCGGGGCGGGGAGGGCGGCGGGCATCGCAGGAGGGGGATGGGGTGGCGCGGTGGGTTCGGGGAGAGGGACACCGCGCCGCCGGGTCCGGGGCTCAGCCGAGTTGCGTCGCGCTGAGCCCTTCGAGGGCGAGGCCGTAGCCGAGGCCCTCCTCGAGGAGCCGGCGGGGCCGCTGGTTCAGGAGCTCGCGGGTGTAGCGCCGCGTGAGCTCCGGGAGGGCGAGGAGCCCGTCGGCGATCTCCATCGCGCGGGGCACGAGCTCGTCCCGCGGAAGCACCTCGCTGACGGCGCCGAGGCGGAGGGCCTCCTCAGCGGGGATCTCCTCCTGGAGCCACAGGAACCGTTTGCCGCGGATCGGGCCAAGCACGAGCGGCCACAGCACGTGGAGTCCGTCGCCCGGCACGATCCCCCCGCCGAGGTGGGGGGCGTCCTGGAACACGGCGCCCTCGGCGGCGAGCACGAGGTCGCACGTCAGCGCGTACTCCGTGTGGACGCGGGCGTCGCCGTTGACGAGGCAGACGACGGGGACCTCGATGGAGAGCAGCTCGCGGAGGACCTCCCGGCCCTCCCACACCACGCGGTCCCACGCCAGCGGGTCGGTCACGTCGCCGAACGAGGCGAAGTCGATCTGGGCGATCCACTCGTCCCCGGTGCCGGTGAGGACGACGAGCTTGTTGGCGCGGTCGCGGGCGACTTGGTGGAACGCCTCGGGGAAGTCGGAGTGGGCGCGGGCGTCGAAGACGAGGGGGCCGCCCTCGGTGTGCCAGCGGACGGTGAGGACGCCGCGGTCGTCGCGCTCGAAGGCGAGGTTGGGGAAGGCGTCGAAGTAGGCGGGGCGAGTGGCGGCGCCGTTCGTGACGGTCGTGGGGGAGGCAGGCATGGCAGAGCGGGTTGGGTGGATGGGGAGCTGGTGCGGGAGCGCAGCCGGCACCACCATGCTAGGAGCCGCCCGGACCCCGCCGCCTTAGCGGTCTTGGCCGCCGCGCCGGGCTCTTGCGCCCCTCCCCCGGATTGCCCCTCAGGTGTACGGGACGCCCCCGGCGCCGTCCCTCCGGGGTCTCGCGCCGGTCACCCCCCGTAGGCCGCCGCCAGCACCCCGGCCAGCGTCAGCGCCGCGCCGAGGGCCTGCCGCCGCGAGAGCCGCTCGCGGTCGAAGAGCCGCGCCAGCAGCCCCGTCACGGCCGGCCCCAGCGAGGCCAGCACGGCCACGACGCCGAGGTCGCCCGCGGCGAACGCCGCCGCGAGCGCCACGTCCCCCACCAGGCTGAGCGCCGCGAGCCCCGCGAGCACTGGGAGGTGCGGCCGGCCCGGGAGCGCGAGCGCCCGCGGCCCACGCTGCCACAGCACCCGCCCGGCCGTGAGCGGGAGCGTCCCGACCTGCACCCCGAGCGGCACCCACAGCACCCCTATCCCCCTCGTCGCCATCGCGCCGCGGTCCACGAGCACGAAGAACGCCCCGAGCGCCAGCGTCGCCAGGGCGGCCGGCAGGAGGTACCCCGCCGCGCCGTCGGGGTGGCCCGAGACCTCCCCCGAGCGCGCGCCGTCGCGGGGCCGTGCGGCGCCCCGGCACGGCGTGCCGGCCTCGCAGGGCGGCCCGTCCTCGGTTGACCCGGCCACGCCTATCACCACCCCGGCCACGACGGCGGCGAGGCCGGCCAGCGTGAGCGGCTCCGAGAGCGTCCCCCCTACGACCGCCACCGCCGCCGGGACCGCCGTGCTCGCCGCCACAAGCGGGGCGACCACACCCGTCGGGCCGGCGCCGAGGGCGCGGTAGTACAGCACGAGCCCAGCGGCGTTGACGAGCCCGGCCGCCGCCGCCCACCCGAACGCCGCCGGCGGGAACGGCTGCGCCAGCGCGAAGGCGAGCACG
The DNA here is from genome assembly GCA_965215145.1 of Rhodothermales bacterium. GTDB lineage: Bacteria > Bacteroidota > Rhodothermia > Rhodothermales > JANQRZ01. The sequence goes on along the minus strand of OZ244038.1, from coordinate 463,762 downwards.
ACGGCGGCCTGCGCCCCCTCGCTGAGCAGGACGACGGCGGCGGGGTCGAGCCGCTGCGCCTCCCGCCCGGCGAGGAAATCCGAGGCGCCGTACCCCAGGCTCGCGGCGACGGCGAGGAGCACGGCGGTCATGGCCGGGGAGAGCTGGGGGCGGCACGGAGAGGGGGTCGGCTAGCAGCGCCGCCCCCCACGGCTGAGTCCGCCTAGTTCAGCCGCATCACGATGGGGCAGTTCACGATGATGCCCGTCGAGGAAACCGGGCTCCCGTCGGGCGCCGTGATGAGCCCCTGGTGCTCGAACTGGAGCGCCTGGAAGGCGTCGATGATCCGGGTGTCGAGCCCCTGCTCGATGGCCTCCGGGCTCCACTGGAGCAGCATGAGGTCCCAGAGCGGGCTGTAGTCGAGGTTGATCGAGGGGATCCCCCCGAAGACGTTGATCGGGTCGCGGCCGGTGGCGATGGCGCTCGCGAGCCCCTGGCGGTTGACGTGGCCGGCCTCGAGCGCGCCGTTGGTGAAGACGAGCAGCCGCTCGACGCCGCTCCCGATCTGGGCGTCCTCGAGCTCGATCCCGAGGTCGTCGTAGACCGGCGTGAGCGTCGCCTTCTCGAGCGTGGTGGCGAGGGGGTGGTTCGAGTCGAGGCTGATGTAGAGGACGGGCTTGGCGAAGGAGTAGCCGAGCGTGCCCTGGAGCGTGACGGACCCCTCGCGCGGGCAGATCCGGACGACCTTGTCGTGGAGGACGTCGTAGTCCGGCTCGGCCTCGCAGAACCGGTCGAGCTCGTCGGCCGTCGGCCCCTGCGCCACGACGGGGGCGTTGTAGATCGCGGAGCCGCCGCCGTTGGTCGTCTTGAACAGCGGGGTGTAGTGCTCGTCGCCGACGGAGCCGGGCTGGAACGCCTTCGGGGGGAAGTAGTCCGGGGCGTCGCCCGGCACGATCCGCCACTCCGGCGCGAAGTCCGCCCGCCCGCGCTCGAACACGATCGTCCCGTCGCTCTCGATCACGGCGTCGCGGACGCCGTTGTTGAAGTCGGCGTAGAACAGCTTCGGGGAGTAGTTGACGCCGAGGAGCTCGGCGAGCCCGCGGTCCGAGACGTCGGTGACGACGTACCAGACGGCCTCGCCCGAGCGCATCCGGCCCTGCCGGAGCGGGAGCGTGACGTGCCCCGTCTCGAGGTCCACGCGGGCGGACTTCATCAGGAGGACGGGCCCGAGGAACGAGGGGTTCACGTCGGACGGGGCGGGGTAGTTCACGACGAGGGGGACGTCCTCGGCGAACCGGCCGGAGAGCGGGCGGGGCTCGGTGCCGGGGAAGCCGAGGGTGCCGATGTTGGTGACCTGGGCCGCGGCCGCCGGAGCGAGGGCCAGCAGCGCCGCGAGGGCAAAGAGGGGGGTAGCGATACGCATGGTAGGAGGGGTTGGGGTGGGGTCCCGCGGGGGACGTCCTCAGCCTAAGGCGCGGGCGGGCCCGCCCCCTTCCGCGGTCTTGCGCAGGAGCGCGGTCTCGCGCAGGAGGGGGCATCTTTGCCGCCGCCTCGACCTCCGCCTCACCGACGCCGCGCTCGACTACCTCGCCGCGCGGGGGTACGACCCCGTGTTCGGGGCGCGCCCGCTGAACCGGGTGATCCAGCGCGAGGTCGCCAACCAGCTCGCCGAGCAGATCCTCGCCGGGCTCGTCCGCGAGGGCGACGCCGTCGAGGTCGACGCGCTCCCCGACGGCGGCGGCCTCACGCTCTCGACGCTGCCCGACGGCCACCCCGAGCCGGCGGCGACCTCGGAGGAGGGTGAGGAGCGCCCGCAGCGGACCGCGAGCGCGCCGACCTCCTCCACCGTCGGCGAGGCGTAGGAGGACCAGGCGGGTGTAGGTTGGACTGCCTACACCCGCCCGAATCTTCGTATGAGCCGGACGCCCGTACCCATCGAATCCATGGCGGCGGCCGTGGCGGAGGCCGTCCGGCCGCGGCGCGTCGTCCTCTTCGGTTCCCACGCCACAGGCGAGGCGGGGCGCGATTCGGACGTGGACTTCCTCATCGTGGGGGAGCACCCCTTCCGGGACGAGGGCGAGCGAGCGGACGCCCTCGTGCGAGCTTGGGAATCCCTAGCCCCCTTCCGCGTGCCGGCCGACCTCCTCCTCTACAGCCAGGAAGAGGTCGAGCGGTGGGCCGGCACCACGAACCACGTAGTGGCTCGTGCACTTCGGACCGGGCGGGTGGTCTACGAGCGACCCGGCGCATGAGCGACCATACCCACGCCCTCGCGCTTCTGGCGATGGCCGAGAAAGACCTCCGCGCGCTCAGCGGGATGGAAGACGCGGATACGTTCGCGGATGAGATCGCCGGCTTCCATGCGCAGCAGGCAGCGGAGAAGGCGTTAAGGCGTGGTTGGCTGAACGGAGCGTGGCCTATCCCCTTACCCACGACCTCAACGTCCTGCTGGGTCTGCTGGAGGATGAGGGGGAGGCGGTCAGCCCCTCTTGGCCGCTCGTCCGCCTCAACGTGTTCGCCGTCCGGTTCCGGTACGAGGCCCTCGGGGGTGGTGCTCCGCTTGGGGACCGAGCAGGCGTGCTGTCCGACGTGGGTGCGCTGGTCGAGCACGTCCGCACACTTCTCGGCGCCTAACCCGATCCCGCGGGCGCGCGCCGACCTCCTTCACCGTCGGCGAGGCATAAGTCGGTCAGAGCACCTGCCGGCAGCGAGACACCAGGAAGCCGCAGTCTTGATATGGGCTGCGGCTTTTCTGCTCGACAAGCTCACAGGGACATCGCACCGTTACCAACGATCCTGTTGACAACAAGCCTGTCGGGGATGAAATGCGTCCCCGTCGCTTATCCATGCGAGGCCGTCTGTGTGCCCCTATCGAGACGGTCGAGTGCCTGCTGAGCCCAGATAGCGACCTTCCTTCCTTCCAGCGTCTCCGCCATCTGCCCCGCCTCAACCGTCGACTCGAAAGCCTTCCGCGCTTCTACTGCGTGTCCCTCCTCTTCAGATATTAAGCCGAGGCTGAATCTCGCCATAGCTATTTGCACAAGTCCCTCTGGCGTTCCCGCCGCTTGACCTGCCTCGATGGCTCTCTCGTAGGCCGACCGCGCCTCTGCCGCGTCGCCGCCTGCTCTGAATAGGTTGCCGAGGTTGAAGCGCGCCCTCGCCACTCCCACGAGACCTTTGGCCGTCCCCGCTGCCTCGCTCGCCTCGATGGCTCTCTCGTAGGCCGACCGCGCACCCGCCACGTCGCCGCCATCGCTGAGCAGATTGCCCATATTGACGTTCGCCATAGCTGCCTGCATGAGTCCTTTGGTTGTGCCTAGCACCTCCCATATTTCGGCAGCTGACCGCAGCAGGCGGGCGGCTCGCTCTCGATCCTCGCCCTCTATCCACAGAGCAGTTCCCCAAGAGAAAAGAGCCTCGCCGTCGTCCCGTTCTTGCAACGTCTCCTCCAGGCGCTCGGGATAATTGGCCCGTGTACCCACCGGGTCGGGGACGACGTGCTTCAAAAAGGCTGGCTCTAGGCCGTGTGAGACAATCCATGCTTGATCCAGTCCACCGCCGCCGCCACGTGGAGCGCGCCGAGGTAGCTCTCGGCCGTCTTCTCGTAGCGCGTCGCCACCGCCCGCCACTCCTTGAGTCGGCCCCACAGTTGCTCTACCCGGTGCCGCTCGCGGTAGGCCCCCCGGTCGTAGGCCGCTCGGTCGTAGGCCGCTCGGTCGTAGGCCACGGCCGGGTGCGTCCGGTTGGCCGCGACGACGGGCTCGGCTCCGGCGATCCGGATCCCCGCCCGCCACGAGGCCGACGAGTACCCCCGGTCGCAGACGACCCGGCCCACGCGGCCGAGCCCGACCACGGCGACCAGGAGCGCGTCGGCCACGCGGAGCTCCGAGCGGTGCCCCGGCAGCAGCCGGAACGCGAGCGCCCGGCCCCGGCGGTCACAGGCGACGACGGCCTTCGTGCCGAAGCCGCCCCGGCTGCGCCCGAGCGCTACGTCTCGGAGCGCTACGTCTCGGAGCGCTACGTCTCGGAGCGCTACGTCTCGGAGCGCTACGTCTCGGAGCGCTACGTCTCGGAGCGCTACGTCTCGGAGCGCTACGTCTCGGAGCGCTACGTCTCGGAGCGCTACGTCTCGGAGGGGGCCGTAGCGTCGGGAGCCCCCTTCTTCGCCCCCGCCGCCTTGGGGTGGGCGCGCACGACGGTCCCGTCGAGCATGACCGCGGCGAGGTCGGCGTGCCCGGTGTCGCGGAGGTGCTCGAAGGCCCGCTCCCAGACGCCCGAACGGGACCAGCGCTTGTGGAGTTGGGCGGCGCGCCACCAGGGCCCGAACTCGGCGGGGACGGCGCGCCAGGGTGGGCCGTTCTTGAGGCGCCAGACGACGACGCCCTCGACGGTGGCGCGCTCGTCGCGGAAGGGGCGGCCTCGACCGGAGCGGGCGTGGTCGAGGGCGGCTTTGAGGGCGGCTTTGAGGGCGGCCCACTCGGGGTCAGTCAGGAGCGGCATGGCGGCGGGGGCTGGAGCCGGGTCAACGTCACGCCGAAGCGATTTGTCTCACACGGCCTAGCGCCTGCGCGTCCCGAAATCCTTGCTCCTTGAGGACGAGCAGTGGCGCCTCCGTCTTCACCGACCCAGGCTCGAAGCCGAACAGCGACGCCGCGACATGCTCCAGGCGCGCCCGCTCCAGCGGGATGCTGCGGTCGTCCAGCAGCTTGGCGGCCTGGAGCCAGCGCACGGCCTGCCGGTCGTCCTCGCGCTCGCTCTTTACGAGTGCTTGGTACCGCTCGCGCTGCCCCTCGAACTCCTTTTCCAGTACGAAGGCGAAGGAGCGCTCGCGCTCACCCCGCGCCCGCGGCTCGAAATGCGTCTGCTCCCCCACCTCCTCGATCAGGTCGTCGGAGGGTGGCTGAAGCTCTAGGTGTTGCAGCCCTTCCCGGAGCGCGCGGAAGGCTGCCTCATTCTGCACCGTAGAGCCGGGGCCGCCGTCGCGCACCGTCGCCAGAACGAGGAGGGGCATTCCTAGCTGCTTTGCCTGCCGGCGGAGGTGGTCCAGGAGCGTTGTCACCTCATGCACCCGCTCCTCGAACCGCTCCAGGTCGTCCAGAAGGAGGCAAGCGCCGCCCCCGAGGTGCTGCGCGAGGTGCTCGGGCACAGCGGGAATCGGGCGACCGGGGTCGGGGGCGAGGACGAACACCTCTGGATAGTCCTGCCGCAGCCGCTCGACGAGGAAGCGCGTCTTGCCGAGGAGGGGCCGCCCCTGGAGCAGCAGCCCGAGACGCCCCCGCTCGACGATCTGCTCGCGGAGGTAGCGGGCCGCGTCGGTGCTGACGAGCCCGCCACGCTCCTCCTGCTGGCTCTGGAGCGTGACGGGCCGCGCGAGGGTGCGGACACCGTCTACGAACGGCTGATCCATCCGCCGCGTCGTCCCCGCAACGGTGTCGGCGTCGAGGTCCCTCGCCGGCCCCGCGTGGCGGAAGGCCGCGCGCCATGCCTGCCACTCCGCTTCCTCCCGCTCCCGTGCTTCCTGCTCGGCGCGTTGCTTCGCGGCCTGTGCCTCTCGCTCAGCCTCGGCTTGGCGCTCCCGCTCGGCCTCCTCCGCCACCCGCCGCTCCCGACGTGTAGCGACAACGGCCGTGACAACCATTCCTGTCAGAGCGATGAGCACGCCAATCAGCAGGGCCGCCCACGGCTTCAGGTGGAGGGTTGTCCGCACCCACTCGCTGACGTCCTCCTCAGACAGAGCCTCCCATACCAGCGGAATCACGATGGGGAGTGCCCACGGAACGAACAGCCGTAGCCACTTGAGGATCTTCTTCATGAAGGATCGGCGCCGCGCTTCAGGCGGAAACTACCGACCAGCAGCGAGGTGACGACTGTTCTCCGTGTGCCCTCTGCTTTGTTGAGAAGCTGCCTTCTCGGTCGTCCCGAGCGGAGTCGAGGGATCTCTGCAGGCACGTACCGTAGCGCCACTAGAGTTCTCTCCACTCGCTACGCTCGGTCGAGATGACGTGATCTGAGCGTCTCAACAGACCATGTGCCGGTCAGCCGAGTGGACCTACCTGCCGCTCACCGGCGCTCGTAGCGGTCCTGGAGGGCGCTCTGCACCTTGTCGACCTTCTTGAACGTCTCCTTCAGCAGGTTCTGCTGGCTCTTGTGGAGCACGTTCGGGTCCACGAAGTCCGAGCCCGGCTCGCCCGACTCGGCCGCCTCCATCTGCGCGCGGAGGTGCATGTCGGAGAGCGTCGTGAACGCCTCCAGCAGCGCGGAGGTCTCGCGCTGGAGGTCCGGGAGCGCCTCGCGGAGGTGGCGGAGCCGGTCGAACGTGTTCGTGCTGCGGAGGAAGCCGGCCTCCAGCGCCAGCGTCCGCGCCACGCCGACGACGGGGTCGAGCCCGCGCTCACGGAGGTTCAGGCCCTCGGCCTCCCCCTTGCCGCGCTCGAGCTCGAAGCGGCCGAAGAACGAGAGCGGCGGGCGGTTCTCGGTGGCGCCGCGCATGAGGATGGCGAGGAACCGCCGCGCGCCCTCGCCGAGGCGCGCGCGGATCCCCTCGCGGAGGCGGGTCACGAGGTCGTCGTCGCCGTAGATGCCGCGGAGGTCGAACGCCTTCACGGCGCGGAGGGTGGCCTGCGGCTCCTGCCCCGAGACCCACTGCGCGTAGGCCGCCGACCACGAGGCCAGCGGCTGCCGGAACGCCTCGTGCTGCGCGACGATGCCGGTCTCGCTGGGGTGGACGCCGCACTGCGCCAGCGCCTGCCCCGCCCGCTCGGCCAGCGCGTCGAAGAACGCGGCAGCGGCCTCCGCCTCGGCGTCCGACGACGGGTCGGCGTAGACGATGCCGTTGGCCTGGGTGGCGAAGAGGGCGGCCTCGCGGCGGCCCGGCGCGCCGAACGCCAGCCACGCCCACGCGAGGTCCGGCGCGTCGGGGTGGGCCGCGCGGACCTCCGCCTCGACGAGGTGGAGCAGCCGCGCCTTGAGCTGGTCGTCGAGCTCGGCGACGACGTCGAGCAGGGCCTCGCTCTGGACGCCCTGCTGGTAGAGCCGGTAGAGCCGCCGCGTGGACTCGGCGCGGAGTTGGGCGAGCTCGGTCACGGTCTGCGCCTTCTCCAGCCGCTCGACCGTCGCCACGGGGTCGAGCCCGCGGAAGTGGGCGACGTCCTCGGCCGAGACGACGGCGAGCGCGGTGCCGCCCTTGTCCAGGGCCGTCGCGCGGGCGTCCGTCACCACGACCCGGCGGATGCGGTGCTTCATCATCACCTGCACGGCGTCGAACAGCTTGTCGGCGCCGGAGAGCGCGATGGGCGGGCGCTCGATGAGCGACGAGGCCGGCGTCGAGCCGGCCGCCCCCTCGGCGACGACGTGCTCGACGAGGTCGCCCTCGGTGAGCAGCCCCATCGGCGTCCCGTCCTGCTCGATCACGACGGTGTCGGTGTCCATCTCGCGCATCTGGCGCGCCGCGTCCTGCACCGTCGCCTCGGTCCCCACCGTCGCGGCCGGGCGGTAGACCACGTCGCGGAGGCTGGTCTCGAAGAGGAGGTAGGCGCCGCTCGCGTCGAGCTCGGTGTCGAGGGTGCGGACGTACTGCTTGATGTCGGCGTCGAAGTGCCCGGCGAAGGTGGGGTCGTTCTTGAAGAGCCGCTGGAACCGCGCCGCCGAGACGAGCGCGCAGACGGTGCTCTCGACGGCCTTCGCCTCGTAGGGCAGGATGCCGCCCTGGATGAGCCCGTAGGACCCGAACGTCCCGCCCTCGCCGACCATGTTGATCAGCCGCCCCTGCTCCTCGTCGTAGAGCCGGACGAGCCCGCTCTCGACGACGTAGAGCGCGCGGTGGACGTCCGAGCCCTGCTGGAGGATGACCTCACCAGGGCTGTAGATCTCGATGGTCATCTCCCCGAGCAACTCCTGCCGCGCGGCGGGGTCGAGGTGGTCGAAGGGGGTCGTCCGCGCGAGGAGGGCGCCGAGGCGTTCGGTGATCGAGCTCATGGAGGGGGCGAGGGGTGAGGGGACGCGCAGGCCGCGAAGGGGGGGCCCGGGGAGGCAGCCCGCAGCGGGCCGCGCACCCCAGAACGTTACGACGCGCCGGGCTGATCCGCCCCGCTACTCCCCGGCCTCCTCTTCCGCGCCCGCGAGCTCCAGCTCCGTCCCCGCCGGCAGCGGCCGGATAGTCTCGATGCGGAAGCCTTCCCCGCGGTCCACCAGCTCGAACCGGATGGGGTCGCCCTCGGCGAGGCCGCGGAGCACGGCGGGCTCCGCCACCCGGAGGTCCATCCGCATCGCGTCCATGAAGCCGGGGATGGCCTCGTGGTCCACTGCCGCCGCCGCGCTGTCGAACCGGGCGCCGAGGTAGACCCCGCGCACGGTGTACGCCTCGGCGGGCTCCGGCGCGACGCGCTCGCCGCAACCAACTGCAGCGAGGGCGAGCAGGAAGACCAGGACGCGACGCTTCACGGCGCGAACCGCTGGCCGGGGTACGGCCCCGATCCGTCCGGCACGACGACCTGTACGAACCCGTGCCCCGTCGCCGCGTGGCAGGCGTTGCAGGCGTCGATGAGCCCGGCATAGGCCGCCCGAAACGCGACGGCCGACTCGCTCTCGACGGCCCCCTCGACGCGGGCCAGCGCCGGCAGGAACGTCGCCTCGGCGAAGGCGGCGAGCTCGACGCCCTCCTCGACGTAGCCCCCCGCGACCACCTCGTCGAGCGTCTCCTCGACCTCGTGGGCGTAGAACGCCGCCAGCGGCCAGTTCTCGGGCGTCCCGGCGAGGTGGAGCTTCTCGGCGTAGCGCTCCATGTAGGCCATGAGATGCGCCAGCTCCTCCGGCTCTTCCGCGACTTCAGGATCGGGCTCCTCCTGCCCCTGCACGGCGCGGGCGGCGACCACGAAGGCCAGCGCGAGGACGAGGGCGGCGAGGGCGAGCGTTCGGGACATCGGACGGCGGGTGGTGATGGCGCCTCAACGCGACGAGGCTGGCGGATCGTTCCGTGCCCAGTGGGTCACGCTGCTTCTTCGCACATGGCCCCGGCTCGGGACCACGGGCGCGATATATCGCGCCCCTACGGTGAGGTCGGCGGATCATTCCCTGCCAGCGCCGAGGACGGCGGGATGCCGTCGAGGAAGCGGAGGGTGCCGGCGGCGCGGTCCACCGTCCAGCAGAAGTGCTCGCGGCCGTTGGTGACGACGAGGTGCGGCGCCCGCGCGACGGCGTTGTAGCGCGAGACCTGCCCGAACACGGCCTCCGTGATCGGCACCGCCGGCGCCTTGCACTCGGCGATCAGGGCCGGCGCCCCGTCCCGCCCAAACGCCACCACGTCGGCGCGGCGGAGGCCGCCGGCCGCCTCCAGCTTCCGCTCGACGGCGAGGAGCCCCACGGGGTAGCCGAGCGACTCGACGAGGTAGCGGAGGAGGTGCTGGCGGACCCACTCCTCGGGCGTCAGCCGGACGTACCGCCGCCGCACGCGGTCGAGGATCACGGCTCGCCCCCCCTCCTCCCGCACGTCGAAGGGCGTCCCGTCAGGGAAGGCGAGGGGCTGCATCAAGCCGGCGTGGCGCGCTCAGCCTCGCGGCGGAGGGCACGAAGCGCGCCGCACCACCAGTCCGCGTCGCGCGTCATCTGGCCGACGGTGACGTTCGCGAAGTGCGGGAGGAGCGTCATTAGCGCCTCCGGCACCTCGGCCCAGCGGTCGGCGAGGGCGAGGCGTTCGAGGTCGGCGGCGGCAGTGCGGCTCCAGCGGTAGCGCTCGCGCAGGGCCTCGGCCTTCTTCCAGTAGTTCTTGTCGTCCCAGGCGTTCGCGCTCTCCTCGATGGTGGCGCCGATGCCGCGGAGGTTAAAGATGAGGAAGGCCACGAGGTCCTTCGCCTCGGCGTCGAAACGGCCGGTTGCGAGGCCGTCGCGCTCGGCCAGCAGGCGGAGGGCCTCGGCGCAGGAGCGGACGTGGGCGTGGCGGCGCTTGGCGGGGGTGTCGCCGGTGCGGGTGATGCGGCCCATCCGGGTGCAGATTGGGGAGCGGGTCGGGGGAAGCTACGCCGGAGACACCCCCCGTTTCTCGCGTGCATCGGACTCCGTCCTCAGGCACGCCCGAAACTGTCCCTCTTCCGAAGGGGGACATCTTCTCCTTCCTTGAGCACTTCGGCTACGCTCAGCACAGGCTCCGCGATGGAAGGAGGAGTGAGGGTCCGTGTAGCCCTCACCCATCATCCTTCTTGAACCGGCGGGTGAACCGGCCCGTCCACGACTCCCCCTCCTCGAAGCCGAGGACGTGCGCCAGCACGAGGTACCCCACGCCGAACACCGCCAGGATCACCGCGCCGTAGGTCCACACGGGGAACGCCTCAGCCGGGACGAGCCAGCGCAGCAACGCCGCCGGGATGGCGGCGAGGCCGGCGACGCCGAGCATCCGCGCTAGCGGCCCCCACGGCAGGTGGAAGTCCGGGAGCCGCCGCGAGAGCGCCGCGTCGAGCCGCCACAGCTCGACCCACGCGCCGACGGCCGAGCCCAGCGCGAGGCCGACGGCGCCGAGCCGCAGCGCCCGCCCCTCCGCCGGGATGCCGATCACCTCCGGCACCGAGAACTGATCCAGCCAGAACATCAGCGCCGCGCCGACGGCGGCGGAGACAACGACGCGGACGACCGCCACCCTCGCGGGCGTCCGGGTGTCGTCGAGGGCGTAGAATGCGTTCTGCAGCAGCCGCGAGGTCGCGGTCGCGAGGAGGCCGAGGGCGTAGGCGGCGAGCACGAGGTAGACCTGCCACGTCGCCTCGATGCCGAACGAGCCGGTCTGGTAGAGCACCGCCACGGCGAGGAACCCGAACCCGACGAACCCGACCACCGAGGGCACGATCATGAACAGGATCTGCCGGAGCGAGCGGTCCACCCGCCCGAGGAAGCGCGGGCCGAGGTTCCCCGAGAGGCGCGACAGCTCCGGCAGCTCGCTCGCCGCCACGCTCATCGCGAACAGCGAGACCGGCAGCATGTAGAGCACCTGCGCGTAGGTCAGCGCCGAGACGGCCCCGACGGCGGCGAACCCGGCCAGCAGCAGGTCGAGGTAGCCGGAGAGCTGGTAGACCCCGCGCCCGGCCAGCACGGGGAGGAACGCGCGGATGCTCTGCTTCACCCCCTCCACCTTCGTGGAGATGGACGGCCGGAACCCGCGGATCACCCGGGCCACCGCCGGGAGCTGCACGCCGAACTGGAGCACGCCCCCGAGCAGCGCCCCCCAGATCCCCGCGAACAGCAGCCGGTTCAGTGCGGGCGCCGGGATCACGTCCATCTCCGCCAGCCCCGTCGGGTCGTCGAAGTACGTCAGCCCGCCGTAGATCAGCGCGCCGATGATAGCGACGTTCCAGAGGACCGGCGCCACGTAGGGGAGGAAGAACCGGCGGTGGCTGTTGAGCACGCCCAGCGCCCACGCGCTCAGCACCAGGACGCCCGTCATCGGGAACGTGATCCGGATCATGCTGACGGCGAGGTCGAACCGGTTGACCGCGATCTCGCCGGCGGCGAGCTTGTCGGCGTCGCCGAGCCAGCCGGGCTGGAGGAGCGTCGTCAGCGGCTCGGCCAGCAGCACTCCGAGGGCGACGAGCACGGCGGCCGTCGCGGCGAGGAGCCCGAGGATGGCGCCGGCGAAGCGGCCGGCGTCCTCGGGGCGGCCCTCCTCCAGCATCCGGCTGTAGATGGGGATGAACGCCGCCGAGATCGTCCCCTCCCCCAGCAGGTTCTGCAGCAGGTTCGGCGCGCGCAGCGCCACGCGGAACACGTCGGCGTGGGGGCCAACGCCGAAGAAGTACCCGATGGCGCGCTCGCGGACGAACCCGATGGTCCGGCTCAGGAAGATGCCGCCGGCGACGAGACCCGCCGCGCTGTCGCGCCGCTCCTCCGGCGACTCGTCTGCGGTGCCGGGCGTCCGGCCCGCCGCTTCGAGCACGGCCTCGGCCTCGAGCGCCGCCTCCGTCGTGGATTCCGGCGTGGCGTCGGCCGTCGGGGAGGCGGCGGGCTGGGCCAGCTCGCCCGCGCCCGGCTGGGCGTCGTCCGGTCGGGCGTCGTCGCGGGGGTCCTCGGGCTCTTGCCTGTGTGGGAGCGTCGGCATCAGCGGCGCACCCGGCGGCGCGGGAAGGCGACCACGAGGCCGTCCATGAAGAGGTGGCTGAAGTAACCCACCACGGCGGCGCCGTAGAACGGCAGCCCGGCGAGCGAGCGCTCGGGGAAGAGCACGTAGGGCAGGACCAGGAGTGGCGAGGGGATCAGCACCATCGCCCAGTACGTGTGCGTCCAGCCCCGGTGCTTCCCCAGGATCGGGAGGATGGCGAAGAGCCCGAGGTAGGCCGCCCACTCGAACTCCCGCATCGCGATCAGCGCCACGTCCACGGCGAAGAAGATGGAGTAGAACAGGTTCTGCCCCTTCGAGTTGGTGTCCACGTCCGGCCAGAGCCCGAACATCACCGCGAGCCCGAGCAGCACCGCCGGCACGCCGACGAGCTCCAGCTCCGAGAACTGCCGGTACGCCTGGTCCACCGAGAAGACGAGCGCGAGCCCGGCGAGGTAGACCCCGAAGAAGACGAGGGAGCCGGCGACGTGCCCCTTGTATCCAGCCACGAGAGGAGAGGTTGTAGGGGCGTGATTAATCACGCCCCTACGCCATCAAGAGCGGGCGGCGTGCCCTTCGGCAAGATACCGCGCCGCCAGCACGTACCCCGCCGCCCCCAGTCCGCTGACGACCCCCACCGCGGCGGGCGCGATGAGGAGCCGGTGCCGGAAGCCCTCCCGCGTGAACACGTTCGAGAGATGCACCTCCACCACAGGCACGGCCATCGCCGCCACCGCGTCGCGCAGCGCCACGCTCGTGTGGGCGTAGCCGCCGGGGTTCAGCACCACCCCGTCCGTGCCGTCGGCGTCGGCCGCGTGGAGCGCGTCGATCAGCGCACCCTCGCCGTTTTCTTGCATGAAAGCGATCTCCGCCTCCGGCAGCGCCGCCTGCACCCTCGCCTCGACGTCGTCCAGCGAGTCGGCGCCGTAGACCTCCGGCTCGCGGCGGCCGAGGAGGTTCAGGTTTGGGCCGTTGAGGACGAGGAGCTTCACGTTTCGGGAGACCGTAGGGGCGTATGGCATACGCCCCCCGCGCCAGTTTAGTCGCCGCCGACCTCGAACGTCAGCCCGTCGTAGGCCAGGTTCACCCCGTCGGGCAGGCGGGCGTCCTCCTCGGCGTGGAGGACGGTGTGGGTCATGTGGAGAAGGTACGCCTGCCGCGCCCCCACCCGGCGGGCCGCGGCCGCCGCCTCGTCCAGCGAGAAGTGCGTCTCATGCGGCTCCCGCCGGAGGCCGTCGACGACGAGCGTGTCGAGCCCGCCGAGCAGCGCGAAGCTCGCCTCGGGGATGCGGCTCACGTCGGTGACGTACGCGAACCGCCCGACCCGGTACCCCAGCACCGGCAGCCTCCCGTGGAACGCCGGCACGGGGATGACCTCGACGCGCGCGCCGTCCGGCTCCCGGCTCTCAACAATGAATGGCTCCCCACCCACCTCGCGCAGCGCCAGCTTCGAGACGCCGGGGTACGAGCCGTCGCGGAAGACGTAGGCGAACATCCCCCGCAGCGTCTCCGCCGCGCCGGGATCGGCAAAGACGGGGATCGGGCGCGGGTTGTTGAAGAAGAATGGCCGGAGGTCGTCGAGGCCCATCACGTGGTCGAAGTGGGCGTGGGTGACGAGCACGGCGTCTACGGCCGCGAGGTCGGCGGCGAGGGCCTGCTGCCGGAAGTCCGGCCCCGCGTCGAGCTGGAGGTGGACCGGGCCGGCGTCGTCGTGGGCGACGACGTGGGCGGCGCAGCGCGTCCGCGTGTCCCGCGGGTCGGCGGAGGTGCAGACGCGGCAGCGGCACCCGATCACCGGCACCCCGGTGGACGTACCGGTGCCGAGCAGGGTGACGCTCAGGCGAGGACCGGCGGCCGTGCTCATGCGCCCTCCTCCGGCTCCCACGTGGCGTCCGTCCGGGCGCGCTGCTGCGCCCACAGCGCCTCCAGCGCGTCGCGGACGGCGGGGCGGAGGTAGACCTGCTCGTGCGGAAGCTCCGCCAACGCTCCGGCCAGCGCGGCGAGGTGCGCCTCCGCCGGCCGCCGCCGGTTCAGCACCACGACGGGCCGCCCGTCTACCGTGCAGAGACCGCCCCGGAATCCGCCCCGCCCGTACTGCACCTCCACGCCGAGTTGCCGGACGGCGTCTTCGAGGGCCTTGACGAGGGCGGGCGTCTTCATCGGGAGGGTGGGGGTGGTCCGCCAAACTACCGCAAGCATCTAGCGAGAGTCACTCTCACTTCCCCCTTGAGCGCAGCAGGGAGACCCCGCACGGGGAGACGCGCGAAGGGTGTCTGCTTTGGTCGGGTCTAGTCCTCAGAAAGAAGCGTCGGCCGGCGGCTCTTCTACGTTGTCGCGCCTTATGACCTCACCGGCATCGGCCGCGATGTCCCAAGGACCCTTGGCGTTACCCCAGATGTGGTTCTTCTCGTAGGTGCCACGGCCGCCGTCATCGACCCAGATGCCTCCACGTCTGTTCTGGTGAATCCGGTTGCCACGCACGATGGGGTCCCCGCCGTCATCTACTAGGAACCCGTCCAGGGCGTTGCCGAAGATCTCATTGTCCTCGAACGTGCCCCGACCTTCACCGAGGACGGCGACGCCGAAGCTACCATTGTTGTGAATTCTGTTGCTGCGGACGACGGGGTCCCCGCCGTCCCCCACTCCGAATCCACTTGAGGCGTTGGCGAAGACCTCGTTGTCCTCGAACGTGCCCCGACTTCCGCTGAAAATGTAAATGCCGGAATCGCCGTTGTCGTGGATTAGGTTGCCGCGCACGACGGGGTTCCCCCCGTCGTCCACTGCGAATCCACCTGAGGCGTTGGCGAAGACCTCGTTGTCCTCGAACGTGCCCCGACTTCCGCTGAAAATGTAAATGCCGCCATTCTTTGCGTCGTGGATCCGGTTGCCGCGCACGACGGGGTCTGCCCCATCTCGAACGACAATGCAGGCGAGGCCTTCGCTAGAAATGTCGCAGTCCTCCAGATGAAGCCGTCCTTGCGCGACGGCCACCCCGTACCAATTGCCTCCGCCCTCTTGCTGAAGGGTAAGGTTAGCAACCCTTCCCATCGTTGTCTGAAACAGAACTGTGTGGCACCCCATCGCCGCGACGACGATCTCGTCGCGCAGCCCGTCGCCGATGATCTCCAAGGGCTTGTCCATGACGATGCCCTCTGGGTAGTAGCCCGGACGGACAAGGATGCGGGTGCCCGGTGGCTCCTTCTCTATCGCCTTGGTGATCGTGGCATAGTCGCCCCGATGAAGCGCGTCTACGGTTACGGTGTGCGGCTCGGATCGGGGGACGGGTGCTTGACGAGTGGACTCGGCAACTGTCGCCTGCGCCCGCTCAATGCCGCCGACCTCCGCACGACGCGTAGTCTTCGCCTTAGCCGGTCGGGGTGGCGCTCCTGGAAGGGCAGCCTTGATCTGCTTCGCCATGCTCGCGAATGCCTTGCCTACCTGCAGTGAGGTGAGAGGCTCGAGGCGGAGATGCCGCCAGTCGAAGTACTGCCGGCTCACCATCACTCGCGCCATCGCATCGGCCTCCCGCAACGCTTCGTCGCTGAACTCGTCGGTTTCGACGTAATAGAGCGGGAGGATGAGGTCGGAGCGCTCCATCGCTGCCTCACGCGCCCGGAAGCGCGCGAACTCCTCGCGGCAAGCGGTACTCCGGAAGAAGCTCGGAGTGATGACGGGAATGAGGAACGTGACAGCGTCCACGCCCTCGTCGATGCGCTCCTTCCAGTTGTTGCCCCAGGCGATGTCTTTCTGGTCCTGGAAGATGGAGAATGGGCGGCCGGTCTGCATCCGCACCTCGCCTTCGAGGCGCTTGCGGATGGCGGTCAGGCGGCCGTTCTCGTGCTCGTCGTCCTTGCGGACGTAGGACATGAAGGCGACGGGGCCAGGAGCAGGAGGCATAGAGAGAGCGGGTTACGTTGCGGCGTGCATATCGCGCTTTGCGTGCCCCTGTTCCGGCACAGCAGGACCCCCCGCTTGGCGAGCTATCGCTACGCTCAGAGCCCACCAAGCTGTCCCCCTTCCGAAGGGGGACAGTTCGGGTGTGCCCAAGCGGAGCGATGCACATCCCGAACAGGGGGTCCTAAAACGGCAACACCCAGAACAGTCCCAGCCGCAGCCGCGGCGCCGAGAGCGGGTACACCGGCACCACGTACGCTCCCGTGTAGGCCCGCCCCGCCAGCACGTTCTCGTAGGCCACGAACGCCGTCGCCCGCCCCCGCCCGAGCCCCGCCTCCAGGATCGCGTCGAGCGTTCCCGATGCCGACACCTCGGGCTCAATCGCAGAGGGCAGCCCGAACAGCGCCGTCGGCGCGTGGAGGGCGCGGCTCCGGAACGCCGTCCACGCCCGGCCGCGGACGTAGAGGTCCAGGTCGAGCGCGTCGTCGAACAGGTCGCGGGCGCGGGCGCCGAGGCGGGCGCTCCCCCACACGTCTGGCGTGGCCGCGGCCTCACGGCCCGAGATGCCGGTCGAGTCGGCGTTGAGGAAGGCGTAGACGTGCGCGGTGGCCTCCGCGTACAGCCCCCGCCGGGCCTCCTCCCGAAACCCGACCCCCAGCGTGGCGACGACCCGCTGGAGCGGCTCTGCGGCCGTAGCGAACCGGGCGCCCTCCGGCTCCAGCAGCAGCACAGTGGCGTCCGTTTGCCGGACGAACGCGCCCCGCAGCCGCAGCCCGAGCGGGCCGAGCCGCACCCGCGCCGTCGCCTCCGCCCGCAGCGTCCGCTCCGTCGACAGCGAGTCCGGCGCCGCCAGCAGCGTCCCGAACCCGACCCGCTCCACCGTCGAGCGCCGCGCCCCCGCCGCCTGCACCGTCGCCCCGAGCGTCAGCCGCCCGAGCGTCCGCCGCACCCCGAACCGCGCGGTGGGAAAGGCGAAGCCCGGCCCGGCGTGGACGCCGCCCTCCGCCGCCACCCCAAACCCGGCTACGCTGAACGAGTCGGCGACGGCGGCGTGGACCTCCGTGGCGACACTTTCCAGGGAATCAGGGAAGGCGATCCGACCGGAGGCATCGCCCGGCCCGGCGCGGGCGCGGGTGTCGGCCCAGAGGTGAAGCTGCGCCCGAAGACGATGACCGCCGGCGAGCATCTCCTGCTCCGCACGGATGCCGTATCGCCCCCCCTTCGCCTCCGTCGTATCCACGGCGAACCCGGTGGCGCGCAGCGTCGCCGCCGTCCAGAACCCCGTCACCGTCAGCGGGCGCTCGCGGGTGAGGAGCGGAAGCCGGGCCGTCGCCGAGAGGTCATTGCGGATCGTGACCCGCCGCGCGCCCGGGTTAGCGACGGCCGCGTTCCGGTCGAACGCCAGCACCGGCGGGTCCGTCGGGGCGACGCCGCCCCACGCCCCGTCGTCGGCGCGGACGTGCCGCTCGGTAACCTCGATGGAGAGCGCCGGGAGCGCCAGCCCCACCCGCCCGACGAGCTGCCACCCGCCGATCTCCGCGTTGGCATACTCCCCGCCCGCCCCGCGCCCGGAGACGTGGAACAGCACCCCGAGCCGGGCCTGGTCGCCGCCGAGGTTCCGCGCGAACGCCGGCCGCCGCGTCTGCCCGTGCGTCGCCCCGACGAACTGAATCCCGTTCGGCCCGGTCCGGTACCGCAGCTCCGTCACCGCCTCCGCCGCGGCGAACGCCCGGAGGTCCGCTGCGAACCCCGCAGGCTCCCCGAACAGACCCGGCGCCGCCCGAAGCCCGGCCAGCGGCTCCGTCGGCAGCAGCTCCCACGCGGGGCGTCCGGTGAAGGGGTCCTCCGCCGGAATCCCCCCGAGCGTCAGCGCCGCCCGCCGCGGCGCCATCCCGTCGAAGCCGACCCCGCTCGGCGCCCCCGGCACGCCGAGGTCGTAGTAAAAGGCGCCGGTGCGGTCGGCCACGAGCGGGGCCACGGTAAACACCGGCCGGCGCGTCGGCACCAGCGTTGTAGCCGCCCCCGGCTCCGGCCGCTCGAAGGAGACGACCGGGTCGTTGCGCCGCACCGGCGCCGCGAGCGAGTCCCCCAGCAGACCGAGCGTGTCCACCACCACGGTGTCCGCTGCGACCTCCTCGAAGAGCACCGAGTCCACCGGCACGCCGAGGGTGTCGGGGGCCTGAGCCGTTGCGAGGAGCGGAAGGGCGGAAGAAAGGAGGAGCGGAAGGAGGGCTCGGAGAAAGGCGAAGCGCAGAGGGCGAGCAAGCGCCTGCTCTCCCCCTGTCCCTCCCTCCCCCATGTCCCCTCTCATCCCGAAGCCGCCTCCGGGAACAGCCCGAACAGGCGGCCCTCGACGCGGCTGAGGATCTCGAACCGGTCGTCCTCCTCGTTCACGAAGTCGAGCCGGTCGGTCTCCACGACGAGCTTCGGGCCGAGGTCGTAGGCCTCGATCCAGCGCTCGTAGTGGGCGTTGAGACGTTCGAGGTAGTCGATCCGGATGGTCGTCTCGAAGTCCCGCCCGCGGGCCTGGATCTGGCGGACGAGGGTGGGGACGCTCGCGCGGAGGTAGACGAGGAGGTCCGGCGGGCGGAGGTAGCTCGTCATCAGGGCGAAGAGGTCCTGGTAGTTCTCGAAGTCGCGCCCGTCCATGAGCCCCATCTCGTGGAGGTTGCGCGCGAAGATCTCGGCGTCCTCGTAGATCGAGCGGTCCTGGACGACGGAGTGCGGCAGCGCCTCGATCCGCTGCTGGTGCGCGAACCGGCTCGACAGGAAGAACACCTGGAGGTTGAAGCTCCAGCGCCGCATGTCCTCGTAGAAGTCCGCGAGGTACGGGTTGTCATCCACCCGCTCGAAGAACGGCTCCCACTTGAAGTAGCCCGCGAGGATCTCCGTCAGCGAGCTCTTCCCCGCCCCGATGTTGCCGGCGATGGCGACGTACTTCTTGCCGGCCGGGGCGACGGGCGTGGCGGCGATGCCGTTGGAGGGAGCGGGGGTCTCGGGGGCCGCCATGCGGGCGCGGGCGTCGGTGGTGGGGGGCGCCCAAGATACCGGGGGAGCCAGAGGCGCCGACACGGTAGGGGCAGGATATATAGTGCCCCTACGCTCGCCCTACTGGCGGACGAACCGGAGCGTGGAGAGGTCGTCGAGGGTGATCGAGACCTCGTCGCCGCGGACGGTGCCGTCGCCGGAGAACCGCTCGGGGCTGAACAGCTCGGGCTCGTCGTCCATCGCGTCGGAGTCGGGGGTGAGGAGCTCGTTCTCGGTGTTGATCGGGTCGGCGTCCTCGTCGGCCGTGAGGCCGTCGCCGCCGATCTCCGTCACCATGTCGCCGAAGCGGATGTCGGCGCCTTCGAGGGTGTACGGCCCCTGCTTCAGCACCCGCTCGGTGTCGGCCGGCTCCTCGTCGTCGCCGCAGACGGCCATCGCGAGCAGGGCGAGGCGGTAGGCGCCCTCGGCGTCGAGCGTGAGCGTGCCCTCGCCGAGCATGACGGCGCACTCGTCCATCTGCCCGACGAGCGCCGGCAGCACGTTGTCGTCCAGACCGACGAGGCGGTACGTCCCGGCCACGTCCGCCGAGCCCTGCGCGGCCTCGGCCGGCGTCTCGACGGCGGAGAGGGGCGGGTCCTCGGTGCCCTCGGCGGGGCGGCAGGCGGCGAGGAGGAGCAGGGGGAGGAGGACGAGAAGGCGGCGCATGGCGGAGGGGGTGTTCGGAGATGGGGAGCTACGCCTGAAGGTAGCTCAGGTGTTCGGGGGTGAACGGGACGGGCTCGGCGTCGAAGTCGGCCCAGAAGCGCGCGGCGTCGCAGGTGTTCCCCTTGACGAGCATCTGGAACTGTGCGGGCGAGATCGGCAAGAGCCCCGCCGCGCCGACGGTGCCGACGACGGCCTTCGAGAGCCACATCGGCTGGTGCAGCTTCGGCTTCGGCTCCTCCCCCATCCCCCGCGCGATCCGGTCGAGCGCCTCGTCGAAGGTGACGGCTTCGGGGCCGGCGACGCAGTAGGCGCGGGCCTCCAGCGGCGCCTCCTCGGGCACCTCCAGCGTGAGCGCCTGCGCGAACGCCTCGGCCACGGCCCCGACGTCGACGGGCTGCAGCCGGTACTGCCCGTCGCCGAAGACCGGCAGCACGGGGAACGGGCCGACGAGGGTCTCGGCGAGGCGGGAGGCGAACTCCTCCCGCCCCTCGCCGGGGTCGCCGAAGATGACCGACGGGCGGAAGATGACGTGGTGATCGAAGCCGGCCGCGCGGACGGCCTCCTCGGCCTTCCACTTCGTGCGGTGGTACGCCGAGGCGTCGGGGTCGGGGCGGGCGCCGTTGGCGCTCATGTGGACGAACCGCCCGATGCCGGCCGCGCGCGCCTGCTCGACCACGCTCTGCGTGCCGCGCACGTGGACCCGCTCGAACGTCACCCCGCGCGGCCGGTCCTCCTCGATGATCCCGACGAGGTGGACCACCGCGTCGCACCCCGCGAGGTCGCCCTCGATGGTCTCGATGTCGGCCACGTCGCCGTAGACGACCTCGACGGGCGCGCGCGTGGCGGAGCCCGCCGTGGCCGCCTGCTCGGCGGCGTTGCCCACGCCCTCCAGGAGCGCCTCCTTCGAGGAGTCCACCTCGACGCGCTCGTCCTCGGACACGGGGAGCTTCTCCAGCGAGCCCTCGCGGACGAGGCAGCGTATGGTGTGGCCGTGGCGCCGCAGCGCGCCGAGGACGTGGTGGCCGACGAAGCCGGTGGCGCCGGTGAGGAAGACGTGCATCGGGGGAGGGGCGGGTGGCGGGGCGGCGCTCCTACGCGCGGCGGGGCGGGTGAGCCCCCCTGGAACCCTTTTCCGAGTCGGCCGCGGCGCTCCTACGCGCGGCGGGGCGGGAGGATCAGTCGTAGGGGCGTGATTAATCACGCCCCTACCGCCAGCCGCGAACCGGGCTCCGTCACGACAGCGCCCCGCTGGCGGCCTCGCCGGCGAAGCGGGCCTCGAAGCCCGGCACCCCGAGCGACGTCCCCACGGCGCGGGCCGCCACCACCATCGGCGCGTCCGGCGCCACCGTCCGCACCCGGTCGGCGACCTCGTCGAGCCCGATGCTCGTGAGCCGGTTCTCCTGGAGCGCCACCATCCGACCGAACCGGCCGTCGCGGACCATCGCCGCGGCGTAGGCGCCGAAGGCCGTCGCGAGGTTGCGGTCGAAGGCGGTCGGCGTGCCGCCGCGCTGGACGTGGCCGAGGATCGTCGTGCGGATCTCGGAGTCCACCATCGGGCCGAGGTGGTGGGCGAGGACGTTGCAGGCGCCGCCGAGGCGGATCGGGTCCGGGCTGTCGGCGACGACCTGCTGCACGGCGAGCTCGCCGCCCTCCGGCTTCGCCCCCTCGGCGACGACGATGATCGTGAACTGCTGCCCGCCCGAGGCCCGGCGCCGGCACACGCGGGCCACCTCCTCCAGGTCGTAGGGGAACTCCGGGAGGAGCAGCACGTCGGCGCCGGAGGCGACGCCGGCGTAGAGCGCGATCCACCCGGCGTAGCGGCCCATCGTCTCCAGCACCATCACGCGGTGGTGGCTCTGGGCCGTGGTGTGGAGCCGGTCGATGGCCTCGGTCGCGATGGCGACGGCGGTGTCAAACCCGAACGTCCGGTCCGTCCCGACGAGGTCGTTGTCGATGGTCTTCGGGACGCCGACGATGTTCATCCCCCTCTGCTGGAGCCCGTGGGCGATGGACATCGTCCCGTCCCCGCCGATGGCGACGAGGGCGCGGAGGCCGAGGTCACGGGCGTAGGCCACGACCTCGTCGGAGACGTCGGCGCCGTCGCGGCCGAAGTAGTCGAAGGGGTTGGCCTTGTTGCTGGTCCCGAGGATGGTGCCGCCGGCGGTGAGGATGCCGGAGGCGTCGCGGTACGTGAGCGGCCGGGCGCGGCGCTCGATCAGGCCGAGGTAGCCGTCCTCGAACCCGACGACCTCGGCGCGCTCGCCGAGCACGAGGCTCTTGGTGACGGCGCGGATGACGGCGTTGAGGCCGGGGCAGTCGCCGCCGCCGGTGAGGACGCCGACGCGGAGGGGCTGGGGCATGCTGGGGGTCGAGAGGTCGGAGGAGTGGTGGCCGCAATATCCGACCCCGGCCCGACTCGCCTCTACCGCCCGCGCGACGCCCCCGCTAGCCCCCGAGCTGGAGCTCCACCCGGAGGTACATTCGGAGGTCGATGGCGGCGCCGACGGGGTGGTAGCGCTCCTCGGCGTTGAGGAGGTTGCGGAAGAGGAGGCTCGCCCGGAGCCGCCGCTGCCAGACGGTCTTCTCGAGCGCGGCGTCGAGCAGCCACGCCGCGGGGACTTCGGCGTCGTAGAGGCCGAGGGGGCCGCGGCCGGTGAGCCCCGCGTAGGCCGGCCACCGGGCGCCGGAGCGGGCGGTGAGCGACGCCCACGCGGTGAAGCTCGGCGCAGGCGTGAGCGACGCCCACGCGGAGGCGCGGTGCCGCGACACCACCGCCCACGCCCGCTCGAAGTCGGCGTCGCCGGCGAGTGGGGCCTGCACGTCGTAGCTCAGCCGCCCGCGCCACATCCCCCGCGCCGCCCGCACCGCCATCCGCCCGGTCGCCACCGATCCGCGCGCGTCGGGCGCGACGACGAGGGGCGGCGGCGGGCGCAGCCGGTCGGGGTCAGGCGCCTCGGGGCGGAATTCGAGGGCGAGCCCGCGGAAATGACGGAGTGCGCCGCCGGCCGTGACCGTCACCCCCGGCCCGAGCGCGAGCGCGGCGTCGAGGCCGAGGTGACCCGTCGTGGCCTCCCGATACGCCCCCCCCCGCTCCACGGCGACGGCGCCGTCGAAGGCGTCGTAGCCCCGCGCCTCCCACACGCTGAACCGCCCCGTCTCGACGGGCAGCCGCTGCACGAGCCCCGCCGTCCCCGCCACCGTCGCCGGGCCGAGCGGCGTCCGGACCCGCTTCCGGGCCGAGAGCACCACGCTCCCCACCCCGGAGCCGCCCCGGAACGTGAGCGACCACGCGAGGCGCTGGGCGCCCCGCCCCGCCGCCCTCGCCAACGCCCCGTACAGCCGGTGGAGCATCGCGCCCTCCGCACCCCGCGCCGTGATCCGCTCGACCTCCACGCCCCCCGTGCTCACGAACGGCCCAAGCGGCGAGGTAGTCTCGAAGCCGGCCCGGAACGTCCGGCCGCGCCACGCCGGGTCTGGCCCGAGGGCCACGTCCGGGAAGCGTTTTTCCCACCGGTTCTCCGCCGCCGAAAGCCGGTACGTCAGCGTCCGGACGGAGTCCGTGCGGAGGGTGCCGCCGAGCGCGACCTGCCCGTAGAGCCGCTGCACGGGCAGCTCGCGGCCGAAGGGCTCAAAGAAGGCGAGGTCGTTGAGGCCCGCGCCGAGGAGCTGGAGCCGGTGCTGCCCGCCGAGCACGTCGGCGTCGAGGCGGAGGGCGGGGGCGAGGAGCCGCTGCCGCGGGATGTCGGCACCGTTGAGGGCGTCGAAGACGCGGCGGGCGAGGGCGTCGTCGGTGGGGTAGAACCGGAGCCACTTCGCGCGGAGGCTCGCGCCGCGCCGCGCGTCCCCCGCCCCCGCCCACGCGTCGTAGTTCCCCCCGATCTTGTCCACGTTGCGGCTGCGGAGCTCCGGGACGTACCGGAACGGGCCGGGGTCCCCGACCTCGTTCCCGATGGCGGCCCCGGCGCGCGCTGCAGGCCCCGCCCGCGCCTGCCGCGTGTGGACGTGGACCACCCCCGCCGCGAGGCGCCCGCCGACGAGCCGCGGCTCGGTCCACACCTCGACCGAGTCGATCTGGGTGATGGCGACGGGGAGGAGCGAGAGGTTCTGCCGGCCGAACAGCCCGAGGTCCACCCGCGCGCCGTCGAGGAGCAGCGCCCACGCCTCGGCGCCGAAGGGGTCGCCGTCGAGGAGGCCCGCGCGCCAGGTGAACCCGTCCACCGTGGCCGTGCGGGTGCCGTCGAGGAGGCGGAAGAGGTCGGGGACGCGGTAGAGCCCGGCGGCCTCAATGTCCTGCCGGGTGATGACCTGCCGTGCGGGGTCGTCGGGCGGGCGGACGCCGGTGGTGTCGGACGCCGTGGGGAGGGCGAGAGCGAATAGGACGAGGGCGAGCGCCATCAGCGGAGCGCCTCGCGCAGCCACCCCGGCGTCGCCAGCGTCCGGCTCACCCCGACGCCGACGAGCCGGAGGGCGATGGGCTCGCGGGTGAGCACCCGCACGACGGTCGCCGACGCGCTCAGCCGCCACCCGCCCCCGACGGGCACGCTCAGCCGGAGATCGGCGCCCGCCGCTAGCTCGCTCTCGTTGGCGACGGCGCTTGTGAGGCTCTCATCGTCGAACGTCATCCGGTAGAGGCCGGCGCGGAGGCTCGGGGTGAGGCGGGCACCGAAGGGGAGCGGCACCGCCGCGCCCCACCCGGCCGAGACGTACTGCCCGAGGTAGTCTGGCACGTCCCGCCCCGCCCGCGCCGGCTGCGGCGCCACCGCCACGTCGGCGAAGACGCGGCCGAGGTAAAACGGCGTCTCGACGCGGACGGCCGCGCCGGCGCCGGGGTCCCAGAACTCGGTGTAGGGTTCGTCGGCGCCGGTGAGCAGTCCCCCCGCGATCATCTCGAGTGTCCCGAACGGCTCGGCCTGCTGCCCGATGGCGGGCGCGGCGGAGGCGAGGAGCAGGACCAACAGGGCGGGCAGCGCCTGTCGGAGCGTCCCGCGCCCACCCCCCGCTTTCCGGCCCATCGCACCGGCTTCGCCTCTGCTCAGGGGCAGAAAAGCTGTCCCCCTTGACAAGGGGGACAGTCCGGCGCTGCCGGAAGCGGAGCGACCGCAAGCCGGACGGGGGGTCCGCAGCATCAGCTCTCCTCGGTGGCGGGCTCGGCGAGGGCGTCCTGCTGGATCCGGTCCAGCCACGCCCGCGCGGCTCCGGGGTCGTCGGGGACGTCGTCCCAGAACAGGGCCTCCTTCACGGCGCCGATGGCGCGGCCCTCGCCCGGCCCGAGCGCCTCCATGAACGCGTCGAATAGGGCGGCGCGGCGGAGGGCCTCATCCTTGTGCTGCATGAGGTAGGCGAAGGCGGGGTCGTGCTCGTTCGGGATGTCGCCTTCGAGGATGGCCTCGCGGATCCACGCCTTCGCGATCCCCACGGCGACGCCCTCCTCGACGCCGAGCGCCTCCATCACCTCGTGCCCGTCCACCGGCGGCTGGAACGCCCGGAGCCGGTCGCGCTCCTCGACCTCCGCGAACTTCTCCTCCACCGCGTCGAAGCCGCGGAGGTAGCGGCGGACGCGCTTCGGGTTCTGCGAGGTGATGTCGGCGCGGACGAGCGCCATCAGGTCGTCGACCCGGTCGCCGGCCTCGAAGAGGAGGCGGCGCACGGCGGAGTCGGTGACCTCGTCGTCCACGAGGGCGACGGGGCGGTGGTGCAGGCGGACGAGCTCCTGGACGTGCCGCATCCGCTCGTCGGTGGGGAGCTTGAGGCGGCGGAAGACCTTGGGGACGCGGCGGGCGCCGCGGTCCTCGTGGCCGTGGAACGTCCAGCCGGTCCCCTTCACGAACCGCTTCGTCTCGGGCTTGGCGACGTCGTGGAGGAGCGCGGCCCAGCGCAGCCACAGCGCCCGCTCCTCCGGCCAGTCAGCGGAGGCTTCGGCGGCGTTGTCGAGCACGCCGAGGGTGTGGTAGAGGTTGTCCTTGTGGCTCTGCCCGCCGACGGTCTCGACGCCCTCCAGCGCCGTCAGCTCGGGGAAGACCCGTTCGAGGAGGCCCGCGTCGTGGAGGATCTCGAACCCGACGGAGGGCTTCTCCGAGAGGATGGTCTTGTTCAACTCCTCGACGACGCGCTCGGCGCTGACGATCTCGATGCGGGGGGCCTTCTCCTGCATGGCTCGGAGGGCCTCGACGTCCACGGAGAACCCGAGCTGCGCGGCGAACCGCGCGGCGCGGAGCATCCGGAGCGGGTCGTCCTCGAACGTCTCGCGGGGGTCGCGCGGCGTCTTCAGCCGCTTCGCCACGAGGTCGATGACCCCGCCGAAGGGGTCGAGGAGGTTGCCGAAGCGGCCCTCGTTGAGGGCGAGCGCGAGGGCGTTCACGGTGAAGTCCCGCCGGAGCTGGTCGTCCTCGAGCGTGCCCTCCTCGACGGCCGGCTTCCGGGAGTCCCGCCGGTAGCTCTCCTTCCGCGCGCCGACGAACTCCAGGACGCGGGGACCGCCGGTGGCCCCCCCGTCGTCCTCGGGGAGGCGGATGGCGGCGGTCCCGAAGTTCTCGTAGACGTGGGCCGTGCGCCCGCCCATCTCCTCCGCCACCGCCTCGGCGAGCCGGATCCCGCTGCCGTCGCCGATGGAGACGAAGTCGAGGTCGGTGGTCGGGCGGTCGAGGAAGGCGTCGCGGACGGCGCCGCCGACGGCGTAGGCCTCGACGCCGACCCGGTCGGCCACCGCGCCAACGGTCCGAAGAAGCTCCTCGTGCGGAAGCGGGGGGGTGCTCATGGAGTGAAGGTCGCGTAGAGACGCAGCACAGCGGAGTGACCTGCACTCCGCTCGTCTCTACAAGGTCCAGGGCGTCTCTACGGGGTCGGCCGGCGGGTCTCCCCCGGTCGTGTCATCCTGAGCGGCGGTGCGGGCCCACCTCGGCCCTCGAAAGCTAAAGGCGTGTTCACGGTGGAGGACGCCGCGGTCGGCTAGCTTACGGCCGATCCCGCCCTTTTTGCCCCGTCTTGACGTGGCCCGGTCCAACCGCTCCTGCGGCACGGCCGTTGCACCCCTCGGCCCCCACCCCGACGCGGTCCCGCCCATGCGCCTGCTGCTACTCTCGATCCCAGTGCTGGCACTGGGATGGCTCCTAATCCCTCCCGCGCTCGCGCAGGCCGTCCCCGCCGTCGGCACCGACGCCACCTTCGATGTGGCGACGTGGAACATCGAGCGGTTCGGGGACGCGGGGCCGCCGGACAACCAGACCCAGTTCGACAACGTGCTCGCGGTGATGCAGCAGGCGGAGGTGGACCTGTGGGCGCTCCAGGAGATCAACGACGAGAACGACTTCAACGACCTCGTGGACGCGCTCGCCGAGGGGTGGGACGGGGACTGGACGCCGGGCGCCTACGGCTCCATCGGCTACGGCTACGTCTACCGCACCGACGTGGTGGACCGCGAGCAGTTCACGCTCGTCCTCGAAGACGACGCCTTCGAGTTCGCCGGCCGCCCGCCCGCGCTGCTCCGCGCCGACGTCACGCTCCCCGGCGGCACCGTCGGGAACGTCCGTTTCCTCGACCTCCACGCGAAGGCCGGCGGCGGCTTCGACGACTGGAATCGCCGCCGCGACGCCTCGGAGGCGCTGAAGGGCTACACCGACAACTTCGTCGCCATCGGCGCCCGCGTCCTCGTCCTCGGCGACCTCAACGACGAGATCGAGGTGTCCATCTCGTCGGGCCGCGCCTCGCCCTACGCCAACTTCCGCGACGACGACGACTACCGCTTCGCCTCGCTCCCCATCGAGCAGGCCGGCGAGCCGACGTTCTGCTCGAACACGGCCTGCACCTCCGGCTCGACGCTCGACCACGTCCTACTGTCGGAGGGCCTCTTCGACGCCTACGTCGAGGGCTCGGCCGCGCGCTACGACGAACTCCTCGACGCCCTCCCGAGCTACACCTCGACGACCTCGGACCACCTCCCCGTCTACGCCCGGTTCAACTTCTTCGGGACCTCGACGGGCGACGACGTGGTCCCGAAGGCGTTCGCGCTCCAGGCTCCCTTCCCGAACCCGTTCCAGACGGAGACCACGCTGACGTTCGCGCTGCCGGAGGCGGCCGACGTGCGGCTGGAGGCGTTCGACGCGCTCGGCCGGCGGGTGGGCGTGATCGCGGCGGGGCCACGCCCGGCGGGGACGCACCGCGTCCGGCTCCCCGGCGACGGCCTCGCGCCGGGGCTCTACCTCGTCCGCCTCACCGCCTCCGGCCCCGACGGCGAGCGCACGGCGACCCGCCGCCTCGTCCGCGTGCCGTAGCGTAGCGCGGCGCTCCCCCGTCAGCGATCCTCCCGTAGGGGCGACCGGCCGGTCGCCCCTGCCGCGTTTGTGCCGGCGTCTTCATCACGCCCCGGTGTGGGGTGGGTCCGGGTGGCGTATTTTGGATCGAGTCTAAACAAGCGCCAATGCCCCGCTCTCCCGCCCCCCTGGCCCTTTTCCTCGCCGTCCTGCTCGCGGCCTGCGGCTCCGAGCCCGACGCTCCGCCTACCGACGGCGTGGACGCCGCCGGCCCGCTCGTCGTCTACGCCGGCCGCAGCCCCTCGCTCGTGGACTCCCTCGTCGCTCAGCTCGAACGCGACACGGGGGCCGACGTCGAGGTCCGCTACGGGGAGACGCCGCAGCTCGCCGCGCAGCTCGCCGAGGAGGGCGCGCGCAGCCCGGCCGACGTGTTCTGGGCGCAGGACGCCGGCGCGCTCGGCGCCGCCTCGGACCTCCTAGCCCCGCTGTCGGACGACCTCCTCGACCTTGTCCCGGAGGGGTTTCGGGGGACGGGTGGCCGGTGGGTCGCCGTGAGCGGGCGGGCGCGGACGCTGGCCTACGCCCCCGACCGCGTGGACGCCGCCGACCTCCCCGAGAGCGTGCTCGACCTCACCGACCCCGCGTGGCGCGGGCGGGTCGGGTGGGCGCCGCAGAACGCCTCGTTCCAGTCGTTCGTGACGGCGCTGCGCGCGGCCGTCGGCGAGGACGCCGCGCGGGAGTGGCTGGTGGCGATGCGGGAGAACGGGGCACAGGCGTACCCCAAGAACTCCGCCATCATCGAGGCCATCGCCGCGGGCGAGGTGGACCTCGGGCTGCCGAACCACTACTACCTCCTCCGCTTCAAGGAGCAGGAGGGGCCGGGCTACCCCGTCGAGCAGACGACGTTCGCGGCGGGCGACGTGGGCAACCTCATCAACGTCGCCGGCGTCGGCATCCTCGCGACCAGCTCGCGCCCGCAGGCGGCGCAGCGGTTCGTCGAATATCTTCTCTCCGATGCCGCGCAGCGGTACTTCGTGGAGGAGACGCACGAGTACGCCGTGACCGGCGCCGGCGTCTCCGCCGAGCGCCGCGCCGCCGCGCCGGACCTCCCGCTCGACCGCCTCGCTGGGCTCGACTCGACGCTCGTGCTGCTGCGCGAGGCCGAGGTGCTGTGAGGCCAAGCTGATGTCCGCCCGCCGGCCCCCACCGTGGGCGCTCGTGCCCGCGCTGCTGATCGGGGCGGGCGTCCTGATCCCGCTGGGCTACCTCGTGCTGCGGGCGTTCGAGGCCGAACCGGCGGAGGCCGCGGCGCTCGTCCTCCGCGAGCGGAACCTCCGGCTCCTCCTGAACACCGCCGGGCTGGCCGCCGCCGTGCTCGCGCTGGCGACGGCGCTGGCGCTGCCGCTGGCGTGGCTCGTCGCCCGAACCGACCTCCGGGCGCAGCGGGCGTTCACCCTCATCGGCGTGCTGCCGCTGGCGGTGCCGGGGTACGTGATGGCCTACGCACTGCTGGCCGCCACCGGCCCGCGTGGGACACTCGCCGAGGTCGTGGGACTGGAGCTGCCACGGGTGGGCGGGTTCGTCGGGGCGTGGCTGGCGCTGAGCCTGTACACGTTCCCGTACCTCTTCCTCAACCTCCGCGCGGCGCTGATCGGGATGGACCCCGCGTTGGAGGAGTCGGCGCGGTCACTGGGGGCGCGGCCGGGGGAGGCGTTCCGGCGCGTCGTGCTGCCGCAACTCCGCCCGGCCTACCTCGCCGGCGCGCTCCTCGTCGTGCTCCACGTCCTCGGAGACTTCGGGGTCGTCTCGCTGATGCGGTTCGAGACGTTCAGCTACGCGATCTACCTCCAGTACGCCGCCTCCTACGACCGCGTCTACGCCGCGTGGCTCGCGCTGATGCTGATCGGGTTGACGGCGCTGCTGCTGTGGGGCGAGGCGCGCTTCCTCCGCGGCCGGCGGTTCGACCGGGCCGGGACGGGCACCGCGCGGCGGCAGACCCGGCGCCCGCTCGGCCGCTGGCAGCTCCCGGCGATGGGGTTCGGTGCGGCCGTCGGGCTCGCGGGCGTGGGGCTGCCGGTGGGGACGGCGCTCTACTGGCTCGGGCGTGGCACCGGCGGGGCGCCGTGGGGCGACCTCGGCGCGGCGCTGTGGGACTCGGCGCGGGCCTCGCTGCCGGCGGCGCTGCTCGCGGCGGCGCTCGCGCTGCCGGTGGCCTACCTCAGCGTCCGGAGGCCGAGCCGGCGGACGCGGCTGCTGGAGCGGACCGCGTACCTCGGCTACGCCACCCCGCCGCTGGCCTTCGCGCTGGCGCTCGTCGTGTTCTCGCTGAGCGCGGCCCCCATCCTGTACCAGACGCTCGCGTTGCTCGTCCTCGCCTACGCGCTGCACTTCCTCGCCGAGGCGCTGGGGCCGGTCCGGAGCGCGCTCTACCAGGCCCCGCCGCAGGTCGAGGAGGCCGCGCGCGCGCTCGGCCGCCCGCCGCTGCGGGCGTTCTTCGAGACGACGTTCCCGCTCCTCCAGCGGGGGCTCGGGGTGAGCATCGCCTTCGTGTTCTTGTCGGCGCTGAAGGAGCTGCCGATCACGTTTCTGCTGGCGCCGCTCGGCTTCCGCACGCTGGCGATGGGCGTCTGGGGCGCGACGACCGAGGCGCTCTACGCCGCCGCCGCCCCCTACGCCCTCGCCCTGATCGCCACCTCGACGCTGCTCGTCGCCCTCGTGCTCCTGCAGTTCAACCCCGCCCGCCGGCTCGTCCGCCATGTGCGCCGCCGTGAAACCGCCGCCAACGCCGGATCGGCGGAGGCCCTGCCGGCGTCTTCCGCCCCCGTGACTGCGTGAGGATGGAGGATTGAGAGTGGAAGATGGCACGCCCCCATCCATCCTCGATCATCCATCCTCTATCCTCCAGCCCCCGTGCCCGACCTCCTCACCGTCCACTGCCTCTCGAAGCGGTTCGCCGACGGCGCGCTGCCGGTGGTGAACGGGCTCTCGTTCGGCGTGCGCGAGGGGGAGACGTTCGCGCTCCTCGGCCCCTCCGGGTGCGGGAAGACGACGGCGCTCCGCTGCCTCGCCGGCTTCGAGCGGCCCGATAGCGGCACCGTCTCGGTGGACGGGGAAGCGCTCGTGGGGGACGGGCGGTGGGTGGCGCCGGAGCGGCGGCCGTTCGGGTTCGTGTTCCAGGACTACGCCCTCTTCCCCCACCTCTCCGTGCGCGACAACGTGCTGTTCGGGCTGCGCCACCTGCCGAAGCCCGAGCGCGGCCCGCGGGCCGACGAGGTGCTCCGGCTCGTCGGGCTCGGCGGGTTCGAGGGGCGGATGCCGCACAAGCTCTCCGGCGGGCAGCAGCAGCGGGTGGCGCTGGCCCGCGCCGTCGCCCCACGCCCCCGACTGCTCCTCTTGGACGAGCCGTTCTCGAACCTCGACGCGCTGCTCCGCCTCGAGATGCGCGAGCGCGTTCGGGACCTCCTGAAGCAGGAGGGGATGACGGCCGTGCTCGTGACGCACGACCAGGAGGAGGCGCTGTCCTTCGCCGACCGCGTGGCGGTGATGCAGAACGGGCGGATCGACCAGGTGGGGACGCCGGAGGCGGTCTACGCCCGGCCCCGCACGCTCTTCGTCGCGCAGTTCCTCGGGCGGACGAACCTGCTCCTCACCCACGCCGACGGCGACCGCGCCGACTCCGTGCTCGGCCCGCTCCGCCTCCACCGTCCAGCCGCCGGCCCGGTGATGCTCTCGATCCGCCCCGAGCACCTCGCCCTCGCCGCCGAGGCCGGCGGCCCCGGCGCGCAGCCCGGCACCGTGCTGAGCCGCGAGTACCGCGGCCACGACGTGACGTACCGCGTGCGGGTCGGCCCCGTGGACTGGCTCGTCCACACCGACAACCGCCGCCACTTCGCGCCGGGCGACGCCGTGTTCGTGCGGGCGCTGGAGCCGGCCGTGGTGCTGGAGAAGGCGGGGGAGCCGGCGGGCTGAGGTTGCAGGGAGCCGGCCACGGCGTCTATCGCGGCGTGAGCTACGATCCCGCCCGACACCGCCGCCGCTCGATCCGCCTGCCGGGGCACGACTACTCCCGGCCGGGCGCGTACTTCGTGACGCTCTGCGCGCACGGGGGCCGGTGCCTGTTCGGGGAGGTGGAGGGGGGAGAGGTCAAACTGAGCGCAGCAGGCCGTGCGATGCGGGCAGCGTGGGAGGAACTGCCGAATCACTACCCGCACGTCCGCCTCGACGCGTTCGTGGTGATGCCGAACCACGTCCACGGCATCGTGTGCCTCCTCCCGGATGGGGCCCCGCCCGCCGACCCGGCGGCACCCGACCCGGCATGGGCGGGCACAAGGCCCGCCCCTACGTGGGTGGGAGCCGCCCGATCCCAGAATGGGTCCTCGCTCGCGGGCGTAGGGGCACCCCTTGTGGGTGCCCAGCCTAGGCACGCCGGCGCGACGGGCACAAAGCCCACCCGCACGCTGGGGGAGATCGTCGGCGCGTTCAAGTCGCGCAGTACGCTCGCTTACATCCGCGGCGTCCGCCAAGCAGGGTGGCCGCGGTTTCACCGACGGGTCTGGCAGCGGAACTACTGGGAGCGCGTGATCCGCGACGAGCACGAGTTGGACCTCGCCCGGCGGTACATCATCGAGAACCCGCTGCGGTGGCACCTCGACCGGATGCACCCGGACCGGCGGCCGTGGTGATCGGGGCAGTCTGAGACCCGCCGCTACTCGTCGCGGGCGACGCGGAGGTCGTCGGCGCGGACGGTGTGCTCCCACAAGACCGACCCGTCGGTGGCGTGGGCGCGCATCGTGAGGGTGCGGTCGGTGCGGGGTCCGGAGAACGAGAGGGTCCCGAAGCTCCGCTGACTCGTCACCAGCGTGCCGGGCACGCGGAGCTCGTTCTCCAGCTCCCGGCTCGCTGGCGAGGCCCCGGCTGTGAGCGGCGAGCTCGTGAAGTCGTAGAGGGGGTAGAGCCCGCCGTCACGCTCCAGCCGCAGCAGCTCCGAGTGGTGGCGGTCGCCGGAGAGGAAGACGACGCCGTCGATGTGGCGCGCGGCGATGGCGTCGAGCAGGCGCTGCCGCTCCTGGGGGTACTTCGCGTAGGCCTCGTAGAAGTCGTACCGGTTCAGGACCTGCCCGCCGAGGACGACGACCTTGAACGGCGCGTAGCTCCCCGTGAGCGCGTCCACGAACCAGCGGAATTGCTCTTCCCCGAGGATCGTCTTCTGCGGCGTGCGCGGGGCGTCCTCTGGGCTTCGGTGGTAGCGGTCGTCAAGCAGGAAGAAGTCCACATCAGCCCATTGGAAGTGGCCGAACACGCCGGGCACGTCGGGGAGGCCGTAGCTCGGGTTGGCCCAGTAGTCCTGGAACACCTCCAGCGCGGTGCCCTTCAGGACGAACGAGCGGTCGGCGTTGTTGGGGCCGTAGTCGTGGTCGTCCCAGGTGGCGAGGTTCGGCTGCGCGGCGAGGAGGGGCTGCATCTCCGGGAGGCTGCGGGTGTGGCTGTAGCGGTAGCGCATCCCCGCCTCGCTCCACCAATCCACCTCGCGGAGGTAGGTGTTGTCCCCGAGCCACAGCATCAGGTCCGGCCCCACCTCACGGATCGACTCGAAGATCCCGTAGCCGCCGCCGTAGCCGTCGCCCGGCCGGTCGAAGGTGGGGTCGTTGACGTAGTGGCACGAGCCGAAGGCGACGGTGAACGCGGGCGGGTCGCCGCGCCACTGCCAGAGCGGCTGCGTCTCGAAGCCCGTCGGGTAGGGGAACGCGACCGGCGCGCCATCCACGACGACCTCGTAGGCGTAGACCGTCCCCGGCATCAGCCCCGTGAGGTCGAACCGGGCGATGTGGTCGCGCGCGGGGCCGGTGCGGATGGGCGCCGTCTCGAACGCCTCGGCCGGCGGCGCGGGCGTCGTCGCCCCCTCGGCGCGGCCGGTGGGGCGGACGCGGAGGCGGACCTCGGCGGAGTCGGCGACCTGGAGCCACACGGCGGCGGTGCGGTGCGTCACCGCCCCGAGCATCGGGCCGGCGCGGAGCGGCGAAGCGGCTTCCTGGGCCGCCGCCGGCACCCCGAGCAAGAGAATGAGGCAGAGCAGAGGGAGATGGCGCGGATGCATCGGCGGGGTGGGGAGCGGCGGGCCTGAGAGTCTGTCTATGAAATCGAACCCCGACGACAAGCGGCTGCGCCGACCGATCTCTTCGTTGCGCTGCATCGCCGATGCTTGCGCATCGGCTGCTTCGCGCGCCTCGATCTCAGCCGGCTCGCTCGCTTTCGTCTCGATTCTCCTCTTCACGGACAGACCCTAAAGAAACGGCCGCGCCGGGGAGAGCGGCGCGGCCGGGGTGTTACGAAACGGGCGTCGCGGCTACGCCTCCTCCGCCTCCTCAACGGCCGGGCGGACGTCCCACGTCAGCATCTGCTCGATGTCGGCGTAGTCGGCCTCGTCCTCGCCGTCGAGGAGGAAGCTGTAGTCGCCGAGGGTGGCGCGCTGGCTGGCCTTGACGCGCTTCCACACCGTCCCGTCGGTGTCGGTGAACTCGTCGGGGAACGGGCTCTCGATGCGGTACGAGGGGTGGTAGTTCCGGTACGTCTTGGCGGCCTCGTAGAGCGCGGCGCGGCGGGCGCCGGGCCGGGTCGCGCTGTGGCCGACGACGCGGAAGGGGGCGATGGTGATGGCGGCCTGCACGTCCTCGCCCTCCTCGGGCTCGGAGTACTCGGGCCGCATGACCTTGAAGTCGGCGGGGTGGGGGTAGGCGCTGCGTTCGTCGGCGTACATCGGGGTCGGGAGGGGACGGTTTTAAGGATCGTCACGGGGGTTGCGGAGTCCGCGAGGCGTGGTAAACTATCCGCCCATCCCGCGGTTGTCCAAGACCCCGCGAAACCCGACCGCCCTTCCGCATCACCCCACCCCCTCCGCTCATGGACGCCCTGCACCCCGCCTCCATGCCCCGCGCCTTCGAGCCCGACGATCTTGAACCGGACGAGTTCGAGGACGACGACATCCTCGAAGACGACCCCGACGACGACGGCATCGAGGACTTCGACGACGACGACCTGTTCGACGACGACGACGATGACCTCTTCGGCGGCGACGGCCTCGACGGCGACCTCGACGACTTCTAGACCGAGCTAGCGCGCCCGCACGACCGGCTGCGTGAGCACGCCCTGTCCGGCCTGAACGCGGACGACGTAGAGCCCCGGCGCGACCGGCCGACCGGCGGCGTCGAGCCCGTCCCACCGCACCTCCTGCCGACCGGCCCGCGCCTCCTCCACAGGGAGCGTGCGGACGCGGCGGCCGAGCACGTCGTAGACCTCGACGCCCGAGGCGCCGTCCGCCTCGAAGCGAACGACGACGCCCTCCACGAACGGGTTGGGGTAGACTCCGAGCAGGCGCGCAGTCGTCCCCACGTCGCCGCCGAGCGCGAGCGGGGCCGAGCCGCCGACGGCGCGGGCGTCCACGCGGGTCACGCTCTGCACCTCCGCGCCGAGCGCGAGCCCCTGCACGAACACGCTGTCGGCGCCGCCGACCTGGGCGAGCGGGAGCAGCGCCTCGGCCGTGCCGGTGGCGTCGGCCGGGCCGTCGTAGAGCGTCCGCGCCGGGTCGAGCGCGATGCCGGCCTCGCCATAGGGGGTCGGGCGCGGGTCCCGCTCGTCGGACCACGCGAGGGTGATCGTGGCGCCCGGCGCCCCCGCCGCGCCGACGAGGAGCGCGTCCGGCGCCTCGGCGCTCGGGCGGACCCACAGCGGCGGGTCGGCGCAGTCCGACTCGAACACGACCGGCTCGTCCTCGATGCCGGCCCCGAGGATCTCGGCGTAGAGGTCCTCCTGCCCCTTCTGCTCGGCGCGGAGGATGCCCGTCACGAGACGGCGGTGGAGCCGCCGCTGCTCCGCGGCCGAAAGGGGCTCGCCGTTCGGGGGCGTGTCCGTCGGGCCGCTGTGGCCCATCCCCTGCACCTCGAAGTAGACGTTGCGCCGCGCCGCCTCGGCCACGCCGAAGTAGCGGACGACCTGCGAAGGCGGCACGATCCGGTCGCGCGAGCCGGCGATCTGGAAGTGCGCCCCGGTAAACGCCGCGAGGTCCCCGATCCGGCTGTCGTTCACGAACGCCGACTGGAGCCCGATCACCGTCCGCACCCGCGGCTCGATGCCGACGAGGATGGCGAGCACGCCGCCCCCCATCGAGTGCCCGGAGGCCGCCCACGGCCCGTCGTCCACCATCCCCGCGAACGGCCCCGCCGCGCCCGACTGGTCCTCGACGTAGTAGAGCAGCGAGCGGGTGTCGCGGGCGTACTGGAACTGGTCCGGGAAGAACCCGGTCTCCGTCCCCGTCGAGGCGACCACGAAGCCCCAGCTCGCGATGTGGGCCGAGAGCGCGTCGTAGTTGCTCGGCCGCCCGAGGTAGCCGTGCTGGAAGGCGACGAGGGGGAACGGCCCGCCGCTCGGGTCCGGCTGCGCGCCGGGGCCCGAGGCGGTGGCAGGGTAGTAGACGCGCCCGCTGATCCGCCCCTGCCCGAAGTTCGTGTCGGTGAACGCGACGTTGTTGAAGCCGACCGCGAACGGGCCGTCGGCCTCGATGGGCGTCGCCGGCTGGGCAGCGAGGGGGAGCGCGCCGAGCAGGACGGCAACGGCGGCAGCAAACGTGCGGAGGAGCGGCATCACAGCGGAGGGTTGTTGGGCGGCCAAGATAGCGGCCGGCTCGACCGGCGCGGGCGTCCGTTATCCGGTGCGCGGAGGACCCGTTATTGAGCCGGCGGGGGGAGGTCGCGGCGCGTCGGGCCGTTCTCTTTGCGGAACGGATCTGCATAACGGATGCAGGACCGCATCTGAACGGCGCGCAGAGCCTCGGAGCGGCTTAAGGGCTGTGGATAAGTCGCCGCGCGCCGGCGTCCACGGCTGGGGAAAAGCCGTGGACAACTTCCCCTTGCGCCTCCGCCCGTCTCCCGATTTATTTAGGGGGTACCTCGTGGATTGCCGCCCCCGCCCACCACGCCGAGGATGGGGCCGCCTCCTTTTTTCTTTTTCAATAACGGCCACACCCATGCCGAGCACGAAGACCTCCCTCTTCGAGGGCGCCGCCCCCCTCGCCTCCGGACTCACCATCGCCCGCACGTTCTCCACCGAGGGCGAGGACCCCTTCGAGAGCGTGGCCTGGGGCACGCGCGACGCCGCCATCAAGAGCCACACCGGCGAGGTCATCTTCGAGCAGAAGGACGTCGCGTTCCCCGAGGCGTGGAGCCAGCTCGCCGTCAACGTCGTCGCGAGCAAGTACTTCTACGGCGACCTCGCCACCGGCAACGGCTCCCCAGCCGACGGGCAGCGCGAGCACAGCCTCCGCCAGCTCGTCCACCGCGTCACCCGCACCATTACCGACTGGGGCCGGGACCAGGGCTACTTCGCCACCGACGCCGACGCCGACGCCGACGCCTTCTACGACGAGCTGACGTGGCTCTGCACGAACCAGTACGGCGCCTTCAACTCGCCCGTGTGGTTCAACGTCGGCCTCCACGCGCAGTACGGCGTCCGCGACTCCGGCGGCAAGACGATCTGGGGCTACGACCCCGAGACCGACACCATCCAGTCGGTGGACCCCTACGAGCGCCCGCAGGCCAGCGCCTGCTTCATCATCTCGGTGGACGACTCCATCGACGACATCTGGCAGCTGATGGAGGAGAGCGCGCGGCTGTTCAAGTTCGGCTCCGGCGTGGGAGCGGACTGGTCGAAGCTCCGGAGCTCCCGCGAGAAGCTCTCCGGCGGCGGCATCCCCTCGGGGCCGGTTTCCTTTATGAAGGTCCAGGATGCTACCGGTGGAACTATTAAGTCAGGAGGGAAGACGAGGAGAGCCGCGATTATGCAGACGCTGAAGTCGTGGCACCCGGACATCCTCGAGTTCGTGACAGCCAAGATGGAGGAGGAGAAGAAGGCGTGGGCGCTGATCGAGGAGGGCTACGACGGCTCCTTCAACGGCCCGGCCTACGGGAGCGTCGCCTTCCAGAACGTGAACCAGAGCGTCCGCCTCGACGACGCCTTTATGCAGGCGGCCGAGGCCGGCGAGGACTACAATCTGAAGGCCGTGACCTCGGGCGAGACCGTTGAGACGGTCCCCGCCCAGAAGATCCTCGACGGGATCGCCGAGGGCACCCACGTCTGCGGCGACCCCGGCGTGCAGTACGAGGACACGATCCAGCGCTGGCACACCTGCAAAACCACCGGCCCCATCAACTCCTCGAACCCCTGCGTCACCGGCGACACCCTCGTCGCCACCGAGGGCGGACTGCGGCGGATCGACGCCATGCTCGGGGAGACGCCGCGCGTCGTGGGCCTGGACGGGAAGCTCCACCGCGCGAGCCGCGTGTTCGAGACGGGCACGAAGCCGGTCTACCGGATGCGCACGCGCTCGGGCTACGAGGTGAAGCTGACGGCCGACCACCGCGTCTGGACCGAGAACCGGGGGGACGTCCCGGCCTGCGAGCTCACGAGGGACGACGTCGTCCGCCTGACCCCGTCGCCCTTCGGCTCGGAGCGGCTCGACGAGGCCGAGGCCGAGTTCGTAGGGCGCCGGCTCGGGGGGGACGAGGACGCCCGCCTCGATGCGTCGGCCGACGAGCGCCCGCCGTCCCGCGCGGCGTGGCCTGCCGGAGGGGGCGGTGCGGGCGTGGCCGTCGCCCCGCCCCCGGACCGCGTGCTCCTGGAGCGCTACGCGATGCTCGACGCCGGCGCCGCGCTGGCCTGCCTCACCGACCGCGCCCTCCGCCTCGGCAAGGGCGCCACGGCGGCGCTGCTCCGGGGCCTCTTCACCGCCGCCGGCACCGTGGCCGACTACGGCCCGAAGCGGCAGCACGTCAGCCTCGATTCCCCCAGCGAGCGTGTCCTCCGGCAGGTGCAGGTGCTGCTGCTCAGCTTCGGCGTCCGCAGCAAGCTCGTCCAGAACCGCCGCCCGCTCGGCGCAGACCGGAACGGTCTGTTGACGGCGCTGATGCCCGATGGCCGCGGCGGCGTCGAGGAGCGGCGGGTCGAGCAGACCCACAGCCTCCGCATCTGCCGCTCCAGCCGGATGCGGTTCCAGCAGGAGGTCGGGTTCGCGGCCGGGAGCGAGAAGGCCGCGCAGCTCCGCGCCGCCAACGCCCAGCTCCGCGCCTACCGCGACCGGATGGTCGACGCCGTGGCCTCGCTGGAGCTGCTCGGAGAGGAGCCGGTCTACGACCTCACCGAGCCCGCGACGAGCCATTTCGCCGCCAACGGCGTCGCCGTCCACAACTGCTCGGAGTACATGTTCTTGGACGACAGCGCGTGCAACCTCGCGTCGCTGAACCTCCGCAAGTTCCAGCTCCCCGACGGCACCTTCGACGTCGAGCGCTTCCGCGCGGCGGCCCGCATCTTCATCACCGCCCAGGAGATCCTGGTCGACAACGCCGGCTACCCCAGCGACTCCATCGCCCGGAACAGCCACGCCTTCCGGCCCCTCGGGCTCGGCTTCGCTAACCTCGGCGCGCTGCTGATGGCGATGGGCCTCCCCTACGACTCCGACGAGGGCCGCGCCGTCGCCGGCGCCCTCATGGCGATCGAGCACTGCGAGGGCTACGCCCGCTCCGCCGAGATCGCCGCCAACGAGAAGATCGGGCCGTTCGCCGGGTTCGCCGAGAACCGCGAGCCGATGCTGGCGGTGATGCGGATGCACCAGGCCGCCGTCGAGGACATCGACCCGGCGTGCCCCGGCTACCTCCGTGACGCCGCCCGCGAGAGCGCCGCCCGGATGGTCGCCCTCGGCGAGGAGCACGGCTACCGGAACGCCCAGGCCACCGTGCTCGCCCCGACCGGCACCATCGGGTTCATGATGGACTGCGACACGACGGGCATCGAGCCGGACATCGCGCTGGTGAAGTACAAGCTGCTGGCCGGCAAGGGGGACGGGATGATGAAGATCGTCAACCAGACCGTCCCTGAAGCCCTCGAACGGCTCGGCTACTCCGCCGCCGAGCGCGAGGCCATCCTCACGTACATCGACGAGCACGACACCATCGAGGGCGCCCCGAACCTCAAGGACGAGCACCTGCCGGTGTTCGACTGCGCGTTCAAGCCGTTCAACGGCGAGCGCTACATCCGCCACATGGGCCACGTCCGGATGATGGCCGCCTGCCAGCCGTTCATCTCGGGGGCCATCTCGAAGACGGTGAACCTCCCTGAGACGGCCACCCCGGAGGACATCGCCGAGACGTATCTCGAAGGCTGGAAGCTCGGCCTCAAGGCCGTCGCCATCTACCGCGAGAACTCGAAGCGCTCGCAGCCCCTTTCTACGAAGCAGGGCGGCAACACGAAGGGCAAGGCCGCCGAGTCCTCGGGCGACGGGGCGCTGCTGGCCGAGCCGGAGATCGTGGAGCGGATCGTCGAGAAGGTGGTCTACGAGCCCGTCCGTAAGCGCCTCCCCGACGAGCGGCCGAGCATCACGCACAAGTTCTCGATCGCCGGCCACGAGGGCTACCTCCACGTCGGCCTCTACCCGGACACGAAGCTGCCGGGCGAGATCTTCATCACGATGGCGAAGCAGGGCTCGACGGTGTCGGGCATGATGGACGCCTTTGCGACGGCGATCAGCCTGGCGTTCCAGTACGGCGTCCCGCTCGAGGACCTCTGCGCCAAGTTCTCGCACATGCGGTTCGAGCCGGCGGGGTTCACCAACAACCGGGAGATCCCGATGGCGAAGTCCATCATGGACTACATCTTCCGCTACCTCAGCCTGAAGTTCCTGGGCCAAGCGGCGGCGGAGCCGGAGGCGGACGCCGTAAACCCTAGCGTGGCCGTTGCGGCGGAGGTCGACCGCAGCGGCCCGGCCCTCGACGAGACGCAGATGGACATCTTCCCCACCGAGCCCGCGCCGAGCCCGCTCGTCGGGCAGACCGTCGAGGCGTTCATGGCGACGGAGACGCCGACGGCGAAGGGCTCTACCGGCACGAGCGCCCGGCCGGACGCGCCCGCCGCGTTCCAGAACCAGGAGGACGCCCCGCCCTGCTCGAACTGCGGCTCCAT
Organism: Rhodothermales bacterium; assembly: GCA_965215145.1. GTDB lineage: Bacteria > Bacteroidota > Rhodothermia > Rhodothermales > JANQRZ01. Next base: position 422,881 of record OZ244038.1, on the reverse strand, counting down.
CACCGTCCGCGCTGGCGCCTGCTATTCGTGCCCGACCTGCGGTTCGAGTACTGGCTGCGGGTGATCGGTCACCGGCGCCCTTGGTAGTGCAGACCCTCATCGACTTTCGGGGGCGGCCCCTTCGCCTCACCGACGAGCGGTGGGCACACGTCCTGTCCCACCCCGAGCACGGCGGCAATACGCTGCACCGCATCGAGGAGACGCTGCGTGAGCCCGACCGGGTCGTGCGCTCCCGAACCGATCCGGGCGTCGAACTGTTCTATCGGTGGTACGAGCAGACTGCCGTGGGAAGCAAGTACCTCTGCGTCGTCGCCAAAGCATCCGTCGCGGCCCCCTTCGTCATCACGGCGTACCTCACCGACAAGATCAAGCAGGGTGAAGAGCTATGGAGCAGACCGGACGTGAAGTGACGGTCTACTACGACCGCGAGGGGGACTACCTCGAAGTGACCTTCGAGCAGAAGCCCGGCTACTTCCGGGAGACGGAGAACGACGCCGTCATGGAGCGCGTGGACGGCGAGGGCCGCGTCATCGGCTTCTCCATCCTCAAGGCGAGCCTCCCGTCCGAGCACCCACTGGCTGTGAAGCTCGGGCAAGCGTAGCACCGGGCGCTCTTCAATCCTGCTCGTAGCGGATCGCCGTGACGGTCAGGGCCTCGTCGCCGCGGGGGGTGTGGAGCGTGACGGCGTCGCCGACGCGGCGGCCGGTAACGGCGCGGGCGACGGGGGCGAGGAAGGCGATCCGGTCCGGGGCCGCCGCCGCCTCGTCCACGCCGACGATGGTGAACCGGCGCTCGTCCCCGCCCTCGGCAGCGAGTGTAACGGTGGCGCCGAAGCGGACCTCGTCGGGCGGCGGGTCGTGGCGGACGACGCGGGCGCTGGCGATCCGCGTGTTCAGGTCCGCGAGGCGGCCGGTGTTGACGGCGAGGGCGCGCTTGCGCTCGTCCTCGTCAGCGAGGGCGTCCAAGGCGGCCCGCTCGGCTTCGAGGTCGTCGCGCTCGGCGTGGAGGAGGGCGAGGCCGCGCGGGGTGACGTAGTTGGTGGCGCCGGCCGGGAGAGGGGCGCGGGGCGGGATCAGGACCGGTCCGCCGGAGGACTCTTCTTTTGTAAAGGCTCGGCTCATGGCCCCCGTACAGCCGGCAAGGCGCCGGGGTTCACCGGGCGGGTTGCAACGCGGCTTCACCGAAGACTCGGAGGTCCGGCTAACCCGCCCGTCCGATACTGCAGGCTCGTGATTCTCGCTCCCCGGCCCTGCTATGCCCCTTTTCGCTGGTCTCCTCCTCCTCGCCCTCCCGGCGGCCTCGGCTCAGGGCACCGCCGACAGCACCTCCTCGCCCCCGCCCCGCTCCGAAGTCGCCGACTCCGAGGCCACGGCGTCGGACGCGCTCACCGAGTACAGCGAGGCGTACCTCCTCCTCGACGTGCTCAACGCCGGGGTCGAGCCGGGCGAGCCGGCGAACCTCCAGACGCCGCAGGCCGCGCTGGAGCACTTCGTCCGTGCCGCCCGCGACGACGACTTCCTCGCGGCGGCGCAGGCGCTGAACCTCAACCTCCTCCCCGAAGCCCAGCAGGCCGAGCGCGCCCCGGCGCTGGCGCAGCAGCTCTACTACGTCCTCGACCGCCAACTCGGGTTCGACTGGGAGGGGCTGCCGGACCGGCCCGACGGCGCGACGACGAGCGCCACGGGGCCGGGCTCGGAAGCCCTCCTCGGGCAGCCGCGCCGGAGCCTCCGCGTCGGCACGCTCGACCTCGGCGGGAAGGACGCCGCGATCCGCCTCCAGCGGGTGAAGGCGGGGGACGCCGCGCCGCTCTGGGTGTTCTCGCCGCAGACCGTCGAGAACGTGCCGGACCTGTACCAGCGCTACGGGCCGGGGCCGGTGGACCGGTTCATGCCGGATTGGGCGCGGACGCAGGTGCTCGGACAGACGGCGCTGTGGGCGTGGCTTGCGCTGCTGCTCGGGCTCGCCGTGGCGGTGCTGTTCGCGTGGGCCGTCCGCCGCCTCACCCGGCGCTGGACGAAGGACTCCGACTCGCACTGGGTCTGGGGGTTGGGCGATGAGGTCGCCACGCCCGTCGCCGCGGCGGTAGCGCTCTTGCTGCTGTACCTCCTCGCGTCGGTCGTGCTCGCGCTGCCCGTCCTCGTCACCACGTTCCTGCTGGTCGCCGTGATCGCGGCGTTCGTGTGGCTCGTGATGCGGGCGATCTCGTGCATCACCGAGCAGATCGTCGTCGGGCAGGACGTGGACGACCTCGCCGACCTCTCGGGGAACGAGGGGACCGAGCAGCAGCGGTGGCTGACGTACCTCTCGGTCGGCCGGCGGGTGCTGCTGTTCGTCGTGGTCCTGTTCGGGCTGGGCCTGATCGTGAGCCAGTTCCAGTCGCTCGAGGTGCTCGGCTTCTCGCTGATGGCCTCGGCCGGCGTGGCGACGGTGATCCTCGGGATCGCGGCGCAGCCCGTGCTCGGCAACATCGTCGCCAGCCTCCAGATCGCGCTCTCGAAGCCCGTCCGGATCGGGGACAGCGTGCTGTTCGAGGGGGAGTGGGGCTACGTCGAGGACATCACGTACACCTACGTCCTGATCCGCACGTGGGACGAGCGCCGCGTCGTCGTCCCACTGCGCTACTTCATCACCCACCCCTTCGAGAACTGGACCCTCCGCGACGCCCACCTCGTCAAGCCGATCTACCTCCGCCTCGACTACTCCGTCCCCGTCGAGCGCGTCCGGGAGAAGTTCGCCGAGCTGCTGCGGGCCTCGGACGACTGGGACGAGGAGCGGGAGCCGACGGTGCAGGTGACGGGCGTGGACGAGGAGACCGTCGAGGTCCGCGCCCTCGCCAGCGCGAAGGACCCCGGCACGGCGTGGGACCTCCACTGCCGGCTCCGCGAGGAGCTCGTCGCCTTCGTCCGCGACCTCGACGGCGGCGAGCACCTCCCCCGCCAGCGCGTCGTCCTCAGCGAGCACGGCGAGGGGGACTCCGTGCGAGACAGGCGCGCCGGGCGCGTCAACGGGCGTCGGGAAGATTGAGCCAACGCGAGGCCACTGGACCCTTCCGGACCGTTTTTCGTATGATAGAGCACACGCGCCGGCCTCCACACCGTGCATCCTGCACCGGCCGGCGCTGCCACCAACGCGCCGAACGCGCATCCTTATGGCTAAGCAGCGCCCCATCAAGCAGGAAGGCGTCGTCACCGAGGCCCTCCCCAACGCCCAGTTCCGCGTCGAGCTCGACAACGGGCACAAGATCCTCGGGCTCCTCTCGGGCAAGATGCGGAAGTACTTCATCCGCATCCTCCCCGGCGACCGCGTCGACGTCGAGATGTCGCCCTACGACCTCACGAAGGGCCGGATCGTCTACCGGTACAAGTGAGGGCGAGGTGCGGGAAGGGGCCGCCCCAACGCTCGGAGCGGCCCCCGGTCTTCCCGCTAACGGGTTGGCGGTGAGGAACGGCTAGCTCTCCGTGCCGGCCTCGGCCACCTCGATCGGGGCGCCGGCCTGCACGTCGAGCCGCATCGTCACCTCGTCGCCGACGACCACGCCGCCGGTCTCGATGGCCTTGTTCCAGGTCAGGCCCCAGTCCTTGCGGTCGATGGTGCCCTCGGCCATGAAGCCGACCTTGTTGTTGCCGAAGCCGTCGGGTGCGGAGCCGGCGTACTCCCCTTCGAGAACGATGGGGTTGGTGACGCCGCGCATGGTGAGGTCACCGTTCATCCGGAACCGGCCGCCGCCGAGGGGCTCGACGCTCGTCGAGCGGAAGGTGATCTCGGGGTAGGTCTCGGCCTCGAAGAAGTCGCCGGAGCGGAGGTGGTTGTCGCGGTCCTCGTTCTGAGTGTCGATGCTCGCGGTCCGAATGACCGCCGTGGCCTCCATGTCGGCGAGGTCGTCGGAGGGCGCGGTGACCGTGCCGGTGACCTCGTTGAAGGTGCCCTCGACGTGCGAGATGCCGAGGTGGCGGATGCGGAAGCCGACCTCGGAGTGGCTCGGGTCGATCTGGTAGGTGCCGGGGGCGAGGTCCGGGCCGGGCTCGTCAGAGACGGCCGTGGCGGTGGCCGGCACGTCGTCAACGGCGGCGTCATCGGCGGGCTCGACCTCGCAGGCGGTGAGCATCAGGCCGAGGACGACGACGCCGAGCGGGGCGAAACGGGAGGGGGAGCGGTACATGGGCTTAGGCGGTTGGTGGCGGAGGCTGGAAGGATACGCCGGCTCAATTATTTGTTGCAACGAACTTTGATCCCAAGTCTATAAAACGCGAGGGGCCGCCCCAGCGTGCAGAGCGGCCCCTCAGAGATCGGAGATCCTCCGGGGAGGGCCCGAGTGGTGCTTTAGCTGAGGCGAGTTACGTTCTCAGCAGCGGGGCCCTTCTGGCCCTGCGTGATGTCGAACTCGACCTTCTCGCCCTCGTCGAGGGTCTTGAAGCCCTGGCCGTTGATGGCGGAGTGGTGGACGAAGCAGTCCTTCGAGCCATCCTCGGGCGTGATGAAACCGAAGCCCTTGGCCTCGTTGAACCACTTGACGGTGCCGGTGGTGCGCATACTAACTACCCTACGTGTGTTGGTGTATGGGTCGCCCGTCGTGGGGAATCCGCGGCCGTAGCGCCCAAGTCCACGAGTCCTGCGCCCCTCGCGGTGGGCGTGAGCAAAAGTAAAGAGGGACCCGTGCATGTAGCCCAGGTCCCTGCAACACTGGTGCTGCCGCTCCGGAGAGCGCAAACTGCTCGATAGGCTATGATACGCACGTCTTGCCGCTCGGTCCCACATCGAGACGGGTTCACGCGCTATTCGCTCCTTCCCCATCCTGGAACGAATCGCGCCGACGGCCTGTTGGGCTTCTTCACCCCCATCTAACCCCCTACCCCATGGCTACCAACACCGGCAAGGGCCACCGAGAGGGCTCCGTCAAGAACCGCTCGCAGGTCCAGAACGAGAACGACGACTGGACCAAGCGCGACACCGAGACGGGCGAGTTCATGGACCAGAAGCAGGACGGCGAGCCCTTCAAGGGGGTCGCCAAGGAGCCCGATGCGCGGCGCTCGAAGGGCAGCTAACCATCTGATTCAGCGGGCGGCGGGCTCACCCGCGACGGCGTCGTAGAGGATGCCGACCCACTGATCCGGCTGCATGAACCCGTCGCCCCATGCCGCGTCGAAGTCCGCCGTCGGCTTCGCGGCGACGACTTCCTCGCGCGTCCTCCCCTCCTCCACCATCGCGGCGACGCGCTCGTGCATCGTAGCGAGGAGGTCGCGGTATTGCTGAAGTTCGGCGCGGTCCGAGAGGGGTCCGTGGCCGGGGATGATGTGGGTCTCGTCGCCGGCGAGCGCCAGGACGCGGTCCACGGCCTCGACCATCCCGCGGAGGGTGCCGCCGCTGGAGGTGTCGATGAACGGGTACATCCCGTTGAAGTAGACGTCGCCCGCGTGGATCGCGTCGGCGCCGACGAAGTGGACCACCGCGTCGCCGTCGGTGTGGGCGGGGGCGACGTGGAAGACACCGACCTCGTCGCCGTTCCAGTGGAAGGTGACGGCGTCGGTGAAGGTGACGACGGGGAGCGCCGCCGCGGGCGCAGGCGGGACCTCGGACCCGAACGCCTCGATGAACTGCCGCGCGCTCATCCGCTCGCGGACGGCCTCGTGCGCCACGATCACGGCGCCGGTCTCGCCGAGAGCCTCGTTGCCGCCGGTGTGGTCCCCGTGCCAGTGGGTGTTGACGACGAACCGGACGGGCTCCTCGGTCTGCGCCGCGACGGCGGCTCGGATGCGCTCGGCGAGGGGGGCGTACTGGTCGTCCACGAGGAACGCCCCATCGGCCCCCACAGAGAGCCCGATGTTGCCGCCCGCGCCGGCGAGCATGAACACGCCGTCGGCGACGGGGACCGTCTCGATCTCGACGTCGCTGAAGTCCCGCTGCGCGAGGGCAGGCGAAGCGAGGATGAGGAAGGCCGCGAGCGTACGGAGCATCATCGGGGTAAGGGCGGATGGGGAGGAGGGAAGGTATGGGAGACCAAGCCCTGGCGTCTCGGAGAGCCTTGAACAGGGCGAGGCGCGCCTCGCCCCTACGGGTGCCGGTCGCAGCCGCGTAGCTTATGCGGCCCCACCCCTGCACTCCGCACGTCATGCGCGCGCTCCCCCTCCTTGTCACCCTCGCCCTCGTCGGTTGTGACCGCCCCGCTGCCGATCCGCCTTCCGGCGAGGTCCGCACGGCCGCGGTCGCCGAGCCCGCCGACTGCGACGCGGACGACGGCGGCCTCACGCTGCCCGACGGGTTCTGCGCCGTCGTCGTCGGGGAGGTCGGGGCGGCGCGGCACCTCGCGGTGCGGGAGAACGGGGACGTGTTCGTCAAGCTCCGCGAGGGCGGGGTCGTCGCCCTCCGCGACACCACGGGCGACGGCCGCGCCGACGTCGAGGCCCGGTTCGGCGACTTCGGGGGGACGGGGGTCGCGCTGCGCGGCGGCTACCTCTACGCCTCCTCCAACGACGCCGTCTACCGCTGGCTTCTCCCCGCCGGCGCCCTCGCGCCGACGGGCGACCCCGAGCCCGTCGTGACCGGTTTCCCCCAGCAACGCCAGCACGCGGCCAAACCGTTCGACTTCGCCGGGGACGACCTCTTCGTCACCGTCGGCGCGCCGGCGAACGCGTGCCAGCGCGAGGGGCGGACGCCGGGCTCACCGGGGCAGGACCCGTGCCCGCTGCTGGAGACGACGGCCGGCGTGTGGCGCTTCGCCGCGGACGAGACCGGGCAGCGGTACCGACCGGGGGCCCCCTACGCCACCGGCGTCCGTCACGCCATCGCCCTCGCCACCGACCCAGGCGGAGCGCTGTGGGTCGTACAGCACGGCCGCGACCAGCTCGACACCCTCTGGCCCGACCGGTTCACGGCCGAGGAGAACGCGCGGCTCCCGGCCGAGGAGATGCTCCGGCTCGAAGAAGGCGCCGACGCCGGCTGGCCGTACTGCTACTTCGACCCGGAGCTGGGCCGGAAGGTGCTCGCCCCCGAGTACGGCGGCGACGGCGAAGCGGTCGGCCGCTGCACCGACTTCGAGATGCCGGCCGTCGCGTTCCCTGCCCACTGGGCACCGAACGATCTTCTCTTTTACACCGGAGACCAGTTCCCGGCGCGCTACCGAGGCGGGGCGTTCGTCGCCTTCCACGGCTCGTGGAACCGGGCGCCGCTCCCGCAGGCCGGCTACAACGTCGCCTTCGTGCCGATGACCGACGGCGCGCCCACCGGGGACTTCGAGGTCTTCGCCGACGGGTTCGCGGGCGCCGAGCCGCTGGCGAGCCCGGGCGATGCACGGTTCCGCCCGATGGGGCTCGCCGAGGGGCCGGACGGCGCGCTCTACGTCGTGGACTCGGTGGAGGGCCGGGTCTGGCGGATCACCTACACGGGCTGAGGCCCGGACGCCATGCGCACGCTACCACTCGCTCTGCTCGCCTTGATCCCAGCGCTGGCGCTGGGATGGGCCGGCTGCACGGCGACGCGGATCCCCGCCCCGCCGCCGGACGCGCGGGCCATCCTCCTCGATACCGGGATGGACTCGCAGGACACCTACGCCGCCGCCTTCGCCGCCTTCGCCGAGGCGGGGTGGGAGCCGGAGACGGCCGGCACGTTCGGCTTCCGCTGCCGACCGGACGGGACCGAGGGCGAGGTCGCCGTGCGGGTCGTGGAGGCTGCCGACGACGCCCGCATCGAGGCCGTGATCCTCACGCCGGAGGTGGAGCGCCTCGGCGTGCTTCAGCGCGCGGCGCGCATCCTCCGCGTCGTGCCGGGCGTGATGAGCTACGAGTAGTGGGAGCTTCGGGCGGGGCCGGGCGTCTAGGGCGTCCCCTCTCTCCTGCCCTTCTCCCCATGGACTGGATCGACCTGCTGCAGTGGCCCGCGATGGCCGTCACCGTCGCCGCCACCTACCTCGTCGGGGCGCAGGAGCCGGGGCGGCGGGAGGTCGGGTTCGGGCTGTTTCTGCTCTCGAACGCGCTGTGGATCGCGTGGGGCTGGCACGACGCGGCGTGGGCGCTCGTCATCCTCCAGGGCTTCCTGATTGTGATGAACCTCCGCGGGGTCAAGGAGGCCGACGAGGCGGACGACGGCGAGGACGACGCAGCCTGAGCGGGGCACGGCGGGGGATGAGCGCCGCTCGCCGTAGCTTCCTCTTCCGCCCTCTCCCTCCCCCGATGGACGACGCCCTCCAGGCCCGTTTCGAGGCCGCCGCCGAGGAGGCCCAGCGCCTCCCGGAGCGCCCCGACAACGCGACCCTCCTCCGGCTCTACGCCCTCTACAAGCAGGCCACCGCCGACGACGTCGCCGGCAGGCGGCCTGGCTTCACCGACTTCGCCGGCCGCACAAAGCATGACGCCTGGGCCGACCTCGCCGGCACCGACCGCGCCGACGCCGCGCGGCAGTACGCCGACCTCGTAGACGGCCTGAAGGCGTAGCCAGCCCCCCGTTCGCCATGCGCTGCTTCCCGCCCGCCCTCGCTATCCTCGTACTCACCCTCGCCGGCTGCTCCGGCGGCGCGGCGCTGGCCGAGCGCGACGCCGAGATCGCCCTGCTCCGCGAGGACCTCGACGGGGCCTACGCCGAGGTCGAGCGGCTCCGCGCCGAGAACGACGAGCTCACCTTCCGCCTCCGCCAGCAGATGGACGCCGAGGTCCAGGGCGGCGGCGCGCGCGGCGAGACGGTGGCGGTGCTCCCGACGGACATCTTCTTCGAGAGCGGGAGCGCGCAGCTCCTGCCGGAGGGCGCGGCCCGGCTGGCCGAGGTCGCCGGGCGGCTCCGGGCCGAGTTCGCCGGCCGCGCCGTCCGCGTCGAGGGCTACACCGACGACAAGCCCATCGGGCCGGGGCTCCAGCAGCAGTACCCGAGCAACTGGGAGCTCTCGGCCGCGCGGGCGGCGGCCGTCGCGCGGCACCTCCAGCGGACCCACGGCTTCGAGGGCGCCGAGATCGAGGTCGTCGGGCTCTCGCAGTACCACCCCGCCACCTCGAACGCGACGCCCGAGGGCCGCCAGCAGAACCGCCGCGTCCGCATCGCGGTGATGGGCGGGTAGGGCATCCGGCGGGGGCTTTACCTTCCGGCTCCCCTCCCACCGCCAGATCCGTGAAGACCCTCCTCCTGCTCCTCCTCGCCCTCCCACTCGCGGCCTCGGCCCAGGACCGCCCGCACGCCGTCGCCCTCCCGGCGGCCCCGCCTGGCCTCCAGCCCGTGCTCGGCGAGATCGCCCGTGCGCCGTCGGCCGAGCGGATCGAGGCGGACGTCCGCACGCTCGCGGGGTTCGGGACGCGGCACACGCTCTCGGACACGACGAGCGACGCGCGCGGGATCGGCGCGGCCCGGCGGTGGATCGAGGCGGAGTTCCGGCGGATCTCGGCCGCGTGCGGGGGTTGCCTGGAGATCGTCGTCCAGCGCGGCACGGTCGAGGGCGAGCGCCGCATCCCCGAGCCCACCGAGGTCGTCAACGTGCTCGCCATCCTCCGCGGCACCACCGACCCCGGCCGCTACGTCGTGATGAGCGGCGACGTCGACTCGCGCGCCTCCGACCCGATGGATTTTACCAGCGACGCCCCCGGCGCCAACGACAACGCGAGCGGGATGGCCGGGGCGATCGAGGCGGCCCGCGCGCTCACGCAGTACCGGTTCAACGCGAGCCTCGTTTTCGCCGGGCTCTCGGGGGAGGAGCAGGGGCTGTTCGGCGGGAAGATCATGGCCGAGCAGGCCGTCCGCGACGGGTGGCGCATCGAGGGCGTGCTGAACAACGACATGATCGGCAACTCCTGCGGGATCAACGGCGTCTGCGACAACACCACGGCCCGCGTCTTCAGCGAGGGCACCCGCGCGGTCGAGACCGACGAGGAGGCCCGCACCCGGCGGTTCACCGGCGGCGAGGTCGACTCGCCGAGCCGCAACCTCGCCCGCTACGTGGACCGCCTCGGCGAGCGGTACGTCCCGAACCTCGACGTGATGATGATCTACCGGCTCGACCGGTTCGGGCGCGGCGGCCACCACCGCCCGTTCAACGACGCCGGCTTCCCCGGCGTCCGCATTATGGAGACCAACGAGCACTACGACCGCCAGCACCAGGACCTCCGTACGGAGGACGGACGGCACTACGGCGACACGGTGGAGTTCGTGGACTTCGATTACGCGGCGAAGCTGACGGGGCTGAACGCCGCCGTGCTCGCGGCGATGGCGTGGGCGCCGGCGCCGCCCACCGGCGTCGAGATCGCGGGCGCAGTTTCTCCCAGTACCACGCTCTCGTGGGCGCCGACGCCGTCGGACCGCGCGCCGAACCTCGCGGGCTACAAGGTCTACTGGCGCCTCACGACGGAGCCGCAGTGGACGCGGAGCCGGTGGGCCGGCATGCCGGCGCTCGACGCGGACGGTAAGCACGCGTTCACGCTGGAGAACGTCGTGATCGACAACTACCTGTTCGGGGTGGCGGCGGTCTCGGAGGAGGGGTTCGAGAGCCCCGTCGTATTCCCTGGTCCGGCCGGTTCGTTCGACGGGCCGGCGCGGTAGCCCGAGGGTGGAGGCGGCGGCAGCCCGCGGCAGGGCGCTGAGCCAAGTGCAGGTCACTTGGCTGTGCGCCCCTACGGGTGTTGTCGGGTAGCGCATCGGTAGCTTTTCCGTCTCGCCTTCCCGTCCCCCGTCCCTGTGCTCCTCGCCCTGCTCTGCTCGCTCGGCCTCGCGGCTGTCCACCTGTTCGCGGGGCGGCTCCGGTTCCTCGACGCCCTCCCGCGCTCGGCGTGGCTCTCGGGGGCGAGCGGGGCGAGCGTGGCCTACGTGTTCGTCCACCTCCTGCCGGAGCTGGCGGCCGGGCAGGTGGGGCTGGCCGAGGCCGTGGGCACGCTCGGCTTCCTGGAGCGGCACGTCTGGCTCGTGGCGCTCGTCGGGCTCGCCGTGTTCTACGGGCTGGAGCGGGCGCAGGAGGGGGCGGACGAGGACCCGGACGTCCTCGCGGCCGGAGAGCGGCGGGTGTTCTGGGTGCGGATCGGCTCGTTCGCCGTCTACAACGCCATCATCGGCTACGTCCTCCTCCACCGCGAGGACCCCGCGCTCGACCTCCTCCTGCTCTACGCCTTCGCGATGGGGCTCCACTTCTTCGTCAACGACTACGGCCTCCGGCAGGAGTATCCCCGGCTCTACCACGACACCGGGCGGTGGGTGCTCGCGGGGGCCGTCGTCGCCGGCTGCGTCGTCAGCGCGTTCGTCGAGTTGAGCGAGCCGGTGATCGTGGGGATGATCGCGTTCCTCGGCGGGGGCGTCGTGCTGAACGTGCTGAAGGAGGAGCTGCCGGACGACCGCCAGAGCCGGTTCTGGCCGTTCGCCCTCGGCGCGGCGCTCTACGCCGCGCTGCTGCTCCTCGCCGAGTAGCCCCCACTATGCCCCGCTTCCCGATCCCCGCCTCCGACGACGACCTCCTCGCCGAGTGCGACGTCGAGACGTTCCGCTCGGGCGGGCCGGGCGGGCAGCACGCCAACAAGACCGAGAGCGCCGTCCGCCTCACGCACCGGCCCTCCGGGGAGACGGTGACCCGGCGCGACACCCGCAGCCAGCACCGCAACAAGCGCCTCGCGCTGGCGGAGCTGCGCCGGCGCCTCGAAGCGTTGAACCGGCCACAGAAGCGCCGCGTCGCCACGAAGCCGACGGCGGCTTCCCGACGACGGCGCCTCGAAGCCAAGCGCCGCCGGAGCGAGAAGAAGGCCAATCGCCGACGGCCCCCGCTGGACTGAGCGGGCGCGACGAGAACCCGGTTAGGCAAGAGTCGTTTACCCCGTCCCCTCTCACCAACCGCCCCTCTCATGGCTAAGGACCACGGACCCAGCATTAAGAAGGACGACACCTACGAGGAGCTCCGCGGCAAGGGCTACTCGAAGGAGAAGTCCGCCCGGATCGCCAACGCGCAGGCGAACCCGGACCGGCACCCCTCGGAGAAGGGCGGCCACGCCCGCCGCTACGAGGACCGCACGAAGGACGAGCTCTACCAGCAGGCGAAGGACGTCGGCATCGAAGGCCGCTCGAAGATGGACAAGCAGGAGCTGATCGACGCCCTCCGCAACCACTGAGGCGGCGGCCCCCAGGGCGCACGCGGCCTATCTTCGCGGCCCGCCTCCGCCCGCCTGATGCATCGCCTTCCGCTCCTCCTCGTCTTCCTGATCGCCGCGCCGGCCGCCGCGCAGCACCCGCCGATCCGCCCGCTCTCGCTCGTCGCCGGGCAGCCCGACACCGTGCTCGTCGCGGACCTGCTGGTGACGGACGAGGTGCCGGTCTTCGAGAGCACCCCGGCGGTCGCGGTGAGCTACGACGGCGGGGCCGGCACGCTTGCCCTCCTCCCGGTCGCCGACTTCGAGGGGCTGGGGCTCGTCCCGTTCACGCTCGGAGGCGAGGCGCTCGCGCTGCCCGTCCGCTCGCGCATCCTCACGCCGCACACGTTCACCTTCCGTGCCGAGGAGCCAGCCGAGCGAGTCCACGTCATCGGGCAGTTCAACGACTGGAGCCGCACGCGCGACGCCCTCGCCGCCCCCGCCGACGGCGGCGCTTGGCAGATCATCCTCCCCCTCGACGCCGGGCGCTACGAGTACAAGTTCACCGTGGACGGGGAGGAGGTCCTCGACCCCGCGAGCGACGCCGTCGTGCCGAACGGGCTGGGCGGGTTCAACAACGTGCTCGTTGTGCCGCCGCGCCACGCGGAGCCGGTGGCGCTCCACACCGTCGGCTTCCGCGAGCGGGCGCCGGTGCAGGGAGGCGGGGTGATGGAGTTCGCGTTCGAGCGGGGTGGGGAGCCGGCGGTCGTGCAGCCGGAGGAGGTGGTGGCGCTCGTCGGCAACCGGCCGCTGCCGCCGGAGCGAATTGGGACCGACGGGGATCGGATCGCGGTGCGGGTCGAGCCTGGGGACGCGGGCGCGCTGCGCGTGGCGGTCGCGCAAGGTGGACAGGCAACACGCTTCGCGGTGGTGCCGCTCGTCGACGGCCGCCCCCTCGCGCCCGACGCCTTCTCGTGGCGCGACGCCATGCTCTACCAGATCCTGATCGACCGGTTCGCCGACGGCGACCCCTCGAACTCGCGGCCCGTCCCCCATGACTCCGTCGCCGCCCGCGCCAACTACCACGGCGGCGACCTCCGGGGCGTCCTCGACAAGCTGGAGGAGGGCTATTTCGCCGACCTCGGCGTGAACGTGCTCTGGCTCTCCCCCGTCGTGGAGAACACCGACCGGGCGCACCGCGAGTACCCACCGCCTCACCGTTTTTACACCGGCTACCACGGCTACTGGCCGACCCACCCCGAGCGCGTCGAGGAGCGGTTTGGGGACATGGACCTGCTGCGACGGACCATCGACGCGGCGCACGAGCGGGGCATCCGCGTACTGCTTGACTTCGTCGCCAACCACGTCCACGAGGACCACCCCTACTTCCGCGAGCACCGCGACTGGTTCGGGACGCTGGAGCTGCCGGACGGCCGTAAGAACCTCCGGCTCTGGGACGAGCAGCGGCTCACGACGTGGTTTGAGCCGTACCTCCCGAGCTTCGACTTCGAGGGCTCGGACGCCGCGCTGGAGGCGATGACGGATAACGCCGTGTGGTGGCTGGAACAAACCGGCGCCGACGGGTTCCGCCACGACGCCGTGAAGCACATCCCCAACCGGTTCTGGCGGACGCTCACCCGGAAGGTCCGGGAGGAGGTGGACTCCGAACGCGAGTTGCCCGCCTACCAGATCGGCGAGACGTTCGGCTCCTACGGGCTCACCTCCTCCTACGTCACTCCTGGCCAACTCGACGCGCAGTTCAACTTCAACCTCTACGACGCCGCGAAGTACGTCTTCCTCGATCCCGCAGCCGACTTCGAGGTGCTGGATCAGGAGATGCAAAGGTCGCTCGACGTGTACGGCGCCGACCATGTCATGGGCAACCTGATGGACTCCCACGACAAGGCCCGCTTCCTCGCCTACGCCGACGGCGACCTCGCCCGCGACGCGCCCGACGACAAGGAGCCCGGCTGGCTGGCCGACATCCGCGTGGACGACCCGGCGAGCTACCGGCGGGCCGAGCTCTACCTCGCCTACCTCCTCACCACCCCCGGCGTCCCGACGGTCTACTACGGCGACGAGATCGGGATGACCGGCGCCAACGACCCGGACAACCGCCGTCCCATGCGGTTTGGGTTGGAGGTGACGGCGGACGAGCGGGCGCTGAAGGATCGGGTGAGCAGCCTCGTCCGGCTTCGCCGCGAGCGGCCGGCGCTGCGACGCGGCGGCTTCCACACGCTCCACGCCGAGGGCGACGCGTGGGCCTACCTCCGCGCCTCCGCCGACGACCGCGTGCTCGTGGCGCTGAACAAGGGTTCGGAGCCGAAGACGCTCACGCTCGGCCTCCCGGACCCCCTCGCGGCGGTCGCAGCCACGGACGCCCTCACGGGTGAAACCGTCCGCGTCGAGGGCGGCGCGGTGAAGCTCGCGGTGCCGGCCGGCGGCTACCGCGTCGTCGGGCTGCGGTGATCGCGTAGGGGCGGAGCGGAGTGCCTGTCACTCCGCTCCGCCCCTACGGAAAGGCTGGTGGGGAGCGGCAGCGCTACGGCTGCTCCTTCGCCACGAAGGCGGCGCGCTCGCCGATGCCGGCCGTCAGCGTGTCGACCACGTCCACGGGGAAGGTCTCGGTGCGCTCGCGGGTCGTGTCGTAGACGGTGCCGGAGAACTCGACCTCGTCTTTCTCCGCGATGGCCTGGAGGGCCTCGCCGTCGTCGGCGAAGAAGACCCCCTTGTACTCCTTCCCGCGGAAGGTCTTGACGGGGTAGGCGTAGCCCTGCCCCTCGATGCCGTCCAGCTCGGCGTGCTTCAGCTCGTAGATCGCCACGGTCGAATTCGGTTGGTGAGATGGATGGCCGGCCGAGGGTCGGCGGCCCGCATAGGTGTTATAACGGAGATCCGGGGATGATGTTCGACGGGTCGCGGATCCCGGCGGGCGAAGCGGCATAGGGGCCGTCCCCACCCCACCCGCCCGCCGATGCTCACCCTCGACCGCTCCCGCGTCACCCCCTTCCTCGACGGCGGCGCCCGCGCCGACCTCCGGCCCCCCCTCGAAGCGGCGCACCGTACCGCCCTCGAAGGGACCGGCGCCGGGGCCGACATGCTCGCGTGGCGCCCCCTCGTGATGGAGCCCGACGAGGCCGTGCTCAGCCGCGTCGAGGAGGTCGCCGCTGAGGTCCGCGAGCGGGCCGACGTCCTGCTCTGCATCGGGATTGGGGGGTCGTACCTCGGCGCGCAGGCGGTGGTGGATGCGCTCACGCCGTACTTCCCCGATGGTGACGGCCCCGAGGTGCTCTTCGCCGGGCACCACCTCTCACCGGGGTACCACCGCGAGCTCCTCGACCACCTTCGCGGGAAGAGCGTCTACGTCAACGTGATCTCGAAGAGCGGGAGCACGCTGGAGCCCAGCCTCGCCTTCCGCTTTGCCCGGCGCCTCGTGGAAGACGCCTTTGACGACGCCGACCGGCGGATCCTCGTCACGACGGGGCCGGAGGGGGGGCTGCTGAACCCGTTGGTCGAGGAGCGCGGCTACCGGAAATTCACTATCCCCGACGGCGTGGGAGGGCGGTTCAGCGTGCTCACGCCCGTCGGCCTGCTGCCCATCGCCGCCGCCGGCCTCGACGTCCGCGCACTCGTTCAGGGCGCCGGCGACGCGCTGCGGGAGCTGGAGGACGCAGGCAGCGGCCCCGGCGACAACCCCGCGCTCGACTACGCCGCCGACCGGTTCCTCCTCCACGAGGCGGGGTACAAGACCGAGATCCTCGCTGTGTTCGAGCCGCGGCTCACGGGGATCGGGGCGTGGTGGCAGCAGCTCTTCGGGGAGAGCGAGGGGAAGGGGGAGCGCGGGCTGTTCCCCGCCGTCGTCCAGTACACCACCGACCTCCACTCGCTCGGGCAGTACGTGCAGCAAGGCCAGCGCACCCTGGTCGAGACGTTCCTGATGGTCGGCGACGGCGAGGTCGGCCCGACGCCGCAGGAGGAGCCCGGCGACCCCGACCGGCTGAACTACCTCGCCGGCAAGCCCTACGCCGAGATCAACCGCGCGGCTTACGAGGCCACGGCCGCCGCCCACGCCGAGGGCGGCGTCCCGAACTGGACCCTCACCCTTCCCCGCCTCGACGCGCACTCGGTCGGTGGGTGCCTCGGGTTCTTCGAGCACGCCGTCGCCGTGAGCGGCTACCTCCTCGGCGTCAACCCGTTCGACCAGCCGGGCGTGGAGAACTACAAGCAGAAGATGTTCTCGAAGCTCGGCCGTCCGGCGTAAACCTCGGCGTGGGGGCGACCGGCCGGTCGCCCCTACAGGGTCCCTGCCTCAGTCGATGCCGACCTCGTCGAAGCCGCCGTCGGGGCGCCCGCCGCGGGCGCGGCGGTCGGGGCGCTGCGGCTGGCCGAAGGTGTAGGTGAAGGCCAGCGTCGCCACGCGCGACTGCCATTCGCGCTCGGCCTCCTGGAAGAAGTCCTCGTCGTCGAGCTCGAAGGCGAAGCCCATCGTGTCGAAGACGTCCTGGACCTGGAGCGTGAGGCTGGCCCGCTCGCCGAGCAACTGCTTGCGCAGCGAGAGGTTGGTCATCGAGAACGACGAGATCCGGCCGTTGGGGATGTCCCGCGGGGCGCGGTAGAAGGCGAACGCCTGGAGCGCGAACCCCTGCGGCAGCTCCGCCTGCACGTTCCCCCGCACGCTCCACCCGAACGCCTCGTTGTCGAGCCCGGCCTCGACGTTCTCGGCGTTCGAGACCGAGCGGTTGGCGTCGAAGCTGAGGAACCCGTTGAGCCAGCCCGCCGGCCGGGCCGAGACGATGGCCTCGACGCCGTAGGAGTCCTCCGTCTGGAAGTTCTCGAACGTCAGCGTCGAGACGCCCGTCGCGGGGTCGAGCGTCTTGAAGCGGCTGATGGCGTCGGTGGTGTGGCGGTAGTACGGCGTCAGCGTGAGCGAGCCGCGCTGCGAGAACTGCGCGTAGCCGACCTCGAAGGAGTGGGTGTATTCCGGCAGCAGGAAGGGGTTGCCGCGGCGGAGGTTCAGCGGGTCGTCGAACGTGGTGAAGGGGTTGAGGAAGAACGTCCGGGGGCGGCGGACGCGTTTGCTGTAGCTCGCCTTGAGCTGCCGCGTGTCGGCCAGCTTGAAGGTGGCGAAGGCGCTGGGGAACGCGCTCCAGTAGCCGTTCTCGAAGGTGCAGTCGCCGGCGGCGTCGCAGGCGGCGATGAAGCCCCCCGCCAGGGCGTCCTCGGCGTCGCGCAGGGTGAACTCCGTCGCGGCGCGCTCGACGCGGAGGCCGCCCTTCAGCTCCAGCGCCCCGAACGAGCGGGTCAGCAGCCCGTAGCCGGCGTGGACCGTCTCGTCGTAGCCGAAGGTGTTGTCGAGCGCGTCGTCGTCGCGGCCGTCCGAGAACTCGGCGTCGAACGTGTTCGAGAGCTGCTGGAAGTCCCCCTTGTAGCCGGCCTCCAGCTCGACGCCGGCCGGCAGCGGGCGGACGTAGTCGGCCTGGAGCGTGACCTGGTCGGTCTCCCGCCGGAGGTCGTTGGTCTCGGTGACCCCGCCGCCGAGGGGGTCGCCGGAGTCGGGGTCGAGGGCGAGCTGGGTGAACGTCTCGAGGTCGTCGTCGGTCGCGCGGTTGTAGCGGGCCTCGGCGGTCAGCTCGTGCTCGCCGGGCTGCGGGCGCCAGCCGGCGACGAGGGCGAGGTCGGCGTTGAGGCCCTCGGAGTCGCCGTCGGAGAGGCGGTCGAAGCGGCTCGTCAGCGTGGCCGCGTCCTCGGCCAGGAACGCGAACGTGTTGAACCCGTCGGCGCCGCCGTCGCGGGCGCTCAGCAGGCCGGTCAGCCCGAGCGTCGTCTTGTCGGCCACCTCATAGTCGAGGCTCGCGTTGAGGAGGTGGGAGGTGAAGGCGCGGTCGCCGCCGGAGGTCTGGTCCAGGAAAGTAGTGGGGACGGCGAAGCGGTTCGTGCGGGACGTGGTCCCCGAGGACTCGCGGACGTCGCGGCGGAAGCCGTAGGAGCCGGTGGCCGTCACGCGCCCGCGCCCGTAGGCAAGGTTGGCCGAGCCGCTGTAGCCCCCGTTCGAGCCGGCGCCGAGGGTGAGGCCGCCCGAGAG
This sequence comes from Rhodothermales bacterium, assembly GCA_965215145.1. Lineage (GTDB taxonomy): Bacteria > Bacteroidota > Rhodothermia > Rhodothermales > JANQRZ01. The sequence continues at coordinate 404,788 of OZ244038.1, read as the reverse complement.
GCCGAGGTCGGCGTCCTCCTTGGTGACGATGTTGATGATGCCGCCCATCCCCTCGGGGTCGTACTTCGCCGACGGGTTCGGGATCACCTCGACGCGCTCGATCGACGAGGCCGGCATCTGCCGGAGCAGGTTGGCGAGGAAGGCGCCGGAGACGGGGACCGTCCGCCCGTTGAGGAGGATGGCGACGTTGCCGTTGCCCCGGAGGCTGACGTTGCCGTCGATGTCGACCTCGACGGAGGGGACCGTCTGGAGGAGGTCCGTCGCGGAGCCGGTCTCGGCCACCGGCTGCTCGGCGACGTTGTAGACCGTCCGGTCGGCCTCGATCTGGACGAGCTCGCGCTCGCCCGTCACCTCGACGGCGTCGAGCTGCGCGGCGTCGGGCGCGAGGCGGACCTCGCCGAGGTCGGCCACGAGCGCAGCCCGCGTCACCTCGACCTCCTCGAATGCCTGCGCCGCATAACCGAGAAAGCTGACCGTCACGCGGTACGTCCCCGGCCGGAGCCGGTCCACGCGGAACGCCCCGGCCGCGTCGGTGACGGCGCCGGTGACGAGCTCCTCGGACCCGTCGGGTCCGTCCCGCCACACCGCGATGGAGGCCGTGGCGACGGGCTCGCCGCTCTCGGCGTCGAGGACGGTTCCGGTCACGGCGCCGGGCGCCATCTGCGCCATGCGCTGCTCCATCTGTGCCCGATCCGGCCGCTGGGCGAAGGCCGGCGCGGCGAGCGCCACGGTGAACACGAGGACGAGCGGCGTAGGGAGTCGGTTCATGAGCGGGGCGATGCGGAAGTGGGGACAGCCCGCGCAGCCGGAGCCGGAGGCGACGCAAGGGGACGGGGGGTCTGCGATGGCAGACCCCCGCGCAAACGGAAGGGGCGCTCCCAGAGTTGCGTCGGAACGGCCCCAATGGGGTTAGCCCCGCGTGAACCGGCCGGACGACGGGGGCGTAACCCCTCACCCCTATCCCATCCCCCCTGCGATGTTGCGCCGCCTGCCCCTCATCCTCCTGCTGGCCCTCCCGCTCGCCGGGTGCCAGCGGGCCTACTTCAACGCGCTCGAACGGATCGGCATCGAGAAGCGGGACGTGCTGGTGGACCGCGTCGAGGACGCGCGCGACAGCCAGGACGAGGCGAAGGAGCAGTTCCGCGACGCCCTCGAGCAGTTCCGCGCCCTCGTGGACTTCGACGGCGGCGACCTGGAGGAGCTCTACGACCGGCTCAGCACGGAGTACGAGCGGAGCGAGGACCGCGCCGAGGAGGTCCGCGACCGGATCGACGCCGTGCACGACGTGGCCGAGGCACTGTTCGACGAGTGGGAGGCGGAGCTCGACGACTACGAGGACCGCGACCTCCGCCGCCGCAGCGAACGGCAGCTCCGCGACACCCGCCGCCGCTACGAGGGCCTGCTCGCGGCGATGGAGCGCGTCGAGCGCCGGATGCCGCCGGTGCTGGAGGCGTTCGAGGACCGGGTCCTCTTCCTCAAGCACAACCTCAACGCCCGCGCCGTCGCTGCGCTCGACGACGAGGTGGCCGCGCTCGACGCGGACGTGGACGACCTCGTGGAGGATATGGAGGCCGCCATCGCCGAGGCCAACGCCTTCATCGAGACGATGGAGGTCTAGCAGACGTTGCGGCCCACCGACCGCCTATTGCACGACGAGCTTCTGCGTGACGGCGCCCTCGGGCGTGGCGAGGCGGACGACGTAGAGCCCCGGCGCGAGGCCCGGCCGCCACATCAGCGCCTGCCGGCCCGCGGCGAACGTGCCGCCCACCGGCCGCGCGACCTCCGCGCCGCGCACGTCGTAGACGACGACCTCCGCCGGCCCCGCCGCGCGGAGCTCGAACGCAAGCTCCACGGCGTCGGTGCGCGAGACGGGGTTGGGGAACGGGGCGTCGAGCGCGAGCCGCTGAGGGGCCGAGGCAGCACCCTCGTCGGCCGTGGTCTGGCCCCCGTTGTCCATCTCGGAACAGAGGACCTCGCCGTAGGTCGTCCCGCCGCAGACGCCGTCGCCGGTGTAGGCGACGGAGAGGATGGGCTGGCCCTGGAAGGCGACGGGGTCCCACTCGTCGCCGGGGCCGTCGGCGAGCCAGACGCCGTCGCTGGTGGCGGCGAGGACGGTGCAGTCGGAGGCCGGGACGAGGTCGTAGATGTCGAGGCCGTCGAGGCCAGCGGGCTGCCACGTCACCCCGTCGTCGGTCGAGGCGAAGGTGCCGCCGCCGCGCGTGCCGGCCCAGAAGTCCCCGCAGGTGCTCGTGAGTTCGAAGGCGTCGGCGCCGCCGAGGTCGCTGGCCTGCTCCCACTCGGAGGCGCCAAAGGGGCGGCGCCAGACGCCGAAGCCGTAGACGCCGGCCACCGCCGTGTCGGTCGTCTCGGAGGCCTCGACCGAGAGGGTCGCCTCGCTCGGGAGCCCCGCGTTGTACTCGGTCCAGTCGGTGAGGTCGTCGGTGAAGGCGTAGTAGACCCCCTGCCCCCAGGTGGCGACGTAGACGCAGTCGGTCTCCTCGGCGTAGGTCACGTCGTAGACGTGGACGTCCAGGCCCTCGATGATGGGGACGGGCTCGAACGTCATCCCGTCGAAGGCGGCGAACAGGCAGCCCTCGGCCGCCGCGAACAGGACGTCGTCGGCGAGGGCGAGGTCCCAGACGTGCGCCCCCTCCGGCCCGACGAACGAGAACGTGTCCCCGTCGTCGGTGGAGAGGTAGACGCCGTTGGCCGAGGAGCCGGCCGCGATGGGGCCGTCGCCGAGGGCGAGCAGCGCCCACACGGCGCCGGACACGTCGGGCGTCTGCGCACGCGCCGGGAAGGCGACGAGGAGGAGGAGTGCAGTGAGGGCGAGAACGCGAGCCATGATCGGGCAGCAGTCGGTGAGGGGGGTCGGTGGACCTTTGCAGCGGCAGCGCCGCCGTTCTCCCAGTGCCCCTATAGCTACCACCGTCGTCGCGGAAATGCAACAGGGGCACCCCCCTATTGCCCCGCTCGGGGGCTGTTGAAGTCCCACGACAGGGCGCCCTCGCCTTCTACCCCTCCGTCACGCCAAGTGCAGCGACGGCCGCCTCGACGCCGAGCCGGTCGAGGAGGCGGCGGAGGCTGTCGTAGTCGAGCCTCCGCTGGGCCTCGGACCACGGGACCCACGCGACGCGCTTGATCCCCTCGCGGCGCTCCGGAGTGAACTCCCGGGCGGGCGTGTGCATGAAGTACCACCACGTCCGCTTCACCGCGAACCGCTTCCCGTCGGGGTAGCCGTGGACGGTGGTGCCGGCGCGGCCGAGGAGGTCGAGCGGGTGCTCCGGCGCGATGCCGACCTCCTCGCGAACCTCGCGGAGCGCCGTCTGCTTCATCGTCTCGCCCTTGTCGCGCTTGCCCTTCGGGATGTCCCACGCGCCCCGTCGGTAGATCAGCAGCGCCTCCGGCTCGCCGGCCGGGTTCTCCTCCGACGCCTCGCCGGGCCGGAGGACGAGGCCGCCGCCGGCGCGGATCTTTTTTGGCTTCCGGTACGGGTTGAGGTTGGCGAGCGCCTTCGGCGCGATGCGCCCGTTCCGCGCCGTGCCGCCCCGCGCGACGACGACCCGCTCGCCCTTCTGCCGGAATGCCTTCGCCTGCTTCAGCGTCGGGTGGAGCTCGACGGCGCCGAGGTCGAGCCCATCGGCGGCGACGCGGTCGAGGTCACCCTTGGGGACGCAGGCGAAGAGGAGGCCGGCCACTTCGAGCGCAGCGATGTCATTTCCCACAGGGACTTACCGGGCTAGCGCCGCCTCCCACAGGACGGCCCGTTGCGGACTCGTGATGGGCCATCCTACGGCCTTCGTTTATTGGGGGTCCCAGTGAGGGAGAGGAGGAGCGGAAGAGGCGAGGAGTGGAAGAAGCTCGTAGGAACGCTCTCGCCTCACCCTCCGGCCTTCGGACCCTCCGACCGCTCAACCTTCCGACCTTAGCAACATGCCCTCCTACGACTTCGACGTGGTCGTGATCGGCGCGGGCGCGGCCGGGCTGACCGCCGCCGGGCTCGCCGTCTCGTTCGGCGCCAAGACGCTGATGGTCGAGCGCGACCGCCTCGGCGGCGACTGCACGTGGACCGGCTGCGTGCCGAGCAAGACGATCCTGAAGGCGGCGAAGGTGGCCCACGAGGCCCGCCACGCCGCCCGCTTCGGCCTCGCCGATCTCCAACCCGAGGTCCCCTTCGGGAGCGTCATCGAGCACGTCCACCGCATCCGCCAGGAGATCTACGAGGACGCCGACGACCCGGCGATCTACGAGGACCTCGGCGTCGAGGTGCGGCGGGGGGATGCCCGGTTTACCGGCCCGCACCACCTCGTGATCGCGGGCGGAGGCGGGACGGAGCGGGTCTCGACGCGGTACGCCGTCGTCGCCACGGGCGGGCGGGCGGCGGCCCCACCCATCGACGGGCTGGAGGAGGCGGGCTACCTCACCAACGAGACGCTGTTCGAGATCGAGGAGCAGCCGCGCCGGCTCGCCGTCATCGGCGCCGGCCCGATCGGAGTCGAGATGGGGCAGGCGTTCCGACGGCTCGGCTCGGAGGTCACCATCGTCGACCTCGGCGACCGCATCCTCTCCCGCGACGCCCCCCACCACAGCCGGATCCTCCGGGAGCGGTTGGAGGCGGAGGGCGTCCGATTCGTCTTCAACGCGACTATCGAGCGGGTGCGGGCCGAGGGTCAGGACAAGGTCCTCGAAGTAGCCGTGGGTGATACAAAAGAAAAAATCAGGGCGGATGCGCTGCTCGTGGCGACCGGCCGGAAGCCGAACGTCGAAGACCTCGGCCTCGCCGAAGCCGGCGTCGTGGTGGTGAAGAAGGGCGTCCGGGTGGACGATCGCTGCCGGACCTCGCAGGACCACGTCTACGCCGTCGGCGACTGCACAGGGGAATACCAGCTCACCCACATGAGCGAGCACATGGCGAAGGTGGCCCTCTCGAACATGCTCCTCAAGCTGCCCGCTAAGATCGACCGGCGGCACGTCCCGTGGGTGACGTACACCGAGCCGGAGCTCGGCCACCTCGGCGCGAGCGAGGACGAGCTCCAGGGCCGCGGGCAGCGCTACGAGGTCTACCGCTTCCCCTACCAGAAGGTGGACCGCGCGGTGACGGAGAGCGAGCCCGTCGGCGAGATCCGCGTGTTCGCGACGCCGTGGCGGGGGAAGATCCTCGGCGCCTCCGTCGTCGGCGAGCGGGCGGGGGAGCTCATCAGCCTCTACGCCCTCGCCATGAAGCACGGGGTCACGCTGCGCGAGATCGCCGACACCATCATCCCGTACCCGACCTACGCCCTCGGCGCCCGCCGCGCGGCGGACCAGTGGTACGCGCGCAAGCAGTACCCCGCGCTGATCCGCACCGTGCAGCGGCTCTTCGGCTACCGCGGCCCCGCCCCCCGCGCCATCGACCCGGACCGGATCGTCTGATAGCTGAAGCATATCTTCTATGCCGAATCCGACCCTACTACTATGAAACGCTTTCTTGCCAGTTTCGCCCTCACAGTCCTCTGCACCTCACCGGCGTTGGCACAGTCCCCCTCCGACGAGCTCCGGCGGGCCATCGGGCTGAGCCAGGCGGGTCAGCGGGACGAGGCGGCCGAGATCATCGAGCGTGTCTTGCAGGATGCAACGGACCCGCTCGTGCGCTGCGAGGCGCTCGCCCTCGGGGCCGGCGTCCAGGCCCTGCGCGGCGACCGGGAGGCCGCCTCGGGCCACGTCAGCAGCTTCAACGCCGAATGTGAGGCCTCCTCGCAGAAGTGGCACCGGCGGGAGGTCGACCGGGCGCGCGAGCGGTTCGGGCTTGGCCCGGACCCCAACGCGGTCGAGCCGCCCCCGATGCGAGCAGAGGCACGGCCCTCTGCGGAGGGGGACGGGTGGCCGGAGGCCGACCCCTCCGCGGCCGGGCTGGACCCGTTCGTCCTCGCGGAGCACCGGCGGCTGTGCGAGCAGAGCATGGCCGACGCCTGCCTCGTCGTCCACGATGGCCGGATCGTGCAGGAGCTCTACGGCCCGGGCTACGCGGAGCCGATGTACGCCATGTCGAGCACGAAGTCCGTCGCGAGCCTCGTCGCCGGGCTGCTCGTCGAGGACGGGGAGCTCGCTCTCGACGACCCCGTCTCGGACTACATCCCTGAGTGGGAGGCCGGGGCCGAGGCCGGCGTCACTGTCCGCCACCTCCTCACGATGACGGCAGGCCTCGACCGCCGGATCGACGAGCGAGGCCCGAGGCGAGGTCTCTATCGGGAGGAGGACAAAGAGGCGTTCGTCTTCTCGCTCCCCCTCGACGCCGAGCCGGGCGAGCGGTGGGCCTACTCGAACGAAGGTGTCTTTCTGCTCTCGCCGCTGATGGACCGCGCCACCGGCGAGCCGTTCGAGAACTATGCGCAGCGCCGGTTATTCGAGCCGCTGGGAATGCGCCACACTCGTTTCTACGGGTGGCCGGGAGGACAGGCCCGGACGCACGCAGACCTAGAGACGACGCCGCGCGAACTCGCCCGGATCGGGCAGATGATGCTCCAGCGCGGGCGCTGGGAGGGGGAGCAGGTCGTCCCGGAGGCGTGGGTCGAGGCGTCGCTGGAGTCCATCCCTCAGAACCCCGACTACGGCCTCCTGTGGTGGCTCGACGTCCCCGGCGGGTTCGCGGCGCGGGGCTACCTCAACACGAACCTGTACGTCGTCCCGGAGCGGGACCTCGTGGTCGTTCGGATGCAGCGGCGGCCGAAGCCGGCGCCCAAGCCGTACGAGCCCGCCGCCCTCGACCTCTTCCAACGGCTCGTCTCGGAAGAGCGATGACGACGGGGCGACCCCGGCCGCCGCGTCCCCGCCAGAGCGATCCGCTTGGGATCGCCTGACGGTAGGCGGGGCGGTTCATGCCGGGACAGCCTCCGGCGCGAGCGGCCCGTCCGGCGCCTCCTGCCGCCGGAACACCGCCTCCCAGTCGAGCCGGCCCGTCGCCTGCATCACCACGAACAGGGTTGCCACGGAGAGGAGCGTGACGGCGAGGCCGGTGAAGCCCTCCAGGAAGAACGTGTACGAGAACCCGACGAGGTAGACGAGTTGCGCGACGCCGACTTCGACCAGGGCAAACCGCGGCCCGGCCACGAGGCGCATGTACGACACTCCCAGCGCGAGCGACGCCACCGACGCGAGCGCCAGCGCGGCGCCGACGGCCATGTGGTCTACGAAGTACGCCAGCAGGAGGTGGAACGCGAAGAACGAGCACCCGAGGAAGAAGTAGTGCATCGGGTGGAGGCGGACGCCGCGCAGCAGCGTCAGCACGAAGAGGACGAAGAAGAACAGGAACAGGCTCACCGGCGCGAAGAACGTGACCCGGCTCACCCACGGGCCGGGGTTCAGCCGCTGCGGCAGCGTCATCCCAACGCCGCCCTGCGCGACGAGCGTCCCGTAGTCCCACCGCAGCCGCCACCCGCCGTCGGTGCGGCGCTTCTCGGTCGGGGAGAGCGTACCGGTGGGGAAGTCGATGGCCTCGAAGTCGGTCGCCATCGCGAGGGCGAAGTCGCGGACCTGCTCGACCCCGTCGCCGAACCGGTAGCGCCACGCGCCGACGCCCTGGCTCCCGTAGGCCAGCCGGACCGTCCGCGTCTCTCCCGCCCCGACCTCGACCTCGCGGACGAGCGCGCCGCCTTCGAGCCCGACGCCCTCGACGGGCTCGCCGTCCACCTCCAGCACGAAGTTGTCGAACACGGAGGCCCCGCGCGGGAAGCGGTACGTGAGCCGGTACGTCTCGGCCTCCTCGCCCCGGTTGGCGATGCGGTAGGCGCCGTCGAGGCGGACGCGGTAGGTCGGGTACCAGAGGAGCCCCTTCCGACGCTGCTCCAGATCCAACTTCACGTCGAGGGCGGTCCCGGCGAGCGGCGTGACGTCGTAGACGGTCTGGGTGGTCGTCTCGGTGACGGCCTTGCCGTCTTCGAGCCGCTGCACCTCGCGCTCGACCTCGCGGAGCCGTTCGAGCGTGGGGGCCTGCTGCACCTGCTCCCCGCCCCACAGCGAGCCGACGGCGGAGTACATCTCGGCATCCTGGCTGTGGGTACGGACCTCGACGGCGCCGCCGAGGATGAGCCACGCGATCACGCAGCAGACGTAGATGAAGGCGATGGCGGCGATGCGCTTGGTCATAACGAGTGTTGAGTTGTGGGTTGTGAGTTATGGGTGAGGGGAGCGTAGGGACACGGCATGCCGTGTCCGGCTCCGGGGATGGCGTATGGTTGAATCACGGGACCGTAGGAGCGAGCGGAGCGCAGGTCGCTCCGCTGGGCCTCGTCCTGCTTCGGGCTTACAGTTCGGTCACGTCGCAGCGGCCAATCCCCCGAACCGGCGGCTCCGACGGTGGAAGGCGGCGACGGCCTCGGCGAGCGTCTCGCCCGTCACGTCGGGCCAGAGGGTGTCGAGGAAGAGGAGCTCGGCGTAGGCGCTCTCCCACAGCAGGAAGTCGCTGAGGCGCTGTTCGCCGCCGGTGCGGACGAGGAGGTCCACCGGCGGCGCGGGCAATGACGGCGCGGGCGGAGTAGTCCACGGCGACGCGGAGGAGCAGCCGGTCCCCCCGGCGGGTCTCCCACTCGGCGCGGGCGATGGCGGCGCGGACGGAGCCCGGCAGCCGGTCCCGCCGGCCGATCACGGCGAGCCGGACGCCCGCCCGCCTCAGCCGCCCGATCTCCGCGCGGAGGTACGCCGCGAGCAGCCGCATCAGCGCGGCGACCTCCGCCTCCGGCCGCTTCCAGTTGTCCGCCGAGAAGGCGTAGAGCGTGAGCGTCCCGACCCCGAGCCCCGGCGCTGCCTCAACGACCCGCCGCACAGCCTCGACGCCGGCGCGGTGGCCGAACGGGCGGGGCTGCCTGCGCCTCTCAGCCCAGCGGCCGTTGCCGTCCATGATGCAGGCGACGTGGAGACCGGAAGGCGTCTCTGGTTCGAAAGAACTTTGCATTATAAAGCGACTCGGTGAAAGAGAAGCCGCCGAAGCGGCTGAGATGGTTGGGGGCTACGGAGGCTCAGTCCGGCCGGGCTGCTTGGATGACGGCCTCCATCTGGTCGAGGTAGGCTTCGAGCGCGCGGCGGCCGGCGTCGGTCAGCGAGAACTCGGTGCGGGGCGAGCGGTCCACGAACGACTTCTGGCAGGCGACGTAGCCGGCGTCCTCGAGCTTGCGGGCGTGGACGGAGAGGTTGCCGTCGGTGAGTTCGAGGGCGGCCTTGAGGTCGTTGAACGCCATCTGGCCGCCGGCCGCGAGCGCGCTCACGATCCCGAGCCGGACGCGCTGGTGCAGCACCGGGTCCACGTCCGGCACGAACGGCGCCTTCCGCACGGCTCTCCTCTCCCGCCCCTTCGTTCGCTTCGCCATCGTCAGCCTCCGTGCCCGCGCACGATCAGAGCCCCGAACAGGATGTGGAGCCCGCCGAACCCGAGCGCCATGAAGGCGTCCCCCCACCCCACCGGCGCTAGCAGCGCCAGCGCACCGAGGAGGAGGAACAGGCCGCCCATCAGCGGGACGAGCCGGACGGAGAACATCCCCGCCGCCACGACGCCCGCGCCGTAGAGCATCAGCCACAGCCCCGGCAGCAGCCGGTAGCTCGCCACCGCGTCGAGCCGGCCCGCCCGCGCGTACTCGTCGCCGAGGGCGCCGAGGTCGAAGCCGTAGACGGCGAGGGTGAGCGCGAGCCCGGCGAGGACCGTCGGGAGGATGCCGAGGAGGAACTTGCGGCCCTGGCCGCTGAGGAGCGGCGCCCCGCGCCGCCGGGCCTTCTGGGTGGTGAAGAACGCCCCGAGCGCGAACCCGACGAGCGCCTCGGCGGCCCAGACCCGCATCCACCCCGCCACCGTCGGTTGCTGGTGGGCGAGCCACGCGGCGGCCAGCGCCGTCGCCCCCATCGCGATGCCGCCCCAGCCGGAGACGGCGGTGAAGGCCGTCGTTCGTGCCATCGCCTCGCGGATGAACCGGAGGTTCGCGCCGGCCCCCACGTCGGGGGTGACGGAGGGGGCGTGGCGGCGGTGGGCGGGGCGGTCCTGTGCGGGGCGGTCGGTCATGCCTTGAAGCGCTTTGTGTCACAAAGTACCATCACCTCACCGCTGATGCAACCCCTTGGCGCATCGGGAACATCTTTTTTCCTTCCGGGGCCTTCTAAACCCGCGGTGGCCCCTCCGTCTCCTCCCCTCGCCCGTCACCGCCGCCCCCGCTCTGCTGAGCCAGCGCGCGGGGGATGTTGCCGGGCTCGGGCGGGTCGTCGCCGGCGGGCCAGCCCTCGCGCTGGCGGGTCCGGTCGCCGTCGGTGGCCTCGGTCTGGTCGTGGAGGAGGATCTGCTGCGTGGGGAACGGGAGGTCGATGCCGGCGGCGGCGAGCGCCTCGGCGACGGCCTGGAGCACGCGGCCCCGGAGCTCCACGACGTTCGAGCGCTGCGGGTCGCTCCACCACCGCACGCGGAGGTTCACCGAACTCCCGGCGAGGTCCCACGTGAGCACGTCCGGTGCGGGGTCCGCCATCACCCCCTCGACGCCGCGGACGGTCTCCAGCGCGATCCGCCGGGCCTCGCTGATGTCGTCGCCGTAGCCGATCCCCACGTCGTACTCCGAGCGGACCATGTCGTAGGCGGTGATGACGGTGACGGGCTCGGTGTAGATCTGGCTGTTGGGGATGATGACGCGCTTGCCGTCGTAGGTGCGGATAAACGTGGCGCGGGTCTCGATGGCCTCGACGCGGCCGGTGTACTCGCCGGAGGTGATCTCGTCGCCGGTGCGGAAGGGCTCGCGGAGCAGGATGAGGATGCCGGCGAGGAGGTTCTGGAAGATGTCCTGGAAAGCGAACCCGATGGCGACGCCGCCGATGCCGAGCAGCGTGATCAGCTCGCCGAGCCCGACGCCGGGGGCCACCACCGAGAGCGCTACGAAGAAGCCGACGGTGGTGAGGGCGTAGTAGGTCAGCCGCCCCAGCACGATCCCGATGCTGGAGTCCACCGGCCCGGGCGTGACGCGGTGGACAACGGCCCGCGCGCCCTTTGCGATGAACCACAACGCGACGAAGACGAGGACGGCGAGGACGAGCTTCGGCAGGAGCGCGAAGAACCCGTCGATCATGTCGTCCACGGTCCGCCACGCGGCGGAGACCTCGGCCTCGATGTCCACGCTCGCGGTGTCGTCCGCTACCGGGTCGGCGATGGGGGCGGCGGTCGAGTCGAGCGCGGCGGCGGCGGCGCTGAGACCGGCGGCGGCGGAGTCGAGCGCGGAGGCGGCGTCCTGTTGCACGGGCGGGGGGAGTGGGGCGGCGAAGATACCCCGCGGCGCCCGCACGCCCTGGCGTTGCCGCCGCCGAGCCCTCGTCGCCGGGCTCCGCCCTCTGCCGGAACGGCCTGAGGAGTCTCCCGGGGGCGAGCTCTGGGGGGGGGGAGGTCCGCTCGCGCCAAGGCTTCCCTGAGGTTTCCCTCCCGGGCCGCAGATCCACGAGCGTTGCTCCTATCCTGCGGCCCTCACGCCGCGACTCCACCTCTCCGGCCCCCCTCCCCTACAGCCCTCCTGCACCATGCGCAACACTTTACGCTGCTTGACGGTCGCCCTGCTCGTGCCCCTGCTCAGCCCGCTCGCTCTCGCTCAGGCCGAGCGCCCCACGGCCCCCCCGGCCCACCCCCCCGAGCGGGAAGCCCCCCGCGTCGAGGCCCTCGTCGAACGCGGCGGTGCGGAGGTCTTCACCGACCGAGCCGCCTTCGGCGCCGCCTGCGGTACGCTCCCGGTCGAGGGCTTCGATGAGGCCGACGTCCAGCCCAACGCGGGCGAGCTCATCCCAAGCCCCCTCGACGCCACGACCACGGCCGTCGGGGTGACCGGCGTCGTCGTCTTCGAGCCCGGCGACATCCTGCCCGGCCTCACCGTCAGCGCGGAGAGCGCCACGACGGGGGCGACGGGCAACCTCTTCGTCGCGGGCCCCGGCTTCGCCGGCGCACCCTCGCCTCGGATCGGGACGACGGCGAGCCAGCAGAACCTTGTGTTCTCGTTCGAGCCTACGGTGGACTGCGCGGGCGCGTTCTTCGACCCCTCCTCCGACGCCCCAGTGGAGGTGCAGGCGCTCGACGGCAGCGGTAACGTGCTCGGCCAAGCCCGTGTCACGGCCGAGGGGTTCGTCGGGGTGGAGTCCACGGGGGAGGGGATCGCCGTGCTCGTCGCCCTCGCGCCGGAGGACGGGTTCGTGGACGCCGACGACGTCGCGTTCGGCGACGCCGCCGGGGCCGCGCAGCTCGTCGTGACCCTGACCCCTCAGAGCTCGACGACCGTCCCGGCCGGGAGCGGCCTCCTCGTGCTGTACTCCGTCGAGAACGCCTCCCCCGACGCGCTCACGGGCGGGCTCTTCTTCTACGCCGAGCAGGACGGGGCGACGCGGGCGCAGGGGCGCATCGACTCCGGCACCCTCCCACCCGGTGCGACCACGACCGGCCTGTACTTCCAGCAGGTTCCGGGCGCCGCGCCCGCTGGTGCCTACGATTACTTCATCTGCGTCGGCCCGAGCATCGACGCGCCGACGGAGTGCTCCGAGAGCATCACCGTTCAGGTCACGAGGGACGCCGCGCGCATCGCTGAGCGCACCGACGCCTCCACGGCATGGATCGCTACAGGGGGAAGCTTCGGCTCTGCCACCGCGCGTGCGTCGGCCTTCGAAGCACTCGCTGCGGGCGTCGAGGTCTACCCGAACCCGTCGGCTGGCCCCGCGACGCTGAGCTTCTCGCTAGCCGAGCGCGGTGAGGTCTCTGTCGTGCTCTACGACGTGCGAGGCCGCGAGGTCGCCCGCCTAGCGGGGGGCACCTTAGAGGTTGGGACGCACCGCATCGCCGTTGACGGCGCGGACCTCCCGAGCGGGACCTACCTGTACCGCGTCACGACCGGCGCGCAGGTCGAGACGGGGCGCTTCACGCTGACGCGCTAGCGAACCGGCGGCGCCGAACCCAGCGCGGTTGGTGGCGCAGAAGAGGGGGCGGCCCGGAGACGGGCCGTCCCCCTTTGCTTTGTCCCGGGGTTGACAACGGGTCTGCGCCGTCGTATCATCGTTTATCGTAGATCTACGATCAACCATGGCAGCACTCGCTTCCCCTCCCCTCACCGACGCCGAGTTGGCGGCGCAGGCTAAGGCCCTCGCCCACCCGGCCCGGCTCACCGTGCTCCGCACGCTCGCCGCGCAGGGCACCTGCTTCTGCGGCGAGATCGTCGACGTCCTCCCGCTGGCGCAGGCCACGGTCTCGCAGCACCTCCGGGCGCTCCGCGAGGCCGGCCTCGTCCGCGTGACGGCCGACGGCCCGCGCTCGTGCTACTGCCTCGACCCCGAGGCGGTGGCGCGGCTGCGCGACGCCCTCGGCGACCTCCTCGGCGGGCTCTGCGGGTGCGCGTCGTGTGGCGGTAAAGGCTGCGGGTGCTGCTGACCCATCCACCCCAACCCACGAGGTGACCATGTCTTACCAACCCCTCTCGGTGTGCTGCTGCTGCGGCGACTGCTGCGGCGATGGCTGCGGCTGTTGCGACTGCTGCGGCTGCTGAGTCCGACCCGGCGGGGGCGGCTCCGGCCGTCCCTGCCGCTTCTCTCCTTCCCCATGCCCGATCCCCTCCGCGTCCTCGTCCTCTGCACCGGCAACTCGTGCCGCAGCCAGATGCTGGAGGGCTGGCTCCGCCGCCTTGGCGGTGACCGCCTGCACGTTCGCAGCGCGGGCGTCGAGACGCACGGGGTGAACCCCCGGGCCGCTCGCGTGATGGCCGAGGCCGGTGTCGACCTCTCCGGCCACACCTCGGACCACGTGGACGCCTACCGCGGCGAGCCCTTCGACGTCGTCGTGACCGTCTGCGACTCGGCGCGCGAGCGGTGTCCGTACTTCCCCGCCGACGCCGAGCGCATCCACCACGCGTTCCCCGACCCCGCGCAGGCGACGGGGCCGGAGGACGCCGTGCTCGCCGAGTTCCGCGCCGTCCGCGACGCCATCCGCGCCTGGGCCGAGGCGTTCGTCACGGAGCGCGCCGGGCCGCCGGGGGCCGAGCGGGCGGCTACCGGACGAGCGTGAGCCGCCGCGTCTCGACCCGCCCGTCCGCCTCGAGCCGGACGACGTAGGCCCCGCTCGGCAGGCCCTCCGCGTCGAGGGCGACGTCGTGCGTGCCGACCTCCGCGGGCCCGTCCACGAGGACGGCCACCTCGCGCCCGAGCACGTCGTAGACCACGAGCCGGATGGGGCCGGCCTCCGCCGCCGAGAACTGGAGTGTCGTCCGCGACCCGAACGGGTTGGGGAAGGCGCTCAGGGAGCCGATGGGCCCTCCTGCCACGAGCGCAGAGCCGCCGGAGGCTGCTGCGGGGCCCCACGCCCCTCCGGCTACCAGGGACCAACCGGTGGCCTCGGCCTCGGCGGCCTGTGAACTCGGGCGCTCGCCGGCTGGGTCGTTGAGCTCGAGGGCGAAGCACTCTTTGTCGAGGAACGTCATATCGACGAAGTCCCCGACCTGGATGCAGAAGGTGCGGGCTCGCCGCGGCTGGCGCACGGGCGCCCGTAGCGTGAAGGTGCCCGTAACGGCCTCGCCGTCCTGGAGCGTCCCGCCCGTGACCACACCCCGATTAGCGACGAACGGGTCTGTGCTGATGCTTGTGTTCTCAAGGAGGACGTAGTAGAGCTGGCCGTTTACCGGAGCCCCGCTGGTGTTTGTGATGGTGTAGGAGACGCGGACGCTGTCGCCGAGGGCGAGGGTGAGGACGTCGTCGGGGGACGGGGGCGGGTCCAGGGAGACGGAGAGGTTGACGGGCGGCGGGGCGGTCCCGAAGACGTAGACCCGTCCGGTGCCGCTTGCGGTCGCGATCGCGAGGTCGCCGCGGCCGTCCCCGTCCACGTCCGGCACTCCCGCGATGGCGCTTCCGAACCGGTCCACCGGTTCGGGCGAGGAGTACTGTTCGATGATGTCGCCTGTGGCACCGCTGAAGAGGTAGGCCCGACCGGCGACGTAGTTGGCGCCGAAGGTCCTGTTGGGGTTCGAGTACAGGAAGTCGGTGGTCCCGTCTCCGTCCGCGTCCGGCACGGCCGCGACCTCATAAAGCCTGTTGGTCCCGGCGAGTGGGGCGGGGAACTGACGGATGAGCGAGCCGTCGGCGCCGCTGAGGAGGTAGGCGCCGACGGCGAAGTCGCCGCGGCCGTCGTCGTTGACGTCCGACGAGGCGGCCACGATCTGGCCGAACTCGTCCCCCGGCTCCCCACCGATCGAAGGGATCTCGTAAAGCAGCAAGCCGGTGGCGCCGGAGAAGACGTAGGCCCGCCCCGCGTTGACCACCCCCCTTGGCTCCTCGAACGGTGCCCCGACGAGGAGGTCGCCGCGGCCGTCGCCGTCCACGTCCGGCACGCCCGCGACGGCGTTGCCGAAGAAGCCGACGAATTCGGGGTTCGTCGAGTCGAGCAGGGCGAGTGGCGCGCCGGTAGCGCCGGAGAACAGGTAGGCCCGACCGGCGCGCTCGACCCCGTTCGAGACCTCCTCCGGGGCGCCGACGAGGAGGTCGCCGCGGCCGTCGCCGTCCGCGTCCGGCACGCCCGCCACCGCGCGACCGAACTCGCCGTCCCGGTCCGGGCTCAACGAGGCGAGCTCGTGGAGGAGCGCGCCCGTGGCGCCGGAGAAGAGGTAAGCTCGGCCTTCCCGGAAGCGGCTCCGCGGCGGCGCCTCCCAATTGGCGCCAACGAGGAGGTCCACCACGCCGTCCCCATCCGTATCGGGGACACCCGCCACGGCGGCTCCGAAGCGGAACCCGAAGTTGCCCAGGCCGCTGCTCGCCGCGTTGGGCGACGCGAGCTCGTGGATGACGTCGCCGGTGGCGCCGGAGAAGACGTAGGCCTTCCCAGCGTCTTCCGCCCCCCCCGCTGTGGCCTCGGGTGCGCCGACGAGGAGGTCGCCGGCCCCGTCCCCGTCGAGGTCCGGTAGGCCCGCCACGCTGGTGGCGAAGGGGGCGTCGGCCTCCCCACCCGGCGGCAGGATCGTCTGTAGGAGCGGCTGGGCCGAGGCAACCGGGGCAGCCAGCGTGAGGAGGAGGGCCGTGCAGAAGTAACGCATGGTGCCGGGGGTCGCGTGAAGGGGTTACGGTCGATTATACGAGGGTTAAGGTGGGCCCACAACCCCTCCCGATGCTTGAGCTGGAAGCGCTGGCCCGGCGCGCCTACCCCTCCACCCCCACCGCCTCGCCCACCGTCTCGAACCCGTCACGCTCCAGCCGCCGGAGCAGGCCCCGGTTGATCCGGCGGACGAGCCCCGGCCCCTCGTACACGAGCCCCGAGTAGAGTTCGATCAAGGATGCACCCGCACGGACCTTCTCGTAGGCCGCCTCCGCCGAGTCCACCCCACCGACGCCGATGACGGGGACTCGCCCCGCAGTCCGCTGGAAGAGGCGGCGGACGAGCGCCGTCGAGCGTGCGGCCAGCGGGCGCCCGCTCAGCCCACCTCGGCCGATGGGTTCCAGCCGCGTCGGATGCGTCTTCAGCCCGGTCCGGTCGGAGGCCGTGTTCGAGGCGATGAAGCCGGCGACGCCGTGGCCGAGCGCGAGGTCTACCAGCTCGTCCGTCGCGCCGAAATCGGCGTCCGGGGTGGGGGGCGGCGAGAGTTTGACGAGCACGGGCACCGCTGGCGCGACCTCGGCCCGCACGCGCATCACCGCCGCGAGCAGGGCGTCCAGGGCCTCGGGCTCCTCGAACGTCTTCCCCTCGGCCGTGTTGGGGCAGGACACGTTCAGCGCGACGTAGTCGGCCAGCGGGGCGAGGCGGCGGAACGAGTAGACGAAGTCGTCGGTGGCGGCGTCGCCGAGGATGGCGGGGTCGTGGGTCTTGGCGAGGTTGATCCCGAGGGGGATCCGGCCTTCGGCGCTCGGAAGCACGGCCAGCCGCGCGGCGACGGCGTCGGCGCCGGCGTTGTTCAGCCCCATCCGATTGACGAGCGCGCGGTCCTCGGGGAGCCGGAACGCGCGGGGCCGGGGGTTCCCCGCGCCCGCCCGCGCCGTCACCGAGCCGACCTCGCAGAACCCGAACCCGAGCGTATCCCAGAACCGGACGAGTTCGGCGTCCTTGTCGAACCCGGCCGCGAGCCCGACGGGGTTCGGGAACCGGAGGCCGCCGCCGGGTGCCTCAGGCCAAAGCGTCTGCGCGAGGCGCTCGTCCTCGACGCGGTAGAGCCGCCGCACGAGGCCCGGCGCGCGCTGCCCGAGCCGCGCGGCGCGGACGCCCCACCCGTGCGCCGCCTCGGCGTCGAGCCGGAACAAGAGAGGGCGAAGGAATCGGTAGATGGGAAGCAGAGGACGGAGGACGGTTGACCCGCCGGGGGTAGCCGACTCCGCCGTCCTCTGTTCCCCGTCCCCTATCCCCGCCTACCAGCCCGGCGAGAAGTTGACGCCGAAGACGTCGGGGCGGTCGTCGTCGCGCGAGAAGGCGTGGGCGTAGTAGAACTCCAGGACGAGCGCGCCGAGGAGGTTTATGCGCGCCGAGGCGCCGGCGCTGAACACCGGCTCCTGGTCCTCGAAGTCCCGCCCGAGCAGCTCCTGAGCGATCACCTGGCCCGTCAGCGGGTCCACGGTCTGGTTGAGGGCGAACCCCGTCTGCCCCCACGCGAAGCCGGCGTCGCCGAAGAGGACGAGCTCGGTCGGGAGCCAGGGGAACGGGAGCAGGCCGAAGTCCTCCGTGCCGAAGAGCGGCATCCGCAGCTCGAGGTTCGCCACGGCGATGCGGCTACCGTAGAGCTTCTGGAGGGTGGCGTCGCGCGCGAGGGCCTGCTCCGCGCTGTTGACGTCGTCGAACGAGCTGAAGGCGTAGCCGCGGACGAGGGTGCCGTAGCCGAGGTAGAGCGGGAAGAGCTGGCCCTCGCCGGCGTCGGGCCCGTAGCGGCCGTAGTGGAGGCCGCGGCCGGCGACGGTGAAGAACGGCGGGAGGAAGAGGTACCGCCGGTAGTCCGCCGTCGCCGTCGCGAAGTTCAGCGAGCCGGCCGTCGCGTCGAGGCCGACGCGGTAGCGCCCGCCCCGGACGGGCGAGGTGAACCCGAAGAACGAGTAGTCCCCGACGTAGGCGAGCCCCGCCTCGCCGAGGTGGAACGTCTCCGTGCGGAGCCCGAAGCTCTCCGCCTCCTCCGTCGAGAGCCCCTCCCGGCGGACCCGCCCCGTCGTGGGGTCGAGCCCTTCGATCTCATACCCGTACCCGATCCGGCGGTACCCCCCGTTCGCCTCGAAGCGCCGGGTCTGCGAGAGCGGGTACGCGGCGAGGCCGCCGGCCTGGGTGATGTAGGTCCGCTGGTAGAGCCGCTGGAAGGCGTTGAGGAAGTAGACCCGGAGGTAGGGGATGTGAGCGGCTACGCCGCCCCAATTGAGCCGCTGCCGCTGGTTGAGGTAGAACACCTGCCCCCCGATGTCCTTGTACGAGCCGTTGGCCTGGGCCACGACGCCGAGGACGTTGTTGCCGAGCATGTCCGAGAACCGCAGCGCGATCCCGCCTCCGACGCCGAAGCCGCCGTAGTACGGGTCGTAGCCGACGCCGACGGAGGGCTGGCTGATGTAGTCGAGCTGGAGCTTCGGGCGGTACGCGTTGTCCTCGAAGGCCACATCCTCGCCGGGGAGGCCGTCGGTCGCGGCGGCGAGGTAGCCCTCGACGCGGCTGCGGTCGGCGGCGCCCACGGGCGGGAGGATGCCGAGGGCGGCCTCGAAGACGGGCTCTGCCGCCGCGTGCCCCGTCGCTGTGGAGTCGCCGTCGGCCTCCGCGAGCCCCGGCTCGTCCATCCCGTGCTCGTCCGCCGAGCCGTCGTCCAGGCCCGGCTCGTCATCGACGCGCGCGTCCTCGCCGGGCTCCTGCACCGGGAGCACCTTCACCGGCACGGCCCCCGCCGCCACGGCACCGCCGGCTTCGATGGGTGTGCCCTGCGCCTCGCTAGGTTCGAGCGCGTAGACGTTGTAGTTCTGCGCCTCGAACACGGAGTACATCAGGAGCCCCGACTGCGCCGCCACCGAGAGCGTCGGCGAGAGGGCCGTGATGCCGCTCACGCCCGTCGCCACGTCGGTCACCTGGAAGAGCTCGCCTGAGGGGCGGTGGAGGCGGTACACGTTCGAGACGCCGCCGCGGTCGGAGACGAAGTAGAGGCTCTCGCCGTCGGGGCTGAACTGGGGGTTGATGTGCTTGGCGCCGTCGAAGACGTTGACGACCTCGACCTCGTTCGTGCCGAGGTCGAAGACGGCGAGGCGGACGGGCGCGTAGGTGATCCGGTCGAAGCGGGTGCCCGGCCCGCGGTCGGTGGCGAAGGCGATCTGGCGGCCGTCGGGGCTCCAGACGGGTTGGAGGTCCGCGTAGCGGTCGTCGGTGAGCTGGCGCGCCTCGCCGCCCTCGACGTCCACGACGTAGAGGTCCGAGATGCCCCCCTTGATGCCGGCGAACGCGATCGTCCGGCCGTCGGGGCTCCACGCCGGGTCCTTCAGCGCGCCGACGCCGGTGACCTGGATGCGCCGCTCGATCTCGCGGCGGGCCACGTCCACGATGGCGATCTCGTTGTCGCCCTCGACGAAGGTCACGAAGGCGAACTTCTGCCCGTCCGGGCTCCACGTCCCCGCCGAGTTGATGAACCGGAGCGCGTCGAGGTGGGGGTCGCTCCCGACAGTCTGGAGCTTCTTGATGACCTGCCCCGTCTGGACGTCGGCGAGGAAGAGGTCGATCCCGAAGAGGTCGCGCTCGGAGAGGAAGGCGACGTAGCGGCCGTCGGGGCTGACCTGCGGCGAGACGTTCACGTCGCCGGCGTCGACGTCGCGGGCGAGGACGCGGCGGCCGTCGAGGGCGGTGAGGCCGAGGGAGTCGAGCCGCTCGGGGGAGGTCCCTTCGAGGTCTTCGCCGGTGTAGGGCGGCGCGGCGAGGCCGGCGACGAGGGGGAGGTACGTCGCCGAGACGGCGTCGCTCCAGCGGGCGCCGAGGGAGTCCGGGGTGAGCCCCGTCACCGAGACGATGGCGGAGTCGAGCGGCATCGCGAGGGCCGTCTTAAAGAGCGTCACCGCGGCCTCGTCGCCGTAGGTGCCCCCGACGTAGGCCCAGAACGCCTGGCCGTAGCGGTAGGGGAAGTAGCGGGGGTCACGCGAGAGCGCCTCCAGCGTGGGGAACGCGTCGCGGATGGCGGCGTCGCGGAGCCACATCGCCGTGTGGGGGTCCTCCCGCCCGACGGAGAGGTATTCGGCGAACCCCTCGATGATCCACAGCGGGAGCCGGACGAACGTCGAGAACTGCCCGTTGGTCTGGCTGATGTCGTACTGGAACTGGTGGACGAGCTCGTGACCGAGGACGTGGTCGGTGTCGGCGTAGGAGCCGGTCAGCGGCATCACCACGCGGAGCTTGAACCCCTCCGTCACGCCCTGGACCCCCTCCCCGATCAGCCCGCCGATGGCGTTGGTCTGGCGGAAGTCGGCGTCGTCGGCGTAGAAGATGATCGAGCGCCGCTCCTCGAACTCGTGGCCGAGGATGTTCGAGAGCCGGTCGTACCAGCGCTCGGCCATGCGGGCGGCGTCGCGCACGCCGGCCTCCTCCTCGGGGTAGTAGTAGATGTCGAAGTGCTCGGTCTCGAGCACCCGGAAGTCGAAGTCGTCGTACTGGACCTTGTTGCGGCCGAAGTACTGCGCCGCCGCCGTCGGGGCGAGCACGGCGGCGGCGAGCGCGGCGACGAGGAGCGGGCGGAGTGCGGGGCGAATCATCGGGCCTTCAGGTTGAGGCTGGGGGGGCGATCTGCGCGTGGTCTGCGAGGGGAGCCGGGCGCGACGCGGGAACGGTAACGATGGGGGCAGCGGTGTGCCCTCCGGCGGGGGGACCGCGATGTGCCCTCGGCGGCGAATCGCGACGGGGGCCGATGTGTACCGGATTTCGCGGCGCGGGTTCTTTGCAGGAGTATCACGTCTGTCGGCCATCGGGGCCGGCTTCGCAAGCGGCGGCGGAACAGAATCTGTTCGGGGTGGCGTGCGTTGTACCCTCCCCGGAGGCGGTGCCCGCCTCCCCCCGACCGACCGACCCGCATGAAGAAGACCGAGAACACCCCGCCGCAGGAGAAGACCGGCCTCCGGCTCAACATCTTCGCCGGCACCGTGCTGCTGCTGCTCGGGCTCCTCACCGTCCGCCTCGTCGAGATGCAGCTCCTCGACCAGGAGACCTACATCCAGGAGGCCCTCGGCAACGCCGTCGAGCAGAAGGTGGTCGAGCCCGCGCGCGGCCTCGTCTACGACCGCCACGGCGAGCTCATCGTCGACAACCGCCCGACCTACGCCGTCACCATCGCGCCGCGCTACTTCGACGAGGAGCAGCTCCCGATGCTGGCCCGGCTCCTCGGCGTCTCGGACTCGCTGATGCAGGCGAAGTACGCCCAGGTCAAGGACCACTCCTCGTACCAGACCTCGGTGCTCTTCAAGGACGTCCCGTTCCAGGCGTTCGCGCGGCTGCAGGAGGAGAGCTGGCGGCTCTCCGGCGTCGGGTTCGAGATCGGGCAGCGGCGGCGCTACCACTCCGACGCCCGCGCCAGCCACGTCCTCGGCTACGTCCGCGAGATCGACGACGACGAGCTCGACCAGATGGAGCCCCAGGGCTACCGCCTCGGCGACGCCGTCGGCAAGGCCGGCGCGGAGAAGGAGTACGAGACGGTGCTGCGCGGGCGGCCCGGCCGCGAGTTCGTCCTCGTCAACACCCACGGCATGGAGGTCTCCCCGTACCGCGGCGGCGCCGACGACATCCCCGCGCAGAGCGGCTACGAGCTCACCCTCACGCTCGACGCGAAGGTGCAGGCCCTCGCCGAGAGCCTCATGGTGAACAAGCGCGGCGGCGTCGTCGCCCTCGACGCCCAGACCGGCGGCATCATCGCGATGGCGAGCGCGCCGGACTACGACCCCGAGGGGTTCACCGGGCGGATGAGCCAGGAGTTCGTGGACTACGTCTGGCGCAACGAGGAGAAGCCGCTCTTCAACCGCGCCACCCAGATGATGCAGCCGCCGGGCTCGACGTGGAAGCCGTTCATGGCGATCGTCGCGCTCGCCGAGGGGATGATCACCGAGGACACCGAGCTCTACTGCGGCGGCGGCTACATGCTCGGCGGGCGCCTCTTCAAGTGCCACGGCGGCGCCCACGGCAACATCGCCGTCAAGCGCTCGATCCAGGTCTCCTGCAACACGTTCTACTTCCGGCTGATGAACGACACGTTCCAGACGCCGGAGGGCCCGAAGCGGATGGACCTCAAGACGTGGAGCCAGTGGGCCCGCCGGTTCGGGTTCGGGACGCTGGCCCCGCTCGACTTCCCCGACCAGAAGCCGGGCCTCATCCCGGACTCGTCGTACTTCGACCGCGTCTTCCCGCGCGGGTGGGGGCCGGGCTACACGATCAACCTCGGCATCGGGCAGGGCAACATGGGCACGACGCCGCTCCAGCTCGCCCGCTACACCGCCGCCGTCGGCAACGGCGGCAAGCTCCTCGACCCCCACGTCGTGCTCTACCAGACGAACCCCGACACCGGCGAGCGGATCGAGCCGACCCACCGCCCCGTCTCGATCCCCATCGACCCCGAGCACTTCGCGACCGTGCAGCGCGGGATGGAGCTCGTCGTCGAGGCCGGGACCGCGCGGCGCGCGCAGATCGAGGGGATCTCGGTGGCCGGCAAGACGGGCACGGCCGAGAACCCCCACGGCGAGGACCACTCGGTGTTCATCGCCTACGCCCCCGCGGAGAACCCGCAGATCGCCGTCGGCGCCATCTTCGAGAACGCCGGCTACGGCTCGACGGTCGCGGCCCCGATCGCGAGCCTGATGATCGAGCAGTACCTCAAGGGCGAGACGAACCGCCCCGCGCTCATCGAGTTCGTCCGCGCCAAGCGCAGCGAGCCCATCGAGACGAACTAGACCCGCCCCCTGTCCTGTAGCGGCGACCGGCCGGTCGTCCCTACGCCGCCCTCCCCTGCATGACCCGCGCCTGGTACCGCAACATCGACTGGACCGTGCTCGTGGCCTGGGCCGCGCTCGTCGCCGCCGGGCTGACGGCGATCTACAGCGCCACCCACGGCCCGGCCTCCGAGTTCCTGCTGCTCTCGGTGCAGCAGAACTTCAGCCGCCAGGCGATGTGGTTCGGGATCTCGGCCGTGGCGTTCGCGGTGATCCTGCTGATCCCGGCGCGGCTGTGGGACCGCCTCGCGTACCCGGCCTACGCCGCCGTGATCGGGCTGCTCTTGGCGACGGTGGCGTTCGGGCAGGAGATCAACGGGGCCAAGGCGTGGCTCGTGATCGGGCCGATCCGGCTGCAGACGGCGGAGCTGGCGAAGATCGGGACGCTGCTGGCCGTGGCGAAATTCCTGGCCTCCAAGCAGGCCCGGACGGGGCAGCTCCGCTACGCCTTCGTCGCCATCCTGATCGTGCTCGTCCCGGTCGTCATCATCATCCTCCAGAACGAGACGGGCTCGGCCCTGGTGTACCTGGCGATGATCCCGTTCGTGCTGTTCTGGGGCGGCGTCCCGCTCCGGCTGATGGCGCTGCTCGTCTCGCCTGCCGTGGCCGCCTACCTCGCCGTCGTCCAGAACGACGCCGTGGCGCCGCTCTACGTGCTCATCTTCGCCGCGCTCTTCACCGTCGGGATGTTTCTCGCCACGCGCGAGAAGCTGCTGACCGTGGCGGCGTTCCTGTTCACCGGCGTCTTCGGGATCGCCGCGTGGATCGGGCTGACGAAGATCCTCCAGCCCCACCAGGTCAGCCGCATCGTCGCCTTCACCGACCCGCAGGCGTTCGCCTCGACGGCGGGCTACCACGTGATCCAGTCGAAGGCCGCCATCGGCTCGGGCGGGCTCACCGGGAAGGGGTTCATGCAGGGCACGCAGACCCAGCTCGCCTTCATCCCCGAGCAGTCCACCGACTTCATCTTCACCGTAATCGGCGAGGAGTTCGGGTTCATCGGGGCGATGGTGGTGCTGGCGCTGTTCGGGTTCCTGCTGATCCGGCTGGCGGCGCTCGGGAGCTGGGCCGCGCACACGTTCGCGAAGGTGTTCGCCGCCGGCGTGGCCGGGATCTTCTTGACGCACGTGCTGATCAACGTCGGGATGACGATCGGGGTGGTGCCGGTGATCGGGATCCCGCTGCCGCTGGTGTCCTACGGCGGCTCGGCGCTGCTGGCGAACACGGTCCTCGTCGCCATCGCCGTCGGCCTCTACGCCCGCCGCGACGAGTTCTCGATCTACCGGGCGTAGTGCGTGCTGCGTGAGGGTACCCGACGGGACGCAGACGCGCTCACTCACCGCGGCGGTCGTCGACGGTGGCGCGGAAGACGCCCTCGGTGACGACGAGCGTGTCCGGTAGCTCCCGCCGGGGCTGGCGCACGTCGGAGGAGTCCACGACGAAGACGCCCCGGAAGGTGCCCGCCACCGCGCCGGTGGCCTCGTCGTACTCCGCGACGACGATCCGGCCCTCGGAGCCGTCTGGCAGCGCGTGCGCCGTCGAGCGGTAGAACGCGATGGTCGCGTCACCATCGTCCTCCGTGATATAGGCTGAGTAGAACTCCCCCTCCACCGAGCGCTCGGCGATCTCGTAGGTGCCGAGGCCGGCGAAGGGGACAGAGAGTCCGGCCACCTGCCGAAGGGGGAAGCGATCCTCGAACCGAAGCTCCGAGAACACACCAAGCCGCTTCTCACCCGTGAGTCCGGCGTGGACTGTTGTGTTAGGCACCCACGACTCGCCGTTGAGCAGGAACGAGAACGCGCCCTCGTCGGCTGACAACTCCTCGGGTTCGGAGTCGCACGCGGCGAGAGCAAGCAGGGCCGTAAGCAGGGGGAGCAGGATCATCGGGGGAGGGCGCATCGGGGTGAGGGTCAGTGGAGGGCAGCGGCGCCGGGGGCACGGGCGTGGTGGGGCCCACGCCCCCGGCCGCCGTGGTCGGGGCTAGCGCACGAGCGTCACGCCGCGCGCGGCGGTGACCCCGCCGGCTTGCAGGCGGACGACGTAGGCCCCCGCCGGCAGCGCCGAGGCGTCGAGCCGCGCGCGGTGCTCGCCGGCCTCGAAGGCGCCCTCCGCGAGCCGGGCGACCTCGCGGCCGAGCGCGTCGAACACCGCGAGCGAGACCTCGCTCGGCGCGGGCAGGGCGAAGACCACCTCGGCGCGCTCGCGCAGCGGGTTCGGGCTCACCGAGCGAACGGCGACCGCCGCCGGCAGCGACGCCGCGAAGGCCGGGGTGGGGAGCGTTGAGGGCATCAGTCCCTCCGGTCGTCCACGGTGGCGCGGAAGACGCCCTCGGTGACGACGAGCGTGTCGGGCAACTCCCGGCGGGGGTGGCCCACGTCGGTGGAGTCCACGACGAAGACCCCGCGGAACGTCCCTGCGATGGCGCCGGTGGCCGCGTTGTACTCGTCCACGACGATGCGGCCCTCGGAGCCGTCCGGCAGCGGCAGCGCTGTTCCGTAGTAGAACGCGATGATGGCATCGCCGTCCTGCTCTGCGAAGAGCCCGCCGGAGAAGCTGCCAGTGCTGAAGTCTCCAGCGAACGGGTAGATGTCGGGCCCTTCGAAAGGGAGGGAGAAGTCAATGCCGCGTAACAGAGGAAATCGATCTTCGATCCAGTGCTCGCCTGAGACGCTGAGGTAGTTCGGCTCCGTGAGCGTGGCTCGGACAGGCCGATTCGCTTCCCAGGGCGTGCCATCGAGGAGGAACGAGAACTCACCTTCAATCGCCGGCTCCTCCGGTTCGGAGTCGCAGGCGGCGAGGGCGAGCAGCAGGGCGAGCAGCGGAAAGAGAAGCATCGAAGCGGAGTGCATCGGGGGACCGGTGAGTGAGGGGGGCTGGGGGCGCGAGCGCGGTGGAACTCGCGCCCCCAGCAGTATCATCGGCGTCAGCGCACCAGCGTCACGCTGCGTGCGGTGGTGACCCCGCCGGCCTGGAGGCGTACGACGTAGGCCCCCGCCGGCAGCCCCGAGGCGTCGAAACGGGCGCGGTGCTCGCCGGCCTCCATCGGCCCCTCGGCCAGGCGGGCGACTTCACGCCCGAGCGCGTCGAACACCGCGAGCGAGACCTCGGCCGCCGCGGGCAGCACGAACCGGACTTCGGCACCACTGCTCAGCGGGTTCGGGCTCACCGACTCGACAGCGACCGCCGCCGGCAGCGACGCCGCGAACGCCGGAGCGGCGAGGGGGTCATCCCCTGACCCACCGGCCGGACGATCCGGACACGGGAAGCCGGGCCTCGGCACGCAGCCACAGTTGGGGTCATACGGGGGGCACCCACCGCCTTCGCGGTAGACGTAGGCATAGGCGTCGTCCACCTCGCCCGAGGAGGTCCGCACCGTCAGCTTCACCCAGGTCTCGCCCACGGGGACCGTCGTGGAGTACGACGAGGACGTGCTGACGACGCTGCCGTAGTTGCCGGTCCCGTGCCTCACGCGCCACTCGTAGCTCTTCGTCCCGGTGCCACCGCATGTGCTCGCGGTGAACGTGTACTGCCCGGTGCTGGAGTTACCCGAGGTCGAGATACTCGCGCTCAGCGGCGGCGCCGGCTCAGAGCGGAAGGCCTCGATGACCGAGTCCGTCGTACGGAAAACGCGGGCGTTGTTACGGGAGCTCCACCCCGTGTTCACGCCGTCGTATTCGACGTCGGGGTTCGAGATGTTGTTGATCCGGGGGTAGACGCCACCGCGGGTGTAGGCCATGATGGTGGCGAAGCGGTCGTACCCACAGAGCCATCCGAAGCCTCCGATACACGATGACCAGCGCCCTCGGTGCCCACGGCCGTAGTCATACCCCAGGTCGGGGTCGACCCCCTGGTCGTCGGGGTGGTGCTGTCCACCCTGCATGTGGCCTACCTCGTGCGTGAACACCCTACCACCTACAGCGGCGTCCACGTCCACGATGGCGTAGGCATCGTCAGAATCCGTTAGGCCCGGCGTATAGACTGGAGCTAGACCTTTGACGCTGCCATAGGCGTTGGGCTTGGTGAGGAGCACGACGAGGTCGGCCTTGTACTGGTCGCGCCACGCTTGCGCAGTGGGGTTCACCCTGAAGTTGAGCAGGTCTATCCGTGCGCTGCTCATCTCTCTGAAACTAGAAAGCCCTCGCCTCTCTGCGAGCTCCAACTTCACGTTGTAGATCCGACTCCGCGAGTATGCTTGGTTCGAGTTGTAGATCGCGTCGTTGATCACGCTGCTGATGTCCGAGACGGCGTTGAAAGCGCCGACGGTATAGAGGACGAGGACCCGCTGCGGCCTAATACCCCCGCACGAGCCGCCCTCGGTGTAAAGCGGCTCGCCGTTTCCCTCCGTCTCAGCCGTCGGGGTCACAGTCGGGGTCACAGACGTTGCTCCGTCTCTCGTAGGGCTGGGACTCTCCGAAAGGGACCGGAGGAGGCTGCCGTCCGGTCCCTCGTCGTCCTCGAACGCCGCCTCGATGATGTCCGTGAGCGCGTGGAGCCCGCCGCCGAGGGGGTGGATGGCGAAGAGGTTGGCCCGGACCTGGACCTGGCCGAGATAACCCACCCCATTCGTGTACGTGAACGAGATAGAGCCGACCTCGTGCTCAAGCTGATCGCCGGCGTAGAGCCGGCCGCTCCAGCCGTAGGTGTCGTCGTCCATGATGGTGAAGTCCTCGCGGACGGCCGTGATCTTCCCGCCGCCGGGCGGGCTCGTGTCGGCCGTGATGCGGTGGTCCGGGGTGTAGCCGAAGGCGAGCGCGGGCAGCGGCGCCAGGCTCTCGGGGAGCCGGACGAGCACCGTCGCCCCCGACGCCTCGCGGGCGGCGATGTGGGTGAGCACGGTGGCTTGCTCGGCCGTGAGGGTCGCGCTCAGGCGGCTGCCCCTCGGCGCCTCACCCACGACCTCCAGCAGGGCCGGGGCAGCGGGCGCCAGCGCGGCGCGCTCGGCGGCCGACGGCACGCTGGGGGACTGTGCGGTGGCGGTGGGGACGGCGAGGAGCATGAGGAGCGCCGCGAGGGGCAGACTCAGAAACAGCGGCAGGCGCTGCCGGTTGCAGGGGGTGCGTGTCATGGCGGGTTCTTCTGTCGAAGCGGAAGGGACGTGGTGGCGCGTACTCGCCCCCGCGTGGCGCCGGACAGTGGGATGGCCGTGGCTGCGGCTGCCCCACCGGGCGCTGCGAGGGGGCGTCTCGGTCTAGGGGTCGTGCATGGCTCCGGTCTGTCGGGTGAAGGGGAGGAAGCCAGGCACGCGGAGAGCTAATCCCGGCATACGAAGATTTAAGGGAGCGCCGCTGCTTTGTCAAGCACAAAACATTGACCGATCCGGTTGTCTTTTCTGATATAGCGCTATTCCTCATCCACTTCCCCCCCCCCCCCCCCCCTTTTTCTTCGCGCGTGCTCGCTGTCGGTACGTCTCCATCGTCATCCCCACCTCCCGCCGGAACGCCCGCGCCGCCGTGTCCTCGCGGTGCCACCCCACGCGCTGGCCCACCTCGAAGCAGCGGAGGTCCGTCTCGCGCAGCAGTCGCTTGGCCCGCTCGACCCGCAGCCGGGTGAGGTATTGACCGAGGGGCTCGCCCGTCTCGCGCTGAAACGCTCGCCGCAGCGTCGGCAGCGGCACGCCGAGGGCAGCAGCCACGTCGGCGCCGGCGTGGATCTCGGCGAGGTGCGCTTCGACGTAGGCGGAGACGGCGCGGGCGTCGGGCGTCATGATGAGGAGGGGAGGTGGGAGCCATCCCACCAGACCCCGGCGCTCCGCATCTGCAACCTCCTCCGCCGAGACTTCACACGGTCGCCTCACTCCTCATGGCTGGGCCCCCGCCGCGACGAGCTCTCGATCTACCGGGCCTGAGCGCGCGGCGCCCTCCACCCCCCGCTCGGGCTCCCATCGCTGCGGCTCCGCTTCGCTCAGGGGAACCCAAGCTGTCCCCCTTCAGAAGGGGGACAGTCCGGCGCAGCCGGAGCCGAAGGCGACGCAAGCCGGACGGGGGGTCCGTTCACGAGCAAACCGGTGGAACGCGCGCTACCCCATCACGCGCAGGGCGCGGACGACGTACTTCCCGATCAGGTCGAACTCCAGGTTGACCCGCCGACCGGGCTGCCACGCGGAGACCGTCGTGCGCTCCCACGTGTGCGGGATGACGGCGACCGTCAGCGCGTCGTCGTCGAGCCGCGCCACCGTCAGGCTGATGCCGTCGAGGGCGACGGAGCCGACGGGGATGAGGTACGGCGCGAACTCAGTCGGGTAGCGGA
This sequence comes from Rhodothermales bacterium, assembly GCA_965215145.1. Classification (GTDB taxonomy): domain Bacteria; phylum Bacteroidota; class Rhodothermia; order Rhodothermales; family JANQRZ01. The sequence goes on along the minus strand of OZ244038.1, from coordinate 375,652 downwards.
CGCGGACGAGCCACGAGTCGGCCAGCGCCTCCACGGACGCGACCTCGCCGGCGGCGTCGACGTGGCCCTGGACGAGGTGGCCGTCGAGCCGGCCGCCGGCGCGCATGGCGCGTTCGAGGTTCACCCCGTCGCCCACCTCTAAATCGCCGAGGCTGGTCTTCGACAGGGTCTCCTCGACCACGTCGGCGGCGAACGCCCGGTCGTCCTGCTCGACCACGGTGAGGCAGGCGCCGTTGACGGCGACGCTCTCGTCCACCCGCAGCTCCGCGGCGAACGAGCACGCGACGACGAGCCGCCGCCCGCCCTCGCGCCCTTCGGCCCGCTCGACGCGGCCGACCTCCTCGATGATTCCGGTGAACATGCGGGCTGTGCTTGGCAGATAGAGGCTGCCTGAACGCGCACCACCAGTCCCCGTTCGCCGGCATCGTCTGGGCGGTCGGCGCCGCATGAGCAGTTGAGGTTCTGCCGTTTATTCACCGCCCCCCGAGGCCCGCTCGGAAACCGCCCCCCGGCGTCCCCGTTTTCGGCCGTGCTTGCAGCGCTCGACCGCCCCCGGCCGGCCGTCGCCGGAGCGCAGGCCACGCCGGGTGCAGGCCGACATGTGACCCCGCCCCCGAGCCGACGGTGGGCCGTCGCGTGCCGGCTTTTTCCATTTCCCCTCTCGTCCCCCCGCCATGGCCTCCCACCCCGCTACCGCCGACGCCGCACCCGCCGCCCCGAGCCCCGACGGGCTCACCGCCATCGCCGTGGCGCACGGGGACGGCATCGGGCCGGAGATCATGGAGGCGGTGCTCCGCATCCTCAAGGCCGCCGAGGCGCCGCTCCGCTACGAGACGGTCAAGATCGGGAAGGACGCCTACGAGGCCGGCAACACCTCCGGCATCACGCCCGAGGCGTGGGAGACGATCCGCCGGACGGACGTGCTCCTCAAGGCCCCCATCACGACCCCGCAGGGCGGCGGCTACAAGAGCCTCAACGTCACGCTCCGGAAGTCGCTGAACCTCTACGCCAACGTCCGGCCGATGAAGTCGTACGCGCCGTTCGTGGCGAGCCGGCACCCGGAGATGGACCTCGTGATCGTGCGCGAGAACGAGGAGGACCTCTACGCCGGCATCGAGCACCAGCAGACGCCGGAGGTCGCGCAGGTGCTCAAGCTCATCACCCGCCCCGGCTCCGAGCGCATCGTCCGCTACGCCTTCGAGTACGCCCGCGCCTACGGGCGCAAGAAGGTGACGTGCATGACGAAGGACAACATCATGAAGCTCACCGACGGGCTGTTCCACCGCGTCTTCGACGAGGTCGCGGCGGAGTACCCGGACATCGAGAACGAGCACTACATCATCGACATCGGCACGGCGCGGCTGGCGGCGCAGCCCGAGCGGTTCGACGTGGTGGTGACGCTGAACCTCTACGGCGACATCCTCTCCGACATCACCGCGCTGATCGCCGGCTCGGTTGGGCTCGCGGGCTCGGCCAACATCGGCTCGAACGCCGCCATGTTCGAGGCCGTCCACGGCTCGGCGCCGGACATCGCGGGGCAGGGGATCGCCAACCCCTCCGGCCTCCTCGTCGGCGCCACGCAGCTCCTCGTCCACGTCGGCGCCACCGACGTCGCCGAGCGGATCAAGAACGCGTGGCTGCGCACGCTGGAGGACGGCGTCCACACGGGCGACCTCTACCGCGAGGGCGAGAGCACGGAGCGGGTCGGCACGCAGGGGTTCGCCGACGCCGTGATCGCGCGGCTCGGGCAGAAGCCGCAGACGCTCCAGCCGGAGCATTACCGCGCCGGCGGCATCCGCGTCCCGCGCCCCGAGGTCGAGCGCCCCGAGAAGCGGCTCGTGGGGGTCGACGTGTTTATCGACTGGGACGAGGCCGACCGCGACGCCGACGTGATCGGCCGCGGGCTGGAGGAGGCAGCGCCCGAGGGCTGGCGCCTCAAGATGATCACCAACCGCGGCGTGAAGGTCTACCCCGACGGCCTCCCCGAGACGTTCTGCACCGACCACTGGCGCTGCCGCTTCCTCCCCTCCGACAAGGGCGCGGACCTCACGATGGACGACGTGCTCCGGCTCCTCCGCGGCGTCTACGGCGGCGGCTACGACATCATCAAGACCGAGCACCTCTACACCTTCGGGGGCAAGCGCGCCTACTCGCTCGGGCAGGGCGAGTGACCCCACCTTCCACCTCCACCCACCAACCCCCCAAGACCATGAACAACATGCTTCGCTCGACCGCGCTGGCGGTCGCCCTCCTCCTCGGCGTCGTGCCGGTGCAGGCGCAGATGGCCGTCACCCAGACGGCCGAGACGCAGGCCGCCCTCACGCCGATGGAGGCCCTCGAGATGCTCAAGGAGGGCAACGAGCGTTTCCTCGACGGCGAGCGCCTCGACCGCGACTACACGGCCCAGGTGGCGCTGACCGGCACCGGGCAGTACCCCTACGCCGTCGTGCTGAGCTGCATCGACAGCCGCGTCCCGCCGGAGCTCGTCTTCGACGTCGGCCTCGGCGACATCTTCGCGCCGCGCATCGCCGGCAACTACGTCGACGCCGACATCCTCGGGAGCATGGAGTTCGCCACGGCGGCGGCCGGCTCGAAGGTCGTCGTCGTGCTCGGCCACTCGGAGTGCGGCGCCGTCAAGGGCGCCTGCGACAACGTCGAGCTCGGCAACCTCACCCACACGCTCTCGAACATCTCCCCGGCCGTCTACGCCGTGGAGGGCGTCGAGGGCGAGCGCTCCTCGAAGAACCCCGAGTTCGTCGACGCCGTGGCTCACACGAACGTGCGGATGACGGTCGAAAACATCATCGAGCGGAGCCCGGTGATGGCGGAGCTCGTGGCGCAGGGCCGGCTCCTCGTCGTCGGCGCGATGTACGACGTGGCGACCGGCGAGGTCACCTTCCTCGACGACACGGTGCGCCACGGCGACGTGGGGCACGACGCCGAGATGGGCGACATGTAGGGTCCCGGCCCGTTCCAGGCTAGACCCGTACCTTGGCTGCAGGCGGAAGGCCGGGCGCACCGCGCGTCCGGCCTTCCGCTATGAAGTGCTCCTACGAAGTGCTCTGCCGCTCGATCTGCTGCTGATGGGCTCGCTCGACATCCTCGCCGCCAACCTGCTCTCGCCGATCGTCCTGGCCTTCGTGCTGGGGATCGTCGCGCGGCTGATCAAGAGCGACCTCGAGTTCCCCGAGGGGCTGTACCAGTCGCTGGCGATCTACCTGCTGCTCGCCATCGGGCTCAAGGGCGGGGTCGCGCTCTCGGCCACGCCGGTGCAGGAGTTCGTCGGCCCCGCGCTGGCGACGCTGGCGCTCGGCGTGCTGACGCCGCTGACGTCGTACGCCGTGCTGCGCCGCCCGCTCGGGTTCGACCGGGTGAACGCGGCGGCGCTCGGCGCGCACTACGGCTCCGTCTCGGCCGTCACGTTCATCGCGGCGATGCAGGTGGCCGAGCTGACGGGCTTCGCGGCGGAGGGGTACATGCCGGCGCTCGTGGCGCTGCTGGAGGTCCCGGCGATCATCGTGGCGCTGATGCTGGCCTATATCCGGGGCGCAGCCGGACGCACCGCCGAGGGCGCGTCGCCTGAGCAGAAGGGGCCGCGCGGGGGCTCGTGGCAGGCGGCGCTCCACGAGGTCGTCACGGGGCGGAGCGTGGTCCTGCTGGTCGGCGGGCTCGTGCTGGGCATCCTGGCCGGGGAGGAGGGGTTCGTGAAGGTCGAGCCGTTCTTCGTCGGCGGGTTCCAGGGCGCGCTCGTGCTGTTCCTCCTGGAGATGGGGCTCGTCACCGCGCAGCGCCTCGGCGACCTCCGCACGGTCGGCGCGCGGCTGATCGGGTTCGGGGTCGTGGCGCCCATCGTGCACGGGCTGCTGGGAGTGTGGCTCGGCGGCGTCGCGGGGCTCTCGCCGAGCGGGGCGGCCGTGCTCGGCGCGATGGTCGCCAGCGCCTCCTACATCGCGGCGCCGGCGGCCGTCCGCATCGCGCTCCCCGAGGCGAGCCCGACGCTCTACCTCACGGCCGCCCTCGCCATTACCTTCCCGTTCAACCTCACCCTCGGCATCCCCCTCTTCTTCGCTGCGGCCGACTGGCTCGCGTAGGCCGCTCGCGCAAGCCGCCCCCTCGCGCGTGGACATCGTCCCCCTCCGCCTCGTCACCCTCGTCGCCGAGCGCCTCCTGCGCGACCGGCTCCTGGAGGCCGTGCAGCGGCTCGGCGCGACGGGCTACACCATCACCGACGTCCACGGCCGCGGCACACGCGGCGTCCGGCACAACGCGCTCGACGGCCCGAGCGTGAAGCTGGAGGTGATCGTGCCGCTGGAGGTCGCCGAGGCCATCGTGGAGCACGTGGCCGAGGCCTACTTCCAGTACTACTCGGTGATCGTCTACGTGCAGGAGGTGAAGGTCGTGCGGCCCTCGAAGTATGGCTCCCGACCAGGCACCTGACGGGACGCGCGAATGGGGTTATCCACAGCGTGGACAACGCGTGGACACTAACGCTGGGATAATCCGACCGCGCGGCGGTAGCCGACGAGCAGGAGGTCCTCCCCCACCCGCTCCCAGCGGTGCTCGGCGAAGGACTGGGCGTCGGCCATCCGCTCGACGCCGAGTGCTCCAAACGCCGGAAGCCCATCGCTCCCCACGAGCTTCGGGGCGATGAACAGCGCGAGCCGGTCGGCGAGGTCCTGCTGCAAGAGCGCCGTTGCCAACCCCGGCCCCGTCTCCGCCAGGAGGGATTGCACGGGCCGCACGCCCTCAGGCAGCCCCTCCCCCGCGCCGAGTCGGTCGAGGAGCACGCCGAGGTCAAGGTGCCCATCACGAACACGGATCGGGAGGACGGCGCCGCGCTCCCGCAGCGCTTCGGCGTAGGGAGGCTCGACGCCCTCTCCGACCACGGCGAGCGTGCGCGCCGCGTGCGCGTCGGTGAACAGCCGGAGCGACGGCGGCAGCGCCCCCGTCCGGTCGAGCACGACACGCAGCGGGTATTCGGCGCCCTCGGGCAGGGGGACGTGGCGGACGGTGAGCACCGGGTCGTCGGCGAGGGCCGTGCCGGTGCCGACGAGGACGGCGTCTATCTCAGCCCGCCAACGGTGGACGCGCCGGCGGCTCTCCTCGCCCGAGACCCACCGGCTGTCGCCCGAAGCCGTCGCGACCCGGCCGTCGAGGCTCTGCGCGACCTTCAGCGTCACGAGCGGGCGCCCCGTCGTGACGTGCCGGACGAACGCCTCGTTCAGCCGCCACGCCTCCTCCCCCCTCACCCCGACCGTTACCTCGACGCCCGCCGCCCGCAGCCGTGCGATCCCCCGCCCGGCGACCGCCGGGAACGGATCCTCCATCGCCACGACCACATGCGGGATCTGCCGCTCGACGATCAGGTCGGCGCAGGGCGGGGTCTTGCCGTGGTGGCTGCACGGCTCCAGCGTCACGAAGAGCGTCGCCTCACCGAGCCGGTCGCCGTGGCCCCGCCCCTCGGCGTCGCGGATGGCCCAGACCTCGGCGTGGGGGCCGCCATGGCGGCCGTGCCAGCCCTCCCCCAGCACCTCCCCTTCCGGGCTCACCAGCACAGCCCCGACCATCGGGTTCGGGCTGACGGCGCCGGCCCCCCGTCGGGCCAGCGCCAGCGCTTGATCCATCCGGAGTTCGTGACCCATCATCCGACCTCCTCCGCCCAGTCCGGCGGCGCGTCCAGCGCCCACCGCTCGAAGTAGAACTTGTGCTCCCCCCGTGCTCGCTGGAACGGCGCGACGAACCGGCGCGCGCGCGCGGCCGGGTGCGCCCGAAACGCCGCGACGAGCCGGTCCTTCAACGGCTCCGCGGTGAACATGCTCCAGTCGAAGCCGTCGTGGGCGGGCTCGGGGAAGAGGACGGTGGCGCCGCCGTCGAGCAGGGCGCGGAGCGCGGGGATCGCGTAGCGCCGCTCGGCCGCCGCGGCCTCGCGCAGCGCCTCCTCGGGCGGAGAACCGCTCGCCAGCACGGCGGTGCCCTGCGGACAGAGTAGGGCTTCCTTCAATGTCTGCACGGATTCGACCTCCTCCCCTTGCACCGCCCGCCAACCCGTTCCGCTGAGGGCTTCCGTGAGCGGCTCGGCCCACGCCTCGGGGCGGCGGAGGGCCGTCGCGCCGGTGCGGTCGCGGGCGAGGTCGGAGCCGGCGAGGTAGCCGCGGTAGTAGGCCTGGGGGCGAAGCAGCGCGTCGAGGCTGCCGAGGGGCGCGGCGCGGCGGCGGGCGTCCGGGTCGACGTCGGCGGAGAGGGCTTCGAGGTGGACGGGCTCCTCGTAGAAATATTTGACGATGTCCACGGTGGCGGGGCAGGCTCGGCCGGGGTAGTCCGCGGCGGGGGCCGGGTTCCGATGGTAGCTTCCGCCTCCCCTCCGCGCCGATGCCTCGCACGTCCCTCATCAACACCGTCCGCTCGGCGTCCATCTGGGCGGCCCTCGGCGGGCTCGTCGTCGGGTGGCTGCCGCTGCTGGCCGTGCGCCGGCTCTTCGACCGCGACCCCGCGCGCTACCGGACGGGCCGGCTCTTCCGCCACCTCGGCGTGGCGATGTCGCGGGTGAACCCGTTCTGGACCGTCGCGGTCGAGGGCGAGCCGCCGGCCGACATGCGGCGGCCCTACGTGGTCGTGGCGAACCACCAGTCGATGGCGGACATCCCCGTGGTGTGCTGGCTGCCGGGGGAGATGAAGTGGGTGGCGAAGGCGGAGCTGTTCCGGCTCCCCGTCGTGGGGCACCTGATGCGGCTGGCCGGGGACATCCCCGTGGACCGGAAGGACCCGGAGAGCCGCGCCGCCGTGCTCCTCCACGCCCGGCGGGTGCTCGACGCCCGCTGCTCCGTCGTCTTCTTCTCCGAGGGCACCCGCTCGCGCGACGGCCGCGTCCGGCGCTTCCAGACCGGCGCGTTCCGCCTCGCCATCGAGGCCGGCGCGCCCGTCCTCCCCGTCGCCGTGGACGGGACGCGGGACGCGCTTCCGAAGCACGGGTGGCGGTTCGGCAAGAAGATCCTCGCCCGCGTGGCCGCGCTCGACCCGATCCCCACGGAGGGGCTGTCGCCGGCCGACGCGGAGGCGCTGGCCGAGCAGGCGCGTCAGCAGATCATCGGTCAAGTCGCGGCGTGGCGGGGCACGAGCCCCGAGGCGATGGACGCCCTCGCCGGTCCAGACGCCCAGCCCCTCCCCGCCCGCGCGGGCGGTTGAAAGAATCGGCAAAGAGCGGGGCGGACCGTTGGGAGGGGAGGGGGCGCTGATTAGCTTGTTCGCTCTGCTGCGCCGACCCTGCCCGGTAGCTCAATGGCAGAGCGCCTGACTCTGGATCAGGAGGTTGAAGGTTCGACCCCTTCCCGGGCAGCACCCACAAGGGCCGCTAGACTTCTCTAGCGGCCCTTTTCATTTTCAGCGATTCGCGGCCTAATGCAAGACACTGCACTATCCTGCAGATCTGTATGCACTATGTATGCACTGGGCGCTAGAGCTAGTTAGAGCGCGGCGGCGGATGGAGCTCTAAGGGCGTTTGCTTATCAACAGTGAGCCTTGATTCCAGGCCGTACCGCTATCTTCATCTATGGGAATTAAGAGTTGGGGTTACGCCGCGGGTGTGTCCGTGCTGGCAATCTTAACAGCGGCCGTCAACGGAGTTGACGCCCAGCACGTCACTGATTTGGAAGGCCGGTGGCTGGTAGGATGGCTAGCAGGCTGGGTCTATGAAAACAGCTTGGTGGCGGCGATGGTGTTGGCGTGCCTCGTGACGGTTGTGGGCACCTTGGGATCTGCTGTATGGCCCCGCCAGTTCGCTAGTGCGAGAGTCAGGTAATCGTAAGCTGGTAGCCGCTATGCTCGATCCAACGCTGCACCTCGACGCGCTCGACCGCCGAGAGCGCCTCGGCCACCGCCGAGCGCAGCGCCTCCCGCGTGCGAGCCGCCACCGCGCGCAGCCGCGCTTTCACCTTCGACCAGCACAGCTCGATCGGGTTGAGTTCGGGGCTGTAGCGCGGCAGGTAGAGCACTCCTACGCGGGCCTGCTCGAACGCGGCGCGCACGGCCTTCGTCTTATGCGAGGAGAGGTTGTCGAGCACTACGACCTGCCCCGGCTTGAGCGCAGGGAGCAGCACCTCGCGCACGAAGGCCAGGAACGCGGCTCCGTCCATCCCCCCGTCGAGCGCCCGGTGGCACACGACGCCATCGGCCGAGATCGCACCGACGACCGTGAGGTTCTTCCCCCGCCGATGCGGCACGCGACCGTAGACGCGCTGTCCCCGACGGGCGCGGCCGTAGCGCCGGGTCATGGCGATGTTCGTCCCCGTCTCATCGAGGAAAACCAGGCGCGAAGCCTCGAGGGTGGGCTGCTCGCTCACGAAGGCCTCCCGCTCGGCTCGAACGTCGGGGCGGTCGCGCTCGTTGGCCTGGAGCGTCTTTTTTTTAGCGTCAGCCCCATCGCCACCAACGTTCGGTTGACTGCACGCGCGCTCAGGCGGAGGCTCCGCTGCTCAGCAAGGCGGCGGCTGAGCTCCTCGCCCGTGGCATCGGGCTCGGCCTCGACCCACGCCGCGAGCGCGGCGCGGTCGTCGTCGGAGAGCGTCGGGCGAGGCCCGCGTGGAGCCGTCGAGGGGGCAATCGAGCCGGTGGTGCGGTGGAGGCGCTTGAGCTTCTGGACGAAGGAGCGGCTGACCGAGAAGCGGTCGGCGACGGCCTGTTCGGTGGCGTCGCCTCGGAGGGCGGCCGAGAGGACGCGCTGTCGGAGATCGGGAGAGAAGGCTGCCATGAGAGGAGAGCGGGTAGGTGATCCGTCACAGCTTACGAAAAATCGCCTCGCGCACTAAACGTGTGCGGAAGCGGCAAATGGAAGGGCTGCTGCGGCACCTAGGAGGACCAGCCGCTAAGGGACTCCGCGTGACTCTCTTCGAGGAAGTAGGACGCATACGGTCCTTGTTCTTCTTCGCCATAGACTATTTGAGGTGGTATTCAGATCAGAACCGTATCCTGTCTGGATTGAGCAGGGCTCTTCTCGGTCTCCACCCTCAGAGGGAACTTCAAGAGTCCATGCCAAGAGTGCTTAATCAGGCTCCCCGCTACGGGCGCTACTTGAGAGCTACACTCCGGGTGGGTTCTGAATTTCCTACGGCTAAACCTCGATTCTGCGCCAGAGTCGAGTCTGCCAAGTATGCTGAGGGCATCGCTGGAAAGGTCTGGCAGACCCAGTCTGCCTATGACGCGGATGATCTGCCGGATATCCGTGGGGTAGACCTAGGCGACCCCAGTATGAAGCTCGATGGCGATTCAGAAACAGCCCGTAAGGTCAGAGAATACATGAAGCGGAGCGGTCTCCACCGACTCGACTCCTTGAGACTGCTGAACGTACGTGCCCTCCATATCTATGGGGACCTCATCAACCGATCCGAAGACAACGCTTATGTTGCCGTCTTGGTGGTCGATAGCGAGCGTGGAGAGTCTTTCCTCACAGAGGAGACCAGGGGGTGGCTCCAGACGTTCTGTGCAGGCCTCGGATCCACTTACCGATGAGGGGCTTATAACCAGTCCCCTCCTCCCCTCTCAGATGCCAAACGCGACTCCTCCGCCCGACCCAGGCAACTTCGCGGCAGATCTGAGCCTGAAGGATGTCACCGTCCACGAGAGGCACGGTGATCGGCAGATGCTGTCACAGGCCCTCACCCCTCAGTACTTTAGCATCACCGTGTTCTCGGAGGGTGTCGAGGTCAGGATCATATACTTGACTCCAGAGGAGCAGGGGCGAACTTTGCGGCGCGATCTTGTTGTCCTCGGATTTGGCAAGCGGACCAAAAGGCTACAGTCGATTTTCTTGGAGGGTGGCACAGCGGCTTCGCTACCTCACCAGGGCGATATGATTCAGCAGGCGATTAAGGAGGCGTGTCGAGGCCGAACAGACGTGCTGAGGAGCCACTACAGGCTGATCGGCAGAAAGGTCGTCAAGCGCTTCGAGCACTTCGCAGCCGCTCATAGGGGTGACCTTCCCGCTCAGGCGGTCTGAGCCCAAAGCACTTCTCCATTTCTTCCCGCAGCGCCTCCGGCCGGAGATGCGCATACCGAAGCGTTTCCTCTATCCCCGCGTGCCCCAGCAGCTCTTTTAGCCGGTAGAGGTCGCCGCCGCGCTGGACGAACCACGAGGCGAACGTGTGCCGCAGGCTGTGAAAGTGGAGCCCACCGGGCAGTTCCGCACGCGCTCGGTAGTGCCGGAATCGCTTCGAGAGGTGGTCGGGGTTGAGGGGGCCGCCTTTCATCCCGAGGAAGACGTGAGCTGAGCGCTCTGGCTTCTGCTCCCCTCTCCGCTCTTCGAGCACGGCGAGCGCGTCCCCCACGAGCGGAACGGGCCGCTCCCTCCCGCTTTTCGTCGTGTGCGTCTCGGTGTTCTGGACGTGGAGGAGCCGACGGTTGAAGTCCACGGCACCCCACCGGAGCGCGCAGATCTCTCCCCGGCGAAGTCCCGTCCCCACCGCGAACCGCACCACGTCTGTCAGCCAACGATTGCCGTCGGTGATCGAGGCGTGCTCTTTCGCATCTGCCCGGATCGTGTCGAGGAGGCGGTCGATCTGCTCTTCAGTGAAGAACAGCTCGGCGCGGGTGAGACGGGCGGCTTTCCCTCGCTTCCTCGCTGGCATCGGCACGTCGGGCCGGTGCCCCTCGGCCTTGCACCACCGGAAGAAGACGCGAAGCGTGCGGGCGTAGCTGTCGCGGCTGGCTTCGCTGAGGCCGGGGCGGTCGAGGAACGCCCGGACGTGCTCGACGCCGACGGCGGCCACGAGAACCCCTACGGGCAAAGACTCATCGAACCGGCGTAGCACCCCCTCATAATCCTCTAGCGTCTTGGGCGCCAGCCCCTCCTTCGAGCGGATGAACTGAGCTGCGGCCTCAGAGACGAGAAGGGTACCGGCATCCGCGCTGTCGCTCCACGGGTCGAAGAGGCCGCGGCCGACGCGCTCCTCCAGCTTGGCAAGGCGGGCGCGGGCGATGCTCTCATCCCGCGTCCTGAGCGTGATCCGCTTCTGTCGTGGCCGCCGGTGGGGGTGGTAGAACTCGGCGTAGTACCCTTTGGAGTAGCGCTTCCCATCGCGGTAGCCGTAGAGGGGGCGGAGTTTCGACTTGACGATCATCCGGGAGAGAGCGCTAGCGCTCGCGGGTTTCGCGGATGGCCGAGACGATTTCCTCGGCCGAGAGGTCGAGGCCGGCCCCTTCCACGTCGAGCGGCGAGTCCGAGCGCTCGACCGGCACGAGCTCGAACTCTCGGCCATCCCGGCGACGGATGCGTACGGACCCGTCGCGTTCGGCCTCGTTGAGCACGTCGGAGAGGCGCTGCCGCGCCTGAGAGTAGGTGTAGACGGTCATGACAAACTCAGAAGGGGTGGAGCGAAACGCCCGCCTGCCAGGCCGCCTCGCGCTGGCCCCTGTCGAGCGAGAGCAGCGGGATGCCGTGTGAGAGCGCGCAGTCGAGGACGTAGGCGTCGTAGGCGTAGATGCCGAGCCGGTCGGACAGCGCCAACGCACGGCCGAGGTCAACGTCGAGGAGCCGGAGCGGGATCGAGCGGTACGCCTCAAGCACACGCTCTGCCTCGGCCAGCGTGATCCGGTCGCGCTTCAGCATGGCCGAGAGCGCGTTCCCGACTTCAGCGGAGAGCGAGGCCGGCGCGAGGAGGTCCGCTCCGCGTGTGGCGGCTACCAGCGCGGGTTTGGTGGGCTCGTCCGCAGCGACAGCGAGGACGGCGGAGGTATCGGCAGCGAGTAGCATGGGCTGGGCGTACAATTGTACCCAAGGTACTCTATCCCTACCTTAGCCACTACCCCACACCCGCACGCTGCTCAAACTGCGATGAAAGCGCCCATCCTGCCTCCTTCTGAGACTTCCCCTCCTCTCGTTGTCGGCTTGTTTGCTAAAGGTCTCGGTCACCTCAGCGCCGACCTCTTCAACAGCAGGTACCCAAGATTTCAAGACTACATCGGAGATAACATCGAGCGCGCCACGGCCTTGAAGGATGAGCTGGCAGAAGAGGTGGCACTTAGAGAAACCCGTATTGGTGAGCAGGCGTCTTTGCTAGGGCTTAAGAAGTGTCATCTTGAAACACGACTATCTGCCAGCTACGAACTCACATATTTTAACTTTGACCCTCAGTTGATCCACCCATACAAGGGGGATTATGCTGAGATTAGGCTCGATCCAGGCCAGCCAAATTTAGTTTGCGACGTTGACATGGAAGTTGATCCTCCGCAGGATCAAGAGCTCGCTCGAATGCTCGAAGACTGGCTTGCATCTTGGGCTGGGATGACTCTGCGCAGCTTCTCGCTTAGTGTCAGAGAGCTCTATACGAAGGAGGCCGAGCTGCATTGCGTAAAATCCATCATCAGTGACATCCAGCGTGAAATCATCCATCCAGGCTGGCTAGAGGAAATCTTCGGAGACGCTGTACGCCCTGCCGCCTCTCCCTGCGACGAGCTAGAAACGGATACGGCGCGTCGGTTGCATCAGGGCAGTATGCAGAAGCTCCAGAACCTCGCCGATGTTCTGGCAGAGGTGGAGCACGAGATTTCTCAGTTCTCGCCGTCAGAAGGCCTCCGCCTGCTCCTCTCGGCCACGTGGGCGAGCTATTACTGGAATGGGAATGGGGAACCGAGCACCAGCCAAGTCAAACAAGGGCGCCGCCTTTACAGGACGGCTCTTAAAGAGGCGAGCGACGACCGGGAGCCACGCAGCATTCCCGAACTGAAGGCGGTGCTTCAGCGCGTGGGTGTGTGGGGTGGGGAAGGGGGGTGGGAAAGAAAAGAAAGCCACCGTTGACACCCACCCCTAAGGTCCCTGAGGTTGAGGGCGCGTCACGCTACCGACGCACCTAAACCCCAACCAGGCTTTTCCGGCCGGTAGAGAGCGCCGCTCTGCACGCCGGCTCTTGCAGCGAGGGGGCACCCGTGGTAGCGCATGGGGTGCCCTCTCGCTGTCTTGTATTGCTGCTCCACGAAGAAGCCCGGCCTGCGTAGCGAGCGCAGACCGGGCCGAGGGGTGCGGCGAAGGGAGGGCCGCTTCAAACACGTACTATGAAGGTAAGTCCTTCGTCGGTTCGGATCAAGCGTCCGACGCCGATTCACGACCTCCGTACATCGAGCGGAGAGCACGGCCCCACCCCTCTCAGGGAGATCATCCCGGCGGCATTCGCTGCGCTCCGGGAGACCCAGCGGGCCGCAGAGGAAAGCCGGTCCGAGGTGCGCGAGCTGCGCGAGGATCTCCGGCTCCATCACCGAGGCCCCCGCCCCCTCCTCAAGATCGCAGAGGTCGCCCGCGTCCTCCGCATCTCTGAGCGGAGCGCGGAGAAGCTCGTCGCGGCCGGCGAGTTGCGACCCATCGAGGTGGGCGGCGTCCGACGGTTCGACCCCGCCGCCATCGAAGCCTACCTCCGCAGCCGCGTCCGCCGTCGGCGGCGCAGCGGCTGATTCCCACGCGGGGAGCGCCAGCCTCAAGCCGCTGGTGCTCCCCGCTCGCTTTTCTCTACATCCCCCCTTGCCATGTACGACACCCAGACCGGAACCACCCGCGCCACCGGCCCCAACACCGATCATGCAGCCGCTCGCGGAGTCTCTCACGAGCAGGAGCGACGCGAACACTCAGGGCGACTGAATCTCGGTCTCCTCGACAAGCACGTCGCTGCCGATGCGTCCGAGAACCCCATCCTCCCGGAGGGGACGTTCATCAACGAGCGCTTCTTGGAGCGGCCGGCGGCCACACAGTTCGCCCTCTGCTTTCACGAGACGGCCCGCCTGCTCGCCCTCACCCAACTCGTCCTCAGTTCGATCCCCGGCGCGCATGAGACGGAGCCGGGGAGAGAGCAGGGCACCTTCTGGCTCACCGACCACCTTTCGGACTCGCTCTTTCGCCTGCGGGATGCGCTCGGCGCCGCTCACCTTCAAAGCGCTGGCGGAAGCGGCCAGGCGGGGGCAACGCTATGAACGCCGCTCCCATCGTCCACACCAACGGCCACGCCGGGAGCGGCCACACCGAAAGCGGTCATACCGGAGCGGAGGGCGAGATTCCCGACGCGCCCTCCTCAAACCCGCCGACGTGGGACCCCTTCCGCCACGGCCGCGAAGCCGCTGTCTACGAGTATGAGCGGGCCGATGGCACCCCGGCCTTCGAGGTCGTTCGGTTCGAGCTAAGGCCCGACTTCCCGCGCTACATCGACGTGCCCTCCCACCAGCGGAAGACGTTTCGAGCGCGGCGGCACGCACCGGAGCATCCCGACGCTCGCCGGGACGGCTACCTCTGGCGGATCAGCGACCTTCCCGAGTCTGATCGGGTGCTGTTCCAGCTCCCCCGCGTGCTCGCCGCTGTCCAGGCTGGCGGGCGCGTCTGGCTCGTCGAGGGGGAGAAAGACGTGCTCACGCTCGAAACCTGGGGCTGCGCGGTCACCACCCCGCCCGCCGGGAAGTGGCTCACCGCCCACGCCGAGGCGCTGATGGGCGAACCCGGCCGGCAGGAGTACCCGCCCGAGGTCGTCATCCTCCCGGACAACGACGAGGCCGGACGCACGAAGGCCGAGGAGCGCGCCCGCAGTCTCCGCGCCGTCGGCCTCCCCGTCCGCATCGTCTCGCTCCCCGGTCTCCCCGAGCGCGGCGACGTGACGGATTGGGCCGAGGACGGCGGCACGCTCCGGGAGCTGGAGGAGTTGGCCGACGCCGTTCCGCTCTGGACGTCGGTCGACGACGCGGAAGAAGACGAGGAGCCGAAGCGGCGACGCTCCCGGTCGCAGGTCGAGGAGTTGATCGAGCTGGCCGAGGGCGCCGAGTTCTTCCACACCCCCGACGGCACGCCCTACGCCGCCTTCCCCCGCGAGCGCCCCGACGGCGGCCACGTCGAGACGGGATCGCTGGACGACGGCAAGCTCCGGTCGAGCCCGTTCATCGACTGGCTCCTCAAACGCTACTACGACCGGACGGGCCGCTACCCGAGCCAGCAGGCCACGCAGGACGCTAAGCGGCACTTCGCGCTCTCGGCGCTGTACGAAGGGCCGGAGGAGCCGGTCTTTCTCCGCTCGGCCGAGTTCGAGGTAGAGAGCGGCACCGGGGACGAAGAAACCCGCGAGACGCGGATCTACATCGACCTCGGCGGGCCGCGCTGGCGGGCCGTCGAGGTAGACCGCGAGGGATGGCGCGTCGTCGAGCGCCCGCCCGTTCGGTTCTACCGACCCGCTCACCTCGGCCCGCTCCCTGAGCCCGTCCGCGGCGGCTCGCTGGACGACGTGCGCCGGCTCATCCGGCTCGAAGATGATGAGCAGTACGCGCTACTCTGGGCGTTCATCATCAAGGCGCTCCGCCCGAGGGGACCCTACCCCGTCCTCGTGCTGCACGGTGAGCAGGACAGCGGGAAGAGCACGGCCACGGAGGCGCTGGTTCGTCTCATCGACCCCCGCACGAGCGCGACCGGCCCGGCGCTCTCGGCGACGGCCGCGCCCCGCTCCGAGCGCAACCTGATGGTGATGGCGCGGAACGTCTGGCTTCTCGCCTTCGGCAACCTCTCCGGCGTACCCGACTGGTTCTCGGACGCGCTGTGCCGGGTGACTGAAGGGGGTGGCCTCATGCTCCGCCGACTCCACACCGACAGCGAGATGGAGTCGATGAACGCGATGCGCCCGATAGTCCTCAACGGGATCGACTACATGACGGTGCGGCAAGACCTCGACCGCCGCTCGGTGACGCTCCGGCTCCGGCCCGTCCCCCGTGCGGAGCGCCTCGACGCCCGCACGTTCTGGCGGCTCTACGACGAGCTGCGACCGCGCATCCTCGGGGCCGCTCTCGACGCGATGAGCTGTGCGCTCCGCCGGCTCGACTCCATCGAGCCCGTGCGCTCCGACGGCCTCCCCGATTTCCACGCCTGGGCGACGGCTGCCGAGCCGGCAATGCCGCTCCCGGCGGGAACGTTTGAGCGAGCCTACGGGCGGGCACGGCAGGCCGCTGCCGAGGCGGCCGTCGAGCACGACACGTTCTCGCTTCTGCTCCTCGACCTCCTCCGCGAGCGCGGCGAGTGGGAAGGGACGTGGATGGAGCTGCGCGAGGCGATGGCCGCCGTTGCTGGTGGCCGGCTCCCGAACCGGTTCCCCGAGACCCCCAGCGAGATGGGCTTGCACGCCGAGCGGGTACGCCCCGGACTCCGCCGAGTGGGGGTGAACATCGAGAAGCGACGGACGCGGCACGGGCACGCTCTCTCTCTTTCTTTTTCAGATTCCAAGTGAGAAACCCCTACACACCCTGCACACGGCCGAAATTCGGCCTTTTTAGCCTGCAAGCGGCGATTTTGCGTGTAGGGGACCCCCTACACGCCCCTGCACACCCTACACGCCGGGGCCAGGTGTCCACGATTCTGGCCTACACGCCCTGCACGCCTGAGCCGTCGGCGAGCGGCGATTTCAGCTTAGAAACGCGGATCGTGCAGGGTGTGCAGGGTGTGCGGGGGTTTTGCACTTTTAATCTGGATGGGGGAGATCGCCGCTTCGGGCGCCTCGACTCCTCCTCGCGCCTGCTCCCGGCCACCTCCGCCAGCGGCCATTTCGGGGGTGAAAACGTGCGAGGTGGTAGAGCACCCCATCGGCAACCCGGCGCCTTTCTCTACCGCCGCCCGCTTGTCAATCCCCGCCGCCGAGTTCGGACGGCCAGCTCCCCACGGATCAATCCCGGAGCGCACCGGCAGAGGGCGCCACCGGGGTACCGCACGCAAGCCGCGCCGCGCAAATACCCCCACCCCTGAGCCGCGCACGAGCCGCACCGGGCACAGGGGCTCATCGGACGAGGAGGGATGAGCTTCCGCAAATGCCGCTTTCGGCTCAGAAAGGCCGCTCTTCACTCTCCGCCTGCAGCTAGCGCTCTGCTCTACCCCACGCGGTTCACTCCTCTCCCCTTGCACCCCCAAACGCCCTTTTCGCTCTGAAAAGAGCGTTTTTCCCTCCCACCTATGACCATCGAGGAGTTCAGCCGGACCCGTGATGTGCCCGCCTCCACCGTGCGAAAGGTGATCGGGCTGCAAAACGCGGATTCCCTGTCGGAAATCGGCGTCGAGCGCGTCCACGGTCAGCGAGGCCGGTACGCGATCCGAGACTCCCGCGCGCTCTGCCTTGCCGTCGCCGCCCACGTCGGCCCGCGTTTCCTCAACAGAGAGGCCGTGTCGTGGCTGCTCAGCGCCGCCGAGTATGCGGCCCGCCCGACAAGCGGCTACTCGGCCGAGCAGCGGACGCGTCTCGAATACTACCGGGACCTCCTCAAAGCCATCCTCCAAAGCGCTTTCTGAGCGCGAAACCGTCACCCATCCTCACCCCAACACTATGTCAGCCTACGCCTCGCTCTACCCCACCCTCAGTTCGGCTTTCCTCAACCGGGTCGAAGCCGTGGCCCGGAAGGTCCCGATGGACCCCCTGCACCTCCTCGCCATCATCGACTTCGAGACGGGCGGGACGTTCAGCCCCTCGATCAGAAATGCGGCCGGGTCCGGTGCTACCGGCCTCATCCAGTTTATGCCGAAGACGGCGCGAGATCTCGGGACCTCGACGGACGCGCTCGCCCGGATGAGCGATGTGGAACAGCTCGATTGGGTTGAGCGCTACTTCGCTCAGTTCGACCGGCCGCTCCCCACGCTGGAAGACGCCTACATGGCCGTGCTCCTGCCGACGGCCATCGGGAAGGGGCCGGATCACGTCCTCTTTGCCATCCCGAGCATCGCCTACACTCAGAATCGAGGTCTCGATGCCGATGGCGACGGGCGCGTTACGGTGGGAGAAGCCACGGCGAAGGTGCGAGCACGGCTAAAAGGACACGTCGCCCCCTTGCCGAGTCCTCCCTTTCCCTCGGGAAACACCTCGTCTCAGGGTCCACCCTCCCCCTCCTACGAGCCTCCGCCCTCGCAGCACACTCCCGCACAGCAGAGCGGGGCGCCGTCCAGCCCGCTCCCGATGGCCCTCCTCGTGGCCGCTGGCGCCGCGCTGGCCGGGGTCGTTCTCCTGCGCGGACTCGACTGATGGAGCTAACGCGCCTAGCAGAGCCAAAAATTGCTGTTTGATGCACTATGTATGCACTGGCGATTCCAGGCCCTGGGTTTTGTCTCTACAAAGCTATGACTACATGATTTTAGCGAGAGCTCTCAAGGGGTCCTCTGTCTAAATCTGGATCAGGAGGTTGAAGGTTCGACCCCTTCCCGGGCAGCACCTAAAGGGCCGCTAGATGAATCTAGCGGCCCTTTTCGCATTTCGCCCTCCCACAGCCTAATGCATGACCCTGTATCATCATGCACGACTGTAGGCACTATGTACGGCTCGGAACCGCCGCGAGAGGCGGTCGGGATTGAGGGGGCCGCCCTTCATTCCAAGGAAGACAGGAGCTGAGCGGCTCGGCCGCTCCCGGGACGTTCACGTTTCCGACACGGAGGTTCTCTATGGCTGAGGTTGCCTCCGTCTAGGCCTCGTCGTATCTACCCCGTTCCGAACACGTTCGGCGACCGTCCTTCTTCCTTCCCCCCTTCACCATGCTTGCTACCCTCCGCGGCGCCCTCGCCGCCCTCCTCCTGCTCACCCTACTCCCCACCGCTCAGGCGCAGGACGCCGAGCGGCGCGTCGCCGGCGAGCTGATCGTCCGCCTAGCCCCCGACGCCCACATCGCCGAGCTCACCGCCGACCCAGCGCCCCGGGCCGAGGGCCTCACGGCGAAGCGGCTGCTCGTGCCGGCGCTCAACGTATGGCTCGTCGGGTTCGCCGAGGCCGACCGGGCGACCGAGGCGGCGGCGCGGGAGGTGCTCACGTCCGTCCGCCGGAGCTCGGCCGTGCGTGTGGCGCAGTTCAACCACGAGGTCACGCTCCGCAGCGCCGAGGCCGCGCCGGCGGCGCCGAACGACGCCCGCTTCGGCGAGATGTGGGGGCTCAACAACACCGGCCAGAGCGGCGGCACCCCCGGCGCCGACGTGAGTGCCCTCGAAGCCTGGGGCCTCACCACCGGCGGCCTCACCGCCGACGGCGACCGCGTCGCTGTCGCCATCGTCGACAGCGGCTTCGACCTCAACCACCCCGACCTCCGCTACTGGACCAACACGGCCGAGACCCCCGGCAACGGTGTCGACGACGACGCCAACGGCTACGTCGACGACGTCAACGGCTGGAGCGCCTACACGAGCTCGGGGCTCCAGAGCTCCGGCGGCTTCTTCGGCCGCCACGGCACGCACGTCGCCGGGACCGCCGCCACGCGCGGCGACAACGGCATCGGCACGACCGGCGTGAACTGGGAGGCCCTGACCGTCGCCATCGAGGGCTCGTCGGGCAACGAGGCCACGGTGATCGAGGCGTACGGCTACGCCCTCGCCCTCCGTACCCAGTACGACGCCACGGGCGGCGCCGAGGGCGCCTTCGTCGTCGCCACCAACTCCTCCTTCGGTGTCAACTTCGGCAACCCGAGCAGTTACCCGATCTGGTGCGGGTTCTACGACGACCTCGGCCAGGCCGGCATCCTCTCGGCGGCGGCCACGATGAACATCAACGCCAACGTCGACACGGACAACGACGTGCCGACGGCGTGCCCGAGCGACTACATGATCGCGGTGACGAACACGACGCGCGACGACCGGAAGAACTTGGGGGCGGCCTACGGGCTGACGACGATCGACCTCGGCGCGCCGGGGACCTCGATCCTCTCCACCGTCCCCGGCAACAGCTACAGCACCCTCACCGGCACCTCGATGGCGACGCCGCACGTGGCCGGCGCCGTCGGCCTCCTCGTCTCGTCGCTCAGCGGCGCGCAGCTCCAGGACTACAAGGCCAACCCGGCCGCCTTCGCGCTCACGCTGAAGCAGGCGCTCCTCGACGGCGCCGACGACATCGGCCTGCAGACCGTCACCGGCGGGCGGCTCAACCTCTACCAGAGCCTGCTCCTGATCCAGGATAACGGCTCGGGCTCGGTGACGGTGGGGATCGCGCCGGCCGGCACCACCGCCATCCCGGCCGGCGGCGGCTTGATCGCCTACGCGGTGACGCTCACCAACGGGACGGCGGAGGCCCAGACGGTTACGGCCGAGGTCGGCGCTACCCTGCCCGACGGTTCCGCGTTCGGCCCCCTCCAGGGCCCGACCTCCGTGACGCTCGCGGCGGGCCAGACCCTCGGCCCGGTGGCGTTCTCGGAGGGCGTGCCGGCCTCGGCGCCCGCCGGGCTCTACACCGTCACGCTGTCGCTGTCGAGCGGGGCGAGCGCCTCGTTCACCTTCGAGAAGACCGGCGGCGCGAGCCTCCTCGCGCAGGCGGAGCCCGCCGCCGGGGCCTATCCCAACCCGTTCTGGCAGGCGACGACGCTCCGGTACGCGCTGGAGGCCCCGGCGGACGTCCGGCTCGCCGTCTACGACGTGCTCGGCCGCGAGGTCGCCGTGCTCGCCGAGGGAGCGGCGGATGCGGGCGCCCACGAGGCCACCTTCGACGCGCGCGGCCTGGCGGCGGGCGTCTACCTGTGGCGCCTCGAAGCCGGAGCGATGATGCAGACGGGCCGGCTCACGCTGGCGCGGTAGTCCGCAACGAGCGCCGACTCACAGCGGGGCCGTCTCGGCAAGTGCCGGGGCCGCCCCGCCGCCTTACGGGTCGGGGTTGCCCTCCCAGATCGCGCGGACGCGGCCGATCAGCGTGGCCTCGCGGAGGGAGAGCCAGCCGTCCGCCTTCGCCAGGTGGCCGAGGTCGGCGAGCACCTGGCGGCGGAGCCCCGGCGAAAGCACCCCGGCGAGGTCGCGGGCGAGCTCCTCCGGCGCACCGTCGAGCCCCTGCCGTGCCGCTGCCGTGGCCGCGGCGACGACGATCCGCACGCGGTCCGGGTCGGCCTCCGGCGCCCACCGCCGCGCGAGCTGGGTGATGGCGCGCTCCTCCGACGGGTGGAGGTCGTGGTCCGTGCCGTAAGCCAGCGCGAGGTAGAGCGCGACGAGCTGCTGCAGATACTCAAGGCTCAGCTCCGGACCATCAGCAGCAGGGACATCGGCGCCGGGAACGAGTGGCGGATCAGGAGGCATGGGAGAGGGGAGGAGGTGCAGGGGGCCGCGTGTCGCTCCTACGCGGTATAACAGCGCCGGCTCCCTCTCGCCACATCAGGGGTGTCGTTCTCCCCCCGCCTGCTGGACCCGGCTCAGGAGGCCGCGGACGGCCTTGACTTCATCGGGGACGACGGTGTGGCCCGCGCCCGGGTAGATCCGCTTCTCGACGGCCGCGCCGAGGCCCCACAGCACCTCGGCCGAGGTCTCGACGCGGACGAGCGGGATGTGGGGATCCACGTCGGAGCAGCCGAGGAAGACGGGGGTGCCGTCGAGGCTGCCGGTGTACTCGAACAGCTTGTCGGCGGGCGGGTCGGCGCCGCGCCACTCGTCGGCCCCGATGAGCCCCCCGGAGAGCGCCACGACGCCCCCGTATCGGCGCGGGTGCCGGGCGGCGTATTCGAGCGCGAGGCAGGCCCCCTGCGAGAATCCGAGCAGCACCGTCCGCTCCGCCGGCACCCCTTCGGCCTCGACCCCGTCTACCACACGTCCGACGGCGGCGAGCGCCGAGGTCAGGTGCGGCTCGTTCAGGGCGAGCGGGGCGAGGAAGCTGCGGGGGTACCACGTCCGCCCGGACGCCTGCGGGGCGCGGTACGCCACGTCCGGCTGCGCCAGCGCGTCGGCGAGGTCGAGCATCCCCTCGGCAGTGGCGCCGCGGCCGTGGAGCAGCACGACGGCCGCCCGCGCCCGGCCGAGCGGGGCGCCGCCTTCGCGGACGGGGATGCCGGCATGGGGGTCGGTCATCGATCGGAGGGCGCGGAAAGCTCGGGCAGGCGCCGCTCGATTTCAGTGCGGCGGCCCTCAAGCCAGGGCGGGAGCCTGAGCTCCGCCCCCAGTGCCTCGTCGGGCTCGTCGCGGAGGAAGCCGGGCTGGTCGGTAGCGAGCTCGAACAGGACGCCGCCGGGCTCGCGGAAGTAGACCGAGTGGAAGTACTGCCGGTCCTTGACCTCGGTGACGCGGAGGCCCGCCTGCCGCAGCACGTCCTGCCACTCCGCCTGCTCCTTGTCCGAGCGGGTGCGGAAGGCGACGTGGTGGACGGTGCCCGCGCCTGGCCGCCCGCGCCCCTCAGTCTGCACGAGGTCCACGCGG
The DNA here is from genome assembly GCA_965215145.1 of Rhodothermales bacterium. GTDB lineage: Bacteria > Bacteroidota > Rhodothermia > Rhodothermales > JANQRZ01. Next base: position 353,541 of record OZ244038.1, on the reverse strand, counting down.
GCGCCGGCCTCGCCGCTCGGGGAGCGGAGTCGCAGGCGTCCCCGCTCCTCCCTCACCTCCTCGTACCCGAACACGTCGCGGAGCAGCCGGGCCGTCGGCTCGGGGTCATAGAGGGCGAGGGTGACGCCGTCGAAGGCGCGGGCGGCGTGCTCCTCGGGGACGGGGCCGCCGGGCCAGCCGGGAAGCGCCTCCGCTTCGGCGCGCTCGACCAGCTCCAGCGGGAGCCCGTCGGGGTCGGTGAGCGGCAGCACCCGCTCGCCGAACCGCTCCGTCGGCGCGTCGAAATCCAGGCCGCGATCGGCGAGCCGCTCCATCCAGGAATCGATGCTGCCGGGGGGGACGACGTAGGCCGTCGCGCTCGCCATCCCCGCGCCCGCGCGGCCGGGCACGGCGCCGGCGAAGGGGAAGAACGTCAGGATGGTGCCGGGGCGGCCGGCGGCGTCGCCGTAGTAGAGGTGGTAGGTGCCGGGGTCGTCGAAGTTGACGGTCCGCTTGACGAGCCGCTGCCCGAGCACGCCGACGTAGAAGTCGACGTTCGGCTGCGCGGCGACGGCGACGGCGGTGACGTGATGGAGGCCGGGGATCGGAGCGGGCATGGGCGGCTTATCTGTTGGAACGAGCAACCGCGTCTTCGTCCCCCTGTTCCCCGTCCGGTCGCACGGTGAGGGCGGCGACGAGCGCGCTCAGCGCCGCCAGCGCCGACGCGATCAGCGCCACCCACCGGAACGCGCTCACGAACGCGCCGCCGACGTGGCCCATTAGCCGCGCGGCCCGCTCCCCCGTCACGCCCTCCGGCAGCGCGCCGCCGGTGAGGTCCGTCCGGAAGCTCGCCAGCGCGGCCTCGGCCTGCGGCGGGGCGTCGGCCGCGGCGAGGCGGCCGTCGAGCGAGGCGTTGAACACGCCCAGCGCGACGACGCCGAAGACGGCCACGGCGAGGAGCGCGGCGACCCGGGCGGCGGCGTTGTTGACGCCCGAGGCCGTGCCGGCGTGGTCGTCGTCCACGGCGCTCATCACCACCGTCGTCAGCGGCGCCACGGCGATCGTCATCCCGATCCCGAGGACGAGCATCGGGGGGAAGAACGTGACCCAGTACGAATCCCCGAGCGGCCCTCCACCCGCCCCCGGCACGGCCAGCAGCGCCAGCCCGACGGCCGCCACGAGCGGGCCGGCGATGAGCGGGGTCCGCGGCCCCCACCGCTCGACGAGGCCGCCGCTCCAGCGCGAGAGCGCACCCATCACGAGCGTGAACGGGAGGAACGCCGCGCCCGCCGCCGTGGCCGAGTAGCCCTGCACGGTGATGAGGTTGAAGGGGAGGAAGAACAGGATGCCGTTGAGGGCGAAGTAAAGCAGGAGCGTCATCGCGTTGGCCCCGCTGAACGTCGCCGAGCGGAACAGCCCCAGCGGCATCATCGGGTCGGCGGCGGTCTTCTCGCGCCAGAGGAAGCCTGCCAGCCCGAGCACGCCGCCGAGGACGCCCGCGAGCACGAGCGCGTCCCCCCACCCGCGCTCGGCGGAGGCGACGAGGCCGTAGGCGAGGGCGCCGAGGCCGGCCGTGGCGAGCGCCGCCCCCCCGAGGTCGAGCGCGCTGCCGGCCTCGGCGTCGCGGCTCTCCGGCACCCGCCATGCGGCGATGGCGAGGGTGACGAGGGCGAGGGGGACGACGAGGAAGAACACCCACCGCCACGAGAGGGCGTCCACGAGCCAGCCCCCGAGGACCGGCCCGAACGCCGTCGTCAGCGCCGAGAACCCGGCCCACGTCCCGATGGCGCGGCCCCGCTCAGCCCCCTTCGGGAACGCCGCCGAGATGAGGGCGAGCGAGTTCGGGACGAGCAGCGCCGCGCCGACCCCCTGCACCGCCCGCGCCGTGATCAGCCACCCCACCGACGGGGCGAGCCCGCACCCCACGCTCGCCGCCGTGAACAGCGCCGTCCCCACGACGAACACCCGCCGCCCCCCGAGGTGGTCCCCCGCCGAGCCGCCGACGAGGATCAGCGCGCCGAGCAGGAGGAGGTACGCGTTGAGCACCCACTGCACCTCGGCCACGCTCGCCCCGAGCCCGCGCTGGAGCGCCGGCAGCGCGACGTTGACGACGGAGCCGGTGATGAAGGCGAGGCTGCTCCCCCCGATCGTCGCCGCGAGGACCCAGCCGCGGGCGGCAGCCACCCCGCCGTTCACCCCAGTGGCCTCGGGGCCGGCGCGGAGGATGCCCTCGTGGCAGGGGGCCTGGTCGTGGGGCGGCACGAAGGCGGCAGCGGGGTGACAGGGCAGGCTTTAGCGGCGAACCTCGCGGCGGGTTCCTCCTCCGCGGAATCCCCCGCCGCCGCCGCCCGTTCAGCCCGAAACGCCGCGCCCGTGCCCGCTCCCCCCATCACCCCCGCCCGCCTCACCGTCCGGCAGGACGAGCAGACCCTGACGATCGCCTGGGCCGACGGGCACGAGGTGGACTACTCGTTCGAGGGGCTGCGGCGGGCGTGCCCCTGCGCCGCGTGCCGGGGCGGCCACGGCCGGATGGCCGAGCCGGTGGACCCCGCCGTGTGGACGCTGCCGAGCCTCCAGACCTACGAGCTGAAGGAGGTCCGGCCGGCCGGCAACTACGCCGTCCAGCTCGTCTGGGGGGACGGCCACAGCACGGGGATCTGGTCGTGGCGCTACCTCCGGGAGCTAGGGCCGAGCGCGGAGGGCTGAAACCGGGGGCGGCGCAGCGGCCGAGCGCGTCGTAGAGCACGGGGCTCGCCGCCTGCGTCTCGGTCACCCGGAAGTGGACGGCCGTCGTCCGGTCGGGTGGGCGGAGGCCACGTCCTAGCGATGGGCTGGAATCACAACCCTCTGCCGACCGTCAGCGAGCGATGGCGGCATGCGCCTCTGGATTCTCCGGCCCTGGCACGCGCCCGGCCGTCAGGCCGCGCGGAGCCCCTCGCCCGCGGCCTCGTGGCGGAAGCACACGGCCAGTAACGCGTCCAGCGCGGCGTCGGTGATCTCGGGTGGGGTCCGCGTGTTCGGCACCGTCCCGAACACGGCCAGCACCCGCTCCTCGGTCAGCACGGGCGGGTCGTGGAGGTCGAGGAAGCGGGCGTGGCAGGCGAGGAGCGTCCCGTGCTCGCGGGCGCGCCGGGCGCAGACGGCGTCCCAGTCGTCGGCGGGGGAGCCGTGGCGGAGGGTGAGGGGGACCGGCAGCGGGGGGTTCCCATCCACGACGCAGTTGCTCGGCGGCGGCAGCCCGCGCCGGCGGTACCACGCCGCCGCGGCGGCGTGCGTCTCGAACCGCCAGCCGACTTCGAGCACGGCGGCGATCCGCCAGTGCTTCTGCCGGAGCTCCCCCCAGAGCCCCTTCGTGGTGGTGTAGACGACGGTGTCGCCGGGGAGCAGCCGCGGCGCGAAGTTCGCCCCCCGGCTCGACGCGGTGATGGCGGGGTAGCGGCTCTCGAAGTCCGGCTCGCGGCGGCTCATCCCGTTCACGAACGGGGGCAGCCCGAACTTCAGCGCCGCCCGCCGGCCCCCGGCGGTCTTGGCGAGGGGCCAGTAGGAGCAGAGGTAGCGCCGCGGCGCGCGCGGCCCGGGAGCGTCTTCGGGCATCGGGGAGCGGGCGTGTACGGCAAGCTCCCGCCCCGCGCTGACGCCGTGCTGGCACCGCCGGCGGCTCTCCCACGAACGCGCGGCGGGGGCAAGCCTCCCGACCCGCCCCCGTCACCCCGTGCCGACCCCCACGTCGGCGCGGACGTTCGTCGCTCCAGATCAGCGGACGACCGTCAGTCGCCGCGTCGCGTGCTGGCCGCCGGCGCTGAGCTGGACGACGTAGGTGCCCGCCGCGAGACGGCTGCCGTCCAGCCGGACCGCGTGCGTACCCGCCGGCCGAGCACGTCGTAGACCCGCAGCGCGACGTGGGCCGGCGCCTGGAGCGCGTAGCCGATGGTCGTCCCGGCGTGGAACGGGTTGGGGTGATTCGGCTCCAGCGCAATGGGCGCGGCAAGGGCCTCGGGGCCGCCCGTCGGTCGTGCAGCTCGCACGCCCGGCGGCTCCTCCTCCGCGACCGCCGCCCGGAGCTCTACGCCGACTGGCTCGCGCGGTAGCCCGACGCTCATACCCGTCCGCCGGAACCGAGATGCTGGCTCTGCAGAGCCAGCGTAGGGCCGGACCTAGGTGTCCGCCCGAAACCACCAGGGCGTGGACGCACAGCATGGGGCGGCACACGGGTCCGCCCCTACGCTCGCAGGTCCGCCCCGACGTTACGGAAGGCACCGCCCATCCAGAGAGGCGGTACTGAGGCCCGCCATGCGCCTGCCGCTGCGGTCCTGGCGTGGGGCGGACGGGGCCTCCGGGGTTACTGGGGCCGGCCGGCGTTGACGCGGAGCTCCTGCACCTCCATCTCCATCTCGAAGGCGCCGCCGGAGAGCATCTCCTCGAGCTGCTTGAGCTGGTCGCCCATCATCCGCTCCATCACGGCGCGCTGCTCGGCCGGCATCTGCTCCATCTGCCGGCGGGCCTCGTCGAGCTGCTGCTGCGCCTCGGCGCGGTCCTCGGCCGACATCGCCCCGTCCATCCCCGTCATCGTGATCGTCGTGCGGAAGGGGTGGTGGAGGCCCTCGACGGTGCGGTAGTCCGTCATGTCCATCTGCATCTCGTAGGGGGAGGTCTGACCCTCCTGCGTCATCGTGCCCGTCATGACGATCCGGCGGGGCAGGCCGTCGTCCGCGCCGAGGTACATCGTGGCGGCCTCCATCTCCACGTCGACGTCGCCCTGCTGGGGCGGGGCCATCCCGAACTCCCGTGCGATCTCGTCGAAGTCGTCGATGGCGATGGCGTGGGTCTCCGTGCCGGCGACGGTCTCGGTGCCGAGGTAGCGCGCGTTCTGCTTCATCCGCGCGAGCACGGCCGGCCCCATCGTCGGGGTGCTCTGCTGGCCGCCCTCGTCCGCGGACTGGAGGCCCATGCCGGGCAGGGACACGAAGGTCTCGAACTCGGCGGGGTCGCTGCCCGCGCGGCGCTCGTGGTACATCGTCACCGTCTGCCCCATCGTGCGCTGGACGACGGTGTAGTCCTCGACCCCGCCGTACATCCGTTCGTAGGTGGCGAGGGCGCGGTCGAGCACGTCGCCAGCCGACTGCGCGGCGGCGAGGGGGGTGAGGACGAGCGTGGCAAGGGCGAGGACGGGGAGTCGGCGAAGCATCGGGGCGGGGGTTGGGAAGGGGGAATCGGAAGGCGTGCGTTACTGGAGGACGACGAGCTCGACGCGGCGGTTGGTCTGCCGCCCCTCGGGCGTGGCGTTGTCCGCCACGGGCTGCGTGTCGCCGAGGCCGGCGGCCTCAAGGCGATCGGCGCCGACACCGAGCCCGATGAGCATAGCCTGGACGGCCTCGGCGCGCTCCTGGCTCAGCGTCAGGTTCGACTCCGCTGTCCCCTCGTTATCGGTGTGGCCCTCGATGCCGACGCGGAGGTCGGGGTGGGCCTTGAGCATCGCGGCGATCTCCTGCACGACGGCGAACGACTCGGGCCGGAGCGTGGCGCTCCCGGTGTCGAACAGGACGCCCTCGGTGACGGCCCGGCCCTCGGCCTCGAGCGTGCTGTAGAGGTCCCGCCCGCCGGCGGCGATGCGGAAGTTGGCGAAGTAGATCGGCTCTCCGCGAACGTCGGTGAGGAGGAACCGGAGGCGGTCGGACCGGCCGAGGTCGGCGTTGGGGACGTTCGCCACGCGCTCCTGCCCGACGAACACCTTCACGTACTGGCCGTCGGCCATGACGCGGACGGGGAGCGTCTGCTGCCGGAGCCGCTCGTCCACCTGGAGCGAGCGCACGACGTTGTCGTCGTAGTAGACGGCGCGCTCGCGCTCCACGCCCACGCCGCCGTAGTTGTCCACGAGGATGGTGTTGGTGCCGGCGGGGTTGCCCTCGGCGTCCACGAACAGGAGCTGGAAGTCGTTGAAGTCCTCGCCGCCGAAGTAGTCGAACTCGACGGTGAACGTCTCCGGGGCGGCCTCGGGGAGGACGACGTCGAAGGCGCCGGTCGTCTTGGCGCGGAGCGCCCGGCCCCCCTCGTGTTGAACGACCTCCATCGAGCCCTCGCGGAAGGTGAGCCGGCGGGGGAAGTCGCCGACGTTGTCGCGGGCGAAGTCGTCGGCGAAGAGGACACGCTGGCCCGGTTCGAAGTCGAAGTTGGCGTCGGCGCCGCTGATGCCGGCGGCCGGCGCCTCCTGGCTAGCGCCCCGCCGCTGGGCCTCGGCCTGTTGGCGCTCGGCGTCGTTGACGGGCTCGCCGTCCTCGTCCACGAGGATCGGGTCCTCGCCGCGCTGCCGGGCGTCCTCGACGCACTCGCGGTCGGTGACGACGCAGACGACGGCGTCCTCGGTGAGGTCCATCGCGGAGCGGGCGGCCTGGGCGGCGCGGTCCTCGATGCGCTGCTCGGCCTCGCGCTGGACCCGCTTCTTGATGCGGTCGAAGAGCTGGGCCTCGGCGGGCGCCGCACCGGCGAGCACGAAGGCAGCGAGAAGGAACAGGGAGAGGACTCGGGTGGGGGCGGAGGTCTTCATCGCGTTCCGTTGAAAGTCGAAGGGTTACGCCCAACCTACGGCTGGGCCCGGAAGGCTGCAAGGGCGCCTCTCCCTCTCTTACAGGAAGTCCGAGCGCCGGAGGACACGGGGCACGGTAAGGCCCGGCACAGGGGCAGCTCCTGGGCCGTTGGGGGACTTCGGGAGGGGAGCGGCGTAGGAGCCTCCCCCTCTCCCCTCTCGCTCCCATGGACACGATCCGCACGGACGGCTGCGTGCTCTTCAACCCGAACGCGGGCAGCGCCCACGACGCCGACGCGCTCCACGTGGCGGTCGAGGCCGCTTCGGGGTTCACCCTCCACGAGACCAAGAGCGCCGCCGACACGCGCCGGCTCGCCGCCTCGCGCGCGCGCGAGGGCTGCGGCGTCGTCGTAGCGGCCGGCGGCGACGGCACCATCAACGAGGTCGTCAACGGGCTGGCCGAGGCCGGCGCCGACGGCGTGCCCCCCGCGGCGGTCACCCTCGGCATCGTCCCGCTCGGGACCGGCAACGACCTCGCGCGGACGCTGTGCCTCCCGGAGGAGCCGGCGCTCGCGTTCGAGCTCGCGCGCAAGGGCGCCGCGCGCGCGCTCGACCTCATCCACGTGGACGCCCCCGAGGGGCAGGCCCTCGCCATCAACGTCTGCGCCGGGGGCTTCTCGGGCTCGCTGGACGAGGTGCTGACCGAGGAGCTCAAGCGGACGTGGGGGCCGCTGGCCTACCTCGTCGGCACGGCGCAGGCCCTCCCGGACCTCGACGGCTACTCCGTCCGGCTGGCGTGGGACGACGGGCCGGAGGAGCCCGCCGACGCCTTCAACATCGTCGTCGCCAACGGGCGTACGGCGGCGGGCGGCAAGCCGGCCGCCCCCCGCGCCAACCCCGAGGACGGGCTGCTCGACGTCGTCGTCGTCCGGCAGTGCTCCGGCCCCGAGCTCGCCGGGCTCGCCGCGCGGGTCCTCGCCGGGGACTACCTCGACGACGAGCGCGTGCTCTACCGCCGCGCCCGCCGCCTCCGCGTCGTGGCGGAGCCGGGGATGTGGTTCAACGTGGACGGGGAGCTGCTGACGAAGGAGCCGGCGACGTTCACCGCGCTCCCCGGCGCGCTCCGCGTCGTCGTCGGGCCGAGCTACCAGCCGGAGCCGGCGTAGGGCCGGCGGTGGCGGCACGCTCGCTCTCCAATTCGGCGCAGTGAAGGCGCCGAGACGGCCCCTCCGTGCCCGGGGCGGCGATGTTCTGGAGCAGCCCCTGCCCGAACTGCCCTCCACGGACCCATGCGCCTTCTGCTCTTCGTCGGTGTGCTCGGCCTAGCCGCCTTCCTCGGCTTCCGCGAATGGGGACCGGCACACCCCTCCGTGCCCCCACCGCCTCCGGTCACGCTCTACGTCTCCTCCTCGAGCCCGGCCAGCGTCGAGGCCGAGCGGTTCTTTAGAGGCCGCGGCATCCACACCACGCTGCGCGACATCGGCCGCGACGCGGCGGCGAAGGCCGCCTACGTCCGCCTCGGCGCGGGCCCCCTCCCCCTGATCGTCATCGATGGGGACGTCCTCAGCGGGTTCCGTCAGCACGAGGTGGAGCGGGCGCTCGACCAGCTCGAGCGGACACACCCCCTCCACTAGGTCGCCGCTCTCCGCCGGGTCGCCGCTCGCTACGGCGCGAGCCGGCCGACCCTCCAGCCCCCGGCCCCGGCGACGTATTCGAGCCGGTCGTGGAGCCGGTTGGGCCGGCCCTGCCAGAACTCGATGCGGGCGGGCCGGACGCGGAAGCCGCCCCAGTGCTCGGGGCGCGGGACCTCGCCCTCGGCGAAGCGGGCCTCGGCCTCGGCGAGCCGCCGCTCGAGCGCCGCGCGGTTCGGGAGCGGCCGGCTCTGATCGGAGGCCCACGCGCCGAGCCGGCTGCCCCGCGGGCGGCGCGCGAAGTAGGCGTCGGAGGCCGCGGCCGGCACGCGCTCGGCGGCGCCCTCGACGCGGACCTGCCGCTCCAGCGCCGCCCACCAGAAGACGAGCGCGGCCCGCGGACGCTCGGCGAGCTGCCGGCCCTTCCGGCTGTCGTAGCTCGTGTAGAAGACGAACCCCTCCGCGTCGAACCCCTTGAGCAGCACGACCCGCGCCGAAGGCTGCCCGTCCGGCCCCGTCGTCGCCAGCGTCATCGCGTTCGGCTCCGGGAGCCCGGCGGCGACGGCCTCCCCCAGCCACCGCTCGAACAGGGCGAGCGGGTCGTCCCCAGCCTCGGCCTCGGTGAGGCCGGCGCGGGTGTAGCTCTCGCGGAGGGCGGCGACGTCCAGCGGCATGGGTCACGGGGGCTCGGCGACCGGCGCTACGCGGCGAGGTGGGCGCGGATCCGCGCGGCGGCCTCAACCCCGCTTTCCAGCGCGCGGTGCACCCGGCCGCTTCCCCCGACGAAGTCCCCGGCGAAGAACAGCCCCGCGGCTTGGCCGACGGCCAGCGCCTCGGCGTCGGCGGCGTGGTCGGGGAGCGCGTAGCGCCAGCGCTGCCGGTCGGCCCACAGCGGCTCGGGGAGGTCGCCCAGGAGGCCGGCGAGGGAGGAACGCGCGGCGCGGACGAGCACGGCGGGGCCGTCGGCGTAGTGGTCGCGCGTCCAGCCCGGCGCCATCTGCGCCACGACGAGCTCGCACCCGGCCGGGACGTGGCCCAGCTTGCAGGACTCGAAGGCGGCCCACGCCACCGGGTGCTCGCGGTCGGCGTTGAGGAGGGCGTAGGCCCCGCCGGGACGGTCGAGCGCGCGGTCGAAGGCGAGGAGCAGGCTGAACTGCTTGCGGTACGTCGCCCGCCGGAGCCCGTCCACGAGCACCGCCCGGCGGTCTGGGCCGAAACGGCTCTCCGCGAGGAGGTCGGCGGATTGGGCGGCCGGGGCCGTCAGCAGCACCGCGTCGAACGGGCCGTGCGCCGCGTCCCCGGCGTGGAGCGTCCAGCCCTCCGGGCCGCGTTCGAGCCGGTCGATCCGCGTCTCCAGTCGGACCCGCACGCCCGCCGCCTCGGCGAGCCGCTTGCCGAGCTGGCTGATCCCCTGACGGTACGTCCACTTGCCCTCCTCTTCGCGCTCCGGCTCGCCCGGCCTCACCCGGCCCGCACCGTCGAACGTCCACACCGGCTTCGGGATGTCGGTCAGGCCGTCGGCGGGGAGCGCGTCGTGGAGGAGGCGACGGGCGACGCTGCCCGCGGGCGCCTTGACGTAGTTCGCACCGTGGTCGTAGTGCCAGGGGCCGTGGGCGGTCTCGCGGCGGCGCGTCGCGGCGCGGCCGGAGAGCCCGCGGCTCTTCTCGAAGACGGCGACGGCGACGGGGGCCTCGCGGAGGGCGTAGGCGGCGGCCAGCCCCGCGGCGCCGGCCCCGACGATGGCGAGGGAAGGCATCGGGGATCGGGGATCGGGGATCGGGGATCGGGGATCGGGGATCGGGGATCGGGGATCGGGGATCGGGGATCGGGGATCGGGGATCGGGGATCGGGGATCGGGGATCGACCTACTGGGCGTCCGCGCTCCAGCAGCCCTCTCCGGCACTCGTCACTCAGAACTCATCACCCAGAACTCAGAACCAGATCTCCATGCGCAGCCCCCTCGCGTCCGTGGGGGGCTCGGGGGGGACCCGCTCGGCCACGCCAGCGGCGATGCGGGCCGCGCTCCAGCAGCACGCGAAGGCGTCCACCACGTCGTCCGCGCCGACGCCCCGCCCCCGGTGCTCGGCGACGGCGGCCTCGACCCCCTCGAACCCGGCCGCGCGGAGCAGCGCCAGCCGCCGTGCCCGCCCCTCCGGCTTCTTCTTGTTGGCCGCCACGGCCTCGCCGCCGGCCATCGCGGCGAACGAGACCTCCGGGTGGACCTCGCGGACCCACGCCTGCCGCGCGGGCGTCATCGCGCGGTCCACCTCGCGGAGCTTCGGGAGGAGGTGGAAGGCGTAGATCGTCAGCTTCGGCGCGTCGGGGTCGCCGGCGGTGTGGAGGCGGACGGCCTCCTCGAACGAGCCGGCGTCGAGCGCGGGGCGGGCGGGCGTCGAGAAGACGCTGCTGGAGCGGGGGCGGCCGAGGAGCCTCCGGGCTTGCCGGTCGGCCTCGCGCCCGCCGGGGCGGGACACGCGCGGCAGCCCGATCGGCATGTCCACGGCCAGGACCGCGGCGCCCTCGGCCAGCGCCAGCAGCTCCTCGAACGAGGCCGCGCGGGACACGTCGGTGGCGCCGGTGCCGGGGTCCTGCGTGACGGCGACCCAGCCGGCCCGGCACCCGTCGGCGCCGACGACCCTGCGGGAGTCTGACATGGGCGGGGGGTTCGTTGGGGCGTGCCTACGGCCGCAGCTCCCCTCCGGTCCCGTCCGCGCTCAGAAACGTCTCCGCGACCGGCAGCCCGTCCCCCTCCACGGCCCCCACGCGGCGGGCGCCGTCCTCGCCGAGCGTCCACGCCGGGGCGAGCATCTCGCGGAGGAGCTCCAGGAACCCGTCCTTCGTGAAGGGCTTGCCGAGGTAGCCGCTGAAGCCCTCGTTCAGGAACCGCTCGCGGTCGCCGGGCAGGGCGAAGGCGGTGAACGCGACGATGGGCACCGCGCCGTAGCCCGGCCGCTCGCGGAGCGTCCGCATGACGTCGAGGCCGGTGACGGCCTCGCCGAGGTGGATGTCGAGGAAGACGGCGTCGTAGGGCGGCCGGCCGTCGTCCGTCAGCGTGAGCGCCTCCTCGGCGGTGGGGACGGCGTCGGCGTCGGCGAGGCCGCGGACGATGCGCTGCATCAGGATCAGGGTGCTCTCGCTGTCGTCTACGATGAGGAGGCGCGGCCGGTCCTCCGCGGCGGGCGCAGGCGCGGCGGGTGCGGCTCCCGCCGCGGCGGCTGTGGGAGCGCTCTCCGGAGCGGAAGGGAACAGGACGGTGAAGGTGCTCCCCTCCCCCTTCCGGCTCGCCACCGAGATCGTCCCGCCCATGAGCTCCACGAGCCGCCGCGTGATCGTCAGGCCGAGCCCGGTCCCCTCGTGGCTGCGCCCCTCCCCGCTCGACTCCTGCTTGAACTCCTCGAACAGCTCCGGCAGGAACGCCTCCTCAATGCCGGCGCCGGTGTCGGCCACGTCGAGGCGGACGGCCTCGGCGGTGGCGCCGACGCTGACGGTGACGCCGCCGGCGTCGGTGAACTTGATGGCGTTGCCGACGAGGTTGTTGACGACGCGGTGCAGGAGGGCCGGGTCGATCCGGGCGAGGGCCGGCGCGCCGGCGGCGGGCGCCGTCCGCAGCGCGATCCCCTTCTCCTCGGCGAGCGGGCCGAGCAGCCGCACCGACTCCTCGACGCAGGCCCCGACGTCGGCCGTCTCGAGCTCGACCTCCATCTCGTCGGCCTCCAGGCGGGCGAGGTCGAGCACGGAGTTCAGCGTCTCCAGCAGGCGGCGCCCGCTCCGCTCGATGAGCCCGACGAACTCCTGGTGCTCGGCGCCGACCTCCTCGGCGAGGATCCCCGCGAACCCGATGATGCCGGTCAGCGGGGTGCGGATCTCGTGGCTCATGTTGGCGAGGAAGCTCGACTTCATCTGCGTCGCCTCCTCGGCCTCCTCCTTCGCCTGGACCAGCGCCACCTCGGCGCGCTTGCGCTCGGTCACGTCGCGGCTGTTGAGCACGATGCCGCGCACCGACGGCGTCGCCGTCATGTTGGTCCCGACGGCCTCGACGTAGACGTGGTGCCCGTCGGCGTGGCGGCACCGGAACTCGACGGAGCCGAAGTCCCCGTCCTGCCGGAGCCCGCGCCGGAAGAGGACCTCCACGCGGCGGCGGTCCTCGGGGTGGACGAGCTCGGCCATCGAGCGCCCGACGGTGGCCTCGGGCGCGTAGCCGAGGCTGCGCCCGAGCGACGGGCTCTGGTACCGGATGACGCCGTCGGGGTCGAGGATGGTGATGACGTCGGTGGAGTGCTGGACGAGGGCGCGGTAGCGCTCCTCGGTGCGGCGGGCGGCCCGCTCGGCCGTCCGTTGCGCGGTGACGTCCTCGAGGACGCCCTCGTAGAAGAGGACCCGGCCGTCGGCGCCGCGCCGGACGCGGGTGCTCTCCCGGACGCGGAGCTTGGCGCCGCCGCTGAGCGGGACGAGCGTGAACTCGGCGCCGCGCACCTCGCCCTCGCGGTCGATCCGCGCGAGCAGCCGCGCGCGCTGCTCCGGGTCCTCGTAGAGCGTGGCGGCGTCGAGGGCGGCCAGGGCCTCCAGCGAGGGCACCCCGAGCATGTCGAGCAGGGCCGGGTTCGCCATCGTGATCTCCCCGTCCGGCGTCGAGCGGTAGATGCCGACGGGGATCTGCTCGACGTGCGAGCGGTGGCGGGCCTCGCTGGCCTCGAGGTCCGCCTGGAGCCGCTGGAGGTCGGCGTTCATCTCCCGGAGCCGCCGGACCGTCACGCTCTCGTAGAGCCACCCGATCACGACGGCAGAGACCAGGGCCAGTCCGAGGCAGAACACCTCGAAAAAGAGGGCCGTCTCGGGGCCGGACTTCTGGGGGAAGGTGTGGCCCCCCAGCTCCAACCCGTACATCACGGCGACGCCGGCCCCGAGGACTCCGGCGATGGCGAAGCTCAGGCGCGGCCCCACCACGAACGCGGCGATGAGGGGGACCACCGTGACCCACGTCAGCGCGGGGTCCCGGATGCCGAGGTCGCCCGAGGCCAGGAAGAGGACGAGCCACGTCAGGTAGAGGCAGAAGAGCCCCCCGGCCCACAGCGTCGAGCGCGTCCGCTTCAGCACGGCGAGGCAGACGCCCAGCACGCCGACGCTCCCGACCATCACGAGGGTCTCGCCCTCAAAGAGGTGGCCGTATTGGTACATCGCGAACGCCGACACGACCGTGACCGCCGCGATCACGAACACGGCGGCGACGAGCAGCCGCATCCGCCGGAACAGGATGGGATCGGCCGCGGCGGTGCCCTCCGGGATGAACCAGTCCACGGGGCGCCACAGCGGCGAGGCGGCCTCGGGCCGGGGCAGCGCAGATGGGAGCGGGGAGCGGAGGGGCATGGGGGCGGGGTGCGCTTCCTACCAGCCTCGTTCCGTAACGGAACGGGGGGCCGCGCAGGAGCGACGGGTCGGCGGTCTGCTCCCGCATGCCCACATTCCGTACCACCCCGCTCGGTGTAGCTTCCGGTTCCCCTCTCCCACTCCCCGGACGCAGCCCCCCCGGATGAAGCTCCCCTTCTTTCTCGCCAGCCGGTTCGTCGCGGGCGAGACGCTCCAGGACGCCCTCCCCACCCTCGACGACCTCCACCGCGACGGCCTCCACACCGCGCTCGACCTCCTCGGCGAGGACGTCCGCGACCGCCCGACGGCCGAGGGCTACACCGAAGCCTACATCGACATCGTCCGCGCCCTCGCCCGCCACCGCGGCACCGCCGACTCCAACATCTCGATCAAGCTCTCGATGATCGGGCAGCGGATCGACGAGGGCCTCTGCCTCCGGAACCTCCGCCGCCTCCTCGACGTCGCCCGCGAGCACGACACGTTCGTCCGCCTCGACATGGAGGGGACGGACCTCACGCAGAGCACGCTCGACCTCTTCGAGCGGGCCTACCCCGACTACCCGGACCACGTCGGCGTCGTGCTCCAGGCCTACCTCCGCCGGACCGACGCCGACGTGGACCGGATGTGCGAGTTGAGCGCGCGGGTGCGGCTCTGCAAGGGGGCCTACAAGGAGCCGCCGGCGCTGGCCTACCAGGACATGGCGACGATCCGCGAACAGTTCAAATCGCAGATGCAACGGCTCATCGAGCACGGCCGTTACCCCGGCATCGCGACGCATGACGACGAGCTCATCGGCGCGACGAGGGCGTTCGTCCGCGAGCGCGGCATCGGCCCCGAGCGGTTCGAGTTCCAGATGCTCTACGGGATCCGCCCGGAGACGCAGCGGGGGCTCGCCCGCGAGGGGTTCAACATGCGGGTCTACGTCCCCTACGGCACGGAGTGGGGGCCGTACTTCACCCGCCGGCTGCGCGAGCGGAAGGAGAACGTCTGGTTCGTCCTCAGAAACCTCGTCCGGCGCTGACCCTCGGGGTCACCCCCACCGGGGGCGTCGGGCCTCGCCCATGCCTCCGACGCACTGCCCCCCCGGCTCCTTCGGCCCCGGCCTCGCGCTCGTCGCGCTCGGCCTCCTCGCCGCCGCCTTCCTCGCCCACTTCGATCGCGTGCCGGCGCCCGGCGCCCTCCTCGCCGCCGACGCCCCGGTCGAGCGGGTGCGGGTCTTCCTCCCCGACCGGCCGCGCCGGCCCCTCCGCACGGCGGCTCTCCACGTGCCCTCCCCGGAGGCGGATTCAGCGACAGCCCCGGTGGACTCCTCGCGGACGCTCGTGGTGGCGCCGCTCCTCCCGATCCCGACGCCACCGGCCGCACCCTCGCCGGCTGCGCCGCCGCCGTACCCCCTCGTCGTGCCCGTGGCCGGCGTCGCGCCCGGCGCGCTGCTCGACACCTTCGGCGACTTCCGAGCCGACAGCACCCGGATCCACAAGGCCATCGACATCCTCGCCCCGACGGGGACGCCGGTGGTGGCCGCCGCGCCGGGCCGCGTCGTCCGGCTGTTCGAGAGCAGCGTCGGCGGGCTGACCGTCTACCAGCTTGGCCCGGAGGGCCGCTACGTCTACTACTACGCCCACCTCGACCGTTACGCGGACGGCCTCGCCGCGGGCCAGCGGGTGGCTGAGGGCGACACGCTCGGGACCGTCGGCCACACGGGGAACGCGGACGAGGCGGTGCCGCATCTCCACTTTGCGATCTGGCAGCAGCGGCGAGGTAGCGGGGGCTGGGGCGGCCGGGCGGTGAACCCCTACGCGGCGCTGACGCGGTGAGGCCGGATTTTTTGAGGAGCCGGTCCGGGGGCATTAAACCTTTAATACCTATTTGGCTGCACCTCTGCGCAAGCGCCCCGAGCGGTACTCCGGCGTGTGAATTCGATGAAGGAGGGGTTGAGGACGGGTGGATGGAGGGCGTATCTCTGCCCTGCGCGGGTCTGCCCCCTCCACCACCAGCCCCCCTCCCATGAAGCATCCCCTGCTCCTGGCTGCCTTCTGCGTGGCCCTATGCGTGCCGGTCCAGGCACAGCAACTCGTCCAAGAGGGTCCGGTACCGCCGGTCGCCATCACTGAGTCGCCGGACTTCGTCCCCGAGAACCGAAGCTGTGCGCTGCCGGACGCGACGCCGGCCGAGGCACTCGCCGTCCACCAGGAGGTTGAGCGCTGGCTCACTGAGCACCCGGACGCGCCGTCCCTGCGGGGCGGGGTCTCGATCCCCGTGGCCTTCCACGTCGTCTACCGCCGCAGCAACGGGGAGGGCAACGTCTCGACCTCCTCGCTCGACGCGCAGATCAACGTGCTCAACGCCGCCTACGCCGGGACGGGCTACTCGTTCTACCGCTACAGCGTGGACCGCTTCGCCTCGAACGGCTCGTGGTTCCAGGCGAACTACGGCTCCAGCGCCGAGCAGCGGATGAAGCAGCGCCTCGCCGTGGATCCGACGAACGTCCTCAACTTCTACACGAACAAGCCCGGCAGCGGCACCCTCGGCTGGGCCACGTTCCCGTGGATGTACGCCCAGAGCGACTACCGCCACGGCGTCGTCGTCCACTACGGCACGCTCCCGAACGGCTACCTCTCGCCCTACAACGCGGGCGACACCGGGACCCACGAGGTCGGCCACTACCTCGGCCTGTACCACACCTTCCAGGGCGGCTGCTCCGGCGGCGGCGACTACGTCTCCGACACGCCCGCCGAGGCGAGCCCCGCCTCCGGCTGCCCCTACGGCCGCGACACCTGCGCCGGCGGCGGCCCCGACCCCATCCACAACTTCATGGACTACAGCTACGACTCGTGCATGTACGAGTTCACGTCGGGGCAGTCCAGCCGGATGAACACCTACACCTCGTACTACCGGCCGGGGCTCGGCCTCCGCCCGGCGGGCGGCTCAACCGGCGAGATGGACCCGGTGGTCGCTCGGGCTGCTGAGGCCGGAAGCCTGGAGACGGAGGTGTACCCCAACCCGTTCTCCTCCTCCGCCACGATCCGCTTCACGCTCGCCGCCGAGGCGGCCGTGACGGTCCGGGTCTACGACGTGCTCGGCCGCGAAGTCGCCACGCTCGTGGATGAGACGCTGGCGGCGGGGACGCACGCGGCGGCCTTCGAGGCGGAGGCGCTGCCGAGCGGGGTCTACAGCTACCGCATCGAGACGGACGGTTTTCTCTCATCGGGGAGATTGACGCTGGCTCGCTGACGCCGCCGTCTCGTAGGAGGGCGCCTCTCGCGTCCCTCCGCACGGGGGCCGCTCTCTCACGAGGGCGGCCCCCGCTGTGTATGGGGCCCCGGACGGGGAGGGCCTGGTGACTTTTCCGGGGCGGCGTGAGCCAGTCCGGGCTCGCTTTCCGTCTGTGGAGGTGAGGCACCGTCCTGCCGGGACGGCTGCGCCCTCCCTCCTCCTTCACCAACACGGATCTCCCCATGCACCGCTTCCTCCCCCTCCTCGCACTCGCGGGTCTGCTGCTCGCCGGCCTCTCCAGTCCGGCCCAGGCGCAGTCCTGCACGACGAACTGGACCAGCCCCTCCGGCGGCAACTGGTCGAACGCGGCCAACTGGTCCGCCGGCGTCCCCGGCGCGTCCGACGACGCCTGCATCATCCTGCCCGGCGCCTACACCGTCACGCTCGACGTCAGCCCGACGGTGAACAGCCTCACGCTCGGGCAGACGGCCGGCGCGGGGAGGCAGACGCTCCTGAACACGAGCCGGGTGCTCACCCTCACCAACCCCGGCACGGTCCGCGCGCGCGGCGTGTACGACTGGCAGGGCGGCCAGCTCACCGGCACGCTCGTCAACGGCGGCCTGGTGGCGCTCTCCGGGAGCAGCTTCAAAGACCTCAGAAACGGCACCCTCGACAACCGGGCGCTCGTGACGATGGGCGGCAACAGCGGGCCGCGCTTCATCTCCGAGGCGGCGATCCTCAACGCCGCCGGGGCGACGTTTGACGTCCAGAGCGACGCCGACATCGTCAGCGGCGGCGGCACCGGCACGAGGACGTTCGTCAACAACGGCCTCGTGCGCAAGTCCGGCGGCACCGCCGGCTCGTCGCTCAGCGTCTTCGGCGTCACGTTCGTCAACAACGCCCTCGTGCGCGCCGAGGTCGGCACGATCGAGTTCGACGGCCCGAGCCTCCACACCGACGCCGTGCTCGACGCCTCGGCCGGGGCGGCGGTGCAGTTCGACAACGGGACGCACACCGTCGTCGGCACGCTCTCGGGCAGCCCGGCCGGCGCCGTCTTCGTCGACAGCGGGGCGACCCTCACCGGCGGACAGCTCGACTTCGGCGGGACGGGCTTCGAGTGGCGCGGCGGCGACGGGCTCGCGGAGATCACGAACGTCGGCCTGCTGCGCCTGACGACCAGCAGCTTCAAGGACATCCGCGACGCGACGGTGACGAACGAGGGCCTCACCGAGCTCGTCGGCACGGCCGGGCTGCGCTTCATCTTCGAGGCGACGTTCGTCAACGCACCCGGCGGCGTCTTCGACTTCCAGAGCGACGCCGACATCGTCAGCGGCGGCGGCACCGGCGACAAGGCGTTCGTCAACAACGGTCTCGTCCGGAAGTCCGCCGGCACCGGCTCTTCGGTGCTCAGCGTCTTCGGCGTCACCTTCGAGAACAACACGCTCGTTCGTGCCGAGGTCGGTACGATCGAGTTCAGCGGCGTGAGCACTCACACTAACGCCATGCTCGACGCCGCGGCCGGCGCCGCAGTCCGCTTCGCCAGCGGCACGCACACCGTCGTCGGCACGCTCTCGGGCGAGCCGGCCGGCGCCGTCTTCACCGACTCCGGGACCCTCACCGGCGATGCGCTCGACTTCAGCGGGACCGGCTTCGAGTGGCGCGGCGGCGACGGGCTCGCGGAGATCACGAACGTCGGCCTGCTGCGCCTGACGACCAGCAGCTTCAAGGACATCCGCGACGCGACGGTGACGAACGAGGGCCTCACCGAGCTCGTCGGCACGGCCGGGCTGCGCTTCATCTTCGAGGCGACGTTCGTCAACGCACCCGGCGGCGTCTTCGACTTCCAGAGCGACGCCGACATCGTCAGCGGCGGCGGCACCGGCGACAAGGCGTTCGTCAACAACGGTCTCGTCCGGAAGTCCGCCGGCACCGGCTCTTCGGTGCTCAGCGTCTTCGGCGTCACCTTCGAGAACGACGCGGGCGGCGTCGTCAGCGTCGAGAGCGGCGAGTTCGACGTCAACGGCCCGTTCGATCACGCCGCCGGCGCGCGCATCCAGGGCACCGGCATCTTCGACAAGATCAACGCCACCTTCACCCACGACGGCGACACCGCCCCCGGCACCTCGCCCGGCATCCTCACCTGGCAGAACGACTGGGTGCCCAACGCAAGCTCGACGCTCCTCATCGAGATCGGCGGCGACACGCCCGGCGACGACTACGACCAGCTCGCCGTCCAGGGCGACGCCGCGCTGGGCGGCACGCTCCGGCTCTCCAGCAGCGTCGGCAGCCCGCCCGAGGTCGGCGACACGTTTACTATCCTCACCGCGGACGGCGACGTCACCGGCACCTTCGACACGGTCGAGCTCCCCTTCGGCTACGCCGTCAACGTGGCCTACAACGCGGAGGACGTGGTGGTGACGGTGACGCAGGTGCCGGACTTCGACCTCGTGGCGACGAACACGACCTCGCTCACGGTCACGCCCGGCGGCTCGGTGACGTTCAGCTACTCGATCACCAACAACACCGCGCTCCCCATCGACGGCGAGTTCTGGTTCCTCGCCACCCCCAGCAACACGGCGGGCATCATCCGCCAGGGCACCCTGCCGGGGATGACGACGATCACGGGGACCTACACACAACTCATCCCGCCGACCGCGCCGCCGGGGACCTACTCCTACCGGCTGCGGATCGGGGGCTTCCCGAGCTCGGTCGTGGACGAGGAGGTCTTCACGCTCGTCATCGAGCCGGCCGCGCGACTCGCCGCCGAGGCCGGGCCGGTGGCCTGGACGGTGAGCGAGGTGGCGCCGTGGCGGACGGCCGACGGCCGCGTGATCCCCTCGGAGCTGGGCGACGCCGCGCTGACGGATGCCGGTAGCGCAACCCAGGCGGACGCGGCGGCCTCACGCGAGGCGCTGCCGGCGGCGTTCGGGCTGGCGCCGGCCTATCCGAACCCAGCGCGTGACCAGGCCGCGCTCGCGCTGGCGCTGCCGGAGGCCGGCCCGGTAGCGGTGGCCGTCTACGATGCGCTCGGCCGCCGGGTGGCGGTGCTCGCCGAGGGCGAGCGGGAGGCCGGCACGCATCGGCTCGTGCTCGACGGCTCGTCGCTGCCGAGCGGGACGTACCTCGTACGCGCGGTCGGCGCCGGTACGGCCGTCACACAGCGCGTGACGCTCGTCCGCTGAGCCTCCTCGTGCCGGCGGCCCGGCCTGCCACGGGCGGGCCGCCGGCACCATCTCCGCACCCCCGGGGAAGCCGCCGCTCCGGGGGTCGCAGGGTCTCCGGCGGTCAACCCCTCACACCAACCTCAGCCATGTATCCTCTACGCCTCGCCCGCCTCGCGTTCTCCGCCCTCCTCGTCCTCGGCCTGACGGCCGTCGTCGGCTGCGACTCCGGCGACAGCGAGCCCGAGCCGACGACGGGCACCATCTCCGGCGTCATCAGCCTCCCGGCCGGCGCCGCCGGCGACATCGTGAACACGCGGGTCTCCCTCTACGAGACGCTCGACGAGTTCGTCAGCAACGCCCCCACGTTCTCCACGACGGCCGCCGCGGACGGGGGCTACTCGTTCGAGGACGTCAACCCGGACTCCTACTACCTCGCCGCCTTCAAGGACAACGACAACAGCGGCGCCGTGAGCAGCGGCGACTTCTACGGCTACCTCGGAGGCGGCCCGCTCGACCCGAGCCAGGCGACCCCCCAGCGGCAGCAGGTCGTCATCGGCCAGAACACGGGGATCAACTTCGTCATCCAGATCGTGCCGCCCGGCTTCGGCGTTACCCTGACGGGGGTGTACACGGGCACGACCAGCGACAGCGAGACGATGACCCTGACGCTCTCGCAGAGCGGCGATGCCGTCACGGGGACCGGCTCGGTCGTCGGCCCCGACGCGAGCTACCAGCTTAGCGTCAACGCGACCGGGACGTTCAGCTCATCCGGCCTCACCCTCTCCTTGACGAGCGCGCAGCTGGGCAGCCCGATCACCCTCCAGGGCACCGTCTCCGACGACGGGGATAGGATTGACGCGACGCTCAACGGCGGCGCGCTCGGCGACGGCACCCAGTTCTACACCAACGACACGGTGACACTCACCCGGTAGCGGCGCTAAGCGCCCCGCACCCACGCATGTCATCGGCGAGGCTCGGTTTCCCCCTCAGGGGCCGGGCCTCGCCCATTTAGCGGAACTCATTTAGCGGAACTACTTGAGCACCCACGCCGCGCCCAGCAACGCCAGCACGGCCAGCACGGCGGCACCGTAGACGATCAGCCACTGCGCCGCCGCGGTGGTCCGCTGCCACGCCACCGAATGGCAGCCTGCGGGGGCCGCCGCCTCGTCACGTGGAGGGAGCCTGGACGAGAAGGCCCGCCGCCGCGCCCGCGTCAGTGCCCAGACCGGCGCGCTCAGGCTGAGGAGCAGCCGGCGGCCCGGCGGCAGCGCGAGTGAGCCGTCGGTCTCCCCTTCCTCCGCCGGTGCCGCGGCCGGGGCCGTGCGCAGCCGCTCCCGCGCCTTGGGTGGAAGCGCCACGAAGGCCACCTCGGCGACCCCCTCGCGCACTCCCGCCAGCCGGACCCGCACGTCGAAGCGACGTCGCGGCCAGCCAGCGCCGAGCTCCAGCACGGCCGCGGCCGTCCCTCCGCGTACCAGCGCCTCGACGCCCGCCGCCGCATTGGGTAGTGTGAGCCCGGCCTCCGAGGCCTCCAGGGCGACGAAGCGCTCGCCCTCGATGACGAGATGCACAGCACGTGGTGGCAAAGGAGGAGGGGACGACATCCGGGACCGGGGGAAGACGACCCGGACCGCAGATTCAAACCGCATTCCGCAGGCGGCCCGTCGGGTTATCACATCGGGAGTATGACCCCGCACCGACGCTCGCACCGAGCTGTTCGTAGACCTCGGCGTGCGGGCAGGAGCAGACGAGGTCGTGGCCGCCGTAGGAGTTATCAGGTAGAGGTTTGACCGATCCCGCCTGCGCTGCTCTCGCCCGTTCGGGCCGGCGGCGCCTACTGACGCGCCGGACCACGAAACACCTCCCGGTGATGCCAGCCCATGAAGGATTCCAACACGCGGTAGGTCTCGCTTACCGGCTTCGCGATAGGGCGCCTGTGGAAGTCGAGCAACCAGCGCTCGAAGCCTTCGCCGCCGTGCGCCCCCTCAGCCACCTCGACCAAGCGCTCGGTCTCCGATGTCGCTCGGAGCGTGTAGGCGCCGCGGTCGAATAGTCGGTGGTGGAGGGCGCACAGTGCGAGCCCGTTCTCCACCTCGTCGGGGCCGCCGGCTCGGTGCCACTTGACGTGGGCGGCGTCCACCCCGATGAGCGTGCTGCCGAGTCTCGTGTCGAAGCCGCACACCGCGCAGCGGTAACCGTAGGCCCGCAGCACAGCCTCCCGGAACCTCGGGTCCCGCTCGCGTCGCCTCCTGCGTCCAGACGCTTGCGCGTCGGGGTCGAAGGCTATGGCCGTGAGGATGTCTTCGTGGTACGACGGCTCGAAATGCGCGTCCAGTAGGCTGTAGGTCGCCTCCGCTATCAGCGACGGCTCCGAGCGTAGGACGGCCTCGATCTCGGCGGGGAACCGTCCGATGGGGTTCTCTCTCCGGGCATCTGTGAGATACCAATCGCCAGACCCAGTTAACCGGACGTTTTCGGAGCCTTCGATCTCCCACAGCGCATCTGTCGGGAGGCGCCAGAATGAGAATGCTTGCACCTTCTTGCGGGGCGGCCCGAAGTCTTGCAGCAGTCGGAGCAGCACCGGCTCCGTTTCCTTGTACGGAAACCGCTCCGTCCCCTCCGCAAACCGAGCTAGCGCGTAGAGCAGGAGCAGCGGTTTGTGCGGAGCGCGTATGTCACCCTGACTCCACTGGGTGAGGTTGGCAATCCGGGCACGGAACTCGTCGGGGGACATAGCTCGGGGGCAATGGCCGTGTCGTCGCCGAGCACGAGGGACGGAACATCATGCCGGAGCCGGGAAACGAGGGGATGAGGAGGCGCTCTCGGAAACTACTGCGCGCGGTCGGCCTCCGACTGCCGGACGGACCCGGCACGTGCGGGGGGCGTAGCACGCCCATGATCCGCCCAGACTTCGAGCGCGTCGCCGCCTTCGAGCGGGAGCGCATCCGCCGCACCCCCCCCGACTTCGAGCGCAGCCGCCGCATCGTGGCGGCGCTCTACCGGGAGGCCCTCGCGCTCGGCGTGTGGGAGCGGCCCGGCTTGCGGGGGCTCGAACCGGACTTCCGTACGGCCGATGCCTTCAATCTTCGACGATCTCCTCGGTCGGCTCGCTGAGGCGTTCGAGGCGGCCGGGTTGCCGTACATGGTGATCGGGGGGCAGGCCGTCCTCCTTTATGGCGAGCCGCGGCTCACCCAGGACGTGGACGTGACGGTGGGGGTCCCGCCAGATCGGCTACCGGAGGTGCTCGACGCGCTCGTCGGAGCTGGCTTTCGGGCGCTCGTGGACTCGGCGTTCGTGGAGGAGACCCTCGTCCTGCCCTCCGAAGACCAGGACTCTGGTATCCGCGTGGACGTGGTCTTCTCCTTCTCGGGTTATGAGCAGGAGGCGCTACAGCGTGCCCCGCGCGTGGACGTGGCGGGCACGGAGGTGCGGTTCGCCTCGCTCGAGGACCTCCTCATCCACAAGGTCGTGGCCGGCCGCCCGCGCGACATCGAGGACGTGCGCGGCGTGCTGCTCAAGAACCCCGAGGCAGACGCAGGCTACATCCGGCGCTGGCTCGGCGCGTTCTCCGAAGCGCTCCGGCAGCCGTTCCTGGACACGTTCGACGCGCTCTACCGCGAGGCCCGTTGAGCGGCGCGCGGCCTCATTCGTAGGCCTCGATGGGCGGGCAGGAGCAGACGAGGTTCCGGTCGCCGTAGGCGTTGTCGACGCGGCCGACCGCCGGCCAGAACTTCTGCTCGCGGGTCCACGGCGCGGGGTAGGCCGCGCGCTCGCGCGGGTACGGCCGGTCCCACTCGTCGGCCGTCACGACTTCCGCCGTGTGGGGGGCCATCGTGAGCAGGTTCCGCTCGCGGTCCGCCACGCCGAGGGCGACCTCCTCGATCTCGGAGCGGATGGCGATCATGGCGTCGCAGAACCGGTCGAGCTCCGCCTTCGCCTCGCTCTCCGTCGGCTCGATCATCAGCGTGCCGGCCACGGGCCAGCTCATCGTCGGGGCGTGGAAGCCGTAGTCGATGAGCCGCTTCGCCACGTCCTCGGCCGAGACGCCGGCCTCGCTGAAGGGGCGGAGGTCGAGGATGAACTCGTGGGCGACGTAGCCCTGCGGCCCGCGGAAGAGCACGTCGTAGTGGCCCTCCAGCCGCCTCGCCATGTAGTTGGCGTTCAGGATGGCGAGCTCCGTGGCGCGGGTCAGCCCCTCGGCGCCCATCATGGCGACGTAGGCCCACGAGATCGTGAGGATCGACGCGCTCCCGAACGGCGCCGCGGCGATGGGCAGGATCCCCTCGTCCCCCCCGACGCCGTCCACGACGGGGTGGCTGGGGAGGAACGGCGCCAGCGCTTCGGTCGCGCAGATCGGCCCCATGCCGGGGCCGCCGCCGCCGTGGGGGATGGCGAACGTCTTGTGGAGGTTGAGGTGGCACACGTCCATCCCGAACGCGCCCGGCCGGCACAGCCCGACCTGCGCGTTCATGTTGGCGCCGTCCATGTAGACGAGGCCGCCGCGCTCGTGGACGACCTCGGCGATCTCGCGGATCGTCCGCTCGAAGACGCCGTGCGTCGAGGGGTACGTGATCATCAGCGCCGCGAGGCGGCCGGCGTGCTGGTCGGCCTTCTCGTGGAGGTCGTCCATGTCCACGTTGCCGTCGTCGTCGGCCTTCACGACCACGACCTCCATCCCGGCCATGACGGCGCTCGCGGGGTTCGTCCCGTGCGCGCTGCTCGGGATGAGGCAGACCGTGCGGTGCGCGTCGCCGTGGTGGCGGTGGTAGGCGCGGATGGTGAGGAGGCCGGCGAGCTCGCCCTGCGCGCCGGAGTTCGGCTGGAGGCTGACGGCGGCGAACCCGGTGATCTCGGCGAGCCACGCGCGGAGCTCGTCCATCAGCGCGTGGTAGCCGCGGGCCTGCTCGGCCGGGGCGAACGGGTGGAGCTCCGAGAAGCCGGGGAACGTGAGCGGGATCATCTCGGCCGCCGCGTTCAGCTTCATCGTGCAGGAGCCGAGCGGGATCATCGCGTGGGTCAGCGAGAGGTCCCGGTTTTCGAGCCGCTTGAGGTAGCGGAGCATCTCGGTCTCGCTCCGGTAGCGGTGGAAGCTCGGGTGAGTCATGAAGTCCGATTCGCGTGGGAGCGCCCCGGCGTAGTCCCCCTCGACCTCGGCCAGCACCTCCTCGGCGGCGAAGCCCGGCGTGGCCGGCCCCGCGAACAGCGTCAGCAGGTCCGCCACGTCGTCGGCCCCCGTGATCTCGTCGAAGGCGATGCCGAGGGTGCCGTCCCCGAATTCGCGGAGGTTGATGCGGTACTGGTCCCGCGCCAGCTCCGCGAGGTCGGCGGCCGGCATCCCGTCCCGCGGGCGGACGCGGAGGGTGTCGAAGTAGTCGGCGTGGACGACGGCGTGGCCCATCCGTTCGAGGCCGCGGGCGAGGGCCTTCGCGTGGGCGTGGACGCGGCGGGTGATGGCCGTCAGCCCTTCGGGGCCGTGGTAGACGGCGTACATGCTCGCGATGACCGCCAGCAGCACCTGCGCCGTGCAGATGTTGCTCGTGGCCTTCTCGCGGCGGATGTGCTGCTCACGGGTCTGGAGCGCCATCCGGAGGGCGGGCTTCCCGGCGGCGTCCACCGAGAGCCCGATGATGCGCCCGGGGATCTTCCGCTTGAAGGCGTCGGTGGTGGCGAAGAAGGCGGCGTGTGGGCCGCCGTACCCCATCGGCACCCCGAACCGCTGCGAACTCCCGACGGCGGCGTCGGCGCCCCACTCCCCCGGCGGCTTCAGCAGCGTCAGCGCGAGGAGGTCCGTGGCGACGGCGACGAGGGCGCCGGCCTCGTGCGCCCGCTCGCAGACGGCGGCGTAGTCCTCGACGGCGCCGTCGGTGGCGGGGTACTGGAGCAGCGCCCCGAACACGTCGTCCTCGAACTCGAACGCCTCGTGGTCCCCGACGACGACCTCGATCCCCAGCGGCTCGGCGCGGCCCTCGACGACGGCGACGGTCTGCGGGTGGCAGCGGTCGCTGACGAAGAAGCGCGCGCGCTTGCCGCGGTGCTGGCCGTAGAACATGCTCATCGCCTCGGCCGCCGCCGTGGCCTCGTCCAGCAGCGAGGCGTTGGCGATGGGGAGCCCGGTGAGGTCGGCGACGGCGGTCTGGAAGTTCAGCAGCGCCTCCAGCCGCCCCTGCGCGATCTCGGCCTGGTACGGGGTATACTGCGTGTACCAGCCCGGATTCTCCAGCACGTTCCGGAGGATCACCGGCGGGGTCACGGTGCCGTAGTAGCCCATCCCGAGGTACGACCGGAACACCTCGTTCTGCTCGGCGAGTGCGCGGGCGCGCTCCAGCAGCTCCGCCTCGGTGAGGGGGGCTGGGAGGTCGAGCGGGCGCTCGGACCGGATGGCGTCCGGCACGGCGGCGGCGGCGAGCGCGTCGAGGCTGTCAAACCCGAGGGCGTCGAGCATGGCCTGCACGTCGGCGTCGGAGGGGCCGTTGTGACGGCGGGCGAAGGTGTCGGGATGGCGACGGGTGACCGAGACCATATTTCGTAGGGCGTGTTGCGTCGGGGTGGCACAGGCGGGGCGCCGCGGCGGGGCGCCCTTACGCACTACGAACTACGCAATACAGATCCGGTTGTCAGGATTCTGCGCGTTCGGCGACGGGCGTGACCGCCTCGGCGGCCGTTCCGCCGTCGGCGTCCCCACGGAACCGTTCGAGAGCCTGCCGGGCGGCCTGCTGCTCGGCGCGCTTCTTCGAGCGGGCCCGGCCCCGCCCCATCGGCTCGCCGGCGACGAGCACGTCGATGGTGAAGCGGCGGTCGTGGCTCGGCCCGTCCTCGGCGACGACGGCGTAGGCCGGCTGCCCCTGCCCGCGCGCCTGCACGTGCTCCAGCAGGAGGCTCTTGAAGTTGCTCCGCCGCTCCGCCACCGCCGCGAGATCCACGTGCGCCTCGATCACGGCGAACACGAACCGGCGGGCCTCGGCGAAGCCGCGGTCGCGGTAGAGCGCGCCGAGGACGGCCTCGAAGGCGTCGGCGAGGATGGTCGGGTTGTCGCGGCCCTCGGGGCCCTGCATGTTGGCCGAGAGCAGGAGGTGCTCCCCGAGGCCGATGGCCCGGGCGTAGCCGGCGAGGGCGGTGCCGTTGACGAGCTTGGCGCGGGTCCGGGTGAGGAACCCCTCGTTGCGCTCGGGGAACGCCTCGTAGAGGTGCTCCGCGACGACGGCGCCGAGGACGGCGTCGCCGAGGAACTCGAGGCGCTCGTTCGAGGCGAGGTGGCTGTCGGGCTGGCCGCGGAGCACGGAGCGGTGGCGGAGCGCGCGCTCGTAGAGCCCGAGGTCGCCGACGGCGGTGCCGAGCATCGCCTCGACGGCCGCACGGGCGACGAGGCCGTCCCCCTCCGACGGCACCCCGCGCCGATCCCGCCCTCGCCGCGCACGGAGCCGCGCGCGCATGCGGAGCCGCGCACGGAGCCACAGCGCCTTCGCCTTCGTTCGTAGAGCAACCACGTCGAATCCGAACATGAAACGACCCGCCGACCACAGCGCCAGCGGACCCGGCATGTTACGGACGCCGGCTCCCCGCACAAACCGCGACGGCCCTTCTACACCGTTTCTGCCCCGTTTTCGCCAGCCTGCGCCACGCACTACTCGCCCATGACCGCCACCTCTCGCAACCCCGCCACCGGCGAGCCGATCGCCGAGTACCCCCACCACTCCGACGCCGAGGCCGAGGCCCTCCTGGAGCGCGCCGCCGACGCCTTCGTGCGGCACCGCCGCGCGTCCTTCGCCGCGCGGGCCGAGAAGCTGCTGCGGGTAGCCGACGCGCTCGAGGCGCAGAAGCGGGCGCTCGGGGAGCTGATGACGCGGGAGATGGGGAAGCCCCTCGGGCAGGCCGTCGCCGAGGCGGAGAAGTGCGCGTGGGTCTGCCGCTACTACGCGGAAAACGCCGAGGCGCAGCTCGCCGACGGGCCCGTCGAGACGGAGGCCCGGCGGAGCCTCGTCGCCTACGAGCCGCTCGGGCCCATCGCGGCGGTGATGCCGTGGAACTTCCCGCTGTGGCAGGTCTTCCGCTTCGCCGCGCCGACGGTGATGGCGGGGAACGTCGGGCTGCTCAAGCACGCCGAGAACGTGCAGGGTTGCGCGCGGGCCATCGAGCGATCGTTCCGCGAGGCGGGCTTCGAGGCGGGCGTCTTCCAGAACCTCCTCGTCTCGCACGAGCGGTTCGCGGGTGTGATCGCGGACCGGCGGGTGCGCGGCGTCTCGCTGACGGGCAGCGGCCGGGCCGGCCGCGCCGTCGCGGCGACGGCCGGGCGGCACCTCAAGCCGACGCTGCTGGAGCTCGGCGGCTCCGACCCCTTCATCGTCCTCTCGGACGCGGACCTCGACCGGGCCGTCGCGGTGGGCGTCCGGGCGCGGATGCAGAACAACGGGCAGAGCTGCATCGCCGCGAAGCGGTTCATCCTCGAAAAGCCCATCGCGGAGGTGTTCACTACGCGGTTCGTCGCGGCCGTCGAGGCGCTGACGGTCGGCGACCCGATGGACGCGGCGACGGACGTGGGCCCGATGGCGCGGGAGGATCTGCGGGACGGGCTGCACGACCAAGTCCGCCGCACCGTGGACGGCGGCGCCACGCTTCTCACCGGCGGCGAGAAGCTCGACCGGCCGGGGTGGTTCTACGCGCCGACCGTGCTCGGCGGCGTCGAGCCGGGGGCGGTGCCGTTCGAGGAGGAGCTGTTTGGGCCAGCGGCGGCGCTGACCGTGGTGGCCGACGAGGGCGCAGCGGTCGCGGCGGCGAACGCGACGCCGTTCGGCCTCGGCGGCAGCGTCTTCACCGAGGACCGCGCCCGCGGCGAGCGCGTCGCCCGGCGGCTCGACTGCGGGTGCGCCTTCGTCAACGAGATGACGAAGAGCCACCCCCACCTCCCCTTCGGCGGCGTCAAGGCCAGCGGCTACGGCCGCGAGCTCGCCACCGCCGGCATCCGCGCGTTCGTCAACGCCAAGACGATCTGGGTGGACTGAGGCTCAGCCGTCCGCGCGGAGCAGCGCGAAGGCGAAGTCCCGCCCGAGCCCCTGCCGCACGGCGAGGGTGATCCAGACGAGCGCGAGGGGTTCCGTGAGCCGGGCGCGGTCGAGCCCGCCCACATCCACGGCCTCGAACCCGAGCCCCTCGGCGAGGCCGGCCACGGCCGCTTTCGCGTCGGCGTCGTCGCCGCAGAGGAAGAGGGCGGCGGGGCGGCCGTCGAGACGGCCCTGCCCCATGTGCTCGGCGGCGAGCGTGTGGAACCCCTTCACGACGCGGGCGCCGGACGCGGCCTCAGCCACGCGCTCGGCGAGCGACCGCCCGGCGGGGTCCGGCGTCGGCAGCAGCCCCGGCCCGACGGGGTTCGTCGTGTCGAGGAGGATCTTCCCCGCGAGGTCGCCGAGCGCCCGCGCGGCCTCGACGGCGGCGCCCCCCGGCACGGCGAGGACGACGAGGTCGGCCCCGCGTGCGGACTCGACAGGCGTGGCGAGGTCGGCTTCCACCTCCTCGGCGAGGGCGCGGGCCTGCGGGTCCTCGGGGTCGCGCGCCGAAGACGACGGCATGGCCGAGCCCGGCGAACGCCCGCCCAAGCGCGCCGCCCACGTTCCCCGTCCCGATCATGGCGATGTTCATTATGCTGGGTCCACGTGGCTAGCGGAGGTCGCCCGCGTGAGCGGTGAGAAGGGGGGATGCGCTGAACGGGTCTGTACGGGAGCGGAACTCAACCTTCGAGCGCCTCGATGACGAGCTGCGCCGTCTCGGCGCCGGAGTGCTGCTGCTGCCCGGTGATGAGGTGGCCGTCGCGCGTGGCGAACGCCGTCCACGCCGGCTTCGCCACGAACGTGGCGCCCTGCCGAGTGGCCTCGTCTTCGATGCGGAACGGCATCACGCGCTGGCCCACCATCTGGTCGGCCTGGTCCTCCTCGGCATTCGAGAAGCCGGTGAGGGTCTTCCCCTTCAGGAACGGCTCGCCGCCGTCGCCCTCGACGTGGAGGAGCGCCGCGGTGCCGTGGCAGAGCGCGGCCGTGGGCTTGCCGGCGTCGTAGAACCGGCGGATCGCGGCGTGGAGGTTCTCGGCCCGGTCGAACGTGAACATCGGCGCCTGGCCGCCGCAGACGACGACGGCGTCGTAGGCGTCGAGGTCGAGGTCGTCGAGGGCGGGCGTGTCCGCGAGGAGCGCCTGGAAATCGGAGCGGCCGAGGTACTCCCGCGAGAGGGCGTCGTCGGCCGAGTACCCGCTCGGGTCGCGCGGGTCGCTCATCGCGTCGAGCTCGACGCGCCCCCCCCCCTCGGGGCTGGCGACGGTGACGTCGTAGCCGTTCTCGACGAAGGCGTCGTAGGGGTGGACGAGCTCGGAGGCCCAGAACCCGACGGGGCCGCCGAGGGTGGGGGAGGTGGCCGGGTTCGAGACCACCATCAGGATTTTTCTGTTCATGGCGCGGTAAAGGGAGGGGGCGGGGAGACGTGAGCGGGACGGACGCCGTAAACTCACGGCCCACTCGCCTCCTGTCAAGAACGCACCGAAAAGTGCGGTACACACCGCTCGGTAAGCTATGGCTCAGTTCGCTCTCCACGACCGCTCCTTCGCCTGCCCCGTCGAGCTCTGCCTGAGCGCGATCGGGCCGAAGTGGGCGGCCCTCATCGTGTGGCACCTCCGGAGCGGCACGCTCCGCTACTCCGAGCTCCGCCGCCGCGTCGGCGGCGTCTCGCACAAGATGCTGGCCCAGCGGCTCCGCGATCTGGAGGCCGACGGGCTCGTCTCGCGGACGGTCTACCCCGTCGTCCCCCCGAAGACGGAGTACGCGCTGACGGACGAGGGCCGCCGGCTCCTCCCCGCCCTCGAGGCCATGCAGCGGTGGGGGCTACCTTACAAGACCGAGGCGTGATGGCGAGGCGGCTCCACCGGCTCCGCTCACGGCCAGGGCCAACGGCCCAACCCCTCCCCAAACCACTCTGGAACCGATGCCTCCCGGCTTCCTCCTCCCCTTGCTCGGCCTCCTCTTCGTGTCGTTCTGGGTCTGGCTCGACTACAAACAGAAGATCGCCGGCAAGGCAGCGCCGCCAGAGCTGGAGGCGGCGCTGGAGGATTTCCAGGCACGGCTAGAGGCGGCGGAGGCCGAACGCGCGCGGCTCACCGAGCGGGTTCAGAACCTGGAGGCCATCGCGACGGCCGAGCCGCTGCCGGCCGCCGAGGGCCCCCGGCTCGACCTGCCGGGAGACGAGTTCACGCCGGCCGAGGAGGCCGAGCGGCTGGCCCGCCGCCTCCGCGAGCGCGGCTGAGGCGGCGGGGCACGCACGTCTCGGGGCCTGCCTCAGCGCGCGCGGGTCGGACGCCCCTGAAGGGTGGGCGCCCGCCGGGGTCGCTCGACCGGCTCGGGAGGCGCCGTTGGCCGCGCCGTGGGTTCCGGTACCGGCCGCGTCTCGACCCGCGCCGGCTCCGGCAGCGCCCAGATGTAGGCGAGGCACAGGCTCATGAACGCCATCTCCCCCCCGTCCTCGACGAGGTGGAGCAGGGTTTCGAACCACCCCTCCGGGAACAGCCCGTGGATGAGGTCCACGAAGACGCCGCAGAACCCGATCCCCCCCACGAGCACGAGCAGCGGGACCGAGGCGCGCCGGAGCCGCTGGCGTGCGGCCCCCCGGCTCAGCGCGTAGCCACCCCCCAGCAGGGCGAGGAGGACCGCCCCGACGAGGCCGACGAACGCGACCTGCCCGACGGCCCGAGGGTCCAGCCCCATCACAGAGCCAACAAACCCGGCCTGGGCCAGCGCCGTCCCCGCCTCCTCGTGCAGCCGCAACGAGTCGTCGAGGAGCATGAAGGCGAACACGAGGCTCCAGCCGAGATACGTCACCTGTCGTTCCCGCAGGGCCACGCCCGCGAGCAGCGCAGCGCCCCACAGGAATTTGGTGTACTGGAAGATCTCCGCGTAGCCGCGGTCCCGGTTGACGGCGAAGTCCTCGTTGAGCAGGAGGCCGCTGACGTGGAGCAGGTGGAGGGCCATGAAGGCCACGTCGGTGAAGAGCAGCAGCAGCAGCAGCTTGACGTAAAAGCGTTCGCTGAGACGTTCGCTCCACGCGTGGGAGGAGAGGGGCATGAAGGAGGGGTGTGCGAGTGGACGCTCTGGTCGGGGCCGACAATGTTAAGAGAGCATTATGCCAAAAGGTAAGCCCTTGCGCTTAGACACCCAGCCGTGTGATGCAGCGGTCTCCCAAGCCCCCTTGCGCTCCCACATTTTGGCCCCCGGCGTAGGTTCGGAGCCCTCCGTCCCCTCCCCCCCTCATGAAGCTGACCTTCTGGGGCGCCGCCCGCACCGTCACCGGCTCGATGCACCTCGTCGAGACCGAGCGTGGGCAGCGGCTCCTCCTCGACTGCGGACTCTACCAGGGCCGCCGCAAGGACGCCAACCACATCAACCGCAACCTCCCCTTCGACGCCGCCGGCATCGACGCGGTGCTGCTCTCGCACGCCCACATCGACCACTCGGGCCTGCTCCCGAAGCTGTGGGCCGACGGCTTCCGCGGGCGGATCTGGGCCACCCACGCGACCCGCGACCTCTGCGCGCTCATGCTCCGCGACAGCGCCCACATCCAGGAGAGCGACGCGCGGTTCTACAACCGGAAGATCCGCAAGAAGGGGCAGCCGAAGGTCGAGCCGATCTACGGGAAGGAGGACGCCGAAAGCACGCTCGGGCTCTTCGTCGGCGTCGGCTACGACACGCCGTTCGAGCCGGTGCCCGGCGTCGAGGTCGTCTACCTCGACGCCGGGCACATCCTCGGCTCGGCCTCGATGACGCTGGCCGTCGAGGAGGGCGGGCGCGAGCGGCGGCTCGGCTTCACCGGCGACCTCGGCAACCCCGGCCGCCCGATCCTCCGCGACCCCCGGCCCATGCCGCCGGTGGACTGGCTCATCACGGAGTCCACCTACGGCGGCGAGACCCACGAGCCGGCCGAGCGGGCGAAGGGGGCGCTCCGCGACGTGATCCAGCGGACGGCCGCGCGCGGCGGCACCGTCGTCATCCCCGCCTTCTCCGTCGGGCGGACGCAGGAGCTGGTCTACGCCCTCGACCAGCTCTGGAACGAGGGCGCCCTCCCCGACCTCCCCGTCTTCGTCGACAGCCCCCTCGCCGTCAACGCCACCGACGTGTTCCGCGTCCACCCCGAGTGCTTCGACGCCGAGCTCCAGGAGTACATGCGGACCGACGACGACCCGTTCGGGTTCGACCGGCTGGAGTACGTCCGCCGCGCCGAGCGCTCGAAGGAGCTCAACGGGCTGACGGTGCCGTTCGTGGTGATCTCGGCGAGCGGGATGTGCGAGGCCGGCCGCATCCTCCACCACCTCCGCAACAACGTCGAGGACCCCCGGAGCACGGTGATGATCGTGGGCTACATGGCGGAGCATACGCTCGGCAAGCGGATCGTCGAGCGGCGCGAGACCGTCAGGATCTTCGGGCAGCCGCACCGGCTCAAGGCCGAGGTCGCCGTGATGAACTATTACTCCGCCCACGCCGACGAGCCGGGCCTGCTAGACTTCATCGGCGAACTCGACCGGGACCGGCTCGAACGGGTCTTCCTCGTCCACGGCGCGCCGGAGCGGCAGGACACCTTCGCCGAGGCGCTGCGCGCCGAGGGCTACCGCGGCGTCCACGCTCCCCATCGCGGCGAGGTGGTGGAGCTTTAGCTTTGCCGCGCTCAGCTCTCTCCCTGCTTTCATGTCCGTTACGCGCCGACGAGTCGACCCCGAGAGGTTCAACCGTGAGCGGCCCTTGCCCTATTCGCTGCGAATCGCCGATTTCGAGATCGCGATGCAGGATGTCTACGACTTCCTGTTCGACGTGAACGCGAACCTCGTGGGGAAGGGGCTCCGGCGGATGGAGGACATATGGAGGACATGATGCGGCCCGCGGCTCTGTCAGGGATGATCTCCGACATGCTGACGGCGAGCCTCGCGCAGCACGCCCGGTCGCTCACCGAGAACACGTCCTTCAACGGGCACCCGGACCTCGTCGTGCAGGGGGTGTATCCGGATAACGCGGTGCAGGCGGGCGAGGAGGGCGTCGAGGTGAAGACCACGAAGAAGCGGGGCGGAGCCGTCGACATGCACGGTGCCCGCGAGCAGTGGCTGTGCGTCTTCGTTTACGAGGCCGACACAAAGACGCAGCCCGCCTCCGAGCGCGCGGCCCTGCGCTTTACCGAGGTCTACCTCGGCCACGTCACCGTCGCCGACTTCCGGCGCAACGAGCGGGGCGAACTCGGCACCCGCACGGCGACGCTCCACCGCGAGGGGATCGCCGAGCTCCGAGAAAACTGGCTCTACCTAGACCGGGGCTAGCTCACGTCGAGCGCTGCCAGCTTCGGGACTGCCTCCTGCGCCGTGGCGAAGTATTCGGGGTCGAGCTCGACGCCGATGCTGTCGTAGCCCACGGCGTTGGCCGCAGCGAGCGTGGAGCCCGCCCCGGCGAAGGGGTCGAGGACGACGCCTTCGCCCAGCGGGAGGGCGGCCCGGACGACCTGCCGCATGAACGCCTGCGGCTTCAGGCTCGGGTGCGGAGCGAGCTCTCGCTCCCGCTTCCGCGTTGGGTGTGAGGGGATCACGTCGCCGAACGGCTTCTTGTCCGAGACCCGGCGGAGACCCCCGGTCTTCCAGCTCCGGAGGGTGTCCTGGACACGCCCCTCCAGCGGCTTCCGGTACAGCAGCCACGGCTCCCACATCGAGCGGGGCATGACGGAGACGCCGTCGAACTCCTCGTGCGCGTTCTTAGGGCGATCCCCACCGCGCATCGTCATCACGAGCCGGATGATCTCGCCCCGGCGCTCCAGGCCCGCCAGCGCGAGGGCGTCGGAGACGAGGTACGAGACGAGTGGGTTCGAGGCCACCATCACGTGCCCACCCGGCACAAGCACCCGGCGCACCGCCTCGCCCCAGCGACAGAAGAACCCATGGAGGCTCTCCAACTGCGCGTCGGTGAGCGTCGTGAAGCGCGGGAGCGGCGCGCGCTGGTGGCCGTCGAAGGAGGGGGGGATCCGCCACACCCCACCCCGCCCCTTCCGTAGTTTTTTCTGCTGGACCTGCGAATACTCGACGAGACCGTAGGGCGGGTCCGTCACAACAGCGTGGACGCTGTTCGGCTCCCGCCGCTCCAGCCACGCGAAGCAGTCGGCCAACACGAGCTTTGCTTGGCCGATCTCTACGGTTAGGAAAGGCCGGAAGAGGGTGGGCTCGTAGGGCGCCACGGCGTCGGCCGTGATCCGGTACCGGCCTCTGCTGACCCTCTCGAACCGCTCCGGGGTATTAAGCTGGATGTATGACTGGACTGACGACCGCGGGACCTCGCCTCCAACTCGGCGGGACACCGCCTCGTGTACCTCCTTCACCGATGCCTCCCCGCCAAGTATGCCGAACGAGTCGAGGATAGCGTCACGGACGACGCCAGGACTACGACGGGCTGCGGGCATGACAATGGCGATTTCGGAGGAGGGGGATTGAATATATTGACGTCTAGACGTCAACGGCAACCCCCTCCTGTTTGCGAACCCCTGTGGGCAGGGGTGCCTTCGCCGAGGCGCTACGCGCGGAGGGCTACGCGCGGAGGGCTACGCGCGGAGGGCTACGCGCGGAGGGCTACGCGCGGAGGGCTACTGCGACGTCCACGCCCCCACCGCGGCGAAGCGGTCGAACCGTACCGCCGCCGGGGGTCATACTGCCGGCAGGACGGCCCCCGTTCTCCCTCCTCCGTCGCTAGCTCCTCACGCCCATGCTCCTCCTCAGCCTGGCCCTGCTTCTGACCCCGCTCCCGCCCGCCGATTCTGTAAACGCCGTCTGGGTCAGCGCCAGCGGCGATGCGCTCCGGGAGGTCGGGGGCTACCGGGTGGTCGAGTACCGGGACGCCGGCGAGGACGGGGGGGACTGGCACCTGATGGGGGACGGCGCGACGTCCGGGAACGGCCCGAGCCAGCTGTGGCTGCTGCGAGCACCGGCCGCCGCGGCGGTGGCCCTCTCGCTACCCTCGGAGGCCGTCGCCTTCATGACGGCCGGAGACCACAACGACGGCTTCGCCACCTTCCTCGTCGACGGCGTCGTCGTGGGGACCTACGACATGTACCGCCGTGGCGAGAAGACGCTCCTCGTTCGCGGGCTCGCAAGGAGGGCCCACGTCCTAGAGGTCCGGATGGAGGGGCGCAAGCGGAGGCGGTCTCGGGACAATCACGTCGCGGTCTACGGCGGGGCTGCCCTGGAGCGCGACGACCCGTTAAGCCTCCGGCTGAAGCGCTAGAGGCTCCCGCCGCGTCCTGCCTCCGCCTAAAACAGGAGGCCCGCCCACTGGACGGGGTGAAGGCGCCTCATCCCTCGCCCACTTCAGGGAGCCGGTGTCGTATCTTCCCGCTCGCTCTTTCACCCCCGCCACGGGTTCCGCGCTGGTCGCTAGCCGCGCGGACGAACAGGGAATCCGGTGCGGCCGGCAGCGCCCGCTGCTCGCCAACTCCGGAGCTGTGCCCGCAACTGTAGGCGGCGCGTCCCCGACGCCGACGCCCTCCGCCACTGCCCTGCGCTTGATTCGTCAAGCGGCCTCGGGTGGGAAGGCCGGGGCCGAGCCGAGGACGTACGGGATCTTTCGATCTCGGCGCCGCGAGCCAGGAGACCTGCCCGCGCGCGGTAGCCACCGATGACCTCCGGGACCAGAGGATCGCGGTCGCCCCGCGCGCCCCGCTGTGCCCGCGCCTCCGGCCCCCGCCGGAGCGGTGACCCGACCCCTACCCCCAGGGGCCGGGTTTTTCTGTTGCGCCTCCTCCGCTCCGCTCTCCTGCTTACCCTCTGCGCCGCGC
This sequence comes from Rhodothermales bacterium, assembly GCA_965215145.1. Lineage (GTDB taxonomy): Bacteria > Bacteroidota > Rhodothermia > Rhodothermales > JANQRZ01. The sequence continues at coordinate 316,848 of OZ244038.1, read as the reverse complement.
CTGTCGCGGCGCAGCCCGCCGACACGACGCTGCCGGCGGTGAGCGTGGTGGCGACCCGCGCGGCGGCGCCGACGGCGGCGGCCCCCGCCCGCGTCACCGTGCTCGGCGGGGAGGCCGTCCGTAGCTCCGGCGCGCGCTCGGTGGCGGACCTCCTCGAAGCGCGCTCGGCGGCGTTCGTCCGGCGCTATGGGCCGGGCGGGCTTGCCAGCCTCTCGCTGCGGGGCACCGGCGCCGCGCAGACGCTCGTCCTCCTCGACGGCCACCGCATCGCCGACCCGCAGCTCGGCCAGCTCGACCTCACGCTGCTGCCGACCGTCCTCCTCGACCGCGCCGAGGTGCTCCACGGCGCCGGCAGCGCGCTCTATGGCACCGACGGCATCGGCGGCGTGGTGGACCTGCGGACGGTGCGCCCGGAGGGGCAGCGATTTGAGGTAGCCAGCACGCTCGGGGCTTACGGCGAGCGGGGCGGGGCGGGGCTCGCCGCGTTCGGGGAGGGGCGCGTCCGCGCCGTCGCGGCGGGGGAATGGCGGGGGGAGGACGGGGACTTCCCGTTCACCGACGACCGGCTCGGGCAGACCCGCACCCGCGAGGGCGCCGACCGCACTCACGGCTCCGGGTTCACCCGCGTCGAGGCCGACCTCGGGAGGACGACGGCGCACCTCGCCGCGTGGGGCGGCGCGGCCGGGCGCGGCGTCCCCGGCGTCGCTGGCTCGCTGACAGCAGCACGGCAGGAGGACCGGCACGCCCGGTTGTGGGGGGGTGCCACGAGCCCGTTCGGCTGGGGGACGCTCCGGGTCGGCGGGCTCCTCCAGCGCGCGAGCCTCCGCTACCGCGACCCCGCCCGCGCCCTCGACGACACGGGCCGGACGTGGCTCGCCTCGGCGGACGTGGAGGCGCGCACGCTCGCGGGACGCTGGCTCGTCGCTGGCGGCCTCACCGGCGGCCTCGGCGCGGCCGATCACCCGAGCCTCGCCGACGACGCCCGCGAGGGCCGCGTCGGCGCCTTCGTCTCCGCCACCGTCGACGCCGGCCGTTCACCCGGTCGGCTCCTCCTCTATCCCGCCCTCCGCGCCGATGTCTACTTCCGTACTGGCGGTGCCGAGCGGCGGCTGTCCGCCCTGCCCCCCCGCCTCGGCGTCAACTGGCAGCCGTCCGCGTCGCTCCCCCTCCGACTCAAGGCGAGCGTGGGCGGCGCCTTCCGCGCGCCCACCTTCAACGACCGGTTCTGGCGCTACGCCGGCACCGACCGCGGCGGCGACCCCGACCTCCGCCCGGAACGCGGTTGGACGGCCGACCTCGGCGCGGCGTGGACGCGGGGGCCGTGGCAGGCGGAGCTCGCCGGCTACGGCGTGTGGGTCCGCGACCAGATCGTGTGGCGGCCCGACGGCGGCGTCTACGTCCCCGAAAACGTCGGGCGCACGCGGGCGCTGGGCGCCGAGGCGACGGCGCGGGGCGGCGGACTCCGGCTCGGCACGGCGGAGATTGGCGGTGGGCTCACCTACGCGCTCACCGACGCCCGCGACCGCTCCGACCCCGCGGCGCCTTCCTTCGGCCAGCCGCTCCGGTATGTCCCCCGGCACCAGGTCAAGGGGTTCGCCAGCGCTGTCCTCGACCTCGGAGAGAAGACGGACCTCCGGCTCGACCTCGGCGGGCGGTTCGTCTCCGCCCGGCCCGTCCGCGCCGACGGCTCGCTCCTCGAGCCCGCCTACCTCGTCACCGACGCGCAGCTCCGTCTCCACCACGCCTTCGAGACCGTCACGGCCGCCCTCGCCCTCCGCATCGAGAACGCCCTGGACGCCGACTACGCCGTGCTGCGCGGCTACCCCATGCCGCCGCGCCACGCCCGACTCCACCTCCACCTCGCCTTCTGAACCCCTCCATGCACCGACTCCTCACACTCCTCCTCGTCCTGCCCCTCACCCTGTTCGGCTGCGACTCGACCGGGGGCGAGTGCGATGGGGACGCCGACTGCCTGCCGCCTCTTGAGGTCGCCATCGGCAACCAGGGCAACTTCGCCGCGGGCGACGGCTCCGTCACGGTTTACGGCGGAGGGACGGCCGCCGAGCCCATCACCGACCTCGGCTCCATCGTTCAGAGCGTCGCGTTCGCCGGACCCTCCCGGTGGCTTTTCGTGACGGCCAACACCGGCGGGCGCGTCGAGGTCTACGACCAGAGCGGCACCGAGCGGGTCGGGGTGCTCCCCGTAGAGAACCCGCGTTATGTGGCGTGGGGCGGCGAGGACCGGCTCTTCGTGACGAGCCAGCTCTACGACCGCCCCTCCGAGGTCATCGTCGCGGATGCGAGGACGCTCGCGGTGCTCGACACGGTCGAGGTGGGCGGCCTCGCCGAGGGGGTCGCCGTGTCCGACGGGCGGGTGTACGTGGCGACGGGGGCGTTCGGGGCGACCCAGGAGGTCGTCGTGCTCGACGCCACGACGGGCGAGGTCGTAGACCGGATCGACACCGGCTGCGTCGGGCCGCGGTACGTGCTCGCCGTCGGCGCCGAGGTGTGGGTGACGTGCACGGGCTCGGACGACGCCGACGGCGAGGTGCTCCGGCTCAGCGCCGAGACCGGAGCGGTCACCGCGCGGATCCGCGTGGAGGGGCAGATCCGCACGGCCGGGCCTGGGCAGGACGCCGCCGACGACCCCGTGACGGACCGCCTGTACGTCGTCCGCGACCAGAACGCTATCGTCGTGATCGGCGTCGAGGCGGCCGAGGTCGTGGATGAAATCGCCGTTGGGGGCGACCCCATTGGCGCCGTCGGCGTGGACCGGTTCAGGGACCGGCTCTACCTCGGCCGCGTCCCCGGCTTCGACGTCCGCGGCTACGTCACCGTCCACACGCTCGACGGCGCCGAGGTGGACCGCTTCGAGGCCGGCGTTGCCCCAACCGCCATCGCCTTCGCCGAGTAGGCCCGTGCCCATCCGCATCGACCGCTGCCTCTGCTTCGACCGGACGTTCGCCGCGCTGAAGGGCGTGGCAGAGCGGACCGGCGCCGCCACCGTACCGGAGCTCCAGCGGCACGTCCGGTTCGGCGCGGGCTGCGGGCTCTGCCAGCCGTACGTCCGCCGGATGCTCCGCACGGGGGAGACCGTCTTCCGCGAGGTGGTCACCGAAGACGACGAGCCGGTGGGCTGAGGCCGCCGGCGGCGGATTCCGGGGTTCTTCGCGGCGCGAGCGGAGCCGGGGTTCCGCCCGCCGGTACGTTGCGGTGACCGGTAGGGGCGCAGCGCGCTGCGCCCCTACGTCCATGTTGAAGCCTCCCGGATTATGCAGCAGCAGCGCCTCCGCAACGTCGCCATCGTCGCCCACGTCGACCACGGCAAGACCACCCTCGTGGACGCGCTGCTCTGGCAGAGCGGGACCTTCCGCGACAACCAGGAGGTCAACGAGCGGGTGATGGACTCGATGGACCTCGAGCGCGAGAAGGGCATCACCATCATGGCGAAGAACACCGCCATCCGCACCCAGACCCCCGACGGCGACGACCTCAAGGTCAACATCGTCGACACCCCCGGCCACGCCGACTTCGGCGGCGAGGTCGAGCGGACGCTGCGGATGGTCGACGGCGTGATGCTCCTCGTCGACGCCGCCGAGGGGCCGCTGCCGCAGACGCGGTTCGTGCTCTCGAAGGCGCTCGCCCTCGGCCTCCCCGCCATCGTCGTCATCAACAAGATCGACCGCCAGGACGCCCGCCCGGAGGAGGTGCTCAACGAGGTCTACGACCTCTTCATCGACCTCGACGCCAGCGACGAGCAGATCGAGTTCCCCGTCCTCTACGCCGTCGCCAAGGACGGGCAGTGCACCACCGACCTCGGAGAGCCGCTGACCGACCTCCGCCCGCTCGTCGAGGCCATCATCGCGACCGTCCCCGCCCCCGTCGGCGACCCGGAGGCGTCCTTGCAGGTGCTCGTCACCGACGTCAAGCCCGACGCCTACCTCGGCCCCATCGCCCGCGGGCGCGTCGTGCAGGGCACCCTCCGCGACCGCCAGCGCGTCACGCTCTGCAAGCGCGACGGGGAAACGGAGACGGCGCAGGTGACCGCGCTGTTTGTCAACGAGGGCCTCGACCGCACGCCCGCCGAGGCCGCCGGGCCGGGCGCCATCGTGCAGGTCGCTGGCGTCGGGGGGATCGGGCTCGGGGAGAGCCTCGCGGCGGCCGAGGACCCCCAGCCGCTGAAGCCGCTCCACGTTGACGAGCCCACGCTCTCGATGGAGTTCCGCGTCAACGACTCCCCGTTCGCCGGGCGCGAGGGGAAGTACGTCACGAGCCGGAACCTCCGCGACCGGCTGCTGAAGGAGGTCGAGACCAACCTCGCCATGCGGGTGGAAGAAACCGAGAGCGCCGAGCGCCACCTCGTCTTCGGCCGCGGCGAGCTCCAGATGGCGATCCTGATCGAGCAGATGCGCCGCGAGGGGTTCGAGTTCGCCGTCGGGATGCCGCAGGTGATCACGAAGGAGGTGGACGGCCGGCGCCACGAGCCCTACGAAACCGCGACGATCGACGTGCCGGAGGAGTTCATGGGTGTGGTCATCGAGAAGCTCGGGATGCGGCGGGGGCAGATGACGAAGATGGTGAACCACGGCACCGGCCGCGTCCGCCTCGAGTTCGAGATCCCCGCGCGCGGGCTCATCGGCTACCGCACCGAATTCCTGACGGACACGAAGGGGACGGGGCTGCTGACGCACCTCTTCCTCGGCTACCGCCCGTGGGCCGGCCCCATCAGCCACCGCGCCACCGGCGCCCTCGTCGCCGACCGCGCGGGGAAGGCGACGCCCTACGCCATCACCGGCCTCCAGGAGCGCGGGGAGCTGTTCGTCGGCCCGCAGGACGAGGTCTACGGCGGGATGATCATCGGCGAGAACAGCCGCGACCAGGACCTCGAGGCCAACGTCACGAAGGAGAAGAAGCTGACGAACCACCGCGCCGCCGCGGCCGACCAGTTCGAGAAGCTGACGCCGCCGCGGCGGATGAGCCTGGAGGAGGCCATCGAGTTCATCCGCGAGGACGAGCTGATCGAGGTGACGCCGGCCGCGTTCCGCCTCCGCAAGCGGTATCTGGACGTGCACGAGCGCAAGCGGGCCGGCCAGCTCGCCGCCGCCGAAGCGGCTGGGGTGTGAGTGAGGGGCCATAGAGACGCAGCGTGCTGCGCCTCTACAACGGATCGGCAGCCGGCCGCGTCAGACGGGCCACGTCTGCTGCGTCCACGCCTGCTCCCAGAACATCCACTCGTAGCGGACGCTGGCGACGAAGGCCGCCTTCGCCCGCTCGCGCGCCGCGTCGTCGGCCGCGTCGGCGAAGCGCTGGAGGCGTTCGAGGATGTTCTCCATGTACTCGTTGAAACCGGGGTCGGCGTAGGTCCGGAGCCAGTCGGCGTAGGGGTGGGCGTCCTCCGGCGGGCCGAACTCCGCCTCGAGCCGCTGCCCGAGCTCGACGTAGAGCCACGGGCACGGCGTCAGCGCCGCCACGGCCTCGACGAGCGTGCCCTGCTGCGCCGTTGCGACCATGTGGTTCTGGTAGGCGCGGTTGTTCGGGGTGAGCGTGAGGGCGGCCACGTCCGCGGGCGTGTAGCCGAGCTTCTCGCCGTAGCCGGCGTGGAGTTCGCCCTCAACCACGAGCGCGAGCCGGGCCGCGTCGATGAACCACAGCTTGTCGGCGGGGTCGGGGCAGCCGGTCGAGACGAGTGAGGAGGCGTCCGCGAAGCCTTCGAGGTAGCGGGCGTCCTGCATCTGGTAGAACCGGAACCGCTCGGCGTCGAGCTCTCCGGTGGCGAGGGCGCGGACGAACGGGTGCTCGAAGGCGGCGCCCCACGCCGCGCCTGCCGCGTCGAGGCAGGCTTCGGCGAAGGGGGGGACGGTGAAGGCGCGGGTGGGCGCGGGCGCGAGGGTGACGGACATGGCTTCGCTGATAGGTGAGGGGGTAGGCGAAACCAGAGGCGCACCACGAGCGCCGTCCGGAAGCTTCCCTACGCCGGTGCGAGCCGGGTCAGGTTCGGAGGGTCTTTCTCAGCCCTAGCACCGAGTCGGCGCGGGGCACCCCTAGCTTCGCTCCTCCCTCAACGAGGAAGCCGGCCGGAGGTTCGGCGCGGGGAGCTTAGAGCAGCCCGAGGTCCTCCGCCGCCTGCCGCAGCCGCTCTCGCTGCGCCGCGTCGAGCGCGCGCGGGACCTCGACGGCGACCTCGACCACGAGGTCCCCCGTCCCATTCGGCGTGACGACGCCGTGGCCGGGGATGCGGAGCCGCCCGCCCGGCTGCACGCCCGGCGGGATCGACAGCGCGGCCGTGCGGCCGTAGGCGTCGGTGATGGACCGCTCGGCGCCCAGCATCGCCTCGACCGCCGAGACCCGCTCGACGGCGTGGAGGTCGCGGCCCTCGCGGCGGAAGCGCGGGTGCGGCTGGACGCGGAACGTCACGAGGAGGTCGCCGCGCCGGCCCGTCTGCCCGTTCGTGCCGTGGCGGCCCCGGCCGCGGACGCGCACCGTCAGCCCGTCCGGCGTCCCCTTCGGAACGGGGATCCGGGCGACCTCGCCATCGGCCCCCCGCACCTCGACCTTCCCTCCCCGCAGCGCCTGGTCGAACGAGAGCTGGATGCGGGCGCACACGTCGAGCCCCTGCGGCTTGCACGCCTCCCCGCCGAACACCCGCTCGAACACCTCCCCCACCCCCGTCGCGCCCTCCGTGCCGAAGGCCACGCGGATCTTGCCGAAGGCGACGGCGGAGTGGCGGAGCCGGTCGTAGCGCTTGCGCCGGTCGGGATCGCCGAGCACCTCGTAAGCCTCCCGGACCGCCTTGAACCGCTCGGCGGCGGCCTCGTCGGCGGCGCGATCCGGGTGGCAGGTGCGAGCCTGAGCACGAAACGCCCGCTTGACCGCCTCGGCGTCGCAGCCCTCCTCCACGCCGAGGACGCGGTAGTAATCCTTGAGCGGGTGCGTCATGGCCTCGGGCCGGGGCAGGGGGCGTAGTTTCGAGCGGGGGGCGGTCGCCCCCACGCATCGTTCAAATCGTTCAGCTTTCGGAGTGCGCTGGCATGGGGAGATCCCCTTTGCACACATTATGCCAGCCCCTCAGCTTCCGCCGAAATGACAACCCGCCCCATCCGCAAGCTCCTCGTCGCCAACCGCGGCGAGATCGCCGTCCGCGTGATCCGCACCTGCCGCGAGCGCGGGATCCCCACCGTCGCGGTCTTCTCGGAGGCCGACGCCGGGGCGCTCCACGTCCGCATGGCCGACGAGGCGTACCCCGTCGGGCCGGCGCCGTCGAGCGAGTCGTACCTCGTCGGCGAGCGGATCCTCGAGGTCGCCCGCCGGGCCGGCGCCGACGCGATCCATCCCGGCTACGGGTTCCTCTCCGAGAACGCCGGTTTTGCCGAGGCATGCGCCGAGGCGGATGTCACGTTCGTCGGTCCCCCGCCCGCTGCGATCCGCGCGATGGGCGACAAGACGGAGGCGCGGAAGCTGATGGAGCAGGCGGGTCTCCCGATGGCGCCGGGCACGGTGGACGCCGTGGCGAGCGTGGCCGAGGCCGTCGAGGCGGCCGAGGGGATCGGCTTCCCCGTGCTCGTGAAGGCGGCGGCCGGCGGCGGGGGGAAGGGGATGCGCGCCGTCCACGACCCCGCCGAGATCGAGCGGGCCGTGCAGCAGGCGCAGAGCGAGGCCGAGAGCGCTTTCGGCGACGGGCGGGTCTACGTCGAGAAGCTGCTCGTGGGGCCGCGCCACATCGAGTTCCAGATCCTCGCCGACCAGCACGGGAACGTGGTGCATCTCTTTGAGCGGGAGTGCTCGGTCCAGCGGCGGCACCAGAAGGTGGTCGAGGAGGCGCCGAGCGCGGTGCTCACGCCGGAGCTCCGCGCCGCGATGGGCGAGGCCGCCGTCGAGGCCGCCCGCGCCTGCGGCTACGTCGGCGCCGGCACGGTCGAGTTCCTCCTCGACGGCGACGGCAGCTTCTACTTCCTGGAGATGAACACGCGCCTCCAGGTCGAGCACCCCGTCACCGAGTGGATCACCGGGCTCGACCTCGTCGCCGAGCAGCTCCGCATCGCCGAGGGCGAGCCGCTGGGGTACACGCAGGCCGACCTCGTCATCCACGGCCACGCCGTCGAGAGCCGGGTCTACGCCGAGGACGTGGCCGCCGGGTTCCTGCCGGCGCCGGGGCCGCTCCTGCGCCACCGCCCCCCGGCCGGCTTCGGCGTCCGGGTGGACGCGGGCGTCGAGGAGGGGGACGAGATCCCGATCCACTACGACCCGATGGTCTCGAAGCTGACGACCTGGGGCCCGACGCGCGCCGAGGCCATCGCCCGGATGGACCGCGCCCTCGCCGAGTACGACGTGGCCGGCGTCGAGACGACGATCCCGTTCTGCCGGTTCGTGATGCAGCACCCGGCCTTTCGCGCGGGCGACTTCGACACGGGCTTCGTCGGCGAGCACTTCGCGCCGGAGGACCTGCACCCGGAGGACCCGGCGCTGGAGCGGGCCGCCGCAGTTGCCGCGGCGCTGTTCGCGCAGGCCGAAAAGCCACGCCCGACCGCGCCGTCTGGCATCGGCCGGGCGGAGGCAAGCCGGTGGGTGCGGCGGCGGGAGTACCGCTAAGCAGCCGGCGGGGGGCGGCTAGCGCGTCAGCGTCAGCCGCACGTCGTCCCGGAACGCCTCGCCGGTGACGGCCACGACGTAGGTGCCGCTGGCGAGGCCGCGCCCGTCGAGAGTAAACCGGTGCTCAGCGCCCGGCGCGAGCGGGCCGTCGTGGAGCACCGCCACCCGGCGCCCCGCCACGTCGAACACCTCGGCCCGGACGCGCTGCGGCGCTGCCACCCGAAGCACGACGGCTGTGCGCTCGGCAAAGGGATTCGGGAAGGCGCTGAGGGTGTGCGTCGTCGCAAGCGTCGCCGCAGGGTCCTCCGTGCTGACGGGGTTCTGCTTGAACGTCGCGGTGAACGAGCCGCGCCCGTGCGTCGCCGCCATCACCCGCTGGTCGGACGCGCGCCACTGGAGCATGTCCACCCGCGTCGTCGGGATCGACGGCGACGGCGTCCAGACGGGCTCGTCGGCGCCGAGCGTCGTCGTCTCGAACACCCCGGCCTCGGTGGCGAGGAGCGCCGCGCGACGGTCGTTCGGGTTGAAGAGCGCCCAGCGCACCGGCACGTCCGGGAGGTCCCCCCCCTTCGAGACCCACGTCTCGCCGCCGTCCCGGGTCTCCCACACGGAGGTGAGGCCGTAGTTGGAGTAGGTCACGAGGAGGTGGTCCTCGTCGGCCCCGATCTCGATGCAGGAGACGGAGCCGGCGGGCATCCCCGCGCCCTCGTTGATCCACGTGAGCGTGGGCTCGGCGGACTCCGCATCGTCGAGGCGGTAGACCCGGCCGCCGTTGAGCCCGCCTAGCGTCCCAAGGAAGAGCGTGCTCGTGCCCTCGGGGGCGTAGGGGGAGACGCGCAGGTGAGTGGCGGTGCGGGCGATGTCCACGTTAACGATCTCCCGCGTGAAGATCACCCGGTCGACGTTCGAGACGCGGTAGATGCTGTCCCCGTCGCGGGCCGTGTAGAGGATGTTCTCGCGGTCGTCGTAATCGGCCCGGTTGATGAAGAAGCCGGAGGTCTCGTTGATCAGCGTGGCGGTGAAGTTGTTGCCGCCGTTCAGGCTCCGGTAGAAGTTGTTGTAGACGTACGAGGTGATCGCGACGTTGCTATCGTCCTGGTCGATGAAGTTGAAGCCGCCGTCGCCGCCGTAGACCTCCGTCGTGACATTGATGCCGTCGGCATTGTAGCGCTGGGTCCCGTTGTCCTGCGCGCCCGCGAGCATCACCGGTGAGTCCGCCTCCGGTGCGATGGAGCCCGCGTAGAACTGGGTCACGTTGTAGCCGTCGTTGCGGTTGAGGAAGACCGGTTGGTTCAGCGTCGCCGTCGCGGTGTAGTAGACGCCACCGTCGTTGCCGAAGACGACCTCCTCGGAGGAGCCGGGCCGGAATACGACGGCGTGCTGGTCTGCATGGACGTAGGGCTCCCCGAACCCGCCGTACCAGTGCGACACCTGCGTCCACGAATCCCCCCCGTCCGTCGTCTTGAAGAGGTTGATCGCGCCGACGTAGGCCCCATCCGCGTCGTTGGGGTCGACGCCGAGCGCGAGGTCGTACCACGCCTGCCCCCGCGCGAACTCGGTCCCGTACTGCACGTCGTTCGGCAGGTTGACCTCCTCCCACGTCGTGCCGGCATCCTCTGTACGGTAGATGCCGAGAACCCCGTAGGACACCTCGTCTTGAAGGGCCGCGTAGACCACGTCCGCATCAGAGGGAGCCGTCGCGATCTCGACGCGGTCGTAACCGCTACTCGGGAGCCCATTGGTGCCAAGGCTCAACTCCGTCCAGCTGCCGAGTGCGCCCGACGAAGACGAATAGATTTCACCGCCACTGAAGATGCCCAGCGCGGCGTATATCGTCCCGTCAGCGGCGATCTCCAGATCGGCGATGCGGCTCGTCGAGGCCCCCACGCCCTGCCCCAGCACCCGCTCCCAGCTCTCCCCACCATCCTGCGAGCGGAACAGCCCCGAGCGCGTGGCAGCAAGCACGTCGCTCGTCGCTGGGTGAACGGCGAGATCCTGGACGTAGTAGAACTGGCTGTTGTCAGCGGTGCTCTCGATCAGATCCCAGTTCTCTCCACCATCTATCGTTTTGAAGATCCCGGCCCCTCGGACGGCGTCGCCGTTGAACCACCCCTCCCCCGTGCCCGCATAAGCCACGGAGGGCGTCGAAGGGTCAAAAGCGAGAGAGGAGATAGCGAGGTTGCTCCAGAAGTCGTTAACATTGGCCCACGGAGCCAGCGGATCGGTGATGTCGTCGGTGTACCACAGCCCACCGGCCACGCCTCCAACCCATACCCTCTTATTCTTCGGGTCGTTTGGGTCAAATGCGATAGCGCGGGTCCGTCCCCCTACGTTCGACGGGCCTCGCTCTTCCCACTCTGAGGTGACTAGCTCCTGACTGCGAGAGCGCTTGAGGGTAGTAGCACGACGGCTCGCAGCCCAGAGCCTCTCGCGCGGGACGATACCCGTGGCGGGATCGATCGTGAGCAGCGCGTCAAGCTCGGCTGCCAGATCCGGGCGATCCTTTTTAGGTATCTGCTTCAGATCCTCTGGCATCAGAGGCTCGCTTTGCTCAATAACTGGAATCTCTAGCAGGGAGGGGCCTGGATTGAGAAACACCGAGGTGAGGGCGAACCCGGAGACGAGTACGGCGAGCAGTACGAACGAGCGCATGGCGAACGGCTAAGGACAGGGTGAAGGGGATCAGCAATATAGGATCTCCCACGAACGGCACCTAGCTAGCCACATGCAGACCGCCTGAGACCCTGGGAGCGGAGTTTCGGCAGAAACGACTCGAAACAAAGAGGCCCCGCCGTCAAGAAGACGGCGGGGCCTTTAAGGACTTGGCGGCGACCTACTCTCCCACCCTCTCGGGCAGTACCATCGGCGCTGCAGGGCTTAACGACTCTGTTCGGTATGGGAAGAGGTGTGTCCCCTGCGCAATAACCACCAAGAAGCGGGTGACGCGCGTGAGTCGCCGAAGTCAGCCTTGAACTACGTCACTGCTACAACGAAAGCGTGATTAGCATGAACGAGGCTTCTTGCGTGCGGAAGCTCGCTACGGTTGCTAAGTCTCGTAGGTAATTAGTACGGCTCGGCTTAACGCATTGCTGCGCGTACACCTGCCGCCTATCGACGTCCTAGTCTAGAACGACCTACAAGGGAGACCTCATCTCGTGGTGGGCTTCGTGCTTAGATGCTTTCAGCGCTTATCCCTTCCCAACGTAGCTACCCAGCAATGCAACTGGCGTCACAACTGGTACACTAGCGGTTGGTCCATCCCGGTCCTCTCGTACTAAGGATAGCTCCACTCAAGTCTCCTACGCCCACGACAGATAGGGACCGAACTGTCTCACGACGTTCTGAACCCAGCTCACGTACCGCTTTAATGGGCGAACAGCCCAACCCTTGGGACCTTCTCCAGCCCCAGGATGCGATGAGCCGACATCGAGGTGCCAAACCTCCCCGTCGATATGAACTCTTGGGGGAGATAAGCCTGTTATCCCCGGCGTACCTTTTATCCTTTGAGCGACGGCCCTTCCATGAGGGACCGCCGGATCACTAAGGCCTGCTTTCGCACCTGCTCGACCTGTATGTCTCGCAGTTAAGCACCCTTATGCCTTTACACTCTACGCACGATTACCGACCGTGCTGAGGGCACCTTTGCGAGCCTCCGTTACTGTTTGGGAGGCGACCGCCCCAGTCAAACTACCCACCTAACACTGTTCCCCGACCGGATCACGGCCGCGGGTTAGGCTCCAACCAAAACGAGGGCGGTATTTCAAGGGTGGCTCCACGATGCCTGGCGACACCGCTTCGCAGCCTCCCGCCTATCCTACACACGTTTTGGCCGAAGTCAATGCTAAGCTATAGTAAAGGTGCACGGGGTCTTTCCGTCCCGTCGCGGGTAGCCGGCGTCTTCACCGGCACCACAATTTCACCGAGCTCGTGGTTGAGACAGTGCCCAACTCGTTGCACCATTCGTGCAGGTCGGAACTTACCCGACAAGGAATTTCGCTACCTTAGGACCGTTATAGTTACGGCCGCCGTTTACTGGGGCTTCAGTCAGGAGCTTCGTCCCGAAGGACTAACCCCCTCCTTTAACCTTCCAGCACCGGGCAGGTGTCACTCCCTATACTTCGTCTTGCGACTTGGCAGAGAGCTGTGTTTTTGCTAAACAGTCGGTTGGGCCTTTTCACTGCGGCCTGATCCCACTTTTGGACGGGACCAGGCGCCCCTTCTCCCGAAGTTACGGGGCCAACTTGCCTAGTTCCTTAACCACGAATCACTCGAGCGCCTTAGGATACTCTCCTCGCCTACCTGTGTCGGTTTGCGGTACGGGCACCTTAGACAACGCACGACGCTTTTCTCGGCAGCATGCTCGGGGCCACTATGGGTTCACCTTGCGGATCCCCCTACTGTCGCGCTTCAACCGTATGGGCGGCGGATTTGCCTACCGCCCGGTCTACACGCTTCAACGACCTATTCCGTCAGGTCGCGGGCCTTACGCTTCTGCGTCACGCCTTGCGTTAACGTCGTCAGGTGGTACGGGAATATTTAACCCGTTTGCCATCGCCTACGCCTTTCGGCCTCGGCTTAGGTCCCGACTAACCCTGTTCCGATTAACGTTGAACAGGAACCCTTAGGCTTACGGCGGACGGGTTTTTCACCCGTCTTATCGTTACTCATGCCTACATTTTCGCTTCCAGAAGCTTCACCGTCCCTCACAGGACGGATTCTGCGCCGCTGGAATGCTCCCCTACCACTGATGGTAGTCCATCAATCCGAAGCTTCGGCGCCACACTTGATGCCCGAAAATTTTCGATGCCGGACCGCTCGACTAGTGAGCTATTACGCACTCTTTCAAGGAATGGCTGCTTCTAAGCCAACCTCCTAGTTGTCTGTGCAGTCCGACCTCCTTTGGTCAACTTAGCGTGGACTTAGGGGCCTTAGCTGTCGATCTGGGTTGTTTCCCTCTCGGACACGGATCTTATCACCCGCGCCCTCACTGCTGCAGAGCATGTTACTGGCATTCGGAGTTTGTCTGGGTTTGGTACCCGGTGAAGGGCCCTAGCCCAATCAGTGCTCTACCTCCAGAACACTCACTGCAACGCTGCACCTAAATGCATTTCGGGGAGTACGAGCTATTTCCGAGTTTGATAGGCCTTTCACCCCTACCCTCAGCTCATCGGAGCATTTTTCAACATGCAACCGTTCGGTCCTCCACGTGGTCTTACCCACGCTTCAACCTGGCCAAGGGTAGCTCACCCGGTTTCGCGTCTACCCCCACTGACTATACGCCCTGTTCAGACTCGCTTTCGCTTCGGCTGCGGCGCTGAACGCCTTAACCTCGCCAGTGAGGAGTAACTCGTAGGCTCATTATGCAAAAGGCACGCGGTCACCCCACGAAGGGGCTCCCACTGGTTGTAGGCACACGGTTTCAGGTACTATTTCACTCGCCTGCAAGGCGTGCTTTTCACCTTTCCCTCACGGTACTGGTTCACTATCGGTCACGGTCGAGTACTTAGCCTTACCAGATGGTGCTGGCAGATTCCCACAGGATTTCTCCGGTCCCGTGGTACTCAGGAGTCCTGCTGCGCCGCTCGTCTTACGCCTACAGGGCTTTCACCTTCTGTGGCCCCGCTTTCCAGGCGGGTTCGACTTCGACTTGCGGATCGCGTGATGCAGGTCCTACAACCCCGGCAGAGCCGAAACTCTGCCGGTTTGGGCTAATCCCCGTTCGCTCGCCACTACTTGGGGAGTCACTATTGTTTTCCTTTCCTCCAGGTACTTAGATGTTTCAGTTCCCTGGGTTGGCTTCCACAGCCTATGGATTCAGCTGAGGATGACTGGTCTTCAACCAGCCAGGTTTTCCCATTCGGAAATCCGCGGATCTAAGGGTGTTTGCCCCTCCCCGCGGCTTATCGCAGCTTACCACGTCCTTCATCGCCTGACCGTGCCAAGGCATTCACCATGTGCCCTTGACAACTTAACGCCGTATCGTGCTTCCGCACCGGACGCCCCCGAGGGAACGGCCTCGTGCTAGACACGAAGAGAGCCTCGCAGAGCCTGCCCCTAAGGGTAGTGGCAGGCTCTACGCTAATTACGCTCGTCGTCTCGGTGACTGACCCTTCGTGGAAGGCGAACCCTCCACGCCGAGCCAGTTCAAGACTGACTTCGACGACTCACAACACGTCAAAGAACGGTTCCGGCGCTGCGAGAGCAGCGGCTGCTGGTGCAGCCAACCGGATGTGGAGTTAGCCGGATTCGAACCGGCGACCCCCTGCTTGCAAAGCAGATGCTCTACCAACTGAGCTATAACCCCGCCTGACAAGCTAGACGCGAGGCGTCCGTCGTGGGGCTGGGAGGAGTTGAACCTCCGACCTCACGCTTATCAGGCGTGCGCTCTAACCACCTGAGCTACAGCCCCAAGAGACAGGGAGGACCTTGCGGCCCCATCTGCTCGTGGCGTCGCTCCGGTGGAGCGGACCGTTCAAGAGAGGGAAGCATAGCGAGCCATCGCCGGCAGAGAACGAGCTGCCTGCTCTCTGTTAGAGGTAATCCAGCCGCACCTTCCGGTACGGCTACCTTGTTACGACTTAGCCCCAGTCACCGATTTGACCTTCGGCCGCTCCCTCCCTTGCGGGTTGGGTCGCGGACTTCGGGCCCCCTCGGCTTCCATGGCTTGACGGGCGGTGTGTACAAGGCCCGGGAACGTATTCACCGCGTCGTGGCTGATACGCGATTACTAGCGATTCCGGCTTCACGGAGTCGAGTTGCAGACTCCGATCCGAACTGAGAACGGCTTTGAGGATTCGCTCCCCCTCGCGGGGTGGCAGCCCTCTGTACCGTCCATTGTAGCACGTGTGAAGCCCCAGGCGTAAGGGCCATGATGACTTGACGTCATCCCCACCTTCCTCACTGCTTGCGCAGGCAGTCTCGTTAGAGTCCCCGGCATGATCCGCTGGTAACTAACGACAGGGGTTGCGCTCGTTGCGGGACTTAACCCAACATCTCACGACACGAGCTGACGACAGCCATGCAGCACCTCGCTACCAGTCCGAAGAAGGGCCCCTTTCAGGGCCTGTCCGGTAGCGTTCGAGCCTGGGTAAGGTTCTTCGCGTTGCATCGAATTAATCCACATGCTCCACCGCTTGTGCGGGCCCCCGTCAATTCCTTTGAGTTTCACCCTTGCGGGCGTACTCCCCAGGTGGGATGCTTAACGCGTTAGCTGGGACATCGCAGCCGGAAGGCCACGACATCGAGCATCCATCGTTTACGGCGTGGACTACCAGGGTATCTAATCCTGTTTGCTCCCCACGCTTTCGTGCCTCAGCGTCAGTACCCGTCCAGTCACCCGACTTCTCCTCAGGCGTTCCTCGTGATATCTACGCATTTCACCGCTACACCACGAATTCCAGTGACCTCTCCGGGACTCAAGGCCTGCAGTATCAAGGGCAATTCACCGGTTAGGCCGGTGACTTTCACCCCTGACTTACAGGCCCGCCTACACACCCTTTACACCCAGTGATTCCGGACAACGCTTGGACCCTCCGTATTACCGCGGCTGCTGGCACGGAGTTAGCCGGTCCTTATTCGCACGGTACCGTCTCTCCCCGCTGAGCGGGGCATTCTTCCCGTGTAAAAGCAGTTTACGCCCCTGAGGGGTGTCTTCCTGCACGCGGCGTGGCTGCGTCAGAGTTTCCTCCATTGCGCAAGATTCCTCACTGCTGCCTCCCGTAGGAGTCTGGCCCGTGTCTCAGTGCCAGTGTGGCGGATCATCCTCTCAGACCCGCTACGGATCGTGGCCTTGGTGGGCCGTTACCCCACCAACTAGCTAATCCGACGCAGGCCCATCCCTGAACACCTGAATTTTGGTCACCGCCGGATGCCCGGCCGTGACGTTATGCGGTATTAGCCACCGTTTCCGATGGTTGTCCCCCGCTCAGGGGTAGGTTGCCTACGCGTTACTCACCCGTTCGCCACTGTCCGCTCCGGGCAAGCCCGGAGCTTCTCGTTCGACTTGCATGTGTTAAGCCCGCCGCCAGCGTTCGTCCTGAGCCAGGATCAAACTCTCCGTAGTAGGGAATTTGACTGACCCCCAAAGGTAGGGGTCGGTGGTCCCACGAAGGGACCGGGGTAGGTTGAGCTCAGTGCACGCTCGCCAACTGCGCCCGAGGGCGCCACTGGCAAGCATCGCTGACTAAGACCTCTCGTTCAACCAACGCATCCGGTGCTCCCGAAGGAGCGGCTCCCGAGGGAGCGCGGGTGCGCGGGCCGACGAGGGCTCGCTATGCTTCCAATCTCATCAAAGAACGGCGTCAAAAAACGCCGGGTCACGATGACCCCGGCGCGTCCAGCCAAACTACGAAACCCGGTGGGCCGTGTCAAGTGCTTCACGTTCTCTTCTGAGAGAAAGGCTCCGAAGAGCGACCCGCGGCTGCGGGCGAAGCGCCGACCTCGTTCGGCAGGAGGAGCATGATACGCATTCCGAGACGCAACTGTCAAGAGGCCGAATCCGATTCGGCACGCCTTCACACTCGCGGCGGAGATGGCATCAAGTAAAGAACGCTCCCTGCGGCTTCAGCCAGTGGCCTCCCCCGCGAAGGGCCGCAATGATAGGAAGCGTTCCTGGTGCTGTCAACCCCGTCCGCCGAGCCTTCACAGCGGCTCGGTGCGAGCGAGCCGGGCTTAGGCCGCGTCTGTGCTTCAGATACGTGGAGCGCGCAGTCACTCCCCCTCACGGAGCCTTCGCGCTGTCGGCACGGAGCCTTCGCAGAAATGGGCTCGGAGGCGGCACAGGGTATATTCGGCGCGGCCTTTCCTCTTCCCTCTCCTCACGAATGGCAGCGCCCCCTCCAGTCTCCCGCCGAGACCGCCTCCGTGGCGCCGCGCGCCGAACGGTTCCGGTCCTGAAGAGCCGCAGCTTCTGGCTCGGGCTGCTCGCCATCGTGGGCGCGCTGGTGCTGGCGTTCGTGCTGGTCAACAGCGTGCTGATGCCGATCTATACCCGGCAGGGCGCGGCGGTGACGGTGCCGGAGGTCCGCGACCTCAGCTACGAGGACGCCGTGCGGATCGCCGAGGACCGGCGGCTGCGGCCGGAGCGGCGGGACCAGCCGTTTAACCCGAGCGTCCCGCGTGACCGCGTGCTGGACCAGAACCCGGCGCCGAGCGCGGAGGTGAAGCCCGGCCGCCGCCTTTACCTCTACGTCAACAGCGGCCCCGAGCGGACGGTGCAGATGCCGGAGATCCGCACGCTCTCCGAGAGCCTTGCCCGCGCTGAGCTGAACGAGCTGGGGCTGGTGCAGGTGGACGTCGAGCGCGACGACCGCCCGTCCCCCTATCCCGGAACGGTCGCCCGGCAACGCCCTGAGCCCGGCGAGACCATCGGCACGGGCGACCGGGTGACGCTGTGGATCAGCCCTGGCCTGAGTGGGGAGGAGGTGGAGATCCCCGACGTGCGGGGGTTGGCGCCGGACGCGGCGGCGGCGGCGCTCCAGCGGGCCGGCCTCTGGGTGGACCCGACGCGCACCGTCAGCGGCACCATCACCCGGCAGGAGCCGGAGGCCGGCAGCACCGTCCGGCAGGGCACCGAGGTCACGCTGTCCTCCATCCCTATCGAGGAGCAGGATGAGCCGGAACTCTTCGAAGATGACCTCAGCGACGAGGAACCGGACGCAGTTCCCGAGCCTCCCTCCGACTCCGACGACGACCGCGACGCCAGCCGCCGCGACTGGTAGTTACTCCTCTAAGTAGACCGCGACCTCGCCGTTCACCTCGACGACGACGCGCTCGCGGTGCTTGGTGGGGATGCGGAGGCCGAGGTAGTCCGGCTGGATCGGGTACTCGCGGTGTCCCCGGTCGATCAACACGGCGAGCTGGATGGAGGCGGGGCGGCCGTAGTGGAGCACGGCGTCGATGGCGGCGCGGGCGGTGCGGCCGGTGAACAGCACGTCGTCCACGATTAGCACGTCGCGGCCCTCGACGGCCGGGCGCGGCTCCAGCGGCTCGACCGGCGGCGGGTCGCCGAGGTCGTCGCGGAAGGGGGTGACGTTGAGGGTGTGGACGGGGACCTCGTCCCCCTCTATCTTGGCGACGGTACGGCCGAGGCTCTCGGCCAGCGCCACCCCGCGCGACCGGATGCCGAAGACCTCGAGCGTGGCGCTGCCGCGGTTCTTCTCCACGACCTCGTAGGCCAGCCGCGTCAGCGTGCGGCGGACGCGCTCGGGGGACATCAAGGAAGAACGGGCCATCGGCTTATACGGGCTCGGGGAGGAGTTGGGCGCGGAAGACGGTGACGGCCCGACCGCCGAGCCGGACGCGGTCCCCCTCGACGCGGGCGCGGACGGTACCGCCGCGCTGCGAGAGCTGGCGGCCGACGAGGTCGGAGCGGCCGAGCTTTGCGGCCCAGTACGGCGCGAGGACACAATGCGCCGAGCCCGTGACCGGGTCCTCGTCGATCCCGACGGCGGGGGCGAAGAATCGCGAGGCGAAATCGGCGCCGTCGGTGCCGGGGGCCGTCACGATCACCCCGCGCGCCTGGACCCGCCGGAGAGCTCTAAAATCCGGCGCGACCTCCGCGGCAGCCTCAGCGTCCGCCAGCTCGATGAGCCAGTCGAACCGGCTCCGGGCGACGGCCAACGGCTCGACCCCGAGCGCCTCGGCGAGGCCGTCCGGAGGATCAGCGGCCTCGGGGGGGAGCGCGGGGAAGTCGAGCCAGATCGTATCCCCGTCCCGCTCGGCGGTGAGGAGGCCGCCGCGGGAGTGGAAGCGTGCCGCGGCATCGGACGCGAGCCGATCCGTCTCCCAGAGCGCGTGCGCGGCGGCGAGCGTGGCGTGGCCGCAGAGGTCTACCTCCGCCGCCGGCGTGAACCACCGCAGCCCGAACCCGTCTTCGGCGGAGGTCACGAACGCCGTCTCCGACAGGTTCATCTCGGCCGCGACGCGCTGCATCCAGCCGTCCGGCGCCTCCCCGTCGAGGAAGCACACGGCGGCGGGGTTGCCGGCGAACGGCCCATCGGCAAAGGCGTCGATCTGGAGGAGCGGGAGCGACACGGGGTGGAGGGGAGGGACGGGACGGAAGGTATGGAGGGGGTGTGTCCCTGCGGCTATCTACTTCCCATTCCCTCCGCCCCCCTCCTTACCGGCGCAGCCGTCCCGGCGGCAGTGGCCGTAGAGGTGGAGCGCGTGCTGCTTCACCTCGAACCCGAAGATGTCGGCCACGGTGTCCTGGATGCTCTGGAGCCGGGGGTCGCAGAACTCGAGGATCTCGCCGCAGTCGAGGCAGATGAGGTGGTCGTGCTGCCAGTAGGCCCAGGCCCGCTCGTACTTCGCCTGGTGGCGCCCGAACTGGTGTTTTACGACGAGGCTGCACTCCAGGAGCAGCTCCAGCGTGTTGTAGACCGTGGCGCGGCTGACCCGGCCGCCCTTCGCCTTGATCCGTGCGAAGAGCTCGTCGGCGTCGAGGTGCTCGCCGGTGGCGTAGACCTCCTCGAGCACGGCGAAGCGCTCGGGGGTCTGCCGCTGCCGTCGCTCCTTGAGGAAGGCGCGGAAGGCGCGGTGGACCTCCTCCATCTGCTGAGCGGGCAGGGGCGACATCGGGCGGGGGTTGGGGGGATGCCGCTACCCGGAGGCCGAGCGGGCTGTTCCTCCCGCCGCCGCCGCAGCGAGCCCCTCGACCTCCTCCCACACCTCGTCGGCGAGCGCGCCGATGGGCCGGGTCCCGTCGAGCACGCGGACCCGCTCGGGCTCCCGCTCGGCGAGGGCGAGGTAGCCCGTGCGGACGCGCTCGAAGAACGCGGCGCCGGCGGCCTCCATCCGGTCGGCCTCGCGGCCCCGACGGCGCGCGGCGACCTCCAGCGGGACGTCCACGACGAACGTCCGGTCCGGGATAAGCCCGCCGGTGGTGAAGCGGTGGAAGCCCGCGAGCCACTCCGCCTCGGCGAGCCCGCGGCCGGCGCCCTGGTACGCCGTCGTCGAGTCGCAGAACCGGTCGGCGAGGACGGGGCGGCCGGCGGCGAGCGCGGGGCGGACGGCCTCGTCCACGAGCTGCGCGCGGGCGGCGGCGAACAGCAGCAGCTCGGCGCGCGGGGCGATCTCGGCGGCGGGGTCAAGGAGGAGCGCGCGGACCCTCTCGGAGAGCGCCGTGCCGCCGGGCTCGCGGACGAGCAGCGGCTCCGCGCCGATGTCTTTGAGGCGGCGTTGGAGGCGGCGGACCTGCGTGCTCTTCCCGCTCCCGTCGATCCCCTCGAAGGTGATGAGCAGGGGCGGGAAGGCGGCGGGCGTCGGCATGAAGGCGGGGGTAAAACGGCCCGGCCCGGCGGGGCGGAAACGGCCTCCGGGAACTTACCGCCGGCCCTCTGGAAGAAGGGGATGGGGCCCCCGGGGTCGGCCCAGATTTTGTAATCGCCCGGTCCCAGGGCTCCGCGTACATTACCCCGCCGCCCGATCTCATTGCCCGCACTCCGGGGGTAGCCAGCGCGCCCCCTCTACCCCGCGCCCGCGCATGTTCGAGTTCGACGACTTCGACGACCCGCAGAGCCGTGACGACCTCGACGAGTTGGTCGGCGCCTACGAGGAGAGCCTCCGCGACGGCGCGGGCTATTTCGACTCCGGGACGCTCGAGGAGATCGCGACGTACTACTTCGAGGAGGGCCGGCTGACCGACGCCCTCGAGGTCGTGGACCGGATCATCGCGCAGTGCCCGTACTCCTCCGACGCGTGGCTCCGCCGGGGCGTGCTCCTCAACAACCTCGACCGCAACGAGGAGGCGCTGAAGGCCTACGACGAGGCCCTCGCGCTGAACCCCGTCAACGCCGAGACCATCCTCAACCGGGGGATCACGCTCGACAACCTCGGCCGCACCGAGGAGGCCCTCGCGGCCTACGACGAGGCGCTCCAGTTCGACCCGACCAACGAGGAGGTCCTCCTCAACCGCGGGATCACCCTCGAGAAGCTCGGCCGCTACGGCGAGGCCGTCGCCGCGCTGGAGTACGGGGCGGAGATGAACCCGGAGCACCCGGAGCTGTGGTACGAGCTCGGCTTCTGCTACGACCAGGCCGGGCGCCTCGACGACTCCGTCGCCGCCTACGATCGCCAGATCGACCTCGACCCGTACTCGCAGAACGCGTGGTACAACCGCGGCATCGTGCTCAACCGGATGGAGCGGTTCGAGGAGGCCGTCGCGTCCTACGACTTCGCCACGGCCATCGACGAGGGGTTCGCCTCGGCGTGGTACAACCGCGGCAACGCCCTCGCCAACCTCGGCGACCTCGCCGGCGCCGTCGAGAGCTACCTCCGCGTGCTCGACCTCGAGGAGGGCGACGCGGCGACGTTCTACAACATCGCCCTCGCTTACGAGGAGCTCGAAGATTACCCGGCCGCCATCCGCTACTTCCAGCGCGCCGTCGAGCAGGACGCCGACTACGCCGAGGCGTGGTACGGGATGGGCTGCTCCTACGACGCCCTCGAGCGCCACCCCGACGCGCTGACGTGCTTCGCCCGCGCGCTCCAGCTCCACCCGGACATCGGGGAGTTCTGGTACGCCCGCGCCGACAGCGAGTACAACGCCGGCCTCCTCGACGCCTCCCTCCGCTCCTACGCCCGCGTCGTCGAGCTCGAGCCGGACAACGCCGAGGCGTGGCTCGACTACGGCGAGACGATGTTCGAGGCGAAGCGGACCGCGGACGCCCTCGGCGCCTTCGGCCGCGCCGCCACGCTCGAGCCGCGGCAGACCGACGCCCACATGGCGGTGGCGAAGGCGCTCTTCGCGCTGGACCGGGTGGAGGAGGGGGCCGCCGCGCTGAAGCGGGCCTTCGACCTCGACCCCGCCGTCCGCGAGGAGGTCCGCCAGCTCTACCCCGAGATCGCCACCGACGCCCGCGTCCGCCACCTCTTCGGTGGCTCCTCACGCCCCGGCCGCGAAGGCACGCCCCGGCGCGGGTGAGGCTGACGCCCCCGGTCCTCTCTTCTCTGTAGGGGCCTCTCCGTAGGGGCGCAGCGCGCTGCGCCCCTACCGTTTCCGGACATCCCGTGAAGCCCGACGCCCGCCTGGCCCTCCTCCTCGGCGACCCCGTCGCGCGCTCGCTCTCGCCGGCGATCCACAACGCGGCCTTCGCCGCCGCCGACATCGATGCGACGTACCTCGCAACCCGAGTCGGGGTGGAGTCGCTGGAGGCAGCGGTGGCCGGGCTGCGGGCGCCGAACGTCCTCGGCGCCAACGTCACGATCCCCCACAAGCGGGCGGTCCTCCCCCACCTCGACCGGCTGAGCCCGGAGGCCGCGGTCATCGGCGCGGTCAACGCCATCGTGCGGGAGGATGACGGCGCGCTCGTGGGCCACAACACCGACGCGGCCGGCTTCCTCGCCCCGCTCGACCTCGACAGGCTGCGGGGACGGCCCGCGCTGATCTTCGGCAGTGGCGGCGCGGCGCGGGCGGTGGCCTACGCCCTCCTCACCCACGCCGAACCCGAGATGCTGACGCTGGCCGCCCGAACCCCCGAGCGCGCCGACGCCCTTGCTTCTGGCCTCACCCCGCTCGACCCGGCCGGAGCGCTGCGGGTGGTGCCGCTGGCAGAGGCCGTACCCGCCGTCCGCCGCGCCGCGCTCGTCGTGAACGCGACGCCGCTGGGGATGCACCCGCGCCCGGACACCACGCCGTGGCCGAACGACACGGACTTCTCGAAGGGGCAGACGGTCTATGACCTCGTCTATGCCCCGCGCGTGACCCGGCTGCTGCGCGACGCCGCTGCCCGAGGCGCCACCGCCATCGGTGGGTTGGAGATGCTCATCGGGCAGGCCGCCGAGACGTTTCGGCTGTGGACGGGCCGGCCGATGCCGATGGGGGCGGTGCGCGTGGCGCTCGCTGAAGCGGCGGCGTAGGGGCGCATGGCCGTGTGCCTCTACCAATGGCGGGGGATCTCAGAATCCTCCCGCCCCCATCGCGCGTGCTGCACTCCGCAGCCCACCCCGAGCCATGACCGCCGAAGCCACCCTCCTCCGCCCCGACGTCTTCGCCGACGCGCCGGGCGTGTTCGCCGCCTTCACCACCCGCCAATTCGCCGGGCCCGCTCCAGGAGCAGCGCGGGACGCCGTTCAGCAGCTCGCCCACACCGAGGGGTTCGGTGCCGTGGCGGTGACGGAGCAGGTCCACGAAGCGACGGTGGCGCACGTCACCGCGCCGGGCCGAGCCTCCCGAACTGACGGGCTCGTGACGGCGACGCCAGGCCTCCTGCTCTCCGTCTACGCCGCCGACTGCGCGCTTGTCCTGCTGGCCGACGCCGAGGCCGCGGTCGTCGGGGCGTGCCACTCCGGATGGCGGGGGACGGTCGCGGGGATCGC
Source organism: Rhodothermales bacterium (assembly GCA_965215145.1). Taxonomy (GTDB): domain Bacteria; phylum Bacteroidota; class Rhodothermia; order Rhodothermales; family JANQRZ01. The sequence continues at coordinate 292,944 of OZ244038.1, read as the reverse complement.
AGGAGAGACGGTGCGGGCGATGCAGCGGCTCGGCGCCGCGCCTGGGCGGATGCGGGCTCACGTCGGGCCGTGCATCTCGGCCGAGGCGTTCGAGGTGGGGGAGGAGGTCGCGGCCGAGTTCGACGCCGCGCACGTCGTCCGCCGCCCCGAGTGGCCGCGCCCGCACGTGGATCTCCGCGCCGCCATCGCCGCGCAGCTCCGCGCGGCCGACGTCCCCGCATCGCAGACGGAGCTTTCCGACGCCTGCACGGTGCGCGAGCCCGAGCGGTTCTACTCGTACCGTGGCGAGGCCGGCACGCCGGGGCGGATGATGGGGCTCATTGGCCTCCGGGTCGCAGCCGGAGGCGACCGATGAAGAAGCTCTCTCTTGGACTGATCGCCGCGATCTTCGTCGGCGCGGGCGTGATGCACTTCCTGAAGCCGCGGCCGTTCGAGGCCATCGTCCCACCGCAGCTCCCGGCCCCGCGCGCGCTCGTCCTGATCAGCGGCGCGGCCGAGGTCCTCGGCGGCCTCGGCGTGCTGATCCCCCGGCTCCGCCGCGCGGCCGGCGCCGGGCTGGTCGCGCTGCTCGTCGCCGTCTTCCCCGCGAACGTGTACATGGCCGTGGCGCCGGAGGAGGCCGGGCAGGGCGTGCCGCCGTGGGCGCTGTGGCTCCGGCTCCCGCTCCAGTTCGCCCTGATCGCGTGGGTCTGGTGGGCGACGCGGGGCGAGCGGTAGGCGGCGGGGAGACGGTTATATTCGCCGCACCCCGGCGTCTTCCGGGGTACGTCCCCCCGACCTCCGCTCCATATGGCTCCCCGCTGGACCCTCCGGCCCGTCGAGGACGAGGCCGCCGTCGCCGCCCTCGCCGCGCAGCTCAACGACCTCCCCCCGGCGCTCGCCCGCGCCCTCGTCGTCCGCGGCGTGGGCGACTTCGACACCGCGCGGTCGTTCTTCCGCGACGGCCTCGAAGCCGTCCATGACCCGTTCCTGATGCGGGACATGGACCGCGCCGCCAGCCGCCTCGCCGAGGCTGTCGCCCGCCGCGAGCGGGTCATGGTCTATGGCGACTACGACGTGGACGGGACGACCGCGACGGCGCTGATGACGGGGTTCCTGCGCGCGCAGGGCGTCGAGGCGACGTTCTTCATCCCGAGCCGGTTCGAGCACGGCTACGGGCTCTGCCGCGAGGGGCTCGACGAGGCCGTCGAGCGCGGCGCCTCACTCGTCGTCGCGCTCGACTGCGGGATCACGGGGGTCGAGGAGGCGCGCTACGCGAAGGAGGCCCTCGGCCTCGACCTCATCATCTGCGACCACCACGAGCCCGGCCCCGAGCTCCCCGACGCCACGGCCGTGCTCGACCCCAAGCGGGCCGACTGCCCGTACCCCTTCACCGGCCTCTCCGGCTGCGGCGTCGGGTTCAAGCTCGTCCAGGCCACGCTCGACCGGCTCGGCCGCCCGGCGGAGGAGGCCCACCCGTACCTCGACCTCGTGGCCGTCTCCATCGCCGCCGACATCGTCCCCGTCGTCGGGGAGAACCGGATGCTGATGCGGGCGGGGCTCCGGCGGCTGGCGACGCATCCGCGCCTCGGGCTCCAGGCCCTTGCGGAGGTGGCCGGCACCGACCTCGCGCAGGCGACGACCTCGCGGATTGTGTTCCAGCTCGGCCCGCGGATCAACGCGGCCGGGCGGATGGGGAGCGCCGAGCGCGCCGCCCACCTCTTCCTCACCGACGACCCCGCCGAGGCCCGCCGCATCGCCGAGGAGCTCGAGCGCGTCAACGCCGAGCGGAAGCTGCTCGACCGGGCCACGCTGGCCGAGGCGCTGGAGGATGCGGAAGCACTGATGCTGGGCGCCCCCCTCGCGCTCGTGCTCCACCGCCCGCACTGGCACGGCGGGGTGATCGGGATCGTGGCGGCGCGGATCGCGGAGCGCTACCACCGCCCGGCCATCCTGCTGCGCGGCGACGGCGCGCTCGTCCGCGGCTCGGCCCGCTCCGTCGGCGGCATCTCGATCCACGACGCGCTCGGCGCCTGCGGGGACCACATCATCGGGTTCGGCGGGCACGACGCGGCGGCAGGCGTCTCGCTAGAGCTCGCTAACCTCGACGCCTTCCGGGCGGCGCTTCACGAGGCCGTCGGCGCGGCCGTCGAGCCCGAGGAGCTCGTCCCGGAGGTCCCCCTCGACGCCGCCCTCGACCTCGCCGACCTCGACGTGGGGCTGCACGGGCGGTTCTGGCAGGTGCTCCAGCAGTTCGGGCCGTTCGGGCCGCAGAACCCGCGGCCGGTCTTCTGGGGCCGCGACCTCCGCGCCGTCGGCCCAGCGAAGGCGGTAGGCCAGGACAAGAGCCACCTCCGGCTGCGGGTGGCGCAGCGCGCCGGCGGACCGGTCTACCCGGTGATCGGGTTCGGGCTGGGCGAGCGGCTGGAGGAGGTCGAGCGGAGCGGGAAGGAGGGACACCCGTTGGAGCTCGCGTTTTGCCTCGAAGAAAACCGCTGGAACGGGCGCACCGAGCTCCAACTCGAAGCGAAGGACGTGCGGGTGATGAGGGAAGAGTTGTGAGTCGGTTGTGGGTCCTAAGTATTTCTTTGGGAGCACCGGCCATCCCACGACCGTAGGCCAGCCCCACGACGAGGGGGCCTTAACTCACGACTCACCACCCACAACTCACGACCCAGAATGTCGCTGAGGGACCGTCTCCGAGCAGCCCGCCACACCCGGTTCGTCGGACGGGAGGACGAGCGGGCGCTGTTCAAGTCGGCGCTGAGCTCGGGGGAGCCGCCGTTCTACGCCCTCTACCTTTACGGCCCCGGTGGGGTCGGCAAGACGGCGCTGATGGGGGAGTTCGAGCACGCCGCCGCGTCGGCCGGCGTCCCCACGGCCCGCCTCGACGCCCGCGAGGTGGAGCCGACGCCGGAGGCCTTCCAGCACGTCGCCGAACCCCTGCTACCCACCCTCGACGCGGAGCGGTCGGTGCTCTTCATCGACACGCTGGAGACGGTCGCCGGGTTGGAGGACTGGCTGCGGACGGCGTTCCTCCCGGAGCTCCCCGACGGCGCCCTCGTGGTGATGGCTTCGCGGCAGCCGCCCGGCCCGCGCTGGCGCGGCGACGTCGGCTGGCAGGCGCTGCTGCGGACGGTGCCCCTGCGGAACCTCACCCCGGCCGAGAGCCGCGCGCTGCTGGCGGCGCAGGGCGTCCCCGAACCTCAGCAGGCCGCCGCCGCCGATGCGACCCACGGGCACCCGCTGGCCCTCGCCCTCGTCGCCGAACGCTACCGCCTCGACCCCGCCTTCTCGCTCGACTTCGCCGACGCGCCGGACGTGGTGACGGCCCTGCTGCGCCGGTTCGTGGAGGAGGCCGACGCGGCCGACGGCGCCGCCGCGCTCGAGGCCGCCGCCGCCGTCCGCACCGTCACCGAGGAGCTCCTGGCCGACCTCCTCGGCGACGAGGGCCGCACGCCGCGCGAGGCGTTCGCGTGGCTGCGCGGGCTCTCGTTCGTCGAGGACGCGCCGGACGGCCTCCGCCTCCACGACCTCGCCCGCGACGCCCTCGCCGCCGACCTCCGCTGGCGTCTCCCCGAGCGGTTCGCGGAGCTGGAGCGCCGCGCCCGTGCCCACTACACCCGCGCCCTCCTCGGCGACGGCGGAGCGGTGGAGCAGCAACGGGTGCTGACGGAGTACGCCTTCCTCCACCGCCACAACCCGGTCGTCCGCCCCCTCTTTGCCGAGCTGCGGGCGCACTGGCAGGGGGCGCAGCCGCGCGTGGGGAACGCCCCGGAGGATGCAGCCGGTTGGGACGCACTGCGCCGGATGGTCGAGCGCCACGAGGGCACGGCGTCTGCCGAGATCGCCGCCGCGTGGTTCCACCGCCGCCCGGAGAGCGTCCGGATGTTCCGAGGCGCCGACGGCGAGCCGCAGGGGTTCCTGTTCCTCCTCCCCCTGGACGCCCTCTCCGGCGAGGAGCGTGAGAGCGACCCAGCCGCCGAAGCCGCCCTCCGCTACCTCGACGAGCACGCCCCGCTCCGGGCCGGCGAGCGCGCCACGCTGTTCCGGTTCTGGATGGACGCCGAGGCGCACCAGCAGGTCTCGGCCGTGCAGAGCCTCGTCTTCGTCGCCACCGTGCGGCACTACCTCAGCGCCGAGGGCCTCGCCTTCACGCTCCTGCCCTGCGCCGAGCCGGACTACTGGAGGATGGTGCTCACGCTGGCCGGCCTCCGCCGCCTCCCCGAGGCCGACTTCGAGGTGGGCGGCCGGAGCTACGGCGTGTACGGGCACGACTGGCGCGCCGTGCCGCCTGCGCAGTGGCTGAACCGGCTCGCCGAGCAGGGGCTCTCGCTCGCAGCCCCCGCCGCTGAGGAGCCGGCCGCCGACCGCCTCGTCGTGCTCAGCGAGCCCGACTTCGCCGAGGCGGTCCGCGCTGCGCTGCGCGACTACGCCCGCCCCCACGACCTCGAAGGCAGCCTCCTCCTCCGCTCCCGCCTCGTCGCCCGCCGCGCCGACGGCGGCGACCGCGTGGCCGCGCTCCGGGCCGCGCTCGACGAGGCCGCCGAGCAGCTCCGCGCCACCCCGAAGGAGGAGCTCTACTACCTCGCCCTCGACGCCACCTACCTCGACCCGGCGCGGACGCAGGCCGAGGCCGCCGAGCAGCTCGACCTCGCCTTCAGCACGTACCGCCGCTACCTCAAGCGCGCCATCGAGCACGTCGTCGCAGCCTTGTGGCAGGAGGAGCTCCGGTCGGAGTGACCCGACCCGGCTTAAAGGGGGAGCCCGTCGCCGCCGATGCTTCCCTATGCGGGCTCCATAGGGAACTACGGGGCCACGGCGGGAATAACGCCGCGCCTTCGGCCCCCGGTGAACATATTCTGGACACGTCCAGAACAGGGATAGGCTGATCGGCGCCGAACGCTCTCCGGAGCCTTCCGTTGGACCCCTGCCCAGCGCACCGCCTCTCCGGGCCGGTACACCGGGAAGAACCACCTCTCACTCACCACATTCCACTCATGCCTGACCTCCTCCGCGCTCCCGGCCCCTCCGCGCCGTCGAGCCGCCGCGACTTCCTGAAGCTGCTCGGCGTCGGCGGTGCTGTCCTCGGGACCGGGACCGCGCTCGCCGGCTGCGACTCCTCCGACCCCTCGGATCCCGACCCGCCGGACCCCGCCGCCGTCACGCTCGACTTCTCCAGCGACTTCGGCGTGCTCAACTACGCCTATGCGCTCGAGCAACTCGAAGCCGCCTTCTACGCCGCCGTCATCACCGACGGCGCCTTCGGCTCGATCTTCAGCGCCGACGAGCAGGCCGTCCTCCGCGACCTCGAGCGCCATGAGGCGATCCACCGCGACTTCTACGCTGCCGTCCTCGGCGACATGGCGATCCCCGGCCTCACCCCGGACTTCTCGGCCGTGGACTTCGACGACCGCGACAGCGTGCTCGCCACGGCGCAGACGTTCGAGGACCTCGGCGTGGCCGCTTACAACGGAGCGGGCCGCTACTTCAGCGACACCGACGATGGCCGGACGTTCCTGACGATCGCCGGCAAGATCGTCTCCGTCGAGGCCCGCCACGCCTCCGTCGTCAGCGGCATCATCACCCAGAACGCCATCGCCGCGCCCGGCGTGGTCGATGCCGACACGGGGCTCGACCGGGCGTTCACGCCTAGCGTCGTCCTCGGTGCGGACGGGGCCGGCCCGTTCATCCAGAACGAGATCACGGCGGTCAACACCTGATCGCCGCGCCTGCCGACCCCCTTCCCTCTGACCCCACCCCCTCTTCTGACATGAACTCCGATCTCCTGAACCGCTTCGACGCCGAGGTGCTCGGCGCACCGACCTCGCGCCGCGACGCGCTCCGCAGGGCCGGCCGCCTCGGCGGCGCCGCGACCCTCGCCATGACGCCGTTCTTCGCAATGGCGAAGCGCGCGGTGGCTGCCAACCCGGCCTACCGTGCCGGTGGCGACGTCGCTATCCTCAACTATGCCCTCACGCTGGAGTACCTCGAGCGGGCTTTCTACCGGAAGGCCCTCAACACCGGCCGCATCGACGGCGCCGACCGCCCGCTGTTCGAGCTCATCGAGCGCGACGAGTCGGCCCATGTGGTCGTTCTCTCGGGTGCCATCAGCGATGCCGGGGCGGACCCCGTCGAGTTCGACGACGATGACTTCGTCTTCGACGTAGACGGCACCGACTACCTCAGCTCCTACGACCTCATCAAGACGCTCGCGCAGGGGTTCGAGGACACCGGCGTCCGCGCCTACAAGGGGCAGGCCGCGGCCATCATGGACCCCGACACCCTGACGGTCGCGCTCCAGATCCACTCCGTCGAGGCCCGCCACGCGGCGGCCATCCGGCGGCTGCGCGGCAACCAGGGGTGGATCCCGAACAGCCAGCCCGGCGCCCCCGCCGCCATCGCGGCGACCTATGGCCCCGGCGACCCCGAGTCCATGTTCCCCGCCGAGGGCAACACGGTGCAGGGCGGGCTCGACCTCACGAGCGCCCTCATGGGCTACACGGCCGAGGACATCTCGGAGGCGTTCGACGAGCCGCTCGATATGGAGACCGTGGCGGGCGAGGACGGCATCGCCACGCCGTTCATCCAGCCGGACGGCGACGGCGAGGAGGACTAGCTCTCCCGTCACGCCCAACAAACGCAGCGGCCGGCCTTCACTTCGGAGGTCGGCCGCTGTGCGTTCGGGCGAGTTGGGGTCTACATCCCCGTCAGCATCGAGGTGATGGTGCCGCCGCCCATCTGCGCCGGCAGCATCGAGACGCTCTTGACGACCACGCGGTCGCCCTCGCGGACGTAGAGCGTGGTGTCCTCGTTCGAGTCCTGCTTGTCGAGCTCGACCACGTAGGTCTGGAACGTCCCGGCCGGGACGGTGACCTCCTCCATGCCGGTCACGGTCATGGTGTAGGTCTCCACCCGCTGCGCCGTCATGTTGAACGCCGAGAAGGCGGCGGTGTAGCCCTCCTCCAGCTCCATCGTGCCGAGGCCGACCTCGAGGGCCGAGCCGTCGGCGATCACGGGGCCGTCGAGCGCGACGGAGATCGGCATGGCCTGACCGCCCTGCGCCATCTGCCCCTCGACGGCGCCGGGGCCGTAGGTGAGCGTGATGGTGGCCGGGCCCTGCTGGAGCTCGCGGTAGAGCGGGGTGAGGTCCCCGCGCGCGACGACGAACGAGTCCACCATCGCGGCGCCGCCCATCATGGCCGGCAGCTTGGCGCGGTCCACGACGGCGAGGGCCGGCTGCCTCTCGTGCTCGACCATCATCACCTCGCGGGAGGGCTCTTCCAACGGGATCTCCTGGCCGCCCATCCCGATCACGGTCTCGTAGGTCATCCGCGCCGGCTGGACCGAGGAGCCGTCGAACGTCGGCGTGTCCATCGAACTCGTGTCCATCGGGTCGGTGACGACGACGGTGGCGGGGTCGATCATCAGCTCGTCGAGCTTCGCCTCGATCTCCTCCGGCACGTCGGCCTGGTAGCGCCCGCCGAGGTGCTGGGCGAGGAACTCCTCGACCTTGGCGAACATGGCGAGGCGGTTCTCCTCGCCGCGGAAGCCGTGGCCCTCGTCCGCCGCCACCATGTACTCGATGGGGAAGCCGCGGTCGCGGAGGGCGACGACGATCTGGTCGCTCTCGCGCTGCTTCACGCGGGGGTCGTTGGCGCCCTGGATCACCAGCAGCGGCGACTCGATGCGGTCGGCGCTGTTCAGCGGCGACTGCGCCTCCAGCACCGCCCGCTCCTCCGGGTCGTTCATGTCGCCCACGCGCTCGGCGAACATCTTGCGCCCGGCCTCCCAATACGGCGGGATGGACTCCAGGAGCGTGATGATGCTGCTCGGGCCGACGATGGAGACGCCGGCGGCGTAGAGCTCCGGCGTGAACGCGACGCCGGCGAGCGTGGCGTAGCCGCCGTACGAGCCGCCCATGATCGCGACGCGCTCGGGGTCGGCGATGCCCTGCTCGACGAGGTAGTTCACGCCGTCGGTGATGTCGTGCTGCATGGCGCCGGTGCCCCACTCCTTGTTGCCGGCGTTGAGGAACGCCTTGCCGTAGCCCGTCGAGCCGCGGAAGTTCGGCTGGAGCACGGCGTAGCCGCGGTTGGCGAGGAACTGCGCGAAGCTGTCGTAGCCGTAGGAGTCGCGCGCCCACGGGCCGCCGTGCGGGAGGATCACCGTCGGCAGCTTCTCCGGGTCGACGCCCACGGGGAGCGTGAGGTAGGCCGGGATCGAGAGGCCGTCGCGGGCCTCGTAGCGGATGGCGCTCATCGGGGCCATGTGCTCGACGGGCAGCTCCGGCCGCGAGGTGTAGAGCTTCTCGACGGTCCGCTCCTGGCGGTCGAAGAGGTAACGCGAGCCGGGGTCCACGTCGCGCGCGAGCGTGATCACCATGAACCGCTCGCTCTTGTCCATCGAGCCGAGGCCGATCTCGCCGTCGGGGAGCTCCTCGCGGAGGAAGGCGAGGTCGGCGGCCATCTCGTCGGTCTTCGGGTAGAGCCGGACGCGGTCGCCGTTGTAGACCGTCAGCAGGAGCTCGTCGGTCTTGTCGGAGAAGAGGGCGCCGCCGAAGTCCACCTGCCCCTCGGGGTCGCGCTCGACGAGCGTCTCCTCCTGCGTGTTGAGGTCGAACAGGACGAACTCGCCGAGGTCACGGTCGCCGCGGTCGGTGCGCATGTAGACCTTGTCGCCGTCGGGGTGGAAGCGGAGGGGGCCGCAGCTCTCCGTCACCGAGCAGGTGTAGATCGGGGCGCCGATGGCCGTGCCCTCGATGGGCCGGACCTCGGTGGTGCCCGTCTGCGGGTCGACGCGGAGGGCGAGGCGGAGCTCGCCGTCGAGGTCGGTCATCCAGCCGGCGACCTGCTCGGTGTTCTCGATCAGGAGCTCGCGCTCGCCCGTCTCGATGTCCAGGCGGTAGACGTCGTGCCACGAGGCGTCGCGGTCGTTGAGGCCGACGAGCATCGTCGTCGGGTCGTCCTCGGGGACGTCGATGATCATGGCGCGGACGCCGTCGAGCGGGGTGAGGTCGCGCGCAGACGGGACGCCCGTGGCGGCCTCGGCCTCGGCGCGGGGGTCCACGGCGTAGACGTGGAAGTCCTCGTCGCCGCCCTTGTCCTGGACGTAGAGGAGGTAGCGCCCGTCCTGGCTCCAGAAGTAGCCGCCGACGGGCCGCTCGTCGGCCGTGATCGGGCGGGCGTCGTCGAAGGGCTCATCCACGGCCTTCACCCAGACGTTCATCACGTCGTTGTAGGGCTTACGGAAGGCGAGGTACTGGCCGTCCGGCGAGAGGTTACCGCCGGCGATCTCGGGGTCGCCGAAGAAGACCTCGCGGTCGAGCAGCGGCGGGAGATCGGCGTCCGCGAGCGCGGGCGCCGTCGGGGCGACCACGTCCTGCGCGGACGCGGGCGCAGCGAGCAGGAGCGCCGCGAGCAGAGCGGCGAGGGTAGTTCTGTGCATGGGAAGGCGGGGGTTGTCAAAGGGGAAAGCGGATAAGACTGCCGTGGTCAGTACGCACGGCCCCCCTCGCTGTTACGAGGAGACACCGCCAAAACGCTGAACGCGGCGGTATCGCGTGCCGGGCGCACACAGAAGCGCCGACCCTCCTCCCACAAGAGGGCCGGCGCTCCGTTGGGCCGCGCCCGAAAGCGCAGCACTTCTGAGGACTCGGTTTAGTTATCGAGGTCGTTGAACTGGCTGAGCGCCGTCCAGCCCTGGAGCCAGTTCGTGTCGCCCACGGCGCCGACGAAGTCGGTCTCGTCGAGGAAGCCGCTGGGGAGCGTGACCGTCGGCGCGGGGGCGGAGGTCGCCGTGAGGTCGAGCGCGCCGCCGCGGCCGCGGGTGATGCTGAGGCCGGGGTCGCCGAAGGAGATCGGGCCCAGGAGGTCCTCCACGTCCACGAACGTGTCGCCCTCCGGTGCGTCCTCGTAGAAGGCGAACACCTCGTCGAAGGTCGGCGTGGCGCTGACGACGTTGGAGAAGACGGCGTCCACGAAGGCGATGTCGCCGGACTCAACGCGGGCGCGGCTGTCGGTCTCGTCGTCCCCCTCGTTGTCCTCGATGCGGACGCCGTTCTGGAAGCCGACGAAGATCGAGCGCCAGTACTGCCCGCCCGCGTTCTCCCGGAGCGTCATGACGCGGGACGAGTTGACCGCGGTGAGGCCCGAGCCGATGAGGGTCATGTTGGCGAAGACCGGGCGGGTGAAGGGCTCGGCGGCCTCGCCCACGGCACCGCCGAGGTCAGAGTCGGCGCCGTCGAACTCGCCGCCGTTGTCGCCGAAGGAGTCCGCCATCAACCCGAAGACGTACTGGTTGACGCCGTTGTAGCCGAGGTCGTAGTCGTACATGTCGTCGCCGCTGTAGGAGACGGCGAGGTACTTCGCCCGGGCCGTGCCGCCGAACCACTCGACGCCGTCGTCCTCGTTAGCGAAGACCTCGACGTACTCGATCGTCGTGCCCGCGCCGACGGCGCCGAGGGTGAGCCCGTTGATCTCGTTGCCCTCACCGATGAGGGTGCCGCCGTGGCGGATCGAGACGTACCGGATCGTGCCGGAATCGTCGTTGGCGTCGGTGCCGCCGTAGATCCCGCGCGTCTCCGAGATGTCGATGCCCTCGACGTTCGTTTCCTCGGCGGCGATGTTCGTCGGCGCCGCGCCGAGGATGATGACCCCGCCCCAGAGGCCGGAAAGCGGAGCGTCGCCGTCGACGAGGTCACTCGGGTCCTCGACATCGTCGTTGAGGGCCGTCAGGATGATCGGAGCGTCGGCCGTGCCGTCGGCCTCGATCCGGGCGCCGCGGGCGACGATGAGGGCCGAGGCGTTCCGGCCCTGCCCGCTCCGGGCGCGGATGATCGTGCCGGGCTCGATGGTGAGGGTCTGGCCGGGGTTGACGAAGACGAGCCCGTCGAGGACGTAGGTGAAGCCGCTGGACCACGTCACGGCCGCGCGGGCGTCGGGGCCGAGGTCGCCGCCGATGCCACCCTGGCGGTCACGGACCTCGATGATGGGGCGGTCATTTACGTCGGTGCCGGTGGTGTCGTAGACGACGCCGGAGGCGATGCAGCCAAAGCCGGCGGGGTTCGACTCGCAGAACGCCGTCTGGTCGATGGGCTCCGGCACGGAGTCGGAGTCGCAGCCGACGACGCCGACGGCGAACAGGAGGAGGAGGGCGCCGAGCGCCGCGTTGCGGAGGGGGGTCATGTCGGAGGGAGTTGTGGTGTTGGGTCGCGGGAGAGGCCCCAGCCGCGCGGCGGCTGAAGGGCATAGGGTCGGTTATTCAGCTGCGGCCTGAAGTCCGCGGCTCGGCGTGCTCAGAGGGAATAGGAGACGCCGAACGAGAACGAGCGGCCGAGGTCGTACTCCTGCCGGAGGAAGCCCTCGCCCGCGTCCTCGTCGTAGTAGACGAGGCGGTAGCGCTCGCCGAGGATGTTCTTGGCCGAGAGCTTCAGGGCGATCCCGCCCCAGACCTCCTGGCGGGCCGTGAGGTCGAGCGTCAGGCGCGGCTCCTCGTAGAGGTCCGGCACGGCGCCGATGGAGACGGCCTGGAGCCGGCGGCCGAAGGCGTTGAAGAAGACGCTCACGCTCGTGCCCCGCTCGAGGTCGAGGTAGCCGAGGTCGAGGTTGGCGACGAACGGGGACTGCCCCTCGAGCGGGCGGGTGTCGGCCGGGCAGGCGCCGGCCTCGGCCTCGGCCGGGGAGCAGAGCCCGCGGGCAACGCGCTCAAGGTCGGTCAGCTCGACCTCGGCGCGGACGAGGGAGAGGTTGCCGCCGGCCTGGAGGTTGCCGAGCAGGCCGGGCAAGAAGTCCAGCCGGCGCCGGGCCTCCAGCTCGACGCCGAGGAGGTCGGCGTCGCCGAGGTTCTGCGGCTGGAGCTGGTTGTTGGCCGCCACGATCGTGAGCTCGATCGGGTCGGCGAACCGCTTGTAGAAGGCGCTGGCGGCGAGGACCTCGCCGGGCCGGGTGAACCACTCCCACCGGAGGTCGGCGTTGTGGATGCTCGACTGCCGGAGGTTCGGGTTGCCGTTGATCGTGTAGCGCTCGGCGAGGCTGAAGACGGCGCGGGGGGCGACCTCCCGGAACGTCGGCCGCGCGAGCGTCTTGCCGTAGGCGGCGCGGAGGTTCATCTCCTCCGAGAGGGCGTAGACGAGGCTGGCCGCCGGGAGCAGCGCCTCGCCGAGGCCGCCGGCGGTGTAGCCGCCGACGCCGTCGGGCTCGGCGCGGAACGTGCCGCGCGGGGAGGCCACGCGGAGGTCGGTGTACTCGTAGCGGAGGCCGCCGATGAACCGGAGCCGCTCGACGAGGGCGAGGTCGAGCATGGCGTAGCCGGCGTAGACCTGGAGCTCGCCGTCGTAGTCGGCGTCGAGGTCGGTCTGGTCGTCGATGAAGAGGCCGGCTTCGGCGGCGTTGGCGATGAGCACGTTGGGGTCGCCGTCGAACTCGTCGAGCAGCCGCTGCTGCGTGGTCCCGACGGGGTAGAGGAACGTCCGCTCGCGGAACGCACGGTCGCGGTAGTCCGCCGCGCCGCCGACCTTGAGCTCGACGGGGAGCCCGGCGCGCTCGCCGAGGGGGATCTCTACGCTGAGGGCGCCGCTGAGCCCGTCCTCCTCGAGATTTCGGAAGGTGCGGCTCGGCGCGTCGTAGGCCGAGGTCCGGATGAGGAAGTCGGCGTCGCCGTCGGCGGGGTTGCTCCGGTCGACCTCGTTCTGGAAGATGCGGAAGTCCGGCTCGTCGAGGGAGGTCCGGGAGTAGGCCGCATTCCACTCGGCGCGGAGGCCGCGCTCGGAGAGGGCGTGCTTGCCGCGGAGTTGGGAGGAGAGCAGCGTCCGCTCGGTGAAGAAGAGGGAGCGCCCCTCGTAGACGTTGTCGGCCTCCTGGAGCGTGCCGTCCTCGAAGAGCCCCGTCTGGAGGATGGCCGTCGAGGTGGCGTTCCGGTTGTAGAGCAGGTTCAGGCCGAGCTCGCTCCGGTCCGTCGGGCGGTAGTTGAGGTTGGCGAGGCCGCCGAAGAGGACCTCCTCCTGGCCCTGGAGGGTGTTGAGGAGGTAGTCCCGCGTGAGGTTGTCGCCGGCGCCGCTGAACTCGCTGTTGACGCCGCTGGCGTAGCCGTCGGCCGAGCGGCTCCAGTTGGCGCCGACGAGGAACCCGAGGGGGCGGCCGAGGAGGGCGCCCCGGTTGCCGACGGAGGCGCTGAGGCTCCGGTTCAGCGCGACGTCCTCGGGCTGCGGGGCGAACGTGCTCCCGAACGCCTCCGTGATTGCGCGGCGCTGGTCCTGCGACGCCTCCGAGATGTCGCGCGGGCCGAGGCCCTCGACGGCATCCGGCAGGGCGAGCCCACTGCCGGGCGCGCCGAACAGGCCGACGCCGCCGCCGCTGTAGCGGAGGTACTCACTGCCGGGCTCGACGGCCGTGTTGAACCCAACCGACGTCGAGAGCTGCGCGGTGAGCTCCTCGGGGAACGTCCGCGTCGAGATGTTGACGGAGCCGCCGGTGAAGTCGCCGGGCTGGTCCGGCGTGAAGCTCTTCGAGGTCACGATGTTCTCGAGGAGCCCGCTGGGGAAGAGGTCGAGGGGGGCCGCGTTCCGCTCGGGGTCCGCCGAGGGGAGCGTGGCGCCGTTGAGCTGCGTGTTGAGGTAGCGGTCCGAGAGCCCGCGCACGACGAGGTACTTCCCGCCGACGACGCTGGCGCCGGGGACCTTCTGGAGCGCGTCGGCCGCCGTGCTCGCGCCGGCGCGGGAGATGCTCTCCGCGCTGATGGCGTCGCTGACGCCGGCGGCGTTCTGCCGCTCGATGAGGAGGCCGACCTCGCTGTCGCGGAGGACGGCCGCCTCGACGATCACCTCGCCGCCGATGTCGACGGCCTCCTCGCTCAGCGCGACGTCGATCGTCGTCGTCTCGCCGGCCTCGACCTCGACGCCGGTCACGGTCTGCGTCGTGTAGCCGAGGTAGGAGAAGCGGAGGGTGTACGTCCCGGCGCCGAGGCCGGGGATGCGGTAGTCGCCGTCGAGCCCGGTGGCGGCACCGGTGGAGAGCTCGGGGACGAGGACGTTGACGCCGATGAGCGTCTCGCCCGTGGCGCCGTCGACGACGGTGCCGGCGATGGTGCCCGTCTGGGCGTGGGCCGGCGCCGCGGCGCCGAGGAGGAGGAGGGCCGCGACGAGGGCGGACCCGAGGGTCAGCACCGACGTGCGGAGCCGGCGGCGCAAGCGCAGCGCAGGCTGGGACATGGTGGTCATCGTGGGAGTGGGGTTGGTGTGGGAGGAGGCAGCCGGGAGCCCCTCTCCCGATGCCACCGGCAACCTAGAGAGCCCGTGTTACGGCCGGATTAGATCGGGATTACCGCTGTGTTACCCACCCGCCTGCACGGACCACACAGGGCGATTCCCCGCCCTTTCACCCGCCCCGCAACTTTTCCCCCGACCCCGCTTAGGCGACCTCCGTCGCAACAGCTATCGCCCGTATCCCCCCGAGGCCCCGTGCCCGACTCCCGCCTGCGCACCCTCGCCATCCTGTTCCCGCTGTGGCTGATGGTGTTCACGGCGGCGAGCCAGACCATCATCATCACGCCGATCCTGCCCATCATCGGGGATCAGCTCGCGATCCCGGAGGCGCTGCTCGGCTCGCTGGTGTCGGTGTACTCGTGGGTGCTGGCGCTGGCGGCGCTGGTGATGGGGCCGGTCTCGGACCGGATCGGGCGGCGGCGCGTGCTCCTGCTCGGCTCGGGGACGCTGGCCGTCGTGCTCGCGCTGCACGGGCTCGTCGGGTCGTTCGGGGGGATGCTGGCGGTGCGGGCGCTGGCGGGCGCGGCGGGGGGAATGCTCTCCGGCGCCGCCGTCTCGTACGTCGGGGACTACTTCCCCTACGCCCGGCGTGGCGCAGCGACGGGGTGGGTGATGAGCGGGGTCGCGTTCGGGCTCGTGCTGGGGATCCCGGTGGGGCGGGTGCTCGCGGCGGCGGCCGGGTTCCGCGCGCCGTTCCTCGTCTTCGCGGGGGTGATGGCCGTGGCGTTCGTGCTGATCCTCGTGGCGGTGCCGCAGCCGGACGTCGAGCGGGAGACCTCGCGGATGACGCTCGGCGGCACGCTCAGCCGCTACGCCGACCTCCTCCGCGCCGGCCCCGTCCGTGCCGCCGCGGCGACGTACTTCCTGATGTACCTCGGCCTCGGGCTCCTCATCGTCTACCTCCCGCAGTGGCTGACGGCGAACTTCCCGCTCGGCATCGAGGTGTTCGGGCGGCCCCTCACCGTCGCCGGTGCGCCCGTCGACTTTATCGCCACGCTGTTCCTCGTCGGCGGCGCCGTCAGCGTCGTCGTCGGGCCGAAGGCGGGGGCGCTCTCCGACCGGATCGGGCGGAAGCCGCTGATCCTCCTCTCGTGCCTCGGCCTCGCCGTCGTCACGGCCGGCCTCACGTTCGTCGTGACCGAGCGGTGGGTGGCCTACCCCCTCTACATGCTCATCATGGGGCTGTTCGCGATGCGGATGGCGCCGCTCCAGGCGCTGCTGACGGCGCTCGTGCCGGGGCAGCTCCGGGGGACGTTGCTCTCGCTCACCATCGCCATCGGGCAGATCGGGACGGGGATCGGGGCCGCCGTCGCCGGGTCGCTCTACGCGGCGGCGGGCTACCGCGCCGACACGCTCGCCAGCAGCGCCGCGATCCTGCTGCTGGCCTGGATCGTGTGGCGCTACCTCCCGGAGCCGGAGACGCCGGAGGCCGAGGAGGCGAAGGCCGTGGCCGCGGAGGGGCTCGGGCGCGAGGCCGCCGGCTAGGCGACCCTGAGCCACCGTTCGATCTGCGCGTACACGCCCGGATCGTCCAGGAGCGCCAGGTGCCCCACGCCGGCGGCGTATGCCGCCGCACCGAGTCCGACGGGAGCCGCACTCGTCGGCGGCACGAGCCCGTCCCCGAGCACCCGCCCCAGCGGCCCCTCCCAGCGGAGGCCGCCGCTGACGAACCGGTACGGTGCGCCGTCAACGCGCCCCGCGTCGTGGTCAAGCCGGAGATCCTTCACCCCCGCGCTCCGCGTGTCGGCGAGGGCGCCGAGCGGGGCCGTCACGGCAAACCGGCGGAGCGCCTTCGTCGCCACGTGACCCGCCCTGGCAAGCGGCGATCCGCGGAACGGCGAACCGAGCGCGATGACCGCCCGCGTGATGCCCGTCCACTCCAGCCCCGCCTCCATGCCGGCGGTGTAAGCGTAGTGGGCGACGAGCCCGCCCATGCTGTGCCCCACGAGCGCCACGTCCCGCAGGCCTTCGGGGTATGCCTCCGCCATCTCCTGAAGGAGGCCGGCGAGCGCCCGCCCGTTCTCGGCGGCGGGCAGGCCGGTGTTGTACCGGACGTAGAGGGGGGTGTAGCCGAGTGCCTCGCGCAGCCGCTCGCCGTAGGCGGCCCCCGGTCCCCCTGCAGGCCCCTCCCATGCCCGCTCGTCCATGCAGAGACCGTGGATGAAGACGCACACGCGCCCCGTCGGATGCGCCAGAGCACGGAGGCCCTCGGGGGTCGCGGGCACGGGCACCCCCGCCGCGTAGAGCGCCATCGAAGCCGCAACCGGACTCCCCATCGCGACGAGGGTGTCCCCGTGCGTCCCGTTCAGCACGCCCCGCATGACCAGGCCTGCGCGGGCGGGTAGGGCTCCTGCGATCACGGGGAGGAGCACTGCGCTCCCGCGCCGGGCGCCCGCGTACGCCACGGCCGCAGCGCCGTTATAGATCTCCTCGACGAGGCGCGACACGGGGGACACGAGCGGGATCCGGCGAAGCACGCCGAAGGGAACAGCGGCGACCGCGCGTTGCGTCTCCTGAGCGCACCGGGCCACCGCGTCCGCGCCCGCTGCGAGAGCGGTGCCCATACCCCGGTCGGGATTCCAAAACCGCGGGCGTCGGGGCTGGCGCATGGGTGGGGGCCGGGGAGCAGGGGCGGCGGGGCGGGAGGCCGTGCCGGTGACGTAGGGGCGTATTGCACTACGCCCCTACTACGTGTTCATCGTCGCCAGGAACTCGGCGTTGCTCTGCGTCACGCGCATCCGGTCGAGGAGGAACGTCATCGCCTCAGCGGGGGCCATCTCGGCGAGGAACCGGCGTAGGATGTGGATGCGCTGGAGCTTCTCCGCGGGGAGGAGCAGCTCCTCTCGGCGTGTCCCGCTGCGGAGCACGTCGATGGCCGGGAAGATGCGGCGGTCGGCGAGGTCGCGGGCGAGCACCATCTCCATGTTGCCGGTGCCCTTGAACTCCTCGAAGATCACGTCGTCCATGCGGCTGCCGGTGTCCACGAGCGCCGTCCCGACGATGGTGAGACTGCCGCCCTCCTCGACGGCGCGGGCGCTCCCGAAGAACCGCTTCGGGCCGCGGAGCGCGCCGGCCTCGATGCCGCCGGACATCGTGCGGCCCTGCCCGTTGAAGACGGCGTTGTGGGCGCGCGCGAGCCGGGTGATCGAGTCGAGCAGGATCACCACGTCCTGCCCGGCCTCGACGAGCCGCTTCGCCTTTTCGAGCACGGTCTCGGCGACCTCGACGTGGCGCGTCGGCTCCTCGTCGAACGTCGAGCCGATGACCTCGGCGTCGACGTTCCGCTCGAAGTCCGTGACCTCCTCGGGGCGCTCGTCGATGAGCAGCACGAGCAGCGTCGCGTCGTCGTGGCCGGCGCGGAGGGCGTTGGCGATCTGCTGGAGGAGCACGGTCTTCCCCGTCTTCGGCTGCGCCACGATGAGCCCGCGCTGGCCCTTGCCGATGGGGCAGAACAGGTCCATCACCCGCATCGCGTAGCCGTCGGGCTCGGTCTCCAGGCGGAGCGCCTCGTGGGCGAACAGCGGCGTGAGGTGGTCGAACCCGACGCGCTCGCCGACGGCGTCGGGGGGGCGGCCGTTGATGGTGTTAACGCGGAGGAGCGCGAAGAAGCGCTGGCCCTCCTTCGGCGGGCGGACCTGGCCGTCGACGGTGTCGCCGCGGCGGAGGCTGAACCGCTTGATCTGGCTCGGCGAGACGTAGATGTCGTCGGGCGAGGGGAGGTAGTTGTACTCGGCCGAGCGGAGGAAGCCGTACCCGTCCGGCAGCACCTCCAGCACGCCGACCTTCCGGATCATCCCCTCGAGGAGCACCCCGCCGGGGTCGAAGCGCCGGACGTAGTCGGGGTAATCGCCGGTGAGGGCGCGGCGCGGCGGGGGGCGGCGCTCGCGGCGGCGCGACTCGCGCGAGGCGGTCCGGGGCGGCTCCCGGCGCTCAGGCTTCGGCGCCGCCGAGCGAGGCGGGGTGGGGGCCGGCCCCGATGCGGTGGGGGCGACGGCGTCGGCCTCGGCGCTAGCTTCGAGGATGCGGTAGATGAGGTCCTGCTTGCGGAGGTGCGAGTAGCCCTCGACGTCGAGGTCGCGCGCGATCCGTTGCAGTTCCGCCACCTTCATCGCCTGAAGGGACGTGATGGTGTGGGCCATGATGAGCGGTGGCCGGAGAGGAGAGGGGTCAGCGCGGGCGGATGGGCGCGTCGCCAGAAGAGAGGAGGAGGTCGCGGGCGGCGGCGGCGGTGAGGTGGGAGCCCGTGACGAGAAGGGTATCGGTAGCAGCGGCCTCGCGCAAAAACCACGCGAGCCCAGCGGCGATGTCGGGGGGGGCTATCGTAGGGATGTGCTGAGCTTCGAGGAGTCGGTGCCAGGCCGCCGGCGGCAGCGCCCGCGGCACGCCTAACCCGACCGGCAGCACCGTAGCCTGCGCCGCGGCCAGCCGGCCGGCCAGCGCCAGCGGCTCCTTGTCCCGCATCGCACCAAGGAGCACGAAGAGCCGCCCGTCGGTCAAGGACCGCGCGAAGGCCAGTGCCGCCGCGAGCCCGTCGGCGTTGTGGGCAACGTCGGCGAGGACCGTCGGGACCCGCTGTAGCACCTCACAACGGGCCGCTAATCCTGCGTGTTTCCGAACGTTGGCGAGCCCCCACCGCACGGCCTGCTCGCCTCGCTCCGCTGCCTCCGCGACCCGCTCGGCGGCGAGGACGGCGAGGGCAGCGTTCCACGCCTGGTGCTCCCCGGCGAGCTCCACCCGTAGCCCCTCGTACCGCCGCACGGGCGTCGTGAGGTCGATCGTGAGCCCGTCCGGGCCCGAAGCCACAACGGTGAGCCGGACCTCGTCCTGCGCCCGGACCACCTCAGCCCCGCGCCGAGTAGCCTCCGTACGGAGCGCATTCAACACGTCGTCGCCCTCAGCGGCGGTAAGAAGCGGGATGCCAGGCTTGGCGATGCCGGCCTTCTCGCGGGCGATCTCCGGCAGCGTCTCCCCCAGCAGCTCCGCGTGGTCGCGCGCGACGTTGGTGATGACGGCGATGCGGGGCGTGAGCACGTTCGTCGCGTCGAGCCGCCCGCCGAGGCCGACCTCGACCACGGCGAGGTCCACCCGTTCTTCGGCGAAGTAGAGGAGGCTGAGGGCGACGGTGGCCTCGAAGAAGCTCGGCCCGACCCGCTCGAACGCCGCGCGGTATCGGGCCACGGCATCGGCCACCCACGCCTCGGGCGCGGGCTGCCCGTCGAGCCGCATCCGCTCGCGGAGGGTGTGGAGGTGGGGCGAGGTGTGGAGCCCGACCCGCAGCCCCCCCGCCGTCCCGACGGCCGCGATCATCGAGGCCGCCGAGCCCTTCCCGTTCGTCCCCCCGACGTGGACGCTCTCGAACGCCTCGTGCGGCCGGCCCATCGCGCTGAGCAGCGCCTCCATCCGCTCCAGCCCCGGCTTCATCGCCGTCACGCCCTGCTCGGCGAAGCGGGGAAGGGCGAGGAGGTAGGCCTCAGCGTCGGCGTAGGAGAGGGGCGATTCAGGCACGTGCAGGGATAGGAGGCGAGAGGATAGAAGGTGGACGGTGGGGGATGGCCGTTCGATCCTCCATTCTCTATTCTCGATCCTCCACCTTCTCAACCCTTCGCCGGTCCCCACCGAGATGAACTAGCCGCAGCCGAACCGCATCCTCGGGGATCAGCGCCTCAACCCGCTCGGGCCACTCGACGAGCGCGACGCCGTCGCCGAAGAAATATTGCTCGTAGCCCAGCTCGAAGAACTCCTCGGGGCGCTCGATGCGGTAGGCGTCGAGGTGGTAGAGGGGGAGTGGATGGCCCTCCTCGGTGCGGCCGTCGTACTCCTGCGCGATGGCGAAGGTGGGCGAGGTAACGGCCTCCGGCGCCACGCCGAGCCCGGCGCAGATCCCCTTGACAAGGTGGGTCTTCCCCGCGCCGAGGTCGCCGTAGAGCGCGACCACGCCGCCGGGGCCGAGCGCGGCGGCGAGGCGGCGGCCGAGCGCCAGCGTCTCGGCAGGCGCTGCCGTCTCGGTGGGGAGGAGGTCGGCGAGGGAGTCCGTCATGCCGCGCCCAACGCCCGAGGGAGTTGGGCGTTCTGCCGACCCCTGGGGAGAGTGATCGCTACCTCACGAGTGTGAGCTGCCCCGTCTGCACCCGGCCGCCTGCCATGAGCCGCCAGGCGTAGACCCCGCTCGGGAAATCACGTCCGTTGAGGACCGCTTCGTGCGTACCGGCCTCGACAGTGCCGTCAGCAAGGACGGCGACCTCGCGGCCGAGCGCGTCGTAGACCGCGAGCCGGACCTCGGACGCCTCGCCCACCGTGAACCGGATCGTCGCGGCCGTGGCGAACGGGTTCGGGTAGACGCCCTCGACCCCCGTCGTCAGACTCGTCGCCTCGACCCCCTCGACGGTGCCCTTCGTGAAGGTGAAGCTGTCGGACGCGAAGGCCGCCCCGCCGCTCGAAAGCGCAAGCGTGACGGTGTACGCCCCGGACGGGGCCGCCGCCGGTACCTCCTCCGCGAAGGAGAGTGGGCCGATCGACCGGTTCGGCGCGAGCGTCACCGTTTGCGGCCCCTCAAGCGGGCCGTAGACGGTGCCATCCGGGAGGGTGGCATTAACCTCCGCCGTGAAGGTCTGGGGCTGGCTCGTGGTGTTCGCAGGGTGATGTCGTATTGCATCGCACCTGTAAAGCTAGCGCACGTAGTGGCGTAGCTCGCCTTTTCGGAGTCAGGGTCGCCTCCGGGGCACGCCCCTTTCACAGAATGCTCCAAAGCTACCGTACCGCCCACCGTACTTTCCCCGCCTTCCCCCCGTTTTATCCACACCCCTTGACATCGGAGCGGTCTGTGCTTATGGCGCGCCCTCCCGTCCGATAACGAGTCTGCATGAGCCAGAACAAGAAGCAGTTCACCATAGGCTTCGAGGCCCTGAAGGACAAGCCTACCTATGCCGTCAACGGGGCTTGGGGTGGGACGACCCCTGACGGTTCGAACATCGTAGCCCACGTCTTTGTTGAGCGGTACTCTCTTCCTAACTACCTCACGTACGACAGCGAGGCCGATGCCGAGAGCGTAAGGGTGGACCGGGAGTCGGAGCAGCGTATTTCGCGAGCGGACATAACGCGCGAGGTACAGGCCAGTCTCGTTATGACTCCCGAATCAGCGCTCCGCTTCGCGGGCTGGTTGAGGGAGAAGGCGATGCAAGCCAGAGTCATCCGGCAGCAATTCATTGATATGAACGGCCCCCACGACCCCGAGGGTGAGCAAGGCCCCGGAGAATCGTAACCGATACACCGATGAGCGCTATCCCCATGTCCGGCACAACCGCCCTCCCAGAGCGGTACGAGGACCCCGCCCCACTTCCTCTTGAGGAGAGCTATCCGAGCGACCGAGAACAGGAAGGCTTTGAGCCAATGTGGAGCGACACAGACAGCTACGCTCCCCCACAGAATGAGCTACTAGCGGTGTTTCTTCCCGTTCTCCCGTCCTATGACGCGGAGAGCTACTCGCCAGCGCACCCCGATGCTTCTAATGAGGCTCGCTCCGAAGCTCAACTTCCAAGTAGCAACAACACCCAAATGTCTCTAGACATCGGTGGTGTTACTTTTGATGTTGAGGTAGATGCAGAGGGATACTATCTCACGCGTAGCAAGTGGTCGCTCGTGGGATTCGGCCTTACTCTAGCTGAGGCCGAAGCTGATCTGTACAGGGAAGCTGTGGACCTCGCTGCGGATCTCAGTTCTGCACCTCTCGATTCTCTCTCAGAGGATATGAAGGATCTCCGAGACTACGTCTTCAGATTGATCTGACAGATGACTCTTGAGAGGAGTAAGGTCGAGAAGAGTCTCAAGAAGAAGGGATTTGTCCCAGGAGATTCAAAACAGGATCATAGATTTTATTACTACGAGTACGAGGGCAAGAGATACTTTCACACAAAGGTGTCTACAGGCACTAATTACAAGACGATTGGCAAGCCGCTTGTGGGCAAAGTGACAAGACAGCTTAACTTAGGTAAGACAGAATTCTTAGAGTTTGTAAATTGCCAACTAAGCAAGAAGGGGTACAAGGAGCGCCTGAGGGCTATGGAAATTCTTCCCAAAGAAAGAAGAGGAGAGCGATGAGTAAGAAAGTAGAGGGAGCGGTGAAGATTGCACTTCGGGAGGTTCCTGCCGATGCAAGCTCAGCCACCCCGCCGTTTCCAGATACCGACCTTTCCCTCGTTGCCCAACGGACAATCAAGCGCATGATGGAGGAGGGCGAGGACGAAGGCGGAGAGGACTTCCTTACGCTGCTTGAGCAGGCGTCGAAACCGGATCAGCCACCCGAGTAAGCATCGCGCCGAAGATCCCCTCCTCATCCTTCCGGTGGTTATACCGGAAGGTGTGCTCATCGAGGTAGCCTTGCAGCTTCCGCCGACTCACGCCCCGATGGATGCGGAGGACCGCGCTCTTCGGGTAACTCCAGAACCCTTCCAGCGTGTTCGTGTGGATCGTCCGCCCATCCGGTTCGTAGCGGACGTACTCCCGCTCGCCGTGCTTGACGGCCTCGTGAGCGTACCCGTGATCGGGCAGCACGTCGTAGACGTTGAGTTCGTCGGTGTAGACCTCCGAGCCCTCTTCGATCCGCTCCGTGAGGAAGGGGAGCACCGTCGCACGGCTCACGGTGTTCACCGCCTTGACGGAGACCTTCCCACCGCGCTCGACGGCCCCGATGACGGGCACCTTCCGGGTCCCCCGGCCGCGCTTCGAGACGCCACGGTAGCGGGGGCGCCCGCCGACATAGCACTCGTCGGCCTCGACTATGCCGGAGAGCGACGGGGACTCGCCCAAGCGGGAGCGGATGAGGTTGCACATCCTGAGCGCGGTGGGGTAGCTGACGCCGATCTCGCGCTCAATCTGCTTGGCGCTGAACCCGGCCCGCGTCTTCGAGAACTTCCAGATCACGAAGAACCAGTCCGGCAGCGGGACGCGGGAGCGGTGGAAGATGGTGCCCGCCGTGGGGTGGACGTGGGACCCGCACTCCTGACAGGAGTAGCACTTCCGCTCCGGGATCATGTGGTGCCGCGTGACGCGTTCGCACTTCTTGCAAGTGATCCCATCAGGCCAGCGGTGACGGCGGATGAAGTGGAGGCACCCCTCCGTCGTGCCGAACTGCTGTAGGAACTCTCTGAGGTTGGGGCTCGCCATGTGTCATCCTGTTGAACATCAACAAGATAACGGCAGGGGGTGACACCCCGCGTCATACCCGCCCGGTACGTGCGCTAACTTTACAGGTGCGATAGCTAATGTATCTTGCCGTGCAGCCGATACCTCAGTGGTCCGGGCGACGTTATAATTTCGTGACTGCCCTGACCTCGGCAGGTCATGAAGCCCCTGCGCCGGCATGGCCCCCGGGCTCCTCACGATGAGGGCGGACGCTTCACCGTTTTTAGCCGGACGCTGCCAGGTCGCTTCGGCATACGCCGCGACGGCCCCTTCGGACCAGGTGGGGCCGCTGCCTGTACCGTCCCCGCCGGCGCGTCGGCAGCGGTGGTGAAGTACTTCTCCTCGTGGATGGCGTCCTCGACGAACCCGGCACGGGCGAAGATGCCCTTCGCCTTGTCGATCATCTGCGGGTTGCCGCAGGCGTAGCCCGCCACGCCTTCCCCCCGGAGCCCGAGCCGGTCGGCGTGCTTGCGCAGCACGTCCTCGACCCGCCCCGCCTCGCCCGTCCACGCCGGCTCGGCCCACGGGCGGCTGATGGTGGGGATGTAGTCGAGCCAGTCGGCTCCGGCGGCGAGCGTTTCCAGCTCCTCCCGGTACGGGCCGAGCTCCGCGCTGCGGCTGGCGCCGTGGAGGATGAGGAGCCGGTGCGGCTCGGCGAGGGCGCCGGTGGCGAGCGCGTACTGCTGGTGCCTCGCCATCGAGAGGAAGGGGGCGAGGCCGGTAACGGTAGCGGCCATGACGTGCCCGCGCCGCGCGGCGTCGAGCACGAAGTGGCCGGCGGCGCGGGGGCGGACCCAGACGGTGCCGCCCTCGGCGAGGTCCCACAGCCGCGGCGTCAGTGCGCCCTCCTCCACGCGCTCGACGTAGAACTCCAGCCCCTCCTCATGCGGCGCGCTGGCAATCGAATAGGCCCGCTTCACCCAAGCCCCGCCGGCCTCCAGCGCCAGCGTCGCGTACTGCCCCGGCACGAACGCGAGCGGCTCGCTCGGCTGGAGGACGAACCGCGCGAGGTCCTCGGCGAAGTTGTCGCGGAGGGCGATCCGGGCGGGGAGGTAGCCCTTCGGCGGCGACATGGGCAGAGCGGGTGGACCAGAGCATTCAATGTAGGCCGGCGTCTCTACAGAACATGGCCACCGCGCCGGCCGGCTCAGCTATGCCTGCCGTCACCCATCGCTACTCCTCTAGCTTTACAGCCTTTACCTCCACCACGACATCCCGGAGCATCACTTCCACCGGAGACCGTGCCATGACGGCAAAGAGGGCGCTCCCATCGGACTCCTCAACCTCATCAGCCCGCCGCGTGCGGAGGGCGACGTCTCCGCGGAAGACCGGCGGCCCCACAGTTGTATTCGCTCTCGCTTGCCATCCAGCGTTGACTTCCTGGTCGGCCTGCACGTTCAGCCACGTACCCCGTGGCACCTCTAGAACAGAGACGACGCCCTGACTCGACGAGATGCGGACACGGTGAGCGCGCTTCGGCGAGAAGTAGGCGTTCAGGCCCAGAGAGTCTGCCGGGAGCAGAGACCCCCAGTCCTCAGGGAGGACGCCCTTCTCGATGAGCATCTGTGCACCCTGCTCGCGCTCCTCTTCGGTGAAGTCGGTCTGCTGAGCAAAGGCCGGAGGGCAGAAGAGTGCAATGACGAGGAGGAGTTGGAGTGTCTTCGGCATGGTGAACCTCGTGAGGCTAGGGGTGCTTCCGTTCGCACGACGTAAGGGCTCTTCGAGTGCATCGCAACCTACGCGGGTCCGCTCGCTTCGTCCTCCGTTTCCCATCCCCCGTTTCCTGTCCGCCGTCATCGGGGCCGCAGCGTCACCACCGGCAGCAGCATCTCCTCCAGCGACGCGCCGCCGTGCTGGAAGGTGTCCATGTACTGGTTGGTGTAGCGGTGGTAGTTCGTCGGGTAGACGAAGTAGAAGTCCTCCTTGGCGAAGATGTAGTTCTCGTTCAGCCCCGTCCGTGGCAGCCCGAACGCCTCCGGGTCCTTGACGAAGATGGCGTCCTTCGCCTCGGCCTTGAGGTTCTTGCCGTGCTTGTAGCGGAGGCTCGTCGAGGTGTCGCGGTCGCCGATGACCTTGGTGGGGCGGAGGGCGCGGACGGCGCCGTGGTCGGTGGTGAGCACGATGGTGACGTCCTGCCGGGCCAGCTCCTCGAAGGCCCGGAGCAGCCACGAGTGCTCGAACCACGTCCGCGTCAGCGCGCGGTAGGCGCGCTCGTCCGGCGCCAGCTCCTTCAGCACAGACGAGTCGGAGCGGCTGTGAGCGAGGATGTCGACGAAGTTGACGACGACGGCGGCGAGGTCGTGCTGGGCGAGGTCGGTCACGGCGGCGGCCATCTGCTGGCCGTCGTCGGTGGAGACGATCTTCTCGTAGCGGAGCCGGAGGTCGGGCTTGTGCTTGCGCTTGAGGAGGTGGGCCAGGAGCTGCTCCTCGTGCTGGTTCAGCGACCCCTCGTTCTGGCCGGTGTCATGCTCCCAGAGCTGCGGGTAGCGGGTGGCGATCTCGCCGGGGAGGAGGCCGGCGAAGATGGCGTTCCGCGAGTACGGCGTTGCCGTCGGGAGCAGGCCGCAGTGCCAGTCCTTCTGGACGTCGAAGAGGGGGAACAGCAGGCGCTCGAACTCCAGCCACTGGTCGTAGCGGAGGCAGTCGACGAGGAAGAACAGCACCGGCTTGCCGTCGTCGAGGCGGGGGAGGACCCAGCGGGGGACGACCTCGTGGGAGAGCGGGGGGCGCTCCGCGGTCGGCGCCTCGCCGGCCTGCGCGGCTGCGATCCACCCGGCGTACTCGTCCTCCACGAACCGCCCGAATGCCCGGTTGGCGTCGCGGTACTGGTCCTCCAGAATCTGCCGCGCGCCGTCGTCGGCGTCGAGCTCGAGGCCGTAGCGGACGAGCTGCTGGTAGACCTCGGTCCACTCGGCCCACGAGAGCCCGCCGCCGATCCGCATCGAGAGCTCGCCGAAGCGCTGGAGGTACGTCTGCGACGCCTTCTCGTCGCGGAGCCGTCCGCCTTCGAGGAGGCGCTTGCAGGTCAGCAGGATCTGCTTCGGGTTGACGGGCTTGATGAGGTAGTCGGCGATCTGCTGCCCGATGGCGTCCTCCATCAGGTGCTCCTCCTCGCTCTTCGTGATCATCACGACGGGCGTCTCGGGCGTGGCCTGCTTGATCTGGCCGAGCGTTTCGAGCCCGTCCATCCCCGGCATCTGCTCGTCGAGGAAGACGAGGTCGAACCGCCGGTCTCGCACCTGCTCCACAGCGTCGGCACCGTTGGTGACGGTGGCGACGTCGTAGCCTTTGGCTTCGAGGAAGAGGACGTGGGGCTTGAGCAGGTCGATCTCGTCGTCGGCCCAGAGGATGTGGGGCATGAGCAGCGTGGGGGGTTTGAAGGGCGGCGTGGGGAGAACCGAGGCCGGGTGGGGCCGTTCCTCGGGGGCATCTCTCACCAACGCACCTCCTCCATGCCGAAGTACAACCAAGGCGACAACGTGAAGTGGAACTGGGGCAGCGGCACCGCCTCCGGGACCGTCCAGGAGAGCTTCACCGAGCGCGTCACCCGCACCATCAAGGGCAACGAGGTCGTCCGCGATGCCGACGCCGACAACCCCGCCTACCTCATCGAGCAGGACGACGGCGACCGCGTGCTGAAGTCGGAGAGCGAGCTGGAGAAGGCCTGAAGGACGGGGCCGCGGCGCAGGGTGATAACGGTAGGGTTTTATCCCCGTAATGCAGCGGTCACGGCGGCTGTGTATTTAGGCTCGACCTCATGCAGTTCCGTCCGAGCTCGCCCCGATGCCCCCACCGCCCTCGGAGCACCCCCGCCGCGCACACCGCGTGCGCACGCTCTGGATCTCCGACCTCCACCTCGGCACCCGCGGCTGCCAGGCCGAGCGGGTCCTCGACTTCCTCCGCCACACCGAGAGCGAGACGCTCTACCTCGTCGGCGACATCGTGGACGGGTGGGCGCTGCGGCGGAAGGGCTGGCACTGGCCGGAGGCCCACAACACCGTCGTGCAGAAGCTCCTGCGCAAGGCGCGCAAGGGGACTCGCGTCGTCTACGTCCCCGGCAACCACGACGACTTCGCGCGGCAGTTCGCGGGGCTCTCGTTCGGGGGGATCGAGACGCGCCGCGAGGCCGTCCACACGACGGCCGATGGCCGGTGCCTCCTCGTCCTCCACGGCGACGCCTTTGATGGGGCCGTGGCGCTAGCGCCGTGGCTCTCGGAGCTCGGCTCGCGGATCTACGAGGGCGCCCTCCTGCTGAACCGCCCGCTCAACCGCGCCCGCCACGCCCTCGGCCGGCCGTACTGGTCGCTGGCGGCGTTCCTCAAGGGGAATACGAAACGGGCCGTCCAGTACATCGCGGGTTTCGAGGAGGCCGTCGCCCGCCGGGCCGCCGAGCGCGGCGCCGACGGCGTCGTCTGCGGCCACATCCACAAGGCCGAGCTGCGCACCGTCGGGACCGGCGCCGGCGGCGTCCTCTACGCCAACTGCGGCGACTGGGTCGAGAGCTGTACCGCGCTGGCGGAAGGGTTCGACGGCCGGCTGGAGCTTATCCGCTGGCCGGATGTGGCGGTGCAGGGTCCGCCTGTTGCGCCGT
The DNA here is from genome assembly GCA_965215145.1 of Rhodothermales bacterium. Lineage (GTDB taxonomy): Bacteria > Bacteroidota > Rhodothermia > Rhodothermales > JANQRZ01. Next base: position 264,937 of record OZ244038.1, on the reverse strand, counting down.
CGCTGTTCGACCTCCCAACGGCTTCTGGCGACGGCATGGCGCGCGGGCTTCCCACCCTCTCACCGGGAACGTCATGAGCCGCTCGCTGCGCGTCCTCTTCGCCGTGCAGGGCGAGGGGCGGGGGCACATGACCCAGGCCCTCGCCGTCCGCGACATGCTCGCGCGGCACGGGCACACCGTCGTCGGCGCGCTCGTCGGGCGGAGCGAGGGGCGGCGGCCCCCGGCGTTCTTCACCGAGGGGCTCGGCGCGCCGGTCCACCTCATCGACAGCCCCAACTTCGCCTACCACCCCGGCACCCGCGCGATCAGCCTCGGGCGGACGGGGCTGCACGCCCTCCGCCGGAGCTGGATCTACCGCGACCACCTCCGCCACATCGGCCAGCAGCTCACGGCCAAGCGGCCCGACATCGTCGTCAACTTCTACGAGGGGATGATGGGGCTCTTCGCCGGGACGGCGAAGCCCGAGGTGCCCGTGGTCTGCGTCGGCCACCAGTACATGTTCGGCCACCCCGATTACCAGCTCGCGCCGGGGCAGTGGGCGGCGCGGGCGGCGACGTGGGGCTACACCGCGCTCACGGCGGCCGGCGCCGCGCGGAAGCTAGCGCTCTCGTTCTACGAGGCCGACGACCTCCCCAAGCGCGGCGTCCGCGTCACGCCCCCCATCCTCCGCGACAACCTCTTTCGGCTCGTGCCCTCGGACGACGGGTTCCTCCTCGCCTACCTCCTCCACCGCCACCTCGCCGACGGCCTCGTCCGCTGGCACGCCCGGCGGCCGGAGGTGCCGGTCCGCGTGTTCTGGGATGGCGAGCCGTGGGCGCCCCACCCGAACCTCGCCTTCCACCCCCTCGACGGCGAACGCTTTCTCCAGATGATGGCCCGCGCGCGCGGCGTCGTCTGCACGGCCGGGTTCGAGTCGGTTAGCGAGGCGATGTGGTTGGGGAAGCCCGTCTTCATGCTCCCGACGCCCGGCCACCTCGAACAGCGGACGAACGCGCTCGACGCCCAGCGCACCGGAGCCGGCATCCTCGGCGCCCGGCTCGACCCCGGATCGGGTCCGGGGCAGGCGCTCGACGACTTCCTCGCCTACCTCCCCACCCACCGCGCCCCGACCGAGCGCTTCCGGGCGTGGGTGGACCGCGCCGAAGCCATCGTGCTTGAAGGGATCGAAGCGGCAGCTCAGCGGCCGGCGCTCGTGTCGGTGCCGGCGTCTCTCGCCCGCGAGGCGGCTTAACCGGCGTGGGTCCCACTGGGGACATCGCGTTCAAGCGGAAGGACTTACCTTGGGCCTCTCCCGCTAACCACTCCCTGTCCCATGCCCTACCGCTACCTCCTCCGAACCGGGCTCGCTGCGCTGCTGGCGGTGCTGCTCGCCGCGCCCACCGCGCTGGCGCAGACCTCGTTCTCCGTCACCGTCCAGGACAAGACCGACGACCACCCCTACGCCGATATGGGCCGCGACGAGGCCTACTGGATCGACAACGTCGAGGCCAACGAGCTCACGCTGACGCGTGGGGAGACGTACACCTTCGTGATGGACGACGTGCCATCGAACCACCCGTTCTACATCTCGACCAGCGATGTGGGCGGCGGCGAGGGCGTCTACAGCGAGGGCGTGACGGGCAACTTCGCCACGGGCACCGAGACGCTCACGTTCACCGTCCCGGACGACGCGCCGGACGAGCTGTGGTACCAGTGCCAGTTCCACCAGTTCATGGGCTGGAGGCTGAACATCACCGGCTCCTCCTCGACCGAGGATGACGCGGAGCGCGAGGCATTCGCGCTGGCCGTCGCCGGGGCCAACCCGTTCCGGGACGGGACCGCGCTGCAACTCACGCTACCCGAGGCCGCCGACGTGACCGTCGCGGTGTTCGACGCCGCCGGCCGCCGGGTGGCGACGCTGCTCGACGGCGCGCTCCCGGCCGGGAGCCGGATGGTGACGTTCGGCGGCGCCGCGCTCGCCGCGGGCGTCTACGCCGTCCGCGCCACCGCCGCCGGAGAGACCGTCGAGGCCCGCGTGACGCTGGTGCGATAGTTCACCCGACCAGGCTCCGGCGGCTCCGTAGCTTTCCGGCTCCCGCCGACCCCGTAGGGGCGCAGCGCGCTGCGCCCCTACGTCATTTTCTGCCCTTTATGCCCGAGCCCGTCAACCTCCCCCACGCCCCCGACGTCACCCCGGAGCTCGCCCGCGAGCACGGCCTCACCGACGAGGAGTACGGCTGGATCACCGAGAAGCTGGGGCGGACGCCGACGTTCGTCGAGCTCGGGCTCTACTCGGTGATGTGGAGCGAGCACTGCTCCTACAAGAACTCGATCGCGCTGCTGAAGACGCTGCCGCGCGAGGGCGAAGGGCTGCTCGTCGAGGCCGGGGAGGAAAACGCGGGGCTCGTGGACATCGGCGACGGGCTGGCGGTGGCGTTCAAAATCGAGAGCCACAACCACCCGAGCGCCGTCGAGCCGTACCAGGGCGCGGCCACCGGCGTGGGCGGCATCCAGCGGGACATCTTCACGATGGGCGCCCGCCCCATCGCCAGCCTCAACTCGCTCCGGTTCGGCTCGCTCGAGAACCCCCGCGTGCGCTACCTCCTCGACGGCGTCGTCCGCGGCATCGGCGACTACGGCAACGCGTTCGGCGTGCCGACGGTGGCGGGCGAGGTCTACTTCGACCCGGCCTACGAGGGCAACCCGCTCGTCAACGCGATGAGCGTCGGCGTCGTGAAGGTGGGCGAGACGGCGAGCGCCATCGCCGAGGGCGTCGGCAACCCCGTCTACATCGTCGGCAGCGCCACGGGCCGCGACGGCATCCACGGCGCGACGTTCGCCTCGGAGGAGATCTCAGAGGAGAGCGAGAGCAAGCGCCCGAGCGTGCAGGTCGGGGACCCGTTCACGGAGAAGCTGCTGCTGGAGGCCTCCCTCGAAGCCATCGGCTCGGGCGCCGTCGTGGGGATCCAGGACATGGGCGCGGCGGGGATCACGTGCTCCTCCTGCGAGATGAGCGCGAAGGGCGAGAGCGGGATGACGCTCTACCTCGAACGCGTGCCGGCGCGCGAGACGGGGATGACGCCCTACGAGCTGATGCTCTCCGAGAGCCAGGAGCGGATGCTTCTCGTTGCGGAGAAGGGCCGCGAGGCGGAGGTCGAGGCGATCTTCGAGAAGTGGGACCTCCACGCCGTCCCCATCGGCGAGGTCACCGAGCCTGCCCCCGAGGAATCGGGGGGCCGCGTCCGCGTCTTCTGGCACGGCGACCTCGTGGCCGACGTGCCGGCCGAGCACCTCGTCCTCGGCGGCGGCGCCCCCGTCTACCACCGCGAGACCCGGCGGCCCACCTATCTCGACGAGACGCGGGCGTTCGACCCCGCGAGCCTCCCCGACCTCGAACCGGACGAGGCGGGGGACGCGCTACGAAAACTCCTCGGCAGCCCGAACATCGCGAGCAAGCGGTGGGTGTTCGAGCAGTACGACACCACCGTCCGTACGAACACCGTCGTCGGCCCCGGCCCGTCGGACGCGGCCGTCGTCCGCATCAAGGGGACCGACCGCGGGCTCGCCGTCAAGACCGATTGTAACGGGCGCTACGTCTACCTCAACCCCCGGCGCGGCGGGCAGATCGCGGTGGCGGAGGCGGCGCGGAACGTGGTCTGCGCCGGCGGCCAGCCCGTCGCCGTCACCAACTGCCTCAATTTCGGCAACCCGTACAAGCCGGAGGTCTACTGGCAGTTCACCGAGGCCGTCGGGGGGATGGGCGACGCCTGCCGCGCGCTCGGCACACCGGTCACCGGCGGCAACGTGAGCTTCTACAACGAGAGCCCCGAGGCCGCGGTCTTCCCGACCCCCACCATCGGGATGCTCGGGATCGTGGATGACGTGGCGCGCGACGCGACGACGTTCCCGTTCCGCGACGAGGGCGACGCGGTCTTCCTCCTCACCCCCGAGGCGTGGCAACACAAAAGCGACCCCGGCGGCTCGGAGTACCTCGCCCACCTCCACGACCGCACCGCCGGCGACGCGCCGCACCTCGACCTCGAGGAGGAGCGGGCCGTGCAGGAGGCGATGCTCGCGCTGATCCGCGCCGGGCTCGTCCGGAGTGCTCACGACGTTGCCGACGGCGGCCTCGCCGTATGCCTCGCCGAGTGCGCGCTGATGGGCGGCCTCGGCGCCGAGATCGACCTCGGCGACCCCGACGCGCGACTCGACGCGCTGCTGTTCGGGGAGGCCCAGAGCCGGATCGTGTTCACCGCCGCCTTCGACGACGGAGAGGTGGTGATGGACACGCTCGTCGGACGCCCGGTGCAAGCCGTCCCGCTCGGCCGCGTCGGTGGGGACCGGCTGCGGATCGTGCTGGGTGGCGAGGCCATGATCGACGAGCCCGTGGAGGCGCTGGCCGAGCCGTATCACGCGGCGATCCCCGCGGCGATGGAGGCCGACGTACTCTCATCGTAGAAATACGATGAAAGGAGAAACCGACCGCCGGGCCTCCCGTTGAACCCCACCTCCTCCACCCCCATCCAGCTCCCGCAGAGGGATCCTATCATGGCCGACAATGCCAAGTACGTCACCCTCACCGACGCCAACTTCCAGGACGAGGTGCTGAGCAGCGACCGCCCCGTGCTCGTGGACTTCTGGGCGTCGTGGTGCGGCCCCTGCCGCGTGATCGCGCCGACCATCGAGAAGCTCGCCGCCGACTACGAGGGGAAGGCGAAGGTCGCGAAGCTCGACGTGGACGCCAATCCACAGGTGGCGATGCAGTTCGGCATCCGCTCGATCCCGACGATCATGTTCTTCAAGGACGGCCGCGTCGTGGACCAGGCCGTCGGCGTGCTCCCCGAGCGGGCGCTGGCCGAGAAGCTCGACGCGCTCGCCGGGCAGACCGCCTGAGCCTGCACGCTCAAATGATGGTAGGGGCACGGCGCGCCGTGCCCCTACGTGCGTCATAAGACCCCGACCGCATGAACGCCAGTACCCCCCCTGACCTCTCCGCTTTCGACGGCCTCGACTTCGACGGCGCCGAGCACCGGCAGATCGTCGTGATCGGGACGGGGCCGGCGGGGCTCACGGCCGCGCTCTACGCCGCCCGCGCCAACCTCGACCCGCTCGTGATCCAGGGCCTCGAGCCCGGCGGCCAGCTCACCACGACGACCGACGTGGAGAACTTCCCCGGCTACCCCGACGGCGTGATGGGGCCGGAGATGATGCAGGATCTCGAAAAGCAGGCGGCCCGCTTCGGCGCTGAACTGCGCTCTGGGATGGTGACGGCGGTGGACCTCTCGGGGAACCCGCACCGGCTGATCCTCGACGAGCAGACGCCGCTCCTGGCCGACGCCGTCGTCGTCGCCACGGGAGCGAGCGCGAAGTACCTCGGTTTGGCGAACGAGAAGCGGCTGCTCGGCCGCGGCGTCTCCGCCTGCGCCACCTGCGACGGCGCGTTCTTCCGCGGCGAGGACCTCGCCATCGTCGGCGGCGGCGACACGGCGATGGAGGAGGCGCTCTTCCTCACCCGCTTCGCGCGGAGGGTGTATGTGATTCACCGCCGCGGTGAGCTCCGCGCCTCACAGATCATGCAGGAGCGCGCCTTCGCCAACGACACCATCGAGTTCGTCTGGAACACCGTCGTCACCGACGTGCTCGGCGAGCACAAGGTGGAGGGGCTGATGCTGGAGGACGTGGAGGCGGGCGAGGCGCGGCGGCTCGACGTGGCGGGGTTCTTCGTCGCCATCGGCCACAAGCCGAACACGGACCTCTTCCGCGGCTGGCTCGACATGGACGAGGCCGGCTACGTCCTCACCCACGCGGACTCCACCCACACCGACGTCCCCGGCGTGTTCGTCTGCGGCGACGCGCAGGACCACGTCTACCGGCAGGCCGTCACCGCCGCCGGCACCGGCTGCATGGCCGCCATCGACGCCGAGCGCTGGCTCGCCGAGCGCGGGGAGATCGGCGGCGTGCGGACGCGGACGGAGTACCACGTCGCCCCGGCCGAGGACAGCGAGACCCACGAGCCGGTCCAGAGCTGACGATGCGGCCCCTGGTTCTCGCCCTCCTCCTGCTCGCCCCGGCCGCCGCGGCGCAGTCGCTGGCTGAGAAGCTCGACGGCGCACGGACAGCCGCACAGGTCCGCCTCGCCCTGGCTGACGACGAGGTGCTCGCGCCGTTCCCGTTCGACGCGCGGATGCAGGCCAGGGTGCTGCTCCTGACGGGGCGGGTCGAGACGGCAGCGCAGAAGGCGCGCGCGGAGGAGGTCGCCGAGGCCGTCCCCGGCGTGGGCTCGATCGTGAACGAGGTGCGGGTCGAGCGCGAGGCGGCGGCTGCCGGAGCGGACCTCCCACCGGTGACGAGCGACGCGGCGACGCCGGAGCCGGAGGCTACGGAGCCGGCCCCCGCTCCCGAGCCGACGTACCACACCGTCCGCAGCGGCGACACGCTCGGCGCCATCGCCCGGCGCTACGGCACGACGGTCCGCGAGCTCCGGCGGCTCAACGGCATCCGCGGCTCGAACATCCGCGTTGGGCAGCGGCTGCGGGTGGAGTAGCCCGGTGCGGCGCTGCGCCTTCCTCACGATGGGCCGTCGCGAGGGGTTCGTCATCTACGACCGCCTCGCGCACGAGCCACTCCGCCGGCTGGGCTGGCACGTCGAGGAGGTCCCGTGGCGGCGAGAGGGCGTGGATTGGGACCGCTACGAGGTCGTGGTCATCCGCTCACCGTGGGACTACCACCACGACCCCGACGCCTTCCTCACTGTCCTGGAGGCCATCGACCGCTCGGCGGCGCGGCTGGAGAACGCGCTCCCGGTCGTCCGCTGGAACCTCGACAAGACCTACCTCCGCGACCTCGACGCCCGCGGCATCCCCATCGTCCCGACCGTCTGGGGGGACGGGCTGAGCGAGGGAGACGCGGCTTGCCTGTTCGACCGCGTGGGCGCCGACGAGGTCGTCATCAAGCCCATCGTCGGGGCGAACGCGGATGACACCTTCTGGCTGCGGCGCGGCGGGGAGCCAGAAGCGGTTGCGGCGGCCGAGACGGCGTTCGGGGGCCGGCGCTTCATGGCGCAGCCGTTCGTGCGGAGCGTGGTCGCGGAGGGGGAGTTCTCGCTGTTCTACTTCGGCGGCGCTTACAGCCACGCCATCCTCAAGACGCCGAAGCCGGCGGACTTCCGGGTGCAGGAGGAGCACGGCGGGCGGATCCGCGCCGTCGAGCCCGAGCCGGCGCTGCGCGAGCGGGCCGACGCCGCCGCCGCAGCGGTCGAGCCCGAGCCCCTCTACGCCCGCGCTGACCTCGTGCGGATGCCCGACGGCAACTTTGCGGTGATCGAGCTGGAGCTGATCGAGCCGTCGCTCTACTTCAGCTACGACGCCACCTCCCCCGCCCGCTTCGCCGAGGTGCTCGACCGGCGGATGCGGGCGGGGGACGGCGGAGCTAGCGGATCAGCGTGAGCCGCTGCGTCTCGACGCGGTCGCCGGCCTGAAGCCGGACGAGGTACACGCCCGCTGGGAGCTGCTGCGCCTCGAACGTCGCCGCGTGCGTGCCTGCCACCATCGGGCCGTCGGCGAGGCGGGCGACCTCGCGGCCGAGGGCGTCGTAGACGGTGAGCCGAACCGGGCCGTCGGCGCCGAGCGAGAAGCGGAGGGTCGCCCGGCCGCGCGTGGGGTTCGGCGCAGCGGAGAGGCCCCCACGCTCCGTTACCGCACGGGCCGCGGCTGGCATCGGCGAGGCGACGCGTTGCGCGACCGGCAGCGGCTGGGGGTAGCCCTCGATCGGGTCTTCCGCGTGGAGGAGGCGGCCGGCGAAGCCCGCGTAGTCCGGGGCGTAGCGCGTGACGCGGAAGACGAGGTTCTCGAAGCCGGGCGAGGGCACGTCGGTCTCCGGCGGGAGCGGCGTGCCGATGCCGTTAGGGAGGACGGGGATGGCCTCGTGCGTGCCGAGCACCCGCCCGTTCCGCGCCGTCGGCGTCACGTAACGCCACACCTCGACGCCGCTGGAGTCGACCTCGCCGAAGGCGCCGTTCGGGCCGTCGCAGTAGAGGGTGTTGCCGTTGAGGAGGCGCTGTACGCCGGAGATGTAGGAGGCGTAGGTGTCGGTCGGCTCGGGCAGCGTGTAGGTCCACACCGGCGCCTCCGGCCCCCATGGCTCGCCCGGCTCCGGGTCGGGGAAGGAGCCGTCGGCGAGGCGCGGTAGCACGACCTCGTCCACCGAGGCGTAGTCGTCGCCGATCCGGCCGGGGCCGTTGTTGAAGATGAGGAGGTTGCCGGCGCCCGGCCGCCCCGTGGGGATGAACTGCGGGTCGTGCTGGCGGAACAGCGTCTGAGCCTCAAGGCCGCCGCGCTTGTAGGCGGCCGGGTTCCCCCAGCGGTAGAGGAGGTCGCCGCCCTTGCCGTACTGGCCCCCCGTCGTGTCCGCCGCCTCGGCCGTCGTGGTCGAGTGGTCCACGACCCAGACCTCGCTGAAGCTCTGCACGCTGAACGCGACCTGGTCGTGGACGGGGTCGTAGGCGATGGCGTTGATGTGGAGCCAGTCCTCGCCCTCGTTCCCGTAGTTGATGTCGATCCGGCCCGGCTCGTCGGCGACGGAGGGGGCGTAGTTGGCCTTGGTCGAGTCGAAGTCCTGGACGAGGTGGTCCCAGACGCGCCACTCCCACACGACGCTGGCGCCGCTCTGCGGGCGCGGCTTCAGCTCCATGATGACCTCGCTCCAGACGCCGCCCTCGGGGATCCGCGTCGTGTCGCGCCCGGCGGCGCGGGCCTCCTCCGGCGAGTGGTACTCCCAGGCGAGCGCGAGCACGCGCTTCTCGACGTAGAGCGGCTCGATGTCGTGGTGGAGGTGGCGGTCGTCGTTGGCGAGCTCGTAGCTCCAGATCACCCGGCCGTCCCACTCCAGCGCCTCGATGCGCCCGCCGAGGCCGCCGGCGTCCGCAAACCGCGTCTGGGCGATGCCGCGCAGCGAGGCCGTGCGGAGGAGCCAGCCCTCCGGGAGGATGTAGGCCGAGACACCGGGCCGGTAGTCGGCCTCCCAACGGTGGACCTCCCGGCCGTCGTTGTCGATGAGGTAGGTCGTCTTGCCGAGCAGCGGGGAGAACAGGGTGTAGCCCTCCGAGGCCGCCGAGTCCCGGCGGACGAGGCCGACGGTCCGCTCCTCGGGGTCCGGCAGGGGGCGCTCGTCGTACTCGACGACGTAGGCCACGAGGTTGGGGAAGTAAGGATCCAGCGCGTTCCATCCCTGAACGCTTCCGTCCGTCTTCTTGACGAGGTGGCCCGCCGTGTACCTCAGGTTGGCGCTGGGCTGCCCGGCCCGCCAGTCCTGAAAGGCGAGGGCCTCGTCCGTCACCCAGCTCCAGTTCGGCGTGCCCGTCGAGTCAGGCGCACGGACGAGGCCGATCCACGGCCCCGCGAGGGCGCCCGCCGGCGACGGCGGCGCGTACCAGTAGCGGGCGTCGTCGATGAGGCCGAGCACGACGGCACCCTCCTGCTCGGAGGTGATGGTGGCGAGGTAACCGCCGGCCGAGCGGGCGGCGAAACGGGCGTCGGCCCAGGTGACCCCGTCCTCTACGAGGATGACCTCGTAGGTGTGAGTCGTGCTGTCGGGGTGGGCCCAGGTCGTCGAGGTGTCGGGGAGGACGGGCGTGCCGAGGGCGGGCAGCGCGAGGGCAAGGCAAGCGAGGGGAGCGAGGAGACGCACCATGGCGGGGTGGCGGGTGAAGTCGAGGAAAAGCCGACATCTAGTGCGCGTCGGCCGGCAGCGCGGCGAATGTACAACTTCCGGTCCAGGAATGCAGCCTCCACATGAGCCCGCCCTATAGACGGCAGACCGCGCCAGCCAAGCCGACGCGGTCTGCTGTTGGGTGTTAGTGTGGACCTGCCTGTAGCCTACCGTAGCCGGGTAATCCTTCGGGTCTCGACGCGGTCGCCCGCCTCGAGCCGGACGAGGTACACCCCGGCCGGGAGACCGCTCGCCTCGAACGTCACGCGCTGCGGCCCTGCCTCCATCGTGCCCTCGGCCAGGCGCGCCACCTCACGGCCGAGCACGTCGTAGACGGTGAGCCGCACGGGGCCCGCCTCGGCCACCCCGAAGCGCAGCGTCGTCCGCGCGGCGAACGGGTTCGGCCCCGCCGTCAGCGCGAGCGCGCCGGCATCGGCCGTCCGCGCAGCCACGGTCGCGTCGGGGTAGTTCTCGATGGGGTCGCCCGGCGTGAGGTCCTGGCCGATGAAGCCGGCGAAGTCCGTGGCGTAGCGCGTCGCCCGGAACGTCCGGTTCGCCAGGCTGGGCTGCCCCGCGGGCGCCGGGGGGATCGGCTCGTTCCAGTCGAGGATGGCGCCGCCAGTGATCACGGGGTTCACGTACTCCCACGCGATGGACCGCGCGTTCGGGCCGACCTCGATGAACCGCCCGTCGGGGCCGTCGCAGACGAGGTAGTTCCCGTTCGGGAGGCGCTGCACGCTGGAGACGAAGGAGGCGTAGAAGTCCGTGGGCACGGGCGCCGTCAGGGACTTCGTCGGCGTCGCGGGCCCCCACGGTTGGCCCGGAGGCGGCTCGGGGTACGAGCCGTCCGCCCGGCGCGGCGTCCTGACCTCGTCGATGGACGAGAACGCGCCCTCCGGGCGGCCCCGCCCGTTGTTGAAGATGATCAGCCGCCCGGCGCCCGGCGTCCCCTGCGGGATCCACGTCGGGTCGTGCTGGCCGAAGAGGTCCTGGTCCTCGGGGCCGCCGCGGTCGTAGGCCTCCGGGTTCCCCCAGCGGTAGAGGAGGTCGCCGCCCTGCCCGTAGCGCCCGCCCGACGAGGTCGCCGCCTCGGCCGTCGTCGTGGTCTGGTCGATCACCCAGACCTCCCCGAAGACGGGCGAGGACATGACGACCTGCTCGTAGACGGGGTCGTAGGCGACGGCGTTGAAGTGGAGCCAGTCCTCGGGGTAGGCGCCCCGCCCCTCGACGGCATAGTTGATGTTGATCCGGTCGGGGTGGTCGGCGACGTCGGTGACGTAGTTGTTCTTCGTGGGGTCGACGTCCTGGACGAGGTGGTCCCAGGCGCGCCACTCCCAGACGACCTCCGCGCCGCCGCCGGCGGTGGGCTCGATCTCCAGAATGACCTCGCTCCAGATCCCGTCGTCGGGGACGTCCTCCGGGCGGCGGCCGGCGGCGAGGGCCTCGGCCGGCGAGTGGTACTCGAAGGCGATGGCGAGGAGGCTCTTCGTCCGGCCGTCGACGACGATCGGCTCGATGTCGTGGTGGAACTGCCGCTGGTCGTTGGCGAGCTGGTAGCTCCAGATGACGTCGCCGTCCCAGTCGTAGACCTCGATGAGGCCGCCGATGCCGCCGACGACGTTGAACCGGGTCGAAGTCACGCCGCGGAGGTTGGCCGTGCGAGCGAGCCACCCCTCTGGGAGGAGGTAGATCCCGTTGCCGGGCTGGTACTGGCTCGTCCAGGAGTTGACCTCCCGGCCCTCCATGTCGATGAGGTAGGTGGTGGGCGCGTTGAGGGAGTTGAAGAGGGTGTACCCGTCGAAGGCCGCGGGCGTGTTCTTGAAGAGGCCAACCGTGCGCTCGTCCTCGCCCTGAGCCAGGGCTGGAGCGGCGAGGAGCACGGTGGCGAGTACGAGTGAGGGGAGAAGCAGGCGCTTGGGCATGGGAGTTCAGGTGGGGAAGAGGTCGGGGAGGAGTGCCGCTGTGCTGGAGGATCTGTAGCCGGAAGCGGGAGGCGCCGTGGCACCCCCCGCTCAGGGCGGGGAGTTAGACGGGTTACTGCAGCCGGGTGACGCGCCGGGTCTCGACGCGGTCGCCGGCCTCGAGCCGGACGAGGTACACCCCGGCCGGCAGGCCCGACGCCTCGAACGTCACACTCTGCGGCCCCGCCTCCATCTGCTGCTCGGCCAACCGCGCCACCTCACGGCCGAGCACGTCGTAGACGGTGAGCCGCACGGGGCCCGCCTCGGCCAGCCCGAAGCGCAGCGTCGTCTCCGTGGCGAACGGGTTCGGCCCCGCCGTCAGCGCCTGCGAGGCGAGGGTGGCCTCCGCCCCCGTGATGACAGTGGGGTAGTTCTCGATGGGCTCGCCCGGCGTGAGGTCCTGGCCGACGAGGCCGGGGTAGTCCGGCGCGTAGCGCTCCGCCTTGAAGACGGCGTTGGCCTGGGCACCCGGAGGCGCGCTGGGAATCGGCAGCGGCGGGATAGCGCCGTTGTAGTCGAGGATCGTGCCGCCGGCGATGACGGGGTTCACGTACTCCCACGCGAGCGACCGCGCCCGCGGGCCGACCTCGAGGAACGTCCCCTTCGGGCCGTCGACGACGAGGGTGTTCCCGTTCGGGAGCCGCTGCTGCCCGGAGATGAACGGGGCGAAAAAGCTCGTCGGGTTCGGGGCCGTGAGCGTCCTCGTAGCCGTGGCCGGCCCCCACGGCTCGCCCGGAGGCGGCAGCGGGTACGAGCCGTCCGGCTGGCGCGGCGTCTTCACCTCCTCGACGGACGAGAACGCGGGCATCCGGGCGGCGCCGTTGTTGAAGATGAGGAGGTTGCCCTGGCCGGGGAGCCCGAGCGGGATCCACTCCGCGTCGTGCTGGATGAAGAGGTCCTGGTCCTCGGGGCCGCCGCGGTCGTAGGCCTGCGGGTTGCCCCAGCGGTAGAGGAGGTCGCCGCCCTGGCCGTACTTCCCGCCCGAGGAGGTCGCCGCCTCGGCCGTCGTGGTCGAGTGGTCGATCACCCAGACCTCGCGGAAGGGGAGCGACGAGAGGATGATCTGGTCGTCGACGGGGTTGTAGGCGATGCTGTTGACGTGGAGCCAGTCCTCGGGGAACGCGTCCGAGACGCCCTCCACGGCGAAGTTGATGTCGATCTTGCGGGGGTTTGCGGAGACGTCGCCGAAGTTGGCCTTTGTGGGGTCGAACTCCTGGACGAGGTGGTCCCACACGTTCCACTCCCAGACGACCTCCGCGCCGCCGGTGCCGTCGGGCTGGAGCTCGAGAATCACCTCGCCCCAGACGCCGCCGTCGGGGATGTCAGCGGGGCGGCGGCCGGCCGCCTCGGCCTCGGCCGGGGTATGGTAGTCCCAGGCCACGGCGAGGACGTTCCCGTTGGGGAGCGCGGCCACGTCGTGGTGGAACTGCCGCTGGTTGTTGGCGAGCTGGTAGCTCCAGAGGACGTTGCTGTCCCAGTCCAACACCTCGACCCGCCCGGCGACGCCGCCGACGGGCGTGAACCGCGTCGTGACGAGGGCGCGGATGTTGGCCGGGCGGAGCAGGTTACCCGACTCCAGGAGGTACGCCGAGTTGCCAGGCGGGAAGGCGCTGGACCAGGAGTGGACCTCGCGGCCCTCGTTGTCGATGAGGTAGGTGGTCGTCCCCAGGAAGGGCGGGAAGAGCGTGTAGCCCTCGAAGGCCTGGGGCGCGTTCTTAAAGAGGCCGACCGTGCGGTCGGGCTGGGCGAGCGCCGGCGCTGCGAGGAGCAGGGCGAGCGCGAGCAGGAGCAGTCGTTGCATGGATATGGGAAAGGAGTTCGGGATGGGGGACGCGGGGGCTCGGCGGGCAGCAGACGGTAATGTAAAACCGATATGCGCCCGTTCAGCAGGGCGAGCACGAACCGGACACAAAACGGGCAGGGCCGGGGCGCGGCCTGCGCCTGTAGCCATCCGCTGCAAGCCAGAGGCTGAGGCCACGGCTCCCCTTCCACTCGCCGCAGGACGTCATCGGCGCGGACTTCTGTCGCCTTTTTTGTCCGCAGGACGGATGTGTACCTTCGCCGTCTCACCCGCCCCCCGTCCCCGATGCGCTTCTGCCTCACGCTCCTCGCCGCCCTCGTCGCCGCGCCCGCGCTGGCGCAGCCGGCCGGCGACTGCCCCTACCCCATCCTCTTCCTCCACGGCTACACCGGCAGCCAGGAGAGCTGGGAGCCCTTCACCGGCGAGCCCGCCGTGGCCGCCCTCTGGGGGCCGCGCGCCGACGTGTTCCACGCCGTCCTCAACGCCTACGAGAACGAGGAGCGCATCGCCGGGCCGGACGGGCTCCTCGACACGCCCGACGACGACGTGCTCATCCAGTTCGTGAACGAGGACAACGTGCTCGCGCCGGGGTGCCTCTACGCGGACAACTTCGAGAACTTCTGGAATGAGGACCCCAGCAACGCCCTCATCGAGATCAACAGCGGCGACTCGCCGGGCGGGTTCTTCGCCTCCGAGTCGGACTCGAACGAGGAGGCGGCGTGGAAGCAGGGCTACGTCCTCGGGAGGATGATCGAGCGGGTGCTCGACGCGAACCCCGGCAAGGCGCGGGTCATCCTCGTCGGGCACTCGATGGGCGGGCTCACGGCGCGCGAGTACCTCCAGCGCCGCGACGGCGGCGGCACCCCGAGGTGGTGGGTCGAGCCCGGCGAGGCCGGCGGGCACCGCGTGGCGAAGCTGCTGACGGTCGGGACGCCGCACCGGGGGAGCAACTTCTTCGGCAACCCCTTCGACCAGGACCCGGACTCGACGGGTACGGGAGACGGCTCCGAGGACGGCACGCCGGACATCAACTCCTCGGCCACGCGCGACCTCCGCTACAACTACTTCTGCTTCTTCTGCTCCAGCCCCGGCCCCTACCTCTTCGGCGGCGATGAGGGCAACGGGTTCGGCTGGCACACCGACGACATCAACTGCGACGGCGACGAGCGCGACGTCATCACCGGCATCAACATCCGCGGCCAGCAGCAGGGCTTCAGCAATGCGTGGGACGGGACGACCGACAACCCCGCCATCCCACTCCCGACCGACGTCCGCTACACCTGGCTCACCAGCGACGTCGGCACCTCCGGCGACCTCGTGGTGGACCTCAAGCGGCAGTGGCTCTACGACGGCCCCGTGCCCGCCCCCTCCGACGGCACCCCCTACCGCCTCGCCGACACGCTGCTCACCGACGTCTACCACCTCGACCAGACCGACGATACCGACGCCGTGATCCGCGGCCTCGACGAGGGGGACTATCCGGCCTTCGCCTACGACGTCGCGCTCGGGACGACCTACGCCGGCACCGCCACTGTCCGCTCGCAGAACGCCCCCGACGGCGCCCCCTCCGACGACCCCGACTGGTACCGCTTCGAGGCGACGGGCGCCGAGGTCCGCGTGGACCTCGAGCCCGTCGGCAGCCTCGGCGGCCGGCTCGACCTCTACGACGCTTTCCCCGGCGACTACGCGACCGGCGCCTCGGCGCTCGGCGTGGGCTTCGGGCCGGGCACGACGGCGGTGACGCTGCCGGGCGGCGCGCTCGCGGCAGGCACCTACTACGTCCGTGTCCGCCACGACGGCGTGGGCTACACCGACTGGCGCGACCCGTACCGCCTGACCGTCTCCGAGGGCACCGTGACCGCCCCCGCCGTTGCGCTGACGCTGACGCCCGCGGGCTCGCCACCGCTCAGCATCCCGCGCGGCGGCACGCTTGCCTTCGACGCCACCTTCGACGTCGCCGCCGACGGGCCGGCAAGCGTCGACTACTGGAGCGTCGCGATCCTCCCGAACGGGAACGAGTTCGGGCCGCTCATCGGCCCGAGCACGCTGCTCGTCACGCCGCCCGCCGTCGAGACCCTCTCGTTCGGGCAGCAGGTCCCGACGAACGCGCCGCTGGGCAGCTACACCTACATCATGCGCGCGGGGACGTACCCGAGCGAGGTGCTCGCCGAGGACAGCTTCCCGGTGACGGTCACCCGCCCGGCCCGGCTGGCTGCGGGCGGGGAGACTCAGGAGTGGCTGGCTTTCGACGGCGTGGGCATCCCAGTCGAAGCCGGCTCGGTGACCGACCGGCGCCGCGCAGAGCCCGTCGCCGCGAACCGAGCCGATGCGCCGGAAGCGCTCTCGCTGGAGGCGGCCTACCCCAACCCCTTCCGCACGCGGACGACGCTCCGGTTCACGCTGCCCGAGGCGGGGCCGGTGTGGCTCGCGGTCTACGACGCGCTCGGCCGGGAGGTCGCCGTGCTCGCGGAGGGGGAGCGGCCGGCGGGGGCGCACGCCGCCGTACTCGACGGGGAGGGCTTTGCCGGCGGCGTCTACCTCGTCCGACTCGTCGGCGCGGGGCGCACTGTGACGCAGCGGATCACCCTGCTCCGCTGACGGCTTCGGGGGGCGTCGTTACTCCGGCGCCCCCTCCCACGTCAGGATGTCCTCCTCGGACTTCCCGGACAGCTCCGGCTCGGTCGAGAACGTGTCGGCCGTCGGGAGCTCGTCCTTCTTCTCGGTGATGTTGTAGCCCATCTCGGCCCACTGCCGCGAGAGGTAGTCGTTCCACTCGGTGTAGTGCTCCCACTTGGCCGGCAGCTCGTCGTCGGCGTAGATGGCCTCGACGGGGCACGTCGGCACGCAGGCGTTGCAATCGATGCACTCGTCCGGGTGGATGGCGAGGAAGTTCGGCCCCTCGTAGAAGCAGTCCACCGGGCAGACCTCGACGCAGTCGGTGTACTTGCAGTTGATGCAGGGCTGGGCGACGATGTACGGCATGGGGCGGTCGGGGAGGTGCGGGGCGAAGATAGGCGGTCGGCGCGTTACCCGTGCCGGCGCGCGGGCGGCGAACGAGGAGCGCCCCTGCCCGTACTCGGAACCGCCCTCCATGCTCCCGCTGCCCATGCGTCTCCTCCCGCCGGCCCTCCTCCTATCGCTGGTCACGCTCGCGGGCTGCGCCCCCTCGCACCGGCTGGCCGAGGTGGACCTCGCCGGCCGCTCCGTCGCGGTGATGGCGCCGATCCCCCCGGAGCCGGTGGTGACGGGGCCGTTCCCCTACGCCCACGGCGAGCCGCCCCGCCGCGACCCGTGGGGCCGCACCGGCCGCCGCTTCGAGGAGGCCCGCGCCGCGCAGGCCCGCGTGGACTCCGCCGCGGCGATGGTAGATGTCCCCGCCGCCGTCGCGCGCTACGCCCTCGCCGGCAGCGCCGAGACGCTTGGCTACCGCACCGACGACGACCCCGACGCCGCGGACTTCATCCTCGACGTCCGCCTCCGCGACTTCGCCCTCCGGGCCGGCGCCTACACCCGCCCCGTCGCTCTCCTCGCCGAGGCCGACGTGGCGCTCATCGAGCGGGACACCGACCGCGTGGTGTGGGAGGAGCGGGTCGAGGTCCGCGAGCGCGTCACCGCCGGCACCTTCGGCTACGAGGACGACGTGGGCGACCTCCTCACCCCCCGCGACCTCGCCGCCCTCACGACGGGCCAGCTGGCCTACGGGCTCGAACGCCTCGCCGCCCTCGCCGCCACCGAGATCATCGAGGAGCTGCGGGAGGACTACCGCGGCTCCCGTTAGCTCGACCGTCGTAGGGGCACGATGCATCGTGCCCCTACTGAATAGCCGGGGTTCAGCCGAGTTCGAAGATGTCCGCCTGCTTCGGCGGCGGGGTGATGCCGAAGTGGTCCCACGCCCGCGCCGTGGCGACGCGCCCCCGCGGCGTCCGCGCCATGAACCCCTCCTGGATCAGGTACGGCTCGTAGACCTCCTCGACCGTGCCGGCGTCCTCGCTCACCGCGACGGCGAGCGTCGAGACGCCGACGGGGCCGCCCTCGAACTTCTCCATCAGCGAGAGGAGGATGCGGGCGTCCATCTCGTCAAGCCCGGCCTCGTCCACGTCGAGCGCGTTGAGGGCGTGGTCGGCGAGCGCGCGCGAGATCCGGCCGTCGCCGTCGACCTCGGCGAAGTCGCGGGCGCGGCGGAGGAGCCGGTTGGCGATGCGTGGGGTGCCCCGCGAGCGGCGGGCGATCTCGAAGGCGCCCTCCTCGTCGATCTCGACGCCGACGATGCGGGCGCTGCGCAGGACGATCTCCTGGAGGAGGTCGGCGGTGTAGTAGTCGTACCGGAAGTCGATCCCGAAGCGGGCGCGGAGCGGCGCCGTCAGCAGCCCCTTCCGCGTGGTGGCGCCGACGAGGGTGAACGGCGGCAGCGCGATCCGCACGGAGCGGGCGCTCGGGCCGGAGTCGATGAGGATGTCGATGGCGTAGTCCTCCATCGCGGAGTAGAGGTACTCCTCGATCACCGGGCTCATCCGGTGGATCTCGTCGATGAAGAGGACGTCGCCCTCCTCCAGGTTCGTCAGCAGCCCGGCGATGGAGGCGGGCTTGTCGAGGGCCGGCCCGCTCGTCGTCTTGACGGCCGCGCCCATCTCCTCGGCGATGATGTATGCCAACGTAGTTTTGCCTAACCCCGGCGGGCCGGAGAGCATGACGTGATCGAGGCTCTCGCCGCGCTGGAGGGCGGCGGTGAGGAAGACCTGGAGGTTGTCCTTGATCTTCTGCTGCCCGATGAACTCGTCGAGGGCCTTCGGGCGAAGGGCCTTCTCGAAGTCCTCGTCGGCGCGGGCGGGCTGGGCGGAGACCGCGGGACGGTCGGGCGGGAGGCTCTCGGGCATGGCGACGGCGGCGGGGTGGAAGCGGGGTAAGGTACCGGCGCCGGGTGCCAGCGCCGCGTCAGCATCGGGGACTCTCGGGGGGCCGTTTCCGGGTGGCCGCCCGCCTTTAAAATCCTCGGGGCAGCCCCGATACCGTTGACGCGGCCGGCCCTTCGGCCGTACCCTACTGGTACCATGTTTGCGGTTGACGATGTCCTCATCTCCGACGCGGTGCTCGACGCCCCGTTCGCCTGCCACCTCGGCCGGTGCCGCGGGGCGTGCTGCGTCCAG
Organism: Rhodothermales bacterium; assembly: GCA_965215145.1. Taxonomy (GTDB): domain Bacteria; phylum Bacteroidota; class Rhodothermia; order Rhodothermales; family JANQRZ01. The sequence continues at coordinate 246,347 of OZ244038.1, read as the reverse complement.
GGAGAGCGGGGCGCCCCGCTGGAGCCCGAGGAGCGCGCCGAGTTGGAGCGGGTGCTGCCCGCCGTCGCCGACCGCCTCCGCCCGGAGGCCCGCCGCGCCATCGCGGAGCACGGCCCTTGGGTCGAGGAGCGCCCCGGCGAGTACGCCGCCGCGTGCGTCGAGGGCCGCGAGTGCGTGTTCGTCGTGTACGACGGCCCCCGCGACCGGCCCGTGGCGAAGTGCGCGCTCCAGCAGGCCTACCACGCCGGCCGGATCGACTTCGAGAAGCCCCTCTCCTGCCACCTCTACCCCATCCGCGCGGAGGAGGTCGGCGGGGCCACCGTGCTCAACTACGAGCAGATCAATCTCTGCCGCCCCGCCGTCGCCCACGGCCGTCGCCTCGGCGCGCAGCTCTACGACGTCCTCCGCGTCCCCCTCACCCGGAAGTTCGGGGCCGCGTGGTACGCGCGGTTCCGCGCCGCCTGCGTCGAACGCGCTGCCCTCCTGGCTGACGCGCTGACGCCCTGACCCGCCGCCGGGCGCGCCCGGCCGGGTCCTATCCCCACCCGCCATGCTCAACCTTCAGCAGAAGCAGTCCCTCCAGCAGAAGCTCTCGCCGCAGCAGATCCAGTACATCAAGCTGCTGCAGCTCCCCACGCTCGCCCTCGAGCAGCGGATCAAGGAGGAGCTCGAGACCAACCCCGTGCTGGAGGAGGGCGAGGAGGAGGACGAGGAGATCCTCACCGACGCCGACGAGGCGCCCAACGCCGAGGCTGAGGCGGCGAAGGAGGAGGAGCGGAACTCCGACGACGAGTTCGACTGGGACGAATTCCTCAACGCGCCGGACGATCTCTACGGCTACAAGGCGCAGGTGGACCGCAGCGCCGAGGAGGAGGACCGCGATATCCCCATGCCCGCCGGCACGTCGATGGCCGAGCGCCTCCGCGAGCAGGTCGGGATGCTCCACCTCGACGAGACCGAGGAGGTCATCGCCGAGCAGATCATCGGCTCCATCGACGAGGACGGCTATCTCCGGCGGCCCATCGAGTCGATCGTGGACGACATCATGTTCAGCCGCGGCCTGATGCTCACCGAGGACGACGTCGAGCGCGTGCTCAGCCGCGTCCAGCGGCTCGACCCCGTCGGCATCGCCGCGCGCGACCTCCGCGAGTGCCTGCTCGTCCAGCTCGACATGCTGCCCGACGAGGTCGACGGCCGCGAGAACGCCATCGACGTGCTGGACAAGACGTACAAGGCGTTCACGATGAAGCACTTCGAGCAGATCATGCGGAAGCTCGACCTGAGCGAGGAGGAGCTCAAGGACGCCTACGACCTCATCCAGCGCCTCGACCCGAAGCCCGGCGAGGGCGCCTTCAGCCAACAGACCAACTACGTCACCCCAGACTTCACCGTCGAGGAGCACGAGGGCGAGTTCCTCATCAGCCTCAACGGCCGCAACGCCCCCGAGCTCCGCGTCAACCGCCACTACCGGCGGATGTGGAACCAGCTCTCCGCCGAGAAGCGGAAGGGCGAGGCGAACGGGCAGAGCACCGAGACCCGGCAGTTCCTGAAGGGCCGGCTCGAGAGCGCCCGCTGGTTCATCAACTCGATCAACCAGCGCCGCGGCACGATGCTGAAGGTGATGACGGCGCTCGTCGAGATCCAGGAGGACTTCTTCCGCCACGGCGAGGGCCACCTGAAGCCGATGATCCTGAAGGACATCGCCGAGAAGATCGGGATGGACATCTCGACCATCTCCCGCGTCGTCAACGGGAAGTACGTCCAGACCGAGTGGGGCGTCTACGAGCTGAAGTACTTCTTCAGCGAGGGCCTCACGACGGAGAGCGGCGAGGAGGTCTCGAACAAGGAGGTCAAGGCCGTCATCGAGCGGATCATCGCCGAGGAGGACAAGTCGAAGCCGCTCTCGGACCAGAAGATCGCGACGATGCTGGAGGAGACGGGCGTCGAGATCGCGCGGCGGACGGTGACGAAGTACCGCGAGCAGCTCAGCATCCCCGTGGCGCGGCTCCGCAAGGAGATCGTGCTGGCGTAGCCGCCGGGCTCAGCCTCCCTCCCGGACGAACGCGATGAAGTCGGTGACGGGCGGGGCCGTGCCGGCGGCGCGGAGGGCGGCAGCGGCTTGCCCGCGGTGGTACGCGCCGTGGAGTAGGACGTGCGCGAGGATGTCGCCGACGCTCGTTTCGTACGCCGTGCCCTTCGAGTTCTGATAGGGCACAACACGCTGGAGCCCTTCGGCCGTCACAGCAGCGGCGAACCGACCGAGATCCGCTTCTATCTCGTGGGCGAAGGCGCGGACCTCCTCGGCCGAGAGGTGCGGCCAGGTCTCGGCGGTGGTAGCGGCTCGATCACCCCGGATGCGTCGGAGCCACACCCGCTGGGCGGCCAGGACGTGCGCGAGGAGACGGCACCCTTCCGCGTGCTCATCGGTGAGAGCTCCGGCGAGCCGGCGGTTCGCCCACGCGTCGTAACGGAGGTGCCGGCGGAGTTCGGCGGGGGTCATGGAGAAGCGGCGATGGCGAAATGGAGGCCGGTCACGATCTACCCGAGGGCGGAGATCCCACAGGCTACGCCACGCCACGCCGATCACAAAGTCGCCCCTAGCAGCGACCTGTGAAGGTCCGGCGAGCTTGGCACAGCCGTTGATGAAGGCTGAAGCACACCCGCTCACCCCCTCCCCACCCGACCGAACATGCGCAGCCTCTCGCCCGCCCCCACCCGCACCGCCCCCGTCTTCCAGCTCCTACTCGCCCGGTACGTCGCGGGCCAGATCGCGGAGGCGCAGTGGGCCACCATCTCGGCCGCCCTCGATGCCACCTCGGCCGACGCCGACGAACGCCGCGCATTCGCCGCCTTCTGTCTCGACGCTGCCGCCGCCGGCGACAACGTGAAGCTTCCGATGCCGGAGGAGATCGAGGACCTGCTGGCCCTGACCTGAGAACACCCCGCCGGCCACGCGGAGAGGACGTGCCCAGGGACGAAGGCGTCGCCGGGGGCCATTTCCGCGTCCAGAATGAACGCGAGGTCATTGCGACCGCCGAACCGGCGGCTACAGGTGGCGAAGTCGCCCAGCGCGTAGCTGACCAGACGCCCTCGGTAGACTTCGATCCCACGGGACACGTGCGGTCCGTGGCCGATCGCGGGATCAGCCCCGGCGTCGACGACGGAGTGTGCGAACTTCCGTCTCAGGCGGAGGCCGTTGCGGAGCGCCTGCTCCGTCTTCCGACGGCGCTGCTGGTTGCGGCGCCTGAACAGAGGGCCGCTCACCCGCGCAGGGCAAACAGCACGGCGGTCGGACGAGGCAACATGAGTGCTGAGGCTCTGACGAGGTGAGACCGTGAAGCCCTGAGTCGGCGTGCAGCGGCGGGTTATGGGCGGTGCCCGTAACGCCATACGAACGTCTCAAGACAGAGTGAACGTACGCACCTGACTGGCGTCGCTTTCCCGAGACGTTACACTAGAACCGCCAAGTGACGGAGAGCCGAGCGGTGCGAGGGATGACCGGATGGAAGTGCACGTCCTCAACGCCGTCGAGAGATTCGCCCGGCAACCGGGAGGCGTAGAAGTAGCTGACGTCGGCGTCTTTGGAGTCCGTCACGTTCAGCACGTCTAGCGCCACGGCCAGCCGGTAGAAACGGTAAGCGGCCTTCACATTCAGGAGCGTGGTCGCCGCCGCCTCGACGCTCCCGTCGGCCGTGAGCGGGCGCGGGCCGAAGTGCCGCACTTGTAGGCTCCCGAACAGACCGGTAGCGCGGCCTGCGTAGACCCCGCCGCTGATGACGCGCCCGATGGAGTTCTCGATCCGGTCCTCCTCCGGGTTGCCCTCGGTGAAGCGCGACTCGGTGAGGGCCACGTCGACCGCGACGTCCAGCCAGTCGGTGAGTTCGTAGTAGTTCGTCCACTCGACGCCATAGTGCTCGCTGGCGTCGCTCGGTTCAGTGCCGCCCGCGTCACCGACGAACACGAGCTCCGATTCCAGCCCGATGTACCAGAGCGCGAGCGTGGACTGGAGGCCCGAGATCGCCGCTGTCCGGGCGCCGACCTCCGCGCCTCGCGTCCGTACGAGCGGGTCGACGGAGTCGACGGCCTCGCCGCTCGCGGGATCGAACCGGATCGTCGTGCCGCGCGCGTCGTTGCTGTGGTAGCCGAGGCCGAGGTTGAGGTAGACCTCGGTGTCGGCCCACGGGCCGAGGGCGAGGCCGCCCTTCGGGCTGACGATGAACGCCGTCTTGGTACCCGAGTTGGCCTCGCGGTCGCTCGCCACGTCGAAGCGGAACACATCGCCCCGCACGCCGAGCGTCGTGCGCAGCCACCCGGTCCACCGCGACTCGTTCTCGAGGTACGCCCCCACGCTCGTCTCGGCCACCTCGTCGTCGCGCACCGTGCCGATGCGGGCACGGTCCCGCGTGTTGAAGAGCCCGACGGCGAAGATCTGGTCGCGCCGCAGCGCCGCGCCGACGGTGTTCGTGTTCCGCCGACCGAGCCAACTCGTAGACCACTCGTGCGAGACGTCCGCACCCGCGTAGAGCCGGCGGTCTTCCTGCTCGAACTGGTCGCCCTCGGCGGGATCGTCGAGGAAGTAGGTGAAGTTGGAGAACAAGTTGAGGTGGTAGTACGCGGCGTAGGCACTTGCCCGCGTCCGCGCGGCCCCCGGTGTCGCGCGCTGCCACGCGCCGACGAGCGTGTAGCGGCCCGTCGTGCCGCCGTTGGTGGGATCGAGCGAGCCGAGGCGCGAGACCTGCCCTTGCTCCACGGCACGGCGGGCGATCTGATCCGTGGCGTCCCAGTCGTTGTAGTAGCCCAACGCCGTCAGCGAATAACCGCTGGAGGCGGTTCCGGCGGAGTACTTCAGCACCCCGCTGGCGAGCGCGCTGTTCTCGGGGTTGACCCACGGCCCGTCGTAGTAACGGGTGCGCACCCCGTAGAGCACGTCCCCACCACCGAGCCTCGACGAGCTCGCGAACAAGCCCTCGTAGTAATCGTCGAGCCCACCCTCAGCCTTCGCGATGCCCTCGTCGAGCCGCCGCACGAGGCGAATCTCGGCGCGTCCCGCCGTTGCGAAGTCGCCGGCCGCTGTGTTCTGCGGCCCCTTCTCGAAGGCGATCCCCTCGATCAGTTCCGGGATCAGGAAGTTCAGATCGAGGTAGCCCTGCCCGTGCGCGTGCGTGGGCAGGTTGATCGGGACGCCCTCGACCGAGGCTGCGAAGTCGGTGCCGTGGTCGAGGTTGAAGCCGCGCAGGAAGAACTGGTTGGCCTTGCCCGAGCCACTGTGCTGGGTCACGATCATCCCCGGCACGGTCTCCAGCACTTCGCCGACGCGCAGCAGCGGCCGCGTCTCGAGCTGCGCCTGACCGACCTGCCCCTGCGATGCCGCCCCTGCAATACCGACGAGGTTCGTCGCCCGGCCCTCGACGATGATCTCGCCAAGATCCGTAGCGCGCGGGGAGAGAACCACCTCTACATGCGTTTTTTCGTCGGCCCGCACCGCGACGGAGCGGGTGACGGCCTCGTAGCCGACGAAGCTGGCGCGGAGCGTGTACGCACCCGGCGCGACGTCAGGAATCTCGAACTGCCCATCCGGGCCGCTGACGGTACCGCGCTCGGTGCCTTCGAGCGCGATGTTGACGCCGGTGAGCGACGTTCTGTCTTCGGCGTCACGGACGGTCCCGGTGATGGTGCCAACCGTCTGAGCGAGGGCTGGCGGGGTGAGGCTGAGGCCCGTGAGCAGGGCGCATAGCATGAGCAGTAGTAGCTTGTACATAGTCGTTCCTCGCGCGGCGAGATGGTGGCCGGAGCAAACTACCGAGAAGCGGGCCGAGGCGTAAGTACACGCCGGTAGGCACGTTACGGTTCGCTCTTACGGCACCAGCGCTTTGGACACCGTGCGACTACGAACAGGGATGTGGTGACCCATAGCAGCTTGCTGCTCAGTCGCACAGGGTGAGCAGCACGATGGTGATGCGAGCAACGTAGACACGGGGGCCTGGCCAGAGCGAGGGCGCTCACGCCCTTTGTCTACCTGCATCGGCGGGTTAGACCGCAACGACGTACAGGAGCCTAGGCCGGACCGTCGGGAGCAGGCGGCTCACCTCCGGCGTCGCTGGCTCGATCACACTTCGCTTGCTGCTGAGCGCCGTGACCGGGACGACGGCGAGGTCGTACTTCGGGAGGTCCTGTTGGTGCCGCATGTTCGTGTCGAGCGTGAACAGCACGTCGAACTCCGCCTCCGCCGACAACAGATCCCCGTTCTTCTTCTCCGCTCCACCCGTGCTCTCGGACTGTTACGACCTCGTGCTCCGAGTCGAACGACCGCTTGAGCTTCCGGTCCACGTTCTCATCGAGCAGGACCCGCATCAGGCGGCGAGCAGAGCGTCCTTCGCCATCTCCAGAAACGCGACCGCCTGCTCGCGGCTCACGGCGAACGCCTTCGTCGTCTTCGACCGCACCGCTACGGCCGCCCGAGCGCGTCGGGGTCGAGGTCCTTCGTCTCCCCCGCCCGGTGCTCGGCCATCGCCTCGGCCGCCAGCGCGGCGAGCGTGTCCTGGGACCGGGCGAACGCGGCGTCCCACCGGGCGGCGTCCTCGATCTCGTCGAGGAGGAGCGAGGCGAGGGCGTCTTGCTGGTCGTCCGGGAGGGCAGCGGCCTTCGAGACCGCCTTTTCTAGCAGGGCCGTCATGTTCTAGCAGGGCCGTCATGGCGAGAGCGGGGAGGTTGAGGTCGAAGTACGCCGAGGGGTGCAGCCCGTTTCTGAGCGCGGTAGAACAGACGGACGCTCAGCCGCATGGGGCTGAGGGCACAGCGACGGTTCGTGGCGAATAGCGCCGACGTCCGGACGAGCCGAGAGCGCTGACGCTCCATGTCAGCCTGCAGTGGCGGGTTACACCGCCCAACGCTTCACGGCGCTGCTGCTACCTCCTCTACCGACTTCGGCTGGCGTCTCACGACTTCCCGGTCGCTCCCCCTCGCGCGCTCCCGGGCGTGCTGGAAGAGCGCTCCGATGTCATAACCGAACCGAGCCCCGTACGCCTCGCGCACGGCGCGGACCTCGGCGATAACCTCGTCCCTCGTCCCCGGCGTCTCGTTCATGGCTCCCTACCGAGCAGTTCCTCGGGCGTGCAGATCGCGGGCGGCTTGCAGCCGCTCAAACGGCACGTCCGCTCGATCCGATCCCGGAGCACGGCGTTGGCGATGTGCTTGAAGTTCCACGTCAGCAGGTAGTCCACCCCACCGACGGCCGCGACGGCGATGTGGGCGGCGTCCACCGCCGCCTTCTTCGGCAGCGGGACCTCCCGGATTAGCCGTTCCGCCAGGCCGTCGCCCGCTCGTCCGGCTCAATGAGCGGGACCCCGCGAAGCGCCTCCGCCCGCTCGGTTGTCGCTTTGGCGTCGCCGGCCTCGGACTCATCGAGGACGAACGGGGAGACGAAGACGTCATAGCGCTCGCGCTCGGTCTGCCACCACTCCCGCGTGAGCCGCTGGCGTCCGGCCGTCACGAGGTCTCCGCTGATCCGGGAGGTGAGGTAGCCAACAACAGACGTTTCGAGGTAGAGCGCGGGCTTCATACGAGGAAGCTACGGCTCCGGAGCTACGAGGCGGTGTAACAGATGGACGCTCAGCCGCAAAGAGCAGCGAGCACGATGGTGAGCCAGAGCGGAGGATACGCCGACGGCTAGCGGAACTGAAAGACCCGACGCTCTTTGTCGGCGTGCAGCGGCGAGTTAGCGCGCCACGACGACCACGGCACCAGACTCGGCCGCGCCGACCGCAGCCTCGGTGGCCGGCACCAGCGGGAGGAGGTCGTCGAACGTCGTCCCGCCAACGTCGAGGACGACGACGGCGAGATCGCGAACGCCGACGTTCTGCTGATGGCGGAGCCCCTTGTCTACCGTGACGAGGACGTCGAAGTCCACCTCCGCGGCTCGGAGCAGCGCCCCGTTCTTCACGCCAGCCCAGCCCCGGTACCGGACGGTCTCGACCTCCAACGAGTCAGAGAACTCCAGGCACAGCTTCTCTGGGATGCTCTCGTCGAGGAGCACGCGGACCCGCTCAGGCATCGGCCCCGACGAGCGCTTCCTCCGAGAGCGCGAGGAACGCGACAGCCTGCTCGCGTTTGACGGTCGGGAAGTCGTCGAGGAACTCGCCGAGCGGGACCCCAGAGGCGAGGTGGTCGACGAGGGTGTGGACGGGGACGCGGGTGCCGGTGAACACGGGCGTCCCGCTCATGATCTCCGGGTCGGAGTGGTAGACCTCGTGGCGTTCCATGGGGTTGAGGGCTGGTTCTGAGCTTGAACGCTCCCGGCCACCCTCCCGATCCGGCGCCGATGCAGCGGCGCACTAACAGGGGGCCGCTCAGCTGCCGAGGCTGGAGGTACAGCGATCAGACGAAGCTACGGCCGTGCTCACGCCTGAACGAGCCAAACACGCTGCCGCCGACGGTCAGCCTGCAGCGGCGGGTTCTGCTGCCCCGGGCACCTACAGCCGGTCGAACTCCTCCGGCTCCACGTCCGGTGCCTTCGCCATCATTGCCAGCAGCTTATCCCGGCTCCCCCGCCGCGCCCGCTCCGCGAGGTAGTCCGCCGTCGCCAGTGTCGCCGCCTTCTCTGCGAGCGCGAGCGCGACGAACTTCTCCACCGACACGCCCTCGCGGGCTGCTAGAGCCTCGACCTGCTCCTGGAGTGAGCGCGGGATGCTCAGGTTCAACGTGCTCATGGTAGGGCCTCGATCTGTTGGAGGAATGCTCTCGGGTCGATTACGCCGACGCCGAACCGCTCGGCCCCGGCGAAGTCGCTCCGGTTGTAGGTGACGACGTCGCACCGGGGGGCTACGGCGAGTTCGAGGACGTGCTCGTCGGCGGCGTCGCGGAGGTACGGCCGCCACAGGAAGTAGATCCGGTGGGGGACGGCGAGCGCGCAGAGGGCGTCTACCAAGCTCCCCACGTCCTCCTGCGTGAGCCCAATCTCTTTCCGCTGGCGGGTGAGGACGGCCTCGTACTCGAAGGCGAGCGGGACCGAGAGGTGGATGTCGAAGGCGCCGGTCCCGACAAGGGAGAGGAGGAGCGAGGAGGCCCCGCGCTGAGACCGCTGGGTGGCTACGACCACGTTGGTGTCGATGACGATCTGGGGCGGGCGGCTCATCGGCCGCCAGGATACGACGACGCCCGTCGCTCGGTCGGCCCGGCTACGCAGTCAGAAGGCAGCAGAACAGAGGGCCGCTCAGCCGCAAGGAGCAGGATGGTGAGTCAGAGCGGAGGATACGCTGACGGCTGGCGGAACCGAAAGGGCTGGCGCTCCATGTCGGCCTGCAGCGGCGGGTTCTGCCGCCGTGTTTAGGCTACCTAGCGTGGTGCCGATATCCGATGGGTAGCTAACCCGAGGTCCTGTGAGCCGCGCTGCCCTCCTTCTTGCACTGCTTTGCCTTACCGCCTGCGACCGCCAGGACGAAATTCCAGGCTTCACCCTCGGGGACGGCTCTGAGGAGGAGCGGGTTGCGCTGGAGCGCCTGCAGGAGCGGGCGGACCGGGGCGACGTGCACTCCGCTTACCTCTTGGTCATGTTCGAGGACTGGTACAGCGGAGCCTACGACGAGGCGATCCCGAAGTTGGCAGACCTGGCGGACCAGGGCAGCGTCGGCGCCGCGCGGACGCTCGCGCTGACGTACCGCGACGGGCGGGGCGTAGAGACCGACTACGACGAAGCCGCCCGGTGGGTGGCGCGCGCCGCTGAACTCGGAGACGAATCCGCCCACGTCGAACTGGCCGCGTACGAGGAGTACAAGTCGTTAGCCACGACGGACTGAGTTGAACGCGGGGCGGCCGAATAGGGCCGTCTACCGCGCAATCGGGCTACTCGAACATCGGGTACCACACGTACGCCGTGTCCACGACCCCGCCCGGCCGGTCGAACACGACGAACAGCGTCCCCGTCACCGGCTCGTCATACGGCGTGACGTGCCCCTCATCCACGGCGTAGTATGCCTGAGCCCCCCCCGTCACAGGCGGTTCGAACGCGGCGATGGTTTCGCGAGACATCGCATCCTCGGCTCCGTCCGGCGGGCCGAGCAGCCGCCCGACCTCAGCCGCGGTCAGCCCAGTGAGCGTGTCCGACTCGGCTAGCGACCGGACCATCCGGCCCCTGGTCTCCGCGTCCCCGCTCCGCCACGCCTCCGCATCAAACGACTCCGAGCCATTGGCGCAGGCGGCGACGGAGAGCGGGAACGCCAGTAGCAGGAGGCGGAGCAAGCGGGGCGGGAGGCGGCAAAACAGGGGGCCGCTCAGCCGCCTGGAGGGAGATGAACGATAGAGCGAAGCTACAGCAAACGCCGTCGCTGGGACGGGTCTCAGCCGGTTGTCCCTCCAGGTCGGCCTGCAGCGGCGGGTTCTGTGGCCTGGGCGACGTGCGCTCCGTTTATGCCACCGTCTCGACGTGGGCGTAGTCGAGGATCTTCCGGTCCGACGTCGCGACCCGGCACCCGTGCGCTCGCGCCGTCGCCACGATGACCTGGTCGGCCGGGTCCCGGTGGAAAGGGCCGGGGAGCGTGGTCGAGCCTACTGCAACCTCCGGGGAGAGCGGGAGGAGTCGGACACCCGGGTACGCCAGCGCCGCCTGGAGCCAGTCGAGGACCGGGCGGTCGAGCGCGAGCCGGCCGAGTTCGACCAGCTTCGCCACCTCCCAGCACGAGATCGCGCTCACGCCGAGGCCGTCTGCCTGGTCGATTGCGGCCCGCTGGGTCTCCTTCAGACGGTCGTCCCCGTTCACCCACCACACCCACACGTGCGTGTCGAGTGACGATCACGCGGCCTCCCAGTCGTCGGCGCTGGCGGCTGGGCCGAACGGGTCGTCGTACCGGCGCACGCTGCCCCGGAGCGGGGCGGGGCCAGCAGCTTCAGCCCCCCGGCGCGGGCGGGGAAGGACGATGACCTCCACCTCCTCACCCTCAGGGAACGGAAGGCCCCGGACGGTCACGGAGCCATCGCCGGAGACGGTCGTGTCGGTGCGGTGGGCTTGCACAGGCTGTCGGGATGGTCTGGGTCTTGAACCTCCTATCACGCCGTTGGTTGCCGCCGTTGGTGCGAGGCCACAGAACAGGGGGCCGCTCACCCGCGCAGGGCAGCACAGCGGTGGGACGAAGCTACGGAAGCGCAGGCGTTCGGACGAGCCGAGAACGCTCGCGCCCTGCGTCGGCGTGCAGCGGCGGGTTAGCGCACCACGCGGTACAGGCGACCCGGCTCCACACCCTCACCAAGCAAGCGCTCCACCTCAGGTACGAGTTCAAGCGTGTCCTCCAAGCGGTTGCTCGGCCCAATGAGCAGCACCACCGCAACGTCGTACTGCGGCAGGCGCTGCTGGTGCTCGATGCTCCGGTCCATCGTCACCATCACGTCGAACTCCTGCTCCGCCGCGCTCAGAAGCACGCCGTTGAGCTTTCCGGTCCACCCCATCCCTCGGACAGATCGAACCTCGTGCTTGTCGCTGAACGCGCGCGCCAGCCGCCAGTTGAGATGCTCATCGAGGAGAACCCGCATCAGGCAGGTTCTTCCTGAGGCGTGACCTCCAATGCTTCTTCGAGCGCGAGCGCCAAGAACGCCTCAGCTTGTTCACGGCTCACGCTGGGGAAGCCGTCGAGGAACCGCTCAATGGAGTCACCCGCTTTGAGGTGATCAATCAAGCTGTTCACAGGTACGCGCGTGCCCGCGAATACGGGCGTGCCTCCCATAATCTGGGGATGGGAATGGTAAACCTGGCGCTTGTCCATCGGTAGAGCCCTTTTCGTTGGAGCTAAAGAAACGCTCTCGGAGGACTTCCGATCCCGGCACAGCGGAGTGGCGCGCTGACAGCAGAGGGCCGCTCACCCGCGCAGGGCGAGCAGCACGACGGTCCGACGAAGCTACGGGAAGCGCAGGTGTTCGGACGAGCCGAAAACACTCGCGCCCTGCGTCGGCGTGCAGCGGCGGGTTATGCAGATGCGGCGGGCGAGAGCCGCTTCGGAGACGGCGCGACCCGCTCCCGATCCGAGACCCGCTCCCGACGCTTCACCTCCTCGTAGAGCCGATCAATGTCATAGCCGAACTGGGCCGCCAGCGCCTCACGGATGGCGCGGACCTCAGTGATGATCTCGTCTTGCATCGGCTCCTCGTTCATTTCAGGCAGGCTCATAGCTGACTCAACTCCTCCGGCGTGCAAATCACGGGTGGCTCGTAGCCTCTCGAACGGCACACTGCCTCGATCCGTTTCCTGAGCGCGGCATTGGCGAGGTGCTTGAAGTTCCACGTCAGCAAGTAGGCTGCCCCGCCCGCTACGGAGGCGGCGATGTGGAAGGCGTCAACAGCGGCTTTGGCCGGGAGCGGACCCGGCTCGACGAGGTCGCGCGCCAGTGCCCTCGCCTCGGGTGGCAACTCGACCTCGGGGATGCCCGTGAGCGCGTTCAGGCGTAGCTGTGCTGCTTCGGGGTCACCGTCTGCGGCTTCCGACGCTACGAACTCCGAGATGAAGAGGTCATAGAAGAGGTCATAGTCGTCCCGCTCGCGCTCCCACCACTGCCCGGTGAGTTGCTGCCGGCCCACCGTGATGAGGTTGCTGCTCGGGCGGGCGGTAAGGTAGCTGACGATGGAGGTCTCGACGTAGAGCTTTGGCTTCATCTGCTCAAGCTACGAATCCGCCACGTCTCATCCTTGTCATCTCGGGAGCATCTGCATAACAGAGGGCCGCTCAACCGCGAAGGGCTGAGGGCACGATGACGGAACGGAGCGAAAGTAGCGCCGACGTTCGGACGAGCCGAGGACGCTGACGCCCTTCGTCGGCTTGCAGCGGCGGGTTAGCTGGCCGGGGGCTAAGTTGGCGGGTTGAGACCTAAATCGCGTAGCCGTTCGCCATTCATGCTCAGCATCTCCAGAGGTCTGCCCGAGCCTGAGCCTCTTACTTTGGGCCGCTGGGGCAGAACACCTGGATCATCTAGGATTTGCTGCGCTTCCGCTAGCGAGACTCCCTCAAACTCGATTCGATTGGTGCTGGTGTCTGGATTGACGACGTACGAGATGATACCCCCGCCATCAATCTCAATCAGATAGTAGTTCAGCTGTCCATCAGTCCAAGACGCGAGTAGCGGACTTGTGTTCTCAGTCACATTCTCGTCGGGCACGTCACCCGCGTAGGCAGCCCTGATCGCTGTTTCGATCCCAGAGGGTTTCATCTGGATTCGGCCTTTGCCGACCGAGATCATGAACCCCGAGCGGATGAGACGCTCGGCAGCCTGCTCCGTCTCCTGGCGTGTCAAGCCAAGGTCTGCCCCTACCCTTCGGACGTCTGGATTCACGTACCCGCTCCAATGGGAGGCGAGATTCAGTTGGTGAAGGAGCCGGAGTTCGGTTTGAGTCATGGGTAGGCAAGGCCAGCTAACAGGGGGCCGCTCAGCCGCATAGAGCCGAACGAACGGTAGGACGTGGCTCTATTCTACGACGGCGCTCGGGCGAGATCCAAACGACCGGGGCTCTATGTCGGCGTGCAGCGGCGGGTTATGCCGCCCCGGCGGGGCAACGAGAATGCTTGCTCAACCCGCTGGGATCAACTCGAAGTCTGGGAGTCGCAAGCCTGCCCGATGGCAATACGCCAGCAGAAGATCCGTCGAGAACTTGTCGAGGTGGCCCTGCTTGATCTCGGAGATCCGGGGACGCGACACCCCGAGGGCTTCAGCAGCCTCCGCCTGGGTGTCGAACTCACCCGCATAAGAGGCCAGCGCGGAGAGCAGACGCGATTTGAACTGGAGCAAGGCAGCCTCCTCGGTGTCGAAGCCGAGGTCGGCGAACACGTTGCCGGAGGAGCGGGTGGGGCCGGTCATGGGAGCTTGGGGTTGAGAGTGCTGAGTTCAGCCGAGCCCTTCAGAGATCCGCCAGTCCACAATCTCTTTGTAGCGCTTGGCAGCGAGCCGCTTCTGGTGCTGAGGGAGGTCGATCCCTTTGGTGGCTTTCTTGTGGACGACGTAGAAGGCGTAGACGGCTTCGGGGAAGCGGGCCACGTAGAATGTCCGGTACGTCTCGGTATCATGGTTCGTTTTGATGGCGTAGACTCCGCTCCCAACGCTGGGAACCGGCTTCGCGCTGTCAGACTTCCCGCCGAGCTGCGCCTCGTCGAGAGCGAACCCGACGCGCTTCTTGACTGCCTCGGGACAGCCCCGGAGCACGTCGAGGGCATCAGCCCACCATTCGAGGGGTTTGCGTTGGGTCAGGAGCGTGGGCGTCTGGTTTAGGGGATGTACGACATTGCGTACACCCGGTTTCGGCCCGGCTCCTGGGAGGTGAAATAATGCGCCCGATTCGTTCGGCATCCCCAACGCCCCGTTGCCGTGCGCGAATGGAGGGGCGGCATAACAGATGGACGCTCAGCCGCGAAGGGCTGAGGGCGGGACGGTGAACCGAAGCTACGGAGACGCCGCCGCCCCGCCCGAAGCAAAGACGCTGACGCCCTTCGTCGGCCTGCAGCGGCGGGTTATACGCCCTCAATCGGCTAGCTTTGCCACCATGAAGTGAACGAATGCAGATGAAGCTACAAGCATGAATTGCGCATCTGCGAAGTCGAGGTTGGAGTTCTCCATGATGGCGTGCCGGACCCCATCCTCATCCGAGGTCCATCCGTACAGTTTTTGGAACGCGCCCTTGAGTGCCGGATGGAGAGTACCAGCCTGCTCCAGCTCTCGCAAGGCGTCTTTTAGGTTCGGCTTTGACTGACCAGTTACGACGGACGCGAGACTCTCAACTGCAGAGATGGCTTCCTTGATAGAGTTCCGATAGTCAGGCTGTTCTCGATCCGATAGCAGCCGAAGAGATGTTGCGAGGTGGCTGTTGACTCCGGCAAGTTCAGCTTCGCCTGAAGCGTCGAGTCCTGATTGGATCGCTCCGATCTGAACCGAATCCGAGATAGGGGTAACCAAACCGTTCAAGATCCTGTAGCCCGACACTTCCCTTCGTAGAACGTAATTAAAGTCGTCTGATAAAACTCCTTCTGAGAGGGCTACCAGATACTCGACGGCGTCGTATACCCGATTCCACCCCGCTGTCTGGAAAAACTCGCTGATGATGGCGTTGGGCTCAGCAGCGCCAGCGAAGTTTGCTGGCGACTTATGAACTGGCAACTTGAAAAAGTCCGACCACATCGCATTGAAACGCCGCTTATACGGGGCGCGGGCAGCGATCTTGGAGGTCCTGAGGCCTTCGAGGAGGAATGGATGCGCGACATTGAAAAGGCTGTTGCGCAGAGCGTCGTCCATCGACTCGATCTGAATCGGAGACTTCTGCTTCAATCCCATCCTCTCGGAGAACGACATGTTGTATCGGTTGGGGAGGGCGTATAACAGGGGGCCGCTCAACCGCGAAGGGCTGAGGGCACGGCGGCGGGACGAAGCGAAAGTAGCGCCGA
This sequence comes from Rhodothermales bacterium, assembly GCA_965215145.1. Taxonomy (GTDB): domain Bacteria; phylum Bacteroidota; class Rhodothermia; order Rhodothermales; family JANQRZ01. Next base: position 230,947 of record OZ244038.1, on the reverse strand, counting down.
CGCTCGAACGAATCGAGAACGCTGACGCCCTTCGTCGGCTTGCAGCGGCGGGTTAGCTGGCGTAGCGAGATTTGGCCGTCCAGAAGTCGTAGGCTGCCCGTGCCACGTCTGCGATGACCCGCTCGCGCGTCGCGTCGTCGGCTGGCGAACCCGACACGAACACCGCCAGCGCGACCCGCCGCCCGTTGGGGAGCGTAATGATCCCGATGTCGTTCGTCGCCGCCGTCACGCCGTCCACGGTCCGCGACGACCCCGTCTTGTGCGCGACCGGCGTCCCCTCGGGGAGCCGACCCTTGATCCGGTTCGGACCCGTCGGCGTCTCCGTCAGCAACCGGAGGAGGTGCTGCCGACTCTCGGAGGAGAGGCCGCGCCCCTCATCGAGGGCATGGAGGACAGCCGCGGCACCGCTCGGCGTCGCCCAGTTCTGGAACTGCGCCTGCGGGTCTCGGCCCATGTCCTTCTCGGTCACGGCCACGGTGAGGCCGTCCACGCCTAGACTGCGAACGTACGCCGTGACGGCGCCGGGTCCGCCGACGAGGCCGAGGAGCATGTCGGCCGCCGTCCCGTCGCTCCCCGAAGCCGCAGCCCGGAGGAGGTCAGCGAGTGGGAGCGTAACGCCCGCTGGGTTCTGGTCGCGGATCGGGCTGTGCTGGCGCTCGGAGACGAAGTCGGCCGGTGTGACGCGGACGGACTGGTCTAGTTCGAGCGCCCCACGGTCCACAGCGTCAAGGACGGTCATGGCGAGCGGAAGCTTGAACACGCTCTGCATCGGGAACCGCTCGTCGGCCGCGAGCACGACGGACTCGTCGGTGCCAAGAAGGGTAGCCGATACCCCGACCCGTCCGCCGGCCGGGGCGGCTGCGCGAGCGATCTGGGACCGGAGACTATCGAGCGAAGCCAAGTCCACCGAGGATGCCCCCTCGGCAGTCGCGGTCCCCCTCTGAGCGCACCCCGCACCGATGGCTGCGAGAGCGAGGAGGCAGATGAGGGCGACGCGCATCGGGAGAAGTGGTAAGAGGAAGCTGAGAGGCTGGGTTAGCCAGCTAACGAGTTACTGAGCGGCGCGGTGCGGCATAGCGCGAGCCGGCGAAAGCGGATCCGATCCGCATAGCACGAGGCAGGCGTTCTGCCCGTCCGGTCCCGCGCTTGAAATGTAAACCGCACCTCCTTATCCTGCAAGCGACTTCTCCCCATGGCCTAGCCTCCTCGGCGTGGCCTGCCACCACCTCTGTCTCTCGTGCTATGCCGCACGCGTCCGCATATCCTACCGCTATCGCTGGCCCCGGCCGCCTCGTCGCTGAGCCGGCCCCGAAACCGGGGCCGAAACTCCTCGACCTCGTCCGCCGCGCTTGCCGACTCCGCCAGTACAGCTACCGCACCGAGCAAACGTACTGTGGCTGGATCAAGCGCTTCTGCCTCTTCCACATCGACGAACACGGGCACCCACGCCACCCCCGCGACCTCGGCACCCAGGAGGTCGTGGACTTCCTGGCCCACCTCGTCACCGATCGCAACGTGGCGGCCTCAACCCAGAACCAGGCGCTCAATGCCCTCGTGTTTCTCTACGGGACCGTACTAGGCAAAGAACTGGGAGATCTGGGAGACTTCCCCCGCTCACGCCGTCGGAAAAAGCTGCCCGTCGTGCTCTCGCGCGATGAGGTGGAGCGGGTGCTTACCCACCTCAGCGGGCGGGACCGCCTCTTCGCGAGCCTGCTCTACGGCTCCGGCCTCCGCCTCACCGAAGGGCTCCGCCTCCGGGTGAAGGACCTCGATTTCGACCTCCGCCAGATCGTCGTCCGTCAGGGGAAGGGGCGGAAGGACCGGGTGACGGTCCTGCCGACCCCCCTTGAGGAGCCCCTGCGCGAGCAGGTCGAGCGGGTACGGCTGCTGCACCGGCGCGACCTCGACGACGGGTTCGGGGCCGTCCACCTACCCGGCGCACTTGCGAGGAAGTATCCGAGCGCCCCAAAGGAGTTGGGCTGGCAGTACCTGTTCCCCTCAACCCAGCGAAGCCGGGACCCACGCGACGGCGCCGAGCGGCGGCACCACCTCGCGGGCTCGACCGTGCAGAGGGCGGTGCGGCGGGCGGCGGGCCAAGCGGGGATCGCCAAGCCGGTGACGCCGCACGTCTTCCGGCATTCGTTTGCGACCCACCTGCTGGAGCGAGGAGCGGACATCAGGACCGTGCAGGAGTTGCTCGGGCACGTTAGCGTCCACACCACCCAGATCTACACCCACGTCCTGAACCGGGGCGGCCTCGGGGTCGTCAGCCCGCTCGACCTGTTGCCCGCACCGGAGCAGCCTACACGTTGAACCGGAACAGCAGCACGTCCCCGTCGGCGACGACGTACTCCTTGCCCTCGCTCCGCATGGCGCCGGCCTCGCGCGCGGCGGCCTCGCTGCCGAGGCGGTCGTAGTCGGCGTACTTGATGGTCTCGGCGCGGATGAACCCCCGCTCGAAGTCGGTGTGGATGACGGCGGCGGCTTGCGGGGCCTTCGTGCCGCGGCGGATCGTCCAAGCGCGGGCCTCCTTCGGGCCGGCCGTGAAGTAGGTGATCAGCCCGAGCAGCTCGTAGGCCGCGCGGATGAGCCGGTGCAGGCCGGGCTCCTCAACCCCCGCTTCTTCGAGGAACGCCTCGCGCTCATCCGGCTCCAGTTCGACGAGCTGCGCCTCGAACTCGGCCGAGACCACGACGACGCCGGCGCCCTCGCCCGCCGCGATCTCCCGGACCCGCTCGACGTGCCGGTTGCCCTCGGGCAGATCCCCCTCGCCGACGTTGGCGGCGTAGAGCACGGGCTTGGCGGTGAGGAGGAACGCCTCGCCGAGCCACCCGGCCTCCTCGTCGTTCCGCGCCTCGAAGGCGCGCGCCGGGCGGCCGTCGCCGAGCCAGTCGCGCAGCCGCTCGGCGAACGCCAGCTCGGCCTTCGCCTCCTTCGACCCGATCTTGGCGCCCTTCTGCGCGCGCTCGACCCGCTTCTCGGCGGTCTCGAGGTCCTTCAGGAGCAGCTCCGTCTCGATGATCTCGACGTCGCGCGCGGGGTCCACGGTGCCGGCGACGTGGGTGACGTTCTCGTCCTCGAAGCAGCGGACGACGTGGACGAGCGCGTCGGTCTCGCGGACGTGGGCGAGGAACTGGTTGCCGAGGCCCTCGCCCTTCGAGGCGCCCGCCACGAGCCCGGCGATGTCCACGAACTCGATGGCGGCGGGGACGCGCTTGGCGGAGTCGGCGAGCTCGGCGAGCCGCCCGAGCCGGGGGTCCGGCACCCCGACGACGCCGACGTTCGGCTCGATGGTGCAGAAGGGGTAGTTGGCGGCCTCGGCGGCGCCGGACTCGGAGAGCGCGTTGAACAGCGTGCTCTTACCGACGTTGGGGAGGCCGACGATGCCGACGCGGAGGGCCATGTGGGGTAGGGGGGTGGGCGTGTGAGGGTGGGCGTGGGAGAGTGGGCGTGGGAGTGTACAGGCCAGCCGTCACCGCTATCCGGGCACCCCGTAGTTTTAACCGACGCTTGGCCGCCATCCCGATGCCCCTCTCCCGTCCCATTCTGCTCGCGCTCGCCCTGGTCGGCCTCGCGGCGGGGCCGGCGCGGGCGCAGTTCGGGACACCGGCCACGGAGTTCCTCCAGGCCGGCGTCGGGCTCACGCCGGGCGTGGGCGTGCAGGTCGGCTTCGCCACGCCGGCGCTGACGGTGCTCACCCGCGAGGGCGCCTTCTACGCTGACTACCGGTTCGGCGACGCCCAGGACGCGCGGCTCCTCGTCGGGCTCGGCGTCGGCGGCAGCCTCCGCGTGCTGCGCGTGCTGCTGATCGCGACGGACTTCGACCCCGGCCCCTACGACGTCGACGCCGGCCTCCGGTTCGGGCCGAGCTTTGCGTTCTCGTTCATCGAGGAGACGGCGGCCACGCGAGCTCGGCAGTTCCGGCTCTTCGCGGACCTCTTCGTCCGGGGCTCGGTGCAGCTCCGCTCCGGCCGCATCCTCTTCGCCGAGATCGGCACGCAGCCCGGCTGGATCCGCGGCGGCCTCGTGGTGGCGCTGTGAGTTGTGGGTTCTGGGTGATGAGTCTTGAGTTGCGAAGGGGAAACCCAAAACTCACGACTCAAAACTCATCCCTGATACGGCACCTGCACGACCTCGCGGGTGGGAAGCCGGACGGCGGTGAGGCGGCCGTACTGCGGGTGGTGGTGGTAGACGCAGCCGGTGTCCGTCACGATGAGGTCCGGTTCGAGGAGCGCCTCGGGCTGCGGGGTGTGACCGCAGACGACGGGCTTCTCCCACCTCCGCTCGGGCACGGCGAGGTGCTCGCGCGTCCACAGGAACGTCTCGGCCGTCTCGTGCTGGAGGTTGTCGGCGACGGAGTAGTACGGCTTGAGGCCGGCGTGGACGAAGCAGAACGCCGGGGTGTCGAGGTAGAGCCGCGTGCGCCGGAGGAACTCGACGTGGTCCTCGGGGATGGCGGCGTCGCCGGTGCCGTCGCGGTAGCTGGCGAGCGTGGTCAGCCCGCCGTTGACGCGCCACAGCTCAGTCATCCCGCGCTCGGCGCAGTCGAGCATCATCTGGTCGTGGTTGCCGCGGAGGAACGTGCACGCCGGGCCGCGCCCGGTCTCGGCGGCCCACTCCATCGCCAGCATCCGCTCGATCACGGCGGCCGAGTCCGGCCCCCGGTCCACGTAGTCGCCGACGAAGACGAGGTGGGCGTCGGGCGTCGGGCCGAGGCGGTCGAGGAGGGCCTCTAGCGAGCGGGCGCAGCCGTGGATGTCTCCGATGGCGATGAACTCCAAGGGGGTGTGGGAGAGGGCCTAGTCGGCGCGGGTGGGGTGCGAGTCGAGCAGGCCGCGGCCGGTCTTTTTGAGCCGACCCTCCTCCCGGAGCGTCTTCAGTGCGGCGTCGAGGAGGCCGTTAACGAAGGTGCCGCTGCGCTCGGTGCTGAACCCCTTCGCGAGCTCGATGGCCTCGTTGATCGAGACCTTCGGGGGGATGTCCTCGAAGGCGAGCAGCTCGGTGAGCCCCATCCGCAGCACGAGCCGGTCCATGACCGCCACCCGCTTGAGGTCCCAGTTCTCGAGGTGGCGCTCGATGAGGGCGTCGGCCTCGGCGGCGTGGTCGAGGGTGCGGATGAAGAGCCGCTCGGCGAAGGCGAGCGCCTCGGGGTCGTCGGCGAGGCGCTCGTGGAGGACGTGCCGGACGACGTGGTCGGGCTCGTTCCCGCTCACCTCGGCGGCGTAGAGGGCCTGGAGGGCGCGGGCGCGGGCCGCGCGGCGGTTGCTCATAAGTCGGGCGGCGGGCGGGGCTCCAGTGGAATGGCGGACGTCCGCGGAGGTGCCCGGCCAAAGAGCGATTCGCCGAAGATACGTGGGGCGGGTTGTATCACAACTCCTGCGGCGTCTATCGAAGCGCCGCCTGCCCCCCTCGCCCGTGCGTCCTCCCCCTCTCCCCGACCAGCCGATCCGCTGGCGCTCCCGGCCGCTGCTGCTCGTTGCGGCGTGCTTCGCGCTCGGCGTCGGGACGGCGGCGACCACGCCGGAGATCGGATGGACGGTGTGGCTCGGGCTCGGCGGCGGCGCGCTCGGGCTCGCGGTGGGGGCCGCGCTGGTCAGGCGGCAGCGGATCGTCACGCTGCGGCGGCTGGGGCTCACCGTCGCGGTCGGGCTCGCCTTCATCGCGCTCGGGGGGATGCGGATGGCGGCGTGGGGCACGCTCCCCGCCGGCCACGTCGCGCACCTCGCCGCGGAGGCCGACCGGATGCCGGACCCGATCCCGCTGACGGTCTCCGGGACCGTGGCTGGGCCGCCGTCGGTCACGGGCCGCCGCGTGCAACTCGTCCTCGCCGCCGACTCGGTCGGGCTGGAGCGGCTGGAGCCGACGACCGGGCAGGTGCAGGTGACCCTCTGGCAGCCGCGCGACGACGCCGCACCGCGCATCGCCTACCCCGCGATGGAATGGGGCGACCGCGTCCGCGTCGTTGGGCTGCTCCGCGCTCCCCCCGGCCGCCGCAACCCCGCCGACTTCGACTACGGCGCGTACCTCCGGCGTCAGGGCGTCCACGCCCTCCTCAGCGCCTCCGACGCCGAGGCGGTCCAGGTGGTCGGCTCCGAGGCGAACGCCGCTCAGCGGGCCGTCACGGCTGCGAGGGCGCACGTCCGGGCCACGCTCGACCGCCACGTCCCCCACCCCGACGCCCGCGCGGTCCTTGCCGCCCTCCTGCTGGCCGACCGGGGCGGGCTCGATGGCGAGACGCAGGAGGCGTTCCGGCGGACGGGCCTCGCGCACCTGCTCGCCGTCTCCGGGCTGCACGTGTTCCTCGTCGGGATGGTGCTCTACGGGCTGCTGAAGCCGGTGCTCGGGCGGCTCGGCTGGCGCTGGCGGCGGATCGAGTTCGTCCGCGCGGGGATCACACTCGTCCTCGTCGCGGGGTACGTCGCCGTGGCGGGGGCGCCGCACTCGGCGGTGCGGGCACTGGTCATGGCCGCACTGCTCGTCGGGGGGCGGGGGTTCGAGCGGCCATCGAACGCGCTGAACGCGCTCGGCGTGGCGGCGCTCGTGCTGCTGCTGGCGCGGCCGGCGGCGCTGTTCGACGCGGGGTTCCAGCTCTCGTTCGCCGCCGTCGGGGGGATCGTGACGCTGATGCCCGTCCTCCAGCGGCCGCTCCCCGAGCGGTGGATGGCCCATCCCCGCGTCCGCACATGGATCATCGACCCAACGTTGGTCTCGCTCGCGGCCACGCTGGCGACGCTGCCCGTGGTGCTCGTCCACTTCGGCCGCCTCGCCACGGCCGGCGTCGGGCTGAACGTCGTCGCCATCCCGATCACGGCGGCGGCGCTCATGGCCGCGCTGCTCGCCGTCGTGTGCGGGGGGTGGGTCGCGGGGATGGCGGGAGCGTTCGGCGCAGCGGCGGGGTTCTTCGTGGAGACCCTCCTCGCCTTCAGCGCGTGGGCCGCCGACGGGCTCGGGTGGACGGCCGTCGAGGTGAGCCTCCGCAGTGGGTGGACCCTCGGCGCGGTCGTGCTCGGGATCGTGGCGGTCGCGCTGTGGCCGCTCCCCCGCCACCGCTGGCGCACCACGACGGCCGCGCTCGCCTTCGCGACCGTCGGGGTCGGCCTCCCCATCGCCCCGCCCGCGTCGACGCTCGACGTTGTGTTCCTCGACGTCGGGCAGGGGGACGCCGCGCTGCTCTCGCTCCCCAACGGCCGCCACGTCCTCGTGGACGCCGGCCCCCGCACCCCGTACTCGGACGCCGGCGAACGGGCCGTCCTCCCGCACCTCCGCCACCTCGGGATCGACCGGCTCGACGCCGTCGTGGTGACGCATCCGCACGCCGACCACCTCGGCGGCGTCCCCGCGTTGATGAACGCCGGGGTTGTCCACCGCGTCATCCACAACGGGGATAACTACGCCTCCGAGCTGCACGCCGAGACGGAGGGGCTGGCTGAGGCCCGCGGAGTCCGGCTTCAGCAGGTCGCGGCCGGCGACACCCTCACCCTCGACCCCTCCGTGCGGATCCACGTCCTCCACGCCGGGGACGACTCGAACACCAACGACGGCTCCGTCGTGCTCCGGGTGACCTACGGCGAGACGGCGTTCCTGCTGACCGGCGACGCGGAGGCCGCCGCCGAAGCCGCGATGGTCGCCCGCTACGGTGACCTCCTGCGGGCCGACGTGGTGAAGGTGCCCCACCACGGCAGCACGACGAGCAGCACGCCGGCGTTCGTCGAGGCCGTGACCGAAGGGGAGACCCGCTTCGCCGTCGTGTCGGTGGCGCGGCGGAACCGCCACGGGCTCCCGGACGCCGAGGCCCTGATGGCTTGGGCCGATGCCGGCGCTGAGGTGTTGCAGACCGCCGACGAGGGCGCCGTCTGGCTCCGCTCCGACGGCCGCTCCGTCAAACGCGTGGACTGGCGGTAGGGGCGACCGGAGGGCCGGGGGTCAGTGATACAGGAAGAGCGGGATCCGGGCGTTCTCGATGAGCCCCTTCGTGGTCGAGCCGAAAAAGAACTCCTTGACGCGCGACTGCGAGTGCGCGCCGGCGACGAGGAGGTCGCCGTGGTGCTGGCGGCAGTACTCGAGGAGGCGGTCCTTCGGGGAGGAGCCGCTGAGGCTCTGCGCCGCCACCTGCGCGAACCCGTGCGCGGCGAGGTACGTCTGCGCCCGCCCGAGCTGGAGCTCGCTCTCGGCCCGGGCGTCCTCCCCAGTCCCGCGGACGTGGGCGACCTCGACCTCGACGGCCGCGGGGTCGAACGGGGCGAGCTGGGCGAACTGCTGCATCGCCCGCGCCGCGCCCACGCTGCCGTCGTAGGCGACGACCACCCGGCGGATCGGCTGGTACCGGTCCTCGACCACGAGCGTCGCCGCCGGGCTGTCGCCGACGACGGCGTCGAGCGCGTGGGTGCGGCGGTCGCGGTCGGGGTAGAAGAACCGCGACTCGTGCCCGGCGATGAGGAGGTCGTGCGCCTTCATGTCGTCCACGATCCGCTCGACGGGGGAGCCCTCGTCGACGCGGGAGCTCGGGTGGCGGACGCCGGCGGCGTCAAGCTCGGCGTGGAACCCGTCGAGGAGGAGCTTGGCCTGAGCGTGGGCCTCGTGGGAGAGCTGGTCCTGGAGCTTCTCCGCATAGGCCATCGCCCCGATCCCCGCGCCGCCGGCGTCGGCCTCAATGGCGCGGCGGTCGACGAGGGCGAGGCCCGTCACCTCGGCGCCCTGCCGCCGGGCGATCTCGGTGGCGTACTGCGTGGCGACGGGGGTGTCGGCGTCGTAGTCGAGAGCGACGAGGATGCGCTTGATCATCGAAGGGACGGGGGAAGAGGCTCAGGCCGAAAAGTACGGCGCAGGCCCATGGGAGCAGTAGGCCCTCCCAGACTCAACTGGTATACGCTGGTATAGCCGCGAGCGGCCGGTCGTCCACACCCCCTATCTCTAATAAGGGTATAGATAATAAAAATAGATATAGTAGTAGGGGCTGTGGAGATGTGGACAGCCGGGAGAGCTCCGGGCCCATGTGGACGGGCGTGGACAAGCGACGAGTTATCCCCCCTTCCATCCACACCCGCGCGGCAGTCCGAACAGTCTCTGCCGGCGCAGCCGCGGCGATCTCATGCAGGTTGCCCACATCTCCACCCCCATCCACACCCCGGGGATCTCCCCGTCCACCGCTCCTCCACCGCCCATGAACACCGCGGGCCCTGTGGACAACGGTAGCATATCCCGTGGGCCGAGGGGGGTTGACTTTTCGGCTCCGGTGACAGGTCGGCCGCGCCGCCGCGCTATCCCCACCCGCTCCCGAGTTGTCCACACCTCCGTCCACAGCGTGGACAACAACGTTCTAGGAGGGGCGTTGAACCGACCTCCTGTGCCCACGTCCTCATGCCCCAGCTTCGACCGATCCGCGCCCTCCCTTTAATCCTCGTCTTCTTGATGGTGGCGGCCCTCCCGGCAGCGGCGCAGGCCGGTGGTGAGCACGAGGTCCGCATCGCGCGGGTGCAGTACGGCGGCGGGGGCGATTGGTACTCGGACGAGCGCTCGCTGCCGGAGTTGCTGGCCTTCGCGCGGCAGCACACGCTGCTCGACGTGGCACCCGAGGAGGACGTGGTCGAGCTCACGAGCGACAAGGTGTTCCAGTACCCGTACCTCTACCTGACGGGCCACGGCAACGTCACCCTCACCGAGCGCGAGGCCGACCGGCTGCGGCGGTACCTCGCTTCCGGCGGCTTCCTCCACGTCGACGACAACTACGGCCTCGACCCGCACATCCGCCGGGAGCTGAAGCGGGTCTTCCCGGACCAGGACCTCGTCCCGATCCCCGCGAGCCACCCCGTCTACCGCGCCCACTTCGACTTCCCCGGCGGGCTCCCGAAGATCCACGAGCACGACGGCGAGCCGGCGCAGGCGTTCGGGCTGTTCCACGAGGGCCGCCTCGTCGTCTTCTACTCCTACCAGAGCGACCTCGGCGACGGGTGGGAGCCGGCGCGCGTCCACGACAACCCGCCCGAGAAGCGGGAGGCGGCGCTGCGGATGGGCACCAACCTCCTCGTCTACGCGATGACCCGCTGAGCCTACGGCCCCTTGCTGGCTGAACCGTACTCCCATGCGCCTCCTCCTCGTCCTGCTGCTCGTCGCCGCCGTTGCGCTGTTCGTCACCAACCCGGACGAGGACGACTTCGAGGCGTTCGTCGAGGACGTGGTGAGCGAGCAGGTGGAGGGTGCGGCCGGGCTCGCCACGGGCGGGGTCCTGGGCGGCGTGCTGGGTGAGGTCGGCGGGATGCTTACGGGGCGCCTCGCCCGCCGCTACGCCGACCGCGACAACTACGGCCTCTTCAGCGTCTACACGCTGGACTTCGACGGACGAGCGCGGGACGAGGAGGAGTGGCGGTTCCTCGGCATCGGCTCCGTCTTTGTCGAGCTGGAGCGCCCGGCTTCGCTGGAGGATGGAGAATAGAAGATCGAGGATAGAACGGGGGGTTACGCGCGTAGGGGGCCGAAGCGGCGAACCCCTCGGTAGCGCCCCTCTTCTATCTTCCATCCTCCACCCTCTATCCTCTAGCCCCTCATGGAAGACCTCCGCCGGCAGGACCCCGACGTCTTCGCCTCGATCCAGCGCGAGATCGCCCGGCAGAACGACGGCGTCGAGCTCATCGCCTCCGAGAACTTCGTCAGCCCCGCCGTGCTCCAGGCGATGGGGACGCCGCTGACGAACAAGTACGCCGAGGGCCGCCCGGGCAAGCGCTACTACGGCGGCTGCGAGTTCGTGGACGAGGCCGAGACCCTCGCCATCGAGCGCGCCAAGGAGCTCTTCGGCGCCGACTGGGCCAACGTGCAGCCCCACTCCGGCGCCACGGCCAACCACGCCGTCTACCTCACCCTCATGGAGCCCGGCGAGCCCTTCCTCGGGCTCGACCTCGCCCACGGCGGCCACCTCACCCACGGCTCCCCGGTCAACTTCTCCGGCATCCTCTACGACGCCCACTTCTACGGCGTCGAGAAGGACGGCGAGCTGGCTGGGCGGATCGACATGGACAAGGTGCGGAGCAAGGCCCGCGAGGTCCAGCCGAGGATGATCTCCGTCGGCGCGAGCGCCTACAGCCGCGACTTCGACTTCGAGGGCTTCCGCCAGATCGCCGACGAGGTCGGGGCGACGCTGTGGGTGGACATGGCCCACACCGCCGGGCTCATCGCGGCAGGGCTGCTGAACGACCCGCTGCCCCACGCCCACGTCGCCTCGACCACGACGCACAAGACGCTCCGCGGCCCGCGCGGCGGGATGCTCCTCGTCGGCGACGACGTCGAGAACCCGTTCGGGAGGACGTGGAAGAGCGGGAAGCCGAAGACGATGGGCGAGCTCATGGACTCGGCCGTCTTCCCCGGCGTGATCGGGGGGCCGCTCATGCACGTGATCGCCGCGAAGGCCGTGGCGTTCGGCGAGGCGCTGCGGCCGGACTTCAAGGACTACGCCCGCCGGGTGATCGAGAACGCGCAGGCGATGGCCGAGGCGTTCATCGAGCTCGGCTACGACGTGGTCTCCGGCGGCACCGACAACCACCTCCTGCTGATCGACCTCCGCAGCAAGGGGCTCACCGGCAAGGAGGCCGAGGCGCTGCTCGGCGAGGCCGACCTCACGGTCAACAAGAACATGGTCCCGTTCGACCCTGAGAGCCCGTTCGTGACGAGCGGCATCCGCGTCGGCACGCCGGCGATGACGACGAGGGGGTTCGGGCCGGACGAGTTCCGCGCCGTCGTCCAGATGATGGACCGGATCCTTTCGAAGCCCGAGAGCGAGAGCATCCGCGAGGCCGTCCGCCGCGACGTGTTCGTGATGTGCGAGGGGTTCCCCCTCTACGACATGGCGGCCGTCGCCTGACCGGACGGGAGCCTCGGAGGTGAGCCTGCCGGAACGTCGCCGTCACGGATTCGCCTGTCATCTCTGTCGGCTCCACGTCGGAACGAAAGGAGGGGGGGTCCGGTACGCATCCGAGCCCTTCCGCCCGTCGCAGCGCAGGCGTACCTTACGCTCGTCCCCGCACGCTGCCCCCGCGCCGATCCCGCCGGCGTCGTTTCCCCGCCCGTCATGGCAAAAGATTTCAGCGCGGTCCCCGAGTCGGCGCTGGCCCGGCTGGGCCACCAGCTCTACCAGCGTGCGCTCGTCCGGCGGGACCAGGAGCCGATCACGGACCCGCGCGGGCAGCCGATCGGGTGGCTGCTCGACACGCGGATCCCGATGCTCGAGGCCGACATCGCGCAGGAGATCGGGGGCGTCCTCGTGGAGCGGCTGCGGGCGCGGGGGGTGGTGCAGGTCGCGGGGTTCGGCTACGGCGCGTTCCCCATCGTGAGCGCCGTCATCAACTCCGCCGGGGCCGCCGCGGGCGAGGTGCCGGGCTTCCGCGGCGGGTTCGTCCGCGAGCGCCGGAAGGCGTACGGCCGCCGCCGCCTCGTCGAGGGGCCGCTCGACCGCGCCGCGCCGGTGGTCCTCGTGGACGACATCCTCAACAGCGGGCGCAGCGCGGCCCGCGCCGCCGCCCTCCTCCGCTCCGACGGCTTCGAGGTGCCGGGCGTGCTGACCCTGTTCAACTTCACCTGGAGCGGCGGCAAGACCCGGCTGGAGCGGGAGGGGCTGTGGGTTGAGAGCCTGCTGGAGCTGAACCTCCGCGAGAGCGCCGGCCGCGCCGCCCTAGCCGGCGCCTCGGACGGGCGCCGCTAGACGACTAGACGAGGGGAGTTGAAGGGGGCGGGGGGTGAGGAGGGGTCGGAGAGAGGAGTCGATAGGGAGCGCAGGTGCATCACGGCTGACCGCAGACGGCCGTTCGGTCAAAGAACCGCCGTCCCTTTCCCTCCGCCCGTTCCATCCTCTCCATCCCCCAAACCTCCACCTCGGACGGACGTTGAACGGGCTGCGCCGCACGCCAGCGCGGCCCGGTTTAGTCCGGCCCCACGAGCGGCCGAAACCCCTTTTACCTCCGCCGTCCGACCGCCGTTCTCCGCCTACGGTGCTGAGCCCCAAGACCCTCCTCAAGCGCAAGTCTCTCGGACGCAAGTCCGCCGCCGCGCCCGGTGACGCCGGCGGCGACGGCGCCGCCCCCGTTCCCCTCCCCGGCGAGATGGGCTTCCTCGACCACCTCGAGGAGCTCCGCGTCCGCATCTTCAAGGCGCTCGTCGCCGTCGTCGCCTGCTCCGTCGGCTGCCTGTTCTTCGCGGACTGGGTGATCGAGGTGCTCATCCTCGGCCCAACCAAGGAGGGGTTCTTCATGTACCGCTCCCTCCGGCTCGACGCCGTCGAGGTGGTGCTCCAGAACCGGACGGTGACGGGGCAGTTCTTCGCCTACTTCGGGACGGTGCTCGCCGTCGGGCTGATCGTCGCGGCGCCGGTGGTGATCTACCAGTTCTGGAAGTTCCTCGAGCCTGGGCTCTACCTCCACGAGCGGCGGGGGCTCCGCTTCGCCGCCGTCGCGGCGACGTTCTACTTCGCGCTCGGCGTGGCCTTCGGGTACCTCGTGCTCACGCCGATCGCGCTCCAGTTCTTCGCGCAGTTCACGATCTCGGAGCAGATCGTCAACGAGTTCGACATCTCGCGCTACTTCTCGATGGTGCTGATGTGGACGTTCGGGGCGGGGCTACTGTTCGAGCTCCCCGTCGTCGTCTACTTCCTGTCGGTGCTCGGGGTGCTCACGCCGGAGCGGCTGCGGACGGGGCGGAAGTACGCCCTCATCGGGATCCTCGTGATCGCCGCGTTCCTGACGCCGCCGGACCCGCTCTCGCAGATCATCATGGCCGTCCCGCTGCTCGGGCTCTACGAGCTCTCGATCCTGATCTCCGCCCGCGTCGAGCGCAGGCGGATGCGGCAGGAGGCGGAGGCGCTCGCGCCCGACGCCTCGTAGGGACGTGATTAATCACGCCCCTACACGGTCGCGACGTGGTGGCCGATGATCCGGACGGGCAATGCCGTATCCTCTCGCCCCGTTGATCCCGTCGTCTGCTGCCTGGTCCCGAGGTATCCCATGAAGCGCCCGCTCCACGTCGCCGCCGTCGTCACCCTCGCCCTGGCCGTCGGTGCGGCGGCCGGGTTCTTCGCCCCGCGCGACGACGACTTCTTCGCGCTGAAGAAGAACTTCACCATCTTCGGCGAGCTCTACGAGGAGCTCGCGCTCGGCTACGTGGACGACCTCGACGCCGAGCAGCTCATGCGCACGGGGATCGACGCGATGCTCCAGACGCTTGACCCGTACACGGTCTTCATCGACGAGGCCGACAACGAGGACATCGACATCCTCACGCGCGGGCGCTACGGCGGCGTCGGGCTCTCGGTCGGGCAGCGCGGCGGTCAGACCGTCGTGCTCCGGCCCATCGAGGGGTACAGCGCCTTCGAGCAGGGCGTCCGCACGGGCGACGTGATCCTGACCGTGGACGGCGTCCCCGCCGCGGGGCTCTCCGGCGACGAGCTCTCGAACCTCCTCCGCGGCGACCCCGGCACCACCGTCGCCGTGACGGTCGAGCGGGCGGGGGAGCCGGCGCCGGTGGAGTTCGTGCTGACGCGGGCGCAGGTCCAGCTCAAGAACGTGGCCTACAGCGGCCGGGTGGGCGAGGGCGTCGGCTACGTGAAGCTGGAGCGGTTCACGCGGAACGCGGCCGGCGAGGTGAAGGCGGCCGTCGAGGGGCTCCAAGCGGAGGGCGCGCTCGACGGGCTCGTGCTTGACCTCCGCGGCAACCCCGGCGGGCTACTGGAGGAGGCCGTCTCGATCAGCGGGCTCTTCCTCCCCGCCGGCTCCGTCGTCGTCTCGACGCGGGGGCGCTCCGCCGAGACCGAGCGGGTCTACCGGAGCCGGGGCCAGCCCGCCCTGCCGGACCTCCCCCTCGTCGTCCTCGTCGACGGCGGCAGCGCCTCGGCCTCGGAGATCGTCGCCGCCGCGGTGCAAGACCACGACCGCGGCGTCGTCCTCGGCGAGCGGACGTTCGGGAAGGGGCTCGTACAGGTGATCCGGCCGCTCCCGTACAACACCTCCGTCAAGCTCACCACCTCGAAGTACTACACCCCCAGCGGCCGGCTCATCCAGGCCGTCACCTACAGCCGCGACGCCGCCGGCGGCCGGGCCGTCGAGGTGGCGGACTCGCTGCGGCGGGCCTACACCACCAGCGGCGGTCGGCCCGTCTTCGACGGGATGGGGATCGAGCCGGACGTCGAGGCGGGGCTCGGGGAGATGAGCGAGCTGGAGGAGGCGCTGCTCCGCAAGGCCGCCTTCTTCCTCTACGCCAACGACTACGCCGCCTCCCACGCCGGCGCCGCCCCCGACCTCGCCGTCTCCGACGCCGACCTCGACGCCTTCCGCGCCTGGGTGGACCGGCAGGACTTCTCGTACACCACCCGCGCCGAGCACGCCCTGGACGCGCTCGCCGAGGACCTCGACGGCGCCGGCTACGGCGAGACCGCCGATGAGATCGAGGCCCTCCGCGCCGAGGTCTCCGACGAGAAGGAGGCCGACTTCCGGCGCCACGCGCCGCGCCTGAAGGAGCGGCTCCGCCGCGAGATCCTCGCCCGCTACCTCGGGCAGAGCCAGCTCATCGAGGCGTCGTTCGCCCAGGACCCGTACCTCACCCGCGCTACCGCCCTCCTCGCCGACGCGGGCGCCTACGGCGCCGTCCTCGCCTCGCCCGAGTGATCGGACCCTCGCAGCCGACCCCTCCCCGAGCCATGAAACGCGCGCCGCTCCTCTTAGCAGCCTTCGTCCTTGCCGGATGCTCCGCCCTCTGGCCCGACGCCGGGTTGAGCATCGAGGCCGCCCCGCCCATCCTGCGCCTGACCAACGAGGCCGAGGAGACGATCTACTACGTCGTGGTCGAGGCCGAGACGGCTACGCTGATCGACCTCAACCCGAACGTGGAGGAGTGGCCGGCGCTCGCGGCGGGCGAGCAGCTCGCGATTCCCTACGAGGAGATCATGGGGTACGACGATCAGGCCGAGGGGGCCTTCGTGTTCTGGTCCACGGGCGAGGGCTACGAGCGGGAGGAGGTGGGGCTGTAAGCCGACGTATCTTCTGGGGTCACCTCTGCGGGGGCGCAGAGTCAAGTGCAGGTCACTTGACTGGGCGCCCCTAACATTTTTGCCCTTCTCGCGTCTGTTCGCATGGACCCGCTCAACGTGCTCCTCCTCATCGGCGCGGGGCTCGTGGGCGGGTTCGTGGCGGGGCTGATCGGCGTCGGCGGGGGGATCATCTTCGCGCCCGTCCTCTTCTTCTACTACAGCGCTATCGGGACGGACCCCGCGCTGGTACCGCCGCTGACGCTCGGGAGCAGCCTGTTCTGCACGCTCCTAGCGGCCGGGAGCGGGACGCTCTCGCAGTGGAAGACCGGCGACGTCCGCGCACGGACGGTCGGCATCGTCGGGGCCTTCGCGGCGGCGGCCGTCACGGGGGTGACGCTGTTCGTGACGACGCAGCCGTGGTACAGCGCGGGGGTGTTCCAGGTCGTCCTTGCCGCGATCCTGCTGGTGGCCGTCTGGCGGATGGTCGGGGGGGAGCGGCCGAAGAAGAGGCCCGGCTGGCGGGATCGGCTCCGCACGGGCGTCCCCCTCCTCGCGGCGACGGGCGCGGCGGCCGGGGCGGTGGCGAGCGCGGCCGGCGTCGGCGGCGGCGTCGTCCTCGTGCCGGCCTACAACCAGCTCCTCCGCCTCCCCCTCCGCATCGCCACGGCGACGAGCCTCGCCACCATCGTGATCATCTCGGCCGCGGGCGTCTTGACCTACGCGCTAACTGGGCTCGGCAGCGCGACGCCGGGGACGGCCGTGGGGTACGTGGACGTGGGCCGCGTCGTGTGGCTCGGGGGGCCGGCGGTGGTGGCAGCGCGGTGGGGCGTCGGGGCGGCGCAGCGGGTGAACGTGCGCGTGATCCGGTGGGCGTTCGCCGTGCTCGCCGTGCTCGTGGCGCTCCGGCTGCTGGGGCGAGCGGTGGGACTGCTCTAGCGCGGCCCCTGAGGCTCCGGCTCATCTCACGGTGCGCCAAACGTTCAGTGAGGTTAGGTGCATGAGGAGCGGGACATATGCGCTTGGCAAAGCAGCGGCGCTCCTCTGAGGACGGCTACTTTGGGCGCTTGTAGCGGAGGCCTGCTGCGGGCCTCTCTCTCCTTCCACCCAACAGGGTTACCCATGTCCCATCCTCACGCTACCCCCTGGCGCCACGCGGCGCTCTTCCTACCCCTCCTGCTCTTGCTCGCCTCGGCCTCGCCGGCCGCGGCCACCGGCGGCTGCGTCGCCACCGACGGCTGCATCACCGTCGAGCTTCTCGAAACCGAGACGCAGAACGGGATGACGACGTACACCCACAAGGTCACGACCGACTGTGACCGCGGCGTCTCGTTCGTCGCCTTCGAGCTCCCCAACGGCGCCACGCCGACGAGCCCCCACGAGGGCGGCGACGCCTACTCCAACGGCGGCATCACCTGGGACGTCGAGTACACCGACACCTCCGGCCGGCCCGGCTTCCGCTCGATCAAGTTCGAGGGGCCGAGTGACGACGACATCAAGGACGGCGACATGGTGACGTTCACGTTCACCCTGCCCGGCGACGTGGCGGACGAGGACCTCCGCATCCAGGTCAAGTCCGGGCAGAACGTGAACACCGCCAGCATCAACCCGAGCGACTGCGACGCCAACGGCGGCTCCTGCCGCGACCTCTCGCGGAGCGAGATCGACGCCGTGACCAGCATCAGCGCCGACGGCAACAACGCCACGGTCTCGCTGCCCGGCGACGCCTGCGACGAGGAGATCAGCTTCTCCTCCTACGCCCTCCCCTCCGGCATGATCAGGCCGTTCGAGGACCAGGTCCTCTTCGACAACGAGACGAAGGTCGCGCGCGGCGGCGAGACGACGACGTTCCACATCGACCTCCCGGACTGCGCCTGGCAGACCGACATCTACCTCGGCCCCGTCTTCCCGAACCTGATCCCCAACGTCGGCCACCCGAGCGACCGCCTCCTCGACTTCGCCGTCAACGAGGGGGCGCCTTGCAACGCCGGCGTCTGCCCCGAGGACGGGATCGACTTCGAGACCGACGCCGACGGCAACGCCCTCGCCAAGGGCACCGTCATCGACGGGGAATTCGCCGGCTTCGGCATCAGCGTGACGACGAACGACCCGGACGACAACCCTGCGATGATCTTCGACACCGCCATGCCCACCGGCGGCGACGACGACCTCCAGACGCCGGGCTACGGGCCGGGCAACAACACCGCGCTCGGCAACGTCCTCATCATCTCCGAGGACGGCGACTCCAGCGACCCCGACGACAACAACAACGGCGGCACGCTGACCTTCACCTTCGCCGAGGACACCGAGATCGCATCGGTCGGCCTGCTCGACATCGACCAGAACGAGACCGCCACCGCGACGGTCTTTGACGGCGACGGCGACGAGATCACGTCGGTCATGGTCGACGGCGTCGGCGACAACGGCGTCCAGCGCATCGCCCTCGACGCGATGGGCGTCCGCCGCCTCGAGATCGAGCTCTCCTCGACGGGCGCCGTCACCGACCTCGACATCGTCTGCCCCGGCAGCGTCTGCGAGGACGTGACGGTGGACCTCGTCCCAATCGGGAGCACGACGATCCCGGCCGACGGCGGGCGCCTCCGCTTCGACGTCACCATCGTCAACCCCTCCGACGAGGTCTGCGTCTTCGACGGCTGGCTCATCGAGAACATGCCCGACGGCAGCGTAGCCAACCCGGCGAAGGGGCCGATCACGATCACGCTCCAGCCGGGTGAGACGTTCATGCGCCACTTCTCGTTCAGGGTCGGCGCGGGCGCCATGACGGGCGACTACTTCTGCGTCGGCGCCATCGGGGACTTCCCCGACATCGTGGCGCAGGACGGCTTCGTCTGGACGAAGCTCGGCGGCAATGGGTACCGCCCGGCCGTCGGCTCGGACGGCGGAGTTGTGCTCGTCCACGCCGGCACGGACACGCCGGTGGACGTGAGCAACTGGCTCGCGGAGCCTCCGGCCAGCCACGTGGCGCAGGCTGAGGTCACGGAGCTGACGAGCTACCCGAACCCGTTCGCCGGCTCGACGACCATCGCGTACGCCGTCGCCGACGCGGCGCCGGTGGCGCTCCGGGTCTACGACCTCACGGGCCGCCTCGCGGCGACGCTCGTGGACGGGCAGCAGGAGGCGGGTACGCACCGCATCCCGTTCGAGGCCGACGGCCTCGCGGCGGGCACGTACCTCTACCGGCTCCAGGTCGGCAGCGAGGTGCAGACGCACCGCGTAACGGTCCTCCGGTAACGGAGTCTGCGGGAGCAGCGCTCCCTAGGCTGCTCCCGGAGCAGGCGCCCCGGTCCGGCACTCCGCCGGGCCGGGGCGCCGTGCGTTCCGGGCACGGATCTTCTATCTTCGGGGATGCACGGCTCCCCACCCATGCGCCTGACCGGCCCCCCGCGGCGCTCCTACGGAGGCCCGGGCGGGGGGCGATGACCGGATGAGGACGCTGCTGCTAGGGACGCTCGCGCTGTGGCGGCGCCGGCCGGGCCTCGGGGCGCCCGCTGCCCTGGCGGCGCTGGTGCTGCCACTGATGCCAGCCTACCTCGCCCTCCGCGTGTTCCTGCCCCTGTGGCGGGGCGAGCATCCACGCCACGTCGACTTCTCCTTTTACTACGAGGCGGCCGGTCGCTTCCTCGCCGATCCGCTCGCGCTCTACCCAGGGCCGACGGGGTTCATCTACCCGCCGCCGGCGGTCCTCCTCTACGCGCCCTTCCAGGCGTTCGGGCCGGTGACAGCGGCGGCGGTGATGACGGTGCTGAACGCGGCTCTGGCGGTCCTGGCCGTCCGGCTTGCGCTCCGGCTCTACGCCCGGTGGCAGGGCGAGCCCGCCCCAGCCTCGCGGGCGACGGCGTACGTACTGGGGATGGCCTCGGGGCCGGTGTTCCAGAACCTCCGGTTCGCGCAGGCCAACGTGCTCGTGCTGCTGAGCGGCCTCGCGTTCCTGCTGTGGCTCGAACGGCGCCCGGTCGTGGCGGGGCTCGTCCTGGCCGGGGGGTTCTGGTTCAAGCTCTACCCGCTCGTCCTCGCGCCGCTCACTCTGCGGGCGTCGGGGTGGGTCCGGGCAGCGCTGGCGGCGGGGCTGCTCGGACTGCCCGTCCTCCTCCTCCCCGTCGTGCCAGCGGAGCTATACCGGGAGTACGTGTTCGAACTGCTCCCGCACTGGAGCGGTGCCACCTGCGCAAACATCATGAACGAATCGGTAATGGGCGTGTTGGTCCGGGCGGGTACGTCGGTGGAGGCCGCCATCAGCCTGCCAGCCACGGTGCAGCTGGTCGAGGTTCCACCCGTCATCGCGGCGGTGAACGGCGTCCTGGCGGTGGTCCTCATCGGCGGGCTCGTCGGAGGGGTGTTCGTGTGGCGGCTCCCGGCTCCGGTGGCGGGGGTGGCGCTGCTGGCGGCCGTGCCCGTGCTCACGAGCCTCGGCTGGGAGCACACCTACGTGCTGGCCCTCCCCCTCCTCCTGTTCGCGGCGCTGGCGGCCCAGGAGCGGGGCCCCGTAGCGCGCGGGATGGTCGGCGGGTGCTGGTTCGCCCTGCTCGCGCCGATGCCGCCCGGCCGCGCGCTCGGCCTCATCGTGGACGCCGTGCCGCGCCCGCTCTTCGACCTCTACATGGCCCGGTACCTCCTGGCGACGCTGCTCGCGCTCGGCCTCGTGGTAGCCTGGGCGTGGCGCCCCAACTCGGCGCGGGGCTGAACGAGGGCGCCACCGTACGAGGCGCGCTCAGTCGGAGACGTTGAGGGGGACGCGGAAGTCCACGTCCGTCTCCGGCACGTCGTCCACATCCTCGCTCGGGTTCTTGCTCCGCTCGTCGTAGTGGCCGAGCACGATACGGAGGGTGCCGCTGCCGTCGGCGTCGTCGGCGACCTCGACGGTGAAGCGGAGGCCGACGGGGACGCCGGCGCGCGGGGCGGGGAGGTCCTCCTCCACGTCGTAGTCGGTCTCCTCGTCGGCGTAATCCACCGTCACGTCCACGCCGTCCACGACGTAGAAGAACTGGTGCTCGGAGGCCTCGGCGCGGATCTCCTCGGTGATCTCCTCCGCGTCGTCGGGGTCGCTCTCGTCGCGGAGCCGGATGGAGCCGTCGTAGGTGGCGCCGGCCGTGAGGTTCAACGGGACGTTAAAGGTGGTCCCGTCCTCGCTGAGCCCGCTGTCGTCGGCGACGGTGATGGTGACGTCGTCGCCGGCGGCGTCGCGGTTGTCGAGGTCCACGATGACGGTGGTGATGAGCTCCATCTCGCCCGGGCCTTCGGGGTCGCTCGGTTCGGCGCTGTCGCAGGCCGTGAGCGCGAGGGGGAGGGTGAGGATGGTGAGGGTAAAGCGGTTGATGCGGTGCATGGTCGTAGGTGGGTTGGTGGGTTTACCGGGCGGTGCGCCCGAAGGGGACCGACAGGCGGGCCGTCACGTTGCGGCCCGGCCCGTCGATGTAGTAGCGGAAGCGGCTGAGGTAGTCGCGGTAGGCGGTGTCGAGGAGGTTGCTGACGCCGACGCCGAGGCGCGCGTCGAGGCCGCCGAGGCGGAGGTCGGCGTCGTAGGAGAGGTCGAGGAGGGCGTAGCCGGGTGGGGGCGCGAGCACGTTCCGCCCGCCGTCGTCGCGGAGCACCTCGACGCCGGGCACCTCGGTCTGCTCGCGGACGAGCCGGAGGCCGGCGCCGACAGCGTGGGCGCGGAACGGGCCGGCCTCCGGGAGCGCCACCTCGGCGCCGATGCCGGCGCGGTCGGCCGGCATCCCGAACAGCGGCCGGTTGGCGTCGAGGTTGGTGCCGCGGACGAGCGAGACGGTGGCCGAGAGGTCGAGGCCGGGCACGGGGCGCACCGTCACGTCGGCGTCGAGGCCGCGGAGGACGGCGTCGTCCTGGACGTGGTCGAAGACCCAGTAGGCCCCGCGGATCGTCTGCCGCGCGCGGATCTCCCCGTCCGCCCCCGTCTCCGGGACGAGGTACACGAAGTCGGCGATGCGGTTGTTGTAGACGCTCACCTCGGCCGAGGCGAGGGCGCTCTCGTGGCGGAGCGTGAGGCTCGCGTCGAGGCTCCGCTCCGGGCCGAGGTCCGGGTCGCCGCGCTCGAACTGCGCCGTGCCGTGGTGGACGCCGTCGCTGTAGAGCTCGTTCACGCTCGGGGGCCGCCACGCCGTCCCCACGTTGGCCGCGAGGGACCACGCCGGCGCCAGCTCGTAGATGGCGCCGAGGACGGCTGAGGGCGAGGCGTAACGGTGCTCCCGCGCGACGAACCCGTCCTCGAACCCCTCGAAGGGGAAGGCCCGGAGCCAGCGGAGGTCGTAGCGCGCCCCGGCCTCCAGCGTCAGCCGCCGGTTCACGAGCCACGTCTCCCGCCAGAACGCCCCGCCCGTGACGGCGCGGAAGTTCGGGATGAGCTGGCCCGCCTCGGCGTTCTGGTTGAGCTGGTTCATGAAGCTCACCCCGAAGGCCCCGACGAAGTGACCGATGGGCCGGTGGCGGAGCTTCGCCTCGGCCGTCGTGGTCCAGAGCGAGAGGTCGAAGGCGGGCCCGGCGTCGGCGCCGCGGTGGGCGTCGAACTCGCGGCGGTGGTTCCGTTGCACGCCGACCTGCGCCTCCAGCCGATCACCCGTGGGAAGGTGCCAGTGGCCGCGCACGGTGGCGAGGTCGTGGGTCACCCGCTGCTTCGGGGGGCGGATCTCGTAGGTCGCGTCGTAGTCCACCCGCGGCTGGCCCGCGCGCGCAGCGCGGAAGAGGTCGCCGAGGTTGTTGATGTGGGCGCCGGCGTAGAGGCCCAGCTCGGTGTCGAACCGGCTCGCCAGCGCCTCGACGCCGACGGGGCCGCGGTGGATGCCGACGGCCGCCTGCCCGCTCCGCTCCGCGAAGCCGGAGTTGCCGACGACGTAGTCGGGCGTCCGGGTGGCGGCGGCGCGGCGGGCGGAGCCCTGGACGCGCCAGCCCATCCCCCGAACCCCCGGCACGCCGCCCTCGACGAAGGCGCTGCCAGCGCCCTGCGCGTTGTTCGAGAACGCCTGGAGGCTCAGCCGCCCGCCGAGGCCGGGCCTCCCGGGGAGGTCCCGCGGCTCGACCCGGATCACCCCGCCGATGGCGCCGAGGCCGTACTCGACGGCCGCCGCCCCGCGCACGACGCGGACCTCGGCCGGCGCGAACGGGTCGATCTCAGGGGCGTGCTCGCCGCCCCACTGCTGCCCCTCCTGCCGGACGCCGCCGTTGAGCACGACGACGCGGTCGGAGTGGAGGCCGCGGACGACGGGCTTCGAGATCGAGGGGCCGGTGGTGAGGGCCGTCACGCCGGGCAGCGCTTCGAGCGTCTCCCCGAGCGTCTGCCCCCGCAGCGCCTCCAGCTCCCGCGCGTCGAGTACGGCTACCGACCGCGCCGACTCGACCAGCCGCGCCCGCGCGGCGTCCTCCGTCACCGTCACCTCGTCCAGCGCCTCGACCGCCGGCCGGAGCGCCACGTCGAGCGTGGCGTCGCCGCCGGTGAGGTTCGCCCGCCGCGCCGCTGGCTCGAAGCCAACGGCGGTGAAGCGGACGGTGAGGGTGTCTGGGGCGAGGCCGGCCAGCCGGTAGCGGCCGTCGGCGTCGGTCGCCGTCCCCACGCCGAGGCGGGGGACGGTGACGTTCACCCCGATGACGGGGGTGCCGGTGTCGTCGGTGACCTGCCCGCGCAGGGCCTGCGCCGCGGCGTCGGGGGCTCCGAGGAGCACCGTCAGCGCGAGCGCGGCGAGCGCGAGCGTCTGGCGGAGCACGTGGCTCCGCGAGCTCGTCTGCTGCATCGCGTCCTATCCGTGGGCCGACGCACAGGGCGCCGGCTGTTCGACCGTTGTGGGCCCGAGCGGTGACCTCCGCCCGGCTACGCCTTAGGCGGACGGGGGACCACGGATGGAGCAGGCGGCACGGGACGTCGTGCCGAAGGTGACGGGAGCGGTGTACAGCGACGGCGCCTCCGCCACGGCAGGGGCGGGCGCCTCCGCCAGCCACGTCTCAACCAGCGGGCGGGGCGCGCAGACGATGCAGAGCCCGTGCTCGGTGAGCCCGTGGGGCAGCGCCTCCGTGAAGGCGGCCTCGTCGGCGTGGACGTGGGCCGTATGGGCCGCTGCGGCCTCGGCGCGCTCCGCGTGCGCGAGCCCGTGCTCGGCGTGATGCACCGCCGGCGCCACGACGCCGCCCGCCGCGAACGCGGCGAGTAGGGCGAGGGCGTAGAGGCGACGAATCTCCATCGAAGCAAGGGGGTTGCCGGGGGCGGCGGGTCCGAATGCCGGTACGAGGCTTTGCAGACCTCGCGCCTCAGCGCCTAGATCGGCAGTGGGCGCTGGTTTGTGGGTTCGGGAGGGACTAGGACGGCTGGAGCGGCCAGGCGTTCCCTGACATGAGTGAAGCCCTGTCTACGAAACACCTTCTACAACGCTCGGTCAGCCTCCCCGACAGTTCCTGCCTGTTCGCTACCCGTGCTTGTTCGCTACAGAGGCGCACCTCCACCGGCGCGCACCGCCCTTCACCGCACGCTAACGGATCGTAGGGGCGGGTCTCGACCGCAGACCGGCTGGCTCTCGTAACGTGCTTTGCTTATGTTCAACGTGCTTTGCTTATGTTCGCGGCCTGGGCGCTAGCCTAGCTCCGTTATCCATCCGCCCCCTCTCGTCGTCCACACCGCTGGTGCTATGCGCTCGACCCCCCTCCTCTCCGTTCTCGTCGCCCTCCTCCTCGCCGTGCCGGCCGAAGCGCAGGTGCCCTTTTGGGTCTCTGCCTCTGACGGTCTGCCTACGGGCCCGCTTGCGGCGCTCCAGGCCAGCGCCGATGGGGAGGCCGTCCTCGCTGGCACGCTCGGCGGCCTCTACTGGCTCCGCGACGGTGAGGCCGTAGCTGTGCCTGGGGTGGAGGATACGGAGATCGGCGCCATCGAGAGGGCTCCCGACGGGGTGCTCTACGCCGTCAGCACGACCGACTCGACGCTCTTCCGCTCCCTGGATGGCGCTACCTGGGAGGCCCTCCCCGTGCCGGGCGCCCTCTCCGTCTGGGGAAGCCACCTGGCCCCGCTCCAGGGCGGCCTCGTCTACGCTTTCATCCAGGGCAACCCCCGCTGCGACGCGGACCGCGGTGGGCTCGTCTGGCACCGCTCGACCGACGGCGGCGAGACGTGGGCCTGCCTGCCCGATGACCCCGTGCTGGGACAAGCGCGCGACGTCGTCTCGACCCATGAGAACGCCCTCCTCGCCGCCACGCCATCGGGCGTCTATGGGAGCGCCGACGGCGGCTACTCGTGGGAGATGGTGCGCTACGAGAGCGGTGGGCCGTTCGGGATCAACACTGACGAGTTCGCGGGTCCGAGCGGGCCGTTCGTCCTCCTCCGGAGCCGGGGCGACGTGTACTACCGCTCGCGCGATGGCGGGAGGACGTGGTCGGAAAGCACGCTTGACGGGTTCGCCGAGGACCTCGCGCACGACGGGACGCCCGCCCGTCTGTACGCCGGACTCCGGAGCGCTCGCGTCTTCCGCTACGGGGGGCCGCCCGGTGGGGAGTACTACCCCGGCGGTGTTCACCGCAGCGACGACGGGGGGCTGACGTGGGAGGCGACGGCGCTCGGGGACACCACCGCCGCAGCCCTCGCCTTCCTTGATAGCGGCGCAGGACGGACGCTGCTCGCCGCCGGCTACTCCGGCCTCTTCCAGAGCACCGACGCTGAGGAGTCGTGGACGGCCTTCGAGGGCATGCTCGACAACCAGTGGGTGATCGACATCGCCTTCAGTCCGGGCGGCACCGGTTACGCCTCCACCTATCCTCGCCGTCTCCACCGCATCGACGCGGATTCGCCGTCGAGGTGGGCGTCCGTGGCGCTCCCGCCCTTCGACGAGGCCCTCCTCGACTACGGCGCGTCGGGACGGATCGCCAGGCCGCGCCTCTGGGAGCTCGGGGTGGCCCCCGACGGGACCCTCTACGCCGTGGACGGCAACCTGCTTCGCTCGGACGACGGCGGCCAGACGTGGGAGGCGATGCCGGTCGGGTTCATCCTCGAAGACCTCGACGTGCGGCCCGACGGCTCGCTCCTCGCGGCGTCGGTGTTCAGCGGCGTCTTCCGGAGCACGGACCGGGGCGCCTCGTGGGAGCGCGTCGGGGGCGACCTCTCGGACGAACGCTCGCTGGACGCCGTCGCGGAGGCCGCCGACGGGACGGTCTACGCGGGCGGCCTCTTCGCGCTCTACGTCCTCCCCCCAGGCGCGGCCGAGTGGGAGGTGGTGCCGCTCGAAGGGTACGGGGTCCGGAGCCTCGTGGTGGACGACGCCACCGGTCGGGTGTGGGCCGGGACGCAGCAGTACGTCGAGGTCCCGCCAGGGGCCTCACCACGCCCAGTTCCGCCAGGGCCGTCCTCCGACGCACTCCCGGCGGCCTACCGCACGGAGCACGGCGTCCTCGAGACTGGCGCCGCAGCGTGGGCTGCTTCGCGAGGCGCTGTGCCAGCAGACCCCGCCGGCAGCGCGCAGCGTCCGGTCTTCCAGGGCGTTGACGCAGGCGGAGTCTTCCGCTCCGACGACGGGGGTCAGACGTGGGGCCTCGTCGGCCTCGACAGCGTCGTGGTGGAGGCGCTGGCCGTCGGGGCCGATGGGCGCCTCTTGGCCGGACCCTACGCGAGCGACGACGGTGGTGAGACGTGGACCTACCTGGGCGCCGGCATGCAGAGCACGGAGGTGCTCGCGCTCACCGTCGCGCCCGACGGCCACGCGTGGGCCGGCACGCGCGGCGGCGGGGCCTACCGATCGTCGCGCTCGACGGTGGACGCTGAAGGCGCCGAGCTACCGGCGGAGCGAGCGGTATTGGAAGCGGCCTACCCGAACCCCGCGCTGGGGGCGGCGACGCTCGCGCTCCGGCTGGGGCAGGCACAGAGCGCAGTCGTGGTCGAGGCGTTCGACGTGCTCGGCCGCCGGGTAGCGGTACTCCACGACGGCCCGCTCGCTGCCGGTCGGCACGACCTCACCTTCGGTGGCGTGGGCCTGCCCTCGGGCGTCTACGTCGTCCGTGCCACCGGTGGCGGCTTCGCTCGCATCCAGCGCGTCACGCTCGTCCGATAGCTGCCGCACTTGTCGAGAGCCCTGTCGGAGCGTCCCCAACAAAAGGCTCGCTCCCAAGCAGGAGGCGGGCTCTGAGGTGACGGGCGGATTCGAACCGCCGTACGAGGCTTTGCAGGCCTCTGCCTAGCCACTCGGCCACGTCACCAAGGAGAGGAAAGTACCGGATGCGCCTCCGAAGGTTCTGCGGAGAACGCCCGAGGAGGGCTTGCAGGCCAGCCAGGACTCGAACCTGGAACCCTCGACTTAGAAGGTCGATGCTCTATCCAGTTGAGCTACTGGCCCGAGGGTGCTGCTCCTAGAAGAGCTACGAGTGCATCAAGTGGTCGGGGTGGCCGGATTCGAACCGACGACTTCTGCGTCCCAAACGCAGTGCTCTACCTGGCTGAGCTACACCCCGGTCTTCATATAGCTGTAGAACCCTAGTTGCTCTGCCGTCCTCCTTCGATGGCAGTTAGCACAGCGCACCTCGCATTTCTCTAGCTCAGCGTTGATATCAGCCCAGGGCCGACGGAAGATAGCGTCGCCGACAGAGAACGCTTTGCTTGAGGCGTCACCATGGCCGAGTTCAAGGACGATGGGATCGGTCTCTCCGCGGTCGATGCACGAGTGCTCCGCAAGGTACTCCGACAGGCGCCGCCTGTTCTCCAGCGTGAGTCGCGCGCGCCGCCCCCTGCGAAGCCGCCGCTGGCGGAGCGACGCCTGTAGTAATCACGTTGGTAAGTTGAATAGCAGCTTCTACAGTGGGCTTGCCTACCGTCAGACCTGCTCCCATTTGGCGGGAAGTCATCGAGTGGCTTGGATTCGCCGCACGAGGGACGATGTTTGCACGCTGACTCCATAGAAGCTCCCAAAGCAGACGCGCTACCGGGCTGCGCCACACCCCGGAGGAGACCAGGAATATACGCTCCCGGATTGCCAACCCCGGCTCCGATTAGGCCACGGCGCCTATCTTCGCCGAGCCCTTCCGCGAGTGCCGTGTCGCCCCCTTCCGACCCTGCCGGTCTCCGCCAGCTTCAAGTGGTCTGGCTTGCCATCTTCGGCGGGGTAGCGCTAGCCGTGGCGGTGCTCGGCGGGATGGCGCTGACGCGGACGGGGCCGCCGCCGGTGGTGGAGGCGGCACCGCTGCTGTTCTTCGCCAACGCGGCTCTTAGCCTCGTCGCCGTAGTGATCGGGTTCGGGGTGCAGCGGCGGGTGCCGGGGCGGCTGGACGCGGCGGGCACCGAAGCCGAGGCGGTGCAGGTTGTGCGGCGCGAGGGCGTCCGCTCGCTGGCCGCGCTGGAGCTCTCGGCGCTCGTGGCGGCGGGGACCGCGTTCCTCACCGGCGAGGCCATCAACCTCGCCTTCGTCGTCCCCTTCTTCGGCTTCGGCGCGCTCTTCTTCCCGACGGCCGCACGGCTGCGGACGTGGCAGCGGAGCACGCTCGGGGGCTGACGCGCTGGCGTTGACACGCGACGGGCGGCCCCCGCTCGGAGAACCGCCCGCCGGAGGAGAGAGTCGGAGCGCTTTAGGCGCGCGCGGCCTTCAGCTCGTCCTGCACCTGCGAGGTCTCGACCATCTTCTGGCGGAACTCGTGGTGGCCGTTCTGCTTCTTGACGGCGAGGATCACCTTCGCCATCTGCTTCTGCTCGACGTTGCCGCGGTTGGTGCGCTGGTTCTTCGATACCTTCTTCGCCATGGGAGTTCTGGGTTGTGAGTTTTGGGTTGTGAGTCTTTTGCTCAGGGCTCCGGACTCATAACTCAAGACTCATTACTTTACTTAGTCTCGCGGTGGAGCGTGTGCTTGCGCAGCGTGGGGTTGTACTTCTTCAGCTCCAGCCGGCCGGTGGTGTTCCGGCGGTTCTTCGTCGTCGAGTAGCGCGAGGTGCCGGGCGCCTCGGTGCACTCGAGGATGATCTGGTGGCGGACGTCCTTGCCCTTAGCCATGAGTCAGTCGGGTTGGGGGAGCGGGGGCGCCGGTAGCTCAGACGCGGATGCCCTGGCGGCG
Source organism: Rhodothermales bacterium (assembly GCA_965215145.1). Classification (GTDB taxonomy): domain Bacteria; phylum Bacteroidota; class Rhodothermia; order Rhodothermales; family JANQRZ01. The sequence goes on along the minus strand of OZ244038.1, from coordinate 201,921 downwards.
GGCCTCCTTCAGCACCGCCTGGATCCCGTTCTTGTTGATCGTCTTGATCGTCTGCGCCGAGACGCGGAGGGTGACCCAGCGGTCCTCCTCGGGGATGTAGAACCGCTTCTTTTGGAGGTTCAGGTTGAAGCGGCGCCGGACCTTGTTGTTGGCGTGGGAGACGTGGTTCCCCGACATGGGGCCCTTCCCGGTGAGCTGATCTTTGCGGGCCATCGTTCGGTGCGGCGTTGGTGGGTGGTGCGGTCGCAGAAGGGAGAAGCTACCGCGCCGCGCGACCCCGCCGCAAACGAAGGGCGCGTGATTATCTGGCTCCCCTCAACGGCAACGGGGGCCGGCGCGCCGTGCGCCGACCCCCGCTCCCTACGGATCCGCCCTCTCCGCTAGAACAGCCCGACGCGGAGCTGGACGAGGTGGTTGTAGCGCTCCAACTGCCCCGGCAGCCGGCCGTCCTCGACGCCGAACAGCACGTAGTCCAGCCGGAAGAACCGCGTCTGCAGGCCGGCCCCGAGCGTGGGGTAGCCCTGGCTCAGCCCCGTCCGCAGCGCGAAGATGCCGCCGACGGTGGCTTCGGCGCCGAGGCGGAACTTCGAGAGCAGGGGCTGCTCGCTCTCCGAGGTGGACGTGCTGACGTAGTCGAGGGCGACGGCGGCGTCGGAGACGGGGCCGAGCGCGGGGAGGCTCGGGAGCCGGTAGGCCGCGCCGAGCCGGACGCTCGGCGTGCCGTCGCGCCCGTCGAAGTCGGCCAGGATGCGGGCGATCTCCTCGTCGTCCTGCGCCCCCTCGCCTGTGAGCGCCACGGCGCGGTCGAGGCCGTAGTCGAACCCGCCGCCGACGAGGTCGTAAACGGTGAGGCCCACGTCGAGCGCGCCGGGGACCATGCCGGGCATGACGTCGGCGGCGTGGAGGCCGAGGTCGAAGGCGACCGTCGAGCCGCCGATGACGTAGAGCTGCTCGCCGTCGGGGTCGATGCTGAGGAAGCTCTCGTTCTTGTAGGCCACCCACCGCCGGGCGTAGCGGCCGGTGAGGCCCACCGCGAGCGGGGTCGTGGGGACGCGCGCGGCGCCGGCTAGCGCGACGACCGCGTCGGCCTGGCTGAAGAGGTCGAGCACGGGGATGCCCGCGCCGTCGTCCACGAACCGGTACCGCGTCGTGTTGGTGGCGAAGAAGCCGCCGCCGAAGCCTGCCAGCCCGGTGTTCATCATCACCGAGGGGAGCGTGACGGCGGCCTGCCCGACGGTCGGGCGGCGGCCCTGCACGAGGGCGTTCTCGAACAGCTCCCGCTCGGAATCGGTGAGGAGCACGTCGTCGCCGCCGAAGCCGTCCTCGACCTCGGGCAGCACCTCGTCCTGGAGGAAGCCGACGTCGCCGAAGAACTTCGTGCTCACGCCGTTCTGGAGGCCGAAGACCTCGATCCGCGGCTTCGCGAGGCCGAGGCGGGCGAGGTGGGCGGGGTTGTAGAACAGGGCCGTCTCGGGGCCGGCAAGCGCGACGCCGGCCCCGCCCCGCGCCAGCACCTGCGGCGACTCGACGGCGGCGCGGGCGTACTGCGGGAGGCGCTGGGACTGGGCGGGCGCGGCGGCCACGAGGCCGACGAGCGCGAGGAGCAGGAGGCGGGGGTGTCGCATGGGGTTCCGGATTGGGTGAAAGCGGAAGGGGGCAGCGCGGCTAGCCGGTCGCGGCTGGTGCGCTGCCCCCTCGGTATCGGGGCGTCTGCAGAAAACGTAACCAGGCGGGCGTTACTCGCTGTCGAAGCACGGGTTGAGCTCCGCCGTCTCGACCGTCTGGTAGACCTCGAGGGCGTCGTCCACGTACTCGGCGTACTCGTCGTTGCCGGTGTTCTGGAGGAGGAGGTCGAGCGAGATCAGCGCCTGCCCGACGCGGTCCACCTCGCCCTGAGCGCGCTCGACGAAGAGGTCGAACTGGCTCTCGGCCATGCACGCGCCGAGGTCGTCGCCGTCGACGATGAACCAGTCCACGGGGAGGTCCGGCTGCTCGAACAGCGCGACGTAGGCCTGGAGCGTGAGGGCGACGGCGTTGACGGTGAGCGCCCGCGTCGCGGCGGCGTCGTCGCCGAAGCGGTCGTTGACGGCCGCGAGCACGGCGTCGCGGTCGTAGTTCAGCGTGCCCCCGTCGATGGCCGAGCAGATGTTGAGGCTCGTCAGCTCCGTCGGCATGCCGGGGCTCTCGATGCCCTCGTGCTCGTTGAGCAGCTCGGTCACGCGGGCGAGCGTGGCGCCGGCTCCGGTGATGTCGTCGTAGTCCTCGACGGCGGTCGGGTCGAAGGGCACGGCGGCCTCGCCGGCGTCGAAGGTGCAGGTGTCGGCGGCGAACCCACGCATGCCGGTCCCGGCCTCGGACTCGACGGCGCTGAGGAGGTGCTGCGTGACGCGCTCGAGGTCGAGGAGGTTGAGGTTGTCGCGCTGCATGAGCGTGGAGGAGAGCTCGAGGCGGACCTCGGGGTTCTCGTCGTCGTGCTCGAAGGCGTCTTCGAGGAGGTCGACGGCGCGGTCGAAGTCGCCGTTGTCGCGGGCGAAGCGGGCGTCGTCGACGAGGTTCTCGATGCTGCCGCCCTCGTCGTAGAACGGGTCGAGCGCGTTGCAGCCGGTGAGGACGCCGGTCGCCCCGAGGGCGAGGCCGAGCACGCCGAGGAGGGCGCGGCGGGGGGTCGAAAGCATGGGTTTCGTGGTGGGTGGTCCGGGGGAACGGCAGGCGACCGCAGCCTCCCGCCAAGTGCCTGTCCGTTATCGTGGACCTGTAAACCGCACGTAACCCCCCCCCGACCACCCCGCCTCGTTGTCACCCCGACGCGCCGTAACGCCCCACCGTTCGCCCAGGCGCTGGCCCGCTTGCGCCTCTCCTCAGCCCGCGCCCCGCACCGCCTCGGCGGGCTCGACGGCCGCCGCCCGCGCCGCCGGGTAGACGGCCGCGGCGCCGCACAGCGCCACCGCCACCAGCGTGACCAGCGCCACGTCGAGCGCGCGGATGGAGACGGGGTAGGCGTCGATGATGAACGCCTCGGCCTCGGCGAGCGGGACGAGCCCCGTCGCCTGCTGCAGGAGCGCGAGCCCGAGCCCGAGCGCCAGCCCGATCCCCGCGCCGACGACGCCGACGAGGAGCCCTTCGAGGAGGAAGATCCGGCGGACGTCCCGCTGCGGGGCACCCATCGCCCGGAGCGCCCCGAGGTCCCGCCGCTTCTCGATCACGATCATCGTGAGGCTCCCGACGATGTTGAACGCGGCGACGACGATGATGAGGGCGAGGATGAACGAGGCCCCCCACTTCTCCAGCCGCATCACGTCGTAGAGCGAGCGCTGGAGGTCATACCACGTCTGGACCCGGTATTTGCGTGGGTCAAGCCGCTCCTCCAGCGCCTCCTTGACGCGCTCGGCGCGGTCGAGGTCGTCGAGGCGGAGCTCGATGCCGGAGACGTCCCCGGCGAGGCCGAAGAGCCGCTGCGCATCGGGCAGCCCGACGAAGACGTGGGTGCGGTCGTAGCTCGGCTCTAGTTCATACAGTCCACGCACGGCGAAGGGCTGGAGCGGTGGGAGCCCAAGCGGCTGCGTCAGCATCCGCTCGATGCCGGGCGCGGCGACGAGGGCGACGCGGCTGCCGCCGTCGGCGGTGACGCCGGGGTAGAGGCCGAGCCGGAGCCCGAGCGCGGCGCCGAGCACGATGCCCGCCTCGCCGTCGCGCCGGGCGAGGTCGAAGGCGCCCGACGTGACGGCCTCGGCGAGCCGGCCGTCGGCCTCCGGCGCCGGCCCGTCCCCCTCGGCCACGGCCGCGAACCCGTCCTCGACGCCTCGCACGACCACGACCTCCGTCGCGTCCGGCGCCCCGGCGAACGTCAGCAGCGCCTTCCCCTCGGCGTAGACCGCCGCGCGCTCCACCCCCTCTATTTCCCGCGCCACGGCCAGCACGGAGTCGGCATCCCCCAGCGCCCGGCCCTCCACGGCCTCGATCCGCACGTGGGGGTCGAACGAGACGAGGAGGTCGCGGACGACGTCGTAGAACCCGTTCATCACGCTGAGCACGACGATCAGCGCCGCCACGCCGAGCGCGACGCCGGCCACCGACAGCGCGCTGATGGCCGAGACCAGCGTCACCCGTCGCGGGGTGGCGAGGTAGCGCCGGGCGATGAGCAGGCGGTAGTTCAGCGTGGCGGCGGTCAGCGTGCGGAGGGCAGAAGGTATCGCTCCCCGCCGGCCCCGAGGCGCGCGTATCCTTTCTCATGCCCCCCCCAGTCCTCCTTCTCCTCGCACTCGGTTGCGTCGGTGGAGCCGTGGCCCAGCCGGTGGTGCCGGCGGCGGACTCCAGCGGCCTCGAGCTTCCGTCGCCGGGTGCGTACACGGGCGGCTACGGCGGCGCGGTCGTGCTCACCAACTACGGCTTCGGGCTCGGGGGGCTCGTCCGACTCGGGCTCGGGCCGGGCACGTCGTTCGTGGCCGAGCTGCGGGTCGGGGTGGGGAAGGACGAGCGGGAGCAGGAGTTCTTCGTCGGCCCCGTCGGCGATACGGTGACGCCGTTCAAGCGGAGCCGCTTCCTGATGGCCCCGCTGGAGGCCGGGGTCGAGCGGCGGCTCTTCCGCGAGGCCATCGAGGACGACTTCCGCCCGTTCGTGCAGCTCCTCGGCGGTCTCGCCTTTGGCTACCAGTGGCCGTATTTCGATGACGACGACGGCGACGGTATCCGCAGCGCGGACGAGGAGCGCCGCAGCGTGTTCGACTTCGCTGGCGGCGAGGCCCGCCTCGGGCTCTCGGGGACCGTCGCGCTCGGCGCCTTCTTCGGCGAGGCCGGCCGCCCAACGCTTGGCCTGCGGATCGGGTACACGGCGGCCTACTTCTTCGAGCCCGTCGAGCTCCTCGAACCGCGCCCGACCGTGGCCGCCCCGAGCCGCCGCTACTTCGGGACGCCGCTCGTGACGCTCTACTTCGTGCGGCTGCTGTAGCCCGACCGCGTCGTGGGCGATATGACGGTGGTATACTTCACGGCAGGTTAACACCGTTAATGCCTGCCCCGCCGCTGCGCGCCCATGCTCCCGTTCGACCCCACGCCCCGCCGCCTCGACGCCCTCCGCGCCGCCTGCGACGCCTTCGTCCCCCGCCTCGACCGCGCGGACGACCCCGACGGCTTCTGGGCGCGCGCGGCCTCCGACCTCGACGTGGCGGGCCGGGTGGTGGAGCTGGTGGAGGCACTCCCCGAGGCGCAGCAGAAGGAGTTCGCGCAGCTCCTCGACCTGTTGGCCTCGCCGCTCGTTGGGCTGACGTGGGGCGGGCCGCTGAAGCCGCTGGCGGCGCTCGGACCCGCTCAGCGCGAGGCGCTCTTCCGGCGGTGGTCCACGCACTTCGTCCCGGCCTTCCGCAAGGCGTACCTCACGCTGAAGAAGCTCTCGGGCATGCTGTTCTACGGCTGGTCCGAGCCCGGCTGCCCCAACCCGAACTGGGAGGCCATCGGGTATCCCGGGCCTTCCGAGCTTCCCCCGCCCGCGCCGGGTGGCGCGGTTGACGTGCTCCGCCCCACGCAAGATGTGACGCTGACGTGCGACACCGTGATCGTGGGGAGCGGCGCCGGCGGCGGCGTCGTGGCCGGCGAGCTGGCGGCGGCGGGCGAGGACGTGATCGTGGTCGAGAAGGGGCCGTACGTGGACCGCGACGGGTACGACGGCCTGGAGGTCCGCGCGATGGAGCGGATGTACGAGGACCGGGGCGCGCTCGTGACGGCCGACGGCGGGGTGAGCGTGCTGGCCGGGAGCTGCCTCGGCGGCGGCACGACGGTCAACTGGGCCGGCGCCTTCCGCACGCCGGAGTACGTCCTGGAGCAGTGGGCTGCGGAGCACGACCTCCCCCACGTCCTCTCCCCCTCGTTTCGCGCAGGCTTCGATGCGCTGGAGGAGCGACTCTCGATCGGGACAGAGGGGCGGCACAACCCGCAGAACCAGGCGCTCGCCGACGGCTGCCGCGCCCTCGGCTATCACGTCGCGGACATCCCCCGGAACCAGCGCGCCCCGGCGACGGAGGCGGAGTGGCGCGGGCTCGGGTTCAGCCCCTTCGGCGGGCGGCAGGGGCTGAAGCAGGGGATGCTCCACACGTTCCTCGCGGCCGCCTTCGAGCACGGCGCGCGGCTGCTGGCGAGCACGGAGGTCGAGCGGGTGCGGATCGAGGGGGGGCAGGCGACGGGCGTCGAGGCGGTGTTCCGGCCGGAGGGCGGGCGCCCGGTGCGCGTGACGGTGCGGGCGCGGCGCGTGGTCGTCGCGGCCGGCGCCATCCACACCCCGGCGCTGCTCGCCCGGAGCGGGGTCGAGCACGAGCACCTCGGCGAGCACCTCTTCCTCCACCCCACCGTCGGGGTCGCCGCGCGGTACGCCCGGCCGATGGAGCCGTGGCACGGCCCGATGATGAGCGCCGTCTCGAACGAGTTCACAAAGCTCGACGGGCGCTACGGCCCGAAGCTCGAAACGCCGCCGCTCCACCCCGGCATGATGGCGCTGGCGCTGCCGTGGGCGGGCGGTCAGCAGCACAAGGAGGCGATGCTCGCCGCCCGCCGCACGGGGTCCTTCATCGTCCTCACCCGCGACCGCGACGGCGGCTGCGTCAGGACGGACGCCAGCGGCCGGCCCGTGCTCCACTACCGCCTCGGCCGGTTCGACCGCGAGCACCTGCTTCGGGGGATCGCCGAGGCGGCGCGGGTCCACCTCGCCGCGGGGGCCGAGGAGGTGCTGATGCCGCACAACTCCGCCCCCGTCCTCCGCCGCGGCGACGCCACGGAGGACGCCCTGAATAGGATGGCGCGGTGGGGTTGGAGCCCGAACCGGTTCCCGCTGTTCTCGGCCCACCAGATGGGGACGTGCCGGATGGGTGGCGACGCCGCACGTCACCCCGTCCGCCCCGACGGCGGCGTGCGCGGCGTGCGCGGCCTCTACGTCGCCGACGCCAGCGTCTTCCCCGCCTCCAGCGGGGCCAACCCGATGCTCTCGATCATGGCACTGGCCCGCCACACCGCGCAGGGCCTCAAGGCCAAGCGGTCGGAGCCGTCGCGCCGCCGAGCGGTGGCGGCCTAGCTGGGGAAGTCGGGTCGCTCCGTCAAGCGGAGGGCTTGGCCGAGGTGGCGCTGCCCGTGGAGGACGAGGAGCGTCAGCCCCTCCCCCACCGAGAACCGCACGATCCCCGCAAGCGGCGAGGGAAACTTTCCCCCGTTGAGGTCGCGCCCGTCGGCGCGGTGGAGGAGGTCCATCACTTCGGCCTGCTGGTCGAGGAAGCGGTCGAGCGCGTCGGCACCGGCGGAGGGCGGAGTCTCCTTGGGGCGGGCCGCCTTCGGGGCCTTCAGCCGGAACGAGGAGTCGGGCGAGATGAACCGGAGGAACCGCTTCCCGAACCACGACGGGCGGAACGGCGCCTCGCCCGGCTCGGTCCGCTCCAGCGCCTCCGCGATCCGCGGGCAGTAGGCCCTGTCCGTCTTGCGCAGGTGCTCGAAGCAGTCGGCGACGCTCCACACGCCGGGTCCGGGATGCCACGTGAGCTGCGCGCCGGTGAGGGTGTCGCGGAGGCGTTCGGTCTCGGCGTGGGTCGCCTCGGCGTCGGCAAGGAGGGCGCGGAGGTGGGGGTGGGCGAGGGGCTGCACGTCGGGCATGGCGGAGGGTGTGGTCGGGTCAATCGGGCCTGCGCTCCGTCGGCACTCAGGGTGCGCCGAGGGCGGCGAGCGCGGCTGGCAGGGCGAGCTCCGCCCACCGCTCGTACATCGCGCCCGAGGGGTGCAGCCCGTCGTCGGCGACGAGTTCGGGGGCGGCGCGGGAGGCTGGGGTGACGTCCACCCACCGCGCCCCGGCCCGCTCCGCCTCCGCACGGGCGGCGGCGTTGAAGCCGTCGATCTCGGCGGCGATCCGCTCCGGGCCGCGCCCGTCATCTGCGCCGAACGCCGTCACGCCCCAGTCCGGAATCGAGACGACCACGACGCGGCCCGCCTCCCCGCCCGCGAAGCCGATGGCCCGGCCGAGCAGCCTCCGGAACTCCTTGCGGTACTCGTCCACCCCGTGCCCCCGGTACTGGTTGTTCACCCCGATCAGCAGCGAGACGATGTCGAACGGCCCCCGGGGCTCGGCCGCGTCGATGGCGGCGTCGAGCTCGTCGGTGGTCCAGCCGGTCCGGGCGATGATCTGGGGGTCGGCCACGCCGAGCCCCCGCTCGCGCAGCATCCCCGCGAGGACGACCGGCCAGCGCTCCGTCTCGGCCACGCGCTCGCCGATGGTGTACGAGTCGCCGAGGGCGAGGTAGCGGAGCGGCTCCGCAGATGGAGCGGCGGGGGACTGCTCGGGGGGATTCATGCAGCCGACGAGGATGGCGGCGAAGAGGCAGAAGCTGAGCAGGCGAGGCATCACGGGCCGGCGAGGATGCGGTCGAGGAGGGCGTCGGCGACGGCGCGCTTGTCCATCTGCGGGAGGTCGTGGCGGGCGCCGTCGCGGCCGAGGAGGGTGACGCGGTTGGTGCCAGTCCCGAACCCGCTGCCCGGCTCGCCCGCGCGGTTGAGCATGATCCAGTCGAGCCCCTTCCGCTCCAGCTTGCCGCGGGCGTTGGCCTCCCCATCGTGCGTCTCCAGCGCGAACCCGACGAGCGTCTGCCCCAGCCGCTTCTGCGCGCCGATGGCGGCCAGCACGTCCGGCGTCCGGCGGAGTGCCAGCGTGAGCTCGCCGTCCCCCTTCTTCAGCTTCCGCCCGCTCGGCTCGGCGGGCGCGTAGTCCGAGACGGCCGCGGCGGCGATCACGAGGTCGGCGCCGGCGCGCTCCATCGCGGCGGCGTGCATCTCGTCGGCCGTCGTGACCGCGATGCGTTCGACGCCGAGGGGCGTCTCCAGCGCCGTCGGGCCGCTGACGAGGACCACCTCGGCCCCGCGCTCAGCGGCGGCGGCGGCGAGCGCGAAGCCCATCGTCCCCGTCGAGCCGTTGGTCAGGAAGCGCACGGGGTCGATGGCCTCACGCGTCGGCCCCGCCGTCACCAGCACCGTCTTCCCCGAGAGCGGACCCGGCTCCCCACTCAGCACCTCAGCGATCCGGGCGAGGATGGCGTCCGGCTCCGGCAGCCGCCCCAGCCCGACGAGCCCGCTGGCGAGCGGCCCGTCCTCCGGCTCCATCACGAGCGCGCCGTCGGCCCGGAGCGCGTCGAGGTTGCGCTGCGTGGCGGGGTGGACGAACATGTCGTGGTCCATGGCCGGGCAGACGAGCAGCGGGCACCGCCGCGAGAGCGCCACCGCCGTCAGCATCGAGTCACAGACGCCCGTGGCGAGCTTCGCCAGCGTCGTCGCCGTGGCGGGGGCGACGACGAGGAGGTCGGCCCAGAGGCCGAGTTCGACGTGCCTCGTCCAGCTCCCGTCGGCTCCGCCCTGGCTCTCGGGGAACAGCTCCGTGAGCACCTCGCGCTCGGAGAGCGTGCCGAGCGTCAGCGGCGTCACGAACCGCGCGGCGGCCGGCGTCATCAGCACCTGCACCTCGGCGCCGGCCTTCCTCAGCCCCCGCACGAGCTCCGCCGCCTTGTACGCGGCGATGGAGCCCGTCACCCCGAGCGCGATCCGCCGAGCGGACAGAGGGTGGACGGCGGAGGATGGCGGTCCGGGATCAGGACCGCTGCGGCCGTTCGTCGGGGGGTCTCGATCCTCCATGTTCTATCCCTCCATCAACCCTCTTCGCCGCCGGGGTTGCGGTAGTAGATCTCGTCGTCGAGCATCTCCTCGATGGCGAGCTCCGTCGGCTTCGGGCGCTTCTCGTACTCGAGCGAGATCCGGAACTGCTCCTCGTTGCCGCGGAGGTCCTCGGGCTCGAGGCTGAAGTCCTCGTAGTAGGAGAGCTTGGTGTCGAGCTCGGCCTTCGTGTGGGTGGCGATCTGGCGGGCGCGCTTCGAGACGATGACGGCGGCCTCGTAGAGGTTGCCGACCTTGTCGGCGAGGACGTCGGTGTCGAGGGTCTTGATCGGCATGGAGGGTCCGGTTGGGATGCTTCGGGGGAAAGAGTCAGCCGAGGGGCGGCGCGTCTCGCTCGGGGAGGCGGCCATCGGCGAGGAACGGGCGGACGAGGGCGACGGTTTCGGCCACGGCGGCGTCGAGGTCGTCGTTCACGACAACCGCGTCGAACTCGGCGGCGTAGCCGATCTCGGCCTCGGCCTGCGCCAGCCGCGTGGCGATGGCGGTCTCGGAGTCGGTGCGGCGGTTCTGGAGCCGCTCGGCCAGCACGGCCAGCGACGGCGGCTCGACGAAGACGGTGAGCGCCTGGTCGCCGTAGCGCCGCTTCACGGTGAGCGCGCCCTTCACGTCGAGGTCGAGCAGCGCGGCGCCGTCCGCCGCGGCGGCTTCGAGCTCCGAGCGGAGGGTGCCGTAGAGCCGGCCGGGGTAGACCTCCTCCCACTCCGCGAAGGCGCCCTCGCCGACGAGCCGGCGGAAGTCCTCCTCGGAGAGGAAAAAGTAGTCCTCGCCCTCGCGCTCGCCGTCGCGGCGGGGCCGCGTGGTGGCGCTGACGGAGAAGCGCAGGCCCGGCACGGCGGCCATCAGCCGCCGCGCGATGGTGGTCTTGCCGGCGCCGCTCGGGGCGGTGAGGATGATGATCTTCAAGAGTTGTGAGTTTCGAGTTTTGGGTTCTGAGTGGCAGGCTCTGACTCAGAACCCACGACTCACAACTCAACGCTCAGACGACGTTCTGGACCTGCTCGCGGATCCGCTCGAGCTCCTCCTTCATCGCCACGGCGCGGTGGGCGATGCCGGCGTCGTTGGCCTTCGAGGCGATGGTGTTGATCTCGCGGTTGAGCTCCTGGGCGAGGAAGTTCAGCCGCCGCCCAACGGGCTCCTCGGCGTCGAGGGCCTCGCGGAACTGCGCGAGGTGCGAGCGCAGCCGGACGACCTCCTCGTTGACGTCGAGCTTCTCGGCCAGCAGCGCGATCTCGACCTCCAGCCGCTCGGCGTCCACGCGGTCGTCGCCGAGGAGGTCGGCGAGGCGGTCGTGGAGCCGGGCGCGGGCGGCCTCGACGCGGGCGGGCGCCGCGGCCTCGACGGCGTCCAACTCGGCCTCGATGGCGCCGAGCCGCTCGCGGAGGTCGGCGCCGAGCGCTTCTCCTTCTTGACGCCGCATCTGGCGGAGGGCACCGAGCGCTTCTTCGAGCGCCGCCTCGGTCGCGGCCCACAGCGCCGCGTCGTCGGTCTCCGCCTCGACGGGCGCGAGGACGTCCTTGAACTGGAGCAGGTGGCCCAGCGAGACGGGGGCCGCTACGCCGGCCGCTCGGCGGAGGTCGTCGAGGAGGGCGGCGTAGCTGCGCGCGGCGTCGGCGTCCACGCGGAGGCCGGTCTCGGTGGCGGGCTGCTCGGCCTGGACGTGAACCGTCGCCTTGCCCCGCTCCAACGCGGCCTTGACACGCTGCTGCACCTCGGACTCCCGCTCGGCCAGCGCGCGCGGTGCGCGCACCGTCACGTCGGCGTAGCGGCCGTTGACGGCGCGGACCTCGACCGTCACCGCCGTGCCGGCGGCGGTGGCCGTGCCGCGGCCGAAGCCGGTCATGCTTTCGAGCATCGGGAGCCGGGGAAACAGGACGGGAAAGCGAGAGCCGGGCCGCGGGCGCAGTCCGGCTCGGAGGCGACGCACAGGGCGTCGGACGCGCGGGGCGTCGGGAGCGGAGAGAGAGGGATTCGAACCCTCGGTACCGGAAACCGGCACACGCGCTTTCCAGGCGCGCCCCTTCAGCCACTCGGGCACCTCTCCGGGAAACGTCAGAAGGTCGGCAGGCGGGACAGCCGAGCCTAATGAAAAACGGGGAAATGACCCCCGACAGGCCCGACCTAGACCGACATGATGTCCTTCTCCTTCTTGTCGAGCATCTCGTCGATCCTGGTGACGTGCTCGTCGGTGAGGCTCTGGAGCTCCGCCTCGGCCTCGTAGTGCATGTCCTCCGAGAGCGATTCCGCGTCGGCGGTCTTCTTGAGCTGGTCCTTCGCCGAGCGGCGGCCGTTGCGCACCGAGACCTTCGCCTCCTCCCCCTTCGAGCGGGCCGTCTTGGCGAGCTCGCGGCGGCGCTCCTCCGTCAGCGGCGGCAGCGCGATCCGGATGAGCTGGCCGTCGTTGGTCGGGTTGAACCCGAGGTTGGCGGCCTGGATGCCGCGCTCGATCTCGCGGAGCGTCCCCTTGTCCCACGGCTGGATCACGATGAGGTCGCTCTGCGGCGTGCTCACCGAGGCGACCTGGTTCAGCGGCATCTGCTGGCCGTAGGCGTCGATGCGGACCTCGTCCACCATCGAGGCGGTGGCGCGGCCGGCGCGGATGTGGGAGAGCTCGTGGGCGAGGTGCTCCAGCGCCTTGTGCATGTGCTGGGCGGCCTCGTCGAGGACGCCCTGGAGCGCGTCGTCAATCATCGGGGGGTGGGTCAGGGGTTGACGGTGGCGACGGTGTCGGTGGCCGCGTCGGCGAGGGTGTAGGGCTCGGCGTCCTCGTTCCAGTGGACGAGCGTGCCGGCGTCCTCGCCGCGGAGGACCCGGAGCAGCGTGCCGGGCTCGTTCATGTTGAACACGATGATCGGCACGCCGGACTCCTTCGTGAGCGTGATCGCGGTGAGGTCCATCACCTTCAGGTTGCGCTGGATCACCTCCATCCCCCCGACGGTGGCGAAGCGCTGGGCGGCGGCGTCCTTCTCGGGGTCGGCGGTGAAGACGCCGGCCACGCGGGTGCCCTTCAGGATCACCTCGGCGTCGACCTCGGCGGCGCGGAGCGCGGCGGCGGTGTCGGTGGTGAAGTACGGGTTGCCGGTGCCGGCCCCGAAGATCACCACACGGCCCTTCTCGAGGTGGCGGATCGCGCGGCGCCGGATGAACGGCTCGGCGATCTCGTCCATCGCGATGGCCGACATCAGGCGGGTGAAGACGCCCTGCCCTTCGAGCGCGTCCTGGAGCGCCATCGCGTTCATCATCGTGGCGAGCATCCCCATGTAGTCCGCGTGGGCGCGGCTGGAGAGGGCGGCCCCCTCGGGCGAGACGCCGCGGAAGATGTTGCCCCCACCGATCACGAGGGCGATCTCGGCCCCGGCCTCGCGGGCGCCGCGGACCTCGGCGGCGTAGCGCGTGAGCACCTCGGGGTCGATCCCGAACTCGCGCTCGCCGAGGAGGGCCTCGCCGCTGAGCTTGATGAGGACGCGGCGGTAACGGAGCGGGGAGGCGTCAGCCATGACGGGGAGGAGCCGAGGTGCGGGCGGAAGGTACGGACGCGATGCCGGGATATGCGTAGGGGCGACGCGGCGCGTCGCCCCTACGGGTGCTGGTCTGGGTGGTGCAGCAGCTCAGGCGCCGAGGGCGGACTGGTCAGAGGCGGTTAGCGTGCTTCGTCTCCAAACAAGCTTGTGACGGTGTTGGCGTACGGGCCGAGTACACCAACACCGCCCTCGACGTTATTGAACAAAGCAACGGGGTCAGCGAGGGGGTCATCATCGTTGAGCCGCTGGAGGTCGAGGCGCCGGTGGTATTCGAGGTAGGCCGGGCTCAGGGCGCTTACGACGACGCGGACCTCGGGGAGCGAGGGGTCAGGGCCGCTCGCGTCGAAAGCGGTGATGAGTTCGATTATTCGCGTCTCGCCCTCGAAGAGGTCGTCGCCAAGGTAAGCGATGCGGAAGGCACCCCGCTCTCCCTCAAGCTCCACCCCACCGACGGTGGCTGCCGAGCTCCGGAGGGAGGGGTCATCGCTTTCAAAAAACGCGGGCCTCCACGCGATGCCTCCCTGGCGGAGGTCTGGGGGGACAAACTCATAGACCCCGATTCGGTAATAGTTCAGGCCGGATTCGTCGGAGAGCGTGATTCGGAGGCGGACACGCTCTTCAAAACCGTCAGAGCCAAGCTGCTCCGCTTTGACGACCACCTCCGGACGCTTCGGCACAGGGGCGCGGGCGGCGGCGGTGCCGAGGCCGGTGGACGAGACTGTGAGGGTGTATTCGGTACCGACCGTCGGGATCGAGGCGTGGATGTACCGGCCTGGAGCAGCGGCGCGGAGGGTGTCCACGGAGCCTCCGCCCATGACCGTCACTGTCGCGCTCTCGAGGGCAAGCTCCTCCGCCGTCGTGGCCTCACCGAGGCGTGCCGTGCGGTAGACGGTGACGTCCCATGTGCTGTCTGGATTAGGGAAGGCATAAACAGCGAGCTTGGGCTCGGCGCTCCCTACGTCGAGCCTGACGGTGCCGTCACAGCCAGCCAGGACAGCAACAGTCACAGCGACAGAGATCACGAGGCGAACGGACATAAGGCGTTTTTAGCTCGTGGCGGGTGGGGCTAGAACGAGCGCTCATAGCTGACCGCAGGGATCCACACAAGCGGGCTGAGACGGCGAAACTCGAGCCGGCCGTCGTCGCGCACGCGAGGGTAGAGAAAAAACGGGTTACGGCGGCCATAAGCGTTGTAGAGTCCAAGCGTCCACGTTCTCGCGCCCTTGCCGACCGGCTTCGTGTGCCGGGCGGCGACGTCAAGGCGGTGATAAGCTGGTGCGCGTGTGCCGTTACGCGGGCCGTAGACATAAGCTGTCGGAGCGGGCTCGTAGAAGGGATCGTCGGGGTAGCCTACGTCATTTTCGACAGCCGGTGCGCGTGCGGCGGGGAGCCACACGGCGTCACCCGTAGCGTAAACCCACGTTCCTGACAGCTCCCAGCGCTTCGTGAGCCGGTAGGAGGCTGTGGCGGCGAGGTCGTGCCGGCGGTCGTAACGCTGAGGAAAGGCGTGCCCCCGGTCAAAGGCGTCGAATTGCCTCATTGACTTTGCCAGAGTGTAGGCAGCCCAGCCCGTGAGGCGGCCCCCCCGTTTCCGCAGAAGCAATTCGATGCCTCGGGCTTGTCCCTGACCAAGCTCTACGCGGTCTTCCCATCCCTCGGCTTGAGCGCCGAGGAGAGAAGAGCCCTCGGCGGGCTCGATGAGGCCCTCCATCCGCTTGTAGAAGACACCAATGCTTAGAGCGAGCGCGGACGTAATCTCGTGCGTTGCGCCAAAGGCTGCCTGCCAGGCCTGTTGTGGGCCAACCCGCCCCGTCGTGGGGAGCCAGACGTCGAGAGGGACGCCAACGCCGCTCCGGCTAACAAGGTGGACATACTGCTGCGACCGGGCGTAGGACGCCTCGACAGCCGTCCCTCTCGGGAGCCTATAGCGGAGAGCGAGTCGGGGTTCGAGAGCAGCGTAGACTCTGCCATCGGCAGCAAATGCCGAGGCTCGCACCCCGACCGTGCCCCCGAGCCCATTCGGGCTCTCGAATTCATCCTCGATATAGAGTGCGCCGGAGCGGGCGTGGACACGGTCGTCAGCACCGACTGCACGGGTAACCTCCGGCCCGTCGCCTTCTTGGCGTACCACGCGTGAGGCTGAAGGCTGAAAAGCGTGGAGGGCTGCGCTCCCACCGAAGCGGAGGAGATGAGCTGGAGAGAGCCGAAAGTCGAGATCAGCGCGGGCAAGCCAGTCCGTTACACCGCTCCGGTACCGGACCCCCTCCACTTCCTCCTGGAGGCTGTTCCCAGCGGGGAACTCCTGAGTCTCCTCGTCGAACGCAAGCCCGTAGCTCGTCGCGCCGACGCTCGCACTGGCGAGGAGGCGCGGCGAGAGCTGACCGCTCCAGCGGATGGTGCCCGTGAGATTTCCCCACGAGAGCGCGCCATCGTAGCGCTCGGAGCCAGCGCCGAGGTAGTCATCTTCATAACGAGTCCAGAACTGGTCACGACCCCCGTAGAGACTGAGGTAGAATGCGTGCCGCGGGCTGACCAAGCTCGCCTTCGCGACGGCGTCATAAAAGTGGTAACCGGCTGCTTCGTCCGAGGGCTGGAAGAGGCTCCAGAGCGCATCAAGGTACGTCCGGCGCACTGAGACGAGATAGGCGGCGCGGCCCTCCCGGATTGGCCCTTCCGTCGTCACCCGAGCCGAGACGAGGCCAATGGCTCCGCGCGTTCGGCGCTCATTGCGGTCACCCTCCCGTAGGTTTACGTCGACAACGGAGGAGAGGCGGCCACCGTACCGGGCCGACCCCGCCCCTTTCGTGAGCGCAGCGGAGCGGACAGCGTCGGGGCTGAAGGTAGAGAGAAAGCCGAGGAGGTGCGTCGCGTTGTAAACGGGGGTACCATCGAGGAGGATAAGGTTCTGGTCGGGGCTGCCACCGCGAACAAAGAGACCAGCAGACCCCTCCCGGCCGGCCGAGACACCAGGCATGAGTTGGATGGCCCGGACGAGATCCGTCTCACCGGCTAACGCAGGTACTCGTTCGATCTCCTCGGGCGTGAGGTGGAGAAGGTCTGTACCGACGGGAGACAGCCCGGTGCGCTGTGCTGAGACAGCGATGGCATCGAGCTCAACGGGACGCGGAGCGAGAACTATATCGAGAGGGTTGCCATCCTGGACGGCGAGTTCGATGTGTAGCGTTTCGTACCCGAGGTGGGAGACGGAGAGCCGAGCAAACCCGGGCTCGACGAGGAGCGCGAACCGTCCGTAGCGATCCGTAGCCGTGCCCTGATCGGATCGCATCTCTACAACAGCAGCTCCGGCAAGGGCTTCTCCGCTAACAGCGTCTGTAACGATGCCAGTGAAAGCGACGCGAGGAGCCTGCGCTGCGGCGGGGGCAGCGAGAATGAAGGCAGCGAGAGCGCAGAGGAGCGTCGGGCGGGAGGTGGAGATAAGAGCGAGAGTCAAAACTATAGACGTCGAGAGACAGCAAAAGGCGTGAGAGGATTAAGCAGAACGGCTGGGCGCCTCCCATCGTATGCGACAGGAGGCGCCCTGGACCCCTAAGATATGGGAGATGCGCTATTGAACATAGTGATTGTTGAGCCTATTGTAATAGCCCTCCGCTTCGCTTCCTGGACCATTGACTGCATCCACGAAGAAGGTCCAGGCGCTATGATAGCTCTGTGCACCTCCGCTCCGCCCTGTTCGTTCTGAGGCGATGCAACCGGATCGGCCTGAGGAATCGCCCTCGACTCTAACTTCCACTTCGAAGAGATCATAGTAGCGAATCTGCCCGTCATACCTCTGGATGACCGGACACACCTCACCGAGCCCAAAGTAGGGGTCGTTCGAATAAAGACGGCGAACCTGTACCTGTGTTGCTCCATATGCTTTTTTCTTAAAGCCCTTTCGATAGGATTGGTTGATCATCCAAATTCTCGTGTTATAGTCGCCCGATCCGGTTTGGTATCCCGCTGGCAGGAACCCCGACATATTATATGGGATGTAAGTGTTTCTAACTTCACATGTTGCAAAGTCTCTGCTGTCGCTGGCACTCCAGGAGGTGCAATTCCCGCTGGCTGAGAGCTGTGTAGAAGGCTCTGGTGCTGTATGCGCAGTAAGGCTCCCGATGTCGGTAGCCCTCGCTTCACGGACGAGCTCCTTCGCAAACGGGTTCCTAAGCTCGGTGTCGTCGACAGGGGTGCCAGTAAGAGCGAGGACAGCTCGTTCGAACTCTCTGAGATCCTCGTCGCCGGTCAAACCGTAGTAGAACTCCAATTCCCGCTCGGCGCCTCGCTCGTCAAGTCTGGTTTTATAAATGGCCTCTGGCCCGACTTCGTAGAGGTATCCGGCGACCTCTACAGTACCGGTGGCGTCGAGAACGGCGACTTCGGCGGGGTCGTTCGCGTGGCGAAGCCGCTCCCAGAGCTCTGCATTGACAGTGATGGAGCTGGCAGCATCGAGTTCTTCGAGAAAGCGGTGGTAAGCATCAAGAGACTCAAATGAGTGCCTCTCCGGACTGTAGTGGGGATCGGCAACGACGCGGACGGTTGAGCCATTGTCGTAGGTCCAGACCTCCGCATCATCGGCGATGGCAGTAGCTCCAGCCTCGTGCGTAGTGACTTCATCGGTCATGGTGTCACATGCACTAAGGAGGAGGAGGGGCATCAAGGCCGACAACGTGAGGGCCAGACGGTGGTAGAGCACGGGCTTCATGGATAACCTCATGGGTTGGGTGGGTTGATTGCGGCGTTAGACCGCAAGGACGCCGCTCACGGCGCCGCACCCGAAGGTCCCCTACGTTTCGGGTCAGATCAAGAAGCGTCGCTCCCATGAATGTGACATAACTCCCACAGGCGTGACCTGTTCTGCACTCCCAACCTTGCGGCCTTGATGTTCGCTCTCTGAACTCATCTTAACCCCCCCCCCCCCCTTTCTTCTCGTGTCTAGTTCCTTCAGCATTTGAGCGCGCCAGGCGCGGGGAGACAGCCCAGTATGGGTCTTGACGAATGAGTTGAGAGCCTTCTCGTCCCGGAGCCCGATCTGTCTCGCTACAGCGAAGAACTTCGGCTTCCGTGCTTTTGCCAGAGCGTTTTGGGCTGCGCGGAGCCGTTCAGCCTTAATGAGCTCCGTCGGCGTCCGGCCATAATGGTTTTTGATGAGGCGCGAAAACGCCTCTCGGGAGTAACCGTGTAAGTCGGCCCAGTCACTAACGGTGCGGATGCTCTGAAGATGGCCCTCCAACACTGCTAGGGCGTAAGTGATCGGCAGGCGCCCTTCCTCGTGCCTTGACATAGGTCTCTGGATGTGGTGGAGACCTACAGACGCGCGAGATTGTCTAGTGCAACCTCGGCCTAGATTATTTCTGCGCTCCGCCCAAAACGAGATTAGGAGCGCGTAATCCGGACGCGGCGGGGGGATACACGTAAGGGCGGGTCTGAAACCCGCCCCTACGGACGTTCAGCGGATGGCTCGGGCGTTCAGGCGCCGAGGGCGAACCGGACGAACCGGACGAGCGCCGTGCCCTTGGCGTCGAGCATCTCGCGGACGGTCTGCGAGGAGTCCTTGACGAAGGGCTGCTCGGTAAGCACGTTGTCCTTGTAGAACCGCTCCAGCTTGCCCTGCGCGATCCGGTCGAGGATGTGCTCGGGCTTGCCCTCGTTCTTGGCGGCCTCGCGGCCGATCTCGAGCTCCTTCTGCTTGACCTCCTCGGGGACCTCGTCGCGCGTGCCGGCGACGGGGTTCATCGCGGCGGCCTGCATCGCCACGTCGCGGCCGGCCTCGGCGGCGCTGTCGCCGTCGCCCTCCATCTCGACCATCACGCCGAGCTTGGCGCCGGGGTGGATGTAGGTCACGACGCGGTTGCCGGCGGCGGCCTCGATCACGGCGACGCGGCGGACGTCGATCTTCTCCCCGATCTTCCCGGTCATCTCGGTCACGCTCTCCGCGAGCGTGCGGCCGTCCTCGAAGTCGAGGGCGAGGAAGGCGTCGCGGTCGGCGGGGCGCTCCTTCAGCGCGAGCGCGGCGACCTTGTCGGCGAAGGTGACGAACTGCTCGTTCCGCGCGACGAAGTCGGTCTCGGAGTTGACCTCGACGAGGACGCCCACGCGGTCGTCGTCGGTGGAGGCGGCGGCGATGGCGCCCTCGGTGGCCTCGCGGTCGGCGCGCTTGGCGGCGACCTTCTGGCCCTTCTTGCGGAGGATCTCGACGGCGGCGTCGAAGTCGCCGTCGGCCTCGACGAGGGCCTTCTTGCAGTCCATCATCCCGACGCCGGTCGACTCGCGGAGGCGCTTGACGTCGGCGGCGGTGATCGTGGCGGTGCTCATTCTGGGGTGGGGCTTAGGGTAAAGAGAGGGTGGAGGGGGTGGAGGGGAAGGAAGGCGAGGGAGCTGGGTCCCCCCCGCTCTTCGGCTCTTCCGCTCCTGCCCTCCTAAATCAGCCTTCGGCGGCCTCGGCCTCCTCCTCGGCGATCTGCTCGGCCTCGGCCTGCCGCGTCTCGGCCTCCGCCTTCACGGCGTCGCGCTCGATCTCGCTGGCGCGGGAGCCCTCGGCGATGGCGTCGGCGACGGCGGCGGTCACGAGCTCGATCGAGCGCATGGCGTCGTCGTTGGCCGGCACGCCGAAGTCCACGAGGTCGGGGTCGCAGTTCGTGTCGAGCATGGCGATGACGGGGATGTCCAGCTTCCGCGCCTCGTCCACGGCGATGTGCTCGCGGTTGGTGTCGACGACGAAGAGCGCGCCCGGCAGCCGGCCCATGTCGGCGATGCCGCCGAGGGTTTTTTCGAGCTTCTCGAGCTCGCGGCGGCGCATGAGCCGCTCCTTCTTCTTGAGCTGCGCCGTCGTGCCGTCCTCCTCCTGCCGCTTGAGGTCCTCCATCCGGCGGATCGATCGGCGGATCGTCTGGAAGTTCGTGAGCATCCCGCCGAGCCAGCGCTCGGTGACGTAGGGCATCCCGGCGCGCTCGGCCTCGCGGCGGACGATCTCCTGCGCCTGCTTCTTAGTGCCGACGAAGAGGACGTTCCGGCCGCGGCCGGCGATCCGCGCGGCGGCGTCGGCGGCCTCCTCCATCATCGCCTGGCTCTGCTTGAGGTCGATGATGTGGATGCCGTTGCGGTCCATGAAGATGTACGGGGCCATCTTCGGGTTCCACCGGCTGGTGAGGTGCCCGAAGTGGGCGCCGGCGCGGAGCAGCTGTTCGATCTGGAGACGGGGCATAGGGTCGGGTTGGGTCCACCCCCACCGTCATCTGCGCGCGGCGATCCTGGCGGCTAGAAGGGCCAACCGGGACACCCGCCGGCGCATCGGGCGGGGTGAGGGATGAGCGCAGTATCGAGTTGTGCGTTTTGAGCTTTGAGTCACCTGCTCAGGACCCACAACTCAGAACTCACGACTCCCTACCGCTTCGAGAACTGGAACTTCTTGCGGGCCTTGGGCTGGCCGTACTTCTTGCGCTCGACCATCCGGGGGTCGCGCGTCAGCAGGCCAGCGTCGCGAAGCGGCTTGCGGAGCTCCGCGTTGTACTCGACGAGGGCGCGGGCGATGCCGAGCTGGGCGGCCTCGGCTTGGCCGGTGAGGCCGCCGCCCTTCGCGTTGATGACGACGTCGAACTGCCCGGCGAGGTCGGTGACGGCGAGGGGGCGGCGGAGGGCGCGCTGGCGGACCTCCGTCGGGAGGTACTGTTCGAGGGGCCGCTTGTTGACGGTGACTTGGCCGGAGCCGGGGCGGAGGTACACCCGCGCCACGGAGGTCTTGCGGCGGCCGACGGCCTGGAACTGCGTGAGAGCCATGAGGGGGTTCGGCGTTTTGGCGTTCGGCGTCCGGCGCCGAGGCGTTTTAGAGGTCGAGGGGCTGGGGCTGCTGGGCCTCGTGGGGGTGCTCCGAGCCGGCGTAGACCTTGAGCTTGGTGAGCATCTGCCGGCCGAGCTTGTTCTTCGGAAGCATCCCCTTGACGGCGTTCTCGATGAGGAACGTCGGCTTGCGCTCGCGCATCTCGGCGGGCGTGCGGAACGTGGTGCCGCCGGGGTAGCCGCTGTGGCTGAAGTAGGTCTTGTCGATCTCCTTCTTCCCCGTGAACCGCGCGCGGTCGGCGTTGACCACGACGACGAAGTCGCCGGTGTCGACGTGGGGGGTGTAGCTCGGCTTGTGCTTGCCGCGCAGCACGGCAGCGATCCGCGAGGCAAGGCGGCCGACGACCTCGCCGTCGGCGTCGACGAGGTGCCACTGGCGCTGGACCTCGGCAGGCCGGGCGCTGGCGGTCTTGAAGCTGTTGATGTCCATGCGTATCGGGAGAAAGCGGCGAGGCGACGGGGAGCCATCTCCTCGCCGGGAGAAACCACGCCGCGCCGGAGGCGGAAGCAGGGCGCTGCGGCAGAGCCGGAAAAGCTACGGGGTGCCCGGAGGCCGAGAAAGCTAAATTCGGGCGAAGCCCCCCGGCGACGTCGCCTCCTTGGTCGCCACGCGGCTCGGCCCCGCGCTCCGAACGGCTGCTCTAACAGGGCTGCTCAGCGGCCGTTCCGTATCTTCGCCGCTGTCCCCGCTGCCGGCCGCCCATGACGCTCAAGGCCCTCTCGCGCTCGCTCGACGAGGTCAAGGCGTACCTCCCCTTCGACGTCGACGACTTCGACCGGGCCAACGAGGCGTTCCTCCGGTGGCGCCAGACCCGAAGCGACCGGGACCTCCAGACGGTGGAGCTGTGGCTCTTCGTCTACTCCCGCCGATACTTCATCACGAAGTTCCTCCGCGAGCGGGCGCTGAACCCGGCCGACATCGAGAAGCCCATCGGCGACGCGTACCGCCGCGCCCGAGAGCACTTCGACGAGATCGAGCATCCAGAGCGATTCGTGAACTTCGTCAGCGTCGTCTGCAAGCACACCTTCGTCAACTTCGTCCGTAGCCGGAGCCGGTCCCGCGCCGTCGAGCTCGACCCCGACGTGGTGCCCGAGGCCGCGGCTGAGACGGTGGACCCCACGGCGGCCCATGACCGTCGTGTGCTTCGGTACGTGCTGCTAGCGGCGGTGAACGCGCTGCCGGATTCGCTCCGCGGCGTCGCACGGATGCGGCTCCTGGAGGGGCGGGAGTACGAGGAGATCGCGGAGGAGGTAGGGAAGACCCAGGCCGTGGTCCGCACCTACGTCAGCAAGGCGCTGGCAAAGCTGCGCGGCGACCCCGCGCTGATCGAATTCCTGGAACGTGAGACCCGCGGCTGAGCGCCCCCTCGTGCCCGACGCACTCTTGAACGGATTGTGAACACGGCGTCAACTGTAACCGCTTTCATGGCGTCCCGTCGTTTCGCGGGTTACACCTCCGAGGCCGCGGTGTCTATCGCCCCGACAATCTCATTCACCCCTGGCGAGGCCGGGCACTCTTGAGCGCCCCGCTTCCCCTCGCAATGACCTCGACAGAACTCAACCTGCTCCTCTACGATGACCTCCCCACCGCCGAGCGCGCGGAGGCCGACGCTTACCTCACCGAGCACCCAGAGGCGGCCGACCTCCGCGACGAAGGCCGGCGGCTCCGCGCGCTGACGGCCGCAGCCGCCGATCGGGGAAGCACGTTGACCCCGGAGGCCCTCGCCGATTACCTCGCCACCCGGCTCGACCCGATCCCCTCGCGCCGCGCCCGCGAGTTGGAGCAACGGGTCAGGGCGGCGACGGCCACCGACCCGGAGCTCGCGCGGGCCTACGGCCGCCTGCAGGATCGGCTTTCGGAGATCGAGGACGCGCTGCCGCCGTTCGGTGAGCACCTCGAAGCGCTCACCGGCCGTTCCCTCCCCGAGGCCCCGGCGCAGCCGCTCGGCTTCGCAGGACGGCCGAGAGCGGCGGACCGGGAGGCCGTTCCGAGGATGCGCCGCGTCCGCTTCGCCCGGCTGGCGGTGGCGGCATCGCTCCTCTGCGCCGTGCTCTACGGGGCGCTCTTCGCGGCGGGGGAGATGGGGCGTCCGCTGAGTCACGAGCTCGCTGCGCTGGACGATCTGCCGAAGACGTACCGAGCGTTCGCGGTGCGGGGGGAGTCGGGCACGCCTGATCCCGTGGCGGATCGGTACGCGGAGGCGCTCGCCACGCTCGACGAGGGGCGCTCCTCCACGCTCGGGCTCTTCCCCCGCTACGACCCCGCCGCGCTCGACACGGCGCTGCGGCTGCTCGAAGAGGCGGCCGAACGTGGAGAGCCCCACTCAGCGCTCGTGCTGGAGGCGCGCTACCTCACCGGCCGCATCCACCTGTACCGCGGCGAACTGGACGCAGCCGAGGCGGCGCTACGCGAGGTGGTGGAGGAAGGAGGGCCGAGCGCGCCGCACGCGCAGGAGCTCCTTGAGGAGGTCGAACTGAACCGGGCGGAGCTCACGCGCTGAGCGACTCGGCCGTGCCGGCTACGGCAGCGCGCTGAGCCGCTCGGCCAATGCCTGCAACGGCTCGTTCTCCGCTCGCCCCTCGTAGTCGGCCACGGTGCCGATCTCGACGCGGTCGAAGCTGCGAACGGGGTGGACGAGCACCCGCTTGCCCGCCGCCGTCAGCCGCCCGACGAGCCCGGCATGCCCGTGGAACGACATCGTCTGCGGCTCGGACGGGAGGTGCTCGCGGATGCTGGCGTGGAAGAGCTTGACGCCGAAGTCGTCCCACCCTTCATTCGGCTCCACGCCGGGGAGGTACGTCACGTCCCCGATCCCCACGAGCCGGCCGCCGGCCGTGCGGAGCGGGTTCGGCGGGGCGTCGCGGACGAGGAGCAGCACGGGGGCCTCGGCGCTCACCGCCTCGGCGGCCTCGCGCAGCACGGCCGGGTCGAGCCAGAACAGCGTGTCGCCGTTGCAGCCGAGGAAGGGCTCGTCCGGTTCGAGCCCGTCGAGGAAGTCGCGCGCAAAGGCGAGGTCCCCCGCGTGCTCGAACCGCTGCGGCTGCCGCGAGAGCCGCACGTCGAGCCCGAACGCTGTCGCCTGCTCCGGCACGTCCTCGAACTGCTCGGCGAGGTGCCACGCGTTCACCGTCGCCTCCTCGACGCCCGCGTGGGCGAGGTAGCGGAGGATGTAGTCGAGGATGGGCTGCCCCGCCACGTCCAGCAGCGGCTTCGGCGTCGTGTGGGTGTAGGGGCGGAGGCGGGTGCCGAGGCCGGCGGCCCACACAAATGCTTTAGCGAGGGGCATGAGGGACCCGCTGCTCAGAGTGAGAGGGGCGCTGATGACCTAGCGAACCACCGTCAACCGCTCCGAGAAGGTACCGTGCTCGCTGGAGACTTGCACGAGGTAGAGCCCGGCCGGGAGCCTCGCCGCCTCGAAGGCCACCTCGTGCTCTCCCGCCGCGAACGCCCGCTCGGCCAGCACAGCGACCTCGCGGCCCAGCACGTCGTAGACGGCCAGGCGTGCCTCGGCCGCCGCTCCCAGCCCCAACACCGCCCGCCCCGCGCCCCGGGCCGGGTTCGGGTACACCGCTAGGCTGACGCCCCGCGGCCCCGGCCCCCCCGGGCCCCCCGCCGCTGAGACCACCCGCTCGACCGTGCGGAAGACGCCGCCGTCGTAGCCCGAGAACCCGCCGCCCCCGCACGCCGCCCACAGCCGCCCGTCCGGCCCTGCCACGATCTCGCGCGCCTCGGCCGGCCACGCGGTCCACACCGGGCCGACATTCTCCCACGTCTGGCCCCCATCGAGCGAGCGCCAGACCGGCGCGCCCGGACTCGTGCGGCGATAGGCGTAGACCGCCCCATCTGGGGCCGCTGTGAGCCGGGTGCTGAAGGTACCGCCGGTGGGGATCGGCCCGAGCCGTGCCCACTCGGCCCCGTCGGCGCTCTGGTAGAGGCCCGTCGGCTCCCCGCCCGGCGCGCCGCGCTCGACGACGGCCAGGAGGCGGCCGGCGTGGGGCCCGGCGGGGATGCGCACCGAGGACCACGCGGCGTAGGCGAGGCCGCCGTAGAGCGGGGTCGGGTGCCAGGAGCGGCCGTCGTCGTCGCTGTAGGCGAGGCCGCCGTAGCCGGCGGCGACGAAGCGGCCGGCGGGCTGCGCGGCCGAGGGCGGGATCACGACGAGGGTCGTGGTGCCGAGGCCGGCGAAGCCGTCGCCGAGACCGACTTCCTCCCAGGTGGCGCCGCCATCGGTCGAGCGCGCGGCGAGGCGTCCGCCGTTGGAGTTGCCGCGGGTGCCGAGCAGGAGGGCGCCCTCGGACGTCGCCACCGGCAGCGTCAGTGCCTTGTCCTGGGTCCCGTACCACGTCCGGAACTCGTCAACTGAGCAGCCGACCCCACTGGCGGACTGCTCTAGGAGGCACTTGGTGCGCTCAGCGGTCACCATGATATCCTTGGCGAAGACGTTGAAGGGAAACGCCTGCGAGAAGTCCTCATCGCCGGGGCGGAGCACTTGGACCGGGTTTCCGATTCCGGCGACGTGGAGCGTGTCGGCGTCGAAGAAGAGCCCGTCCATGTCGAGGAGCGTCCCGACCTGCTCCCACGCCAGCGTGTCCGGCGCCGCCTCCGGCTGCGCCTGAACAGGGGGGGAGGCCGGCAGGGCGCTCGCCAGGAGCACCCCGACCGCCGCGAGGAGGAGCCGTCTCATCGGAGCACCGTCACGCGGCGCGTGGTGACGGCTCCGCCGCCGGTGGCGCGGACCACGTAGACCCCCGCCGGGCGATGCACCGCGTCAAGCTCTAGGATATGCGAGCCTGCATCGAACGCCCGATCCGCTAGCACAGCCACCTCGCGCCCGAGTACATCGAAGAGCGACACCCGTACCACGGACGCTTCCGGCAGCGTGAACACGAGATGCGCAAGTTCCTGCACCGGATTCGGATACACCGCGAGTGTCGCGTCGCCTGACGGGAGCGACGTATGTGCGGCGACACCACCCCCCTCACCTGGCCGCGCAGCGCTCACCTCCAGCGACCGTCCCAGCCACAACTCCAGCTCCTCCCGCACCGCAACGACCTCGCTGCCGACCGCCTCCGGCTGGGTCGTCGCCAGGGCCGCCTCGGCTCCGGCCAGCGCGACCTCCGCCTCCCCATCATGTCCGAGCGAGGCTAGTGCGAAAGGACGAATAAGGTGGCCGAGCAGCGCGTGCTCACCCCCCTCGCCCACGAGCGAGTCAGCCAGGGCGAGCGCCTCGTCGTGACGCCCCCGTCCCGCTTCGAGATGCGCTAGCGCCTGGACTGCCCACGGACGCAACATCCCGCCGCCAGCGACCTGTGCCCGCAGGAAGGTCTCGGCCTGTGTTACTACCTGCGCCTGTCCGGCTTCGTCAGCGCGGCGTAGCAACGTCGTCAGCAGCCGAACCGCCCGGTGGCGCAGGGCGTCGTCTGCGCCGTCTGTCTGCATGGCCTGTTGCAGCGATCCGAGGCCGTCGCCGTAACGGCCCTCGGCGACCGCCTCGCGGGCACGCCAGAGGTGCCCAGCCGCGCCGTCCGGCACCGGCGGCGCGGCCCCCCACACCACGCCCGTCAGGGAGCAGATACCCCCCGGTGACCCCGCCGTCGGGTCGGTCAGCCACGGGCAGTAATCGAGGACGCTGCTGACATCGACCTCCACGAGTGAAGGGTCGGGGCCGCTCGGGTCGCCCCACCAGTTGTAGCGGGCGGTAACGTCACTGTAATACTGAGCGATAGCGTAACCGCGCTCGTCGTTCTCACGGAAGAGGTGGTTATTGCTCGCGAAGCCGTCCTCCTCCATCCCACCCCAGACCTCGCCTCGGTTCCACGCCAGGAGCGCCGCCGAGGGGCTCCCCCCGCCGAGGTCGTTGTTCGGTAAATCAGGAGTGTAGCTCAAATCCGGTGGTCCGAGCCAGAGGGTGCCGTAGGACTGCGCGCTCGCGCCGTGGGTGCTCGTGTTCTCCCAGAGAAACACGTCGGCGCCGGCATAGGAGCCGTAGGCTAGGACGGAATTGGCGAGAGTGTTGTCCGAGGCGTAAAGACGCGCGCCGCCGGAGACGCGGAGGGCGTAGTCGGTGTGGTCGGTGATGACGGCACCACTCACGCTCACGAGGGCGTCCCCGCCGCGTGCGAGGACGCCTGCCACACGGATGTCCTGGTCCACGCCCTGAGGGCGCCCGTCGAGGCGCACGTCCTTGAGGGTGACCTCGGCGTTGTGGATGTAGACGGAAGCTCCATACCCATTCACTTCGCTAATCGTGGTCGCGACCGGCCCGGCATTCCGCAAGGACCCAGAGGCTCCCGGCTCGAAGCGGACGCCGGACCAGCCGTCGGACGGCTCTGCCGCCGTGAGGGTCGCCCCGGTCGCCTGCATGGTGCCGCTGACACGGAGGTGGGTCCCCTGCCCGAAGTTGAGCGTCCGCCCCGGGTCCACCCACACCTCACCCGTCTCGGCCACCTCCAGGCCGCCGGTCATCTGGGTGGCGTAGCTGACGTGAGGGCTGGGATAGACGAGGTGGGAGTTCGCGACGGTCGTCGCCGGGAACGCCGCGGTCTTGGCCGCGCCGAAGCGAAGCACGTACCCATCGTCAAGGTTGCTGCTGTTGTTGCCCGCGATCACGAACCCGCCGCTCTCGGTCTCGGCGATGTCGTAGAGGCACTCTTGGTGCTTCTCGTAGGTACAGCCCGTCTCGGTGTGCAGCCGGCTCGTCCGCGCGTCGTAGGTCGTCGTCCACTCGACGGCGGCCGTGGCGCTGAGCTTGGCGACGAAGGCGTCGGTGTTGTCGAAACCCAATTGGATCGGAGGTTCAAGCTGCTTGGTCGTCACCAGGGCAGTGCCTCCATCCGAAGTGGAAGTCAGGCCGACCAGGACGTCGAAGGCTTCGACTCGCCCGAGCGCCGAGCCGGTCGAGCCAAGCGTGGAGAGACTAGAGCGGCTCAGGCGATGGACCATGAGGTCGCCTTCGCCCCCAGTAAAAGCACGGCGACACCCGTCTCCACAATCGGTCGGAGGGATCGCCGCCTTCGCCGTAAACCTGCCGGTCCTGCACGACGCCGTCCCCGTCGACGTCGATGACGAAGGCCCTCGGGTTCATCCCGATGTCAGGGTCCACGGCGCATGCGACGATGCGGAATCCGCCGTCGGGCCGCTGAACGACGTCCCATGGGATGTCTGTACGGGGTTGAACCTGAAGGGAGCCGCCCGGAAGATGGTCGTTGGGGTTGTCCATCTCGCCATAAGCATACTTCCATATTTCGTTACCGGCGTGATCGTATTTAACAGCGAAGATGATGCTGCGACTGCGAAATCCGGAGTCGGGGGGCCAACAGTCAAGTGCAATCCCTACACCGGGAGCCGTGGGGTTGTAGAGGAGGGGACCACGGTCGGCTGTGTGTCCGACCGCGAGGTACCCCCCATCGGCGGTGCCGATCACCTTCCAGAATACCCCGGCGATGTCCGTCGTGGTGCGGTGCCACTCGACCTCGCCACCAGGAGTGATCTTCGTGAGGTTGGGGTAGGTGCATCCGAACTCCGGATTGCACTGAGTCTGGCAGCCCGGTGAAACTAAGACGGTGGGGTAAGTCGAGTAGCCCGCCGTGACGTGCCCATCGAGGGCCCCTGTGGTAGTCCGGCTTTGACTGATGGAGTAGAGCCAGTCCTCGCCGGACTCCGCCTGGGTCTGAGGCTGACCGTCAGGGGTCGTTCCGGGCCACGTCGCAAGCTCCCAGATCACTTCGTCCTGCGGGAGGATCGTAGCGGGCTGGGCTGCCACATCCCCCCCATCGCGATCAGAGCCAGCGCAGCACACGTGGAAATAAATTTCATGACATCACCTCCTTGCGTTATGGGTAGGAACGGCCGAGCGAGTAGCCAATATAATGCACGCCGCGTTACCTGTGCCACGGGTGCCCCTACGCACCACGCACTACGCGTACGTGTTCAGCATCACCGGCATGATCAGCATCATCATGTCCTCGCCGTCGGCCTGCTCGGCCGGGGTGACGATGCCGGCGCGGTTGGGGGAGGAGAACGCGAGCACCACGTCCTCGCCGTCCACGTTCTGGAGCACCTCGACGAGGTAGAGCGAGTTGAACCCGATCTCCATCTCCTCGCCGTCGTACTCGCCGAGCACGGTCTCGCGTGCCTCGCTAGCTCGCTCGACATCCTCGGCCGAGACGGTGACGTGGTTCGGCTCCAGCTTCAGCCGGATCTGGTGGGTCATCGACGAGGAGTAGAGCGCGACGCGGCGGACGGCGGCGAGCAGGGCGTCCCGGCTCAGCGTCAGCCGCCGCTCGTTCTCGACGGGGATGACGGCCTCGTAGTTCGGGTACGCCTCCTCGATCATCCGCCCCATCACCCGCGCCTCGCCGAAGTCGAACGAGACGTAGCCCGAGCCGACGCGGATCGTGCAGGCCGCGTCGTCGGCGGTGGCGACGCGGCCGGTCAGCGCGAGCGCCTTCTCCGGCACCACGAACTCCATCGGCTCGGCGGCCGTCACGGCCTCGGTGACGAGCTTGACGAGGCGGTGCCCGTCGGTGGCGACGATGCGGGACTGCTCGGGCTGGACCTGGAAGTAGACCCCCATCATGGCCGGCCGGAGGGCGTCCTTCGAGACGGCGAAGCCGGTCTTCGCGATGGCCCGCTTCACCGTCGCCGCGCTCGTCTCGATGGCGCGCTCGTCTTCGAGCGTCGGGAGCGCGGGGTAGTCGGCCCCGTCGAACCCGACCATCTTGTAGCGGCCCTGGTCCGTGGTCAGCTCGACCTGGTGGTCGCCGTCGGAGGCGAAGGTGACGGGGAGGTCCGGGAGCGCGCGGAGCGTGTCGAGCAGCCGCTTGGCCGGGACGGCGACGCGGTCGGCCTCGGCCGTGCCGTTGCTCCCGAACTGCACGGGAAGGCGCTGCACGATCGAGACCTCGAGGTCGGTGGCCGAGAGGCGCAGGGCGTCGCCGTCGCGCTCGAAGAGGATGCACTCGAGGATGGGGAGCGTGCTCTTCGTCGGCACGGCCCCGGCGACGGAGGTGAGGGCCTTCTGGAGGTCGGCGCTGGAGGCGGAGAACTTCATGATCGGAAGGGGAAGAAGGCGGAGGCTAGGTAAGTATCGCTACAGTCGGCGCCGGGCGCAAGTTCGGTAGACAGATGACGGTGGACCGAAGACAGAGGGTCACCGTCTTCCGTCCTCTGTCCACCGTTCCCTGACTACCGGGTGTTCAGCTCCAGCTTCCGGCGGAGCTCGGCGACGGTCTCGCGGAACGAGGGGTCCGTCTCGATCTGGTCCTCGATGCTCTGGATCCCGTGGATCACCGTCGAGTGGTCGCGCCCGCCGAACTTGAGGCCGATGTTCTTGAGGGAGTGCTTCGTGAACTGCTTCGAGAAGTACATCGCCACCTGGCGGGCCTGCACGACCTCCCGCTTCCGGGTCCGCGCGCGGACGAGGTCCTCGGGGATCTCGAAGTAGTCGCAGACGATCTGCTGGATCTGCTCGACGCCGAGCGAGACGCGGGTCTCCTTGATCATGTCGCGGAGGACCTCCCGCGCGAGGTCGAGGTCGACGTCCCGGCCGTGCAGCGTGGCGTGGGCGAGGAGCCGGATCAGCGAGCCCTCGAGCTCGCGGATGTTGCTCTTCACGTTGTGCGCCACGAACTCGATCACGTCGGGGTGCATCTCGATCCCGTCGTCTTCGGCCTTCCGGTTCAGGATGGCGATGCGGGTCTCGAGCTCCGGCATCTGGAGGTCGGCCGAGAGCCCCCACGAGAACCGGCTCAGCAGCCGCTCCTCGATCCCCTCGATGTCCTTCGGCGGGCGGTCGGCCGAGAGGATGATCTGCTTGCCGGCCTGGTGGAGCGCGTTGAAGATGTGGAAGAACTCCTCCTGCGTCTTCTCCTTCCCCCCGAAGAACTGCACGTCGTCCACGATCAGCAGGTCGATCTGGCGGTAGAACTGGCCGAAGTCCGAGGCCCGGTTGTTCTGGATGGCCTGGACGAACTGGTTCGTGAACCGCTCGCTGGATACGTAGAGCACCGTCTGGTTCTGGACGTGCTGCTGGACGTAGTTGCCGGCGGCCTGGATGAGGTGGGTCTTCCCGAGCCCGACGCCGCCGTAGACGAGGAACGGGTTGAAGCTCGTCTCGCCCGGCTGCTTCGCGATGGCCCACGAGGCGCTCCGCGCGAGCCGGTTGCAGTCGCCCTCGATGAACCGCTCGAACGTCAGCGTCGGGTTGAGCTGGCTGTCGATGCGGAGCTTCTGGACGCCGGGGATGGCGAAGGGGTTGGCAATCGGCGCCTGCGGCGCGGGCTGCCCCGGCGGCCGGCTCGGCGGGTACGACGGCTGCTGCGCCGCGCGGGACGCCGCCGGGCGGGCGGCGGGCCGCTCGCGCGCGGCCTCGCCGCCGGAGGACCGGCCGGAGGGCGGGCTCGGCGGCTCGGCGGCCGTCGGCGGCCGAGCCGGGAGCTGGATCGAGGAGCCGGCGTGGCCCGCCGGGTCGTCCTCGCGCTCGATCACGATGTCGTAGAAGAGCCGCCCGTTCGGGCCGAGCACCTTCGTGACCGTCTTGCGCAGCAGCCCGAAGTAGTGCTCCTCCAGCCACTCGTAGTAGAACCGGCTCGGGAGCTGGACCGTCAGCCGCAGCACCCCGTCGGCCTCCTCAAGCCCCACCGCCTTGAGCGGCTCGAACCACGTCTTGAAGCTCTGTCTCGGGACGTTGTCCCCGATGATCCCGAGGCAGGCCTTCCACACCTGAGCCGGCGAAGCGTCCTCGGATACGAGCCGGTCAGGGGTGGGAGATTCCTTCATCGAGGGAGGCGGGGAGGGGAGGCCCGAAGGGTAGGGGATTCACCGGTTTGGGATCACCGGAAACCCACGAGGAGAGGGCGTGTGCCGTGTGCCCTCAGAGACGGCTCGTAACATACTCGCCGAGTTCGGAGCGGAGCAAGAGGGGGCGGGCCCGGATCGGAGGGGGACCGGGGGGTTGTCCACACCGGGCCCTGAACGGAGCGACCGACGGAGCGAGCTTCAGCAGCGGGCGCTTCTCACGATGAGCACTTGTAGACATCTTATCCACAGATAAGGTTTATAACCCAAGTCTTGTTTTCACAATGTGGTGGATAGCCAAGTTGGATTGCGCTGTGGAAAATCTGGACGGCGGTCATGGGTCACACATGGGAGGGCGGCGATGGGCTGGTTAGGCCGGCTTGGTTGTCAACAGGTTGTTCACCCCACGGGTGAAGACGGTGGCGCGGACCCGGAGGCCTGCGAGGGGGCACCGCAGAGGGGGGACGTCGGCCCGCCGGAGTTGGAGGCAGATGCATTCCCTGTCAAGTGTGACTATGGGGAGGCCGCGGGCGGGCCGGAGGCTTGTGTCCGGTGGACAGGCAGGGGTAGCTTCTCCCTTCTGTATCCGGCTCACCTCTCCCAGGCTCTTCCGCGCATGTTCGGCCTCGACATCACGCCGCTCAAGCCGGGCCTCCACACGCTCGACGAGGCGCCGACGGCGGAGGACCTGGAGCTCGACCCGGCGGCGTTCCGCGACCTCGGCGTACGGGCCGACCTCGACGTGCAGCCCGAGCAGGTGCTCGTGACGCTCCGCGTCCGGGCGACCGCGACGCTCGAATGTGACCGGACGCTGGAGCCGTTCGACCAGCCGGTTAGCGGGACCCACACCGTGCTCTTTCTCTCTCCCGAGCGGCTCGAAGGCTTCGACGCCGACGGCGACGACGACGTCCGCCCGCTGCCCGAGCCCGGCGTCCCGCTCGACCTCACGGAGTCGGTGCGGGACACGCTCCTGCTCGCGCTCCCGTCGCGCCGCGTGGCGCCCGGCGCCGAGGACGAGGAGATCCCCCTCGCCTTTGGCGTCGCGACCGACGCCGACGGTGACCCCGTCGACCCGCGCTGGGAGGCGCTCCGCCGCCTCCGCTCCGACGAAGGCTAGTGCTCAGTCAAGCTCATCATAATGATGGGTTGTCATCCCGAACTCGGTTCGGGATCTCCGGCACGGGCCGACGGCCGTGGCACGAGGTCCTAAAACGAGTTCAGGACGACAAGAGTGGGGGGGACGGGAACCCATCATTGCCACTTTGCCAAAGCACTAGTTCCCTCTTCTGAATCCACCCGGCGGCCCCGCCGCCCCCGACCACCCCCGACATGGCTAACCCGAAGCGCCGCCACTCGAAGGCCCGCACCGCCAAGCGCCGCGCGCAGTTCAAGATCCGCAGCACCCCCGAGGTGCACGAGTGCCCGAACTGCGGCAACGTGAAGATGTACCACCGCGCCTGCCCGAGCCCCACTACCGCGGCCGTGCCGTCGTCGAGCGCGACTACGCCTGAGCCAGCGGCTCCCAGCCTCCCGCCTACGCCCCGCCCGGTGCCCCAGCGCCCGCGCGGGGCGTGCGCGTTTCTGCGGGGTAATACCAAGTCCGGGAGCTTTCTGAGGGTTCGTGCGGTCTGAGGGGACTCCCGCCTCTTGGACCATGCCCCGATCTCTCCCCCTCGCCGATCACCTCTCCCCCGACCAGATTCGAGCCCGCTTCCGCGCGTGCCACGACCGCACCGAGCGGGCCCACTGGCAGGTTCTCCTCTTGAAGTCGCAGGGCCGCACCCTCGACGATATCGCCGCCGTCACCGGCTACACCCCCAACTGGGCCTCCACGATCATCCGCCGCTACAACGAGGGCGGCCCCGACACCCTGCGCGACCGCCGCCACGACCACCCCGGCGCTCCGGCCATGCTCACACCCGAGCAGCAAACCGACCTCGACGCCGCGCTGGAGACCGGGCGCGCCCCCGACGGCGGGCCGTGGACCGGCCCGAAGGTCGCCCGCTGGATCGAGGCGACGACCGGGCGCGAACGGGTTCACGACCAGCGGGGGTGGGAGTGGATGCTCCGCCTCGGCTTCTCGTCGCAGACTCCCCGCCCCGCCCACGAGGGCGCCGACCCGGCCGCGCAAGCGGCGTTCAAAAAATGAGCTTGCCACGAAAGTGTACCACCGCGCCTGCCCGAGCTGCGGCCACTACCGCGGCCGTGCCGTCGTCGAGCGCGACTACGCCTGAGCCAGCGGCTCCTCAGCCTCCCGCCTACGCCCCGCCCGGTGCCCCAGCGCCCGCGCGGGGCGTGCGCGTTTCTGCGGGGTAAGTAGCCGCAGGGCTTCGGGTCCGCTCCGTATCTTCGCTCCTGGCTGTAGGCCCCTCCGCCCTCCCTCCGCTCGCTCTGCGATCCCGCCCGATGGCTGCTGCCCAGGCGTCCTCCTCGCCCTCCTCCTCGGGGGCATCTGCACGGATGCAGGTTGCCGTGGACGCGGTGGGGGGGGACCACGCGCCGGGGGTCGTCATCGAGGGGGCGATGGCGGCGCTGCGCGAGGCCGGCGGCGCGCTCGAGGTGCTGCTCGTCGGGCCGGAGGCGACGGTGCGGGACGCCCTCGCGGCCCACGACGCCGGCGGGCTCGCGCTCCGGGTGGTCGACGCGCCTGAGACCAT
This sequence comes from Rhodothermales bacterium, assembly GCA_965215145.1. Lineage (GTDB taxonomy): Bacteria > Bacteroidota > Rhodothermia > Rhodothermales > JANQRZ01. Next base: position 167,434 of record OZ244038.1, on the reverse strand, counting down.
CGGGATGGACGAGGCGCCGGGGGCGGCGGTGAAGGCGAAGCCGCGCTCCTCGATCCACGTCGGCCTGGGGATGGTGAAGGCGGGCGAGGCGGACGCGTTCGCCTCGGCCGGCAACACGGGGGCGGTGATGGCGGCGGCGCTGTTCGGGCTCGGCCGGCTTCCGGGCGTCGCCCGCCCCGCGCTCCCCACCATCTTCCCCACGGTCAACAGCCACTGCATCCTCGTCGACGCCGGGGCCAACCTCGACTGCAAGCCGGAGCACCTCGCGCAGTTCGCGCAGATGGGGCGGATCTACATGGAGCGCGTGTTCGGCCGCGAGGGCGCGACCGTCGGGCTGCTCAACGTCGGCGAGGAGCCGTCGAAGGGGAACGAGGCGGCGAAGGCCGCGCACCGGCTCCTCGCAGAGATCGACGGGCTCCCGTTCGTCGGCAACGTCGAGGGGAACGGCATCATGCAGCACGCCGCCGACGTGGTCGTCTGCGACGGGTTCGTCGGCAACATCGTGCTGAAGCTCGGCGAGAGCGTGAAGACGGTGCTCCCGCAGCTCATCGGCGCGCAGGTCCAGGCGCAGGGGCTCGGGGGCAACGGCGGGGGCGAGGTGGCCGGGCTGCTGAAGCGCGTGCTCGGCGGGGTGACGCGGCAGTTCTCGTACGAGGAGTTCGGCGGGATGCCGCTGCTCGGCGTCGACGGCGCCGTCGTGATCGGGCACGGGAGCTCCTCGGCCCGCGCCATCGCCAACATGATCGGGGCCGCCGCCGAGGTGGCCCGCAAGGACGTCCGCGGCGCCATCGCCGGCGCGCTCGTGGAGGCGTAGCGCGCGGCTTTTTTCTTTTCACCCCCCGTCTCTATGCGCCGCGCCGCCATCACCGCCGTCGGGCACTTTCTTCCTGAGGAGCGGCTCACCAACGCCGACCTCGAGCGGATGGTGGACACCAACGACGAGTGGATCCGCACGCGCACCGGCATCCGCGAGCGGCGCATCCTCCGCGACCCCACGAAGGCGACGGCGTTCATGTCGTCCGAGGCGTGCCGGCAGGCCCTCAGCCGCCGCGGCATCGGGGCCGAGGACGTGGACCTCATCGTCGTGGCGACGGCGACGCCGGACAAGTTCCTCCCGTCTACGGCGTGTCTCGTCCAGGCCGAGATCGGTGCGGCGAACGCGTGGGGGTTCGACCTCTCGGCCGCGTGCAGCGGGTTCCTCTACGGCCTCAGCGTCGCCGCCCGGTTCATCGAGGTCGGCAAGCACCAGCGCGCGCTCGTCGTCGGCGCCGACACGATGAGCTCGATCATCGACCCCACCGACCGGACGACCTGCGTGATCTTCGGCGACGGCGCGGGGGCGGTCCTCGTCGAGGCCCACGACGGCGACTACGGCGTGATCGACTCGGTCGAGTACGCCGACGGCTCGGGCGGCGACTTCCTCCAGGTCAAGGCCGGGGGGAGCCGGCACCCGGCGACGCACGAGACGGTGGACGCCCGCTGGCACTTCGTGCAGCAGCAGGGCCGGCAGGTCTTCAAGCACGCCGTCACGCGGATGGCCGAGGCCGCCGAGGAGATCATGCAGCGCAACGACCTCACCGGCGAGGACGTGGCGTGGCTCGTCCCGCACCAGGCCAACCTCCGCATCATCGACGCCACCGCCGACCGGATGGGGATCAGCCGCGAGCGGGTGATGATCAACATCGACCGCTACGGCAACACCACCGCCGGCACGCTCCCGCTCTGCCTCTACGACTGGGAGCCGCTGCTGAAGCGCGGCGACAACGTCGTGCTGGCCGCCTTCGGGGGCGGGTTCACGTGGGGGGCCTCGCTCGTCCGCTGGGCCTACGACGGCTCCGAGGTCGACCGCGAGCCCGGCCCCGTCCTCGCCGCCTCGGACTGACGCACCCATGACCGCCTTCCTCTTCCCCGGCCAGGGCTCGCAGGCCGTCGGCATGGCCGCCGACCTCTATGAGCGCTTCCCCGAGGCGCGCGAGACCATCGACCGCGCCGACCGGATGCTGGACCTCCCGCTGAAGGAGCGGATGTTCGGCGCGGGCGGCGACGCGGACGCCGAGAAGGCCGCGCTGACGGCGACCGACGTCACGCAGCCGGCGCTCTACGTCCACAGCCTCGCGGCGTTCGCCGTGCTGAAGGAGCGGGGCGCGGAGATGAGCATGGCCGCCGGGCACAGTCTCGGCGAGTACAGCGCGCTGGCCGCAGCGGGCGCGCTGGGCTTCGAGGAGGGCCTCCGGCTCGTCCGCCTCCGCGGGCAACTCATGGCGCGGGCCGGCGACGACCGCCCCGGCACGATGGCCGCCGTGCTGAACCTCGACGCCGACCAGATCGAGCGGGTCTGCACCGACGTGACCCGCACGGGCGACGGCGTCGTGCAGCCGGCCAACTTCAACGCCCCCGGCCAGATCGTGATCTCCGGCGACGCCGACGCCGTCGAGCGCGCGATGGAGGCGCTGAAGGCGGCGGGCGCCCGCCGCGTCGTGCCGCTGCCGGTGAGCGGGGCGTTCCACTCGCCGCTGATGGCCTACGCCCGCGACGGCCTCGGCGAGGCGCTGGAGAAGGCCGAGATCCGCCCGCCCTCGTGCCCCGTCTACCTCAACGTCACCGCCCGCCCCTCCACCGACCCCGACGAGATCCGGCAGCGGCTGCTGGAGCAGCTCACCGCCCCCGTCCGCTGGGCGCAGACGCTCGAAGCCATGCAGGCCGACGGCGCCGACCGGTTCGTCGAGGTCGGCGCCGGCGCCGTGCTCTCGGGCCTCGTCAAGCGCACCCTCGGCCGCGAGGTCGAGACGGCGACGGCGGGGAAGGCGGAGGAGCTGGAGAAGATGGAGAACGGAGGGTAACGGATGGTCGAGACGGACCAGCGCGAGCAGAAGTCGCTCCGCCTCGTGACGGGGCGGAACCCAGATTGGGACGCTGTGGCGCGCGAGTGCGTCTGCTTTGCCAACGGCCGGGGCGGCAGACTCCGCATCGGGATCGAGGACGGGGAAGCGCTCCCACCTGCCGATCAGGCTATCCCCCTGGAGCTTTCAGAGCGGGTGTTCCGGCGCATCGCAGAGCGGACTATCAACGTCACTACCTCCTTCCCGACTATCGAGATGGCCCCGAACGGCGGGCAGTACTTGGAGGTGGTCGTACCCCGCTCACAGAGCGTGGCCTGCACCACGAGCGGGTGCTACTACGCGCGCCTCGCCGAAGACTGCCGGCCAGTCCCACCTGAAGAGCTCGTCCGGCTCGTGAGTGAGAAGGGGGCCAGTGTGTGGGAGCTGACGCACTCTGTCGTTCGCGCGGACGAGGCCGACCCGGAGCACCAAGCGCGGCTGCTCAACGGGCTGCGCGCATCTGACCGCGTGAAGGAGAGCGTCAAACGGAAGAACGATCCAGAGCTTCTGCGCCACTACGACCTCGTGACGGATGCTTACCTGACAAACCTCGGCGTTCTCTGGGTAGGGCGGCGAGAGCACCGCGCCCGCCTTCTCCACGCCCCCATCATTCAATACCTCCGCTACGACGGGCAGCGTCGGAAGATCGCCAAGGAGCTCTTCGGCGACGACCACACAATGACGCCGTGGGATCAGATCAAGGCGGTGTCAGAGTTGTCGGTCTGGCGCGAGAGCGTCGAGATCCCGAGCGGCGTCTTCCGCGAGAACGTCCCCGTTTATGACGTTGAGCTCGTCCGTGAGCTCGTCGCCAATGCCCTTGTCCACCGGGTTTACACCACCCGCGGCGACATCTTCATTAACCACTATGCCGATCGCCTTGAAGTTCACAGCCCTGGCCCGTTGCCCATCGGCGTGACGCCACAGAACATCCTCCACGCGCGGAAGCGTCGGAATGAGGCCCTAGCTCGACTCTTCCACGACCTCAAGCTTATGGAGGGGGAAGGTACCGGCTACGACCGCATGTACAATCTGCTTTTGTCGAGCGGCCGGCCCGCGCCTGAGGTGCGAGAAGGACCGGATCGCGTCGAGGTCATAATCCACGGGCACGACCTCGACCGTCGGGCGCTCCAGGTCATCGCCGTCGCGTCAGAATACGCACCGTTGGAGGAGCGTGAGAGGATCGTCCTCGGCCTCTTGGCCCGCAACGGCCCGATGCGGCGGGCAGATCTCGCTTCGGCGCTGTCGCTGGGCTCGGCGCGCGACGTGCCAGACTGGACGGGGACCCTCATTGATCACGGCCTCGTCATCGTCAGAGGGAAAGCAGCGGGGCAACGGCTGAAGGCGAACCCGAAGCTGCTCCGCCAGTCCGGTGTCCCGATCAAGACGACGCTGCTGGACATCGAGAACCACCGGCTCCGAGAGCTCGTGCGGACAGATGTAGAGCATTTCCCCGGCAGCCGAATCAGTGAGATCATCGGTCGGGTCGGCCGGGAGCTACCACGGAGGCGCATCCAGCGCCAACTCGCTCAATTACGTGAGGAAGGGCTCATCGAGATGAGGGGCAGCAGGGGTACAGCACGCTACTACCCCTCCGGCTGATTCATCTCTGCAATGGCACAAGGTTATCAACAGGTGTTGCACAGTGCAACAGCAAAACGCCTCTGAGAGCACAGAATCGCAGTTATTCCCTTTGCCATAGGCACAAGCCTGTCATAAACCCCCGTCCCAAGACTCATGACCCTCGACCTTACCGGAAAGAGCGCCCTCGTCACCGGCGGCACGCGCGGCATCGGCCGCGCCATCGTCGAAGCCCTCGCGGGGGCCGGCGCGAAGGTGGCCTTCACGTACCGCTCCTCCGCCGACGCCGCCGAGGCGCTGAAGGCGGAGATCGAGGAGGGCGGGGGAGAGGCCCTGGCCTTCTCCAGCGACGCCGCCGACTTCGACGCGGCGCAGGACGCCGTGAAGCAGGTCACCGGCGCGTTCGGCTCCATCGACGTGCTCGTCAACAACGCCGGCGTCACGCGCGACAACCTCCTCATCCGGATGTCCGAGGACGAGTGGGACGCCGTGATCGGGACGAACCTCAAGAGCGTCTTCAACCTCTCGAAGGCGGCCTACCGCCCGATGATGAAGCAGCGCGCCGGCTCCATCGTCAACGTCTCCTCCGTGGTCGGGGTGATGGGGAACGCGGGGCAGGCGAACTACGCCGCCAGCAAGGCCGGCATCATCGGGTTCACGAAGAGCCTCGCCAAGGAGCTCGGCGGGCGGGGCGTCCGCGCCAACGTCGTCGCCCCCGGCTACGTGGCGACGGACATGACGGACGCGCTGCCCGAAGCCGCGCGCGAGGCCATGCTCGGCGCCGTCCCCCTCGGCCGCCCGGCGCAGCCCGAGGACATCGCCGCCGCCGTCGCCTTCCTCGCCTCCGACGCCGCGGCCTACATCACCGGCCACGTCCTCCACGTGGACGGGGGGCTGGCGATGTGATCCATACTCGTACAGTCGGACTGGCCCTCCTCCTAGCACTCGCTACCCCGGCCTGGGGACAGGGGGCGACCTCCCCCCAAGAGCGGAGCCCGCTCCGTCTGGTCGGCGAGACCGTACTGATGTACTACGCGGGCTCCACGGGAGGTGTGCTCGGGGCTGGGCTTACCGTGGCTGTACTCAACGAAGCCGGGGCGTCCAACGAGGTGCTCGCGGGGGCCGCGATAGCAGCATATCCTATAGCCATCGCTGCAAGCATCTACGGCACCGGGAGTCTCCTTGGCGTTGAAGGATCCTTCCGCAACACGCTCGGAGATGCTGTCTCGGGCACAGCCGTCGGCCTTGCAGTGGGAGGCGCGTTCACCTCGATCTGCTTCGACTTTGGCGAGGGCCGGTTCGCCAACTGTTCTTTTGACACCCTGGGCCTGATCCTCCTCGGGTGGACCATAGCCGCCATCATCCCCGTCGTGTGGGCCGTGGCCGACTTCCGCGTCGCTCCCACTGCGCTGCGCGGGACCGATGGGGAGACGGCAGCGGGGCTCTCGCTGCGGCTCGGGCTCTGAGGCGCGCGTCTCCTCGCGGGAGGTCGGGTGAAGGTGGACGGGGCGCCGCTGCGGTACCTTCCGCCGAACCCTAGCGAGCAGATCAGAACATGGCGTACCAGTCGGTCATCGACCTCACGAAGAAGGCGCAGCAGACGCGCCAGCAGGCGGCCACGAAGGAGCGGTTTCAGGAGCCCGAGCCGGCCCTGCCGCCGGCCGAGGTCGGCGACCTCCCCGAGCGGCTACAGCAGGCGCTGACGAGCGTGGGGTGGGAGAGCCTCATGCCCGTCCAGCAGCGCACCGTCCCGTACATCCTCGACGGCAGCGACCTCATCGTGCAGGCCCGCACGGGCACCGGCAAGACGGGCGCCTTCCTCCTCCCGCTCTTCGACCTCATCGACCCCGAGGAGAAGACCGTCCAGGCCCTCATCCTCGGCCCCACCCGCGAGCTCGCCCGGCAGATCCTCTCGGAGCTCGACCGGATGAACGCGGGCTTCCCCGAGGACCAGCGGCTCGACGCGGTCGCCGTCTACGGCGGCGTCGGCTACGGCCCGCAGAACGACGCCTTCAAGCGCGGCGCGCAGGTCGTCGTCGGGACCCCCGGCCGCGTGCTCGACCACCTCGACCGCGGGACGCTCCGCCTCGACGGCCTCCGCGCGCTCATCCTCGACGAGGCCGACGAGATGCTCTCGATGGGGTTCTTCCCCGCCATGCGCAAGCTCAAGCGCCACCTCCCCCGCGACCGCCAGAGCTACATGTTCTCGGCGACGATGCCGTTCAAGGTCCAGCAGGTCGGGCAGGAGTTCCTGGATGAGCCCGGCTTCCTCAGCCTCTCCTCCGGCCGCGTCCACATCGACGCGATGGCCCACCGGGCCTACAAGGTGGACCCGATGGAGAAGGACCGCGCGCTCGCCAAGCTGATCGAGATGGAGAACCCGGACGGGGCGTTCATCTTCGCCAACACGCGCCGGGAGGTGGAGTACCTCGCGCAGTTCCTCCGCAACTTCGGCCACGACGCCGCCGAGATCTCGAGCGACCTCACGCAGAAGGCCCGCGAGGAGGTGATGGGCCAGCTCCGCCGCGGCGAGCTCCGCTTCCTCGTCGCCACCGACGTGGCCGCGCGCGGGATCGACGTGTCGGACCTCAGCCACGTCTTCCAGTACGACGTCCCGCAGGACCGGGAGTACTACGTCCACCGCGCGGGCCGCACGGCGCGGGCCGGGCGCTCCGGCGTCGCCATCACGCTCGTCACCCCGTCCGACGACCTCGCCATGCGCGAGCTGGAGAACAAGTACGAGATCGGGTTCGACTGGCGCGCGGTCCCCACCGATGAGGACGTGGCCGCGCGGATCTCGGAGCGGCTGACGGTGCTGCTGGAGGAGCGGATGCGCGAGAAGACGAACCTGGAGCGCGAGCGGCTCCGTCGGTTCGTCCCCCTCGTCGGCCGCCTCGTCGCCGAGGGCGAGCCGGAGCTGCTGGCGATGCTGCTCGACGACGTCTACCACGAGAGCCTCCACGCCGCCGACGAGAGCCGCGCCCCGCAGGAGCGCCAGGAGCCGAAGCCGCGTCGCTCCGACGGCGGGGGCCGCAGGCAGGGCGGACGCCGGTAGCGACGCGGACCCACGTGCGGACCCAGGGCGTTTCCGCCACTCCACCATCCGCACGCACAATGCCTCTCGTCGAACAGCAGGCCGGGCTGAGTTGGGAGACCCTCTGCACCGACCCCCGCTACGCCTTCCTCGATGACCTCCCCTTTAAGGTCGAGACCAACGAGTGGGGCCAGATCGTCATGAGCCCGACGTACCTGCGCCACGGCCTCTTTCAGGTCCGTATCGCGGAGCTGCTCGGGGCACACCTCCCGGAGGGACAGGCAACGGTGGAGGCGTCGGTGCAGACGCAGAAGGGGGTGAAGGTGGCAGACGTGGCGTGGTTCTCGGCTACCCGGTGGGCGGAGGTGCGGGATGCGTTCGCCACGCCGGTGGCGCCGGAGATCTGCGTTGAGGTCCGCTCTGCGAGTAACACCGCCGACGAGATGGACCAGAAGAGGGACCTCTACTTCGCAGCCGGGGCCGACGAGGTATGGATCTGCGACATCGACGGCCGGGTCCACTTTTTCGACAGGGAGGGCGAGCGAGAGCGCTCGGTGCGGGCGCCCAGATTCCCCGAACGAATCGAGGATTAAATCGAGGATTAAGAGGTCCACACGTACCTTCCCTGCATCACCAATCGCAACCATCACCGATGCGATATACCCCCGTCGCCGTCCTCTGCACCGTTGCTCTTTTCATCATCGGCTGCGAAATCGAGCGGGTGGATGACGAGGAAGCTCCCGACCCCGTCGTCGCCGTGGATGACGATGTCGAGATGACCCCGCAAGACCGACTCGACCAGTACACGACCGTCCGCCTCACCACCGACGCGGACCTCTCGGAGAACGAACGCGAGATGGTCCGCCTGCTGATCCAGGCCGCCAACGAGATGGACGCGGTCTTCTGGGATCAGGCCTACGGCGACAAGGACGCGCTGCTCGCTTCCATCTCCGACCCCGCCACGCGAGAGTTCGTCGAGATCAACTACGGACCCTACGACCGGCTCGACGGCGACGCGCCGTTCATTGCGGGTGCCGATCCGAAGCCGGCCGGCGCTAACCTCTACCCGGCCGACGCGACGAAGGAGGAGATCGAGGAGGCGATGGAGGCGGACGAGGCCATAGGCAGCCTCTACACCCTCGTCCGCCGCGACGCCGAGGGCAACCTCGTCGCCGTCCCGTACCACGAGGAGTACCGGGAGCATCACGAGCGCGCCGCTGCGCTGATCCGCCAGGCGGCAGAGTTGGCTGAGGACGAAGGACTTAAGCACTACCTGAACCTCCGCGCCGACGCGCTGCTCGACGACGACTACCAGGCCAGCGACCTCGCCTGGATGGACATGAAGGACAACACCATCGACTTCATCGTCGGCCCTATCGAGACCTACGAGGACGGGCTGCTCGGGGCGAAGGCTGCGCACGAGGCCTACGTGCTCGTCAAGGACCGCGAGTGGAGCGACCGGCTGGCCCGCTACGCCGCGCTGCTCCCCGAGCTTCAGCGTGGCCTCCCCGTCCCCGAGGACTACAAGCGCGAGACGCCTGGCCGCGACTCCGACCTCGGCGCGTACGACGTGATCTACTACGCCGGCGACGCCAACGCCGGCTCGAAGACCATCGCCGTCAACCTCCCCAACGACGAGGAGGTGCAGCTCCAGAAGGGCACCCGGCGGCTCCAGCTCAAGAACGCGATGCGAGCCAAGTTCGAGGAGATCCTCGAGCCCATCGCCGACGAGCTCATCGTGCCGGAGCAGCGCCAGCACGTCACCTTCGACGCCTTCTTCGCCAACACGATGTTCCACGAGGTCGCCCACGGCCTCGGCATCAAGGCGCTCATCGACGGCAGCGGGGCAACAGTACGCGAGGCGCTCCAGGAGAACGCCAGCGCGCTGGAGGAGGGCAAGGCCGACGTGCTGGGGCTCTACATGGTCCAGGAGCTGGCCGAGTCGGGCGAGCTCGGCCCGGACCACGACCTGATGGACAACTACGTCACCTTCGTGGCGAGCATCTTCCGCTCGATCCGGTTCGGGGCCTCCAGCGCGCACGGCGTCGCCAACCTCGTCCGGTACAACTTCTTCCAGGAACAGGGCGCCTTCGAGCGCACCGCCGCCGGGCAGTACCGCGTCGACCCCGAGCGGATGCGCGCCGCCGTGGACGCCCTCTCCGAGCGCATCCTCCGCTTCCAGGGCGACGGCGACTACGACGGCGTCCGTGGCTTCGTCGAGCAGTACGGCCAGATCGGGCCGGTGCTCCGGGAGGACCTCGACCGGCTCTCGGCAGCGCGCATCCCGGTGGACATCGTCTTTGAGCAGGGCCCCGAGGTGCTCGGCCTCTGAGCTACGCGGGCCGTCCGGCGCGGAGGCCCGGGTGCTGAAGCCGGAAGGCGCCCACCGCGAGCACGGCGCCGAGGAACGTCGCCGCGAGGTAGATCCACAGCCCGCCGAACGAGTCGCCGTCCCCGAGCAGCAGGTCCACGAGGATCGGCCCGAGGGCGACGGCGGGGTTAAAGGCGCCACCCGAGATCGGCCCCGCGGCGAAGGCGCCGCCGAGCACGACGAAGCCGATGGCGAGGCCGTAATACTCGTTGCCCCCCGCGCCGGGTGCCGTCGCCACGTTGAGGATGACGAGGACGAGGAGGAAGGTGAACAGCGTCTCCAGCAGGAAGAACTCGAAGACGCTCGTCTCCGGCGCGGGCGTCACCAGCAGCGCGGCGTCGAGCACGAGGAAGACCACGAGCGCACCCCCGAGCGCGCCGGCCACCTGCACCGCCATGTACGGCCCGATCTCCCGCGCAGGCAGCGTGCCTCGCATCCAGAAGGCGAGGGTGACGGCGGGGTTGTAGTGCGCGCCCGAGACCGGCCCACCCATGTAGACCAGCGCCGTCAGCACGGCCCCGATGGCGAGCGGCGCCAGCGTCGTCCCCCCGAGCACCGTCAGCCCGATGGTGAGCACGAGGAAGAGGGTCCCGACGAGTTCCGTGAGCAGCTTGGCGATCATCGGGACTGGGGAGGGGGGGGCTGAATTTAGCGCCCGCTGCCCGGATGTCCCGCCGCCGGTCCTCGTGGGCGGTGAGGGATTCGAACCCCCGACCTACTGGGTGTAAACCAGCCGCTCTGAACCAACTGAGCTAACCGCCCAAAAGGGTTCTGGGTCTTGAGTGATGAGTCGTGAGTGGCGCCACTCAGAACCCATGACCCAAAACCCAGAACTCGCGGAGCGGGAAACGGGACTCGAACCCGCGACCCTCAGCTTGGGAAGCTGATGCTCTACCAACTGAGCTATTCCCGCCTCGGAACCCCGAAGCTAATCGCATTCTCTGCGAATGTCAAGACGCCCCGGAGGGCTCCCCGATGCCTTCGTATTTTTCGCCTCCGTCCCCACCCTTCGAGCCGCCGACCCGTCATGAAGAGGACCTATCAGCCCAGCCGCCGCAAGCGCGCCAACAAGCACGGGTTCCGTTCCCGGATGTGCTCTAAAGGCGGGCGCAAGGTGCTGGCCCGCCGCCGGGCGAAGGGCCGCAAGCGCCTCACCGTCGCCGACAGCCGGGCGAGCAAGTAGCGGCGTCGCGCTGGTCGCCGTGCCTAAGGAGCCGCGTCGCCGCGCCACCTTCCCGGCCTCCCACCGGCTCAAGCGGCAGCGCCTCATCCGCCCCCTCTTCGACCGCGGCCGTGACGACGTGCACGCGGTTCGGGTCGGACCGGTGACCGTACGGTACCGGATCGCGGCGCGCGAGGAGGTCGGCTGGGAGACGCCGGTGCAGATTGGCTTCGCCGTTGGCCGGGCGATCGGATCGAAGCCCCGACGCAACCGGCTCAAGCGGGTCATGCGCGAGGTCTACCGGGCGCATCGCCATGCGCTCGAAGATGCCCTCGACGGGCGACCCGGCGTTCTCACGTTGATGGTGCTGTACCGGGGGCGCCCGGAACGGGCTGAGGCCACCGTCCGCCGAACGATGCCCGAAGCCCTCCGCCGCGTCGCCGAGGCCCTACCGCATCCACCCGATCTTCCCCCCGCTGACGGAACAGCCGCCTAGCCGCTCCGTACCGCCGGCCGTCCAGCCTCCACCTTGTGAATCAGGATCCCCAACTCGACCGCAGTACCCTCACGGGGATCTTCCTGATCACCCTCATCATGGGTGCGTGGCTGCTCTTCTTCCAGCCGCAGCCGCCCGTCGAGGCAGAGGGGGAAACGGCCCCCGAGGTGGTCCAGGAGGAGCCGGCGTTCGAGTCCCCGGCCGTCGAGCGGATGGTCCCGACGGACTCGGCGTTCGCGGCCGTCGCCACCGGCGAGGCCCGAACGATCACCGTCGAGAACGGGCTCTACCGCGCGGCCTTCTCCACCCGCGGCGGCACGCTCACCTCGTTTCAGCTCGCCGAGTACGCGGTGTCGAGCGAGGAGGGGCAGCCGGTCGAGCTGATCTCGGAGCCGGACGGCGCGCTCGGGCTCGGGTTCACCCCGCCGCAGGGGAGCTTCGTCGACACCCGCTCGCTCTACTTCCGCACGCCCTTCGAGGGGGACCGCCTCGCCGTGGCGGACGAGCCGCGCGAGCTGGTCTTCGAGGCGCCCATCGAGGAGGGCGTGCTGCGCTACGTCTACACGTTCGCCCCCGACCGTTACGAGGTCGGCTTCCGCATCGAGCAGGAGGGGGCGGACCTCCTCAGCGCCTCCGGCGGCTACGAGCTGGTGTGGGACGGCGACGTCCCCTTCGCCGAGGCGAGCGCGAAGGACGAGTTCCCCGCGTCCGGCGCCTTCGCCCGCAGCGGCGGCGAGATCGAGAAGGTGACGCTGCTAAAGGAGACATCCGGCGCCGAGCGGCTGACGGGCAGCGTCGAGTGGGTGGCGGTCAAGAACAAGTATTTCGCCGTCGTCCTCCTGCCGCAGTCGCCGACGGAGGGCGCGGAGCTGGAGGGCGAGCGGATCGGGGAGGCCGGCGAGGCGGAGTTCGAGGAGGACTTCTCGATCCGGCTGGCGATGCCGCGCCCGCGCGGCGAGACCGACGCCTTCCTGCTCTACCTCGGCCCGCTGGAGCTCGAGCGGATCGAGCGCTACGCCGCCGGCATCTACGACATCGTGGACTACGGCTTCGGCGGGTTCATCACCCGGCCCATCGCCGAGTTCGTGATCGCGCCGCTGTTCCGGCTGCTCGGCTCGTTCCTGCCGAACTACGGCCTCGTCATCATCCTCTTCGGCATCCTCATCAAGCTGGCGCTGTACCCGCTGACGAAGGCGTCGTACAAGAACACCGCGCGGATGCGGGAGCTCCAGCCGAAGCTGGAGGCCGTCAAGGAGAAGTACGGCGACGACCCGCAGAAGCAGCAGGAGGCGATGATGCGGGTCTACCGCGAGACGGGCGTGAACCCGCTGGCGGGCTGCGTCCCGATGCTCTTGCAGTACCCCATCATCATCGCGCTGTGGCGGTACTTCCAGAACTCGATCGTCATCCGCCAGGAGAGCTTCCTGTGGGCGCAGGACCTCTCGGCCCCGGACCCCATCCTCCAGCTCCCGTTCTCGATCCCGCTCTACGGCGACTTCGTGGCGGGCTTCACGCTGCTGATGGGGCTGGTGATGATGGTGCAGATGCAGGTCGCGATGCCGCCCTCGGCCGCGGGCGGGGCGCAGGCCAAGATCTTCCAGTACGTCCTCCCGATCGTCCTCTTCGTCATCTTCAACCGGCTCGCCTCCGGGCTCAGCCTCTACTACCTCGTCTTCAACCTCCTCACCATCGTCCAGCAGAAGCTGATCAACAAGGAGGTCCACGAGCAGGTGGAGGAGGAGAAGCAGCAGCAGGGGAAGAGGGGGCGCGCCGCCGGTAAGAATGGGCGCGCACGAACGAACGGCCGGAACGGGCAGGCAAAGGGTAAGAAACCGCGCCGCCCGAAGAAGGCGCGGCCGTAGTACCCCTCCGTCCGCACCTTCGAGGGCGTCCCCACCGGTCGGGGGCGCCCTCTTTGTTTCACCGTGAAACCGACCCGGAGCTAGACGCCCCGCCATGCAGGTCCTCCCGGACACAGACACCATCGCAGCGATCGCCACGGCGCGGGGGCAGGCGGCGCTCGCCATCGTCCGCCTCTCCGGGCCTGAAGCCGTCGTGATCGCAGACCGATGCCTGCCGGGCTGCGACCTCGCGGGCGCAGAGAGCCACACCGCGCACGTCGGCTACTTCGAGTCGGGGGAGGGGGTACGGCTCGATCAGGTTGTGGCGACGGTGTTCCGCGCGCCGCGCAGCGCGACGGGGGAGGACGTGGTCGAGGTCTCGTGCCACGGCGGCGACGTGGCGCCACAGCTCGTCCTCCGCGCGCTGCTCGACGGTGGCGCCCGCCTCGCCCGCCCCGGCGAGTTCACCGAGCGCGCGTTCCTCAACGGTAAGCTCGACCTCGCCCAGGCCGAGGCCGTCGCCGAGCTGATCCACGCGAAGAGCACGCTCGCGCACCGCGTCGCGCTCGGCCATCTCGAAGGCCGCTATTCGGCCGCGCTCTCCGAAATCCGCGAGGAGCTTCTCGGCCTCTGCGCGCTGGTGGAGCTGGAACTCGATTTCACCGAGGAAGATGTCGAGTTCGCCGACCGTACGCAGCTTCTGGAAGCCATCGACCGCGCAGAGGCTTTGCTCGACCGGCTCCTCGGTTCCTACCGCCTCGGTGCATTCGTCCGCGACGGCGTGCGGGTGGTGATCGCGGGGCGCCCCAACGCGGGTAAGAGCACGCTCCTGAACGCGCTCGTCGGGTACGACCGCGCCATCGTCAGTGGTACGCCGGGGACGACCCGCGATGAGATCGAAGCGGAGGTTGAGATCGCGGGGGTCGCCTTCCGCTTCGTCGACACGGCCGGGCTGCGCGAGGCAGAGGACGAGATCGAGGCCGAGGGCGTCCGCCGCGCCACCCACGCCGCCACCCACGCCGATCTGCTACTCTACGTCTTCGACTTGCAAGCCGGGCTTTACCCCGACGAGCGAGAGTGGCTGAGACGTTTCGCCTCGCCGAGCCCCCCTCCAGCCTGTTTCACCGTGAAACAAGATGATGCGGAGCTCAGCGGAGCGCAGCCCTCCAGCGTCCCTCTCCTCCTTATCGGTAATAAGGCGGACCTGGCTTCACCCGACTCCGAAGCAGTCACCTCGGCTGCCGCCTATCTACCACTCTCTGCTCGTGACGCTACCGTCGCCCCCGAGCTTTTGAACCCTCTGCGTGTCCGGCTTGCTTCCGTCGTCTTCGAAAAGGCAGCCGATGCCTCCGCCTCCTTGATTGTTCTCAACCAGCGTCACTATCAGCACCTCAGTCACGCTCGCCGTGCCTTATCCGCCTCTAGAGCCTCATTGGCGAAGCGGAGTTCGCCGGACGTGGTGGCACACGACCTCCGCCTTGCGTTGGACGAGCTCGGGGGGGTGACGGGGGAGGTGACCAGAGACGACGTGCTCGGGGCCATCTTCGCGCGGTTCTGTATCGGTAAGTGAGGCGGCCTCCGTAGTCACTTCTTAAGAAGTTAGGTTTTAACCCAACCCACTCGAAGTTTATCCTGAGGCGTTATGGGCGAAATTGATCGATTTGACGTGATCGTAGTCGGTGCTGGGCACGCTGGCGCTGAGGCTGCCCACGCTGCGGCTCGGATGGGAGCCCACACCCTACTCGTCACGATGAACCTCGAGGCCGCCGGGCGGATGTCATGTAATCCGGCCATCGGCGGGGTAGGAAAGGGGCAACTCGTCCGCGAGATCGATGCGCTCGGAGGATTGATGGGGCGCGTCACAGATCGAACCGCCGTCCAGTTCCGCATGCTCAACCGCAGCAAGGGGCCGGCGGTGTGGAGCCCACGGGCGCAGAGTGATCGGGTCGCCTACGCAGCGGCGGTGCGCGAGGAGCTTGAGTCCCTACCCGATTTGTACTTGCGTCAGGACATGGCGGTGGAGGTGCTCACCGAGGATGGCGCTGTAACTGGTATCCAGACGCAGACGGGGCGAGTCTTCCACGCCGCGGCGGTGGTGCTGACGAACGGCACCTTCTTGAACGGCACCATTCACCTCGGTGAGCAGCAGTTTGGTGGTGGGCGAGCCGGCGAGCGTGCCGCCTCGGGGATCACCGCCTCACTGGTGCGGCTGGGTTTCGAGGCAGGCCGACTCAAGACGGGGACACCGCCTCGCATCGACGGCCGGACCATTGACTACGACCAGCTGGAGGAGCAACCCGGCGACGAGCACCCGAGCCCCTTCTCCTTCCTCACAGACGCTCTCCCGCAGCAGCAGCTCCCATGTTGGCTGACCTCTACCAACCCCGGAGTGCATCGTCTCCTCCGGACTGGCTTTAGCCGCAGCCCGATGTTCAAAGGACGCATTAAAGGCGTCGGGCCGCGCTATTGCCCATCCATCGAAGACAAGCTAGAGCGGTTTGCCGGCAAGGACAGCCACCAGCTCTTTCTCGAACCCGAAGGCAGGAACACCTACGAGGTTTACGTCAACGGTTTCTCGACCTCGCTGCCCGAGGACGTCCAGCTGACAGCCCTTCGGCACGTGTCAGGGCTCGAACGGTGTCACCTCCTTCGGCCTGGCTACGCCATCGAGTACGACTACTTCCCCCCCTACCAGCTTCGGTACTCGCTCGAGACCAAGCGGGTAAGCGGGCTCTTCTTCGCAGGCCAGATCAACGGCACGACGGGGTACGAGGAGGCGGCTGCACAGGGCCTGATCGCCGGGGTTAATGCCGCCCGGCAGCTGCGGGGGGAAGCCGCTGTGGTTCTGCCTCGCTCCCAGGCGTACATCGGAGTCCTGATTGATGACTTGGTCGCGAAGGGGACGGAGGAGCCGTATCGGATGTTCACCTCCAGAGCAGAGCACCGTCTACTACTCCGCCAAGACAACGCCGACTCACGGCTCACTCCCTTGGGGTATCAGATCGGGCTCGCCTCCTTCCAGCGGCTACGTCGGATGGAAGCCCGATGGGATGCCGTAGCAGCAACCCGATCTGGGCTCGAGGAGCGGGCGGTAGAGCCTGAGCGCGTGAATCCTTACCTCCGCCGGATCGGCACGGCCCCCATCTCCCATCCGTCACGGCTTGCGAAGCTCATAGCTCGCCCGGAGGTGAAGCTCCGATCACTTCTGGAGGCGGCGGGGGCCTCGGACGTGGTGGTAGAGTCTCCTGGTATGGAAGAGACGGCAGCGACGGTAGAGACCGAACTCAAGTACGCTGGCTACATTGAGCGCGAGCACCAGGCGGTTCGGAGGATGGAGCGGGTGGAGAACGAGGTCCTTCCCGAGGACCTAGCCTACCGCCGCCTGACTTCACTCTCAACGGAGGCACGACAGAAGCTGGAGCGTATTCGGCCTCAGACCCTCGGTCAGGCGAGTAGGATCAGCGGGGTGAGCCCTGCTGACATAGCGGCCTTGATGGTGCTGCTTCGAGGTCGCCGACTCCCAGGGGGAGCGGACGGGCAGCGCGGTGTTTCACATGAAACAATGGGAAGCCGTGAGACTGTCTGATCCGACCGCAGCGCTTAACGAGCAGCAGCGGGAGAAGCTAGAGCTCCTTATGCAGCGGGCCCTCGTCTGGAACCGGCGTCTCAACCTTTACTCCCAAGCGAGCACCAAAGATTTCTGGAGGCGCCACGTGCTCCACAGCCTTTGCATAGCGGTCCGCCCGTTCAAAAGCGGAACCAGGGTGGTCGACTGGGGCACTGGGGGCGGATTTCCCGGTCTCCCGCTTGCTGTGGCGTTTCCTGAGGTAGAATTCGTGCTAGTCGATAGCGTCGGCAAGAAGGTCCGAGCCGTTAGGGACATGATACGCGAGCTCGGTCTTGAGAACGTCAGCGCTTGGCATGGTAGGGCGGAGGGATGGGACGGCGAGGCCGGATATGCCGTCTCGAGAGCCACTGCTCCTCTCGCAGAACTGTGGCGGTGGACAGAGCGAGTCCTAGCTCCGAACGACACGCTGGGGGAGGAGGGGTGGGCCTCGGGTCTGATCGCCTTGAAGGGCGGAGACCTAGACGAGGAGAAGATCACGCTGATGCACACGTTCCCGCACACCGTCGTCGAAGACCTCCCATTGCCGAGTAGCCATCATGGCCTCAACAAGCGACTCGTTCACGTCGGCTGGAAGCAAACGTAGCGGACAGGAGCAACCCGAGGCAGTAATAGGCGTTGGTGTGATGCCACTTTGGTGTCACCCCACCGCAGATCCCCATGCCGCAGTCGGAGCGCACACTGAACAAGACCGAACGTCTGTTCGCCCTGGTCTTGCTCTTGCAGAACCGCCCGAGCATGACGTCGAAGGATCTCGCCGAGCACTTCGGCGTCAGCCGACGCACGGTCTTCCGCGACCTGCGGACGCTTTCGGAGTCCGGCGTCCCACTGACCTACGCCGACGGGGGTGGATACGAGATCCTCGAGGGCTACCAGCTCCCCCCCCTGATGTTCACCGCCCGTGAGGCGGCGACGCTCCTCGTCGGCACCGCATTCACAAAGCTGCAGCCCGACAACTCATTGCGGACGGACGCCGACGAGGTCGCGCTGAAGATCCGCTCTGTGCTGCCCGAGCCCATCCGGGTCTACATCGACCGGTTGCAGGAGAGCACCGTGATCGCGCCCTACGTCCGCAACCTCGACCCCGGAGGCGGTCACGACGAGCAGGGGCAGTGGTACGAGCTCTCCGAAGCCGTCGCTCGGCAGCGGAGCGTGTGGATGGAGTACTACGTGGCGAGTCGGGATGAGCTGACGAAGCGGAAGGTGGACCCGCTCGGGCTCGTGTACTATTCGGACTCGTGGAACCTCATCGCCTACGACCACCTCCGCAGGGACGTGCGCAACTTCCGCCTCGACCGCATCCGCAAGATGCGGGTGCTGATGGATTCGTTCCAGCCTCCGGAGACCTTCAACCTTCAGGAGTACCTAAGGGAGAAGGGGTCGAGCCCCCGCAACGAGAGGATCACCCTGCGCTTCCGTCCCCGTGCTTACCGCTGGGCCAAGCGCAGCATCCCGGCCGAGGTCGAGGAGGTGGTGGAGACCGACGAGGGCATCCGGGTCACGTTCTACTTCGAGAACCTCGACTACGTGGCCCGGTGGCTGCTCCGGTACGGCACAGACGTAGTCGCCCTGGAGCCGGAGGGACTGCGCGACAGGCTCCAGGAGCGGGCACGCGCGCTAGCGGAGCACTATGCAGAGTCCACAACGACCTGAACCGCCTAGCCGTCGAGAGCAACCCGCTCTGCACGGAGCTTCTGCAGGAGGGGGTGCGGATCCATCACCACGACATCGCCGACCCCGACCTGGAGGGGCAGTACGACCTCGTGATCGCGGTCGAGTGCGTGCACGACATGGGGCACCCCGTCGCTGCGCTCGCCACGATGCGGCGGCTGGCGAAGCTGGACGGCACCGTCCTCGTCGTGGACGAGCGCGTGGCCGAGGGGTTCGCCCCCGACGCCGACGTGCTGGAGCGGCTGTTCTACGGGTTCAGCGCATTCCACTGCCTCCCCGTCGGCATCGCCGACTGCTCGGGGCACACGTGCGCCGCGACCGGCACGGTGATGCGGACCGACACGCTCCGCCGGTACGCGCAAGAGGCCGGCCTCCGCGACCTCGAGGTGCTCCCGCTCGACTACGACCTCTTCCGGTTCTACCGCCTCATCCGCTGAGGGCGTGCCGCCGACCAAGTCGTGGTCTAGAACGGCGCGTCGCCTGACGGCGGGGGAGGGGGCGGCACGTCCTCGTAGGCCCCGCCGCCGGGGGGGAGCGCGGGCGGTGCGTTGAACTCGTAGCCCGGCTCGCCGCCGTAATACGTCTCCAGGTTCTCGAACCGCGCGTACTGGTTCACGAACGCGAGGCGGACGTTCCCGATGGGGCCGTTCCGCTGCTTCCCGATGATGACCTCGCCGAGCCCCTCGGTCGAGTTGCCGTGCTCGTCCACGGTGATGCCGTAGCGCTCGGCGCGGTAGATGAACGCCACCACGTCGGCGTCCTGCTCGATGGATCCCGATTCGCGCAAGTCACTGAGTTGCGGTCGTTTATCCCCTCCTCTTGTTTCGACCGCGCGGGAGAGCTGGGCCAGCGCGATCACCGGCACGTCGAGCTCCTTGGCGAGGGCCTTCAGGCTCCGCGAGATCTGCGCGATCTCCTGCTCGCGGTTCGAGTTGCGGTTGTCCCGCGTGCCGTGCATGAGCTGGAGGTAGTCCACGACCACGAGGCCGATGTCGTGCTCGGCCTTGAGGCGGCGGCACTTCGCGCGGAGCTCGAGGATGCCGAGGCCCGGCGTGTCGTCCACGAAGATCGGCGCGGCCGAGAGGGTGCCGGCGGCGCGGGCCAGCTTCTGCCAGTCCTCGTCCGAGAGCCGGCCGGTGCGGGCGGCCTGCGCGTCCACGCGGGCCTCGCTCGTGAGGAGCCGCTGGGCGAGCTGCGACGCGCTCATCTCCAGCGAGAAGAAAGCCACGCCCACGCCGTAGCGCGGGTCCTTCGCCGCGTTCCGGGCGACGGCGAGCGAGAGGGCGGTCTTCCCCATCGAGGGTCGAGCCGCGATGATGACGAGGTCCGAGTTCTGCCAGCCGCCCGTCATCTGGTCGAGGGCGTGGAACCCACTCGGGACGCCGGTGATGCCGCCCTCCCGCTCGGTCAGCGCCTCGAGCTGCTTGAACGTCTCCATCACGACGTCCTGCATCGAGCGGGCGCCCTTGCGGAGCTGGCTCTCGGAGATCCGGAAGATGTTCTGCTCGGCGCGGTCGAGGAGGTCGAAGGCGTCGGTGCCGGGGTCGTAGGCCTCGCCGACGACGGTCGTCATCGTCTCGATCATCCGGCGGAGCAGGCTCTTCTCCGCGATGATCCGGGCGTGGTACTCGACGTTGGCCGCGCTCGCCACCCGCGTGGTCAGCTCCGAGAGGTAGTAGCTCCCGATGTGCTCGAACTCCCCCCGCCGCTTGAGCTCCTCGGTCAGCGTCACGAGGTCGACGGGGTTGCCGCGCTCGAAGAGCCCGAGCATGGCCTCGTAGATCCGCTGGTGGCGGCCGTCGTAGAACGCCTCGTGGGGGAGGACCTCGATGGCCTTCGGGATCGCCTCGCGCTCGATGAGCATCGCCCCGAGCACGCTCTGCTCGACGTCCGCCGCCTGCGGCGGCACGCGCCCGGCCTGTTCGTGGAGCGCGATCACGTTGGCCCGCGCCGCGCGCGAGGCGCCGCGCCGGGCGGTCAGCTTCTCGAGCGGGATGCTCGCCGCGCTCTCGTCGATACGGATCGGTCGCTGCCGGGGGTCGTCGGGTTCCGCCATTGAGGGGGAGGGAGCCGGCGCGCGGCCGGGGGTGGGTGAGGGCGGGGTGGCGGAGGGGTCAGCCCGTGAGCTGGTCGTAGCGGGTGCGGAGGAGCTTCATGTCCTCCCACGTCGGCCGCTTCCACTGCGGGTTGCGGAGCAGCGCCGCCGGATGGTACGTCACCATCAGCGGGAGGCCGTAGAAATCCTGAAACTTCCCGCGCAGCGAGGCCAGCGACGACTTCCGCTCCAGCAGCCCGTTGCCCGCGCTCTTCCCGACGGCGAGCAGCATCTTCGGGCGGACCAGCGCGATCTGCTTGTAGAGGACGGGGACGTGGGCCGCGACCTCGTCGGGCAGCGGGTCGCGGTTGTTCGGCGGGCGGCTCTTGAGGATGTTCGTGATGTAGACCTCCTCGCGCTCGAAGTTGACGGCCGCGAGGATCTTGTTCAGGAGCTGCCCCGCGCGGCCGACGAACGGCTCGCCGGTGCGGTCCTCGTCGGCGCCCGGCGCCTCGCCGATGACCATCAGGTCGGCCGCCGGGTCGCCGGTGCCGAGGACGGGGTTGATCCGGCTCTCGTCGATGGGGACGAGGACGGTGTCCTTCATCCAGTCGAACACCTCTTGGAGCGAGTCCATCTCCCGGACCGGGTGCCCCTCGGGGATGAGGGCCTCGACGCGCTCGTAGGGGGAGAGGGTGGGGTCCTGGGTCGGGTCCGGGAGGGCGCCGAAGAGGTCGGGCATGGAGGCGTCGGGGTCGTCGGGGTCGGCCGGCGGTACGGGGGCCACAGGGGCGGCCGGGAGGAGGTCGCCCGCGAGGGCGCGCTGGAGAGCCAGCGTGCCTCGGGCCTCACGCAGCAGGTCGAGCACAGCGGAACCGTCGTCGGGAGGGGCGGCGGGGGAACGCAGGGCGCCGGGGACGGAGGCCGTCGTTCCCGACGCGGCACCGATGGGATCGGCGCTCAGGACGCCTCAGACCCGTCGGGGCGGGCCGCCAATCTAAAGGCGCCCGCGCTCGGCCCGCAAGGCTACCCCACCGTGAAATCCGGACCCGGCCCTGGTGTCGCCTCCGGTGGCCCTCCTCATTCCTCAGCCAGGGCCAGCTCCTCGTAGGCCGCCGCGGCGACGACCACGCTGAAGGCCCCGGTGAAGAAGACGCCGATGACGAGGGCGAGCAGCCCGGCGAGCGTGATGAAGGACAGCACGACGCCGAGCACGATGAGGAAGATGAGGCCGACGATGACGGCGAGCATCATCAGGATGTAGACCCCCGCCGCGCGGCCGAACACCTCGAACCCGCTGAACAGGTCCCGGAACTCGACGGGCTCGCGGCGGACGGCCTTCAGCCCCATCCAGTACATCCCCGCCGTGAGCGGCCCCGAGACCGCGAGCGAGGCCAGCGAGAGCAGGCCGTCGAGCCCCGAGATGCCGTCCCTGCCGAGGTCGTTGAGGAGGCTGTTGAGGAGGACGAGCACGACGAAGGCGCCGACGAGGACGCCGAGGTGCTCCTTGAATGCCTCCCAGCCTCGGCCGAACAGGTAGCCGACACTGAGGTCGGGGACGTAGGGACGGTCGTCACGTTCGTAGGCCGGAGCCGGATCAGGGCGGAGCGGGGTCTCCATCGTTCGGGCGGGTTTAGGGCGCGCGGCTGAGGGCCCATGCTACGGAGCCGGGGCGCCTGAGGTGCGTCCGCCGTAGCTTCCGTTTCTCCCACTTCTCCTATGCCCCTCTCCGCTACACCCCGGTGGGCGCTCGTCCGCGCCGCCCGCTCGACGTGGACCACCTTCCGAGCCGCTGCTGCCGAGACGCCCCGGCGGGTTTGGGCCGTCTGGCTTGGAACCCTCGCGCTCGGCCTCGGCCTCGCCGTGCTCGTCGCCTTCGCCGTCGTGTGGGTGGGCCGAGGGCTGATGGGACGGGGGATGCAGGGGTGGGACGAGCGGCTGCTGGACCGCGTGATCGCGGGGCCGCTCTCGTTCGACGCGGGGATCTGGTGGGAGAGCCTCGGGAGCTCGGCCGTCCTGATCCCGCTGGTCCTCGCAGCCACGGTGATGGCGGCGCGGGCGCGGCGCCCGCTGCTGGCCCTTTCGTTCCCCCTCGCCTACGTCGGCATCAAGTTGCTCGTGTTCGCGGCGTGGGCCGTGTGGGACCGCCCGCGCCCGGAGGTCGTCCAGGGGGGGATCGCCGCACCCGGCCTCGACTCGTACCCGTCCGGCCACGCCGTCAACACGACGGTGATCTACGGGCTGCTCGCGTTCCTGTGGGCGCGACGCTCGGGGAACTGGCTGGAGCGAGCGCTGATCGTCGCGCTCCTGCTGGCCCTCGCCGGCATCGTCGGGTGGGCGCGGCTGCGGCTTGGGGCGCACTGGCCGAGCGACGTCGCGGCCGGCGCCGTGGTCGGGGCGGCGTGGCTGGCGGCGCTGACCGCCGCGCTGTATCGTGCGGGGCGGGCGGCCGATAGAGAGGTGAACCGAACGCAGGAACAGAGCCCATGAGCACCCGCCGCCCCTCCGCTCCCGGTCGCCTCCGGCTGTCCGACCTCCCCATGACCGACGTCCGGCGGGGGTTCGTGCGCGTGGCGTTCCTCGTCGTCGTGATCGCGCTGTTCGTGCTGATGGTGCACCGCGTCTTCGTGGCGGCGGTGCTCGGCGCCATCGTCGCGATCTACCTCCGCCCGGTCTACTGCTGGCTCGAGGAGCGGACGGGCCGGGAGGCGCTCGCGGCGGTCGTGACGCTGGTACTGCTGATCGTCCCCGTCCTCGCCCTGTTCATCTACGGCTACCTCGAGGTCCGTGCGGCGGCCGAGTACCTCGATGCCCACACGGCCGAGGTCGCCGCGCAGATCGACGCGACGCTCGACCGGCTCCCGTTCACGGGGCAGGTGCAGGCGCAGGACTCCATCCGCGAGTTGCTCGACGAGGCGGCGGCGCTGGCGACCTCGGCGCCGGCGGGGCTGCAGAGCGCGCTGGCGCGGTTCGCCGTGGGCGCCTCGGTGTTCCTCTTCACGGCGTTCTACGTGCTGACGAGCGCCGAGACCATCATCGCCTACCTCCGGGGGAAGGTGCCGGCCCGCTACGCCGACCTCGCCGAGTCGATGGAGGAGAACGTCAGCGGGGTGCTCTACGGCGCCGTCTACGGGACGCTCGTGACGCAGACGCTGAAGTCGCTGGTGATCCTCGTGCTGTGCCTCGTGTTCGGGGTCCCGCTCGCGGTGGTGCTCGCGCTGGCGACGTTCGTGATCGGGTTCTTCCCCGTCGTCGGGTCGTGGTCGGTGTACCTCCCGGTGGCGGGGTACCTCCTCGTGTTCCAGGACGCGCCGTGGCAGGCCGTCGGGATGGTCGTCGGGGGGGCCTTCGTCAACACCGTCGTGCTCTCGCTCTTCATCCGCCCGAAGCTGGCCTCGGCCAAGAGCCACGTCCTCGACTTCTACTGGATGTTCATCGGCCTCGTCGCCGGCGTCTACGCCTTCGGCGTCCCCGGCATCGTGCTTGGCCCGATCCTCGTCGGCCTCCTCAAGGCCGTCCTCGACACCATCACGGCGGACCTCCCGTGGGCCCGGCCGGAGGGCGAGGACGACGCGCCGAAGGCGGAGATCTTCGCCGAGGAGGAGCTCCGCGACCCCGAGCCCCCTCCCGACGACGAGGACGAGTAGCCCTAGTTAGACAGCGGGCTCGTGCGCGGCGCCGTTGGTCGCAGGTGCTGCCTCAGCTTCGCGGGCAGGCACGGGCGTGAGCCAGTCGGTGTGATCGGAGCGGCCGTGGACGGCGTCGAGGTAGGCGGCCTGCAGCTCCTCGGTGATCGGCCCGCGGCGGCCCCGGCCGATGGCGATCTTGTCCACCGAGCGGACGGGGGTGACCTCGGCGGCGGTGCCGGTGAAGAAGATCTCGTCGGCGATGTAGAGCGCCTCGCGGGGGATCAGCTTCTCCTCGATGGTGTAGCCGCGCTCGCGGGCGAGCGTGATCACGGAGTCCCGCGTGATGCCGGGCAGCACCGAGAGCCCCGTCGGCGGGGTGTAGATGCGGCCGGAGCGGACGAGGAAGAGGTTCTCGCCGGAGCCCTCGGAGAGCAGCCCGTTCGGCGAGAGCGCGATCCCCTCGCTGTAGCCGTTCCGGATCGCCTCCATCTTGATGAGCGAGGCGTTGAGGTAGTTGCCGCCGGCCTTCGCCAGCGACGGCATCGTGTTCGGCGCGTTCCGGTTCCAGGAGGAGACCTGCACGTCGACGCCCTCCTCGAGCGCCTCGTCGCCGAGGTACTTCCCCCAGGCCCACACGGCGATGATGGTGACGACGGGGTTGTTCAGCGGGTTGACGCCCATGGGCCCCTGCCCGCGGAAGACGAGCGGGCGGAGGTAGCACGCCCCGAGCCCGCTGGTCGCGACGGTGTCGATGCACGCCTCGGTCAGCGCGTCGAGGTCGTGGGGGATCTGCATCCGGTGGATCTTGGCCGAGTCCGCGAGGCGCTGGAGGTGCTCGGGGAGGCGGAAGATGGCCGGCCCGTCGTCGGTGTCGTAGCAGCGGATCCCCTCGAACACGGAGGAGCCGTAGTGGAGGACGTGGGAGAGGACGTGGACGGTGGCCTTCTCGAAGGGGACGAGCTCGCCGTCGAACCAGATGTCGTGCTGCTGCATCAGAGGTCTCGTCGGGTGAAGAGGGGATGGAGCTGAAGATACAGGATCAACAGGGTCAGCCCGGCGCGGTTTCGATTCCAGCGGGCAGCGAGTAGCGAGCAGAGGGTTGGCGCCACCCGAGACCCCCCGCTGCCTGTAGGGGCGCTGAGCCGAATGACCCGAACTTGACTCAGCGCCCGGCGAAGTGCTAGGCGCTGTTCGGAAACTCCCCTCTGTGTCATCCTGAACTTCTTTCCCTGCGGGGAGGCTTCGCGTTCAGGATCTCAGAAGGCCACCTCAGACTCCCCGAGATCCCGGATCAGGGTTCGGGATGACAGCCTTCTGGAGTTTCCGAACACGCCGTAGCGCCCCGTCTCCCGTCCCCTGTCTACCGGCCCACCGGCCGGGTGGCGTAGCGCGCGATGGTCCAGAGGATCTTGGCCGAGGCGCGGGCGGTGCCGCTGACCGTGCCGGTGATCTTCGAGACCCCGATCCGCCGGCGGTACGAGACGGGCACCTCGGCGCAGCGGAGCCCGGCGCGGACGGCCTTGATCTGCATCTCGACGGTCCACCCGTAGGTCCGGTCCTCCATCCCGAGCGCGAGGAGGTCGGCGAAGCGGATGGCGCGGAACGGGCCGAGGTCGGTGAAGCGGGCGCCCCAGAGCAGCCGCATCAGCCCGCACGCCACGCGGTTGCCGACGCGCGCCTGCGGCAGCATCGCGCCGGGCTGGACACGGCCGGCGCGCGCCCCGAGGATGCGCGACCCGATCACGAGGTCGGCCTCGCCGCGCGCGATAGGGGCGAGGAGATGCGGGAGCTCGTCCGGGTGGTCGGAGTAGTCGCCGTCGAGGAAGACGACCACGTCGGGGCGGCGCGCGGGCGGGAGCGCGCGGGCGTAGGCGATCCCCCGGAGGCAGGCCCAGCCGTAGCCGCGCCGCTCCTCGCGGAGCACCGTGGCGCCGGCGGCGCGGGCGTTCCGCTCGGTCTCGTCCGCCGAGGCGTTGTTCACCACGACCACCTCGCCCACGCCGTCCGGCAGGTCGCCGACGACCCGGCCGATGGAGCGGGCCTCGTTGAAGGCGGGGATGATGACGAGCGTGCGCAGGGCAGGGGCAGCGGGTGAGGCGGGAAGCTATGCGCCGGCGCTGCGTCCGGTCTCACGGCCGCGTCATTCCCGCCGGTCCTGCTCGTCCTCGAACCCGAGCTCCTGCACCGTCGCCCGCGGCAGCGTGTAGGGCTCCGCGAACGCCGCCACCGCGCCGACGGCCCCGAGGCCGTTCTCCACGGGGACCGGCGGCTGCACGAGCCGGAACCGGAGCCGGAGCCCCCGCAGCGCTAGCCCCTCGCCGAACCGCCCGATCAGGTCGTCGGCGTCGCGGCTGAGCAGGGCGCGGACGGTGAAGGTCCCCTCCGGCGGCGCTGCCTGCGCGGTGTAGCGGACGCTCGACGTGAGGTCCGTCCCGGTCCCGTCGGTCAGGTCGTATTCGAGCCGGACCTCCTGGGGCGGCCCCACCGCGCCCTCCAGCGTGAGCCGCTGCGCGATCTCACCCCCGGCCAGCGAGTCGACCGACCCGGCCCGGAACGTCGGCCGTGCGGGGACGGGCACGGCGACGGCGGAAGGCGCCCCCGCCGCGTCGGCGCGCTCGGCGGCGAGGCGGTAGGTCCGGCCCGGCAGGGGGCGGAGGAGGCTGAAGGCGGCCGGGGCCGTCTCGCCGTCGCTCGTCGTGATGAGGGTGTCCCGGAAGACGAGCACGTCGCCGCTCCCGACGTCGGTGGCCGTGACGAGGGGGGGCGGCGGCTCCGCATTCGGCGCACGCCGTATGGGCTCGACGCGGACGAACTGCGTGTCGAGCCGGGCGTCGAGGGTGCCGGAGAGCGCCGCGCCGTCGGCCCCCTCGGCGAAGGGGTCGAAACCCTCGTCGCAGCCGGTGAGGGAGAGGAGGGAGCAGAGAAGGAGGAGAGAGAGAGTCTCCAACGGTCGCTCCCTGCATCGTCCCAGGCGCGCGCGCATCACTCGAAGTCCACCCGCACGCCGAGCGACGGCAGCAGCGGGAGCTGGTCCACGCGCCGTGCCTGCCGGGTGTCGAAGTAGAAGAGGTTGTCGCGGTCGGTCGCGTTCACGGCGGCGGCCTGCACCGTCAGCAGCGCCGGGCCGAGGTCGAACCGGCGCTCGACGCTGAGGTCGAGGCGGGCGTAGCCGGGCGTGACGGCGGCGTAGAGCGGCTGCTCGGTGAGCACCGTCGGCGTGCTCGGCGCGGTGGGGAGGCCGCCGGACGGGTTCGGCGGGGGCGGCACGTCGACGTAGCCGGCGATCCGGGTGAACGGCCGCCCGGAGGCGAGCTGCGCGCGCGCGCTGAAGTCCCACGGCCCCGGCGCCCAGCGGACCACGAGCCCGGCGCGGTGCCGTCGGTCGTGCGGCGGGCGGTACGTCTGTCCGCCCTCGCGGTAGGTGACGGCGCCGTAGCCGTAGGTGAGGAGGAGGTAGACCGGCGCCCGCCGCCACTCCGCGCGGAGGTCGAGCCCGCGCGCGGTGCCGTCGGTCGGGGTGAGGCGGTCGTCGAGGAGGAGGGCCTGCCCGGCGAGCGCCTTCGTGTAGACCTCGGCGCTCGTCACGAGCCACGGCCGCCACCGCGCCTCCCAGCCGGCGATGGCATGCGCGGCTCGGGGGAGGGGTTGCCCCGCCGCCACCGGCGCCCACGCCGTGAACACGTCGCCGATGTCGCGCGCGTCGGTCAGCCCGACGATCTCCTGCCGGTAGAGGCCGAGCGCGCCGCTGAGCGTGTGCCGCCGCCCGGCCGCCGCCGGCGTCCACGCCGCCCGCAGCCGGGGTTCGAGGGAGACCGTCTGCCGCTGCGCGGGGAACGTCTGCACCCGCAGCCCCGGCTCGACGCGGACCCCGCTGCCCAGCGCGAACTCGCCCGCGACGAACGCCGTCCCCTCCGTCAGCCCCTCCCGCGCCGCCGGCCCACCTGCATCGAAACGGTACTGGAATCGGAGCGTCCGCGCCCCGAACCCGAACCGGAGCCGCTGCCGCCCGAGCAGGTACTGCAGCGCGAACTCGCCGCCGAAGCTCTCGGCCAGCGCCTCCCGATCGCGCTCGCCGCCCGAGGTCAGCGAGGCGTCGTAGCCGGTGTAGCCCGCCGAGAGGTCGAGGGCGGCGGGGAAGTCGCGGGGGAGGAAGAAGAAGCGGCCCTGCACGGCGCGGTTCGCCCACCCCACCCGGTCGTCGTCGAGGCTGGGCTCGGCGTCCGCACCGGCGAGGCTCCCCTCGTCGTGGGTGACGAGGGCCGAGACGGTTACGAAGGAGCGGGCGTCGAAGAAGGCGTGGAGCTTCCCGAAGGCGTCGCCGAACCGGTACGGCAGGGGCTCCCCGACGGCCGCCGCCGCGAGCCGCTCCACCAGCGACTCCCGCACCGAGACCACCGCCGAGACGAGGCCCGGCACGAGCGGCCCGTCGGCGCGGGCGGACGCCAGGAACGGCGCCAGCGCGAGCGCCCCGCTCCACCGCCGCTTGCTCCCGTTCCGCGTCTGCACGTCCACCACCGACGAGATCCGCCCGCCGTACTGCGCGCCGAACCCCCCGGCGTAGACGTCGGCCGTCTGCACGATCTCGGCCGGCACCGCCGAGTAGAACCCGACGATGTGGAACGGCTGGAACAGCCGCATCCCGTCGACCAGCACGAGGTTCTGCGTCGGCTCGCCGCCGCGGACGTAGAGCTGCCCCCCGCGGTCCCCGACCGTCACGACGCCGGGCTGCGCCGTGAGCAGCCCCGCGAGGTCGCCGCCGGCGAGGTCCGGCGTGGGGACCGCGGCGAGGTCAGCCGGGCGCAGCCGCACCAGCCCCGCCGGGGCCGCGCTCGACGGCGGGGCCTCCTCCTCGACCGTCACGGCTTCCAGCTCCGCCGCCTCCGCCCCCAGCTCGACCCTCACCGCGACCCGCTCCCCGAACCCGACCTCCAGCGTGTCGGCGAAGGGCTCGTACCCGAGGAACGAGGCGCGCAGCACGTACTCCCCCGGCAGCAGCCGCCCGAACGCGAACCGCCCATCCGCGTCCGCCGCCGTCCCGAGCTCCCCCGCCTCGCCCCGGAGCGTTACGTTCGCCCCCGCGAGCCCCTCGCCCGTCTCCCGATCCGTGATGGTGCCGGCGACGGCGCCGTACTGCGCCCGCGCCGCGCCACTCAGCGCGACGGCCACGAGGAGCAGGAGGACGAGGCGAGCCATCACGCGCGGGTCGGGGCGGCGAAGCTACAACGAGCCTCACCTACCCTCGCCCTGCGTTACCGCCTAATCCACGCGAACGAGCGGGCGCACGACGGCCCCGCTCCGATCTCCGGCGAGCCGGACGTGGTAGAGCCCCGCTGGCAGGAGGCCAGTCCCTAGAGGCAGAGCGTGCCGTCCTGCCGGTCGCGCTTCGAGGTCACGCTGGAGCACCCGCCGCCCGAGCATGTCGAAGACCTCCAGCGTGAGGGGCTCCGCGACGGACGATGTGAAGGCTACCGTCACCCCACCGGGCGTGGGGCTTGGGTAGACCTCCAGGGTGAGGGGCTCAGCAGTAGGCCCGGGCTCCGCCGCCACCGAGCCTACAGTGAAGCTGAACGCACCGCCGTTCGTGCGTGTGCTGTAGCCGTCCGTCGCCGCGACGGCCCACGAGAACGCGCCCCCCTCGGCGAGCAGGCTGTCCGGGACGGTGAACGTGGTGGCCTCCGTCTCGAAGACGAGGTCGTCGTCCGGCGTGGCGAGGTAGACCCGGTAGCTCACGTCATCCTCGGCGTCGGGGGCGGCCTCCCACACGAGCGTCACCGGAGCGCCCTCGTCGAAGCCGGCTCCGTCCTCCGGGGCGACGAGGGCGAACGGCCCCGGCGGGTCGTTCCGCCCAAGCCCCTCGACGACCGTGACCTCCTGGTTCGGCGTGAGGCCCTCCAGCACGTCCACCTCCCCGCTAGGCCAGCGGACGGTGACGTCGGCCGCGGCGGCTGTGCCGAGGCCGAAGTGCGCGCGGAGCGCGTGGTTCTGCGAGATCATCCCGCTCCCGGCCGAGACCTCGCGCACCATGCTGAGGCCCCCGGCCTCGACCTCGACGCGGGCGCCGATGCCGTCGGGGTTGGACGCCGTGCCGCGGAGGCGGACCTTGAGCCACCCGTTCGTTCCACCGTCATTGTAGAGGAGCCGGGACTCGCCCCCCGGAATGAAGATGTCGACCCAGCCGTCCCCGTTCACGTCGCCGACGGCGTGGCCGAAGTGGGGGAGTTCCTCGCCGACGGCGTCCGACCAGATGTCCGTGAAGGTGCCATCGCCCTCGTTCCGGTAGAGGCGGGGGGGCTCCGGGAAGTTCGCCACGAGGAGGTCCGTCCAGCCGTCGTTGTCGAAGTCGGCGGCGGAGACGTCCCACGAGTCCTCCTCCTCGTCGCCGGCCACACCGGCCGTAGCAGCGACCTCCTCGAACGTCCCATCTCCGAGGTTCCGGTGCAGCCGATTTAGACCGGGCCGCGGGTCGAGCGGCGAAGCCGGCATGTTGGCTACGTAGGCGTCGAGCCACCCGTCGTTGTCGTAATCGAGCCAGGTGACGCCCCAGCCGGCGAGGCTGTCGGCAACGCCTGCCCTCGGCGCGACGTCGATGAAGTCTCCGGCCCCATCGTTCTCGAACAGGAAGTTTATGGAGAGCTCTGCGAACGTGGCACAGATGCCGGCGTAGATGTCGGGATCGCCATCGCGGTCGTAGTCGGCAGCGGCGGTGCCGTAGACGGGGCGGTAGACCTGCGGGAGCTGATCGCTGGCATCGTCAAACGAGCCATCGCCCCGGTTGAGGTAAAGGAGGTCTACGTCAAGGTCGTTCCCGACGAAGAGGTCGAGGAGCCCATCCCCATTGGCGTCGAGCCAGAGCGACCCTTGGGGGAAGAAGGCTTCCGGAGGCTCGGGGAGCCGAACCTTAGGCCGCAGTTCCTCCCGCGCCGGAGCGTACTCCCACACCCGGACGGAATCGGCTAGCTCGACGAGGTAGGCCTCGGGGAGCCCATTCCCGTCGGCGTCCCCAAAAACGCCGCCGATAGAGCTCGGGTGGCCATTGCTGGTGATGGTGACGGGGACGGCGTTGAAGACCCCCTCCCGCTGAAGGCGTAAGAGCCCACCGCGGTAGAGGTCGATGCGGCCGTCCCCATCGACGTCAACGACGGAACTGGTGCCCGAAAAGCCAGTGGGGGGGCCCTCCCCGTCGAGGAGGTCGGAAGCGTCGCTGAACGTCTGGGCCGAGGCGACGGGGGCGAGGAGCGAGGCGAAGAGCAGCGGGAGGAGGCGCATGGCTAGAAGGGCTGAGGCTTGCCGGTCAGGCTAAGGCTCGCCGCGCCGACGTGCAAGGGCACAGCGCTATGACCCCGACGGTCACCCCCCGAGGTAGCGCTCCAGCGTCGCCTGCCACGAGGCGCCGCGGGTCTGCTCCAGCACGGCCCGCCCGAGCCGGTCCCGCAGCGCGCTCTCGGCGCCCACGGCGAAGGCGTAGCGCTGCGGCTCGACCCGCGTCGTGCTCATCGAGAAGTCCCCGTCCACGTCCTTCATCGCCTGCTCCAGCACCGGCGCCGTGGCCACGAAGGCGTCGAGGCTGTCGTCCCGCAGCGCGCGGAGGCCGGCCTTCTCGTCGGGGAACGTGCGGGCCGAGAGGCCGATGGTCGAGAGGTACTCCGCCGCCGCCGAGCGCTCGACGACCCCGACGGCCTTCTCCTCGAGGTCGCCGGGGAGGCTGGCGTTGCTGCTGCTCCCGCCGCCCGAGCCGATCCCGAGCGCCGAGACGATGGTCGCCGTCAGCGCGGCCGTGAGCCCCATCGAGACGAGCATCCAGAACAGCGCGACGACGCGGCCGGGGACCGTCTTCGGCGCTTTGTCGCCGTAGCCGATCGTCGTCATCGTGACGCCGGCCCACCAGAACCCGGACCACAGCCCCGGCTTCGCCTCCTCCTCGAAGTCGTCGGAGTTCTCGTGCCGCTCGGCCAGCCACACGAGGGCCCCCACGACCAGCAGCAGCACGGCCAGCCCGAGCACGATCCAGAGAAACGTCGGCGAGAGCACGCGGCCGATGACCTCGCCGATGCTCGGCACGCGCTCGCCCTTCTCGGCCACGCCGAGCGGGGCGGTGTAGTAGGCGTGCGTGAACGCGACGGCCGCCTCGGGCTCCGCCTCGGCCACGGCGACGACGGCCACGTCGGCCGAGCCCGTGGCGACGGTGGCGAGCGCCTCGGCCTCGGGGACCTCGAGGATCTCGGCGTCAAAGCCAAGCTCCCGCCCGACGTCCCGCCACAGCTCGACGGCGATCCCGTCCCACGTCCCGTCCGGGTGCTTAAAGGCGAACGGCGGCGCCTCGTAGACCGCCCCGACGAGCTGCCCCCCGACGGCGAGGTCGGCCTCGTCGGGTTCTGCGGACGGGGGGGGGAGAAGCGAGTCGGCCGGTTGCGCGGCGAGGGGCACCGCCCCGCAGAGCAGAGCGGCAAAGAGGAGGGGGCGCATCAAGCGTGTGGTGGGTTAGAAGCGCACGTCAAGTTACCCCATCGGCACTCACGCCTCCCGCTTCAACCGCCGTAGCGGCTCATATCGACCAGCCGAGTGGGCGGATGTTGTTGAAGTTGATCGCGTCGCGCCCGGTCTTATGGAGGTGAGTGATAAGGTCCAGGTCAACGCTCAGCACGAGCACGTCGCCCCTCGCTACCTCCGCAATGGCCGCGTCGGTCAGCCCGAGATACCGGAAAGCCATGTTCTCGACAGCCTCAGTCGAGGGAAACAGCTGCTCTGTCCATTCCCTGAGGCCGCTTCCGAATGTGCCATAGAAGTCGAAGCGGAGCCGGCCGGGAAGCTGATTCGAGAGCCCGTTGACCTCAGTGAGGACGTGCGGCGTCGTGACGATTCGCTCAAAGTACCCGACGATGCTAGCAAGCAGACGGTAGTCTTCCGGCGTGAACTGCCGGGTGCGCTTAAACGAGGTGATTAGCCGCTCGTCGTGGGTGCCCACGACGTAGAGTAGGAGGAGGTTGGCATCGACGAGAATTCCGCGCGTCCGATAGCGCTTGAGCAAATCATTGAGATACCGACGTGTCATTGATTTTGCGGATTAACATAGACCTGACCTTCCCCGAGTCTGCATCGATTTCAAAAATCTTATAATGCCGTGGTGCCGAACCCAGGACGGGACTAAGCGGGTGAGACTCAGATTCGTCAACGAAGCTCAACGTAATCTGCCATTGGCTCTCGTCCTCCGAGAGCTTCACCTCTTCGAGACGCAACCAACTCGCCAGTTCCTGAGAGTATAAATCTTCGAAATAGCTGGTAGCGGCTTGCACCGCCTGCTTTACGTCGACCATGTCTCCTGAGTCTGGTTGTCGCAATTTAACGCCCTCAGCCACCGTAGCGGCGGCGGAAGTCCTCCCAGTCCTCGTCGTCGTCCTCGATCCGGCCGATGGAGCCGAGCACGCTGCCCATGATGTCGGTGTACTGGAGCTCGCCGGCCACGCGGTCTTTCCCCACGAGGGAGTGCTGGTGGAGCCCCTCGACGACGAGCTCCATCATGCTCGCCGCCTCGGCTGGCGTCGCCGGGCTCGTGTGCTGGGCGACGACCTCGCGGAGCCCGTCCACCCGGTCGAGCGCCTTCGCGTAGGCGTCGAACGCCATCCCCGCGTCGAGGTCGAGGGCGTTCCCCTTCGAGAACCACCCGAGGACCTTCTGATAGGCCTCCCGGCCCTTCTCCTTGTCGGTGGGGTCGGGGAAGTAGCGCTTGAACGTCGCCCCGAGGGCGCGGCCGATGAGGAGGTGGGCCACGCCCTGGGCGCCCTCCTGCTCGCCCTCGTAGACCAGCTCCACCTTCCCCGTCACCGCCGGCTCGACGGCCTGGAGGTCGGTGACCCGGACGGTCGTCTCGGGCTCGCCGTTGAGGAGCGCCCGCCGCTCGGCGGCCGAGACGAGCGCCTCCAGCGCCGCCCGCGTCAGCCGCGCCGAGACGCCGGACTTCTGGTCCACGTACTCGCTCTCGCGCGCCTCGAAGGCCACCTGCTCCACGACCTCCCGGAAGACGTGGGGGAGGTGGACGGCCGCGGCGCCGTCGCGCTCCTGCCACGCCTCCTGCCGCGTGATCTCCACGCCGATCTCCAGCGAGCGCGGGTAGTGGGTGATGATCTGGCTGTCGATCCGGTCCTTCAGCGGGGTGATGATCGAGCCGCGGTTGGTGTAGTCCTCGGGGTTGGCCGTGAACACCATCAGCAGGTCCAGCGGGATGCGGACGTTGAAGCCGCGGATCTGGATGTCCTGCTCCTCCATCACGTTCAGCAGCCCGACCTGGATGCGCGGCTGGAGGTCCGGCAGCTCGTTGATGGCGAAGATGCCGCGGTTGGTCCGGGGGATGATGCCGAAGTGGATCACCTCCTCGTCGGCGTAGGTCAGCTTGCGCGTGGCGGCCTTGATGGGGTCGATGTCCCCGATGAGGTCGGCCACGGAGGTGTCGGGCGTGGCGAGCTTCTCGCCGTAGCGGGCCTCCCGGCCGACCCACTCGATGGGGGTCTCGTCGCCGCGCTCGGCCACGAGGTCGCGGGCCATCTTCGAGACCGGCGCGAAGGGGTCGTCGTGGACCTCAGACCCGGCGACGACGGGGAGGTGCTCGTCGAGCAGCGTCGGGAGCATCCGGACGATGCGGCTCTTGGCCTGCCCCCGGAGGCCGAGCAGGATCAGGTCGTGCCGGGCGAGCAGCGCGTTCTGGACGTGTGGGGTCACCGTCCGGTCGAAGCCGAGGATGCCGGGGAAGACGTCCTCGCCCGCGCGGAGCTTGCGGATCAGGTTCTCGCGGACCTCGTCCTTGACGGGCCGGGGCCGGTAGCCGGCCTGCTTCAGCGCGCCGAGGGTCGTGAGGTCGGTGAGGTCGGGCATCGCGGCGGGGGGCAGGCGTCGAAAGAGGGGCCGGCTGGCACGCGAGGCGCCGGGGGCTGTTCCTTTTCGGCTGCGGGGTTACGCCGCCGCGTCCGTAGCGTCTTGAAGAGCGATGCTGGCCCGCCCCTCCTTGCCGAAGGAGGGGCAACTCGCTCAGGGACTCGTCCCTGAGCGAGCGGGGTGGTTGGGTAGACCCGCTTCGTGGCTCCGGCCAACCACCCCCGTCCTTCGGACACCCCCTCCTCGTCTGGGGAGGGGGAGGGTCTGAGCGCCCCGCCCCGCACACCAACCCTCTCTCGCCATGAGTCTCCCCGTCGTCCTCATCCACGGCTACTCCGACGAGGGCGCCTCCTTCGGGCTCTGGCGCCGCGCCCTCGCCGCCGCCGGCCACGACGTCACGGCCGTCCACACCTGCGAGTACGAGACGCTCACCAACGAGGTCTCGATCCGCGACCTCGCCGAGGGCTTCGACCGCGCGCTCCGCGAGCAGGTCGGGCTCTCGGCCGACGAGCCCTTCGACGCCATCGTCCACTCGACGGGGATGCTGGTGATCCGGTCGTGGCTGGCGGCCTACGCGAAGCGGCGCTCGCGGCTGAAGCACCTCGTCGGGCTGGCGCCGGCGTCGTTCGGCTCGCCGCTGGCGCACAAGGGGCGGAGCTGGCTCGGCAGCATCTTCAAAGGCCGCAAGGCGTTCGGCCCCGACTTCCTCGAGGCCGGCGACCGCATCCTCGACGGGCTCGAGCTCGCGAGCCGGTTCACGTGGGACCTCGCCCACCGCGACCTCGTCGGCGAGGCCGCCCGCCGGGACCCCACGTTCGGGCCGACGGGCGCCACGCCGTACGTGTTCACCTTCTGCGGGGACAAGAGCTACGGCGGCCTCAAGCGGCTCATCTCCGAGCCCGGCACCGACGGCACCGTCCGCTGGGCCGGCTGCTCGCTCGACTCCCGGAAGATCACGGTGGACCTCACCGTCGAGCCGGGCGTGGACCCCGGCCGGCGCTTCCGCATCGAGCCGTGGGCGCCGGGGCCGTGGTCGCTCATCCCCGTGCTCGACCACAACCACGGCACTATCCTCCGCGAGCCCGCCCCCGCCCTCGTCAAGATGGTGACCTCCGCGCTGGAGGTCTCCTCGAAGGCGGCCTACGAGCGGTGGCAGCAGAGCCCGGCGGTGATGGCGGCCGTGCAGCGTCACGGCACGATGCGGCGCTACCAGCAGTTCGTCGTCCGCGCCGTGGACGAGCGCGGGGACCCGATCCCGGACTACAACCTCCAGCTCTTCACTCATGGCGAGAACGGGCGCCCTAAGCCCCTGAGGGATTTCAGCATGGACGTCCACGTCTACGGCGGCGATTCGAGCCTCCGGACCTTCCACGTGGACCTCTCGAAGATGAAGCCCGAGAAGCTCGAGAACCTCTGGCTCCGGGTGATCGCGTCGTCCGGCTCGCGCCTCGTCGGCTACCACGGGTTCGGGAGCGAGAAGGTGGACCCGAGGCAGCGGAGGGTCCATGAGGAGGGGAAGTGGGACGCGGCCGTGAACGTCACCCCGATGCTGCGTGACACCGCCGTCAAGTTCTTCTACCCCTCGACGACAACGCTGATCGAGCTCCGCCTGAACCGCGAGCCGTTGCCGCTCGCCGGCCGGCCGGACGTGTTCCGCATCTTCAACGCGGAGGGCTGATCCGACGCGGAGGACCGAGGCCACCGGACGACCGGAAGTTAAAAGTTTCCTTCTATGGACGATATAGGCGGTGGTCCCTCTGCCTCGACCCCTCGTGCTCCACTGCCCCACCGCCCTGAAGTGCGCCCTGCTCGGGGTGGGCTTCGGGCTGATCTTCCCCGTCCTCGGCACGCTCACCATGATCGCGAGCG
The DNA here is from genome assembly GCA_965215145.1 of Rhodothermales bacterium. Taxonomy (GTDB): domain Bacteria; phylum Bacteroidota; class Rhodothermia; order Rhodothermales; family JANQRZ01. Next base: position 130,381 of record OZ244038.1, on the reverse strand, counting down.
CCGGGCTACCGCTGAGCCTCACCTCGGCGGGCGCGGTGCAGGCGGCGGCACCGCTGCTGTGGATCATCGACTCGGCGCCGTTCTGGCTCGGCCTCTTCGCGTGGCTCGTGGGGCAGCGGCAGGAGCAGGTGCAGCGGACGCTCGGGGTCGTGCAGCAGCAGGCGGCCGAGCTGCGGGCGCGGACGGAGGAGGCGGAGCGGGCGCAGCGGGCGGCCGAGGAGATGAGCCGGCTCAAGAGCACCGTCCTGACGAACATGAGCCACGAGCTCCGCACGCCGCTGACGGGGATCATCGGGTTCGCTGAGGTGCTGGCTGAGGAGGTGGAGGAGGAACATCGGGAGTTCGCCCTGCTCATCCACCACAGCGGGCGCCGCCTGCTCGACACCGTCAATTCCGTGCTCGACCTCGCCCAGCTCGAGAGCGACGGGATCCGGCTTCGGCCCGTCCCGCTCGACGCCACGGAGGAGGTCCGCAAGGCCGTCCGCCTGCTCGAGCCGCTGGCGCAGAAGAAGGGCCTTAGCCTCCGTGCGACCGGCTCCCCGACCGTGGCCTGTCTGGACGCCGGCGCCCTCCACCGAATCGTGACGAACCTCGTCTCGAACGCCATCAAGTTCACCGACGCCGGCGGCGTCATCGCGGAGGTGGGGGGTGACCCCGAGGGCCTGACGATCCGCGTCACCGACACCGGCGTGGGCATCCCGGCCGCCTTCCTCCCCCGCCTGTTCGACGAGTTCCGGCAGGCCTCGACGGGGTTCGAGCGGAGCCACGAGGGCAACGGCCTCGGCCTCGCCATTACCAAGCGGCTCGCCGACCTCATGGGGGGCTCCGTGGTCGCGGAGAGTGAGGAGGGGGAGGGGAGCACGTTCACCGTCCGGCTCCCCCGCACGATGCCGGAGCCGGCCGAGGCCGGGAGGGGTCAGTCGGAACTGGGGGCCGGAGAAGGGGCGCTGATGGAGGTCACGGAGCTGATCGGCACCCCGGTGGTCCAGCGGTAGCGGACGAGGGCCGGGCGGGGCTGCACCTCCAGCACCACGAAGTCGATCCCGCCACCGATCGCGCGGGCAGCGAGGTCGGACGCGAAAAAGTTCTTACTCGGCCCGGGGTTCGGGCTGACAAGGCCGCGCCGCAGTCGGAACCCGTCGGCGGTGCGCGCGAAGGCGTCGATGCGGACCCAGCCGGGGCGGGCGTTGAGGGCGAACAGGAGCCCGCCGGCTGCGGTGGCGCTCGGCGACAGCAGCGGCGGCTCGTCGACCTCGCCGAGCGCGAAGAGCCGGCTCCGCCCCATCTGCGGTGAGTCGAGCCCGACGAGGGGGAGCGAGTCCGGCCGGACGCCGGCCTCCGCCGCGAGCGGCATCGCCCAGGCGGCGGGGCGGTATCCGGAGAGCGAGAGGAGCGTGTCGCCCTCCGTCCGGAGGAGGCCGATGTGGCGCCAATACGGATCGGGCAGTGGGTGCTCCGCCGCGACGGCACCGTCGGCGTCGAGCCGGTAGAGCGCGGCGCCCGCGTCCTCGTCGGCCGTCTTCACGAACAACCCCCGCCGGGTCAGCACCGCGACGGCGTTCCGGCCCGGCGGGATGGGCCGTGTGTGCAGGACCCGCCCGCTCCCGTCTCCCGCCATTTCAAGCAGGGCGACCCGCTCGGCACCCCGGCTGAGCACGGCCATCGTGTCGCCGAGCGCGCCGCTGAGGAACGGGTACGGCAACGCCTCCAACGCCTGCTGCCCGACGTACTCGCCGCGGTCGGTGAACGTGTGCAGCGCGCCCTGCTGCGCGTCGGCCACGACGATCCGGTCGCCGAGCCATGCGAGCGTGAGCCCGTAGCGGAGGCCGGCCTCGGGCGGGGCCTCGGCGCGCCACACCTCGCGCAGCGTGTCCACCGCCGTCGCCTCGGCGATCTGCCGCGAGAGGGAGTCGGCGGGGAAGAGCGTCTTCGGGAGCTGCCGCTGGCTCGACGGGAAGCAGCCGCTAAGAGCGAGACCGAGGAGGAGCGGAAGGGTGGAGGAGCGGAGCGCGCGCCTCCAAGCAGGCGGCACCATTCCCTCGTGCTCTTTCCCTCTCTCCCTCTCTTCCATTGCTTCGCTCACCCCTCCGCCGGGCCGGCGAGCACGAGGGGGACCTCACGCTCCTCGTCGTTGCGGAGCACCGTCAGCGCGATGGTGTCGCCGGGGCGGAACGAGCGGAGCAGCGCGCCCGCCGTGGTGGCGTCCACGACCGTCTCCCCATCGATGGCGAGGACGACGTCGTAGGGGCGGATGCCCGCCCGCTCAGCCGGCGAGCCGGCGTCGACGCTCATGACGAGGAGGCCCTGGCTCACCGAGATTCCGAGCCTCCGCGCGGCCCGCGCGTTGAGTGCCTGGACGTTGAGGCCCGGTGGGGCCGGCCGCGCGACGGTCCCGGTCTCCTGGAGCTCGTCCACGATGCGCCGGACCCGCCACGCCGGCACCGCGAACCCGAGCCCGACGCTCCCGCCGGACTGCGAGAAGATGAACGTGTTCACCCCGACGACCTCGCCGAGCGCGTTCACGAGCGGCCCGCCAGAGTTGCCGCGGTTGATGGCGGCGTCGGTCTGGATCATGTCGCGGAAGACGCGCCCACCCTGGGGCGCGAAGTCCCGTCCGACAGCGCTGATAACCCCAACCGTAACACTGGGTTCGGCGGCCTCAAAAAGCCCGAACGGGTTGCCCAGCGCGACGGCCCACTCACCGACGAAGACCTCCTCGCCCTCGGTGAACGCGAGGTACGGCAGCGGCTCGTCCGTCTCGACCTTGACGAGGGCGAGGTCGCTCTCGGGGTCGCTCCCGATCAGGCGCCCCTCGCGCTCCGTCCCGTCGGGGAAGCTGACGGTGATGACGCTCGCGTTGCCGGCGACGTGGTCGTTCGTGACGACGTAGCCGTCGGGCGAGATCACGAACCCGCTCCCGACGCCCTGCACCCGCCGCTGCCGGATCCGGTCGCCGCGCTCGCCGAAGAAGTACCGGAAGAACGGGTCCCCGGCGAAGGGGTCCCGCACGCGGACCTGCTGGACCTCGATCACGTTGATCGAGACGACGGCTGGCGCGGCGGTCTCGACGGCGCGGGTGATGGCCGTCTGGCGCCCGGAATAGATGCCGTCGGTGACGACGCCGGGCTCGGGCGGTGGATCCACGCGCTGCGGCGGCGGCCCGTCCGGCGGCACCTGCGACTGCGCCGGCTGCCGGCAACCGACGAGGGCGAGGAAGGCGAGGACGGGGAGGAGCTTCATCGGCTGCGAAGGGGGGCTGGTTGCCCCCCTACGAATCGGAGGCCCGGCGGGTTCAGCCGGCCTACTCAGACGGCGTCGGGGGGGTAGACCCGGACGCCCTCCCAGTTCCGGAGCGTGACCGAGCCGGACTTGGCCCCCCGCGGTTTTCGTACGTCGCACGCCCGGCAGACGTGGACCTCGACCTTGCCCCGTGCCGCCCGCGCCTTCGAGTGAAACGCTGCGAGCTCGGCAGCCCGCTTTACAATGGAACGCGGTATGTCGCCCCCGTCCGGGTTCCGCACGACGACGTGGCTGCCGGGGGTCCCGGCCACGTGGAGCCACAGGTCCAGCGGCTCGGCGATGCCGAACGTGAGGCGGTCGTTGTCGCGCGCGCTCTCGCCGACGAGCACCTCGTAGCCCTCGACCTCGAACGTTTTGAAGGCAGGCTGGTCCGATGGGCGTGGCTTGCGGGGCATGGAGAGCGGCACGGGTGGCGAGGAAGGATAGGCTCGGCCCCCACTTCCCGTCCTCGAAACCACGCCGGATTCAGAACGGGTGACTCCTCGACATCCTCGTGGCCCTCGGCGGCGTGACCCGGCTCGCCCGCGCCGACTTCACCCTCCTCGAACCGCTGACGCACCTGTCGCTCGGGCTGCTGCCGACGTTCGCCGTCCCGCTGATCCTCGTCATCCACGTGCTGATCTTCTAGCGCCTTGCCAGGCAGCGTGCGTGGCGAGCGTCGGGATCACCCCACCTTCCGGGCGGATCCTATGACGTGGGGGCTGATCGGAAAAACAGGCACGGTAAACTTTTCGGTAGCAAGGTCGGTGAAGCCGGCGCTATCGATCATGCGGGCGGTCTCTCGGTCAGGCCTGCAGCCGTCGGCGATGAGCCCCCACGGGGCGCGGAGTAGGCGCTGAGCCGCCCGGAGCGCCGTCCCGCGCGGGGCCGCGACGTGCTCGACGAACACGAACCGCCCGCCCGGCTTTAGCACCCGCTGGACCTCCGCGAGCGAGCGGGCCACGTCGTCCACCGAGCACAGCACGAGCGTCGAGAGGACCGCGTCGGCGGAGGCGTCAGGGAGGGGGAGCCGCTCGGCCACGCCCGCCATCACCTCGGCTTTGATGCCGGCCCGCTTCGCCTTCCGCCGGATGCGCCGGTGGAAATGCACGTTCGGCTCGACGGCGACGTAGCGCACCGCCGGATCGAGGTACGAGAGATTGACCCCGGCCCCGGCGCCCACATCCACGACGGTGCCGCGGAGGTCGCTGAGGAACGCCCGCTTCCGCTCGCCATAGGCGCGGCGGTCGGCCCCTTCGCCGTGGGAGAGGAGCCACGCGAAGGCGATGTGGTAGAACCCCTGTCGGACCTCCCCGCGGACTCGCGCCGTAATACCGCCCGAGGTCGCAGCTGTGGCCTCGTCCCTTCCCCATTTACCCATCACCCCCTCGCACCATGTCCATCGCCAAGACCATCGAGGTCTCCTCGCAGTCCACCAAGAGCTTCGACGACGCCGCGCAGGCGGCGATCCGCGAAGTCGGCAAGACGGTCAAAAACGTCCGGCACGTCTGGGTTGAGTCGTTCGAGATCGAGGTGGGCGACGACGGCAAGCAGACCTTCCGCACGCACTGCAAGGTCACCTTCGTCGTCAACGACTAGCTGCTCCTCCCCCATCACCCCGCGCGCCCCGGTCGGTTCCGCCACCGGGGCGCGCGGCTGTTTATGCGGCCAGCGCCTCGGCGGGCTGGAGCGCCTGGAGCACGGCGCGCGCCGCCGCGAGGTCCGGCACGTCCTGCACGATGGCCCGGAGCCGCTTCGTCCGGTTCGACTCCTTCAGCACGTACCGCCGGCCGAGCCCTTCGAGCCGGCCGAGGAGCGGGTTCATCACCGCGTCGAAGAACGCCGGATCCTCGTCGGGCTGGGGGAATTGGAGGAAGAGCCGGCTGTTCTTGAACGTCACCCGCGGCAGCCGCAGCGCCTCGGCGAGCGGCTTCATCTCGGCCGCCGTCAGCAGCGCGTCCACCTCCGGGGGGATCGGCCCGAACCGGTCGCCGAGCTCCTGCCGGAACAGCGCCAGCGCCTCCGGCTCGTCGAGGTCGGCGAGGCGGCGGTAGAGGTTCATCCGCTCGGTGTTGTTCGAGACGTACGTCGCCGGGATGAAGGCGTCGGTCTCGACGTCGACCGTGCTCTCCGTCCTCGGCGGGGGCTGGTCGCCGAAGAGGTCCGAGAACTCCTCCTGCCGCAGCTCCTGGACGGCCTCCTCCAGGATCTTGTGGTACGTCTCGTAGCCGAGGTCCTGGATGAACCCGCTCTGCTCCGCCCCCAGCAGCGCGCCGGCCCCGCGGATGTCGAGGTCGCGCATGGCGATCTGGAACCCGCTGCCGAGGTCGCTGAACTCCTCGACGGCCTGGAGCCGCATCCGCGCCTCGCGCGTCAGCGCGTGGACGCTCGGGACGAGGAGGTAGCAGAACGCCTTCCGGTCGCTGCGCCCGACGCGGCCCCGGAGCTGGTGGAGGTCGGCGAGGCCGAACCGCTCGGCGTGGTTGATGATGATGGTGTTCGCGTTCGCCACGTCGATCCCGCTCTCGACGATGTTCGTGGACACGAGCACGTCGAACTCCCCCTCGATGAACCCGTGCATCACGGCCTCGAGGTCGGCCGCCTTCATCTGCCCGTGGCCGACGCGGAACCGGACGTCGGGGACGAGCGCCCGCAGCGTGGCCGCCATCTCGTCGATGGTCTGGACGCGGTTGTGGACGAAGAAGACCTGCCCGCCGCGGTTGACCTCGTAGAGGACGGCGTCGCGGATGAGCTCCCGGTCGAACGTGTGGATCTCGGTCTGGACCGGCTGCCGGTTCGGCGGCGGGGTTTCGATGGTCGAGAGGTCGCGGACGCCGAGGAGCGAGAACTGGAGCGTCCGCGGGATCGGCGTGGCGGTCAGCGTGAGGGTGTCGACCTCGGCGCGCATCTTCCGCAGCCGCTCCTTGACGGCCACCCCGAACCGCTGCTCCTCGTCGATGATGAGTAGCCCGAGGTCCTTGAAGTTGACCTTCTTCCCCGCGAGCCGCTGCGTCCCGATCACGATGTCGACCTCGCCGGCGGCGAGCGCGGCGAGCGCTTGCTTCTGCTCGTCGGGTGGGACGAACCGGGAGAGTTGCGCGATGCGGACGGGGTAGCGGGCGAGGCGCTGGCTGAACGTCTCGTAGTGCTGGAGCGCGAGGATCGTCGTCGGGACGAGGACGGCGACCTGCTTCCCGTCCTGGACGGCCTTGAACGCCGCGCGCACGGCGACCTCCGTCTTCCCGAACCCGACGTCGCCGCAGACGAGCCGGTCCATCGGCGTCGGCTGCTCCATGTCGTCCTTGACGGCGGCGGCGGCGGTGGCCTGGTCCGGGGTGTCCTCGTAGCGGAAGCTCGCCTCCATCTCGTGCTGCCACGTCGAGTCCGGCTGGAAGGCGAACCCCCGCGACTCCTTCCGGCGGGCGTAGAGCGCGATCAGGTCGCGGGCGAGGTCCTTGACGCGCTTCTTGGCCTTCCCCTTCGCGCGCTCCCACTGCCCCGAGCCGAGCTTCGTCAGCCGCGGCTGGTGGCCCTCCTTGCCGGTGTACTTGTGGAGCCGGTGCAGCGCGCCGACGTTGACGAACAGCTCGTCGCCGCCGAGGAACCGGAGCTTGACCGCCTCCTGTACCACGTCGCGGACGCGGATCTTGTGGAGCCCGGCGTACTTCCCGATCCCGTGGTCCACGTGAACGACGAAGTCGCCGGGGGTGAGGCCCTGGAGGTCGCGCAGCGAGAGGCCGCCCTTGGCGCGTCGCTTCCGGGCCGTCGGGCGGTGGTAGCGGTTGAAGACCTGGTGGTCGGTGTAGACGGCCAGCTTCTCCTCGGGGAGGATGAACCCCTCGTGCAGGCTCTCGACAGCGAGGCGGGCGTCGGGTTCCTGGGTCTCGTCAGGGGCCAGCAACTCATTCAGGCGGCTCCGCTGGCTCGGGCTGTCGCAGAGGATGAAGGCGTCGAAGCCGCGCCGCTTGATCTCGGCGAGGTGCTGGCGGAGGCCGCGGATGTCGGAGTTGAACGGTGGCTGCGGCTTCGCCACCAGCTCAATGATCTCGCCCTCGTCCGACGAGAACGTCCCGAACAGGAGCCGGGGGAAGCGGCCTAGCCGGTCGGTCAGGCCGGTGCCGGTGAGGAACAGCCGCTCAGGCGCGGGAAGCTCGTCGGCGTCGTCGAGCGCGGCATGGGCAGCACTAGCCTTCTCGAACAGCGCCTGCGCGTGCTCCTCCAGCCGCAGCGCGTCGAATAGCGCGACGGGCGTTTCCTCCGGGAGGTAGTCGAGCAGCGCGACGTGCTCGCCCTCGGCGTAGGCCTCCCCTTCGAGGTTGGGGACGATGCGGGCCTGCGTGAGCCGGCTCACGGACCGCTGCGACTGCGGGTCGAACTCCCGCAGCGAGTCCACCTCGTCGCCGAAGAACTCGATCCGCACGGGGTAGTCCCCGGCGAAGGGGTACACGTCGAGGATGCCGCCGCGGAGCGCCACCTCACCGGGGTTCTCGACGAACTCGACCGCCTCGAACCCCTGCTCGACGAACCGCGCCATCAGCGCCTCCGGCCCGACCTCGTCGCCGGTGCGCACCGTGAGCGTCTCCGTCTCGACCGTCTCCGGCGGCGGCGTCAGCTCCGCGAGCGCGTCCACGCTCGCCACCACGATCCCCCCGAACCCCTCTTGCAGGCGCCCGAGCACGTCGGCCCGCTGGATCAGCGCGGCGCTCTCGGCGACCCGCTCGCGGTCGTACGGCGCCTGGCCCGTCGGGGGGAAGATCAGGACCTCGCCCCCGTCGAGGAGCTGTTCGAGGTCGCTGCGGAGGTACTCCGCCGACTCGGCCTCGGCGAGCAGGCAGAGCAGCATCCCGCCCCGCGCCTCATGGGCTTCGGTGATCGCAAAGGCGGGCGTCGAGCCGACGGTGTTCTTCAGGCGGAGCGCCCCGCCGGGGCGGAGGCGCTGGGCTTCGGCACGGAACTGATGGGCGAATGGCGCCTCGGCGAAGCGAGCGCGGATGGTGTCGAGGACCACGGAGGAGATCGAGACGGGGAGAGGGGAGAGCGCAAACGGCTCGGCCCGCCGCCGGGTCCGGGGGCTTCACGTGAAACCGGGGACCCCCCGCTCGTCCGGCCATCGCTGCGCTCAAGGCCGGACGAGCTGTCCCCCTTGTTAAGGGGGACGGTTTTTCGCAGCCGGAGCCGAAGGCGACGCAAGAAAAACGGGGGGTCCGCTATGTGCCTTCTCCCGCGATGGCCTGCCGGACGAACCCGCCGGCGCGCTCCAGCCGGACCCGCGCCGCGTCGGCGTCGACCTCGGCGAGGGTCATCACGAGGGCGGTCTTGACGTGGCCGCCGGCCGCCTCCAGCACCCGCGCCGCCTCCTCGTAGTCCAGCCCCGTGACCGTCATCACGATCCGCTTCGAGCGCTCGACGAGTTTCTGGTTGGTCATCTGGAGGTCGATCATCATGTTCTCGTAGACCTTCCCCATCCGCACCATCGCCGCGGTCGTGAGCATGTTGAGGACGAGCTTCTGCGCCGTCCCGCTCTTCATCCGCGTGGACCCCATGATGACCTCCGGCCCGACGGCCACGCAGATCGCCGTGTCCACCCATTCGTGGAGGTCGAACTGCTCGCGGGGGTTGCACGTCACGAACAGCGTCGGGCAACCGAGGGTCTTGGCGTGCTTGACGGCGCCGACCACGAACGGCGTCCGTCGGCTCGCTGCAATGCCACAGACGACATCCTCCGGAGTCACCCCCGCTTCCTCCAGCGCGGCGACCCCATTCTCCTCGTGGTCCTCGGCGCCCTCCTGCGCCTGGAAGACCGCGGGCTTGCCGCCGGCGATCAGCCCCTGCACCAGCTCCGGCGGCGTCCCGAACGTCGGCGGGCACTCGGCGGCGTCGAGGATGCCGAGGCGCCCGCTCGTCCCGGCCCCGGCGTAGAACAGCCGCCCGCCCCGCTTGAAGGCGTCCACCACGGTTTCCACGGCCTCGGCCATGTAGGGGAGCTGGTCCCGCACGGCGGGGGCGACGCGGGCGTCCTCGTCGTTGATGATCCGGAGGATCTCCTCGGTCGAGGCGGCGTCGATCCGCATCGAGCGGGGGTTGCGCTGCTCGGTGGTGAGGGCCTGGAGCTGGTCGAAGAGGGCAGGGCGGTCGGTCACGAGGCGGATGGAGAGAGGCGGGCGCGGCGGGCGGTGAGGAAGGCGGCCAGGATCAGCCCGAGGCCGAGCACGAGCCAGGCGGCGGTCGGGAGGAGCGGTCGGTCGGGGAGGTCGAGCGGGGCGGTGTCGCCGTAGAGGACGGGCGCGGCCCAGAAGAACGGGCTCGCGTCGAGGCCGTCGTGATGGTCGAGGTAATCCAGCTGGGCCCGCTGGAGGGCGCGGTCCTTCGGCAGCCCGCGGGCGAGGTGCCCGTAGAAGCGGTCCACGAGGTCGGCCATCGCGCGGTCGTCCACCTGCCAGAGCGAGGCGAGGGTGCTGGCCGCGCCGGCCGCGCGGAACGCGTGTTGGAGCCCGATCATCCCCTCTCCCAAGCGGGACTCGCCGCGCGCCGTGCTGCACCCGCTCAGCACGGCGAGTGCGGCGGCAAGCGGGCGCTCCTGGAGCTCGTAGAGGTAGAGCGTGCCGTCCTCGGAGGAGTCCGCCGCGCTCAGCACGATCCGGCTGTGGAAGGGGTAGGTCGGGTCGGAGAAGGCGTGCGAGGCGAGGTGGACGACGCGGGCCGAGGGGGCCGCCTGCTTGAACGCCCCCTCGGTCGCCGCGTCGTTGAGGGCGAAGCGGCCGGACGGGAACCGCCTTTGGAGCCGGTGGATCTCGTCGGAGACGTGGGGGAGGTCGCTCAGCGTGTCCTGCCGCCCCCCCGACTCCACCCCGCCGAACCGGCTTCGGCCGAACGCGAGCAGCGGCTCGCTGGTGTGGATCGCCTCGGTGGGTCCCGCCAGGGCGGAGTCCAGCAGCAGCGCCGCGGCGAGTTCCAAGGAGACGGCGTGGTCGTGGACGAGGTAGGGCAGCTCCGCGTAGGCGTAGCGCGCGCCGGGGCCGCTCACCAGCGCGGCGAAGGGGACCCCCGTCGCTGGGCCCTCGGGGATGATGACGAGGGAGGCGCCGGTGGGGAGGGCGGACTGGACGGGCCGGATGAGCACGTCGTAGAGAGCGCGGAGCGGCGCCACCTGGGAGGCGGGGCGCACCGTGTCCTCCGTGTTCCGGCCGGAGTCCGGGGCGATCTGTGCAGCCAGCGCGCTCACGCTGTCGGCGCTGGCGGGGAGCGGGAAGGCGGCGAGGGTGTCCGGGGTCAGGAGGAGGGCGCGGCTGTTCGGCCCGTCGAAGAAGTACGTCACGAGGACCTGCTCGCGGTCCCGAAGCCGCTCCTGCAGGGCGCCGATGTCGAGCGGCGGCGGCGGGGCGAGGTCGGCCTGGACAAGAGCCGACCTCGCCCGTTCGGTCTGGAGGATCCGGCCCTGCGCTCGGCTGCGGTCCTCCGTCGAGAGGTCCGGCGCGAGGAGGCTGTAGCGGGCGTCGGCGAGCACCGCGTTCAGGCTGTCGAGCGCGTGCCGCTCCGCCGGTGCCAGCGCGTTCCGCAGGCGGTTGCTCAGGCGGAGGTCGCGGAGGTGGCGGGCCCGCGTGAGGTCGAGCGTGGCGAGGGCCTCCGCGAGCCGGCCTTGACGGAGCATGAGGCGGACGAGGTCCCGGTATGGCCCCTGGTCGGTCTCGAAGCTGGCGGCGCTCCACTCCGAGATCCCGAGGTCGGCGCGGCCGATCTCGTGGAGGTCGATGGCTTCGCGCAGGAGGGCCTCGGCGCTGGCGTAGTCCGGTGTGGCGCCCGCCTCGGCCGCGACGGTCTCGACGTGCGCGAGGTACCAGAGCGAGATCGCGGCGGCCCCATAGTCCCTCCGCGCCCGGTCGTCGGCCAGCGCGTCTTCGAGGAGCCGGCGGGCTTCCTCGTGGCGGTCGAGGCCGCTCAGTGCCATCGCCTGCTCCGAACGGATCCAGCTCTCGAGGCCCGCGACGCGGTCGAAGAGCGGCGCTCCGACGCGCCCGGCCTCCGTCGCCAGGCGGAGCGCGCCCTCGTAGTCCCCCTGGAGCCGGCGGGCCGCCGAGAGCCGGAGGAGCGCCTGCGTATGGTCCAACCGGCTGCCCGGTTGGCTGGCGAAGAGGGCCCGCGCTTGGCTGAGTAGGGTGACGGCCTCAGCGAGCTCCGGGCCCCCGTCCTCGCCCGCCGCGAAGAGGAGGTCGCGCCCGCGCTGGAGCAACTCCGTCCCTACTACCGCCTCCAGGCGCGGGTCGTCCGCACGGTGAGCGACGGCGAGGGACTCCGCGACCGCGTAGTAGCGCATGGCCGAGCGGGCGTCGTTGACGGCGCGGAACCGATCTCCGAGTTGCATCAGGCGCCGGGCCTGGACGCGGAGCGGCAGCCCCTGGAGGTAGGGCACGAGGTCGACGTTGCTCGCCAGGGCCTCCACCTGTCGGCCGAGCGCGCCGAGCGCGTCGGCCCGCCACGCGAGTGCCTCCGCAACGAGGGAGTCCGGCGCGTGAGAGCGCTCCTCCTGCTCAAAGCGCTCATACTCCTGGAGGAGCTCCTCGTGCCGGCCTAAACGGTAGAGCAGGGCCAGGGCGAGGCCGTTCAACTCGGCCGTCTGCGCGTCGCGCCGGTCGCCGTAGCAGGCCTGCGCCTGCCGCGCCTGGTCGAGGGCCGTGCTCCACGTGGCGGCGTCCTGGTCGGCCCGGTCGCCCTCGACGACGGCGCGGGCGGCTTCGTAGAGGGCGTCGCAGCGGGCCTGCGTTTGGGCTGCCGCCTGGGGCGGAGCGAGGCAGGCCGCTAGGAAGACGAACGCGCGCCCGGCGGAGCGAGGGGTCAGCGGAGCGGGGCGCATCGGATCGGAGGCGGCGAGGAGCGACGGGTCAGTATAGGGCCGGAGGCCCGTAGGTGGGTAGCGCCCTCAGCACGGGCGGGTGAACCGGGCTCCAGCGGGCGGGTAGGATGCTCCCCCCGCGATCTGCCCCCATGCACCTCCGCTCGCTCCGCGTCCGCTCGTTCCGCGCCCACTCGGAGACGGAGGTGGCCTTCGCGCCGAAGGTCAACCTGCTCCACGGCCCCAACGGCGCGGGCAAGACGAACCTGCTGGAGGCCGTCCACCTCCTCTGCCTCTCGAAGAGCTTCCTCACCAGCCACGACGCCCACGTCCTCCGGCGCGGCTGCCCGTTCTTCGAGGTCGAGGGGGCGTTCGAGGGGGCGCACCGGCCGGAGCTGGCGGCGCGGCTCGTCTACGTCCCCGACGAGGGGAAGCGGATCTTCCTCAACAAGGCGCCGCTGGAGCGGCTGGCCGACGTCGTCGGCGTACTGCCGGTGGTGGTGCTGGCGCCGGAGGACATCGCGCTCACGGCCGGCGGCCCGGAGGAGCGGCGGCGGTTCCTCGACAACACGCTCAGCCAGTCACGGCCGGCCTACCTCCAGGACCTCCTCCGCTACCGCCGCGCGCTGAAGCAGCGGAACGCGCTCCTGCTGGCCGGGCGCCGAGGCCGCGTGCAGGACCCCGCCGCGCTCGACGCCTGGACGGCGGAGCTCGTCGGCCTCGGCGCGCGCATCATCGCCCGCCGCCGCCGGTTCGTCGAGACGTTCGGGGGCTTCCTCGACGAGGCGTACCGGCGGCTCGAGGCCGTGGGGGAGGAGCCGGCGCTGGAGTACCAGACGGCCGTCCCGCTCGACGCCGAGCCTGACGAGGCCGCCATCGCCGAGGCGTTCGGGGAGGCGCTGGACCGGCTCCGCCGCCGCGAGCGCGAGCGCGGGCGGACGCTGGCCGGCCCGCACCGCGACGAGCTGGTCCTCCGGCTCAACGGCTTCGAGGTCCGGCCCTACGCCTCGCAGGGGCAGCACCGGACGTTCGGGCTCGCGCTGAAGCTGGCGAAGTTCTTCTTCCTCCAGGACCGCCTGGACGAGACCCCCATCCTCCTGCTCGACGACGTCTTCGGCATCCTCGACCCGGCGCGCTCGGAGGTCATCCTCCGCCTGCTCCAGAGCGGCGCCGTGGGGCAGAGCCTCCTCACGGCCGCCCGCCGGGACCCCTTCGACGGGGTGGTGGACTTCGACGCGCCGGAGCATCGGGCGGTCTGCGTCGTTAACGGGGCGGTGACGGAGCGGGCCGACGCGGTCTGACCCCGGCCCGCTCCCCGTCTCCCCTCCTGCTCCACCACCCCCTCTGAGCCATGATCCCGCTCCTGTCCGCACGCCTCCGCCTCCTCGCCGTCCTACTGCTGCTCGGCCCCCTCGCCGGCTGCGGCACGCAGACCACGAACCTCGTCACGGGCGAGACGACCCGCGGCGCCTACACCTGGGCGCAGGAGGTCCAGATCGGGCAAGAGGCCGACGGGCAGATCGTCGCGCAGTTCGGGCTCGTGGACGACCCCGGGCTGGCGGCCTACGTGGACCGCATCGGGCAGGCCGTCCTCCAGACGAGCGCCTACGGCGAGGCGACGACGCCGGCGGAGATCCGCAACACGCCGTTCTACTTCCGCGTGCTCGACACCGACGTGGTCAACGCGTTCGCGCTGCCGGGCGGCTACACCTACGTCACCCGCGGGCTGCTGAGCCACCTCGAGAACGAGGCGCAGCTCGCCGTCGTGCTCGGCCACGAGATCGGGCACGTGCTGGCGCGGCACCAGTCCCGCAGCGCGGCGAAGGCGCAGCTCGGCCAGCTCGGCCTCCTAGGCGCGGCGGTCCTCGGCGGCGTCGTCGGCGGGGGGGACGTGGCGCAGGGCGTGCTGGAGTACGGCGGCACCGGGGTCCAGCTCCTCTTCCTGAAGTACGGCCGCGACGCCGAGCGGGAGTCTGACCTCGCGGGCGTGGCCTACGCCGAGTACGCGGGCTACGACGCCGCGGAGGCGGCGGCGTTCTTCCGCTCGCTCGAGCGGCTCAGCCAGGAAGCCGGCGGCGGCCCGCCCTCGTTCCTCTCGACCCACCCCGACCCCGAGGAGCGCGAGCGGACCATCCCCCAGCTCGCCGCGCAGTACGACACCGGCACCGCCGTCAACGAGGAGCAGTTCCTCAGCCAGATCGACGGGATCGTGCTCGGCAACGACCCCCGGCAGGGCTTCGCCGAGGACGGCCGGTTCTACCACCCCGAGCTCCGCTTCGTGTTTGACTACCCCGACCGGTGGGGGCTCTTCAACGGCGCCGCCGCCGTGCAGATCGCCGAGCCCAACGGCGCCGCCATCATGGAGTTCACCTTCGCCCAGGACCAGAGCTCGGCGGCAGCCGCCGGCCGCGCCTTCGCCGGCCAGCAGGGCTTCCAGGCGACTGAGAGCGGCGGCACGACGGTGAACGGCTTCTCGGCCTACACCGTCTCCGGCACGGCCAACAGCCAGCAGGGCGCGCTCGGCGTCGTCGCCTACTTTATCGAGCAGGGCGACAACGTGTACCGCTTCATGGGGCTCACCGGCTCCAGCAGCCTCGGCACCTACCGCGGCGAGTTTCTGCGGACGATGCGGAGCTTCGCCCCACTGACCGACGGCCGCTACCTCAACCGCCAGCCCGTCCGCCTCGAGGTGGTGACCGTGCAGCGGGCGACCCCGTTCCAGCGGCTCCTCGACGGCCGCACGATGCCGCTCGGGATGGACGAGGGCGACCTCGCCATCATGAACGGCGTTGAGCTGAACCAGACGATCCCAGCCGGGGAGGAGATGAAGCTGCCGGCCGACTGAGCCGGGCGCTACGCCTCGGCGGGCTCCTCGGCGGGGACGAGCACGGCCTCGTTGCCGCACACGAGCCGGTTGTCCTCGTTGTACATGTAGATCCGCAGCTTGACGTGCCCGCGGCTCTCGATCTTCTCCGTCACCTGGAGCTCCAGCCGTAGCGTGGAGTCCACCGGCACGGGCCGGATGAACCGCGACGAGAGGGCGACCGCGATGGCGCCGTGGCCGGGGAAGTCGTGCCCGAGGATCTTCGAGACGAGGCCGATCAGGAACGCGCCGTGTGCGATGGGCTGCTTGTACTTCGTCTTCGCAGCGAACTCGGGGTCGGTGTGGATGGGGTTGTCGTCGCCCGTGATCTCCGAGAAGCGGCGGATGTCCTCCTGGGAGATGTGGCGTTCGTAGGTCCGGGTATCGCCTACCTCGATGGTGTCGTAGGTATGGATCATGGCGGAATACGACGAAGCTCCCGAGGGGGGAGCTTCAGCCGTCGGGGGTGGGTGAGGGGGGTCAAAAGGCGCGGTCGAGGTCGGCGTCGCCCTTGATGAAGTAGAAGTCGCCGCCTAGCATCTCCTGGTTGGTCGGGTCGGCGCCGTCGTCGATGTCCGGGAGGCCGAAGAAGCCGCCGATCTTGTGGGTGCGCCAGCGGAGGGGGTTGAAGTCCATCGGGAAGAGGCTCTCGCCCTCGGCGGGCTCCCACTCGCGGTAGCCGGCCTCGGCGAGGGCCTCCTCGCTGAGGCGCCCAGAGCAGACGTAGTCGATGAAGGCGGCGCCGCGCTCGCGGGCGACGGCCTCGACGTGGGCGAGCAGCGCGGCGTCGGCGCCGTCCTCGGCCACGTAGTCCACGATGCGGAGCACGGTCCCGAAGGGTGGTGTCTCTTCGCGCAGCGCGACGAACCCGGTGATGCGGCCGTCGGCGCTGCGGAGGGCGTGGGTCTCGTAGATCTCGAAGGGGTAGTCCGCGTAGCGCCAGTTGAGGAATGCGGCGTCGCGCCAAGCCGTGACGCCATAGCGCGTGCGGATGCGCTCCCAGGCCGCGTCCCACTCCTCCCCGAACCGCTCGACGCGCTCGAGCCGGGAGCCCTCGGGCGCGGGCGCCGCCGGAGCGGCGGCCTCGGCGACGGCCGCCAGCGTGTCGGCGCGCTCGGTCTCGGCCATCCCCTCGATGTGCGGGGACGACGCGACGATCTCCGCGCACGCCTCGGCGTCGAGGACCCGGATGGGGCGGCGCATCAGCCACGAGTACTTCTCGCCGGCCCGCCGCAGCATCAGCATCCGGATCACCTCGGGCTTGACGTTGAGGGCCATCGTATACGGCAGGTCGAAGTGCGCGCCCGTCAGGAGTCGGTAGGCGAGCAGGCCCTTCCGGTAGTCCTCGTCGAGGTACGTGTTGAACGGGCACTGCGCCAGCACGCGCTTTCCGCCGAGTTGGATCGGCCACAGCATCACGCCGATCTTGCCGACGATCTGCTCGCCCTCGGGGCGGCCCTCGTCGACCACGAGGCGCTGCCCGTGGCGCTCGTCCGGCCGGAACGGCGAGTCGAAGCACCAGTCGAAGAAGGCGCGCCCCGAGAGGATGTAGCCGGGGCGGTAGCGGCTCTGGTAGAACCGCGTGAGCTCCTCCCAGTCCGACTCCCGGAACGAGCGGATCACCGCGCCGGGTTTCTTCTCGGAAGGGGCCTCGCGGCGGGGGCGGACGGCGGGGGCGTTGAGCTTCTCTACGGAGGGCATGGTCGGGGAGGCGCAGGTGGAGGGCGGGCGGCGGGCGGCAATCTTTGCCACGGCTCGCCGGGCCGGCAACAAGGACCGGTCCCTTAAAAAGGGTGCGCGCTCGGCAGGCTACGAATATACTCGCGGAAGGTGGTGCCCTCGGGCGTCCTCCTGCCCCCTTGTAGCCCCTGGCGTGACGGATCCTCGCGCTGAACGGCCGGGCCGCATCCCTGATCAGGACTGCCCCCAGCTCAGGCCGAGAGCAGGAAGCGCCCCCGCAGCTCCGGCGTCGGAACGCGGCAGCTCTCCCGCCGGCCGAACCACCGGTAGCGGTTGGCGGCGACCCAGGCGTAGATCCGGTCCCGCAG
Source organism: Rhodothermales bacterium (assembly GCA_965215145.1). Lineage (GTDB taxonomy): Bacteria > Bacteroidota > Rhodothermia > Rhodothermales > JANQRZ01. The sequence goes on along the minus strand of OZ244038.1, from coordinate 113,364 downwards.
CGGGGCCGGCACGGCCTCGAGGGCGGCCAGCAGCGGCCACGCGCCGCCGAGCCCGCGCGCGATGCGGAGCGCCGCCGCCGAGCGGGTGTAGCACCGTCCCCGCTCGACGAGCACGATGGAGTCCAGCGCGTCGGCGTCGATGCCGCAGCGCGCGGCGAGTGCCCGGCCCGGCTCGGACTGGAGCGCGGCCAGCTTGAACCGAGCGTCCGGGTCGCGGTCGATGACGAAGTTGACGGCGCCGTTGCAGAGGTTGCAGACGCCGTCGAAGAGGATGACGGGGGGCTCGACGGTCGGCGTTTCGGGCGGGCGGGCGGGCGCCGTCGGAGTCGGGGGGGCGTCGGGCATCGGGCGGCGGGGCGGAGAGGGGGCTGGTTACCGTTCCCGGCCCGGCCCGGTTGCAGCCGGGCCGGGGCCGCCGCTGCTTCCGCAGAATCTGCACGGCGCGGTGTACGTTACCGGCCCGACGTTGCCCTCACGCTGCTCCACCCTCCTCGCCCGCCTGGTGTCTCGCCTCTCCGACGCCCTCCGCCCGCTCGCCGGGCTGCTCGTCCGCCGCCCCGTCGCCGTGCTCGTCGTGGCCCTCGCGCTCGCCGCAGCCGGGCTCGCGCTGGCGCTCCGGCTCGAGATCGACACCGACCTCGCCAACTTGGTCCCGGAGGACTACCCCAGCGTGCGGGCGCTCGAACGGCTGCGCGAGACCGTCGGCTCGGAGACGCTGCTCGACGTGGGGATCGCGAGCCCGTCGTTCGAGGCGAACCGCGCCTTCGCCGAGGCGCTCATCCCGCAGATGATGGCGCTGCGGACGCCGGACGGGGCGCCGCTCTTCACCCGCTACGACTACCGCCGCGACACCACCTTCCTTGCCCGAAACGCGCTCTACTTCGCCACCGACCGCGAGCTCGACGGAGTGGTGGAGGCGCTGGAGGCGGAGATCGAGGACGCCCGCCTCGCGGCCAACCCGTTCTTCCTCGACCTCGACGACGACCTCGGGCTGGAGGACGAGGAGGAGCCGGCGGACGACGACCTCGCGGCGTCGCTGGAGGAGCTTCAGCCGTCGGAGTACTCCGTCTCCGAGGACTCGACCGTGCTGGCCTTGCGGTTCCTCCCGGCCGGGGCCCAGACCGACGTGGGGTTCGTCCGCGCCACCTACCGCCGCGTGGACTCGCTCGTGGCGGGGATGCAGCCGGCGGGGTTCCACCCGGAGATGGAGGTGACGGCGGGGGGGCGGCTGCTCCGCCAACTCGTCGAGATCGAGTCAGTGACGGACGACGTCCGGGACAGCTTCGGGGCCGGGGTCACGGCGGTGCTGCTGTTCGTGGTGCTCTACTTCCTGTACAAGACGCTCCAGGTCAACGGCGCCTCCGGCGCGAGCCTCCTCCGGGCGGTGGCCCGGTTACCGCTCACCGCGCTGCTGATCGGGCTGCCGCTGCTGATGAGCCTGGCGTGGACGTTCGGGCTCGCCGAGCTCGCCATCGGCAGCCTGAACCTGATGACGAGCACGCTGGCGCTGGTGCTGTTCGGGCTGGGGATCGACTACGGCATCCACTACTACGCCCGCTACGTCGAGGAGCGCGGTCGGGGCCGCGACGTGCCCGGCGCCACCGAGACGGCCTTCGCCTCGACGGGGCAGGCCGTCGCCGTGAGCGCGACGACCACGGCCGTCGCGCTGTTCGCGCTGACGGCCGCGGACTTCCGCGGGTTCAGCGAGTTCGGCCTCGTCGGCGGGACGGGGATCCTCTTCGCCGTCGTGGCGATGCTGACGGTGCTGCCGGCGCTGCTCGTGCTCGCCGAGCGGCTCGGGCTGCTGCGGCTCGAAGCGGCGGCCGTGGCGGAGGCCCCCGCCGCGGGGCGCCGCCCGTTCCCCGCTGCTCGCGCCGTCGTCGCGGCGAGCCTCGTCCTCGTCGGCCTCTCGCTGCTCGCGCTCCCGCAGGAGCGGTTCGAGTACGACTTCGACCGGCTCGAGCCGCCCTTGGAAGCCTACCGCTCGAAGCAGCGCCAGATCGACCCGGCCTTCGGGCGGCGGGCCGGCCGCAACCCGGCTTACGTCGTCGTGAGCAGCCCGGAGGAGGCCGAGTCGGTGGTCGCCGCGGTGCGGGCGCTGGCGGCCGAGGACACCCTCATCCAGTCCGTCGAGAGCGTGCAGGACCGGTTCCCGCTGACGCCGGAGGCGGCGGAGGCCAAGCTGGCGCGGATCGCCGAGGTCCGCGCGCTCACCGCGGACCCCTTCCTCAGCGCCGACACCACCGGCCAGATCGCCCGCCTCCGCCGCGCCGCGAGCACCACGGCCCCCATCGCGCTGGCCGAGGTGCCGGAGGAGCTGAAGCGGCCGTTCACGGCGAAGTCCGGCGAGGTCGGCACGTTCGTCACGATCTACCCGGCCGTGGGCCTCTCCGACGGCCGCCTCTCGATGGCCTTCAGCGACCGGGTCGGCACGGTCACGACGGCGGACGGGCGGGTCTACTACGCCGGCTCGACCTCGCTCGTGGCGGCGGACATGCTGCGGCTGATGCTGGCCGAGAGCCCGCTGATGGTGGGCCTCACGTTCGCGCTCATCGCGGCGCTGATGCTGCTCTTCTTCCGCTCGGTGCGGTGGGCGCTGCTGGCGCTGCTCCCGCTCGTCGTCGGGGTGCTGTGGATGCTCGGGCTGATGGTACTGACGGGGGTGAGCCTCACGTTCTACAACCTCGTCGTGCTCCCGGCCGTGCTCGGCATCGGCAACGACTGCGGGGTCCACCTCGTCCACCGCTACCGCGAGGAGGGCCCCGGCTCCGTCCTCCGCGTGCTGCGCTCGACGGGCGAGCACGTCACCGTCGGCGCGCTCACCACGATGATCGGGTTCAGCGGCCTGCTCTTCTCCTTCCACCCCGGCCTCCGCTCGATGGGCGTGCTCGCGCTGATCGGCATCGGCGCCACGCTGCTGGCGGCGCTCGTCTTCCTGCCCGCGCTGCTCCAATGGCTCGAAGACCGGACGCCCGCCGCGGCCGAAGCGCCGTGACGGCCGTGACGGTGTGAGATTTGTAACCCAGACCTACTCCCTTCGGTTGTCTTCCTGCCTGGCCCCATGCCGCAACGTCCGAAAACCACGAAGCTCGCACTCGGTCTGCTGCCGCTGCTGCTGGCGGCGCCGTCCAGCGCGCTGGACAGCTCGGGGCCGCTAGCGCCGCGGGACGAGCCGGTCGAGCTCCCCTCGGGCGAGGCCCGCGCCACCACGGCCGCCGACTTCCGCGCGCAGCGGGCGCGGGGCAGCGCCTTCAACGAGGCGTGGTCCTACACCTTCCTCTTCGACGACGGCACCGAGGCGTTCCTCAGCCTCCGGCGCGCCAACTTCGGCAGCTTCATGGCGCCCGCCGTCGGCGCCGAGTTCGCCGTCACGGACTTCGGGGGGGAGGCGTACCGGATCGCCAAGCAGTACCCGGCCGAGAACCTCGTCTCGACCCCCGCGCGGCTGCAGATCCACCCGGAGGTCTACGCCGAGGGCGCGCTGCCCGGCCGGCACCGCGTCTACTTCGCCCGGAGCAAGGACGGCGCCGAGTACGTCGTGGACCTCGAGCTCACCGACATCGCCGAGGGCATGACGTGGGGCGACGGGGTGTTCCGCCTCGGCGACCACGAGATGGGGCTGTTTATCCACATCCCCTACGCCCGCGTGGCCGGCACCATCACCATCAACGGGGAGGAGAAGCGGGTTCGCGGCACGGCCTACATGGACCACACGTACCAGACGGAGTTCGCGCCGAAGCTGATCAGCCACGCCTTCCGGTACGTCCACCACGGCGACGAGCCCGAGGTGGCCCTGCTGATCTCGCCGCGCGGCGGCTTCGAACAGCGGACGCTCGGCTTCGGGCTGCGCCGCGAGGGCGGGCGCTTCCGGCTCGTCCGGCCGAGCAGCATCGAGGTCGTCTCGACCCGGCGTGCGCTCGGCGTCGCGGTGCCCCGGCAGGTCGCCGTCCGGTTCGAGGGGAGCGACGACCCCACGATCCTCAACCGGGAGGCCGACCGGATGCAGTTCTCGGCGCTCGAAGAGCTCGGCGGGCTGCGGAAGTCGCTGGCGCGGCGCTACATCGGCGGCGAGGTGTTCGGCTTCCGCGGGCGCGGCGAGACCAACCGCCGCCGCGCGTTCGTCTACGATTTCCTCGTGGTCGACTGACCTTCGGGGGGACGGACGGCGTCAGGCCGCCTCTTCTATCGGCGGTGCCATCTCCTCCGGCGGCGCCACGGGGAGCGGGGGCGAGCGGCGCTCCCACAGCGAGGTCCCCGCGAACAGCCCCGCGTTGAGCAGCCGGTCGAAGGCGCTCCGGGCGAGGAGCATCCCCGCGAGGGCCGCCTCCGAGGCCGCCAGCACGTCCGCCATCCCGAGCACCGCGCCGATCCCGACGAGGTCGCGCGCGGGCACGAGCGGGAGCCGGTTGGCGACGACGATCACCGCCAGCATCGTCGCCCACACCGAGAACGGCGCGTCCGGCAGCACGACCCACCACTGGAGGATCTGGAGCACGTAGACCACCGTGAACCGCGCGAGGTGGACGCCGAGGAGCCCCGCCACCGTCGGCATCGGGAGCGAGAAGAGGCGCTGCCGGAACACGACCCCCAACGCCGCGGCGGCCACGGCGACGCCGCCCACGACCCACCCCGCGTCCCAGTCGCCGAGAAGGTCGAGAAAGGCCACTTGGCCGGAGAGGACGAGCAGGCCGAGCAGCAGCCCCGCCGAGGAGAGCGACGCGGCGGAGGACGTGATGGCGTTGTCCTTCAGCGCCTGCCACACCGGCCGGTCCGGGAGCCCGAGCCGGTGCTTCGCCCACACGAAGAGGTACACGTCGCCGGAGTACCCGACGACGTCGGCGTTGAGCACCCGCTTGCGCAGGCTCGGCCCGACGAGGGTGCGGCGCGGCACGCCCCACAGCCGCCCGTAGATGAGGGCCTCCGTCAGCGGCAGGACGAGGTACATCGCCAGCGAGAGCACGTAGAACCACGGCGTCCGCGGTAGCCCCGCCCACAGCTCCCGCCAGCCGACCTCGGCGAGCTGGTGGAGGAGGAACGCGAGGACGCCGCCGAGCAGGAGCCACCGGAGCGCCTTCGTCGCGCGCTGCCCCCCCCGCGTTTCGAGCGCGCGGCCGACGTGCTCGCGGAGCGGAGCCAGGCGGGTGAAGGTCGGGCGCACGGCGGTGACAGGGCGTAGATTTGGGCGGCCGGATTGCCTTCCCCATGGACCGCACGGAGAGACAGCCCCCCGAGGCACAGGCGCCGCTTCGGCGCCGGATGCTGCGGGTGCTGCTGAGCGTACTCGTAGCCTACGCCGCGCTCGTGGCGACGCACGAGGGGGAGTTCTGGCCGTTCAGCATCTTTCCGATGTTTTCGCAGGCCGGCCAGCCGTGGAGCCGCGCCCTCGTCCGCGACGTGACCGACGCCGGAGGGCTGGTCTCGTGGGAGCCGGTCTCCGTGGAGGAGCTGCCCGGCGAGGCGTTCGCCGTCGGGGCCTACGGGGTCAACCGGCTCGACCTCTCGAACTTCCTCTCGAAGACGGAGGTCTGGGACGCCGAGCGGGTCGAGGGGCTGCGGGCCGTCCTGCGGCCGGGGCTCGCGGACCGACGCCTCCTCGTCCTCCGCGCCGTCGGCGAGCTCGACGACGAGCGCGGCGTCCGCGTCGAGCTCTACCCCTACCTCGTGCTCGACGCCGACACGGCCGTGCTCAGCCCCGCCCTCGCACGCTGATGGCCCGCCTCTCCCTCGCCCACCACCTCTTCGACTCCGACCGCGAGCAGACCCCGGGGGAGGCCCTGTTCTTCCGGCTGTTCGAGCTCTACATCGTCGGCGCGTGCGTCTCGTTCGCGTGGACCTGGGGGAGCGTCATCCCCCGCCTCGGCGACGTGGTCGAGCCGCTGGGGATGGCGCATTACCTCGACGTCTCGGTCGCCTTCGGGACGCCGCTGGCGCTCATCAGCGCGGTGCTGACGACGGGGCTGCTCGCGCTCGGCTTCCTGCGGGTGTGGCGGTGGGCGTACCTCGCGGGGTTCGTGCTGCTCCACTTCCAGTTCGTGACGCGGTTCTCGCAGGGGTTCGACCCGCACGGCTCGCACCTCCTCGGCGTCACGCTGCTCGGCTTCGCCCTCGGCGCGGTCCTCTTTGCAGAGGAGGGCGTGCGCAACCGGTTCGTGCTCGGCTACACGTACTTCTTCCTCGGGCTCGGTTACACGTCGGCCGCCTTCTCGAAGTTCGTCGGGACGGGGCTGCTGTGGGCCGACGGGCGGCACATGTGGATGTGGATCGGGGAGAAGAGCATGGACGCCTTCTCGAACACCGGCGTCTACGGGCTGAGCTGGATCCAGCAGCTCGCGATGGACCACTACGCCGTGGCGGCGGGCTTCCTCGTGTTCGGGCTGCTGACGGAGCTGTTCGCGTTCCTGATGTGGTGGCGGCCGTTCCGCTACCCGATGGTGCTGGCCGTGCTCGCGCTCCACGTCGGCATCTTCCTCGTGATGAACATCCTCTCGACGTTCGTGATCGGGGAGCTGATCCTGCTCGGGCTTCCGTGGGCGGCGTGGCTGGACCGCCTCCTCGGCCGGGAGCGCAGCGCCGCCGTCGCCGCTGGCCTCCGCCGGCTCGCGTGGAACTAGCCGGTGGGAACGCCCTTGGCGAAGAGGCCGCAGGCGCGGGAGTGCCGGAGGTAGAGCTCGAACGAGGCGCGGGCGGCGGGGCCGAGCCGGAAGCGCGGGTGGCCGAGGACGTCGCGGCGGACGTAGCGGTGCCACCCGTAGGCGAGGAGGTCGGCCGGGGTGTTCCGCATCCGCCGGAGGATGTGGGTCTCGTCCCAGAGGTTGCCGCCGTGGAAGGTGCGGACGTACAGCCGCGCGTCGGCGGGCGCGAGCTGGCGGTGGCGGCGCTCGCGCCACGCCCGGACGTAGGCGGTGTCGCTCTTGCGCTCGGTGTTCGGGTAGCGGATGGCGTCGCCGCGGCGGTGCATCAGGCAGGTCCCCTCGCGGAGCCGCCCGACGAACGGGTGCTCGAAGTAGTCCGGGCTGTCGAGGTGGACGAGGTAGCCCGGCAGCGTGCAGGCGGCGTAGCCCTCCAGCAGGACCGCCGCCTGCCGCGCCAGCCGCTCCGGGTGCGACCAGTCGTCGTCGTCCCACTGCGGCACCACGAGGCCCCCCGTCGCCATCCCGAGCGACTCGTTCCTCAGCGCGCCGATCCACGTCCCCGGCGCCTTCCTGACGTGACGGTACCGGACCTCCGCGTCGGGCAGGTCCGCCAGGAGATCGTCCATCTGCCGCTCCCCGTTGTCGAGCACGACGAGCTCCTTGCGGGGGTACGTCTGCTCCCGGAACGAGAGGATGGCGCGCCGCGCGAGCGCCGGCCGGTCGGCCGTGACCATCAGGCAGCTCACCGTGGGGGAGGAGGGCATCAGAGTGGAGGGGCGAGGTTGCGGCGGCAACCGGAGGCATCGGGGCGGGTTCCGGCGCTTACCTTGACGCGGCTCCGCCTCCCGCCGCCGTGCAGTTCAAGCATCAGGACACCCGCCTCCTCATCGCGCTCGCGCTCGTGTACGCCGTCGCGAGCGGGGGGGCGTGGTGGCTGTGGGGTGCGGCGAGCCTGCCCGTCGCCGTGGGCGTCGCGCTCGTGCTCGTGCTCGGGCTTCAGCTCCAGCTCTACCGCGTGGCCGAGCAGGAGGAGATCCTGCGGCTCAACCACACGCAGGCGCTGATGTGGCTGCACCGCGCCCTCCCGCTGCGCGCCCCGCTCCCCCCGCTGACCCGGTGGGCGGCCTCGGCCGAGTTCGCCGCCACGCTCGCCGAGGCGGTGTGGGACCGGGAGCCCGGGGTCGTCGTCGAGCTCGGCAGTGGGGCGTCCTCGCTCGTGCTCGGCTACGCGCTCGAAGAGGTCGGGCGTGGGCGGGTCGTCTCGCTCGACCACGACGGGGCGTTCGCCGAGGAGACCCGGCGGCGGGTGGCGCGGCACGGGCTGGCGGACCGGGTGGAGGTCCTCCACGCGCCGCTCCGCGAGCAGGAGGTCGAGGGCCGGCGCGTCCGCTGGTACGACCTCGACGGGATGGACCTGCCTGACCGCATCGACCTGCTGGTCATCGACGGGCCACCGCTGGAGACGAACCCGCTCGCGCGTCACCCCGCCGGCCCGCTCCTGTTCGACCGCCTCGGCCCCGACGCCGTGGTGATCCTCGACGACGCCCGCCGCGCCGACGAGGCCGAGGCGGTCCGCCGTTGGGCCGAGGCGCACGGGCCGTTCGAGGTCTCGATGCGGCCGAGCCCGCGCGGCACGGCCGTCCTGACGCGCCGCGTCCGCACGCCCGAGCCGGTCGCTTAGCCCTGCGCTCCGCCCGCGGTGAGGCGCTGCCACGTCCGGTCTGCGAAGTCCTCGAAGGGCCGCTTCTCCCGAAGCCACCCGAAGTGGAGCAGGTACGGGGTGAACGTCGCCGCCGTGCCCGCACCGGGGACGGCTCGCGCTGCCTGGACGAGGAGCCGTCGGAGGCGGGCGTCCGGCACGCTCTGGAGCTCGTGGAGGAAGCGGCTGCGGAGGTAGCGGTAGCGGACGCTGCGGAAGTCGGGGTCGTAGTCCGTCGCCGCCTCGAAGAAGTCCACCTGCGGGCTCTCCGGCCCCTGGCGCCACGGCAGCACCGGCAAGCGGAGCGCGCTCATCGCCATCGCCAGCGACCACTCGCAGGACTCGAGCGCCCGGCCCGGCTCGCGGAGGCGGCTGCGGAAGTGGGTGCGGTCCTGCTGCTGGAGGAAGCCCCGCGCCGCCTCGCCTACCCGCCGCGTCAGCGCCCGGTCCGAGGCCGCCATCAACCCGGACTGCACGCGCGGCAGCTCGGTGAGCCCGAACCGCCGCAGCGTCCGCGCCCGCCGCCGCAGCGCCACATCCGCCACGACGCCGAGGCCCTTCGACGCCCCGAACCACACGTCGGCCCGGCGGAGGCCCGTCGCGGTGAAGGCGTACGGGCGGAGCTGCTCCCACAGCCCCTCCGGGTCGCGGCACCACACGGTGTCGGCGTCGAGCCAGAGGGTGCGGTCGAAGGGGAAGAACCGGTCGAGGTGGTGTTTGAACCCGACGATCGAGCGGTGCGCCTCGGGCAGCGGCTCGACCCGGTCGAAGAGGCCTTCGAGCCCGTGGCGTCGCAGCGCCTCGGCGTGTTCCGGGGGGCAGTAGAGCGCCACGGGCCGGCGGCGGTCGTAGCGCCGCAGCGTGGTCACCGATGCGACCGCGTGGCGGAGGTAGCGCTCCGCGCCATAGCTCGCTAGCACGTAACCCTCCACCAGGCTGCCGCGGGCGGCGCTCACCATCAGCCGGGAGAGACGCCCGTCGGCGCAGGCCGGACGCCGTCTCCGCCCGGTGCGGGGAGAGACGACCGGGGGATCACCTGCCCGTAAGCCCGGAAGATCTTCTCGAACGACGCCTCCCACGAGAACGACGCTGCGACGTGCGCCCGCGCCGCCGCCCCCATCGCCGCACGCTCGGCGGCCACCCGCTCGATGTTGGCGGCCATCGCTTCCGCGTCAGCCACGGGGCCGAGGAGGCCAGTCCCCGCCGGCACCCGCTCCCGCAGCGCGCCTGCGTAGACGCCGACGACTGGGAGCCCCGCCGCCTGCCCCTCGACGACCGAGAGCCCGAACGTCTCGTGCGGCCCCGCCGTGAGGTAGACGTCGGCGGACGCCATCAGCGCCGCGAGCTCCCGCTTGTCCTGCACGTAGGGGAGCACGAACAGCCGCCGCTCGTCCGACGCGGCCAGCGCCGCTGCGCGCGCCTCGAGGGCCTCGCGGTGCGGCCCCTCACCGGCCAGCACGAGGCGGGGGCGGAGCGCCGCCGGCAGCCGCTCCAGCGCGTCCACGAGCGTGTGGACGTACTTCTCGGAGTCGAGCCGGCCGGCGTAGAGCAGCACGAGGTCGTCCGGGCCGGCGTCGAATCGTGCCCGCACGTCGTCGCTGCGGCGGTGGGGGTGGAACAGGTCGAGGTCGACGCCGAGCGGGACGTTGTAGACCGGCGCCTCGACGCCGAGCCCGAGCAGGAGGTCCACGTGCTCCGGGTGCGAGGTGAAGGCGAGGTCGAGGCGGGTGTAGATCGCCTGCATGTAGCGCGTGGCCTGCTGCTTGGCCCACTGCCCGACGGCCTCGCCGCCCAGCCGCGTCGCCGCGGGCTCGACGTAGGCCGTGGGGAGGTCGGTGAGGTAGTAGGCCGAGACGGCGCAGGGGTGCCCGGCCTCGGCGGCGTCCTTCCGGTACGAGAACGCCGCCCACGGGCACGTGTAGAGGCTCGTCAGCTCGACGAGGTCCGGGCGGTAGCGCCGCAGCGCGGCCTTCACCTTGTCCATCCGCAGCAGCAGCCGGTACGGCGCCGCGCCGGGGATCACCGGCCCGGCGACGCGCACCGTCGTCAGCCGCCCCCGCTCCTCGACCTCGTCCTGCTCGCCGGGGACGATCAGGAGGTGCTCCCCGTCGGTGCGGTCGAGGATGTACTGCCGCTTGGCGTCGATGTAGGTGCGGATGCCGCCGCTCGACGCGGTATAGGCGTGGGTGAGGTCGCAGAGACGCATAGGCCGGGTCTATTCAGGAGAGGGGAGAGGGGCTGGGAACGGGCTCGGTCCGGGCGCCTGCGGGGCCGGCGAGGACCTCGCGGTAGTAGCCGAGGAGGCGCTCCAGCACGGCGTCCCAGCTGAAGCGCTCGGCGCGGGCGAGGGCGTGGGCGCCGAGGCGGGTGCGGAGCTCGGCGTCGCGGACGAGCCGGGCGGTGTAGTCCAGGAAGGCCGCGCTCTGGCCCGGCGGCGCGAGGAAGCCCGTCACGTCGTGCCGGACGAGCTCGCTCGACCCCGTGGCGTCGGCGCAGACGGCGGGGAGCCCGCTCGCCATCGCCTCCAGCGTCACGTTCCCGAACGTCTCGGTGTCGGAGGGGAAGAGGAACACGTCGGCCGAGGCGTAGGCCCGCGCGAGCGCGTCGCCTTCGAGGTGGCCCGTGAACACGGCCCCCGCGCCGAGCCGCGCCTCGAGCTCCGCCCGCGCCGGGCCGTCGCCGACGACGAGCGTCCGGGCCGGCAGCCCCTGCGCCCGCAGCCCCCCCACCACGTCGGCGAACACGTCGAGCCCCTTCTCCCACACGAGCCGGCTGACGAAGGCCACCACGACCTCGTCGTCGGAGATGCCGAGGCGGCGGCGCCACGCGGGGTCGCGGTGGCGGGGGTGGAACCGCTCGGTGTCCACGCCGCGCTCCCAGATCCGCAGGCCCCCCGCGATCTCGTGGCTGCGCAGCACCGCCGCCATCGAGCGGCTCGGGACGTAGACCTGCTCGCACTGCCCGTAGAACCACCGCCCGTAGCTCCACAGCACCCCTTCGAGCCACTGGAGCCCGTAGTACCTGAGGTACGAGGTGAAGTGGGTGTGGTAGGAAGCCACGACCGGGAGGCCCTGCGTGCCGGCCCACCGCAGCGCCCGGAACCCCAGTAGGTCCGGCGTGGCGATGTGGACGAGCGTTGGGCCGAAGGCTTCGAGCCGCTCGCGGGCCTCGCGCGGGAACCCCATCGTGAGCCGGTACTCCGGCCGCTTTGGCGCGGGGACTGAGGGGACGGGGACGAGCGTGCCGGCGTGCGCCATCGGCGGGTCCTCCACCGTCGGCGCGAAGACGAGCGCGGGGACCCCCCGCCGCTCGAGGAAGGCCACGAGCCGGTTCAGCGTCCGCGAGACGCCGTCGGGGATGTGGTTGTAGTTCCCGGTGAAGAGGGCGACGCGGAGCGGGGCTCCGCCGTCCCCCCGAGGGGTTGGGGCTCGCATGGGCGCGGGCCTACGTCGAGTTCGAGGGGGCCGTCGGCGCGAGGGTGGGCCGGGCCGGGCCCCGCTCGAGGCGGCCCTCCGGGCGCAGCCCGACGGGCGGCGGGGCGGCCCCCCGCTCGATGCCGACCGGCGCCCGCCCCTGGCGCGTCCGCAGCACCTCCAGGTAGCTCCCCGCCACGGCCCGCCAGTTGAACGTCCGGGCGGTGTAGCGGAGGGTGCGCGCCGCCAGCGCCGTCAGCGCCCGGCGGTCGTCCCCGTAGCGCCGGATCGCCGCGGCGAAGGCGGTGCCGGCGCCCGACGGGACGAGGTGCCCGTTCCGCCCGTCCACGATCACGTCGCGGATGCCGTCGAGCGCGGCGGCCACCGACGGCGTCCCGCACAGCCCCGCCTCCAGCATCACGACTCCGAACCCCTCCACGTCGTCCGGCACGGGCCGGTTCGGGACCACCATGAGGTCGGCCGCCTGGAGCAGCGTGGCGAGGTCGGCCTCGGGGATGCACCCGAGCCGCCGCACCCGGCCGGCCACGCCGACGGCGGCGGCGGCCTCCTCGATGGCCTCGGCCGTCGGCCCCTCGCCGGCGAGGAGGTAGTGGACGTTCTCGGGCAGCTGCGGCATCACCTCGCGGACGAACCAGCCGAACCCCTTCCGCGGGATCTGCCGGCCGACGCTGCACAGCAGGAGCGTCTCGGCCTCCAGCAAGCCCGGCGCGTCAAACCGCCCGGCCAGCCGGCGCCGCGCCTCGAGCTTCTCCGTCTTCAACGCCTCGGCCCAGGGGGTAACGGGCTTCGGCACGGAGGCGGGGGGCGACGAGGGGGGCGGGACCACCAGCTCCGGCTCGGCGAGGGCGGGCGCACCGTCGCCCGGCGTGGCCTGCACGGCGAGCGCCCGCTGCGGGCTGAGGAAGCGGTCGAGGGAGACCCCGTTCGGGACGATGTGGATGCGCTCCGGGGGCAGCCCGCGAGCCTCGCACGCCGCGGCCGTCGCGCGGCTGACCGGCAGCACGAGGTCGAGTGAGCGGAACGCCTGCCGGACGAACCACTGGTAGAGGGGGGCCGGCGTCGTCACGTCGAGACCGTGGACGATGGCGGCCGTCGCCACGCCGGCCGCGCGGAGCCGCCGCCGGAGCGGCCAGCACACGAGGGCCGTCACGATGGAGGAGAACACGACCACGTCGGCGCGGTGGGCGCGGGCGCGCTGCGGGAGCCGCATCAGGAGCCCCGCCAGGAACGGGAGCGTGCGTACGGCCGTCCACCGCCACGTGCTCCGGAGGATCGCCGCGTCGAGCGCGACGCCGGGCGTGTCCGCGAGCGCGGCGTGGAGCTCCGTCGCCACGCGCTGCATCCCCCCGACGTTGGCGAGCGGCCGGCCCTCGGGCGGGAACGAGTGCGAGACGAAGAAGACCCGGAGCGGCGGTGGTGGCGTCGTCACCGAGGGCGGCCGGTTGTGGGAGCGGAGCGGGCGAAAACCGAACCTACCGACGAACCCCCGTGCGGTTGCCCCTCCGCCCGCTGGCCGGGGGACAAACCGGCGACGTAGACAACGATTTACCCGAAGCTTTAACCCCCCACGCCGGCCTTCACTCCGGCTTCGCCACAGCACTGCGCCCTCGAACCCCTGGCGGCGTATTGATCCGAACTGCGAAGCGGACGTTTATTGGCAGCGCATACGGAGCACCCTTCATGCTAGGCCCTCCCCGCTCCACCCGGGTAGCCTCAGCTTCGGCCGGACAGAAACGCCCTCCGCGAATATGGACGCCCCGGCCGTTACCGTCATCACACCGACGTACAACCACGAGGCTTACATCGGCGCCTGCATCCGCTCGGTGCAGGCGCAGACCCGGCCCGACTGGGAGATGCTCGTCGTGGACGACGGCAGCACCGACGGGACGGCGGCCGTGGTCCAGACCCTGGCCGACGAGGACGGCCGCATCCGCCTGCTGCGGCAGGACAACGTCGGCGTCTACCGCCTCCAGGAGACGTATAACCGCGCGCTCGCCGAGGCGCGCGGCGCGTTCGTGGCGGTCCTCGAGGGGGACGACCTGTGGCTGCCCGAGAAGCTGGCGCGTCAGCTTCCGCTCATGGAAGCCGACCCGCGGCGCGTACTCGCATGGTCGGACGCCTTCCGCTTCAACGACCACGTAGGCGATCTCCGCCGCGCCGTGCTCTCGGGCGGGCGCTGCAGCAACGTGCACTACCGCAACGAGCCGGTCGGGGCCGTCCTGAACCAGCTCTACCTCCACAACTGCGTCGTCACCGCCACCGTGATCGTGAGGGTGGATGCACTCCGCGAGATCGACGGGTTCCAGCAGCCCTATGGGCTCCCCCTCGTGGACCTGCCCACCTGGCTGACGCTCGCCACACGGGGGCCGTTCGTGTTCGTACCCGAGCCCCTCGCGCGGTGGCGCCAGCACCCGTCGCAGGTTACGCAGCAGCGGATTGTCGAGATCGTCGAGGGGTGCTGTCAACTCGTGCTCGACCACTTCGGGGCGCTGCCGGCGGCCGTCCGTCCGGTCGTCGCCCTCACCGAACGCGACCTCCTCGACGCCGCTGGCTTCAAGCGGCACCGCGCTCTTACGAAGACGGGGCGGCAGCGCCTCCAGCAGCGCAGGTTCGGCGAGGCTCGGAGGGCATATGCGGAGGCCCTTCTCTACGGCGGCCCCCTGCACCCGCGCCTCCGTCTGCGTGCAGCCGCCGGCCTGTTGGGCAGCCTCCTGCGGCGCGACCTCGCGGGGTTGGCCCGGCGCCGAGGCCGCCGCTCGTACACCTGACCGGCGCTACCCGGCACTACAGTGCGTCGCGGAGGAACCGCCCGGTATGGCTCTCGGCGTCCGCCGCGACCTCCTCCGGCGTCCCGGCCGCGACGACGAACCCGCCGCGCCGCCCCCCCTCCGGCCCGAGGTCGAGCACGTAGTCCGACGCCTTGATGACGTCGAGGTTGTGCTCGATGAGCACGACCGAGTGGCCCTCGTCCACGAGCGCGTTGAACGCCCGCAGCAGCTTCTCGATGTCGTCGAAGTGGAGGCCCGTCGTGGGCTCGTCGAAGAGGTAGAGCGTGTGGCCCGAGGCCGGCCGGCCGAGGTGGGCGGCGAGCTTGACCCGCTGCGCCTCCCCGCCGGAGAGCGTGTTCGACGCCTGCCCGAGCTGGAGGTAGCCGAGCCCGACGTCTTGGAGTACCTGCAGCTTGTTCGAGACCCGCCGCTCGCCCTCGAAGAAGGGCACCGCCTCGTCCACCGTCATCGAGAGCATGTCGTCCACGTTCTTCCCGTTCCAACGGATCTCGAGGACGTCCTGCTTGAACCGCCGGCCACCGCACGCCTCGCACTCGAGGTAGAGGTCGGCGAGGAACTGCATCTCGACCTTCACGACGCCGTCCCCCTGGCAGACCTCGCAGCGCCCGCCGGGGACGTTGAAGGAGAACGTGCCCGGCTTGTAACCGCGGACCTTCGCCTGGTGCGTCCCAGCCAGCAGGCTGCGGATGGCGTCGAACGCCTTGACGTAGGTGACGGGGTTGCTCCGGGGCGTCCGACCGATGGGGCTCTGGTCTACCAACTCGATGTGGTCCACGAGTTCGTGCCCTCGGACGGCGTCGTGCGCACCGATCTTGCCGCTCGGGTCGAGGCCCTTGAGGCGCTGCATCCCCCGGTAGAGCGTCTGGTTGACGAGCGTGCTCTTGCCTGAGCCGCTGACCCCCGTGACGCACGTAATCATCCCCAGCGGGAAATCCACGTCGAGCCGCTTGAGGTTGTTCTGCCGCGCGTTCACGACCGTCAGCACCCGCTCGGGATCCACGGGCCGCCGGATCTCGGGGACGGGGATGCTCTTTTTCCCGGAGAGGTACTGCCCCGTCAGCGACCTCTTGTCTTTCAGCGCCTCCTCGAACGTCCCTTCAAAGACGATCTCCCCGCCGTGGACGCCCGAGCCGGGGCCGACGTCCACGAGCCGGTCGGCCCGCCGCATCATGGCCTCGTCGTGCTCGACGACGAGGACCGTGTTGCCGATGTCGCGGAGCCCCTCGAGGATGCGGATCAGCCGCTCGTTGTCGCGCGGGTGCAGCCCGACCGTCGGCTCGTCGAGAACGTAGAGGCTCCCGACGAGCGAGGAGCCGAGGCTCGTGGCGAGGTTGATCCGCTGGCTCTCGCCGCCGGAGAGCGTCATGCTCAGCCGGTCGAGCGTCACGTAGTCGAGGCCGACCTCGACGAGGTAGCGGAGCCGCTTGCGGACCTCCTCCATCGCCCGCCCCGCCACGGCCTCCTGGTACTCCGTGAGCTCCAGTGCCTCGACGTGCTCCAGCGCGTCGGCCGTCGTGAACTCGCAGACCTCGCCGATGTGCATCGCCGGGGCGCCCGCCTCGTCACCGCCGACCCTGACGTACAGGGCCTCGGGGCGGAGGCGGTAGCCGTCGCACGTCTCGCAGCGGGTGTACCCCCGGAAGCGCGCGGCGAAGATGCGGTAGTGCATCTTGTAGCTCTTCTTCTCCAGGTGGCGGAAGAGGCCGCGCACGCCGTCGTAGCCGCCGGAGCCGTTCCACACCCACCGCCGCTCGTCCTCGGAGAGCTTGCTGTACGGGGTGTCGATGGGGAAGCCCTTCTTGGCCGCCTCGCGGATCAGGTTGCGCTGGTAGCGGCTCCACTGCTCCGTGCGGAACGGGGCGATGGCGCCCTGCCGGATCGAGAGGTCGGGGTTGGGGATGACGAGGTCCTCGTCCACCCCCGGCACGCGCCCGAACCCCTGGCACACCGGGCACGCCCCGAGCGGGGAGTTGAAGGAGAAGAGCTGCGGCGTCGGCTCCTCGAAGGTCATCCCGTCGCGCTCGAACTTGGCCGAGAACTCCAGCCGCTCGCCCGGCCCGTCCTTCGGCGCCGTGATCACGACGCAGCGCTCATCCCCCTCCCGAAACGCCTGCTCCACCGAGTCGGCGATGCGGGTGGCGGTGGCGTCGTCGCCGGGCTTCGTGGCGAGGCGGTCCACGAGAACCAGCAACCGCTTCACCGGCGTTTTCACCGCCTCCGGCTCCGTCTCGTTGAGATCGATGATCGCTGGCCCTTCGCCCTTCTTGCGCGCGGCCTGGGTGGGGAGGGCGAGGAGGCGGAAGAAGCCGCGGGCGCGGAGGGCGGCCAGCTCCTCGGCCTTTTTGCGGCCCTTGTGCTGCGGCAGCGGGAAGCCGAGGTAGAACCGCGTCCGCTCGGGCAGGCCCTCCTGCAACTCCTCGGCGACGGAGCGGGGGCTGTCCTTGGTGACGGCCTCGCCGGAGACGGGGCTGATCGTCGTCCCGATCCGGGCGTAAAGGAGGCGGAGGTAGTCGTAGATCTCCGTCTGCGTGGCGACGGTGCTTCGAGGGTTCTTGGTGCCCGTCTGCTGCTCGATGGCGATGGCCGGGGCGAGGCCGGTGATGAGGTCCACGTCCGGCTTGTCCATCCGCTCCAGGAACTGCCGCGCGTAGGCGCTCAGGCTCTCGACGTAGCGCCGCTGCCCCTCGGCGTAGATCGTGTCGAACACCAAGCTCGACTTCCCAGACCCCGACGGCCCGGTGAACACGACGAGCTTTCGCTTCGGGATGGTGAGGTCGACGTCCTTGAGGTTGTGCTGCCGCGCGCCCTTGACGACGAGGTCGCGGCCGTGAAAGCGGTCGGCGGCGCGGGCCTCCTTGCGGGCGGCACCGTCGCGGGCGTGGGCGGGCTTCGAGCGGCGGGTCGTCTTCGGCATCCGGGGGTCGGGAGGGTCGGTCGGCGAACGCGGGCGGGGTGAGCGAAGATGCGAGCGGGGGTATGAAACCTCTGTGGCACGGGGCGCTGCGCTCGGGCTCAACGCCGTAAGGCTCAACGCCGTAAGGGCGTATGGCCATACGCCCCTACACCCTTCAAAACGGAAGATCCCACGGGGACACTCCCGCCGCGCGGCGCGTTTACTTTCCCGTCGCCCGCGCTGAACGCCCTGCTCCCGATGCCCGACGACCTCCGGCTCGACCCGACGGATTCTGCCGCACCCACGAACGGTGCGGTACGGCGGAGTGGGACGCGCCTCCGCCCCCGGCGGCCGGAAGTACCCGTCACCCCGCCCCGGCCCGAGATCGGCGGCGACGGGGCGCCCGGCCGGGGCGGCGTTTGCATCGTCGGGGCCGGCTCGTCGGGGATCGTGGCGGCGAAGACGTTCCACGAGCGCGGCATCCCCTTCGAGTGCTTCGAGATGGGAAGCGGGATCGGCGGCAACTGGCGCTACCTCAACGACAACGGCGTCTCGGCGGCCTACCGCTCGCTCCACATCAACACGAACCGGGACCGGATGGCGTATTCGGATTTCCCGATGCCGGCCGACTACCCCCACTACCCGAGCCACCGCCAGATCCTCGCCTACTTCGAGGACTACGTGGACCACTTCGGCTTCCGCGACCGGATCACGTTCCGCACCCGCGTCGAGCGCGTCGAGCCGGCGGACCCGACAGGGGAGCGCGCCGGCTACCTCGTCACCACCCGCCACCTCGACACCGGCGAGACCGACACCCGGCGCTACGAGGCCGTCGTCGTCGCCAACGGGCACCACTGGAAGCCGTCGCTCCCCGACTTCCCCGGTCACTTCGACGGCGAGGCGATGCACTCGCACGCCTACAAGACGCCGGAGGGGCTCGTCGGGAAGCGCGTGCTCGTCGTCGGCGCGGGCAACTCGGCGTGCGACATCGCCGTCGAGGCGTCGCGCGTGGCCGAGCGGACGCTGCTCTCGACCCGCCGCGGCGCCCACGTCATCCCGAAGTTCTTTTTCGGCCTCCCTGCCGACAATCTCGCCACGCCGCTGACGCAGCGGCTCCCGGTGCCGCTACAGAGGGCGCTCCTACGGGCGGTGCTCCTCGTCAGCCGTGGCCGGCAGGCGGGCTACGGGATGCCCGAGCCGGAGCACCCCCTGCTCGCCGAGCACCCCACGATCTCCGACGAGCTGCTCGGGCGGATCGCCCACGGCGCCATCACCGTGAAGCCGAACATCGAGCGCCTGCTGGGTGACCGCGTCTGGTTCGCCGACGGGACGGAGGAAGGGGTGGACGTGATCGTCTACGCCACGGGCTACGACGTGAGCTTCCCGTTCCTCGACGACGAGGTGGTGCAGGTAGAAGACAACCGGGTGCGGCTGTTCCGGCACGTCGTGATGCCCCGCCGGCCGGGGCTGTACTTCCTCGGACTCGTCCAGCCGCTCGGCGCCATCATGCCGCTGGCCGAGGCGCAGGCGGAGTGGATCGCGGATCTGCTGGAGGGCGAGGCCGGGCTGCCGGAGCCGGCCGAGATGGAGGCGGCCATCGCGCGGGCGGAGGCGCGGACGGCGCGGCGCTACTACCGTTCGAAGCGGCACACGATGCAGGTGGACTTCTACCCGTACAAGGCGGCGGTGGAGCGGGAGCGGCGGCTCGGCCGGCGCCGCCCGAAGCGGCAGGCCCTCCGCACGGGCGTCCGGCTGGAGACGGCGGGGTGACCCCCCGTTTATCCCGCGCATCGGGCTCCGGGACGAGTCCCTTCGCCCTCAGGCGCGACCCAAACTGTCCCCCTTCAGAAGGGGGACAGCTTCTCGTCCTCTGAGCGGAGCGATGGGACGAGGAGCGGGGGGTCCGCCACGGCTACTTCTTGAACAGGTCCGCGTGCGTCCCCGTCCGGATCAGCACCACCTCCTCGGCCGTCGCCTCGTAGATCAGCAGCCAGTCCGGTTCGAGGTGGCACTCGCGGCTCCCCCGGTATCCGCCGAGGAGCGCATGGTCGCGGAAGCGCTCTTCCAGCACCTCCCCCGCCGCCAGCTTCTCGACCACCTCGCGCAGCTTGCCGAGGTTCTTCCCCCGCCGCTTCGCCAGCTTCGCGTCGCGCTTGAACTGCGAGGTCCGACGTAACACCCTGTCCCGCCGGGCCATCACACGCCGAGGTCGTCGAAGAGAGCGTCGGTGGAGTCGAAGCTGTCGAGGTCCTCACGTGCTTCTGCCTGCCGGAGCGCCTCGCGCGTCTTCTCGGTCGGCACCCTCACCTCGAAGGGGAGGCCGTGGCGGAGCTGGACCTGCCGGTAGAACAGCGTGATGGCCTGGCTGGCGGAGAGGCCGAGGTCGCGGAAGACGGCCTCGGCGGCCCGCTTCGTGTCGGGGTCGATCCGGGCGGAGATCGTGGCGGTCTTGCTCACGGCGGTGTAGGCGACGGGGGAAGGAGGTCCGGTGGGATGTCACGCGATGTACCCACAACGTAGGCACAGGTTGCGAGCCGAGTAGGGGTCGGGGGTGGCAGGTCTCCGTTTCGCACCCCCCGCTCCTCGTCCCATCGCGGAGCCTGTGCTGAGCGCAGCCGAAGTGCTCAAGGGACGAGAAGCTGTCCCCCCTCAGAAGCTGCAAGTCCCGCTCGCGGGGGGGAGACAGTTTCGGGCGTGCCTGAGGACGGAGCCCGATGCTGCAAGTCCCGCCCTGCGGGGCACGGCCGAAACGGGGGGTCCGGGTCCGCTACCGCACCACCGTCAGCCGCTGCGTCCGCACCGTGCCGCCCGACGTGAGCCGCACCACGTAGACCCCCGGCGCCAGCCCCGCCACCGACCGGGTGTGCTCCCCCGCCGGGACCGCCTCGCGCGCCAGCACCGCCACCCGCCGCCCCAGCACGTCGAACACCGCCACCTCGGCGGGGCCAGGCCGCGCCAGCCGGAAGGCGACCTCGGCCGCCCCCCGCGCCGGGTTCGGGCGGACGCTCAGCGACAGCGCCTCGGCGTCCGGGCCGTCCTCGGCGGAGGTGGTGAGGAAGGTGAGGCACTCCGGCTCGCCGACGGGATCGGCCTCGCTCCAGTTGCCGCGGCCGTAGACCTGGACGCAGAACTCGGCCTCCTCGTCGGAGGGCACGTCCTCGGCGATCACCTCGAAGGGCTGGGGTGCGGCGAGGGTCCAGTCGGTGAGCTGGGTTTCATCGAGCACCGTCTCGCCGTCCACCGTGAGGGTCGAGCGCACCTGGGTGAGCTGGTCGCCCGCGAGCTGGAAGCCCAGCGCGAACGAGTTGTCACGCTGATCGGCGGTGAGCGCAGTGATGTCGGCGCGAGCGTGACCGAAGCGCCACGCTACTGTTCCCGCCCGGACGTTGTAGAAACTCAGTCCGGGATTACTCCAGAGTTCGCCATCTTCGTAGCCCGCTGAGGCCATGCCGAAGGCAAGGTAATAGTCACCTCCACCCTCTTCTGCCAGAACTCCGGCTTCAAAGATAGGGCACCAGTCACTTGCGCGCGGGTCCGTTTGATCCCAATCACCTTGTCGCACCTCTAACACTTCACCATCACTCGCGATGAGCCAGGCGAAGGCTGGAGTGTTGCAGTCGCCGTTGATGGAGAAGGTGTCCGCAGCTTCGTCTGGCACGGTGAAGCGGATGATTTTGCGCTCCACCTCGTGCCATTGCATGTACACCGAGTAGAAGTCGATCGACGTGATGTCACCGATGTCTTCGGCCATGGAGATGGTGAAGCTCTCCTCCTGCGTACCGACGTAGTGACGCTCGTCCATGCGTGGCACGATCGAGAGAGTGTAGTCTCGATCCGGAAACCCGAAGGCACCGCTAGACTCGACCCGGTCAGGATCGGTGTGGTAGGAGAGATCACGCGGCCCGAAGGCCACAATCAGCTCATCGCCCGGCCCACACGGCAGGTGAACTCGGCTGTAGAAGCCTGATCCACCTCCCGCCGGCAACTCCAGACCGCGCTCTGGGAACTCTCCGTCCACGACGAGCGCCAGCTCGCTGTCGAAGGTCAAGCCCTCCACATTGACGTGGAGGATGTCGAGGATGACTTCAGGTGCGAGCGCGATGTCGCAGGTGAAGCGGAACACCTCGACATCAGTAGTGCCGATGGTGTTACCGGTGATCACGGTAGTGTCGGCTACCGAGCCGGTGATGTGGATCGGGAAGGCTTCCCCGATCTCGTTGGAGAAGTCGCCGCTCGTGACGGCGGCCTCCTCGATGAACGTGTTCTGCGCGTTGGCCCCGAGGGCCAGCGTCAGGGTGAGGGCCGCGAGCAGGAAACGCATGGCAGGACTCGGTAATGGAGGCGGGAGCAGAGGTTAGCGGCGAAGCTACGACGGGACCGCCCGTTTCGGGCATGCCCCGCAGAGCGGGACTTGCAGCATCGGGCTACGGGACGAGTCCCTGCGCCCTCAGGCACGCCCAAAACTGTCCCCCCCCGCAGGGCGGGACTTGCAGCTTCGGAAGGGGGACAGCTTCTCGTCCCCTGAGCACTTCGGCTGCGCTCAGCACAGGCTCCGCGATGGGACGGGGAACGGGGGGTGTCCCTATTCCTCGGCGTCACTTCAGAAGGGCGTTCACCTTTTGAAGAACCTCCTGCGTCACAGCCTCCGGCAGGGGGCAGAGCAGGGCGGCGTTACGCGCCCGCCAGTCCAGGCTCTTGATCTGATCGGACAGGATCACGCCCCTCGCCTTGTGGCCGCTCGGGATCTCCACCTCGAACGGGTACCCCTTCTGCTTCGTCGTGATCGGGCAGACGACGAACAGGCCGACCTTCCGGTTGTAGGAGACGGGCGAGACGACGAACGCCGGACGCCGCCCGGCCTGCTCGCGTCCGGTCTGAGGGTTGAAGTCGAGCCAGACGGCATCGCCCCGGCGGGGCACGTAGCTGCTCACAGAACCTCAGCCCCGACCCCGTCGGTCGCGTCGATGGCCTCATGCAGGTTTTCCTCCGTCACTCCAGCGAGTAGGGCATCGAGGGTGAGCTCCGGTGGGGAAACGAGTTGGATGCGCAGCGCGCCGTCCTCCAGGCTTAGATCGACGAGCGACCCCTGACAGATGCGGGCCTCGCTCGCCAGAGCCTTCGGGAGCCGGATGGCGAGGCTGTTGCCCCACTTCTGGACGAGCGTGTTCATGGTACGTTTGGCTGGTGTCTACATTGAGTATACGGAGTTGAGTCTGGCGGATGCAAGCGGAACGGGGGGTGTGACCACAAGTGCGGCGGAGGGTCCTGCGCATCATTCCGGCCCCTTCCGACGTTCGCGCGGCATGGCGTTCTTGAACCCCCTCGTCCTGCTCGGCCTCGCCGCGGCGGCGATCCCCATCCTGATCCACCTCTTCAACTTCCGCAAGCCGCGGCGGGTGGACTTCTCCTCGCTCCAGTTCCTCCGGGAGCTCCAGAAGAGCACGATGCGGCGCGTCCGCATCCGGCAGTGGCTGCTGCTCGCGCTCCGCACGCTCGCCCTCGCGTGCCTCGTCCTCGCCTTCGCCGGACCGACCGTCGAGAGCGGGTGGGCGCGGCTCTTCGGCGGGCGCGTCGCGACCTCGACCGCGCTCGTCCTCGACACCTCGCGCTCGATGACCGTCCGCGACGCGCAGGGCGACCTGCTCGGGCAGGCGAAGGCGCTGGCCTCAGCGGTCGCTGACCAGATGCGGCCGGGCGACGAGCTCTTCCTCGTCCCCACCGGCGGGCGCGCGACCCCCGACGCCCTCCGCAACCCGGCCCCCGCGCTCGACAGGGTCGCGGGGCTGGAGCCGACGGACGGGGCCGGGACGGCGGGCGGGGCGCTCGCCCGCGCGTCCGCGCTGCTCGACGGCGCGCAGAACCTCAACCGCGAGGTACTGCTCCTTTCTGACCTCCAGGCCAGCACGTTCCTCGACTCGACCGCCGCGCCGGCACCGGAGGGGGTGCGGGTGACGCTGCTGCCCCTCGGCGAGCGGCGCCACGCCAACGTCGGGGTGACGGAGGCGCGGGTGCTGAGCCGGGTGATCGAGGCCGGCGAGCCGGTGCAGGTCGAGGCCGTGCTCGTGAACTACGGCGCCGAGGCCGTCGAGGGGTTCGGGGCGAGCCTGTGGCTCGGCGGCGAGCGCGCGGCGCAGACGACGGCCGACCTCCCGCCGGGCGTCCCCACCGCCGTCCGCTTCACCGCGACGCCGCGGACGCGCGGGTGGCTCGCCGGAGAAATCCGCACCGAGGACGACGCCTTCGCGTTCGACAACACCCGCTTCCTCACCCTGCACGTCCCCGAGACGCGGCGGGTGCTGGTGGTTGAGGGCGACGGGCAGGACGCCGACCTACTCGCGCTCGCGCTCGGCCTCGGCGGGCAGCAGCAACGGTTCGAGGTCGTGCCCGTCTCCGAGTCCCAACTGGCTGCGCAGCCGCTCGACACGTTCGACGCCGTGGCGCTCGTGGGGCCGGCGAGCCTAGCGAGCGGGGAGCGGGCCGCGCTCGAACGGTTCGTCCGCGCGGGCGGCGGTCTGATGCTGTTCCCCGGCGACCGCACCAATGCCGACCTCTCGGCGCTTTACGGCGGCCTCGGCGGGGGCGGGTTCGGGGAGACGGTGGGCGAGGTCGGAGGGGAGAATCCCATCGCTCGGTTCGGCCGGGCCGACCTCGACCACCCGCTGTTCGACGGCGTGCTGGAGACGAGCGGGGGCCGGCGGCAGCTCGAAAGCCCCGATGTGTTCGCCGCCGCGCCGCCGACGCCGGCCGCGGGGCAGACCGTGATCGCGCTCTCGAACGGGCAGCCGTTCCTGCACGAGGTCCGCGCCGGGCAGGGGACGGTCCTCGCCTTCGCCGTCGCGCCGGACCGGCGGTGGAGCGACTTCCCCACGCGCGGCCTGTTCGTCCCGCTCCTCTACCGCGCCGTCTACGCCCTCTCCGCCGACGCGGCCGAGAGCGAGGCGCTGACGGTGCGGGGCGGCGGAGCCGTCCGCATCGCCGGGACGTCGGAGGGCCTCCGGCTCGTCGGGCCGGAGGGGGCCGAGCTGATCCCGCCGCAGCGGACAGTACCCGGCGGCGTGCTGATCGAGGTGGACGAGACGGTCGAGGAGCCGGGGGTCTACGACGTGATGGACGGCGACCGGCTCGTCCGCCGCGTCGCCTTCAACCCCGACGCCCGCGAGAGCGACCTCACGCCGCTGACCCCCGAGCAGGCCGCCGCGCAGCTCGAAGCCGCCACCGGCGCCGAGGTCCGCGTGCTCGACGCGGCCGGCGGGCGCGGCCTCGACGCCGCCGAGCGCGCGGCCGGCGAGGGCGTCGGTGTGGAGCTGTGGAACGTGTTCCTGCTCCTCGCCCTCCTGTTCCTCATCGCCGAGCAGCTCGTGGCGATGCGGTGGCGCCCGGAGGCGGTGCCGGCTTGAGGACCCGCTGACCCCCCCGTTCTGGGCGCGCATCGGGCTTCGCCCTCAGGCACGCCCGAAACTGTCCCCCTTCGGAAGGGGGACAGCTTGTCTGGCCCTGAGCGGGAGGCGAAGCCGACGCGATGGCCGGACAAGCGGGGGGTTGAAGCACCGCCGCCCGTAGCTTGAAGAGCGTCCGACGGCTCTTCACATGCGCCGAAGCGCAACCGGCACTGCGTTTGCACATATAACCGGGCCGCCCTGTCGCGGCCCCTTTCCCGACACCAGCCCGATCCCCATTTGCAGCAGCCCAACGGTCCTTCCACTCCCCAGAAAGAAACCGCCGTCCTCGTCGGCGTCCTCACCCCCGACGGCACCCAGCCCGAGCTCGACGACGCCCTCGACGAGCTCGCCCAACTCACCGACACCGCCGGCGCCGACGTGGCCGAGCGCGTGACGCAGCGGATGAACCGCCTCAACGTCGCCACGCTCGTGGGCTCGGGGAAGGTGAACGAGATCAAGCGCGCCGTGGACCGCCACAAGGCCGACCTCGTGGTCTTCGACGAGGACCTCTCGCCGGTGCAGCAGCGGAATCTGGAGAAGGAGCTGAAGTGCAAGCTCCTCGACCGCAGCGGGCTCATCCTCGACATCTTCGCCCGGAACGCCCGGACGAGCGCCGCGAAGGCGCAGGTCGAGCTCGCTCAACTCGACTACCTCCGCTCGCGCCTGACCCGCGCCTGGACCCACCTCGAACGGCAGAAGGGCGGGATCGGGATGCGCGGGCCGGGCGAGACGCAGATCGAGACCGACCGCCGCCTCATCGGCCGCCGAATGGCCGTGCTCACCGAGCAGCTCGACCGGATCGACCGGCAGCGGCAGACGCAGCGGAAGGGCCGCACCGACCAGACCCGCGTCTCCCTCGTCGGCTACACCAACGCCGGCAAGAGCACGCTCATGAACGCCCTCGCCGACGCAAGCGTCCACGCCGAGAACCGCCTCTTCGCCACGCTCGACGCGACGACCCGCACGGTCTACCTCGACTCGAACAAGCCGGTCCTCCTCTCCGACACGGTTGGCTTCATCCGGAAGCTGCCGCACAAGCTGATCGAGAGCTTCAAGTCGACGCTCGACGAGGTCCGCGAGAGCGACGTGCTGCTCCACGTCGTCGACGCGAGCCACCCCAACTTCGAGGAGCACGTCCGCGTCGTGAACCAGACGCTCAAGGAGCTCGGCGCGCGCGACAAGCCGACGCTGATGGTGTTCAACAAGGTGGACGTGCTGGAGGAGCGGGGGCTGATCCCCGCGCTGAAGGCGGAGTTCGAGAACGCCGTGTTCGTCTCTGCACTGCGGGGGATCGGCCTCGAAGGGCTCAAGGAGGCGCTGCTCGGGCTGATCGAGTCGGACTACGTCGAGCGCACGGCGCTCATCCCGGTGACGGAGCCGAAGAGCCGCGCCCACGTCCACCGCGTCGCCGAGGTGATGGGGGAGGAGACGGTGATGGCGCAGGAGTACTCCGACGACCCCGCCCCGGCGGTCCGCCTCCGCTTCCGCATCTCGCGCAAGAACGCCCCCGACCTCGACCGGATGCTCGCCCGCTTCGGGCACCTCGTCCCGGTCGCGCCGCCGGAGGGGGACGGCGCCGTGGGCGACGCCGGGCTCGCCCCGTCGTGACGGCGTCCTTCGTGACGGTGACATCGTGTCGGCAGCGGGGCGTGCTAACCTGCGTGCGCGTCGAGGTCCTGCCGGCGGGGCGGTCCTCCGAGATGCCCCCGGCGGCTGGGTCCGCCGGCACGTCGTTTGATCCCCGAGACGTAGCCTTGCCGCTCCGTTCATGACCGTCCAGTCCTTCCTCAGCATCGACATCGAGCCGCTCGCGCCGTCGGACTCCGTCGGCCAGGCGCTCTACCGCCTCGCCGACCTCGACGTGGCGCACCTCCCCATCGTGGACGCCGAGGGGCACCTGGTCACGATCATCGGGGAAGACGACCTGCTCGACCAGGTGGACCACGAGACGCCGGTCAGCGCGGCGGCTGGGTACGGGGCGGTGGAGGTCGGGGTCGAGGCGCACTGGTACGAGGCGGCGAGCGCGCTGGCTCGCCACCACCTCAGCATCGTCCCCGTCGCCGACGCCGGCGGCCACTATGTCGGCCTCGTCCGCCGCGCCGACCTCTTCGAGCGCTTCGCGGGGACCCTCTCGACCGGCAGCACCGGTGCCGTCCTCCTCCTGGAGACCTCCGCCGGCGACTTCTCCCTCAGCCAGCTCACCCGCCTCATCGAGGAGAGCGGGGCGAAGGTGCTCTCGGCGTGGACGCAGGGCCAGGAGCAGGGGCCGAGCGTCGGCCCGATGCCCATCCGCGCCACGCTAAAGCTGAACACGGTGGACACCGCTCGCGTCCGGCACATGCTGGAGCACCACGGCTACAGCGTCACCGCCGTCTTCAACGACACCGATACCGACGAGGCGTTCGACCTCCGGCTGGCCGAGTTCCTGCGGTACCTGGAGGTTTAGACCGTGGGCTGCGGGATATCTCCCGCCCTGTAGGGGCGGGTCTCGTGCCCGCCCTCCTCAGTGACCACGAGCTAGGGGCGACCACGAGGGTCGCCCCTACAGCGTTTCGTTATGATAGCTGACCACTCGCCGTGATGGCTGACCACACTGACACCCTCCACCAGCTCCGCGCGATGGCGCTGATCGCCACGCTGCGCACGGCGGCGGAGGCGCGCCACGCCATCGCCGAGCGGCGGGCGGGGCGGGACCCGTCGGGGCAGGAGGACGCGGCGCCGGTGCGGGCCTACCTCCGCGGGGCGCGCGAGGAGCTGGGCGGGCTCGTGACGCGGCTGCGCGTGAGCCTCGCCGTCGGCCGCGCCGACGAGGCTGCGCTGGTGCAGGCGTTCGAGGACCGGATGCTGCTGGCACGGGCCGGGCGGGTGCTCTACGTCGTCCACCAGCGGCTGCTCAGCCTCTACCCCGAGGTCCCGGAAGGGCTCATCGAGGACGCGCGGCGGGTGCAAGCCGAGGCGGCCCGAACGGTCGAATTGGGCGAGGGCGCGTTTCAGGAAGCGGTCGGCGCGTGGCTCCCGGCGGCGGCGGGATTTTTACAGGACTT
The DNA here is from genome assembly GCA_965215145.1 of Rhodothermales bacterium. GTDB lineage: Bacteria > Bacteroidota > Rhodothermia > Rhodothermales > JANQRZ01. The sequence goes on along the minus strand of OZ244038.1, from coordinate 85,434 downwards.
AGCGGGGGCGCTCTCCACGCCGAACTGACACGCCGTTGCCCCGTGGAATCGTAGATTCCGCAGGATGCCCCGGCCGCCTGTCCGAACGCGGTTTTGGCCGCGCCGGGGCCGATTCCTCCACCGAGACGGTACCGCCCGATGGCTGACGAGACGCTGCGCACCGACCCGCAGACGGCGAACGGTTCCCCCCCCTCCGGCGATGGCGCCCCCGTGCCCGCGGCCGGCACCTACGAGGCCGGCAACATCCAGGTCCTCGAAGGGCTCGAAGCCGTCCGCAAACGCCCGGCGATGTACATCGGCGACGTCGGCACGCGGGGGCTGCACCACCTCGTCTACGAGGTCGTCGACAACTCCATCGACGAGGCGCTCGCGGGCTACTGCGACCGCGTCGTGGTGACGATCCACGAGGACAACTCGATCTCGGTGTGGGACAACGGCCGCGGCATCCCCGTGGGGATGCACCCGAAGGAGAAGCGGCCCGCCGTCGAGGTCGTGATGACGGTGCTCCACGCCGGCGGCAAGTTCGACAAGGACACCTACAAGGTCTCCGGCGGCCTCCACGGCGTCGGCGTCTCCTGCGTCAACGCGCTCTCCGGGCGGCTCACCGTGACGGTCCGCCGCGAGGGCCACGTCTGGCAGCAGACCTACGAGACGGGGAAGCCGGTGACGGGGGTCGAGAAGCTCCGCCCGATGGAGCCCGAGGAGGAGACCGGCACCCACGTCCACTTCTGGCCCGACGGCTCCATCTTCAAGGAGACCGAGTACCGTTTCGAGACGCTCGCCGACCGGATGCGCGAGCTGGCCTACCTCAACAGCGGCCTCACGATCTCCATCGAGGACGAGCGCGAGGACGACGCCGAGCTGGCCCGCGAGGAGTACCACTTCGAGGAGGGCCTCCGCGCCTTCGTCGCCTACCTCGACGAGACCCGCCAGACGATCCAGGCGAACACCATCGAGATCGAGGGGGAGCGCGACGGGACGCCCATCGAGGTGGCGATGCGTTACAACGCGGGCTACACCGAGAACGTCCTCTCGTTCGTCAACAACATCAACACCCACGAGGGCGGCACCCACATCTCCGGCTTCCGCCGCGCGCTGACCCGCACGCTCAAGGGCTACGCCGACCGCGAGGGGCTGCTCAAGAACCAGAAGGTCGACCTCTCCGGCGACGACTTCCGCGAGGGCCTCACGGCGGTCCTCAGCGTGAAGGTGCAGGAGCCGCAGTTCGAGGGGCAGACCAAGACGAAGCTCGGCAACTCCGAGGTGCAGGGGGCCGTCGAGAGCCTCGTCGCTGAGAAGCTGGCCGAGTGGCTCGACGACCACCCGAAGGATGCCAAGCAGATCGTCCAGAAGGTGATCGTGAGCGCGCAGGCCCGGCAGGCCGCCCGCCGCGCCCGCGAGCTCGTCCAGCGCAAGAACGCCTTCGGCGGCTCCGGCCTCCCCGGCAAGCTCGCCGACTGCGCCAGTAAGGACCCCGCCGAGAGCGAGCTCTTCCTCGTCGAGGGCGACTCCGCCGGCGGCTCCGCGAAGCAGGCCCGCGACCGGCACTTCCAGGCCATCCTCCCGCTCCGCGGCAAGATCCTCAACGTCGAGAAGGCCCGCCTCGACCGGATCCTCGACAACGACGAGATCAAGAACATCGTGACGGCGCTCGGGACCGGCCTCGCCACCGGCGTCGGCGGCGACGGCGAGGCGGCGGGCGAGTTCGACGCCGAGCGGCTGCGCTACCACAAGGTGGTCGTGATGACGGACGCCGACGTGGACGGCGCGCACATCCGGACGCTGCTGCTCACGCTCGTCTACCGCTACCTCCGCCCGCTCGTCGAGAAGGGCTTCGTCTACATCGCGCTCCCGCCGCTCTACCGCGTGAAGAAGGGGAAGGACGAGCGCTACTGCTGGACCGACGCCGAGCTGGAGGAGGCCATCGAGGCGTTCGGCGGGAGCCGGAGCGTGGGGATCCAGCGCTACAAGGGCCTCGGCGAGATGAACCCCGAGCAGCTCTGGACGACGACGATGGACCCCGAGACCCGCGTGCTCCAGCGCGTCACCGTCGAGGACGCCGCCGCCGCCGACCGGATCTTCTCGACGCTCATGGGCGACGCCGTCGAGCCGCGGCGGAAGTTCATCGAGCGCAACGCGAAGTACGCCACCATCGACACCTGACGTGCTGCCCCGCTGCGCCCTCCGGCCATGGCTGTGACCGTACCCACCCCCGAGGTTCTCGACGACGCCCCGATGGCGTGGGCGGACATCTGTGCGCTCCCGGAGCTACAAGACCTCCCGTACAAGATCGAGCAGGATCGGCACGGCCGGATCGTCATGAGCCCTGCTCCCTCACGCCACAGTGTCCTCCAGCGCCGGTTCCAAAAGCTGCTCGAAGACGCCCTCGGCGGGATCGCCCTGCCGGAGTGCCCCGTCGTTACACCAGAGGGCGTGAAGGTCGCCGACGTGGCCTGGATGGAGGAGGCGTTCATGCGAGCGCACCAGGACACCGACGCCTTCCCCGTGGCCCCACCGATCTGCGTTGAGGTCAAATCGCGGTGGAACACGGCTGCGGAGATGGCCGAGAAGGTCACGCTCTACCTCGCGAAGGGGGCGAAGGAGGTCTGGGTCCTCGAGCGTGACGGGCGGCTCCGGATCTTTGCTCACGAGGGCGAGATCGAGCGCTCGCGCCTCGCGCCCGACGTGCCCAGCCGCGTCGTGCTCTAGCCGTGTCGGCGCCGCAGGTCTCCATCATCGTCCCCGCCTTCGAGGAGGCCGAGAGCCTGCCGGAGTTGGCCGACCGCATCCGCGCGGCGATGGAGGGGGCGGGCCGCTCGTTCGAGGTGTGGGTCGTGGACGACGGCTCGCGGGACGGGACGTGGGCCAGCATCGAGCACCTGCACCGCGCGGACCCCCGCTTCGCCGGCCTCCGGTTCCGGCGCAACTACGGCAAGAGCGCCGCCCTCGCCGTCGGGTTCGAGCGGGCGCGGGGCCGCTACGTCTGCACCCTCGACGCCGACCTCCAGGACGACCCGGCCGAGCTGCCGGCGATGATCGAGCTGTTGGAGGGCGGGATGGACCTCGTCTCCGGCTGGAAGCAGCGCCGGCAGGACCCCCTTGGAAAGACGATCCCGAGCCGGTTCTTCAACGCCGTCACCCGCGTCGTCTCCGGCATCCCGCTGCACGACTTCAACAGCGGCATCAAGGCCTACCGCGCCGAGGTGGTCCGAAGCGTCCGGGTCTACGGCGAGCTCCACCGCTACATCCCGCTCCTGGCGAAGTGGGAGGGCTACGGCCGGATCGCCGAGCAGCCCGTCGTGCATCACGCGCGCAAGCACGGGCGGACGAAGTTCGGGCTGGAGCGGTTCGTCCGTGGCTTCCTCGACCTCATCTCCGTCGTGTTCATGTCGCGCTGGGCCGTCCGGCCGATGCACTTCTTCGGCGGGCTCGGCTCGCTCTCGTTCCTGCTCGGCTTCCTCATCAGCCTCTACCTCACGGTGCTGAAGCTGACGGGCGAGCCCATCGGGGGGCGCCCGCTGCTGTTCCTCGGCGTGCTGCTGATCCTGCTCGGCGCGCAGCTCTTCATGACGGGGCTGCTCGGGGAGATGCTCGTCCGCCCGCGGATGGAGCGGACCGACACCTACGACGTGGCCGAGGAGGTCGGACCAGGGGAGGGGCGCGCGCGGCCGGTGGTGGCCGAGGTGCTGGAGCCGCGCGGCTAGCTGATGGCGCCCTCCCCGCTCTCGCTCATCGTCCCGGTCTACAACCGCCCGCAGGAGGTGTACGAGCTGCTGGCGAGCCTCCGCGCGCAGACCGACCCGGACTTCGAGGTCGTCGTCGTCGAGGACGGCTCCGAGGAGACGGCCGAGGCGGCGGTCCGCCGGCACGAGGCGGCCCTCGACGTCCGCTACCTCACGAAACCCAACGGTGGCCCCGGTCCGGCCCGCAACCACGGCGCGGCGCACGCCGAGGGCGACATGCTGGTCTTCCTCGATTCCGACTGCCTCGCGCCGCCGGGCTACGTCGCCGCGGTCCGCCGGGCGCTGGCCGAGCGGGGATTCGAGGCGTGGGGCGGCCCCGACCGCGCCCACCCCGACTTCACCCCGACGCAGAAGGCGATCTCGTACGCGATGACGGCCTTTCTCACCACCGGCGGCATCCGTGGCGGCGCCGAGCGGCTCGACGCCTTCCAGCCGCGCTCGTTCAACATGGGCATCGCGCGGGAGGCGTTCGAGGCGCTCGGCGGGTTCGCGGCGATGCGGTTCGGGGAGGACGTGGACTTCAGCCTCCGGCTCCGCGCGGCGGGGTGCCGGACGGGGCTCGTCCCCGAGGCGTGGGTCTACCACAAGCGCCGGACGACGCTGCGGAGTTTTTTCCGGCAGGTCCACAACTCCGGCATCGCGCGGATCAACCTGCTCAAGCGGCACCCCGGCTCGCTGAAGCCGGTCCACGCACTCCCGGCGCTGGCCGTGCTCGGGGGGCCCGCGCTGCTCGTGCTTGGGCTGGCTGTTCACCCAGTATGGCTCGCGCCGCTCGGGGGGTGGGCCGGGCTCATCTTCGCCGACGCGCTACGGCAGGAGCGGAGCCTGGGGGTCGCAGCGCTGGCCGTGGCGGCGAGCGCGGTGCAGGTCGCCGGGTACGGGACGGGCTTCTGGCGCGGGGTGTGGCGCCGGCTCGTGCTCCGCTGCGGCGAGTTCGCCGCCTTCGAGCGGACGTTCTACGATTGAGAAACTGTCTGGTGAACAAGAGTCGCGGCCTGCGACCGGCTGCGGCACCCTCTTGCGGCGTTGCGCTGCATCGCCGGTGCTCCGCATCGTCTGCCCCGCAGGGGCGGGATGTTCCACTTCGCGGCCTTGCCAGGGGGCGCCTCGCTCGGTCTCGGCTGCCCGCTCCTTCCCCAAACAGTTTCTGAGCCGCGGGACCGGAGGCTCGGGGAGAACTCCGACGCCGCGCCGGTGGCACGGAACGTGAGTGCCCGGCCGTCGTGAACGCGCACGCTACCCTGCCCCCTCCACCCCGCCCGGCTCCCGCCTTGCCCGAGCCGCCCACGCGCCGCTTCACCTTCGACCCCGCCGCGCTCCCCGACTTCAAGCCGCTGGAGGCCTACGGCGTCATCGGGGACCACCGCACGGCCGTCCTCGTCGGCGCCGACGGCTCGGTGGACTGGGCGTGCCTCCCGAACTTCGACAGCCCCTCCGTCTTCGGGGCGCTCCTCGACCCCGCCGCCGGCCGGTTCTCCCTCCGCCCCACGGCCCCGTTCCGCGCCGAGCAGCGCTACGAGCGGGGCACGAACGTCCTCGTCACCGAGATGACGACGGCCGGGGGCCGCATCCGCATCCGGGACTTCATGCCCTACATCGCCGGGCGGAAGGTGCCGACGGCGGAGATCCACCGCCGGATCGAGGGCGTCAGCGGCGAGGTCGAGGTCGAGGCCGTCTTCGCGCCGCGGTTCGGCTACGGCGCCGTCGTGCCGGCCTTCGAGGTGCAGGAGAACGGCGTCCGCGCCACGGCGGACGGGGAGGCCGTGGACCTCGCCGCGCCGTTCCCGCTCCGGCTCATGGAGGACGGCGTCGTCGCGGGACGCCTCCGCGTTGCGGCGGGGGACGAGGTGTTCGTCGTGGCGGACTGGGGCGGGCAGCGGATCCACCACGTCAACAGCTACCAGAGCGCGCGCCGGCTCGACCAGACGCGGGCCTACTGGCGGCGCTGGACGGACCGGCTCGCCTACCACGGCCGCTACCGCGACGCCGTCGAGCGGAGCCTCCTTGCCCTGAAGCTCCTCGTCTTCGGCCCCACCGGCGCCGTCGTCGCCGCGCCGACGACGAGCCTGCCGGAGTGGCCCGGCGGCACTCGGAACTGGGACTACCGCTACACCTGGATCCGTGACTCCGCCTTCACCCTCCGCGCCCTCTTCGCCGCCGGCTACGTCGAGGAGGGCACGGCCTACTTCGACTGGCTCCTCGGGCAGGCCCTCGGCGGGGAGCCGCTCCAGGTGATGTACGGGATCGAGGGTCGGCGCGAGCTCCCCGAGCGCGAGCTCCCGCTCCGCGGCTACCGCGACTCCCGCCCCGTCCGCGTCGGCAACGGCGCTGCCCACCAGTACCAACTCGACATCTACGGCAGCCTCCTCGACGCGGCCCTCCACTACGAGCAGAGCGGAGGCATCCTCACCATTGAGGAGTGGGAGCCGCTCCGCGCCATGGTCGAGACCGTCCGCCGCCGCTGGCGCGAGCCCGACGCCGGCGTCTGGGAGGCGCGGAACGAGCCGCGCCACTACACCTACTCGAAGGTGTGGGCGTGGGTGGCGCTGACACGCGCGGCCCGCCTCGCCGAGCGGACCCAGAAGGACGTGCCGCTGGAGGACTGGAAGCGGGAGGCCGCGGAGATCCGCGCCGAGGTCCTGGAGCGGGCGTGGGACCCGGAGGTCGGCGCGTTCACGCAGGCCTACGGCCACCCCGCCCTCGACGCCTCCGTCCTCGTCATGCCGACGGTCGGGTTCCTCGCGGCCGACGACCCCCGCTTCCTGCAAACGGTCGAGGCCGTGACGGAGGGGCTCGCCGCGGGGCCGTACCCGCTGCTCTACCGCTACCACGCCGACGACGGCGTCGGCGGGCCGGAGGGGGCGTTCCTCCTCCCGTCGTTCTGGCTCGTCGAGGCCCTCGCGATGGCGGGGGAGGTGGGGAAGGCGCGGGCTGCGCTCTCATCGCTCCTGGAGCACCAGAGCCCGCTCGGGCTCTACTCCGAGGAGGTCCACCCGGAGACGCTCGCGCTCCTCGGCAACTTCCCGCAGGGGTTCAGCCACCTCGGCCTCGTCAACGCCGTCTTCCGGCTGGAGGCGGTGAAGGAGGTGGCCGCGGCGGCGTGGTGAACGAGCGGCCTCAGCCTGGGAGGAACCCACGGAGGTAGGCCACGACGGCATCCACGTCCCGCAGCCGGTAGCGCGCGGCTGTCGTGCCCGGCCCCACCTTGACCGTCACGGCCGGCGGCCTGAGCGCGGCGAAGGCGTCCTCGTCGGTCGTGTCGTCGCCGAGGTAGACGGGGGTATGGCCGGGGTGCTCGGCGGCGAGGCGGAAGGCGACAGTGCCTTTGCTGACGCCGGCCGGCCGGAGCTCGACGACCTTCTTCCCCCAGACCGGCTCCAGCGCACTCGGCGCGCCGGCGGCCCACCGCCGGAGCGCGGCCTCGGCGGCGGCCTCGGCGGGCGCGCCGCGGTAGTGGACGGCGAAGGCCGGCCCCTTCTCCTCGACGCGGACGCCATCCACCGTCGGTAGGCCCCCTCGCAGCGCGGCCAGCGCCGCGACCGCCTCAGCCGGGAGGCCGTCGTCGGTAGCCGCGCCGAGCCGCCCCTCCTGCGCTCCGTGCAGCCCGACCGCGCGGAGGGCCAAGCCGCCGAGGAAGCCGCTGAGGCCGCCGAGGTGGCGCCCGCTGATGAGGACGAGCGGGTACCGCGCGTCGAGTCGGGCGAGGAGCTCGGGCGCCTCCGGGTGCGGGTGCGCCGCCGCCGGGTCCTCGACGATGGGCGCGAGCGTGCCGTCGTAGTCGAGGAGGAGGAGGGGCTGCCCCGGGTGGGGCGGCCTCACGGCGTGGACCCCACCGGCCCGGCGGCGACGGAGGCGAGGAACCGGGCGGCCCAGTCGTGCACGTCGAGCCCGCGGACGCGCTCCTTCAACTGCGCTAGCCGCTGTCGCCGCTCGGCTTCCGGCATCTCCAGCGCCACGCCGAGGGCGTTGCAGAGTTGGTCCTCGTCGTACGGGTTGACGAGGAGGGCCTCCGGGAGGAGGTACGCCGCGCCCGTCATCTCGGAGAGGACGAGGGCGCCGCGCTCGCTGGCGGCGACGAACTCGTGGGCCACGAGGTTCATCCCGTCCCGGAGCGGCGTGATGAAGGCGACGTCGGCGGCGCGGTAGTAGGCGCAGAGCTCCTCCTGCGAGAGCGAGCGGTAGTAGTAGTGGATAGGGACCCACGGCCCCTCGGAGAACGCCCCGTTGATCCGGCCGACGACCTCGTCCACCTCCCGCTTCAGCTCCTGGTAGGACTCGACGCCCGTCCGGCTCGGCGTGGCAATCTGGTAGAGGCTGACGCGGCCGTGGGTCTCCGGGTGCTCCTGGAGGAACCGCTCGAAGGCGAGGAGTCGGGCCAGCAGCCCCTTCGTGTAGTCCAACCGGTCCACACCGAGGACGAGGTGGTCGGCGTGGGCCGCGGCGCGGATCTCGGCGGCGCGGCGCTCGGTCTCGGCCTCCGTCGCCATCCGCTCGAACCGCCCAACGTCGACCCCGATGGGGTGGGCCTCTACGCGGACCTCGCGGCCACGCCAGCGGACGCCGCCGGGGGTGAGCTCGGCGCCGAGCAGGACGTGGGCCGCCTCGCGGAAGTTCTCGACGTACTCCTCGACGTGGAACCCGAGGAGGTCGCAGCCGAGGAGGCCGCGGAGGAGCTCCCGCGCCCACGGGAGGATCCGGAACACCTCCATCGCCGGCCACGGGACGTGCCAGAAATGGGCGAGGGGGGTGCCCGGCCGCGCCGCGCGCACGAGCTCCGGCAGCAGCATGAGGTGGTAGTCGTGGACCCAAACCACGTCCCCCGCCTCCGCCTCCGCGGTCACAACCTCGGCGAAGCGGGCGTTGATGCGACGGTAGTCCTCGATGAACGCGTGCTCGAGGGCGAGGTGCTGGAGGAGGTAATGCGACACCGGCCAGAGCACGCTGTTCGCCATCCCCTCGTAGTAGTTCGCCCGCTCCCCCTCCGTCATCGGGACGCGGCGGATCACGAAGGCGGGGTCGCCGGCGGGGTACGGCTGACGCCCGGGCTCCTCCTCTTCTCGCGCCGCCACCCATACGCCACCCCGCTCCTCCAGCACCGGCAGCAACGCCGTAGCGAGCCCCCCGACGGACGGCTCCCACCCCCCGCCTTCTCCCCGCCGGACGGGGGCGCGGTTGGCGACGACGATGAGGCGGCCGTCGGGCTCGGTGGCGCTCGCGCGGAGCGGGCGCCGGCGGCGAGGGATACGTGGCGGGCCGGGGTGCGGCCACCGCTCAGTTAGGTGAGCGGGCAGGGCGGAGGTCATAGGCGCCCGGAGGCGAGGGGGCTGTCTGTATGGCCCCCCGGCGGGCGGGTTTCTCTGCTCCCCCGGATAATGCCCGTTTCGGGGCGTTCCCTAGTGCAGGGCCGGGAAAGCCCCGGCTCCTCAGTGGAGGCTCCGCGGAGACGCGGGGGTTGACGGGAGCCGCCTCCGAAAAACGAGCGCCGCCCCCCAAGCCGTAGCCTGGAGGGCGGCGCCTCTAACCTAGTGCCGGCACTGCCGGCATCAGGAGTGCCGCTTACTGCGCCAGCGTCACGCGGCCCGTCTGCACCTCGTTACCGACCTGGAGCCGGTAGATGTAGGTGCCGGCGGCGAGGCCGTCGGCCTCGAACGTCGCCGTGTGCTGGCCGGCCTCGACCTGCCCATCAACGAGCATGGCGACCTGGCGGCCGAGCACGTCGTAGACGGAGAGGCTCACGTCAGCGGCCTCGGCGAGCGAGAAGCTGAGCGCGGTCTGGCCGGTGAACGGGTTCGGGAACGCGGCGATCTCGCCGGCGGCCGACGCCGTCAGGGCACTCACCGAGCCCCACTCCGAGGCGTCCATGACGGCCCACGTGGTCGCGCCGGTGGCGGGACGTGCGCTGGGCGCGATGGTGAGGGTGAAGCAGTCCTCGGCGACAGCGTTACCGAGGGACGTGCCCGCGGCGACGCAGTACTCGTAGGTGCCCGTCGGCGCGTTGGACGGGACGGCCTGGTTGAACGTCTGCGCGCCGGTGCTGGAGTTGCCGGGGAGGGTGCCACTCTGCACCGTGCCGGTGGCGACGACGCTCCCATTCCGGCGGGCCTCGAAGAAGACGACGCCGGTGGCGGCGTTCGACGTGTTGTTCGTGACCGTGTAGGTGACGTTGAAGGAGCCACCGGGGGCGACGGTCGTGCCGCTCGCAGCCACGGTCACCACGAAGGGATCGCCGCTGGACTTACCGAAGACGTCGATCGGAAGCGTCACGTCGCAGCTCCCGTTGACGAGGGGGGCGAAGGTCGCGCTCCCCTGCGTGGACTGCTGAGCGTTGCCGCCGACACAGGTGTTCTCGTTCGGGTTCGGGACCGGGGGCGCCCACGGGCCGGAGGCGCCGGAGCCGGTGAAGCTGTAGACGGCCCAGAAGGTGCCGGCCGAGAGGTTGCACCCGGAGATGTTCGTCGAGACCCGCTGGATCTCGCGGAGACGGCCACTGAGGTCGGTGTCGAGGACGCGGAAGACGCCCGTGGCCGTGACGCTCGTCGGCGTCACGACGCCGCCCGTGGAGCAGACGACGGGGCCGGCAACGCTACCCTGGCGGATCTCGATGTCGACGCCCGTGATGGACGGCGCCGTGGAGCCGGTCTGGTAGGCGTAGTTGACGACGCGGGTGACGCTCGCGTCGTTGGCGAGGACGAAGTCATCGGCAACGCGGTTCGGAACGCTGTTCTGGGCGCCGTAGCCGAAGGTCGTGCCCATGACGGTGCCACCCGTGTACAGGATGCTGAGGCTAGGGGTCCCGGTCTGGTTCAGGATCGGGCCGGTCGAGGCGAGGAGCGTGCTCGGGTTCTCCGGCACGGGGTTCGCCACGGCCGCGACGTCCGCCGGGGCAGCCTGGAGCACGGGGCTCTGGGCGTTGTAGATGGTCTCTGCCGCGTTCTGCGCAGTAGAGAGCGGGGCGAGGGCCAGGCAGAGGGCCATCGCGGAGAGGGCGCGTAGGGTAGTGCGCATGGAAGGAGGGGGGTTAGGGTGTAGGGAATAGGTCTCACCGCTGGGGCGAGTCGGAGTGAAATCGAAATGAGCGCCAAATAGTTTCCATCCCACTGGCTCAAGCGTACCGCTCAGAGGCGCATGGGGTATCATCTTTTCGCGCACCAGCAGTGCGCCGCAAGGTAGCCACGGCCGCCGCGCCCGCTCCCAGAACCCGAGCGGTCCCCGCAGCTAGCGAGGCCAGCCCTCGGGGAGCAGGCCCCGAAGGCGGTTGAGCCGCCCGTACCTTCGGAGGGCCACGGTCCTCCGCGCTTCTCCGGTCTTCAGCCCCTAGCCCTGTGCAGACCAAGTACATCTTCGTCACCGGCGGCGTCACCTCGTCCCTCGGCAAGGGCATCTTCTCGGCGTCCCTCGGCCGGCTCCTCGAAGCCCGGGGCCTCCGCGTCACCATCCAGAAGCTCGACCCCTACCTCAACGTCGACGCGGGGACGATGAACCCCTACGAGCACGGCGAGGTGTTCGTCACCGACGACGGCGCCGAGACCGACCTCGACCTCGGGCACTACGAGCGCTTCCTCGACGTGCCGATGAGCCAGGCCAACAACGTCACCACGGGGCGGGTCTACCAGGGGGTGATCGAGAAGGAGCGCGCCGGGGCCTACCTCGGCAAGACCGTCCAGGTCGTGCCCCACGTGATCGACGAGATCAAGGCGTGGGTCCGGAGGCTCGGGGAGGGGGGCGACTACGACGTCGTGATCGTCGAGATCGGGGGGACGGCGGGCGACATCGAGAGCCAGCCCTACCTCGAGGCCATCCGGCAGTTCACCTTCGAGGTCGGGAAACGGAACGCGCTCGCGGTCCACCTCACCCTCGTCCCGTTCCTCTCGGCCGCCGGCGAACTCAAGACGAAACCGACGCAGCACTCGGTGAAGCTGCTGCTCTCGTTCGGCCTCCAGCCGGACGTCCTCGTCTGCCGCACCGAGCGTCCGCTGACCGATGAGGTCCGCCAGAAGATCGCGCTGTTCTGCAACGTCGAGCCCGGCGCCGTCGTGCAGGCGATGGACGCCGAGTCGATCTACGAGGTCCCCCTGCTGCTCCGCGAGCAGGGCCTCGACGGGGTGGTGATCGAGAAGCTCCACCTCGAAGCGGACGCTGCCGAGGCCGGCCGGCCGCTCGAACCGTTCGCGCTCGACCGCTGGGTCGCGTTCCTCCGCCGTCTCAAAGGCCCGACGGGGCAGGTCCGCATCGCCCTCGTGGGGAAGTACGTCGAGCACCAGGACGCGTACAAGTCGATCTCCGAGAGCTTCATCATCGCCGGCGCCGCCAACGGCGTGCAGGTCGAGGTCGTCCCCGTCCACTCGGAGGGGGTTACGGCCGAGAACGTCGAGGAGCGGCTGGGGGAGGTCTCCGGCGTCCTCGTCGCGCCGGGGTTCGGGGACCGCGGGATCGAGGGGAAGATCGAGGCGGTCCGGTTCGCCCGCGAGCGCGGCGTGCCGTTCCTCGGGATCTGCCTCGGGATGCAGTGCGCGGTGATCGAGTTCGCCCGGAACGTCTGCGGCTGGGCCGACGCCCACTCGACCGAGTTCGACCCCGACACGCCGCACCCGGTGATCGCCCTGATGGCCGAGCAGAAGGAGGTGACCGAGAAGGGCGGCACGATGCGGCTCGGGCTCTACCGCTGCGCCCTCGCCGAGGGCTCGCGCGTGCGGGAGGTCTACGAGGAGGCCGAGGTCGCCGAGCGGCACCGGCACCGCTACGAGGTCAACAACCACCTCCGCTACAAGCTGAAGGAGGGGGACCTCGCCTTCACCGGCGTCAACCCCGCCAGCGACCTCGTCGAGATCGTCGAGCTTCCGGCCGAGGGGCCGGAGGGGGCGGCCCACCCGTGGTTCGTCGGCGTCCAGTTCCACCCGGAGTACCGGACGACGGTGCAGCGCCCGCACCCGCTGTTCGTCGCGTTCGTCGGCGCCGCCGTGGCCCACGCCGAGGCGTCGGACCAGCTCGCCAGCCCCGAGCCGCCTGCGACCGTCCGCCGCGTCCGCCGCGCCTCGGCGAAGGTCCTCGCGGAAAACTGACCCGCAGAGCCATCTCCTAGCTAGGGGCTATGACAGACAAAAAGGCAATCAGGGTCTTTGTCGACCAAGGTGCGGCACGCCAAGCGGTCGACGTGCTAACAGGTAAGGGAGTCACTGCTGAGCTTCATAACCCTGCTGAACCTTCCCAGGCCGATGTGCAGCCAGTGAAGGAGGGGCATGCACTGTATGGCGCACAGATTTTGCTCATTTTTAGTGTAGACTCGCGGCGCGCGATATTGATGTTGGATAACATGGAATCGGGGAGGAGCATCGAGGAGTATATGGGTGAAGTGCAGCCTGAAGCAGTAGCGAAGGGGGTGCAGAGAGTCCTGCCAATACTCTTCGTGATGGGCTTTGCCAGCCTATCGATCGGCCTGTGGGGATACATTCAAGATCCTGGGTTTTATTCTGCTCGGGCTGCCATTGCGGGAGGAGCTATGCTTGCGTTTGCGCTAGTCTTCCTGCTGATCCTGCGACACCGGCACCGAACGTCGTCTGTCGCAGACATAGACTAAGATGCACTCGAAAGCTGAGGCCACTTACGGCAGGCGCGTCCGCGTCCGCGTCGGTGCGTTGGTGGTCGATGACGACGCAAACCCTCCGGCCATACTACTGGTCGAGCACGACGGCATCCACGGTGACGAATCCGGCGGCACGTTCTGGACCCCACCCGGCGGCGGCGTCGAGTTCGGGGAGGCATTGGGGAAAGCCCTCGTGCGGGAGGTAGAGGAAGAGACCAGCCTCGCCGTAGAGGTCGGGCCGCTTCGCTACTGCCTCGACTTCGTGCGCCCGCCGCTCCACGCCGTCTCGTTCTATTTCTCTGCGCGCGTCACCGACGGCACACTCGGCAGCGGGCACGACCCCGAGTTAGAGGACCAGCAGCTCATCCGCGCCGTCCGGTTCGTCCCCTTCGAGGAGCTTTCGGGATTGACCCTCTACCCCGAGGGCCTCGCCGACCGGCTCCCGCGCGACGCGGCGGCGGGCTTCCCCGGCGGCACACGGTACCTCGGGACGCTCCGGTGACGGCGGCCCCCGCCCGGATTCGGCGCGAGGCTGTGCGGGCCGTGCTGCCCGCGCTCGGAGCCGGCGTGCTCGGCCTCCTCGTCGCCGCGCTCGCCCAAGACCCAACGGCGCGGGCGGCGCTGTTCCGCTACGGCCTCCTCGCCTCCGGCGTCCTCGCCGTCGCCCCGCCCCTCGTCCTCCTGCCCGATCGCGAAGGCCCGTTGCAGCGGCTCGTCAACCCGACGCCGGGTGCGCTGCTCCGCCGGCAGCTCGGGCGGTGGCTGCCGACGGTCGCGGCGCTGCTCCTCCCGCCAGTGCTGATCGTGATCCAGCGAGGAGAGGGGCATGCGGCGCTCGCCGAGGTGTGGCTGCTGCTCGTCGGTGTCGGGCTGTTCGCGTTCGCGCACTACGCCACGCTCGGGCCGGCGTCGCAGGGGTGGCAGGAGGGGAGCCGGGGCGGGTGGTATCACAGGGCCGTGGCGGAGCGGCCGGAGGCCGGATTCCAGATCCCGCCCGGGCTCGTGCCCTCGACGCTGGCCGCCCCGCTCATATTCCTCGCCGCGGTCACGGCAGCGCTCGGCGGCGCGCTGCTCGGGGCCGCGGCGCCGGGGTGGGGATGGCTCGCTCCGGCTGTGCTGCTAGGGACCGCTGGGTTCCGCCTGGCCCGCAGCGCGCCCGCGTTCGACCGGCTCCTCTATCAGACCGACGCCCTCTACGCCGAGACACTGCGGAGCGCGGGGGGACGGGAGGCGGGGCGCGAGCCCGTCCGGCCTGAGGCGGTCTACTGGGCGCCGCCGTCGCTGCGCCCGCACGTCTGGGCGTCGCTCGTCCAGCTCGACCGGCGGCTGCCGCTGGGGCGGCTGTTCGCGCTCGGCGTGCTGGGGCTGTGGGCGCTTCTGCTACAAGGCGCCCCGCTCACCGTGGCCTCGGCGTACCTCGCCCTCCTGCTCCTGCTAAAGAACGCTGCGGTTGGCCTGCTCGCCGCCGAGGCGCTGGCGCCGCGGCCGTTCGGCCTGTGGGTGCAGTCGCCGCTCGGGTGGACGCTCACCCGCGCGCTCGTCAACCTCCGCTGGACGCTCCCACTGGTGCTCGCGCTCGCGCTCGTCGCCCTCTTCCACCCCACGTTCGGGTGGACAGAGGTCGCGTGGTGGACGGGCGCCGACCTCGCGCTCGCCCTCCTCGCCGCCGCCGCCACGACGGCCGCTGCTGAGCACCGTCACCGCCGCCGCTTCGCATGAGCCCCCTCGTCATCGCCGACCTCACGAAGCGGTACGGGCGCGGCCCGGCCGTGCTCGACGGGCTCTCCGTGACGTTTCAACCGGGGGCCGTCACCGCGCTGCTCGGCCCGAACGGCTCGGGCAAGACGACGCTGCTGCGGCTCCTCACCGCGCAGGCGTTCCCGACCGCCGGCTCCGTCCGCTACGGCGAATCCGACATCCACCAGCATCCGCACCGCTGGCTCCGCCACGTCGGCGTCGTCCACGACCAGAACGCGCTGCCGGGCTACCTCTCGGCCGTCGAGCTGCTGGAGTGGGTCCTGCGGGCGCGGGGGGGACGGGGCGAGGGAGCGCCGCAGCGGATCGAGCGGCTGCTCGATAGCGTCCGGCTCGACGAGCGGCGGCACCAGCTCATCGGGACGTATTCGAGCGGGATGACGAAGAAGGCGCAGTGGGCCGCCGCCCTCGTCGCCGAGCCCGAGGTGCTGTTGATGGACGAGCCGTTCCGCGGCCTCGACACCGCGAGCACCGAGGCCGCGCGCGACCTCCTCCGCCGCCACCGCGAGCGCGGCGGCCTCGCCCTCGTCTCGACCCACCTCGCCGCCCTCGGCGACCTCGCCGACGCGACGCTGGAGCTGGGGGAATAGGCGACGTAGGGGCGAAGCATCCCCGGTGGGTGCGGACCAGCGATGACCGTCCAGTACCAGCCCCCCGATCCCCCTTCCCCAATCCCTCTTCCCTCAAAGCTTCCGCATCACCCCGAGCACCCGGCCGATCACGTAGCACGCCGAGTCCCGCACGCTGTAGGACTCCGCGCTGTACGTCCGGTCCGAGGGGCTGAGGTGGATCTGGCCCCCGGCGTACTCGTAGCGCCGTGCGACGAGGAGGTCCCCCACGAGCGCGGCCACCACCTCGTCGTTGCGGAGCTCGCGCCGGTCCGCCTCCTCGATGGCGAGGAAGTCGCCCTTGCGGATGCCGGCGTCGTTCATCCCGTCGTCGCCCGCGCGGCCGACGAGGCAGCGCTCCTCGTCCGCGTCGCCGAGCAGGCGGGGGTCGACGTAGAGCGCGCCCTGCGGGCGGTGGCGGAGCGCCTGGGGGCGGTCGCTAGGGGTGCGGCTGACGAGCAAGAGGCTCGGCACCCCCTCGTCGAAGGCGTACGGGTCCTCGCCCGCGTCCACGAGGGTGAGGCCACGCGCGGCGTGCTTCTCGCGGCGGATGTAGCCCTTGTCCTCCAGCGCCCGGAGCAGCTTGTAGACCCCGTTCGAGGAGCGGATGCCGAGGGCCTTCCCGATCTCGCGGAGCGTTGGGGGCTTCCCCCGCTCGCGGACGTAGGCGCGGACGAACTCGTAGGCCTCGTTCTGGCGCTCTGTGAGGCGGTTTCGGGGCATCAGGGAAACGCGGCAGGGGAGTATGTGCGGCGCTAAGATAGAACCGGTGAACGGATTTTCACTCGAACGGAAGACGGGTGAAACAATTTTCACCTCAGAGCGGCGGGCGGCCAAGACCCGCACCGAAGCATATGTGTAAGGTGCCCGTCGGGGGCCTGATTATCCACATAAACGCTCTTTTCTGGCTTGATATGACAGACCGAGCGCACACAGGGTCTAGTTTGGGGCGTGGTGGGGAGAAGTGGGGATTGCCTCCCACCCCCTCCCGACCGCTCGCGGCATCCCACCTCCGTTTTCACCCCGACCCCCGTGGCGGGCTTCATCGGCCAATACGAGAACGTCATCGACGAGAAGGGCCGCGTGGCCGTTCCGGCGAAGATGCGCCAGAGCCTGACGCCCGAGGCGAACCAGACGTTCACGGCCGTCCGCGGCGAGGAGCGCTGCATCACGCTCTACCCCCTCGACGTGTGGCAGGTCAAGGAGGCCGAACTCCGCCGGCTCAACCGCCACGGGCGGGAGAACCGCGCTTACCTCCGGGCCTACCTCCGCTGGGCCGAGGAGCTCACCCTCGACAAGCAGGGCCGCATCGTCCTCCCGAAGCGGCTGATGGAGTTCGCCAACCTCTCGGACACCGCCGTCATCATCGGCGCGCTCGACACCATCGAGATCTGGGACCCCGTCGAGCTCGACCGCGACCTCGAAGACATCGACGACCTCCCCGCGCTCTCGGAGCGCGTGATGGGCTGAACCCCGATGCCGCTCACCCTCCCCATGACCGCCAAGCCCCGCCGGACGCGCCGCGAGCCCGCCCCCGAGCGGACGCCCGACCGGGCGGCACCGGCCTATGCTTCGGCGTACCACGCCCCGGTGCTCGTCGCCGAGACGGTGGAGGCGCTGGTGACGGACGCGGGCGGTACTTACGTGGACGGCACGCTCGGCGGCGGCGGCCACGCCGCGGCGATGCTCGACGCGCTCGGCCCCGAGGGGCGGGTGTTCGGGATCGACCAGGATGCGGAGGCGCTGGAAGAAGCCGGGCGTCGGCTCGGGGGGGACGACCGGTTCACCGTGCTCCGAGGCAACTTCGCGGAGATGGAGCGGCTGCTCGCCGGGGCCGGCATCGAGGTGGTGGACGGGGTGCTCCTCGATCTCGGCGTCTCGTCGCACCAGCTCGACGCGGCCGGGCGCGGGTTCGCCTACGGCGCCGACGGCCCGCTCGACATGCGGATGGACCCGACCACCGGTCGCTCCGCCGCCGACCTCGTCAACGGCCTCGAAGCGGACGACCTCGCCGACCTCCTCTACGCCTTCGGCGAGGAGCCGCGCTCGCGGAAGATCGCCCGCGCCATCGTCGCCGCCCGGCCGCTCGCGACGACCGCCGCGCTGGCCGACGCCGTCCGCAGCGCGGCACCTTATAAGGAAGAAGTCAAGACCCTGTCCCGCGTCTTCCAGGCCCTCCGCATCGCCGTCAACGATGAGATGGCGGTGCTGGAGCGGGCGCTCGTGGCGGCGCTCCGTGTGCTCCGCCCCGGCGGGCGCATCGCCGTGATCGCCTACCACTCGCTGGAGGACCGCCGCGCGAAGTCGTTCCTCCGCTACGGCAACCTCGACGGCGAGCCCGTCCGCGACTTCTACGGCAACCTCCTGACGCCGTGGACGCTCGTCACCCGGAAGCCCATCACGGCCTCCGAGGCCGAGGTCGCCGCAAACCCCCGTGCGCGGAGCGCCCGCCTCCGCGTGGCCGAGAAGCGCGAGCCGGAAGACTCCGGTCTCGGCTCCGCCTTTGACTATCCCCACCCCTCATAACCCGTAGGGGCAGGCCCGTGTGCCTGCCGTCCAGAAGGGCGACCACCCAGGGTCGCCCCTACAGCGATGCCCGCTCCCACCAAAACCAAAACCCGCCGCAAGGGCACCCCGGCCTCGAAGAAGGGGTCGGCACGGGTCACCCCCCGCGTGGCCGCCCGCCGGCGCAGCTCGAAGGCCGCCGCCAAGCCTTCCCGCCGCGCCGCCGGGGCCGGCCTCGCCGGGTGGAACGACCTCGCGGGCAAGAAGGGCACGAGCGCCCGGCAGAAGAAGGCCATGCAGCCTAGCCTCGTCGACGCCGTCCCCACGTTCCGCTTCGCCGTGCTGCTCGTCGCCGCGTGCGCCGTGCTGACGCTGTGGGTCGGCCACCTCTACGGGACGCAGGCGCTCGTCGACGACGTGCAGGCCCTCCGCAAAGAGAAGCTCCGCCTCACCCTCCAGCACAACCGCCTCCGCGGCGAGCTCGACCGGATGACGGCCCCCGCCGTGATCCTCCGCCGCGCCGACGCCCTCGGCCTCGCCCCCAGCGGCCACTACGCCCCGACGGTCGAGGTGCAGCCATGATCGGAGGTCTTGCCATCGGGACCGTTTCTGCTTGCCTCCTCCGTCTGCACGGAGGAGAGGAAGAGCGGGGGAGAGGAAGAAAGGAAGAGGGAGCAATCCTTCCGCCCTCTCCCTCCCCCCGTCCTCTCCACACCCTCACCCCTTCCCCCATTCACCCCTTCCCCCTTCCCCAAGCGTGAACCCCCGCACCACCATCACGAACCGGCTCTACGTCGTGCTGACGCTGCTGGCGCTGCTGCCGGCGGCCGTCGCGGCGCAGCTCGTGCGGATCTACGTGACGGACGGTCCGGAACTGCGGGCCGCCGGCGAGCGGCAGGCGTCGAGCCACGTCGAGGTCGCGGCCATGCGGGGGACGATCCTTGACCGCGCCGGGCGGACGCTCGCCGTCAACACCGCCCGCTACCAGATCGAGCTCGACCCGACGGTGGCGGGGTTCGAGGCCCGCGCCGAGGAGCTCTACGCCGAGCTCGCGCGGGTGACGGGGGTCTCCGCCGGCACGTACCGCCGCCGTGTGGCGAACCGGGCGAGCCGGCAGTACGTGCTCCTCGCCCGCAGCGTGGACGAGGCGCAGCGCGAGGCCGTCGACGCGCTCGACGTCCCCGGCGTGATCCGCGCGCGGCCCCGGTTCGACCGGCGCTACACCTACGGCCGCGTCGGCGCCCACGTCCTCGGCCACGTCGACCCCGACCTCCGCGGCAAGGCCGGCGTCGAGGTTCAGTACGACGAGGTCCTCCGCGGCGAGCCCGGCCGGCAGACGGTCCAGCGCGACCGCACCGGCGCCATCCGCGCCGTCGCCGACGGCGGGGGGACCGAGCCGCAGCACGGCCAGGAGCTCGTGCTCACCCTCGACCTCGTCCTCCAGAGCATCCTCCAGGAAGAGCTGGCCGTCGGCGCCGAGGAGGCCGGCGCCGCGTGGGCCACGGCCGTCGCGATGGACCCCGCCACCGGCGCCGTGCTCGCGATGGCGAACGCGCCGGACTACGACCCCAACCGCCCCGGTGCCGCCTCCGTCGCCGCCCGGCGCAACCACGCCGTCGCCGACCAGATGGAGCCGGGCTCGACGTTCAAGCTCGTCACCGCCGTGGCTGCGCTCGAAGACGGCGTCGCCACGCTGAGCGACTCCGTCGAGACCGGCGCCGGGTGGGCCGTCTTCGGCGGGCGGACGATGCGGGACTCCCACGCCTACGGCACCATCACCCTCGCCGAGGCCATCGCGAAGTCGAGCAACGTCGGGCTCGCCAAGGTCGGGCAGCGGCTCGACGCGGGGCGGTTCTACCAACACGCCCGCGCCCTCGGGTTCGGGCAGCCGACGGCCATCGACCTGCCAGGCGAGGAGGGCGGCACCCTCCACCGGCCCGACACGTGGAGCGGCTCGACCCAGACCTCGATGAGCATCGGGTACGGTGTCTCCGCTACCCCGCTCCAGATCCTCACCGCCTACTGCGCGCTTGCGAATGGCGGCCTCCTCGTCCGCCCCCACGTCCTCGCCGAGCGCCGCGACTTCCTCACCGGCCGCGTCCTCTGGCGGGCGCCCGTGGACTCCGTCCGCCGCGCCTTCTCGGCCGCCACCGCGGACTCGCTCCGGCCCGCCTTCGAGCGCGTCGTGATGGAGGGTGGGACGGCGCCACGCGCCGCCGTCGAGGGGCTGCGGATCGCGGGGAAGACGGGGACCGCGCGGATCGCCGAGGGCGGGCGCTACGGCGCCGGCCACCGCGCCACCTTCGTCGGGATGTTCCCCGCCGACCGGCCGGAGGTCGCCCTCGTCGTCGTGATGGACCGCCCGACGAACGGGTACTACGGCGGGACCGTCGCCGCGCCGGTGTTCGCGCGGGTGGCCGAGCGCTGGACCGGGGTGATGCCCGCCCTCGCCGGTCGCCGCGCCGTCGATGGAGCCCGCCCGGCGCCGGCGGCCCTGCCCGTCCCCGATGCCACCGGCCTGCCGCAGGGGATCGCCGCCGCGCAGGCTCTTTCGCGCGGCCTCGCCGCCGACCTCGACGGCCGCTCCTCCGACGCCCGCTGGCACGCCGTCACCGACCAGCGCCCCGCCGCCGGAGAGACCGCCCCGAACGGCGCCGTCCGGTTCGCCGCGGCCGACGAGCCGGCCCGAGACGTCATGCCCGACCTCCGGGGCCTCAGCGCGCGGCGGGCTGCCGCGTGGCTGGCCCGGCTCGGCGTCGCCCCGCGGGTGCAGGGGGCCGGCGTCGTGGAGCGGCAGGAGCCCGCGCCCGGCGCGGCGCTCCCCGACGCCGCCACCCTCACCTGTACTCCCGCTCTTTCAGATCCGTGAGCCGCCGCGAGCCGCTCCCCTTCGAGCGCCTGCTGGCCCCGATCCACCGGGCCGGCCTGCTCGAAGACGCCTCCGGCGATCTCCAGACCCCGATCCGCCTGCTGGCTCACGACAGCCGGCGGGTCGCGCCCGGCGCCTGCTTCTTCGCCATCCCCGGCCTGGAAGCCGACGGGCACCTGTTCCTTGACAAGGCTGTGCAACACGGAGCGACCGCAGCTGTCTGCGAGCGGTCGCCCGAGGGCGGGCTGCCGCCCGGCCTCGCCGCCTCCGCTCGGGTGACCGACTCGAGGGCGGCGCTGGCCGAGGCCGCGGCCGTGTTCTTCGGGCGACCCTCGCAGGCCCTGCGCCTCCTCGGGGTGACGGGGACCAACGGGAAGACCACGGTGGCCTTCCTCCTCCATCACCTCTTCCAGACCCTCGGCGAGAAGACCGGCCTGGTCGGCGGCGTCGAGGTCCGCATCGGCGACGCGGTCCAGGCAGCGACCCACACGACCCCCGACGCGCTCGCGCTGAACGCCCTCCTCCGCGAGATGGCGGACGCCGGCTGCTCGACCTGCGCGATGGAGGTATCCAGCCACGCCATCCACCAGGAGCGCGTCCGGGGCCAGCGGTTCGCCCTCGCCATCTTCACCAACATCACCCACGACCACCTCGACTATCACGGTTCGTTCGAGGCCTATAGCCGTTTGAAGGGGCGGCTGTTCAAGGGCCTCGGCGAAGGGGCTGCCGCCGTCGTCAACCGCGACGACGGGCACTGGCAGTCCATGGTGGAGGGAACGCCGGCGCGGGTGGTGACCTACGGGCAGGCCGGAGACGGCCCCACCACCGCCCGTGGTCACCACCCGCCCGCCGGTGTTTTTGTCGAAGGCCACGTCCCGTTCTCGATCCTGGAGAACCCGGTCTCCGGCCTCCGCCTCCGCCTCGACGGCGAGATCCGACGGTTCCGCCTCGCCGGCGCCTTCAACGCCTACAACCTCGCCGCCGCCTATGCCGCCGCGCGCACGCTCGGCTACGACCGGGATGAGGTGCTCGACGCCCTGGCCGACGCCCCGCCCGTCCCCGGCCGCCTCGAGACCATCCGCCCCGCCGACGCTGGCCTCGACGCCCCAGGCCCCATCGCCGTCGTGGACTACGCCCACACGCCGGACGCGCTCGAGAACGTCCTCCGCACCGTCCGCGAGATGGTGCCAGAGGGCGGCTCGCTGAGCGTCGTCTTCGGCTGCGGTGGGGACCGCGACCGCGCCAAACGCCCGGTGATGGGCCGCCTCGCCGAGCGCCTCGCCGACCGCGTGGTCCTCACCAACGACAACCCCCGCACGGAGCCGCCGCAGGTCATCCTCCAGGAGGTCGCCGGGGGGATGATGGCCCCGCCGGCGGCCGTCCTCCCCGACCGCGCCGCCGCGATCCGCGACGCCCTCCGCGCCGCCGGCCCGCACGACGTGGTCGTCGTCGCCGGGAAGGGCCACGAGCCGTACCAGACCGTCGGCACCGAGCGGCTCCCCTTCGACGACCGCGAGGCCGTCCGGGAGGCCCTCCGCGAAATGGCCCCCCGCCCCTCCTGAACGCTGCAATGCAGACCCCTCTCCCCATCTCCCAACAGTCATCCCCGCGGAAGCGGGACCCGCTAGGACGGCGGAGCCCATCCAGCCATGCTGCCAGACTTCTGGATCCCCGATCAGAGTCGGGGATGACGGGGTGCTGGTTTCTAGCAACCCGCTGAGATTCCGCACAGACGCCCCGCCGGGGCGTCTCTACCCCTGCCTTTGTGCTCTACCTCCTCCTCGACTGGCTCGAACAGACCTACCAGCCGGCCGGCTTCCAGGTCTTCGAATTCACCACCGTCCGCGCCGCGCTCGCGGCGGGGACGGCGCTGCTGATCGCGCTGTTCGCGGGGAAGCGGATCATCCGGTTCCTCCGCAAGAACCAACTCGGCGAGACGATCCGCGAGGGCGAGGACGCCGGCGCCGTGAGCCACGAGCACAAAGCCGGCACCCCCACGATGGGCGGCGTCATCATCCTGCTCGCCCTCTGCGGCAGTGCCCTCCTCTGGGGCGACCTCACGAACCCGTACCTCCTCCTCGCCGTCGGCGCGACGCTGTGGATGGGGGGCTTCGGGTTCGCCGACGACTACATCAAGGTGGTCAAGAAGAACAAGGAGGGCGTCGCGAAGCGGGTGAAGCTGGCCGGGCAGATCTCGCTCGGCGTCCTCGTCGGCGCCGTGCTCTACTTCCTCCCCGGCTTCGCCGAGCAGGCCACGCTGACGAGCCTCCCCTTCGTCGCCAACGGCACCATCGACTACGACTTCCTGAGCCCCCTCGTCGGCGCCGACGTCGGGTGGCTCGTGTTCATCCCCTTCGTGGTCCTCATCGTCACCGCCGTCTCCAACGCCGTCAACATCACCGACGGCCTCGACGGGCTGACCACCGGCACGGCGGCGTTCGTCTCGATCGGGCTGATCGGGCTGGCCTACATCACCGGCAACGCCGTCGCCGCCGACTTCGTCAACGACCTCTTCCTGCTCGGCACCAGCGAGCTCGTCGTGTTCTGCGCCGCGATGGCGGCGGCGTGCTTCGGGTTCTTGTGGTACAACGGCTACCCGGCGCAGGTCTTCATGGGCGACACCGGCTCGCTCGCCCTCGGCGCCGCCATCGGGACGACGGCGGTGATGATCAAGAAGGAGCTGCTGCTGCCGGTGCTCTGCGCCATCTTCTTCGTCGAGACCCTCTCGGTCATCCTGCAGACGGGCTACTTCAAGTACACGAAGCGGAAGACGGGCGAGGGCAAGCGCCTCTTCCGGATGGCCCCGATCCACCACCACTACGAGGCCCTCGGCGTCCACGAGTCGAAGATCGTCGTCCGCTTCTGGATCGTGACGGCGCTCTTGGTCATCCTCACCCTCCTCGTCCTCCGCATCCGCTGACCGACATCCTGTAGGGGCGACCCTCGTGGTCGCCCTGCTGCGGGCGGGCACAAGGCCCGCCCCTACGAGTCTCCCCATGAACCCGAGCGACCTCAAAGGGAAAAGGATCACCGTTGTCGGCGGCGCCCGGAGCGGGCTCGCCGCGGCGCGGCTGCTCGCGGATCGCGGCGCCGAGGTGTTCCTGACCGAGGCCGGCGAGGGCGACGAGGATCTCCGCCGGGCGCTCGACGCGGCGGGCGTCGCCTACGAGCTCGGCGGCCACACCGACCGCGCGCTCGACGCGGACCTCGCGGTCGTCTCGCCGGGGGTGCCGAGCGGGGCAGAGATCATCCAGCGCCTCGCGCTCGGGGGGGCGCCCGTGTTCAGCGAGGTCGAGGTGGCGGCGTGGTTCTGCGAGAGCCCCGTCGTCGCGGTCACGGGGAGCAACGGGAAGACGACGACGACCTCGCTCATCGCCCACGTGTTTCGCACCGCCGGCCGGCCGCTCGTCGTGGCCGGCAACATCGGGAGCGCCTTCGCCGACCACGTCGGCGATTGTAGCTCCGAGACCGTGGCCGTGCTGGAGGTCTCCAGCTTCCAGCTCGACCACGTCGCCACGTTCCGCCCGCGCGTCAGCGTCCTCCTCAACATCACCCCCGACCACCTCGACCGCTACCACGGTGACTTCCTGGCCTACGCCCAGAGCAAGTTCCGCATCGCCGCCCAGCAGGGGGCGGGCGACGCCTTCGTGTACAGCCACGACGACGCGCTCGTCCGCGAGTACGCCGAGCGCGTCGGCCCCCGGCGCGGCGTGGCGCTGCTCCCCTTCAGTACCGAGGCCGAGCTCGACCGCGGCGCCTTCGTCCGCGGCGACCAGATCATCCTCCGCCTGAGCCCGCTCGGCTCCCCCGACTCACCCCAAGAAGAGGTCCTCATGCGCACCCACGACCTGTCCCTCCGCGGGCAGCACAACCTCTACAACTCCCTCGCCGCGGCCATCGCCGCGCGCGCCATGGAGATCTCCTCCGACGTCGTGCGCGAGAGCCTCGCCTCCTTCGAGGGCGTCCCCCACCGGCTCGAGTTCGTCCGCGAGGTCGGCGGCGTCACGTACGTCAACGACTCAAAGGCGACCAACGTGAACGCCGTCTGGTACGCGCTCGAAAGCTTCGACGAGCCCATCGTCCTGATCGCTGGCGGGCGCGACAAGGGGAACGACTACGACCCCCTCGTCCCGCTCGTCAAGGACGGCGTGCGCGGCGTGATCGGGCTCGGCGAGAGCGGCGACAAGGTGGTCTGCGACCTCGGCGACCACGCGAAGGCGGCGGCGCGGGCGGACACGATGGAGGAGGCGCTCCAGTACGCCCAGCTCATGGCCGAGCCCGGCGACGTGGTGCTGCTCAGCCCGGCCTGCGCGTCGTTCGACATGTACCGCAACTACGAGGACCGCGGCGACACCTTCAAGCGCCTCGTCCGCAGCCTGTAACCACGAACCACCCCGGTGGGGGCAACTCATGAATTGCCCCTATGCCCCCTTCACATGAATCGTAGGGGCGACCCCCGTGGTCGCCCGAGAAAGGGCGGGTACAAGTCCCGCCCCTACATCCATCGATGGCGACTGTAGCCTCCCAGATCAAAGCGAAGGCAGCCGCGATGCGGCCGGCGGACAAGCCGGTCGTGTGGGCGGTGCTAGCGCTCGCCGCGCTCGGCGTCGTCGCCGTCTACAGCGCGATCTCGTTCCTGGCTGAGACGAAGGCCGGCGGCGACCCCGAGCGGTTCCTGCTCCGCCACCTCGTCCGGACCGGCCTCGCGCTCGCCGCCGTGGGCGTGTTCAGCGCGCTCGACTACCGGCGGCTGGCGCGGCTCTCGAAGGTGCTCCTGATCGCGGCGCTCGCGCTGCTCGTGGCGGCGCAGGTCTCCGGCGTCGTGCTCGGCGGGGCGCAGCGGTGGCTCGACGTCGGCGGCGTCTCGTTCCAGCCGTCCGACTTCGCGAAGGTCGCGCTGCTCCTCCACCTCGCCGTGCTGCTCGCCCGGAAGCAGGCCTACGTCGACGAGTTCCAGCGGGGGTTCGTCCCGCTGATGGTCTGGACGGTCCCGACCATCGCGCTGATCGGGATCGAGGACCTCTCGACGGCGGCGGTCCTCAGCGGGGCCGTGGCCGCGATGCTGTTCGTGGGGCGGGTGCGGATGCTGCACCTCACCGGCGTTTTTGCTGTCGGGCTGATCGCGGCGCTGCTGTTCCTCATGGCGTCGCCGCAGCGGGCGGCCCGCGTCGAGAGCTACCTCGGCACGAGCCTCTTCTCCCACACCGACGAGGCCGCCGTCCTGAGCGACCAGGCCGAGGGGTACCAAGCCCGCCAAGCCCGGATCGCCATCGCGATGGGCGGGCTCACGGGCGTCGGCCCCGGCAAGAGCGTGCAGCGCGACTTCCTGCCTGCTCCGTACAACGACTTCATCTTCGCCATCGTGGCCGAGGAGTACGGGCTCGTCGGGGCGTTCCTCCTGCTCGGCGCCTTCGTGGTGCTGCTCTTCCGCGGGCTGCTCCGCATCGCCCGCCCCGCGGCCGACCCCCTCGGGCTGTTCCTCGCCACCGGCCTCACGGCCGCGCTCGTCCTCTACGGCTGCGTCAACGCCGCCGTCGCGAGCGGGCTGATGCCCGTCACAGGACTGCCCATGCCGTTCGTCTCCTACGGCGGCACCTCGCTGCTCGCCACCGGCGTGATGGCCGGCCTGCTCCTCAACGTCTCCCGCCATACCACCGCTACCTAGCGCTGCACTGCCTGACTCTGTACGGGCGGGTCTCAGACCCGCCCCTACGCTGATGCCTCCTCCGACCTCTCCTCATACTGCCCCCCGAGCCGGCGCATCCCGTGCGCCGCGCGTGCTGTTCGCCTGTGGCGGCACGGGCGGGCACGTCTACCCCGCCATCGCCATCGCCGACCAGGTGAAGGCGCAAGCGCCGGACGCGGCCGTCGCGTTCGCCGGGACGCGGGACCGGATGGAGTGGGAGGCCGTCCCGAAGGCCGGCTACGCGATCCACCCCGTCACCGTCTCCGGCTTCCAGCGCGGGCTCTCGGCCGAAGCGCTGACCCGGAACCTCTCGTTCCCCCTCAAGCTCGCCCGCGGCCTCGGCGACAGCTTCCGGCTCGTCGGGGGGTTCGACGCGGACGTGGTCGTGGGGACAGGCGGGTACGTCGCCGGGCCGGTCGGGCTGGCGGCGGCGCTGCGGGGGCGGCCCCTCGTGATCCAGGAGCAGAACGCCTACGCCGGCGCGACCAACAAGCTGCTCGCCCGCGCGGCCCGCCGGATCTTCCTCGCCTTCGAGGCGGCGAAGGACTACTTCCCCGCCGAGAAGTGCGTCGTCAGCGGCAACCCCGTCCGGCAGGACCTGACGGAGGCCGACCCCGCCGAGGCCCGACGGCACTTCGACGTGAACGACAGGCAGCGGGTGCTCTTGGCGATGGGCGGCTCGCTCGGCGCCGGCCCGATCAACGACGCCCTCGCCCACCACCTCGACCAACTCCTCGCCCACGACGACCTCGTGGTCGTCTGGCAGACCGGGCGGCGCTACTTCGACGCGCTGAAGAAGGGGGTCCCAGAGCACCCGCGCCTCCGGCTCCTCCGGTACCTCGACCGGATGGACCTCGCCTACGCCGCGGCCGACCTCGCCGTCTGCCGCGCCGGCGCCATCACGTGCAGCGAGCTCGCCGTGACCGGGACGCCCAGCGTGCTCGTCCCGAGCCCGAACGTGACGGCCGACCACCAGACCAAGAACGCTCGCGCCCTCGCCGACGCCGGCGCCGCCGTCCTCCTCCCCGAGCCGAGCCTCGACCGGGAGCTGCTGCCGACGGTCGAGGGGCTGCTGGGGGAAGAGGAGCGGTTGGAGGAGATGCAGCGGGCAGCGTTGGAGATCGCCCGGCCCGACGCCGCGCGCGACATCGCGGCGGCCGTGCTGGAGATCGCCCGCGAGCAGATGAGGGCGACGGCATGATTTGGACCACGCCCATCCATACCACCACGCTTCGTCCGACGGTAGAGACGCGACATGTCGCGTCTCTACGGGATGCCGCCACCCTCCAGGGAGGGCAGCTAGATGAGGGGGCAGAGGCATGAGCGAGGTGCGCCGCGATACGACCCGCCGGCAGCCCGGCTTCGGGCGGATGAAGGCCGTCCACATGGTCGGCATCGGGGGGATCGGCATGTCGTCGATCGCCGAGGTCCTGCTCGCGCGGGGGTACCGCGTCTCCGGCTCGGACCTCCGGCGGAGCGAGACCACGCAGCGGCTCGAACGCCTCGGCGCCGAGATCCACGAGGGCCACGCCGCCGAGCACGTCGGCGCCGCCGACGTCGTCGTCTACTCCTCGGCCGTCAAGCCCGGCCAGAACCCCGAGACGCAGGAGGCCCAGCGCCGCCGGCTCCCGCTCATCCGCCGCGCCGAGATGCTCGGCGAGCTGATGCGGCAGAAGTACGGGATCGGCGTCGCCGGGACCCACGGCAAGACGACGACGACGAGCATGGCCGGCCTCGTCGTCCGCGAGGCCGACTTTGACCCCACCATCATCGTCGGCGGCAAGGTCGCCGAGTTCGACTCGAACGCGGTCTCGGGCGAGGGAGACATCATCATCATCGAGGCCGACGAGTACGACCGGACGTTCCTGAAGCTGACCCCGGTGCTCGCCGTCGTGACGAACATCGAGGCCGACCACCTCGACATCTACTCCGGCCTCGACGACATCAAGGGGGCGTTCCTCCAGTTCGCCAACTCGGTCCCGTTCTTCGGCGCGGCCATCCTCTGCCTGGACGACGAGAACGTCCGGAGCATCCTCGGCCGCGTCGAGCGCCGCGTCGTCACCTACGGCACCGCGCGGCAGGCCACCGTCCGCGCCGCCGACATCGAGCAGGCCGGCAACACGACGCGGTTCACGGTCTACCTCCACGAGGAGCGGCTCGGGGAGGTGGAGCTGAACGCGCCGGGCTACCACAACGTGCAGAACGCGCTGGCCGCCGTCGCCGTCGGGCTCGAGCTCGACGTGCCGTTCGCGGACATCCGCACGGCGCTCCGCCGCTACACCGGCGTGCAGCGGCGATTCCAGATCAAGGGCACCGCCCGCGGCACCCTCGTCATCGACGACTACGCCCACCACCCCACCGAGGTCGAGGCCACGCTCGCAGCGGCCTCGCGGGGGTGGCCCGAGAAGCGCGTCGTCGCCGTCTTCCAGCCGCACCTCTACAGCCGCACCCGCGACCTCCTCGACGACTTCGCCCGCGCCTTCGACGACGCCGACACCCTCGTCGTCACCGACGTCTACGGCGCCCGCGAGGAGCCGATGGAGGGCGTCTCAGGAAAAGCCCTCGCCGACCGCGCCACGGAGTTCGGCCACCGCGACGTCCACTACGTCGAGCACAAGGCGGACCTCCCGCGCTACCTCCTCGGCATCCGGGGGGGGGACGACCTCGTGATCACGATGGGCGCCGGCGACGTGTGGCTCTACGGGCAGACGTTCCTCGACGTGCTCCGCACCGGCCGCGCCGCCGGCCCCGTCGAGGCCGACGGGACGCCCCCGGCGGAGCCGAAGGACGCCGGCCCCCAAAGCGAACCGGAGGCCGCCGATGGGTAAGCAGACCGAACAGCAGCAGCCCAGCCGGCTCCGTCAGGCGCTCCGGCTCACGGCCGTCGCCGTGCTCCTCGTCGGGCTCGGGGCCGTGCTCGCGCTCGGGTGGCAGTACGCCACCACGCTGCCCGTCCGTGCCGTCACCGTCAGCGGGAACGTCCACGCCGACGCCGACGCGCTCGTCGCGCTGGCCGCCGTGCCGGACTCGGCGCTGCTGCTCGACCTCGACCCCGTCGTGCTCGCCGACCGGGTGCAGCGCGACCCGTGGGTGGCCGAGGCGCGGGTGACGCGCTGGATGACCGGCACCCTCGCCCTCTCCGTCCGCGAACGCGCTCCCACGGCGCTCGTCCTGGACGACGCCGGCCGGCCGAGCCACTACCTCGACCGCGCCGGCTTCCAGATGCCGGTCACGCCGAGCGCGCTCCGGGCCGGCTACGACGTGCCGCTTGTCACGGGCCGGGTCGAGCCCTTCAACCCAGTACGCACGGTCGAGGACGCCGCGCTGCGCGAGTTGCTCGACGCCCTCGCTATGGCCGGCCCCGCCACCGACGCCCTCGTCTCCGGCGTCGAGCGCACGGCCGATGGCCCGTTCGTCCTCCACACCGCCCCGACGCCCGCCGGCCGGGCCGTCCCCGTGGTGCTCGGCCAGGACGGGTTCGCCGAGAAGCTCCGCCGCCTGCACGCCTTCTGGGACCAGGCCATCCTGGCCCAACCCGACCTCCCCCTCCGCCGCGTCGACCTCCGCTTCGACGGGCAGATCGTCACACAGGGTTCTGAGTGATGAGTTCTGAGTGATGAGAACTCACAACCCAAAACCCACAACTCACAACTCGCTATGAAAGACCGCATCGTAGTCGGCGTAGACATCGGGACGACGAAGGTGTGCGCCGTCGTCGCCGCCGCCGACGAGCACGGCCGCATCAACGTCCTCGGCGTGGGGCTGGCCCACTCCGAGGGGCTCAACCGCGGCGTCGTCGTCAACATCGACAAGACCGTCGCCGCCGTGCGCGAGGCCGTCGGCGAGGCCGAGCGGATCGCCGGCGTCGAGGCGCGCAGCGTCTACGTCGGCATCGCCGGGGACCACGTCCAGAGCTTCCAGAGCCGCGGCGTCATCACCGTCACCGGCCGCGACGGCGAGATCACCCGCCGCGACGTGGACCGCCTCTTGGAGGACACTCAGCACGTCGCCATGCCGGCCGACCGCGAGATCCTCCACGTCATCCCGCAGGAGTTCATCGTCGACGGGCAGGACGGCGTGGACGACCCCGTGGGGATGTGCGGCGTCCGCCTCGAAGCCAACGTCCACATCATCACCGGCCTCGTCTCGGCGGCGAAGAACGTGTACCGCTGCATCGAGAAGGCCGGCTACCACGTCGCCGACATCGTGCTGGAGCCGCTGGCTTCCAGCTACGCCGTGCTCCACCCCGACGAGAAGGAGGTCGGCGTGGCGCTCGTGGACATCGGCGGGGGGACGACCGACATCGCCGTCTTCGAGGACCAGACGATCCGCCACACCGCCGTCGTCGCCGTGGCCGGCAACAAGGTCACCGACGACATCCGCAAGGGCCTCGGCGTCCTCCACGACCAGGCCGAGCGGCTCAAGCAGCAGTTCGGCATCGCCCTCGTGGACGCCGTCGAGGAGGACCAGGAGATCCACATCCCCGGCATCGGCGGGCGGGCCGAGAAGGCGATCGGGCAGAGCACGCTGGCCCAGATCATTCAGCCCCGGCTGGAGGAGCTCGTCGAGATCGTCGGCATCGAGATCAAGCGCTCGGGCTACGGGCGCCACCTCTCGGCCGGCGTCGTGCTCACCGGCGGCGGCTCGCTGATCCCCGGCACGGCGGAGCTCGCCGAGGAGGTGCTCGGCCTCGACACCCGCATCGGCGCCCCGCTCGGGCTGGCCGGCGGGATGGTCGAGGAGGTCGCCGACCCGAAGTACGCCACCGCCGTCGGGCTCGTCCTCTACGGCCTCCGCTTCGGCGACGGCACCTCCGCGCTGATGACCACCGACGCGGCCCACGTCGGCGGCGACGGCGCCCCCGGCGACCCCGATTCGCTCATGGACCGCATCGCCGGCCGGATGCGGAGCTGGTTCGACGAACTCTAAACCCCGCAGCAATCCGTAGGGGCGCAGCGCGCTGCGCCCCTACAACTCACTCCACCACTCACAGCTAGCAGTTCACAACCCTGGCGCAACACCCCGAGGTATCCCATGGAAAGCCCCTTCAGCAGCAGGTTCTCATTCGACATCGAGGCCAACGAAAAGGCCAAGATCGCCGTCGTCGGCGTCGGCGGCGGCGGCGGCAACGCCCTCAACAACATGATCCGCAAGGGCATCGGCGGGGTCGAGTTCGTCTCGATCAACACCGACGCGCAGGCCCTTGAAAACAACCTCGCCCCGTGCAAAATCCAGCTCGGCCGCGACCTCACCAAGGGCCTCGGCGCGGGGGCCCGCCCCATCGTCGGCGCCGAGGCGGCCGAGGAGAGCCGGACCGAGATCGAGCAGTCGCTCCGCGGCTGCGACATGGTGTTCATCACGGCCGGGATGGGCGGCGGCACCGGCACCGGCGGCGCCCCCGTCGTGGCCGCCATCGCGCGGAAGCTCGGCATCCTCACCGTCGGCGTGGTCACGAAGCCGTTCGACTGCGAGGGCCGGAAGCGGATGAAGGCCGCCAGCGAGGGCCTCGACCTCCTCAAGGAGACCGTCGACACCCTCATCATCGTCCCCAACGAGCGGCTGCTCGACGTGGCCGACGCCGACACCACGCTCGTCGAGGCGTTCGAGATGGCCGACGACGTGCTCTACAACGCGACGCGCGGGATCTCCGACCTCATCACCGTCCACGGCCTCATCAACCTCGACTTCGCCGACGTCCGCACGACGATGGCCGACGGCGGCACGGCCATCATGGGCTCGTCCACGGCGCAGGGGGACAAGCGCGCCGAGCGCGCCTCGCTGGAGGCCATCAGCAGCCCGCTCCTCGACGGCGTCTCGATCGAGGGGGCGCGGAACGTGCTCGTCAACATCACCGCCGGCACGTCGCTCGGCATCCGCGAGGCCACGCAGGCGACGTCCGTCGTGCAGCGCGAGGCCGGCGACGAGGCCGAGGTCATCTTCGGCACGGTCATCGACCCCGACATGGGCGACGAGCTCCGGGTGACGGTGATCGCGACGGGGTTCGAGGCGGCGCGCCGCCAGCGGGAGGAGCGGGTCCGCCGGACGGTCCGGCTGGAGAACGACGAGCTCGCGCCGGGCTACAAGGGCGAGGAGGCCCTCCGCCGCCTCGACGCCCCGGCCTACGAGCGCCGCTCGCCCGTCGAGCCCGGTGAGGGTGAGGAGAGCACCCCTGCGGAGAAGCCGCGCCGCGCGGCGTCAATGCGCCGCCTCCAGGCCGACGACTTCAAGCGCCGCCACGAGCGGACCCGCGAGGACGACGACGTGCCGGCCTTCCTCCGCAAGATGATGGATTAGGGGCCAGTTTCCCGTTTGCAGTTCGGAGTCGGCTAGCCCTCGACCGGGGAGCGAACTGCGAACCGAAAACTGCGAACTGAAAACTGCTCTCGCAGAGAGCCCCTGACACGGGGTTGGCAGCGCCCGCCGCTATCCTCGTGCAGCGTTACCCGGATGACCACGCCAGGGTTGTCCCCGAAGCCCCGCGTCCCCTCCACGGCGCGGGGCTTCATCCGTCGAAGCGTTTGCCTCAACCCGGTGTGGGGTGAGGGGTCGCCCACGCTAGCCTGAGCCGCCGTAAGGACAGGGCATGCCCTGTCCCTACCACGTCGAGACACGTCCTCGATCAGGGGAGGGGGGGCCAGCCGCCTCGTCGGGCGAACGGTTCGGCAGCGGCGGCGTAAGGGGCTCCTCTCTCGCCCGCCCCACCCCATGCCGCGCTGCGCTTTTCTCCTCTCCGCCCTCCTCCTGCTCGCGGCCCCGGTTGCTGCGCAGGCGCCGGCTGACTCGGCTGCCGCCCCGCGACCCGCGTCGCTGACCGTCCGGGGCGTGACGTGGGCGCCGCCGGAGGACGTCCCCGAGGCGAACGCCGAGCTCCGGGCCATGCGGGACCTCGGCGCCGACGCCGTGCGCGTCGTGGGGTTACCCCCGGACGGCGTCCTCCGCGCTGCCGTCGGTTACGAGCTTGACGTGTTCGTGGACCTCCCGGTGGAGAACCTGCCGGCGCGGCGGCTCCTCGACTCGCTCGCCTTCGCCGCGCGCGAACTGGACTCGGTGATGGCCGCGGCGCAGCAGTTCCCGGCCGTGCAGGCCGTCGGGCTGGCGCGGGCGTCGGACACGAGCGCGGAGGCGGCGTGCGCCTACTTCGAGCGGCTGACGGAGCGCGCCCGCGCCGCCGGCCTCCGCACCTACTACGTCACCGCCTTCATCGAGGACGACCAGTGCGCCGGCACGGTGGACGCCGTGCTCCTCGACGCGCGTGGGCGCGACCCCGTCCCAATGGTCCAGCGCTGGCGGGCGGCGCACGAGGGCGTCCCGGTCGGCGTCGGCGCGTTCGGGGCGGCGGCGGACGACGGGGTGGAGGGGGGGCACCTCACCCCGCGATCCCCGGCGGCACAGGCGCGGACGCTGGAGCGGGGGCTCCGCGGGCTGCTCTCCCTCGACCCGGCACCGGCCGCCGTGTTCGTCGCCGACTGGGACGGATCACCCTACGGGCTGCGCGACGCGGAGGGCCGCGAGCGCCGGGCCCTTGGGGTCGTGCGGGGGTTCTTCACGGGTCGGCAGACGGTGTTCGCCGTAGACGCCGGCCCGCCGCCGATGGCGCGGGAGAGCCTACCGGGGTTCGTGCTGGCCGGGTGGCTGATCGCGCTGCTCGTGGCCGTGCTGCTGACGCTGGCGCCGCACCTCCGCTACCTCGCCTCTCGCTATTTCACCCGCCACGGCTACTACCGCGAGTCGGTCCAGCGCAGCTCGGGGCTCGAGACGTGGGCGGCGGTGGGGATGGGCGCCGCGCTCGCGCTCGCGGCGGGCGTCCTCGCGGGCGTCCTGCTCGGGACGGCGGCGGAGACGGACGTGCTCGCCGTGCTGACGGGCGGGATGAGCCCCGACCGGCAGGCGATGCTGCTCGGCTTCCTCGGGAGCCCCGTCGGGGCGGTCCTCACGGGCGCCCTCGCCTACGCCGTGTGGCTCCTGCTCAACATGGTGTGGCTGTTCGCGCTGACGGGGAAGACCCACCGTATCCGTCCGGGGCAGGCGTTCGTGCTGGCGACGTTCTCGCGCTGGCCCCTGTTCGTGCTGATGGTGCTCGCGCTGCTGGCGGCGCAGACGGAGGCGCCGCTGCGGTGGGCCTCGCTGCTCCTCGGTGGGTGGGTCGCCGTCGAGGTGATCGCGGGGGTGCGGATGCTCTACGACTTCGGGCGGGTGGCGCGCGTCCCGATGCCGCGGGCGGCGGGGTTGGGGTTCGTCGTACCAGCGGGGGTCATCGCGCTGGTGGTCGCGGCGTTCGCCGTCTTCGCGGGGCCGGAGCTGGCCTTCCTCTGGAACCTCGCCACGAAGACCTGAGGCGCGGCACCAATTCAGGTGACGGGCACTGGGGATCGTCCGTCATAGGTCGCGTCTTCGCAGAATGCCAGTGTAATTTTTGCATTCATCAAATCTTCATGCTAGGGGGGGGGTGGGGAAGGCTACTATAGAGGCGACACGCATTCGCTGATGAGAATGCGCCACTATCCATCACAAAACCCTATTGCCCATGTCTCCCCACTCAAAGATCCTCCGACTCGCGTTTGCCTTAGGGCTCGTGCTCCCTTTCGCGCTTGCTCCCTTTCGCGCTGACGGCTCCCGCGGACGTTACGGCTGGCCCTCAAAATCAAGGTAACTTCATCTTCGGTTACGACTACTACCCTCACCCGACACCTGGGTCTCAGTGCATGATGGTGTTGATTTGCGACGGCGTATTCAACTTCGCATACACCCATCCTTCACTCTGCGAGTAGCCCAGAGTGGAAAATGAATCGCGTTCAACCACCGCATAACCCTCAGACCGATGAAGCTCCTCTTTGCTCTCACGCTCATTGTGTTCCTGTCCGCCTGTGGACAAGTAGACACCCCGCCGCCTCAGACATCCCAGCCGACTCAGGCAGTCGGCGCTTTCACCGGCGCTTCGCTCACGCCGCTCCCCGATGTACCGAACGAGGTTCTCATGGAGGCAGGCCGAACTGCCATGCACGCTTCCCTCGACGTAGCCAACCGAGCCTCTGACTGGAAGGAGGCCGACGCCATGGCCCAGGCCGCTATCGCGAGCGCTCAGTCCGATGTGGTGCGGATCGCTATCGAGCAGATGACTGGAAAGGCCATGCTCGTAGCGCACCTCATCCCGAACAAAATCGAGTCCGGAATCGCTGAGCGGGCGCTCGTCTACGCCGACGCGCTCGTCCTCAACGGAAGCCCCGAGGTTGAAACCGTACTTGCGACTGTCGCACTTATAAAGCTGATTCACGTACCCCGGCGGCGGGGTGACGGGGTGGCAGGGGGGCGCTGAGCTGTAGAGGTGGAAGTTAGGCGTATCCCGTAGCTTCGGGAAGTGACACACACCCCCCCCTGTCATACCCTCTATCGAAACGATACCTCTAGCAGACCTCGTCGTAGATCCCCAGAACGCCCGCCTCAGTGAGGAGCAGCCGAATCAGCCGGCAGCCATTGCGGCTCTCGCTGAGCTAAAGATTGACCATTTCCTCAACCTTGCGGCGAGTCTCGTTGAGCGTGGGCTAGACCCTCTGGCTCTACCAGCCGTAGTGGCGCTAGAGGGGCGGAAGAAGAGGTACTGCGTCATCGAAGGCAACCGGCGCGTTGCCGCTCTGAAGGCGCTTGACAACCCTAGACTTGTTGCACCTGTATTGACGAGACCTGCTAATAAGAGAAGGCTCAACAAGCTAGCCGAGAAGTACGCCGAGGCGCCCATCAGCAAGATAGTATGCCGGCTGTTTGATTCTATTGAGGACGCAGAGTATTGGATCACTAACCGACATACCGGCCAGAACAACGGTGTCGGTAGAGTTGACTGGGGCAGTGAAGAGCAGGATCGGTGGGACGATAGGCACGGTAGACGCTCCCACTATGTGCAGATGATAGACTTCGCGGAGAAGTTCTACGGCTTCGACAAGGCCGCTCAGAACTCAAACAAGCGGATTAAGACGAACCTGATGCGGATCGTCCCGAACGACGAGGCCAAACGAGCCCTCGGCATTGAAAGGAGGGGCGGGGTGACGTATACAGTCTACCCTCCAAAGGAAACCGCGAAGGGGCTGGGATACGTCATTTCTCTCTTGAAGAAAGGAGAGATCGACGTAAACGACCTCCGCCATTCTGAGGACGTGGAGAGGCAGGTGAAGGCATGGCCTACATCCGCCCTTCCCGATCCCTCGAAGAAGCTAAACAAGCCCGTTCCTCTCGATGATTACACCTTCGACAGAGTCTCCCCCGACTCAGGCGAGGAAACGAGTTCGGCTGATTCGAGGCCGGCTGGCTCCGGTGGCAAGAAGACCCCGAAGAAACGGAAGAGGAAGTCGAAGCCCCAGGTCCGATCAGCACTCATCCCGTCCGATTGGAGTCCAGAGATCAATAAGCCGAGGCTCAACAACATCTACGTAGAGCTTTCTCACCTCAACCATAACGCATATACTGAAGCGGCGAGCGTCTTGCTTCGTGTATTCTTAGAACTCAGCACAGACTATTACATCGAGATTCACAACGTCATACCCGATATGGACGGGCAGCGTAAGACGGCGATCTTAGCCAAAAAGCTGAAGGCCGTGGCGAATCATCTCCGTTCTACCGGCAACATCACCCAGGATCTCCAGGAGTCTATAAAGAAGATAGCCGACGCTGACCGTTACATCCACGCCTCCGTGCCCACAATGCATCAGTACGTGCATCATCTCCACGCGGCACCCGTGGCGAGTGAGTTGGAAACGATCTGGGATCACACGCTTCAGCCCTTCCTAGACAAGGTGTTCTCGTGAGCATGAAGTGTGAAGGATCGGTGGTGGCCATGCCGATCAAGGGGGGCGTACCCTTGCTCTGCATCGCCGTCTCACGACCATGACCTCTGAAGCCTCGCAACGCCGCTTCCCATCGCCTCTACGCTATCCTGGGGGGAAGGGGAAGGTGGCCAATTTCATCAAGCTCCTCTTCCTTCGTAACGGCCTTGTTGGGGCGGAGTACGTCGAACCCTACGCGGGAGGGGCAGGTGTCGCGCTCTCTTTGCTTTACGAGGAGTACGCCTCCCACATCCACATCAATGATCTAGACGAGGCCGTACACGCCTTCTGGGATGCCGTCCTCCACAACACCGACGCGCTGTGCGAGCGGATCGCGGATACAGCGGTCACGATGGATGAGTGGCATCGCCAGAAGGCGGTTCTAGAGGCTGACGGAGCGGACTCCCTCGACTTGGCCTTTGCCACATTCTTCCTCAACCGTACAAACAGGTCCGGCATCGTCCGTGGCGGCGTCATCGGAGGGCAGGAGCAGAAGGGCCGTTGGAAGCTCAGTGCCCGTTACAACACGCCCGCCCTGGTCCAGCGTATCAAGAAGGTTGCCCGATTCGGGAGCCGGATCACGCTCACCCCCCATGATGCCGCACACTACATCAAGCACGTTCTCCCTTCGATCCCGAAGGACGCGGTTGTTTACCTTGATCCGCCGTACTTCGTAAAGGGACAGGGGCTCTACCGGAACGCCTACGACAAGGCGGCGCACGCGGAGATCGCCCGCCTCGTCCCGAAGATCAGGCAGGAGTGGGTCGTGTCCTACGACGCGGCCGACGAGATCAAGGCCCTGTATGACGATTACGACCCTCTAGAGTACGACCTCAGCTACAGCGCACAGGACCGCTACCGGGGCGACGAGGTGATGTTCTTCAAGCCCGGCCTTGTCCTCCCCGACGTGCCCTCACCTGCCAACATCCGCGTCCCTGTCGTAGACGCTGCCCGCCGCGCCCGCCCACTCTTCGGAGCAAACAGGTCAGTCCCGGCGTAGGCACCCATCACGGACCATCGCTGCCATGAAGGAGCCAGATCAAGAAGGCCAACAACCGGAGCAAGCGTCCTGCGGCGACGGTGCAGCCGACGACCTTCCTTTCCCCGACTCCGACTTCTCTCCGGCACTCCAACGAACGCTCCGGCGGAAGTTCAAGGAAGCCGAGGAGGGCGGCGAGCTGGAGGCTGTAGACCGGGAGGCGTTCTTCAAGGCGCTAGGGCATTCGGCGAAGCCGGCGGAAGGAGCCGACTGAGCAGCGTGAAGAACAGCGGTCCCTCGTCGTGCCGGTGGCTGTAGCGGAAGGCGTACTCATTGAGGTAGCCCTGTAGCTTGTGCGCCGACACGCCCCGGTGAACGCCCTTCGTCGCGTTCTTCGGGTAGCTCCAAAAGCCTTCCAGCGTGTTCGTGTGGATCGGGCTACCGTCCCTCCGGTACCGGACGTACTCCCGCGTCTTGTGCGTCACGGTGACGTGGCCGTAGCCCTCTTTGGAGAGGGTGATGTAGACGGGGTACTCATCGCTGTGGATCTCGGTACCCTCCTCCACCCCGGCCTTGATGATGGGGAAGACCGTGACCCGCTTCACGTTCGGCACGGCGACGGCGACGACGCGCCCGCCCCGCTCTACCATCCCGAACACGGGCGGCTTGCCTGCACCGCGCCCCGGCTTCCGCTTGCGCCCAAAGTAGCGGCGGCTGTTCCCCATGTACGTCTCATCCACCTCCACCGTCCCGGTCATCTTCTCGTCCAACCTCTGCTCTAGTACCTCACGGATCGCGTTGCACATCCTCAGCGCCGTGGGGTAGCTCACGCCGATCTCGCGCTCGATCTGCTTGGCGGCGATCCCCGTCCGGGTCTTGGCGAACTGGAAGATGGTGTAGAACCAGTCCGGCAGCGGGACGCGGGAGCGAGCGAAGATCGTCCCCTTCGTCGGGGAGGTCTGGCTACCGCAGTGCTGGCAGGAGAAGGCGCGGCGGGAGGCGACGAGGTAGTGCGGCGTGACGCGCTCACACTTTGGACACGGGATGCCGTCCGGGAAGCGGCGCTCCTTGATGAAAGTCAAGCACCGCTCGGTCGTGCCGAAGTCGTTGAAGAGGTCCCGGATCGTGTAGTCGGTGACGGCCATGCCCTACCTTCTGACGTGCTGTGGCTGAGATGCACTGAGAAGGTAAGGGGCACGGGTGACGCCAACCTGTCATACGTGAATCAGCTTTATAAGTGCGGCGACTGTTAAGGCATTCATGGATGACTGGTCACAGGAGGACCTGCAGCGGATCGCTTCCATTGGAGCCGACGCCGCTGAGTTCTACGTCGCCAACATCGAGACAGGAGAAACGACAGACATCAAGAACCTCCGCCGGCTCAGTGCGGCCAAGCAACTGCGGCAGCTCGCTGAGTAGCCCTGCGAGCACCGCGCCCAGAGCAGAACGCCCGAGGAGTAGGCTCCCTCGGGCGTTCTGCGTTTATGCGGCGTGGCCGTATCCGCTGGTCTACGAGGCGTCGCGCTCGAGGCGGCGTTCGAGGCTCCGCATCAGCCGGGCGTAGCCCTCCTCGACGCCCTGCTGCTTCATCACCCGCTGGAACGAGCGGGCGTAGCCGGCCGCCGTCCCCGTCCCGTCGATCACGATGTCGGTGACGCGCCAGCCGGCGTCGGTGCGGCGGAGGTGGTAGTCGACCTCGGCCGTCTTCCCATCGAAGGTGGCGGTGGTGTGGGCCGTCGCCCGGCCGCCCTCGACCTCGACGCCGTCGTAGGCGACGCGGGCGCGGTAGAGCTCGAGGTCGGCGAGGGACTGGGCGCGGACGACGGCGCCGAACCGCTCAGTGAAGGCGCTCCGCTGCGCGGGCGCGAGTTCGTTCCAGTACCGCCCGAGGGCCTGCTCGGCCATCGCCCCGAAGTCGATGGCGGCGTTGACGACCTCGCGGAGCCGCGTGCGCTGGGCGTCGGTCGGCCGGGCGTCGCCAGTGAGGATGGCCTTGATCTCGCGGTCGCGGTCGCGGAGGAGCGCCTCGATCTCGGAGGCGGGCTGGGCCTGCGCGGGCAGCGCCAGCGCGACGCCGAGGAGGACGAGGGAGAAGAGCGAGCGGGTGTGCAGCATCGGAGACGGTGGGGTCGGGGGATGGGCGCCGAAACGGGGGTTTCGGGCGGCGGTTCACTCAACGCCCGAGGGTCC
Source organism: Rhodothermales bacterium (assembly GCA_965215145.1). Classification (GTDB taxonomy): domain Bacteria; phylum Bacteroidota; class Rhodothermia; order Rhodothermales; family JANQRZ01. Next base: position 44,708 of record OZ244038.1, on the reverse strand, counting down.
AAACAGCGTGCCCGCCTGCGCCCGCTCGGCGAGGACGCCCGCCGCGGCGAGCAGCCGGAGCACGGCCACGTTGTAGCCCTGCACGGCCTGGATGCGAGCGGCGCGGCCTTCGAGGTCGGCGCGGACGGCGGCGGTGAGGTCGTCCACGCTGCCGAGCGCGAGGTCGGCGTTGATCTGCTCGGTGCGCAGCCAGTCGGCGGCGATGCGGGTGGCCTCGGTGCGGGCCTCCAGCGCGGCGCTCGCCACGGCGAGGTCGCGGTACGCCTGCTCGACCTCGAAGAGCACGAGCCCCTCGGCCGCCTCGGCCTGAAAGCGGACCTCGCTCAGCTCGGCCTCGGCCTCGGCCACGGCGGCGCGGGTCTGGAGCAGCGCGAGGTCCTGCCGGATCCCGACGCCGAAGCGGACGCTCCCGCCGAGGTAGCCGTCCGAGATGTACGGGTTGCCCTGCTGCGTGCGCCCGGCGGCGTAGCGCCCCGTGGCCGAGCCGCCGATGAACAGCTTGGGGAAGTACCCGCTGCGCGCGACGCGGACGAGCGCCTCGCGTGCCGCGCGTCCCGCCGCCGCCTGCCGGAGCTCGGGGCGGTGCCGGAGCGCGAGCGCGAAGTACGCCTCCAGCGGCTCCGGCTCGAACCCGAACGGCTCCAGCACACCGCCCACGATGGGCGCCCCCGGCCGGAGGAGCTGCCGCGCCAGCGCGCTCCCCGCGAGCCCCCGCCCCTCCGCCACCTCCAAGGCCTGCCGACGCTGCTCCTGCTCCAGCAGCCGGAGCTGGAAGAGGTCGGCGTCCGTCACGTCGGGGTCGCCGTCGTCGAGGAGCCGCTGGAGCTCGGTGCCGGCGGTGACCAGCGCCTCGCCCGTCTCCGCGGCGAGCCCTTCCAACGCCTCGGCCGCGAGGAGGCCGACGTACAGCTCGCCGGCGCGGAGGGCCACCTCGTCCGCCTTCGCCGCCGTCACCGCCCGCTCGACCTCGACGGCAGCCTCGGCCGCGCGGATCTGCCCGGTGAGCTCGCCCCCCGTCCAGACCGGCTGGAGGAGCTCGACCTCGAACTGGTTGTACGGGCGCGGGTCCTCCCAGTCGTTGCGCACGGCGGGGTCGAGGTAGAGCTGGTCGTCGGGGAGCGTGGAGCCGTTGCGGTCGAGGCCGGGGGCGATGGCGTGGCCGGTGGTGAGGGTGAACTCGGTGAGGAACCGGGCCGCACGGGCGCGGCGGGCGCGGGCAGTGGCGAAGTCCACCCCCGCCCGTTCGATGGCGACTTCGGGGCTGCCGTCGAGCGCGAGCCGGATCGCCTCGGCGACGTCGAGCACGAGCGTGTCGGCTGGCGGAGCCGGTTGGGCGACGGTCGCCGGCGCGCCGGCGGTGAGCAGGAGGAAGGAGAGGGCGAGGAGCCGGTGCATCGGGGGGAGGGCGGGTGGCGGGGCCGGTACGCACGAGGGAGCCGGCGCGGTTCGGGGACGGGTAACGTCCAGGCCGGACGCCATCCGCGAGGGGCCGAGGGCGCCTCGGCGCGAGCGCGGCACTCCGGCCGCCCGGTACGGCCTTAGCGACGGGTTCGGGCGTGGGTACCTTCCCTCCGAACCCACCCCGCTATGTCCAACCGTCCTCAGCGCCTCGGCGTCGTCCTCGACGACCTCATCGAGCGGCTCGGCTACCGCGAGCGGCTCGACGCGGTCCACGCCGTCGAGACGTGGGCGCACCTCGCCGGTCCGCGCATCAACGCCCGCACCGACCGCGTGTGGGTCCGGCAGCGCCGGCTGTTCGTGCAGGTCCAGTCCGCCGTGTGGCGCCACCAGCTCCACCTCCAGCGGCGCGCGTGGTGCGAGCGGCTGAACGAGGCCCTCGGCGGCGCCGTCATCGACGAGATCGTCTTCCGCTGATGCCCACCTCCCGCCTCCCGCTGCTCGCAGCGGCCCTCCTCGTGCTGCTCCTCGCCCCCGCCGCGCAGGCGCAGGCCGACGGCGCGACCGTCCGCCTCACGCTCTCCGTCGGCACCACGGGGCAGCGGGTCGAGGGCGCCGGCGTCCGGCTCGCGGCGATGGGCGCCGACGAGACGCTGCTGACCCAGACGAGCGACGCCCTCGGCCACGTCGTCTTCGAGGACGTACCCGTGGGGTTCTACCGGGTGGACGTGCTGCCACTGGGCTACGCCGAGGAGGCGTTCACCGTCGTCGTCCCCGCTGGGGGCGAGGTCCGCAAGGAGCTCTCCCTCCTCATGGCGCACCCCCTGCCCGAGGTGACCGTCGAGGGCGAGCGGATCCTGCCGCTGCTGGCGCGGCGCGGGTTCTACGGCCGCCGCGACGCGGGCTTCGGCCGGTTCATCGGCCGCGAGCAGATCGACTCCTGGGGGCCGCCGGCGCGCGTGGCCGACCTCTTCCTGCGGATCCCGCAGATCCGGGTCGAGGAGACCTTCGGCGGGACCACCCTCGTCAACACGGCGAGTCTGGGGACGACCACGCTCTGCACGTTCGACGTGTTCGCCGACGGCGTCCGCGTCAACACCCCCGAGGGCCGCCACGACCTCGACATCCTCCGGGCCGACGACGTGCTCGCGGTCGAGGTCTACGCCCGCGCGCACCAGGCGCCGCAGCTCTACCGCGGCGCGGGCTGCGGCACCATCCTGATCTGGACGGGCAACCCGGACGAGTAGATTGAGGGTCAGGCGAGGCGGTGTTACCTTACGGGATACTCACCTCGATACTGCTATGCGTATTCTCATGTTCGCTGCCCTTCTGTTCACCTCCACCCCCGCGTGGGCGCAGGCCGACCTCCGCGACGAGCGGGGCAGCCGTGAGGCCGAGCGGAGGACGCTCCTCGACGCCAACCGCGCCCGGCTGACCGTCTTCAACTACGGGCTCTCCGGTGGCGTCGGCGAGGTCCGGGGGGAGTGGCCTGCTGGCTCCGGCGACTTCTACCTCGGGGACATGCTCCTCGTCGTCGGCGCCGAGGTGGAGGTAGACACGGACGGCGATGGCAGCCCGGACACGACGCGCGTCAACACCGTTACCGTGCGCGGGCTGCGCGCGGGCATCGACCTCGAAGGGCCGCCGGGTGAGCCGGGCGCGTTCTGGGGGTTCGAGGCGGTCCCGGAGTACCAGGCCGACGGCGCGGACGCGTGGGCGCGCAGCGACGACCCCGCGACGTGGCCGGCCGCGTGGCCCGAGAAGCTCGGCGACGCCGACGACCCCGGCTGGGCCGGCGCCTGGAACGGGCTGCTCGGCAAGAACGCCTTCGTTGATGGCGTCGAGCTCTACAGCCACCTCGCCGACGACGACGACCACGAGCTCGACTACACCCCCGACCCCCAGGACCCCGAGCGGGGCGGGCTCGGCCTCGTCGTCGGGCAGCGCGTGCTCGCCTGGCGCGACCCCCTCCTCGAAGACGCCGTCGTCTACGTCTACGACCTCCACAACGCCAGCCCGAAGGACCTCCCCACCGTGGCCGCCGGCCACGTCCTCGGCATCATCATCGGCGGCGACGGAGACTCGCAGGACGACTGTGCCGGCGTGGACTTCAGCCGCGACCTCGCCTACGCCTACGACTTCGATAACAGCGGCAGCCAGGGGCAGCCGGTGGGTGTCCTCGGCTACACCCAGGCCGAGACGCCGGAGGACCTCGGGCTGACGAGCGTGTTCCACTTCGCCCCGCCCGGCGCCCTCCGCATGGACCAGGACGAGGAGCTCTGGAACGTGATGACGGACGAGGGCTTCACCGGCACGAGCGAGGCGGACTGCCAGGGCTCCGGCGGCGTGGACGGCGACCTCATGGCCTCGACGGCGACGTTCGCGCTGCCGGCCTTCTCGGAGCGCCGGCTCGTCAGGGCCCTCGTGTTCGGGGGCGACACGACGGGCGTGGCGGAGCGGACGGACGTGGTGCGCGGCTTCGTCCGCAACGGGTTCTCGTTCGAGGGCGGCGCGCCGGTGTCGGTCCTCAGCCCGTCTGAGGGAGACGTCGTGTGGCCCGGCTCCGTCCCGGTCACTTGGGAGGCGGCGGATGGAAGCGAGGACCACCGCGTCCACCTCGCCTACTCGCGCGACTTCGGCGCGACGTGGACGGAGATCGTCCGGAGCACGCCGAACGACGGCACCTATACGTGGGGGACCGGCGGGCTCCCCGGCGGGCTCTACCAGCTCCGCGTCGTGGCCTACGGCCCGGACGGCGTGGGCGCGGCCACAACGGGCCTCTTCACCCTCGACGCGTCGGGGAACGAGCCGCCGCAGGTGGCAATCCTGAGTCCCACTGCCGGGCAGCCCGCGCAGGGGGTGGCGGAGGTGACGTACACCGCGCTCGACGCCGAGGGCGGCGCCGTCACCGTGGACCTCGACTACCGCATCGGCGACGGGGCGTGGCTCCCGCTGGCCGAAGACCTGCCCGGCGGAGCGGAGCAGACGTTCCTGTGGGACACGGCCGCCCACCCCAACAGCGACGCCTTCTACCTCCGCGCCGTCGTCAGCGACGGGACCCTCACCGGTGAGGACGAGGTCGGACCCTTCATCGTACGGAACCCGCGGCTGGAGCTGGACGGAGAGGTGACGTTCGAGGGCGTCGGCAGCGGCGTGCTCGACGTGCGCGTGGCCGACCCGAGCGCTGTGACCGGGCATACCTACCGCGTCGTGTTCACCAACCCCGGCGTCCTCAGCGAAGAGCCGACGACGTACACCGTCACCGACCTCACCGCCGACGAGGTGGTGCTGGAGGACGTACCCGTGGTGGAGGGCGAGGAGGGGCCGCTCTTCGACGGCCTCCGCCTCGTGGTCTTCGACGCCGAGAACGCCGTGGACGACGAGCGCTCCGGCTACGTCGAGGGCGGGGACGGCGTCCGGCCGCTCGAAGCCTCGGTCCTCGCCATTTTCCAGTTAGGCTGGCAGGTGGTCGGGACGGCCGTACCCTACGACTACGAGGTCACGTTCTCCGACGACCTCATCGGCGAGTCCCTTGGCGGGTTCGTCCTCTGCGAGGGACTCCGCGCCCCGACGGCTGTGGCCCGGCCCACCAACTTCACCGTCCGCAACGTCACCGAGGACCGCCCGGCGGAGTTCGTCCTCTGCGAGGTCTCGACCCTTGGGCCTGTGTGTGCTCCGGAGGCCCAGGGCGACGGCTTCTTCGAGCCGGGCGACGGCATCTTCCTCTACGAGGAGCTCGATGGGGACGCGGGCCAGCCGGAGCCGACCTACGGTCTCCACTTCGGCCTTGGCGATGGCGAGCCTCCGGGCTCCGGCGACGTCTTCGGCGTCGTCACGACGAAGGCGCTTCAGACGGGCGACGCCTTCATGTTCGAGGCCCGGTTGGTGGCGGGGGAGGGCGGCGCCTCGCCCGACGCCTTCCGCCTCGACGCCCCCTTCCCGAACCCCGCGGCGGGCCAGGCCACCGTGGCCTATACGTTGGGCCGGCCAGGGCGGGTGCGGCTCGCGCTCTACGACCTCCTCGGCCGCCGCGTCCACGTCCTGATGGACGCCGCACAGACGGCGGGGGCGTACCGCGTGCGGCTGGAGACGGCGGGGCTCGCTACCGGGGTCTACCTCGTCCGGCTGGAGGCCGGAGGCCGCTCGTTCGCGCGCAAGCTCGCCGTCGTGCGCTGAGCCGGAGCAGCCCACCGGTTCAGGCCGCGTGGGGAGGCGAGTGGCTCAGCGACTCCTGCGCGGACTCCACGGTGGCGTACTGCTGGAACACCTTGTACGTCCGCGTGAGCTGGACGACGACCTGCACCTGCCGGCTCGCGGCGGCGAAGACGATCTGGCCCCCGAGCGGCGTGAGCTGGCGGTAGAGGGAGAAGATCGAGCCGAGGCCCGTCGAATCGAGCACGCCGGTTCGGGAGAAGTCGAGCACGAAGTTCCGCGTGCCGGCCTCGATGCGGTCCTGGCAGGTCGCCTTGAAGTCAACGGCGTTCCGGAGGTGGAGCGCCTCGCCGACCTGGATGACGGCGGTGTCGGAGGACGAAGCTTGGACGGGGAAGCTCATGGGGGAGGTAGTGGAGGGCGATGGGGATGGGACGATCTATCCGCTGAAGGGGACGGGCCGGTTACTCGAGTGTAGCTAGCAACTCGCGTGCCTGCTGGGCTTCGAGGGGGCTCTCCACCCGGAGGCGGTTCGCCAGCGCTGCACGTGCATGGCGCTCAGCCTCGGCCGGCTGCCCAGCGGCGGCGTGAATCTGTGCGGCGCGGTGGTGGACCATCGCGTCGCCCGTGCCGAGCCGCATCGCGCGCTCGATGTACGGGATAGCCTCCACGGAGCGGCCGTTGTGATGGAGCGCCCAGGCGTAGGTCTCGTTGGCGTGGAGGTGCCCCGGCCGACGGCGGACCTGCCGCTCAGCCATCGCCAGTGCCTCAGCCGCGTCGCCACCGTTGTCGAGCATGAAGTCCGCCTTCTCCATCTCTACGTCCTCACCCATCCGCCGGGCAGCGATGAGGCCCTCGCGGACCCGCTCGGCGGCGCGGCGCGCGGCGCGCTCGTCGCCCTGCATCGTGTACGCCTCGACCAGCAGCTCTTGGAACGTGTCCACCGGCGCCATCCCGTAGGCGGTGCGGAGGTGGCGGATGGCGGCGTCGGCGTCGCCCTTCACGAGCGCGGCGTGGCCCAACCCAGCGACGGCCCACGGGTAGTCCGGGCGTTCTTCCAGGATGCCCTCGAAGAGGAACGCGGCCGTGTCCGCTCTGGCCTCGGCGAGGTACAGGTTGCCGAGGTTGTAGAGCGCCCACGCCCGCTCGGCGCTGCCGGCGGGGCCGGCGTCGGCGGCCATCCGCATCGCGGCGATGGCGCCGTCCCCGTCCCCATGGAGCTCGCGGAGGTACGAGGCGCGGGTGTAGGAGGCGATGCTCGGCTTGAGCGCGAGCATGGCGTCCGAGGCGTCCACCGCCTCGTCGTACGCGCCGAGCTCGACGAGCGCGTCCACGAGGACGCCGTGGGGGAAGGCGTGGTGCGGGTTCTCGGCGATGAGCCGGCGGGCGAGGTCGCGGGCCTCCTCAAAGCGGTGGAGCGTGTTCAGCAGCGAGCTCTTGAGGAGGAGCGCGTGGTAGTGGTCCGGGTCGCGGCGGAGCGCGGCCTCGATGGCTTCTTCAGCCTGGGGGATGAACTCGCCCTCGCGGCCCGTCGCGCGGGCCTGCTGGAGCAGCGCCTGCCCGAGCGCGGCGTGGGCGTCGGCGTCGCCCGGCGCCTCACGCACCGCCGCCCGGTAGTACTCGACGGTGGCCTCGGCGTTGGCGAACTCGGCGGCGGGGACGACCTGCTTCGGCCCCTCGGGCAGCGGCGCCTCGGCCGGCCCGCTCAGCCGCCACGCGGCGAAGGCGCTGACGGCGAGGAGGACGGCGAGGGCGAGGAACGCGTTGAGGCCGCGAGATGGGGGGGAGTGCATGGGGGGGAAGGGTCGGGTGGAGAAGGGAGGGGGCGAAAGCGGAGGGCCGCCGGCTCAGGATCTCCCCGAGCCGGCGGCCCGTCCGGCGGGCCTCACCCACCGGAGGCCCGTAGATGCCTCAGCGGACGAGCGTGGCCCGCCGCGTCGAGACGACGTTGCCGTCTACCTGAAGGCGGTAGAGGTACGTCCCGCTGGCGAGGCCGCTCGCGTCCCACTCCGCCTCGAAGACACCGGGCTCCTGGCCCTCGTCCACGAGCGTCCCCACGAGCCGGCCCTGCACGTCGTAGACGTCGAGCCGGACGTGGCCCGGCCGCGCGACGTGGTAGCCGACGGCCGTCGCCGCGCCGAACGGGTTGGGGTGGTTCTGCTCCAGCAGGAACGCCGCCGGGACGCCCACGCCGAGCCCGGCCGCGGCCGGTCGGAGGTTGAGCCCCGGCGGCTCGGTGAAGGCCGGCGGGTCGGCCGCAAGCCGGCGGACGTAGTCGTAGCCGCGGTGCGGGTTGGCGAGGTACGGGAAGCCCGACCGGAAGTCGAGGTCGTTCTCCGTCGGGCCCGCCACGAACGTCAGCTCGTCGATGGACGTCGGCGAGAGGAGGTCCGAGTAGTCGGCCGCGGTGGCGTCGTCCTCGGGGAGGCCGACGGCGGTCAGCACGGCGCTGCCGACGGCCTGGAGCTCGATCGAGGTCACGTCGTCCTCCAGGCGGCGGCCGTTGGGGAAGCCGTCCATGTGGGGGATGAACTCGAGGTCCTCCGTCTGGTTGTAGCGCGCGTCGGTGATGCCGAGCGCGGCGGCGGCGAGGAGCCCCTTCGAGGCGCCCTCCCGGAAGACCGGCCGGCTGCGCTCCGTCGGCGGGACGGCCATGTTGAGCCGGAGCATGTCGCCGCCCCAGAGCCCGCCGTCGGGCGTCGCCGTGATCGGGAGGAAGTTGTTCACGAACGGCTTGCCGGTCGAGAGCGGCCCGGCGTCCTTGCCCGTCACGAGCTGGTACGGGATGAGGTTCGGGACGCCGAAGTAGAAGATCGGCAGGATGTCCACGCGGCGCGGCTCGTCGTCGCCGGCGAGGGCGCTCGGGCTGCCGGGGCCGACGGGCCGGGTCGGGACCGCGAAGGCCGTCCCCGCGAGGTCCACGCCGCCCTCGACGAGGTCGAAGACGCCGTCGGAGCCGTTGGTGAAGTTGAACCCGATGCTGCCGTCGCCGTCGGGGTCGCCGATGGCGGGGTACGAGTTCGTCGGGATGACGAGGTCGTCGCTGAGGTTCGGCACGAACGGGCCGAAGGCGCCGTTGCCCATGTAGAGCGCGAGCTCGGGGTTGACGAAGTACTCGACGAAGTCCTGCTCGTCCCGGTCATACGGGCTCGTGGCGTTCCACTTGTCCTTCATCCCGATGGGGATGATGACCTCGTTGGTGAGCGGCATCCCGAGGCGGGAGACCTGCACCCACGGCCCGGAGAACGAAGGCGCGGAGCCGTCGGTCGAGAGGGTCTTCATCTGCGGCCGGCTGGCCGAGGCCCACACGCCGATCACGAAGTCGCCGTCGAGGATGCTCTCGGCCTGGTCCACGGAGAGGCCGTCCTTCTGGAGGCTCGCGATCGGGACGCGGAGCACGATCGAGTGGGTGTTGAAGCCGGCCACCTCGTCGCGGGCGTTCTGCGGGTTCCGCGCCGTCTGGCCGAACTGGTCGCGGAGGTTGCCGACGTCGAAGACGGCGCCGAGGTCCACGAAGAAGGGGTCGTCGCGGGGGCCGACGAAGACGGTCTCGCCGGAGGAGGCCGTCCGGATGGCCTGCTGCGTGAGCGCCTCGTAGCTCGTCCCGAGCCCGAGCACGGGGTCCTGGATCGCGCGCGGGCCGACGTTCACCGGCGGCACGAACCCGTCGGAGATCACCGTCTGGAAGCTCTGCCCGCCGTCGGTGCTCTTCTCCATCGTGTAGGTCGCCTTCAGGTTCTCCTGCCCGAGGCGGATCTTGAAGAACGTCGTCGGGTCCTCGTTCTCGACCTCGAACGTGAACCGGTACGTCACGTCGTCCGTCGCCGAGCCGAGCGCGCCGGCGGAGGTCTGGTTCTTGACGTGGATCTCGTAGCGGACGTTCTCGCCGAACTGGTGGTAGTTCGGGCCGCCGGAGGGGAGCTCCAGCGGGATGTAGTTGGCGACGAGGACGACGTCGTCGGGGCTGTTGGGGTCGCGGTAGGCGTAGACGTCCGTGTTGTCCGCGAGGGGGTCGTCGAGGATCAGCGGGGCCTCGCGGTGGCTCGAGGCTTCGAGCAGCGCGGGGGCGGCCATCTCGACCATCAGGCAGAGCGCCAGCGTGGCGAGTGCGGCGAACGCCCAGGGGCGATAGCGTCGGGGCATGGGAGGGGGGGAGGTGAGGGGCCACGGCGGTCGGAACGGTGCGTCCTCAGACGATGCGCTCCTGATCGGTACTCGCCGCGTGGGGAATGAACACGCCGGGCCGACCCGCCCGACGGGCCGCCTTATTACCCCGACCTCGGCCCCGCCCGCAAGGTCAGGCGGTGCTCACTCCCTGTTCACCCATCCCCGCCGCCGGGGAAAACGGGGCCCGCCCGATGCCCGGACCGGGATCGCCCCCATGCCCCGTCCCCGGGCCCCGCCCCCGACAGAGGGGCAAGGGACCGATCCGAAACGCTAGAGAAGGGCGGGTGGGGCTCAGACGACGACGGCCTCGTCGGCCGTGAGCGCCTCGGCCAGCGCGTTGGCGGCGTCGGCGCGGAGGGCGTCGGCGTCGGCGTGGTCGGCGAGGCGGGCGACGCCGATGCCGACGGGTGTGCCCGCCTCAGCGGCGCGGCGGCGGACCCGCGCCGTCCACGCGTCCAACGCCTCCCGGTCGTCGTGGAGGAAGGCCCCGAACATCAGCTCCCCGAACGGCTCCAGCCGCCCGCCGCCCGCGTCTTCGAGGAGCAGCCGCAGCTCGCGCTCGGCCTCGGCCACGCCGCCGGTCTCGGCGACGGCCTCGGCGTCGGCGCGGTAGACGAGGGCCAGCGCGAGGGGGTGGCCCTCGGCGCGCGCCCGCGCCATCTCGTCGGCGACGACGGCGCGGCGGGTCGGGACGCCGCTCGGGGCCGGCTCCTCGGGGGGGTGGGCGAGCATGGTGCCCAGCAGGTCCGCGAAGCCGCGGAGCAGCCGGCGCTGCCGCCCGGTGAACGTCTGGTCCGGCGCGAGGTCGGCGGCGAGGACGTACGCCCCGTCGTCCCCCGACACCGGCAGCACGGCCGCCTCGCCTACGGCCGTGCCGACGCGGTAGTACGGGAGGCTGCGCAGCAGCGGGTCGCCGGCCGCGAACACCGTCAGCGCACGCTCCGGGGCGGCCTCGGCGAAGAGCGGCGCGTCGAGGCGGCCCTCGCGCCGTGCGGCCGGGCTGTGGGACTGCGCGCCGAGGAGGGTGTACGTCCCGTCGGGCTCGGCGGCGGCGAGCAGCGCGGTCTGCACCTCGGCGGCGGCCCACAGGGCGCGGAGGAACGACGAGAGGGCCGTCGGGGAGTGGGTCTCCCAGAAGGGGTGGTCGGCGGTGTCACGCACGGGCGGGGCGGGGTCGGGGAGCTCGGGTGGCTCGGCGGGGGAGTCGTCCTCCGTGGCCGCCGCGCCGCCGGCGACGATCTCGTCCGGCTCGACGCCCTGCGGCCCGGCCGCCTGCGGAGCTACGACCGGGTCCACGGCCGCGACGGTCGGCAGCGGGGCCTCGTCGGGCTGCGAGGGCGCCAGCGGCGGTGGGACGCGCGGCGTCCGATCCGCCGGGGCCGGCTCGCTCCCCTTCGGGCGGATGTCCGAGATGCCGAGCGAGCGGAGCTCGTCCTCCGGCGAGCGGGCGGCCTCGCGGCGCCCCTGACCGGCGCGGCGAGCGCGGCGCTTGGCCGCCAGCGCGACGAGCACGACGAAGGCCAGCAGGAGGAAGGCGCCGGCGGCGTAGAGCAGCCATGCAGTGTCCATGAGCACCCCGAGGGCGACCGTGATCGCAGCCAGCGCGAGGAGGAGCACTCGGCCCATAGGCCTGGTTGGCGCGGCGGCGGAGGAGAGGAGGCGGAGGGCCCGAATCTACCCGCGCCCGCGCGCCCTGTCAACCGGCGCGCCGCGCTCAGCCGAGCGGCTCCCGGCCCGCGTCCCGGCCGAGGTAGCCCTCGTCGAACTCCAGCTCCACCCCGCCCATCCGCTCCGCGACGAAGTTGTAGACCCACGCCATGACGAACGCGCCGATGAACCCGAAGATGAGACCGATGATGGGGTACAGGAAGATGACGAGGAGCCCGGCGCCCGCGCCGAAGGGACTCCCGCCGTACTCGCCCCCGATGCTCCCGACCATCGCGGCGAGGCACCCCGCCGGCAGCGCGAACACGAAGGCGATGGCGGCCGTGACGACGGCGTAGATCTTGGCGAACGAGAGGGGGTCGATGCGGCGGAGGATCATGGTAGGTGGCGGTTGATGAGAGGTTAGCCCCTACTAATTACGCCGCGTAGCAGGAAAGATGCAACCGCGCCTCACCCCCCGATCCGCGCCACCCCCTCCGGCACGGGCACGAACGTCGGAGCGCCGGTCGGGACCGTGGCGACGCCGCTGGGTAACACCACCTCCGGCAGCGCTACCTCGGCGGCGACGGCCCGCTCGTCGTCGGGGATCGGGTTGGGCTCGGCCCACAGGTCGCCGCGGGTGCTGCGCAGCAGGACGTGGTCGCCGGCCCGGCCGAGGACGTAGTCGCGCGTGAGGGGCACCTTCCCGTGGGGCGTGTCGAGCACGTAGGTCGGCACGGCGAAGCCGGAGGTGTGGCCGCGCAGCCGCCGCATCAGGTCCATCCCCCGCTCGACGCTCGTGCGGAACGGGGCCGTCCCCCCGATGAGCTGCGCCTGGTAGACGTAGTACGGCCGGACGCGCATCGCGACGAGCCCCTCGACGAGCGCCTTCATCGTCGCCGCGTCGGCGTTGATCCCCCGGAGCAGCACCGTCTGGTTCCCCACCGGGACGCCCGCCGCGGCCAGTCGGGCGCACGCCTCGGCCGCCTCGCGGGTCAGTTCGCGGGGGTGGTTGAAGTGGGTGTTGAGCCAGACCGGGTGGTGCGCCGCCAGCGTCTCGCACAGCGCGTCCGTCACGCGGAACGGGTTCAGCACCGGCAGCCGGCTCCCGAGCCGGACGACCTCGACGTGGGGGATCTCGCGGAGCCGGCCGAGCAGCCACCGGAGGTTGTCGTCGGAGAAGATCAGCGGGTCACCGCCGGTGAGCAGCACGTCGCGGACGGCGGGCGTCCGGGCGATGTAGGCGAGGCCGTCCTCCAACTCTGCCTTCCGCATCATGAACCCCGCGTCGCCGACCATCCGCTTGCGGAGGCAGTACCGGCAGTAGACGGCGCACTCGCTCGTGACGCAGAAGGCGACGCGGTCGGGGTAGTTGTGGACGAGGTTCTTGACCGGCGAGTGCCCGACCTCGTCGAGCGGGTCCACGACGCCGACGATGTCGGGCGCCATCTCGCTCATCCGGGGGACGACCTGCCGGCGGACGGGGCAGTCGGGGTCCACCGGGTCCATGAGGCTGGCGTAGTACGGCGTGATCGTCCAGCGGAACACGTCGCGCGTGGCCTCGATCGCGGCGAGCTCGTCGCCGGTCGGCCGGACGTAGCGGCGGAGGTCGTCGGCGGTGCGGAGGCGGTGGCGCATTTGCCAGCGCCAGTCGGCCCACTCGGCCGTGCTCGCGTTGTGTTGGGGGAACGAGGTCATCGGGACGCCGGGAGTCGGCGGGCTTAGCGGCGGCGGTGGGCCTCCAGCACCTCGGGGTCGCGGGTGGTCTCGAGGGCCTCGCCGCACCGGCCGCAGCGGAAGGTGATGGCCTTTGGCTTGGTCGAGGAGCCGGAGAACAGCAGCAGCCACGCCCCGAGGCCGTAGCGCATCTCGGGCCGGACCCAGTGGTGGTCGCGGCCGTGGCCGCAGCGGCAGGTGGGAGGTGCCTCGGGCATGCCGGAAGTTAAGCGGCGGCGGAGCGCGGCCGATCCCGTCGGCGACCCTAACCTGCGCCCCGCCACCCCCGTCATGAAGAAGCTCATCACCATCGGCCTCGCCGTCGTCGTCGTCTCCGCCCTCGGCCTGTTCCGCGCCGACGGGGACAGGGACGCGGTCAAGGAGGAGGCGGTCGCGCTCGTTGAGTCCCTTCCGAGCTACGAGGAGCATGAGGCTCTGTTGACGGCGGCCTTCGAGGCCCACCACGACGCCGCCTTCGAAGAGGCCTACACCTACGGCTCGCGCCGCCGGGGCGCCTCGTTCGAGTGGGACGAGTACGTCCCCGCCCTGTTCGGCCAGATCGCCGAGGAGGCGCGGCGGGAGGGGGAGGCCGAGCTGGCCGACGAGGTCGAGACCCACGCGGTCCTGCTGGGCGCCTTCGTGGAGGCCGAGGAGTAAGCCCGGCTATGCTCCCCCCGCTGGCCCGCTGAACTGGCCGGACTTCGCGCGGAGCGGCGGGCGCTCGACGGGCTCGCGGTTGACACCGAGCCGGTGGAGGCCCCGCCCGAGCACCCCGGCGAGGAAGTCCGTGTACGTCCGCCCCATCAGTGCGGCGACGATGGCGAAGGTGTCGCCGGGCGCGAACGTCGGAAGCGGGTTTATCTCTAGGAACCACGGCCGCCCGTCGCGGCCGACGCGGAAGTCCACGCGGGCGAAGTCGCGGCAGCCGAGGAGGCGAAAGACGCGGAGGGCGAGGCGCTGCAGCTCCGCCTCTAGTTCCGAGGTGAGGTCGCCCGTCAGGTCGTGCTCGAAGGGGCGGCCCGGCGGCTCATGGCGTTCGAGCGCGTGCAGCCCGATCCCGGTCTTCCGCTCGGTGGCGCGCTGGAGCACCGGCAGCGCCTCGGCCGGGTCGGCGGGGGTGCCCCCGCCGACGACGGCGACGGTGAACTCCGCGCCGGGCACGAACTGCTCGACGATCAGGTCCTGCCGGTAGAGCCGGAGCTGGCGGTGGACCTCTCGCAGGAACGCCTCGTGGCGGTCACAGCGGCTCGTCGGGGCGATGCCCTTCGCGGTGCCCTCGTAGCGCGGCTTCACGAAGACCGGCAGCGGCGGGCGGTTCGGTGGGAGGCCGCTGCCCCACACAGCCCGGCCCCATTCCGGCGTCGGGACGCCGGCGGCGTGGGCGAGGAGCTTGGTGAGGTGCTTGTCGAGCGAGACGGAGAGGGCGTGCGCGTCGGAGCCGAGACAGGGGACGTCGGCCAGCTCCAGCAGCACCGGCGCCTGCGCCTCGCGGTTGCGGCTCCCGTACCCCTCGGCGATGTTGACGGCGGCGGCGAAGTCGAGCGGCCCGGCGCCCATCCGCCGCAGCAGCGCCCGCGCGTCGCCGACGCGGACGGGCGTGTGGCCGAGCGCGCGGAGGGCGTCCTCGATGGCGGCGATGGTCATCTCCGGCTCGAACTCGGCGTCCCAGTCTGGCGGGGCGTTCGGCGGCGGCTCCCGGTCGCCGAGGCGGTCGTAGATGATCCCGATGCGCATCAGAGCCGGGTTCGGTGGTTGACGGGAGCCCCCCGGCCCTCCGCCTCGGCGGGGACGGGGTCGAGCGCGTCGAGGTCGAGCCGTCCGGCGAGTGCCGACTCTGCGGGTCGTGCTTCCAGGACCTCCGGCTGAGCGGCTTCGAAGACGGCCTCCACGTCGGCGGCGAGGGCCTGCAGGCGGCGGTGCTTCTTCTCGCGCCAGCGCCGGTCGAGCCGGGTGATGATGGGGGACAGCACGAGCGCCGTGCTGACGGCGAGGGCGAAGAGCACGGCGAGGAAGAGCCAGACCGTCTCAATGGCGTCACCCAGCATGACGGCCCCCAACACCCCAGCCACGAGGCCGGCTGCGCCGCCGAACGCGATCCCCTCCACCTCCGGCCGAGCCTGCCCGACGCGCTGCGAGAGCAGCAGCCGCGTCCGGCCCCTGCGCTCGCTCGCAGACACGCGCGTCTCGACGTCGAAGTCGCTGGTGTGGCTCCACTCGTGAGCGCGCCCTACCCGGCTGAGCTTCCCCTTCCCGGACCCGACCCACCGCCGCAGCAGCGCCACCGTGTCCTCCCACGCCTCCACCGACCACGGCCCGTCCACCCACCGTTCGACGATGACGTGGGTGTCGGTCTGCGTCGTGGCCTCGGCGGCGACGGGCCGTCCTGTTCGGACCTCCTCAGCGGCGGTGCGGAGGTGCTCCGGCGCGAGGCCGACCTCAGCGCCGAGCTGCTCCAGCTCCGCCAGCGTGAGGCCGTGCTCACGGGCCTCCCGACGTTCTTCGGCCTCCTCCTGCCGTGCAACCGCGCGCCGGATGACGGCGCGGACCTCCTCTTCGGTGAATGTGTGGTCAGGCATCGGAGGCTGGCGTTTTCGGCGCCTACGCCGCACCGAGAGGGCAGTTGCGATGGCGCTACGCCATGACCGGCGACTCGTCGGCGCTGAGCGGGCGCTCCAGGACGGCGTAGCGCTTGGCGAGCTGCGCGCCCGCGTACTCCAGCATCTCGGTGGCCGTCAGCCCGAACGGGTCGGTCTCGCCGCCGTAGGGGTCGAAGTAGTCGGCGAGGGTGCCGACGACGAGGGGAAACAGCCGCTCGGCCTCGGCCTCCATCACGTCGCGGAGGCCGGCGTCCCGGGCGAACGCCGCGCGCAGCAGGTCCAGCCCGAAGGCGACGTGGCGAGCCTCGTCGCGCTGCACGAGCCGGATTCCCTCGACCAGCCCCGGCGTGATGCCGCGCGCCTCGAAGATGCGGTAGAACCCGTGGTAGCCCGCCTCGGCCAGCGTGCCCTCGACGAAGAGGTGGTACGTCGTGACGGCGCGGACGAGGGCGGCGTCGGAGGGGTCCGTGAGGACGGCGTCGAGCGCGGCCGGCAGGGCCTCCTGGAACAGCGCCGCGTGGCTCGGCCCCGCGAAGGCCGTTGGGTCCGCGCCCCCGGCGATCTCACTCAGCCAGCGGGCGAAGAACTCGGCGTGCTTCGTCTCCTCCCAGATCTGCGCCGCGAGGAAGGCGCACGCGGCTCCCTCACCCTCGCGCCTGCGGAGCGCCACGAGCAGCGGGGCGAGGTCGGTGGCGACGGCCTCCTCGCCGCCAAGGAAGAGGGCGCAGGCGCGGGCCGTCGCGTCGCGCTCGACGTCCGAGAGCGCGGCCCAGTCGCGGCGGTCCTGCTCCAAGTCGATATGCTGGGGGTCCCAGGCGAGGCGCTTCGCCTTTTGGTAGCGGGTCCGGTGGGCGTCGTGGAGCATGGCAGGCGTCGAGCTAGCGGGGTGGGGGCCGTTCTGTGCCCCCGTTGCCCACCGCTCCGGCGCCGTCGCCGCCGTGGGGCTCGCGGCGGGAGGCGCGGGCGATCTCGTCGTCGGTCCACCCGCGGCTGACCTCCTCCTCCCGCTTCAGGAACCGCCAGATGGGGTAGAGCAGGATGAACGCCAGCGCGACGAAGCCAACCGCCGTGAGGGCGGCGACGAGGGGGGCGGCGCGGAGGGCTTCGGGATCCACGGGAAACCGTTGGGGGAACGGGCAGCTTGGGGTCGGTTTACACCCGACCGCCCCGCCGAAGTTCGAGCCGTGCCACCTTCCGACCCCCTCCCCCGCCGGGCCGCCGTGCGTGTGGTGGACGTGTACCCGTACCGGCTCGCAGGGGCCGGCGCCGAGTGGCTGCTGCTGCGCCGCGCGGCGGGCGTGGCCTACGCTGGGGCGTGGCGGATGGTCGGCGGGGAGATCGAGCCCGGTGAGGTGGCGTGGCAGGCCGCGCTCCGCGAGGTGCGGGAGGAGACGGGCCGGGCGCCGATCCGCGCGTGGGTCATCCCCTCGGTCAACGCGTTCTACGAGTGGCAGCACGACCGCATAAACCTCGCCCCCGCCTTCGCCGCCGCGCTCGACGGCGACCCCACGCTCGACCGCGAGCACGACGCCTTCGCGTGGCTCCCTGCCGACGAGGCCGCCGCCCGGCTCGGCTGGCCCGAGCAGCGGCGCCTCCTCCTCCTCGCCGACCGGCTCCTCCGCGGCGGCGGCCCACTGCCCGATCTCGTCCTGCCTGTATCTTGAGGCTCACCCTGTGGGGGCACGGCACGCCGTGCCCCTACGTGTTTACCGGCAACCGCATCCGATGAAAGACACCATCCGCATCGCCTCCGGGCAAGGGTTCTGGGGGGACCTCCAGCGCGCCCCCATCGACCAGGCCCGGCGCGGCCCCATCGACTACCTCGTGATGGACTACCTCGCCGAGGTCACCATGTCCATCCTCCAGAAGCAGAAGCTCAAGAACCCGGAGATGGGGTACGCGCGCGACTTCGTGGAGGTCGTGACGGAGCTGCTGCCGGACATCCACGAGAAGGGGTTCACCATCATCTCGAACGCCGGCGGGGTGAACCCCCTCGCCTGCCGCGACCGGATCGTGGAGAACGCCCGCGAGCGCGGCATCACCGGCCTCAGGATCGCCGTCGTCACGGGGGACGACCTGCTGGAGGACCTCGACGCGCTGATCGCCGACGGCGTGGCGCTGGAGCACATGGAGACCGGCGAGAAGCTCTCGACCGTGCGCGAGCGGGTGGTGAGCGCGAACGCCTACCTCGGCGCCGGCCCCATCGTGGAGGCCCTGCAACAGGGCGCCGACGTGGTGATCACCGGGCGGACCACCGACACCGGCCTCACGCTGGCCCCGATGATCCACGAGTTCGGGTGGGACCGCGACGACTGGGACCGGATGGCCGCCGGCACCGTCGCCGGCCACATCCTCGAGTGCGGCGCGCAGTCCTCCGGCGGCAACTTCACCGACTGGGACACCGTCCCCGACCTCGCCGACGTCGGCTTCCCCATCGTCGAGGCCCGGCCCGACGGGACGTTCACCGTCACGAAGCACGACGGCACCGGCGGCCTCGTCTCCGTCCCCACCGTCGCCGAGCAGCTCCTCTACGAGATCGGCGACCCGACCGACTACATCACCCCGGACTGCGTCGCGGACTTCACCTCGATCCGGCTCGAAGCCGACGGCGACAACCGCGTCCGCGTCCACGGCATCGCCGGCACCGAGGACACCGAGTTCTACAAGGTGAGCGCGGCGTACTCCGACGGGTGGAAGGCGACGAGCACGCTGGTCTACTCGTGGCCGGAGCCGGCGAAGAAGGCCCGCGCCGCGGCCGACATCCTGCGTCGGCGGTTCGACGCGCTCGGGCTGGAGTTCGAGGAGGTCCGCGCCGAGGTGCTCGGCGCCGGCGCGCTGACGGAGGCCGGAGGAAACGCGGCCGTCGAGGTGGACGAGGTGCAGCTCCGGATCTCGGTGCGGGCGAAGGAGCGGGGGCCGGTGGAGGGGTTCGGCCGGGAGATCGCGCCGCTGATCCTGACGGGGCCGAGCGGGGTGACGGGCTTCGCCGGGGGCCGCCCGCGGCCGAGCGAGGTGATCGCCTACTGGCCCGCCCTCATCCCGAAGGACCGCGTGACGCCGGAGGTGACCGTCGTCGAGACGTGAGGCCCCGGTGCGCCCGGCGGCCGGGCCCCGCTCAGCCGTCCAGCACCATCGCCATGAAGGCGCTGGCGCGCTCCCGCTCCTCGAACACCCGCTGGGCGATGTGCTCCGCCGACGCCTCGCTCTGCTGAGCCAGGGGGATCAGCGCCGGGGGCGGGATGAACAGGGGCGCCTCACCCTCCTCGTTGGCGGAGAGGCAGAGCTGGTCCGTCGCCGAGAGGCTGACGCGGAGGGCCCAGGCGAGGGGTCGGAGCGGCTCCGGGAGCTGGCCCGGCATGAGGTACCCGCTGAGCACCTGCTCCACCGCCTCGGGGAGGTTCCACGCCGCCGCCGCCGCCCGCGCCACGGCGGCGTGGTCGGCGCCGAACGCCTCCCGCTCGGCGCCCGCGGGGGGCACCCCGCCGTGGTCTCGGACGAGCGCCGCGTACGCGTCGGGGCGGTTGTAGAGGAGGACGAACTGGCCGGAGGTGCTGAGCAGCCCCGTGGTGAAGGCGAGCGAGGCGGACTCGCCGAGCCGGGCCTCCTCCACCAGCACCTGCGCGAAGTGCGCCGCCCCGAGGCTCCGCCCGATGAGGCGGCGGTAGGCGCTGAGCTGCTCCGGGGTCCGGAGGAGGCCTCGGAGCCCGGCGATCCCAGCCGTGAGCGCGACGTCGCACGTCGTCTGGAACCCGAGCAGCAGCACGGCCCGCTCCACCGTGGCGACGTTGCCGCGGAGGCCGTAGAAGACGGAGTTGATCTGGCGGAGGATCGAGGCCGAGAGGCTCGGGTCGGCCGAGATCACCTCGATGAGGGCCTTGGAATCCGACTCGCCCTCGGCGAGGAGCCGGGAGACCTCGCTGACGGTGCGCGGGAGTGGGGGGAAGCGGAGGGCGAAGTCGAGCGTGGCAGTGGCGGGCATGGCAGGGGGCGAGTGAACGGTGCTGGGCCCCGGCTGTATCGGCCACGGGGGCCGGATGCAAAGGCGCCGGGTTGGTTTTGTCGCCGCGCTCCAGAGGAGCCCGCCGCCCACCACGGCGGCATTCTCCGTCGTCGCCCGCTACGAGGTCCATGCTACACCAGAGGTCGCCGAGATGTAAGGGGACCGCGGAGGCACGACCGGCCGCGCCTCCAGCCCGTACAAACAGCGACCTGGTTTAGATAGCGAGCGGGGCGCGGCATCTTCGCCGCGCCCCGCTCGCCGGTTCCGCCGGGGCCACCACACCCCGGCGGGCCCTTCCCGCGTTAGCGGACCAGCGTCACCCGCTGGGTCTGGACGAGCCCGCCGCCCTCGAACCGGACGAGGTACGTCCCCGCCGGGAGGTCGGCGCCGTCGAAGCGCGCGGTGTGGCGGCCGGCCTCGACCGGGCCGTCCACGAGCCGGGCGACCGCGCGGCCGAGCACGTCGTAGACGACGAGCCGGACGTCCGCCGCCTCCGGCGCCTCGAAGCTCAGCGTGAGCGCCGTGGCGAACGGGTTCGGGTAGGCCGCGGCCAGCGCGAACGCCGTCGGCAGCGAGGCCGTCGCGGCGGCTTCGCCCTCCGTGTCGCCCTCGACGTCCCCGGCGTTCACGAGTGCCGTGTTGCTCTGAGCCACCCGCGGCGGCGTCGCGCCGAACTCGAACGAGCCGGCGTCGCACGGGCCGACGGGCGCGTTGAAGCCGCGCTGGTCCACCGGGCCGCACGTGCCGCCGACGTTGATGGCGATGCTCCCGGCCATCAGCGCGTGGGTCTCCGTCAGACCGCCGTTGTCCTCGAGCGGGCCGAGCATCGGGTCGCCGAAGCGGACGCCGGTGCCGCTCCCCGTGCCGTTGCAGCCGTCGCGGCGCTCCAGCACGTTGAAGCCGAGGCTGACGACGGAACCGAGGCAGTCGGGGCCGGCCGGGGCGTTGTTGTCGGCGAGGATCGAGTTGCCGACGGCGAGCGTGCCGCCCGCGTTGCGGATGCCGCCGCCCGCGTCGGCCGCGGTGTTCCGGGCGATGGTCGTGTTGCGCACCGTCGTGGTGCCCTCGGCGACGTTGAGGCCGCCGCCGTTGCTAGCCACGTTCTGCGAGAGCGTGCTGTAGTCCACCGTCATCGTGCCGCCGTCGTTGTAGAGGCCGCCGCCCGTGGGGGCGTTGTTGGCCGCGACGGTCGAGCGCCGGACGGTCAGCGAGCCGGAGCCCGAGTTCCAGAGCCCGCCGCCCTCGTTGCCGGCGATGTTGCCCTTCGCCGTGCTCCGCTCGGCGGTCACGGTGCCGGCGCCGGTGATGTGGAGGGCGCCGCCGTTGCCGGGGTTGTCCCCCGCGTCGTTGGCGTTGAGCGTGGCGCCCCTCAGCATCGTCGTGCTCGCGTTGTCCTCGATGCCGCCGCCCGCGCGGTTGGCGACGTTGCCGAGGAGCGAGGCGTTGGAGACGGTGAGGGTGCCGCCGCTGTTGTTGAGGATGCCGCCGCCGGAGCCCGAGGCCCCGGTCGCGCGGTTCTTCGAGATGACGCCGCCGTTGACCTCCATCGTGCCGCCCTCGTTGTAGAGCCCGCCGCCGCCCTGCGCGGCGTCGTCGCCCGTGGCGACGTTGGTGCGGACCGAGGTGCCGTTGACGGTGAGGCTGCCGGAGCTCCACAGCCCGCCGCCCTCGACGGCGGTGTTGTTGCGCGCGACGCCGCCGTTGACGGTGACGTTCCCGCCGCCGGTGTGGAGGCCGCCGCCGTTGCCGGGGTTCATCCCGGCGTCGTTGGTCTCGAGGGTCACGTTGGTGAGCGTCGTCGTGCTGGCCGCGTCCTCGACGCCACCGCCGGCGCGGTTGGCGCTGTTGCCGCTGATGGCCGTGTTCGAGACGGTGAGGGTGCCGCCGGCGTTGTTGAGGATGCCGCCGCCGGAGCCCGAGGCCCCGGTCGCGCGGTTCTTCGAGATGACGCCGCCGTTGACCTCCATCGTGCCGCCCTCGTTGTAGAGCCCGCCGCCGCCCTGCGCGGCGTCGTCGCCTGTGCCGACGTTGTTGTTGATGGTCATGCCGTCTACGATGAGCGTGCCCGAAGACCACAGCCCGCCGCCCTCGACGGCGGTGTTGTTGCGCGCGACGCCGCCGTTGACGGTGACGTTCCCGCCGCCGGTGTGGAGGCCGCCGCCGTTGCCGGGGCTCATCCCGGCGTCGTTGCCGTCGAGCGTGACGTCGTTGAGCACGGTCGTGCTCGCTGCGTCCTCGACGCCGCCGCCGGCGCGGTTGGCGGTGTTCTCCGAGAGGACGGAGTTCGAGACGGTGAGCGTACCCCCGCTGTTGTTCAGGATGCCGCCGCCGGAGCCGGACGCGCCCGTGGCGTCGTTGCCGGCGATGGTAGCGTTGGTGACCTCCATCGTGCCGCCCTCGTTGTAGAGGCCGCCGCCGCCCTGCGCGGCGTCGTCGCCCGTGCCGACGTTGTTCGAGATCGTCGTCCCGTTGACGTCGAGCGTGCCGGAGGACCACAGGCCCCCGCCTTCGACGGCGGTGTTGTTGATCGCGGAGCCGCCGTTGACGGTGACGTTCCCGCCGCCGGTGTGGAGGCCGCCGCCGTTGCCGGGGCTCATCCCGGCGTCGTTGCCGTCGAGCGTGACGTCGTTGAGCACGGTCGTGCTCGCTGCGTCCTCGACGCCGCCGCCCGCGCGGTTGGACGTGTTGTTCGAGATCGTCGTGTTCGAGACGGTGAGGGTGCCGCCATCGTTGTTCAGGATGCCGCCGCCGGAGCCGGACGCGCCGGTCGCCATGTTGGCGTTGATCGTGGCGCCGGTGACGGTCATCGTGCCGCCCTCGTTATAGAGGCCGCCGCCGCCGTCCTGCGCGCCGTCACCCGTGCCGACGTTGTCGCTGATCGAGGTGCCGTTGACGTCGAGCAAGCCGGAGCTCCAGAGCCCACCGCCCTCGACGGCGGTGTTATTGCGGAAGATGCCGTTGGTGACGGTGACGTTCCCGCCGCCGGTGTGGAGGCCGCCGCCGTTGCCGGGGTTCATCCCCGCGTCGTTGCCGTCGACCACCGAGTTCAGCACGATCGTGGTGCTCGCGTTGTCCTCGATCCCGCCGCCCGCGCGGTTGGACGTGTTGCCGAGGACCGTGGTGTTGGTGACGCGGAGCGTGCCGCCATCGTTGTTGAGGATGCCGCCGCCGGAGCCGGAGGTGCCCGTCGCCATGTTGTTGGCGATGGTGGCGCCGTCGACGTCCATCGTGCCGCCCTCGTTGTAGAGCCCGCCGCCGCCGTCCTGCGCGCCGTCACCCGTCCCGACGTTATCGGAGATCCGCGTGCCCTCAACCGAGAGGCTGCCGGAGGACCAGAGCCCGCCGCCCTCGACGGCCGTGTTGTTCGTGACGAGCCCGCCGGTGACGACGACGGTGCCGCCGCCGGTGTGGAGGCCGCCGCCGTTGCCGGGGTTCATCCCCGCGTCGTTGCCGCCGAGCGTCACGTTCACGAGCGTCGTCATCCCGCCCGCGTCCTCGATGCCGCCGCCCGCGCGCTGCGAGGTGTTGCCCGAGAGCGTCGAGGTCTCGACGACGAGCGTGCCGGCGTTGTTGAGGATGGCGCCGCCCGAGCCGGACGTGCCGGTGGCGTCGTTGTCGGTGAGGGTCGAGTTGACGACCCGGAGCGTACCGCCGTCGTTGTAGAGCGCGCCGCCGCCGTCGTCGGCGTCGGGGCCGGTGGCGACGTTACCGTTAAAGGTGACGTTGTCCACGGTCAGGCTCGCGCCGGCCTCGACGAGCACCGCGCCGCCGCGCCCCTCCCTCCCATTCACGAGCCGGAGCCCCCGGAGCGTGACCGGCCCGGCGGTGATGCGGAAGATGCGGCTGTTGCCACCGGCGTTGAGCGTCGCCATCGACCCCGAGGCGTTGCCAATGACGACGGCCTGGGTGATGACGAGCTCGCCTAGCGTGAGGACGATGGTGGCGCTGCCCATGCGGGCGCCGACGATGGTGTCGAGGCCGGAGCCGGCCCGGCAGCCGTCCACGGGGGCGTTGGTGTTGGCGGCCCGGACGGCCTCGCGGAGCGAGCAGTCGCCGTCGTTGTTGAGCTCGTCGTTGGTCGTGTTCACGACGATGGTCGCGGCCTGCGCGGGGGCGCTCAGCGCGAGCAGTCCTGCGGCGAGCGCGAGCGCGCTCAGCCGTCGGAGCGTGGAGAGGGAGCCGGAGATGGTCATGGTGAGGGGGTGGAGGTGAAGGGGGGAAGGGATTCCTCGCAGCCCGCAGCAGGGAAACGAGAGGTGGGATGGAACCGCTTTCATTTACGACGACGCCCCCGTCTCCCGCAAGGCCGGGTTATGCCCATCTTATGCTCATCTTTCTTCATCCTCTAGCGCGTGCAGTGGTAACCCCGACCCGGCGCCCGTCGACACCCCTCAGGTGTTTTTGGGGAGGAAGATTATGTGCATGTGTGGTGCGCCTGTCATGTGTGCCGACACCGACCGTCCTGTAGCCGCCGTCGGCGACCGGCGGCGCGCGCCGCTGAGCGCCGGATCAGAACGGAGAACGAGGCGTTTCGGGCTGCGCTATGCCCGAGCCCGCCGCCCGTCCGCTCCGCCGCCTCAACCCGTACCTCTGGCGGTACAAGGGGCTCATGCTGCCCGGCCTGCTCGCCGCGCTCGCCTCAGCGGCGTTCTCCATCGTCGTCCCCATCGTCGTCCGCTACGCCGTGGACGCCGTGCCGCGGATGGTAGCCCTCTATCAGCTCTACGCCGGCACCCCCGCCGCCGACGTCCTCTTCGGCACCTTTACCCGAGCGCTCGTCTTCGCGGGCGTCGCCGTCGTCGTGCTGAGCGCGCTCAGCGGGGGGTTCTCGTTCCTGATGCGGCGGACCGTCGTGGTGGCGAGCCGGCACATCGAGTTCGACCTCCGGAACCGGCTCTACGACCACCTCCAGCGGCTGAGCCAGGGGTTCTACCACACCCACCCCACGGGCGACCTGATGACGCGCGCGACGAGCGACATCGAGAAGGTCCGCCGCTACGTCGGCCCGGCCATCATGTACGCCGTCCGCGCCGTCACCATCGTCGTGACCGTGCTCGCGGTGATGCTCGTCATCTCGCCGACGCTGACGGGCTGGGCGCTCCTCCCGATGCCGCTGCTGGCCGTCGCGGTCTTCTTCGTCTCCCGCCTCGTCCACGCCCGCACCGACGCCATGCAGCGGCAGTACTCGGAGCTGACGAGCCGGGTGCAGGAGGCGCTGGCCGGGATCCGCGTCGTGAAGGCGTACACCCGCGAGGGCTCCGAGGGCGAGCGGTTCGCGGAGGAGAGCGCGGGGTACCGCCGCCGGGCGCTCGACCTCGCCCTCGTCGAGGCCGTCTTCCGCCCGGTGATGGTGGTGCTCATCGGGGCGTCCACGCTGCTCGTCGTGTGGGTCGGGGGCGGGCTGGTGATGGAGGGGCGGATCTCGCTCGGCAACATCGCCGAGTACATCATCTACGTCGCCCTGATGACGTGGCCGGTGGCGTCGTTCGGGTACGTGATCTCGATGATCCAGCAGGCCAGCGCCTCGGCCACCCGCCTCTTCGAGATCCTCGACGCCGAGCCCGCCGTGCTGGACACGGAGCGGACGGACGCGAGCGTCCGGGAGGTCGAGGGGCACGTCGCGCTGGAGGGCGTCCGCTACCGCTACACCCCCGACGGGCCGGACGTGCTGCGTGACGTCTCGTTCGAGGTCCCGGCCGGCACCACGCTCGGCGTCGTCGGGCGGACGGGCGCGGGGAAGACGACGCTGGTCGAGCTCATCCCCCGGCTGATCGAGCCGACGGCGGGCATGGTCCGCGTGGACGGCCGCGACGTGCAGACGGTCCCGCTCGAGACCCTCCGGAGCAACATCGGCGTGGTGCCGCAGGAGGTGTTCCTGTTCTCCGACACCATCGGCAACAACGTCGCCTTCGGGACGCCCGAGGCCGGCGACGCCGACATCCGCCAGGCCGCCGTCGAGGCCGACCTGCTCGCGAACGTCGAGGATTTCCCCGAGGGGTTCGAGACCCGCGTCGGCGAGCGGGGGATCACGCTCTCTGGCGGACAGAAGCAGCGGACGGCCATCGCCCGCGCCCTCGTCCGCGACCCCGCCATCCTCATCCTCGACGACGCCCTCTCGGCGGTCGACACGAAGACCGAGGACACCATCCTCGGCCACCTCCGCCGCCACTACGGCCGCCGCACCATCGTCGTCGTGAGCCACCGGATCTCGGCCGTCCAGGACGCCGACCAGATCATCGTCCTCGACGACGGCGCCGTCGCCGAGCGGGGCACGCACGCCGAACTCGTCGCGGCCGGCGGCCTCTACGCCGACCTCCACCGGAAGCAGCTCCTCGAGGAGGAGCTCGCCGACACGGTCTGACCCGACGCTGGGGGCGTGACTAATCACGCCCCTACCGCTTCTCGCTTTGCCTGTGCCCACCGACGTCATCCCCCTCGGCACGTCCGGCGCGGTCCCTGCACACGGCCGCCACCTCGCGGCGTGCGCGCTGCGGCGCGGGGGCCGCGTCTTCCTGTTCGACTGCGGCGAGGGCACGCAGTACCGACTGATGCACGCCGGCCTCAGGCGATCCCGCATCGCGTCCGTCTTCATCACCCACCTCCACGGCGACCACCTCTACGGCCTGCCGGGGCTGCTCTCGACGATGGCGCTCCAAGACCGCACGGCGCCGCTCACCGTCGTCGGCCCGGAGGGGCTGCGGACGGCGATGCAGGCGCTGCCGGGGCTCCGCGACGGCGCGCTCCCGTTCGAGGTGGATTACGTCGAGGTCGGGGAAGGGCTGGAGCGGGAGGTGGTGTTCGAGGACGGCGGCTGTACGGTCGAGGCGCGGCCGTTGAAGCACCGCGTCTTCGTGATGGGCTTCCGGTATGAGGAGAAGGTGCGGCCGGGGCGGGTCGATGCCGCGCGGGCCGAGGCGCTCGGCGTCGAGCCTCGGCAGATCGGCGCGCTCGTCCGGGGGGAGGCGGTGACGACGGCGGCAGGGCGCATCGTGCGGCCCGAGGAGGTCGTCGGCCCCGAGCGGCCGGGTGTCGCCGTCGCCTACTGCCTCGACACGGCCCCGTGCGACGGCGCCCGCGCGCTGGCCGACGGCGCGGACCTCCTCGTCCACGACGCCACATTCGCGGAGGAGCACGCCGGCCGCGCCGCCGAGACGGGGCACTCGACGGCGCGACAGGCGGCGGAGGTGGCTCGTGACGCCGGAGCGCGGCGGCTCCTGCTGACCCACTTCTCTGCGCGCTACGACGACCTCGCTCCGCTCGTTGAGGAGGCGAGGTCCGTCTTTGAAAACGCGGATGCGGCAGAGGAGCTACGGACGTACCCCGTGGAGCCGGCGGCGTAGGGGCGTGATTAATCACGCCCCTACGGGTGTGTTTACTCGAAGTCACTGATCCGGCCGACGGCGACGGTGTAGTCGTCGCTGTCCTTCTGCTTCGCCGACTTCACCTTGTACTCGTCGGGATCGAGGTTGCGGAGGACGAACGAGCGCAGCGCCTGCACCCCGTTCTTCGGCACGCCGGAGGCCGTAACGATCTTGCCCTTCGGCGCCTTCTCGACGGCGTCCAGAATCGGCTGATACTTGCTCGTGCGCCCGCCGCGCCCACTACGAAGGCGAGAAAGCCGCGCCTTGCCTTCGTTGGCGGTGACGGTTTCGATCTTGAAGTTGGAGGTTGCCATGATGGGTGTTGGGGGTGGGGGATGTGATTGGGATCCACCTGCAGAACGTCGGACACTACATTGATGGTTTCAGGTTCTTCGTTTCTGCGCAATCGTTGGCCGCTGTCACTGGTATGCACTTCGACTGGCTCCCGTAGGAGACTCCGATTTTCTCTCTGGTAGGCGGAGAACACGGCGCGGCGAGGAGGATTGAACCGAGGAGCGCTTGCGACTCGGGTGAGGCCGCGTCGTGCTGCTCACCGGGAGCACCCCTACGCACCACGGACTACGCGACCGCGTGGCGAGCGAGACGAGCACCAACGGACAGAGCAAGCAGCAGGCGAAGGCGGCCACCGTCTACGACGGGCGGCTGCTGCGGCGCATTCTCACGTTCCTCCTCCCCTACAAGGGCTGGGTCGCGCTCTCGTTCGTGCTCGTCATCGGGGCGGCGTTCCTCGGGCCGCTCCAGCCCAAGCTCGTCCAGGTCGCCATCGACGAGTACATCGTCGAGGGGGACCGCGCGGGGCTCGTACGGATCATCGGGCTCCTGGCGCTCGTGCTGCTCGGGCAGGGCGTGTTCGCGTTCGCGAGCGGGTACCTCACCTCGTGGGTCGGGCAGCACGCGCTCTACGACCTCCGCACCCGCGTCTTCCGCCACCTCCAGCGGCAGCCCCTCGGCTACTTCGACCGGACCCCCATCGGGCGGCTCATCACGCGGGCCACGAGCGACATCGAGGCCATGGCCGACCTGCTCTCGGCCGGCATCGTAACGATGCTGGGGGACCTCTTCCGGCTCGTCTTCATCGCCTACTTCATGCTGTCGCTCGACGTCGAGCTCGCGCTCGTCGCGCTGGCGACGATGCCGGTGATGTTCTGGGCGACGCTGAAGTTCCGCGAGAAGGTCCGCGACGCCTTCCGCGACACCCGCAAGCAGGTCTCCCGGCTGAACGCCTTCCTCCAGGAGCACGTCACGGGGATGCAGGTCGTCCAGATCTTCAACCGCGAGCGCGAGGAGCTGCGGCGCTTCGAAGGGATCAACGACGAGCACCGCCGCGCGCAGGTCCGCGCCATCCTCTACTTCGCGCTGTTCTGGCCGACGGTCGAGATCATCGCCTCGGTGGCGCTCGGGCTCGTGCTGTGGTACGGCGGCATCGAGGCCATGCGCGAGACGCTGACGGTCGGCGTGCTGATCGCGTTCATCCAGTACGTCCGCCGGTTCTTCGAGCCCATCCGCAACCTCTCCGACCAGTACAACATGCTCCAGAGCGCGATGGCCGCCAGCGAACGGGTCTTCGACGTGCTCGACCACGACGAGGCGCTGCCGGAGCCGGCCGACCCGCGCCCGCTGGAGGATTGCGCCGGGGAGATCGAGTTCCGCAACGTGTGGTTCGCCTACGGCACCCTCCCCGACTCCGACGAGCCGAACTGGGTGCTGCGCGACGTGTCGTTCACGGTGAGGCCCGGCGAGACGGTCGCCCTCGTCGGGGCGACGGGCTCGGGGAAGACGACGATCATCAACCTCCTGCTGCGGTTCTACGAGGTCCAGCGCGGGGACATCCTGATCGACGGCGTGCCGATCCGCGAGTACGACCTGCAAGACCTCCGCCGTCACATCGGCCTCGTCCTCCAGGACGTGTTCCTCTTCTCCGGCACCCTCGCCGCCAACATCACCCTCGGCGACCCGACAAAGGAGCTGGCCGACGTGGAGCGGGCCGTTGCGCTGGTGGGCGCGGACCGGTTCATCGAGCGGCTGCCGGGCGGGCTCAGCTACGAGATCGGCGAGCGCGGGGTGACGCTCTCGCACGGGCAGCGCCAACTCGTCTCGTTTATCCGCGCGCTCGTCTACGACCCCGGGATCATCGTGCTCGACGAGGCCACGAGCAGCGTGGACACGGAGACGGAGGAGCTGGTGCAGCGGGCGCTGGGGACGCTGATGGAGGGCCGCAGCGGGCTCGTCGTCGCGCACCGGCTCTCGACGATCCAGCACGCCGCGCAGATCCTCGTGATGCACAAGGGGCAGATCCGCGAGCGCGGCACGCACCAGGAGCTGCTAGCCGCCGACGGCCTGTACCGCCGGCTCTACGAGCTCCAGTACGCCGACCAAGAGCGCGCCGCCGCCTCACCCGTACTTTGAACCATGCTCCTCGACCGCATCACCATCGATCCGGCCATCTGTCACGGGAAGCCGTGTGTCCGTGGCCTCCGCTACCCCGTGGAGACGCTGCTTGAACTCCTCAGCACCGCGAGCCGGGCGGCGGCGGCCGATGCGTCCCCCAGCTCTGCCTCCTCTAGAAGCTATTGCAGAAGTCGGTTGAGACAGAGAAGGCCCATCGCGAACAACACGAACCCTCGGTAGACGCCCACGTGTCGCTCCCAACGCACTACCACCCGCCGGTAGTTGAAGAGCCACGCGAACGTGCGCTCCACCTTCCACCGCTGCCGGTACGCCGACGGGTCGCATCCCGGCGGGCGGCCCCGCCGCGGCTTCCACGTCTTCGGACGCCGCTTCAGCGGGATCGCGTGCCGGATGCCCCGCCCGGCGAGGTAGCGCCGGAAGGCGCGGCTGAGGTAGCCGCGGTCACAGGTCAGCCGCTCCGGTCGGGTGCGGGCGCGGCCACGGTGGCGAGCGACGCGTACGGTCGCCAGCGCGGCCTGAGCCAAACGGACCTCGCTCTTCTGCGCGCTCTCGACGAGCAGGCCGATCGGCAGCCCCTCGCCGTCGGTGACGAGCATGAGCTTCGTGCCCTTTCCCTTCCGGGTCAGCCCGACGCAGGCGCCCCCCTCTTTGCCGGGACGAAGCTCCCGTCGAGGAAGGCTTCGGCCCAGCGGAGCTTGCCCTCGGCGTCGAGCGAGGCGAGGAAGGTGCGCCAGAGCCGCTCCCACACGCCCTGCTCCTCCCAGCGCTTGAGCCTGCGCCACGCCGTCGAGGGGTTGATGCCGTATGCGGCAGGGAGGTCGCCCCAGCGGCAGCCGGAGCGCATGACGAAGAGGATGGCCTCTAACACGGCGCGGTCGTCGGCACGCGGTCGGCCCATCCTCCTCGGAGGCGGCAAGTGGGGCCGGATGGCGTCCCACTGCGCCTCGGAGAGGCGGATGGTGTTCATGTGCCGAAGCTACTACGCTACCCCACATTTGCAATAGCCTCTAGCGGACTACGAGGACCTGGAGCGGGAGGACATCCTGGCCGTGCTGGACTACGCCGCGCGGCTGAGCCGGGTCAAGCGCGTCGAGGCCCTCCGCCCATGAGGTTCCTGGTCGACGCGCAGCTTCCGCGCCGGCTGATCTATCGGTTGCGCGAGGCAGGGCACGACGCCGTCCACACCCTCGACCTCACCGGCGGCAACCGAACCGTCGACGGAGAGATCAACCGTTTGTCTGTGGCGGAAGAACGGATCGTCGTGTCGAAGGACGCTGACTTCGTGGACTCGCTCCTCTTGAGGGGCGTCCCCCACAAGCTCCTGCTCATCTCGACGGGACATCGGCAACGACGAGTTGGAGCGGCTGTTCGTGCGAGCCCTGCCTCAGATCGAGGCGGGCTTCGAGGAGCACCGGCTGATTGAGTTGGAGCGGGGCACGCTCCGGCTCCACCTCTGATCCTCCCGCCTCTACGAGCCCCAGTACGCCGACTAGGAGCGCGCCGCCGCCTGAAACCTCTAGCCCATGCTCCCTTTCCTCTTCCTGCTCGTCGGGCTCGCCCCCGTGAGCGCCACCGGCCCTACCGCCGTCCCGACCCCCACGATGGTCCCTCCTGCCGACTCGCTGACACTGTACGACTTCGATGGGGACTCGGCGCAGTGGGCGGTCGTGAACGACGGGGTGATGGGAGGACGCTCGCAGGGGTACGTCGCCATCGAGGGCGGGACGCTCCGGTTTACGGGAACGCTCGTGACGGAGGGCGGCGGGTTCACCTCGGCGCGAGCGCCGGCGCCTTCGCTGGAGAAATACGACGCGCTGGAGCTTCGCGTCCGCGGCGGCGGGCGGACGTTCGAGGTGGAGGTGGACGACGGGACCCGGCGCGGGTGGCGCTCGGTGTCGCGCCGGGCGCCGTTCGAGACGGCGGCGGCGTGGCGGACGGTGCGCGTGCCGTTCTCGGCGCTGCGCGCCAGCGTGTTCGGACGGCGCGTCTCGGCGGACCCGCTGGACCCGTCGGCCGTCCGCGCCATCGGGCTCTACATCCTCGACGGGCAAGACGGCCCGTTCGAGCTGGAGGTCGACTGGATCCGCGCCGTCCGCACTGATGCGTAGCTTCGGCGCCGCCCGCCTCTTCCCCGCCGCTATGCGCTTGCCCCGCCTCTTCCTGCTCGCCGCCCTCGTCCTCCCGCTCGCCGCCTGCGACTCGGACGACGACGTGGCCGGGCCGAACAGCACCGTGATCGTCGCCTACGAGGGCCGGCTGCAAGACGGGACGGTGTTCGACGAGAGTGACCGCGCCCGGTTTCCGCTGCGCGGCGCCATCCCCGGCTTCCGCGACAACGCGGTTGGGATGCGGGTGGGCGAGACGAAGACGTTCACGGTCCCCCCCGAGGAGGGCTACGGCGCGGCGGGCGCCGTGGACCCGGAGACCGGCGAGGTCATCGTCCCACCCAACGCGACGCTCACCTTCGAGGTCGAGCTGCTGGACGTGCTGTAGCCGCCGCCGTCAGCGGGTCACGCTCAGCCGCTCCGCGAGGACGCGACCACCGGCGCGGAGGACGACGGCGTAGCTGCCGGCGGGCAGACCCGCGAGGTCCACCTCCGCGGTATGCCATCCCGCGGCGCGCGTCCCGTTGGCGAGCCGGGCGGCGGGGCGACCCAGGGCGTCGAGGAGGAGAAGTCGCGCCCGCGTGGGCGCCGGGAGGTAGTACCGGACGAGGACGCGTCCGCCGGTCGGGTTCGGGAACGGCGGCGCCAGGACGGGAACCGGCGGCGACGTAATGGGCTGGGGGTTGCCCACACCCGTGGGGAGGCCGCTCGTCGGACGGGTGCCGTTCAGAAACTCCTCGACGTTGGTGTAGCCGTCGGCGTCGGCGTCGAGGGGGCCGTCGGCGGGGTCGGCGGGGTCGAAGCCGTAGCGGGTCTCCCAGGTGTCGTCCATGCCGTCAGCGTCGGCGTCGGGATAGGGCGTGTCGCCGGTGAGCGTCGGCCACCAGGAGGGTTGCTGCTCCCCGCTCGTCTTGATGGTGCCCGTGCCGCTGAGGTAGTCATCCACGAGGCGCTGGTCGAGCACGTCGCGGGGCTGCGCGCCCGCGCCGGCCAGCACGCGCCCAGGGACCTCCGAGGCCGGATGTATGGTGAGGGGAATCGGCGCTTCCGGCCAGGGGGCGGTACGCTGGAGCGACGCTGGAGCCGGAAGCGTCCAGTAGCCGCTCGGATCGTAGCCCGAGCCCATGATGGCCCATTCCGGTTCCGTCCCCGTGGAGCGGTAGGGACCGAGGTTGTCGCGGACGTAGATGAGCCCGTCGGGCTGCATCAGGTCGCCCTCGATGCCGACGGCGTAGCGGGTGCCATCACAGCACTCAGCGGGACCCGGCTCGTAGACGTTGCCGATGAGGTTGACCCGGATGCCGCTGCCCCGGTTGGCGAGCTGGGTGCCGAAAAAGCGCCAGTTGTAGACGAGGTTGTTGACCACCTCGTACGGTCCATCGGCAGAGAGGCGCGGATTGCGCTGCTCGGTGTTCGCCAGGTAGTTGTGGTGGAAGGAGAAGCGTGCGCTGGCCGCACCGTTCCCCATTTCGGTCCCGATGAGGGCTGACTTGCTGGCCTCGTACGGGAAGCCTGGCCCATAGTCATGCTCTAGCCCCTCGAAGGTGGACCACTGGATGGTCACATCCTCGACGTACTCCCAGCCCCCTCCTCCCTCATCGGGCCCCCAGTACAACGAGCAATGGTCGATGATGACGTTGCGGACCGTTTCGGACGGGGTCTCTCCTTAGAGGTAGCTCCTTAGAGGTAGATCGTGTGCTTGCTCCACTCGTTGGGCCCCGTAGCACCAGGGCGGATCCGCAGATGGCGAAAGACGCCGTCGTGAAACCCCTCGTGCAGAAAGAGATCCCAGCCTTTGATTTGAATACCATCTCCGGGAGCCGTCTGCCCAGCGACGGTCACGAAGGAGTGGGCTTGCGTCAGGAGGATGCGGCTCTCAAGCTCGATGGTGCCGCCCACCCGAAACACGATGATGCGGGGCTCGGGGGTGAGGAGAGCTTCGCGGAACGACCCCGGCCCGCTGTCGGCCAGCGTCGTCACCTGAAGGATGCGCCCGCCGCGCCCGCCGGGTGTGTCCGCACCGAACCCTTCGGCGCCGGGGAAGGCGGGGAGCGGCTGGGCCGCGAGGGGGAGGGGAAGGAGGGCGAGCAGCTTCACGGCGTCTACAGGCTGGGGGCCCCGGCTACGCCGAAGGTACACTCACCGGCCGGCGGCCCGCCCCTCCGGCAGCGTCGGGAGGTAGCGCGGAGGTTCGCGGGCCTGCGTCGCCTGCTCGAAGGCGTGGGCAAGCCTCAGCAGGACCGACTCGCTCCAGGCCGTCCCGATAAACGAGACCCCGACGGGCAACCCATGCGCGAGACCCGCCGGGACCGTCACGTTGGGGTAGCCAGAGACGGCGGCGGCCTGCGAGCTGCCGGTCACGAAGTGGTCCCCGTTGACGAGGTCGATGGGCCAGGCCGGGCTGCCGGTCGGGGCGACGAGGGCGTCGAGGTCGTGGGCCGCGAGGAGGCTGTCGATCTGGGCGCGGGCGAGGCGGCGGCTCCGCTCGCGCGCGGCCACATAGGCCGAGTCGGTGAGGGCGCCTTTGGCCTGAGCCATCTCCAGGATCTCCTGTCCGAAGTAGGGCATGGTGGCCTCGGCGTTCGCCTCGTTGAAGGCGATCACGTCGGCGAGGGAGCGGACGGGCGCCGTCGGGTGCGCGGCGAGGTAGGCGTCGAGGCCGTGCTTGAAGTCGTAGAGGAGGACGGTGAACTCGTCGCCGCCGTAGCCGCCGGGGAGGCCGAGCGAGTCCACGATCACGGCGCCGGCCTCGCGCATCGCCTCGACGGCCGCGCCCGCGATCCGGTCGGCGTCGGGGCTGCGGCCGAAGTGGCTCTCGCGGAGGACCCCGATCCGCGCGCCCCGCAACCCATCGGCATCGAGGTCCTGGGTGTAGTCGAACCCGAAGGAGGCGCCCACCTCGGCGGCGGCCGTGGTCGTGTCGGCGGGGTCGGGGCCGGCCATCGCGGAGAGGAGGAGGGCGGCGTCCCGGACCGAGCGCGCCATCGGGCCGGCGGTGTCCTGGCTGTGCGAGAGCGGGACGATGCCGGCGCGGCTGACGAGCCCGACGGTGGGCTTCACCCCGACGAGGCCGTTCGCGGACGACGGGCACACGACCGAGCCGTCGGTCTCCGTCCCGATGCCGACCGCCGCGAGGCTGGCGGCGACGGCGGCGCCGGTCCCCGAGGACGACCCGCACGGCGAGCGGTCGAGGACGTAGGGGTTCTTCGTCTGCCCCCCGAGCCCGCTCCACCCCGAGGACGACTCGGTCGAGCGGAAGTTGGCCCACTCGCTGAGGTTCGTCTTCCCGAGGATGATGGCGCCCGCCTCCCGAAGCCGAGCGACCACGTGAGCATCGGCCGGGGCGATGACGCCGTCGAGCGCGAGGGCCCCCGCCGTCGTCGGCATCCGGTCGGCGGTGCCGACGTTGTCTTTGAGCAGGATCGGGATGCCGTGCAGCGGCCCGCGCACCGCCCCCGCCGCCCGCTCGGCGTCGAGCGCGGCGGCGATCTCGAGGGCGTCGGGGTTGACGGTGAGGACCGAGCGGAGCGTCGGGCCGCTACGGTCGAGCGCCTCGATCCGGGCGAGGTAGGCGGCGGTGATGGCGCGCGCCGTGCAGCGCCCGTCGGCCATCGCCGCCTGGAGTTCTGCGACGCTAGCCTCTTCGACCGCGCACCCCTCCGGCTGCGCCCCGGCGGCCGAGGCGATGATGAGGCCGAGGAGCAGGGTGAGCGGGCGCGTGGCGGCAGGCATAGCGGAGGGGAAGGGCGAGAGGTTAGCTTGTAAGACGAGAGTTAGCTTGTAAGATAGGAGGCGGTGTCTCACTGCCCCTGCGCTGGGCCGGGCTCGTACCTTCAAAAACACTCCTACACCACCATGCCTGTTCGTCGCCCTCTACCCAACGCGCTCGTCGCCCTCCTGCTGTGTCTGTTAGCTCTCCCCGAAAGCGCGGCCCAGATGGCGTTCGAGGAGGAGGCCATCCTCGCCGCCGAGGACGCTGGCGCCCCCGCCGAATTCGGGCTCTCCGTCGCGCTCGACGGCGACCGCGCCGTCGTCGGGGCCAACCGCGCGGCGTGCGACTCGGGCGATTCGAACTGCGGCGCGGCCTACGTCTTCGAGCGCGACGGCGACGTCTGGACCGAGACGGCTAGGCTCCTCCCGAGTGACGGCGCCGCGTTCTGGTACTTCGGCTTCGCGGTGGCCCTCGACGGCGACCGCGCCGTCGTCACGGCCGACGGCGCGACCTGCGACGGCGGGGCGGACTGCGGCGCGGCCTACGTCTTCGACTACGACGGCAACGCCTGGACCGAGACGGCCAAGCTCGTCTCCAGCAACCCCCGCTCCGGCATCCGCTTCGGCAACGACGTCGCCGTGGACGGCGACCGCGTCGTCGTCGGGGCCTTCCGCGACGACTGCGAGCCGGGCGACAACGCCGGCTGCGGCGCCGCGTACGTCTTCGAGCCGGACGGGGAGGGCGCGTGGGCCGAGAGCGCTAGGCTCACCGCTAGCGATGGCGGCACGACCGACTGGTTCGGGTTCTCCATCGCGCTCGACGGCGACCGCCTCCTGGTCGGCGCCCAGCGCGACCGCTGCGACGGCGGCGACGGCACCTGCGGCTCCGCCTACGTCTTCGACTACGACGGCACCTGGGAGGAGACGGCCCGGATCACCGCCAGCGACGGCGCGCCGTTCGACCTCTTCGGCTTCGCTGCGGACCTCGACGGCGACCATGCCCTCGTCGGCGCGCGGGGGGACGACTGCACGGCGGGACCCGCCTGCGGCGCCGCGTACGTCTTCGAGCTGGAGGACGGTGTCTGGACCGAGACCACGAAGCTCACGCCCGACGAGCGGGAGAACGAGCAGCTCTTCGGCGCCGCCGTCGCGCTCGACGGCGACGGCGTCCTCGTCGGGGCCGAGGGCGAGGACTGCGCGGGGGGGGGGCTCAACTGCGGCGCCGCATACGTCTTCGGGACGGACAGCACGGGCTGGGCACAGGCCGACCGGCTCGTCGCCAGCGACGCCGCCTCGTTCGACAACTTCGGCGTCGCGGTGGACCTCTCGGGGAGCTACGCCCTCGTCGGTGCCTACCTCGTCGACTGCGCCGCGGGCTTCGACTGCGGCGCCGCGTACGTCTTCGAGCGGGCGGGGGGCACCTCCGTCGGCGCGCCGG
The DNA here is from genome assembly GCA_965215145.1 of Rhodothermales bacterium. Classification (GTDB taxonomy): domain Bacteria; phylum Bacteroidota; class Rhodothermia; order Rhodothermales; family JANQRZ01. The sequence goes on along the minus strand of OZ244038.1, from coordinate 7,989 downwards.
CCGCCGCGGCCGGCCTCGCCCTCGGTCCGGTCTTCCCGAACCCCGCCCGCGGCACCGCGGCGGCCTCCGTCTCCGCCGCGGCGGGGCAGCCGGTTTCCGCGACGGTCTACGACGTGCTGGGCCGTCCCGTGGCGACGCTCCACGACGGGCCGCTCAGCGGGGGCCGCCTCACGGTCCCGGCGGCCGGGCTGACACCGGGGCTCTACGTCCTCCGCGTCCGCTCGGGCGAGACGGTCGTGTCGCGCCGGTTCGCGGTCGTGCGCTGAGCCGCTGCCCTGCCCCACCGGGCCGCGGCGAGGCGGAGGCGGTCGAGGGAGTCGGACGGGGCCAGCCGGACGGGGCCTGCCTCGCCGAGGCGGGTGTGATCGTCGGCCCGGAGGTCGGGGACGGTGAGCCGCGGGGCGAGCGTCCCAGTGTGATCAAGCCGTGAGACCCCCGTGATGCTGGCGTGAGGGACGAGGTGCACCCGATGTGTACCGTTGGCCCTCATCTGCCGGCGCGCGTCACCGGCAGCCCCATCCCAACCCCCTCCCTCTTATGACCTACGCTACGCGCATACTCCCCCTCTTGCTGCTCTGCGCGCTCCCTGTCGCAGCGCAGGACCTCGTCCCTGACGACGACGTGCCCGGCGTCCTCATCGCCGAGGGCTACGACCTCCGCCTCGGCGTCGACGGGCTCACGTTCCCCAGCAACCTCGCCTCGGGCAACGGCCGCATCTGGATCAGCGAGTCGGGCTTCTTCCCCGGCTCCCCGCCCACGGTGCAGGAGCTGACCCTCCCAGACAGCGGCCCCGGCGCGGCCACGGTCATCCTGACCCCGGCGATGCTCCCGCTGGGCATCGCCCTCCCGCCGTTCACGGACGTCACCTACCGCGACGGGATGCTGTGGCTCGCCCACCGGCAGACCGGCGCCAACGGCTGGGCGGTCGGGGCGATCTCGCGGTTCGACCCGGACGACCCCGCGGCCACCTTCGAGACCGTCATCACGAACCTCCCCTCCGTCGGGGACCACCAGAACAACACGGTCGTCTTCGGGGCCGACGGGCGGGCCTACTTCGGGCAGGGCACGGCGACGAACTCGGCCGTGGTCGGGCCGGACAACGTGCCGCGCTGGGTCGTGGAGGCGCCAGGCTTCCGCGAGATGGCCCCCGTCGACATCACCCTCAACGGCAGCTCGTTCACCGCGCGCGTCCCGACCTCCCTCGACCCCGACAGCAACGCCGTCACGGCGCCGTACCGCCCGTTCGACTCGGGCGACATCGCGCCGGGGGTCGTCATCCCCGCCGCCACGCCGGCCACGCCGCAGGACGGCATCATCGCCGGCTCGGGCGCCGTCTACTCGTTCGACCCCGACGATGCCGATCCCACCTCGACGCTGCGCCTGGAGGCGTGGGGGCTGCGCAACCCCTTCGGCCTCTCGTTCGACCCGGACGACCCGGCCCGGCTATTCATCTCGAACAACGGCTCCGACATCCGCGGCCAGGCCGGGGACCCCAACGACCCGCTCGACCCGGACACCTACGTCATCCGCGGCAACCGCCCCATCGCGCAGGACGAGGACGACCTGTTCGTCATCACCACCGGCGGAGACGTCGAGTTCTTCGGCTGGCCGGATTTCCTCCACGATCCCGAGACCCGGCAGCCTCTCGACGTCGGGAACGAGCTGTTCTGCGACTCCCCCGTGCTGATGGCCGAGGACTGTCCGCAGCCCATCTTCGACGAGGACTTCCGGGACGGGCTCACCGTCGAGCCGGCCGTCGCGTCGGTCGGCCTGTACGTGTCGGTGACGGGGTTCGAGCCCTCGATGAGCGAGGTGTTCGGATTCGAGAGCGACCTGTTCGTGACGAAGTCGGGTTCGTTCTCGCCGCAGACGGGGGCGTTCGAGTTCACCGGCTACTCGGTCTCCCGGATCGGCCCCGACACGGGGGAGGAGGCCGCGTTCGTCGTCAACGACGGCGACACGGCCGACGAGCTGTTCGTGCCGGAGAAGCTGAACAAGCCGGTCTCCGCCGTCTTCCTCGGCGACCGCCTCGCCATCGTGGACCTCGGCGTGCTGGAGCCGGGGATCGACCTGTTCCAGACGAACACGGGCAAGGTGTGGCTCGTCGAGCGTCGGACGGTGGCGACGGAGGGGGCAACCGCGTCGGCCGCCCTCGCGATCCGCTCCGTCCACCCCAACCCCGCGGCGGGCGAGGCGACGGTGGCCTTTGAGTTGGCCGAGGCGGGGCCGGTGCGGCTGGCGCTGTACGACGTGCTCGGGCGCGAGGTGACCCTGGCCTTGGAAGGACCTCGGCCGGCCGGGCCGCACACCGCGACGGTGCAGACGGCTGGCCTGGCGAGCGGCGTCTACGTCGTCCGACTCGCGGCAGGGGGCGAGGTTCAGAGCCAGCGGATCACCGTCACGCGCTGATCGCTCTGAGATAGCCGAGCAGGAAAGTCGAGGGGCCGCCCCGCGGGAAACGGGGCGGCCCCTCCGGTACGGGCGACCGTGGCGGCGGCCCCCTCGTCCGTTGTTGGTCAACCGGATCAAGTTCCGGCCGGGTAGTCCGTCGCGGAGGCGACCTACTCGTCGTGGCCGGCCCCCGTTCTTCGTACCAGCGGCTATGACAGTGCCATCGCCGGTTCGGGGTTGAGGGTGGCCGCGAACGCGGCCGGTGGAAGGTAGCCGAGCGCGCTGTGAGGGCGCGACTCGTTGTAGTGGCGCCGCCAGCGCTCGGCGAGCACGCGGGCCTCGGACAACGTCGCGAAGAGCTCCTGGCTCAAGAGCTCGTCGCGGAGCTTCCCGTTGAACGACTCGCTGTAGCCGTTCTGCCACGGCGCGCCGGGGTCGATGTGCTTCGTGTCCGACTCGGCGGCGAGCAGGTACGCGCCGACCCGGTGGGCGATGAACTCGGAGCCGTTGTCGCTCCGCACAAACGTCGGCGCACCGCGCTGCCCCCGCCCCAGGGGCAGGGGCGCGATGAGCCGGTCGAGTGTCGCCACGACGTGCTGGCTCGTCAGCGAGCGGCCGACCACGAGCGCGAGGCACTCGCGGGTGTACTCGTCGAGCACGGGGAGCAGCTTGAGCGCGCGCCCGTCCTCGGTCGCGTCGAACACGAAATCGTAGCACCACACGTGGTTCGGCCGCTCCGGGGCGAGCCGGACGGTCGAGTTCTCGCCCGTGCCGACGCGGCGGCGCTTCTGCGTCTTCTGCGGCACCTGGAGCCCGGCCTCGCGCCAGAGCCGGTGGACCCGCTTCCGGTTGACGGCCCAGCCCTCGCCGCGCAGCACGGCCCACGCCCGGCGGTAGCCATAGCGTGGGTGGTCGCGGGCGAGTCGGAGCAGGCGGGCCACGAGCGCGCGGTCCTTCGCCGGGCGCTCCGGCGCGTAGCGGTGGGTCGAGCGAGGGTGCCCGACGACGCGGCAGGCCCGCCGCTCGCTCACACCCAACTCGCGCTGGACGTGGGCGACAGCGGTCCGCCGACGCGCCGGGCTCAGAGCTTTCCCCTGGCGACCTCCTTGAGGATGTCGTTGCCGAGCGAGAGGTCGGCCACGAGCTTCTTCAAGCGGGCGTTCTCCTTCTCGAGGTCACGGAGCCGCTGGGCCTCCGGCTGGCCGACGCCGGCGTACTTCTTGCGCCAGCGGTAGTAGGTCACCTCGGTGACGCCGATCTCTCGGACGGCCTCAGCGACGGTGGAGCCGTCGGCGGTGAGGGTCTCGACGCGGCGGAGCTTGGTGACGATCTCCTCGGGGAAGTGGCGTTTCATGGTGCTGCGGGATGGGGCGCAGCACTATCGTAGCGACTGGATCAGATTACGGGGAGCAGGTCAACGGAGTCCGTCGCACACCAATGCTTCCGTCTTGCAAAGGCCCTTGTTCGGCAGGGACGGGCGGAGGAGGCGCTGCCCTACGCGCAGCGGGCCGTCGCCATCTTCACCCGACTTCGCTACCACGGACTCGACGAGGCGCAGGCTATCTTGCGGGAGTGCGAGGAGGCCATCGCGGAGGGAGCAGGCGAGGAATAGCGTCACACAGCACGGGCGGGCGCGTCAGGGTCGCCGGGGACGAGGAGGACGGCGGCGATGCGCGCATCCGGGTCCGGCTCTACGCCCTCGCGCTCGCACCACATCCGGATGGCTCGGCCGGTGAGCTTGGGGATGTCCGATGGCTTGGCTTTCAGGACCGGCGCACGGGGCGTGCCGGGCGAGCACCGCAGGAGGTCGAGCGCGTCCATCACCGCGTCACTCACGATCTCGCCCTTCCCCCGCCGAGCCTGCGGGTCGAAGACGACGGCGCGGACACGTCCACCTGCCCGGAACACGGCGACGAGCTGCTGGCTCCTGATCTGGGCGAAGCACGAGGTGTGGCGCGGGCGCTTGGCCAGCCGCTCAGCTTCCTCCCGGTTCTCCTCAAGCACAGCGAAGTGCCCGGCCGGCCCGCCGATCTCGTTGTTCTCCGTCGGTGTCAGAGCCGCGGCTACGTCCACGGCCGTGCGTAACGAGATCTCGGCCTCCAGCTCGCCCCTCGGTGGGAGGATTCCTGACCCAAGAACCTTCTTCGACTGATCCTCGCGCCGGACCAGCCGGTCGTACCGGGCGGCGAGACTCTGGGCGGCTCTGCTGTCCGGCGGATCGAGCGCGATCTCCGGCACGAATGTGAGGACGGTCGGCGTGCGCGGGGCGGGGGTCGCGCGGAAGACCCGGCCGAGCCGCTGAACGAGCACGTCGGCCCCGGCGGGGAGGTCGTAGTTCACGACCACCGAAGCGTCCTGGAGGTCCACGCCCACCCCGTCGGCGTCGGTGCAGACGAGGACGTCGAGGTCGTCAGCCGTCGGCTCCCGGTCGTGGGCGCGCGGGGCGAGCCGCCAGCGGAGCCGGAGCCGCTTCTTGGCACTCTTGGGTCCTGCCTTATGCCCTCGCCTCTCCGACGCTGTTTGGATGCGGAGGCCGAGCCGCCGGGTCCGCCGTCGGAGCTGGGTGGTGAGGTGAAGCGCCGTCTCGTGTCGCTCGACGAACACCACCGCCTTGAGCGGCTGCTCGTCGGAGTGGAGCGCCCGTAGCTCGGCGGCCAGCCATCGGGCCTTGTCGTCAGAGCCCCTCCCAAGCTCTTCAATGAGCGGTTCGAGGGCGGCGCGCCGTCGGGTATAGCTCCTGCGGAACGGCGCCTTGTACGCTTCTACCCACGGCGGGCTGACAGGCCGCACCGGCTCAGGATTGCCGAATAGATCGGTGGAGCGTTCTGAAGGTCCGTCGAACGGCAGGGGAAGCGTCTCAGCCTCGGGGATCGTTGCGAGGTTGCGCCAGACGGCGTGGCGGAACGCGCGTGGCGAGCTGGCCCAGGCCGTGAGGCCGGTGTTGTAGAGCGTGTCCGTGACCTCCTCCATGACCCCTGCCTCATCATCGTAGCGCGCATGGGGCGTCCTTGTGTGCACGTCGAAGGCGCCGGCGTCGAAGGCTGCTATCGCCTCATCCTCCGCGGGGAGGGTATAGGAGATGATCCGGGAGCGGATGGCTGTTGGGATGTAGGAGCGGGTGCCGCCGAACGGGAGGAACGGGCCATGCTCATCAGCGTCACCCCGACGCCCGGCCATAGCGAGTACGTGTGGGTATCCGAGCGTGGCGACGACGGGGAGTGCCGTGAACGCTTCGGGAGAGGCGGCAGCCCAGGGTGTCAGCTCGCCGGCGGGGTCCGGCGGCCCAGTCGGCGGAAGGAGCTGAAGCTGGCTGAGGAGGTTCTGGAGGTCGGTCGCATATACGCTCCCCGTCATCAGCACGACCGAGGCCCCACGCGCTGCGGCCCGCTGCATCCGCTGCAGCACCGGCGTCACCTCCTGCCGCGTGCGCGAGTGGAGGACTTGATTACGGTAGACGTGCGCCTCGTCGATCAGGATGAGCGTGCGGCCGTCGGATTGATCGATGAGCCCGTCCAACTCGCCGACCTGCTTCAGCCGATCCCCTGACGGCTTCTCGAAGAGGAGGCCGGTGTCGTAGGTAAACGGCCTGGTGTGGCGGGCATCGAGTTGCCTATGCCACTTCCGATGTACAGCCTGCGGCGCAATGACGATCACTCGGCGGAGGTCCCCGCGTGCTTCCAATGCCCCGGCGATCTCAGCCCCGATCACCGTCTTCCCCAGGCCGGTCGAGACGACAAACAGAGCCCCGCGATAGCGAGCAAGCTGCTCCAGTCCCCACGAGGCTAGGGCCCGCTGATAGTAGACCGGCTCCATCGCCTCGACCTCTCGGTCTACGTCGAGCGTTGGGAAGAGCGCGGCGAGGGCGGCCAGGTAGGCCCCAAATGGGTCGGCTAGGCCGAGCCAATTCTCGAGTTCCCTAGCTAGATCCTCCGTCAGGTTATAGGATGCGGCTGCGACCTCGTCAAACCATCGGCTCCACCGCTGAATCACGACTGGGTCGGTCACGGCAGTGGCCTGCTCGGCCTGTTTCTGAAGGCCGTTGTCCGACAGATTCGCCGACCCGTGCCACAGGAGCCGATCTGAGACGATGTAGAACTTGCAGTGATAGCTCGGCCGGACGCTGCGTGCATCTGCCACGCGGAGACGCCCAGACTCAAGTCGGTCGAGCATGTCACGGACTGCCGTCGTAAGCGCGTGCGCTTCGGCCGTCATCAGCTCTCTCGCGACCTCGTTTAGTACGACAGTCTGAACGGCTCGCCGATCCCCCTCGCCTTTTCCAATAAGCACGTGGATACGTGTGGCCTTGGGGACGTACCGCTCGATCCCCTCATATCCGTTCACGCTGAAGTACGCTGTCGCAATGCGGAGGACATCTCCGGCAAGGGGGAAGTACTCCTTCGCAAACGCGAGCCCCGTTCCAGCTCCTATCGCTGCGGCGAGCGACCCATCGGGCGCATATTGGTCAAGGCGGGGCTTGGGCTGAGCACTCATAGCGTTCGGGCTTACTCAGCAACCATACAGCTACCTCGTGCCGGTACTGTGGCACTCCCGTTCTTCAACCGATGACCGTTCTTCAACCGATGACCGTTCTTCAACCGATGACCTGTCCGCCGGATAATAAAGCCATGGGACCCCCGGTGGCGCACTCACCGACTGACCTGCTCCCCGTAATCTGATCCAGTCGCTACGATAGTGCTGCGCCCCATCCCGCAGCACCATGAAACGCCACTTCCCCGAGGAGATCGTCACCAAGCTCCGCCGCGTCGAGACCCTCACCGCCGACGGCTCCACCGTCGCTGAGGCCGTCCGAGAGATCGGCGTCACCGAGGTGACCTACTACCGCTGGCGCAAGAAGTACGCCGGCGTCGGCCAGCCGGAGGCCCAGCGGCTCCGTGACCTCGAGAAGGAGAACGCCCGCTTGAAGAAGCTCGTGGCCGACCTCTCGCTCGGCAACGACATCCTCAAGGAGGTCGCCAGGGGAAAGCTCTGAGCCCGGCGCGTCGGCGGACCGCTGTCGCCCACGTCCAGCGCGAGTTGGGTGTGAGCGAGCGGCGGGCCTGCCGCGTCGTCGGGCACCCTCGCTCGACCCACCGCTACGCGCCGGAGCGCCCGGCGAAGGACCGCGCGCTCGTGGCCCGCCTGCTCCGACTCGCCCGCGACCACCCACGCTATGGCTACCGCCGGGCGTGGGCCGTGCTGCGCGGCGAGGGCTGGGCCGTCAACCGGAAGCGGGTCCACCGGCTCTGGCGCGAGGCCGGGCTCCAGGTGCCGCAGAAGACGCAGAAGCGCCGCCGCGTCGGCACGGGCGAGAACTCGACCGTCCGGCTCGCCCCGGAGCGGCCGAACCACGTGTGGTGCTACGATTTCGTGTTCGACGCGACCGAGGACGGGCGCGCGCTCAAGCTGCTCCCCGTGCTCGACGAGTACACCCGCGAGTGCCTCGCGCTCGTGGTCGGCCGCTCGCTGACGAGCCAGCACGTCGTGGCGACACTCGACCGGCTCATCGCGCCCCTGCCCCTGGGGCGGGGGGCAGCGCGGTGCGCCGACGTTTGTGCGGAGCGACAACGGCTCCGAGTTCATCGCCCACCGGGTCGGCGC